>JAQIJM010000001.1:1325000-3696368 GCA_036946245.1 Pseudomonas oryzihabitans
TGGCTTAGAAGCAGCCACCCTTTAAAGAAAGCGTAATAGCTCACTAGTCGAGTCGGCCTGCGCGGAAGATGTAACGGGGCTCAAACCAGGCACCGAAGCTACGGGTATCACCTTTGGTGATGCGGTAGAGGAGCGTTCTGTAAGCCTGTGAAGGTGAGTTGAGAAGCTTGCTGGAGGTATCAGAAGTGCGAATGCTGACATGAGTAACGACAATGCGAGTGAAAAACTCGCACGCCGAAAGACCAAGGGTTCCTGCGCAACGTTAATCGACGCAGGGTGAGTCGGTCCCTAAGGCGAGGCTGAAAGGCGTAGTCGATGGGAAACGGGTTAATATTCCCGTACTTCTAGTTACTGCGATGGGGGGACGGAGAAGGCTAGGCCAGCTTGGCGTTGGTTGTCCAAGTTTAAGGTGGTAGGCTGACTGTTTAGGTAAATCCGGACGGTCTAGGCCGAGAGCTGATGACGATCCTTCTTTTAGAAGGAGAAGTGGTTGATGCCATGCTTCCAGGAAAAGCCTCTAAGCTTCAGGTAACTAGGAACCGTACCCCAAACCGACACAGGTGGTCGGGTAGAGAATACCAAGGCGCTTGAGAGAACTCGGGTGAAGGAACTAGGCAAAATGGCACCGTAACTTCGGGAGAAGGTGCGCCGGTGAGGGTGAAGGGTTTACCCCGTAAGCTCATGCCGGTCGAAGATACCAGGCCGCTGCGACTGTTTATTAAAAACACAGCACTCTGCAAACACGAAAGTGGACGTATAGGGTGTGACGCCTGCCCGGTGCCGGAAGGTTAATTGATGGGGTTAGCGCAAGCGAAGCTCTTGATCGAAGCCCCGGTAAACGGCGGCCGTAACTATAACGGTCCTAAGGTAGCGAAATTCCTTGTCGGGTAAGTTCCGACCTGCACGAATGGCGTAACGATGGCGGCGCTGTCTCCACCCGAGACTCAGTGAAATTGAAATCGCTGTGAAGATGCAGTGTATCCGCGGCTAGACGGAAAGACCCCGTGAACCTTTACTGTAGCTTTGCACTGGACTTTGAGCTTGCTTGTGTAGGATAGGTGGGAGGCTTTGAAGCGTGGACGCCAGTCTGCGTGGAGCCATCCTTGAAATACCACCCTGGCAACCTTGAGGTTCTAACTCTGGTCCGTTATCCGGATCGAGGACAGTGTATGGTGGGCAGTTTGACTGGGGCGGTCTCCTCCTAAAGAGTAACGGAGGAGTACGAAGGTGCGCTCAGACCGGTCGGAAATCGGTCGCAGAGTATAAAGGCAAAAGCGCGCTTGACTGCGAGACAGACACGTCGAGCAGGTACGAAAGTAGGTCTTAGTGATCCGGTGGTTCTGTATGGAAGGGCCATCGCTCAACGGATAAAAGGTACTCCGGGGATAACAGGCTGATACCGCCCAAGAGTTCATATCGACGGCGGTGTTTGGCACCTCGATGTCGGCTCATCACATCCTGGGGCTGAAGCCGGTCCCAAGGGTATGGCTGTTCGCCATTTAAAGTGGTACGCGAGCTGGGTTTAGAACGTCGTGAGACAGTTCGGTCCCTATCTGCCGTGGACGTTTGAGATTTGAGAGGGGCTGCTCCTAGTACGAGAGGACCGGAGTGGACGAACCTCTGGTGTTCCGGTTGTCACGCCAGTGGCATTGCCGGGTAGCTATGTTCGGAAGAGATAACCGCTGAAAGCATCTAAGCGGGAAACTTGCCTCAAGATGAGATCTCACTGGAGCCTTGAGCTTCCTGAAGGGCCGTCGAAGACTACGACGTTGATAGGTCGGGTGTGTAAGCGCTGTGAGGCGTTGAGCTAACCGATACTAATTGCCCGTGAGGCTTGACCATATAACACCCAAACAATCTGACCGCGTGTCAGAGCGTGAGGAAGACGACGCCGAAAACCGGCGCGTGGGTTCGCAAGACCCCAGGACGACAGGTCTACTTCGATCACCGACCCAATTGGGCCAGCCAGGCAGGCTTCACGCCTGGCCAGCCAACCGAATTGCTTGACGAACATAGAGCATTGGAACCACCTGATCCCTTCCCGAACTCAGAAGTGAAACGATGCATCGCCGATGGTAGTGTGGGGTTTCCCCATGTGAGAGTAGGTCATCGTCAAGCGCCTAATACCCAGCACCCCCGCTCAGTTCATTCTGGCGGGGGTGTTGTCTTTGGGGCGGGAAAAGTTTGGCCGTACGCCACAGCCTGCGTGGCGAACGGCCAGACAGGCGGGCGGGAGTGGGTCGGTAAGCCGGGTCGCTGAGATTGCCCTCACCCCAGCCCTCTCCCCGAGGGAGAGGGGGCTAGGAGCGGGGCGCCTGGGGGCTTGAGCACGGCGTGCCAGGAAAGGCGCTGCTGACAGGTTGCAAGAGCAAGAGCAGCAACAGCCCGGCTGCGCCGGGCTATCGCGGCCATGGGCCGCTCCTACAGGAGAAGAGGCTTCTGTAGGAGCGGCCCATGGCCGCGATAGGGAGGTTGTCTGGCCAGCCGAGGATTAGATGTCGCGTGCTGGCATCTGCGAGGGGCGGTATCTAAACGTTGGTTGCTGGAGCCGAGCGCCAGTCTTGGCTTGGCTGATCGCGGCGTGGGCTGCTCCTAGAGGGTTCTGGGGAGCTGAAGAGTCGAATCACCTGGGTGCATAAACAAGGCGCCTACGAAAGCTGTTGGATCAGTAGTGGTCGCTGATGAAAAAGCCCGGCAGGTGCCGGGCTTTTTGCTTTCTGGAGAGTGCTCAAGCCGGTTCGTGCAGAGCCAGGTCGCGTTTGGCGATGTACTTCCAGTCGGCTTCGTCGATGTAGATGCCGCCGGGACCGCTGCCGCCTTCCAGGTCGATGGCGACCTGGGCGCTTACCTGGGGTTTGACGCTGGCCAGGATGGGCACGAAGCCCAGTTGCTGGCTGGTCTCGATCAGGGCCTGCTGGTTGCGTTCGTCGATGTCGGCGGCTTCGTCCAGGTAGTAGGGCAGGCGGATCCTGGCGGCCTGTTCCCGATCCATCAGGTGCAGCAACAGGTACATGTTGGTCAGCGCCTTGATGGTCATGGTGGTGCCATTGGAGGCGGCGCCGTCGATGTCGGTGTGGAGGATCGGCTGGCCACCCTGCTTGGTGATCTCGAAGGCCAATTCGAAGAGATCCTTGAGCCCCAGTTGGTTGCCGTTGGCGGCAACCAGGCGTGCCAGATAGTCCCGGGCTTCTTCGTTCTTCTGGTCCTGGCTGCTGTCCTGGGTGAGGTCGAACACCGAGAGGGTTTCGCCTTCCTCGTACTGACCGGCGCTGTGGATGATCTGGTCGATGTGCTTGAGCGCGTCCTTGTTCGGCGCCAGGACGATGCGGAAGCTCTCCAGGTTGGAGACCTGCTTGCGGTTGATCTCGCGGTTGAACAGCTGCAGCTGTTGTTCGAGGTTGTCGTAGTCGCTGCGGATGTTCCTCAGGGTGCGGGCGATGTCGGTGACGGCGGCACGGCGGGCCTTGGCCAGGGTCAGGGCTTCGTCCTGGCGATGGGCGTAGGCGTTGATCAACAGCTGCAGGCGACGTTCGGGATCTTCCTCGTTATCGAACTTGGCGACGCCCTTGAGGCGGACCTGGGCGTAGAGGGCTTCGATCTGGGTATCCGCGCGCTGTAGGGCCTGCCAGGTGTCCTGATAGTCGTTGAGCAGCGGCAGCAGATTCTCCAGTGAATCGTCCACGCCCTCCATGAAGGGCGTACCCTGGGGTAGGTCGGTGGGCAGCAATTGGCGACGGCGCAGGGCGTCGGCCAGGGTACGGTCCTTGGCTTCCAGGTCGGCCAGTTGCCGACCGATCAATTGCAGCTTGGCGGACAGTTGCTGGACGCGTTCGGTGAAGGCATCGCCGGCGCGGCGCAGTTCGTCCTGGGCGGCTTCCAGTTGCGCCAGTTGTTCGAGCTTTTCATTCTCTTCCGCGCTCAGGGTTTGGCAGCGACGGAAGTCTTCCAGGGCCTTCTGGGCATCCAATACCTGCTGGTAGAGGGCTTCGGCCTGGGCCTTGCTGGCCTGGCGGTCGGCGATGACGCCCTGCTGGGCCTTGAGCTGCTTGAGTTCGCGTTCCAGGCGATCCTTCTGGTCGCGCAGGGCGGCGCGGTCGGCCAGGGCCTGGAGGGTCGGCGTTTCGATACCCGAGAGATCGAGAGACAGGCCGGGCAATTCGAAGCGGTCGCCCTGGAAGCGATCCAGTACGCTTTCGAGGGTCTTCAACCAACTGCCGTCTTCGGCCAGCTCGATGCCTTTGGGCCCCAGCGGCAGGCTGAACAACTGGCCGTTGAACAGGCGCATCAGACGGTCGACGTCGGCCTGGCTGAATTCCTCGCGCAGGCGGGCGTAGCTGTTGTTGTCGGCGTGGTCGAGTTGCTGACGCAGGCCCTTGAGGCGCTGCTCCAGGTCGCGGACGCGCTGGTCGAGGTCTTCACTGCTGAACTGGCGCGACTGGGAAAGGGCGCCGGCCAGTTCGTCATGGGCGTCCTTGGCGACCAGCAGCTGGGCTTCCAGGGGCTTGGTGGAACCCACCAGGGCGAAGCGGTGCTTGAGCTGGGCCAGTTCGGCGAGCCAGCGTTGCAGGCCACTGACCTCGCGCTCCAGGCGCATCAGTTCGCTGGTGCCGTCGCGTTGGTTCTGCTGCAGGCTGTCCTGTTCCAGACGGTAGTGTTCGCTTTGCGCCAGGAGTTCATCGCGACGGTCGATGGCGTAGTGCTGCCAGGTGCCGAGCAGGCTGTCGAGCAGCGGCGAGAGGCGATGCAGCTTGCCGCGCAGGCGGTCGCGCTGGTCCACGCCATTGGCCAGGGCCTCCACCAGGGGGCCGGCGGCCACCAGGGACTGGTAGTCCTGCTCCATGCGGCGGACGTCGCGGAAGGCCTCCTCGCAGGCGGCGATGTAGTCGACGCTGCCGGACCTCAGGCTGTGCTCGAAGGCATCGAGGAACAGCTGCTTGAGCTTGGCCGCGGTGATCTCGCGCATGTGCAGCAGGTTGATGAACAGGGCACGGAAGGTCTTGAGGCTCTGCTCGCTGGTGGATCTCAGTGGGATGAGGGTGAGGTCCAGGGGGATGCTGGTGTGGCCGCCAACCAGCAGGCGCCGCAATTCTTCGGGCTTGACCTCGTAGGCCTTGAGCCCGGCGCGTTCCAGGTTGGCGAAGAGTTCGCGCTGGCGCAAGCAGGTGCCATCGCGCTGGTAGTGGGCCAGGTCCAGTTCGCCGGCATAGGCGAAGAACTGGTGGCCGAAGCCGCCCCCCGGTCCACGACCGGCCACGCCGATGACGTGGGGACCGTGGGCCAGGCGCAATTCGACGAGGATGTAGCTGGTGTCGGTGGCGAAGTAGAACTTGCGCGATTGCTCGCTACTGTACTTGCCGAAGCTCATGTCGGAGAGCCGCGCCAGGATGGGGAACTGCAGGGCGTTGATCGAGGCGCTCTTGCCCAGGTTGTTGGCGCCGTAGACCGACAGCGGCTGCTCCAGCGGGAACAGGCCGAGGCTGTAGCCGGCGGTGTTGAGCAGGGCGAAGCGGCTGATACCGTAGCGGATCATAGGTCGAACTCCCGTTCTTCGGCGATGGCGCGGGCCAGGGCGGCCTCTTCGTCATCCTCTTCGCTGCCGTCCTCGGTGGATTCTTCATCGCTCGCCAGAGTCGGGGCTGGCAGCGGCAGGTCGCTGGCGTGCAGGCTGGCGGCCAGGTCGCGGTCCTGCTGCACGGCCAGGCAGACGTCGAGGAAGCGGTGCATGGGTGGCAGGAAGCGGTAGCTGCCGTTGCTGTCCAGGGCGAAGCCGAGCTGGGTCAGGCGGCGCAGGATCTTTTCTTCCAGTTCGTCCTGAGTGGTGACTTCGGCCTGCAGGAAGAGGTCGCGGTACTTGTCCAGCAGGGCCGGCAGTTCGGGACGACCGAGGGTGCCGCCGTCGAGCACCGCCAGGGGATCGCGACCCTGGTCGGCGAGATGCTCGACCAGGATGAAGGTGAACAGGGCCAGGCGTTGGGCGGTCTTGTTGACCTGGGTACCCATCTGCTCGGGGACGAAGTAGTAGAAGCCGCGCGGATCGCAGACCAACTCGAAACCGAGGGCGCGGAACAGGGCGCGGTACTGGTCCTGCTGCTGGCTGAGCTGGGCGTAGCTCTCGGGCTCGCTGCGGGACAGGTGATAGCCCTTGAACAACTCGCGGAAGATGGGCGCGAGTTGGGTCATTTCGTTGAGATCAAGTTGCATGGGCATCGCTCGCGGGGGATCGGGCGGCCAGGGCGTAGGAGCACAGGCTGACGCGGTGTTCGAGGGTGTCGTAGTGGCGGCGGTCCAGGCGCTGGCGCTGGAAGCGCGCATCGCGGGACAGGCGCGAGAACCAGTAGAGCAGTTCATCGGTGTCGCCGGCCGGTTCCTGTTCCAGCAGCCAGGCCATGAGGTCGGGCAGCGGCAGGGCATCCTGGCAGAGGTCGAGCATTTCACGCGCCGTGCGCGGGGCCGCCGGACGCTCGCTGTCGCGTTGACGGTTGCTCTGGCTGGGGAAGCGGGCCGGCTTGGGCTCGAAGCGGGCCAGGGCGTAGACGTAGCTTTCCACCTGGGCGGCGGTGCCGAGGAAGACGCTCTGCGGCCGGCTGAACAGCGGCAAGGCGGCTTGCGGGACCGCGTCGAGGCCCTTGCGGCGGATGGCGGCCAGGGCCAGGGCGGCGCCGCGGGTGACGGCGTTGTGCCGTCGCGCCTCTTCGCGCAGAGGCAGCAGCAATTCGCGGGCACGCCGCAGGGCCAACTGGGCGGCGTTGTGCATTTCCAGGATGCGCGCCTGGGTGCGCAGCAGCAGGTCGTCGTCGACCAGGTGGCCGAGGCGCTGCTGTTCGCCCAGCAGGTGCAGCAGGACCTGTTCGACGCGGTGCACGCCACGTTCGAAGGCGCCATCGGCGGCCACCAGCTGGATCATCGGCTCGACGTATTCGTCCCAGGTGGCCAGTACCTCGGCATAGCGCTGGCGCAGGGGGATCTGACGGTCGCTGGTCTTGGCGCGCTCGGCGACGCCTTCCAGGGCGTGGCCGTCGTTGGCCAGCTTCTTGAGGACGTCGCGCACGCGCATGTCCAGCAGGCGCAGCTGACGAGCGAGGTCGGGGCCGTCGCGATTGTCGAAGGCTTCGCGGATGTGGCCGGCGAGGCGCTCCAGATGGCGCAGGTAGGCCTCGATCTCCAGGCACAGGCCGAGGCGGTGCTCACGCCTGAGATAGCCGAGGAAGTCGTGGATCTGGCCATTGAGTTCGAAGCGGTTGGGACTTTTGGCCACCGGCACCAGGATATCGAGGCGAATCCAGGTATCGAGCAGGGCGGTAAGGTCGGCCGGCGTGCGCTCGGGCAGCTGTTCGGCCAGGCGGGCGCGCAGCTCGGCCAGCCCGAGGGTGCCGCTGTCGAAGTGGGCACACAGCGGGTCGATGAGATGCCAGTGTTCGGCAAGGGTACGCAGGACGCGTTTGGGGTCGATCATGAGGGGACCGCACCAGGCAAAAGCGCCATTGTACTCCAAGCGCCAGAGCCTTCGAGGTGACGGCATGGGACCGACGGGCAGCGCGGCCTTTCGGTCCGTGGCGATCCGCGCGACAATGCCGCCCCGAATAAAGCCCCCTGCGTGTCCCAAGGATTCGCCCATGTCCGACGCCGTCGCTTCCGCTTCCCCGTCGCTCGCTGCCGAGGCGCGTCGTCGCGCCTATTTGCAGGCGCTGGGTCTGGATGCCTGGGTGCCGCGTACGGTGCTGCCCTTCGCGGCACCTTCGCGACCGGAAGCCCTGTGGGTGGAAGAAGCGGCGGAGGCGCCCGTCGCCGCCCGGGTGATACGCCCGGAGCCGGCGGCCAAGGTCGCGCCGGCCGCGGCGGTAGCCGAGGCACCGGCGGCGAATCGGCCGCGCATCGAAATCCCGCGACCCGCTGCGCTGAAGCCGGCCGCTACCCTCGCGGTCGAGCCGGAGCCGGAACGGGCGCCGCCGCGGGAGCCGGCGCCACGCTTCGCCCTGCAGCTGCTGCAGGCCGGCCGCTGCCTGCTGCTGCTGGAGCTGCCGACCGGGGACACCCTGGGAGCGCGCGATCCGGCCTATCTGCTGCTGCGGGATCTGCTGCGGGCAGCTGGCTTGCCGGAGACGCCACGGATCATCAGCGAGGAGCCCATTCGCTGGCCGTTGCTGAACAGTGGTCAGCTCGATCAGGGGCCGACCGCGGCGGCCGAGTTCGTGCAGAGCTACGTCTCCGGGCACCAGGAGCGTCTGGGCGCGGGCCTTGGCCTGTGGCTGATCGGTGGCGCCGCCTGGCGCTGCAGTGGGGGCGAGGACGGGGACGACACAGTCGCGGAGCGGGAGACGGCACTGGGGCCGGCCTGGCGCGTACCGGGACTGGAGACCTTGATGGAAGAGCCGGCCCGCAAGGCCGCGCTCTGGCAAGCCATGCGCCCTATGCGGCGTCGCTGGACGGATGAGTGATGGACGATGCGGTACGCTTTCGGCGGATGACCGAAGCCGATCTGAACACGGTGTTGAAGATCGAATACGAGGCCTTCAGCCACCCCTGGACCCGCGGCATCTTCCTGGATGCGCTCAAGTCCTACGACTGCTGGGTGATGCTGGTGGGCGAGCAGCAGGTGGGGCACGGGGTGATCAACGTCATCCTCGACGAGGCCCACCTGCTCAACATCACGGTGAAGCCGGAAAGTCAGGGGCGCGGCCTGGGACTGCGCCTGCTGGAGCAGTTGATGCAGGAAGCGCGCAAGGCCAAGGCCAACGAATGCTTTCTCGAGGTGCGGGCCAGCAATCAGGCGGCCTATCGGTTGTATGAGCGCTACGGCTTCAACGAGATCGGCCGCCGGCGGGACTATTACCCCGCGGTCGGCGGCCGGGAAGATGCGTTGGTGATGGCCTGCACCCTGCTGGACTAGTCCCGCGCGACGTCGATCAATGGTCGGCGCGCTTCTCGTCGAGGTCCAGAGTGGTCTCGCCGGCCAGATCCTCGTCGTTGGCATCCAGGTCGGCGTAGCGGGCGTCGCGCTGCGTTTCGGCTTCGTTGGGTTCACCGCTGTCGCCGTCCCAGGCCTGGCCATCGAGGGGGTGGCTACGGCCCAGCTCGGCTTCGTCCTGGCCGGCGCCGCCGCCGATGTCACTGTCCTCGACCACGCTCAGGTCCTTGTCGTTGGGCCAGGCCTCGCCGTAGTCCGTCGGGGAGCGCGCGCCGGTTTCGTCCAGCAGGGTCTCCGGGCTGGCGTCGTCCATGGTGGGCTGGTGATCCAGGGTCTCGCCGCCGGTCATGCCGGCCTGGCGTACGCGTTCCTCGGGAAATTGACCCTGGTAGTCACGCTCGTCCAGTTCGTCGCCGATGCGACCCCCGCGATCATCCTTGCGCTCGCTGAAGTCGAGTTCACGCATGTCGCCCATGCGGTCCTGGATGTCGTCGATCTCTTCGGGGGTCTTGGTGATGTCGGGCTTGTTCATCGTGGTCTCCAAAGGCTTGGCTGCTAGAGCGTCTCCCTAGTTCGGACTACGAGCCGGCTGGGGGAATTCCTCCGCGCCGTCGGAAGGTGTGAACGAACCATACGGTGACCCGGCAGTCGTACCTTGCATGATCGACCTCGACAGCCTCACCTCATCGGGCCAGCCGCTGGCCTTCTTCTTCGATCTGGATGGCACCCTGGCAGAACTGCAGCCACGTCCGGAACAGGTTTTCATTCCCGCCGAAACCCTCGCTGCGCTCGACCAACTGGCCCAGCGCCACGGCGTCGCCGTGGTGTCCGGGCGGCCGCTGGTGGAGATCGACGGTTTTACCAAACCCCTGTGCCTGCCGGCGGCTGGCGTACACGGCGCCGAGTGGCGCGATCCCCAAGGCGAGATTCATCGCGTGACCCTGGACGCCGAGTTGCTGGCCCAGGTCGGCGCCCGCCTGGAGACCGCCCTGGCCGAACATCCCGACCTGTTGCTGGAGCGCAAGAGCGTGGCCTTCGCTCTGCATTATCGTCAGGCGCCCGATAAAGAAGCCTTGGTACGCGAACTGGCCGAAGGCATCGCGACCGAGCATCCCGAATTCAAACTGCAACCTGGCAAATGCGTCTTCGAACTCAAGCCCGCCACGGCGAGCAAGGGTGAAGCGGTCAAACGATTCATGGAGCTGCGGCCCTTTACCGGCTGCCTGCCGGTGTTCGTCGGTGATGATCGTACCGACGAGGAAGGGTTCGCCGTCGTCAATGCGCGAGGCGGCTTGTCCGTCAAGGTAGGGGAAGGCGAAACGGTCGCCAAGGCGCGCCTGCCATCGGTGGCAGCCGTTGCCCGCTGGCTGCGGGACCTGAGCCGCGACCTCGCGCCACATTATAAGCAAGGAGATTAGGATGAGCCGTTTAGTGGTGGTATCGAATCGGGTAGCCCCGATCGAGGAAGGCAAGGCGACCGCGGGTGGCCTGGCGGTGGGTGTCCTGGACGCCCTGCGCAAGTCCGGGGGCATCTGGTTCGGTTGGAACGGCGAGACGGTCAAGGAAAACGGGCCGGCCAAGACCCAGACCAAGGACAACATCGACTATGTGACCTTCGGCCTGACCAAGCGCGACTACGACCACTACTACCGCGGTTTCTCCAATGCCACCCTCTGGCCGATCTTCCACTACCGGATCGATCTGGCGCGCTACAACCGTGAGGAATACGACGGCTACAGACGCGTCAACATGGCCATGGCCGAGCGGCTCAAACCCCTGCTGAAGCCCGACGACATCATCTGGGTGCACGACTACCACCTGATCCCCTTCGCCGAAGCCTGCCGCATGCTGGGCATTCGCAACCGCATCGGCTTCTTCCTGCACATTCCCTTCCCGGCGCCGGAGATCCTCACCGCCATTCCGCCGCACAACGAGCTGCTGAAGACGCTGTGCTTCTACGACCTGATCGGCTTCCAGACGGATACCGACCAGCTCGCCTTCCAGGACTACATCACCCGCGAGGTGCGGGGCGTGCTGGAAAAGGACGGCAGCCTGACCGCCTACGGGCATAACTTCCGGGTGGGCGTCTATCCCATCGGCGTGATGCCGGACGTCATCCAGAAGCAGGCCGAGTCCTATCGTACGCGGCGCCAGTTCATCTCGCGCAGCATCGAGGGTGTGCCCTACAAGACCATCGTCAGCGTTGATCGGCTCGACTACTCGAAGGGTCTGGTGGAGCGCTTCCAGGCGTTCGAGAAGCTGCTGGAACATTTCCCCGAGCATCACCGGGCGGTGCAGTTCGTGCAGATCGCGCCCTCGTCGCGGGCGGACGTGGTCTCCTACCAGAACATCCGCCGTCAGCTGGAGAGCCATGCCGGCCATATCAACGGCCATTTCTCCGAGCTGGACTGGACGCCGATCCGCTACCTGAACAAGAGCTATGACCGGCGCACGGTGATGGGGCTGTTCCGCTCCTCCGACGTGGGGCTGGTGACGCCGCTGCGCGATGGCATGAATCTGGTGGCCAAGGAATACGTGGCCGCGCAGGACCCGGAAAATCCCGGCGTGCTGGTGCTCTCGCGTTTCGCCGGTGCGGCGCGTGAACTCAATTCGGCGCTGATCGTGAATCCCTATGACCATGTCGGCATGGCGGAGGCCCTGGATCGAGCGCTGCGCATGCCGCTGGACGAGCGCAAGTCGCGCTACGAGGACATGATGCGGGTGATCCGCCAGGCGGACCTGGCGTCCTGGCGCGACGGCTTCCTGCGCGATCTGCGGGCGTTCAGTTCGAAGACGCTGGTGCAGTCCATCGATACCAGGGAGGTCTCCAGCGAAAAGGTGGCGGGCGAGCGGAAGGTCGCCCTGTAGGCTTTTTCCGCAGCGATCAAGCCCGGCTTAGGCCGGGCTTTTTCATGGCGGCGGGGTTGGGGCCTGACGTAAAGGGGGCCCTCACCCTAGCCCTCTCCCGGAGGGAGAGGGGACGAAGAGCGGTGCAGCCGGCTGGGCTCTTTCATGGGAAATAAAAAAGGGCCAGCTTACGCTGACCCTTGAAAATAGGTGGTGGCTACGCAGGGACTTGAACCCCGGACCCCAGCATTATGAATGCTATGCTCTAACCAGCTGAGCTACGTAGCCATCCGAGGCGCGCATTATTGGCAAGGCGCTGGTGCCTGTCAAGCCTTCTGCTCAAGATATTTCTGTTTGCCGATCAAGCGTTTGCGCGGTGCTGTCTCAACGTAGCCAATGCTTGTCTACGTACTTTTGAATCTCCTGACGCATGAAGCGCCCCGACTCGTCGGCGCGTTCTTCCCAGCCGAACACACAGGAGGTGATGATGCCGTCAAAGCCTACCTTGGCCAGCGAAGAGAAGAAGAGCTCCCAATCGATTTCACCCTGGTACATGTTCATGTGCTGGTGCACGGTTACCTGTGCGCCCGGTGGATTGACGATATAGCGCAGGCCTGAGGAGGCCTTGTGATTCCAGGTATCGGCGATGTGCACGTGGCCAATCAGGGAGCCCGCATCCGCGATCATCTGCGCCATGTCGTCGCCGAAATAGAAGGTGTGGGGCGCGCAGTAAAGAAATTTGACGTTGGCGGACCCAATGCTTTTGAGCATGTCGATGGCCGGGTGCAGCGTCTCGCACCAGTCTTCCGGATGCGGCTCCATGTTCAGGGTGATGCCTTCGCGCTCGAAGATGGGAACCAGCTCTTCCATCGAGCGCCACCAGGCAGCTTCACTGGATTCATGACTATGGCTGCCGCCACAGCAACTGATCTTGTGACCGCGCTCGGGCGAGGGGCCACGACCGAATTCGGAATTCATGGTGTCGCAGCCTAGCTCCACCGCTACCTGGATGGCTTCCTTCCAGTAATTGACCGCAGCCTGGCGTTCGTCCTCGTGGGGACTGGCCCAGCGGTACATGGGCAGTAGCGAGGCGACTTGCAGGCCATGGTCCTTGAGCGCTTTCTTGAGTTCGGCGATGCGCTCCGGATGTGCCCGCGGACGCTTCCACCAGGGCAGGAAGTCTTCCCTGGGCGAGAGCTCCAGATATTCGAAGCCGGACTCCGCTACCCGCCGACAGGTCTCCGCGAGGCTCAGGTTGCGATACATGTAGGGATCAATGGCGATTTTCATGGCATGACTCCTGGATACGATGATCTTGAAGATGAATGGCGAGCAGTGGCATCAGCCCAGCTTGCGAAAGTAGCGTTCGAGGGATTCCAGCGAGTGGCCGCGGGTCTCTGGCAGATAGCGGAACACGAAGGTCAAGGCCACCAGTCCTAGCGCGAAGAACAGGAAGAAGGTGGTGGAGATGCTGAACCAGGCCACCAGTTGCAGGAAGAAGAAACCCACCAGGAAGTTGACCAGCCACAGTACGAAACCGGACATGCCCAAGGCGAAGCCGCGGATGCGCATGGGGAATATCTCTGCCAGCATCAGCCAGGTCACTGGCGAGATGGCACCTTGTTGGAAAGCCAGAAAGACTACGGTCAGGGAGAGGATGGCAAAGCCGCGGGTAAGGCCCGGCTCGAGGATCAGGGACAGCACCCCGATCAGCAGCAGCGAGGAGGTGGTACCGAGCAGACCGATCAGCAGCATGGGGCGGCGGTTGACCCGGCCCAACAGCCAGATGCCGACGAAGGTGGCCAGTACCGAGATGGCGCCATTGGCGACGTTGGCGATCAGAGCGCCCTTCGTTGCAAATCCGGAGTCGGTGAGGATCTGGGTGCCGTAGTACATGATGGAGTTGACCCCGGTGATCTGCTGGGTGACGGCGATGCCCAGGCCGATGAGAAAGACACGGCGGATCCAGGGGGTCTTGAGGTCGGCCCAGCCACCTTCACCCTGGCGGGCATCGTCTTCGGCCTGCTGGCGAACTTCACGAGCCTCAGCTTGAGCGTGGTGCTCCTCGCGAATCTGTCGCAGGGTACGCAACATCTCGCCGAAGCGTCCCTTGGAGGCCAGCCAGCGTGGGCTCTCCGGCACGCTGAGCATGCCGATCCACAGCACGATGGCGGGAAGGGTGGCGATCACCAGCATCCAGCGCCAGGTGTGGTCGCCGTCGTAGAAATTGGCGATCAGGGCGTTGTTGGTGAAGGCCAGCAACTGACCGGTGACGATCATCAGCTCCTGACGGGTAACCAGCTGCCCACGTAAGTGCTTGGGGGCCATCTCGGCCAGGTAGACCGGCACGGTGACCGAGGCGCCGCCCACGGCAAGACCAAGTACGAAGCGGGCGAGCACCATCGCGGCGGTGTTGGGCGCAAAGGTACAGCCCAGGGTGCCGAGCATGAAGATGAACGAGAGCAGCAGAATGATGCGTCGGCGGCCATGGGCGTCGGAAAAACGCCCGCTGACGATCGAACCCAGGGCTGCACCGAACACCAATGAGGAGACCACCAGGCTTTCGGTGAGAGGGGTCAGCTGCAGATCATTCTTGATGAAGGGCAGGGCGCCGTTGATGACGCCGGTGTCGTAGCCGAACAGCAGGCCACCAAAGGTGGCGATGGTGGTGATGACCTGAAGTTTGCGACTACCAGGGGTGGCACCGGCGGGCGATGCGGTGCCGGCCAGAGCGATCTTGCTGGTTTCCATGGGAAGAGCCTCGACGAGTCGTGAAAAGAGGGGGACTAGGCGAGGGCTGAGGGCGGTCGACCGAGCGGAAGGGCTTGGACTGACAGCGTGCAGTGAGGGGGCATGGGCATGAGGACTCCTTGTTGTTTTTGTCGACCGAGGCGCGGGAGTGATCGGCCATCGAAATGCTTGGCCTCATCCTAGGCACAGGTCGTCGCTCATGCAATTAAAATATCGTTTGTATCCTTTTAGAAAATATTTTCCAAAAAGTGGATGGGGCTTCTTCACGGGCGCAAGGTCCGCTCTGGCCCGCCCTTATCAAGCTAGTCGTCCTCTTCCTGAGTCAGCTGAATCTCATCCATCTTCAACTCCAGGCGATAGCCAAGAGCCAGGAACAGCGCCTGACAGAGGCACAGGGTGGCACTCAACGAGCGGAAGGCGAAGGCACTGCCTTCATTGACCAGCAGCAGAGCGCTGGCGCGCTTGGCCAGGGGCGAGAGGTTGCTGTCGGTGATGATCAGCGTCTTGGCCTTGTGGTGCTGGGCAATGCGCACGCATTGCTGACTTTCCTTGCCATAGGGGCTGAAGCTGATGGCGATCAACAGGTCGCCCTGGGCGATGCTGCGCATCTGCTCGCGATAGCCGCCGCCCAGGCCGGTGATGAGGTGGATGCGCTTGTTGGTGTGCTGTAGGTTGTAGACCAGGTAATCGGCCACGGCGAAGGAGCGCCGCACCCCCACCACATAGATGTTTTCCGCATTCACCAGCAGATCGACGGCCTTGGCGAAGGCGGCGTCGTCCAGTTCCTCGGCCAGTCGATCCAGGCCTGAGCGGGTTGCATTGATGCACTCGCGAGCCAGATCGCCGCTACTGGCCCGCTGGCTCTTGTTGGCGATCATGTTACGGATGCGCTGCTGGTAGTTCTGCACCGGCGTGGTCTTGTGGGTGTAGGCCTCGCGAAACAGTGCCTGCATCTCGCTGAAGCCCTTGAAGCCGAAGCGCTGGGAGAACCGCACTATGGCTGAAGGATGGACTTCGCACTGGCTGGCAATGTCGCTGATGCGATCGACCATGACGCGATCGCTCTGCTGGCTGACATAGGCCGCGACGCGCTTGAGCTGGCGTGGCAGGGCGTCGTAATCGCGGGTGATACAGGTCAGCAGTTGCTCGACATTGCCAGGCGGATCGGCCAGCGGAGCGCTGCTGGTAACGTCGTCGGCCAGGGAATCAGAGGGCATGGGCAATCTCACGGTGGGATCCTTATGTCGGCAACTTAACCCATTCGGCAGGTGGCGTCGAAGCCGGGTGCCGGTCTAGGCACCTTCCAGATATGGAAATTAAATTCCATAAATACTCATGTGGAATTTTTGTTGATTTGTTGGTGGCGTCGTTCTAGCCTGAGCTCACTTCAAAACGTATTCGGCCCTCGGGTACGAACGGTCGGCCGATAACAATAAGCAGGAGCCACCAATGGGTGACAATTTCTTCGCCAGTGGACGCCAGTTCGACGTGATCTGCCTCGGGCGGCTGGGCGTCGACCTCTATGCGCAGCAGATCGGCGCGCCGCTGGAAGACGTCGACAGCTTCGCCAAGTACCTGGGGGGATCCTCCGCCAACATTGCCTTCGGCGCCGCGCGCCTGGGGCTGAAGTCGGCGATGCTGACCCGGGTCGGCGACGACCACATGGGTCGCTTCCTCACCCACGCCCTGCAGCGCGAAGGCTGCGATACCCGCGGCGTCACCGTGGATCGCGAGCGACTCACCGCCATGGTGCTGCTGGGCATCAAGGACCGCGAGACCTTTCCTCTGGTGTTCTATCGCGAGAATTGCGCCGACATGGCGCTGGGCGCGGACGACATCGACGAAGCCTTCATCGCCAGCGCCAAGGCGCTGCTGATCACCGGCACCCACTTCTCCACCGACGGCGTCTTCCAGGCCAGCAGTCGGGCGCTGGAATATGCCGAAAAGCACGGCGTGAAGCGGGTGCTGGACATCGATTACCGCCCGGTGCTCTGGGGGCTGACCGGCAAGGCCAATGGCGAGACCCGCTTCATCGCCAGCGCCGAGGTCAGCGCCCATGTGCAGCGCATCCTGCCGCGCTTCGACCTGGTGGTGGGCACCGAGGAGGAATTCCAGATCGCCGGCGGTAGCGAGGATCTGCTCACCGCCCTGCGTAGGGTGCGCGAGGTGACGGCGGCGACCCTGGTGGTCAAGCTCGGCGCCCAGGGTTGCACGGTGCTCCACGGCGCCATCCCGGCGCGGCTGGAAGATGGCGAGATCCACCGTGGCATCCGCGTCGAGGTGCTCAATGTGCTGGGCGCCGGCGATGCCTTCATGTCCGGTTTCCTGCGTGGCTGGCTGAGCGGCGGGGACGATGCCGAGTGCTGCCGGCTGGCCAATGCCTGCGGTGGCCTGGTGGTCTCCCGTCACGGTTGCGCCCCGGCCATGCCGACCCTGGCGGAGCTGGACTACCTGCATAACAGCCCGGTACCCATCACCCGGCCGGATCTCGACCCGGCACTCACCCGACTGCATCGGGTCAGCATCCGGCGCCGTCCCTGGCAGCCGCTGTTCATCTTCGCCTTCGACCATCGCTACCAGCTGGTGGAAATCGCCCAGCAGGTGGGCGCCGATCCGGCGCGTATTCCGGCGCTCAAGCAACTGTTCGTCCAGGCCATCGCCGAGGTGGAGCAGGATCTCGAACGCCAAGGCGTGGCCGCCAACGTCGGTCTGCTGGCGGACCAGCGTTTCGGTCAGGACGCCTTGAACGCCGCCACCGGGCGTGGCTGGTGGGTGGCTCGCCCGGTGGAACTGCAGAATTCGCGCCCGCTGGCATTCGAACACGGTCGCTCGGTGGGCAGCACCCTGCTGAGTTGGCCGAGCGAACAGATCATCAAGTGCCTGGTGCAATTCCACCCCGACGACGAGCCCCTGCTGCGCTTGGAGCAGGAGGCCCAACTCAAGGGGCTGTACCAGGCGGCCCAGGCCAGCGGCCATGAACTGCTGCTGGAGGTCATCCCGCCGAAGAACCATCCTTCCAGCCGGCCCGACGTGCTCTATCGCGCCATCAAGCGCCTGTACAACCTGGGCATCTACCCCGAGTGGTGGAAGATCGAGGCCCAACCGGCGGCGGTCTGGGAGCAGCTCGACCAGCTCATCGCCGAGCGCGATCCCCATTGCCGGGGCGTGGTGCTGCTGGGGCTCAATGCCCCGGCCGAGGAGTTGGCCGAGGGCTTCCGCCAGGCCCGCGCGAGCCAGCGCTGCCAGGGCTTCGCCGTGGGCCGGACCATCTTCGGTCAGCCGAGCCGGGCTTGGCTGGCCGGCGAGATCGACGACGCCGGGCTGATCGCGCAGATCCGTGGCAACTTCGAGTTCCTGATCCAGGCCTGGCGCGACGCCCGCGCCTGATCGCCCCCTGACGAGCAAGGCTGACATGACCGCACAAGAAAAACTCAAGATCGGTATCAACCCCATCTCCTGGGCCAACGACGACCTGCCGGCCCTGGGTGGCGACACCCCGCTGGAGACCATCCTGCGCGAGGGCAAGGAAATCGGCTTCCGGGGCTTCGAGCTGGGCGGCAAGTTTCCCAGCGAACCCACGGCGCTGGCCGAGGTACTCGGTCGGCATGACCTGGAGCTGGTGTCCGGCTGGTACTCCAGTGGCCTGGCGCACCGCGAGGTCGAGGCCGAGATCGAGGCGATCCGTCCGCACTGCCGGCTGCTGGCCGAAAACGGGGCCAAGGTGCTGGTCTATGGCGAGGTGGCCGGGTCCATCCAGGGCCAGCGCCTTCCCCTGATCGAACGGCCACGCTTCCACAGCGACGCCGCCTGGCAGGCCTATGCCGAAAAGCTCGACCGCCTGGCCGCCTTCACCCTGAGCCAGGGCCTGCGCCTGGCCTATCACCATCACATGGGCGCCTATGTGGAGTCGCCCGAGGACATCGCCCGGCTGATGGCGCTGACCTCCCCGGACGTCGGCCTGCTGTTCGACGCCGGTCATTGCTACATGGGCGGTGGCGATCCCTTGAGCGTGCTGCAGCAACATATCGACCGGGTCTGCCATGTGCATTTCAAGGACGTGCGCAAGGCCGTGGTGCAGCTGGCGCGCAATGACCAGTGGAGCTTTCCGGACTGCATCCTCAACGGCACCTTCACCGTGCCGGGCGACGGCGACATCGACTTCTCGGCGCTGCTCAAGGTGCTGGTGGCCGGCGGCTACCAGGGCTGGCTGGTGGTGGAAGCCGAACAGGACCCGGCGGTGGCGCCGGCCTACGAATACGCCAAGAAGGGCTATGACCATCTGCGCCAGCTGGTGGCGCAGGCCACCGCCTGAGGAGGACCGAGATGAATCTGCTCGTCAAAGCCGACAAGACCTCCCGCGACATCGTCGGGGTGCCGGCCGGTGTCCTGGAGTACGTCGGCTTCGCCGCCCATCGCCTGCAGCCGGGCGAATCCCTGCCGGTGCTGGCGGGTGATCGGGAAGTCTGCATCGTACTGCTCAGCGGCGGCGCCAGTATCGAGGGCGGTCATCCGCAGCTGGGCGACTTCGCCTGGCGTGGGCTGGCCGGTCGCCAGAGCGTGTTCGAGGACGTCTCGCCCTACGCCGCCTACCTGCCCCCGGGCAGCGAGGCGCGAGTGACCGCCGAGAGCGTCGCCGAGATCGCCGTCTGCACCTCGCCGGGCAATCCGGTGGCCAGCGAGTGGCTACCGCCGCGGCTGATCGAGCCGGCGAGCATGGCGCGTTCCACCCGCGGCAAGGGTGCCAATACCCGCTATGTCTGCGACATTCTGCCGGACACGGCGGCGGCCCATTCGCTGCTGGTGGTGGAGGTGCGCACCCCGTCCGGGCATTCCTCCAGCTATCCGCCCCATCGCCATGACCGCGACAACCTGCCGGAGGAGAGTCTGCTGGAGGAGTCCTACTACCACCGCATCGATCCGGGCCAGGGCTTCGTCTTCCAGCGCGTCTATACCGACGAGCGCGACCTGGACCAGGCCATGGCGGTGGAGGACCACGACGTGGTGCTGGTACCGCGCGGCTACCACCCGGTCAGCGTGCCCTACGGCTACGAGTCCTATTACCTGAACGTGATGGCCGGCCCCAAACGCATCTGGAAATTCCACAACGATCCGCAGCACGAGTGGCTGCTGGAACGGTAAGTCCCCCCTTTCATCAGCCGCATGGCGGCTCAGACACAAGGATGCAGCACATGAGCGAGACCCCTGTCATCGGGCATTACATCAACGGCGAGATCGTGGCTCAGGCCGAGCGCTTCGGTGACGTCTTCAATCCAGCGGAAGGCGTGGTCCAGGCACGCGTCGCCCAGGCCACGGCGCATACGGTGGAGCAGGCCGTCGCGGCGGCCAAGGCGGCCTTTCCTGCCTGGTCCGAGCAATCGGCGCTACGCCGTTCGCGCATCCTGTTCCGCTTCAAGGAGCTGCTCGACCAGCACCACAAGGAATTGGCGGCGCTGATCACCCGCGAGCACGGCAAGGTGCTGTCCGATGCCATGGGCGAGGTAACCCGCGGCATCGAGGTGGTGGAGTTCGCCTGTGGTGCACCGCACCTGGCCAAGACCAGCTACACCGACAACATCGGTGGCGGCATCGACAACTGGAACCTGCGCCAGCCGCTGGGCGTGTGCGCCGGCATCACCCCCTTCAACTTCCCGGTGATGGTGCCGCTGTGGATGATTCCCATGGCGTTGGCCACCGGTAATACCTTCATCTTGAAACCCTCCGAGCGTGATCCGTCGGCCAGCCTGTTGCTCGCCGAGCTGCTCAAGCAGGCGGGGCTGCCCGATGGCGTGTTCAACGTGGTCCAGGGCGACAAGGTGGCGGTGGACGCCCTCCTGCAGCATCCGGACGTGGAAGCCATTTCCTTCGTCGGCTCCACGCCCATCGCCGAGTACATCCACCAGGAAGGCACCCGCCGCGGCAAGCGCGTCCAGGCCCTGGGCGGCGCCAAGAACCATATGATCGTGATGCCCGATGCCGACCTGGACCAGGCCGCCGACGCCCTGATCGGCGCCGGTTTCGGTTCGGCCGGCGAGCGTTGCATGGCCATCTCCATCGCCGTGGCGGTGGGCGAGGTGGGCGATGCCCTGATCGAGAAACTCTTGCCGCGCATCGACGCCCTGCGGGTACGCAACGGCGTGGAAAGCGATGCCGACATGGGTCCGCTAGTGACCGGTCAGCACAAGGCCAAGGTCGAGGGCTACATCACCAAGGGCGTGGAAGAGGGCGCCAGGCTGCTGGTCGATGGCCGTAACTTCAAGGTGCCCGGCGCCGAGAACGGCTTCTTCGTCGGCGCCACTCTGTTCGACGGCGTGACCCCGGAGATGACCATCTACAAAGAGGAAATCTTCGGCCCGGTGCTGGGCATCGTGCGGGTGCCGGACTTCGCCAGTGCGGTGGCGCTGATCAACGCCCACGAATTCGGCAACGGCGTCTCCTGCTTCACCAGTGATGGCGGCATCGCCCGGGCCTTCGCCCGCACCATCAAGGTGGGCATGGTCGGCATCAACGTGCCCATCCCGGTGCCCATGGCCTGGCATTCCTTCGGCGGCTGGAAGAGGTCGCTGTTCGGCGATCACCACGCCTATGGCGAGGAAGGCCTGCGCTTTTACACCCGTTACAAGAGCGTGATGCAGCGCTGGCCCGACAGCATCGCCAAGGGCGCCGAATTCAGCATGCCCACCGCCAAGTGACCCCAACCTCAACGCTTCTGGAGTACAAGAACAAATGAGTCAGCCGCTGCGTTTCGCCTTCAATCGCATGGTGGCCCCCGCCCTGGATCTGCCGGCCTTTATTCGCCTGACCAAGGCCCTGGGCAGCGATGCCATCGAGATTCGCAACGATCTCAAGGGCGTCGAGCTGGACGACGGTACCCCGCCCGAACAGGTGCGGGCACTGTGCCAAGCCGAGGGTATTCGTCTGTTGTCGATCAATGCCCTCTATCCTTTCGACGTCTGGAACGACGAACGCCGCGCCCAGACCCTGAAACTGGCTGCCTATGCCAACGCCTGTGGCGCCGAGGGCCTGGTGATGTGCCCGCTCAATGACCGTGCCGACAGCCGCGATGCCGCGCAGCGTGCCCGTGACCTGCGCACGGCCCTGAGCGAGTTGGCCCCCATTCTGCGCGACCACGGCATTCTCGGCTTCGTCGAGCCGTTGGGCTTCGAAGAGTGCTCGCTGCGCCTCAAGCGCCAGGCGGTGGAAGCCATCAAGGCGGTCGGGGGGCTGGACGTGTTCCGTCTGGTGCACGACACCTTCCACCATCATCTGGCGGGCGAGACCGAATTCTTCGCCGAGCTGACGGGCCTGGTGCACATCTCCGGCGTCGAGGACACCAGCCTGCCGCTCAACCAGATCCGCGACGCCCATCGGGTGCTGGTGGGCGAGGCCGATATCCTCGGCAACGCGCCGCAGATCGAGCGTCTGCTGGCTGATGGTTATCGTGGCTATCTGTCCTTCGAACCCTTTGCCGCCAGCGTCCATGGCCTCACCGATGTGCAACCCGCCTTGCAGCAGAGCATCGCCCTGCTGCAGGAGCAGGTAGCCACCGAGGCGGTAGCGGGCTGACGGCGCTGCCCGGGCCCCGTGCCCGGGGGCTTCTTGATCGAAGAGGTGAATCCATGAGCACCCAGCGTTTGACCATGGCCCAGGCCCTGGTGAAATTCCTCGATAACCAATACCTCAGCGTCGACGGCGTCGAAACTAAGTTCGTCGCCGGCGTCTTCACCATCTTCGGTCACGGCAACGTGCTCGGTCTGGGCCAGGCGCTGGAACAGGACGCCGGTGAGCTGATGGTGCACCAGGGCCGCAACGAGCAGGGCATGGCCCACGCTGCCACCGGCTTCGCCAAGCAGAAGCTGCGCCGGCAGATCTACGCCTGCACCTCCTCGGTGGGCCCGGGCGCGGCCAACATGCTGACCGCTGCGGCCACCGCCACCGCCAATCGCATTCCGCTGCTGCTGTTGCCCGGCGACGTCTATGCCAGTCGCCAGCCCGATCCGGTGCTGCAGCAGATCGAGCAATTCCATGACCTGTCGATCAGCACCAACGATGCCTTTCGCGCGGTGAGCAAGTACTGGGACCGGATCAATCGTCCCGAGCAACTGATGAGCGCGGCGATCAACGCCATGCGGGTGCTGACCGATCCGGCCGAGACCGGTGCCGTGACCCTGGCACTGCCCCAGGATGTCCAAGGCGAGGCCTACGACTATCCCGACTACTTCTTCGCCAAACGGGTGCACCGCCTGGATCGCCGGCCGCCGGTGGCCGCGGCCATCGAGGACGCCGTGCGGCTGCTGTCGCGCAAGCGCAAGCCGCTGCTGATCTGCGGCGGCGGGGTGAAGTATTCCGGCGCCGCCGAGGCCCTGCAGCGCTTCGCCGAGCACTTCGAGATTCCCTTCGCCGAGACCCAGGCGGGCAAGAGCGCCATCGTCTCCAGCCACGAACTCAATGTCGGCGGCATCGGCGAGACCGGCTGCCTGGCCGCCAACCTGTTGGCCAAGGAAGCCGACCTCATCATCGGCGTGGGCACCCGCTACACCGATTTCACTACCTCCTCGAAGTGGCTCTACCAGCATCCCGAGGTGGAATTCCTCAACCTCAACGTGGCTGCCTTCGACGCCGGCAAGCTCGACGGTCTGGCCGTGGTGGCCGATGCCCGCGAAGCCCTCGGCGCCCTGACCGAGGCGCTGGCTGCCACCGGCTACCACGCCGGCTGGGGCGCCCAGGTGGGCGAGGCGCGTGAGCAGTACCACCAAGAGGTGACGCGGGTCTACGCGGCCGGCTACACCGGCGCCGATTTCGTCCCCGAGATCGACGATGATCTGCCGCGGGCGGTACTGGAGGACTTCATTCGCCTGACCGGTTCCGCCCTGACCCAGAGCCAGGTGCTGGGCCGGCTCAACGAGTGCCTAGCCAACGATGCTGTCATCGTCGCCGCCGCCGGCAGCCTGCCGGGCGACCTGCAGCGCGCCTGGCGCAGCAAAGGAGTCAACACCTACCACCTGGAATACGGCTATTCCTGCATGGGCTACGAGATCAACGCCGCCCTCGGCGTGAAGCTGGCTGAGCCTGCGCGCGAGGTCTACGCCCTGGTCGGTGACGGCTCCTACCAGATGCTGCACTCGGAACTGGCCACCTCCATCCAGGAGCGGCGCAAGATCAACGTGGTGCTGCTCGACAACATGACCTTCGGCTGCATCAACAACCTGCAGATGGAACACGGCATGGGCAGCTTCGGCACCGAGTTCCGCTTCCGCAATCCGGAGACCGGCAAGCTCGACGGCGACTTCGTGCCGGTGGACTTCGCCATGAGCGCCGCCGCCTACGGCTGCAAGACCTATCGCGTGAAGACGCTGGAAGAGCTCGATGCCGCCCTGGCCGATGCCCGCCAGCAACAGGTCTCCACCCTGATCGACATCAAGGTGCTGCCCAAGACCATGATCCACAAGTACCTGTCCTGGTGGCGCGTCGGCGGCGCCGAGGTTTCCACCAGCGAGAAGATCGCCGCCGTCTCGCAGATGCTCAAGGAGAAGACCGCCCAGGCTCGCCAGTACTGATCGCTTTCGTCCCCGGCTTTCTCGCGTAACAACAATTTCAATCGGAGAACAGAAGTCATGACCTTGAACATCGGTGTTATCGGTACTGGCGCCATCGGCCGCGAACACATCCGTCGTCTCAGCCACAAGCTGCTGGGCAGCCGTGTGGTGGCGGTAACCGACATCAACCTCGAACAGGCCGCCCGGGTTGTCCAGGAAGAAGGCATCACCGCCGAGGTCTATCCGGATGGCCACGCCCTGGTCGGCGCGGCGGACGTCCAGGCGGTAGTGGTCACCTCCTGGGGGCCGACTCATGAAGAATACGTGCTGGCCGCCATCGCCGCCGGGAAACCGGTGTTCTGCGAAAAGCCACTGGCGGTGACCGCTGAAGGTTGCAAGCGCATCGTCGAAGCCGAGCAGGCTCATGGCAAGCGGCTGGTCCAGGTGGGCTTCATGCGTCCTTACGATGCCGGCTATCGCCAGCTCAAGGCGGTGATCGATGGTCAACGGATCGGCGAGCCGCTGATGATCCATGCGGCCCACCGTAATCCCAGTGTGGGCGAAGGCTATACCACCGACATGGCCATCACCGACACCCTGATCCACGAGATCAACGTGCTGGCCTGGCTGCTGGACGATCAGTATGTGTCGGCCCAGGTGGTCTTCCCGCGCAAGACCTCCCAGGCCCTGGCGCACCTCAAGGATCCCCAGGTGGTCCTGCTGGAAACCGCCAAGGGGGTGCGCATCGACGTCGAGATCTTCGTCAATTGCCAGTACGGTTACGACATCCAGTGCGAGGTGGTTGGCGAGCATGGTATTGCCCGCCTGCCGGAGCCCTCCTCTGTGCAGCTGCGCAGCGACGCCAAGCTGTCCAATGAGATTCTGGTGGACTGGAAGCAGCGCTTCCTGCTGGCCTATGACGTGGAGCTGCAGGCCTTCATCGACGATCTCAAGGCCGGCCAACTGACCGGTCCGTCCTCCTGGGACGGCTACATCGCTGCGGTGACCGGCGATGCCTGCGTCAATGCCCAGCGCAGCGGCACCATCGTGCCCATCACCCTGCCGACTCGGCCAGCCTTCTACGGCTGAGTCCCGGCCCCCGCTGGCGTGCTGCCTGCGGGGGTTTTTCTTTGCTGCACGAGGAAACTCGAACCATGCGTATCGGATTGGTCGGCTATGGCCTGGGTGGCCGTTTCTTCCATGCCCCCCTGATCGCCAGTACCACAGGGGCGCGGCTGGTCGGCGTCGTCACCCGTTCCCCGCAGCGGCGTGCCGAGGTGGCTCAGGATCATCCCGGGATGGCCTGCCACGATGACCTGGCCAGCCTGATCGCCGCCGGGATAGATGCCCTGGTGATCTCAGCGCCGGTCGCCGAGCGCAAGGTCCTGGTCCTGGAGGCGATCCAGCACGGTATTCCCGTGGTAAGCGACAAGCCGTTCGCGCTCAATGTTCAGGATGCCCAGGAGATGGTGCAGGCGGCCGAGCGTGCCGGCGTAGCCCTGACCGTCTACCAGAATCGCCGCTGGGACTCGGATGTCCTCACCGTCGCCAGATTGCTGCGCGAAGGCACCCTGGGCACCGTACGAATCTTCGAGTCGCGCATCCAGGTAGAAGAGCCGCACAAAGCAGGCACGACCAGTGGTGGAGGGCTGCTGCGGGATCTTGGCAGTCACCTCGTGGATCAGGCGCTGACGCTGTTCGGACCGGCAACCCAGGTGTATGCCGAAGTGCTCTTCCATCAGGGTGATCCCGAGCGGGACGATGAATTCTTCATCTCCCTGCAGCACCAGAGCGGCGTGGTCTCGCATCTTTCCGGCAGTTGCCTGCAGGGCTGCCCCTGGCGTCTGCGGGTAGTGGGCGAAGAGGGCGTCTACACGGTGGAGGGGCTGGATGGACAGACTCAGGCGCTGTTGCAGGGTCTTTCGCCGCGTACCGAGAAAGACAATTGGGGGGCTGAAGAGCATCAGCGCTGGGGCTGGCTCAGTCGGGGCGAAGAGCGTGAACGGATACCTAGCGAGCGCGGTCGCTGGGATCTCTTCTATGCCCAGTGGTTGGCGACCCTGACGCAGGGGAGTATCCCACCCGTCTCGACCGGCGAGGTGCTGGCCTGTCAGGCCGTGCTGGATGCCGCGCGTCAGAGCGCTCTAAGTGGACAGGTGGTGGAGGTAAGTCCTCTCTCTTTGCGCCCTGAAGCTCAGAGGTTCGAGCAGGCTTCTTGAGGCTCGAAACACGCGTGGATAAGGGTTTTCAGGGTGGATTTTTTATTCCATTTTAGTATTGTTATGGAATTAAATTTCCAATAAAGTCAGATGCAGTTGCTGTAACGAGTCACCAGGGTATTGCGCACGCCAGGTGCGTCCCCACAACAATAACGACAGGTGCCGCGACATGAACTCTTCCGCACATTCCACCTATCTCCCGCTCTTCGCCGTTCACCGGCTGCGCATTCGGCGGGATTCACGGCTGCTCGCCTTGCTGGGTCGGCTGTTCTGCCACGAGCGCCAGGGCGCGGTGCTTTGCGCCTCGCCAGGAGCAGCCGTGCTCTTCCGCGCGAGCTGATCTGGGCGGCCTGCGGCCGCCGCCCGAAGCCCTATCTCGATAGTTGCGCGCCTGGCTACAGGTGCGTGGTATCCGATCGGCAGCAAAAAGCTTTACCACCACAGTAAAACAATAACGACTGGAGCTATCTCGATGCGCATGAAAATCCGTTTCGCCACCCTGGCACTTTCCCTACTCGTAGCCAGCACGTCCGCCTTGGCCGATCTGAAGGTAGGCGTGAGCATGTCGCAGTTCGACGACAACTGGCTGACTTACTTGCGTGAGTCCATGGCGAAGAAGGCCAGGAGTGAGCACGTTCAACTGCAGTTCGAAGACGCCCGCGCCGATGTCGTCAAGCAGTTGAACCAGGTACAGAGTTTCATCAGCCAGAAAGTGGACGCCATCATCGTCAATCCGGTCGATACCGCCGCTACTCGTAATATCACCGAGGCCGCGGTCAAGGCGGGCATTCCGCTGGTCTACGTCAACCGCCGACCGGATGAGCTCAAGCTGCCTGAAGGTGTGGTCACCGTAGCCTCCAACGATCTGGAGGCCGGCACTCTGCAGATGCAGTACCTGGCGGAGAAAATGGGCGGCAAAGGCAGTGTCGTCATCATGTTGGGCGATCTGGCCAACAACTCCACGCACAACCGCACCAAAGGCGTGAAAGAGGTCCTGGCCAAATATCCGGACATCAAGGTGGTGGAAGAGCAATCCGCAGTCTACCTGCGCGACAAGGCCATGGACCTAATGAGCAACTGGTTGCTGGGCGGCAAGGAGTTCAATGCCGTGGCCGCCAACAACGACGAGATGGCGATCGGCGCGGCCATGGCATTGCAGCAGGCCGGCAAGGCCAAGGGCTCGATACTGATCGGCGGCGTCGACGGCACCCCGGATGGCCTGTCAGCGATCAAGCGTGGCCTGCTCGCGGTCTCGGTGTTCCAGGATGCCAAGGGCCAGGCCAATGGCGCGGTCGATGCAGCGATTAAGCTGGCGAAGAAGGAGAGGGTCGAGCAGAACATCTGGGTACCCTATGAGCTGATCACCCCCGAGAATGTAGACAGCTTTCAGCAACGCCTGAAGAACTGATCCTCACGCTTTATCTAGCCGCTAACTACTTTCAGTCATCCAACCCAACCGCTGCGAGCACGAGCCTTGATCCCGTGCTCCGCTGGCGGCTGGGCGACGTTCGGCTACAAGCCATGGCGGCCACCCAACACCCAACGTTCACCGCAGTGCGTTTTTACCGTTCGACTCAAAATAATAAAAGGGAAGCACAATGAACAGAGCTATCACCAATGTCATGTTGACAGGCTTGCTGGTTGGCGCGCTGCCGCTGGCGCACGGTCTGGATTTTTCTGGCTATCTGAGGGGCGGTCTGGGAACGTCCACTGGTTCGCAGTCCCAACAATGCTTCCAATTGCCGGGCGCGTCTTCCAAGTTCCGTTTAGGCAACGAGTGCGAGCAACTAGCCGAACTTGCTCTGTCGCACGACCTGCTCAGATTCGATGACGGATCACGCATGGGGCTGTATGGCATGGTCCAGCTGTATAACGCCTACGACCATACGCCGCGCTTCGATGGCGACTTCGGCAGGACCCGTCTGGTCCAGGGCTATGCCTACTGGAACGGCGTACAGGCCCTCAACGGTGGGGCGATCTGGGCGGGGCGTCGTTACTACAAGCGCAACTCCATCGATATCTCCGACTTCTTCTACTGGAATCAGAGTGCCACCGGCGGCGGTCTGGAGGATATCCCCATCGGGGATCTCAAATACAGCCTGGCCTTCTCCCGCAAGGACAACTTCGACCAGACACGTTATATCAGCCGCTACGATTTCAACGTGGCCGGTTTCAAGACCAATCCCAACGGCCTGTTGGAACTGGGCGCCAGCTATATCGACAAGCCATCGAACATGCAGGATGCGCACAGTGGCTGGTCGGTGACAGCCCAGCACAAGCAGCAGAACTTCTTGAATTGGAGCGGGGTTAACACCCTGGCCCTGCAATACGGCGAGGGGCCGGGGGTGGCGTTGGGTTCCACCGGTGACATCGGCACTCGACGCGACTCGGCCAGCTATCGCCTGGTGGAGTTCTTCGACTGGCAGATCGGCCCGCGCTGGGGTGGCCAGGTGCAATTCGTCTACCAGACTGATAAACGCGATACGGGTAACCAGCACTGGTTGTCCACTGGCGGCCGGACCGTCTATGGCTTCGCCGAGCAGTGGAAGCTGGCGACCGAGCTTGGCTACGACCAGGTCCAGGCGCCTGGTGGTACGCGCAAGCTGACCAAGCTGACTCTTGCACCGACTTGGTCGCCGCGTGGATTGACCTTCAAGAACGCCTATCCCGAAGTACGCTTCTATGTGACCTATGCCAAATGGAATCGCGCAGCCCAGGACGCAGCCAACCTTCTAGCGGCCGGGTCGGCGCTTTCCGATACCGGCAGCTTCGGTTCTTCGCTGGATGGCGCCAATCTTGGCGTACAACTCGAGCACTCATGGTAGGCCGGAGTACGGGAAGCGCCGTTAGCTAATAAAATTCCAAAATGTATTGATATGGAATTTTTTTTCTAATAGATTGCAGTCATTGACCGCCAAGGCGGGCACGGGTCGCCGTGTACCGCCGCTCCAACAATAAGTAGGTGATGTCGATGTTGCAGAGTCCCGCTGTCCGTCCGTCCGCGTTTCGTCATCTGTTGCTCGCCTTGGCCCTAGCCTCTTCGCCAGGGCTGTCCCTGGCGGAACTGCGCATCGGCGTCACCGTCGGCAACCTCGACAACTACATCGCCTACCTGGTCCGCGCCATGCAGGACCGCGCCAAGCAAGTCGAGGGTGGTGTCACCCTCCAGGTCGAAGATTCCGCCAGCGACGTGGTCCGCCAGCTTGGGCATGTGGAGAACTTCATCGCCCAGAAGGTCGATGTGCTCATCGTCAATCCGGCCGACACCGCCGCCACCCGCAAGATCACCGAGCGCGCCCTGGCCGCCGGCATTCCCCTGGTCTATCTCAACAGCCGCCCGGAAGTGGACGGCTTCCCCGCCGGTGTCGTCTTCGTCGGCACCGACGAGCGCGCCATCGGGCGGCTGCAGATGGAATATCTGGCCGAGAAGATGGGCGGCAAAGGCCATCTTGCCATCATCCTTGGCCGCTTGGCCCACGACGACACCCGCAAGCGTACCGCCGGGGTCAAGGACGTCCTCGCCAAGTACCCGGGCATCCAGGTGGTGGAGGAGCAATCCGGGGACTGGCAACGCGAGAAGGGTCTGGACCTGATGAACAACTGGCTGCTGGGCGGGCGCGAGATCGACGCCGTGGCGGCCAACAACGACGAGATGGGGATCGGCGCCGCCATGGCCTTGCAGCGTGCCGGTCGAGAGGACGTGCCGGTAGGCGGCATCGACGGCACGCCTGACGGCCTGGCCGCCATCGCCCGTCGGCAGCTCGCCGTGACGGTGCTGCGCGATCCCGTGGCCATGGGCAATGGCGCGGTGGACGCCGCCGTCAAGCTGACCCGGCATCAGCCGCTGCAGGGCGACCTGTGGATTCCGGTACACCTCGTCACCCCCGACAACTACCAGCAGTTCCAGCGTCAATGACCTAAACCGCCGGCCGGTCCAGCACCGCTGGCGAGGAGATCGTGATCATGCTCAGTCCTGCCACCTCTGCGGCGGTAATCCCGTTTTCGGCTACGGCCGCACCCAGCGACTACCTGCTGGAAATCGTCGACGTCACCAAGGAATTTCCCGGCGTCAAGGCACTGTCCCATGTCCAGCTGCGGGTGCGCCCCGGCACCGTGCTGGCGCTGATGGGCGAGAATGGCGCGGGCAAGTCCACGCTGATGAAGATCATCGCCGGCATCTACCAGCCCGATGCCGGCGAGGTGCGCCTGCGCGGCGTGCCGGTGCGCTTCGAGACGCCGCTGCAGGCGCTGCAGTCGGGCATCGCCATGATCCACCAGGAACTCAACCTGATGCCCTTCATGACCATCGCCGAGAACATCTGGCTGGGTCGCGAACCGCTCAACGCCCTGCACCTGGTGGACCACGGCAAGATGCGCCGCCAGACCCAGGCGCTGCTGGACCGGCTGCGCATCGCCCTCGACCCGGACGACAACGTGGGCGAGCTGTCCATCGCCGGGCGGCAGATGGTGGAGATCGCCAAGGCGGTGTCCTATGACAGCGATGTGCTGATCATGGACGAGCCCACCTCGGCCATCACCGAAACCGAGGTGGCGCACCTGTTCTCCATCATCGCCGACCTCAAGGCCCAGGGTAAGGGCATCGTCTACATCACCCACAAGATGGACGAGGTGTTCCAGATCGCTGACGAGGTCGCGGTGTTCCGCGATGGCGAATACATCGGCTTGCAACGCGCCGACAGCATGAACGGTGACGGCCTGATCGCCATGATGGTGGGCCGCGAGCTGACCCAGCTGTTTCCCGAGCGTACCGCGCCGCGCGACGAGGTGTTGCTGTCGGTGCGCGACCTGGGGCTGGACGGGGTGTTTTCCGGGGTCTCTTTCGACCTGCGCGCCGGCGAGGTGCTGGGCATCGCCGGGCTGATGGGCTCGGGGCGCACCAATGTCGCCGAGACGCTGTTCGGCGTGACCCCGGCCACGGCGGGCGAGATCCGCATCGATGGCCAGCCGGTGCGCATGAGCGATCCTCATCTGGCGATCCAGAAAGGCCTGGCACTGCTCACCGAAGACCGCAAGGACACCGGCATCTTTCCCTGCCTGTCGGTGGGGGAAAACATGGAGGTGGCGGTGCTGGGCGGCTTCGCCAGCGGCGGCTTCGTGCAGCAGCAGCGCCTCGATCAGCTCTGCGAGGAGATGCGCCAGCAGCTACGGGTGAAGACGCCGTCGCTGGACCAGTGCATCGCCAATCTCTCCGGCGGCAACCAGCAGAAGGCGCTGATCGCCCGCTGGCTGATGACCCGGCCGCGCATCCTCATCCTCGACGAGCCCACCCGCGGCATCGACGTGGGCGCCAAGGCCGAGATCTACCGGCTGATCGCCAAGCTGGCCGCCGAGGGGCTGGCGGTCATCATGATTTCTTCCGAGCTGCCCGAGGTGCTGGGCATGAGCGACCGGGTGATGGTGATGCACGAAGGCACCGTCACCGGCTTTCTCGATCGCGGCGAAGCCACCCAGGAGCGGGTCATGCACCTGGCCTCGGGTAATCCCGTCCTGCACTAGAACGCACCACGAGCGGCGGGTGCCTGCCCGCTGTCCCCGGCCTACAACGAGGTAGAACAAGATGAGTGCCCTCCTGGACAAGAAAACCGCCGAGCTGCCCGCCACCCGCCCGCGGCGCAGGATTCCCACCGAGCTGGGCATCCTGCTGGTGCTGCTGGGCATCGGCCTGGCCTTCGAAGCCTTCGGCTGGGTCCTGCGCGACCAGAGCTTCCTGATGAATTCCCAGCGCCTGGTGCTGATGATCCTGCAGGTCTCGATCATCGGCCTGCTGGCCATCGCCGTGACCCAGGTGATCATCACCACCGGCATCGACCTCTCCTCCGGCTCGGTGCTGGCGTTGTCGGCCATGGTGGCGGCGAGTCTCGCCCAGACCTCGGACTTCGGCCGCGCGGTATTCCCCTCGCTGACCGACCTGCCGGTCTGGGTACCGGTCATGGCCGGCCTCGGCGTGGGCCTGCTGGCCGGCGCCATCAACGGCAGCATCATCGCCGTCACCGGCATCCCGCCGTTCATCGCCACCCTCGGCATGATGGTCTCGGCCCGCGGCCTGGCGCGCTACTACACCGAAGGCCAGCCGATCAGCATGCTGTCCGACAGCTACACCGCCATCGGCTCTGGCGCCATGCCGGTGATCATCTTCCTGGTGGTGGCGGTGATCTTCCACATCGCCCTGCGCTACACCAAGTACGGCAAGTACACCTACGCCATCGGCGGCAACATGCAGGCGGCGCGCATCTCCGGCATCAACGTCAAGAAGCACCTGATCATCGTCTACAGCATCGCCGGCCTGCTGGCGGGTCTGGCCGGGGTCGTGGCCTCGGCCCGCGCCGCCACCGGCCAGGCCGGCATGGGCATGTCGTACGAGCTGGACGCCATCGCCGCGGCGGTGATCGGCGGCACCAGCCTCGCCGGCGGGGTAGGGCGCATCACCGGCACCGTGATCGGGGCGCTGATCCTCGGCACCATGGCCAGCGGCTTCACCTTCCTCGGGGTGGATGCCTACGTCCAGGACATCATCAAGGGCCTGATCATCGTGGTCGCGGTGGTCATCGACCAGTACCGCAACAAGCGCAAGGCCAAGCGCTGAGGCTGGTTTGTCCCCCTTCTCCCTTTGGGAGAGGGCCGGGGTGAGGGCCAAGCCTGCGCCCGATTGCTTTTCCCCCTCTCCCCCAGGGAGAGGGCCGGGGTGAGAGCCAAGCCTTGCACCCGACTGCTTTTCCCCCTCTCCCCTTGGGAGAGGGTTGGGGTGAGGGCGCTCTTCCACCGCTCACCCACCCTTTTACCCGGCAGGCCAGGGCTTCGTCTGCCGGGTCTTTCTACACCCTGACGGAGGTACTTATGCGCGACATCGGCATCGGTCTGATCGGCACCGGCTTCATGGGCCACGCCCACGCCCAGGCCTTCCATCACGCGGCGAGCAGTTTCAGCTTGCCGGTGCACCCGCGGCTGGTGGCCCTGGCCGACGCCGATCCGGCGCGCGCCGCCCGCTGCGCCGCCGACTGGGGCTTCGCCCGCAGCGGCGATTGGGAAAGCCTGATCGCCGATCCCCAGGTCGAGCTGGTGGCCATCACCACCCCCAATCTGCTGCACGCGCCCATGGCCCTGGCCGCCCTGGCGGCGGGCAAGGCGGTCTATTGCGAGAAGCCCCTGGCGGTGAGCCTGGAGGAAGCTACCCGGATGCGCGACGCCGCCCGCCAGGCCGGGGTGGTCAACCGGGTCGGCTACAACTACCTGCAGAACCCCATGCTCAAGCAGGCGCGCGAGTTGATCGACAGCGGCGAGCTGGGCGAAATCGTCAGCTTCAGCGGCGAATTCAGCGAGGACTTCATGGGCGATCCCCAGGGGCCCTTCACCTGGCGCTGCGAGACCCGCCAGGCTGGCGGCGCCCTGGCCGATCTGGGCAGCCACATCCTGTCCCTGGCGCGCTTTCTGCTCGGGCCGGTCGCGGCGCTGTGCGCCGATCTGCACACCGCCCATGGCCAGCGGCCCCACCAGGGCGGCAGCCGCACGGTGGAGATCGACGATCAGGCCCATCTGCTGCTGCGTTTCGCCCGCGGCGCCCGCGGTACCCTGACCACCAGCTGGCTCAAGCACGGGCGCAAGAATCGCCTGGCCTTCGAGGTCTGCGGCACCCGCGGCACCCTCAGCTTCGACCAGGAGCGCCTCAACGAGCTGCGCCTCTACCAGGTTGGCGACCGCCCGGGCCTGGCCGGTTTCCGTACCCTGCTGGCCGGTCCGCACCTGCCGGACTACGCCGCCTTCTGCCCGGCCCCCGGCCATCAGCTCGGCTACAACGAACTCAAGACCCTGGAGGTCCGTTCGCTGCTGGAAGCCCTGGGCGGCAATCCCGGCCATACCGGCGTCGACTTCCAGGAAGCCTGGGAAGTGGAACGCCTGGCCCAGGCCGCGCGGCAGTCGGCGCAGGAGGAGCGCTGGGTCAGGCTGGACGGCTGACGCCGAGGCCTCAGTAACCTGCCACCAGGCCATCCTTGCGCGGATCGGAGCCGCCCACGTAGCCACCGGCGATGCGCTGGATGATCTGGGCGCCGCCGAAGGCGAACACGCCGGAGGGCTCTTCCACGGTCACCTCGTGGCCCAGTGCCCGCAGTGCGTCCAGGGTGGCCGGGTCCAGGCTGCTTTCCACCGCGACCCGGCGGCCGCCTTCCAGGCGCCAGCGCGGGGCGTCGGCGGCGGCCTGGGGATTCTGCCGGTACTTGAGGATGCGCAGCATCAGCTGCAGGTGCCCCTGGGCCTGCATCGGGCCGCCCATCAGGCCGAAGGCCATCAGCGGGGTGCCGTCGGCGTTCATGGCGAAGCCGGGGATGATGGTGTGGAAGGGTCGCTTGCCCGGCGCCACGCTGTTGACGTGATCCGGCGCCAGGGTGAAGCCGGCGCCGCGATTCTGCAGGCTGATGCCGGTGCCCGGCACCACCACGCCCGAGCCGAAGCCCATGTAGTTGGACTGGATGAAGGAAATCATCATGCCGCTTTCGTCGGCCGCCGACAGGCAGACGGTGCCGCCGGGGCGCGGGGCGCCGTAGCCGGGATCGCCGGCACGCGGCCCGAGCAGCCCGGCGCGTTCGCGCAGGTAGGCCGGGTCCAGCAGGTGCTCGGCCTGGACGCGCATGTGCGCGGAATCGGTGACGTGCTGGTAAAGATCGGCCAGCCCCAGCTTCATGGCCTCGATCGAGCGGTGCAGGGTCGCGGGACTGTCCACGGGATCGGCGCCGATGCCGGCGGCTTCGAGGATGCCCAGGCCGGCGAGGGTGGCGATGCCCTGGCCGTTGGGCGGCAGCTCGTGCACCACGGCGCCGGCGAAGGGCACCGAGAGGGTATCGATCCAGTCGGCCCGGTGGGCGCGCAGGTCTTCCTCGTCCAGCACCGCGCCGTGTTCGCGGGCATGGCGGGCCATGGCCTGGGCCAGTTCGCCCTGATAGAAGGCAGCACCGTTACTTTCCGCGATGGCCTCCAGCGTCCGCGCATGATCGGGCAGGCGCACCAGGGTGCCGGCCCGGGGTACGCCGTTGGCCAGGAAGCAGGCGGCGAAGCCGGGTTGGTCCTTGAGCTGCTCGGCGCCGCGCCGCCAGAGCTCGGCGATCACCGGGGTGAGCAGGAAGCCGTCGCGGGCATAGTGGATCGCCGGCGCGGCGAGGGTGGTCAGCGGCAGCTTGCCGTAGCGCTGGGCCAGGGCGACCCAGGCGGAGACGGCGCCGGGCACCGTGACCGCGCCCCAGCCGCGGGCCGGCATGGCGCTCTGGCCGGCGAAGAATTCCGGGGTCCAGCCCCGTGGTGCGCGGCCGGAGGCATTGAGCCCCTGCACCTTCTCGCCGTCCCAGACGATGGCGAAGGCGTCGCTGCCGATGCCGCAGCCGGTGGGTTCCACCACGGTGAGCACCATGGCGGCGGCCACCGCGGCGTCCACCGCGTTGCCGCCGCGGCGCAGCATCTCCACCCCGGCCTGGGCGGCCAGTGGCTGCGAGCAGGCCACCAGATTGCGGCCCATGACCGGCGAGCGGGCCGAGGAATAGGGGTTGTGATAGTCCAGATCGAGCATGGGTAGGGATCTCATTGGTGACGAGGATCGAGGGCGTCGCGCAGGCCATCGCCCAGCAGGTTGAAGCCCAGCACGGTGAGGTAGATGCAGACGCCCGGAGCGATGGACATCCAGGGCGCCTGCTCCATGAAGTTCTTGGCGGTGTTGAGCATGGAGCCCCAGGAAGGCATCGGCGGTTGCTGGCCGAGGCCGAGGAACGACAGGCTGGCCTCGGCGAGGATGGCGGCGGCGATGGTCAGGGTGGCCTGGACCACCAGCGGCGAGAGGATGTTAGGCAGCACGTAGCGCCAGAGAATCCAGCGATCCGGCAGGCCGATGGCGCGCGCCCCTTCGAGGTAGTCCTCGTGGCGGATGGCGAGCACCTGGCCGCGGGTCAGGCGGGCGAACACCGGCATGGCGGAGAGGCCGATGGCGATCATGGCATTGCCCAGGCTCGGTCCGAGAAAGGCCCCCAGGGCGATGGCCAGCACCAGGAAGGGGCAGGACAGCAAGGCTTCCACCAGGCGCGAGACCACGGCGTCCAGCCAGCCGCCGAAGTAGCCGGCCACCAGGCCCAGGGGCACGCCCACCAGCAGGGCGATGGCCACCGAGACCACGCCCGCCAGCAGCGAGCTGCGCGCGCCCCACAGCAGGCGCGAGAGCAGGTCGCGGCCGAGTTCGTCGGTGCCCAGCCAGTTCAGCGCCGAGGGTGCCTTGCGCACCGCCAGGAAACTGGTCTTGAGCGGATCGAAGGGGGCCAGCCAGGGCGCCAGCAGGGCCGCCAGGGCGAAGGTCAGGATCAGGGCGGCGCCGAGCAGCGCTCCGCGATTGGCGCTGAACTTGCGCCAGAAGGGCGAGCGCGTGGGTCTCAGGGTGGCCGGGCGGGGCAGGGTCAGGGCGTTCATGCGGCATGCCTCAGGCGCGGGTTGATCAGGCGGTAGAGCAGGTCGGCGACCAGGTTGAGCAGCACGAAGCCCACCGCCACGCAGAGCACCACCCCCTGGACCACCGCGTAGTCACGGTTGAACACGGCGTCGACGATCATCTTGCCGAAGCCGGGGATGCTGAAGACCTGCTCGGTGAGCACGGCGCCGCCGAGCAATTCGCCGAACAGCAGGGTGGTGAGGGTGACGATGGGCATCAGCGCATTGCGCAGCGCATGACGCAGGATCACCACCCGCTCGCGCAGGCCCTTGGCCCGGGCGGTGCGCACGTAGTCGGCGCGCAGCACCTCCAGCATGGCCGCCCGGGTATGGCGCATCAGGGTGCCGGAGAGCCCGGCGCCCAGCACGAAGGCCGGCAGGATCAGGGTGCGCAGGTTGCGCAGCGGGTCCTCGTGGAAGGGCACGAAACCGGAGGCCGGCAGCCATTGCAGCTTCACCGCGAACAGCAGGATCAGGAGGATGCCGAGCCAGAAGTGCGGGATGGAGATGCCGGACAGGGCCACCAGATTGGCGCCATAGTCCACCGCCGTGCCGCGGCGCACCGCGGCGAGGATGCCAGTGGGGATGCCGATGAGCAGGGCGATGACGATGGCCAGCAGCGACAGCTCCAGGGTCACCGGCAGCTTTTCGGCGATCAACGCCGTCACCGGCTGGTCGGTGCGCAGCGAGATGCCCAGGTCACCCTGCAGCACCCCGCCCATCCAGTGCAGGTATTGCACCGGTACGGGATCGTTGAGCCGGTATTTCTCGCGCAGGAATTCCAGCACCTGGGGATCGCGTTCCTCGCCGGCCATGGCCAGCACCGGATCGCCCGGCAGCAGTTGTTGCAGGGTGAAGACGAACAGCGACACCAGCAGCAGGGTCGGCAGGGCACTCAGCAGGCCACGTAGGAAGAGGCGCAGCATGGCTATTGCCCGCGGGTGACGCCGGCCAGGCGAATCAGGCCGTCGGGATTGGGGACGAAGCCCTTGAGATCGGCGCGAGTGGCGATGATGCGCGGGTCGAAATAGAGATAGAACACCGGCAGCTCCTCGCGCAGCAGGGTCAGGGCCTGGGCATAGAGCGCCTGGCGCTGGGCCTGATCGTTGGTGGTACGGGCTTCATTGAGCAACTGGTCCAGCGCGGCGTTGCAGTAGCGACCGTCGTTCTGGTTGCCCTTGCAGGTGACGAACTGATGCACGTTGCCATCCGGATCGGGGCGGCCGGACCAGGCGCTCAGGCCGAGCTGGAAGTTGCCGGCGTGCTGTTCGGCCAGCAGGGTGGCGTATTCGGTGGCGACCAGGTTGACCTCGAAACCGGCCTCGGCGGCCATGGCCTGGATCAGCTGGCCCACCTGCTGGGCGATGGGGTTGTTGGCGATCTTCAGCTCCACCTTGACCGGCAGGGCGACGCCCGCGGCCTTGAGCAGCGCCTGGCTGCGCGCCACGTCGCGGGCCGGGACGGCGAAGGCCTTGTCGTAGTAGGGACTGCTCTGCGGGAAGGGCTGCACGCTGGGCGCATAGAGGCCCTCGAACACCACCTGGTTGAGCGCCTCGCGATCCAGTGCCAGGTCGAAGGCCTGGCGCACGCGCTTGTCGCCGGCGAAGGGATTCTTCGCCCGGTCGCCGTTGGCCATGTTCACCATCAGCTGCATATAGCCCAGGCCCGGGGTGTTGTAGAGGGTGAAGCCGGCCTGGCCCTGCAGGCCCTTGACGTCGGTGGGGGCGACCCGCTCGACGATGTCCAGGTCGCCCGAGCGCAGGTTGGCCAGGCGCACCGAGGTGTCCGGGATGGGCAGGAAGACCAGCCGATCGAAGTGGTAGGCGCTGGCATTCCAGTACTGCGGGAAGCGCTCCAGCACGATGCGGTCCTGCTGCACCCGCTGCACGAAGCGATAGGGGCCGGAACAGACCGGCTTGCTACCCACGTCGCCGGTGGACGCCTTGGGCGCCAGCATCATGCCGGCGCGGTCGGAGAGCTGGGCGAGCAGGGTGGCGTCGGGCTGCTTGAGGCGGATGCGCACGGTCCGGGGATCGACCACCTCGACGGTATCCACCGAGGCCAGCTCGCTCTTGCGCAGCGAGTCGGGCAGGGTGCGGGCGCGGTCCAGGTTGAATTTCACCGCGGCGGCGTCGAAGGTCTCGCCGTCATGGAAGGTCACGCCGGGGCGCAATTGCAGCGTCAGGCTGCGGTTGTCGTCGCTCCACTGCCAGGCGGTGGCCAACTGGGGGACCAGCTCCAGCTGTGGCGAGACGTCCACCAGCTTGTCGCACAGGGCGGTGTAGACCAGCCGCCCGGAATAGGTCCGCGAGCGGTGCGGATCGAGCACGTCGGGATCGTCCTGGATACCGATGCGCAGGGTGGTCTCGGCCAGGGCGGAACCGCCGGCCAGGAGCAGAAGGGTGGCGGTGAGCCAGGCGGAGGCTTTCATGGGGTGGACTCCAGAAGGGACTGATGACGGTTGAACAGGGCCAGGCGGCGGGTGAAGGCGGCGCTGGTGGCGATCAGCGGCGGTGAGGCGCCCGCGCCGGCGATCTCGCGCCAGAAATGACAGGCCACTCGGCCTTCGCCGGCGGCGGATTCCAGCAGCGGCTTGGCCTCGCGGCACAGCGGCCGGGCGTGGGGGCAACGGGTATGGAAGCGACAGCCGCTGGGGGGCGCCGTGGGGCTGGGCAGGTCGCCGCCGAGCAGGGCGCGCGGGCGGCGCGCCCGCGGATGGCTGACCGGCACCGCGGCCAGCAGCGCCTGGGTGTAGGGGTGCAGGGGCGTTTCGAACAGTGCCTCCACCGGCGCCAGCTCGACGATCTCGCCGAGGTACATCACCGCCACCCGGTCGCTCATGTGGCGGATCACCCCCAGGCCGTGGGCGACGATGATCAGGGTCAGGCCGAAGCGCGCCTTGAGGTCTTCCAGCAGGTTCACCACCTGGGCCTGCACCGAGACGTCCAGCGCCGAGACCGGTTCGTCGCCGAGCAGCAGCCGCGGTTCGGCGGCCAGGGCGCGGGCGATGCCGATGCGCTGGCGCTGGCCGCCGGAGAATTCGTGGGGATAGCGGCCCGCCAGTTCCGGCGCCAGGCCCACGGTGCGCAGCAACTCGGCCACCCGCTCGGCGCGCTGGCCCCGATTCAGCGGCTGGTGCAGCCACAGGGGTTCGCCAACGATGTCGGCCACGCTCATGCGTGGATTCAGCGAGGCGAAGGGGTCCTGGAAGATGATCTGCAATTCCTGACGCACCTGGCGCAGCGCCGTCGGGCTGAGATTGCCCAGGTTGCGGCCTTCGTAGATGACGTCGCCGGCGGTGGGGGCGAGCAGGTTGAGCAGTAGCCGGCCGAGGGTCGACTTGCCCGAACCGGACTCGCCCACCAGCGCCAGGGTCTCACCGCGGCGCACCGTGAAGGAGACGTCGCTCACCGCCTGTACCGGCGGCTTTGGGCGTTGCAGGAAACCGGCCTGGCCACCGAAGTGCTTGGTCAGGCCGATGGCTTCGAGGATGGGGCGTGCCACGGCAGTCATGCAGAGGTCTCCAGGTGCTGTTCCAGGGGCGCGCGGATACAGGCCACCTGCTGGCCCGGGGCGAGTTCCATGAGCGGCGGCGGAGCCAGGCGACAGGCGTCGAGGACGAAGGGGCAGCGGCTGGCGAAGCGACAGCCGGCGGGCATCTCAGCGGGCGTCGGCACCCGGCCGGCGATGGTCGCCAGGCGCCCGGTGCGTGGCCCCAGCGAGGGCATGGAGCCCATCAGGCCGATGGTGTAGGGATGCTGGGGATCGTCGAACAGCTGGGCGACCGGCCCGGATTCCACCACCCGGCCGGCGTACATCACCGCCATCTCGTCGGCCACCTCGGCGACCACGCCGAGGTCGTGGGTGATGAGGATCATGGCGCTGCCGGTCTCGGCCTGCAGCCCGGCGATGAGTTCGAGGATCTGCGCCTGGATGGTCACGTCCAGCGCCGTGGTGGGCTCGTCGGCGATGATCAGCGCCGGGTCGTTGGCCAGCGCCATGGCGATCATCACCCGCTGGCGCATGCCACCGGAGAGTTCGTGGGGATAGGCCGCCAGCCGCTGGGCCGCCGCCGGGACCCGTACCTTTTCCAGCATCTCCAGGGCGCGCTGGCGAGCGGCCTGGGCGCTGCCGCCACGATGGCGCAGCACCGTCTCCATCAGTTGCTCGCCGACGGTGAAGGCCGGATTCAGCGAGGTCATCGGCTCCTGGAACACCATGGCCAGGCGATCGCCGCGCAGGTCGCGGCGGCGCGTCTCGGCCATGCTCAGCAGGTCTTCACCCATGAAGCTCGCCTGGCGGGCCTGGATGCGGGCGCTCGGCGGCAGGAGCCCCATCAGCGCCATGGAGGTCACGCTCTTGCCACAGCCGGATTCGCCGACCAGGGCCAGGGTTCGGCCCGGCTGCACGGTAAAGCTCAGGCCTTCCACCACCGCGGCCGGGGCGCCGGCGAAGCGTACGCTGAGGTCGTCCACCACCAATACCGGGGCGCTCATAGGGCTTGCTCCAGGGTCTGTTGCAGCACGCTGTCCAGGGCCAGTTGCAGGGCGCGCAGGTGGGCGCGCATCACTGCCGCGGCACGGACCGGATCGCGGGCATCGAGGGCTTCCACCAGGGCCTGGTGGTCGTCGTGGTAGGCCAGTAGGCGCTGGGCGTTGCGCGCCCGATGGCGCAGGTCGCGCCAGATGGGATCGAGGCGGATGGCGTCGAGCATCTCGAACAGGTCCAGCAGCAGGCGATTGCCGGCGGCCTCGGCGATGCTGCGGTGGAAGGCGCTGTCCCACAGTTCGATGGCATCGGCATCCTCGCTGCTGCCCAGGCGTTCGAAGGCGGTGCGCTCGGCCATGCGGCGAATCAGGGCGCGCTGTTCGCCACTGGCGCGCTGGGCGGCCAGGGCGGCGAGATTCGGCTCCAGGTGCAGGCGCGCTTCCATCACCTCGCTGAAGTTGGTGCGCCCGGAGAGCTGCGCGAGGGTCAGGGCCGCGCTGGGCGGCGTGGGTCCCACATAGGTGCCCTTGCCCTGGCGCCGCCAGACCTGGCCTTCGGCTTCGAGCACCGCCAGGGCGCGGCGGATGGAGCGGCGGCTGACGCCGAATTCACTGGCCAGCTCACGCTCCGGCGGCAGGGGCTTGTCGGGGACGCTGCTCTGCTGGGCCACCAGGTTGCGCAAGGCATCCAGGGCCAGGCGGGCGCTGTCGTCGGTATGGATCTGCATCGAACCTTTGCCTCTTAGGTCTGGGCGTTCATCCGCGGCGGAGCGCGCTATCAGCGCCGTCGCCGCGGGATTCCGATACCGGGGGCAGGTGCAAGGGCGATGCCATTGAAAATTGGTTCGCCAGGTCTTTCGGCGCCAGGCTCTGGGGCGATGCCTGGAACCCGCTCGCGGACCGGACCGTCGGCATTGGTTCGCCTCTGGGCGAACCTTTCGCCGCCCGCCTGGTAGGGGCTGCGCTAGGATGGAGCCGGGGCGCACCGTGGCGGCGCGTGGGAAACTCCGCCAGGGCGGCGCTTTCTATCCAGCATCCGTTCCAGGCCAGAGGACCGTCCCATCGTCATGACCAGGCTCTCCCGCGACCGCCTTACCCCGGTCCGGCGCATGAAGCTCATCGCCCTGCTGCTGCTGTTCCTGGCGGCGGCGCTCTATTGCCTGGCCACCGCCCTGGAGGCGCGCCATCCGGCCTGGGGCTACGCCGCCGCCTTCGCCGAGGCGGCCATGGTCGGCGCCATCGCCGACTGGTTCGCGGTGACCGCACTGTTCCGCCATCCCTTGGGGCTGCCGATTCCCCATACCGCCATCATCCCGCGCAACAAGGCCGGGGTCGGGCGCAAGCTGTCGGATTTCATCTGCCTGCATTTCCTCGCCACGCCCCAGGTGCTGGCCAAGCTCGAAGAACTGGATGCCGCCGGGCGCCTGGCCGGCTGGTTGCGCCAGCCGGCCAATGCCGCCGCGGTGGCCGACCAGGCCACCGGCGTCGCCCGCTATTCCCTGGAAGCCCTGCGCGAGGTGCGGGTGCAAGCCTTCATCCGCCGGGTGGCGGTGGAGCGGCTGCAACGCCTGGACGTGGCGGCGCTCTCCGGCGAGCTGCTCGATGTGCTGACCGCCGACGGCCGCCACCAGGCGGTGCTCGACGAGGTGCTGCAGGAGATCGACCGCCTGTTGCAGGACGAGCACACCCAGGCGCTGATCGCCCGCACCATCGGCGGCGAGTTGCGCACCCTCAAGTACCTGGGGCTGGACGAGCGGGTCGGGCGCTGGTCGGCGATCAAGGTGGTGCAGGCCGTGTCGCGGCTGATCGGCGAGGTCAGCCAGGATCGCGAGCACGAGTTGCGCCGGCATTTCGATGGCTATCTGGTCGGCTTCATCGAACGCCTCAAGGAGGACCCGGCCTTTCGCCTGCGCGGCGAGCAATTGCGCGACCGGCTGCTGGAGCATCCGGCGCTGGCGGGCTATCTGCAGGAGCTATGGGACGAACTGGTGAACTGGCTGCAGGCCGATCTCGCCGCGCCGGACTCGCGCATCCGTCGCCGCCTGGGCCGGCTGCTGGCCGAACTGGGCGAGACCCTGAGTCGTGACGAGGCGATGCGCCTGTGGATCAACGAACAACTGATCGCCGTGGCTCCGCCCTTCATCGACCGCAACCGCCAGCGCATCGGCGACTACATCGCCGCCCGGGTGGCCGCCTGGGACACCGACGAGTTGGTCCAGCAACTGGAGCAGAGCGTCGGCAAGGACCTGCAATTCATCCGTATCAACGGCACCCTGGTGGGCGGCCTGGTGGGGCTGGTGCTGCATGCGCTGACGGTGTGGTTCGGGCCGGGGTAGGGGGCTGCGTCTGATCGCGGCCATGGGCCGCTCCTACAGGGGATGAGGCTTTTGTAGGAGCGGCCGCATCGGCGGACCGCCATGGCCGCGATAGCTCTGAGCACCCGTAGCCAGCCTCCCTACCGGACCACCCCCTCTCCCTCCGGGAGAGAGCCGGGGTGAGGGCGATCCCGAGCGCCAAACACCAGGGCCCCCTCCACCCATCACCCCACCCGCACCCAAGCGGCGCCACGTGGACTAATCCCTATAGTCCCCGACCCGAGCGTCCCATGTATCGAATCGGCTTTGCCTGCATGTACCGTCATCCCGAGCGCAGTCTGTCGCTCAAGGAACTGGAGCAGGTCGAGCGGGCCTTCAACACCCGCACCACCACCCTGCGCTGGCTGGGCAGCGTCGAGCGCGCCGCCGCCGAGGCCAAGCTGCTGGATGTGGTCACCCACAACCTGGATGCCCAGCTGAGATTCGTCGAACACGTCGCCGACCGGCCGGCCAACCTGCGCATGTTGCGCCTGAGCAGCGACCTGCTGCCCTTCTACAGCCACGCCGAATTCGCCTACTTCTATCGCTCCCAGGAACTGCAGGCATTGCTGGCAGATCGCTTCGGCCGGCTGGGCGAACTGGCCCGTCACCGCGACGTGCGGCTGTCCCTGCACCCCGGGCAATTCTGCGTGCTGGGTTCGGATCGACCGGAGGTGGTGGAGAACAGCCTGGCGGAATTCGAATACCACGCCGACATGATCCGTCTGATGGGCTACGGCCAGAAATTCCAGGACTTCAAGTGCAATGTGCACATTGCCGGTCGCCTGGGCGTGCCCGGCATCCGCGCGGTCTGGCCGCGTCTCTCCACCGAGGCGCGCAACTGCATCACCTTCGAGAACGACGAGAAGACCTACGGCGTCGACGACTGCCTGCAACTGGCCGACCTCGCCCCGGTGGTGCTGGACATCCACCATTGCTGGATTCACGAAGAGGCCTACATCGATCCCTGGGAGCCGCGGGTGGCGCGGATCATCGACAGTTGGCGCGGCGTGCGCCCGGCCATGCACTACTCCCAGCCGCCGGAAGCCTTGCTGGAGATGGGTGTTTCGCCCAGCGAGCGGATCGACATCAAGTTCCTGTTGCAACAGATCAGCAAGCGGCTGCTCTATGGCCACAGCGACATGATGTGGAACGACTGGTGCAACCGCTACGCCTGCCAGTTCCTCGACCGCTTCGACATCATGTTCGAGGCCAAGCACAAGAACGTCACGGTGCGGGATTTCTATGATCGTTACCTGGGTGGCGACGGCAGCCTGCCACCGGCGGATTACGGCATTCTTACGGACCATGATGCCGCCAACTCGTAGCGTGGAAAACCGCGCAGCGTTTTCCACAGGTGGGCGCCAACGCCATTAGTGGACAAGGCTATGCCGTTGTCCACGCTACGGGAGTCGGCTGAACAGCGGCGGTCTCGACCGTCATCCCCGCAACATATCGCAATGAGCCCAGCGGGCGACCGACCGGAAGAATGGCTTAACTCAAAGGTCATCCTTCTGAACCTACCCGTCGCGAGGCCCGTCATGCCGACCCGTCGCCATTTCCTGCAGACCACCACCGCCCTGGCCGCCGCCGTAACGGCGGCGCCCTGGCTGTGGCGGAGCGCCCAGGCCGCCGAGCCGTTGCTGACCCGCAAGATCCCCCGCACTGGCGAGGCGTTGCCCGTCGTCGGCCTGGGTACCTCGGGCAACCTGAACGTCGACCTCAACGACGCCGCCCTGGCGCCGCTGCAAGAGGTGCTCGAGGCGCTGCTGGACGGCGGTGGCAGCCTCATCGACACCGCCCCCAGCTACGGCAACTCCGAGCGGGTGGCCGGCGAGCTGGTCAAGCGAGCCAAGGCCAGAGACAGGGTCTTTCTCGCCACCAAGGTGTCCTCCACCGGGCGCGAGCGCGGTGCCGCGCAACTGGCGGCCAGCTTCCAGGCCCTGCAGACCGACCGTCTGGATCTGGTCCAGGTGCACAACCTGCAGGACACCGCCACCCAGTTGGCCCTGCTGCGCGAACAGCAGCAGGCCGGCAAGGTGCGCTATGTCGGCGTCACCCATTATCGCGAGGCGGCGCTGGACGACCTGCTGGCCACGCTGAAAAAGGAAAAGGTCGACTTCGTGCAGTTCAACTATTCGGTGGGCGAACGCGAGGCCGAGCGGCACCTGCTGCCCTATTGCCGCGACCAGGGCATCGCCGTGCTGATCAACCGCCCCTTCCAGCGCGGCAATCTGCTCTCCGGCACCCGCGGCAAGCCGCTGCCGCCGCTGGCGGCCGAGCTGGGTGCGACCAGTTGGGCGCAACTGCTGCTCAAGTTCATCCTCGCCGACCCGGCGGTGACCGCGGTGATCCCGGCCACCAGCAATCCGCGCTACATGGTCGACAACCTCCAGGCCGGCCGTGGGCGCCTGCCCGATGCGCGTCAGCGCGAGGCCATCGCCGGGCTGTTCGCCTAGATGAAGGACTGGCTCGGTCGCGTCCTCGACGCCCGCGCCGGCGAGTCGTCCGCGGCCCTGGCGGGTTTCGCGTTGTTCCTCTGCCTGTTCGCCGGCTACTTCATGCTGCGGCCGATCCGCGAGGCCATGGGCATCGCCGGCGGGGTGGAGAATCTGCAGTGGCTGTTCACCGCCACCTTCGTGGTGATGCTGGTCGCCGTCCCCCTGTTCGCCTGGCTCAATTCACGGGTGGCGCGGATTCGCTTCGTCGACTGGGTCTACGGCTTCTTCGCCCTCAACCTGCTGGCTTTCGCCGCCTGCTTCGCCAGCCTGGGCGACAGCGTCTGGCTGGCGCGCACCTTCTACGTCTGGATCTCGGTCTACAACCTCTTCGTTGTCTCGGTGGCCTGGAGTCTGATGGCCGATGTCTTCGACGGCGCCCAGGCCCGCCGGCTGTTCGCCTTCATCGCCGCCGGGGCCAGCGTCGGCGGGCTGCTCGGCCCGGTGCTGGCCGCCGCGCTGGTGCCCCTGGTGGGCCAAGCCGGTCTGGCGCTGCTCGCCGCGGCGTTGCTGTTGCTGGCCCTGGCGCTCAAGACGTATCTGATGGGCTGGCGCGAGACCCGTGGCGCCGGACGACCGGGTGCGCCGGCCGCGGAAAATCCGCGTCGCCCGGTGGCCGGCAACCCCTTCAGCGGCCTCACGCGGGTGCTGGCCTCGCCTTATCTGCTGGCGGTGAGCGCCTTCGTCATCCTGCTGGCCACGGTCAGTACCTTTCTCTACTTCGAGCAGGCACGGCTGGTGGCCGAGCTGTTTCCCGACCGGGCGCGCCAGGTCCAGGTGTTCGGCCTGCTGGACTTCGTGGTCCAGGCCGGCGCCCTGGCCAGCCAGGTGCTGATCACCGGACGCCTGGCGCAGCGGCTGGGCGTGCGGGTGCTGCTGGCCGGGGTGCCGCTGCTGATGTGCGTGGGGTTCGTCGGACTGGCGCTGCTGCCCACCTTCGCCGTGCTGGCGGGCCTGATGATCGTGCGGCGCATCGGCGAGTACGCCTTCATCCGCCCGGGGCGCGAGATGCTGTTCGCGCCGCTGGACGCCGAGACCAAGTACAAGGCCAAGAACTTCATCGACACCGTGGTCTATCGCGCCGGCGACGCCGCCAGCGGCTGGGCCAAGAGCCTGCTGGACCTGCTCGGCCACGGCGCCTGGCTACCGGCGCTGGTGGGTGCCGGTTGCGCCGCGCTCTGGGCCTGGCTCGGCTTCTACCTGGGCCGCCGGGCGGATCAGGCGGCCCAGGCCGGCGAAGCGGAGCGGCCCTGACGACCGGCCGGAGCGTTGTAGCCGGAAACAACCCGGGGCTCCGAGGGGCGACCGGCGGGGTGCTAAGGTAGGGCCTTCTCCTTGCCTCAGGGCCCTCCATGTTCCGCTCCCGCGCCGTGATGTATCTGGTCCTTTTCGCCCTGCACCTGTTCATCGGCCTCAGCCTGATCGGCGACCTCGGGTTGTCGCTCGCCGCGCAACTGCCATTCTGGAGCCTGCTGATCCTCTCCTTCGTGCTGGTGCCCCTGGGCTTTCGCTCGCGGGACATGACCTCCCAGGCGCTGGCCTGGGCAGCGCTGATCGCCATGGGCGTGTTCTCCAGCCTGGCGGTCTTCGGCCTGCTGCGCGGGCTGGTGCTGGCCGTGGCGAGCCTGCTCGGCCAGCCGCTGGACGCCGCCTGGCGCACCGGCAGCGCCTGGGCGGTGCTGGGCCTGGTACTGCTGGTGGCGCTGCGCAGTGTCTACAACGCCCGCCGCACGGCCAAGGTCAAGGAAGTGGACGTGCTCTTGCCGACGCTACCCGCCGGCCTGGACGGGCTGCGCATCGTCCAGCTCAGCGATCTGCACATCGGCCCGACCATCAAGGCCGGCTATCTGCAGCGCATCGTCGACCGGGTCAACGGCCTGGACGCCGATCTGGTGGCCATCACCGGCGACCTGGTGGACGGCAGCGTGGCCGAGCTGCGCCAGGAATTCCTGCCGCTGCAAGGGCTCAAGGCGCGCCTGGGCACCTACGCCATCACCGGCAACCACGAATACTATTCCGGCGCCGAAGCCTGGGTGCGCGCCTGGCGCGAACAGGGGCTGGCGCTGCTGATCGACGAGCACCGGGTGCTGGAGCACCAGGGCACGCCCTTCGTGCTGGCCGGCATCACCGACTACTCGGCGCCGCTCTACGTCCCCAGCCACAAGAGCGACGCCGCGGCCGCCTTCGCCGGCGCGCCGGAGGGACTGTTCCGCCTGCTGCTGGCCCACCAGCCGCGCTCGGCTCCCAAGGCCGAGGCCGCCGGCGCCGACCTGCAGCTCTCCGGCCATACCCACGGCGGCCAGTTCTGGCCCTGGATGCACTTCGTGCGGCTGCAGCAACCCTGGGTGGCCGGCCTCCATCGTCTGGGTCGACTCACCGTCTACATCAGCCGCGGCACCGGCTACTGGGGCCCGCCACTGCGTTTCGGCGCGCCGAGCGAGATCACCTCGATCAGGTTGCGGCGGGGGTAGCGGCGGCCCCGGAAGCAGCGTAGGGAACGAAACCGGCGAAAACCGCGCGCCAGAGGTTCCGCCGTTCCCGCGGGCGACGAGGGCCTGCGGATCGTCTCGCGGCAGTCCTTGCCCCCGGGGGCGGAATCCTTATCCTCACCGGTACCCACTTGGACACCCTGCCGTCCAAGGCCAAACTGCAACACGGATAAGGACGTATCGCCATGACGAGGACTGTGGCTTTCCTGCTGGTCCCCGAGGTGCTGATGCTGGATTTCGCCGGACCGGTGGAGGTGTTCTCCATCGCCAATCGCTATCTGGCGCCCGCCGATCACTATCGCCTCGTGACCATCGCCGCCGGGCGACGGCGCACCCTGCGCTGTTCGAATGGCATGACGATACGCACCGATCTCACCACCGCTGAGCCGCCCGAACGCTATGACCTGCTGCTGGTGCCCGGCGGGCCCGGCGCCTACAACGAGCCGCATCCCGACACCGCCGCCTGGCTGCGTCGGGTGCCCGAACGTTGCGCCCGCTATGGTGCGGTCTGTACCGGAACCTTCCTGCTCGGCAGTGCCGGCCTGCTTGATGGACGGCGGGTGACCACCCACTGGAACTACCGCGAGCGCCTGGCGCGGCGCTTTCCCCGGGCCCAGGTCACGGCCGACGAGATCTACCTGCGCGACGGCCCCTTGCTGAGTTCGGCCGGCGTCACCGCCGGCATCGATCTGGCGCTGGCCCTGGTGGCCGAGGATCACGGCAAGGTCATCGCCCGCGAAGTGGCCAAGGTGCTGGTGGTGGTGACCCAGCGCCAGGGCAAGCAGGCGCAGTTCAGCCCGTTGCTCGAGGAGCCGGAGGCGACGACGCCCATCACCCTGGTCCAGCGCCATGTGGTCGCCCACATCGATCAAGCCTATTCGATCAGCCGCCTTGCCGAGCTGGCGACCATGGGCACCCGCAACTTCGCCCGGGTGTTCAAGCGCGACACCGGCATGACGCCGCTGGAGTTCGTGCTCAAGGCGCGCATCGATCATGCGCGCGAATTGCTGGAGACCAGCGACCTGCCGCTGAAGACCGTGGCATTTCGCAGTGGCTTCGCCAGCGATAGGTGCATGAGGGCCGCCTTCCACGGCCATCTCGGACTGACGCCGGCGCAATACCGTTACCAATTCAGCTGAAATCGGCTCCCGATGGCGGTATCACGCCCATCGATGGCAGCTTCTGGCCGTAGATCGTCCTCTCTCCTGCACGGGTAGCCGCCAGAATGGTATGACCTATCGGCGAAGGAGAGGCGCGAACGCCCGACGGGTCCGCGAGCGCGAGTGCCGTGGGCGGCCTGACGTGGCGTGGCGCAGCACGGTCATGCATGAACTCAAGCCCTTGGACGAAACGAGCGCCTTCCGCTTCTGTGGCCTGGTCCTGCATCCCCGGCGGCATCTGCTGCTTGATGGCGAGCGCGCGCTGCCGCTGGGCGGACGGGCGCTGGAGGTCCTGCGGGTACTGCTGGAGCACCCCGGCGAACTGGTCGACAAACAGACGTTGATCGCCCGGGTCTGGCCCGACAGCGTGGTCGAGGACATCAACCTGCGCGTGCACATCGCCGCCTTGCGCCGGGTGCTCAGAGCCTACAGCGCGGACGATCCGATCGTCAGTGTCCGCCAGCGCGGCTACGGCTTCGTGCTGGCGGTGGAGCGCCTGGGTGACGAGGAACAGGCGCCCACGCCGCCGTCGGCGTCGCCGCTGACGCCCCTGGAGGGTCGCGAGGCGCCGCTGAACGAGCTGCGCCGGCTGCTGGCGCAGCGGCGGCTGGTGTCGGTGATCGGCCCGGGCGGGGTGGGCAAGTCGTTGCTGGTTCAGCATCTGCTGTCCGGGCTGCAGGCGAGCTTCGCCGATGGGCTGTACGGCGTCGATCTGGCGCCGGTGGATAACGTCATGGCGCTCGTCGCGCGGTTGGCGGCCGACTTCGGCCTGACGCCCGGCGCCGGGTTGCCGGCGCTGCAACTGGCCTTGGGCAATCGCCGGATGCTGCTGGTGCTGGACAACGCCGAGCACCTGGTGGAGCCCTGCGCCTGGCTGGTGGAGCGATTGCTGCAGGGCTGTCCGGGACTCAAGGTGGTGGTCACCAGCCGCGAAGCCCTGCGCGTGGAAGGCGAGGCGGTGCTGCGGCTGGCACCGCTGCCGGTGGCGAGCCAGCCGCCACGGCGGCTGCGCGAAGCCATGCGCGAACCGACCTTCCGCCTGTTCGTGCGCCGCGCCCGGGCGCGTCTGCCGACGCTGGATCTGCCCGCGGCCGATCTGCCGCTGGTGGGCGAGATCTGCCGGCGCGCGGAGGGCGTTCCCCTGGCCCTGGAGATCCTCGCCGAGCAGGTGGCATCCCAGGGCTTGCCGGGCGTCCTCGCACAGCTCGAGGGCGGCTACTACCTCGCCGCCCCGGGCCGGCGCACCGCGGCCCAGCGCCAGCGCAGCCTGGCGGCCATGCTGGACTGGAGCCTGCACACCCTGAGCGAGTCGGAGTTCGCCGTGCTGGCGACCCTGGCCGAGGCCGGCGAGCGTTTCAGTCGTGCCCAGGTCCTGGCATTCGCCGCCGAGCGCGGGCTGGAGGAGGCGCGGTTCATTCCGCTGCTGGCGCAACTGGTCGACAAATCGCTGATCCTGGTGGAGGGCGCGGGCAATCGCCTCGGCTACCGCCTGCTGGCCATGCTGCGGCTGCACCTGCGCCAGTTCCGCCAGCAGCCGTCGTTCCAGGGCCTGCTGCTGCCAGGCCAGCGGCGCGACACCGAGGGCTCGGGTGAAGGCGCGGCTCAGGTGCGCCTGGTCGAAGAAGCCGCATTCCAGGGCTATCGCCGCTAGCGATCGACGGCGCTCGGTCAGCAGCGCCTGGGCGCGGCCGATGCGCTGCTGGCGCAGCCATTCCAGGGGTGTCAGACCCGTGCCGCGCTTGAACTGGCGGGTGAAATGGCTGCGCGACAGGCCGCAGGCGGCAGCCACCTGGCTGACGCTGATGCCCTCTTCCAGATGGTCCAGCAGGATGGCCTTGGCCAGCCGCTCCTGCCAGGCGGCGAGGCCGCCGCAGCGCGGGGTGGATGGCAAGATCCGATCATTCGAGATGCTGGACATGGCGTTCTCTCCAGTTCGCCCGGGCAGGCGTGGCGGCTGTCCGCGAGAAGCTTCCGCACCGACCGGCGCCGGGCGGGAAGGTGGTTGATCGGTAGGCGGCCGGCGCCGGTTTCAGCAGGCTTGGCAGTGCCGCGAGGTGGCGGGCGCCGTGCGTCCGGCAGCGGCACGGCGGGCCAGCAGATGCCAGCCGAGCAGGGCCAGCCCCAGCGTGGCGGCCACCAGCAGCGGTGCCGGGCCGTAGCCTTCCAGGGCCACCAGCGCGGCGAGGATCTGCGCCTCGAACAGTCGGCCGAGCACCAGTCCCGAACCGAGCCACAGGGTGGCGCCGCTCAGGTCGTAGGCGAGGAAGCGGCGCAGCGGCATGCCGCTGGCGCCGGCGCTAAGGGTTGCCAGGGCGGCGGCGCCGGGCAGGAACTTGGCGATCAGCAGCAGGCCCGGCAGCCGCGCCGCTCCCGGCAGGCGCCCGGGGAGATGCCGCAGCAGCCAGGTCCCATGCCGGCGTCCGGCCCAGTACCAGAGCAGGTCGGCCACCCCCGTGACGAACACCGTGGCCAGGAGCGCCAGCAGCAACTCGGCCTCGTCGGCCGTCGCGCCCATCACCACCAGCGAGGGATAGGCGGGTAGCGGCAGGCCGAGCTGTTCGCCGAAGACGTTCAGCGTCAGCCAGAGGGTGGCGTTACCGGCCACCAGGGAGGTGAGGGCTTGGGTGCTCATGGCGCGTTCTCGGTGAGGGGAGGCCACCGGAGTGGCCTCCAGGAGGGCGGGCGCGGTGCTTACGGCATCTGTGGCAGCTCGTTGGGCCGCAGGTCGAACACCAGCACCTCGGCGTCGTTGCCCTGGGCCAGCTCCAGCAGGCGCTCGCCGCGCAGTCGGACCCCGTCACCGGCCTGCAGCAGCACGCCGTTCAACTCCAGACTGCCGCGGGCGACGTGCACATAGGCATGGCGTTCGGCGGCCAGTTCCAGGGTGGCACGCTCGGCGCCGTCGAACAGACCGGCGTAGACCCGGGCGTCCTGGCGCACCTCCAGCGAACCCTCGGCGCCGTCCGGCGAGATGATCAGCGCCAGGCGGCCGCGCTTGGCCTCGGCGCTGAAATGCTGCTGCTGGTAGCGCGGGGTGGCACGCCGCACGTTGGGCACGATCCAGATCTGCAGGAAGTGCACCCGTTCGCTGGCCGAGTGGTTGAACTCGCTGTGGCTGACGCCGCTGCCGGCGCTCATCAGCTGGACGTCACCGGGACGGATCACCGAGCCGGTACCCAGGCTGTCCTGGTGCTCCAGGGCGCCTTCGAGCACATAGGAGAAGATCTCCATGTCACGGTGCGGGTGCTCGCCGAAGCCCTGGCCGGGGGCCACGGTGTCGTCGTTGATCACCAGCAGGTCCGAGAAGCCCTGCTCCGCCGGGTTGCGATAGCTGGCGAAGGAGAAGGTGTGGAAGGACTTGAGCCAACCGTGGTTGGCGGCGCCGCGATCGGCGGCTTTGCGAATGGCCAGCATGATGATGCTCCTTCTGTGGGTGAGGGCGTGGTCTGTTCCGACGCCATGGAAGTCATCCTACTGTGAACGGGATTCTGGATTAACGAGCTGAAACGGGAATGGTCGTCCTGTATTGGTTGACTATGCCGCACCGGGATACCGGGATACCGGGATACCGGGGTCCGGGCCGGCGATCGACCTCAGGAGCGGTGTTCGCCCGCGGGCCAGAGCCTTACCGTCAGCGCCGCCAGGGCGGTGAGTACCGCCAGCCCGGCCACGCCACTCCAGCCCAGGCGGGCCAGCAGCAGACTGCCCAGGGCCGCGCCGCTGGCCATGCCGATGAACATGCCGGTGAAGAGCACCGCGTTGAGCCGGCTGCGCGCCTCGGGCTCCAGGCCGTAGACCTGGGCCTGGTGAGCGATCAGGGTGGCCTGGACGCCGAGGTCGAAGACCACCGTCGCCAGCGCCAGCAGGACCAGACCGGCCACCCCCGGCAGCCAGGGCAGCAGGAGCAGGCTGGCGAAGGCCAGGGCGGCGAGCGCGATCCCCAGGCGGGTCACCCATTCCGAGCCATGACGATCCGCCAGGCGACCGGCCCAGGGCGCGGCCAGGGCTCCGACGGCACCGGCCAGCCCGAAGGCTCCGGCGGCGGCGCTGCCCAAGTGGAAGGGGCCGGCGTGCAGATAGAGGGCGAGGGTCGACCAGAAGGCGCTGAAGCCGACGGCCAGCAGCCCCTGGGCGAGGGTCGCCCGGCGTAGCGCGGGATGGCGACGCCAGAGGCCGCCCAGGGAACCGAGCAGGGCGGGATAACTGAGCTGGGTGGTCGCCGGAAAGGCCGGCAGGCTGCGCCAGACCGCCACGCCGATAGCGGCAATACTGACGGCGGCGAGCGAATAGAGCGCTCGCCAGCCGAACCACTCGCCGACCAGGCCGCTCACCACCCGCGATAGCAGGATGCCCAGCAGCAGCCCGGTCATCACCGTGCCGACGATCCGTCCCCGCTGCGTCGGTGGGGCCAGGGTCGCGGCGGCGGGGACCAGGTCCTGGGCCACGGTGGCAGCCAGGCCGGTCACCAGGCTGGCCGCCAGCAGCGCGTGCAGGCCGGGGGCCAGGCTGGCGCCGAGCAACGCCACGAGCAGCACGGCCAGTTTGGCCAGGATGATGCGACGGCGGTCGTAGCGATCGCCCAGGGGCGCGAGCAGCAGCAGGCCCAGGGCATAGCCGAGCTGGGTGAGGGTGGGGATCAGCCCCACATCCGCCGCCGTCGCCGGCAAGGCGCTGGCCAGGGTGCCGAGCAGGGGTTGGCTGTAATAGAGGTTGGCCACGCTCAGGCCGGCGCCGGTGGCGAGCAGGCCCAGCAGGCCGGGGGATAGCGTCGCGTTGCCAACGGCGCTCTGGCGAGGCGAGAGGGAAAGGTCGGTCATGGTCGGGTACCGGTAGGGAAGACGTGGAGCGCATTCTTGGGCGGTGAGAACGCCGCGGGTAGCCGAGCGCCGGGTACAGGGGGTATACGTAGGCCGTATGAACACGACCTTCTCCCACGACCGTCTCGACCTGCTGGAGACCTTCGTTCGCATCGTCGAAGCCGGCAGCCTGTCGGCGGCGGCACGCCAGCTGGGCACCACCCAGCCCACCGTCAGCCGGCGCCTGCAGGCACTGGAGGCGGCCCTGCAGGTGCGTCTGGTGCAGCGCTCCACCCACGCCCTGCGGCTCACCGAAGACGGCCAGCGCTGCTATCGCCAGGCCCGGCAACTGCTCGGCGACTGGCAGGCCTTCACCGCCGCTCTGCATGGCGCCCACGCCGAGCCGGAGGGTCGCCTGCGGGTGGTGATGCCCCATGCCTTCGGCCAGGAGCAATTGCTGGAGCCCCTGGAGACCTATCTGCGCCGCTATCCGGCCATGCAGGTGGAGTGGGTACTCAGTGACAGGTCGCCGAACTTCGTCGCCGATGGGGTGGACTGCGCCATTCGCGTAGGGACGGTGGAGGAACCGGAGACGGTAGCGATACGCCTCGGCGACATCCAGCGCAGCGTGGTGGCGGCGCCGGAACTGGCCGGCCGGCTGACCGCCTTCGAGGAGCTGGAGCGATTACCCTGGATCGCCATGACCCAGTTCTACCAGAGCGAACTGCGCCTGCAACTCGGCGCCTCGGGCGAGAGTCGGGTGATCCCGTTGCGCCCCCGGCTGGCCACGGAGAGCCTCTTCGTCGCGCGCAATGCCGCCTTGCGCGGTCTGGGCTGCGCGGTGCTGTCGCACTGGATGGTGCGGGAGGACGTCGCCGCCGGGCGGCTGGTGCACCTGCTACCCGACTGGCAGGCCGCGCCCCTGCCGATCTACCTCATCTATCCCTACGCGCGGGTCTATCCGGCGCGGCTGCGGCTGTTCCTCGACCTGGTGCGCGAGGCCTGCGCGCGGATGCTGGACGTGACGCTGCCCACCTGACCCCAAGGGGCGGTGGGCAGCGCCCGCCTGCGGAAATCAGGCCCGCTGGCGGCGCCCGTCCAGGCTCAGTGCACCGGCGCCGAAGGCCGCCACCTGCAGCAGGCCACCGGCGATGGCGACGTTCTTGAGGAAGTGGATCAGCTGGTTCTGGTCGGCGAACTGGCTGTGGAACACCAGGGCGGTGACCAGGGTGAAGGCGGCCATGGCCAGGGCCACCGGCCGGGTGCGGTAGCCGATCAGCAGCAGGCTGGCGAGGCCCAGCTCCACCGCCAGGGCACCCAGGTAGGCAAGGTCCGGGAAGGGTAGGCCCATGGCGGCGATGTAGCCCTTGGTGGCCGTGGGGGCGAGCAATTTCCCGACGCCGCTGAACAGGAAGAGGCTGGCGAGCAGCAGGCGGCCGGTGGTAGCGGTGAGGGCTTGGGTATTCATCGGTGACTGTCCTTGCGAGGTACGGCATCCGGCACGGATGCGATGGGGCTAGATTACTGTCCACGTGTAATTCTATTAAGTAGCCGAATGGCGTTAGATAGTCGCTTTCAAGTTGACTATGTTTCCGCCGATGTGACCTGAATCCGTTCCTCTCCACGCCGCAGCACAGGCGTACAAAAACCAGCACAGACGTCCAAGGCCGATCCCCGCGATCCGGGCGAAAGTCCGCTCCATCGACGGCGCGAGGTTTTCTCGCAGCCGACTCTGCATCAGGAGGATGGGCCATGGGCAGCGCGCGACTGGATCTGGGACTGCTGTTCCTGCGCCTGGGTGGCGCCGGGCTGCTCCTGGCGGTGCATGGCTTGCCCAAGGCGCTGCATTTCCGCCAGCAACTCGGCCTGATCGAGGACCCGCTGCACCTGGGCGCCTGGCCGACGCTGGCCTTCGCCGTGTTCGCCGAGGTGCTCTGTCCACTGCTGATCGCCCTGGGCTGGGCGACCCGCCTGGCCTGCCTGCCGATCCTTGGCTTGCTACTGATCGCCCTCCTGGTGGTGCATCCGCAGTGGTCGCTGGAAGAGGGTCAGTTCGGCTGGCTGCTGCTGGTGCTGTTCGGCACCCTGGCACTCACCGGACCGGGTCGCTACTCGCTGGAGGCGCGGCTGGCCAGGCGTCACGCCGCCCAGGGCCGTTTCGCCAGGGCGCTGTCATGACCGCCGCACTCGGGCAAGACCCGCACCAGGCCCACGGCCGCATCGTCACCTTGGTGATCCGTCACCAGCCCCTGGCCGGCCAGCACCAGGCCTACCAGCGCTGGTTGCAGCGCGCCGTCACCGCCGCCCGCGCGGCCTGCGGTCACCTCGGCGTGGACGTCATCCCGCCGGCCGAGGAGGGCGCCGCCTTCACCACCCTGGTGCGCTTCGCCGACGTCGATCTGTTGCAGGCCTGGCTGGCCTCGCCGGAGCGCCAGGCGCTGATCGCCGAGGTGGCGCCGCTGCTGCGCGAGGCCGATGCCCCCGAGGTGCACGCCGACGCCGAATTCTGGTTCAAGCCGCCACGCCCCGGCGTGCGCCAGCCACCGGCCTGGAAGCAGGCGGTGCTGACCTACCTGGTCATCGCGCCCCTGACGATGCTGATCCCGCCGCTGTGGCAGCCGCTGTTCGCGCGTTATCCAGTCCTGGCCGGCCCGGTGCCGAGCAACCTGCTGATCACCCTGTGCATCGTGCCGCTGGTGGTGTTCCTGATCATGCCGAGGGTGAGCCGCCTGTGCGCGCCCTGGCTCAACGCCCGCTCGGGCGCCTTTTCCACTCCTTCCACTCACCGAGGCGAACAACCATGAGCACCTTCACCACCCGCGACGGCGTCGAGATCTATTTCAAGGACTGGGGCAGCGGCAAGCCCGTGCTGTTCAGCCACGGCTGGCCGCTGGATGCCGACATGTGGGAGTACCAGATGCACCACCTGGCCAGCCACGGCTACCGCGCCATCGCCTTCGACCGCCGCGGCTTCGGCCGTTCCGGCCAGCCGTGGAACGGCTACGACTACGACACCTTCGCCGACGACATCAAGGAGCTGGTCGAGCACCTGGACCTGCGCGACGTCACCCTGGTGGGCTTTTCCATGGGCGGTGGCGACGTCACCCGCTACCTGGCGCGCCACGGCTCGGCACGGGTGGCCAAGCTGGCGCTGCTGGGCGCCGTCACCCCGCTGTTCGGGCAGAAGCCGGACTTTCCCCAGGGCGTCGATAAAGGCGTCTTCGACGGCATCCGCGCCGGCCTGCTCAAAGACCGCGCCCAGTTCCTGGCCGACTTCTCGCCGGTGTTCTATGGCACCAACCAGGGCCAGCAGGTCTCCGCGGGCGTCTTCACCCAGACCCTGAACATCGCCTTGCTGGCCTCGTTGAAAGGCACCCTGGACTGCGTCACCGCCTTCTCCGAGACCGACTTCCGCCCGGACATGGCGAAGATCGACGTGCCGACCCTGGTGATCCATGGCGACGCCGACCAGGTGGTGCCCTTCGCCACCACCGGCGAGCTCGCCGCCGAGGCGATCCGCGGCGCCGAACTCAAGGTGTACGCCGGCGCGCCGCACGGCTTCGCGGTGACCCATGCCGCGCAGCTGAACCAGGACCTGCTGGCCTTCGTGGCGAGCTGAGCACCGCCCGGGCGGCGGCAGACGCCGTCCGGGTCACGAGGTAGGCCATGAGCCAAGAACCCCTGGACCCCCAACGCCGCCGCGCCCTCCTGCTGGGCGCCGCCGGTGCGCTCTGGTCCGTCCTGCCCCTGGCCGGACGCGCCGCCAACGCCTCTGGAGGCACCATGCAACACGCCGATCTGATCCTGCACAACGGCAAGCTCCACACCGTCGATCCCGAGCGCCCCGAGGCTACCGCGGTCGCCATCAAGGACGGCGTCTTCCTCGCGGTGGGCAGCGACGGCGAGGCCATGGCCCATCGCGGTCCGGCCACCCAGGTCGTCGACCTCCGCGGTCGCCGCGCCATCCCCGGCCTCAACGACTCCCACCTGCACCTGATCCGGGGTGGCCTCAACTACAACCTGGAGCTGCGCTGGGAAGGCGTGCCGTCGCTGGCCGATGCCCTGCGCATGCTCAAGGACCAGGCCGAGCGCACCCCGGCGCCCCAGTGGGTACGGGTGGTGGGCGGCTGGAACGAATTCCAGTTCGCCGAGCGGCGCCTGCCAACCCTGGACGAACTCAACCAGGCGGCGCCGGACACCCCGGTGTTCATCCTCCACCTCTATGACCGGGCGCTGCTCAATCGCGCCGCCCTGCGCGTGGTCGGCTACACCAAGGACACCCCCAATCCGCCGGGCGGCGAGATCCAGCGCGACGCCCGCGGCGAGCCGACCGGCATGTTGATCGCCCGGCCCAACGCCATGATCCTCTACGCCACCCTGGCCAAGGGGCCGAAGCTGCCGCTGGAATACCAGGTCAACTCCACCCGCCAGTTCATGCGCGAACTCAATCGTCTGGGCCTGACCAGCGCCATCGATGCCGGCGGCGGCTTCCAGAACTACCCGGACGACTACCAGGTGATCCAGGAACTGGCCGACGCCGACCAGCTCACCGTGCGCATCGCCTACAACCTCTTCACCCAGCGGCCCAAGGAAGAGCTGACCGACTTCAAGAACTGGACCAGCAGCGTCACCCTGCACCAGGGCACCGACTTCCTCCGCCACAACGGCGCCGGCGAGATGCTGGCCTTCTCCGCCGCCGACTTCGAGGACTTCCTCGAACCGCGCCCGGACCTGCCACCCACCATGGAAGCCGATCTGGAACCCGTGGTGCGCCACCTGGTGGAGCAGCGCTGGCCGTTCCGCCTGCACGCCACCTACGACGAATCCATCTCGCGGATGCTCGACGTCTTCGAGCGGGTCAACCGCGACGTGCCCTTCAATGGCCTGCCCTGGTTCTTCGACCACGCCGAGACCATCAGCCCGCGCAACATCGAGCGGGTCAAGGCGCTCGGCGGCGGCATCGCCATCCAGGACCGCATGGCCTTCCAGGGCGAGTACTTCGTCGACCGCTACGGCGCCAAGGCCGCCGAGCAGACCCCGCCGATCCAGCGCATGCTCGCCGAGGGCGTGCCGGTGGGGGCGGGGACCGACGCCACCCGGGTCTCCAGCTACAACCCTTGGACCTCGCTGTACTGGATGGTCAGCGGTCGCACCGTCGGCGGCCTCGCGCTCTATCAAGAGGGCCTGCCGCGCGCCACCGCCCTGCAGTTGTTCACCCAGGGCAGCGCCTGGTTCTCCTCGGAACAGGGCAGGAAGGGCCAACTGCGGGTCGGCCAACTGGCCGATGTGGCGGTGCTCTCGGCGGACTTCTTCACGGTCGAGGAAGAGGCCATCAAGCACCTGGAGTCGGTGCTGACCGTGGTCGGCGGCCGCATCGTCCATGGCGCCGAGGAATTCGAGCGCCTGGGTCCGCCGCCCCTGCCGGTGACGCCGGACTGGTCGCCGGTGGTCAAGGTGCCCGGCCACTGGAAGCCCGGCGCGCCGCTGCAGGCCGCCGTGCACCAGTGCGCCGGTGCCTGCTCCGTGCATGGCCACGGCCATGAGCGGGCGCGCCAGAGCCGGGTGCCGGTCAGCGACTTCAGTGGCTTCTGGGGCGCCTTCGGCTGCTCCTGCTTCAGCTTCTGAGGAGCGCCGCCATGACCGCCGCCGCCGTGACGCCCAATGCCGCCTCGCCCTGGCAACCGCTGCGTCAGCGCACCTTTCGCTGGCTGTGGCTGGCCAGCATCGCCTCCAACATCGGCACCTGGATGCACGAGGTGGGCGCCGGCTGGCTGATGACCTCGCTGTCGGCCAGCCCGCTGGCGGTGGCCCTGGTGCAGGTGGCGGGGGCGCTGCCGATGTTCCTGCTGGCGTTGCCGGCCGGCGCCCTGGCCGACATCGTCGACCGGCGCCGCTACCTGCTCGGCGTGCAGCTGTGGATGGCCGCGGTGGCCCTGGCCCTGGCGGGGCTGACCCTGGCCGGCTGGATGAGCGTACCGCTGCTGCTGGGCCTGACCCTGGCCATGGGCGTGGGTACGGCGCTGATGCTACCGGCCTGGTCGGCGCTCACTCCCGAGCTGGTGGACAAGAGCGAACTGCCGGCGGCCATCGCCCTGTCCAGCCTGGGCATGAACGTGGCCCGCGCCCTGGGGCCGGCGCTGGCCGGAGTGCTGGTCAGCCTGGCCGGTCCCTGGCTGACCTTCGCCCTCAATGCCGTGTCCTTCTTCGCCGTCATCGTCGCGCTCCTGACCTGGCGACGAGCCCCTGCAGCCGCCGTGCTGCCCGCGGAGCGCCTGCTGGGCGCCGTCCGGGTCGGCTTCCGCTACGCCCGCAGCTCTCCCCGGCTGCAGGTGGTGCTGGCCCGGACCGCCGCGTTTTTCCTCGGCGCCAGCGCCGGCATGGCCCTGTTGCCCCTACTCGTACGCCAGGCCCTGCAGGGCACCGCCCTGGATTTCGGCATCCTGCTCGGTTGCGTCGGGCTGGGGGCCATCGGCGGCGCCATGCTCTTGCCGCGGCTGCGCGAACGGCTGTCCAGTGATCTGCTGGTGGCCAGCGCCAGTACCCTCTACGCCCTGGTCCTGCTGGGCCTGGCCTGGATTCGCGACTTCGCCTGGCTGCTGCCGGTGATGCTCGCCAGTGGCCTGGCCTGGATCGCCGTGCTCTCCAGCCTGCAGGTGGCGGCCCAGACCGCCGTGCCCGGCTGGGTGCGCGCCCGCGCCCTGGCCGTCTACATCCTGGTGTTCTTCGGCACCAGTGCCCTGGGCGGCTTCGTCTGGGGTGCCGTGGCCAGCCACTTCTCCCTGAGCGTGGCCCTGAGCGCGGCGGCCGCGGTGCTGCTGGCCGGCATCGGGCTGACCTGGCGCCTGCGCCTGCCGGTCACCCCCGCGGCCGATATCGCCCCTTCGCTGCACTGGCCGACGCCCATCCTCGATGACTCCCTGGACCGCGAGCGCGGCCCGGTGATGGTCACCCTGGAATACGACATCGCCCCCGAGCACGGCCTGGCCTTCCGCCAGGCCATGCAGGCGGTCGGCGCCATGCGCCGGCGCAACGGTGCCTTCTCCTGGGCCCTGCTGCAGGACAGCGCCGAGCCGCGCCGCTGGCAGGAATTCTTCTGCGACGAATCCTGGCTGGAACACCTGCGCCACCATCACCGCGTCACCCACGGCGAACAGCGCCTGGAAGCGGCGGCGCGGCAGTACCAGACCCCCGGCGTACCCGTCGCCATCCGCCATCTCCTGGGCGGCGCCTGATGCCGCCCTCCACCCGCAACCCCCAACCACTCCCTTGAGGACTCCACCATGAGCAAGCCCTACAACCGTCTCGACAAGAACGATGCCGTCGTCCTGCTGATCGACCACCAGGCCGGACTGATCTCGCTGGTGCAGGATTTCACCCCCAGCGACTTCAAGAACAACGTCCTGGCCCTGGCCAACAGTGCCAAGTTCTTCGGCCTGCCCACCATCCTCACCACCAGCTTCGAGCAGGGTCCCAACGGCCCGCTGGTGCCCGAACTGGTCGAGCTGTTCCCCGAAGCGCCCTACATCGCCCGTCCCGGCCAGATCAACGCCTGGGATAACGAAGACTTCGTCGCCGCCATCAAGGCCACCGGCCGCAAGCAACTGATCATCGCCGGCGTGGTGACCGACGTCTGCGTCGCCTTCCCGGCGCTGGCCGCCATCGCCGAAGGCTTCGACGTCTTCGTGGTGACCGACGCCTCCGGCACCTTCGACAAGACCGTGCAGCAGGCCGCCTGGGCGCGCATGAGCGCCGCCGGGGTGCAACTGATGAACTGGTTCAGCGTGGCCTGCGAGCTGCACCGCGACTGGCGCAACGACATCGAGGGCCTGGGCGCCCTGCTGTCCAACCATATCCCCAACTACCGCAACCTGATGACCAGCTACGCCAAGCTGGCAGCGAAGTAAGGTAACGACGGTCAGGCGCCCCTCCCGGCGCCTGGCCTTCGCGGAGGGATGCCGTGAACCGCAACGACCTGCGCCGCATCGACCTGCACCTGCTGGTGGTGTTCGAAAGCCTGATGCACGAGCGCAACCTCACCCGCACTGCGGAAAAGCTCTTTCTCGGCCAGCCGGCCATCAGCGCCGCCCTGGTGCGCCTGCGGCAATTCTTCGACGATCCCTTGCTGGTGCGCAGCGGCCGCGCCATGGAGCCCACGCCCCGCGCCCTGGCCATCCTGGAGCGCCTGCAACCGGCGCTGGACGGCCTGTCCAACGCCCTGAGCGAGGTCGACGACTTCGACCCCAGCGCCAGCCGCGCGGTGTTCCGTATCGGCATGTCCGATGACGTCGAATGCGGCTTGCTGCCGCCCTTGCTGGCCCATCTGCGCGAGGTGGCGCCACACTGCGTGCTGGTGGTACGCAACGCCAACTTCCTGCTCTTGCCCGGGCTGCTGGCCAGCGGCGAGGTCTCCCTGGGCATCAGCTACACCACCCAGCTGCCGGCCAACGCCAAGTGCCGCACCCTGAGGCACATTCGCGCCCTGGTGGTCCGCGCCGACGACGATCCGGCGCCCCTGACGCTGGACGACTACTGCGCCCGCCCCCATGTGCTGGTGTCCATGTCCGGCGATCTCTGCGGCAATATCGACGACGACCTGGCGCGCCTCGGCCGCAGTCGCAAGGTGGCCCTGGGCGTGCCCCACTTCAACGGCCTCGGCGCCCTGCTGGCCGGCAGCGAATTGCTCGCCACCGTACCCGACTACGCCGCCCGGGCATTGGCCACCAGTGGCGGTCTGCGCATCGAGGAACCGCCGTTCCCCATCGTCCCGGCCAAGCTCTCGCTGGTCTGGCGCGCGGCCCAGGACCAGGACCCGGGCGAGCGCTGGCTGCGCGGCGAGATCCTCAGGTTCATGGGCGAGAACCCCTAGCGTCGCGGCTATCAGCGCCGTCGATAAGCGCTATCCGCCGGTACGATTTATGGAAGAGGGGGTTGGCTTTCTACGATGGCTCCATACTTTTCGGAGCCACTCTTATGTCCCTCGCCCTCTTCCGCAACGCCCTCCGCCTGCTGGCCTGCGCCGGCTTCCTCGCCCTGCTGGCCGGCTGCGCCAGTTCCCACAACGCCTACCTGCAGGACGGCCGTACGGCTTACCTGGTGCAGTGCAACGGGGTATTCGGCAGCTGGTCCGGCTGCGCCGACGAAGCGGCGGCTCGCTGCCCCACCGGCAACTACCAGGTGCTGGCGCGCAACCACCTCGACGGTGCCAGCGAAGCCCAGGCCGAGGCCAGCGTGGCCGACCAGGCCTACCGGGTACGCAACCTGCTGGTGCAATGCCAGGGCGAGCAACTGGCCTGGCGGGTGGGCAACTTCGTCCGCCGGCTACCGGTCAGCGAGGGTTGAGGGCAGGCAGCAGGCTGCCGGGCGTGCTGCAGGCGGCTGAACACCTGTCCGGTTAGCCCCCTCTCCCTCTGGGAGAGGGCAGGGGTGAGGGCGCCCCCCGCGCAACGACGTCCCCCTGGAACAGGCTGCGCCGTTTTCCGGGCTACGCTCCGCTAGCGCCGAAGACCCGCTCGAATGGCCCCTCTCCCTCTGGGAGAGGGCTGGGGTGAGGGCGCCCCCCGCGCAACGACGTCCCCCTGGAAAAGGCTGCGCCGTTTTCCAGGCTACGCTCCGCTAGCGCCGAAGACCCGCTCGAATGGCCCCCTCTCCCTCTTGTATGGCCCGGAGACATGGTGAACACCTGTTCGGAGACAGGGTGGACACATCAAGCTGTGGCATTTGGCAGGTGGGAGCAGGCCGATGCCGTGGCAGGAGAAGTCCACGATGCAGTTACGCGAAGAGTTCGTTGGCCTGGCGCAACAGGCGGGAGCGAACGTACGCCTGCTGTGCCGCCGTTTCGGCATCAGCCCGACGACGGGATACAAATGGCTGGCGCGTGCCAGGGCCGGCGAGGCGCTGACGGATCGTTCGCGCCGTCCGGTGACGTCGCCAAGTCGCTGTGCCGCAGAACGGGAGGCGCAGATCATGGCCTTGCGCGCGCAGCACCCGGCCTGGGGGGCACGCAAGCTGGCACGCCGACTGGAAGATCAGGGCGTGCCAATGCCGGCCATCAGCACGGTGCATGCGATCCTGGTCCGTCACGGCGCGGTGAGCGCGGCGGCCTCAGCGGCGGCCACGCCCTGGCAGCGCTTCGAACACCCGCACGCCAACGATCTGTGGCAGATGGATTTCAAGGGGCATGTGCCCCTGGTGCGGGGACGCTGTCATCCGTTGACCGTGTTGGACGACCATTCACGTTACGCGGTGGTGTTGCAGGCCTGCGGTGACGAGCGGGAAGCCACCGTGCGCCAGTGCCTGATCGCTGCGTTCGAGCGCTATGGTCTACCCGCGCGGATGACCATGGACAACGGCAGCCCCTGGGGCACGGACGGCCAGCACTACACCCGGCTGGACGTCTGGTTGATGGGTCAGGGCATTCGGGTCAGCCATTCGCGGCCCTATCATCCGCAGACGCAGGGCAAGGACGAACGCTTCCACCGCACGCTCAAGGCCGAAGTGTTGCAAGGCCCACCGTGGGCAGACCTGGACCAGGCGCAGCGGGCCTTCGACCACTGGCGACAGCTCTACAATGGCCAGCGGCCGCATCAGGCGCTGGACATGCAGGTGCCCCAGACACGCTATCAGCCGAGCCCTCGCGCCTATTGCCCCACGCCTCCTGCACCGCTGTACGCGGAAGGCGGTATCGTACGCACGGTGCGCGATCAGGGACTCATCAACTGGCGAGGCCAGCAATGGCACGTGGGCAAGGCTTTCATCGGCGAACCCGTGCTGATCCGCCCTGAGGGCGAGGATGGCCAGTATGACGTGCTCTGGCGCACCTGGCGCATCGCGTGCCTGAACGCACACACCCGGACGGCGACGACGGGACGTTCCGTCGCCTGATACCTGTCCACCATGTCCTCGAACAGGTGTCCACTATGTCTCCGGGCTATACACCTCTGGGAGAGGGCTGGGGTGAGGGCGCCCCCGCACACTGAAGTCCATCCCTGGAACAGGCTGCACCGTTTTCCAGACTACGCTCCGCTAGCGCCGAAGGTCCGCTCGAATGGCCCCCTCTCCCTCTGGGAGAGGGTCGGGGTGAGGGCGCCCCCGCACACTGAAGTCCATCCCTGGAACAGGCTGCGCCGTTTTCCAGGCTACGCTCCGCTAGCGCCGAAGACCCGCTCGAATGGCCCCCTCTCCCTCTGGGAGAGGGTCGGGGTGAGGGCGCCCCCGCACACTGAAGTCCATCCCTGGAACAGGCTGCGCCGTTTTCCAGGCTACGCTCCGAACCTACCTATCTATCGCGGACCGCCATGGCCGCGATAAGCCGAGCCGACAATAGCTCCCATAGGCGAAGCCCGTACCTATAGCCGCAGTCGTATCTGCGGACCGCTGTTACTCGGCCAGCGCCTCGTCCAGGATCTGCAGGAATTCCCGGGTCGCCGGCGTCGGCAGTCGCGACCAGATGGCATGGACGTTACGTTGCGGCGCATCGCTCACCGGCACGCGGGCCAGGCCGCTGAAGGTCAGTGCCAGGCTGCGTGGCACCAGCCCCACCGCCAGGCCCCGACGGACGAAACGCTCCAGCAATTGCATGTGGCTGGTCTCGAAGCGCACCCGATGAGGCAGGCCCAGGGCGGCGAAGGCCTCGTCGGTCTGCCGCCGCGCGCCGCTCCCGGCCGGCAGGTCCACCAGCGGCAGATCCACCAGCTCGTGCAGCGACAGCCGCGTCCGTCCCGCCAGGCCATGCTCGGCCGGCAAGACCGCCACCAGCTCCTCGCTGAGCAGCAACCGGCTGTCGACACCCTCCAGGCCTAGCTGCCGCGAGACGCCGATCAGGGCGAAATCCAGCTGTCGATCCCGCACCGCCTCGAGCAGCGTCTCGCTCTTGTCCTGACGCAACTCGATGTCCACCTGCGGATGCCGGGCATGGAAGGTTGCCAGCAGCTCGACGATGTCCAGGCGCGGCACCGAGGAGATCAGCCCCACCGTCAGGCTGCCGCGAATGTCACCCACCGCCGCCGCCACGTCCTGCTGCAGTCGCTCCACCGCCGCCAGCGCTTGCCGGGCATTGGCCAGGAGGGCCTCGCCCGCTGGGGTGATGCGCACCTGGCGCGGCAGCCGCTCGAACAGAGTGGTGCCCAGCTCGGCTTCCAGCCGGGCGATCTGATGACTGAGCGCCGACTGCACCACATGGCAGCGCTCGGCGGCGCGGGTGAAGTGGCGCTCTTCGGCCAGGGCGATGGCGAATTCCAGCTGCTTGAGATTCATGGCGTTATCTTGAAGTGAGATCGAAACGATCTTAACGATTCATTTAACCGATAGCTGCCGTTGTCCGATACTGACCAGCCTCTTCCTTGCCGGACCTTGCGGATGTCGACTCCCACGCCACCCCTCAGCCGCTGGCTGACCCTGCTCATGGCCGTCGCCACCGGCATCGCCGTGGCCAGCAACTACTACAACCAGCCGCTGCTGCACACCATCGCCCAGCGCTTCGAGCTCAGCTACACCCAGGCCGGCAGCATCGTCACCACCGCCCAGCTCAGCTACGCCGCCGGTCTGCTGCTGCTGGTGCCTCTGGGCGATCTGCTGGAGCGCCGCCGGCTGATCGTCACCATGAGCGTCATCGCCGCCGCCGGCCTGGCCTTGAGCGCCACCGCCACCAGCCTGCCCTGGTTGCTGCTGGGTACCGCCATGACCGGGCTCTTCTCGGTGGTGGCCCAGGTACTGGTGCCCTTCGCCGCCACCCTGGCCGCGCCGGAACAGCGGGGCAGGGCGGTGGGCACCGTCATGAGCGGCCTGATCCTCGGTATCCTCCTGGCCCGCACCGTGGCCGGGACACTGTCGTCCCTGGGTGATTGGCGCACCGTCTACGCCGTGGCCGCCGGCCTCATGCTGGCCACCGCCCTGGCCCTGCGCCTGGCGCTGCCGCGCTACCAGCAATCGGCCGGCCTGAGCTATCCGCGGCTGCTGGGCTCGGTGTTCGTCCTGCTGCGCGACGAGCCCCTGCATCGCTTGCGTACCCTGCTGGGCTTTCTCGGTTTCGCCGTCTTCGCGGTGTTCTGGACGCCCCTGGCCTTTCTGCTCGCCGCCGAACCCTATGGCTTCAGCGACGGCACCATCGGCCTGTTCGGTCTCGCCGGCGCCGTCGGTGCCCTGGCCGCCAACCTGGCCGGACGCATGGCCGACCAGGGCAAGGGTCGTCTCGCCACCAGCATCGGCCTCGTCTCCCTGACCCTCGCCTGGCTACCCCTGGCCTTCGCCCAGCACTCCCTGGCGGCGCTGCTGGTCGGCATCCTGGTGCTCGATCTCGCCGTGCAGCTCAGTCACGTCAGCAACCAGAACGTGGTCTATCGCCTGCGTCCGGAAGCCCGCAGCCGCCTCAATGCCGGCTACATGACCGGCTATTTCCTCGGCGGCTCCCTGGGGTCGCTGCTGTCGGCGCGGCTGTACGAGCACTTCGGCTGGACCGGCGTGAGCCTGGCCGGCTGCCTCTTGGCAGCCACGGCGCTGGGCATCTGGTGCCTGTTCCTGCTGCGCCAACGCCAGGCGCGGTGCTAGTCCGGAGCGATCATCAGTGCGGTCGATGATCGCTATCCCGCGGGACGATTTCTAGGCGAGCACCGGGCTGGGGACAATGAGCCCACACCCACCCGACAAGGTACTCGCCATGAAAACCCTCACCGCCCTCTTCACCGCCACCCTGCTCACCGTCGCCATCGGCCAGTCCGCCCAGGCCGAGGAAAGCGCCCTGCGTCCCCTGGGTTCGCTGATCGAGAAGCACCAGCAGGCCGATCGCGCCCTGGCCGAAAACGGCGCCGAGCGCAGCCTGCAGCCCTCGATCCAGCGCCAGCAGGATCGCCTGGACCGCCGCACCCTGGCCGAGAACGGCACCGACCGCAGCCTGCAACCCTCGATCCAGCGTCAGCAGGATCGCCTGGACCGCCGCGCCCTGGCCGAGAACGGCACCGACCGCAGCCTGCAACCCTCGATCCAGCGTCAGCAGGATCGCCTGGACCGCCGCGCCCTGGCCGAGAACGGCACCGACCGCAGCCTGCAACCCTCGATCCAGCGCCAACAGGATCGCCTGGACGGCCAACGCCTGGCCGCGGACGGTGCCGAACGCACCCTTCAGCAATGGCCCCAGCGTAGACCGAGCCCCCAAGGCGCCGTGGCTTGAGCCGGCTAGAGCGCCAGCCGGTCGCGCAGATAGTCCGAGAACAGCTGGACGATGCGCGCCGACTGGCGATGTTGCGGATAGACCGCATAGACCGCGGCACTGGGCAGGGCGAAGTCCTCCAGCACCTGCACCAGCGCTCCTGAGGCCAGCGCTTCGCCCACGATGAAGGTCGGCAGCACCGCGATCCCCTGGTCGGCGATGGCCGCATCCCGCACCACCTCCCCGTTGTTGGCCCTGAGCTGACCCTGCATGGGCAGCACCAGCGGCTTGCCCCCGCGTTGGAAGCGCCACTCCACCTGGCGACCATGGCCATAGAGCAGACAGCTGTGCTCGGCCAGGTCCTCCGGCTGGGCAAGCGGCGGCGCCGCGCGCAGATACGCCGGACTGGCACAGGTCACCAACTGCATCTCGGTCAACCGCTTGGCGATCAGGCTGGAATCGGCCAGGGTGCCGATGCGGATCGACATGTCGTAGCCCTCGGCCAACAGATCCACCGCCCGGTCGTTCAGATCCAGTTCCAGGCGAATCTGCGGATAGGCCGCGAGAAAATCCGGTAGTAGCGGGCTCAGGTGCAGGGTACCGAAGGTCATGGGCGCACTCACGCGCAATACGCCCTGGGGCACCGTCCGCCGGCTGGAGAGCAACTCCTCGGTGTCGTTGACGTCCTCGAGGATCTTCACCGCCCGCTCGTAGAGCAGCACTCCCAGCTCGGTCGCCTGCAACCGCCGCGTGGTGCGATTGAGCAGGCGCACCCCCAGGCTTTCCTCCAGCGCCATGGTCCGCCGACTGACGAACTGCTTGGACAGCCCCAGCTTGTCGGCGGCGGCGGTGAAGCTGCCTTCGTTCAGGGTGGTGACGAACAGGCGCAGGTCTTCGAAATTCATGGCGGCATCCAGGCGGCGGGCAGAGCTTTTGACGGCAGTCGGATCACCGTCATTGTGCCAAATCGCTGCGCATCCATACCGCTGGCGATCGCGCAAAAGAAAACCCCCTCGCCACCTTGCGGTGGGGAGGGGGCTCTGGCGTTCGCCGTCGCTTAGACGTTGAACCGGAAGTGCATGACATCGCCGTCCTTGACGATGTAGTCCTTGCCTTCCAGGCGCCATTTGCCGGCTTCTTTGGCTCCGTTCTCGCCCTTGAAGGCGATGAAGTCGTCATAGGCCACCACTTCGGCGCGGATGAAGCCCTTCTCGAAGTCGGTGTGGATGGCGGCGGCGGCCTGCGGGGCGGTGGCGCCGACGCGGACGGTCCAGGCACGGACTTCCTTTACCCCGGCGGTGAAGTAGGTCTGCAGGTTGAGCAGTTCGTAGCCGGCGCGGATCACCCGGTTCAGGCCCGGCTCTTCCATGCCCATGGACTCGAGGAACATCTGCTTTTCCTCGTCGTCGTCCAGCTCGGCGATCTCCGCCTCGATCTTGTTGCACACCGGCACCACCACGGCGCCTTCTTCCTCGGCGATGGCGCGGACCACGTCCAGGTGCGGGTTGTTCTCGAAGCCGTCCTCGGCGACGTTGGCGATGTACATCACCGGCTTGCTGGTCAGCAGGTGGAAGCTGCGCACCAGGCGCTTCTGCTCTTCGTCCAGGCCCTTCATCAGGCTGCGGGCGGGCTTGCCGGCCTCGAAGTGGGGAATCAGCTTCTCCAGAAGCGCCTTCTGCGCCAGGGCTTCCTTGTCGCCGCCCTTGGCGTTGCGGGTGACGCGCTGCAGTTGCTTCTCGCAGCTGTCCAGGTCGGCGAAGATCAGCTCCAGGTCGATCACCTCGATGTCCCGTTTGGGGTCCACCGAGTTGGCCACGTGGATGACGTTCTCGTCTTCGAAGCAGCGCACCACATGGGCGATGGCATCGGTCTCGCGGATGTTGGCGAGGAACTTGTTGCCCAGGCCTTCACCCTTGGACGCGCCCGCCACCAGGCCGGCGATATCGACGAATTCCATGGTGGTAGGGATCACCCGCTCGGGTTTGACGATCTCCGCCAGGGCGTTCAGTCGCGCATCGGGCATCGGCACGATGCCGCTGTTGGGCTCGATGGTGCAGAAGGGGAAGTTTTCCGCCGCGATACCGGATTGAGTCAGGGCATTGAACAGGGTGGACTTGCCGACGTTGGGCAGGCCGACGATGCCGCAATTGAATCCCATGGTGTGTGTCCTCGCGGAAGAAAAGGAAGAGGGTAGGGTGGGTCAGGCCTTGCGGCTGTGCAGGCGCTGCATGGCGCGCGTCAGGTCGCCGGAGAGCAGCTCCGGTACCACCTCCAGGGCGGCGTCGACGCTGGCATCGAGCAGCTCCTGCTCGCTGCGCGGTGCACGGCCCAGCACGAAGTTGGAAACCAGGCTGGCATGGCCCGGATGGCCGATGCCCAGGCGCAGGCGCTGGAAACCGTTCTGATTGCCGAGCTGGGCGATGATGTCACGCAGCCCGTTGTGACCGCCATGGCCGCCGCCGGTCTTGAGGCGCGCGGTGCCGGGTGGCAGGTCGAGTTCGTCGTGGGCCACCAGGATGGCTGCCGGCGGGATGCGGAAGAAGCCGGCGAGCGCCGCCACGGCCTGGCCGCTGCGGTTCATGTAGGTGGTGGGGATGAGCAGACGAACGTCGTTGCCCGCGTGGCGAAAGCGCCCCACGAGGCCATGATACTTGCGATCGGCAGCCAGGCTCGCGCCTTGGGCGGCGGCCAGACGCTCAACGAAAAGGGCCCCTGCATTGTGCCGGGTCTGGTCGTATTCGGGGCCTGGATTACCCAGGCCGACGATCAGTTGGACGGCGGTCATGTCAGGGGCCCTTCTCGGTCAGGCGTGCGCGAACTTACTCGGCAGCGCCTTCTTCGGCAGCACCGTCTTCGGCTTCTTCACGGATGCGCGGCAGGTGGATGCTGGCAACCGGCAGATCGCTGCCGTGGGCCAGGGACACCAGCTCGACGCCAGCCGGGACTTTCAGGTCGCTCAGGTGAACGATCTGGTCCAGCTCGACCTTGGCCATGTCGACTTCGATGAATTCCGGCAGGTCTTTCGGCAGGCAGGAAACTTCGACTTCGTTGATGGTGTGCAGGATCTCGCCACCTTGTTGCTTCACGCCCACGGAGGTTTCCTGGTTCATGAAGTGCAGGGGGACGTTGGCGGTCAGCTTCTGGCCGGCGATGACGCGTAGGAAGTCGGCGTGCATGACGTAGCCCTTGGAGGGATGACGCTGCAGGGCCTTGACCAGGACGCTTTCGTTGCTGCCACCGACCTTCAGGGTGATGACGCTGGCGAAAGCGGCTTCGCTTTCCAGCATCTTGGCCAGGTCTTTGCCGACCAGGGTGATGGAGGTCGGAGCCTTGTCGCCACCGTAGATCACGGCGGGAACGTTACCGGCATTACGACGCAGGCGGCGGCTCGCACCTTTCCCCAGGTCGGAACGCACTTCGGCATTCAGAGTGAAATCTACCATTGTGAATCTCCAGGATAAGGAATCGGTGGGCGAGAACTTGCGACCAGTTTCTACGACCCTACCGACTAAAAAGCCCCGCTAGACCGTCACGGCCTTGCGGGGCGCTTCCAGAGCGGCTGTTCCTTAACGGAACATCGCGCTGATGGATTCTTCGTTACTGATCCGGCGTACCGCCTCGGCCACCACCGGCGCGATGTCCAGCTGGCGGATACGGCTGCAGGCCTGGGCCGCGGCGGACAGCGGAATGGTGTTGGTCACCACCAGCTCGTCCAGCACGGAGTTGTCGATGTTCTCGATGGCGCGACCCGACAGCACCGGGTGGGTGCAGTAGGCCAGGACCTTGGCGGCGCCGTGTTCCTTCAGGGCCTTGGCCGCGTGGCACAGGGTGCCGGCGGTATCGACCATGTCGTCGACCAGCACGCAGGTGCGGTCCTGGATGTCACCGATGATGTGCATCACTTCCGACTGGTTGGCCTTGGGACGACGCTTGTCGATGATCGCCAGGTCCACACCCAGGCTCTTGGCCACGGCGCGCGCGCGCACCACGCCGCCGATGTCCGGGGAGACGATCATCAGATTTTCGAAACGCTGGTCTTCGATGTCATCCACCAGGGCGGGGGAGCCGTAGATGTTGTCCACGGGAATATCGAAGAAGCCTTGGATCTGGTCGGCGTGCAGATCGACGGTGAGCACCCGGTTGATACCCACCACGGTCAGCATGTCGGCCACCACCTTGGCGGTGATGGCGACGCGCGCGGAACGCGGACGGCGATCCTGGCGCGCATAGCCGAAATAGGGGATGACTGCGGTGATACGAGTCGCTGAGGAGCGGCGGAAGGCGTCGGCCATCACTACCAGTTCCATCAGGTTGTCATTGGTCGGCTCGCAGGTGGGCTGGATGATGAAAACATCCTTGCCCCGCACGTTCTCGTTGATTTCGACGCTGATCTCGCCATCGGAGAATTTTCCGACGGAGACGTCACCGAGAGGGATATGCAGCTGGCGCACGATGCGCCGTGCCAGATCGGGGTTGGCGTTCCCCGTGAAGACCATCATCTTGGACACGCTGCAGTTCCTGCGGCTTGAGGTGGGTCTTGGAAGGAAAATGGCAGGGGCGGCTGGATTCGAACCAACGCATGGCAGGATCAAAACCTGCTGCCTTACCGCTTGGCGACGCCCCTGTATCTTGCTGAGTACTAGCTGTACTCATTCTCTGGTCAGACTTGTCAGCGCTCGGTGCAACATCGAAACGTTGCTGCCCTTGGCTACGAAGCCTGGAAGTGATGCTGGTAGCTGGCTCGCTACTGTATCAGCTTCGGTCTTATTTGGAAAGCTTCCAAATATGCAACCTCCAGTGCCGGTTAATCTAGCTGAAACAAATTTGTTTAGCAAGATCAAAGCGTTACGAATTTCTGGATAACGCCTCTCGACCGTACTCTGGCAGTCATTCCGACCTGTCCACTCGAGAACGGCGCAAACTTTAATGGCGGGAGTGTCTCGTGTCAACAGCGGATCGGAAAAAATTTCTGCAGTACTTACAGAGACTTGCGGCACGGCTACCAGATACCAGGGTTCCGGCGGGGCGACCGGAGTGAGCTTTTCCCCCACGCCTTCGGCGAAGGCGGCCTGGCCGCGGACGAACACCGGTACGTCGGCGCCCAGACGCAGCCCCAGGGCGGCCAGGTCGTCGAGGCTGGCGCCGAGGCCCCACAGGTGATTGAGGCCGAGCAGGGTGGTGGCGGCATCCGAGCTGCCGCCACCGATGCCGCCGCCCATGGGCAGGCGCTTGGTCAGCCAGAGGTCGGCGCCGTGGGTGGTACCGCTTTCCTGTCGCAGCAGACGAGCGGCACGCAGGATCAGGTTCTGTTCCGGGGCGACCCCGGGCAGGCCGTCGTGCAGTTCGAGGGCGCCGTCGTCGCGCGCGGCGAAACCCAGGTCGTCGCCCCAGTCGAGGAATTGGAAGAGCGTCTGCAGCTCGTGGTAGCCGTCCGGGCGACGACCGAGGATGTGCAGGAACAGATTGAGCTTGGCCGGCGCTGGCAGGGTGAAGGCGGGTGCCGGGGTCATTTGCCCAGCTCGCGCGGCTGCCAGGTCTTCACCACCAGGATGACTTCCAGGTCCTTGCCGGTGAGCTTGAGGCGCTCGGGCAGGGTGTAGCCGTTCTGTTCGGTATAGCGGGTGTATTCGACGGTCCAGCCGTCTTGCACCAGGCGCGCCAGGTGGCTGTCGGCGTCCAGGGTCAGCTGGCTGCGGCTATCCGGGGCGGGCAGGCCGCGGACCCACCAGAGCAGGTGCGAGACCGGCAGCCGCCAGCCGAGTTGTTGCTCCAGCAGGGCTTCGGGGGAATCGGCCTGGTAGCTGCCCTGGCCGGAGACGTCGAGGGTGACGGCGCCCGGACGCCCGGTGAGGCGGGTGGCGCCGCGCCCCAGAGGGCCGGCCAGGCGGATGTCGTAATAGTCCTGGCGCTGCAGCCAGAACAGGGTGCCGCTGCCGGAATCGCGCGGGGCGCGGATGCCGACCTTGCCGTCGATCTGCCAGCCGTCGAGCGCGGCGATACGTTGCTTGTGGGCCTGCCACTGGGCGGCGTTGCCCTGGCCTTCCACGGCCTCCTGGCGAGAGGTGCTGGCGCAACCGGCCAGCAGGGCGAGCAGGAACAGGGTGAGGAGGGTACGCGCACGGATCATCGGAGGGTTTCGCTTCCAGTCAGGCGTTTGAGGGTGCTGCGCAGGATGGCGTCGTCGGCATCGGCATCCAGGCCGGCGCGCCAGACCTTGCGCGCTTCGCTGCGCTTGCCCTGGGCCCAGAGCACCTCGCCGAAGTGGGCGGCCACCTCGGCATCGGGGAAGCGTTCGAAGGCTTGGCGCAGATAGCGCTCGGCGTCGACCAGCTGGCCCTGGCGATAGCGGACCCAGCCCATGCTGTCGAGGATGGCCGGATCGTCCGGGCTCAACTGGTGCGCCTTGTCGATCAACTGGCGTGCCTCGGCCAGGCGCGGCGTGCGATCGGCCAGGGTGTAGCCCAGGGCGTTGAGCGCCATGGCGTTGTCGGGGTCGTGGGCGATGATGTAGCGCAGATCGGTTTCCAGCTGGCCGAGATCGCCACGCTTCTCCGCCAGCATGGAGCGGACGTAGAGCAGGTTGAGATCGTTGGGGTATTGCTGCAGGGCCTGCTGCACGGTCTGGTCGGCGAGGGCGAGCTGGTCGGCGCTGGCCAGGCCCTCGGCCTCGAGCAGGTACAGCGGCACGGCGTATTCGCTCTGGCGCTTGCGGGCCTCGGCCAGGCGCTGGCGTGCGTCGACGGTGCGTCCGGCGCCGAGCAGGATTTCCGTCTGGCGCTGCTGGGCGGCGAGATAGTCGGTGCCGGGGCCGACCTGGGCGTATTCGGCCAGCGCCTGTTCGGGTTGGTCGAGTTCCTCGTAGCTACGCCCCAGGTTGAGGTGCGCCGCGTCCAGGTGGCTGCCGCGGGCAATCAGTTCCTTGAGGTAGACCTGGGCTTCCTGCCAGGCCTGGGCCTCCAGGCAGACCAGCGCCAGGGAGAATCTGAGGTCGTCGTCGTCGGGGAATTGGCTGACCAGTTCGGCGAACTCGCGCTTGGCTTGGTCCAGGCGATCCAGTTCCACCAACAGACGGGCATGCGCCAGGCGCAGCCGGCGATCCTCCGGATGTTGGCGGATGCCGGCTTCGAGCAGCGGCAGGGCCTCGGCGCTGCGATCTTCGCTCTGCAGCAGGCGAGCGCGCAGCAGCAGCGGCGCGACCTCGCGCTTGGCCGCCGGATTGCGCTCCAGCAACTTCAGGGCTTCGTCGGCGCGACCATCCTGCTGCAGCAGCAGCGCCTTGCCGAACAGCAGCTGGCCGTTGTGGGGGTACTTGAGCAGTAGCCGGTCGAAGCTTTTGAGCAGGCCGGCGCGGGTGGTCTCGTCGGTTTCCGCGGCGGACAGGGCGAGGAAGTCGAAATGGGTATCGCCCTGGCCCTGGAGCACGCGCTCCATGTAGGCCATGGATTCGTCGTAGCGCCCGGCGCGGGCGAGCATGATGGCGGCGGCGCGCTGGGCGTCGAGGTTGTCCGGCGCGTTGCGCGCCCAGATCTGCGCGGTTTCCAGCGCCGGAGTGTCGGCGCCGAGGTATTCGGCGATGCGGAAGGCCCGCTCGGCCACGCCCGGGTCCTGGGTCGACTTGGCCTGCTCGACGTAGTTGGTCAGGGCGATGTCGAAGCGGTTGCGCTGTCCGGCCAACTCACCGACCAGCAGGTCGTAGAGGGTATCCTCGCGGAAGGAGCCGGCCGGTTGCGGCGTGCTGGTCTTGGCGGTGGGCGGGGGGATGGCGGCTGCGGGCGTCGGCTGACGGCCGAGGTTCTGGCAGCCGGCGAGCAGCAGGGCGGTCGTCAGCAGCGCAAGGTATCTGGTCATAGGGTCGGGGCGGCCTTTTTACAGTCGGTCCATCATGCCACAAGAGTCGTCGTGGCCGCGTCGCACATGCGGAGCGGCGGGCCGAGAAGTGCGGTGGTCGAGGCTGTTGACGCCTTTTGCCCGGCAAGATTCATTCGCCCAGGCTATGACGGCCATTGTCCGACGGCTCGTCGCTGCTGGTTGTCGCCACCGCCCGCGCGTAGGACAATGTCCGGCTTTCCCAATCCGTTCGACTGCTTGCGTCCATGGCCTTTCTCGCGCTCGGCATCAATCACAAGACCGCCTCGGTTGAGGTGCGCGAACGCGTGGCTTTCACTCCGGAGCAGACGGTCGAGGCCCTGCGCCAGCTGGAGCAGGCCACCCACAGTCGCGAAGCGGCGATCCTCTCCACCTGTAACCGCAGCGAGCTCTACCTGGAGCTGGAGCCGACCCTGGCCGAGGCGGTGCTGGCCTGGCTGGCCCAGTATCACCGGGTGCCGCTGGAAGACCTCCGCGCCAGCATCTATCTGCATCAGGACGAGGCCGCGGTGCGGCACATGATGCGGGTGGCGGCGGGGCTGGACTCCATGGTGCTGGGCGAGCCGCAGATCCTCGGCCAACTCAAGTCGGCCTATGCCGTGGCCCGCGAGGCCGGCACCGTCGGCCCTTTGCTGGGGCGGCTGTTCCAGGCCACCTTCAATACCGCCAAGACGGTACGGACGGATACGGCCATCGGCGAGAACCCGGTGTCGGTGGCCTTCGCCGCGGTCAGCCTGGCCAAGCAGATCTTCAGCGACCTGAGTCGTAGCCAGGCGCTGCTGATCGGCGCTGGCGAGACCATCACCCTGGTCGCCCGCCATCTCCACGAGCAGGGCGTGCGGCGCATCGTCGTCGCCAACCGCACCCTGGAGCGCGCCAGCCACCTGGCCGAGGAATTCGGTGCCCATACCGTGCTGCTGGCCGACATTCCCGACGAGCTGGTCGCCAGCGACATCGTCATCAGCTCCACCGCCAGCCAGTTGCCGATCCTCGGCAAGGGCGCCGTGGAGCGGGCGCTCAAGCAGCGCCGGCACAAACCCATCTTCATGGTCGACATCGCCGTCCCGCGCGACATCGAGCCGGAGGTGAGCGAGCTGGAGGACGTCTACCTCTATACGGTGGACGACCTGCACGAAGTGGTGGCGGAGAATCTCAAGAGTCGCCAGGGCGCTGCCCAGGCCGCCGAGAAGCTGGTGCTGGCCGGGGTCGAGGATTTCATGCAGCGGCTGCGCGAGCGCGCCGCGGTGGACGTGGTCCGCGCCTATCGCCAGCAGGGCGAGCAGATCCGCGACGACGAACTGGCCCGCGCCCAGCGCCTGCTGGCCAACGGCGCCGATCCCCAGGAAGCCCTGGCGGCCCTGGCGCGCAGCCTGACCAACAAGTTGCTGCACGCGCCCAGCGTGCAGCTCAAGAAATTATCCGCCGAGGGGCGCGTCGACGCCCTGACCCTGGCCCAGGAACTCTTCGCCCTCGACGAGGGTTTGGACAAGACATGAAGACCTCTCTGTTGCACAAGCTCGATGGTCTGCAGGACCGCTTCGAGGAGCTGACCGCGCTGCTCGGTGATGCCGAGGTCATCAGCGACCAGACCCAGTTCCGCGCCTATTCCAAGGAGTACGCCGAACTCGAGCCGGTGAGCCAGGCCTTCAGCGAGTACCGCAAGGTGCAGGCGGACCTGGAGGGCGCCCAGGCGCTGCTCAAGGACAGCGATCCGGATTTGCGCGAGATGGCCGAGGAAGAGGTCGCCAGTGCCCGGGCGCGGCTGCAGGAGCTGGAAGACGAGCTGCAGCGCATGATGCTGCCCAAGGACCCCAACGACGGGCGCAACGTCTTCCTGGAAATCCGTGCCGGCACCGGTGGCGACGAGGCGGCGATCTTCGCCGGCGACCTGTTCCGCATGTACTCGCGCTACGCCGAACGCCAGGGCTGGCGGTTGGAAGTCCTCTCGGAGAACGAGGGTGAACATGGTGGTTTCAAGGAAGTCATCGCTCGGGTCGAGGGCGACAACGTCTACGCCAAGCTCAAGTTCGAGTCCGGGGCGCACCGGGTGCAGCGGGTCCCGGAAACCGAATCCCAGGGTCGCATCCACACCTCGGCCTGCACCGTCGCCGTGCTGCCCGAGCCCGACGAGCAACAGGCCATCGAGATCAATCCGGCCGATCTGCGCGTCGACACCTACCGGTCCTCCGGCGCGGGCGGTCAGCACGTCAACAAGACCGATTCCGCGGTGCGCATCACCCACCTGCCCACCGGCATCGTGGTGGAGTGCCAGGAGGAGCGTTCGCAGCACAAGAACCGCGCCAAGGCCATGGCCTGGCTGTCGGCCAAGCTCAACGACCAGCAGGACGCGGCGGCGCACAAGGAAATGTCCGACACCCGCCGACTGCTGGTGGGCTCGGGCGACCGTTCCGAGCGCATCCGCACCTACAACTTCCCCCAGGGCCGGGTCACCGATCACCGCATCAACCTGACCCTCTATTCCCTGGGCGAGGTGGTGAACGGCGACGTCCAGCAGGTCATCGACCCGCTGCTGCAGGAATACCAGGCCGATCAACTGGCGGCGCTGGGAGACTGACCCATGGCCACCATCGGCGCCTTGTTGCGCGAAACCCAGTTGCCGGACTCGCCCAGCGCCCGCCTCGACGTCGAGCTGCTGCTGGCCGCCGCCCTGGACAAGCCGCGCAGCTATCTGCGCACCTGGCCGGAAAAGCTGGTGCCGCGCGAATCCCTGGCCCGCTTCCAGGCCGGTCTGGAACGGCGCCGCCAGGGCGAGCCGGTGGCCTATATCCTCGGGCAGCAGGGCTTCTGGTCGCTGGACCTGGAGGTGAGTCCCGACACCCTGATCCCACGTCCCGACACCGAGGTGCTGGTGGAGACCGCCCTGGCGCTGCCGCTGGCCGACGAGGTGCAGGTGCTGGATCTCGGCACCGGCACGGGGGCCATCGCCCTGGCCCTGGCCCATGAGCGAGCGCGCTGGCGGGTCCTCGGCGTGGATCGCATCGCGGCGGCGGTCGCGCTGGCGCGACGCAATGCCGCGCGCTTGCGCCTGGGCAATGTCCGCTTCGTCGAAAGTCACTGGTTCGCGGCCTTGGACGGCCAGCGCTTCGGCCTCATCGTCAGCAATCCCCCCTATATCGCCGGCGACGATCATCATCTGGACGAGGGTGACGTGCGTTTCGAGCCGCGTAGCGCCCTGGTGGCCGGCGCCGATGGCCTGGACGACATCCGCGATTTGATCGCGACAGCGCCCGCTCATCTGGAAGCCGATGGCTGGCTGTGGCTGGAGCATGGCTTCGAGCAGGCCGCCGCGGTGCGCGAACTGCTGGTGCGCCAGGGCTTCGCCGAGGTGGAGAGTCGTCGGGACCTGGGCGGTCACGAACGCATCAGCGGCGGTCGCTGGCCATGCTGAGCGACGACGAGCTGCTGCGCTACAGCCGGCAGATCCTGCTCGCCCAGGTGGACATCGCCGGGCAGTTGCGGCTCAAGCAGGCCAAGGTGCTCATCGTCGGCCTCGGCGGTCTGGGCTCGCCGGTGGCTCTCTATCTGGCCGCCGCCGGCGTCGGCGAATTGCACCTGGCCGACTTCGACCGCGTCGACCTGAGCAATCTGCAGCGTCAGGTGCTGCACGATGCCAGCCGCATCGGCCAGGGCAAGGTGGATTCCGCCCTGCAACGGCTGGCGGCGCTCAATCCCGAGGTGCGTCTGGTGCCGTTGCGCGAGGCGCTGGACGCCGACCGCCTGGCGGCGCGCATCACCATGGTGGACCTGGTGCTGGACTGCTCGGACAACTTCACTACCCGGGCGGCGGTGAACGCCGCCTGCGTGGCCACCGGGCGGCCGCTGGTGAGTGGCGCCGCCATTCGCCTGGAGGGCCAGCTCAGCGTCTTCGATCCGCGTCGCGCCGACAGTCCCTGCTACCACTGTCTCTATGGCGAGGGCAGCGAAGCCGAGCTCAGTTGCAGCGAAGCCGGGGTGCTCGGGCCGGTGGTCGGCCTGGTGGGCAGTCTGCAGGCGCTCGAAGCGCTCAAGCTTCTCGCTGGCTTCGGCGAGCCGCTGGTGGGACGGCTGCTGCTGGTGGATGCGGCGGGCAGCCGCTTCCGCGAATTGCGGGTCAAGCGCGATCCGGGTTGCCCGGTGTGCGGCACCCACCATGGCTGACGAGGCGCCGGTCGGGGTCTTCGATTCGGGCGTCGGCGGCCTGTCTGTGCTGGCGGAGATCCGCCAACTGCTGCCGGCGGAAACCCTGCATTACGTCGCCGACTGCGGCCATATCCCCTATGGCGAGAAGACTCCGGAGTACATTCGCGAACGCTGCCAGTTGATCGCGGCACGGTTGCGCGAGCAGGGGGCCAAGGCCCTGGTGGTAGCCTGCAACACCGCTACGGTGGCGGCGGTGGCCGATCTGCGCGAACGCTACCCGGACTGGCCCATCATCGGTATGGAGCCGGCGGTGAAGCCGGCCGCGGCGGCGACCCGTAATGGCCGGGTCGGGGTGCTGGCGACCACGGGTACCCTGCAGAGCGCCAAGTTCGCCGCCTTGCTGGACAGGTTCGCGCTGAATGTCCAGGTTCTCACCCAGCCCTGCCCAGGGCTGGTGGAGCAGGTCGAGCGCGGTGATCTGCGGGGCCCTGAAACCCGGCGGCTGCTGCAGGGGTTTCTCGAACCGCTGCTGGTGGCTGGTTGCGACACCCTGATCCTGGGCTGCACCCACTACCCCTTCCTGCGTCCCCTGCTGGCCGAGCTGGTGCCGCCGGAGATCATCCTGGTGGATACCGGCGCCGCCGTGGCGCGTCGCCTGCAGACGCTGCTGACACGGGACGCGCGCCTGGCCGCGGGGCCGGCCGGCCCGACGCGGATCTGGACGTCGGGCGTCCCCACGGAACTCGGCGCCGTACTGCCGCAGCTCTGGCCAACGGGTGCCCAGGTGGCGGCGTTCGTCTGACGTTTCCCTGGGTTTCACTCGCCAAACAGTTGCCCAGCGACTAGCATCCGACCTTGTAGGTAAAGATCTTCCAGCCTGTGAACGCCTTCACGGCTCGAAGGTCAATGCTGGCAGTTCGTAAAAACTAGAAACATACACAAGGGCACTCTCATGAACAAATTGCTTTCCCTCGCGGTAGCCGCCGCGCTTTCACTGGGTGGCGTGGCATCGGCGCAGGCTGTGGAAATCACCGGGGCTGTCGGTGCCACCAGCCAGAGTGGCATGACCTACCGTATCGGTGCCGGTTGGAATTGGGACAAGAGCTGGTGGCAGAGCTCCACGGGCCGCCTGACCGGTTACTGGGACGCGGGCTACACCTACTGGGAAGGCGACAGCGGCCATTCTTCCGACCAGCATTCGCTGTCCTTCGCTCCGGTATTCGTCTACGAATTCGGCCAGGGTCATGTGAAGCCCTTCGTCGAGGCCGGTATCGGCGTCGCCGTCTTCTCCAGTACCAAGGTCGGCGAGCAGGACCTGGGTTCGGCCTTCAACTTCGAGGACCGCATCGGCCTGGGTCTGAAGATCGGCGACACCCAGCGCGTCGGCATCCGCGCGACCCACTACTCCAACGCCGGCATCAAGCAGCCCAACGATGGCATCGAGTCCTATGCGCTGTTCTACAGCCACACGCTCTGATCCCAGACGTTTATGAAAAAGCCGGACCTAGTCCGGCTTTTTTTTCGTCTCCGTCTTGCGCGCCATGCCGCGGTAGGTGGCGAGGGCCCGCTGGCGACTCTCGCCCAGATCCACCAGGGGCGTCAGATAACGGCCCCCGGGCGTGTGCACGCCCTTGCCCTTGAGCTCGGCCAGTTCCGGCACCCAGGTGCGTACGTAGTCGCCGCGGGCGTCGATCTTCAGCGCCTGCGTCTGGGCATTGAACACCCGGAAGTAGGGTACCGAATCGGTCCCCGTGGACGCGCTCCACTGCCAGCCACCGTTGTTGGAGGCCAGGTCGCCATCGATGAGATGCCGCATGAACCAGCGCTCGCCTTCGCGCCAGTCGATCAGCAGGTTCTTGCACAGGAACATGGCGGTCAACATGCGCATGCGGTTGTGCATCCAGCCCGTCTGCAGGAGCTGGCGCATGGCCGCATCGATGATGGGGATGCCGGTGCGACCCTGCTGCCAGGCGGCGAGGCCGTCGGGATCGTCGCGCCAGGGCAGGGCGCTCAGATCCCGGTTGAATGGCTGGTGACGCGAGACCCAGGGGTAGCCCACCAGCACGTGGCGATAGAACTCCCGCCAGAGCAATTCGGTGATCCAGGTCGCCGCGCCCTGGCTACCGCCACTCAACCGTCCACCGTTCGCCTCGACCGCTGCCTGCAGGCACTGCCGGGGCGTCAGCACGCCAGCGTTGAGGTAGGCGGACAACTGGCTGGTACCGGGTGCGGAGGGAATGTCCCGCGCCTGGTGATAGTCCTCCAGGTCGTCCTGGATAAAGGCCTGCAGACGCTGCAGGGCGGCCTCTTCACCGGCTGGCCACAGCTGTTGGACCTCGGGCGAGATGGCCGCGAAGCCGGCGACCGAGGTGGGCAGGTCATCCGCCTGGACCAGGTTTTTCTTCTGCTTGCCAGGAGCGGGCAGGGGTGTCGGCAGACCGGTTTCCAAGCGTGCCAGGCAGGTCTTCTTGAATTGACCGAAGACCTTGAAGTAGCCACCGCTCTTGGTCAGTACCGTGCCCGGCGCGAACAGCGTCTGGTCCAGATAGCGATGCACGACGAGACCCGCGGCGTCGAAGGCCTTGGCCACGGCCTCGTCGCGACCGGCTTCATTGATGCCGTACTCGTCATTGAAATAGAGCTGCCGGGCCTCGACTTCCCGCGCCAGGTCGAGCAGCACCTGCGGCGCCCGGTCCCAGGTGTCGGCGGTGCGGAGCAACAGGGGAATGCCCCGCGCCGCGAGCGCCTTGCGCAACTCGGCCAGGTTGCGCAGCCAGAAGTCGACCTTGACCGGTGCCTCGTCGTGCTCCCGCCACTGCGCGGGGCTCACCAGAAAGACGGCGATGACCGGTCCCTGCTCGGCGGCAGCATGCAGGGCGGGATGATCGTGGAGGCGCAGGTCGGTCCGAAACCAGACGAGGCCACTCATGCCGGGCGTTCCAGGCGCAACAGCCCGGCGCTTTGCAGGCGATCGAAGGCTTCCCCCGGGCCCCGCGCCGGCGCCGCGTCGGCGGTCAGGGACTCGCCCAGTGCGCCCAGCGTCAGGCATGGCAGGGCATGCCGGTTGGCGAAGGTCTGCAGCTGACGCCGCAAGTCGCTGTCAGGGCGGCTATCGCGGCAGAGGATCAAGGCCCGGGGTTCGAGCTGCTCGACCAGGCGCTCCAGATTGCCGGCCGGGATCGACCACTCCACCAGCTCCACCGGACAATCCGCGGCGCTGATCAGCCAGGCGCAAAGCCAGAGCGACGCGTTCATCGGCGTGTCGTCGAGGTTCAGCAGCACCAGCGGTGCGCCGCGCAGATTGTGCTGGCTGTGATAGATACGGGCACCCAGCTTGCTGCGCAGCCAGGTGTGGAAGAACACCTGCTGCAGGCGACCGTCGTCGGTGGCCTGGCACAGCCGCTCCAGCTCACGCAGCAGCGGCGTCAGCAACTGGTCCAGCAGCACCCGCGGCGGATAGAGCGACGCGGCCCGGTTGTAGGCTTCGTCCAGCGCCCGCGAGGCGAGACGGCCGATGGCGTCCATCATTTCCTGATGGATGCCCTGCCAGGGAGTATCGCTCGGCAACACCGCCGGCCGCTGCTCGTCGAGCAGGCCCTTGACCTGACTGACCGCCACGCCGCGGGCGATCCAGGCCAGGATCTGCTGGACGCGCACGACGTGCGCCTCGCTGTAGAGGCGATGCCCCTTGGGCGTGCGCTTGGGCACCAACAATCCGTAGCGACGCTCCCAGGCCCGCAGGGTCACGGCGTTCACCCCCGTTCGCCGGGCGATTTCGCGGATGGGCAACCAGCCCTCGTGGAGGGCGGAATCGTAGTCCTGATCTTCGGCGTCGGGCGATGCAGGAAGGGGAGTGGCGCTAGATGGCATTTCGCAGACTCAGACGTTCGGGGTGCGGTTGCAGGTAGGCCTGCTCGTTCACGTAGCGATCCGGATGCTGGCGGAAGTGATGCTTGAGCAGCGTCAGGGGTACCACCAGCGGGATGATGCCCTCATGGTACTGTTCGATCAGCTGTTGCATCTCCTGTTTCTCGCCGTCGCTCAGCACGCGGCGCAGATAACCGAAGAGATGATAGAGCACATTGCAATGGGTACCCCGCGTGGCGCAGCGCTTGAGCGCCGCCATCAAGCAACTGAAGTACTCCTGGCACAGCTCATCCAGGTTGCGCTGGCCGATGCTGCCGACCAACTGGCCGAGGGCCCGGGCGCGGTGCGGATCGTGGGCCATCAGCTGATACTTGTAGCGGGAATGATAGGACAACAGCGCCCGGGCTGTCAGACCCTGTTGCAACAGCTGCAACCAGTGCGCATGGGCGAAGACGCGGGTGACGAAATTCTCCCGCAGCACCGGATCGTTCAGGCGTCCCGCCTCCTCGACCGGCAGGTCCGGGCGCAGACGCATGATTGCGGCGGCGAACAGGCCCCGCCCATCGCTGTCGCTACCCTGGCCGTTGGCGTGATAGACCTTGACGCGCTCCATCCCGCAGGACGGCGACTTCTGCATGAAGACGAATCCGGAGAGGTCGGCCAGCTCACCGGCCATCTTCTCGCCGTAGCCGGTAAGGGCCGCGGTCACGTCCAGACTGGGATCGACGGTGCCGACGGCACGGGGAGCGCGAGCGTCGCCCACGAGGCGAATGGGTTCGCGCGGTGTCCCCAGCCCAATGGCCATTTCCGGACAGACCCGGACGAAATCGAAATGCTCGGCGAAGGTCTGGCTGCAGAGTCGCGATTCCTTGTGCCCGCCGTTGTAGCGGACTTCGTCACCCAGCAAACAGGCACTGATGCCTAGGCGTGGACGGGGCAGGCTGGAGGAGTTGGAAGGCATGGCGATCCCCTGTCGAGTATTTTCTTGTACAAGAATTTCCTGTTTGTACAAGTTTGGTGCAACTTTCGACAGGGGGCTGCCACAAAAGATTCGCCGGAGCTTACCAACGGCGTGCGCTTCGTCGCCTAGTCCAGACTGCCCAGGAGTTGCTGCGCCGCCTCATGACCACTCAACCAGGCACCTTCCACCCGCCCGCTGGAACACCAGTCGCCGCAGGCGAAGACCCCCATGTCGGGATCGGCCAGGGCACCCCATTGATGTGGCTGGGACGGACGGGCATAGAGCCAGCGGTGGGCCAGGGTGAAGGTCGGCGCTGGCAGCGGACAGCCGATCAGCTCGGCGAAGGCACCGTGGAGGCGTTCGATGACCTCGTCCTTGGAGGCGTCGATGTGCGCCTTGCTCCAGGTGCTGGTGGCGTGCAGCACCCAGGTGTCCAGGGTGGCCTCGCGTCCCGGCTTGCAGCGGTTGCGGGCCAGCCAGTCCAGTTCGCTGCCCTGCACGAAGCAGCCCTCCACCGGGGTCTGCAGGGGCGTGGCGAAGGCCAGGGCCACCGACCAGGTCGGTTCCATGCTCACGCCGGCCACGATCGAGGCCAGCTTGGGCACGCTGGACAGCAGCGCGGCGGCCTGGGGTGCCGGCATGGCGATGATGACCTGGGCGAAGGGGCCGTGCGTCTCCCCGTTGGCGTCCAGCAGGTGCCAATGACGGGCCCCACGGAAGACCTCGGTGACACGGCAGTCGAAGGTGGTCGGCAGCTCGGCGAGCAGGTGCCGGGTGATGGCGCTCATGCGCGGCACCCCGACCCAGCGCGGCTGCTCGTCCTGGGACGGACTCAGGCGGCCATCGCGGTACTGGTACAACGAAGGATTCCACTCGGCCGCACAGCCGGCGCGTCGCCACTCGTTCAGCGCATCGATGAAGCGGCGATCCCGCGCCGTGAAATACTGGGCACCCAGGTCCAGGGCGCCCGCTTCGCTGCGCTTGCTGGCCATGCGGCCACCGCTCCCGCGGCTCTTGTCGAAGATCTGGACCTGCTGCCCGGCGCGAATCAGCGTTTGAGCAGCGGAAAGTCCGGCTATTCCTGCGCCAATGATGGCGATAGGGGCAGTCATGATGGACCTCGCTTGTCTGACGAATCGCCCTCGACGAACGTTTGCGTGCGCGAGGGCTCTACGGCTACGACTGGCAACCGTTCTGGATCTTTCGACCCACGACCATACCAAACAATCCTCTTCCCTTCGTTCAGATGCATACGGACGGCAGGGCAATACGAGAAGGAAGTGACGACATGCATATCCTGCTGACAGGTGGCACCGGATTGATCGGCCGCGCGCTGTGCCGCCAATGGGCGGCTGCCGGACACCAACTCACCGTACTCAGCCGTGACCCGGCGCGGGTGGCGCGCGAATGCGGGCCGCAGGTACGGGGCATCGCCCGGTTGGACGAGCTGGGCACCGAGCACCTGGACGCCGTGGTCAACCTGGCGGGAGCGCCCATCGCCGACAAGCCCTGGACGCGTAGCCGCAAGGCGGAACTCTGGGAGAGTCGGATCGGTACCACCGAGCGCCTGATCGAATGGCTGCGCGGGCGCGCTCAGCAGCCCGCGGTGCTGCTTTCCGGCTCGGCCACCGGCTTCTACGGCGACAGCGGCGAGAAGCCGGTGAGCGAGACCGAGAGCCTGGCCGGCCCCGACTTCGCCGGTGAGCTGTGCCTGGCCTGGGAGCAGATGGCCAAAGAGGCCGAGCAACTGGGTATCCGCGTGGTCAACCTGCGGACCGGTCTGGTGCTGGCCGCTGATGACGGCTTCCTGCTGCGCCTGCTGCCACCCTTCCGCTTCGGACTGGGCGCGCGCCTGGGCAGTGGACGCCAGTGGATGCCGTGGATTCATTTACAGGATCAAATCGGGGCCATCGATTTTCTTCTCAACCGTAGCGACGCCCGGGGTCCTTATAATCTCTGTGCTCCCCAGCCGGTGCGCAACCGGGAGTTCACCGCCGCCCTGGGGCGGGTCTTGCGGCGCCCGGCGCGGCTGCTGATTCCCGCCTTTGCCCTGCGCCTGATGGGAGAGCTGTCCATCCTGCTGCTGGGTGGCCAGCGCGCCCGCCCCGAGCGCCTGCTCGCGGCCGGCTATGTCTTTCGCTATCCCGAGCTGGACGCGGCCCTGGCCGACCTGCTCGCCGCCAAGGATTCACGATGACCGCCAATGCTCTGCTGCTCGCCAACCTGGGTTCCCCCGATTCGCCCCACGTCCCCGACGTGAAGCGCTATCTCAACCAGTTCCTGATGGACCCCTATGTGGTCGATCTGCCCTGGCCGCTGCGCCGGCTGCTGGTGTCCCTGGTGCTGATCAAAAGGCCTGCCGCCTCGGCCGAGGCCTATGAGTCGATCTGGTGGGACGACGGCTCGCCGCTGATCGTGCTCAGTCGCCGCCTGCAGGAGGCTGTGCGGCCCCTCTGGCGCCACGGTCCGGTGGAGTTGTGCATGAGATACGGTGAGCCCTCGGTGGAATCGGTGCTCAAGCGCCTGGCCAGTCAGGGCATCCGCGAGGTGACCTATGCGCCGCTCTATCCGCAATTCGCCGACAGCACCACCACCACCGCCATCGTCGAGGCCCGACGGGTGATCGACGCCCATCAGCTGCCGCTGACGCTGAAGATCCTGCCGCCCTTCTACGACCGACCCGAGTACCAGGCGGCCTTGGCAGCCAGCGTCGAACCCTATCTGCAGGAGCCCTACGATCACCTGCTGCTGTCCTTCCACGGCCTGCCCGAGCGCCACATCCGCAAGCTGGTGAAGGATCGCAGCTACGACCTGCGCGCGCCCGACAGCAGCAAGGTCGGCGCCAAGGCCCTGGCCGTCTGCTATCGCAGCCAGTGCCAGCGCACCGCCGAGCTGCTGGCCCGCCGCCTGGGCATTCCCGACGGCAAGTGGTCGGTGTCCTTCCAGTCACGGCTGGGCAAGGACAAGTGGATCGAGCCCTACACGGAAGCGCGACTGGACGAGCTGGCCAAGGCCGGCGTCAAGCGGCTGCTGGTGATGTGCCCGGCGTTCGTCGCCGACTGCATCGAGACGCTGGAGGAAATCGGCGATCGCGGGCGCGAACAGTTCATCGAAGCCGGTGGCCGGGAGCTGGTGCTCATTCCCTGCGTCAACGACAACCCGGCCTGGGCGCAGGCGCTGGTGGAATTGTGCGAAGAGGTGGCGGAACTGCCGCCGCAGCCGATCGAGCAACCGCGGATGCCGGCCTAGGCCGGCATCCTGAGGCCATTCCCTAGAGCAGCGGACGCTCTGGGGGTTCGGCGTCCTTCTTCCAGGCGTTGTGCCCGGGCAGGACCAGGTTGAGGCCGATGGCGATCAGGCCGCAGAGGGAAATCCCCTTGAGGCCGATCTCGCCGTTGCCGAAGACGATGCCGCCGATGCCGAACACCAGGGTCACCGAGACGATCACCAGGTTGCGCGCCTCGGACAGATCCACCTGGTGGCGGATCAGGATATTGAGACCCACCACGGCGATGGAGCCGAACAGCAGGCAGAGAATGCCGCCCATGACCGGCACCGGGATGGTCTGCAGCGCCGCGCCGAACTTGCCGACGAAGGCCAGCACCATGGCGAACCCCGCCGCCCATAGCATGACCCGCGGGTTGTGGTTCTTGGTCAGCATCACCGCGCCGGTCACCTCGGCGTAGGTGGTGTTGGGCGGTCCGCCGAACAGGCCGGCGGAGGAGGTGGCCAGGCCGTCACCCAGCAGGGTGCGATGCAGACCCGGCTGCTTGAGGTAGTTCTTGCCGGTCACCCCGCCCACCGCGATCACCCCGCCGACATGCTCGATGGCCGGCGCCAGGGCCACCGGGACCATGAACAGGATGGCGCCCCAATGGAATTCCGGCGCGACGAAGGCCGGGATCGCCAGCCAGGGCGCGGCGCCTATGCCCTCGGTATGGACGATGCCGAAGACGAAGGCCAGGGCATAGCCGACGAAGACCCCGGCGAGGATGGGTACCAGGCGGAACATGCCCTTGCCATAGATGGCCACCAACAGGGTGGTGACCAGCGCCGGCATGGAGATCAGCATGGCCGTGGCATAGGGCACCAACTGGGCGCTGCCGTCCCCGGCCTTGCCCATGGCCATGTTGGCCGCCACCGGCGACAGCCCCAGGCCGATGGAGATGATCACCGGGGCGATCACCACCGGCGGCAGCAGGCGGTCGATGAAACCCACGCCGCGCAGCTTCACCGCGAGGCCCAGGAAGGTGTAGACGAAGCCCGCCGCCACCACGCCGCCGAGCACCGCCGGCAAGCCGAATTCGGCCTTGGCGGCGATGATCGGGGCGATGAAGGCGAAGCTCGATGCCAGGAACACCGGGACCTGACGGCCGGTGACCAGATGGAACAACAGGGTGCCGAAGCCTGCGGTGAAAAGGGCCACGTTGGGGTCCATGCCGGTGATCAGCGGCATCAGCACCAGGGCGCCAAAGGCCACGAAGAGCATCTGAGCGCCGACCACGATTTCCCGCCAGAGCGGTTCCCGCGTCGTCACGCTCAGGCGTCCTTCTGCTTGGTGCCGAAGATCTTGTCACCGGCGTCGCCCAGGCCCGGCAGGATATAGCCGTGCTCGTTGAGGCGTTCGTCGATGGAGGCGGTGTAGAGACGCACGTCCGGATGGGCTGCCTCGACCGCGGCGATGCCTTCGGGCGCGGCCACCAGCACCAGGGCGCGGATTTCCTTGGCCCCGGCCTTCTTCAGCAGGTCGATGGTGGCGATCATGGAGCCGCCGGTGGCCAGCATGGGATCGATGATCATGGCCAGGCGCTGATCCAGTTCACCCACCAGCTTTTCCAGGTAGGTGTGGGCCTGCAGGGTGGATTCGTTGCGGGCGAGGCCCACCACGCTGACCCGGGCGCTGGGGATCAGGCTGAGCACGCCGTCGAGCATGCCGATGCCGGCGCGCAGGATGGGCACCACGGTGACCTTCTTGCCGGAGATCTTCTCCACCTTGACGGTGCCGCACCAGCCCTCGATGTCCACCTCTTCCACCGGGAGGTCCTTGGTCGCTTCGTAGGTCAGCAGGGCGCCGACTTCCTGGGCCAGTTCGCGAAAATTCTTGGTGCTGATGTCGGCGCGCCGCATCAGGCCGAGCTTGTGACGGATGAGCGGATGGCGGATTTCGTGGACGGGCATGGGATTCTCCAGAGACGGTGGGGCAGCGGATCGCCGCGAGCGAGGAGGGTGTCGGTACGACCGGCGGCCCGAAGGCTTGCCGCAGGGTAGGGCAAGCCACAAAAAAACCGCAGTACATTAAAGCATCCGACCCGAGCTGGGCAGTACCCTGCGACAATAGTAGCCGCCTGGCGACGCTTGAGATCGGTCGGCGGTGTCTGTACCTTTGCCGCCTTTTAGTCGCGCCGCCCGCCAGGGTGGCGCCCCGTCCCCGGAGAAGTCCCATGTCCGCCGATCTCGCCCACATCCGCCAGGTCATGCAGGAGGCCGACTGCCTCTATGACGAAGCCCAGGTCGAAGCGGCCATCGACCGGATCGCCGCGGCCATCACCGCTGATCTCGCCGAGCGCAATCCAGTGGTCTTCTGTGTCATGAATGGCGGCCTGATCCTGACCGGCAAGCTGGCCACCCGGCTGAATTTCCCGCTGGAAATGTCCTATCTGCACGCCACCCGCTATCGCAACGAGACCACCGGCGGCGAGCTGTTCTGGAAGGCCAAGCCCGAGGTGTCCTTCATCGATCGCGACGTGCTGATCGTCGACGACATCTTCGACGAAGGCCATACCCTCAAGGCCATCATCGACTTCTGTCGCCACGCCGGTGCCCGCCAGGTGCACACCGCCGTCTTGATCGACAAGACCCACGACCGCAAGGTCAAGGGTCTGGAAGCCACCTATGTCGGCCTGCCCTGCATCGATCGCTACATCTTCGGCTACGGGATGGACTACAAGGGCTACTGGCGCAACGCACCCGGCATCTATGCCGTGAAGGGGCTGTGACCGCCCGGCTGTTCGATCAGGCGCTGTTCGCCGATCTGCTCCGGCAGGCGGCGGCCAGTCCGCGGCGACGCGCCCATCACAACCTGCATCTCATGGACGAGCCCTGCCATCGCCTGGTGGTGGCCGTCTGCGAAGACAGTTACATCCCGCCGCATCGCCATCTGGACCCGAGCAAGGCCGAGAGCCTGCTGGTGCTGCAGGGGCGGCTCGGCCTGCTGACCTTCGACGAAGACGGTCAGGTGCTGTTGCGCCGTGAACTGTCCCACGTCGCCGGTTGCCTGGGCGTCGACCTGGCGCCCGGGCACTATCACGCCCTGGTGGCCCTGGGGGGCGACTGCCTGTTCTTCGAATGCAAGGCCGGCCCCTTCGTACCGTTGGCCGCAGGCGAGCGACCCAGCTGGGCGCCGCTGGAAGGGACGGCCGATGCCGACCGCTATCGCGGCTGGATGCGCGCCCAGTTCGATTGAACTTCCGGTCGATCTCGCGGTATGCCGTGGCTTTGTCACTGGCGGGGCAATGGAGGGCGGGGGTAGAATCGACCCTCCCTCAAATCCCCCAGCACAGGTAGCCAAAGGATGCGCAAGGATAAAAAGCAGGTCATCGGTGAAGAGATCAGCGACGAGCAGATCAAGCTGTTCCTCGACGTCGAGCCGGCGGACGATACCCCAGCGTCTCTGCACAAGCTGGTCAAAGCCTATCGTGGGCTGCGCCCCGACGACTTCGAGCGGTTCGTCGGCTTCTTCGTCGACGCCGGCTACGACCTGGATGCGCGCAATGCCGAGGGTGAAGACTTCATCGCGCTGATCCGCAGCCATCGCCAGGCAGAGCCCTACATCGATGCCCTGCGCGCCGCTCACGCCTGAGCCAGCGCTGTAAAAAAAGAAACCCCGCCGAGGCGGGGTTTCTTTTTGCCCGATGGACGGGCCGCTCGCGCGGCCCGTCAGCCATCAGGCTTCGCGGTTGCGGGTCAGCAGCGCGGGCTTCTCGCTGCGCGGACGGCTCGGCAGATCTTCCAGCTGCTCGAGCGTCGGCAGGCGATCGGCACGGGAAGGCTTGTGCACGATCTTCGGCTGCGGCTTGCTTGGCGCCCGCTCTTCGGCGGCATAGGAGCGCGCCTCGTTCGGTGCGGACTCGTAGGGCCGGGCGGCGCGGGGTTGACCGCCGTTCTGGCCGCGACGCTTGCCGGTCTGCTGCTGTTGCTGACTACGCGGACCGCGGGCAGCGCCCTGGCCCTGACCTTGGCGGGGTTGGCCGTTACCGGCGCCGCTCGCAGGGCGGGCGCCATTGCCGGCGTTGCCGCTGCGCGGCCCCTTGCGCTTGCCTTGGTAAGGACTCACGTAGTCGACGCTGTTGCCGAAGTTGTCGTAGTCGTCGTCCAGGAATTCTTCCGGATCACGATCGCGCGGCTGCTGGGCCACGGCCGCGGCCTGGCCGGGTTGGGCGGCCTTGTTATGACCGGCTTCGTCGCGGTCGCGCCGATTGCGCCGATTGCGGGTACGGCCCTTGCGCTCGCCCTGGGGCTGCGCCGCCGACTGATCGCCATTGGCGGCCTTGCCCTGACCTTGACCCTGGTTTTGGCCTTCGCTGCGCGCCGGCTTGTCGGCCTTCTTCTGGCGATTCTGCTGCGGCTTGCCGCGGGGCTCGCGCGGCGCCCGCACTTCCGGCTGCTCCGGCGGAACGCTGGCGGGATCGAAACCCTGCATGTCACCGTCCGGGATACTCTGCTTGGTCAGGCGCTCGATGGCCTTGAGCAGCTTCTCTTCGTCCGGCGCGACCAGGGAGATGGCTTCGCCGTTGCGTCCGGCCCGACCGGTACGGCCGATGCGGTGGACGTAGTCTTCCTCGACATTGGGCAGTTCGAAGTTGACCACGTGGGGCAGCTGGTCGATATCCAGGCCGCGAGCGGCGATGTCGGTGGCCACCAGCACGCGGATGTCGTTGCTCTTGAAGTCGGCCAGGGCCTTGGTGCGCGCGTTCTGGCTCTTGTTGCCATGGATCGGCGCGGCCGGCAGGCCATGCTTGTTCAGGTACTCGGCCAGGCGGTTGGCACCGTGCTTGGTCCGGGTGAACACCAGCACCTGCTCCCAGGCACCCAGGGTGATCAGGTGGGCGAGCAGGGCGCGCTTCTGGTTGGCCGGAATGCGGAACAGGCGCTGCTCGATGCGCTCCACCGTGGTGTTCGGCGGGGTGACCTCGATCCGCTCCGGGTCCTGCAGCAGCTTGCCCGCGAGGTCGGTGATGTCCTTGGAGAAGGTGGCCGAGAACAGCAGGTTCTGACGGCGGGCCGGCAGCCGGGCCAGGACTTTCTTCACGTCATGGATGAAGCCCATGTCGAGCATGCGGTCGGCTTCGTCCAGCACCAGGATCTCGACGGCGGACAGGTCGACGCTCTGTTGGCCGGCGAGGTCCAGCAGGCGGCCGGGGCAGGCGACCAGGACATCGACACCCTTGGCCAGGGCGGTGACCTGCGGCTTGAGACCGACGCCACCGAAGACGCAGGCGCTGCGCATGGGCAGGTCGCGGGCATAGACCTTGAAGCTGTCGTGCACCTGGGCTGCCAGTTCACGGGTCGGCGTCAGCACCAGGACGCGCGGCTGCTTGGCGACGTAGTGATGACCATCGGGATGACCGTTGGGGAACAACCGCTCCAGCACCGGCAGGGCGAAACCGCCGGTCTTGCCGGTACCGGTCTGGGCCGCCACCATCAGGTCGCGACCCTGCAGGACGGCCGGAATGGCGCGTTGCTGGACGGGAGTGGGGTTCACGTAGCCGGCGTCTTCTACGGCGCGGGCGAGGGCCTCGGAGAGACCGAGGGAAATGAAGGACATGCGGGGTTCCTGTCTCTGTCGGCGTCCCGCCGACGTGGGGGCGCGGTTGCGCTCTCGGTTGACGTCCGAACGATTCGGATGTCTCGCCCGCATTCGTCATCCTGCGCTGGATGAAGAACCGGGCGATGACCGGAAGCGGTAATCACGATTGGGTGAAGCCGCCGCCAAAACGCGTGGCCGACTTCAGAAACCGAGGTTTCGCCAGATGGCGATGCTTGGTTCCGCTTGGTTCAGGGTATAGAAGTGCACACCGGGTGCCCCGCCTTCGAGCAGACGCTCGCACAGGGCGGTCATGACTTCTTCGCCGAAGGCCTGGATGCTCTGGGTGTCGTCACCGTAGGCTTCCAGTTGCTTCCGCAGCCAGCGGGGCAATTCTGCACCACAGGCGTCCGAGAAGCGTGCCAACTTGCTGTAGTTGGTGATCGGCATGATGCCAGGGATCACCGGGGCTTCGACTCCCAGTTTGCGGACACGTTCCACAAAATGGAAGTAGCAGTCGGCGTTGAAGAAATACTGGGTGACCGCGCGGTCGGCACCCGCCTGCATCTTGTACACGAAATTGCGCACGTCGTCCGTAAAGCTGCGCGCCTGCGGATGGGTTTCCGGATAGGCGGCGACCTCGATGTGGAAGTGATCACCGGTTTCCTCGCGGATGAAGGCGACCAGATCGCTGGCGTGACGCAACTCGCCACCGCCTGACAGGCCCATGCCGGACGGCAGGTCGCCACGCAGGGCGACGATGCGGTCGATGCCCGCTTCCCGGTATTGCTGCAGCAACTCGCGCAGCTTGGCCTTGCTGTCGCCGACGCAGGACAGGTGCGGCGCGGTCGGCACGCCGACCTCGTCGTTGAGCTGGCGCACGGTACGATAGGTGCCGTCGCGGGTGGAGCCGCCGGCGCCGTAGGTGCAGGAAAAGAACTCCGGCCCATGACTCGCCAGCTGTCGCGCGGTGGCGATCAGCTTCTCGTGGCCCGCTTCGGTCTTGCAGGGAAAGAATTCGAAACTCAGACTGGGTTTCACGGCGTCTCTCTCGTGAGCGGCCCCGCCCTGGCGGGCGGGGCTGGCCATCAGTAGCGGTAGCTGTCGGGCTTGAAGGGGCCTTCCTGGGTCACGCCGATGTACTTGGCCTGAGCCTCGGTCAGGCGGGTCACCACGCCACCGAAGCCCTTCACCATTTCCAGCGCCACTTCTTCGTCGAGCTTCTTGGGCAGGACCATGACGGTGACGTTGGCGGTCTTCTCGGCGACCGGCAGGTCGGCGAACTTCTCCTGGTACAGGTGGATCTGCGCCAGCACCTGGTTGGCGAAGGAGCCGTCCATGATGCGGCTGGGGTGACCGGTGGCGTTGCCCAGGTTCACCAGGCGGCCTTCGGCCAGCAGGATCAGGTAGTCGTCGTTGGCCGGATCGACGGTCAGGCCGGTGCGGTGGATCTTGTGCACCTGCGGCTTAACTTCTTCCCAGCCCCAGTGCTGGCGCATGAAGGCGGTGTCGATCTCGTTGTCGAAGTGACCGATGTTGCACACCAGGGCGCGCTTCTTCAGGGCCTTGAGCATGTTGGCGTCACAGACGTTGACGTTGCCGGTGGTGGTGACGATCAGGTCGATCTTGCCCAGCAGGGCGCGATCCACGGAGGCTTCGGTGCCGTCGTTGAGGCCGTCGACATAGGGCGAGACCAGCTCGTAGCCGTCCATGCAGGCCTGCATGGCGCAGATCGGATCGACTTCCGAGACCTTGACGATCATGCCTTCCTGGCGCAGCGAGGCAGCCGAGCCCTTGCCCACGTCGCCGTAGCCGATCACCAGCGCCTGCTTGCCGGACAGCAGGTGGTCGGTGGCGCGCTTGATGGCGTCGTTGAGGCTGTGGCGGCAGCCGTACTTGTTGTCGTTCTTGCTCTTGGTGACCGAGTCGTTGACGTTGATCGCCGGGACCTTGAGAGTGCCGTCCTTGAGCATGTCCAGCAGGCGATGCACGCCGGTGGTGGTCTCTTCGGTGATGCCGTGCACGCGCTCCAGCACCTGCGGATACTTGTCGTGCAGGATCTGGGTCAGGTCACCGCCGTCGTCCAGCACCATGTTGGCGTCCCAGGGCTGGCCATCCTTGAGGATGGTCTGCTCGATGCACCACTCGTATTCGGCTTCGGTCTCGCCCTTCCAGGCGAACACCGGGATGCCGGCGGCGGCGATGGCGGCCGCGGCCTGGTCCTGGGTGGAGAAGATGTTGCAGCTCGACCAGCGCACTTCGGCGCCCAGGGCCACCAGGGTCTCGATGAGCACGGCGGTCTGGATGGTCATGTGGATGCAGCCGAGGATCTTGGCGCCAGCCAGGGGTTGCTCGCCGGCGTACTTGCGACGGAGGCCCATCAGGGCGGGCATTTCCGATTCGGCGATGATGACTTCGCGACGACCCCAGTCGGCCAGGGAGATGTCGGCGACCTTGAAATCGTTGAAAGCGGCAGGCGTAAGGACAGCGCTCATTGAAGAGTCTCCATTCGTAAGGTGCGAATGGGCGCCGTTGATGCGTTCTGATAACGCTCCGCTCGAGCCTGACAACGTCTGACGTCATGCCGGCCGTGATTCCCGCGCCTGCGGCGGGTCGGCTAGGATGGGATAACGCAGCGTGCTGCAGCGCCCCTCGAACGGAAGGCGGGGCGGCCTGGTGGCCGCGATGCGCGGGCAGTATAACGAGGATCGCGATAAACCCAAAGGGTGGCGGTCTGCCTCATGTCCAGCGGAATCTACCGCGCGCACCCTGATCTGATGCCCCAACCCCAAGGAAATTCAAGGAGCTCCGATGAACTTCCATACCCGCAAATGGGTGAAGCCCGAAGACCTCAACGCCAATGGCACCCTGTTCGGCGGCAGTCTGCTCAAGTGGATCGACGAGGAGGCGGCGATCTACGCCATCGTGCAGTTGGAAAATCCCAAGGTGGTGACCAAGTACATCTCGGAGATCAACTTCATCAGCGCCTCGCGCCAGGGCGACATCATCGAGCTGGGCATCACCGCCACCGGGTTCGGGCGGACCTCCATCACCCTGAGGTGCGAGGTACGCAACAAGATCACCCGCAAGAGCATCCTCACCATCGACAAGATCGTCTTCGTCAACCTCGACGAGGACGGCAATCCGGTGCCGCACGGCAAGACCGAGATCACCTACGTCAAGGACAGGTTCAAGGATGCGCCTTGAGACCGGGCTTGCTCACGTCCAGGCGACGGCGCTCGGCCCAGTAGAGCAGCAGCTCGCGTAGCTGGGACAGTTCGATCGGCTTGCCCATGTGGCCGTCCATGCCGGCCTCCTGGGCGCGATCCTTGTGCTCGGTGAGGATGTGCGCGGTCAGCGCCACCACCGGGGTGCGCGACCTGTGGTTCTGCTGTTCCCAGGCGCGCAGCCGGCGGGTGGCGCCGAAGCCGTCGAGGAGGGGCATCTCGCAGTCCATCAGGATCAGGTCGTAAGTGTTCTGCTGGATCTTCTCGAAGGCCTCCAGGCCGTTGCTCACGGTATCCGGCTCCACGCCGAGCTTCTTGAGCATGCCGCGGATCACCTTGACCGAGATGCTGTTGTCCTCGGCCACCAGTACCCGGAAGTCGGCCGGAATGCCACTGGGCTGTTCCGCGGGTTCCGGCTCGCTGGCCCGCTGGCCGCGACGGGACAATTCGTCGGCGAGGGTGGCACGGAGGGTATAGCCGGCCACCGGCTTGGCCATGATGCGCTTGATGCCGGCGTTGCGGGCGATGACCTTGCTGGGGGCGTTGCTCAGGCCGGTGAGCATGATCAGCAGCAGGTCGTGATTGAGGTTCTCGTCTTCGTTGATGCGCGCGGCCAGCTGCATGCCGGTCATGCCCGGCATCTGCTGGTCGAGCAGGACCACGTCGAAGTACTCCCGCAGGTGCGATTGGGTACGCAGCAGCGCCAGGGCTTCGCGCCCCGAGGCGGCGGTGACCACCTGCATGCCCCAGGCGCTGCATTGCTGCTGCAGCACCTTGCGGCACAGCTCGTTGTCGTCGACCACCAGGACCCGGACATCCTGCAGCGGATAGTCGCTGTCGCCGCGGGAAAGCACCAGCGCCTGGGCCGGGATGGGCAGGCTGATCCAGAAGCTGGAGCCACCCTCGGCGTTGTTCTGGATGCCGAACTCGCCCTGCATCAGCAGCACCAGCTGGCGGGCGATGATCAGGCCGAAGTCCAGGCTGTCGGTATCGCCGGTGAGGAAGTCGCGGCTGTCGAGATGACTCGACAGCAGCTGGCGGCTGAGGGTGGCATCCAGCGGCGTCCCGCTGTCCTGCACCGAGATGCGCAGCCGCGGGGCGTGGCCGGCGGCCTCTTCCAGAGAGATCACCAGCAGGATCTCGCCCTCTTCGGTCCGGTGGAAGGCGTTTTCCAGCAAGTTGAGCAGGATCTGGCGCAGGCGGGTCGGGTCGCCGATGAAGCGTCGCGGCACCTGGGGCTGGATGAAGCTGAGCAACTCGACCCGATGCTCCTCGGCCCGCGGGCGGAAGATGTCCAGGCAGTCGTCGAGCAGGGCATTGAGGTCGAAGGTCACCTCTTCCAGTTCGATCTGGCCACTTTCCAGGCGGGTGATGTCGATGATCTCGTTGATCAGGTTGAGCAATTCGGCGCCGGCGCTGTGGATGGTCTGCACGTAGTCGCGTTGCTTGGCCGAGAGCGCCGTTCCCTGCAGCAATTCGGTCATGCCCAGGACGCCGTTCATGGGCGTACGGATCTCGTGGCTGATGCGCGAGAGGAACTCGGCCTTGCCCTTGAGCTCGGCGTGGTTGGCGGCGCGGTCGCGAGTGCGGGTGAATTGCTCCTCGCGCAGGTAACGGCGGCGCTCTTCCAGGGCCAGGGTGAGCAGGATGCCGCCGAGCATGCAGCTGCTCATCAACGCCCGTCCCAGCCACAGGGGGGCATTGGCGTAACCGGTGAGGATCGGCAGGGCGATCAGGCCGGACAGGGCCAGCAGAGCGCAGCAGACCACCAGTAGCCGCGCGTAGCGGGCGCCCTGGTGCCAGCGCTCGATGGCGATGACCAGGCTGGCGAACAGCACCAGGCCGTTGACCGCCATCAGCCAGTCGCCGACGTAGACGTCGCCCGCGAGCACTCGTCCCACGGCTGCCACCGCCACCAGGATCAGCAGTGCGCGGATCACCCGCTGGGTCCAGAGGGGCAGGCGGCGCCAACCGAAGAAGGCGGCGATCAGATGCAGGCCGGCGGCGCTGCAGGCGAGCACCGACAGGTCGGTCAACAGGGGCGCCTGGCTCTTGAAGCTACCGAGGAGGAATTTGCTGAGGCCGAAGATGTTCAGCGCCACCAGCACCAGCATCACCAGCAGCACGGTGAGGGCGCTGGTGGCGCGGCTGCGGTGGTAGAGCAGCTGTACGCCGTTGTACAGCGCGAGCATGGCGAGGCAGCCGAGCAGTACGCCGAACATCACCAGGCGATGGGTGATGTCCGCCTCGGCGCTGTTGCTGAGCGTCAGCGAGATGCGCATCGGCTGGGGCGATTCGAATCTCAGGAACAGGTCCAGCGGCTCGGTACTGGGCGGGATCGTGAAGACGAAATCGCGGCTGATCTGCTGGGGATTGAGCAGCGGACGGGCCAGGCCGTCACGGATCTCGCTGAGCTTCTGGTCGTCGCTGTAGGCGTAGAAATCCAGGTAGCCGACGTTGGGCGAGATGATCCGCAGCAGCCGCTGCTGGCTGTCGGGTGCGAGCCGGGTATGCAGCCAGAGGGCGCCCGGCCCGGCGGGCCTGTGGGTCTTGTTGGCGATCAGCGGTTTGAAGGCGGAGAGGCGGTCGCGCACGTCATCCAGCCGGAACTCGCCGTTGGCATCTTCGTACTGCGCCCAACCGGCATCCGGCGGGTTTTCGGCTTGTACGGAATTGGCCACCGCCAGCAACAGTAGCCAGGTGACCACAAAGCCTAGGGCGATCCAGAGCCGATGCACGAGAGTTCCCTTCGCGGATGCAGATATCGAGTATAGATCAGTCCGTCGTCGCCGTTGACGTCATCGGCTGGACGGACTGATCCAGGTTGAGCGTCACTGTCGCTCGCGGGCGATGGCACGGTAGCCGATGTCGCTACGGAAGAAACAGCCATTCCACGAGATTTCGTGAGCCAGGGCATAGGCGTTACGCTGCGCCGCGGAAACCGTAACCCCCAACGCCGTGGCACACAGCACCCGACCGCCGGCCGTCACCACCTGACCATTGCGCAGGGCGGTACCGGCGTGGAACACCTTGCCGGGTAAGGCCGCCGCGGCATCGAGACCGGCGATGGCATCGCCTTTGGCATAGTCGGCCGGATAGCCGCCAGCCGCCAGCACGATCCCCAGGCTCGGCCGCGGGTCCCAGCGGGCCTCGATCTTGTCCAGCGCCTCGGCCAGCGCCGCTTCCACCAGCAGCACCAGGCTGGACTGCAGGCGCAGCATGATCGGCTGGGTCTCGGGATCGCCGAAACGGCAGTTGAATTCGATGACCTTGGGCGCACCGCTCTGGTCGATCATCAGGCCGGCGTAGAGGAAGCCGGTGTAGACGTTGCCTTCGGCGGCCATGCCGGCCACGGTGGGTTCGATGATGTCGCGCATGACCCGCTCGTGTACCGCGGCGGTCACCACCGGGGCCGGGGAATAGGCGCCCATGCCGCCGGTGTTGGGGCCGCTGTCGCCATCACCGACGCGCTTGTGGTCCTGACTGGTCGCCATGGGCAGCACGTGCTTGCCGTCGACCATGACGATGAAGCTGGCTTCCTCGCCATCGAGGAATTCCTCGATCACCACCCGCGCACCCGCGTCACCGAAGGCGTTGCCCGAGAGCATGTCCCGCACGGCTTCTTCGGCTTCGGCCAGGGTCATGGCGACGATCACCCCCTTGCCGGCGGCCAGGCCGTCGGCCTTGATGACGATGGGCGCGCCCTGCTCGCGCAGATAGGCCAGGGCCGGTTCCACCTCGGTGAAGTTGGCGTAGGCGGCGGTGGGGATCCGGTGACGCGCCAGGAAATCCTTGGTGAAGGCCTTGGAGCCCTCCAGCTGGGCGGCACCGGCGGTGGGGCCGAAACAGGGCAGGCCACGGCTGCGGAACAGATCGACCACCCCGGCCACCAGTGGCGCCTCGGGGCCGACGATGGTCAGTTGGACGTTGGCGGCGGCGAAGTCGGCCAGTTGCTCCAGCGCCAGGACGTCGAGGGCGACGTTCTCGCATTTGGCTTCGGTGGCGGTACCGGCGTTGCCCGGGGCGACGTAGACCTTGGCCACCCGGCTATCCTGGGCGACCTTCCAGGCCAGGGCGTGTTCACGGCCGCCGCTGCCGATGATGAGTACGTTCATGCAGAGTTCCTCTCGAGCGGCCGCCGCGTGGCGTCCGCACTGACAATTGGCGCGACGGCGAGGCGCGTTCGACCCCGCCGCGACAGGCTGTTAGTGGCGGAAATGACGCATGCCGGTGAAGACCATGGCGATGCCCGCTTCGTCGGCGGCGGCGATGACCTCGGCGTCACGCATGGAGCCACCCGGCTGGATCACCGCGGTGATGCCATTGGCCGCGGCGTTGTCGATGCCGTCACGGAAGGGGAAGAAGGCGTCCGAGGCCATGACCGCGCCGGCCACGGCCAGGCCGGCGTGCTCGGCCTTGATGGCGGCGATGCGCGCCGAGTTGACGCGGCTCATCTGGCCGGCGCCGATACCCACGGTCTGGCGGCCCTTGGCATAGACGATGGCGTTGGATTTGACGAACTTGGCCACCTTCCAGGCGAAGATCAGGTCTTGCAGCTCCTGCTCGCTAGGCGCCCGGCGACTGACCACCTTGAGGTCGTCACGGGTAATCATGGCGATGTCGCGGCTCTGTACCAGCAGACCGCCGTTGACGCGCTTCAGGTCCAGGCCGGGTTTGCGCTCGGCGGACCATTCGCCGCACTCCAGCAGGCGGACGTTGGCCTTGGTCGCCACCACCTCACGGGCTTCGGCGCTGACGCGGGGGGCGATGATCACCTCGACGAACTGGCGCTCGACGATGGCGCGAGCGGTGTCGGCATCCAGTTCGCGGTTGAAGGCGATGATGCCGCCGAAGGCCGACTCGCTGTCGGTGGCATAGGCCAGCTCGTAGGCCTGGCGGATACCGCCGTCCGCTTCCGGGACCACGGCCACGCCGCAGGGATTGGCATGCTTGACGATGACGCAGGCCGGCTTGGTGTAGCTCTTCACGCACTCCAGGGCGGCGTCGGTATCGGCGACGTTATTGAAGGACAGCTCCTTGCCCTGCAGCTGGATGGCGGTGGCCACGCAGGCTTCGCTGGCGTGCTCGACGTAGAAGGCCGCCTGCTGATGCGGGTTTTCGCCATAGCGCATGTCCTGCGCCTTGATGAACTGGGCGCTGAAGGTGCGCGGGAAGGCCGCGCGGCCCTCGGTGGACAGGGTCTCGGCCTGCTGGTCGATGCTGCCCAGGTAGTTGGCGATCATGCCGTCGTAGGCGGCGGTGTGCTCGAAGGCCTTGAGCGCGAGGTCGAAGCGCTGGGCGTAGGTCAGGCCACCGGCCTTGAGGTCGTCGAGGATGGCCGCGTAGTCGCTGGCGTTGACCACGATGGCAACGTCCTTGTGGTTCTTGGCCGCGCTGCGGACCATGGTCGGACCGCCGATGTCGATGTTCTCGATGGCGTCGGCCAGGCTGCAGCCGGGCTTGGCCACGGTGGCGGCGAAGGGATAGAGGTTGACCGCGACCAGATCGATGGGGCGGATGCCGTGTTCGCTCATCACCTCGTGGTCGACGCCGCGACGCCCGAGGATGCCGCCGTGGATCTTCGGGTGCAGGGTCTTGACGCGGCCGTCCATCATCTCGGGGAAGCCGGTGTAGTCAGCGACCTCCACGGCCGGGATGCCTTCGTCGCGCAGCAGCTTGTAGGTGCCGCCGGTGGACAGGATTTCCACGCCGATGGCCGCGAGTTCACGGGCGAAATCGACGACGCCCGTCTTGTCGGACACGCTGATCAGCGCACGGCGAACGGGGAGGCGAGAGGTCTGGTCGGTCATGGTCATGTCCATCAGGGAAATAAAGACCGCCGGTCGAGGCCTCTGGCCCGCCGGCGAGGAGGCGGATCAGAGCAGGTCGTACTGCTTGAGCTTCTTGCGCAGGGTGCCGCGATTGAGCCCGAGCATTTCCGAGGCCTTGGTCTGGTTGCCCTTGACGTAGTTCATCACGCTTTCGAGCAGGGGTGCTTCCACTTCGCAGAGCACCATGTTGTAGACGTCGGTCACCGGCTGCCCATCGAGATGGGCGAAATAGTTGCGGAGTGCCTTCTCGACGCTGTCGCGCAGCGTCTGGCCCTCCTGCAGGGGAGCGGTCAGGTGCTGCTTCAAGTCGCCGTTGTCGCTCACGGGCGCTATTCCAGTCAAAGGGGTCTGGGTCATCGAATTCATGCCACCTGCTTCCCGATCGGGGGCTGCGCGAAGAACGCGCGAATGCTGGCGTGCTGCGCGTCCGCGTCTTGCAAACGATTGAACAGGGCGCGCGATTCCGCGGCGCCAGGACGGTCGGCGAGGTACCAGCCGACGTGCTTGCGCGCGATGCGCACCCCCATTTCCGGGCCATAGAAGGCGTGCAGGGCGGCCAGGTGCTCCAGCAGGATGCGCTCCACCTCGGCGTCAGTCGGCGCCGCCAGGTGCTTACCGGTCGTCAGGTAATGGGCCATCTCGCGGAAGATCCAGGGCCGGCCCTGGGCGGCGCGGCCGATCAGCAGGCCGTCGCAGCCGGTGTGTTCGAGTACCGCTCGGGCTTTTTCCGGGCTGTCGATGTCGCCGTTGGCGAATACCGGGATGCCGACCGCCTGCTTGATGGCGGCGATGGTGTCGTACTCGGCGGCACCCAGGAACCTGTCGTCCCGGGTGCGGCCATGCACGGCCAGCGCCTGGATGCCGGCGGCTTCGGCCAACTGCGCGATGCGCAGGCCGTTGCGATTCTCGGGATTCCAGCCGGTGCGGATCTTGAGGGTGACGGGCACGTCCACGGCGGCCACCACCGCGGCGAGGATCTCGGCCACCAGGGTCTCGTCCTTCATCAGCGCGGAACCGGCGGCCTTGTTGCAGACCTTCTTGGCCGGGCAACCCATGTTGATGTCGATGATCTGGGCGCCCAGCTCGACGTTGCGCTGCGCGGCTTCGGCCAGCATCGCCGGATCGCCGCCGGCGATCTGCACCGAGCGTGGCTCCTGCTCGCTGGCGTGGATCAGGCGCAGCCGCGACTTGCGGCTGTCGTAGAGCCGCACGTCGCTGGTCACCATTTCCGACACGGCCATGCCCGCCCCGAGCGCGAGGCACAGGCGGCGGAAGGGCAGGTCGGTGACCCCGGCCATGGGCGCGAGGATCAGCGGATTGGGCAAGGTATAAGGGCCGATGCGTACCATCGACATATCTTTTTCCCTGGCGAATAGGCGCCTGTTCCGCCTGCGCCGGAAACCGGCCGCGGACAGGGACTGCTGTGCTTGAAAAGGGTTGGGAATGATACCCGCTCGCCGCCTTGGGATAAAGCGCGAGTTGGCTAGTTTATGAGCAATTCCCGGGTGCCTTCACTCCGGTGAAAAGAAGCTCAGGCTGTAATTCACCGCCCGCGGGCCGGGATCGAGGATGTCCAGGGCGATGTGGATCGGCGTCTGCGGCGGCATCTCGTCCTGGCCCTTCAACTCGCCGTTGAGGTATTCGCCCGGCTTGAAGCGGCGACTGGCGAGCAATTGTCCGTTGAGGTCGGCGAAGCGCAGCTCCAGCAGCGGAAAGGGCTGGGAAAAGGGCGCGCGGTTGTAGAGGATCGCATCGACGCGCAGGGCGCCGGAGAACTGCGGATGGCTGCGCACCACCAAGTTGCTGCTGCGGATCTGCTGGACGTCGACCTTGGACGGCACCTTGCAGCCGAGGCTGGCGCAGGCCTGGACGAACAGCGGCCGGTAGCCGTCCTGGCGCGCCAGTTCGTCGAAGTGGTAGTAGACGTACTGGCCGGCCAGGGCCAGCAATGCCAGCAGGCAAAGGATCAGCCATAGCAGCCGCCGTCCCCAGCGCGGGCGTTCGCGGCGGCTGTCCAGCAGCAGGGGATCGTCATGGAGGTCGACCAGCGGATCGTCCTGCCATGCCGGTTCGCTGCGCAGCGCGCTCGTCGTCTTGGTCGGCGGCGTTTCCGCTACGCCGTCGCCATTGCGGTCGGCGCTGAGCGACTCCGTGACCGGCTCCTGCCAGTCGTCCAGGCGGCCCAGGCCGGGCTCGGCACGCTCGTCGTCCTCGGCATCGACGCGGCCGAGGGCCGGTTCCTGACGTTCGCGCGCGGGCACCGTGAGCGGCGCGGGCGGCGGCGGGGTGGCCGGGCGCAGGGGGGCTGTGCTGGCAGTGAGCGGCGCCAGGGGGGCGATCGGCCGTGCGCTGACGGCTGGTTCAGGTTCGGGTTCGGCTGCAGGCACGAGGTGGTCGTCGCGCTCCGGCTCGGCAGTGGCCTGCAGCGCCAGCGCCAGCGGCTCGGGTTCGGCTTCCCGCTCGGCGGTGACGGACCCCGGTGCCGGCAGTTCGAGCGGGTCCTCGTCGTCCTCGGGACGGCGAGCGGCCAGGCCGGGCTCCGGCGCGGGTTCTTCCCTCGGTGCCTGCACCGAGGGGGCCGCAGCCGGCGTGGCCGGAACACGGCGCTGTTCTTCCAGGGCGCCGAGGCGGGCGACCTCGGCGTCGAGCTCCAGGTGGCTGAGATCCAGCTCGTCGTGCGGCCAGGCGGCTTCGCTCGGCGTCGGCGTCGGCGCGGTAGCGGCCGGCGGCGGTGCCACCGGGGCGGGCGCGGCGACCGGCGCGCTCAGGGGCGCGGCCTGGTTGGTGGCATTGAAGACTTCCAGGCAGACGCCGCACCTGACATCGCCGTCCGCGGCGGCCAGATGTTCCTGGGTGACGCGGAAGCGAGTATGGCAATGCGGACACTGGGCGACGAGGGAATCGGTCATGGCGAGGCGACAGCCGGGGAATTCAAGCGCGCTAGTGTACCCGAAGGTCCTGGCGAAAGAAGCGCCGTCGCCGGACCGCCCGGTGAGCGGTCCGGCGGTGGGACGGCTGCCTAGTGTGGTGTTTCAGCAGTTAACTACACAATTTTGGCGGCGCTTTTTGTCCTTGGACGTCGTTGCCACTCCTCGCCATGGCCCTGCTATGACTCGTCGCGGGCGCCTAGTCCACGAACAAAAATCATTCGCCAATTCTTGCGCGAACTTCTGAAACACCACACTAGTGGCGGCGGGTACCGCTGATGCGGACCCAGCCATCGAGGGTGGCGGTGGGTTCCAGGTCGAAGCTGCCGGCGTAGGCGGCGCGGACGTCCTCGGCCTGCTCGGCGAGGATGCCGGAGAGCGCCAGGCGCCCGCCGATGCGGGTCAGGCGGGTGAGCTGGTCGGCCAGGCCGACCAGTGGGCCGGCGAGGATGTTGGCCACCACCACGTCGGCCGGTTCGCTCGGCAGGTCGGCGGGCAGGTACAGCGGAAAGCGTGCCGGAGCTATGCCGTTGCGATTGGCGTTCTCCCGCGAGGCTTCCAGCGCCTGGACGTCGATGTCGGTGCCCACCGCGCGTTCGGCGCCCAGCAGCAAGGCCGCGATGGCGAGAATCCCCGAGCCGCAGCCGAAATCCAGCACCTGGCGATCCGCGACCGGTTCGCCGTCCAGCCACTGCAGGCACAGCGAGGTGGTGGGGTGGGTGCCGGTGCCGAAGGCCAGGCCCGGGTCCAGTAGCAGATTGACCGCTTCGGGCTCCGGCGCCTCGTGCCAGCTGGGTACGATCCACAGTCGCTGGCCGAAGCGCATGGGCTGGAAGTTGTCCATCCAGCTGCGCTCCCACTCCTGGTCTTCCAGGCGCTCCACCTCGTAGGTCAGGCCGTTGGCCAGCAGCTGCACGCGCTGTTCCAGGGCCGCGGCGTCGGTATCGCCTTCGAACAGCGCCAGCAGGTGGGTCTGCGACCACAGCGGGGTGGTGCCGAGATCGGGTTCGAAGATCGGCTGGTCCTCGGCGTCCATGAAGGTCACCGAGACGGCGCCCAGTTCGAGCATGAGGTCTTCGTAGGTTTCCGCCTGGGCGGGGGTGAGGGCGAGGCGGACTTGCAGCCAGGACATGGTGGGCTACCTGAATCGGGTCAAAGCGGGGAGGGTAAATGAAAACGGGCTGCCCGAGGGCAGCCCGTCTATTGGGTAAGAAGCCGGCGGGACGAGCGAGCTAGGTCAGGCAAGGCGGAAATCGCCGAGGAAGCCCATTTCACCTAGGGTAAATGGGCATTCCGACCGGGCTGGCGATCCAAACGATTTCCAACGCAGCCTGGCCGACGCGCAGCCGTCACGTCCTCAGTGACGCATGCCGAGCTTCTTCTCCAGGTAATGGATGTTCACGCCACCCTGGCCGAAGGCCTGGTCGCGGGTCAGCATCCGGTGCAGATCGGCGTTGGTCTTGATACCGTCGACGATCAGCTCGTCCAGGGCGTTGCGCATCCGGGCCATGGCCTCGTCGCGGGTCTTGCCCCAGGTGATCAGCTTGGCGATCAGCGAATCGTAGTTCGGCGGAACCTTGTAGCCGCTGTACAGGTGCGAATCCACCCGCACGCCGTTGCCGCCCGGCGCATGGTAGTGCTTGACCAGGCCCGGAGAGGGCATGAAGGTCTTGGGGTCTTCGGCGTTGATCCGGCACTCGATGGCGTGACCGGTGATCTTGATGTCTTCCTGCTTGATCGACAGCTTGTTGCCCGCGGCGATGCTGAGCATCTCCTTGACGATGTCGACGCCGGTGATCATCTCGGTCACCGGATGCTCCACCTGCACGCGGGTGTTCATCTCGATGAAGTAGAAGCGGCCGTCCTCGTAGAGGAACTCGAAGGTGCCGGCGCCACGGTAGCCGATGTCGATGCAGGCCTTGACGCAGCGGGCCAGGACTTCTTCGCGGGCCTTTTCGTCGATCTGGGGCGCAGGCGCCTCCTCGATGACCTTCTGGTGGCGACGCTGCAGCGAGCAGTCGCGATCATAGAGGTGTACGGCGTTGCCCTGGCCATCGGACAGTACCTGGACTTCCACGTGACGCGGATTGCCGAGGAACTTCTCCATGTAGACCATGGAGTTGCCGAAGGCGGCGCCGGCTTCGGTCTGGGTCAGCTTGATCGACTTGATCAGCTCGGCCTCCTCCTCGACCACGCGCATGCCGCGACCACCACCGCCACCGGCGGCCTTGATGATCACCGGATAGCCGACCTCACGGCCGATGCGCAGGCATTCGGCCTCGTCATCCGGCAAGGCGCCGTCGGAACCCGGGACGGTGGGCACGCCGGCCTTCTTCATGGCGTTCTTGGCGGACACCTTGTCGCCCATCAGGCGAATCACGTCGGCGGTGGGACCGACGAAGGCGAATCCGGACTGCTCCACCTGCTCGGCGAAGTCGGCGTTCTCGGCGAGAAAGCCGTAGCCCGGGTGGATGGCGGTGGCGCCGGTGACTTCCGCGGCGCTGATGATGGCCGGGATGTTCAGGTAGGACTGGGGCGAGGGGGCCGGGCCGATGCACACCGATTCGTCGGCGAGGGACAGATGCATCAGTTCGCGGTCGGCGGTGGAATGAACCGCCACCGTCTTGATGCCCAGCTCCTTGCAGGCACGCACCACGCGCAGGGCGATTTCCCCGCGGTTGGCGATCAGGACTTTTTCCAGCATCGTGGGCTCCACGGGCTTAGACAATGGTGAACAGCGGCTGGTCGAATTCGACGGGCTGGCCGTTCTCGACCAGCACCTGGCCGATGGTGCCGCTGGCTTCGGCTTCGATGTGGTTCATCATCTTCATGGCTTCGACGATGCACAGGATGTCGCCTTTCTTCACCTGCTGGCCAACTTCGACGAAGGCCGGCGTGGTGGGCGAGGAGGCGCGGTAGAAGGTGCCGACCATGGGCGAACGAGCCACGTTACCGGTCAGTTGCGGAGCGGCAGCCTCGGCGGCGGGCGCCGCTGCGGCCGGCGCGGCAGCCGGAGCCGGGGCGGCGACCGGAGCGGGAGCGGCGGCGTAGACGGTCTGCATGCCCTGGCCGCGGCCAGTGTTGCGGCTGATGCGGACGGACTCTTCGCCTTCGCGGATTTCCAGCTCGTCGATACCGGACTCTTCCAGCAGCTCGATCAGTTTCTTGACTTTACGGATGTCCATTGGCGTTGGCTCTCCCCTCGGGTTCTGGTGATGTTCTAGGAATTGGGTCGCGTTCAGCCGCGGGCGGCGAGCTGTTCGCAGGCGGCTTCCAGCGCCAGGCGGTAGCCACTGGCGCCGAGCCCGCAGATGACCCCGACCGCCACGTCGGAAAAATAGGAATGGTGGCGGAAGGGCTCGCGCTTGTGCACGTTGGAGAGGTGCACTTCGATGAATGGGATGCTCACCGCGAGCAAGGCGTCACGTAGGGCGACGCTGGTATGGGTGAAGGCGGCCGGATTGATCAGGATGAAATCCACCCCCTCGTCGCGCGCGGCATGGATGCGGTCGATCAGTTGGTGCTCGGCGTTGCTTTGCAGGTAATGCAGGCGATGCCCCGCGGCGCTGGCGCGGGCTTCGAGATCGGCGTTGATCTGGGCCAGGGTGGTGGCACCGTAGACGCCCGGCTCCCGGGTTCCCAGCAGATTCAGGTTGGGCCCATGCAGTACCAGCAGATGCGCCATAGTCGCCTTGCCTCACGTTTTCGCAACCAGATTGGCCGCGGACTATGCCGCAACCTGAGGTGACTGTCCAGTCGCTGGACGTTTGCCGGAAATGCCGGCACGTTGGGCGAAATTTCTTTTAATCGCTGGCGATAAGCCTTTTCACCTCACCCAGGCGGGCGAGAAAGCCGGTGGCATCGATTTCGCCGACGATGCGGCCGATCGCCTGCTCCTGGCCCTTGGCATCGTAGAACAGAATCGCCGGGGGGCCGAACAGGCCCTGGCGGTCCAGCCACTGTCGCTGTTCCCGGTCGCTCGCCGTCATATCGAAGCGGATCACCGTGAAATCCCGCAGTTGCGCCAGGACCTCGGGATTGCCGAACACCTCGCGTTCGATGAGCTTGCAGCTGATGCACCAGTCGGCGTAGACGTCCACCAGTACCGGACGGCCCTGGCCGAGGGCGGCGGTGAGGGCCGTCGGATCGCTCAGGCTGCGCGTTTCGTCCTTGCGCGTGGCCAGTGGCGGAACGACGGATTCGCCCAAGGGCCGCTGCGGATCGCTGGTCCCGCGCAGGGCACCGATGCCGCACGCCGCGCCGTACAGCAGCAGGGCCAGGCCGGCCAATTGCAGCAGGCGCTGGCGTGGCGGCTTGGGCACGAAGTCCAAGGCGCCGAGGAAGAGTCCGCTACCCGCCGCCAGCAGGCCCCAGCCGGCCAGGGCCAGGGGGCCGGGTAACAGGCGTTCGAGCAGCCAGAGCGCCACCGCCAGCAACAGCACCCCGAAGGCATTGCGCACCCCCACCAGCCAGGCGCCACTGCGGGGCAGTAGGGCGCCGCCGCCCGCCGCGACGACGATCAGCGGCGTACCCATGCCCAGGCCGAGGGCGAACAGCGCCAGGCCGCCGCCGGTGACGTCCGCGGTCGTGCTGATGTAGAGCAGCAGCCCGGCCAGGGGCGCCGAGATGCAGGGCGAGACCACCAGGCTGGAGAGCACGCCGAGGGTCGCGGCGCCACCCAGCGAACCACCCTGGCGACTCTGCAGCAGGCGTTCGAGTCGCTCGCGCAGCGGAGCGGGCAGGCGCAATTCGAAGAGGCCGAACATGCCCAGGGCGAAGACGACGAACAGGGCGGCAAAGGGCACCAGCACCCAGGGCGATTGCAGGCGTGCCTGGAGGTTGAGTCCGGCGCCGAACAGACCCATCAGGGCGCCCAGCACGGCGAAGCTCAGCGCCATGGGGATCACGTAGGCCAGGGACAGCAGCAGGCCGCGGCCCGGCCGGGCGCGACCGGCGAGCACCACGGCGGAGAGGATCGGCAGCATGGGTAGCACGCAGGGCGTGAAGGTCAGGGTCAGGCCGGAGAGGAAGGCCAGCAACGCCTGCTGGCGCCAGCCGGCCGCAGGCGGCGCCAGCCCGGACCAGAACCCCTGCGGCTGTCCGGCGATGGCGAGGGTGCGGGTTTCGGGCGGATAGCAGAGGCCGCGGTCGGCGCAGCCCTGGTAGGTGACGCGCACCTGGCCGCCGCGGCCAGCCGCCAGGGGTAGGGTGATGTCCACCCCGGCGTGATAGACCTGGACGTCGCCGAACCACTCGTCATGCTTGGGCTCGCCGGGTGGCAGGCGCACCGGGTCGGTCAGCAGGCCGGGATCGGCGGCGAAGGCGAAGCGCTGGCGATAGAGGTAGTAGCCTTCGGCGATGGTGAAGCGCACCACCGTGCGTCCTTCACCGTCCTGACGCTGTTCGAGGCGGAACGCCTGGTCCACCGGCAGGAAGGGCTGGCTGGTGCGCGGGCCGCCCAGACCCAGGTCGGCGGCCGGTCGTGGCGCATCGAACAGGCCGGCCGAGGCGGGCAGGGTCAGCAGGAGGGTGAACAGGAACAGCAGGACACGCATGGGCTTCTCGACGATCGGCAGCGGCCGATCATAGCAGAGGCGGCCGCGGGTTCCGGTCAGTCCTGGCCGTACTGGCGCACACAGTTGCGGCCACCGCGCTTGGCGACGTAGAGCGCCTGGTCGGCCTGTTTGGCCAGCAGCGTCATTTCCTGGTTGGGCTGCAGCTGGGCCACGCCCGCACTGAAGGTACAGCTGAGCTCCTTGGGCGGGGCGGGATAGTGGATCTCGGCGAAGCGCTGGCGGATCTCGTCGATCAACCGGGTGGCGGTGGCCAGGTCGGTATCGGGCAGGACGATGGCGAATTCCTCGCCGCCGTAGCGGCCGATATGATCGGACTTGCGCAGGCGCTGTTTGAGGAAGAGTGCGAGACTCTTGATCACCCGGTCGCCCATGGGGTGGCCGTAGTGGTCGTTGACCTGCTTGAAGTGGTCGATGTCCAGCATGGCGAAGGTGATCGGCCGCTGAGTGCGGCGCGCGCGGAAGCAGGCGTCTTCCAGCAGTTGCAGGGTATGGGTGTGGTTGTACAGACCGGTCAGGCTGTCCTGGACGATGCGCGCCTGCAGGCTGCGTGCGCGGGCCGCACGGGTGCGCACGGTGGCGATCAGGTGGCGCGGCTTGATCGGCTTGGTGAGGAAGTCGTCGCCGCCCTCGCTCATGGCGTCCAGCTGCTTGTCGAGGTCGTCTTCGGCCGACAGGTAGATGATGGGCACGCTGACATAGCGCTCGTGCTGGCGGATGACCTTGGCCAGCTCGGTGCCGATGCACTCGGGCATGTACATGTCGAGGATGATCAGGTCCGGCGCGAACTCGGCCAGGTGGGACATCACCGCGCCGGGCTGCATCAGGGTACGGGTGACGATGCCGGCGCTGTTAAGCGCCATTTCGGTGGCCATCGCCTGGGCTCGCGAGTCGTCCACCACCAGGGCGCGGATCGGATCGTAGTAGACGGTGCGGGTGAGGGTTTCGATCTTCTCCAGCAGGCGTGCGGAATCCAGGGTGCCGGTGTAGAACTCCTGACCGCCGGCGCGGACCGCCGCGAGGCGGAAGGGGGTGTCGGCCTCCTGATGACTGTAGAACAGCACCGGCAATTTGCGCTCCAGGCCGGTCTGGGCCTCCAGCGCCAGCTGGATGCCGGCGCCGACCCCGCCGAAATCCACATCCATGACGATCACCGCGGGATGGCGGCTGTCCATCATCTGGCGGAATTCCTCGGCGCCGCAGCAGATCTGGATGACCACACCGAAGTATTCCATCTGCTGGGCCAGACGCTCGGCACGCTCGGTGTCGAGCAGGGCGATGTAGATCGGCTTGCGCAGCGGCGGCAGGCTGGTGGATTCCAGTTGATCGCCCTGGCGTAGGCCGGTGCGCGACAGGCTCTGCATGGCCTGGCTGAGCTCGGTGATGGCCTGGCTGTTGAGGCGGCCACGGTTGGCGGCGACCTGGACCAGGGTGGCGCTGATGGCCTCGGCGAGTACGGCGTGTCCCTGCTGGTCGAAGCGCTTGGCGTATTGCAGCAGGCGTGCATTGGCGTCGGTCAGCTCGGCGAGACTGCTCGCGTTCCATTCGTCCCGCTGCAGCCGTTGCCAGATTTCCAGCACCTGGCGCGACTGATGAATGACCCGCTGGGCGAAGTGCAGCTTCAGGCGGTCGCGGCTCGGGTCTTCATGTTCGCTCACGAAATGATCCGTCATTCTCGAGTTGATGGCTCTATGCTACCAATTGAAGCCGGGCAGGGAAGAGGCGTTACCCTGGTTAGCGGCGGCGATGCCGCTTGCACGGACACTGCCGGTCGCTTCTGGAGTAGCGTCCGTCGCCTGTTACCCTAGTCTCGGGATTGGCCGCCGCCGCGCCCCTGCTGTCCAGCGCCCTGGAGCCGGGCGCAACCGGCGCCGTCGGCGGCAGTCCAAGCGCAGACCCCTTTGAAATCATTGCAAGGAATTGCCCATGCGGGAGTGGAACTTGAGGTCGGGATGGCTCCGGCTGGTAGCGGTGCTGGTGGCACTCTATCTGCTGGTCACCCTGGCGATCGGCTGGTACTGGAGCCGCGAACCGAATTTCTTCCCGGTACAGCAGCACGCCCAGGAGGCGGCCACTGCCAGCGGACGCAAGCTGGTGCTGGGCTACACGACGGTGGAAACCCTCAAGCAGGTGGCGGGTACCCTGCTCGACAAGCCGGGTGGCTACCTCTCCAACGACATCCTGCCGCCGGGCGTCTGGCTGGACGACATGCCGTCCTGGGAGTACGGCGTGCTGGTGCAGACCCGCGATCTGGCCCGTGCCCTGCGCAAGGACTTCGCCCGCTCCCAGTCGCAGTCGACCGAGGACGTCGATCTGGCCCAGGCCGAGCCGCGTTTCAACTTCGACAACCACAGCTGGGCGATGCCCTCGTCCGAATCGGAATACCGCGCCGGCATCGCCTCCCTGGACCGCTACCTGGCGCGGCTGGGCGGCCAGAACGTCCAAGGCCAGCCCGCCGCCTACTTCTATTCGCGCTCGGACAATCTGCGCAACTGGCTAGGTGACGTCGAGACCCGCCTGGGCTCGCTGTCCCAGCGGCTGTCCGCCAGCGTCGGCCGCGTGCGTCTGGATGCCGAGGTCCGTCCGGGCCAGGACATCCCCGCCGGCCAGGTGCCGGAGGTACATGAACAGCGCGTCGAGACCCCCTGGCTGCAGATCGACAACGTCTTCTACGAGGCCCGCGGTCAGGCCTGGGCGCTGTCGCACATCCTGCGTGCCATCGAGGTGGACTTCGCTGACACCCTGGCCAAGAAGAACGCCACGGTGAACGTGCGCGAGATCATCCGCGAGCTGGAGGCGGCGCAGCAGCCGATCTGGAGTCCGATGATCCTCAATGGCAGCGGTTTCGGCGTCCTGGCCAACCATTCGCTGGTGATCGCCAACTACATCTCCCGCGCCAACGCCGCCATCATCGACCTGCGTCAGTTGCTGGAACAGGGCTGATGACGAGCGCCGAGCGCGAAGCGGCCCATCGCGCCGCTTCCGACCGGGAAGCGGTGGTCTGGGTCGATCGCGACGACCGCATCCAGGGCGAGCTGCCGCGGGCGGAACTGCGGGCCCGCGGGCTGATCGGCCGTTGCACCTTCATCCTGCTGTTCAATGACCGCGGCGAGCTTTGCGTACACCGGCGCACCCTGAGCAAGGCGCTCTACCCGGGCTATTGGGACGTCGCCGCCGGCGGCATGGTGGCGCCAGGCGAAAGCTATGCCGAGTCGGCAGCCCGGGAACTGGCCGAGGAACTGGGCGTCCGCGGCGTGCCCTTGCGCGAGTACGGTACCTTCTACTACGAGGAACCGGGCAATCGACTCTGGGGTGGGGTGTTCAGCGCGCGCTGGGACGGCCCGCTGCGGCTGCAGCCGGAAGAGGTACTGGAAGCACGGTTCCTCGCGCCGGCGGTCATCGTCGAACAGGCGCGGGAACTGCCCTATTGCCCGGATTCGCTGGCCGCGCTGCGGCTGGTGCTGAACGGAGCCGATGTCGCATCCCTGCCTTAATTTCTCGCATTCGTCCCTTAGCATCCGGTGGCGATGCTGCTACATTGCGCGGCCCCGGAATAGCGCGGCCCGAGCCGGCCGGCGCCGCTTCCAAGGTTGCCTCCAGGCGCCCGTCGCCTGGTGCCCGACGCCTGTCCCCGAGCTGGGAGGACCGCCCCTTGAGCAAGAAATCCACATCCCTGTCGGACCTCAGTCGCCTGGTGTACTCCACCGATGTCGGTCGCATTCGTCCGGAGGAACCGGCCGCCCCGGTACCGGCGGGCGATGGCATCGCCCGGGTACGCCGCGAGACCAAGGGCCGCGGCGGCAAGACGGTGACCTCTGTCACCGGCGTGCCACTCGAGGGTGATGAACTCAAGGAACTCGCCAGTGCGCTCAAGCGGCGCTGCGGGACCGGCGGCGCGCTCAAGGATGGCGTCATCGAGATCCAGGGCGACCACGTCGACCTGCTGGTCGGCGAACTCGAGAAGCGCGGCTTCAAGACCAAACGCGCGGGCGGCTAGCGCCTAGTCTGGCCCCCGCATACAACTTACCGCCCCTGGCGGCGGTCCATCCAAGCAAGATTCCCTACAGGAGATTCCCGCGAATGTCCCCACGACGCACGCGCAAAGACGACGGCAGCCAGTGGACCGTGGCGGACAGCCGCAGCGTCTACGGTATTCGCCATTGGGGCGCCGGCTACTTCGCCATCAGCGACGCCGGCAACGTGGAGGTCCGTCCCCACGGCCCGGACGGTCAGCCGATCGACCTGCACGTGCTGGTCGGCCAGTTGCGCGAGGCGGGCCTGTCGCTGCCGTTGCTGGTGCGTTTCCCCGACATCCTGCAGGGCCAGGTACGCCACCTCACCGGCGCCTTCGACCGCAACATCGAGCGACTCGACTACCAGGGCCGCTACACCGCCCTCTATCCGATCAAGGTCAACCAGCAGGAAGCGGTGGTGGAGAACATCATCGCCACCCGCGACGTCTCCATTGGCCTGGAAGCCGGCTCCAAGCCGGAACTGATGGCGGTGCTGGCGCTGGCGCCCAAGGGCGGCACCATCGTCTGCAACGGCTACAAGGACCGTGAATTCATCCGTCTGGCGCTGATGGGCCAGAAGCTCGGTCACAGCGTCTTCATCGTCATCGAGAAGGAATCCGAGGTCCCGCTGGTGATCGAGGAGGCGGCCGAGCTCAAGGTCACCCCCCAGATCGGCCTGCGGGTGCGGCTGTCTTCCCTGGCGTCGAGCAAATGGGCCGACACCGGTGGCGAGAAGTCCAAGTTCGGTCTCTCCGCCGCCCAGCTGCTGTCGGTGATCGAGCGTTTCCGCGCCGCCGGCCTGGAGCAGGGCGTACGCCTGCTGCACTTCCACATGGGCTCGCAGATCGCCAATCTGGCCGACTATCGCCAGGGCTTCCGCGAGGCCATCCGCTACTACGCGGAGCTGCGCGCCCTGGGCCTGCCGCTGGATCACATCGACGTCGGCGGCGGTCTCGGCGTGGACTACGACGGCACCCACTCGCGCAACGCCAGTTCGATCAACTACGACATGGACGACTACGCCGGTACCGTGGTCGGCATGCTCAAGGAATTCTGCGACCAGCAGGAGTTGCCGCATCCGCACATCTTCTCGGAAAGCGGTCGCGCCATGACCGCCCATCACGCCATGCTGGTGATGCAGGTCACCGACGTCGAACGCCACAACGACAGCGTGCCGGCCAGCGAGCGCTTCGAAGGCAAGGCCGAGGTGGTGCAGTGGCTGGCCGAGCTGCTCGGCGACACCGATCCGGAAATGGTCACCGAGACCTACTGGCGCGCCACCCAGTACGTCAGCGAAGCCGCCGCCCAGTATGCCGCCGGCACCCTCAGCCTGAGCGACAAGGCCCTGGCCGAGCAGTGCTACTTCGCCATCTGCCGTCGCCTGTACAACCAGCTCAAGGCGCGCCAGCGCTCCCACCGCCAGGTGCTCGACGAACTCAACGACAAGCTGGCCGACAAGTACATCTGCAACTTCTCGGTGTTCCAGAGCCTGCCCGACACCTGGGCCATCGACCAGATCCTGCCCATCGTGCCCCTGACCCGCCTGGACGAGGAGCCGGTGCGCCGCGCCGTGCTGCAGGACCTGACCTGCGACTCCGACGGCAAGATCAAGCAGTACGTCGACGAGCAGAGCATCGAGACCAGCCTACCGGTGCACGAGGTACGCGAAGGTGAGGACTATCTGCTGGCGGTGTTCCTGGTGGGCGCCTATCAGGAAATCCTCGGCGACATGCACAACCTGTTCGGCGACACCGATTCGGTGAACGTCTACCAGGACGCCGACGGCAGCGTGCGCCACGGGGGCATCGAGACCCACGACACCATCGAGGACATGCTCAGGTACGTGCACCTCTCGCCCGAGGAGCTGATGACCTACTACCGTGACAAGGTCGCCAGCGCCCGTCTCACCGCGCGCGAGCGGACCCAGTTCCTCGACGCCATGCGCCTGGGCCTTACCCGTTCCTCCTATCTCGCCAGCTAAGAAGCCGCTCACGATCTGCTGCGCGTCGGCCAAGCGGCGTTGAAAATGCCTTCGAAATGCTCATTTACTATCTGTAAATTCCGCTTTCTCCGGCATTTTCGCCTTGCTTGGCTCTAGCTCGCGAGATCGTGAACAGCTTCTGACGAAGCGAACCCTGGCGGCCGGGCGGGCTCTATAGCCTTGCCGTCGGGATGGAGGAGGCAGGTATGAAGGGGCGCATGGCGCTGTTGCTGGTGGGTAGCCTGATCCTGGCCGGGTGCGGCAAGGTCACCCAGGAGAACTATTCTCGGCTCAAGGCCGGCCAGACCAAGGCCGAGGTGGAGCAGATCCTGGGTGCCCCCACGGAATGCGCGGGTGCCCTGGGCGTCACCACCTGTACCTGGGGCGATCGCGGCTCCTTCATCAGCGTGCAGTATCTCAACGACAAGGTGGCGATGTTCGCCGGGCAGGGTCTGCGATGAAAACCTTTACCAAAATCTTGCTGCTGGCGGGCGCCGCCGGCCTGCTCGCGGCCTGCGCCAGCGGTCCGCGCGAAGTCCCGCCGCTCACCGCGGGCAATGTCGATCTGCAACGCTACCAAGGGCACTGGTACGAGGTGGCGCGGCTGCCGATGTTCTTCCAGCGCAAATGCGCCCAGTCCGAAGCCAATTATCACGTCATGGCCGACGGCTCGGTCGCCGTGTTCAATCGGTGCCGTACCCTGGACGGCAAGGTGCAGGAAGCCACCGGCACCGCCACGCCGATCAAGCCGGGCGTGACCGATCGCCTGGAAGTCCGCTTCGATACCTGGTTCAGCGGTGTCCTGCCCAACGTGGCCAAGGGACCCTACTGGATCCTCTATGTCGACGACGACTACAAGACCGCCCTGGTCGGCAGTCCGGATCGCAAGTACCTCTGGTTGCTGGCGCGCAGTCCCGAGATCTCTTCGGCGCAGAGCGAAAAACTGCTGCGCATCGCCCGCGAGAAGGGCTACAACCTCAATCGTCTGGTCTGGCGCGAGACCGACGCCCACATGCCTTGAGTGACAGGAGCCCGTCCATGAAACTCTGGACCGATGCATTCGCCGACAATGGCTTCATGCCCAAGCGCCACGAATTCGACGTGGCCGACTTCGGCGCCCACGGCGAGAACGTCTCGCCCGCCCTGCTGTGGTCCGATCTGCCGGCCGACGCCAAGAGCCTGGCACTGACCGTCTACGATCCCGATGCGCCGACCGGCAGCGGCTTCTGGCATTGGGTCGTGGTCAACATCCCGGTCGGCACCCAGGGCCTGGCGGAAGACGCCGGCCGTGCCGATGGCTCGGGCCTGCCGGCGGGCGCCCTGCAGCTGATCAATGACTATGGCACCCGCGGCTTCGGCGGCGCGGCGCCGCCCAAGGGTGATAAGCCGCACCGCTATCTCTTCCAGCTGCATGCGCTGAAGGTCGATCGGTTGCCGGTGCCGGCGGACGCGACCAATGCGGTCGGTCGCTTCATGATCCACCTCAACCAGCTGGCTTCGGCGACCTACACCGGTCTCTACGAGATCAAGTAGGGCCGCGGACGGACGGGCTAGAGCACGTCCGTCGAGGTCGCCAGGCGGATGCCGGCGGCGCCCATCTCGGCGAGGAAGGCATCGCCCTGGGCTTCGAAGCCCGGTACCGAATGACTGCAGTCGGTCAGCAGCACCAGATCCTGACGCCGCTCCATCGGCCAGAATTCCAGCAGATCGCGAACGGTACTGGCCACGCAGTGGGACAGCGCCTCGCCCGCGATCAGCAGGGTATCGGCCGCCTGGAGGCGGGCGATCAGGCCAGCGTCCACCGTCGTGCCCGGGTCCGCCGGGTCAGGGACCTCGGCGCGCAGCGCCGAATAGTGCTCGGTATGGGGATTGCCGCCCTTGGCGATGAAATCCACCAGGCGCCCGTGTTGCCGTCCCCAGGCATTGAGTGCCTGGTGGACATCCTGCTGCACCCCGTGGCCCCAGCCACCCACCAGGCAGTGCTCCGGCCAGATCACCAGTCGATAGCGACCCCCGGCTTCCAGCGCCTGTACATAGGCCAGCGCGCGGGCGCGCTCGGCGGGATCACGGGTCTGCCAGCGACCGCTGGCCACCTCGTCCGCACTGATCTGGGTAAAGGGCGCCGGTGGCCGGCCCTGGGCATCCTGCCAGCCGTGCGGATGGGCGATGTGCAGCGGCTGATGGGAGTCCAGGGTCACCTGCACCCCGCTGAGGCGGGCGCCCAGGCGCCCGACCAGGGCCGCGACGCGCTGCAGTCCGGCGACCGCGCCGGGCACCGGCAGGGCCGCACCCGGCAGATCGCAGAAATCGTTTTGCGGATCGATCAGCAGCAACTGCAGCTTGGCATGGGACATGGCGATCTCCTTGGGCGACTGGCCGTCGATGGTGCGGGCGCCGCTGGCGGCGAAGCAAGTCCGGGCAGCGTGGAAACCCGGTAAGGTGCAGGTCTATGATGAACAGGCCGACCCTGCCCCGCGGAGCGCGACATGCTGAATCTGTACCCGGAAATCAAGCCTTACGCCCGCCACGAGCTGGCCGTCGAAGCGCCCCATGTGCTCTACGTCGATGAGAGCGGCTCGCCCGACGGTCTGCCGGTACTGTTCATCCACGGCGGCCCCGGCTCCGGTTGCGATCGTCTCAGTCGGCGCTTCTTCGATCCCAACCTCTATCGCATCGTCACCTTCGACCAGCGTGGCTGCGGTCGCTCCACGCCCTATGCCAGCCTGGAGAACAACACCACCTGGCATCTGGTCGACGACATCGAACGTCTGCGCGAGCATCTCGGCATCGAGCAGTGGGTGCTGTTCGGCGGTTCCTGGGGCTCGACCCTGGCATTGGCCTATGCCCAGCGCCATCCCGAGCGCGTCCAGGCGATGATCCTGCGCGGCATCTTCCTCTGCCGTCCGGTGGACTTGCAGTGGTTCTACCAGGAAGGCGCGAGCCGCCTCTTCCCCGACTTCTGGCAGGACTATCTGCATCCCATCGCCGAAGACGAACGCGGTGAACTGATCAATGCCTACTACCGGCGTCTGACCGGCCCGGACGAACTGGCGCAGATGTCGGCCGCCCGCGCCTGGTCCTGCTGGGAAGGCCGCACCGCGACCCTAAGGCCCAATCCGGACGTGCTGGAGAAATTCAGCGAACACGCCCTGGCCATCGCCCGCATCGAATGCCACTACTTCGTCAACGACGCCTTTCTCGAGCCCGACCAGCTGTTGCGTGACATGGCGCGGATCGCCCACGTCCCGGCGGTGATCATCCACGGTCGCTACGACATGATCTGTCCGCTGGACAACGCCTGGGCACTGCATCACGCCTGGCCGGGCAGCGAATTGCAGATCATCCGGGACGCCGGCCACGCGGCGAGCGAACCCGGCATCTGCGATGCCCTGGTGCGAGCCACCGACCAGATCGCCCGTCAGTTGCTCGATCTGCCGCAGGAGGCCGAGTGAAGGCGCTGCTGCAACGGGTCACCCGCGCCAGCGTCGAGGTCGAGGGACAGACGGTCGGCGCCATAGGCGCGGGCCTGCTGGTTCTGGTCGGCATCGAGCCCGCGGATGATGAGGCCGCCTGCAGCCGCATGCTCAAACGGTTGCTGGAGTACCGGGTATTCGCCGATGACGAGCGGCGCATGAATCTGTCACTGCAGGAAGTGGGTGGCGGCCTGTTGCTGGTGTCCCAGTTCACCCTCGCCGCCGATACCCGCAGCGGGCGCCGGCCGAGCTTTTCCAGCGCCGCGCCGCCCGCCCAGGGCGAACGCCTGTTCAGCCATCTGGTGAGCCTCGCCCGCGATCTGCATCCCGAGGTTCAGACCGGACGTTTCGGTGCGGATATGCAGGTTTCCCTGGTCAACGACGGGCCGGTGACATTTTTATTGTCGATTTAGTGAGGGCGCCCCTTACAGCGCCCTGCCAAGTGTCTATGATTGCGCAGTTCGAGTTTGAACGGTCGTCCAGCCGGGGAATCATTGCCCCCTGAGGGAGTCGGACCTCTGCCTATCCGTTTCGCGACCCTGGGTCGCCAAACGTATTCGTACGCTGATTTAGGAGGCTGCGTGTTATCCAATTCCAAAGTTAAGTCGGGCAAGCAGGGCTTCGCCCTCGCCGGGCTATCCCTCGCGCTGGGCCTGTTCAGTGCCCAGGCCCTGGCCTTCAGCCTGGACGACGTGGCCACCAAGGCCAAGGAACTCTCCGGCCAGAAGTTCGTCGCGCCCAAGAGCAACCTGCCCGCATCTTTCAGCGGCATGAAGTATGCCGACTATCAGCAGATCACCTTCAATCAGGACAAGGCCTACTGGAAGGATGCCAAGACGCCCTTCCGGCTGAATTTCTATCACGAGGGCATGCACTACAGCGTCCCGGTGAAGATCAACGAGGTGACGGCCAACAGCGTCGAAGAGATCAAGTACGATCCCGCGATGTTCAACTTCGGCAACCTGCAGGTCGACCAGGCCCAGCTCAAGGATCTCGGTTTCGCCGGCTTCAAGGTGCTCTATCCGCTGAACAAGGCGGACAAGCACGACGAGCTGATGACCATGCTCGGCGCCAGTTACTTCCGGGTGATCGGCAAGAACCAGGTCTATGGCCTGTCCGCCCGTGGCCTGGCGATCGATACCGCGCTGCCCTCCGGCGAGGAATTTCCGCGCTTCACCGAGTTCTGGGTCGAACAGCCCCAGTCGGATCGCCGCAACCTGGTGATCTATGCGCTGCTCGATTCGCCCCGTGCCACCGGTGCCTACCGTTTCGTGCTGACGCCCGGCAAGGACAGCACCGTGGACGTCGAAGCCAAGGTGTTCCTGCGCGACAACGTCAACAAGCTCGGCATCGCGCCGCTGACCAGCATGTACCTGTTCGGCCCCAACCAGCCGAGCCCCCAGGTCAATTACCGACCGGCCCTGCACGATTCCAACGGCCTGGCCATCCATGCCGGTAACGGCGAGTGGCTGTGGCGTCCGCTGAACAATCCGCGCCGCCTGTCGGTCAGCACCTACACCATCGAGAATCCGCGCGGCTTCGGTCTGCTGCAGCGGGGCCACGAGTTCTACCGGTACCAGGACCTGGACGAGCGCTACGACAAGCGTCCCAGCGGCTGGGTCGAACCCAAGGGCGACTGGGGCAAGGGCCACATCGAACTGGTGGAAATCCCCACGCCGGACGAGACCAACGACAACATCGTGGCCTTCTGGACGCCGGACACCCTGCCGGAAAAGGGCCAGCCGATCGATGTCAGCTATCGACTGCACTTCACCACCGACGAGCCCAATCTGCACACCAAGGACCTGGCCTGGGTCGCCCAGACCCGCCTGTCCACCGGCGACGTGCGTCAGTCCAACCTGGTGCGCCAGACCGACGGCAGCCTGGCCTACATCATCGATTTCGAAGGTCCCAACCTGGATGACCTGCCCGAGGATTCCCAGGTGGGCTCCCAGGTCAGCCTGGACGCCAACGGTGAACTGGTCGAGAACTCTGTGCGCTACAACCCGGTTACCAAGGGCTATCGCCTGACCTTGAGACTCAAGGTCAAGGATCAGACCAAGCCGGTGGAAATGCGCGCCAACCTCGCCCAGGGTGACAAGCCGCTCAGCGAAACCTGGACTTACCAGCTACCTGCCAATGAATAACAGTACCCGCGATACCCCGGTCGCCGCTCCTGGCGACTACCTCGAACACCTGCCGCTGCCCGCTGGGCAACGGCAGGCGCTGGATGCGACGGCCGACGTCGAGACGCTGCACCGGCACCTGGCCGGTGCCCGCGGGGAGGGCGCCCAGGGCGCCGAAGCGGTCATCGCCTCCACCGAGGCGCGTCTCGCCGCTGGCTGGGACGACACCCTGGAAGACGGTGAACTGCTGGGCAGCGATGCCCAGGGACGCGTCTTCATCAAGGCCACCCCGCCCATGACCCGCTCCATGATGGTGCCCGATCCTTGGCGTACCAATCCCGTGGCGCGGGGCTGGAAGCGGTTGCTCGGCCGCAAGGACCACAGCCGCTGGCAGCCCGATCCCGAGGCCGATGCCCATGCGCACTGGCGCAAGGTGGGCTCCTTCCGGCGCTTCATCCTGCTGATCCTCATGCTGGTGCAGACCGGTATCGCCACCTGGTACATGAAGGCCGTGCTGCCTTACCAGGGCTGGGCGTTGGTCGACCTCGGCGAAATCTACCGGCAGGGTTGGGGCGAGTCCATCCGCCAGGTGCTGCCCTATGTGGTGCAGACCAGCATCCTGCTGCTCTTCGCCCTGCTGTTCTGCTGGGTGTCCGCCGGCTTCTGGACCGCGCTGATGGGCTTCTGGCAACTGCTCAGCGGTCGCGACAAGTACAGCATTTCCGCCAGTTCCACCGGCACCGAGCCGATCGATCCGCAGTCGCGTACCGCCCTGGTGATGCCCATCGCCAACGAAGACGTGCCGCGCGTCTTCGCCGGCCTGCGCGCGACCTACGAGTCGGTCCGCGCCAGCGGCGAGCTGGAGCACTTCGACTTCTTCATCCTCAGCGACAGCAACGATCCCGACAAGTGTGTGGCCGAAGAAAAGGCCTGGTTGGAACTGTGCCGCGAGGTCGGTGGCTTCGGCCACATCTTCTATCGCCGCCGTCGGCGTCGGGTGAAGCGCAAGAGCGGCAACATCGACGATTTCTGTCGTCGTTGGGGCAGCCAGTACAAGTACATGGTGGTGCTCGACGCCGACAGCGTGATGAGCGGCGAATGCCTGGCCAGCCTGGTGCGGCTGATGGAAGCCAATCCGCGGGCCGGCATCATCCAGACCGCGCCCAAGGCGTCGGGCATGGACACCCTCTATGCGCGGCTGCAGCAATTCGCCACCCGGGTATACGGACCGCTGTTCACCGCCGGCCTGCACTTCTGGCAGCTCGGCGAATCCCACTACTGGGGCCACAACGCCATCATCCGGGTCAAGCCGTTCATCGACCACTGCGCCCTGGCACCGCTGCCGGGTACCGGTTCGTTCGCGGGTGCCATTCTCTCCCACGACTTCGTCGAAGCGGCGCTGATGCGGCGTTCCGGTTGGGGGGTGTGGATCGCCTACGACCTGCCGGGCAGCTACGAAGAGTTGCCACCGAACCTGCTGGACGAGCTCAAGCGTGACCGGCGCTGGTGCCATGGCAACCTCATGAACTTCCGCCTGTTCCTGGTCAAGGGCATGCACCCGGTGCACCGCGCGGTGTTCCTCACCGGGGTGATGTCCTATCTATCGGCGCCGCTGTGGTTCCTCTTCCTGGTGCTGTCCACCGCGCTGCTGGCGATCCACAAGCTGCTGGAACCCCAGTACTTCTTCCAGCCACGACAGCTCTATCCGGTCTGGCCCCAGTGGCACCCGGAACAGGCCATCGCACTGTTCTCCACGACCCTGGTGCTGCTGTTCCTGCCCAAGCTGCTCAGCGTGGTGCTGATCATCGCCAAGGGTGCCAAGGAATTCGGCGGTGGAATCAGGCTGTTCCTCTCCATGATGCTGGAGATGCTCTTTTCGGTATTGCTGGCACCGGTGCGGATGTTGTTCCACACGGTATTCGTGACCGCCGCCTTCCTCGGTTGGTCGGTGCAGTGGAATTCGCCCCAGCGCGACGACAACGATACGCCCTGGAGCGAAGCCTTCCGTCGCCATGGATCGCAGATGCTGCTCGGACTGATCTGGACCGCTGGCGTGGCCTGGCTGGACCCGCGCTTCCTCTGGTGGCTGTCGCCTATCGTGGTGTCGTTGATCCTGTCGGCCCCGGTGTCGGTGATTTCCAGTCGGACCAATCTGGGGCTGGGTAGCCGTCGCCATCACCTGTTCCTGATTCCGGAAGAGTACGCACCGCCGCGCGAGCTGGTGGCGACCGATGAGTACCTGCACCTGAACAACCGCAACGCCCTGACCAAGGGCTTCCTGCGTGCGACGGTCGATCCGGTGCTCAACGCCCTGGCCATCGGCATGGCCCGCGGCCGCCATGGCAAGGTGGTGGAGCCGGCGCGCCGGCTGCGCGAAGAGCGGGTGGCCCGCGTGCTCGCGGCTGGTCCGGAGAAGACCAAGGGCGACGACCAATGGCGCCTGCTCAGCGATCCGGATGGTATGGCGCAATTGCACCTGCAGGTCTGGAAGGCCGAAGAGCACCGCAACTGGCGGGAAGCCTATGCCACCCTGCGGCCGCGCTCCCACAGCGACTCGGCCGCCGATGCCGCGGCCAGTCCGGCCAGCCTGACCCCGCGGCCCGCCTCCTGAGGAGGCGCTCGGCGCATTGAAAAGCCCCGGTGTCGCAAGACGCCGGGGCTTTTTCTTGTCCGCGATCGGGTTAGAACAGGCGAGCGAGCAGGGCGGGTACGGCGTTCTCGACGCGCAGGATGCGCTCACCGAGCTGTACGGGCGCCAGACCCGCTTCCTGCAGCTTCTCGACCTCGTAGGGTATCCAGCCACCCTCGGGACCGATCGCCAGCGTCACGGGCTCGCTGAGCGCGCGAGGGCAGGCCGGATAGTTGCCCGGATGACCGACCAGGCCGCGGGTGCCGGCGGCGAGGGCGGGCAGGCGGTCCTCGACGAAGGGTTTGAATCGCTTTTCGATCAGGACTTCCGGTAGCACCGTGTCCCGGGCCTGCTCCAGCCCCAGGCGCAATTGCTCCTCGACGGCGGCGGGTTCCAGGAACGGGGTCTGCCAGAAGCTCTTTTCCACCCGATAGCTGTTGAGCAGTACCAGGCGGGCGACACCCATGGCGGACACGGTCTGCAGTACCCGGCGCAGCATCTTGGGGCGGGGCAGAGCGAGCAGCAAGGTAAGGGGCAGCTTGATCGGAGGCGCCTGATCGAGGACGACGCTCAGGCTGGCCTGACCGGACTCGAGGGACTCGATATGCCCGGACCCCATCGGACCGTTCACCAAGCCCACGCGCATCCGGTCGCCGGCCGCCGCCTGGTGCACCTCGCGCAGATGGGCGAGGCGCCGCGCATCGCGCAGCACCACCCGGTCAGCGGCGGTGAAGTCGACCGCATCGAGCAGGATCAGATTCACGGACGTTCGGCGGGTGGCTGGGCTTCGCTGACGCTCTCTTCATCGCCGAGGGGGCGCTCGCGCTTCTGCACGAAGCGGCCGAACAGCAGGCCGATCTCGAACAGCAGCCACATGGGCACGGCCAGCATGGTCTGGGAGAAGACGTCCGGCGGGGTCAGGATCATGCCGACCACGAAGCAGCCGATGATGACGTAGGGGCGGATCTTCTTCAGGTAGGCCACGTCGACCACGCCGATCCAGATCAGCAGCACGGTGGCCACCGGGATCTCGAAGGCCACGCCGAAGGCGAAGAACAGCGTCAGGATGAAATCCAGGTAGGCGTTCAGATCCGGCATCATCATGGCGCCTTCCGGCGTGATGCTGCTGAAGAAATGGAAAATGATCGGGAACACCAGGAAGTAGGCGAAGGCCATGCCGGCATAGAACAGCAGGATGCTGGAGATCAGCAGCGGGATGGCCACCTTCTTCTCGTGACGATACAGGCCCGGCGCGACGAACCCCCAGACCTGGTGCAGGATCACCGGCATGGCGATGAACAGCGAGACCACCAGGGTCAGCTTGAAGGGCGCGAGGAACGGCGAGGTGACGTCCGTGGAGATCATGGTCGCGCCCTCGGGTAGCACGCGACGTATCGGCTCGGAGGCGAAGGCGTAGATCTTCTGGGCGAAGTAGAACAACCCGAGGAAGATCAGGAAGGTCGCCAACACGCATCTCAGGATGCGCGTGCGCAATTCGGTCAGGTGCGAGACCAGGGGCATTTCCTGGTCGTCGTGTTCGGAAGGCTGGTCGCTCATGGGGCTCTTGGCGGCGTCTGGGGCGGGTCCTGCGGGCGTTCGGCAACCACGTCCTGGGGCATGGGCGGAGCGGCTGCGGCAGGCGGCGTCTGGACCTCAGGGGTGGACGCCCCGGGCTTGGGCCGGTTGTCGCGCTGCTCCAGGGACAGGATATGCTCGTTGCGCAGTTGCTGGCGAATTTCGTCGGCGCCGATCTCCCGCTCGACCTCCTGACGGATGCTGTTGAAGCTTCGGCGCAGACGGCCGATCCACAGGCCCGCGGTGCGCGCGGCACCCGGCAGGCGTTCCGGCCCCAGCACCAGCAGGGCGACGAACCCCACCAGCATCATCTCGGGAAAGCTGATTCCGAACATGGCGGGGCCTTAGTCCTTGCGCACCACCGGTTCTTCGACCTTGCGGTGCTCGGCGTCGAAGGTCTGCGGACGATTCAACGGCGCATTCGGATTGGCCGTGCCAGTGGTGGTGGTCGTCGGCTGTTCGGCCTTGTCGTCCTCATCGGTGTGCATCGCCTTGCGGAAGCCCTTGATGGCTTCGCCCACGTCGGAGCCGAGATTCTTCAGCCGTTTGGTGCCGAAGACGATCACCACGACGAGCAGGATGACGATCCAGTGTTTCCAGTCGAAGATACCCATGGTCTTTCCTCGTTGCGAAGCTTGGGGTCAGGATTGAGTGCGGGCGGCCTTTTCGGCATGCCCGGAGAGGCCGAAACGGCGGTCCAGTTCGTCCAGTACCGCCTGAGGATGCTGGCCCAGGGCCGAGAGCATGATCAGGCTATGGAACCAGAGATCGGCAGTCTCGTAGATGACGTCATCGTACTGACCGCTGACGGCGGCGTCCTTGGCGGCGAGGATGGTCTCGACGCTTTCTTCACCGACCTTTTCCAGAATCTTGTTCAGACCCTTGTGGTAGAGGCTGGCCACATAGGAGGAGTCCGGCGCGGCCTGCTTGCGTTCTTCCAGCACCTGCGCCAGGCGCGCGAGGGTGTCAGTCATGGCCGTGCCCTCCGGCATAGATGGCGCTGGGGTCCTTGACCACCGGGTCGACTGTCTCCCACCGGCCCTCGCGCAGCACGCGATAGAAACAGCTCTGCCGACCGGTGTGGCAGGCGATGCCACCCAGTTGCTCCACCTGCAGGACCACCACGTCGGCGTCGCAGTCCAGCCGCAGTTCGATGAGCCGCTGCACATGGCCGGATTCCTCGCCCTTGCGCCATAGACGGTTGCGCGAGCGCGACCAGTAGACCGCGCGGCCTTCGCTGGCGGTCAGGGCCAGCGCCTCGCGATTCATCCAGGCCATCATGAGGATGCGCCCCGTGGCGGGGTCCTGTGCGATGGCCGGTACCAGGCCATCGTCGTTCCAGTGGATCTCGTCTAACCAGTCGCTCATGAGTCTGTTCAATACTACGAATTAGGGTACTGGGCTCTGTCCGAAAAATGCCTGCGCTCGATCAGGCGGCGTTAAAGATCCGTTCGGAATGCTCATTTACCGCTCGTAAACTCCGCTTCCTCACGGATTTTTGCCTTGCCTGACCTTCGCTCGGCGACTTTTCAGACAGGCCCTAGCCTCGCACAAGACGCAGCTCGAATACAGCGGCAGGGCACCAATGGCTGAGGGCGTGTATTTCGCCCGATAAAAGTGACAGGACGGTTACAGCTTAAGGAGTTCAGCGCCTGATCACCAGAACCAGGCCGCCGACCAGCATGGCCCAGGCCGGCCAGGCCTGGGCGTGGGGTTCCAGTCCCAGCTGGGTGGCACCGACCAGCAGCACGGCGCCGATCACCCGCACGATCCAGTCGTCGCGGCGATCGCTCCAGGGGTTGGGCGGGTCCTGCCGGTGGGGTTGGGTGATGCGCTCCAGGGTATCGCGGGCCATCTGGGCCAGGTGCGGGATCTGCTCCAGTTGCTGCTGGATGTTGCGGGCGAGCTGCGGCGGGCTCAGCCGCTTGCGCATCCACTTTTCCAGATAGGGCTTGGCGGTGGACCAGAGGTCCAAGTCGGGATAGAGCTGGCGCCCCAGCCCCTCGATGTTGAGCAGAGTTTTCTGCAGCAGCACCAGCTGCGGCTGGATTTCCATGTTGAAACGGCGCGCCACCTGGAACAGCCGCAGCAGCAGCTGACCGAAGGAGATGTCCTTGAGCGGCTTCTCGAAGATGGGTTCGCAGACGGTGCGAATGGCCGCTTCCAGTTCGTTCACCTGGGTGTTGGCCGGCACCCAGCCGGAGTCGATGTGCAACTGGGCGACCTTGCGATAGTCGCGCTGGAAAAAGGCCCAGAGGTTGCGGGCCAGGTAATCCTGGTCCTCGGGCGTCAGGCTGCCGATGATGCCGCAGTCCACCGCGATGTACAGCGGGTCCCAGGGCTTCGCGGTGCTGACGAAGATGTTGCCGGGGTGCATGTCGGCGTGGAAGAAGCTGTCGCGGAAGACCTGGGTGAAGAAAATTTCCACGCCGCGTTCGGCCAGCAGCTTGAAGTCGGTACCCTGGTCGCGCAGGGCGGCCAGGTCGGTCACCGGGATGCCGTAGATGCGCTCCATGACCAGTACCCGCTCGCGGCACCAGTCCCAGTAGACCTGGGGCACGTAGAGTCGCTCGGAGCCTTCGAAATTGCGCCGCAGTTGGCTGGAGTTGGCTGCTTCGCGCAGCAGGTCCAGCTCGTCGTAGATGGTCTTCTCGTAATCGCTGACCACGTCCACCGGATGCAGCCGGCGCGCCTCGGCGGACAGCCGCTCGGCGGTGCGCGCCAGCAGGAACAGCCAAGCGATGTCCTGGCTGATGATGCCCTTCAGGCCGGGCCGCACCACCTTGACCACCACCTCCTCGCCGGTGCGCAGTTGGGCGGCGTGGACCTGGGCCACCGAGGCCGAGGCCAGCGGCTGGTGATCGAAGCGGGCGAAGGCCTGCTTGACGGGTACGCCGAGCTGGGCCTCGATGAGCGCCACGGCCTTCTCCGGCGGGAAAGGTGGAACCTTGTCCTGTAGGAACATCAGTTCGTCGGCGATATCCTCGGGCATGAGGTCGCGGCGGGTGGAGAGAATCTGGCCGAACTTGATGAATACCGGCCCCAGGCCTTCCAGGGCCAGGCGCAAGCGGGCGCCGCGCGGCAGCGTCTTGCTCGGCCGGGGTAGCCAGCGCCAGGGCAGCACGTAGCGGGTGGCACGCAGGTACCAGGGCAACGGCAGGGCGTAGACGATGTCGTCCAGCCGGTAGCGGATGACCACGAAGAAGATCCGCAACAGGCGGTTGAGGGCAGCGAACAGCTTCATTCGTCGGGGTTGTCCCTGGCGGTGCGGGCGGCGCCCAGACGGGCGAGGCGAGCGTCGAGGCGATCCACGTCCAGGCGCAGGGCATCGATCTCGGCGAAGCGGGCCTCGCCTTCGAGACGTCCCACCAGTTGGCGACTTTCCTCGTTCAGCCAGTTGGACAGCGTCAGTCGCAGGCTGTCACGGCTCTGCTCGCCGAGGGCCTGACCGCGGCGCGCGAGATCGCCGAGCAGCGCCGCCGGCAATGGCCCGAGCCAGCGGCTGATCTCGTGCTGCCAGTCAAGCTCCAGCTTTTGCAGGATGTCGGCCAATTCGATCAGCAGGGTGCTGTCGCCTTCCAGACGCACGTCCGGCTGGTGCAGCACCCGTTGCTTGTCGCGCGCCAGGGCCAGCTCGGCCAGGCGCGTCGCCGGGGCGCTCAGGGTGCAGTCGACATCGCCCTCGTGGTGGGCGGCGAAGTGCAGGCCGTCACCCGCGGGCAGGATGTAGAGGCGCAACGCCGGTTGCCGGGTCTGGACTGCGATCACCCGGCCGGTCAGGCCGGCCAGTCGCGGCAGCGCCACCGGGTCCAGCGCCAGCAGCGGATTCAGGCCACGTTCCAGCGCCGCCAGCAACGCCTGGGTGACGAGGGCCATCAGGGCTTGATGCCGCGGTGCAGGGCGACCACGCCGCCGGTCATGTTGTGGTAGGTGACCCGGGCGAAGCCGGTCTCTTCCATCATGGCCTTGAGCGTCTGCTGGTCGGGGTGCATGCGGATGGATTCCGCCAGGTAGCGATAACTGTCGGCGTCACCGGCCACCAGCTTGCCCATCAAGGGCAGGAAGCCGAAGGAGTAGGCATCGTAGGCCTTGGACACCAGCGGATTGGTCGGCTTGGAAAATTCCAGCACCAGCAGGCGGCCGCCGGGCTTGAGCACGCGCAGCATGGAAGCCAGCGCCTGGTCCTTGTGGGTGACGTTGCGCAGGCCGAAGGCGATGGTGATGCAGTCGAAATGGTTGTCGGGGAAGGGCAGCTTCTCGGCGTCGGCCTGGACGAAGCGCACGTTGCTGGCCACGCCTTCGTCGAGCAGGCGGTCGCGACCGACCTTGAGCATGGAGTCGTTGATGTCGGCCAAGACCACCTCGCCGGTCGGGCCGACCAGGCGGGCGAACTGCTTGGTCAGATCGCCCGTGCCGCCGGCGATGTCCAGTACCCGGTTGCCACGGCGCACGCCGGAGAGCTCGATGGTGAATCTCTTCCACAGCCGGTGGATGCCCGCCGACATCAGGTCGTTCATCACATCGTACTTGGCGGCCACCGAATGGAAGACTTCCGCGACCTTGTAAGCCTTCTGGCTCTCCGGAACGCTCTGGTAGCCGAAGTGGGTCTGGGATTCGGCCTCGGGGCCTTTGCGCGGATCGCTCATGGGGCTACACCTGGGACAGGGACAAGAGGGCATTCTAGCAGGCCGATCACCCGGCTTGCCCGGCTAAAACCTGCGCTGACCGCTCGGTTCTCGCGATTGGCGACGTGACGGCCCCTCGCTATAGTCAGGGCCCCTCAACCGGAGTTCCCCGATGTCCCAGATCACCATCGAACGCAGCCATTCCCTCGGCCTGGACGGTGCGCGCCAGAAAGCCGATCAACTGGCCGAAAAACTCACGCGCGACTATGGGGTGGCCTGCACCTGGGAAGGTGATACCCTGAAGTTCGCACGCAGTGGCGTGGATGGGCGGATCGAGGTGGCGGAGAGCCAGGTGCGGGTACAGGCGACCCTGGGCATGATGTTCTCGATGCTCAGCGGCCAGATCGAGAAAGAGATCGAACGCAAGCTGGACAAGGCCCTGGCGGCCTGAGTCCGGGCTAGAGCATCAGCTTGACCGCGCTGACGTGCGGATCGCGCGTCTTGCCGGCACGGGCGAGTTTTTCCAGGTAGTCGGCCCAGAGTTCGTCGCGGCGACTGCCCAGTTCGTAGAGATAGTCCCAACTGAACAGGCCGCTGTCGTGGCCGTCGTCGAAGGTCAGCTTAATGGCATAGCGCCCCGCCGGTTCCACGGCGGCGATGCCGACCTGTTGCTTGCCGTACTGCAGCACCGGATTGCCATGACCCTGCACCTCGGCGGAGGGCGAATGGACCCGCAGGAATTCGGCGGGCAGCTCGAAGGTTTCCGCGCCATAGCTGACGCTGAGGGTCTTCGAGGCCTTGTGGAGCTGGATGGCGGTGGGGATGCGCATGTTGAGATTCTCTTCGTGAAGAGCCATCGCGGCCATGGGCCGCTCCTACCGGAAGTGACGCTCTTGTAGGAGCGGCCCATGGCCGCGATCAGACAGTCACTCCTACGGTTTGCATCGGGGCTCGTAGCAGCGGCCGCGTCGGTGGACCGCCATGGCCGCGATCAACCGGGTACGGAGCCTACCGTCACAGTATATAGCGCGACAGGTCTTCGTCCTGGGCCAGTTCGCCCAGGTGGCCGTTCACATAGGCCGCATCGATGACGATGGGCTCGCCATTCTGCTGGCCGGCGAGGTCGGCGGCGCTGAAGGACACCTCTTCCAGCAGACGCTCCAGCAGGGTGTGCAGGCGCCGGGCACCGATGTTCTCGGTCTTCTCGTTGACCTGCCAGGCGATCTCGGCGATGCGGGTGATGCCATCGGCGGCGAATTCCACGTGCAGCCCCTCGGTCTTGAGCAGTTCGCGATACTGCTCGGTGAGGGAGGCGTGCGGCTCGGTGAGGATGCGCTCGAAGTCCTGGGGCGTCAGCGCCTTGAGTTCGACGCGGATCGGCAGGCGGCCCTGCAGTTCCGGCACCAGGTCGCTGGGCTTGGACAGGTGGAAGGCGCCCGAGGCGATGAACAGGATGTGGTCGGTCTTGACCATGCCCAGCTTGGTATTGACGGTGCAACCCTCGATCAGCGGCAGCAGGTCGCGCTGCACGCCCTCGCGGGAGACGTCGGCGCCGCTGGTGTTGCCGCGCTTGGCCACCTTGTCGATCTCGTCGATGAAGACGATGCCGTGCTGCTCGACGGCCTCCAGGGCACGGCCCTTGAGTTCTTCTTCGTTGACCAGGCGCGCGGCTTCTTCGTCGCGCACCAGCTTGAGCGCTTCCTTGACCTTGAGCTTGCGCTGCTTGGTCTTGCCCTTCTGCATGCCGGCGAAGAGATTCTGCAGCTGGCTGGTCATCTCCTCCATGCCGGGCGGGGTCATGATCTCGACGCCGGCCGGGGTGTCGGCCACCTCGATGTCGATGTCCTTGTCGTCCAGCTGACCTTCGCGCAGGCGCTTGCGGAACAGTTGGCGGGTGTTGCTATCGGTGGCCGCCGGCTGGGGTTCGTTGCTGAAGCCCACCGAAGGGCGCGCCGGCGGCAGCAGGGCATCGAGGATGCGTTCTTCGGCGGCGTCTTCCGCGCGATGGCGATTGCGCACCATTTCCTGCTCGCGCAGCATCTTCACCGCGGCATCGGCCAGGTCGCGGATGATGGACTCGACGTCGCGACCGACATAGCCGACCTCGGTGAACTTGGTGGCTTCCACCTTGAGGAAGGGCGCATTGGCCAGCTTGGCCAGGCGGCGGGCGATCTCGGTCTTGCCCACACCCGTGGGGCCGATCATCAGGATGTTCTTCGGCGTGACCTCGGGGCGCAGCTCGGCGGGCAGCTGCATGCGCCGCCAGCGGTTGCGCAGGGCGATGGCCACGGCGCGCTTGGCGTCGTCCTGGCCGATGATGTGGCGGTTGAGTTCGTGGACGATCTCGCGGGGGGTCATGGACATGGGCGGTCTCTAAACCGGATCACGCCTGGGGCGCGTCCAGCTCCTCGATGGTCAGGTTGCGGTTGGTGAACACGCAGATGTCACCGGCGATGTTCAGGGCGGTCTCGGCGATCTCGCGCGCGCCCAGGTCGGTGTGCATGAGCAGGGCACGGGCGGCGGCCTGGGCATAGGCGCCGCCGGAACCCATGGCGATCAGGCCTTCCTCGGGCTCCACCACATCGCCGTTGCCGGTGATGATCAGGGAGGCATCCTTGTTGGCCACTGCCAGCATGGCTTCCAGACGGCGCAGGGCGCGGTCGGTGCGCCAGTCCTTGGCCAGCTCGACGGCGGCACGGACCAGATGGCCCTGGTGCTTTTCGAGTTGCGCCTCGAAGCGCTCGAAGAGGGTGAAGGCGTCGGCGGTACCGCCGGCGAAACCGGCCAGCACCTCGCCCCGGTACAGCCGCCGGACTTTCTTGGCGTTGCCTTTCATGACGGTGTTGCCCAGGGAAACCTGGCCGTCGCCGCCGATCACGACCTTGCCGTTGCGGCGTACAGAAACGATGGTGGTCAAGGGAATCTCTCCGCGTTGCTTGAGGCGATCAGCCTCGGTTACGGGGAGATATGGGGATGGCCGCGCCGCCCTTCAAGCGCCGCGGCGAGGGATTGCTCCGATCAGTGACCGCGTCGCTGCTGCAGCAACAGATTCTTGAAGCCGCTGCCGGCGAGCTGTTTCTGTGCCTGGGTCAACTGGTCGCGGTCGCTGTAGGGACCGACCAGTACCCGGTACCAGGTGTCGTCCTTGACCTTGCCCGACTCCACCCGCACGTCCTGGCCGAGCATGATGATCTGGGCGCGGACCCGGTCGGCATCGGCCTGAGTGCGGAAGGAGCCGGCCTGGAGGAAGAACAACGTCACCGGTGGCTGGGCCTTGGTGGTGGCTTCCTTGGGCGGTGTGGCGGCCGGCTGGCCCGGGGTGGTCACAGGCGTGGCCGGTGTCGTGGTGGCCGCCTGGCCAGGTTGCGCCGGGGTCGCGGCGGTATCCGGCTTGGCCGCGGTGGCCGGCTTGGCGGCCGGATTGCGCGGCACGGCGTCCGGCGGCACGATCACCTCGGATTCGGGCAGCAGGGTATAGAAGTCGTATTTGGGCTTGATCGGCGTCGGCGGCGTGCCTTCGGTCTTGCTGGCGGCGGTCGACGCTGGCTTGCCATTACCGGCCGCAGCCGCCGGTCGTCCCTCTTCCGGCTTGCTGCGCTGTACCGCCTTGCTGCCCGGTTCGAGCTTCATCAGGAAGACCACGAAGGCGCCGATGGCCAGACCCGAGGCGAGCCAGACCCAGCCGGGCAGGGGCTGTTTCTTGGGCGTCGAGGTGTTGCGACTGGCGCCGCGCTTGGGTGGGGCTTTCTTGGTGGCCATCAGGCGGTGATCCGTCTCTTACATGCGTTCCAGGGTGTGCAGGCCAAGCAGTTCCAGACCCTGCTTGAGGGTGCACCCGGTGAGTGCGGCCAGCCGCAGACGGCTCTGGCGCAGTGCGGGGTCCTCGGCGGTCAGGATCGGGCAATTCTCGTAGAAGCTGGAGAACAGTCCGGCCAGGTCATAGAGGTAGCTGCACAGCAGGTGCGGCGTGCCCTTGTCGGCGACGCTGGCGAGGATCTCGCCGAATTGCGCCAGACGCCCGCCGAGATCCTGCTCCTGGGGCGCGTCCAGGCGGATGCTGCCGGCGGGTTCGCTCTGCTCTGCCTTGCGCAGTACGCTGGCGACGCGGGTGTAGGCATACAGCAGATAGGGCGCGGTGTTGCCCTCGAAGCTGAGCATCTGTTCGAAGTTGAAGCTGTAGTCGCTGGTCCGGTGCTTGGACAGGTCGGCGTACTTGACCGAGGCGATGCCCACCACGCGACCGATGTGGCGCAATTCGTCCTCGCTGAAGGCTGCTTCGCCGCGCTCGGCACGACCGGTATTGCGCTCCTTGACCAACTGGTAGGCGCGTTCCTCGGCTTCGTCGAGCAGGTCGACCAGCTTGACGGTGCCGCCGTCGCGGGTCTTGAACGGACGGCCGTCGGCGCCGTTCATGGTACCGAAGCCCATGTGCTCCAGATCCATGGCTGGATCGACGAAACCGGCGCGGCGCGCCACCTCGAAGGCCATCTGGAAGTGCAGGGCCTGGCGCTGATCGACGAAGTAGAGCGCGCGATCGGCGTGCAGCTGGCGGCTGCGATAGCGCATGGCGGCCAGGTCGGTGGTGGAATAGAGATAGCCACCGCCGGCCTTCTGCACGATCACCGGCAGCGGATTGCCCTCGGCGTTCTTGAATTCGTCGAGGAAGACGCAACGGGCGCCGTCGCTCTCGGTGAGCAGGCCGGCGGCGTCGAGCTCGGCCACCACCTGGGCCAGGTCGTCGTTGTAGGCGCTCTCGCCCTTGACGTCGGCCGGGGTCAGCTTGACGTTGAGGCGGTCGTAGACCTCCTGGCAGTGGGACAGGGAGACGGCGTTGAATCGCTCCCAGAGCCGCAGGCAGTGGGCATCGCCCGCCTGCAGTGCCACCACCAGTTCGCGGGCACGGGCGGCGAATTCCGGCGAGGCGTCGAAGCGGCCCTTGGCGGCGCGATAGAACACCTCCAGGTCGGCCAGCTCGCCTTCGGCGGCCTGGGGCTGCTCTTCCATGTAGGCCAGCAGCATGCCGAACTGGGTGCCCCAGTCACCCACGTGGTTCTGGCGGATCACCTCGTCGCCGAGGAATTCCAGCACCCGCGCCACGGCATCACCGATGATGGTGGATCTCAGGTGACCGACGTGCATCTCCTTGGCCAGGTTCGGCGAAGAGAGGTCCACCACCACGCGCTGCCGCGGCTCGTGCCTGGGCACGCCCAGGTGCGAATCGGCGAAGGCCGCATCCAGCCGCGCGGCCAGTTGGGCATGATTCTGGAAGAAGTTGAGAAAGCCGGGGCCGGCGATCTCCACCTTGCTCACCGCCGGGTCGGCGGGCAGGGCGGCCAGCAGCTTCTCGGCCAGCTCACGGGGCTTGGCGCGGGCCGGCTTGGCCAGCAACAGGGCGACGTTGCTGGCGAAGTCGCCGTGGCTCTTGTCCTTGGTGTTCTCGACCTGGATGGCCGGGGCGACGTCGGCCGGCAGGGTGCCGTCGGCGATCAGCCGGTCGAGGGCGTGCTGGATGAGCTGGCGGATGCTGTCTTTCATGGTCGTTGGCCTTCGGCGTGCGCCGAGCGCGCACTGCGATGAAAACCCGGCATTATCCGTGGCCAGCCCGGCCTTGCCAATGGTAAGCCTGTGCCACTAGAAGAGATCGATGGGATCGACGTCCAGTGACCAGCGCACCTGGCGGGCCTCGGGCAGGCTTTCCAGCTGGACGACCCAGATGCCCAGCAGCCGGTGCAGGGGCGCGCGACTGCTGCTCTGCAGCAGCAACTGGGCCCGATGGCGACCGGCGCGGCGCTCCATTGGCGCTGGTACTGGACCGAGCAACTCCACCTGGGGCAGCGCCAGATTGACCGCCAGACCTTCGGCGACGTGGTAGGCCGCCTCGAGAAAATTCTCCACCTGGTCCTGTCGATGGGCGTCGGCACGTAGCAGCGCCAGATAGGCGAAGGGTGGCAGGCCCGCGGCGCGGCGCTCCTGCAGGGCTTGGCGGGCGAAGGCCGGGTAGCCTTCCTCGGCCAGCTGCACCATGAGCGGATGATCGGCCAGGTGGGTCTGGATCAGTACCTGCCCGGGTTCCTCTGCGCGACCCGCGCGGCCGGCCACCTGGACGATCTGCTGCGCCATGCGCTCGCTGGCGCGGAAGTCGGCGGAAAACAGCCCGCTGTCGGCGTCCAGCACGGCGACCAGGGTCACCTTGGGAAAGTGGTGCCCCTTGGCGAGCATCTGGGTGCCGACCAGGATGCAGGGCGCGCCGCTGTGGATGGTGCGCAGCAGTTTGCCCAGGGCGTCCTTGCGCGCCGTGGTGTCGCGGTCGATGCGCAGCACCGGCACGTCCGGAAACAGCAGCTGCAGGCGTTCCTCGGCGCGTTCGGTGCCGGCGCCTACCGGTCTCAGGTCGAGCTTGCCGCAGGAGGGGCAGTGGCGCGGTGGCGTCTGGCGCTGATCGCAATGGTGACAGCGCAGCTCGCCGGAGCCGCGGTGATAGGTCATGCGGGCGTCGCAGCGCGGGCACTGGGCCAGCCAGCCGCAGTCGTGGCAGAGCAGGGTGGGGGCGAAGCCGCGGCGATTGAGGAACACCAGCACCTGCTGGCCGCGCTCCAGGGTGGCGCCCATGGCCTTGAGCAGCGGTTGGGACAGACCGCTGTCCAGCGGACGACTGCGCACGTCCAGGCGCTCGAAGCGCGGCGGCTGGGCGCCACCGGCGCGCAGCGACAGACGCAGATGGGCGTAACGCCCCTGCTCGGCGTTGTGCAGGCTTTCCAGCGAGGGCGTGGCCGAACCCAGCACCACCGGCAGATTCTCGAGCCGCGCGCGGACCACCGCCAGATCGCGGGCGTGGTACCTCAGGCCTTCCTGCTGTTTATAGGAGGCGTCGTGTTCTTCGTCGACGATGATCAGCCCGGGATGCTTGAGCGGGGTGAACAGCGCCGAGCGGGTGCCGACCACGATATCCACCTCGCCGTCGCGGGCGGCCAGCCAGATGTCCATGCGCTCGCGATCGGTCAAGGCCGAATGCAGCAGGGCGATGCGCGCATTGAAACGCTGCTCGAAGCGGCCCAGGGTCTGGGGCCCGAGGTTGATCTCCGGGATCAGCAGCAGGGCTTGGCGTCCCGCTTCCAGGGTGGCGCGGATCAGTTGCAGATAGACCTCGGTCTTGCCGCTGCCGGTCACTCCTTCCAGCAGATGGCAATGGAAACCGCTACCGGCGCGGACCGCTTCGTAGGCCAGGCGCTGCTCGCCGTTGAGCGGCAGTTCGGCCTGGGCGAGCCAGGCGCCCTGGTGCCGATGCGGCTGGTGATAGCGGGTCTCCACCTTGACCAGGCCCTTGGCCTGCAACAGATCGAGACTGTCCTTGACCAGGCCGAGCTGGCCGAGCAATTCGTGCAGCACGCCATGGGGGTGCTGGCGCAGGGTCTTGAGCGCCTCGCGCTGGCGCGGCGCCCGGGCCAGGCGCGGATCTTCCGGGCGGGCATCGGGCTGGGCGATCCAGAAACGCTGCAGGCGGCGCTCCGCGGGTTCCCCCTGCCGCAAAAGGGCAGGAAGTGCCCAGCTCAAGGTGTCACCGAGGCTGTGCTGGTAGTACTGGGCGGACCACTGGCAGAGCTCGAACAGGGCGTTCGGCAGCGGCGGGCGCTCGTCGAGCAGTTGCAGGGCCTGGCGCAGCTTGTCCGCTGGGACCTCGCTCTCCTGGGCGATCTCGATCAGCACTCCGACCATCTCGCGGCGGCCGAAAGGTACGCGCAGGCGTACGCCCGGGCGTAACTGGTCGGCCGTTGCGCCCTTCGGCGGCAGGTAGTCGAACAGGCGACGCAGCGGGGAGGGCAGGGCCAGGCGCAGGATCGGAGGCACGGCGGGGCTCGCGGGCGGAAAGCCCGATGGTAGCAGACGGGTGGCGTGAGGGTCGCTTGCGCCTCCCTACTGCTCTGGTATGATTCGCAGCCCAAATCTGTGCGGTATCCGGCAATGGCGCCGGGTGGCGGCACAGCTAGACCCCGAGGATCGCCCCATGAAAGCTGATATCCATCCGCAGTACGATGCCATCGAAGCCACCTGCAGCTGCGGCAACGTCATCAAGACCCGCTCGACCCTGAGCAAGAACATTCACCTGGACGTCTGCTCCGAATGCCACCCGTTCTACACCGGCAAGCAGAAAGTCCTGGACGCTGGCGGCCGTATCGATCGCTTCAAGCAGCGCTTCGGCGTGTTCGGCAGCAGCAAGTAATGCGCTGCCGTCGACCATCTCCGTATGGCTCGATACTGAAAAAGGCGTCCCTCCGGGGCGCCTTTTTCGTTTGGGCGCTGGTCACGGCACCTCAGGTCCTGGCTACGGCGTGCCCGCTGCTGCCGGCCGGGCAGGACGTGGCGGTCCGGCAGGTGGTCGATGGCGATACCCTGCGCCTGGTCGATGGCCGCTCCGTACGCTTGATCGGCGTCAACGCTCCCGAGTTGGGCAAGTCGGGCGGAACGCCCCAGCCCTTCGCCGAAGCCGCCCGGCGACGCCTGCAGGCGCTGGTCGAGGCCAGTGACGGTCGCCTCGTGCTGGTCCCAGGTGTCGAGAGCGCCGACCGATTCGGTCGTACCCTGGCCCATCTCTATGACCGGCAGGGGCACAATCTCGAGGCGCAGCTGATCGCCGAAGGCCTCGGCTATGCGGTGGCCATCGCGCCCAATACCCGGCTGGCGGACTGCCAGGCGGCGGCGCAACGCCAGGCGCGCACGGCACGTCTCGGCGTCTGGAAGCAGGACCCGACCATCGCGGCCACTCGCATCGAGGAAGGCGGCTTCGCCGTAGTTCAAGGTCGCCTGCAGGGCGTCGAGCGCAATCGTGGTGGCCTTTGGCTGCAGTTCGAGGGCGACCTGGTGGTCAATGTCCCGGATCGTTTCGTCGCTGCCTTCGACGGCGTGCCGCTCCGGCAGTGGATCGGCAGCACGGTCGAGGCACGGGGGTGGATTTCCGATCGCGGTCGGCGCAAGGAGGCGGGCCGGTCGCGCTGGCAGATGACGTTGAGCGACCCCCGCATGCTGGGTCTGCGGGTTGAATCGTTTTAGCCGAAAGTCGTATTGCGATTGATTTCAGACAGGTACCCGATTGCTTGTGGCACCTTGAGTCTTTGCGTATTCTCGCCCGACCCAAGACCCACACCACGCGGATATACCAATAATGTCTGATCTCAAAACCGCCGCCCTCGAATACCACGCCCAGCCGCGTCCCGGCAAACTCAGCGTCGAGCTGACCAAGCCCACCGCGACCGCCCGCGACCTGTCCCTGGCCTACAGCCCCGGCGTCGCCGAACCGGTCCGCGAGATCGGCCGCGATCCGGAACTGGCCTACCGCTACACCGGCAAGGGCAACCTGGTCGCCGTAATCTCCGACGGTACCGCCATCCTCGGCCTGGGCAACCTCGGCCCGCTGGCCTCCAAGCCGGTGATGGAAGGCAAGGGCGTGCTGTTCAAGCGCTTCGCCGGTGTGGACGTCTTCGACATCGAGGTCGACGCCGAGAGCCCCCAGGCCTTCATCGATACCGTCAAGCGCATCTCCATCACCTTCGGCGGCATCAACCTGGAAGACATCAAGGCACCGGAGTGCTTCGAGATCGAGCGCGCCCTGATCGAGCAGTGCGACATCCCGGTCTTCCATGACGACCAGCACGGTACCGCCATCGTGACCGCCGCCGGCATGCTCAACGCCCTGGAAATCGCCGGCAAGCGCCTGGAAGACGCCAAGATCGTCTGCCTGGGTGCCGGTGCTGCCGCCATCTCCTGCATGCGTCTCCTGGCGAGCATGGGCGCCAAGGTCGAGAACATCTACATGATCGACCGCCAGGGCGTGGTCCACAGTGGCCGCAACGACCTGAACCAGTACAAGGCCGCCTTCGCCACCGAGACCGACAAGCGCACCCTGGACGACGCCCTCGAAGGCGCCGACGTCTTCGTCGGCCTGTCCGGTCCGAACCTGCTGTCGGCCGAAGGCCTCAAGCGCATGGCGGACAACCCCATCGTCTTCGCCTGCTCCAATCCGGACCCGGAAATCACCCCCGAGCTGGCCCATGCCACGCGCGATGACGTGATCATGGCCACCGGTCGTTCCGACTATCCGAACCAGGTCAACAACGTCCTCGGCTTCCCCTTCATCTTCCGCGGTGCCCTGGACGTCCGCGCCCGGGTGATCAACGAAGAGATGAAGATCGCCGCTGCCCTGGCCCTGCGCGACCTGGCCAAGCTGCCGGTGCCCAAGGAAGTCTGCGAGGCCTACAAGGTCGACAGCCTGAGCTTCGGTCGCGAGTACATCATTCCCAAGCCGATGGATGCGCGTCTGATCACCCTGGTATCCGATGCCGTGGCCAAGGCTGCGATCGAGACCGGCGTGGCCACGCTGCCCTACCCGTCGAACTATCCGCTGAAGTCGGTGGACGACGTCTTCGCCAAGTAAGGCAGAAGCAATAAAAAAACCCCGCCTTGGCGGGGTTTTTTTATTGGCCGGAGATCAGAAGATGTCCATGGGTACGGTTTCGCTGGAGGGCAGGGGCGTACCGGGCGCTACGCCCGGAGGCAGTTCGTCCAGGCTGGGCGGGGTGTCCTCGTTCTTGAACAGCTCGAAATAGGCGTTGGGCGTACCGGGAGGCGCCGCGCGACCGGTGGTGGGGTCGACCCGGATGGAGACGATGCCGTCCGGCTCTTTGAGCTGATGCGGCGGCTTGTCCTTGAGCGCGGCCCCCATGTAGCTCATCCAGATCGGCAGGGCCACGGTGCCGCCGAATTCCTGACGGCCCAGGGTATCGGGTTGATCGAAACCGGCCCACACCGTGGTCACGTAGTCACCGTTGTAGCCGGAGAACCAGGTGTCCTTGGACTCGTTGGTGGTCCCGGTCTTGCCGGCCAGATCGTTGCGTCCCAACTCCAGAGCCTTGCGGCCGGTGCCACGCTTGATCACGTCCTGCAGCATGCTGTTCATGATGAAGGCATTGCGCGGGTCGATGACCTGGGGCGCGAACACCGGCGGCGGATTGGCCGGATCGGCCGTGGCGGTATCGGCCGCCGGCGTGACCTCGACGCCGGGTGCGGCCTTGGCCTGCACCTGCTGGGGTACCCGTGGTGCGGCGGCGCGATAGATCAGCTTGCCATCGCGATCGGTCACATGATCGACGACGTAGGGCGTCACCTTGTAGCCCTCGTTGGCGAACGCCGCCCAGCCGGTGGCCACTTCCAGCGGGGTCAGGCCTGGGGTGCCGAGGGCGAGGGACAGGTTGCGCGGCAGCTGATCCCGCTCGAAGCCGAAGCGGCTGACGTAGTCCAGCGCGTAGTCGATGCCGATGGCCTGGAGCACGCGGATGGATACCAGGTTGCGGGAGCGATAGAGCGCCTCGCGCAGCCGGATCGGACCGAGAAAGGTGTTGTTGTCGTTCTTTGGCCGCCAGGCTTCGTCGGGATTCTCGTCCATGAAGACGATGGGCGCGTCGTTGACCAGGCTGGCTGCGGTGAAGCCTTTGTCCAGCGCCGCACTGTAGATGAACGGCTTGAAGCTGGAGCCGGGCTGACGCCGCGCCTGGGTCGCCCGGTTGTAGTTGCTCTGCTCGAAGGAGAAGCCGCCGATCAGGGCGCGGATGGCGCCATCCTGGGGGTCGAGAGACACCAGGGCGCTCTGCGCCTTGGGAATCTGCGAGAACTTCAGGCTGCCGTCGTTCTGGCGCTGCACCCGGATCAGGTCGCCGACCTTGACCACGTCGGCGGGTCCATTGGGGCGGGGTCCCAGGCTGTTGGCGCTGAGATAGGGGCGGGCCCACTTCATGGACTCCCACGACACGGCTTCTTCCTTGTCCTCGCGGGTCATGACCAGGATGCCGCTCTTCTCCACCTGGGTGACCACGGCCGGGTCCTGACCCCCGACGATGCGCTGCTTCTGGACCAGGGCGGCCCACTCGGTACGACTCTGGTTCGGCCACTGCGCCTCGGCACCGCGATAGCCATGGCGACGGTCGTAGTCGGTCAGGCCGTCGCGTACGGCCTCGAAGGCGGACGTCTGCAGCCGGCTGTCGATGGTGGTGTAGACCTGGTAGCCGTCGGTATAGGCATCGCCACCGTAGCGGCCGACCATCTCCGCCCGCGCCATCTCGGCGATATAGGGGGCGTTGAGTTCGGGGACGGCGACGTGGTGATACGCCTCGAGCGGCTCGGCGACGCCGGCCTGGTAGGCCGCCTGATCGATGTAACCGAGCTTGAACATGCGTTCGAGAATCCAGTTGCGTCTTTCCAGGCTACGCTCAGGGTTAGCGACCGGGTTGTAACGCGACGGCGCCTTGGGCAGGCCGGCGATCATCGCCATCTGGGCGACGCTCAGATCCTTGATGGATTTGCCGTAGTAGACCTGGGCGGCGGCCTCGATGCCGTAGGCGCGGTTGCCCAGGTAGATCTTGTTGACGTAGAGCTCGAGGATTTCATCCTTGGTCAGTTGGCGCTCGATTTGCAGTGCCAACAGAATCTCCGTGAATTTGCGGGAGAAGCTACGCTCGCTGGTGAGGAAGTAATTCTTGGCGACCTGCATGGTGATGGTGCTGCCGCCGGTCTGGATGTGTCCCGTCTTGACCAGCTGGCTCACCGCGCGCATCAGGCTTTTCACATCGACGCCATAATGGTTGGCGAAGTTGTCGTCTTCGGCGGAGAGCAGAGCATGGATGAAATCGGGCGGAATTTCGCTGAAGCGCAGTGGCGAACGGCGCATCTCGCCGAACTCGGCGATGAGTTTGCCATCGGCGCTGTACACCCGCAGCGGGATCTGCAGCTGGACGTTACGCAGGGCATCGATGGAGGGCAGGCTGGGGCTGAGGTAGAGGAAGGCGCCGCTCAGGCCCAGCAACAGGCTGCAGACCAGGGCGACCAACGACCACCAGAAAAACTTCAGAACACGCATCAAGAGACTTTTCGAATGGAAAGAGGGAAAGGGCGACGGGTGACGGTCAGCCTACACGGCGTCGCCATTATAGGCGCGTTTGGCGGTTGGCCGCTATTTGCTCGGGTGTCAAGTCTGTTATCTAATGCGCGTCCGCCGAACACCACCGTCGCTCATAGGGAACTGATGTGCTAGGGCTATTCAGAAAGAAGGCGAATACGCTGCTGGGTATCGACGTCAGTTCGACATCCGTGAAACTCATCGAGCTGAGCCGCTCGGGCGGGCGCTATCGCGTCGAAGCCTATGCGGTGGAGCCCCTGCCGGCCAACGCCGTGGTCGAGAAGAACATCGCCGAGCTGGAAGGCGTGGGTCTGGCCATTGGTCGGGTGCTGGTCAAGGCGCGTACCTCCGCCCGCAGCGCGGCGGTGGCCGTCTCGGGTTCGGCGGTGATCGCCAAGACCATCGAGATGGACGCCGGCTTGTCCGACGATGAGCTGGAAAACCAGATCAAGCTCGAAGCCGACCAGTACATTCCCTATCCGCTGGACGAGGTCGCCATCGATTTCGAGGTGCAGGGGCCGTCGCCACGCAATGCCGAGCGCGTCGAGGTGCTGCTCGCCGCCTGCCGGAAGGAAAACGTCGAGGTCCGCGAAGCGGCACTGGCGCTGGCCGGCGTTTCGGCCAAGGTGGTCGACGTCGAAGCCTACGCCATGGAGCGGGCCTATCAGTTGCTCGCCAACCAGTTGGGTGGCCACGTCGACGATCTGACCGTGGCGGTCGTCGACATCGGCGCCACCATGACCACCCTGAGCGTGTTGCACAACGGCAAGACCATCTACACCCGCGAGCAGTTGTTCGGCGGTCGTCAGCTGACCGAGGAAATCCAGCGGCGCTATGGGTTGTCGGTGGAAGAGGCGGGCCTGGCCAAGAAGCAGGGCGGTCTGCCGGACGACTACCAGAGCGAGGTCCTGACCCCCTTCCGCGAGGCCGTGGTGCAGCAGGTGGCGCGTTCGCTGCAGTTCTTCTTCGCCGCCGGGCAATACAATGATGTGGACTACATCTTGCTTGCGGGAGGAACTGCGTCAATTTCCGGACTCGACCGCTTGATCCAGCAGAAGATCGGTACCCCGACGGTGCTCGCCAATCCCTTCGCCGACATGACCGTCAGCAACAAGGTCAACGCGGCGGCTCTGACGGGTGACGCTCCCGCGCTGATGATCGCCTGTGGCCTGGCCATGAGGAGTTTCGATTAGATGGCCCGCATCAACCTCTTGCCCTGGCGGGAACAGCTGCGCGAAGAAAGGCGCAAGCAGTTCTTGGTGATCCTGGGCGGCATCTTCGTGCTCTCGTGCGGCGCCGTGTTCCTGGCCGACCAGTACCTGTCCGGGGAAATCGCCCGGCAGGAAGCGCGCAACGCCTTCATCCAGCAGAACATCGCCCAGCTGGATGTCCGCATCAAGGAGATCAGCGAGCTGAAGACCCGGCGTCAGCAACTGCTGGCACGGATGAAGATCATCCAGGACCTGCAGGGCAACCGCCCGGTCATCGGCCACGTGTTCGACCAACTGGTGCGGACGCTGCCGGATGGCGTGTATTTCCGCGAGCTGAAGATGCAGGGCGACACCCTGTCCATCACGGGCGAGGCGGAGTCCAACAACCGGGTTTCCAACCTGATGCGCAACCTGGATGCCTCGGACTGGTTCGCGTCGCCTACGCTGATCGAAGTGAAGGCGACCACCGCGGGTGCGGTGGATCAGGCCAATACCTTCCAGCTCACCGTCAAGCAGACCCAGCCCGGCGTTCCCGCGCCGACGCCGGCACCGCTCGCCAAGGGAGGCAAACCATGAGTCTCGCCGATTCCCTGGCCAGTCTGCGCAAGATCGACGTCAACGATCTCAACCTCGAGAACCTGGGTTCCTGGCCCAAGCCGATCAAGGTCATCGCCTGCCTGCTGATCGTGCTGGTGGTGTTGCTGCTCGGCTACCAGTTCCATCTCAGCGACATGGAAGCTCAACTGGACAACCAGCGGGCCCAGGAAGAAGCCCTCAAGCAACAATACGCCAGCAAGGCCTTCCAGGCGGCCAACCTCGACGCCTACAAGCAGCAGATGGTGGAGATGGAGGAATCCTTCGGTGCCCTCCTGCGCCAGCTGCCCGGCGATACCGAGGTGCCGGCGCTGCTGGAAGACATCACCCGCACGGGGCTCGGCAGTGGCCTTGAATTCGAGCAGATCAAACTGCTACCGGAGGTAACGCAGCAGTTCTACGTCGAATTGCCGATCCAGATCACCGTCGTCGGCAGCTATCACGATCTCGCGACCTTCGTCAGCAGCGTGTCCAGCCTGCCGCGCATCGTCACCCTGCATGACTTCGATCTCAAGCCGGTGGACGACAAGAATGCGACCGGGGGCGGCTCCGTTTCCGGGGGCAGCGGCAAGCTGCGCATGAACGTCCTGGCCAAGACCTACCGCTATAACGACAAGGGGCTCGGCAAATGAGAACGCCCCTGTTGCTCTGCCTGTTGACCGTCACCCTGGCGGGCTGCGGCTCCTCCAGCGATACCAGCGACCTGCAGGCCTTCATGGATGAAACCCGCGCCAAGCCGCGCGGCTCCATCGAGCCGCTGCCGCAGTTCCGCGCCTACGAGCCCTTCACCTACGCCGCGGCCGCGTTGCGCAGTCCCTTCCAGGCGCCGGTGCGCATCGATCCCACGGTCCGCCAGCGCGGTACCGGCAACATCAAGCCGGACGTGAATCGGCCCAAGCAGTTTCTCGAAGGCTTCAACATCGAAACCTTCAGCATGGTGGGCATCCTGGCCAATGCCGGTGGCCGCTATGCGCTGGTCAATGGCGCCGGCGGCGTGCATCGCGTCAAGGTAGGGGATTACCTGGGGCGTAACGACGGGCGCATCACCAAGATCACCGACGGTGAGATCGACGTGATCGAAATCGTCCCGGATGGCGAGGGTGGCTGGCTGGAACGGCCGCGCACCATCACCTTGAAGGAAAAGACTTAAATGGGCAGGGCGAGCACTGTGAACACTACTATCGCGGGACGACTGGGACTGGGCATGGCCCTGCTGCTGAGCGGCCTCGCCGGTCAGGCCCTGGCGGCGGATCTGCAGGCCTTGAACGTCGCTTCCCTGCCCGGGGACCGCGTCGAGCTGAAGCTGACCTTCGACCAGCCGGTCGCCGTGCCCAAGGGCTATACCATCGAGCAGCCGGCGCGCATCGCCCTGGACCTGCCGGGGGTGGCCAACAAGCTGGGTACCAAGAGCCGCGACCTGGGTAACGGCAATGCCCGCAGCGTGACGGTGGTCGAGGCGGGCAACCGGACCCGCTTGATCATCAACCTCACCAACCTGGCCAGCTACGATACCCGCGCCGACGGGCGTAACCTCTTCGTCACCATCGGCGGAACGGCGAGCCGCCAGGTGGCGACTACCCAGGGGAGTCTGACCCCCAGCCTGCCGCGTACCGCGGCACCGGCGACCGTGACCGCGCCGACGTCCCAGCCGGCACCCGGCGCCGCGTCCCGGGCACCGCTGCCCGCGACCCAGGCCACCACCAGCGTGGCGGCCATGAACGCCGCCCGTCCGCAGTTGCGCGGCAAGGCGATTCGCCACATCGATTTCCAGCGGGGCTCCCAGGGCGAGGGCAACGTGGTCATCGACCTGAGCGAGACCGGCATCAATCCGGACATCCAGGAGCAGGGCGGCAAGATCCGCCTGAGCTTCGCCGGTACCCAGCTGCCCGAGGAATTGCGCGTGCGGCTGGACGTCAAGGATTTCGCGACGCCGGTGCAGTTCGTCAACGCCTCCGCCGATGGCGGCGGCGCGACCATCGTCATCGAGCCGACCGGGACCTACGACTACCTGGCCTACCAGACCAACAATCGTCTGACCCTGAGCGTGAAGCCGCTCACCACCGAGGAGAAGGAAAAGCGCGCTGCCGATCGTTTCACCTATACCGGTGAGAAGCTGTCGCTCAACTTCCAGGACATCGACGTCCGTTCGGTACTGCAGCTGATCGCCGACTTTACCAACCTCAACCTGGTGGCGAGCGATACCGTGCAGGGCAACATCACCCTGCGCCTGCAGAACGTACCCTGGGACCAGGCCCTGGACCTGATCCTCAAGACCAAGGGGCTCGACAAGCGCCAGATCGGCAACGTGTTGCTGGTGGCGCCGGCCGACGAGATCGCCGCCCGTGAGCGCCAGGAGCTGGAGTCGCAGAAGCAGATCCAGCAACTGGCCCCCCTGCGGCGGGACCTGATCCAGGTCAACTACGCCAAGGCCGCCGACATCGCCAAGCTGTTCCAGTCGGTGACCAGCGCCGACAAGACCGCCGACGAACGCGGCTCCATCTCGGTCGACGAGCGCACCAACAGCATCATCGCCTACCAGACCCAGAATCGCCTGGACGAGCTGCGGCGGATCGTCTCCCAGCTGGACATCCCGGTGCGGCAGGTGATGATCGAGGCGCGCCTGGTGGAAGCCAACGTGGACTACAGCAAGGCGCTGGGCGTGCGGTGGGGTGGGGCTTTCACCGCCGGATCGCGCTGGAGTTCCTACGGCAAGGACGGCAGTCAGGGAATCAACAGCTCCGGCACGTCGACCTGCGGTCCCTTCGCGGGCACCTGTACGCTGCCTACCGTGGCCAGCACGGGTAGCTCGGGCAGCTCGCCGACGCCCTTCGTGGACATGGGCGTCGCGCAGAGCACGTCGGGTATCGGCATCGGCTTCATCACCAACAGCGCCATCATCGACCTGCAGCTGTCCGCCATGCAGTCCAGTGGCAACGGCGAAATCATCTCCCAGCCCAAGGTGGTGACCTCCGACAAGGAGACGGCCAAGATCCTGCGCGGTACCGAGATCCCCTACCAGGAAGCCAGCTCCAGTGGTGCCACCAGCACCAGCTTCAAGCAGGCCGCCCTGTCGCTGGAGGTGACGCCGCAGATCACGCCGGACAATCGCATCATCATGGAGGTCAAGGTCAACAAGGACGCTCCCGACTACAACCGGGTGCTGAACGGCGTGCCGCCGATCAGCAAGAACGAGGTCAATGCCAAGGTGCTCGTCGCGGATGGCGAGACCATCGTGCTCGGCGGGGTGTTCTCCAACACCCAGACCAAGGCCACCATCAAGGTACCCATGCTGGGCGATATCCCCTACGTCGGACGCCTGTTCCGGCGTGATGAGATTACCGACAGCAAAGTCGAGCTGCTTGTCTTCCTCACGCCGCGTATCATGAACAACCAGGCGATAGCGGTTGGTCGATGACATAAGTGCGTAATCTGTTTCTCGTAGGACCGATGGGCTCGGGCAAGAGCACCATCGGTCGGCTCCTGGCGAAGGAGTTGCGGTTGCCGTTCAAGGATTCCGACAAGGTGATCGAAGAACGCACCGGTGCTGACATTCCCTGGATCTTCGACGTGGAAGGCGAGCAGGGTTTTCGCGAGCGCGAACGAGCCGCGATCGCCGAGCTTTGCGCCGAAAACGGTCTGGTCATGGCGACCGGAGGCGGTGCGGTGCTGCGCGAGGACAACCGCCAGGCGCTCAAGCGCGGTGGGCGGGTGATCTATCTGCACGCGTCCATCGAGCAGCAGATCGAGCGGACCGCCCGGGATCGCAATCGGCCGCTGCTGCAGACGGCCGACCCGGCTGCGGTGCTTCGCAACCTGATGGCCATGCGCGATCCGCTCTATCGCGAGATCGCCGACATCGTCATCGAAACCGATGAGCGGCCACCGCGGCTGGTCGTACTGCAGATACTCGACCGTCTGAAAGCCCTGGCACCGCATTAAAGCCGGCGACGTTCTGCGCTATGCTAGGCGCCCTTCGAATCAAGGTGACGGCATGCGGACTCTTCACGTCGAGCTCGGTGAGCGTAGCTACCCGATCTACATCGGCCAGGGCCTTCTGGATCGGCCGGAATGCTTCCTACCCCATCTCGCCGGGCGCAAGGTGGCCATCGTCACCAATGAAACCATCGCGCCGCTCTATCTGGAGCGCCTGCTGCGCTCCCTGGGCGATCGCCAGGTCAGCGCCATCGTGTTGCCCGATGGCGAGGCGCACAAGAATTGGGAAACCCTGCAACTGATCTTCGACGGCCTGCTGCAGGACCGTCACGACCGCAAGACCACCCTCATCGCCCTGGGCGGTGGGGTGATAGGTGACATGGGCGGTTTCGCTGCCGCCAGCTACCAGCGGGGAGTGGACTTCATCCAGGTGCCGACCACGTTGCTGTCCCAGGTCGATTCCTCGGTGGGCGGCAAGACCGGCATCAACCACCCGCTGGGCAAGAACATGATTGGCGCCTTCTACCAGCCCAAGGCCGTGGTCATCGACACCGCCAGCCTGGCCACCCTGCCGGCGCGCGAACTGTCGGCGGGACTCGCCGAAGTCATCAAGTACGGCCTGATCTGCGACGAGCCCTTCCTCGGCTGGCTCGAAGAGCACGTCGAGGCGCTGCTGGCCCTCGACCAGGCGGCGCTCACCGAGGCCATCGAGCGTTCCTGCGCGGCCAAGGCCGCGGTGGTGGGCAGCGATGAGCGGGAGTCGGGACTGCGCGCCATTCTCAACCTCGGCCACACCTTCGGCCATGCCATCGAGACCCACCAGGGCTATGGGGTCTGGCTGCACGGCGAAGCCGTCTCGGCCGGGATGGTCATGGCGTTGCAGATGTCCCTGCTGCTGGGTTGGTTGAGCGTGGAGCAGCGCGACCGAGCGATTCGCCTGCTGGTGCGGGCGGGACTGCCCGTGGTGCCGCCGACCGATATGCAGCCGGCCGATTTCGAACGCCTCATGGCGGTGGACAAGAAGGTCCTGGATGGACAACTCCGGCTGGTGCTGCTCAGTGACCTGGGCCAGGCCGTGGTGACCGCCGACTTCGCCCGCGACATTCTCGAGCAGACGCTGCGTACCGATTACCAAGCGCTGACCGCCCAGTAAGGAGAACAAGAGAGTCCCATGTCCAATCTGCACGCCGACGAAGCCTTCCTCGGTCACTACCAGTTCACTCACGATCCCTTCGCCGCTCGGGTTCCCGGCTTCAAGTTCTTCCCGGCGCAACGCAAGCCGGTGCTGGGCCAGTTGCACCATCTGGCGCGCTACAGCCAGCTACTGCTGGTGGTCAGCGGTCCGCAGGGCAGTGGCAAGACGCTGCTGCGCCAGGCCCTGGTGGCCAGCACCAAGAAGGAAGCCGTGCATTGCGTGGTGATCTCCGCGCAGAACGGCGGCGATGCCCGCACCGTGCTGGGCCAGGTCGCCAAGGGTGTCGGGGCGAGCAGCCAGACCTCCTCGGCCATCCTCGAACAGGCGGCGGAAGTGCGCCTGGCAGGCCAGGAGGTCTACATCCTGGTGGACGACGCCGAGGCGCTGGCCACGCCGGCGCTGGAAGCCCTGCTGGAGCTGGCCGGGGGGGTGGAGAAGGAGCGTCTGCACGTCTTCCTGTTCGGCGAGGCGGAAGTGGTGATGCGGCTGGAAGATATCGCCCAGGGTGAAGAGCGCTACCACGCCATCGATTTGCTGCCCTACAGCGAAAGCGAAGCCGAAGAGTATCTGGCCCAGCGCCTGGAAGGCGCCGGTCAGGGACTGGAAATCTTCACCGACGAGCAGCTAGCGACCATTCACGAGCGCTCCGAAGGGTGGCCGGGGCGGCTCAACGAAGAAGCACGGGACGTGCTGGTGGCGGGCATGAGCGCCCGCCGCAAGAAGGCCGCGGCGCCGGCCAAGGGCTCGCGCAACCTGCTGGCGGCCCTGCCGCGCAAACATCTGATCATTCTGGGTGTCGTGGTGCTGGCGGTGGCTGCCGCGGCGCTGTCGCTCAAGGGCGGCAAGAGCGAGGCACCGACCACTGCCGCGAGCGGCCAGGCACTGCCGCTGGGTGGCCAGGGCACGGCCGCGACCGGCAAGGACACCCAGGGCGCCCCCATCCAGTTCGATGGCTCTTCCAAGCCGCTGCCGCTACCGCTGGTAGGTGACTCCCAGCCGGTGATCCGCGAGCCCCTGGCGGAAGCGGCCGGTGGTCGCCAAGCCGGTACCGCGGCAGGCAATGACCTGGGTGCGGGCGGCGTGCCGCCGACGGTGACCACGGACGCGCCGCCGATCAGCGACGAGGACGAACTGCCCAGCCGTACGCCTGCGCGGACGCCCGCGCCCAGTGCCCCGGTGGCCGCCGCACCCACGACCAAGCATGCCGCACCCGCTGCGACACCGGCACCTGCCAAGCCGGCACCCGCCGCGGCGCCGACCCAGGCCGCCGGTAGCGCCGCCGCCGGCTGGTATGGCAGTCAGTCCGGTAGCAAATACGCCCTGCAGGTGGTGGGTACCAGCACCGAGAAGGCCGCGCAGGCGTTCATCGCCGGCCAGGCCGACAGTGGCAACTTCCGCTATTTCAAGAAGAGCTACCAGGGCAAGGCGCTCTATGTGGTGACCTACGGCAACTTCGCCAATCGGGCGGCGGCCGAAGCGGCGGTCAAGCAGTTGCCGGCCAAGGTCCAGGCCAGCAAGCCGTGGCCGCGCACCTTCGCCAGCATTCAGCAGGACATCGCTACCAGTCGTTGATTCTTGCTTGACACGAAAAGAAAGCCCCGGCGCTATCACGAGAGTGACGCCGGGGCTTTCTGTTTTGCGTCATCGAATTTTCATCAGGTGTCATCGGTGTTTGTCGGAGCCATTTTTTTCGCTACACTGGACGGCCTTTGACTGTCCGAAAAAAGTTCAAATAAACGGACCGTTTTGTGATGCCTTCGCAATAACCTGATTGCCGGTGAGAGCGCTATGAAAGCAGGCCTGTTCAATCCCGATAGCTTCAAGGACAACTGCGGCTTCGGCCTGATCGCCCATATGCAGGGCGAGCCCAGCCATAACCTGCTGGAAACGGCCATCGAAGCCCTGACCTGCATGACCCACCGGGGCGGTATCAATGCCGATGGCAAGACCGGTGACGGTTGCGGTCTGCTCATGCAGAAACCGGATGCCTTCCTGCGCGCCATCGCCCAGGAGCAATTCGGTGCCGAGTTGCCCGAGCAGTACGCTGCCGGCGTGGTGTTCTTCAACCAGGACGAAGCCCGCGCCGAGCGGGCCCGCGCCAACATGAACCTGGAGATCGCGGCCGCCGGCCTGACCCTGGTCGGCTGGCGCAAGGTGCCCATCGACACCTCGGTCCTGGGTGAATTGGCCCTGGCGCGACTGCCGCGCATCGAGCAGGTGTTCGTCGCCGGTCCCGGGCTCGACGACCAGCAGTTCGGGGTCAGGCTGTTCTCCGCCCGCCGCCGCTCCTCGGTGCGCAACGCCGAGGACGCCGAGCACTACATCTGCAGCCTGTCGTCCAAGGTCATCGTCTATAAAGGCCTGATGATGCCGGCGGATCTCGCCGCCTTCTATCCGGACCTCGGCGATCCGCGCCTGGCGACCGCCATCTGCGTGTTCCACCAGCGTTTCTCCACCAACACCCTGCCGAAGTGGCCGCTGGCGCAGCCCTTCCGCTACCTCGCCCACAACGGTGAGATCAACACCATCACCGGCAACCGCAACTGGGCCCAGGCGCGGCGGACCAAGTTCGTCAACGAACTGATCCCGGACCTCGACCAGCTCGGTCCGCTGGTCAACCGCGTCGGCTCCGACTCCTCCAGCATGGACAACATGCTGGAACTGCTGGTGACCGGCGGCATGGACCTGTTCCGCGCCGTGCGCATGATCATTCCGCCGGCCTGGCAGAACGTCGAGACCATGGACGCCGATCTGCGCGCCTTCTACGAATTCAACTCCATGCACATGGAGCCCTGGGACGGCCCGGCCGGTGTGGTGCTGACCGAAGGCCGCTACGCCGTCTGCCTGCTCGACCGCAACGGTCTGCGCCCGGCGCGCTGGGTGACCACCAAGAACGGTTACATCACCCTGGCTTCGGAGGTCGGCGTCTGGAACTACCAGCCCGATGACGTCATCGCCAAGGGCCGGGTCGGCCCGGGCCAGATCCTGGCCGTGGACACCGAGACCGGCGAGGTGCTGCAGACCGACGACATCGACAATCGCCTCAAGGCGCGCCATCCCTACAAGCAGTGGCTGCGCAAGAACGCCATGCGCATCCAGGCGACCCTGGACGACAACGATCACGGCTCGGCTTTCTACGACCAGGATCAACTGCGTCAGTACATGAAGATGTTCCAGGTCACCTTCGAAGAGCGTGACCAGGTGCTGCGCCCGCTGGGCGAGCAGGGCCAGGAAGCCGTGGGCTCCATGGGCGATGACACCCCCATGGCGGTGCTGTCGCGGCGCATCCGCTCGCCCTACGACTATTTCCGCCAGCAATTCGCCCAGGTCACCAACCCGCCGATCGACCCGCTGCGCGAGTCCATCGTCATGTCCCTGGAGACCTGCCTGGGTGCCGAGCGCAACGTCTTCGAGGAAACCGCCGAGCACGCCGATCGCGCCATCCTCAGCAGCCCGGTGGTCTCGCCGGCCAAGTGGCGGACCATCCTCAACATGCCCAAGCCCGGCTTCGAGCATGTCAAGATCGACCTCAACTACCCCGAGTCCATGGGGCTCGAGGCGGCGCTGCGCAACATCGTCGAGCAGGCCGAGGAGGCCGTGCGCGCCGGTAAGGTACTGCTGGTCCTGACCGATCGCCACATCGAGCCGGGCAAGCTGCCGGTGCACGCGGTGCTGGCCACCGGTGCCGTGCACCACCATCTGGTCAACCTGGGTCTGCGCACCAGCAGCAACATCCTGGTGGAGACCGCCACCGCCCGTGATCCGCACCACTTCGCCGTGCTGCTGGGCTTCGGTGCCACCGCGGTCTATCCGTTCCTGGCCTACGAGGTGCTGGGCGACCTGATCCGCACCGGCGAGGTGCTGGGCGATCTCTACGAGGTGTTCAAGTACTACCGCAAGGGCATCACCAAGGGCCTGCTCAAGGTGATCTCCAAGATGGGCATCTCCACCGTCGCCTCCTATCGCGGCGCCCAGTTGTTCGAGGCCGTGGGCCTGGCGGACGAGGTCACCGACCTCTGCTTCCCCGGCGTCACCAGCCGCATCAAGGGTGCGCGCTTCGTCGACCTGGAAGCCGAGCAGAAACTGCTGGCCGGCGAAGCCTGGAACAACCGCAAGCCGATCCAGCCGGGTGGCCTGCTCAAGTTCGTCTACGGTGGCGAGTACCACGCCTACAACCCGGACGTGGTCAACCTGCTGCAGGCCGCCGTGCAACAGGGCGACTACGCCAAGTTCCGCGAATACACCGCGCTGGTGGACCAGCGCCCGGTGGCCATGATCCGCGACCTGCTCAAGGTCAAGACCAGCGACCAGCCCCTGGCCCTGGAAGAGGTCGAGCCGCTGGCCAACATCTTCACCCGCTTCGATGCCGCCGGCATCTCCCTGGGTGCGCTGTCGCCGGAGGCCCACGAGGCCCTGGCCGAGGCCATGAACCGCCTGGGCGGGCGCTCCAACTCCGGCGAGGGTGGCGAGGACCCGGCGCGCTACGGCACCATCAAGAGCTCCAAGATCAAGCAGGTGGCCACCGGCCGCTTCGGCGTCACCCCCGAGTACCTGGTCAATGCCGAGGTGCTGCAGATCAAGGTGGCCCAGGGCGCCAAGCCCGGCGAGGGCGGCCAGTTGCCGGGCGGCAAGGTCAACGGCCTGATCGCCAAGCTGCGCTATGCGGTGCCCGGCGTGACCCTGATCTCGCCGCCACCGCACCACGACATCTATTCCATCGAAGACCTGTCGCAGCTGATCTTCGACCTCAAGCAGGTCAACCCCAAGGCGCTGGTATCGGTCAAGCTGGTCTCCGAGCCCGGCGTGGGTACGGTGGCCGCCGGCGTGGCCAAGGCCTATGCCGACCTCATCACCATCTCCGGGTACGACGGCGGTACCGGCGCTTCGCCGGTGACCTCCATCAAGTACGCCGGCTCGCCCTGGGAACTGGGCCTCGCCGAGGCGCACCAGACCCTGAGGGGCAACGACCTGCGCGGCAAGGTGCGGGTGCAGACCGACGGCGGTCTGAAGACCGGTCTGGACGTGATCAAGGCGGCCATCCTCGGCGCCGAGAGCTTCGGCTTCGGCACCGCACCGATGATCGCTCTGGGCTGCAAGTACCTGCGCATCTGCCACCTGAACAACTGCGCCACCGGCGTCGCCACCCAGAACGATCGGCTGCGCAAGGAGCACTTCATCGGCACGGTGGAGATGGTGATGAATTTCTTTACCTTCATCGCCGAGGAAACCCGCGAGTGGCTGGCCAAGCTGGGCGTGCGCAGTCTGGGCGAGCTGATCGGCCGTACCGACCTGCTGGAGATCCTGCCGGGCGAGACCGCCAAGCAGCAGCACCTGGACCTCACCCCGCTGCTGGGGAGCGATCACATTCCGGTCGGGAAGCCGCAATACTGCCAGGTGGAAAAGAATCCGCCGTTCGACCAGGGGCTGCTGGCCGAGGAAATGGTGAAGCTGTCGCTGCCAGGGATCGAAAAGCTCGAAGGCGGTGACTTCAGCCTGAGCATCGGCAACTGCGACCGCTCCATCGGCGCCCGCGTCTCCGGCGAAATCGCCCGGCGCCACGGTAACCAGGGCATGGTCAAGGCGCCGCTGACCTTCCGCTTCAAGGGCACCGCCGGCCAGAGCTTCGGCGTCTGGAACGCCGGTGGTCTGCATCTGTATCTGGAAGGCGACGCCAACGACTACGTGGGCAAGGGCATGACCGGCGGCAAGCTGGTCATCACTCCGCCCCAGGGCGCGGGCTTCAAGAGCCAGGAATCGGCCATCATCGGCAACACCTGCCTCTATGGCGCCACCGGTGGCAAGCTGTTCGCCGCCGGCACCGCCGGTGAGCGCTTCGGGGTGCGCAACTCCGGGGCCCACGCCGTGGTGGAAGGCACTGGCGACCACTGCTGCGAATACATGACCGGCGGCTTCGTCTGCGTCCTGGGCAAGACCGGCTACAACTTCGGCTCGGGCATGACCGGCGGCTTCGCCTACGTGCTGGACCTGGACAACGGCTTCTATGACCGGGTCAACCACGAACTGGTGGAGATCCAGCGCATCAACAGCGAGGCCATGGAAGCCTATCGCAGCCATCTGGAAGGGGTATTGGCCGAATACGTGCGCGAGACCGGCAGTGCCTGGGGCAGCCATCTCCATGAGAACCTGGACGACTACCTGCGCAAGTTCTGGCTGGTGAAGCCCAAGGCCGCGAGCCTGGCGTCGCTGCTGGTCAGCACCCGCGCCCGTCCGGAATAACGACTTCGATGCCGGCTGCCCAGAGCGCCGGTTTCACCGTGATAGCTCGTGGCGCCCTGCTGAAGGGGCGTCGCTTCAAGAGGTTTGGAAATGGCTGAACGTCTGAACAACGACTTCCAGTTCATCGAGGTCGGTCGCAAGGATCCGAAGAAGAAGCTGCTGCGCCAGCGCAAGAAGGAATTCGTCGAGATCCACGATCCCTTCAAGCCGCAGCAGGCCGCCGAGCAGGCACACCGCTGCCTGGGCTGCGGCAACCCCTATTGCGAATGGAAGTGCCCGGTGCACAACTTCATTCCCAACTGGCTCAAGCTGGTGTCCGAAGGCAACATCCTGGCGGCGGCGGAATTGTCGCACCAGACCAACACCCTGCCCGAGGTCTGTGGCCGGGTCTGCCCGCAGGATCGCCTCTGCGAGGGCGCCTGCACCCTCAATGACGGTTTCGGCGCGGTGACCATCGGTTCGGTGGAGAAGTACATCACCGACACCGCTTTCGCCATGGGCTGGCGCCCGGACATGTCCAAGGTCAAGCCGACCGGCAAGCGCGTCGCCGTGATCGGTGCCGGTCCGGCCGGCCTGGGTTGTGCCGACATCCTGGTGCGCAATGGCGTGACCCCGGTGGTGTTCGACAAGCACCCCGAGATCGGCGGTCTGCTGACCTTCGGCATCCCTGAATTCAAGCTGGAGAAGACCGTGCTCAGCCGTCGCCGCGAGGTGTTCGGCGGGATGGGCGTGGAATTCCGCCTCAACACCGAGGTGGGCAAGGACGTGACCATGGACCAGCTGCTCGAGGAATTCGATGCGGTCTTCCTGGGCATGGGCACCTACACCTACATGAAGGGCGGCTTCCCCGGCGAAGACCTGCCCGGCGTACACGACGCCCTGGATTTCCTGGTGGCCAACGTCAATCGCAACCTGGGTTTCGAAAAGGATGCGGCCGACTTCGTCGACATGAAGGGCAAGCGGGTGGTGGTCCTGGGGGGCGGTGACACCGCCATGGACTGCAACCGCACCTCCATCCGTCAGGGCGCCAAGAGCGTGACCTGCGCCTACCGCCGCGACGCCGCCAACATGCCGGGCTCGCGCAAGGAAGTGAAGAACGCCAAGGAAGAGGGGGTGAAATTCCTGTTCAACCGCCAGCCCATCGCCATCATCGGCGAAGACAAGGTGGAAGGCGTCAAGGTGGTGGAAACCCGCCTGGGCGAGCCCGACGCCCGCGGCCGTCGCAGCCCCGAGCCGATCCCCGGTTCCGAGGAAATCCTGCCGGCCGACGCGGTGGTCATCGCCTTCGGTTTCCGCCCGAGTCCGGCGCCCTGGTTCGAGCAATTCGGCATCGACCTCGACAGCCAGGGGCGCGTCGTCGCGCCCGGTCTGAGCGAGTTCAAGCACCAGACCAGCAACCCGAAGATCTTCGCCGGTGGCGACATGGTGCGTGGTTCCGACCTGGTGGTGACCGCCATCTTCGAAGGCCGCAACGCCGCCGAGGGCATCCTCGACTACCTGGGCGTCTAAGCCGCCACGGGTGGACAAGGGCCGACCGGTGCCGAGCCGGTCGGCTCTTTTTGCGGATGTCAGATCATCGCGGCCATGCCGGTGCGCCGTCGCGACCGCTCCCACAAAAGCGTCACCCCCTGTAGGAGCGGCCCGTGGCCGCGATCGGATCGTTGAGCGGCCGCATCGGTGGACCGTCGTGGTCGCAACGCCGTCGAGGGTATCCTCGACTACCAGGGCGTCCAAGTCGCCAAGGTGGACAAGAGCCGACCGGCATCAGCCGGTCGGCTTTTTTCTTGGGCATCGTTCAGGGGCAGGGCTGCGTTCTGGTGCAGTGATGGCAGGGAAGGGCGCTGCGGAGGCTGTGCCAGAGCGCTCGCCACGCCCTGGCACAGGGTCTGCAAAGACCTCGGTTCTCTCCTGCGAGGTACTGCCATGAACAAGCCCGACATGACCGCCGCCATTCTCGCCGCCAAGCAGCGCCTGGGCCTGAGCTGGGCCGCGATCGCCGCCAGCCTGGAAATGTCGCCGGTCTGGACCACCTCCGCCTGCCTGGGCATGAACAGCATGGCGCCCGAGGTGGCGGAGCGCCTGTGCCAGGTACTGGAGTTACCGGCCGAGGTATCCCTGGCCCTGCAAGCCTTTCCGCACAAGCACTGGGACAAGGCCGTACCCACCGATCCGCTGATCTATCGCTTCTACGAGATGATCAACGTCTACGGCGATACCATCAAAACCCTGATCCACGAAGAATTCGGCGACGGCATCATGAGCGCCATCGACTTCAGCATGGACATCTCGCGGGTGGCCGATCCCAAGGGCGACCGGGTGCAGATCGTCCTCAACGGCAAGTTCCTGCCCTACAAGAGCTGGTGAGTCGATCGCCGCGATAGGCAGAAGGCTCTGCCTGGCGCCGTGCCTTTTGCCAGCCGCTTTGCGACAATGCCGGCACTTTTGCTGCCGGATGTCGCCATGACCGCCCTGAAGAACGACCGTTTCCTGCGTGCCCTGCTCAAGCAGCCGGTGGATGTCACCCCGGTGTGGATGATGCGCCAGGCCGGGCGTTACCTGCCCGAGTACCGCGCCAGCCGGGCCCGTGCCGGGGACTTCATGAGCCTGTGCAAGAACCCGCAGTTCGCCTGCGAGGTGACCCTGCAGCCGCTGGAGCGCTATCCGCTGGATGCGGCCATCCTCTTCTCCGACATCCTCACCATCCCCGACGCCATGGGGCAGGGCCTCTATTTCGAGACCGGCGAGGGTCCGCGCTTTCGCAAGGTGATCGACACCCCGGCCGACATCGAGGCGCTGCCTATCCCCGATGCCGAATCCGACCTGGGCTACGTCATGGACGCCGTGCGCACCATCCGTACGGCGCTGGACGGGCGGGTACCCCTGATCGGCTTTTCCGGCAGCCCCTGGACCTTGGCCACCTACATGATCGAAGGCGGCTCCAGCAAGGATTTCCGCAAGGCCAAGGCCATGCTCTACGACACCCCCGAGGCCCTGCACCTGCTGCTGGACAAGCTGGCCCAGGCGGTCACCGCCTACCTCAACGGCCAGATTCGCGCCGGCGCCCAGGCGGTGCAGATCTTCGATACCTGGGGTGGCAACCTGTCCGCCGCGGCCTACCAGGAATTTTCCCTGGCCTACATGCGCAAGATCGTCGCCGGGCTGATCCGCGAGCATGAAGGACGCCGGGTACCGGTGATCCTCTTCACCAAGAATGGCGGTCTCTGGCTGGAAAGCCTGGCCGCCAGCGGCGCCGAGGCCCTGGGTCTGGACTGGACCTGCGACCTCGGCGAAGCCCGTCGGCGGGTCGGCAACAAGGTCGCCCTGCAGGGCAACATGGACCCCAGCGTGCTCTACGCCAAGCCGGCGGCCATTCGCGCCGAGGTGGGGCGTATCCTGGAAAGCTATGGCCAGGGCAGCGGCCACGTCTTCAACCTGGGCCACGGCATCACCCCCGAGGTGGACCCGGCCCATGCCGGTACCTTCATCGAAGCCGTGCACGAGTTGTCCGGGCGCTACCACCAAGGCTGACTGTGCCGGGATCGGCACGACCGGTCCCAAGTCGAGCGAGCGGTTCGTGGCCGGTTGCGGCATAGTCGGGGTTTTCCCGACGGAGCGCCGCCATGGCCCAGATGACCCCGGAAGACCTGCAGCACCTGGCCGAAGAGGTGCTCGCGGCCCAAGGTTTCAGTCAGCCGCAGGGCGCGGCCATCGCCGCCATGCTGGTCGCCGGCCAGCGTGACGACTGCGCCTCCCACGGCATCTATCGACTGTTGGGCATCGTCAAGACGCTCAAGGCCGGCAAGGTGGTGCCCGATGCCGAACCGACGGTGGAAGACGTGGCCCCGGCCATCGTCCGGGTCGATGCGGCTGGCGGCTTCTCCCCGCTGGCCTTCGAGACGGGGCTGCCCCTGCTCGACACCAAGGCGCGCAGCTGTGGCCTGGCCGCCCTGGCGATCAACAACTGCGTGCACTTCTCGGCGCTCTGGGTGGAGATGGAAGCCCTCACCGCCCGTGGCCTGGTGGCCCTGGCCTGCAATCCGACCCAGGCCTACGTCGCTCCTGCGGGTGGCCGTCGCCCGCTGTTCGGTACCAATCCCATCGCCTTCGGCTGGCCGCGGCCTGACGGCCATCCCTTCGTCTTCGACTTCGCCACCAGCGCCGTAGCCCGCGGCGAGATCGAGTTGCATCGTCGGGCGGGCAAGGTCCTGCCCGAAGGCTGGGGCGTGGACGCCGGAGGCGCACCCAGCACGGACGCCCGTACCGTACTGGAGGAGGGCGCCATGCTCACTTTCGGCGGTCACAAGGGCTCGGCCCTGTCCGCCATGATCGAATTGCTCGCCGGTCCGCTGATCGGCGATCTCACCAGTCCCGAATCTTCCGCGTTCGATGCCGGAGCCGGCGGGTTGCCCTATCACGGCGAACTCATCCTGGCTTTCGACCCCCAGCGTTTTCTCGGCGCCGCGGTGGCCGACTATCAACAGCGCGCCGAAGCGCTGTTCGCCGGTATCGAAGCCCAGGGTGCCCGGTTGCCGTCGCAGCGTCGCTACCAGGCGCGGGCACGCAATACCGCCCGCGGCTGGTTGGAGGTGCCGGACGAATTGCTCGCCGAGGTCCGGACGCTGCTGCGGGGCTGATCCGCAGCGCGATGCGCATCACCTGTAGCGGACTGCGACAACGCGCCCCCTGAACCCCGCCGCAGGCTCAAGGTCCACGGCTGGCCCCTTTTCGTGCCAGCCTGGGTCTTCATGTACGCCGACGATACCGACCGCCCCCATCACCGAGGTCTGCTGCTGCTGAGCATCACCCTCATGGTGCTCGTGTACTTCCTCGACAACCTGTCCATCGCCCTGGCCAATCGCTACGTCTACGGCGGCCTGGGCATCGACCAGCGTAGCTACACCCTGGCCACCGCCTGCTACAGCGCCGCGGTCATCGTCACCAGCGCGCCGCACCAGTGGTTCGCCCAACGGCTGGGCTATCGCAATCTGATCTTCACCGCCGTCGGCATCCATCTGATCGGCCAGGTGTTCTGCCTGGTCGCCACCGACCTGCCGACCTTCATCGTCGGTCGCGTGCTGATGGGCGCTGGCGCCGCCACCTTCTTCGCCGGAGCGCGGGTGCTGGTACAGATGTACTTCTCCGGCCCCCAGCTGCCGACCGGCATTCGCGCCTTCGCCTCGGGCGTGCCCCTGGGCGGGGCGCTGGCTTCCTTCACCACGGCGGAATTGCTGGAAGGCCACCAATGGCGCGCCATCTTCATGGTGCCGGCGCTGGCCTGCCTGCTGGTGGCGGTCTGCGTTTGGCTGTCGCTGCCGCGGCGCTCTCATCCGCTGCAAAACTCCGGTGCGCCCTCGCTGCTGTCCATGGTGCTGCTGGCCGGTGGCAGCCTGTTGCTCACCATCACCACCCAGCGGCTGGCCTTCGATTTCTTCAGCGACGGCCCGCGGCTGGCCCTGGAGCTGTTGGCCGGCGTGGCCATCCTCGGGCTCTACGTCCATTACGAACGCGGCCTGGCGCGCCCCACCCTGGACTTCAAGCACGCCATCACGCCGGGCTTCCTCGCCGGCATGCTGTTCATGATGCTCAACTACTTCCTGCTCGGCGCCTACAACTTCATCATCCCCCAGTACGTGGTCAATGCCCTGCAGGTGCCGGTCTATACCGCGGGCGGGGTCATGGCGCTCGGTTGGCTGTGCGGCCTGGCGCCGCTGTTGATGATCACCTCGGTGCGCCTGCGCGAGCGCTTTCCCTGGGGCGGCTTCCGCAAGTACCTGGTCGCCGGCTACCTGCTGCTGGCCGGCTACGGCTTCTGGATGGTGCGCCAGCACGCCGACGTGCCCCTCTATCAACAACTGGTTCCGGGCTTGATGATGCATGGCACCTACCTGATCGGGACCTTCGCGGTGATCATCATGTACACCTTCATGCGCGTCGAGCCGGCCTATTTCAGCCAGGCCTACCAGATCAAGAACATGACCCAGCAACTGGTCATGCCCCTGGGCATCGTGCTGTCCAACGTCTTCCTGCAATGGCGCGATGCCTTCCACGCCACGGTGCTCAGCGCCGCGGTCACGCCCTACGCCCAGACCTACCAGGCCTACGGCGAGCGCTATCGGCTGGCGACCGGGGCGGACAATGCCTTGGCGCAGATCGCCAGCCTGGTCACCCGCCAGAGCCAGGTGCTGGGCTATCTCGACTACTTCTGGCTGGTCGGCTGGATCGGCCTGGGGCTGGCCGTCTACATGGCCCTGCAGCGTCATTTCCGCTAGCGCCGGCTGATCGCCGATTCTTAAGCCGACGTTCAGCGACCGGCGCCCATACTGCTGTCCCTCGCCGGTCCTGGCAGGCGGCGGAAGACTGCGCCGGTCGGCCGCGCCCCAGTCGGTCCGGAGCTTGCATTGCTGGGCTGTCGGGCTTTGTGGAACAATGCGGGCAACGACATTTTTCAAGGGTGGCAGCCGTGATCGACGCTGATGGTTTTCGCCCCAACGTCGGCATCATTCTCGCCAACGATGCCGGCCAAGTGCTGTGGGCCCGCCGGATCAACCAGGATGCCTGGCAATTTCCCCAGGGTGGGATCGACGACCGGGAAACGCCCGAGGAGGCACTGTACCGGGAGCTGAACGAAGAGGTGGGGCTGAGCCCCGACGACGTCCGTATCCTGGCCTGTACCCGGGGCTGGCTGCGCTATCGTCTGCCGCAGCGCATGGTGCGCACGCACAGCCGTCCGTTGTGCATCGGCCAGAAGCAGAAGTGGTTCCTGCTGCGGTTGACGGCCGAGGAGCAGCGGGTACGGATGGACGTGACGGGCAAGCCGGAATTCGACGGTTGGCGCTGGGTGAGTTACTGGTATCCCCTGGGCCAGGTGGTGACCTTCAAGCGAGAGGTCTATCGGCGGGCGCTCAAGGAGTTGGCACCCCGCTTGCTGGCCTGATTACCGGCGCAGCCGGTGTGAAAGAGGTTGAGGAGAAGCTGTGGTCATGCAGGATGAACGACACGTGATGCACGCCGGCGGACCCGCCGGGCGTCGACTGCGGAGGCGCTAGATGCTTGCAGTTCTGCGCAAGATCGTCCAGGAGGTCAACGCCGCCAAGGACCTGGGGTCGGCCCTGTCCATCATCGTGCAGCGTGTCCGCGCGGCCATGCAGTCCCAGGTCTGCTCCGTCTACCTGCTGGACCCGGACACCAACCGCTTCGTGCTGATGGCCACCGAAGGCCTGAACAAGAAGTCCATCGGCCGGGTCAGCATGGCGCCCAACGAGGGCCTGGTCGGTCTGGTCGGCACCCGCGAAGAACCCCTCAACCTCGAAGACGCCGCCAGTCATCCCCGCTTCCGCTATTTCGCCGAGACCGGCGAGGAACGCTACGCGTCCTTCCTTGGTGCCCCCATCATCCACCACCGGCGCGTGATGGGCGTGCTGGTGGTGCAGCAGAAGGAACGTCGGCAGTTCGACGAGGGCGAGGAAGCCTTCCTGGTCACCATGAGTGCGCAACTCGCCGGGGTGATCGCCCACGCCGAGGCCACTGGCACCATCCGCGGTCTGGATCGCCAGGGCAAGGGCATCCAGGAAGCCCGCTTCGTCGGCATTCCCGGTTCGCCCGGGGTCGGGGTCGGCAAGGCCGTGGTGGTGCTGCCGCCCGCCGATCTGGAGGTGGTGCCGGACAAGACCGTCAGCGACATCGACGCCGAGCTGCAACTGTTCCGCACGGCGCTCGAAGGCGTGCGCGCCGATATGAAGGCGCTGTCCAAGCGCCTGTCCACCCAGCTGCGCAAGGAAGAGCGGGCGCTGTTCGACGTCTACCTGATGATGCTCGACGACGCCGCCCTCGGTAACGAGGTGACCACCATCATCAAGAGCGGCCAGTGGGCCCAGGGCGCCCTGCGCCAGGTGGTGATGGAGCACGTCCAGCGCTTCGAATTGATGGACGACGCCTACCTGCGCGAGCGGGCCGCCGACGTGCGCGACCTGGGTCGTCGACTGCTGGCCTATCTGCAGCAGGCCCACCAGGCCTGCTTGATCTATCCGGAAAACACCATCCTGGTCAGCGAGGAACTCTCGCCGGCCATGCTCGGCGAGGTACCCGAGGGCCGCCTGGTCGGCCTCATCTCGGTACTGGGCTCGGGCAACTCCCACGTCGCCATCCTGGCCCGCGCCATGGGCGTTCCCACCGTCATGGGCGCGGTGGACCTGCCGTATTCCAAGGTGGATGGCATCGACCTCATCGTCGATGGCTACCACGGCGAAATCTTCACCAACCCGTCGCCGACGCTGATCAAGCAGTACGGCGACGTGGTGGAAGAGGAACGCCAGCTGACCCTGGGCCTCGATGCCCTGCGCAGCCTGCCCTGCGAGACCCTCGACGGTCACCGCATGCCGCTGTGGGTCAACACCGGCCTGATGGCCGACGTGGCCCGTGCCCAGCAGCGCGGCGCCGAAGGGGTGGGGCTGTATCGCACCGAAGTCCCCTTCATGGTCAACGAGCGCTTCCCCAGCGAGAAGGAACAGCTCTCCATCTACCGTGAGCAACTGGCCGCCTTCCACCCGGCGCCGGTGACCATGAGGACCCTGGATGTCGGCGGCGACAAGGCGCTGTCCTATTTCCCCATCAAGGAAGACAATCCCTTCCTCGGCTGGCGCGGCATCCGTGTCACCCTGGACCACCCGGAAATCTTCCTGGTGCAGACCCGCGCCATGCTCAAGGCCAGCGAAGGGCTGAACAACCTGCGCATCATGCTGCCGATGATCTCCGGCGTGCACGAGGTGGAGGAGTCCCAGCATCTGTTGCACCGCGCCTGGTGCGAAGTGCGCGACGAAGGCGTCGACATCCCCATGCCGCCGGTGGGCGTCATGGTCGAGGTACCCTCGGCGGTCTACCAGGCCCGCGACCTGGCGCGCCAGGTCGACTTCATCTCGGTGGGTTCCAACGACCTGACCCAGTATCTGCTGGCGGTTGATCGTAACAATCCCCGGGTGGCCGATCTCTACGACTACTTCCATCCGGCGGTATTGCAAGCCCTGCAGCAGGTGGTCGATGGCGCCCACGCCGAAGGGGTGCCGGTGAGCATCTGCGGCGAAATGGCCGGCGATCCGGCGGCCGCGGTGCTGCTCATGGGCATGGGCTTCGATACCCTGTCGATGAACGCCACCAACCTGCCCAAGGTGAAATGGCTGCTGCGCCAGGTCACGCTGGAGAAGGCTCGCGAGCTGGTGCAGCAGATGCGCGAGATCGACAATCCCCAGGTGATCCACAGTGCCCTGCACCTGGCCCTGCGCAACCTCGGCCTGGGTCGGGTGATCAATCCGGCGGCCAGCGTCCAGAGCTGAGCGTGACGGGCGGGACCGTCGCTTCCCGCCCGGCAAGTAGCGGCGTACCATGCCGCTACTTTCGCCCGAGGTGACGATGGATCTCTTGCTCTTCCTGGTTCTCGGCGCCTGCGCCGGGGTGCTGGCCGGATTGTTCGGCGTCGGTGGCGGCCTCATCATCGTGCCGGTGCTGGTCTACAGTTTCACCGCCAAGGGCCTCGATCCGGACGTTCTCACCCACTTGGCGGTGGGTACCTCGCTGGCCACCATCGTCTTCACCTCGCTCAATTCCGTCTGGGCCCACCACCGCCTCGGCGCCGTGCGCTGGCGACTGTTCGCCTGGATGGCGCTGGGTATCGTCGGCGGCAGCGCCCTGGGCGCGGTGACCGCGGCTGCCATCCATGGCCCGCTGCTGCAGAAGATCATCGGTACCTTCGCCATCCTGATCGCCGTCCAACTGGCCCTCGACCTGCGGCCCAGGGCCCAGGCCGGCGAGCCGGGCAAGCCGGCACTGACGGTGGCGGGCGTGGTGATCGGTTGGGCCTCGGCCATCTTCGGCATCGGTGGCGGTTCGCTCACCGTGCCCTTCCTGGTCTGGCGCAGCCTGTCGATGCAGCAGGCGGTGGCCACCTCGGCGGCCTGCGGCCTGCCCATCGCCCTGTCCGGCGCGCTCTCGTTCATTCTGGTCGGCTGGCGGGAGCCCGGCTTGCCCGCCTGGAGCCTGGGCTACGTCTATCTGCCGGCGCTGCTGGGTATCGCTCTGACCAGCATGTTCTTCGCTCGCTTCGGCGCTCGCCTCGCCCACCGCCTGGCGCCCCGGTTGCTCAAGCGGCTGTTCGCCCTGCTGCTGTTCGGCGTCGGCCTCAACTTCCTACTCTGATCCCTTCAAGGAGGCACCATGCTGCCGTATCCGCAAATAGACCCGGTGGCCCTGTCGCTGGGCCCGCTGAAGATCCACTGGTACGGCCTCATGTACCTGGTCGGGATCGGCGGTGCCTGGTGGCTGGCCAAGCGCCGGTTGAATCGCTTCGACCCGCGCTGGACCAGCGAGACCCTGTCCGACCTGGTGTTCTGGGTGGCGCTGGGGGTCATCGCCGGGGGGCGGCTGGGCTATGTGCTGTTCTACAACCTGGCGGAGTACATCGCCAATCCGACGCTGATCTTCGAGGTGTGGAAGGGCGGCATGTCCTTCCACGGCGGCCTGCTCGGGGTGATCCTGGCGGTCTGGTGGTTCGGCAAGCGCCACAACAAGGGCTTCTTCGAGCTGATGGACTTCATCGCCCCGCTGGTCCCCATCGGCCTCGGCGCCGGGCGCATCGGCAACTTCATCAACGCCGAACTCTGGGGCAAGCCCACCGATGTGCCCTGGGCGATGATCTTCCCGCCCTACAGCGATCCGGCCCAGCTGCCGCGCCACCCGTCGCAGCTCTATCAATTCGCCCTGGAAGGGGTGGCGCTGTTCGTCATCCTCTGGTTCTACTCGCGCAAGCCACGGCCGACCATGGCCGTATCCGGCCTGTTCGTCCTCTGCTACGGCATCTTCCGCTTCATCGTCGAGTTCGTGCGGGTGCCCGATGCCCAGCTCGGCTACCTGGCCTGGGGCTGGCTGACCATGGGCCAGGTGCTCTGCGTGCCCATGGTGCTCGGTGGTGTGGCGCTGATGGTCTATGCCTACCGACGGGCACCGCAGCCGGTCGTCCGCGCCGAATGACGTCTGGGGCCCGTCCGCATGACAAGTGCGGGCGGCCTGTTATAGTTCAGCGACCACCAATCTTTTTCGCGCAAGGGATCAGCCGTATGAATCCGTTCCGTAGCCTGGCTGCCGTGCTGGCCCTGGCCCTGACCTTCCAGGCCTTGCCGGTACAGGCGCAGCAGGCTCAGCAGGCTCAGGGTGAAATCAACGAGTACCAGACCGCGGACCAGGCTTTCGGTGAAGCCCAGGCGCCCGAGGCCTTCTCGATGATCGGCGATCTGCTGATCGCCCGACCGTTGCTCATCGCCGCTACCGTCCTCGGCGCCGGCGCCTTCGTGGTCAGCCTGCCGTTCACCGCGGCGGGCGGCAATATCGGCAAGGCGGGCAAGGCACTGGTGGTGGAGCCGGGCAAAGCGGCCTTCGTCCGCTGCCTGGGCTGCACCCAGAGCGGCTACGGCCGTACCAACGAGTAGTCGTCGGGCGCAGCGGCCGTCAGGCCTGGCCGCTGATCTTCAGGTACTTGTCGTGCAACTGCTCCTTGGTCTCGACGTGATTCTCGTCGAGAGGGATGCAGTCCACCGGGCAGACCTGCTGGCACTGGGGTTCGTCGTAGTGGCCCACGCACTCGGTGCACAGGTTCGGATCGATCACGTAGATCTCCGCGCCCTGCGAGATGGCGCCGTTCGGGCACTCGGGCTCGCACACGTCGCAGTTGATGCAATCGTCGGTAATGATGAGGGACATCGTCGGCTCCTCGCCACACGGCTGCGCGGCGATCCAAAAGTCAGGCGCGCATTTTGCCCCATCCGCGCGCCGGCTGCACCCGACAGTCCTTGGGGTTAATCAGCCTGCCGGGGCAAAACGCTCCAGCAATGCCTGGTGCACGGTGGGGTGGACGAACTTGGTCACGTCGCCGCCGAGCGCCGCGATCTCCCGTACCAGGGTGGAGGAGAGGTAGGAGTAGTGCTCGGACGGGGTGAGGAACATGCTCTCCGCCTGAGGCGCCAGGACGCGATTCATGTTGGCCAGCTGGAATTCGAATTCGAAGTCCGACACCGCGCGCAGGCCACGCAGGATGATGGTGGCCTGCTGCTGCTCCACCAGGGTGGCCAGCAGGCAGCTGAAGCCGATCACCTCGACGTTGGGCAGGTGCGCGGTCACCGCCTTGGCCAGTTCCACGCGCCGCTCCAGCGGAAACAGCGGATTCTTCTTGGGACTGGCGGCTACCGCCACCACGACTTCGTCGAACAGCCGCGAGGCGCGCTCCACCAGATCGCCATGGCCCTTGGTGATGGGGTCGAAGGTGCCGGGGTATAGCACTCGGTTCATGACGCTGTCCTTGGGGGCGACGCTGTTGGGGCTTGGATGGTAGCTCAGGGGCGGGGTGGGGCCAAGGCGACCAAGGGCGTGTTGGCCGCGCCGTGGGCGTTTATCGGCCGGATGGCATCCCCGACTGGCTGACCAGCCAGTCGGGGATGCGTCTTTCCAGATAGTAGTCCGGATCGCGAAAAGGACCGCCGATGAAGCCCACGTGGCCACCGTGGGGCAGGCGTTCGAACAGGGTGTCGGGCGCCAGTTCGGCGCGGGCGGGCAGGGCGTCGGTGCCGATGAAGGGATCGTCTTCCGCCTGGATCAGCAGGGTGGGGATGCGGATGCCACCCAGGTAGTAGCGGCTGGAAGCCTGGCGGTAATAGTCCCGGGCATCGCGAAAGCCGTGCAGCGGCGCGGTGTAGCGGTCATCGAAGTCCCAGAAGGTCTTGAGTCCCTCGGGCGGCCCCAGGCGGGCGAGGGTCGCGTGCTGCTCGGGATGGCGCTCGCGATCGAACAACGCCTGCTTGTCGCGCACGTAGCGCGCCAGTTCGCGGATGAAGTGCCGCTGGTAGATCCGCGAAAAGCCGATGCCGATGCGATCGGCGCACAGGTCCAGGCGAAAGGGCACCGAAACCGCTACCGCGGCGCGCAGGCCACTGTCCGCACCGCGTTCACCAAGGTACTTGAGCAGCACGTTGCCGCCGAGGGAAAAGCCCACGGCATACAGCGGCGCATCCGGACGACTGGCCTGCAGATGCCGGACCACCGCGGCCAGGTCGTCGCTGACCCCGGAATGATAGCCGCGCGGCAGGCGATTGGGCTCGCCGGAGCAGCCGCGCCAGTTGAGGCCGACGCTGGCCCAGCCGCGGGCGGCGAGAGCGAATTGCAGACCGAGCACGTAGTGGGAGCCGGAGCTGCCGGTGAGGCCGTGGGCGATCAGCACCAGGGGCGCCTGCGGGTCCTCGGCGTGGTACCAGTCGAGATCCAGGAAGTCGCCATCTTCCAGCCACAGCCGTTCCCGCGGTCGGGTGATGGGCGGCAGGCGGCGCCACAGCGAGCCCCAGAGGGTTTGCAAGTGGGGGCCGGGCAACCAGCGCGCCGGGCGGAAGGGCGCGCTGGTCACGCCTGGCGATGCCAGAGGGCGTAGTGGACGTTACCGGTCTGCTTCTCGCGATGCAGCTGCCAGGTCGTGGGCAGGGTCAGCCGCGAGGGCTGGGTTTCGCTCTCGGTATAGACCCAGGCGTCCGCGGCCAGCCAGCCCTGGTCTTCCAAGGCCCGGCAGGCCGGCTCCAGCAGCTCCTTGCCGAAGGGCGGGTCGAGGAACACCAGGTCGAAAGGCGTCTCCGCCGGCTTGGCCAGGGCTTGCAGGGCGTCGGTCTGGCGTACCTCGGCGTGGGCGCAGCCGAGGGTCTGCAGGTGGCCGCGCAGGGCATTGGCGGCCTGGGCGTTGAGGTCGAAGGCCAGCGCCTGGCCGGCGCCGCGGGACAGGGCCTCCAGCAGCAAGGCGCCGCTGCCGGCGAAGGGGTCGAGGACGCGGGCGCCGGGGGTGACGGGAGCCAGCCAGTTGAACAGGGTCTCGCGGACCCGGTCCGGCGTGGGCCTCAGACCCAGGGCGTCGGGAAAGACGAAGCGTCGGCTGCGCCAGTCGCCACCGATGATGCGCAGTTGATTGGCGGTCTTCTGGGCCATGTCAGTGCTCCGGGACGCCGCTGGGCGGCAATGAGGTGAGGGGACGCGGCGGCGGCAATGGCTGCTGGGCGACGGTGGGGCCGGCGGTGACCACGACGAACTGCGCCGGGTCCAGGTGACGCTGCAGGGCGTTGCGGACCTGCTCGACGGTGAGCGTGCGGACCTGCTGGAGGAAGTCGTCGAGGTAGCTGCTGGGCAGGTCGTAGAAGCCGATGTTGCCCAGTTGGGCGACGATGGCGCCGTTGCTGGCGTTGGCCAGGGGAAAGCTGCCCTCGATCTGGCGCTTGGCGCGGTCCAGTTCGGCCTGGGTGGGGCCCTGTGCCAAGTAGTCGCGTAGCAGGTCGCGGACCAGCGCCAGGGTGGCTTCGCCCAGTTCGGCGCGGGTCTGCAGGCCGATGGTGAAGGGACCCGGCTGGCGCATGGGCGTGAAGCCCGAGCTGACCCCGTAGGTGAGACCGCGACGTTCGCGCAATTCGGTCATCAGGCGGCTGCCGAAACCGCCGCCACCGAGAATCTGGTTGCCGACGAAGAGGGCGGCGTAGTCGGGATCGTCGCGGGTGATGCCGAGCTGGCCGAGCAGCAGACGGGTCTGTTGCGCCGGGACCGCCAACTGCACCCGGGCCGGCGCGGCGGGAGCCGGGGCGGGCAAAGGCGGCAGGGCCGAGCCGCGGGGCAGGGCACGCGACAGCTGGGCGGCGATGCGTTCGGCGCGGGCCCGGTCCAAGTCGCCGGTGAGGGCGATCACGGCATTGCCGGCGGCATAGGCGCGGGCATGGAAGGCCCTGAGGCTGGCCGCGTCCAGGCCGGCCAGGCCGGCTGCCGTGCCCCGCGGCGAATGGGCATAGGGATGATTGCCGTAGAGACGCTCCTGCAAGGCCTCTCCAGCCAGACTGGCCGGTTCGCGGCGGCTGGCTGTGATCAGGGTCAGCAACTGGTCGCGGATGCGCTGGATGGCCTCGGCGGGAAAGGTCGGGTGGCCGACCACCTCGGCCAGCAGCGCCAGGGCCGGTTCGCTGTGGGCTGGATCGGCGAGGGTGCGCAGCCCGGCTACCGCCTGGTCACGATAGGCGCCATTGCTGAAATCGGCGCCCAGACGCTCGAAGCCGTCGGCGATGGCGCCGGCATCGCGTCCGGGAGTACCTTCGTTGAGCAGGCCGTTGGTCAGCATGGCCAGGCCCGGGGTAGCCCCATCCTGGCTGCTGCCGGCTGCGAAGATCAGGCGCACGTCGAACATCGGCAGTTCCGGCGCCGGCACGAACAGCACCTGGGCGCCCTCCGCGGTCCGCCAGCGCTGGATATCCAGCTGACGGCCCAGGGGCGCTGCGTCCTTGAGCGTCTTGAGACTGTCCACGGCGGGATAGGTGCGCGCCAGATCGCCCACCGGCGTTGGCGACTGGCACCCGGCGAGCAGGCACAGCGACAGCCAGAGCAAGGGTTTCATGGACGATTCTCCGCGGTGGCGGCGGGCTTGAGCTGGGCCAGGGTCAGGCGCTCGCGGGTGAAGTAGGTGCGCGCCACCCGGCGCAGGTCGTCGGGGGTGACCTGGTTCAGTTCGTCGAGCAGCCGGTCGCCCTGGCGCCAACCGAGGCCGACGCTTTCCAGCTGGCCGATGCTGCTGGCCTGGGCGGTGATGGAGTCGCGACCATAGACCAGCCCGGCCACCAGCAGGGCGCGGACCCGGGCCAGTTCCTCGGCGCTGGGCGGCTCGCGCTTGAGCAGGTCCAGCTGCGCCCAGAAGGCCGCTTCCAGCTGATCGAGGGTCTTGCCGCGCGGGGTGTTGGGGGTGCCGCTGAGCAGGAAGAGGCTGTCGCCGCGGGTGTAGGCGCCATAGGCGGCGCGCACGCTGCTGGCCACTTCCGCGCCGCGTTCGAGACGACTGGGCAGGCGCGCCCCCGAGCCGCCGCTGAGCAGGGCGGCCAGCAGTTGCAGCGCATAGGCGTCACGCGGCTGGGCGGCGGTGGCCAGGCTGGGCACGTTGAAGCCCATCAGCAGGCTGGGCACTTCGCGGGCCTGCAGCGCCAGGCGCCGCTCGCCCGGCGCCGGCAATTCCAGCGGTCGCCGCGGCGCGGGCAGCTCGCTGCGGGGGATGCCGCCGAACCAGCGCTGCACCTCGGCGCGGATCGCCCGGGGCTCGACGTCGCCGACCACCACCAGGGTGGCGTTGTTGGGCGCGTACCAGGTCTGGTACCAGCGACGCAGGTCGTCCACGCCAAGGCGCTGCAGGTCCTGGGGCCAGCCGATGGTGGGGTTGCGGTAGCCGCTGGCCGGGTAGGCGGCGGCCTTGAAGCGTTCGAAGGACAGCGCCTCGGGACGGTCGTCGGTGCGTAGCCGGCGTTCTTCCTTGATGACTTCCAGCTCCCGGCTGATTTCGTCCGGTTCCAGGCGCAGGTGCTGCATGCGATCGGCTTCCAGCTCCAGGGCCACGCGCAGGCGATCGCGGGCGAGCAGCTGGTAATAGACGGTGTAGTCATCGGTGGTGAAGGCGTTTTCCTCGGCGCCCAGGTCGCGCAGCAGATGCGAGGCCTCGCCGGCACCGAGCTTGCGGCTGCCCTTGAACATCAGGTGTTCCAGGGCATGGGACAGGCCGGTCGCACCGGGCGCCTCGAGGCTCGAACCCACGCGGTACCAGAGTTGCACCACGGCGACCGGCGCCCGGTGATCTTCGCGGACCACCAGCTTGAGACCGTTGTCGAGGGTGAATTCCTCGGTGTTCTGCCGGCTGGCAGCGGCCAGGGCGAGGGTGGGGAGCAGGCTGAGTAGGACGACCAGGGCGGTCCGACGGGAGCGGGAGGCGGGCATCGCGAGAGCAGGCCTTGTAACGCGGTGGGGGACGAAGCGGCTGCGTCCTGGGGACGGTCGCGCGTTTTTCGCCGACGGGGAGGTCTTCCGCCCGGCAGGCTGCTAGGATACGCATCCCTTTTCCCGACGGCCATGCCTGACGGTCGAGCCCCGCCTGGCGGAGCTCCCGCAGCCGGTTCGTCCGTTCGATACAGAGCCCCGCATGTTTGGATCCGACGACAAGAAGTCTCCCCCCGCGGAGAAGAAAGGCCTGTTCGGCTGGTTCCGCAAGAAGACTGCCGAACCGGTAGAGACGCCTGCCGAAGCCCCCGCCCCTGACGCCGAGGAGCGCCGGCCCGAGCCGCTGGCCAGCGAGCCGGTGCAGCACCCGGAGCCGGTGCCCGAGCCGCCGGAGGCGATCCCCTCGCTGACCCCGCTGCCGGTCGCCGAGGAGGAGGCGCCGTCGCCGGTGGCGCTCACGGCGCTGGTCGAGCCGCTGGTGGCCGATCCCATCGTGCCGCCGGTCGAGATCGAGCCAGTGAGGGCGCCCGAGGTGGAGCCCGAGCCAGTGGCTGCGCCGGTTGAGCCTGAGCCTGAGCCCGCCCCAGTCGTACCCCTTGCGCCCGTCGCCCCGGTCCGTCCCGAGCCCGCGGTGGTTGCGCCCGAACCCGCTTCGCCCGCCGTCGCCGCCACCCCGGCCGAACCGGCCAAGCTGGGCTTCTTCGCCCGCCTGCGCCAGGGCCTGTCCAAGACCAGCGCCAGTCTCGGCGAAGGCATGGCCAGCCTGTTCCTCGGCAAGAAGGCCATCGACGATGACCTGCTCGAAGAGCTGGAGACCCGCCTGCTGACCGCCGACGTCGGCGTCGAGGCCACCGGCGTCATCATGCGCAACCTGACCCAGAAGGTGGCGCGCAAGCAGCTGGCCGACAGCGAGGCGCTCTATCAGGCGCTGCAGCAGGAGCTCACCGAGATGCTGCTGCCGGTGGAACAGCCGCTGGTGATCGATACCTCGCACAAGCCCTATGTCATCCTGGTGGTCGGTGTGAACGGCGCCGGCAAGACCACCACCATCGGCAAGCTGGCCAAGCGGCTGCAGAACGATGGCAAGAAGGTCATGCTGGCCGCTGGCGATACCTTCCGCGCCGCGGCCGTCGAGCAACTGCAGGTCTGGGGTGAGCGCAATCGCATCCCGGTGATCGCCCAGCACACCGGTGCCGATTCCGCCTCGGTGATCTTCGACGCCGTCCAGGCGGCCAAGGCCCGTGGCATCGATGTCCTGATCGCCGACACCGCCGGCCGGCTGCACACCAAGGACAACCTCATGGAGGAATTGCGCAAGGTACGCCGGGTGATCGGCAAGCTGGACGAGGCAGCGCCCCATGAGACCCTGCTGGTGCTGGACGCCGGTACCGGCCAGAACGCCCTCAACCAGGCCAAGCAGTTCCACAATGCGGTGCCCCTGTCCGGCTTGGCGCTGACCAAGCTCGACGGCACCGCCAAGGGTGGGGTGATCTTCGCCCTGGCCAAGCAGAGTGCCCTGCCGATCCGCTACGTCGGCGTCGGCGAAGGCATCGACGACCTGCGGCCCTTCGAGGCGCGGTCCTTCGTCCAGGCCCTGTTCGCGGAGCGTGGCGCCTCATGATCCAGTTCGACCGCGTCTCCAAGCGCTATCCCAACGGTCACGTCGGCCTGCAGGAACTGAGCTTCCGTGCCGAACGCGGCGAGATCCTCTTCGTCACCGGGCATTCCGGCGCCGGCAAGAGCACCCTGATGCGGCTGATCCTGGCCATGGAAAGGCCCACCGGCGGCAAGCTGACCCTGGCCGGCCAGGACATCTCGCGCATCACCAATGCGCAGATTCCCTTTCTGCGCCGGCAGATCGGCGTGGTCTTCCAGAACCATCAGCTGCTCTATGACCGCACCGTGTTCGACAACGTCGCCCTGCCGCTGCAGATCCTCGGCCTATCCAAGCCCGAGATCGCCAAGCGCGTGGCCGCGGCCCTGGAGCGGGTCAGCCTCAAGGACAAGCTCGACGACTATCCGGCCGAGCTCTCCACCGGCCAGCAGCAGCGGGTCGGCATCGCCCGTGCCGTGGTGCATCGGCCGGCCCTGCTGCTCGCCGACGAACCCACCGGCAACCTCGATCCACGCCTGGCCTCGGAGATCATGGGCGTCTTCGAGGACATCAACAGCCTCGGCACCACGGTGCTGATCGCCAGTCACGACCACGCCCTCATCGCCCGGCTGCGCCATCGCATGCTGACCCTGCAGCGCGGCCGTCTGATCGGCGACGAAGAGGAGAGCCAGCCATGAGCGCCACCGAACTGCCCCGTGGCCAGGAACAGGGCGGCAAGCCCCAGCGTCCGCAGCGCCAGGCCCCGAAGAAACCCAAGAGCGACTGGCGTAGCCCCCTGCATGCCTACCTCGAGGCCCACCGTACCGGTCTGAGGGACAGTCTCAGGCGCATGGTGCAGCAGCCCATAGGCACCTTTCTCACCTGCCTGGTGATGGGCATCGCCCTGGCGCTGCCCATGGGGGTGTCGCTGCTGCTGAAGAACGTCGAGCGTCTCGGCGGCTCCTGGCAGCGCGCGGCGCAGATCTCGGTCTTCCTCGACCTGCGCACCGGGCAGGACCAGGCCGAGGTGCTGATGAGCCAGATCAAGGTCCTGCCCGATGTGGCCGAGGCGCGCTGGATCAGCCCGGACGACGCCCTCAAGGAATTGCAGCAGGATGCCGGCCTCGGCGAGGCGCTGCGCGAGTTGCCGCAGAATCCGCTGCCCGGCGTCATCGCCGTGACGCCCAAGGAAATCGACAAGAGCCGGCTCGACATGCTGCGCAGCCAGCTGGCCGAACTGAACGGCGTGCAGCAGGTGCAACTGGACATGCAGTGGGTCGAGCGCCTCACCGCCATCCTCAAGCTGGGCGAGCGCTTCGTCTTCGGCCTGACCGTGGTGCTGGTGATCGCCCTGTTGCTGGTGATCGGCAACACCATCCGTCTGGCCATCGAGAATCGGCGCACCGAGATCGAGGTGGTGAAGCTGGTGGGCGGCACCGACGGCTACGTGCGCCGGCCCTTCCTCTACATGGGCGCGCTGTTCGGCCTGGGCGCCGGCATCGCCGCCTGGGCGCTGCTGGTCTTCGGGCTGAACTGGCTCAACGCCGCGGTGATCGACCTGGCCGGCCTCTACGGCAGCGACTTCGCTCTCGGCAGCGTCGCCGTGGAAGATGGTCTGCAACTGCTGATCGGTGCCGTGCTGCTGGGCTACATCGGCGCCTGGCTGGCCGTCGCCCGTCACCTGCGCGAACTCGCTCCGCGCTGACGAACGGCCGTTTCCGCAACGTTCGGAAACGGTCCAAGTCCCTGAAGAATCAGGCCTTTCGCAGTCGTTTCAGCTCGGGTTAAGGGAACCCGGGTTAGTCTGGCGCTGTCCAAAAAATCAGTGTTAGACTGCCCAGTGCCTAGTGAATCGGAGGATTCGCATGACCACTTCGTTGCAACCTGTTCCTACATTGGTTCCCGGCGCCAGCCTGGAAGCCTATGTGCATTCGGTGAACAGCATTCCGCTGCTCACTCCGGAGCGGGAGCGTGAACTGGCCGAGCGCCTCTTCTACAAGGAAGACGTCGAGGCCGCCCGGCAGTTGGTGCTCGCGCATCTGCGTTTCGTGGTGCATATCGCCAAGAGCTATTCCGGCTATGGTCTGGCCCAGGCCGACCTGGTCCAGGAAGGCAATGTCGGCCTGATGAAGGCCGTGAAACGCTTCAATCCCGAAATGGGCGTACGCCTGGTGTCCTTTGCCGTGCACTGGATCAAGGCCGAAATCCACGAATTCATCCTGCGCAACTGGCGGATCGTCAAGGTCGCCACCACCAAGGCGCAGCGCAAACTGTTCTTCAACCTGCGCAGCCAGAAGAAGCGGCTGGCCTGGCTGAACAACGACGAGGTCCATCGCGTGGCCGAAACCCTGGGCGTCGAGCCCCGGGAAGTACGCGAGATGGAAAGCCGCCTGACCGGTCAGGACATGGCCTTCGACCCGGCCAGCGATGCGGACGACGATGCGGCCTACCAGTCGCCGGCGCAGTACCTGGAAGATAGCCGTTACGACCCGGCGCGCCAGCTGGAAGAAGCCGACTGGACCGACAGCTCCACGGCCAATCTGCACGAGGCCCTGGAACGCCTGGACGACCGTAGCCGCGACATCCTCTACCAGCGTTGGCTGGCCGAGGAGAAAGCGACGCTGCACGAGCTGGCCGCCAAGTACAACGTCTCGGCGGAGCGGATTCGTCAACTGGAAAAGAACGCGATGAACAAGCTCAAGGGCAATATCGCCGCCTGATCCAGTTTGGAATCGAAAAGCCGCGCCCCAGGGCGCGGTTTTTTATGTCCGCGAGAATGGTTGTCGCGGGCGGCTGTCCGGGTAGCGTGGAAAACGGTACAGCGTTTTCAAATGTGATCCGTAATGCCAGACGGCCTGCCTGAGCTAAACGCCTGCTGTGGAAAAGGCTGCGCCGTTTTCCACGCTACGCCGCTGATTCGGTCACGAGCTCCGACACGATCGCGGCCATGGCGGTCCGCCGATGCGGCCGCTCCTTCGGGTACCGGTAAATCCGTAGGAGCGGCCCATGGCCGCGATAAACCTCAGGTAGATGGAAACCCTAGAGCGTCTTCCAAGCATGAGCTGCTGCGTTACCTAGGCAGCAGGTAAGGTGCAAAACCGCGCCGCGTTTTCCACGCGTGAACTCAAGCGGCGCCTGGGTAACGTGTTGGGCGAGCGTCCCGCGGAAAAGGCTGCGCCGATTTCTCGCTACTGCCCGGTCATCCGCCGCAGGTAGTCGCTGCCGCCCAGCTGGCGTTCCTGCTGGCGGACCCAGGCGGCACGTTCGGCGACGTAGGCGCTGGGGCGGCTCGGGCTCCACTCGCGGGGATTGGGCAACACGGCGGCCAGCAGGCTGGCCTGGCGATCGGACAGGTAGGGCGCGCCTATACCGAAATGATGACGGGCCGCGGCCTCGGCGCCGAATACGCCGTCGTCCCATTCCACGCTATTGAGATAGACCTCGAGAATGCGCTGCTTGGACCAGAAGGTTTCCAGCAGCACGGTGAACCAGGCTTCGAAGCCCTTGCGTAGATAGCTGCGCCCGCTCCAGAGAAAGAGGTTCTTGGCGGTCTGCTGGCTGATGGTGCTGGCGCCGCGCAACGAGCCGCCGGCTTCGTTGTGGCTGAAGGCCTGCCGGATCGCCGCCATGTCGAAACCCCAGTGTTCGGCGAAGTGCTGATCCTCGCCAGCGATCACCGCCATCTTGAGATCGTCCGGCAGTTCCTTCCAGGGCCGCCAGTCGCGCTGCAGGTCGATGGGCTTGCCGTCGAACCAGGATTCGATCTTGCGTTCGACCATCAGCATGCTACCCGGCGGTGGTACCCAGCGCAGGACCAGCACCACGGCGGCGCTGACGGCGGCGAACCAGAGGGCTACACGCAGGAGACGACGGAGGAGGGTACGCAGCATCGGCTTGGTCTTTGGCGGTTAGCGGGCCATTATAACCAGCGCTCACCTTTCATCGCCCGGGAAAACCCATGTTGCGTCTCTTCCTGTTGTTCGCGGCCCTGGCCGGTTTCACCGGCGTCGGCCTGGGTGCCTTCGCCGCCCATGGTCTCAAGGGGCGACTGTCCACCGATTACCTGACCGTGTTCCAGACCGGCGTCCTCTACCAGCTCATCCATGCCCTGGCATTGTTCGGTGTCGCCCTGCTGTCGCTGCATTTCCAGGGCCGCCTGGTGGCCTGGGCCGGTGGCTTCTTCATCGCCGGCATCCTGCTGTTTTCCGGCAGCCTCTATCTGCTGACGCTGACCGGCATCTCGCGGCTGGGCATCATCACTCCCTTCGGCGGCCTTTGCTTTCTCGCCGGCTGGGCCTGCCTGGCCATCCTCGCCTGGCGCCTGAGCAGCCTCTGAGCGCGCACTGGCCGTCGTTCCCGGCCCGGCGTCGCTGCAATGAGCGCCCGACCGGCGTAGAATGCCGGTTCACCCAGCGACGATGCTTCTTCCATGCAGATCCTGTTGAACGGCGAATCCCTTGAGCTGCCGGACGGTACCACCGTCGCCGACCTGCTCGTGCGTCTTGAGTTGACCGGACGACGGGTCGCCGTGGAACGCAACCTCGACATCGTACCGCGCAGCCAGCATGCCACCACCGCCTTGGCGGAAGGTGATCAGTTGGAAGTCGTCCACGCCATCGGCGGCGGCTAGCCGCGACAGAGGAATCCAGATGAAAGACACTCCCTTGACCCTGGCCGGGCGCACCTATGCTTCGCGCCTGCTGGTCGGCACCGGCAAGTACCGCGATCTCGAAGAGACCCGCCTGGCCATCGAGGCTTCCGGTGCCGAGATCGTCACCGTGGCGGTGCGGCGTACCAACCTCGGCCAGAATCCCGGTGAGCCCAATCTGCTCGACGTGATCTCGCCCGAGCGCTACACCATCCTGCCCAACACCGCCGGCTGCTACGACGCGGTGGAAGCGGTGCGCACCTGCCGCCTGGCCCGCGAGCTGCTCGACGGCCACAACCTGGTGAAGCTGGAAGTCCTGGCCGACCAGAAAACCCTGTTCCCCAACGTCATCGAGACGCTCAAGGCCGCCGAGACGCTGGTGGCCGACGGCTTCGACGTCATGGTCTACACCAGCGACGATCCCATCGTCGCCCGCCAGCTGGAAGCCATCGGCTGTATCGCCGTCATGCCCCTGGCCGGCCTGATCGGCTCGGGTCTGGGCATCTGCAATCCCTACAACCTGCGCATCATCCTCGAAGAGGCCAAGGTGCCGGTGCTGGTGGATGCCGGGGTGGGTACCGCCTCCGACGCCACCATCGCCATGGAGCTGGGCTGCGAAGCGGTACTGATGAACAGCGCCATCGCCCATGCCCGCGAGCCGGTGCTGATGGCCGAAGCCATGAAGCACGCCATCGTCGCCGGTCGCCTGGCCTACCTGGCCGGGCGGATGCCGCGCAAGCTCTATGCCACGGCGTCTTCGCCGCTGGACGGCCTGGTCAACTAGGACCTAGCGCCCTCCGTCACGCGCCCGGCCTCTGCCGGGCGTCTCTTTTTCCCACTATCGATAACGCCATGACCGATCATCAAGACGACCAGACCCCCGACCGCCCCCGGCGCACCATCAAGAGCTTCGTGATGCGCGCCGGCCGCATGACCGAAGGCCAGCAACGCGGTCTCGACCAGGGTTGGCCGCGCTTCGGTCTGGAATTGACCGACGGCCTGCGGGATTTCGACCAGGTGTTCGGGCGCCAGGCGCCGCGCACCTTCGAGATCGGCTTCGGCATGGGTCATTCCACCCTGGAAATGGCCGCTGCCGCGCCGGAGCAGGATTTCATCGGCGTCGAGGTGCATCGTCCGGGCGTGGGCGCCCTGCTCAACGGCGCCATGACCCAGGGGCTGAGCAATCTGCGGGTCTACAGCTGCGATGCCCTGGAGGTGCTGCGGCAGTGCGTGGCCGACGCCAGCCTGGACCGGGTGCTGCTGTTCTTTCCCGATCCCTGGCACAAGAGCCGTCACCACAAGCGGCGGATCGTCCAGCCGGCCTTCGCCGAGCTGGTACGGCAGAAACTCAAGGTCGGGGGCGTACTGCACATGGCCACCGACTGGGAGGCCTATGCCGAACACATGCTCGAGGTCATGAATGCTGCCCCCGGCTACCGCAACCTGGGTGACGCCTCGGGTTACGTGCCGCGGCCCGAGGAGCGGCCCATCACCAAGTTCGAGCGCCGCGGCGAGCGCCTGGGTCATGGCGTCTGGGATCTGAAGTTCGAACGCCAGGACTGACCGTACGTCGCGGATGAGGTGGGGTTGAGCCGGCTCTCGGCTGTTGGCATGATGGCGTTTTGCCGCGATGGGGTCTGACCATCGGGAAACTGAGACATGCGAGATGCCTGCCGATCACAGTCGTGAACCAGGGCGCCCTTCGCCCGGGATGCAACGGTGATCCTGGGACCCGAGGGTGCGCTCGATACCCTGCGGCAGCTGCAAGCCGAGCGGAGCGCCCGGCAACGCACCGAGCGCTCGCTGCACCTGATGGCCTCGGCCTTCGCCCTTTGCCGGGACGCCATGGCCGTGCTCAGCGAAAGCGGCCAGATCATCGAAGCCAACGAGGCGCTGTGCAAGCTGATGCTCAGCGCTGGCAAGAGCGTGGCCGGCCAGTACCTGTCCCACTACATCAAGCTGCCTGAAACCGCCATCCAGGCGTTCGAACGGCACGGCTACGCCCTGTCCGAGGCCAGCTTCCACGTCTCGGCCAAGCGCGTGACCCCGATGGAGATCAGTCTCAGCCGGTTCGCCGGCGAAGGGGGTGCCGAAGGCTACGTCATCGCCAGCCTGCGCGACATCACCGAACGCAAGCGCGCCGAGCAGGCGCTGGAGCGCCTGGCGTTGAGTGACGGCCTGACCCAGTTGCCCAACCGCGGCGGCTTCTATCGTCGCTTCGACGACTGCCTGCGGGCCCTGGCTCCGGGGCGTAGCCTGGCCGTGCTGTTCATCGACGTGGATGGCTTCAAGGAGGTCAACGACTCTCTGGGGCACGAGGCGGGCGACGAACTGCTGCGCGTCCTGGCCACCGGCCTGCAGGACAGCCTGGGCCACGACGAACTGCTGGCTCGCTGGGGTGGCGATGAGTTCGTCGCCGCCATCGCGGTGGACGGTCGCAGCCAGGCGCGCCAGATCGCCGAGCGCCTGCTGCAGGTGGTCGGCCGGCCGCAGCGCATCGCCGACCATGACATCCGCGTCTCCGCCAGCATAGGTCTGAGTCTCACTCCCGAGGATGGCCAGAGTGCCGAGACCCTGCTCAGCAACGCCGATGCCGCCATGTACGCAGCCAAGAGCGCCGGCAAGAGTCGAGCGCGCTTCTACGATCCGGAATTCACCGCCGAGGCGTTGCGCAAGGTCACGCTGCTGGCCCATCTGCATGCCGCCATCGAAGCGGAGGAGATCGGCTTCGTCCTGCAGCCGAAGTTCGATGCCCAGCGCCGGCTGGTCAGTGCCGAACTGCTGGCGCGCTGGGACTGCCCCGGCGTGGGCGCGGTGCTGCCCTGTGTCTTCGTCGCGCTGGCCGAGCAGAACGGCATGGCCTCGTCCTTGGGGCGCCTGGCGATCCGTCGCGCCGCGGCCTATGCCCGCGAACTGCAGCGGGCCGGCGTCTGCATCCCGGTGGCGGTGAACATCTCCGCCCGCCAGGTGGCGGACGACGAGTTGGGTCTGGTACTGGAGCGCGCCTGTGCGGAGTTCGGCGTGCACCCCTGGGCCCTGGAGCTGGAAGTGACCGAGTCGGTGTTCCTGCAGCGCGGCACGCCGGAGCGACGTCTCGGTCTGCTGCGTGACCAAGGCTTCCGGGTGGCCATGGACGACTTCGGCACCGGTTACTCGTCACTGAGCTATCTGCACCGCCTGTCCTTCGACACCATCAAGATCGACCGCAGCTTCCTGCTGTCGGTGGATCGCGACGCCCGCTCGCGGCAATTGCTGGCGGGCATCGTCAGCCTGTGCCGGGCGCTGAACATGCAGATCGTCGCCGAGGGCGTGGAGACCCAGGCGCAATTCGATCTGCTCAAGAGCCTGGGGGTGGACTGCTTCCAGGGCTTCCTGCTCGGCCGGCCGCAGTCGCTGGAGAAGCTGCTGCTGCTGGCTGGCGTCCCGGACTACGCGCCGCTCTAGCCCCGCCGTTCGGCCAGCACGCCCAGCAGGCAGACGCCGATCAGCAGCACGGGAGCCAGGGCGTAGTTGTTGAACTGCGCCAGACCCTTGACCACCCAGGGCGTGAGGAAAATCATGGCGGCGCCGTAGACGGCCAGACAGGCCACGGCGAAGGCCGGCACCCGCACGGCGGTCGGCAGGCTGCCCAGGCGCGCCTGGATGAAGGCGTTGACCTGGCTGCCGAACAGCACCAGCAGGGTGGCGGTGACCGCCAGGGCCACCTCGTCCAGGTGGCTGCGGCTCCAGCGGGAGAGGTCGGCGATGTGGGCGAGTACGAAGTCCAAGGCGGAGCTCCTCGTCAGTCAGGCAGGAAGGATTGCAAGAGATCGTTCAGGAACAGCTGGCCGCGCGCGCTCGGCTGCAGCCGCTCCGGGTCGTCCGTGAGCAGGCCGTCGCGGCGCGCCGCGGCTAGCGCGGGCGCCAGGCTGCCCAGGGACTGGCCGGTCCGCTGCGGATACCAGGCGCTGGGTACGCCGTCCACCAGGCGCAGGGCGTTCATCATGAATTCGAAGGGCAGATCGGCCGGGGCCAGGCGTTTCTCGCCAGCCTGGAAGGGCTTGGCCGGATCGAGATAGTCCTTGGGCAGGCGGGTCTTCCAGGTGCGCAGCAGGGTGCCGTCGGGTGCGCTCAGCTTGGCATGGGCTCCGGCACCGATGCCGAGGAAGTCGCCGAAGCCCCAGTAGTTGAGATTGTGCCGGGCCTGGCGTCCGGGTTGGGCATAGGCGGAGGTCTCGTACTGCCGGTAGCCGGCGGTGGCCAACCGGGCCTGGCCGGCTTCCTGGATATCCCAGAGAGTGTCGTCTTCGGGCAGTTCCGGTGGCTGGCTCCAGAACACCGTATTGGGCTCCATGGTTAGCTGGTACCAGGACAGATGCGTGGGCGCGAGCGCGATGGCCTGCTCCAGATCGCCCAGGGCGTCGGCCAGGCTCTGGCCGGGCAGGCCGTGCATGAGGTCCAGGTTGAAATTGTCGAAGCCGGCGGCGCGGGCCCGGTCGGCGGCGCGGATGGCTTCGTCACGCCCGTGGATGCGCCCCAGGGCCTTGAGTTTCTCGTCCTGGAAACTCTGGATGCCGATGGACAGGCGATTGATGCCCAGCCCGCGATAGGCGACGAACTTGGCCTGCTCGAAGGTACCCGGGTTGGCTTCCAGGGTGATCTCGATGTCGGGCGCGAAGTCCAGGCGTCGTGCCACGCCTTCCAGCAGTCGGCCCAAGGCGGTCGCCGAGAACAGGCTGGGCGTCCCGCCGCCGAAGAAGATGGAGGTCAGCGGCCGGCCATGGACATGGCTCAGGTCGTTATCCAGATCCGCCAGCAGGGCGTCGACGTACTCGGTTTCCGGCAGGGTGGGGCCGGCGGCGTGGGAGTTGAAGTCGCAATAGGGACACTTGCGTACGCACCAGGGAATGTGGACGTACAGCGCCAGCGGCGGCAGAGTGAAAGCCGGGGTCACAGGCCGAGCCGTTGCTTGAGCAGGGCCATGGCGCGGGCGCGATGGCTGCGCTGGTTCTTCTCCGCCGGGTCGAGTTCGGCGGCGGAAACGCCCTCGCCATCGGGCTGGAACAGCGGATCGTAGCCGAAGCCATGCTCGCCTTGGGCGGCGTGCAGAACACGGCCGGGCCAGATTCCTTCGCAGAGGATCGGCAGCGGATCGTCGGCATGGCGGACCAGGGCCAGCACGCAGACGAATTGCCCGGTGCGTTCGGCGTCGGGCACGTCGCGCAGGGTATCGAGCAACTTGGCGTTGTTGGCCGCGTCGCCCTTGCCATCGGCGTAACGAGCCGAATAGATGCCGGGGGCGCCGCCAAGGGCGTCCACCGCCAGACCCGAGTCGTCGGCGAGGGCCGGCAGACCGGACAGGCGCGCGGCGTTGCGTGCCTTGAGGATGGCGTTCTCGACGAAGGACAGCCCGGTTTCCTCGGGCTCCACCTGGCTGAATTCACCCACCGAGCGTACCCGCACCCGGTCGCCGAGCATGGCCTGGAGTTCCTTGAGCTTGCCGGCGTTGTGGCTGGCGAGAACCAGTTCGTTCAGGTCGGACATGAGGACACCGCGTCTCTTTGGGATGGCGGCGTATTGTACGCGAAGCCGGGGCTGGGCTGGCCGCGCCGCCCATGCCTTACGTCATATCGCGACGCGATGTTCCTGCAGGCGCGGCGCGCTGACCCGGTAGATGCCGATCTCGCCGAGCAGGTTGGGCCACAGCTTGCTGGCCCAGCCATGTCGATGCAGGCGGTCCACGGCGAGGCGATCCAGCACCTGGGCGCGCTGCTCGCGGCAGAGGCGCTCGAAGTCCTCGAAGGTGCAGAAGTGGATGTTCGGCGTGTTGTACCAGGTATAGGGCAGGAAGTCGGAGACCGGCATCCGCCCGCGACCGCCCAGGTACAGCCGGCAGCGCCAGTGACCGAAGTTGGGAAAGGTGATGATGCACTGGCGACCGACCCTGAGCATCTCCTGGAGGATGCGATCGGGGTACTGCATGGCCTGCAGCGACTGGGTCATGACCACCACGTCGAAGCTGTCGCTGGCGAAGTTGGCCAGGCCGCCGTCGAGATCCTGCTCGATGACGTTGACGTCCTTGAGCAGGCATTCGGCGATCTTGTCCGGGTCGATCTCCAGGCCGTAGCCGGTGACCTGCTTGTGGTCGCGCAGCCAGGCGAGCAATTCGCCGGTGCCGCAGCCGAGGTCGAGCACCCGGCTGCCGGCGGGGATCCATTCCTGAATGATGTCCAGATCGGCGCGCACGACAGCTATACCTCGATACGGGTCATGTAGTGGGAGAAGGCCTGCAGGTAGCGCGGGATGGGGATGAGGAAGGCGTCATGACCCTGGGGGGCGTCTACCTCCAGGTAGCTGACGTCCTTGCGCGCGGCCATCAGGGCGTTGACGATCTCCTTGGAGCGCGCCGGCGAGAAGCGCCAGTCGGTGGTGAAGGAGACGATCAGAAAGCGCGCCTGCACCCCGGCCAGGGTCTTGGCCAGGTCGCCGCCGTGGGCATGGGCCGGATCGAAGTAGTCCAGCGCCTTGGTCATCAGCAGATAGGTGTTGGCGTCGAAGCGGCCGGAGAATTCCTCGCCCTGGTAGCGCAGGTAGCTCTCCACCTGGAATTCGACGCTGTGGAAGTCGTAGTTGAGCTGGTCGGTCTTGAGTTCGCGGCCGAATTTCTCGCCCATGGCCTCGTCGGACAGGTAGGTGATGTGGCCGACCATGCGCGCCAGCATCAGGCCGCGCTTGGGGATCACGCCCTTCTCCTGGAAGTGGCCGGCGTGGAAATCTGGGTCCGACAGGATGGCCTGACGCGCCACCTCGTTGAAGGCGATGTTCTCCGCCGATAGCTTGGGTGCCGAGGCGATGGCCAGGCAATGGCGGATGCGCTCCGGATAGCTGATGGTCCATTGCAGCGCCTGCATGCCGCCCAGGCTGCCGCCGATCACCGCCGCCCATTGCCGGATGCCCAGGCGATCGGCCAGGCGCGCCTGGCTGTTGACCCAGTCCTCCACGGTCAGCACCGGGAAGTCCGCACCGTAGGGACGGCCGGTATCGGGATTCGGGCTGCTCGGCCCGGTGGAACCGTTGCAGCCGCCCAGGTTGTTGAGGGCGACGACGAAGAACTTGCGGGTGTCGATGGGCTTGCCCGGACCGATACAGCTGTCCCACCAGCCCGGCTTGCGGTCGTCCAGGCTGTGGTAGCCCGCCGCGTGGTGATGGCCGGAGAGTGCATGGCAGATCAACACGGCGTTGCTGGCCGAGGCATTGAGCTCGCCGTAGGTCTCGACCATGAGATCGTAGGCCGGCAGGGTACGGCCGCAGGCCAGGGCCAGGGGCTCACTGAAATGCAGCAGCTCGGGGGTGACCAGGCCGACGGAATCTTCGGGGATGACGCTGGGCATTGACGGCTCGTCCGGGGCGGGGCTCGCCAGTCTAAAGAGCACCGCCGGAGGCGGCAAGGGCGGGCGGAGTGCCCTGGCCAAGCCGCCGGCACACCCGCTCGGCAGGTGGCGCTAGACGACGCGGGCCAGGGGCAGGGCGACCACGTTGTCGTGGCGCTGGGACGGGGCCGGGCGGACGATCTGCTTGAGCATGTCGCTGACCTCGGTGAGCTGCTTGTGCAGCACGTCCTCGTGCACCTGCAAACGGCGCACCTGCTCCTGGCTGTTGAGGTTCTGCTGGGTGAGCTGCTTGAGCGCCAGCATGCTGGTCTCCAGCAGTTGCTTCTGCTCCCGGGTGTGCTGCACCAGGGGCGTCAGGGCGCCGTCGTTCCAGCGCAGCACCTGGGCATGGGCGCCTTCCTGCAGGGCCTGGACCTCTTGGGCCACGGTGGCGAAGAAGCGGCGGGCCAGGGCGTTCTGCTCGGTGAGCAGGGTCTTGACCTGGCGCTGGATCTCCTCGGTCTTGAGCTGCAGCTGGCGCAGCTCGCGCACATAGGGACGGATGCGCAGGCGCGGTGCTTCCAGCGGGTGCAGCGGATTTTCCAGATTGTGCCGCTGGTAGACCGCGCCGAGCACCTTGTTGGCGCGATCGGCTTCGTTGTCCAGCGCCAGCAGGTCGTGCTCGACCATGCGGAAGAAACGCTCGATGGACTGGTTGATTCCCACGGTGGTCAGGCTGCTGCGGAATTCGCGGCGGGCCGTTTCCAGATGGGCGTCCAGCCGCTCCGGGGCGACCAGTTCACTGAGCAGCTTGCGCTGACCGGCGAGCATGTTCTGGGTGGTACGCAGGTCCAGCAGGCGGCGGTGGTACTGGTCGTACTCCTGGCGCGTGCGGGCGGTCTGCAATTCGAGTCCGGCGCCCGGCAATTCTTCATCGGCCAGTTGCACGTATTGCGCCCGGATCACCTCCAGGCGCTGCTCGATGAGGGTGCGGCTGGCGCCGAGCAGGCCGCTCGCCTGTTGCACGATACGCTGCTGCAGCAGGCGCTCGCGGGCGCCGACGATACGCTCGGCGAGCAGTTGCTCGAGACCGTCCAGCTGGCTGCGCGCGAGCAATTCCAGGTCGCCACGCACCTTGCCCAGCAGCGCCTGCTTGGCCGACAGCGGCAGGATGTGCTCGGCGGGCAGCGCCAGCTGGCGGGCGCTGGCCTGGCGGACGTTTTCCAGCGAGTGGGCGACATGGGCGGCGCCGCCGAGGTCGTCCCACAGGCTGTCGATCTTGTTCATCACCGCGAACAGTCGTTCCGGGCTATCGCCCAGGGCCGGCTTGACGCATTGCTCCCAGAGGGCCAGGTCCGAGGCGGTGACGCCGGTGTCGGCGCCGATGAGGAAGAGCACGGCCTGGGCATGGGGCAGCAATGAGAGGGTCAGCTCGGGCTCGGCGCCCAGGGCGTTGAGGCCGGGGGTGTCGAGGATGCGCAGGCCCTGGCGCAGCAGCGGGTGGTCGATGCTGATCAGCGCGTGGCGCCAGGCCGGCACGCTGACCAGGCCGGCGCCACCGGTCTGTTCCAACTGTTCGGGGTCGAAGCCCAGCTGCGCCGCCGTTTCCGTCGTCACCTCGCGGGTTTCGGTGACCTTGGCCAGCAGGGCGGCCATGGCGTCCGGGTGGCGATCGTCCAACGGGAAGCGTTGCCAGGCCTCGGGCGTCTTGCGCCAGGCGACCAGACTGCGGTCATCCAGCCGGCTGTCGATGGACAGCAACTGCAGGTAGGCGCCGTTGGCGCTGGCGTCGAAGAAGATCTCGGTGGGGCACATGGTGGTGCGCCCGGCCTGGGACGGCAGCATGCGCTGGCCGTAGTCGGCGAAGAAGAGGGCGTTGATCAGCTCGGTCTTGCCGCGAGAGAACTCGCCGGCGAAAGCCAGGGTGATGCCGTCGGTCTGGAGTTCGCTCTGGCAACTGGCCAGGGCGGCATCCAGGGCCGGCGAGGCGAGGCGATTGCGCTGCAGCCAGTCGCGGTAGCGGCCCAATTGGGTATCGAGTTCGGCTTTCCACGTGGCGTAGGCATCGACGTGGCGGAACAGACGTTCCATGGGGGACTTCCTTGACCAGGACAGCTAAAGCTTGGACGGTGCCCCAGCCTCCGGTGCACGTCAATGCCGACTCCGTCACGACGCGGCGGGCGGTCGTGACGGAGGGTCGAGCGGTGACGGCGGTCCCGCCTCAGAGGAAGGGCGCGAGGATCTGCGGCATGCCGGTGGCGGCCGCCAGTTGGCCGATGACGAAGCGATCCAGCAGATTGATCACGATGAAGGCGAAGATCGGCGAGAGGTCCAGGCCGCCCAGGCTGGGCAGGATGCGGCGGAAGGGCGCCAGTAACGGCTCGCAGATCTGGTTGACCAGTTCCGCCGCGGGATTGTGGGTCCGGGGTGCGACCCAGGAGAGGATGACGCTGACGATCAGGGCGAAGAAGAACACCTTGAGGAACAACGAGGCCACGCCCAGCAGGGCCCAGATCAGCAGCGCCGGGAACAGCCCGGCGATACTGGCGCCGAGCAGCACCACCACGATCATCATCAGCGCCAGCTGGACCAGGATCGCCAGTACCAGGGCGGCGAGATCGACGCCGCCGAAGCCGGGAATGATCCGGCGCAGGGGTTTGAGTAGCGGCTGGGTAGCGCGCACGGTGAATTGCGACAGCGGGTTGTAGAAGTCGGCTCGGACCAGTTGCAGGATGAAGCGCAGCAGGATGATCAGCAGGTAGAGACTGCCGAGGGTCTGGATGACGTAGACGAGAGCTTGGGCGAGGGCGGACATGGATACTCCTTATCGATCCGGCAACTGGGCCAGTTCCGCGGCCCGGTCGGCCGCGGCGGTGAGGGCTTCTTCCACCAGGTCCTCGAAGGCGCCGGCTTGGAAGGTTTCGATGGCGCGTTCGGTGGTGCCCTTGGGGGACATCACCGAGCGACGCAATTGTTCGGGGCTGCGGTCGCCCTGGCAGGCCATGGCGGCGGCGCCGCGGGCGGTGTGCAAGGTCAGTTGCTCGGCCACCGCGGCCGGCAGGCCGAGCTTGGTGCCGGCCTGGGTCATGGCTTCCATCAGCAGGAAGAAATACGCCGGACCGCTGCCGGAGACGGCGGTGACCGCATCCAGTTGCCGTTCTTCCTCGACCCACAGGGCCAGGCCGACCGCGGCGAGGATCTCCTGGGCACGGGCGCGCTGCTCCGGATTGACCCGAGCATTGGCGAACAGCCCGCTGGCGCCCAGGCGCAGCTGCGAGGGCACGTTGGGCATGCAGCGCACCAGCGGCCGCTCGCCCAGCCAGCGCGTCAGGCTGGCGCAGGTGATGCCGGCAGCGACCGAGACGACCAGCTGCTCAGGACGCAGATGGGGGGCCAGCTCCTGGCAGACCTCGCCCATCACCTGAGGCTTCACGCCGAGCACCACCACGTCGGCGTCGTCGAGCACGGCGCTGTTGCTGGCCTCCACACGGATGCCATGGTCTCGCGCCAGGGCCTCGCGCTTGGTCGGATTGCGATTGCTGGCGCTGAGCTGGCCGGCCGGCACGCCCTGGGCGAGCAGGCCGCCGATGATGGCCCCGGCCATGTTGCCGGCGCCGATGAAGGCGATACGGGTGTCTTTCATCGAGACTTCCTAGGTTGAAGAGGCGGCAGCGCCGTAGTCGCGAGCGCCGAAGAGGGCGGTACCGATGCGGACCCAGCTGGCGCCCTCGGCGATGGCTGCCTCGAGATCCTGGCTCATGCCCATGGACAGGGTGTCCAGGCCCAGGTTCAGCGCTTCGCTCAGGGTGCGCAGCCGAGCGAACGCCGCGCGTTGGCTGGCCGGGTCATCGGTGGGTTCGGGAATGGCCATCAGTCCGCGCAGGCGCAGGTTGGGCAGTTGGCTCACGGCCGCGGCCAGGGCCGGCAGTTCGTCGGGCTGGCAGCCGGACTTGCTGGTCTCGCCGCTGACGTTGACCTGCAGACAGATGTTCAGCGGACCGCGCTCGGGCGGGCGCTGTTCGGCCAGGCGCTGGGCGATCTTCAGGCGATCCACCGAGTGCACCCAGTCGAAATGACTGGCGATGGCGCGGGTCTTGTTGGATTGGATGGGGCCGATGAAATGCCACACCAAGGGCAGTTCGGTCAGCTCCTGCTGTTTGTCCAGCGCCTCCTGCAGGTAGTTTTCACCGAAGTCCCGCAGGCCGGCGGCGTAGGCCTCGCGAAGTGCCGTCGCCGGTTTGGTCTTGCTCACCGCCAGCAGGCCGACGGTCGCGGGATCGCGGCCTGCCGTCCGGCTGGCCGCGGCGATGCGTTCGAGTACGGTTGCGCTATTCTCGGCTATCGTGGACATTCAGCCCCTGCTTGCGTCGGCGCATCCGGCAGGCCATGGCGTCCCGGATGAATGAGTGGCGGTGACCAGGTCAGATCGCCAGTGCTGCGCGGCATTCTACCTGCTTGCTCGACATCTGGGAGTCCCATGGATATCACCGAATTGCTGGCCTTTTCCGCGCGGCAAGGCGCCTCCGACCTGCACCTGTCCGCCGGCTTGCCGCCGATGATCCGCGTCGACGGCGACGTGCGCCGCATCAACCTGCCGGCCTTCGAGCACAAGCAGGTGCACGCGCTGATCTACGACATCATGAACGACAAGCAGCGCAAGGACTTCGAGGAATTCCTGGAGACCGACTTCTCCTTCGAGGTGCCGGGCGTGGCGCGCTTCCGGGTCAACGCCTTCAACCAGAACCGCGGCGCCGGCGCGGTGTTCCGGACCATTCCCTCCAAGGTGTTGAGCATGGAGGAGCTGGGCATGGGTGAGGTGTTCCGCAAGATCACCGACGTCCCGCGCGGCCTGGTATTGGTGACCGGTCCGACCGGCTCGGGCAAGTCCACCACCCTGGCGGCCATGCTCGACTACCTCAACAACACCAAGTACCACCACATCCTCACCATCGAGGACCCCATCGAATTCGTCCACGAATCCAAGAAGTGCCTGGTCAACCAGCGCGAGGTGCACCGGGATACCCTGGGCTTCTCCGAGGCCTTGCGCTCGGCGCTGCGCGAAGACCCGGACATCATCCTGGTGGGCGAGCTGCGTGACCTGGAAACCATCCGCCTGGCGCTGACCGCCGCCGAGACCGGCCACCTGGTGTTCGGCACCCTGCACACCACCTCGGCGGCCAAGACCATCGATCGGGTGGTGGATGTCTTTCCAGCGGAAGAGAAAGCCATGGTCCGTTCGATGCTGTCGGAATCCTTGCAGGCGGTGGTATCCCAGACGCTGCTGAAGAAGGTCGGCGGCGGCCGGGTGGCGGCCCACGAGATCATGGTCGGTACCCCGGCCATCCGTAACCTGATCCGCGAGGACAAGGTCGCGCAGATGTATTCGGCGATCCAGACCGGCGGCGGGCTGGGCATGCAGACCCTGGACATGTGCCTCAAGGCGCTGCTGTCCAAGGGCTTGATCAGCCGCGACGCGGCGCGCGAGAAGGCCAAGACGCCGGAGAATTTCTGATGGAATTCGACAGATTCCTGCAATTGATGGTGGACAAGGGCGCCTCGGACCTCTTCATCACCACGGGCGTGCCACCGTCGATGAAGATCAACGGGCGCATGACACCGGTCACCAAGGATTCGCTCTCGCCGGATCAATGCCGGGCCATCGTGCTGGGGGTGATGAACGAGGAGCAGCGCCAGGAATTCCAGCTGAAGCGCGAATGCAACTTCGCCATCAGCGCCCGGGGCATCGGCCGCTTCCGCGTCAGCGCCTTCTACCAGCGCAACCTGGTGGGCATGGTGCTGCGGCGCATCGAGGTGAACATTCCCACGGTGGAGCAGCTGCGCCTGCCGGAGATCATCAAGAAACTGGCGATGACCAAGCGTGGCCTGGTGATCTTCGTCGGCGCCACCGGCACCGGCAAGTCCACCTCGCTGGCGGCCATGATCGGTCACCGCAACAGGAACTCCGCTGGCCACATCATTTCCATCGAGGACCCCATCGAATACATCCACCAGCACCAGGGCTGCATCGTCACCCAGCGCGAAGTGGGCATCGACACCGAGTCCTTCGAGGTAGCGCTGAAGAACACCCTGCGCCAGGCACCGGACGTCATCATGATCGGCGAGATCCGCAGCCGGGACACCATGGAACATGCCCTGGCATTCGCCGAAACCGGCCACCTGTGCCTGGCGACCCTGCACGCCAACAACGCCAACCAGGCGCTCGACCGCATTATCCATTTCTTTCCGGCCGATCGGCATGGGCAGACCTGGATGGATCTCTCGCTCAACCTCAAGGCCATCGTCGCCCAGCAACTGGTGCCTACCCTCGATGGTCAGGGGCGGCGCGCGGTGATCGAGGTGCTGCTGAACACTCCGCTGGCCGGCGACCTGATCCGCAAGGGTGAGGTGCATGAGCTCAAGGGGCTGATGAAGAAATCGGGGGAGCTGGGCATGCAGACCTTCGACCAGTCCCTCTATGCCCTCTATCGCGAGGGAGAGATCAGCTACGAAGCCGCCCTGGCCCACGCCGACTCCGCCAACGACCTGCGGCTGATGATCAAGCTGGGGTCGGAGACCGATGCGGACCACCTCCACCAGGTCACTCGCAATCTTTCGGTGGACATGGGCGACGAACCGCCCAAGCGCTTTCGCTAGCCTTCGCCTTCGGCCGCCAGGAGCCAGGCTTCGCGCAGGGCGGCGACCAGGGCCTGGCGCGCCTGTTCCTGCTGCCCGGCGTCGGGCGTGCGCAAGATGTAGGAGGGGTGGTAGGTGGCGATGATCCAGCGCTCGTCCAGTCGCAGTGGTCGACCCATGAATTGGGCCAGGCCACGTGGCTTGCGCCTGAGCAGCGCCTCCAGAGCGGTCGAACCGAGCGCCACGACCACCTTTGGCTGGACCTCGCGCAACTCCTGCTCCAGCCAGTAACGACAGGGCGCGATCTCCGGCCCTGGGGTGACGTGCTTGCGCCTCCTGCCCTGGGGAATCCATTTGAAGTGCTTGACGGCATTGGTCAGGAACACCTCCTCGCGATCGAGTCCCGCCTCGGCCAGCGCCGCCATCAGCACCTGACCGGCCGGGCCGACGAAGGGGCGGCCGGCCAGATCTTCCTGGTCACCCGGCTGCTCGCCGAGCAGGAGGATGCTCGCCGTGCGCGGGCCTTCGCCGGCCACTGGCTGGGTGGCCTTTTCCCACAGGTCGCAGCGGCGGCATTCGTCCAGGGTGGTGGGCGCCGGACGTTCGGGCTGGGCGAGCTCGGCGGCGATCAGCACTTCGCGACCGCTTTGCCGGCCGACGGCGTCGGCCTGAGCCAGGCGCTGGGCACCGGCACGCGCCTCGCTGAGCAGCGCCGGGATCAGCGGACCCTCGGGCAGGTCCTTCCAGAAGCGCGCCGGCATGTTGCCCCTGAGGGTGCGCGGATTGGCCCGCGCCGGATTGAAGGTGCTGCGATAGTAGGCGCGCCAGAGTTCGTCGCCGGCGTTGCGGTCGTCGTCTTCCGGGGTCTGGCGTGCGAGTTGCTGCAACTCCTTCGGGCAGGGTTCCACCAGTTGCAGCGTCTTGCCGTCCCAGAGCGCAGCAGCTTCCGGCGTGGCGATCAGCCAGCTGCTGTTGCCCATGCGGTCGCAGAAGTGTGCTGCCGCCAGGGCCAGGACGTCGTGGGCCGGCTGGTGCCAGGCCACCCAGGCGGGCGGGCCGGCGCTTTCGGCGCGAGGCCGGAATCGCAGGAAGGCATGCACGTGGTGGATCTCGCGGCGGATCGCCTTGACCCGGCGCTGCAATTCGCTGCCGTCTTCATCGCCGGCCAGCATCGCCGCGCGGTCCCCACGGGCGACCCGCCAGAGCACCTGGTAGAGCAAGGCCCAGCGATCATCGCTGCGGAAGCAGGCGGCATAGGTCAGGGCCTCGGCCAGTTGCGGCGGGATGCGTATGGCGCCGCTGGGCGGCATCGCCACGGCTTCGACCGGTTCGTCGAACAGATCGCCCAGGCCACGGCTTTCCTGCCAGGTCACCTGGGCCGGGGCTATACCCGCCTGCAGCAGCCGCCGCGCTTCCTTCCGCCAGCCGGCGAAGGTGCCGTCGAAGTCGACCTTGAGCATCTACAACAATGCGAGCTGGGCGGGCGGTTCGGCGAGTTGCCGGCGCAGGTCGAGGGACTCGGCCAAGCGTGGTTGCGGGCGATAGTCCTGGGTGACGATGAAGGGGCGCGCCTTCTCTACGCTGCATTTCAGGCGGATCAGATCGGCGTAGCGGATGCGTCGCTCGCGCCTGAGCTCCACCAGCCGCTTGGCCGAGAGCACGCCGATGCCGGGCACCCGGGCAATCAGGACCTGGTCGGCGCGGTTGAGGTCCAGCGGGAAGATGGCGCGATTGTGCAGCGCCCAGGCCAGCTTGGGGTCCACGTCCAGCGGCAGCTGGCCGTCTTCGGTGGGCAGCTCGGCGGCCTGGAAGCCATAGCCGCGCATGAGGAAGTCGGCCTGGTACAGGCGGTGCTCACGCAGCAGCGGCGGCGGTTGCAGGGGCACCGTACCCGGGCTTTCCGGGATGGGGCTGAAGGCCGAATAGTAGACGCGCTTGAGGCGATAGGCGCCATAGAGGGTCTGGGCGGTATCGAGGATGGTACGGTCATCGGTGGCATCGGCACCGACGATCATCTGGGTGCTCTGTCCAGCCGGGGCGAAGCGCGGCGCCTTGGCTTCGGCCTCGGCTTCTTCCAGTCCCAGGCGGATATTGCCCATGGTCTTGCGGATGCTGCTGCCGCTCTTTTCCGGCGCCAGCTTGATCAGGCCGCTCTCGGTGGGCAGCTCGATGTTGACCGACAGGCGATCGGCATAGAGACCGGCCTGGGCGATGAGTTCCGGATCGGCGTCGGGAATGGTCTTGAGGTGGATGTAGCCGCGGAACTGATGTTCTTCGCGCAGCAACTGGGCCACCCGGGTCAGCTGCTCCATGGTGTAGTTGGAGGAGCGGATGATGCCGGAGCTGAGGAACAGCCCGCTGATGACGTTGCGCCGGTAGAAGTCGAGGGTCAGTTGCACCACTTCCTCTGGCGTGAAGCGCGCCCGCGGTACGTTGCTGCTGCGCCGGTTGACGCAATACTGGCAGTCGTACAGGCAGAAGTTGGTCAGCAACACCTTGAGCAGCGCCACGCAGCGGCCATCCGGGGTGAAGCTGTGGCAGATGCCCATGCCATCGGTCGAGCCCAGGCCGTCCTTGCCCTTGGAGCTGCGCTTGGGCGCGCCGCTGCTGGCGCAGGACACGTCGTACTTGGCGGCGTCGGCGAGAATGATCAGCTTGTCGGCGAGCTCCATCGAGATCTCCTGGACTGTGATTGCATACAGTATCCAGGAAGCGGAGCATCGTTCAATGGCTTTGCGCCGGGCGGCGCCGAGTGGAGCGACACTCCGCCGGGCGGTAGCGGCCCGGCGGAGCGAGGAGCGGGATCAGGACTTGCGGGTCCGCTTGGCGCGTGGTTTGTCGACGACAGGGTCGGCTTCGGCGGCCAGAGTGGTGGGCTGCGGCAGGACGCGCTTGGCGGAAGCGAAACGCTTGGTCCAGTATGGCTTGCTCAGGTGATCGACGCGAACGCTCTCGCCACTGCGCGGGGCATGAACGAAACGGTCGTTGCCCAGGTAGATGGCGACGTGGTCGATGCCGCTGCGCTGGCCGGTCTTGAAGAACACCAGGTCACCGGCCTTGAGGTCACCACGGGCGACCTTGGGGCCCTTCAGTTGAGCCAGCTCGCGAGAGGTACGCGGCAGCTTGACGTTGTGCACGTCACGATAGACGTAGTTCACCAGGCCGCTGCAGTCCAGGCCGTTCTTCGGACTGGTTCCACCGAATCGGTAGGGCGTACCGACCAGATCCATGGCGCGGGTGGCGACCTGGGCACCGACGTTGCGCGTCGCGGCCTGGGCGGTGGCCTGCTTACGGTGCAGGGCACTGCTCGCCCGAGCGGCGCGCTTGGCGCGGGCCGCGGAGGCCGCCTGGGTATGATTGTCGGCAGCGGTGACGTGACGAGCTGCGGGCTTGGCGTTTGGTGCGGCGGTGACGTGCCGGGCTGCGACCTTGGGGACCGGAGCGGCAGTGCGCGCTGCAGAGTTCTCTTTCGCTTGCGCCGCCACCGGCAGCACAAGACAGGCGGAGAGCCATGTCAGGAGGAATAGACGCATTGTCGTAGGGGTGTCTGAAGATCGAAGCAAAGGATTCTATACCAACCCTGTGGATATTTTGTGCACCTCTCATCAAGAAATTATGTAATTTTTAGCGGAAAGTGAGGTCCTTAGAGCGCCAACCAGTGAGACTCCCTGGGCATTCATCCAGTTTTCGACATAAAGTCACGATGAAGGTAAGGGTGTAGGTAAGGCGCATCGTTCCCCGTATCGCGAGGTCGCAGGCATGCAGTATCAGGACACCCACAGCAAGATCATGGGCTATCTGCTGTGGATCTTCGGTTTTCTCGGCGCCCATCGCTTCTACTATGGCAAACCGGTCACCGGCACGATCTGGTTCTGCACCTTGGGTCTGCTGGGCATCGGCTGGCTGATCGACCTGTTCCTGATCCCATCCATGGATCGCGAGGCGGATCTGCGCTTTCAGTCCGGCTCCCTGAACTACAGCCTGGGCTGGGTGCTGCTGACTTTCCTCGGCATCTTCGGTGTCCATCGCCTCTATCTGGGCAAATGGATCACCGCCATCCTTTATTTCTTTACGGCGGGTTTCTTCCTGCTGGGTGTGCTCTACGATTTCTGGACGCTCAACTCGCAAATTTCCGAAGAGAATCGGCGGCGCCTGGTGCGTTAGGCGGGATAGATCGGGCAAAAAGAAGGGGCTCCGCGGAGCCCCTTCTTGCGTTCAGGCGTCGCGACGGTAGGTGGCGCGTCCCCCTACCAGGGTGCGCTCGACCCGTCCGGCCAGCGTCATGCCGTGGAAGGGGCAGTTGCGTCCACGCGAAAGCCAGGGCGTCTGCGCCTGGGCGGTGGCCTCCTGGGCGAACAGCACCAGGTCCGCCGGCTGGCCCTTGAGCAGGCGCCCGGCGGTCAGGCGCAGGGCATCGGCCGGGCCGGTGGTGAGGCGCGCCAGCAGGGTGGGCAGGTCCAGCAGACCATCGGCCACCAGGGTCAGGGCCAGTGGCAGCAGCAGCTCGACGCTGCTGATGCCGGGTTCGGTGGCGGCGAAGGGCGCCAGCTTGGCATCCGCTTCGTGGGGCTGGTGATGGCTGGAGATGGCGCCGATCACCCCGTCACGGACCCCGGCGCGCAGGGCGTCGCGATCGCGCGCGGTACGTAGCGGTGGCTTGACGTGATAGAGACTGGAAAAGCCTTGCAGCGCCTCGTCGGTGAGCAGCAGCTGATAGAGCGCCACATCGGCGGTCACCGGCAGGCCGCGGGCCTGGGCAGCGGCGATCATCTCCACCGCGCGGGCGCTGGTCAGCTGGCCGAAGTGGGCGCGGACGCCGCTCTGTTCCACCAGCAGCAGATCGCGGGCCAGGGCGATGGTTTCCGCGGTCTCGGGGATGCCGGTCAGGCCGAGGAAGCTGGCGGTGGGACCTTCGTGGGCCAGGCCGCCTTCGGCCAGGTCGGCATCCAGGGCGGTGAAGATCACGGTGAGGTCGAAGGTGGCCGCGTATTCCAGCGCGCGGCGCTGTACCCGCAGATTCTCGAAACGCTGCAGGCCGTTGGTGAAGGCCACGCAGCCGGCATCGCGCAGGGCGATCAGCTCGGACAGCTGCTCGCCGGCCATTCCTCGGGTCAGGGCGCCGATGGGATGGACGCGAACGTGGTCGGCGGTGCGCGCGCGGTCGAGGATGAGCTCGGCTACCGCGGTGGTATCCAGCACCGGACGGGTGGTCGGCGGGCAGCACAGGCTGGTCACGCCGCCGGCGGCCGCGGCACGCGTCTCGCTGGCGACGTTGCCCTTGCGGGTCAGGCCCGGTTCGCACAGGGCGACGTCCAGGTCGACCAGGCCGGGTGCCAGGATCAGGCCATTGGCGTCCAGCTGCTCGTCGGCCTGGAAGCCCGCGGGGGCTTCACCGAGAGCCAGGATACGCCCCTGATCGACATGGACGTCGCTGACGTGATCGAGGCCGGTGGCCGGGTCGATCACCCGGGCATTGCGGATGCTCAGGCTCACTGCGCATTCTCCTGTAGCTGACGCTGGGCCGTCTGCCCGCTCATGGTCATCGACAGCACCGCCATGCGGACCGCGATACCGTAGGTGACCTGGTTCAGGATGACCGACTGCTCGCCATCGGCGACCGCGGATTCGATCTCCACGCCGCGGTTGATGGGGCCGGGGTGCATGACGATGGCGTCGGGTTTGGCGCGCGCCAGGCGCTGGCGGGTCAGGCCGAACAGGCGGTAGTACTCGCCTTCACTGGGCAGGAGACCGCCCTGCATGCGTTCGCGCTGCAGCCGCAGCATGATGACCACGTCCACGCCGTCCAGGCCCTCGGCCAGGTCGGTGCAGGTGCGCACGCCATAGAGGTCTTCGAGGCCGACCGGGAGCAGGGTCCGTGGGGCGACCACGCGGATGTCGCGGCAGCCCAGGGTACGCAGCGCCAGCATGTCGGAGCGGGCGACCCGCGAGTGCAGGATGTCGCCGACGATGGCCACCGACAGGTTGGCGAAGTCGCCCTTGTGGCGGCGGATGGTCAGCATGTCGAGCATGCCCTGGGTGGGATGGGCATGGCGGCCGTCGCCGCCGTTGATGATGGCGACGTCGGGGCAGACGTGCTCGGCGATGAAGTGCGCGGCGCCGGAATCGGCGTGGCGCACCACGAACATGTCGGCGGCCATGGCCTCCAGGTTGCGCAGGGTGTCGAACAGCGTCTCGCCCTTGCTGGTGGAGGAGGTGGATACGTTGAGGGTGATGACGTCCGCCGACAGCCGCTTGGCCGCCAGTTCGAAGGTGGTGCGGGTGCGGGTGGAGTTTTCGAAAAAGACGTTGCACACCGTCTTGCCGCGCAGCAGCGGCACCTTCTTCACCGCCCGGGCGCCGACCTCCAGAAAGGAGTCGGCGGTGTCGAGCAGCTCCGTCAGGAGTTCGGCGGGCAGGTCATCGAGTGACAGGAAATGGCGCAATTGGCCCTGAGCGTTGAGTTGCAGCGAGCGCGTGGCGTCGGTCATGGCAGCGAATCCAGGTCAGGCGGCGGGGACGTCGCGGTATTCGAGGGCGAGGGGGGTGGGGCCGGTCAGCTTGACGCGCTGGGTGGGGGCGAGGCTCAGAGTGGCGCCCACCACGTCGGGCTGGATCGGCAATTCGCGGGCATTGACGTCGAGCAGGCAAACCAGGGTCACACTGGCGGGACGGCCATAGTCGAAGAGTTCGTTGAGCGCCGCGCGCACGGTGCGGCCGCTCATCAGCACATCGTCCACCAGCACCAGGTGACGCCCGTCGATCTCGAAGGGCAGGGCCGAAGGGCGTACCTGGGGATGCAGGCCTTTCTGGGTGAAATCGTCGCGATAGAAGGACACGTCCAGGCTGCCCAGCGGGGTATCCAGGCCGAGTTCGGCCAGCAGGGCCTCGGCGACCCACAGGCCGCCGGTATGGATGCCGACGAAGCCGGGGTCGGTGATGCCGCGACGATCCAGCGACAGGCGCAGGTCCGCGGCCAGCCGCGGCAGGAGCTCGGCGGGAGAGGGCAGGTGCATGGCTACTCCGATTGCGGGCGCGCGGCCCGCTCCAGTTGTTGGGTCAGCCAGCCTTCCAGGAGGAGGGCGGCGGCGAGGGCGTCCACCGGGCGCTCGCGAAAGCCGTCGCGCTGGCCGCCCTGCAGGCGTTCGCCCTTGGCGGCGTAGGTGGTGAGGCGTTCGTCATGGGTATGTACCGGTAGCGCGTAGCGACCGTGCAGGCGGCGGGCGAAGCGCTCGGCGCGTTCGCTCATCTCGCTGGGCGTGCCATCCATGTTCAGCGGCAGCCCCACCACCAGGGCAGTCGGACGCCATTCGTCCAGCAGGCGCTGGATCTGCTGCCAGTCCGGCACGCCGTTCTGCGCCTTGAGCGTGACCAGCTCGCGGGCCTGACCGGTGACGGCCTGGCCGACGGCGACACCGATCTGGCGGGTGCCGTAGTCGAAGCCCAGGTAGAGGCCCTTGGGCGCGCTCATGCGTGACCGGCCTGGCGCGACAGCAGGCGCAGGTCGATCCCGAGCAGCGCGGCGGCGGCCCCCAGGCGTTGCTCGGTGGGGGTGTCGAACAGCAGCGTGGAGGTCGCCGGCGTGGTGAGCCAGAGGTTGGCCGCCAGCTCTTCTTCGAGCTGTCCTGGGCCCCAGCCACTGTAGCCCAGGGTGATCAGATGGCGGTCCGGGCCGGTGCCGTCGGAAATGGCGAACAGCACGTCCGGCGAGGTGGTCAGGCTCAGTTCCTCGAGTTCCAGGGTGTTCTGGAAGAGCAGACCGGCGGCGTGCAGGACGAAGCCGCGATCATTCTGTACCGGCCCGCCCGAGAAAAGCGCTATCTGGGCGTCTTTCAGGGTGGCGGGCACCTCGGGGCGCAGTTGTTCCAGCAGGTCGTCCAGGTGCAGGCCATTGGGGCGGTTGATCACCAGGCCCATGGCGCCGTCGGGGCCGTGATCGACCAGGTAGATCACGGTCTCGGCGAAATTGGGATCGTCCATCTGTGGCATGGCGATCAGGAGCTGGTGTTGTAGGGTGGTGCTGGAGGTCGGCTTCATGACCGGCAAGTTTCCCGGTTGCGCGGTCCGGCTTCAAGTCCAACGACGCGCGCGGCTATTGACTGGACAGGCGGTCGCCGCGCTCGAAGCGCCACGTACGAATGATCTCCAGCCGATCGATGTCGGCCAGATCGCCGCTAAACGGAGCGAAGGGCGCCGCCAGCCGGACGATGCGCAGGGCGGCCTGGTCCAGCACCGGACGGCCGGAGGATTCCAGCACCTGTACCTCGTAGAGCGAGCCATCCTTGTTGATGGCCACCAGCAGGCGCAGGCTGCCGTAGAGGCGATCGCGCTTGGCCTGCTCGGGATAGTTGAGGTTGCCGATGCGCTCGATCTTGCGTCGCCACTCTTCCTTGTAGCGGGCGCCTTTGTCCTTCTGCGTCGAAGCGGCATTGATCCGCCAGATCTTCGGTCGTTTGGCGTACTGCTGGCGTTCCTCGGCGAGCTGGGCTTCCAGGCTGGCGAGCTCGGCGGCCTGACTGTCGGCTTCCGGGGCCGGGGCTTCGCGCTGTTCCTGCTGCGGCGTCTCGCGACTGGGCTCGGCCTTGGTCGGGCGACTGGCGCGGGTGGTCAGCGCCGCCTTGGGCGCCTGGGCGCGATCCGCCGCGGGTTTGCGGGCGGGCGGAGCGGCCTCGCGGATCTCGCTGTCGTGGAAGGGGGCCTGCACCGGGGTGCTCGGTGCCGCGGCCTTGTCCAGGGTGCCGCTGCCCTGCTGATTCTCCTGGGCAAGGAAGTCCGCCTGCTTGGGCGCCTCGTCGCTCTTGAAGCTCGCCAGCGTCACCTCCAGGGTGCGGCTGATCTGGCTGGATTCGGGAAGGGCGAAACCGACGCCCAGGATCAGCACCACGTGCAGCAGCGTCGCGATGAGCAGCGTGAAGCCCAGGCGGTCGGCGGCGCGAACCTGGGCGGCGGGGTGCGGGGCGATGCTGGACATGGACGGAGTCGGCAAGGGCGGAATAGGCGCGTTGAGGCTGGCGCCAGTCTGCGGACTGTGTCCGCGCTTGTCCATGCCGCGCGAGGCGGCATGGACGAAGGCTTCAGTCCGCGCGCTTCTGCGCGATCACCTCCATCAAGCGTTCGGCGATGCCGGTGTCGTAGGCCGCGTCGATCTCGCGGATGCAGGTCGGACTGGTCACGTTGATCTCGGTGAGGTGCTCGCCGATCACGTCCAGTCCCACGAACAGCAGACCCCGCTTGCGCAGCTCCGGACCGACCGCGGCGGCGATCTCGCGATCCCGCGCCGACAGCGGTTGGGCCACGCCGCGCCCGCCGGCGGCCAGGTTGCCCCGCGTCTCGCCCTGGGCCGGAATGCGCGCCAGGCAGTATTCCACCGGCTCGCCATCGATCATCAGTATGCGCTTGTCGCCGTCCTTGATCCCCGGCAGGTAGCGCTGGGCGATGATCTGCTGGGTGCCGTGGGCGGTGAGGGTCTCCAGGATCACCGAGAGGTTGGGATCGCCCTCGCGATGGCGGAACACCGAGCTGCCACCCATGCCGTCCAGCGGCTTGAGGATGACGTCGCCGTGGCTGCGGGCGAATTCGCGGATGATGTCGGCGCGACGGCTGACCAGGGTGGGAGGGGCCAGCTCGGGGAAGAGGGTGGCGAAGAACTTCTCGTTGCAGTCGCGCAGGCTGGCCGGGCGGTTGACCACCAGGGTCCCGCCCCGCTCGGCCTGCTCCAGCAGGTAGGTGGCATAGACGAATTCATTGTCGAAGGGCGGGTCCTTGCGCATCAGGATCACGTCCAGCTCGCGCAGGGGCAGGTCGAGGCTCTCGCCGAAGGCGAACCAGCGTTCCGGGTCCTGGAAGACCTCCAGCTGGCGGCCCCTGCCGCGGGCTTCGCCGTCGACCTGGTACAGGTCCTGCATCTCGAAGTAGTGCAGTGTCCAGCCGCGGGCCTTGGCCGCCCACAACATGGCCATGGAGCTATCCTTCTTATAGGAGATGCGTTCGATGGGATCCATGACGATCCCCAGGCGGATACTCATTGACGCTAGTCCTCGGTTCTACGTGGGCGAGGCGTCAGAATAGCCCGTCGATCGACCCGAGTGCCATGCTTGCACGGTCGTCGTGGCTGGCGGGCCGGTGGTCCGTCGCCAAGGGATCTGCGTGGTACGTCACGGTATTGTGTGCTACAAAGAAGCGCCGCCAAGGTGCCCGGATCGACATCATTCACGTTTCATCAGACGATGAGCTGGTAGCTTGAACATGGAACAGTATTCGGAAGGGCTCAAGGTCATGGTGATCGACGATTCGAAGACGATTCGTCGCACCGCCGAGACCCTGCTCAAGAAGGTTGGCTGCGAGGTCATCACCGCCATCGATGGATTCGATGCGCTCGCCAAGATCGCCGATAGTCATCCCCACATCATCTTCGTCGACATCATGATGCCGCGACTGGATGGGTATCAGACCTGCGCGCTGATCAAGAACAACAGCGCCTTCCGCGCGACGCCCGTCATCATGCTGTCCTCGCGCGACGGCCTGTTCGACAAGGCCAAGGGCCGTATCGTCGGCTCGGACCAGTACCTCACCAAACCCTTCAGCAAAGAAGAGCTGATCGGTGCGATCAAGACCCACGTCCCCAGCTTCACGCCGCTCGAACAGGCGTCCTGATCTTCAGGGACGGGTGATTCAATCTAGTAGGAAATTTTCATGGCTCGAATTCTGATCGTCGACGACTCTCCCACCGAGATGTACAAGCTCACCGCCATGCTGGAAAAGCATGGGCATCAGGTGCTCAAGGCCGAGAACGGCGCGGATGGCGTCGCCCTGGCCCGCCAGGAGAAGCCGGATGCGGTCCTGATGGATATCGTCATGCCGGGTCTCAACGGCTTCCAGGCCACGCGCCAGCTGACCAAGGATGCCGAAACCAGTCATATCCCGGTCGTCATCGTCACCACCAAGGATCAGGAGACCGACAAGGTCTGGGGCAAGCGCCAGGGCGCCAAGGACTACCTGACCAAGCCCATCGACGAAGACACGCTGCTGCGCACCCTGGCAGGTGTTTTGCAAAGCTGACGTATTACGTCCGTCCTTTGCGGTAGCGCCCTAGTGGGCAGGGAATCTCATGAGCGACGCCACCACGCCCTACGAACTCTTGCGCCTGATCGACCTGCGTTGTCGCGAGCGCGCCGCCGGCCTGCCCGCGCAACAGGAAAACCAGCAGACCTGGAGTGGCATCGGCTTCCGGCTCGGTGAGCTGCGTTTCGTCATTCCCATGGGCGAGGTCAGCGAGATCCTGCCGGAGCCACGCTTCACCGCGCTGCCCGGGGTAAAGCCTTGGCTCAAGGGCGTGGCCAACGTCCGCGGTCGCCTGCTGCCGATCGCCGACCTCGGGCAATTCCTCGGTGTGAAGATCCAGGCGCTGCGCAAACAGCGGCGCATCCTGATCGTCGACCACGGCGACCTCTTCGTCGGATTGGCGGTTGACGAAGTCCTGGGTATGCAGCATTTCGATATCGGGGCCTACCGCGAGCGCGACGACAGCGTGCCGCCGGGTCTGCAATTCTTTCTGGAAGGCGTCTTCCAACGCGACGTTCCGTGGCTGGTCTGCAGCCCGCGTGCCTTGGTCGAGCATCCCGAATTCATGGACGTCGCGGCCTGAGCCCAAGGCTTCGCTGCAGGTGTTGCCGATGCGGGATGGCAGTAGCCGGACCCGACGGATGGGGGTAGGCCGATGTGCATCGCTTTCAAGCGAAAGGGCACGCCGGCCGACAAGGAACAGAACTAAAAGGAACCAAGGTCCAGGCGGGGGCCGCTGATGAACAAACTCAATACAGGGAAACTCAACGCGTGGGTCGCGGGCATGTTCGTGGTACTGATCGTCGCGATCGTGCTGCTGTTCGCCAACTTCGCGTACCTGGGCACTCAAGCCAACTACGATAGCCAGTATCAGGGCCAGGCCACCGAGCTGCGAATCCTCTCGCAGCAGATCGCCAAGAGCGCCAGTGAAGCGGCCACCGGCAAGCCGGAAGCCTTCCAGGATCTGCGTGTCGCCCGCGGTGAATTCGAACGTCGCTGGAACATCCTGGGCAGCGGTGATCCGAGCACCGGCCTGCCGGCGTCGCCGGCCCTGCTGAAGCCGCGCATGGATACGGTCGCGGGCCAGTGGTCCGCGCTGCGCGCCCAGGTCGACACCATGCTGGGCAGCGAGCAGACGGTACTTTCCCTGCACCAGCTGGCGGGTGCCTTGGCGGAGACCATCCCGCAGCTGCAGGTCGAGAACGAAGAGATCGTCGACATCCTGATCGAGCGCAACGCCCCGGCCAGTCAGGTAGTGGTCGCCCAGCGTCAGGCCCTGCTGGCCGAACGCATCCTCGGCTCCATCAACAAGATTCTCACCGGTGACGAAGCCGCCGTGCAGGCCGCCGACAGTTTCGGTCGCGATGCCAGCCTGTTCGGCCGCGTGCTTAAAGCCATGCGCGAAGGCAACGCCTCCATGGGGGTCGCCAAGATCACCGATCCGGAAGCGGTCGGGCGTCTGAACGAAGCCAACAAACTGTTCGAATTCGTTTCCGGCAACGTCGACGAAATCCTCGCCACCTCGCCCGAGCTGCTGCAGATCCGGGCCGCCGTGAGCCAGATCTACGGCGGCTCCCAGGCCCTGCTCGGCTCGGTTTCCGAGCTGAGCACCGGCTACGCCACCCTGGCTCAGAGTCGCAAGATCAACACCGTGGGCAGCTACCTGCTGGTGTTCATCGCCCTGGGCGCCATTCTCTGCATCGGCTTCATCCTGGTCCGCGACACCCGTCGTCGCCTGGCCGAGACCGACGAGAAGAACCAGCGCAACCAGGCCGCCATTCTACGCCTGCTGGATGAAATCGCCGACCTCGCCGATGGTGACCTGACCGTGCAAGCCACGGTGACCGAGGATTTCACCGGCGCCATCGCCGACTCCATCAACTACTCCATCGACCAACTGCGCGAACTGGTGGAAACCATCAACCAGACCGCCCTGCAGGTGGCCGCTGCCGCCCAGGAATCCCAGCACACCGCGACGGTGCTCGCCGAGGCATCCGAGCATCAGGCCCAGGAAATCGCCGGGGCATCCGCCGCCATCAACGAGATGGCCGTGTCCATCGACCAGGTATCCACCAACGCCTCGGAATCCACTGCGGTGGCGGAGCGCTCCGTGGCCATCGCCAACAAGGGCAACCAGGTGGTGCACAACACCATCATCGGCATGGACAGCATTCGCGAGCAGATCCAGGACACCTCCAAGCGGATCAAGCGCCTGGGCGAATCGTCCCAGGAGATCGGCGACATCGTCGGCCTGATCAACGACATCGCCGACCAGACCAACATCCTGGCACTCAACGCCGCCATCCAGGCCTCCATGGCCGGTGACGCCGGTCGTGGTTTCGCCGTGGTCGCCGACGAGGTCCAGCGCCTCGCCGAACGTTCCTCCGGCGCCACCAAGCAGATCGAGGCGCTGGTCAAGGCGATCCAGACCGATACCAACGAGGCGGTCATCTCCATGGAGCAGACCACCTCAGAGGTGGTCCGCGGGGCCGCCCTGGCCCAGGACGCCGGAGTGGCGCTGGAAGAGATCGAGAAGGTATCCCAAAGCCTCGCCGGGTTGATCCAGAACATTTCCAATGCCGCACGACAGCAGTCGTCGTCCGCCAGCCACATCTCCAGCACCATGAACGTCATCCAGGAGATCACCTCGCAGACCTCGACCGGCACCACCGCCACCGCCCGCAGCATCGGCGAGCTGGCCAAGCTGGCCAGCGAGATGCGTCGTTCGGTATCGGGCTTCAATCTGCCGAACGAGCAGCCGCAGGGCTGAACGCATCGGCCACGCCGAGGCGTGGCGAGGGGGAAACGTGGGTAGGGAGTCGAGTTGGGCGTTGTGCCGCGCTCCCGAGCTACCGGATGCGGATTTCGAGCGCTGGCGACAGTTGCTCGAAACACGCGCGGGGATGGTGCTGGACGACCGGCAGCGCAGCTTTCTACAGGTCCACCTGGCCGCGCGCATGCGCGAGCTGGCCATCGTGGACTACGAAAGCTACTACCGGATCGTCTGCGAAGGTGTCAGCGGACGAGTCGAGTGGGTTCGCCTGCTCGACCGCCTGACCATCCAGGCGACGCGTTTCTTCCGTCACCCGCCGTCTTTCGCCCTGCTGGAAACCTATGTGAGTGAGTTCGTCCAGACCGCCCAGGGCCAGCCCCTGGCCCTGTGGAGCCTGGGCTGTTCCAGTGGAGAGGAAGCCTTTTCGATGGCCATCAGCACCGCCGAAGTCTTATCCCGGCAGGGGCATCCCATGACGTTCTCGCTGACCGGTACGGACATCAGCAGCGAAGCCCTGCGCCAGGCGCGTCAGGGTACCTTCAGCCGACACCGGCTGGACGGCGTGCCGGCGCCCCTGCGCGAACGCTATTTCCGTTCCCGTGAGGACGGCAGCTATCAAATCTGTCCTCGCCTGGCGGAGCGTCTCTGCTTCGCCAGGCTCAACGTGCTGGAACTGAGCCAGGCCCCCTTGCAGGGCCTCAATGTCATTTTTTGTCAGAACCTGCTGATTTACTTCCGCCGCTGGCTGCGTCGAGACCTGCTCAATCAACTGGTCCAGCGGCTTGCACCGGGTGGGTTGTTGGTGTTGGGCGTCGGTGAGGTGAGCAACTGGAGCCACCCGCAGCTGGAGCCCGCCGAGCATCCCGAGGTCCTGGCGTTCGTTCGCCGGGCGGACTGCCCGGTATGACAGGAGCCGAGATGATCGATCGACACGACTACGTAGCCCTCGAGTGGGTCAAGGGAGAGATCGCCGAAACCTTGCAGCAGGCCCGCAAGGCGCTCGAGGCGTTCGTCGACAACCCGCAGGACCGTAGCCGCTTGGGTTTTTGCCGGACCTATGTGCACCAGGTCTATGGCACCCTGCAGATGGTGGAATTCTACGGCGCCGCCCTCCTGGCCGAGGAAATGGAGCTGCTGCTGCAGGAACTCCACGAGGGTCGGGTGACCAGCCCGGACGAGGCGCTGGAAGTGCTGATGCAGGCCATCCTGCAGGTGCCGCCCTATCTCGACCGGGTGCTGGAAGCGCGCCGCGACCTGCCGCTGGCCATCCTGCCGCTGCTCAACGACCTGCGCTCGGCGCGGGGCGAGAAGCTTCTGTCGGAAACCAGCCTGTTCTCGCCGGACCTCTCCGCTACTCCGCTGTCCCTGAGCGACGCGGAACTGGCCGACCGCGCCTCTCCGGACTGGCTGCCCCGCCTGCGCAAGTTGCGCCAGGCCCTGCAGGGTGCCCAGGTCGGGCTGTTCCGCGACCGCGATGTGCACCTGCATCTGGATTATCTGCAACGGGTGTTCGAGCGACTGGACCAGCTTTGCGCCGGATCGCCGTTCGGCGCGCTCTGGCCGGTGGCCGCGGGACTCACCGAGTTGCTCAAGGCCGGCGAGCTGGACAACAGCAGCTCGATCCGTGGCCTGCTGCGCCAGCTCGATCGGGAGCTCAAGCGCCTGATCAGCGACGGTGTGGTCACGCTCAACCAGCCCGCACCGGCGGACCTGCTGAAGAACCTGCTGTTCTATCTGGCCAAGGCGCCGGTGCAGAGTCCGCGCATCGCCGCGCTCAAGGCCCATTATCGCCTCGACGAGGCGCTGCCGGATGCCGAACTCGTGGGCTTCGAGCGCTCGCGCATCGTCGGTCCCGACCGCGAGGCCATGCGCTCGGTGGTCACCGCACTCTGCGAAGAGCTGGTGCAGATCAAGGATAGCCTCGACCTCTTCGTGCGCAGTGATCGTCAGCAGGTCGGCAACCTGCGCGGCCTGCTGGCACCGCTCAAGCAGATCGCCGACACCCTGGCGGTGCTGGGCTTCGGTCAGCCGCGCAAGGTGGTGCTGGAGCAACACGAAGCCGTCGCCGAACTGGCCGATGGCACGCGCGAGGCCAGCGACGCCGCCCTCATGGACATCGCCGGCGCGCTGCTCTACGTGGAGGCGACCCTGGCCGGCATGGTCAGCGGTAACGACTCGGGCGATTCCGAGGAAAGCCGGCTGCCCACCACCGACATCGACCAGTTGCACCGGGTGGTGGTACGGGAAGCGCGCAATGGCCTGGAGCAGTCCAAGGACGCCATCATCGAATTCATCGCCTCCCAGTGGAATCACGTCCACCTGGAGCCGGTGCCGCTGTTGCTGACCCAGGTCCGTGGCGGCCTGGCGATGATTCCTCTGGCGCGGGCCGCCGCCCAGGTACAGGCGGCGAACGACTACATCTGCGAGCAGCTCCTGGGCAAGCAGGCGGTGCCGGACTGGCAGAGCCTGGATACCCTGGCCGACGCCATTACCAGCGTCGAGTACTACCTGGAGCGCCTGGCCGAGGACCCGTCCACGCCTCACGAAATGATCCTCGACATCGCCGACGAAAGCCTCATCGTCCTCGGCTATCCCGCTCGTGCGGCGGATGGCGAGGCGTCGGCCGAGGTTGCGCCGCATCCCCTGCCCGCCAGTGTGCCGGCTGCGGCTGCGGCTGCGGCTGCGGTTCCGGCTGCCACTGCGGCGGAGGACATCTCGCGTCCGGTTGGTGCAGAGTATGCGCCAGAGGCCCCGGTGGACGGGCCAGTGCCGGGAACCTCCGCCGCCGGCGAAGAGCCGGTCGCCGGCGCGTCCCGCGAAGAGCCGCTGGAACCGGCGACGAACCCGGAGCAGCCGCTCCTCCGAGAGGCCTCGCCCGCCCCGGTGGCCGAGCCCGTCGCGACGCCGGACGATGCCGAGACGTCGTTGCCGGACGAGTTGCTGCCCACCATCGAGGTGGCGGACGAAGAAGCCGAAGAGCTGCTCGCTGGCGTCGAGCTGGATCAGCTCGAGCCCCTGGGTGTCGATATCGACTCGGTGGCCGAAGTCCTGGCGGCGCCGGTCGATCCCATCAATCCACCGGCGGCCCAGGTGCCCCATGCCCTGCTGCCCCCGGCCGCCGACGCCGAGCCGATCGAGGAGGAGCTGCGCGAGGTCTTCATCGAGGAGGCCGGCGAAGTCCAGGACGAGCTCGAGCGCTGGTTGCCGACCTGGCATGCCGACCCTGAAGGCCGGCTGGCGCTGAGCGAATTGCGCCGCAATTTCCACACCCTCAAGGGCAGCGGGCGGATGGTTCAGGCGCTGGTCATCGGCGAACTGGCCTGGGCCGTGGAGAATCTGCTAAATCGCCGTCTCGACCACAGCGTCGACCATGGCGTCGCGTTGCAGTCGGTGGTGGACGACGTCTGCGCGCTGTTGCCCGAGCTGGTGACGGAGTACGCCGAGGATCGTCAGCGACAGCGCGATGACGTGGACTGGCTGGCCCATGCCGCCCATGCGCTGGCCCGCAACGAGGCACTGCCCGAGCGGGGTGGCGAGCCGGCCTCGGCGCTTGGCGAAGTCCCGGCGCTGCCCCTGGTCGAGGTGGCGGACGCCGAGGTCGAGGCGCTCGACGAAGCCGTCAACGAAGCGGATAGTCAACTGCTGGACATCTTCCGTACCGAAGCCCAGGCGCACCTCGAAACGGTGCGTCGCTATCTGGAGCAGGCAGAGTCCGGTAGCAATCTGGCGATATCCGATGCCTTGCTGCGCGCGCTACACACCCTCAAGGGCAGCGCCCACATGGCAGGCAGTTCGCCGGTGGCCGAGCTGGCTTCGGCGCTGGAGCGACTGGCCAAGGAATACAAGCTCGCCCACGTACCCTTCGCCGGGCCTGAGCTGGAACTGCTCGCCGCTGGCGCGGAGCTGCTGGCGGCGCGGCTCGCCATTCTTCAGGACGGCTCCCTGATGGAGCCGCTGGCCGGGGCAGCGGAGCTGGTCGCCGAGTGCGAAGCGCTGCTGGACCGACTGGGCGAGGAATTGCCGACCCCCGCGGCGCCCCTGCCGGAGCGGCGTGACGTTCTGCGGCTTTCCGATTTCCTCATGCCGGCGATGGACCTGCTGCTGGAGGCCGACGAGCGTCTGGCCGCCTGGCGCGCCGGTGGCGCGGCAGAGGCCTGCCCTGACGCCCTGGCCGAGCGGCTGAACACCTTCGCCGATCGTGCGGCGCGAGTCGGTCTAGTCGATGTGGAGCAGCTCGCCGAGGCCCTGCAGGCGGTCTACGCCGCGGTCGCCAGCGGTTCGCTGCCGGCCGACGAGATGTTCTTCCGGGAGGCGGAGGCCGCCCAGGAAGCCCTGATCAGCATGCTCAACCAGTTGGCCAGCGGTACGCGGGCGACCCCCAACGACGAGCGCATCGACGGCCTGCGTGCCCTGTTGGTCGGCATCTTCGCCAGCCTGCCCGGGACCGCGACGGCGCTGCTGGGCGAGCCCGAGTCCGACGCCTACCTGGACCCCGAGGCCGCGACGCCGGTCGAACCCGGGTTGGCGCTCGACCTCGAATTGCCAGCCGAAGCCGAAGCCGAAGCCGAAGCCGAAGCCGAAGCCGAAGCCGAAGCCGAAGCCGAAGCCGAAGCCGAAGCCGGACCGGAGCCCGAGGCTGAACCGGAGCTTGAGGTTAAGCCGGTGCCTGAGGCTGAATCGGAGGCTGAGGTTGAGCCGGAGCTTGAGGTCGAACCGGCGCTCGAGGCTACTGCCGAGCCGGAAGACAGCGAGGACCAGGCCGAGTCCGAGCATGAAGCCGAAGCGTTGCCTGAGCGGGAGGCTGCAGCGGCGGACGAGGCACCGATGACAGCGGCGGAAGCGGTCGTTGATCGCGAGATGCAGCTGATCTTCCTCGAGGAAGCCCTGGACCTGCTGGACAGCGCCGACCGGGCCTTGGCTCGGTGGTTGATCGAGCCGCAGCAGCGCTTCCACCTCGGTACCCTGCAGCGCGACCTGCACACCCTCAAGGGCGGTGCCAACCTGGCTGAGATCGCACCGGTCGCCGCCCTCGCCACCGAGCTGGATGCCATCTACGAAGGACTGCTCGACGGCCGCCTCGTCGGCGGCGCCGAACTGGGCTCACCGCTGCGGGATGCCCATGCCTGTCTCGCCACCCAGCTGGAAGAGCTGGAAAACGGCGGGTCGATCAGCGAATGCACGGAAGAGATCGAACGTCTGCAACGCATCCGTGCGGGGCATCCCGATGACCCGGCGAGCCTCGCGGACGACTTGCCTGCCGCTATTCCGGTCGAACCCGAGTCCCAGGCCGTGCCGTCGGTGGACGCGTCTCCTGTCGCCGTCCCGGCGGCGCCCGCCAGTCCGATCCCCGTCGCGGACGGCCCTGATGCCGAGCTGCTGGCCATTTACATCGAGGAAAGCAGTGACCTGCTCGACAGCATGGCGACTTCCCTGCGCGCCTGGGAGAGCGATCCGCACAACGGTATCGAACTGGAATCCCTGCTGCGTGACCTGCATACCCTCAAGGGCGGCGCGCGCCTGGCCGAAGTGGACGCCATCGGCGATCTCGCCCATGCCCTGGAGGCTTTCTACGAGGGGCTGGCCCGGGGACGGGTCAAGCCGGGACCGAGCCTCGGCGGATTGCTGCATCGCTGCCACGATCGCCTGCACGACCAGCTCGAAGCCCTCGCCGCGGGACAGACGCCCCCGCTGGCTGACGAACTGATCGAGGCGCTGCGCGGCTATCGCGAGCGACCGGCCGCGGCCGCCGAGACGAGCGTGCCGCAACCGGCCGCGGCACCCGTGTTCGACGAGGAAACGGATGCGGAAATCCTCGAGATCTTCATCGAGGAAGCCCAGGATCTGCTGGCCAGCATGGACGCGGCGCTGGCGCGCTGGCCGGCTGCGCCGGACGTGGCGGTGGACGAATTGCTGCGCTGCCTGCACACCCTCAAGGGTGGCGCACGGCTGGCCGGTCTTCACGGCCTGGGGGAACAGGCCCATGATCTGGAACAGCAGCTTGCCGAGCTGCGTTCGCTGGCGGTGGGTCTGAACCAGGGGCAAGGCGACCGGGTAAGGGACCTGGCGGTGAAAGGGGTCGACCAGTTGCAACTGGGCGTCTCCCGGCTGTCGACGCCGACCGTGTTGCCCGCCGTCATTCCGGCCTCGACCGCCGAAATCGAGCCATCCGACCTTCCCGAGGCACCGGTCGAGGCGCCGTTGGAGCCGGCCGAGACGGCGCCTGCCGAGCTGGAAGCGGAAGCGTCGCAGTCGCAAGCGCCGGCCGACGTCGAGCCGTCGACCACGATCAGCACGGCTGACGAATCCGAACCCGCGGTGGCACCCCTCATGGTGGCCCCCGAGCAGGACAGTGCGACGGTGGCCGTGCTGCCCTTCGTGCAACGTTTGCAGCAGGTTCGGCAACAGGCGGCGCAGCGCCGGTCGTCCCAGGAGCTGGTGCGCGTCCCGGCGGCGCTGCTGGAAGAACTGGTCAACCTGGCGGGCGAGACCTCGATCTTCCGCGGTCGCGTCGAGCAGCAGGTGAACGACATCGGTACCACCCTGGGCGAGATGGAAGCCACCATCGAGCGGGTCCGCGATCAGTTGCGGCGGCTGGATACCGAGACCCAGGCGCAGATCATCAGCCGCCACCACGAGGACGTCGACCGCGCCGGCTACGAGGATTTCGATCCCCTGGAGCTGGATCGCTATTCCCAGCTGCAGCAGCTGTCCCGCGCGCTGTTCGAATCGGCATCCGATCTGCTGGACCTGAAGAACACCCTGGGGCAGCGCAACCGCGATGCCGAAACGCTCCTGCTGCAACAGGCCCGGGTCAACACCGAGCTGCAGGAAAGTCTCATGCAGACGCGCATGGTGCCCTTCGAGCGCATGGTGCCGCGCCTGCATCGGGTGGTGCGTCAGGTCAGTGGCGAATTGAACAAGCCGGTGGAGCTGCGGGTCGGCAACGCCGAAGGCGAACTGGACCGCACGGTGCTCGAGCGCATCATCCCGCCGTTGGAGCACATGCTGCGCAATGCCATCGACCACGGCCTCGAAGATCCCGCCGGGCGCCAGCGCGCTGGCAAGGCGACCGAGGGCGTCATCAGCCTGGATCTGCGACGTGAAGGTGGGGACATCATCCTCACCCTCGCCGACGACGGCCGCGGGATCGATCTGGCGGCGGTGCGGCGCAAGGCGATCGAGCGCGGCCTGCTGGCCGAGGGCGTCGAGCTGCCGGACGCGGACGTCCTGCAGTTCATCCTGGAGTCGGGTTTCTCCACGGCGGCCACCATCACCCAGATCTCCGGACGCGGCGTGGGCATGGACGTGGTTCACCAGGAGGTGAAGCAGCTCGGCGGCAACATGGACATCCACAGCGTGGCGGGCGAGGGCACGCGGTTCACCATCCGACTGCCGTTCACCGTGTCGGTGAACCGGGCGCTGATGGTCCATGCCGGTGACGATCTCTATGCCGTGCCCCTGAACACCATCGAAGGCATCGTGCGGGTGACCGCCGCCGATCTCGAGCGCTTCTATCGTCCGGGTGCGGAACCCTTCGAATACGGCGGCCAGCGCTATGACCTGCGTTACCTGGGACATTTGCTCGGCAACGGCCAGCATCCCAAGCTGACCGGTCAGAGTCTGCCGCTGCCGGTGGTGCTGGTGCGCTCGGCCGAACATGCCGTGGCCATCCAGGTGGACGCGGTGGCCGGTTCGCGGGAAATCGTGGTGAAGGGCCTGGGGCCGCAATTCGCCGGTGTGCCCGGTCTGTCCGGCGCCACGCTGCTCGGCGACGGGCGCGTGGTGGTGATCCTCGATCTGCTGGCCATGATCCGTAGCCAACGCGCCGTCACCGACGATGCGGCGTACCTGGCCCAGAACCTGCAAGTGTCAGTGGAAGCGAGTCGCCCGGCCTTGGTCATGGTAGTGGACGATTCGGTGACGGTACGCAAGGTGACCAGTCGGCTGCTGGAGCGCCACGGCATGGAGGTCTTCACCGCCAAGGACGGGGTGGACGCCATCGCCCAGCTCCAGGAACGCCAGCCGGACATCCTGCTGCTGGACATCGAGATGCCGCGCATGGACGGTTTCGAGGTGGCCACGCTGGTCCGCCACGACGCCCGGCTCAAGGACCTGCCGATCGTGATGATCACCTCCCGTACCGGGGAAAAACACCGCGAGCGCGCGCTGAGCCTGGGCGTGAACGAATACCTGGGCAAGCCCTACCAGGAAAGTGAACTCCTGGCACACATTCATCGACTGGTCAGGGAACATGACTGAGATGCACACCGCCCGCGTCGCCATCCTGGCCGATAGCCCTCTGCAGCGTCATGTGCTGCAGCAGGTGCTGGCCGACAATGGCTATCACGTAGTCCTCAACAGCGATCCCGAGCGTTTCGACGAGGCCGAATGGCCGGCGGTGACGACCGACCTGTGGCTGATCGATCTGAGCCAGACGGAAGAGTCGCCATTGGTGGACGTCCTGCTGGAAGAGGCCGAGGTGCCGATCCTGTTCGGCGAGGGCCAGGCGCCGGAGCGCTTCACCGATCCCTTCAGCCACTGGGAGAAGCGCCTCATCGGCAAGCTCAAGCGGCTGATCGGCGATCCGGTCGCGGTGGTCGGTCCGGCGCTGGAGACCCTGCTGCAGGATCAGCCGCGTCCACCGCGCCTGGCGTTGCCCGAGCCGTTGGCCAACCTGCCGTTGCCGGCGGGCGATCCCGCGCCCGAGGTCTGGTTGCTGGCCGCGTCCATCGGTGGTCCGGCGGCGGTGAAGGCCTTTCTCGACGCCTTGCCGGGCGGGCTGCCCGTAGGCTTCCTCTATGCCCAACACATCGGTGACGGCTTCGCCGCCAGTCTCTTGCGCGCGGTCGGTCGCCATAGCCAATGGCACATCCAGGGCGTGCGGCCGGGTGAGCCGATCCGCTGTGGCGAGGTGGTGGTGGTGCCGACCCAGCAGGAACTCAACTTCAGCGCCGATGGCGCGCTGGACATCGTCGAACGTGCATGGCCCGAACCCTATACCCCTTCGATCAGCCAGATGATGCTCAACCTGGCCCAGCATTTCGGCGCGCGTTGCGGCGTCATCGTCTTCAGCGGGATGGGCAACGACGGTACGGCCTCGGCGCCCTACGTTCGCCGCCGCGGCGGCACGCTGTGGACCCAGTCGGCCAGCACCTGTGTGGCCTCCAGCATGCCGGAAAGCCTACGTGAATCGGGCCTGGCGACCTTCACCGCCGATCCCCGCGGCCTGGCCGAAGCGCTGGTGGCGCGACTGGCCGAGCAGCACAGCTAGAGAAGAATCCATCCATGTCGACCGCTGCTCCCGCCAACGAACACCTGACCGGTCTGTTGCTGACCCTGGCCGATCGCACCCTGCTGCTGCCCAACGCGGCGGTGGCCGAGCTGGTGCCCTGCCGCGAGATCCGGCCGCTGCCGGTGCAGCCCGACTGGTGCCTGGGCCAGGTCGCCTGGCGCGATCTGCGCCTGCCGTTGATCAGCTTCGAGGCGCTGTCCAGTGGCAGCGCCGCCCAGTTCGACGGTGACCGCCATGCGCGGGTGGCCATCCTCAACGCCCTGGGCGGACGCGATCGGGTGCGCTTTCTCGCCTTGCTGATCCGCAGCATTCCGCGCTCGCTGCGCATCACGCCGGAGTTGGTCGCCGCCGAGGTGCCCCTGGCGGCGCTGGAGCTGGGCGCCGTGGCCTACGAAGGCGGCACGGCGCGCATTCCCGATCTGATCGGGGTCGAAGAACGCCTGGCCGAAGCTGGGGTGTTCTAGCGGGTGAGGCGCATCCCACCTGCGTCATCCCGGATGACGCTGACCCCGCGATAATCGACCAGGGTCGGCAGGCCCAGGTCCAGTGGCTGGCGATGGGTCGCCGTGATGGCGACGGCATCGGCGCCCGCTGCCCTGGCGGCGGCGAAGCCGGCATGGGCATCCTCGAACACCAGGCAGTCGCCGATCTCCACCCCCAGCTTGCGTGCCCCGGCCAGGAAGCAGTCCGGCGCGGGCTTGCCCTGGGTGACGTCTTCGGCGCAGATCATCACCGGCGGCAGATTCATGCCCGCGGCCGCGAGACGGACTTCGGCCAGGCGCCGCGAGGCGGAGGTGACCAATGCCCAGCTACCCGCCGGCAAGCCGGCGAGAAAGGCCGCGGCGCCGGGAATTTCCTGGATGTCGGCGACATCGGCGATCTCCAGTTCGGTGATGGCACGGGTCTCGGCGTCGATGTCCGCGCCCGCCGGGGCGAAGCGCTTGACCGTCTCCACCGCCCGCACCCCGTGCATCACGGCGAGGACGTCCGCCGGGTCGAGGCCGTGGCCGCGTGCCCAGGTACTCCAGGCGCGTTCGGCGGAGGCCACGCTGGTGAGCAGGGTGCCGTCCATGTCGAACAGGAAGGCGGCGTAGGGGCGAGAGGGCAGGGTCATCCAGGGCTCCGAAACTATCCGTTGGGAAAAGGGTTGGACCGCTACGCCTGGTAGCGATCCCTGGTCTGATTCAGGGGGTCTGGAGATCGCCCCAGAGTTGCTGGGCCACACTCAGGGCCACCACCGGTGCGGTCTCGGTGCGCAGCACCCGTGGGCCCAGGCGTGCCGGTTGGAAACCAGCGCCGCGCGCGGCCACCACTTCGGCCTCGCTCAGGCCGCCTTCCGGGCCGATGAGCAGCGCCAGGCGGGTAGGGCGGGCATGGCGTTCCAAGGGTTCGGCCACCGGATGCAGCACCAGCTTGAGATCGGCGGTGACGCCTGCCTGCCAGTCGCCGAGCGATTGCGGCGGATGGATCACCGGCACCGTAGAGCGACCGCATTGTTCGCAGGCGCTGATGGCCACCTGGCGCCAGTGCTGCAGGCGCTTGTCGGCGCGTTCGTCCTTGAGGCGGACCTCGCAGCGTTCGCTGACCAGCGGGGTGATCTCGGCTACGCCCAGTTCGGTGGCCTTCTGGATCGCCCAGTCCATTCGCTCGCCGCGGGACAGGCCCTGACCGAGATGGATGTGCAGCGGGGAATCGGGCTGGCCGGCCAACTCCTCGGTGAGGTCCACGCTGAGGCTCTTTTTGCCCACTTCCGTCACCTGGCCCAGGTATTCGCGGCCGCTGCCGTCGAACAGTTGCACGGCATCCCCCGGCGCGAGGCGCAGCACGCGGCCCAGGTAGTGGGCCTGGGCCTCGGGCAGGTCCAGGCGGCCGAGGGCCAGGGGCAGGTCGAGGTGGCAGCGGGTGAGACGCATGGCAGGCTCCAGATCAGCCGGGATCGCGGTGGTTGGGGTGCAGGTCGCTCAGGGCGACACTGACCGCGGTGCGGGTGGCGAGGTCGATGCCTTCGCTCGCCACCTCGGCGAGGAAGTCGATCTGCTCCGGGGTGATGACGTAGGGCGGCAGGAAGTAGACCACGTTGCCCAGCGGGCGCAACAGGGCACCGCGGGAGAGGGCATGCTGGTAGACGGCGAGACCGCGGCGTTCCTGCCAGGGGTAGGGCGTGCGCCGGGCCTTGTCGGCGGTCATCTCGATGGCCAGGGCCATGCCGGTCTGGCGCACCTCGCCGACGTGGGGATGCTCGACCAGGTGCGCGGTGGCCTCGGCCATGCGCCGGGCCAGCGGCCTGTTGGCCGCGATGACGTCGTCCTCGGCGAAGATGTCCAGGGTCGCCAGGGCGGCGGCGCAGGCCAGCGGGTTGCCGGTGTAGCTGTGGGAATGCAGGAAGGCGCGCAGGGTGTGGTAGTCGTCGTAGAAGGCCTGGTAGACGGCGTCGGTGGTCAGGCAGGCGGCCAGGGGCAGGTAGCCGCCGGTGAGGGCCTTGGACAGGCAGAGGAAATCTGGCCGGATGCCGGCCTGTTCGCAGGCGAACATCGTCCCGGTACGGCCGAAGCCCACGGCGATCTCGTCGTGGATCAGGTGCACGCCATAGCGATCGCAAGCCTCGCGCAGGAGGCGCAGATAGACCGGGTGGTACATGCGCATGCCGGTGGCGCCCTGGATCAGCGGCTCGACGATGACCGCGGCGACGCTGGCGTGGTGTTCGGCCAGGGTGCGCTCCATGTGGGCGAACATCTGCCGCGAGTGCTCTTCCCAGCTCATGCCTTCAGGGCGCAGGTAGCAGTCGGGGCTCGGCACCTTGAGGGTGTCCAGCAACAGGCCCTGGTAGGTCTCGGTGAACAGCGCCACGTCCCCCACCGACATGGCCGCCACGGTCTCGCCGTGGTAGCTGTTGGTCAGGGTGACGAAACGACGTTTTTCCGGCTGACCCAGGTTGCGCCAGTAGTGATAGCTCATCTTCAGCGCCACCTCGATGCACGAGGAGCCGTTGTCGGCATAGAACACCCGGTCGAGGCCGGCCGGGGTCAGGGCGACCAGGCGTTCGGACAGCTCGATCACCGGCTGGTGGCTGAAGCCGGCGAGAATGACGTGTTCCAGCTGGTCGACCTGGGCCTTGATGCGGTCGTTGATGCGCGGATTGGCGTGGCCGAAGACATTGACCCACCAGGAGCTGACGGCGTCCAGGTAGCGCTTGCCGTCGAAGTCCTCCAGCCAGACGCCTTCGCCGCGGCGGATCGGGATCACCGGCAGCTGTTCGTGATCCTTCATCTGGGTGCAGGGGTGCCAGAGCACCTCCAGGTCGCGGCGCATCCAGTCGTGATTGGTCATGGCGGTCTCCCGGCACTGGCCCGGCGGCAAAAAGGGGGCGCAAGCCTAAGGCAGGCCGCACGACAGGAGCAAGGCACGGGCCGATTGCCGGTCGTGGCGGCGGCTAGTTGCTCCGTTGCCGCTCGCGTATGCTGCGCCACCGCCGTTTCCCGGTCCCTGGAGTCTAGAGAAGATGTCGTCGCGTTGGACAGGTTTTACCGTCTGCTTGGCAGCCGGCGTATTCGCCACCAGCCTGAGCGCAGGCGCCGCCGAGAAGGCGCACAAGGACGCCCATAAAGAGGTGCACAAGGCACCGGAGAAAGCCACCGCTGCCCCCGCCACGCCCAGTGGCCCCTCGGCGATCGTGGTCGGTGCCGGCATGGCCGGTCTGGCCTCGGCCTATGAACTGCAGCAGGCCGGCTGGAACGTGACCCTGCTGGAAGCCGGCGCGCGCGTGGGCGGGCGTTCGGGCCTGGCCTCCAGCGAATGGATCGGCGACACCAAGGCCCAGCCGGTGCTCAACCATTATCTGGACACCTTCAAGCTCAAGACCGTGGACGCGCCGTCCTTCGTGCGCACCCCGGGCTATCTGATCGAAGGCCAGTACTATTCCCAGGACGACCTGGCGCAGAAGATGCCGGCCGTGGCCGATGCCCTCAAGCGCGTCGACAAGTCCCTGGACGACCTGGCCGCCGCCATCAGCGATCCGCTGCAGCCGACCGCCACCCCGACCCTGCACGCCCTCGACCAGATCAACGCCGCCACCTGGCTGGACAAGCAGAATCTGCCGCCGGTGGCGCGCCAGCTGATCAACCAGCGCATCCGCGTCCGCTACGACGAGCCATCGCGGCTGTCGCTGCTCTATCTGGCCCAGCAGACCCGCGTCTATCGCGGCGTCGAGGACAAGGACCTGCGTGCCGCGCGCCTGCCCGGTGGCAGCGAGGTCCTGGCCCAGGCCTTCGTCAAGCAGATCAGGACGATCAAGACCGACGCCAAGGTGTCGAGCATCGTCCAGGACAAGGACGGTGTGACGGTCCAGGCCGGTGCCACCGGCTACAAGGCCGACTACGTGGTGATGGCGGTACCGCTGCGCGCCCTCGGCCAGGTACAGCTGACGCCGGCGCTGGATGCCGTCCAGCAGGCGGCGATCAAGGGCACCACCTACGGTTGGCGCGACCAGATCCTGCTCAAGTTCAAGACCCCGGTGTGGGACAGCAAGTCGCGCATGAGCGGCGAGATCTACAGCGACCAGGGCCTGGGCATGCTGTGGGTGGAGCCGGACGTGAAGGGTGGTGCCAACGTGCTGGTCAACCTGGCCGGCGACAGCGCGCGCCTGGTGCAGGCCTTCGGCGACAAGCAGATGGTCGATCAGGTGCTGATCCGCTTCCATGCCCTCTATCCCAAGGCGCGCGGGGCCTTCTCCGGCTACGAGGTGCGCCGCTACAGCCGCGATCCGGGCGTGGGTGGGGCCTATCTGGCCTATGGTCCGGGCCAGATCACCCGTTACTGGCGGCTGTGGGAAAAGCCCACCGGCCGCGTGATCTTCGCCGGCGAGCACACCGATCCGCTGCATCCGGGGACCCTCGAAGGCGCGCTGGCCAGCGGTCAGCGTGCCGCCGGCCAGGTCCGCGACCTCAAGGCCGGCAAGGCCGTGGTCCCGGTGGTCCCCAGCGCCAAGGCGTCGGCCCAGCCCGTCGCCGCGGCCAAGACCGCCGAGGCCGCGCCGGCCAAGGACAGTGGCGAGCACGGCTTCTTCTGGAAGCTGTTCCACTGGTCGTTCTGATCCCGGCCTGACCGACGACGCCCGTCCCAGGGCGCCGTCGATGGATCAGCCACGGCATCGAAGTGACTGATCCATCGATTCCTTCGATATTGGATTGCGAGTTTTTCCGCTTTCCTTCGATACGTTTGCGGCTAGGCTTAGGCAAAGCTTTTTCAGGAGAGAAAAGCGATGCACTGGCGCAACGACGGCCTCCGCTACGGTCTGGTAAGTCTGGTTCTGCATTGGGTCATGGCCCTGGCGATCGTCGCCATGTTCGCCTCCGGCCTGTGGATGCGTACCCTGGACTACTATGACACCTGGTACCACACCGCCCCCGAACTGCATAAGAGCGCCGGCATCCTGCTGCTGATCGCCCTGGTGCTGCGCCTGCTCTGGCGCCTGGTCAGTCCGCCGCCGCCGGTGGAGGGCAGCCCCCTGGTGCGCCGCGCCGCGGGCATCGGCCACTTCCTGCTCTATGGGCTGATGCTCAGCGTCATGATTGCCGGCTACCTGATCTCCACCGCCGATGGCGTGGCCATCGACGTCTTCGGCTGGTTCAAGGTGCCGGCGACCCTGAGTGGCCTGCCGGACCAGGCCGACACCGCCGGCAAGATCCATCTCTGGTTCGCCTGGACGCTGATCGTCCTGGCCGGTCTGCACGTACTGGCCGCACTCAAGCACCACTTCGTCGACCGCGATGGCACCCTGGTGCGCATGCTCGGCCGCGTCCATACCCCTTCCTGATCCTCCGCTTCCAACAACCACATGGAGCTTCATCCAATGCTGAAGAAAACCTTCGCCGCCCTGGCCCTGGGTACCGCGCTGCTGGGTGCCGGCCAGGCCATGGCCGCCGACTACAAGATCGACAAGCAGGGCCAGCACGCCTTCATCCAGTTCCGCATCCAGCACCTGGGCTACAGCTGGTTGTACGGCACCTTCAAGGACTTCGACGGCAACTTCAGCTTCGATGCCAAGGACCCGTCCGCCGACAAGATCAAGGTGACCATCAACACCGACAGCGTCGACACCAACCACGCCGAGCGTGACAAGCACCTGCGCAGCGCCGACTTCCTCAACGTCGCCGCCCATCCCCAGGCCAGCTTCGAATCCACCAAGGTCACCCCCACCGGCGACGGCACCGCCGACGTCACCGGCAACCTGACCCTGAATGGCGTGACCAAGCCGGTCACCATCAAGGCCCACTTCATGGGCGAGGGCAAGGACCCCTGGGGCGGCTACCGCGCCGGCTTCGAGGGCACCACCACCCTCAAGCTGAAGGATTTCAACATCCAGAAGGACCTCGGCCCGAAATCCCAGGAAGTGGAATTCATGCTGTCCTTCGAGGGCGTGCGCCAGTAAGGCGAGCCCTGGGGTTTGTAACCAAAAATGCCGGATTCGTCCGGCATTTTTGTGGGTGGTCGCTTTTCCCGGCGCCGCCGTGGTTGAGCGGTTCGTGGCCCAGAACTTGGCACGGGTCCCATGGTCTGCTACCCAGGTCGGTCGCACAGCCCGGCCTCGCCGTCATTCCGTCGTCCTCACAAGCAGTCGGTCCGCCCAGGCGGGATACCCGAGCACAGCGCTTGGGTTATTTACAAACAGTAGTGAACGTAAGTATATTGGTTTGATAATAATTCCACGTTCGAGCCGGTGCGGATCCACAAGGCGCGCTGCGCATGCTCATTTCCCCGCTTTCAAGGACTTTTGATATGCAGATCAAGCCGGCGCATGCCTTCTTCGCTCCCGCCCTGCTGGCCCTCGCCTTGGCCCTGGGTGCCTGCGGCAAGCAGGAGAACAAGGACCAGCAGCAACAGCAGCAGAAACCCGCGGAAGTCGGAGTGGTGACGATCGAGCCGCGTACCGTGACCCTGACCGACGAGCTACCCGGTCGCACCTCCGCCTTCCGCATCGCCGAGGTCCGTCCCCAGGTCAGTGGCATCCTGCTCAAGCGCAGTTTCACCGAGGGCGCCGACGTCAAGGCGGGCCAGCAGCTCTACCAGATCGATCCGCGCACCTACGAAGCCAACGTCAATTCGGCCAAGGCCTCGCTGGCCCAGGCCCAGGCCACCCTGGCGTCGAATCGGCTCAAGGCGCAGCGCTATGGCGCGCTGGTCAAGGAGCAGGCGATCAGCAAGCAGGAAGCCGACGATGCGCTATCGGTGCAGCGGCAGAACGAGGCTCAGGTGGAATCGGCCAAGGCCGCGCTGCGCAACGCCGAGATCAACCTGGCCTACACCAAGGTCGCCGCGCCGATTTCCGGACGCATCAGTCGCTCGATGGTCACCGAGGGCGCCCTGGTCACCGCCGACCAGACCACCGCTCTGGCCACCATCAACCAGCTCGATCCGATCTACGTCGACGTCACCCAGTCCGCCACCGACCTGCTGCGCCTGCGCCGCGAGCTGGACAGCGGTCAGCTGCAGCGCGTGCAGGGCGAGAACTCCGCCGAGGTGAAGCTGATGCTGGAAGACGGCAGCGCCTACGGACGCTCCGGCAAGCTCAAGTTCGCCGAGGTCTCGGTGGACCCGAGCACCGGTTCGGTGACCATCCGCGCCGAATTCCCCAACCCCGACAAGCTGCTGCTGCCGGGCATGTTCGTGCGCGCCCAGCTGCAGTCCGGCGTGCGCCAGAACGCGCTGCTGGTGCCGCAACAGGGCGTGACCCGCGACATCAAGGGTCAGCCCACCGCCATGGTGGTCAACGGCGAAGGCAAGGTCGAGCAGCGGGTACTCAAGACCGAGCGCACCGTCGGCGCCGACTGGCTGGTCAGCGATGGCCTGAAGGCCGGTGACAAGGTCATCACCGAGGGCCTGCAGAAGATCAAGCCGGGCGCCACCGTCACCGCCAAGCCGGCGAGCAACATCGCCTCCGCCGCGCAGCAGCCGGCGGGTCAGGGTCAGTAAGGGGAGCGCCCGATGTCCAAGTTCTTCATCGACCGGCCCATCTTCGCCTGGGTAATCGCCCTGGTGATCATGCTCGCCGGCATCCTGTCGATCCTCAATCTGCCGATCAACCAGTATCCGAACATCGCCGCACCGGCGGTCTCGATCCAGGTGACCTATCCGGGCGCTTCGGCGCAGACGGTGCAGGACACCGTGGTCCAGGTCATCGAACAGCAGATGAACGGGATCGACAACCTCAGGTACATCTCCTCGGAGTCCAACTCCGATGGCAGCATGACCATCATCGTGACCTTCAACCAGGGCACCAACCCGGACATCGCCCAGGTCCAGGTGCAGAACAAGTTGCAGCTGGCGACGCCGCTGCTGCCACAGGAAGTCCAGCAGCAGGGCATGCGCGTCGCCAAGTACCAGCGCAACTTCATGATGGTGGTGGGTCTGGTGTCGCGCGACGGCTCCATGACCAAGGAAGACCTGTCCAACTACATCGTCTCCAACATGCGCGATCCCATCGCGCGGACCAGCGGCGTGGGCGACTTCCAGGTGTTCGGTGCCCAGTACGCCATGCGCATCTGGCTCGATCCGGCCAAGCTGGTGAAGTACCAGCTGACGCCGGTCGACGTCAGCAGCGCCATCCAGAGCCAGAACGTGCAGATCGCCTCCGGCCAGCTCGGCGGCCTGCCGGCGGTGGAGGGGCAGCAGCTCAACGCCACCATCATCGGCAAGACCCGGCTGACCTCGGCCGAGGAATTCGGCAAGATCTTCCTCAAGGTCAACCAGGACGGCTCCCAGGTGCGCCTGCGCGACGTGGCCCGTATCGAACTCGGCGGCGAGAACTACGCCATCGACGCCCAGTTCGACGGCAAGCCGGCCTCGGGCATGGCGTTGCGGCTGGCCACCGGAGCCAACGCCCTGGACACCGCCAAGGCGGTGCGTGCCACCATCGACCGGCTCAAGCCGTTCATGCCCGCCGGTATGGACGTGGTCTATCCCTATGACACCACCCCGGTGGTGACCGCCTCCATCCACGAGGTGGTCAAGACCCTCGGCGAAGCCGTGCTGCTGGTGTTCCTGGTGATGTTCCTGTTCCTGCAGAACTTCCGGGCCACCCTGATTCCCACCATCGCCGTGCCGGTGGTGCTGTTGGGGACCTTCGCCGTGCTGTTGGCGGCGGGCTTCACCATCAACATCCTGACCATGTTCGGCATGGTGTTGGCCATCGGCCTGCTGGTGGACGACGCCATCGTGGTGGTGGAGAACGTCGAACGGGTGATGGCCGAGGAGGGGCTGTCCCCCAAGGAGGCGACCCGCAAGTCCATGGGCCAGATCCAGGGCGCCCTGGTCGGTATCGCCATGGTGCTGTCGGCGGTGTTCGTGCCCATGGCCTTCTTCGGTGGCTCCACCGGGGTGATCTATCGCCAGTTCTCCATCACCATCGTTTCCTCGATGGTGCTCTCGGTGCTGGTGGCTCTGATCCTGACGCCGGCGCTGTGCGCCACCATGCTCAAGCCGGTGCAGCAGGGCCACCACGAGAAGCGTGGCTTCTTCGGCTGGTTCAACCGCAAGTTCGAGAGTGGCCAGCATCGCTACGAGCGCAGCGTGGCCGCGGTGATCCGCCACAAGGTACCTTTCCTGCTGCTTTACGTAGCGATCATCGCCGTCATGGCCTTCCTCTTCACCCGCGTGCAGTCCTCCTTCCTGCCGGAAGAGGACCAGGGGGTGATCTTCGCCCAGGTCACCACGCCGCCGGGCTCCAGTGCCGAGCGCACGCAGAAGGTGCTCGACACCATGCGTGAGATGATGATGAAGAATGACTCCAGCGCCATCAGCTCGATGTTCACCGTCAACGGCTTCAACTTCGCCGGTCGCGGGCAGAGTTCCGGCCTGGCCTTCATCCAGCTCAAGCCGTGGGACCAGCGTCCCGATGCCCAGGACGGGGCCGGTGCGGTCGCCGGCCGGGCCATGGGCTATCTGTCTGGCATCAAGGACGCCATCGTCTACGCCATCGTCCCGCCGGCGGTACTGGAGCTGGGTAACGCCACCGGCTTCGACTTCTACCTGCAGGACCAGGGCGGCATCGGCCACGAGGGACTCATGGCCGCGCGCAACCAGCTGCTGGGCATGGCCGCGCAGAATCCCAAGCTGACCCAGACCCGGCCGAACGGCCTCAATGACGAGCCGCAGTTCAAACTCATCGTCGATGACGAGAAGGTGCGCGCGCTGGGGGTGTCCCAGAGCGACGTCAACCAGACGCTGTCCATCGGTTGGGCGTCCAGCTACGTCAACGACTTCATCGACCGCGGTCGGGTGAAGAAGGTGTATCTGCAGGGCGAAGCCAGCGCGCGGATGAATCCCGAGGACTTCGACAAGTGGTACGTGCGCAACGCCTCCGGCGAGATGGTGCCGGTCTCGGCCTTCGCCCGCGGCGAATGGATCTATGGCTCGCCCAAGCTGGAGCGCTACAACGGCGTGTCCTCCATGGAGATCCAGGGCTCCCCCGCGCCGGGCTACAGCACCGGTGACGCCATGGCCGAGATCGAGAACATGGTCGGTCAGCTGCCGCAGGGCGTGGGCATCGCCTGGACCGGTCTCTCCTACGAGGAGCGCCTCGCCGGTTCCCAGGAACTGTACCTCTACCTGCTCTCGCTGCTGGTGGTGTTCCTCTGCCTGGCGGCCCTCTACGAGAGCTGGTCGATCCCGGTGGCGGTCATCTTGGTGGTGCCGCTGGGGGTCGTCGGCGCCATCGCCGCCACCTACCTGCGCGGACTCGGCAACGACGTGTTCTTCAAGGTCGGCCTGTTGACCACCGTAGGCCTCGCGGCGAAGAACGCCATCCTCATCGTCGAATTCGCCAAGGAGCTGCACGAAGGCGGCAAGAACATCGTCGATGCGGCGGTGGAAGCGGCGCGGATGCGTTTGCGCCCCATCATCATGACCTCCATGGCCTTCATCCTGGGCGTGGTACCGCTGGCCATCTCCTCGGGCGCGAGCTCGGGCAGCCAGCACGCGGTCGGTACCGGCGTGATCGGCGGCATGCTCACCGCGACGGTGCTGGCGATCTTCTGGATCCCGATGTTCTACGTGGTGGTCAGCAGCCTGTTCAAGGACAAGGCCACCAAGGACCAGGAAGCCCATGGTAAGGAAGGACACTGATATGAAGAAGTCTGTCTTGGCGGTGATCGTGGGCATGCTGGCCGTCTCCGGCTGCAGCCTGATCCCCGACTACCAGCGGCCCAATGTGCCGGTGGAGAATGCCTGGCCCCACGGCCAGGCCTACGATGCCCTGACGGTGAATCGCGACCAGCAGGCGGCCGACATCGGCTGGCGCGATTTCTATCGCGATCCGGCGCTGCAGCAGCTCATCCAGCTGTCGCTGGACAACAACCGCGACCTGCGCCAGGCCGCGCTGAACGTCCGCCTCTACCAGGCGCAATACCGCGTGCAGCGCGCCGAGCTGTTTCCCGACATCGGCGTAAGTGGCACCGGCAGCCGCACCCGCCAGCCGGAGGACCTCAGCCAGGTCTCCGCCATCCGCGAACTGCTGGCGGGCAACGGTGGAAGTGCCGGCGGTGGTGGGGGTGGCAGCATCAGCAGCCAGTACAGCGTGACCCTGGGCTTCACCTCCTACGAACTGGATCTGTTCGGCCGCTTGCGCAGTCTCAGCGAGCAGGCGCTGCTCAACTACTTCGCCACCAGCGAAGGGCGCCGCAGCACCCAGATCTCGCTGGTCTCGGAAGTGGCCAACGCCTACTACGCCTGGCTCACCGATCAGCGCATGCTGCAACTGACCCGTGAAACCCTGGACGCCTACCAGCGCTCCTACGACCTGACCCGCCAGACCGTGGAGAACGGCGTGGCCAGTGGCCTGGACCTGCGCCAGTCACGTACCGCCCTGGAAGGGGCACGGGCGAATCTGGCCCAGTACACCCGTCAGGTGGCCCAGGATCGCAATGCCCTGACGCTGCTGCTGGGCACCTCGCTGCCGGCGGACCTGGCGCAGGGCAAGGGCCTGGATGGCAGCGACCTGCTCGCCGACCTGCCGGCCAACCTGCCGTCGGATCTCTTGCAGAAGCGCCCGGACATCCTCCAGGCCGAGTTGCAACTGCGCGCGGCCAACGCCAACATCGGCGCGGCGCGGGCGGCCTTCTTCCCGCGCATCAGCCTGACCGCCCAGGGCGGTACCGCCAGTCGTGATCTGGATGGCTTGTTCAAGGGCGGTTCGGGCTACTGGACCTTCTCGCCGAGCATCAACATCCCGATCTTCACCGCGGGCAGCCTCAAGGCCAGCCTCGACGCGGCCAAGATCCAGAAGGACATCAACGTCGCCACCTACGAGAAGTCGATCCAGACCGCCTTCCGCGAAGTGGCCGATGCCCTGGCCGCCAAGGGCACCTACGATGACCAGCTCAAGGCGCAGCAGGATCTGGTGCAGGCCAGCCAGGAGTATTACGACCTGGCCAACCTGCGCTATCGCCAGGGTATCGACAACTACCTCACGGTGCTCGACGCCCAGCGCTCGCTGTACAGCGCCCAGCAGCAGCTGATCACCGACCGGCTCAACCAGCTCAACAGCGAGGTCACCCTGTACAAGGCCCTCGGCGGTGGCTGGCTGGAACGCAGCCAGACACGCCCGCCGTTGGCGGCCAAGCCCTAACCCTGGTCCAGGAGACGCCGGCCCCGTGCCGGCGTCTGCTTGTCCGGGTCGCCGATCTATCGACGCCGCTGGGGGCCTGGGTATACTGCCCCCTGTCCCTTTCTTCGGAGTCTCTGCATGCGCTATCGCCTGTTGCTCGGCCTGCTCGCCGCCACTGGTCTGACCCTGGCCGGCTGCGCCAGCAGCCCCCAGCAATTGAGTCCGCAACCCCAGATCACCGCGCCCATCGCCCCGGTCGGTCAGGGCCAGCCGGTCTCGGTGCGGGTGGTCGACGGTCGTTCCTCCTTCACCCTGGGTACCCGTGGCGGTCTCTATCCCGACACCAGCGTGGTGGTGGTGCAGAGCCAGGACGTGATTCCCAAGTTGCAGGCGGAAGCCGAGAAGGCGGTGCGCCAGATGGGCTTCACCCCCTCGCCCAATGCCGCCTATGGCGCGCCCCAGCTGACCCTGACCCTCGCCGAGCTGAACTATCAGTCGCCCAAGGAACTGTACGTCACCGCCTCCGACGTCGCCGCCGCCTTCCAGGTCGAGGTGCGCAACAGCCAGCGTGGCTACAAGGGCCGCTACGGCGCCAGCCTCAACCAGCGTTTCGGCATGGCGCCCAATGCCGAGGCCAACACCAAGCTGGTCAGCGACGTCCTCAGCGACGCCCTGACCCGGGTGTTCAAGGACCCGACCGTGGTGCAGGTACTCAGCGGTCGCTGATCGATCGTCGCCCATGAAAAAGCCCGGCCGGTGCCGGGCTTTTTCATGGGTGGGTCAGCGTCATTCCAGGCCGGCCTGGACGCGGTACTTGTTCAGTACCGGCTGGGCGTACTGGCGAACCAGCTGCGCGCGGAAGTCCGCCGGGCACTCCGCCAGGCGTCGTTCCCACTCGGTACGGGCGACTTCGATTTCCTCGGCGGGGAACAGGGCGTCCACCGCAGGCACTGCCAGCGTCGAATCCTGGCCGTCCCAGGCGGCATAGGCCAGGTAGCTGGCGGGGAACAGCCGGTAGTTGCCGAGGATCTGCCGATCCATCTCCTGGGCCAGGGCCTTGGCATCCTCGAAGTCGCCGCTGACCGGCTCGCCGAAGGCCACGTGCACCCGCCCCTTGTAGCCGGTGATGCCCAGGGCGATGCTGGCGTCGTCCTCGCCCGGGGCCTTGGTGTAGCCGCCGGTGGTGGCGCGGATATGCAGCTCGCGGGCCTTGGCCTGGTCGCAGGGGTCGAATTCGTAGCTGATGGACACGGGTACGATGTTCAGCGCCTTGACCAGCTCGGCGAAGGGCTCATCCTTGCAGCTCATGTGGAACATCTTGAGGATGGCCGAATCGGTACGGTCGTCGCCGTCCTTGGCCCGGCCCTCGGCCTGGGCGATCCAGATGGACTGGCCGTCCTGGCGGATGGAGTGATTGATGTAGGCGGACAGCAGCTGGTAGGCCGCCAGCTTCTCGCGTCGTCCGTTGATGGAACGGTGGACGATGAAACTCTTGTTCAGCCGCATCAGGTCGCTGACGAAGGGTTTCTGCAGCAGGTTGTCACCGATGGCGATGCGCGGGGTCGGCAGGCCGGCGTGGTAGACGGCATAGTTGACGAAGGCCGGGTCCATCACGATGTCGCGATGGTTGGCCAGGAACAGATAGGCGCGACCGCTGCGCAACTGGTCGATGCCGGAGTAGGTCACGCCGTCCGAGGCCTTCTCGATGGCACGGTCCACATAGGGTTCGAGCTTGTCCTGCAGCGCGGCGACGCTCTGGATGTCGCCCAGCTCCTGGCGCAGGCGGGTGCGCAGCAGCGGGCGCACCACCCAGCCGAGCCCCTTGGACAGGCGCGGGAAGCGATAACCGGCCAGGATGGAGATGAAGTGGTCGTCGTCGATCAGGCGGGCCAGAACCCCGGGGACTTCCGCGTCGTTATAGGGTCGAATGGCTTCGAACTCGCCCATGGTGTTCTCTTGTAGAAATTCCGGCGGCCATAGTAGAGCGCGTGACGCCAGATGCAAGCGCCAGGGGCCGGATGGGCGCCAGTGGCGGCTAAGGGAGCGGAAAAGATGCTGGAAAGCCAGGAATACGATTGCCCCTATTGCGGCGAGCCGGGCGAGGTGGTGCTGGATCTCAGCGGTGGCGACCAGGACTACTACGAGGACTGCGCGGTCTGCTGTCGACCGATCCGCTTCGGCCTGCACACCGATGGCGCGGACTGGACCCTCGAGGTCCGGCGGGAGGACGACTGATGCGGCGCATCTATGAGCCGGCCTCGTTGCACGAGGCCGAGTTGTTGCTGGCGGTACTGGCCAGCGAAGGCATCGACGGCTTTCTCGCCGGTCGCCACCTGCTGGGCGCCATCGGCGACCTGCCGGCGGTGGGCTTGCTCGGCCTGCTGGTCGAGGATGAACAGGCCTCGCGCGCGCAGGCGCTGATCGCCGCGTACAATACCGCCACGCCCCTGCCGGGAGAGGATAACTCGCCGGAGCAGGGCATCCTCCTTTGCTGAAAGGTTTTCATGTCCGGACGCTACGCCCTGTTCCGTTGGCCCGCCGAATTCGCCGCCCTGCCGGGGTTTCCCGAGCGGCATCCGCCGCGCTGGAACATAGCGCCCCACCAGCAGGTGCTGCTGCAGCGCCGCACGGCGGAGGGCGAGCGGGTCGACAGCGGCCGGTGGGGGCTCACGCCGCCCTGGCTCACCGATTTTTCCCGCACCCCCACCCATGCCCGCGCCGAAAGCCTGGCGACCCAGCCGATGTTCCGCGAGGCCTTTCGCTTGCGCCGCTGCCTGCTGCCGGCCAATGGCTTCTACGAGTGGCGCGGCAACCATCGCAAGCGTCCCTACTGGATGCTCAACGGCGAGCCCCTGGCCTGGTTCGCCGCGCTCTGGGACGCCTATCCAGCGGGTGACCAAGTCTGGCTGTCGACGGCCATGGTCACCCAGGCGGCCGGACCGCTGCGCCGGCCGATCCTGCTGGACGAGGCGGGGCGCGCGCGCTGGCTCGATCCGGACAGTCCGCCCGAGGCCCTGCAGGCCCTGCTGAGCGTGGGCGGCATGCCGTTGCGCGAGCGGGTGCTGGCCGACATCGTCAACCGACCCGAGGTGGACGGGCCGGAGTGCCTGACGCCGCTGTAACAAGGGCTGCCGCTTTCCTCGTTGCCCCCTCGCCAGCGCGGACCTACCATGTATCCGCCTCGATACCTGGAGATTCCCATGCGCCGTGTCCTTCCCCTCGCGGGTCTGTCCCTGAGCCTGCTGCTGGTCGCCTGCCAGACCGTCAACACCACCTCGGGTGGCGCGGTCGGGGTACAGCGCAAGCAATACATGTTCAGCATGCTGTCCGAGCAGCAGGTCAACCAGATGTACGCCCAGTCCTATGCCAAGACGGTCAGCGAGGCGAAGTCCGCCGGCAAGCTGGCCAACGACACGGCGGATGGCAAGCGCGTCGCTGCCATCGCCAAGCGGCTCATCCCGCAGACGTCGGCCTTCCGCCCGGACGCGGTGAACTGGGACTGGCAGGTCAACCTGGTGCAGAGCGACGAACTCAATGCCAACTGTGGACCGGGCGGCAAGATCTTCGTCTACAGCGGCCTCATCGACCAGCTCAAGCTGACCGACGACGAACTGGCGGCGGTGATGGGCCACGAGATCGCCCATGCCCTCCGCGAGCACAGCCGCGAGCAGATGTCGCGCGCCTACGCCATCCAGATGGGCGAGAACCTCGGCGGGGCCCTGCTGGGCGTCGGCCAGGGCGGCATGCAGCTGGCCGACCAGGTCTCCCAGGTGGCCCTGACCCTGCCGTTCAGTCGCGGCAACGAGAACGAGGCCGACCTCATTGGCCTGGAGCTATCCGCCCGCGCCGGCTACAACCCCAATGCCGCCCTCACCCTCTGGCAGAAGATGGCCCAGGCCAGCCAGGGCAACCAGCCGGCGGAGTTCCTCAGTACCCACCCCTCCGACGCCAGCCGCACCAAGGCGCTGCAGGCGGCGATTCCCAAGGTGATGCCGCTGTACGAGGCGGCGAAGAAGGGTTGATCGCCGGTCAGGTTCCGAGCGCCTCCGCGCCCTCACCCCGACCCTCTCCCAGGGGAGAGGGCAGGTTCGCTGCCTACTTCTAGAACAGGAAGTAGCGCTGCGCCATGGGCAGCACCTCGGCCGGTTCGCACCAGAGCAACTGGCCGTCGGCCTTGACCTGGTAGTTCTGCGGATCGACCTCGATGGTCGGTAGATAGCCGTTGTGGATGAGGTCGCTCTTCTGTGCGGTGCGACAGCCCTTGACCACGCCGATGCGCTTCTTCAGCCCCAGTTGCTCCGGCACCCCGGCCTCGAAGGCGGCCTGGCTGATGAAGGTCAGGCTGGTGTCGTGGAGCATGCCGGCGTAGCTGCCGAACATGGGGCGGTAGTGCACCGGTTGCGGGGTGGGGATGGAGGCGTTGGCATCGCCCATCAGGCTCGCGGCGATGGCGCCGCCCTTGAGGATCAGCGTCGGCTTCACGCCGAAGAAGGCCGGGCGCCAGAGCACCAGGTCGGCGAACTTGCCCACCTCGATGGAGCCCACCTCGTGGCTGATGCCATGGGTGATCGCCGGGTTGATGGTGTACTTGGCGATGTAGCGCTTGACCCGGAAGTTGTCGTTGCCGGCGGCGTCCTCGGGCAGTGGGCCGCGCTGCTTCTTCATCTTGTCGGCGGTCTGCCAGGTGCGGGTGATGACCTCGCCGACGCGGCCCATGGCCTGACTGTCGGAGCTGATCATGGCGAAGGCGCCGAGGTCGTGGAGGATGTCCTCGGCGGCGATGGTCTCCCGGCGGATGCGACTCTCGGCGAAGGCGACGTCCTCGGCGATGCTCGGGTCCAGGTGGTGGCAGACCATGAGCATGTCCAGGTGCTCGTCGATGGTGTTCTTGGTGAAGGGCCGCGTCGGGTTGGTGGAGCTGGGCAGCACGTTGGGGAAGCCGCAGGCCTTGATGATGTCCGGCGCGTGGCCGCCCCCGGCACCTTCGGTGTGGTAGGTGTGGATGGTGCGACCCTTGAAGGCGCCCAGGGTGGTCTCGACGAAGCCGGATTCGTTGAGGGTATCGGTGTGGATGGCCACCTGGATATCGAAGCGATCGGCCACCGCCAGGCAGTTGTCGATGGCAGCGGGGGTGGTGCCCCAGTCCTCGTGGAGTTTCAAGCCGATGGCGCCGGCGCGCACCTGCTCTTCCAGCGGACCGGGCAGGCTGGCGTTGCCCTTGCCGGTGAAGCCGATGTTCATCGGGAAGGCGTCGGCCGCCTTGAGCATCTGCGCCATGTGCCAGGGACCGGGGGTCACGGTGGTGGCATAGGTGCCGGTGGCCGGCCCGGTGCCGCCGCCGATCATGGTGGTGGTGCCGCTCATGAGCGCCTCTTCGATCTGCTGCGGGCAGATGAAGTGGATGTGGGAGTCGATGCCGCCGGCGGTGAGGATCATGCCCTCGCCGGCGATGACCTCGGTAGCGGCGCCGATGGGTACGCTGACACCCGGCTGGATGTCCGGGTTGCCGGCCTTGCCGATGGCGTGGATGCGGCCGTGCTTGAGGCCGACGTCGGCCTTGACGATGCCCCAGTGGTCGATGATCAGGGCGTTGGTGATGACGGTGTCGACCACCTCGGCGGCGGGTAGCTGGCTCTGGCCCATGCCGTCGCGGATGACCTTGCCGCCGCCGAATTTCACTTCTTCGCCGTAGACGGTGTGGTCCTCTTCGACCTCGATCCAGAGTTCGGTGTCGGCCAGGCGCACCCGGTCGCCGGTGGTGGGGCCGAACATGTCGGCATAGGCTTGGCGGGAGATTTTCATAGGCGTTGATCCCGAATGAAGGTAGTCCGGTTTGCCCTCACCCCGACCCTCTCCCGGAGGGAGAGGGGGAGGAGCGGGTGGCATCCTGTTGCCTCGTGCAGGGCGTTATCCCTGAGAGGCTGGTGTTCTGGTTGGCCTCCACCCCGGCCCTCTCCCGGAGGGAAAGGGGGAAGGGCGGGTGGCATCCTGTTGCCTCGTGCAGGGCGTTATCCCTGAGAGGCTGGTGTTCCGGTTTGCCTTCACCCCGGCCCTCTTCCGGAGGGAGAGGGGGAAGGGCGGGTGGCATCCTGTTGCCTCTTGCGGGTCGTTATCCCTGAGGGGCTGGTGTTCCGGTTTGCCCTCACCCCGGCCCTCTTCCGGAGGGAGAGGGGGAAGGGCGGGTGTTGTCCTGTTGCCTCGTGCAGGTCGTTATCCCTGAGAGGCTGGTGTTCTGGTTGGCCTCCACCCCGGCCCTCTTCCGGAGGGAGAGGGAAAGGGCGGGTAGCATCCTGTTGCCTCTTGCGGGTCGTTGTCCCTGAGAGGCTGGTGTTCCGGTTTGCCCTCACCCCGGTCCTCTTCCGGAGGGAAAGGGGGAAGGGCGGGTGTTCCGGTTTGGCTTTTCGCTGCGCTCCTTTCTTGCGGCGAAAGAGGAAAGAGGAAAGGGCACGGTGTCTGCTTTTAGCCCCCTCTCCCTTGGGGAGAGGGTTGGGGTGAGGGGGCGCGTAAAAGGCGAGAAGCCCGAGCGCCCCTACAACTTCCCCATCACCCGTCCGGCGAAGCCGTAGACGGTGCGCAGCCCCGCCAGCTCGACCAGTTCCACCTCGCGACTCTGGCCTGGCTCGAAGCGCACGGCGGTGCCGGCGGCGATGTTCAGGCGCATGCCACGGGCCAGGGCGCGGTCGAACACCAGGGCGTCGTTGGTTTCGTGGAAGTGGTAGTGGGAACCCACCTGGATCGGCCGGTCGCCGCTGTTGGCGACGGTCAGGCTGAGGGTGCGGCGGCTGGCATTGAGTTCGATGTCGCCGTCCTGGATCTGGTATTCGCCGGGGATCATGGGCGCTGCTCCAACATCAGTTGCATGAAGGTGAGGTCGAGCCAGCGACCGAACTTGGTGCCGACCTGGGGCATCTGCCCGGTGGTGATGAAGCCCAGTCGCTCGTGCAAGCGGATCGAGGCCTGGTTGCCGCTCTCGATGGCGGCCACCATCACGTGCTTGTCGCAGGTGCGGGCGCGTTCGATGAGCACCGTCATCAGGCGCGGGCCGATGCCCTGGCCGCGCTGGTCGGGGTGGATGTAGACCGAGTGCTCGACGGTATGGCGAAAGCCCTCGAAGGGGCGCCAGTCACCGAAGGAGGCGTAGCCCACCACCATGCCCTCGGCGTTCTCGGCGACCAGGATGGGGTAGCCCTGGGTGGCACGCAGGTCGAACCAGGCCTGGCGATTGGCCAGGTCCACCGCGGTCTCGTTCCAGATCGCCGTGGTGTTGCTGACGGCGTCGTTGTAGATGTGCAGCACGGCCGGCAGATCGGCGGGGGTGGCGTCGCGGACGATCAGACTCATGGCGACCTCCCTAGGCGATCGGCTGGTGGACGGTGACCAGCTTGGTGCCGTCGGGGAAGGTGGCTTCCACCTGGATCTCCGGGATCATCTCCGGGACGCCTTCCATCACCTGGTCGCGGGTCAGCAGGGTGGTGCCGTAGTGCATCAGCTCGGCCACGGTGCGACCGTCACGGGCGCCTTCGAGCAGGGCGGCGGAGATCAGCGCCATGGCTTCCGGGTAGTTGAGCTTCACCCCACGCGCCAGGCGGCGTTCGGCCACCAGGCCGGCGGTGAAGATGAGCAGTTTGTCTTTCTCGCGGGGCGTCAGGTCCATGGGTGTTCTCTTTGGCGAAGGGCATCGCGGCCATGGGCCGCTCCTACAATTCTGCGCTTCCCTGTAGGAGCGGCCCATGGCCGCGATCACGAAGATATCAGGTACTCCAGATTCGCGGCGGTACGGCGGCGCGGCCGAGCAGGGCCGGGCGCAACAGGCGCCAGACCTCGATCAGCCAGGCACGGGCCTGCAGCGATTCGGCGGCCAGGCAACGGGCGACCACCAGGCCGGGCAACTGGGTCAGGTCGCCGCGTACCGGCAGGTCGAGTTCGCGACAGCGTTCCAGGGTGCCGGCGTCCAGGGTGCCGGTGATCAGCAGGGTGGCGAACACCGGCTGACCGGCGAGCCCGATGGGCGAGTCGAGCAGGCGATCCCCGCCGACCAGGCGCTGGCGCTCGTGCCACAGCGGGATGCCGTCGCGACGGATGTCCAGGTGTGCCTGGAACAGGCCGTCGGCGAAGCGCTCGGCACTGGCCGGACGTCCGAGGGCGACGATGTCCCAGTAGCAGAGGCGGGCGTCGCCCTCCAGCTCGATGCGGGTGGCGAGATGGGCCTGGGCGCCGGCGAAGACGATGGTCTCCTGGGGCAGCCACTCCAGGGTGGCGCCAGCGGCGACGCGCAGCTCGATCTGCTGGTAGGCGGCGCTGTCGGCCCGATACCACTTGGCCGCGCCGGGACTGGTGAGCTGGGCCCAGGCGTTTTCGTCGACGTTGACGTCGATGTCCAGCCGATCGCCCCCGGCGATGCCTCCCGGTGGATGCACGACGATGTGCTGGCAGACCTCGGGGCCTTCGGCGTGGAGGTGTTTCTGCACCCGCAAGGGGCCGAGATGGCGGCGGGTGGTGGGGCGCGTCCAGTCGCCCTGACGGGCATAGGCCAACTCCAGGCGCGCCAGCCAGGCGGGGGTAAAGAGGGCAGGAGGCAGGGCGGAGGTCATCGTGGGGTGGGTTCGTTGTTCTGGTTGGGGCTGTTTGGGGGGAGCCTTGCAAGAATCTGACCGAGTGGGTGGGATTGGGTGGGGTTGGTGTCTGGATAGTGCTGGGTGCCCTGACGAATTACCGATTGTTCGGCGTGTTTTGTTTCGCCTACTGCGTGGAATTGCTTTCGGTAGGTTGGTGCTGAGCGTAGCGAAGCCCAACAAGGCGGAGGTCGGCCGAGATGTCTTTGTTTATAGACGCTCTAGCTGCTTATCGAAGTCTGTCGATGGTTTTGTTTCGCCCACCCGGGCGAGTCACTTTTGCCAGTCGCGGCTGCGCGCCCCGGACTACGCGTCCCGAACAAAAGTAACCAAAAACGCTTGCCCCACGTTTCGGCCCTCCGCGGCGCTCCGGGTCCCCTCGCTCCGGCGCCGCTGCGAGGGCACGGCACGACACCGGAACTCGGCCTCACTGACGGGGACGGGGCGCTAGCCTGAGGCTTTGTGTTTTTAGGGAGAACCGTGCAGCGTTCTCCACTGGCAGCTCCTCGACTGTCGACGCCCAGCGTCAGTAGCTGCAACTGTCTTTATCGCGGCCATGGGCCGCTCCTACGGGATGCGTGGCCTCCGTAGGAGCGGCCCATGGCCGCGATTCCAATGGAATCAAGTCATAGGGTTTCCACTGGTTGGCTTGATCATGAGCTGTGACCAGGTTTCAACCAAAACTTTCAGGCTGGCGAATCGCCCCGTTCAGGAGGGCGAATGCCAGCGTCGTGGAGTGGGTCGAGCCGCAGGGATGCGGCGAGAGGTCCAGTGCGCCATGGACGGCCCATCTGGACCGACCCCGGAGCGGCGCTGGCGTGAGCGAAACGTAGCGTAGCGGAGTAACAGCCGCAGGCTGGCCCGAAGGGCGAGCAACGCGAGTCACCCGGAGCGTAGCGCAGGGCCGGATGTCCGGGGCAAGCGTTTTTGCTTACTTTTGTTCGGGACGCGTAGTCCGGGGCGCGCAGCCGCGATTGGCAAGAGTGACTCGCCCGAGGGGGCGAAACAAAAACCAGCAGGCCACTCGATAAGCATCCAGGGCACCGATAGACCAAGACATCACGGCAAGCTCCGCGTTGGCTTCGCTACGCTCAGCGCCAACCTACATGTGCCGCTGCCAGCGGCGTCAAAGCCAACCTACGCCTGCCGCCACTGCCGCGGACTCACCTGAAACCACCGCCGAAAGGCCCGCGAGAAGGCGCTCGTTTCCGAGTATCCGAGCAGCGGCGCCAGATCCGTAACCGGCAGCCGCTGCCGCAGGTAGTGCTGGGCCAGATCGCGGCGAACGCCCTCGATCAGGGCCGAGAAGCTCGCGCCCTGGTCGCGCAGGCGGCGTTGCAGCTGGCTGGTGGAGAGGTCCAGGCGCTGGGCGATCGATTCCAGGCTGGGTTCGCCCAGGGGCAGCGCCAGGCGTATCGAGGCGCGGACTTCTTCGAGCAGTTCCAGCTGCGGCAGGCGCTGGCCGAGTTGGCGGATGGCGTCCTGCACCACCAGCAGCAGCAGCGGATCGTGGTCGGGCATGGCGCGGCCGCGCAGGTCGGCCTTGGGCACCAGCATGGCGTTGCAGGGCTGAGCGAAGCTGACCGGGGCATCGAACAGCCGGCGGTGCTCGTGCCAGCCTTCCGGGCGGGGATGTTCGAACTGCACCGCGCGCGGCGCCCAGTTCGGACCGAGCACGTGGCGCAGCAGGTTGAGCAGCATGCCCAGGGTCAATTCGGCGTCCTGGCGGCGGGCGACGATGGCGCCGTGGCGGACCTGGTAGTCGAAGCGCCAGCACTCGCCGGCATCCACCAGCTGGATCAGGGTGCTGTGCTGGTGGAAGGGAAAGGCGGCGGCGAAGTTCTGCAGCGCCGCTTCGGCGGTGGGCGAGCAGAGCCCCACGTAGCCCAGCAGGCCGAGCATCTGCGGCTTGAATTGCTGGCCGTAGTGCAGCCCGAAATTGTCGCAGCCGGATTGGGTGGCGGCTTCCTCCAGCACCCGGCAGTAATTGCCCAGCCCGAGGCTGAGGGTCGGGTGCTGCAACTGCTCGGGATCGATGCCGGCGGTGCCGAAGATGCGATCCACGTCGCCACCGTGACTGGCGATGACGGCGTCCAGCCCGCTGGCGGCGGCGGAGAGCACGCCGAGGTTGCGCGACGGTGAGGTCAGGGCGGCGAAGCCGGAGGCGGCCAGGGGCATGGGCGGGGTCCGTGGAGAGAGTCGGCACGGATGAAGCAAAGGCTGTGCCCCTGGGCGGGCAATGTCGGCCGGGGACCGTCAAGACGCTGAGGATTTCCCGGTATTTCGGCTCTTGACGTGCGTCATCATGGGGCGGCCTCCGTTGGTGCGCACCTCGGTGGTGCGGTCTCGGGTAGCACCCTGGGAAGCGGGGTAACGCCAACTTGACCTGAAGTCGCAATGACCGTGCTGGCCAGTCAAGTCGGCGCGGCCCCGGGCTCGCTAAGCTCGAAATAGCCGGGCATCGCGGGATCGCGGTGACCCATTCGGATCACGTCGCTACAAGGGGAGTGGCCTGTCATGACCAACGAAAAACTCAAGCCGACCCTCGGCACCCTGCATCTCTGGGGCATCGCCGTGGGGCTGGTGATCTCCGGGGAATACTTCGGCTGGAGCTACGGCTGGGGTGTCGCCGGCACCCTGGGCTTTCTGATCACCGCGCTGGTGGTGGCGGTGATGTACACCTGCTTCATCTTCAGCTTCACCGAATTGACCACCGCCATTCCCCACGCCGGCGGGCCCTTCGCCTACAGCCGGCGCGCCTTCGGTCCCACGGGGGGCACCATCGCCGGCATCGCCACCCTGATCGAATTCGTCTTCGCCCCGCCGGCCATCGCCATGGCCATCGGCGCCTACCTCAACGTGCAGTTTCCCACCCTCGATCCCAAGCTGTGCGCGGTGGCGGCCTATTTCATCTTCATGACGCTGAACATCCTCGGGGTGAGCATCGCCGCCACCTTCGAGCTGGTGGTCACGGTGCTGGCGGTGATCGAACTGCTGATCTTCATGGGCGTGGTGGCGCCGGGCTTCAGCCTGACCAACTTCACCAGCGGCGGCTGGGCCGGCCAGGACCAGTTCTCCCTGGCCGCGGTGGGCGGCATGTTCGCCGCCATTCCCTTCGCCATCTGGTTCTTTCTCGCCATCGAGGGCGCGGCCATGGCCGCCGAGGAAGCCAAGGACCCGAAGCGGACCATTCCCAAGGCCTACATCGCCGGCATCCTCACCCTGGTGACCCTGGCCATCGGCGTGATGATCTTCGCCGGCGGCGTGGGTGACTGGCGTGCCCTGTCCAACATCAACGACCCGCTGCCCCAGGCCATGAAGGGCGTGGTAGGCGATAACTCGATGTGGCTGCACCTGCTGGTGGGCATCGGCCTGTTCGGCCTGGTGGCCAGCTTCCACGGCATCATCCTCGGCTATTCGCGGCAGTTCTTCGCCCTGGCCCGGGCCGGTTTCCTGCCCCACGGCCTGGCCAAGCTGTCGCGCTTCCAGACCCCGCACCGCGCGGTGCTGGCGGGTGGTGTGGTGGGCATCGCCGCCATCTTCAGCGACGGCGTGATCAGCCTGCAGGGCCTGACCCTGACCGCCGCCATGATCACCATGAGCGTGTTCGGCGCCATCGTCATGTACATCATGAGCATGCTCAGCCTGTTCAAGCTGCGGCGCAGCGAGCCGAACCTGGAGCGCACCTTCCGCGCCCCCGGCTACCCGGTGGTGCCGGCCATCGCCCTGGTGCTGGCGGTGGTCTGCCTGATCGCCATGGTCTGGTACAACCCGGTGATCGCCAGCGTCTTCGTGGTGCTGATGGTGATAGGCGCGCTGGTCTGCGGTCTCAGCCGTAGACAGGGCGACATCGCACCCGACGCCGCCTTCGGCGAAGTCTGAGCAGCGCAACCCGGGAGGTAGCATGAGCGGTTTCCAGCACAGCGTGGGTGGCCAGACCTGGCGCTTCGCCGATCTCAAGGAACTGCTGGCCAAGGCCACCCCGGCGCGCTCCGGGGATGTCCTGGCCGGGGTCGCCGCCGGCAGCGACGTCGAGCGGGTGGCGGCGCAGATGGCCCTGGCGGACCTGCCGCTCAAGCGTTTCCTCACCGAGGCGGTGATCCCCTACGAGGCCGACGAGGTCACCCGGCTGATCCTGGACAGCCACGACGCCCAGGCCTTCGCCCCGGTCGCCCATCTCACCGTGGGCGGCTTCCGCGACTGGCTGCTGGGTCCGGCGGCGGACGAGACGAGTCTTGCCGCCCTGGCGCCGGGGCTGACCCCGGAGATGGTCGCCGCAGTGTCCAAGGTCATGCGTATCCAGGACCTGATCCTGGTGGCGCAGAAGGTCCGGGTGGTGACTCGTTTCCGTAACACCATCGGCCTGCGCGGACGGCTGTCGACCCGGCTGCAGCCCAATCACCCCACCGACGATCCGGCCGGCATCGCCGCCAGCGTCCTCGACGGCCTGCTCTATGGCAACGGCGATGCGGTGATCGGCATCAATCCGGCCACCGACAGCACCAGCGGCATCTGCGAACTGCTGAAGATGCTCGATGCGGTGATCCAGCGCTACGACATTCCCACCCAGTCCTGCGTGCTGACCCACGTCACCACCAGCATCGCGGCCATCGAGCGTGGCGCCCCGGTGGACCTGGTGTTCCAGTCCATCGCCGGCACCCAGGGCGCCAACGAAAGCTTCGGCATCAGCCTGGCGCTGTTGCAGGAGGGTTACGAGGCGGGGCTGTCGCAACGCCGCGGCACCCTGGGCGACAACCTCATGTATTTCGAGACGGGGCAGGGCAGCGCCCTCTCCGCCGGCGCCCACCACGGCGTCGACCAGCAGACCTGCGAGGTGCGCGCCTACGCCGTGGCCCGCCAGTTCCAGCCGCTGCTGGTGAACACCGTGGTCGGCTTCATCGGCCCGGAGTACCTGTACAACGGCAAGCAGATCATCCGCGCCGGCCTCGAGGATCACTTCTGCGGCAAGCTGCTCGGCGTGCCCATGGGCTGCGACATCTGCTACACCAACCATGCCGAGGCCGACCAGGACGACATGGACATGCTGCTGACCCTGCTGGGCGCGGCGGGCATCAACTTCATCATGGGCATCCCGGGGTCGGACGACGTGATGCTCAACTACCAGACCACCTCCTTCCACGACGCCCTCTACGCCCGCCAGGTGCTGGGCTTGCAGCCCGCCCCGGAATTCGCCGCCTGGCTCGACCGCCTGGGCATCCTGCGGCTGGAGAATGGCCGTTTCCGTCTGGGCGAAGGCTTGCCGGCGCCGTTCCAGCAGGTGTTGGCGCAGTTGTAGAGAGTCATCGCGGCCATGCCGGTGCGCCGTAGCGACCGCTCCTACAATTTCCTCCGTCACTGTAGGAGCGGCCCATGGCCGCGATAAGGCCGCATCGGCGGACCGCCATGGCCGCGATAGCCCTTCCAGAAAGACACCGAATCGCTCAGGAGTCTCCCCATGAACCCCAACGACACCGCCCGCCCCGATCCCTGGGCCGAACTGCGACGCCTGACCCCCGCGCGCATCGCCCTGGGTCGCGCGGGCACCAGCCTGCCGACCTCGGCCCAGCTGGACTTCCAGGCCGCCCATGCCCAGGCCCGCGATGCCGTGCACCTGGCCTTCGACCACCAGGCGCTGCGCGAAGGCCTGGCCGCCCAGGGCCGCGAGACCCTGGTGCTGAAGAGCGCCGCGCCGGATCGCCATACCTATCTGCAACGGCCGGACCTGGGGCGCAAGCTGTCCGAGGAGTCCGCGCGCGAACTCCAGGCCTATGCGACCGACCATCCCGAAGGTTTCGACGTCGCCGTGGTCATCGCCGATGGCCTCTCGGCCCTGGCGGTGCATCGCCATGCGCTGCCGTTCCTGGAGCGGCTGGCCGATCAGGCCCGGGCGGAGGGCTGGCGCTGGGCGCCGGTGACCCTGGTGGAGCAGGGCCGGGTGGCGGTGGGCGACGAGATCGGCGGGCTGCTCAAGGCGCGCCTGCTGGTGATGCTGATCGGCGAGCGTCCGGGCCTGAGTTCGCCCGACAGCCTCGGTCTCTACTTCACCTACGGTCCGCGTCCGGGTCTCAACGACGCCTATCGCAACTGCATCTCCAACGTGCGTCTGGAAGGCCTCGCCTATGGCCTGGCTGCGCACAAGCTGCTCTATCTGCTGCGCGAGGCGGATCGCCGCAAGCTCTCCGGCGTGCAGCTCAAGGACGAAGCCGAGGTGCCGCTGCTGGAAGGGGCTGCGGACAACGCTCGCATCGGCAATTTCCTCACCGCAGGCTGACTGCCTGCCGTTCATCGGCGGTACCCGAGTCGGGGTACCGCCGCGCTCAATTCATCGCGACATCGGCCGTAACACTGGCCATTCCTCCCTGCTGACGTTCTGGAGCCGCAGTATGACTCTGATACCCACCCGCATCGCCGGGCGCATGACCCTGGGCGTGCTGTGCCTGCTGGGGCTCACCGCCATCGCCGTCTACGCCGTGATGGCCTTGGGTGGCAAGCCGCAACTGGTCGCCGCCGGAACCGCAGCCGCCGAACAATCGGCCACGGCCATCGCCCGGCAGCTCGCCCTACAACTGGCCCGCATCGAGGGGACCAGCGTGGCCCTGGCGGACCTGGGCGAGACGCTGCCGCATGACGAGGCCCTGGTGAAGTCCCTCCTGCCGACACTCATCGACAGCCATGGCGACCAGGCCATCGCTGGCGGTGGCCTCTGGCCGGAACCCGCCGCCTTCACCCCCGGGGTCACCCGCCGCAGCTTCTTCTGGGCGCGCAACGCTGCCGGTGACCTGGAGTACTCGGACGACTACAACGCCGCCCAGACGGCGGCCTATCACGACGAATCCTGGTACCGCGGTGCCCGCGCCGCCGTGGCTGGTCGCTGCGTCTGGTCCGACGCCTACCAGGACCCGGTCAGCAAGGTCGCCATGACCACCTGCAGCGTGCCCTATCGCCAGCGGAACGCCTTCGCCGGGGTGGCGACGCTGGACCTCAAGCTCGACGGTCTCGCCGCCTTCCTCGAACGCCAGGGTGGGGTGACCGGCGGCTATGCCTTCGCCGTCGACCACAGTGGCAACCTGCTCTATTTCCCTGGCGTCAAGGGCGCCAAGGGCTTGCCGACGCTGGCCGACGTGGTCGCCGACGAGGCGTCGTTCAAGGCGGTAGCGGATGCCCTTGGCCAGGCGGGCAACCGGACCCTGCGCCTCGCCCATGACCGCCAGCTGGACGGTGCCGCCTACGTCACCCTGGTCCCGCTGGACGCGACCGGCTGGCAGGTCGGCCTGGTCACGCCCGAGGCCCGGGTCACCGGCCTGGCCACGCGCCTGACCAGCCAGATGCTGTCGTTGCTGCTGCCGCTCCTCGCGCTGCTGCTGGGCGTGGCCTGGCTCGCCGGCCGGCGCTTGCTGGCGCAGTTGGAAGAGACCACCGTGCAGATCGAACGCCTGGGCCAGGACGGCGCCAACGCGACCGAGCTGGACATCCGCCGCGCCGACGAGATCGGCCGGCTGCGTGGTGCGGTCAATCGCTATGCCGGTTCCCTGCGCGAGATGCTGCGCCGGATCGCCACGGACGCCTCCCTGTTGCAGGGCCAGGCGACCGAACTGGCACAGCTGTCCCATGGCCTGGCTGACCGGGCGGAAAAGCAGCGCGAGGACAACACCCTGCTGGCGACCGCCATCACCGAGATGTCGGCCAGCGCCGGCGAGGTGGCGCGCAACACCACGGACTGCTCCGACGTGGCTCGCGCCTCGCTCGGCACGGTGCACAGCGGGCAAAGCCAGATGGCGCGCAACACCGACTCCATGCAGGGCCTGGCCCGGGAGATCGGTGGCGCCGCCGCCGCCATCACCCGCCTGGGCGAAGACATCGAGCGGGTCGGCAGCGTGCTGGACGTGATCAAGTCGATTTCCGAGCAGACCAATCTGCTGGCGCTGAATGCCGCCATCGAGGCGGCCCGGGCCGGCGAGCAGGGGCGCGGCTTCGCCGTGGTCGCCGACGAGGTACGGACCCTGGCCGGGCGCACCCAGGCATCCGCCGACGAGATCCAGGGAATGATCGCCAGTCTGCGCCAGGCGTCCAGCGCCGCCGTGGCCACCATGCAGGCCGGCGTGCAGCGCACCGAGGTCGCGGCCCGCGAGGCGACGGTCGTGGCCGGTACGCTGAGCGGTACCGTCGACAGCTTCGATGGTATCGTCGAGCGGGCACAGCAGATCGCCGTGGCTGCCCAGGAGCAGAGCCACGTGACCCAGGAAATCAACGAACTGGCGGTCCGCATCCATGCGGCGAGCGAGGAGGGCGCGCGCGATGCCGGTACGCTGCGCCAGCTCGGTCAGGAAATGCAGGGGCTGTCGACGCGCCTGAGCGCCCTCAGTCAGGGACAGCGCTAGCGCTGATGGCGGTCGTCGGGCCGAGCGCCTTGCGCAGGAAGTAGCGCGCGAAGCCCGGCGGATAGTCGGGCAGTTCGCCGAAGCGCTCGTAGCCGAGTCGCTCGTAGAAGCCGAGGGCCTGGAAGCCGTGGGTGTCCAGCCAGGCGCCGTGGCAGCCACGCGCGAGAGCTTCCGCCTCGGCACGGCGCAGCAATTCCCGGCCGGCGCCCGCGCCCCGGGCGGCTTCGTCCACCGCCAGCAACTGCACGAACAGCCAGCCATAGCTGGTGTAGCCCCAGAGACCGCCCAGCGGGACGCCGGCGCGGGTCAGGGTGATGACCAGCGCGCGGTAGCCGCTCGGGCCGACCCGGGCTTCGTTGTACTGGCGCAGGGGCGCGGCGATGACCTGGCGCAGGTCTTCCCGCGCCTCGTCGGTGAGCTGGAATTCCAGTGGCGAAGCGGCCATGACGACGGACTCCTGGAGACGGGAAGGGTGGGGCGCGTGACCCGGGGGTTCTGCTTCTGTCCGCCGCGCGGCTTTGGAGTAGCCTAGCCTTTTTTGCATTCGCGGTGAGTCATGGACATACGGGAAGGGCGCGCCCGGATCGGCGCGCTGGAGCTGGCCTACGAGGACTGGGGTGATCCGGCCGATCCGGCGCTGCTGCTGATCATGGGCTTCGGTGCCCAGCTGCTGCTCTGGCCGGAGGGCTTCTGCGAGGCGCTGGTACGGCGTGGCTTGCGGGTGATCCGCTACGACAACCGCGATGTCGGCCGCTCCTCGCGGCTGAGCTGGCCCGCCGGTCGGCCGCCTTCGTTGTGGCCGGTGCTGGGCCGGGCGCAGGTAGGCAGGACCAGCGCGGTGCCCTACCGCCTGGAGGCGATGGCCGCCGATGCCGTCGGACTGCTCGATCACCTCGGGTTGGAGCGCGCGTTCGTGCTGGGCGGCTCCATGGGGGGCATGATCGCCCAGATCCTCGCCGCCGACTGGCCGCAGCGGGTGGCGCGGCTGGGCATCCTCTTCTCGTCCACCAACCAGCCGCTGTTGCCACCCCCTTCGCTCAGGCTGCTCGGCGGTTTGCTGTCGCGGCCGCCGGCGAATCTGCCGAGGGACGCCGCCATCGCCCGGCAGAAGCTTCTGCTGCGCGGTATCGAGAGTCCCAAGTACCGACAGAGCGACGCCGATCTCGAACGGTTGGTGCGGCGCATCCTGGAGCGTGGCGTGGACGTGGACGGTGTACAGCGGCAGCTGTTCGCCCTGCTCGGCAGCGGCGATCTGCGACCCTTCGCCCGGCGCATCCAGGCGCCGACCCTGGTGGTGCACGGCGCCTGCGATCCGCTGCTACGTCCGGCCTGTGGCCGCGCCGTGGCCCGCGCCATTCCCGGGGCGCGCTTCGAACTCGTCCCCGACATGGCTCACGATCTGCCGGCACCGCTGTGGCCGCGACTCAGTCAGCTGTTCGCCGACTTCTTCCTGGCGCCCTGATCCCGCGCTCAGGGCGCGGGACGGGGCCGCAGACCCTCGATGACGAGGGTCTCCAGACTCTGCAGCACCTCGTCGAAGAAGTCCGGGTCGGTCAGGTTGCGCCCGCACAGCGCCTTCACCTGTACCCGGAAGTCCGCGTAGTGCTGGGTGCTCGCCCAGATGTTGAAGATCAGGTGGTAGGGGTCCACCGGCGTCAGCTTGCCCGCGGCGATCCACGCCCGGATCACCCGGGCCTTTTCCTCCATCAGCTCGTGCAGAGTGCCCTGCAGCTCGGGGAGCAGCAGCGGCGCGCCCTGAATCATCTCCAGGCAGAACAGCCGCGATTCGGCCGGGCGGTCGCGGGACATTTCCAGCTTCTGGCGTAGATAGCCGCGCAGGGCGTCGAGGGGCTCCTGGTCTTCGCTGAAGGTGCGCAGCGGACTCAGCCAGGTGGCGAGCAGCTGGCGCAGCACGGCCAGGTACAGCTCTTCCTTGTTGCTGAAGTAGTAGAGCAGGTTGGTCTTGGAGACGTCCGCCTGCAGCGCGACCTGGTCCAGGCTGGCGCCGTGCAGGCCGAAGCGGGAAAAGATATCGAGCGCCGCGCTGAGGATCTGGGCGCGCTTGGCTTCTATCTGGCGTTGCCGCCGTTGCTGGGCGGCCGGACTGGGTGTACGGGATTTGCGTGGGGGAGAAGCATCTCTGGCCTGACTCACGAACTGCTCCTTGGGCCTGGTCGACATCTGACGCGTACCGGCCACTCGCTGAGTGGCTTGATTCAGGCACGGTCGCTCGGGTTCGCCGCGTCCTGGCCGCGAACCGGGGGCGGGCACCGCGGTGACCACCCTTGGCTTCAACTCTAGCATGTCGAGTCGGGGGTTCATGCCCCGGATTCGGGCGTCATGCACAAACCGGATGCTCTGTTGTAGACCAAATGGTCCAAATTTATTTCGGTTATCTATACAAGTGGTTGATTGCGCTCAAATTTCCAGACTTGGCAAGTTTTCTGCTCTCATCTTGCAGCAACGGCATCTTCGGGTGCGTTCCGGTTCCTGACTGCGAGAGAGTGCGAGCGATGAACATCGGTGTCTTCATTCCCATCGGTAACAACGGCTGGCTGCTATCGGAAAACGCGCCGCAGTACCGGCCCACCTTCGAGCTGAATCGCGAGATCGTGCAGCGCGCCGAGCACTACGGCTTCGACTTCGCCCTGTCGATGATCAAGCTGCGCGGCTTCGGCGGTAAGACCGAATTCTGGGACCACAACCTGGAGTCCTTCACCCTCATGGCCGGCCTGGCGGCGGTGACTTCGCGCATCAAGCTGTTCGCCACCGCCGCGACCCTGACCCTGCCGCCGGCCATCGTCGCGCGCATGGCCGCCACCATCGACTGCATTTCCGGCGGGCGCTTCGGCGTCAACCTGGTCACCGGCTGGCAGAAGCCCGAATACAGCCAGATGGGGCTCTGGCCGGGCGATGAGTTCTTCGCCAGCCGCTATCAATACCTCGGTGAATATGCCCAGGTGCTGCGCGATCTCTGGGGCACCGGCCAGTCGGACTTCCAGGGCGCGCACTTCCGCATGGAAGACTGCCGGGTCAGTCCGCAACCCCAGGCGCCCATGGAGATCGTCTGCGCCGGGGCGAGCGATGCCGGCCTGGCCTTCGCCGCCGAACACGCCGACTACAGCTTCGTCTTCGGCAAGGGCGTCAACACGCCCAAGGCCTTCGCCCCGGCGGTGGAGCGGTTGCAGGCGGCCACCGCCAAGACCGGACGCGAGGTCTCGTCCATCGCCCTGTTCATGATCATCGCCGCCGAGACCGACGAGGCCGCCCGCGCCAAGTGGGAGCACTACAAGGCTGGTGCCGACGAGGAGGCCATCGCCTGGCTGGGCGCCCAGGCCGCCGCCGACACCAAGTCCGGTAGCGACACCAACGTGCGGCAGATGGCCGATCCGACCTCGGCGGTCAACATCAACATGGGCACCCTGGTGGGCTCCTTCGCCAGCGTGGCGCGGATGCTCGACGAGATCGCCGAGGTACCCGGGGCCAGCGGGGTGCTGCTGACCTTCGATGACTTCATCCAGGGCGTGACCGACTTCGGCGAGCGCATCCAGCCGCTGATGCAGAGCCGCCGTCACGTCGAGCTGCTCAAGGAGAGTGCCTGATGAACGCTGTGGAAACCCTGGCGGGCTATGCCCTGCCTGCCGACGACGCCGAGGCCGTGACGCTGCCTGCACGGCCCGAGCCGCTGCGGCTGAAGGCCAGCGAGACGGCGCTGATCGTGGTGGACATGCAGAACGCCTATGCCAGCCCGGGTGGTTACCTGGACCTGGCCGGCTTCGACGTCTCGGCCACCGGGCCGGTGATCGAGAACGTCGCCGCGGTGGTGGAGACCGCGCGTGGCGCGGGCATCCAGGTGGTCTGGTTCCAGAATGGCTGGGACCCCGAATACCGCGAGGCGGGCGGGCCGGGTTCGCCCAACTGGCACAAGTCCAACGCCCTCAAGACCATGCGCAAGCGCCCCGAATTGCAGGGGCAACTGCTGGCCAAGGGTGGCTGGGACTATGCCCTGGTGGACCGGCTGCAACCGGTGGCCGCGGACCTGGTAGTGCCCAAGACCCGCTACAGCGGCTTCTACAACACCAACCTGGACAGCCTGCTGCGCGCCCGTGGCATCCGCAACCTGGTGTTCGTCGGCGTCGCCACCAACGTCTGCGTGGAGTCGACCCTGAGGGATGGCTTCTTCCTCGAATACTTCGGCGTCTGCCTGCACGACGCCTGCCACCAGGCCGGGCCCCGTTCGGCCCACGACGCCGCGCTGTTCAACATCGAGACCTTCTTCGGCTGGGTCGCCAGCTGCGCCGATTTCCACACCACCTTCGCCAAGGACTGAGCCACCATGCCCAAACAAGCCGTGATCCCCGCCGGTACCGGTACCCCCATCGCCCCCTTCGTGCCCGGCAGCCTGGCCGACGGGGTGCTCTACGTCTCGGGCACCCTGCCGTTCGATGCGCAGAACAACGTGGTCCACGTCGGCGACGCCGCCGCCCAGGCCCGCCACGTGCTCACCACCATCCAGGGCGTGGTGGAGGCGGCCGGCGGCAGCATGGCCGACGTCACCTTCAACATGATCATGCTCACCGACTGGGCGAACTACGCCGCCATCAACGCGGTGTACGCCGAATTCTTTCCCGGCGAGAAGCCGGCGCGCTACTGCATCCAGTGCGGCCTGGTGAAGCCCGACGCCCTGATCGAGATCGCCAGCATCGCCCATGTCGGCTAGGCCGCGCGCCTTCTAGCCCCCTCTCCCCCTGGGAGAGGGCTGGGGTGAGGGAAGCCCCAACCACCGAACCACCGAACCACCGAGGACCGCCCATGCACTTCGAACTCCATGGCCGCCAGGACCCGGCGGCCGCGACCCTGCTGCTCAGCTCCGGGCTGGGCGGCGCCGGGGCCTTCTGGGCGCCGCAGCTGGCGGCCCTGGGCGAACATTTCCGGGTGGTGGTCTACGACCAGACCGGCACCGGCAAGAGCGCGGCCGAATTGCCCGCCGACTACCGCATCCAGCATATGGCCGAGGACCTGCTGGCGCTGGCCGACCGCCTGGAAGTCGACCGCTGCCTGTTCATGGGCCATGCCCTGGGCGGTCTGGTGGGACTGCAGGCCAACCTGTTGCGGCCGGGACTGATCCGCCGCCAGGTGCTGGTCAACGCCTGGAGTCGGCCCAATCCGCATACCGGACGCTGCTTCGCGCTGCGCCAACGCCTGCTGCGCGACAGCGGTGCCGCGGCCTATGTCCAGGCCCAGGCGATCTTCCTCTATCCGGCCACCTGGATCGCCGAGCACGGCGAGCGCCTCGCCGCCGACGAAGCCCATGCCCTGGCGCATTTCCCTGGCGAGGCCAATGTGCTGCGCCGCATCGGCGCCCTGCTGGCCTTCGACGTGGACGCCGAGCTGGCGCGGATCGAGGTGCCGACCCTGGTGCTGGCCAATCGCGACGACGTCCTGGTGCCCTGGACCTCGTCCCAGCGCCTGGCCGCGGGCCTGCCCCAGGCCACCTTCCACTTGCTGGAATGGGGCGGCCACGCCTCCAGCGTCAGCGACCCCGCCACCTTCGACCGGGTGGTGCTCGACTATCTCCGCCACGCTCTCGAGGAATAGCGCCATGTCCGTTGCCCATGTCTTGCCGCTGCCCGCCGTCCCGGTCGAGCGTGACCTCTTCCGCTCTGCCATGGCGCGCCTGGGCGCCGCGGTCAACATCGTCACCACCGCCGGTCCGGCCGGGCCCGCCGGCTTCACCGCCACCGCCGTGTGCAGCGTCAGCGACACCCCGGCGACGCTGCTGGTCTGCCTCAATCGCGGCGCCTCGGTGCATCCTGCGTTCAGCGCCAACGGCGTGCTCTGCGTCAACGTCCTGGCCGCCGGCCAGCAGGGGTTGGCCAATCTCTTCGGCGGCAAGACCGCCATGGACGAACGCTTCGCCGCGGCGAGCTGGACGCGCCTGGCCAGCGGTGCGCCGGTGCTGGAGGGCGCGCTGGTGGCCTGCGATTGCCGCATCGCCGAGGTGCACGCGGTGGGCAGCCACGACCTGCTGCTGTGCGAGGTACTGGGCGTGGCCGAGCCGGGCGGCGAGGGCGGGCTGCTGTACTTCGACCGGCGTTATCACGAGCTGAGATGAGGGGCCGCCGCGCGCCTACGCGACCCTGCCGGAGATCGACGCGCTCCGGTCGGCCCGGCCGGGTCCCGAGCGCGTCGGGCGTGCACGTGGGCGACGCGAGCCAGTCCGGTGCACGCTGACCGGTCGCGGTGCGCCGAGTGGCTCGGTCGAGGTCAATGAATCCTTCAAGTTGTTGTTTATAAAGGTTTTATTAGTTTTTACCAAATGGTCCAAAGATGGCACAACGGTTGCAATTTCTTGCTGCCGCCCTGCCCGGTGAACGTGCGTCGCGCTGTCTCCTTCCGTCCCACTCGTGAGGTCCGTCATGCCGCTGTCCAGTGTTCCCATCATCGATCTGGCCCCCTATTTCGCGGGCTCTGCCGCCGGCAAGCAGGCGGTGGCCAAGGCCGTCGACCAGGCCTGCCGCGATATCGGCTTCCTGGTGATCACCCATCATCAGGTGCCCGAAGAACTGGTCGAACGGGTTTCGCGCCTGTCGCGGGCCTTTTTCGACCTGCCGCTGGCCGAGAAGCGCCAGGCTGATCGGCCGCGCCCGGATCAGGTGCGGGGCTACAGCGCGGTGGCCGAGGAAAGCCTGTCCTACAGCCTGGAAGAGGCGGCACCGGGCGATCTCAAGGAGTCCTTCTCCATCGGCCCGCTGGACGTGCCGGACGAGCCCTATTACCGCGGCGCCGAGGCCGGGCCGCACTTCGCGCCCAATGTCTGGCCCACGGCCATCCCCGGTTTTCGCGAAGCCTATGCCGAGTACTTCGCCGCCATGAGCGATCTGGCGCGCACCCTGATGCGCCTGTTCGCCCTGGGGCTGGAGTTGCCGGAGACCTACTTCGACAGCCGCATCGACCGCCACATCAGCATGTTCCGCACCCTCTGCTATCCCCACCAGAAGGAGGCGGCGCTGCCCGGCCAGCTGCGCGCCGGCGCCCATACCGACTACGGCAGCCTGACCATCGTCCGCCCCGATGACGCCCCCGGCGGCCTGCAGGTGCGCAACGCCGAAGGGGAGTGGGTCGACGTGCCCAAGGTGCCGGGTGGCTTCGTGGTCAACATCGGCGATCTGATGATGCAGTGGACCAACGACCGCTGGGTCTCGACCCTGCACCGGGTGGTGAATCCACCGGCGGATGCCGGTTGCGACACCCGCCGCCAGTCCCTGGTGTTCTTCCACCAGCCCAACTACGACACCCTCATCGAATGCCTGCCCGGCTGCGCCACGCCCGGCACGCCGCCGCGCCACGCGCCCATCACCTCGGGCGACCACCTGAGGTCCAAGTTCGTCAAGCAGACCACCTTCGGCGGCACCCAGTCCGGCGTGCGGGTGGCCTGATGCCGAGCCTCTCCTACGTCAACGTCTTCGCCCAGGACGTGGTGGCCCTGAGCGGCTTCTACCAGCGGGTGTTCGGCTTCGCGGAGATCGAGGCGATCCGCTCGCCGATCTTTCGCGGCCTGGACACCGGCAAGACCGCCATCGGCTTCAACGCGCCGGAGGCCTATGACCTGCTCGGCCTGGGTGACTTCGCCGGCAGCCAGGGCTGCCGCTTCCTGCTCAACCTGGAGGTGGACAGCCGCGCCGAGGTGGACCGCCTGGTGCCGGTGGCCGAGGCCGCCGGTGCGCGCCTGGTAAAGGCGCCCTACGAAACCTACTACCACTGGTACCAGGCGGTGCTGCTGGACCCGGAAGGCAACGTGTTCCGTATCAACCACATGTTGTAGACAAGACTAAGGACGAGACGATGCTGAGCAGATGGCTGGGAAGAGTGGCGTGCGTGCTGGCGCTGGTGGGGCTGGGCGCCATGGCGCGGGCGGACGATGAGGGCTTCACCCTCAAGGGCGAGCCGAAGATCGCCATGCTGTATTTCACCGCCAAGAACGACGGCGGCTGGACCCAGGCCATGGACGAGGCGCGGGTGAAGATCGAGAAGGAACTGGGCCTGAAGATCCAGTTCGTGGAGAACGTTCCGGAGACCGCCTCGGCCATCCGCCCGGCCGCCGAGCGCTTCATCAAGCGCGGCGCCAATATCGTCATCGGCACCGCCTTCGGCTATTCCGACACCTTCAAGCAACTGGCCGAGCAGTATCCCGAGGTAGCCTTCCTCAACGCCTCGGGCACCACCAACGGCCGTAACCTGGAATCCTTCTACGGCCGTACCTACGAAAGCCAGTACCTCTGCGGCATGGCCGCGGGCGCGGCGTCCAAGACCGGCAAGCTGGGCTTCGTCGCCGCCAATCCCTTCGGCGTGGTGAACTGGACCATCAATGCCTACGAGCTGGGCGCCCGGCAGATGAATCCCAATGCCACCCTCACGGTGATCTACACCGGCAGCTGGAACGATCCGGTCAAGGAGCGCGCCGCCGCCGCCGCGCTGATCGACCAGGGCGCCGATGTCATTGGCCAGCACGTGGATACCCCCACGCCACAGATCGTCGCCCAGGAGCGGGGCGTCTATGGCACCGGCCACCACCGCGACATGCGCCAGTTCGCACCCAAGGCCACCCTCTGTTCCTCCGTATGGGTCTGGGACCGCTTCCTGGTGCCGGAGCTCAAGCGCGTCATCGCCGGGCACTGGAAGCCCGCACCCTACGGTGCCTTCGTCTCCATGGCCGACGGCGGCACCGACATCGCCGGTTTTGGCGACGGCGTGCCCAAGGCGGCCCAGGAGAAGATCCTCGCCGAGCGCGAGGCCATCCTCAAAGGCAAGCAGATCTACGCCGGCCCCCTGAGCGACCGTGACGGCAAGGAACGGGTCCCCGCCGGCCAGGTGCTGGCCGACCCGGCGCTGTGGCAGATGGACTGGTTCGTCCAGGGCGTGACGACGCAGAAGTAGCGGTCCAGCCCCGAGTAGGGTGGAAAACCGCGCAGCGTTTTCCACGGACGCCATGCCTGGAAGAGAGCGACCCGCATGAAAAGACACAATGCCCTGCAACTGCGTGGCGTCGGCAAGAGCTTCGATGGCTTCCAGGCGCTGCAGCAGGCGGATTTCCTGGTGCGCTGGGGCGAGGTGCATGCGCTGCTCGGCGAGAACGGCGCGGGCAAGTCGACGCTGATGAACATCGCCGCCGGCCTCTATGTGCCGGAGACCGGTGAGCTCCTGGTGGACGACAACCCGGTACGGCTGCGGGGTCCGGCGGACGCCGCCCGCTTGCACATCGGCATGGTCCACCAGCACTTCAAGCTGGTGCGGCCGTTCAGCGTGGCCGAGAACGTCTTGCTCGGCCTGCCGACGGGGGCGGGCAGTCATCGCCAGCGCCTGGCCGAGATCAGCGAGCGCATCCGCCAGCAGGCCGCCGCCCTCGGCTTCGCCATCCGCCCCGAGCAGCGGGTGGCGGAGCTGTCCATCGCCGAGCAGCAGCGGGTGGAGATCCTCAAGGTGCTGCTGGCCGGGGCGCGCATCCTCATCCTCGACGAACCCACCGCGGTGCTCACCGATGGCGAAGGCGAGCGGCTGCTGCAGACGCTACGCGCCCTGGCGGCGGAAGGTGCGGCGGTGGTGCTGGTGACCCATCGCATGCAGGACGCCCTGACCTATGCCGACCGCCTCACGGTGATGCGCGGCGGCCGCACCCTGCGCAGCCTGGACCCCGCGGAGGTGTCGGTGGACGAGCTGGTGCGCCTGACCGTGGGCGACGCCCAGCCGCTGGCCGATACCCCGCGCAGCGCGGCCGGGTCGCAGCTGCTGACGGTACGCGGCCTGCGGACCCCGGAAAGCGGCGGTCGGCGCGCCCTGGACGGCATCGATCTGCAATTGCACGCCGGCGAGATCTACGGCATCGCCGGCGTCGGCGGCAACGGCCAGGGCGAACTGGCCGATGTCTTGATGGGCCTGCCGCAACCCTATGAAGGCGAGGTACGGCTGGAGGGCTTCGGCGACCTGGCCGCCACCACCAGCGCCGGACGCCGCGACCTGCGTATCGCCGCCATTCCCGCCGACCGCTATGGCAGCGCCCTGGCCGGGGCCCTGTCGGTGGCCGACAACTTCGCCATCGGCGCGGTACACAGCGGTCGCTTCGGTGGTTTCGCCCGCCTGGATAGAGGCGCCCAGGAAGCGGCGACCCAGGCAGGGGTGGCGCAATTCGATGTCCAGGGCGTGCGCTCGGTACGGCAGAAGGCGGCGCTGCTCTCCGGCGGCAACGCCCAGAAGCTGGTGATCGCCCGGGAATTCGGCCGCGAGCCGCGGCTGGTGCTGGCCCACAGCCCCAGCCGCGGGCTGGACGTGCGCGCCGGCGCCGAGGTGCAGGCGCGCCTGCTGGCCGCCCGCGAGGCCGGCGCCGCGGTGCTGTTGATCAGCGAAGACCTGGACGAGGTACTGGCCCTCGCCGACCGCATCGGGGTGATGAGCGCCGGGCGCCTCGTCGCCGAATTCCAGCGACCCGCCGATCGCCAGGCGATCGGCCATGCCATGGTGAATCATGCTTGAACCCCTGAGTGCTCCCCTGCCCGAAGCCGATCCGCCACGCCCGCGGCAACCGCTGTTCAGCCGGCGCTACACCCTGGAGATCCGCCAGCAGCTGGCATGGCCCTGGCAGGCCTTGATCCTGGGCCTGGCGCTGCTCTTGGGCCTGGGCCTGTCGGCCGCCATCCTGGTCCTGGCCGGGGTGCCGGCCGGCGAGTTGCTCGACGAATTCGTGGTCGCCACCCTGTTCGATGCCCAGAGTCTGCAGGCCACCCTGTTCCAGGCCGCACCGGTGATCCTGGTCGGCCTGGCCGGCTGCCTGGCCTTTCGCGCGCGCTTCTGGAACCTGGGTCTGGAGGGCCAGATGATCTGGGGCGCCATCGGTGCCACGGCGGTGTCGCTGTTCGAGATCGGTCCGGAGGCCCTGCGCCTGCCGCTGATGCTGGTGGCGGCGCTGCTCGGTGGGCTGCTCTGGGCGCTGGCGCCGCTGCTACTCAAATTGCGCCTAGGGGTGAACGAGATCATCGCCTCGCTGATGCTCAACTACATCGCCGCCAATTTCCTGCTGCACCTGGTGTTCGGTCCCTGGAAGGACCCGCGCGACGCCTTTCCCTATTCGCCGCTGTTCCGCCCCTTCGAACGGCTGCCCGAGCTGTTGCCGGGGCTGAGCCTGGCGGTACCCCTGGCGCTGCTGGTGGCGGTGCTGGCCTGGTGGTTCGTGGCTATGAGTCGCGCCGGCCTGTACCTGAGATTCGTCGATGCCAATCCGCGGGTGGCCGGCGCCGTCGGCGTGCCGGTACGCGCCACCATCCTCGCCACGGTACTGGCCTCCGGTGCCCTGGCCGGGCTGGCCGGCTTCGTGGTCGCGGCCGGGCAGGAAGGGCGACTGACCCAGTCCTTCTACCAGGGCTATGGCTTCTCCGGCATCCTCATCGCCTTCCTGGCGCGCAACAATCCGCTGGCCGCCGCCGTGGTGGCTTTCCTGGTGGCGACGCTGTTCGTCGCCGGGCGCAATCTGCAGGTGTTCTACCAGATCCCCTTCGCCATGGTGCAACTGATCCAGGCGCTGATCGTCATCTGCGTGGCGTCCTCGGATTTCTTCATCCGCCATCGGCTCAGACCCTGTTCACGATCTCGCGAGCTAGAGACAAACAAGGCGAAAACGGCTGAGGAAGCGGAGTTTACGAGTGGTAAATGAGCATTCCGACCGGGCTGGCGACCCAGGCCGTTTTCAACGCCGTTTGGCCGACGCGCAGCAGATCGTGAACAGGGTCTTAGACACAGCTAGGGAGGTGCCGCTTGAATCTACTCGCCAGCTGGCTGGGTAACGTCCCCGACTTCGCCGTGCCCTACGCCCTGGCGGCGCTGGGGCTGATCCTCACCGAGCGCTCCGGGGTGCTGGCCCTGCATGCCGAGGGCCTGATGCTGGTCGGCGCCCTGTTCGGCATCGGCGCGCAACTGGCCTTGGGCAACGCCGGCCTGGCGCTGCTGGCGGCCATGGGCGCGGCGGCGCTGGTCTCGCTGCTGTTCGCGGTGATGGTGATCTGGCTGCGCATCAACCAGGTGATCGCCGGCCTGACCCTGGTGTTCTTCTGCCAGGGCCTTACTGGCCTGCTCGGCACCCTCTGGGGCTGGACCAACCAGCCGGTGGCCGGCCTGCCGGCACTGGCACTCTGGCCGCTGTCCGAGCTGCCGCTGGTGGGCCGGCTGTTCCAGCAGAACCTGCTGGTCTACCTGACCCCGCTGATCTTCCTCGCCGTCATCGCCTGGCTCGAACGCACCACCCCCGGCCTGCGCCTGCGGGCGGTGGGTGAGAATCCCCAGGCGGCCGATGCCGCGGGGCTCTCGGTGGCCGGCTACCGCTTGCTGGCGATCCTCGCTGGCGCGGCGCTGGTGGGTCTCGCCGGGGGCTACATCGCCGTGCTCAGCACCAAGCTGTGGATCGCCGAGATGACCGGTGGCCGCGGTTGGATCGCCGTGGCCCTGGTGATCTTCGCCCGCTGGTCGCCCTGGCGCGCCCTGGCCGGGGCGCTGCTGTTCGGCTGCATCGAGGCGCTGATTCCGCAACTGGCCGCCGCCGGGGTGCGGCTGTCGCAATACTTCATCCTGATGGCGCCCTACGCCGTCACCCTGGGCGTGATGATCTGGGTCGCCCTGGCTGGGCGTGACCGCCTGAGCCAACCCGGCGCCCTGGGCGAAGCCTATGTCCGTGAGGAGCGTCGATGAACCTGCGTGTTTTCGTCTATGAGGAACCCCGGCTGCTGGCGCGGGCGGACTTCGCCGATTACCTGGACCCGAACACCACCGCGGTGCTGTCCATCGACCTGCACCGCGGCCACCTGGATGCCTCGCCGGAGTGCCCCTGCCCGGCGCCCCGCGCCCGTGACCTGGTGGCGCCGGTGGACGCCTTCCACCGCCGGGCCCGCGCCCTGGGCGTGCGTATCGTCCATGTGAAATCGGTGCTGCGCGCTAATGGCGCCGATGACCTGGGCGGTATTCCCGCGGCCTGGCGGCGGACCTTTCCACTGCACGTCGGGCCGATTCCCAATGCCGACGCCCATGCCCTGGAAGGCTCGCCCTGGACCGAGTTGCTCACCGAGGTGCTGCCCGAGGATCTGCGGGTGGAGAACAAGCGGCGGCTGTCGGCCTTCTATCCCACCGATCTCGACTTCCTGCTGCGCAACCAGCGCATCACCACCGTGGTGCTGGACGGTGGCTTCACCGATTGCTGCGTGCTCAACACCGCCTTCGACGCCAGCAACCGCACTTATAGAGTCATCGTCCTGCGCGATCTGGTGCGGGGGACCGACGAGGGCCTGGAGCGGGCGGCGTTGAGCATGGTCTCCCTGCACCTGGGGCTGGTGATGGAGTCCTCGGATCTGCTCGCCGCCTGGGGCGGGGACGGTGCCGTCAGGGCCGCGTCGTCAGCCGGCTGAAGGCGCGAAAACGCTCCTTGAGGTTGCCGGGACGGGCGCCCTGCCAGAGCAGATGCCAGCCCGGAGGCACCGCTACCGGCTCGTGCCACTCGTCCTGCACCACCAGCACCTGGCAGGGCACCTGGCGCAGGCTGGCCTGCTCCTGGGGTGGATAGCCACTGTAGACGTGCAGCATGGAACGCTCCGACTCGCCCAGGCCGTAGCTGGCCAGGCAATCCGCTGCCGGCAGCACTCGTTCCAGTTCGGTGAAGGGCCGGGCGTAGCTGTTGCCCAGGTCGATCCAGGGCAGCCAGAGGCTGTTGGCGAGGGTCCAGCTGACGGTCAGTCCGATGAACCAGGCGCTGGCCGGCGCCAGGGTCGCGCGTAGTCGCAGCGCCAGGCCCCAGGCGACCAGGGCCAGCAGGGCCAGAATCCAGGCCAGTGGACTCACCGTGAGGGAAGTCGCGAGCGGTAGATGGTCGCGGACCACGACGGGCCAGGGCAGCGGCTGGCCCAGGGCCAGGCCGAGACCGCCCACGGCCAGCAGGGCGATGAGCGGCGTCCAGAAGACCACGCTGGCGTCACGGCCGAGACGGGCGATGGCCGGTGGTGGCTGCAGCCGCGCCGCCAACAGTGCCAGGGCGGGAAACAGGGGTAGCAGGTAGAGGCTGCGGAAGACCGCCGACTTGAGCAGCACCGCCAGGCAGACGACGGCGTAGAGCGCCACCGTGGCCAGCCCCGGATGCCCGCCCAGCCGCTTCAAGGGGCTGCCGCCGCGGCGATAGAGCTGCCAGAGCGTGGCGCCGAGCAGGACCAGTCCGGTGGGAAAGGACAACGCTGCCAGGTCCGCCAGGCTGGAGAGCAGGCCGTCGGTATCGCTGTTGCGCGCTTCCAGGCCAAAGAAGCGACCGATGTTGTTGGTCCACAACCAAGTAGTGAACAGCGCTGGGGCCTGGTGCCAGAGCAGCGCCGGCCAGATCGCCAGCCAGGGTAGGGCGCCCAGGACCGCGGCGACGCTCCAGCGGCGACCTGCCGGTTCGAGCAGCCGTTGGGGCCAGCACAGCGCGCAGAGCGCTCCGGTGAGGCCGAGCACCCCCGGTACCAGCAGGCCCTTGCTCATGAAGGCGATGCCCAGCCCGCTGCCGAACAGCAGGCCGCGCCGCCAGGGCTTCCGACCATCGTGCCAGTAGGCGGCGAGGCCCGCCAGGCCCAGGGTAGCGCCGGCCAGCTGGGGTACGTCGGCGATCAGCAGATGGCTGTGCTGCACCACCCCGAGCATGCCCAGCAGGGCCAGCTCCGCTTGACGCCCGCGCCCCGGCAACAGCAGCTGGGTCAGCCAGGCCAGGGCGGCCAGGGTCACCAGCATCCAGCCCAGCACCGCCAGCCGGGCACCGTCGGGCGCGCCCAGCCAGGGCGCTGCCAACCGCGCGGCGAGGGCGCCGGTCCAGTACATCAGGGGTGGCTTTTCCATGAAGGGCGCGGTACCCACCCGGGGGATCAGCCAGTCCGGGGTGGTGAGGAAATTCCACACCATGCCGAAGGAATAGGGCTCGTCGGCCTTCCACAACCCACGGCCGAACAGCCCGGCGAGCAGATAGGCGGCCAGGCAGCCGAGCAGCAAGGCCCGCTCCAGCTGTGCGGCTCTTGGAGAGGCGGGGGAAGAAGAGGGGAGCACGGCAGGAACTCTTGGCGGAATCCTGCCGGTATACGGGAGTTGGCTTAGAGGGGGCTTAAGAGGTTAGCGGGGGGCGATCGCGGCCATGGGCCGCTCCTACAGGCTTGGGTTGGGCCTGTAGGAGCGGCCCATGGCCGCGATGGCTGGTATTGGTGCCAGGGCTGGTTATCGAGCGCTTTGAAGGTTTTTGTTTCGCCCACCCGGGCGAGTTACTTTTTGCAGTCGCGGCTGCGCGCCCCGGACTACGCGTCCCGCAAAAAAGTAACCAAAAACGCTTGCCCCGGTCATCCGGCCCGGCGCGAAGCGCCGGGTGACTCGCGTTGCTCGCCCTTCGGGCCAGCCTACGGCTGTTACTTCGCTGCGCTTCGTTTCACTCACCCCAGCGCCGTTCCGGGGTCGGCCTACACGGGCCGTCCATGGCCCGTTAGGCCTCTCGCCGCATCCATGCGGCTCGACCCACTCCACGACGCTGGCGTTCGCCCTCCTGAACGGGGCGATTTCGCCAGCCTGAAAGTTTTGGTTGAAGAGCTACAAACAGCTTGTAGCGTGGACAACGGCGAAGCCTTGTCCACTGATAGTGTCGGTACCCTCCAGTGGAAAACGCTGCGCGGTTTTCCACGCTACAGAATCGGTAAATACCGAATCCTCAGGCTTGCGCCCCGTCCCCGTCAGTGAGGCCGAGTGCAGGTGTCGTGGAGGGGGATGCGAGGCAGGACGCCGAGCAAGGCGCGAGGGGCAGGAGGCCCCTTCGTGCCGTGCCCCTGGAGCGGCGCCGGAGCGAGGGGACCCGGAGCGCAGCGGAGGGCCGAAACGTGGGGTGTGCTTTCTTTTGCTTACTTTTCTTTGCACCGGGCGGCGATCCGCAAGCAAAGAAAAGTGAGTCGCCGGCCAGGCGAAACAAGAAGCGTCAGCAGAGCTCAGTAAGCAGCTAGGGCAACGGGCAATAAGCCAGCTCTCTAAAGAGTTGGGCTTCGCTGTGCTCAACCCAAACTACGAAAGTACGCCCCTACGCCAGATGCTTCAACCGCTCCACCAACTGCCCATGCAACCCCGGATCGCCACAGGCCAGGATGGCCCCGCCCTGCTGGGCGTCACCGCCATCCCAGGCGGTCATGCGGCCGCCGGCGCCTTCGATGATGGGGATCAGCGCCTGCACGTCGTAGGGCTGCAGGCCCGCCTCGATGATGACGTCGACGAAGCCCGAGGCCAGCATGCAGTAGGCGTAGCAGTCGCCGCCGAAACGGGCCAGTTGCACCTCGGCGGCCACGGCGTCGAAGGCCGCCAGGCGTTCGGGGGTGTCGAAGATGTCGCGGCTGGTGCACATCAGCCGGGCCTGGGCCAGGCTGGCGCAGGGGCGGGTGCGCAGGGCCGCGCCGTTGCGCCAAGCCCCGGCCGGGGTACCCAGGTAGCGCTCGCCGGTGAAGGGCTGGTTCATCACCCCGATCACCGGGCGGCTGCCGTCGTTGAGCGCCACCAGGGTGCCCCACAGCGGCAGGCCGGTGATGAAGGCGCGGGTACCGTCGATGGGGTCCAGCACCCAGCTCAAGGGGCTGCTGCCGGCGACGTTTTCCTCTTCCTCGCCGAGGATGCCGTGATCCGGATGCTCGGCCTGGATGAGTTCGCGCATGGCGCGTTCGGCGGCCTTGTCGGCGATGGTCACCGGGTCGTAGCGACGCCCGGCGACGGCGGCGTCGCCCTTGTCGTCCACCGCCAGCTGGGCGCGGAAGTAGGGCTGGATGGCCACGGCGGCGGCGTCGGCCAGGCGCTCGGCGAAGCGTTCGTAGTAGGAAATCTCGGCAGCGGTCAGGCTCATGCTCATTTCACCAGGCGGGCGTCGAGGCTGTTCTGCGCCAGGCGCTGGGCCTGCTCGCGGGTCATGCCCAGGCCGTCGTGCAAGGCCATGAAGTTCTCGGTGACGTAGCCGCCGAAGTAGGCCGGATCGTCCGAGTTGACGGTGACCTTGAGGCCGCGGTCGAGCATCTTGAGGATGGTGTGCTGGCTCATGTCGTCGAACACGCAGAGCTTGGTGTTGGACAGCGGGCAGACCGTGAGCGGGATCTGCTGGTCGATCAGGCGGGCCATCAGGCGCTCATCCTCGAAGGCGCGCACGCCGTGGTCGATGCGCACTACCCCTAGCAGGTCGAGGGCTTCCCAGATGTACTCCGGCGGGCCTTCCTCGCCGGCGTGGGCCACGGCCGGGAAACCCTCGGCGCGGGCGCGGGCGAAGACGCGCTTGAACTTGCTCGGCGGATGCCCCTTTTCCGAGCTGTCCAGGCCGACGGCGATGAAGTGGTCACGGAACGGCAGCGCCTGGTCCAGGGTGGCCTGGGCGGCCTCCTCGGAGAGATGGCGCAGGAAACTCAGGATCAGCCCGCTGGTCACGCCCAGTTGCTTTTCCCCGTCGGCCAGCGCCTGGGTGATGCCACGCACCACCACCTCGAAGGGAATGCCGCGATCGGTGTGGGTCTGGGGATCGAAGAAGGGCTCGGTGTGGATGACGTTCTGTTCCTTGCACTTGAGCAGATAAGCCCAGGTCAGGTCGTAGAAGTCCTGCTCGGTGCGCAGCACGTCGGCGCCGGCGTAGTAGAGGTCGAGGAATTCCTGCAGGTTGCCGAAGTTGTAGGCGGCGCGCAGGGCTTCGACATCGCCCCAGGGCAGGGCGACGCCATGGCGCTCGGCCAACGTGAACAGCAGCTCGGGCTCCAGGGTGCCTTCCAGGTGCAGGTGCAGTTCGGCCTTCGGCAGCGCATTGAGCCAGTCGTACATGGAAACCTCGGATCGGGTGAATCAGGAAAAGATGAACGATTGTCGCACGCTTTGCCCAGGTTTCTGCAGCCCTCCGGGTTCCCGCTGACCGATGTACGGTGCCTCCGGTGGCCAGAAATTCCCAGCACTCCACGCTTTGGACTAGCAAAAGGCCATAACCCCTGCAACGCGTATCGATCTGTCTACAATCGGGAGGCATGGCTCCAAACACCAGGCGTGAGGTATCCGTGCAGACCGTTCAGGATTACGTTGGCGGCAAGAACAACAATCTCAATCTGATTCGCATGATCGCGGCGCTCGCCGTGGTCTTCAGCCATAGCTTCGCGATCTCCAGCGGTACCGCGACGGCGGAGCCCGGCCGCGAGAGCCTGGGCATGACCCTGGGCGACATCGCCGTCGACATCTTCTTCATCACCAGCGGTTTCCTGGTCACCAAGAGCCTGCTCAGCCGAGCCGACATCATCGATTTCGTCTGGGGCCGTGCCCTGCGCGTGGTACCGGGCCTGCTGGTGATGCTGATGTTGACGGTGCTGGGCCTCGGCGCCTGGCTGACCCGGGCGCCCTTGCAGGACTACCTCAGCGACGGCCAGACCTGGGTCTACCTGCTGAAGAATACCGGCCTGATCGCTGGCGCCGAGTTCGACCTGCCCGGACTGTTCGAGGGCAACCCGCTGCAGGCCATCGTCAATGGCTCGCTGTGGACGCTGCCCTTCGAGGTGGGCATGTACGGCGCCTTGGCGCTGCTCTGGCTGTTCGTTCTCTGGTTGCGGCTGGACAGCCGCCACTTCCAGCGCGCCATCCTGCTGTTCGCCGTGGGTGCGGCGCTGTTCAAGCTGTTCGCCTACTACTTCTTCGCCAGCGAATCCCACCTGTTGCGGCTGTTCCAGATGTTCTTCCTCGGCGGCGCCTTCTATGTGCTGCGCGGCTACATCCCGCTGTCGCGCGCGGCTTTCTTCGCCGCCGTGGCGCTGTTGGCCCTGGCCACTCCCGACCGCGACAGCTTCTTCCTGGTCTATAACCTCGTGCTGGGTTACGTGCTGCTCTACCTCGCCTTCGTCCCGGCCGGGCGCATCCGCGCCTTCAACGAGGTGGGCGATTATTCCTACGGTCTCTACATCTACTCCTTTCCGGTGCAGCAGACCCTGGCGGCGGTGATCCCCGGCATCGAGGCCTGGACCCTGGTGGTGCTCTCCATCGGCATCACCCTGCCGCTGGCGGTGGTGTCCTGGTACCTGGTGGAGCGCCACGCCCTGGGCTATCGCCAGGTCTGCGCCCATGGCACCAAGGCGGTGTGGAGCCGGCTGGTGCCGGGACCGCGCGTCAATTGACGAGGCGCTGAGGCCGTCACTGCCCCGGCGCAGCGGCGGTCGCCAGGCGCCTCGCACGGATCGCGAGCCTTTTGCCGTCTACGGCGGTCGTAACAAGGCATTGCTCATTCAAGGACGCCCCTCTCCATGCTCGCCGCCCTCAAAGACGAAACCCTGCTGCTGGTCGCCATCGGTGCCACGGTGCTGGCCTATGTGTTCGAACACGCGCTGCTCGGCGGCGGCCAGACCCTGGCACTGATCGCCGCCGGTGGCCTGATCGCCGCCATCATCTGCGCGGCCATGCGCGTGGCCCACCATGCCGAACTGCTCGCGGAAAAGGTCGGCGATCCCTACGGCACCATGATCCTGACGCTCTCCGCCGTGCTGGTGGAGGTGATCATCCTGGCGATCATGATGAGCCACGACCATTCGCCGACCCTGGCCCGCGATACCATCTACGCCGCGGTGATGCTGGACATGAACGGCATCATCGGCCTGGCCGCGCTGCTCGGCGGTCTCAAGCACGGCGAGCAGCCCTACAACGACGATTCCAGCCGCGCCTACGGGGTGATGATCATCACCGCGGTGAGCATCTCCATGCTGGTGCCGGAGTTCATCCCCGAGGCCAAGTGGCATATCTATTCCTTCTTCACCATCGGCGCCATGGCGCTGCTCTATGCGCTGTTCCTGCGCATGCAGACCGGCCCGCACAGCTACTTCTTCAGCTACAACTACCCGGACAAGAAGCGCAAGCGCCCGGTCGCCGAGGGTGAAGCCGCCAGCGCCGGCCATGGCGAAAGCAGCGCCACCCTGTCCATCGCCATGCTGATCGTCGGCATCGTCGCCACCGGGGCCCTGGCCGAGGTGATGTCCAAGTCCCTGGATACCGGCCTGGAAGGCCTGGCCGTCCCCGCGCTGGTGCCGGCGCTGGTGGTGGCGGTGATCTCCGCCAGCCCGGAGATCCTCACCGCCCTGCGCGCCGCCATGGCCAACCGTATGCAGTCGGTGATCAATATCGCCCTGGGCGCCAGCCTGTCCACCGTCATCCTCACCGTGCCGGTGGTGGAAGCCATCGCCCTGTTCAATGACCAGCCGATCCAGATGGCCATGACCCCGGTGCAAACGGTGATGATGGCCGTGACCCTGATCGTCGCGGCGATCAACCTCAACGATGGCGAGACCAACGCCATCGAGGGCATGACCCATTTCGTGCTGTTCGGTACCTTCATCATGCTGACCATCCTCGGACTCTAGGAAGCGCCATGATCGACAGCGAGATGATCAGCAACTACGGCTATGGCGCCGCCGTGCTGGGCGCCCTGATCGAGGGGGATGGCGTGGCCATCCTGGCGGGCATCGCGGCACGCCACGGCTATCTGCTGTTTCCCCTCACGGCCCTGTGCGTGGCCCTGGGTGGCTTCATCGGCGACCAGACGCTGTTCTTTCTCGGGCGGCGCTACGGTGACAGTATCCTCGGTCGCTTCAAGCGCCAGCAGCCGCGCATCGACTGGCTGCGCAGCCGCATCCATCGTCACGAGGCGCTGTGGATCATCGGCATCCGCTTCGCCTATGGCTTCCGCCTGATCGGTCCGCTGTTGATCGGCGCCAGCGGGGTGCGGCCACGGCGCTTCCTGTTCTACAACGTCATTGGGGCTTTGCTCTGGGGCTTCGTCATGACCGGCATCGGCTATGCGGTGGGCGAAATCCTGCGCGACTTCTTCGCCGAGCATCATGTGTCGAAGCGCTGGTTCATCGCCGCGGCGATCTGTGTGGCGGTGCTGTTCATCGGCGCGCATCTGGTGTTGCGGCGGCGGGAGGAGGGGTAGGGGGAGCGTCTTAGGTTGGGTTGAGCGGAGCGAAGCCCAACAGTTCTGGGTGCCCGTCTGCGCCCTAGCTCCTTATCGAGTGTTTTGAAGGTTTTTGTTTCGCCCACCCGGGCGAGTTACTTTTTGCAGTCGCGGATGCGCGCCCCGGACTACGCGTCCCGCAAAAAAGTAACCAAAACGCTTGCCCCACCATCCGGCCCTGCGCTGCGCTCCGGGTGACTCGCGTTGCTCGCCCTTCGGGCTAGCCTACGGCTGTTACTTCGCTGCGCTACGTTTCGCTCACACCAGCGCCGTTCCGGGGTCGGTCCAGATGGGCCGTCCATGGCCCACTGGACCTCTCGCCGCATCCATGCGGCTCGCCCCACTACACGACACTGGCGTTCGCCCTCCTGAACGGGGCGATTCGCCAGCCTGAAAGTGTTGGTTGAAAGGCCATGAACAGTCTGTCGCGTGGACAACGGCACAGCCTTGTCCACTGCTCAAGGCTAAGCTCACTTATGGAAAACACCGCTACGGCCTGACACCGCTGAATCGCGGCCATGGGCCGCTCCTACAGAAGTCAGATACGCTGTAGGAGCGGCCCATGGCCGCGATAAAGACAGTGATCCAAGGTCCGTGGTTGAGAGGCTTCCCGTGGAAAACGCTGCGCGGTTTTCCACGCTACAGAGCATCTGAGAACCAAAGTTTCAGGCTAGCGTCCCGTCCCCGTCAGTGAGGCCGAATGTAGGTGTCGCGCAGGGGGATGCGAGGCAGGACGCCGAGCAAGGCGCGAGGGGCAGGAGGCCCCTTCGTGCCGTGCCCCCGGAGCGGCGCCGGAGCGAGGGGACCCGGAGCGCAGCGGAGGGCCGAAACGTGGGGTGTGCTTTCTTTTGCTTACTTTTCTTTGCACAAGCAAAGAAAAGTAAGTCGCCGGCCAGGCGAAACAAGGGCTACAAGCAAAACTCAGCAACTAGCCGGAGCATCCAGGCGCCCAACATCCAAGTCCGCAACGTTGGGCTTCGCTCCGCTCAACCCAACCTACCGCCAACCCCTTGTCCAATGAAAAAGGCGCCCTGAGGCGCCTTTTTCAAACCAAACCGACCCCAAGTCAGACCTTGACGATCCAACCCTCCGGCGCCGGCTTGTCGCCGGTCTGGATACCGGTCAACTCCTCGTACAGCTTGCGCGTCACCGGGCCGACCTCGGTCAGACTGTGGAAGACGTGCAGCTTCTCGCCGTACTGGATGCCGCCGATGGGGGTGATCACCGCCGCGGTGCCACAGGCGCCGGCTTCGACGAACTGGTCGAGCTGGTCGATGAAGACGTCGCCTTCGATCACTTCCAGGTCCAGCCGGTCGCGGGCCAGTTCCATCAGCGACATGCGGGTCACGCCCGGCAGCACGGACTCGGAGCGCGGGGTGATGAACTTGCCGTCGCCGGTGATGGCGAAGAAGTTGGCCGAGCCGACTTCCTCGATCTTGCGATGGGTCATGGGGTCCAGGTAGATGCAGTCGGCGAAGCCTTCGGCCTTGGCCTGGGCGCCGGGCATCAGGCTGGCGGCGTAGTTGCCACCGACCTTGGCGGCGCCGGTGCCCTGGGGCGCCGCGCGGTCGTAGCTGGAGATGACGAAGTTGTGCGGGGTCATGCCGCCCTTGAAGTAGGCGCCGACCGGGATGCCGAACACCACGAAGAGGAATTCCGGGGCGGTGCGCACGCCGATGTTGTCACCCACGCCGATGACGAAGGGCCGCAAGTAGAAGGCGCCGCCGCTGCCGTAGGGCGGAATCCAGGCTTCGTTGGCCTTGACCACCTGCTGGCAGGCGTCGATGAACATCTCGGTGGGGACCGGCGGCATCAGCAGGCGGGCGCAGCTCTTGTGCATGCGCGCGGCGTTGCGGTCGGGGCGGAACAGGTTGACCGAGCCGTCCTGGCAGCGATAGGCCTTGAGGCCTTCGAAGCACTGCTGGCCGTAGTGGATGGCCGTGGAGCCTTCGCTGATGTGCAGCTGGTTGTCGCGGGTCAGCTCACCGGGTCCCCAGCTGCCGTTGCGATAGGTGGCGATATAGCGGAAGTCGGTCTTGACGTAGTCGAAACCGAGGGTCTTCCAATCGATGTCCGCAGCGCTCATAGATCCTCGCAGTGCTCTCCGGCGACTTGGCCGGTCGTTTCGTGGTCGGGCCGTACGCCTCGCCGGCGACGGTTCAAGGGGGTGGACGAGGCGGGCTCGTCGCTAGACTGTGAAAGATACCGCTTATCCGGACCGGCGGGGGCACCTTTCAGCCATTCGGGTCTCCAAATCCTGACGCTGGCCCTTTGCCGCCTCGCTCCGCTGCCTCAGGTGGGAGGCTCGGGTCGCCACCAGGAGCTCGTCTTGAAAACAACGATGGCGTTGCTGGGTGCCTTGACCCTGCCAACGCTGCCGGCGCAGGCCGCCGGAATCTTCACCGATGCCTTCGATGCGGCACTCAATCGCCGGGTCATCGAATGGCGGGGCGCGCCCTCGCCCGAGGGCATCGTCTTCAGCGTGATCGCCAGCCAGTTCAAGACCAGCGCCGGCCACGCCACCACCGATTTCCGCACCCAGCTGTCCACCTTTGGCGACAAGGTGCGCTTCCATGGCTGCAGCGCCAGCCGCTGGGAGATGAACGGCCGGCTGTACCTGCCGCTCAAGGGCCAGTACCGCATGGCCGGCCTGGACGAACGCTACGGCGAGTACTTCGTCGCCCAGCCCACCCGCCAGGACCTGGAGTGGGTAGCGCTGAACACCCGGGTCGACTATCGCCTCTGCCGCCTGCGCGAGAGCCTCTCCGCCGAGGATCTGCAGGGCTTGCGCTGGGTGCTGCAGGCGGCGGAAGCCGACTGAACCGCTCTCCCATCCCGCGCGGGAAAGACCCCGGAGCTGCCGGCCTGGACGATTGCCGCCGGGTCCGCGAGTGGTACCGCTCAGGCCCCGGCGCCGGTCCGACAGCCGTGCCGCGGTGCGAGCGGCGATTCCGGCGAGACTAGCCCGCCAGCGCCTGTACGCCCTGCCAGGTAGCCGGCGCCTCGCCGGCCAGGGCCTGGACCAGGGCGGCCTTGAGGCGGCAATCGGGCAGGGCGCGATGGGTTTCCTGCACCGGGATGCCCTGTTGGCGAGCGGCCATGGCCAGCGCCTTGCGCCGCCAGCCGTCCTGGTTGCGGCTGTCCAGACTCGGCTCCTGCCAGAACTGGGCGTAGAGTTGCATCAGGCAGTGCAGGCGGGTGCCGTCCACCAGTTGCACCGGTGGCGTCTCGCGCTCCAGTTCCGGCGGCAGCGTCAGGCCGTGCAAGTGGGCGTTGTAGCCCAGCAGGCGGTAATCGAAAGGCATGCCGTAGGCCAGCACGGTACGGCCCTGCAGCAACGGCCAGAGTTGGGCGAACACCTCGGCGAAGCCCGGCGCCCGGGAGAGGTCGGCATCGGTCAGCCCGTGGATCAGCGTCGCTTCGCGGGGAACCGTCACGGTGGGGCGCACCAGGGTATCGAGCAGGACCCGGCCACCGAGGGTCATCACCGCCACCTCGATCAGCTGCGCCTCTGCGCCCAGGCCGGTCGCCTCGGTGTCCAGTACCAGGACGTCCTGTTCCAACCAGCGGCGGGCCTGCTCGCGGACGAGCCCCTGCTGGGCGTTGTAGCGGGGCACGGCCCCGCTGGGAAAGGACGACGACAACGAATTCATGACACTGCCTGAAACGGTAAGCAAGGAGGCGCCCAGCAACCGAACGAGTCGGCTCTACGACGGGTGTGGGCATTCGATGCAAGATCATCGCCACAGGACACAGACCTTTCGGCCGGTGCGACGAGCGGACCACCGGGCGCGCAGGGGTCGCCGGGCCTGGCCAGCCTTGCGAGAATGCTGCTCCATGCGAATGAGAGGAGCGCGATGGCCGTGGCCGCCGCCCAGGGTTTTCTGCTGACACGCCTCTGGCGCGAGACTCCGACCGGAACGGAGTTGGCGTTCTGGTTCGCCACCGAGGAGGGACCGCGACAGCTGCGGGTGCCGGGACAGCAGGTGGTGGCCTTCGCCCCCGCCGAGCGACGGGCGGACATCGAGCGCCTGCTGCCGTCCGGGGTGGAACTGCGCGAGCTGGCGCTGCGGGACTTCCAGCAGCGCCCCGTCCTGGGGCTCTATGCGCCGCGCCCTCGCATCCTGCGCGAGCTGGAGCAGCGACTGGTCGCGGCGGGCATCGAGGTGTACGAAGCCGATATCGCCCCGGCGGATCGCTTCCTCATGGAGCGCTTCATCACCGCGCCGGTCCAGTTGCCGGACGGCGAAGCCGCGCCGCTGAGGCCGGCGCCGGACTATCGTCCGCGACTGCGCACCCTGTCGCTGGACATCGAGACCAGCGAGCGCGGCGAGCTCTACAGCATCGGCCTGCACGGCTGCGGCCAGCGCCAGGTGTACATGCTCGGCCCGCCTACCGGGGAAGATGCCGCGGTGGACTTCGACCTGGAATACGTCGCCGACCGCGCCACCCTGCTCGAACGCCTCAACGCCTGGATGGCGCGCCACGATCCCGACGTCATCATCGGCTGGAGCGTGCTGCAGTTCGACATCCGCGTGCTCCACGAGCACGCCCGCAAACTGGACGTGACCCTGCACCTGGGCCGAGGTGCGCCCGCAGACGACCGCTACGAAGCCGGCGGCCAGGGACGACCGTTTTCCGCGCTGCTGGCCGGGCGGCCGATCATCGATGGGGTGGAGGCGCTCAAGTCGGCGACCTGGGTGTTTCCCTCCTACAGCCTGGAGAATGTCTCGCGCGCGCTGCTGGGCGACGGCAAGGCCATCGACAATCCCCACGACCGCATGGCCTCCATCAACCGGATGTTCGCCAGCGAGAAGAGCGCCCTGGCGCGCTACAACCTGGTGGACTGCGAACTGGTCACGCGGATCTTCGAGAAGACCGAGTTGCTGCGCTTCCTGCTGGAGCGGGCCAGCGTCACCGGCTTGCCGCTGGAGCGTCACGGCGCTTCCATCGCCGCCTTCTACCACCTCTATCTGCCGCTGATGCACCGCCAGGGCTTCGTCGCGCCCAACCTCGGCGCCCAGCCGCCCGAGGCCAGCCCCGGCGGCTTCGTCATGGACTCCCGACCCGGACTCTACGACTCGGTGCTGGTGCTGGACTACAAGAGCCTCTATCCCTCGCTGATCCGTACCTTTCTCATCGACCCGGTGGGACTGGTGGAAGGCCTGGCGCAGCCCGAGCGAGAGACCGTGCCGGGCTTTCGCGGTGCACGCTTCCATCGCACCCGGCATTGCCTGCCGGAGATGGTGGCGCGGGTCTGGGAGGGGCGCGATGCCGCCAAGCGCGCCGGCAATGCGCCCCTGGCCCAGGCGCTGAAGATCATCATGAACAGCTTCTATGGCGTGCTGGGCACCCCGCACTGTCGCTTCTTCGATCATCGCCTGGCCTCGTCCATCACCCTGCGCGGCCATGCGGTGATGCACCGCACCCGCGAGCTGATCGAGGCGCGCGGCCACCAGGTGATCTATGGCGACACCGACTCCACCTTCGTCTGGCTCGGCCGCGCCCACGAAGAAGCCGACGCCGAGGGCATCGGTCGCGAGCTGGTGGCGGCGGTCAACGCCCATTGGCGCGAGCAGCTACGCGCCGAGCTGGGGCTGGAAAGCCACCTGGAGCTGCAGTACGAGACCCATTTCGCCCGCTTCCTCATGCCGACCATCCGCGGCGCGGAGGAGGGCAGCAAGAAGAGATACGCGGGACTGCGGCCCGGCGCCGATGGCCAGCCGGAACTGGTGTTCAAGGGGTTGGAGACGGTGCGCAGCGACTGGTCGCCCCTGGCCCAGCGCTTCCAGCGCGAGCTGTATCTGCGCATCTTCACCGGCGCGCCCCACGAGGACTATGTGCGCGACTTCGTCGCCCGCACCCGCGCCGGCGACTTCGACGACCTGCTGGTCTATCGCAAGCGCCTGCGCCGGCCGCTGGAGGAATACCAGAGCAACCTGTCGCCCCAGGTGCGCGCCGCGCGCCTGCTCGAGGCGGACAATGCCCGACTCGGGCGCCGCAGCCGGTTCCGTCGCGGCGGCTGGGTCAGCTACCTGATCACTACCGCCGGTGCCGAGCCGGTCGAGTTGCCCCATGCGCCGCCGGACTACGACCACTATGTGCAGCGCCAGCTGGCACCGGTGGCCGATGCCATCCTGCCCTTCGTCGGCGACCGCTTCGAGCGCCTGCTGGATCGGCAGCTGGGGTTGTTCTGAAGCCCGGCGTCGGCATCCCCCGGCGACCGAGGTACGCGGCACCGTCCGCAACGGCGGCGTCGCCAGGAAGCGCTGGTCATCCCGGCGCTGACCGAGCGGCAGTCGCGCGAGCCCAGGCCACCGCGGGAAGGTAGCCATCGTTAGCGAGGTGACCGACGTCTCCCGGGTCGCTCAGCGATCGGCAATGCGCCTGAACCATGAATTCCACCAGGGACGGTTGGCAGGCTCATGCCTTCGCCTGAGGTGATCTTGCCTGAGGCGATCGTTTCGACGGCAGGGATGGACGCCGTCTGAGAAGGAGGTGCGGACCTGCACGTCCAGCGCCTGGGGTCGCGGTGCCTGGCGCTGGGTCTGCGTGGCTATCCGCTCGGAAGTTTCGGGAACCAGGCGGGCGACAAAGGCTGGTGTCGGGGAGAGGGTCCGGTTTTCGGTCAGGTGTAGTGGTATGACTGGCTCTTATATAAGCAACGAGATTGTCCCGCGGGGACGAGTTGGATGGGGTCGAGTTATTTGGTTGTGTGCCATGTGATGTAATTCGTCTTATTTATTTTGCCGATATTAAGCTAAGTCGTGCGCGTTCGGCGGCAAAGTTTCGAGGGATTGGCCAGACTATTTATTCGCAGTAAATAAAGTGTTCAAGCAAGTTGCGCCTGCGGTCGATAAGGGTTGCCGAGCGAAATATCCTTCCTCAATAAACCATAGGCGCTACTTCTCATGAATTTACGTTCGTTATCCATACGTGACCGGAATGCACTGAGCTTTGGCCTGCTTGCCGTCCTCGTGGCGGGCTTGGGCTTCATGGGGCTATTTCAACTGTCCCGGCTCGATGATCGTCGGATGGAACTGGTGTCGGATCAGATACCCAGCATCGTGGAAGCCGATAACCTGGCCTTGCTGTTGGCCCGTACCCGCTTGGAGGGACTGCGGCTACTGGCACTTCCTGATCCAGCCGCGATGGAGACGACCAAGAAGAAACTCGAGACGATCAAGACTGCCGTGGAGGCCGGCTTCGACAATTATGCGAAGTTGATGAGCACCGAGCGCGAGAAAGAGGCGCTGGATACGCTCCGCGAGGTGCATTCGGCTTACGCGCGCCATCTTGTGACGATGACCGAGTTGATCGAGCAGAACCGCTTCGACGAAGCACGCAAGCTCGTCGCGGGCGATATGGCTCCCCTCGCTTCCAAGATGAATCAGCGCACGGAAGCGTTACGGGAATTCAATCAGGAAGACGTCGGGGTCATCTCGGAAAATGCCGTCGCCTCGTATCGCGTGACGCGCGTCATCGCCTGGACCTCGGTGTTGCTGGCGCTGACGTTGACCATTCTGCTCGCCTGGCGACTGACCCGCAGCATCGCCCTGCCCATCTCTCAAGCGGTCGTTGCCGCCAGGGCTATCGCGTCCGGTGACTTGACCCAGGAGCTGGATGCGCGGGGCAACGACGAAGCGGCGCAACTGCTCCGGGCCATGCAGCTCATGCAGGTCAATCTGCGCGATACCCTTTCGCATATCAGTGCGTCTTCCGCTCAGTTGTCATCCTCGGCGGAGGAAATGAGTGCCGTCATGCAAGACAACGCCACGGCACTCCAGAAGCAAAGCGCCGAAATAGAGTCGGCGGCCACAGCGGTCACCGAAATGAGTCAGGCGGTTGACGAGGTCGCGGGGAACGCGACGGCCACCTCGACCGAATCCCAACAGGCCGCGAAGATGGCGACCCAGGGTCGCCAACAGCTCGGTGAGACGCTCGGCGCCATTGAAACCTTGCTGGGAAGTGTCGTCGGCGCCAGTGATCAGGCCCGCCGCCTGTCCGAGCAGACGCGAGACATCAGCAAGGTGCTCGATGTCATCCGCTCCGTTGCCGAGCAAACCAACCTACTGGCGCTGAACGCGGCCATCGAGGCGGCTCGCGCGGGCGATGCGGGACGTGGCTTCGCGGTAGTGGCCGATGAGGTCAGGGCTCTCGCGCACCGGACCAGCGAATCCACCCGCGAAATCGAAGGAATGATCGGCAGCATCCAACAGGGTACCGGTCAGACGGTGGAGGCCATGCTCGTCAGTGCCAGCCAGGCACAGGTGACGCGTGACCAGGCGCTGGCGGCCAACTCGGCCTTGAACGCCATCGCTCAGTCGGTTTCCGGTATCGAAGAGCGGAACATGGTGATCGCCAGCGCCGCGGAGGAACAGGCGCAGGTCGCCCGGGAGGTGGATCTCAATCTGGTCCGTATCAGCGAGCTCTCCACTCAAACGGCCACGGGCTCCGAGCAAACGCTCGCGGCCAGTCGCCAGCTGTCCGACCTGGCTCTGCAGCTCAATGCGCAGATCAGGAAATTCCATCTCTGAAAGGTCAGCCTGGGAAGAGCGTCGCCGCTGCGGCGTACCCAGGCCGAGGCGGGTGACGGCGTAGCCTCGGCCGCGGTGTCGTACCGCGAGCGCTCCGGCATGACCGCCCCCCACCCCAACCCTCCCCCGCCAGCGGGAGAGGGGGCCGTTCGGCGTGAGCGGCGGCGCCGGGTGCCGTTCCCACCGCCGCGGGCTCTCGAAACGCGCCAATCTTCCCCCGCGAGCGGGAGAGGGGGCCGTTCGGCGTGAGCGGCGGAGCCAGGTACCGTTCCCACCGCGGCGGGCTTTCGAAACGCGCCAATCTTCCCCCGCGAGCGGGAGAGGGGGCCGTTCGGCGTAGGCGGCGGAGCCAGGTGCCGTTCCTGCCGCCGCGGGCTCTCGAAACGCCCCAACCCTCCCCGCGAGGTGGGAGGGGCGGTCCGGTGTGGGCGGCCAGCCTCGCCCGAGGTGGCTGACGGCGCAGCTTCGGCCACCGCGCGGCCCGCTTCCGGTGGGCGGCTTCGTTCGCACTCGGTTACCCGCCATCGGTCCCACGGAGGTGGATGGGACGGTCGGTTGCCTCGCCGGGTAGCAGGATGACGCCCGCCCTCCGGTGGACGCTCGTTATACTCCGACCGGCCAGGCGTCTTTCCGCGAGCGGTGACGACTTGGCGGGCGTGGCCGGTGCAGTGGCGGCGATGATTTCTTGTGGATTTACAGACGGCGGATAGATGAGCAACCAGGCGGATGTGGCCAAACCCAGCGGTTCGAAGAACCTGACACCCAGCGACCTGCCGTTCCCGGTGGTGGGCATCGGGGCCTCGGCGGGGGGTATCCAGGCACTGCTGCGCTTCTTCGAGGCGCTGCCGGCCGATTGCGGCATGGCCTTCGTGGTGGTGGTGCATCTGTCGCCCGAGCACCAGAGCAGCCTCGACCAGATCCTGCAGCGGGCGACCCGTTTGCCGGTACGCCAGGTCACGCAGCCGGTGCCCATCCTGGCCGAACACGTCTACGTGATTCCGCCGGGCGCCGACCTGACCATGAACGATGGCTACCTGCGCCTGACTCCGGCGGAGCGGCCCCAGGGCGATCACGTGGCGGTGGATCTGTTCTTCCGTGCCCTGGCCGAGGTGCACAAGACCCGCGCCATCGCCATCGTCCTCTCGGGCAACGGGGCCGATGGCGCCGTGGGGCTCGGGCGGGTCAAGGAGCAGGGCGGGGTGACCCTGGCCCAGGCGCCGGAAGATGCCGAATTCGATTCCATGCCGAGCAGCGCCATCGGCGCCGGGGTGGTGGACTTCGTACTGCCGGTGGTGGAGATGCCGCAAAAGCTGCTGGAGCTGGCCACGACCATCAGCTCCCTGAGCCAGGGCGAGTTGCGCCATTTCGACCTGGAATCCCGGGCGCCGGGTCCGTCGAGCAAGGCCATGCAACTGGCGCTGCGCGACATCCTCACCCTGCTGCGGACCCGCACCGGACACAATTTCAAGCAGTACAAGACCGCCACCGTGCTGCGCCGCGTGGAGCGGCGCATGCAGGTCAACGCCATCGCCGACATGCCCGCCTACGCCGGCTACCTCCATGACCATCCCGAGGAAACCCCGGCGCTACTGAAGGACATGCTCATCGGCGTGACCAACTTCTTCCGCGATCGCGAGGCCTTCGAGGCACTGGAGCGCGACGTCATTCCGGAGTTGTTCGAGCACTTGCCGGTCAGCGACGATGACCAGGAGCTGCGGGTCTGGAGCGCCGCCTGTTCCAGCGGCGAGGAAGCCTATTCCCTGGCCATGCTGCTGACCGAGCAAGCCGAGCTGCGCCAGTCCGGCGCCCGGCTGCAGGTCTTCGCCACCGATCTCGACGAGCATGCCCTGGCGCTGGCGCGCCATGGCGTCTATCCCGGCTCCATCGTCACCGACGTCGCTCCCGCCCGGGTGCGCCAGCACCTGCTCAAGGAGCAGAACCAGTACCGGGTGAAGAAGGAGCTGCGCGAGAAGGTGCTGTTCGCCCAGCACAACCTGCTCAGCGACCCACCGTTTTCCCGCCTCGACCTCATCAGCTGCCGCAACCTGCTGATCTACCTGGATCGCGAGGTGCAGGCCGAGATCCTGCACACCTTCCATTTCGCGCTCAAGCCCGGTGGCTACCTGTTCCTCGGCAGCTCCGAGTCGGCCGATGTGCAGAGCAGTCTGTTCGCCACGGTGGACAAGAAGAACCGCATCTACCGCGCCAAGCACACCACCAGCGTGGTGCGGCCCACGCCGATGCTCAACCTCAACCCCGGCGTGCACAGCGTGCGCCTGCCACCGCACCAGGTGGGGCGGCGCAAGAAGGTGTCCTTCGCCGAGGTGCACCAGCGGGTGCTGGAGCAGTACGCCCCGCCGAGCATCATCGTCGATCGCGAATCCAACATCGTGCACCTGTCCGAACGGGCCGGGCGCTTCCTGCGCTACGTCGGCGGCGAACCCAGCTACAACCTGCCGGCGCTGGTGCTCGAGGCATTGCGCCTGGAGCTGCGCACCGCGCTGTTCCAGGCCCTGCAGAGCAACAAGAGCGTCGAGGCGCGGCGCGTGCACATCCAGCGCGACGAGCGCAGCTACTACATCAACATGGTGGTGCGGCCCTTCCGTGACAGCGACACCAGCACCGACTACATGCTGGTGCTCTTCGACGAGGTCGAGGACGTCATGAGCACCGACTCCGCCACCGACCACACCGAAGCCAAGGACAGCGTCCTCACCCAGCTCGAAGCCGAGCTGCAGCGCACCAAGGAGCAATTGCAGCTGACCATCGAGCAGTCCGAGACCTCCACCGAGGAGCTCAAGGCCTCCAACGAAGAGCTGCAGGCGATCAACGAAGAGCTGCGCTCGGCGACCGAAGAACTGGAGACCAGCAAGGAAGAGCTGCAGTCGATCAACGAAGAGCTGATCACGGTCAACTACGAGCTGAAGTCCAAGATCGAGGAAACCGGCAAGATCAACGACGATCTGCAGAACCTCATCACCTCCACCGACATCGCCACGGTGTTCGTCGACCGGGGCATGCGCATCAAGAGATTCACCCCGCGTGCCGCCAGCATCTTCAACATCATCGTCAGCGACACCGGGCGCTCGCTGCTGGACATCACCCACCGGCTGGACTACCCGGAGCTGGCCATCGATGCCAATCAGGTGTTCGAGTCCCTCGGACTGATCGAGCGCGAGGTGCGCAGCCACGACGAACGCTGGTACCTGGCGCGGCTGCTGCCCTATCGCACCGCCGAGGACCGCATCGAGGGCGCGGTACTGACCTTCATCGATGTCACGGAGCGGCGCCTGGCGCAGGATCGCGCCCGTGCCGGCGAGGAGAACATGCGCCTGGTGGCGCAGAACATCCAGGACTACGCCATCGTCACCCTGGACGCCACCGGCATCATCGACAGCTGGAACGGCGGGGCCACCCGCCTGTTCGGCTACAGCGAGCGCGAGGCCCTGGGTCAGCCGGTGGGGCTGATCTTCACCCCGGAGGACGTCACCGCGGAGGTGCCGGAGGCGGAGATGCGCAGTGCCGACGAGCACGGCGCCGCCCAGGACGAACGCTGGCTCCGGCGCAAGGACGGCAGCCGGCTGTACTGCACCGGGGTGCTCAGCCGCATGAGCAACGCCTCCGGCGAGCGCGGCTACGCCAAGATCGCCCGGGACGCCACCGCCGACCACGTGCGTTCCAGCGAGGCGGCCAACCAGCAGGCCCAGCAACGCGCCCTGGGCCAGCTCAAGGACGAATTCTTCGCGGTGATGTCCCACGAACTCAAGCATCCGCTCAACCTCATCCAGCTCAACAGCGAATTGCTCACCCGCTCGCCGGTGCTGCGCGACCTGCCCCTGGCGCGCCGCGCCACCGAGGCGATCCAGCGCGCGGTGCGCAGCCAGGCACAGATCATCGACGACCTGCTCGACCTGTCGCGCATCCGCACCGGCAAGCTCAAGCTCGAGCGGCAGAGCCTGGACCTGGCCCAGCAACTGCGCGAGATCGCCGAGGTGATCGCGCCCCTGGCCGGAGACGTCGAGATCGCCGCGCCGCGGCTGCCCGCGGGTCCCCTGTTCGTCCAGGCGGACGCCACCCGCATCGGCCAGATCGTCTGGAATCTGCTCAACAACGCCATCAAGTTCACCCCGGCGGGCGGTCGGGTGACGATGGCCCTGGACGTGGACGGGCAGGACGCGCGGCTGGAGGTGACCGACACCGGCCAGGGCATAGACCCGCATTTCCTGCCACGGGTGTTCGAGATGTTCGGCCAGGCGGAGATGAAATACACCGCGCGCGCCCAGCACGGCCTCGGCATCGGCCTGGCGCTGGTCAAGCAGCTGGTGGAAGCCCATGACGGGCGCATCGAGGCCTATTCCGCGGGGCTCGACCAGGGCGCGCGTTTCAGCGTCTGGCTGCCGCTGTGCCAGGGTGAACGTCCCTGTGCCACCCACGCCCGCAGCGATGACAGGACGGTCGCCGGGCTACGGGTGCTGCTGGTGGACGACTCCCCCGACATCATCGAGCCGCTGCAACTGCTGCTGGAGGAAGAGGGGGTGGCGGTCACCGCGGCGACCGATCCCCAGCGCGGGCTGGCGCTGGCCCAGGCCCAGGATTTCGACGTCATCCTTTCCGACATCGGCATGCCGGAGATGGACGGCCACGAATTCCTGCGGCGGATAAGGACCGGGGATCGCAACGTCGGCACCCCGGCGGTGGCGCTGTCCGGCTACGGGACGCGATTGGACGTCGACAAGGCGCGGGCGGCGGGTTTCGCCCGGCATTTGAACAAGCCGGTCAGCTTCGAGGCGCTGATCGCCACGCTGCAGGAGCTGCAGGCGTCCAGCTGAGGCCGGACCCGTGCGCGGGTGGTGACATAGTCAGACGATTCGCGGCACACTCGGCTCCAGCCGGGGCGCCGGCCCATCCGGGTCGGGCGCCTCGATTCCCGCCAGAGGAGCACCGCGATGACCCGTCTCACCGCCAAGGATTTCTCCCCCGAACTGCTCGAACTCTACGATTTCTACGTCCATGGTCGCATCAGCCGGCGCGACTTCCTCGATCGCGCCAGCGCCTGCGCCGCGGTGCTGGGGTTGTCGGCCACCGGTGTACTGGCGGCGCTGAGCCCCGACTACGCCCTGGCCACCCAGGTGGAATTCACCGATCCGGATATCGTCGCCGAATACGTCTACTACCCTTCGCCCCGCGGTCACGGGCGGGTACGGGGCTACCTGGTGCGACCGGCCAAGGCCAGCGGCAAGGTCCCGGCAGTGGTGGTGGTGCACGAGAATCGCGGGCTCAATCCCTACATCGAGGACGTCGCCCGGCGCCTGGCCAAGGCCGGCTACCTGGCGCTGGCGCCGGATGGTCTGACCTCGGTGGGTGGCTACCCCGGCAACGACGACAAGGGCCGCGAACTGCAGCAGCAGGTCGATCCGGAGAAACTGATGAACGACTTCTTCGCCGCCGTGGAAACCCTGATGGGCCACGAATTCGGCACCGGCAAGGTCGGCATCACCGGTTTCTGCTACGGCGGCGGGGTGGCCAACGCGGCCGCCGTGGCCTATCCCGAACTGGCCGCGGCCGTGCCCTTCTATGGGCGCCAGCCGCGGGCGGAGGAGGTCGCCGCGATCAAGGCGCCGCTGTTGATCCACTACGCCGAGAACGATCCTCGCATCAACGAAGGCGCCGCCGCTTACGAAGAAGCGCTCAAGGCGGCCGGCAAGACCTTCGAGGTGCAGCGCTATCCCGGCACCAACCACGGCTTCCACAACGATTCCACCCCGCGCTACGACGACGCCGCCGCCAAGCTGGCCTGGGAGCGCACCCTGGCGTGGTTCGGACGCTATCTCGCCTGAGCGTGGCACCCGACGGAGACCCCTGATGCCGCAGTTGCGTATCCCCGCCGTCTACATGCGTGGCGGCTCCAGCAAGGGCGTGTTCTTCCATGCCCGCGACCTGCCCCCCGCCGGGCCGGCCTGCGATGCCCTGCTGCTGCGGGTGATCGGCAGCCCCGATCCCTACGGCAAGCAGATCGATGGCCTGGGCGGCGCCACCTCCAGCACCAGCAAGGTGGTGGTGATCGCCCCGTCCTGCCGCCCGGATTGCGACGTCGATTACCTCTTCGGCGCTCCGGCCATCGAGATGCCGGTGATCGACTGGTCGGGCAACTGCGGCAACCTCAGCGCCGCCGTCGGTCCCTTCGCCATCAGCGAGGGCCTGGTCCAGGCCCCGCGCGACGGCCTGGCCACGGTGCGCATCTGGCAGGCCAACCTCGGCAAGCGCATCCTCGCCCGGGTGCCCGTGGTGGCCGGTGAGGTGCAGGAGGAGGGTGACTTCCGCTTCGACGGCGTGGCCTTCCCGGCCGCCGAAGTGGTGCTCGAATTCCTCGACCCCGCCGGCAGCGATGGCAGCGTCCTGCCCACCGGGCGACCCATCGACGAGTTGGCCGTCCCGGGGCTGGACGGCGTTCCGGTGACCCTGCTCAACGCCGGTAATCCCACCGTCTTCGTTCGCGCCGAGACCCTGGGGCTCAGTGGCACCGAGACCCAGGCACAGGTCAACGGCGATGCCAGCCTGCTGGAGCGCCTGGAGGCCCTGCGCGCCGCCGGCGCGGTAGCCATGGGCCTGGCTGTCACCGCGGCCCAGGCGACCGCGGAGCGTCCGCACACGCCCAAGCTGTGTCTGATCGCCGAACCCCAGACCTATCGGGTGGCCGGCGGCAAGCAGGTACGGGCCGAGGAACTCGACGTCATCGCGCGGATGATCTCCATGGGCAAGCTGCACCACGCCATCCCCGGCACCGGCGCGGTCGCCGTGGCGGTGGCCGCGGCGCTGCCCGGAACCCTGGTCAACGCCGTCACCGGCGACCTGGCGGGGCGCCAGGTGCGCATGGGGCACACCGCCGGCGTCGTGGCGGTCGGCGCCCAGGCGCGCGAGCTCGACGGCTGCTGGCAGGTGGAGAAGGCGATCATGAGCCGTAGCGCCCGGCGGCTGATGGAAGGCTGGGTCCGGGTGCCGCAGCAGGTCGAGTAGATTGGCCTGAGCGCAGCGAAGCCCAATGAAGGAATATCCTGGCACACCTCAGCCCTCACCCCAACCCTCTCCCAGGGGAGAGGGGGCGGTCGAGCCTGGCGCGACCGCTTCCGGTAGGAGCGGCCCATGGCCGCGATCCAGCCGCTGTCCTGACGTAGCGTGGAAAACCGCGTAGCGTTTTCCACTGTGCAAACCTTTACGTCATTGGTGGATAAAGCTGCGCCGTTATCGACCCTATGATCGAGATCGACCGCCTAGGTTGGGTTGAGCGCAGCGAAGCCCAACGGAGGGGGATACCTCTGCGCTGGACCTCCCTCACCCCAACCCTCTCCCTGGGGGAGAGGGGGCGGTGGAGTCCGGCGGGGGTCGTGGCGCGCCTGTAGGGCGCGTCCCGTAGCGTGGAAAACCGCGCAGCGTTTTCCACTGGGCGAACCTTCGGGTCTTTCGTGGATAAGGCTGCGCCGTCATCCACGCTACGCCTTCCAACCGCCCCCTCTCCCTCCGGGAGAGGGCTGGGGTGAGGGATGATCCACTCGGCAGCGGAACCTCAGGTCCCCTCGATCAGATCGCGGATGCGGATCGCCAGGGCGTCCATGGCGAAGGGCTTGGTCATCACGTGCATGCCGGGCTCCAGGTGGCCGTTGCCGACCACGGCGTTCTCCGCGTAGCCGGTGATGAACAGCACCTTGAGCGCCGGACGGCGCAGGCGGGCGGCGTCGGCCATCTGTCGGCCGTTCATGCCACCGGGCAAGCCGACGTCGCTGACCAGCAGGTCGATGCGCACGTCGGATTCCAGCAACCGGAGCCCGGAGCTAGCGTCCGCCGCCTCCAGCGCGGCGTAGCCCAGTTCTTCGAGGACCTCGGTGACCAGCATGCGCACCGTGGGCTCGTCGTCCACCACCAGCACCGTCTCGCCGTGACCAACGCGGGGCAGGGCCGGTTGGCTGGCGGCCGGCTCGGCGCCGACCGGGGCATCGCGGTGGCGGGGCAGGAACAGGGTCACGCTGGTGCCCTGGTCGACCTGGGAGTGGATACGCGCCTGGCCGCCGGACTGGCGGACGAAGCCATAGATCATCGACAGACCCAGGCCGGTGCCGACCCCGATGGGCTTGGTGGTGAAGAAGGGATCGAAGGCCTTGGCGATCACCTCGGGCGGCATGCCGCAGCCGTTGTCGGTCACCGAGAGGGCGATGTACTCGCCGGGCTCCAGGTCGCGCATCCGGCCCATGCGGGCGTCCAGGGCGCGGTTGGCGGTCTCGATGTAGATGCGCCCGCCCTCGGGCATGGCGTCGCGGGCGTTGATGCAGAGATTGAGCAGCGCGTTTTCCAGCTGCGGTGGATCGACCAGGGTCGACCAGAGATCGCTGGCGGCCACCACCTCGATCTGGATCGCCGGGCCCACGGTCCGCCGGATCAGGTCTTCCATGCCGGCCACCAGGCGATTGACGTCGGTGGGCTTGGGGTCCAGCGTCTGCCGCCGGGAGAAGGCCAGCAAGCGGTGGGTCAGGGCGGCGGCCCGGATGGCGGCGCCCTGGGCGGCGGTGGTGTAGCGTTCGAGGTCGTTCAAGCGGCCCTGGCCGATGCGCACGGTGAGCAGGTCGAGACTGCCGACGATGCCGGCGAGGAGGTTGTTGAAATCGTGGGCCAGACCGCCGGTGAGCTGGCCGACCGCCTCCATCTTCTGCGACTGGCGCAACTGCTCTTCCAGCAACGCCTGGGTTTCGGCGGCGTCCTTTTCCCGGGTGATATCGCGCCCGGCGCCGGTGAGATGGTCCTGGTCGGGGTCCAGCGACAGGGTCCAGGCGAGCCAGTGCCAGCCACCGCTGGCCGCCTGTACGCGATTCTCCACCCGGGCCGGCAGACCGCTGCGGCGCAACTCGTCGAGGGCGGCCAGCACCTTCGGCAGGTCATCGGGATGGATGAGCTCGGTGTAGGGTCGGCTGAGCAGTTCGGCTTCGGAGTAGCCCAGGTGCCGGGACCAGGACGGACTGACCCGTAACAGCTGCCCGGTGAAGTCGGCGACCAGCAGCAGGTCCTCGCTGAGCGCCCAGAGACGGTCGCGCTCGGCGGTACGCGCCTGCACTTCCTGGCTGAGGCTGAGATTCTGCGCCTGGATCAGCGCCTGGGCGTCGCGCTGATTGGTGACGTCCTGGGCGAAGACGTAGAAGCCGTCCACCGCCCCGCGGGCGTCGCGCCGCGGGCGGTAGTGGATGTCGGCGATGCGGCGGCGGCCGTCCGGCCAGGGCCAGGGCAGGTCGAGACGCGCCGGGGTGCCGTCCAGGGCGGCCTGGATGGCCTGTTGCCGGGCAGCGAACAGCGCGGGGGAGAAGACCTCGGGCATACGCCGCCCGAGCAGATCGTCCGGGGCCTCCTTGAACCACCGGGGGGCCTCGGCGTTGGCGAAGCGATAGACCAACTGGCGATCGACGAAGGCGATCAGGCAGGGCAGGGTGTCGGCCACCAGGCGCAGGTTGATCTCGCTGGCGTGCAACGCCTGCTCCGCGGTGAGGCGCGCGGTGGCCGAGCGAGTCCGGCTGGCGACCTCGCGGATGAACCCTAGCTCGTGGGGCGCCCATTGCCGCGGGGTGCGGGAGCTGACGTAGAGCAGGGCGACGAAGCGGTGGTGCTCGAACAGCGGGGTGTTGACGAAGGCTCGGGTGTCCAGGGTCTGCAGGGCGGCGAGATTGTCGCGGGTCCGGGCATCTTCCCGGACGTCCTCGATCACCACCGTCTCGCCGCGCTTGAAGTCCTCGATGTAGGTGCCGTAGTCGCGGAAGTTCAGGGTGCCCACCAGACTCCGGGCCCCGGGGACGGTCCAGTCGCGCTCCACGGTGATGGTCTCGGCGTCGGCATCCACCAGGCCATAGCCGACCAGGTGGACGCCGAGGGTGGTGCCCAGGGTGGCGCAGGCCACCTCGGTGACGGCCGCGATGTCGTCGAGGTGGCTGCAGCGTTCGCCGAGCTCCAGCAGTGCCAGGCGATAACGCTCCTCGTGGCGCTTGGCCTGGGCAGCCAGCTCCCGCTCGGTGACCTCCAGGAAGAGCACCAGGAAACTGTCCGGGCCGGCCTTGTGCGCATGGCCTTCGTACCAGCGACCGTCGTGGTGGAACTGCCGCACGTAGCTGAACGACTGGCCGGTATCGACCACCCGGGTGAAATCCTCCACCCAGCTGTCTTCGAGGCCGGGAAAGAGTTCACGGGCGCGGCGACCGATGGTCTGTTCCATGCTGAGTCCGAAGTGGCGCGACCAGGCCCGGTTGACCTGGTCGTAGCGCCAATCCCGCCCGCGGCCCTGCTCGTCGCGCAGGATGGTGCCGAGGATGAAGCCTTCCTCCAATTGCTCGAACAGGTCGCGCCAATAGCGTTCACTCTCCTGCAGGCGGCGCCGGACGTCTCCGAGGCTGAGCTCGCTGGCGCGCAGGGCTTCCCCGGCCAGGTGCTGGGCGGTGCGATCGCGCAGGATCTTGACGAAGCCGGTGTGGTGGCCGGCCTCGTCGTGCAGCGGATGCATCTCGCCGCTGGCCCAGAAGCGCGCCCCGTCGCGGCGCAGGTGCCAGCGTTCGTCCTCGGCCCGGCCATCGCGCAGCGCCAGCCGCATCTCCAGGCCGGCGCGATCGCTGCGATTGTCCTCCGGGGTGAAGAAACGCTCCGCCGGGCTGCCGCGGATCTCGGCGGCGGTCCAGCCCAGCAGGCGCTCGGCGCCGCTGTTCCAGTCGGTGATGGTGCCCCCGGGGTCGAGCACGATCATGGCGAAGTCGATGGCGCCATCGAAGATCGCCAGGCGGCGCTGGGTATCCTGCGGCTGCAGGGCGCAGCGGGTGTCGAGGGCGGCGCGGAGGCGGTGCACTTCCGCCTGGAGTTCAGCGTAGGAGGGAGTCTGTTCAGCCATGGGATCGTCGAGCGGATGGCGGAGGGGTAGTGGGCGGTTCCGCCTTGTCGGTGGTAGACAAGAGAGTCCAACGGGCGGCAGGGATTCCAGCAAATTTTTCCGGTCGGTCGGGAATTAAGTCGCCGCTGGCGCATCAGACAGGTGCGGGCGGGTGGCTACCAGCCGTCCATCCGTATCCTGTGATCCAAGTCAGGTAAATTCGGTCCAAATTAGTCGTACTAATGAAGTAGCGTTGCCATGACCGATGCAGTAGCTCCCGTTGCCGTTACCACCGTGCTGGTCGTCGAGGACGACCCGGTGCTGCGTTCCCTGGCGACGGAGGTGTTCGAGATGGAGGGCTATGTCGTGCAGTCCTTCGCCACCGCCGATGCCGCCTGGGCCTGGCTGGCCGACGATACGCCGCCGCCGGATCTACTGTTCACCGACGTCCGCATGCCCGGGCGCCTCGACGGGCTGGCCCTGGCCCGCCAGGTACGCGAACGCTTCGCGGAATTGCCCATCCTGGTTTCCTCCGGCTATACCGGTCAGCAATACGCCGAGCGCGAGGAACGGGCGCTGTTCCTGCCCAAGCCCTGGAGCATCGACCAGCTGCTGCAGGCCTGCCATCAGCTCGGTATCTAGTCGTCCGCCTGGCGCGCCCGTGCCAGGCGGACCGCCGCATCGACCTCGTCCAGCGTCCACGGCTTCTGCAGGAAGACCACCCGGGGCGGCAGCGTCGCGCTGATCTCGTAGCCGTATCCCGAGGTGATCACCACGGGCAGCTCCGGCCAGCGCTGGCTCAACAGCTGCACCAGCTCGCCGCCGTTCAACTGGCCGGGCATGAGGTGGTCGGTGATCACCAGGGTGGGCGGCGCCGGCCGTTGCAGCAAGTGGACCAGCGCCTCGTCGGCCGTGTCGAATCTCAGGCAGGCCCAGCCCAGGCTGGCTTCGAGATGGTTGCCCAGCAGCTCGCCGAGCAGCCCGTTGTCCTCGATGACGACGGCATAGGGGAGGGCGCTGGGTGGATTCATCGAGCGTTCCAGGAGTCGGGCAGGGACGTCCGGAAGCTTAGCAGCTTCAAGGTATGACTAATTTAGATATCCAGGACGATCTTGCCGAAGTGGCCGCCGTCCTTCTGGAAGGCGAAGGCCTGGGCGATCTCCGCCAGCGGATAGTGACGATCGATGACCGGCTTGATCCCGGTGCTTTCCAGCGCGCGGATCAGGTCCTGCTGGTGGCGCCGGCTGCCGACGATCAGCCCCTGCAGGCGCTGCTGGCGACGCATCAGGTGGGCGGTGGGGACCTGGCCCTCGACGCCGGTGAGCACTCCGATCAGCGCCAGATGGCCATGGATGCGGGCGGCCTGGATCGACTGCGCCAGGGTCGCCGGCCCGCCGACCTCCACCACGATGTCCACGCCGCGGCCGCCGGTGATGGCCTGTACCTTGGCCCCCCATTCCGGCTCGTCGCGGTAGTTGATCAGGTGGTCGGCGCCCAGGGCATAGGCGCGCTGCAGCTTCTCGTCCGAGGACGAGGTGGCGATCACGGTGGCGCCCAGGGCCTTGGCCAACTGCAGGGCGAAGATGGAGACACCGCCGGTACCCATCACCAGCACGCTGTCACCGGCCTTGAGGCCGCCGTCTACCACCAGGGCGCGCCAGGCGGTGAGGCCGGCGGTGGTCAGGGTCGCCGCCTCGGCATGGCTGTAGCCCTCGGGCGTACGGGTGAAGGCCGTGGCCGGGCGCACCACCACTTCGCAGGCGAAGCCATCGACGCCATCGCCGGGCGTGGTGGAGAAATCGTCCAGTGGTGGCTCGCCGTCGAGCCAGGTGGGGAAGAAGGTGGAGACCACCGAATCGCCCACGGCGAACTCGCTGACGCCCGGCCCCACGGCCTCGACCACGCCGGCCCCATCGGACATGGGGATGCGACCGTCGGCGGCGGGCATCTTGCCGAGCACCACGCCGAGATCATGGAAATTCAACGAACTGGCCTTGATCCGCACGCGGATCTCGCCGGCACCGGGCTGGCCGGGATCGGGCAACTCGCAGTGCTCGAGCTGATCGAGTCCACCGGGTTTGCGCAGGCGTATGGCTTTCATGGGACATCCTCCAGACCAGGGGCGAGCGGCGGCTCGCGGGTTTGTAGAGGACCACGGCGAGGGGCGCAGGATTCCCAACCGGGAGCTGCGCCCCGCGGCCTTTACTTGACCGCCTTCTGCAGCTGTTGCAACTGCTGGGTGCGGGTATTCAGGCGGGCTTCGCCGCGCTCGGCGTCGGCCTTCTTCAGCTCGGCTTCGGCCAGGCGCAGCTTGATGGTCTGCATGGCGGTCTGGATGCGCTGCTGGGTCAGGTAGGCCAACTGGTCGACGGTCCTTTCGTTCTCGCCGTCCTTGTAGGCCTTGTCGGCCTTGGCCAGCCAGTTACCAGCATCCTTGGTCTCCAGGGCGGCCAATTGGGCGGCCTGGGGCTGGGATTCCAGGGCGGCGTAGTCGTTGCGCGCCTTTTCCAGGTTGGGATTGGGCGGGGTGGCGCAAGCGGCCAGGGTGAGGGTCAGCGCCGACAGCAGCGGAAGCAGGAAAGATTTACGCATGGGGTTCGTCCTTCAAGAGAGCGGGCAGCTTACTGCTGCACTTTTTTCTGGAGATTCTGTTGCAGCTGGAGGTTGATCTGACCTTCCTCGCGCAACTGCTGGATGCTGTCCTTGGCGTCCTTGAGCGCCGCGTCCGCCTTGGCGGCCTGGGTCTTGCGGGTCGCCAGACGGGCGTCCCACTCGGCCTGCTCGGCCAGGCGCTTGGCGTCGTCGTACTTTTCGTTCGAGAGCGCGGTCTGGGCCTGCGTCCACTTGTCCTGGGCCGACTTGGTCTCGATCGGGGCGTACTGGTTGCCGCCGGAATTCACCGCTTCGTCGACAGCCGACTGGGTCACGGCCATCTGCTCGGTCGGCGGGTTGCCGGCGCAGCCCGCCAGCAGCAGGCCACCGCCCAGGACCAGGCTGGCGAGCAGCGCCCGGGAGGCGGGGAAGGGGGAAGCACGAGAGGGACCGGTTTTCATCCGAACGTTCCTGTCAGGTCGCCCGAAATGGGCGACGGTGCCTGTGAGACGACGAAAACGCGGCGAGGTTCGCAACGCTCAAGCCGGCGCGGATCTGGCCGATATACGTTGTCAGACAACAATAGGGCCGCCGGCCACGAGGATCTCCATGCTGCTACGTACCTGCAACATCGCGCCCCGGGCGGCGCTGGGCTTCGGGCTGATCGCCCTGATGGTGGCCTTTCTCGGCTGGTTCTCCCTGGCGCAGATGGCGGGTATCCGCGAACGCCAGGTGGTCACGGAGCGCGACTGGGTCCCGAGCATCCGTGCGGTGGATGCCATCCGCGAGAACATGCTGCGCATCAGGACCATCTCCCTGCGCCTGGCGCTGGACCCGGACCCGCGCAACATCGATACCTACGTGAGCCAGTACGAGGCACGCAACAAGGTGCTGCTGGAAGGCCTCAAAGCCTACGAGGGGTTCGTCGACACCCCCGAGGAACGGCAGCGCTGGGACCTGTTCAAACGCGACTTCGCCACCTACCAGAAGGGCATGACCGACTCCTTCGCCCTGGCTCGCCAGGGCGATACCGCCGCGCTCAACAAGCTGACCCTGGTGGACATGAAACCGGTGGTGGATGGCACCGGCAAGCAGCTGGGCGAGCTGGGCGACTTCTACGCCGCCGGCATCGAGCGCGATGGCCAGGTGTCCGCCGAGCGCTACGACGCCTCGCGGCTGATCGTCATCGCGGTGATGGCCCTGGCCGCCCTGGCCACGGTACTGATGGCCTGGTTGCTGACCGCGAGCATCGTCCGGCCGCTGCGCGAGGCGTTGCTGGCCGCCCGCCGCGTCGCCCAGGGCGACCTGACCCAGACCCTGGCGGTGACGGGGCGCGATGAGGTCAGCGAATTGCAGCGCGCCCTGCAGCAGATGCAGGAGCAACTGCGCGAGACCCTGTCGCGCATCGCCGGTTCTTCCACCCAGCTGGCCACCGCCGCCGAGCAACTCAATGCGGTGACCGAAGCGGCCGGCGAGGGCCTGCAGCGGCAGAACGAGGAAATCGAGCAGGCGGCCACCGCCGTCACCGAGATGAGCACCGCGGTGGACGAGGTGGCGCGCAACGCCGTCTCCACCTCCGAGGCCTCGCGCGCGTCCAGCCAGGCGGCGCAGCAGGGGCAGACGCGGGTGGCCGAGACCCTGGGCGCCATCGAAGCGCTGTCCGACGAGGTCACCGCCACCGGCACGCTGGTCCAGCGCCTGGCCGAGCAGTCCCAGGACATCGGCAAGGTGCTCGACGTGATCCGCGCCATCGCCGAGCAGACCAATCTGCTGGCGCTCAATGCCGCCATCGAAGCGGCCCGTGCCGGCGAGGCCGGGCGGGGTTTCGCCGTGGTGGCCGACGAGGTACGGGCCCTGGCCAGCCGTACCCAGCAGTCCACCCACGAGATCGAGCAGATGGTCTCCGGGATGCGCACCGGCGCCAGCCAGGCGCTGGGGTCCATGCAGGACAGCAGCCAGCGCGCCCGCTCCACCCGGGCCCTGGCGGAAACCGCCGGGGTGGCGCTGGACGAGATCAACAGCTGTATCGGCGAGATGTACGAGCGCAACCTGGTGATCGCCAGCGCCGCCGAAGAGCAGGCCCAGGTGGCCCGCGAGGTGGACCGCAACCTGGTGAACATCCGCGATCTTTCCACCCAGTCCGCGGACGGTGCACGCCAGACCAGCGCTGCCAGCCAGGAGCTGTCGCGGCTGGCGGTGGACCTGCAGGGCCTGGTGAATCGCTTCCAGGTGTGACGGCTAGGCCCGCACCGCCTGGTATAGCGCGCGGATCAGGTCCGACTGGGTGATGATGCCGACCAGGCGGCGCGAACCGTCGATGATCGGGATGTGCCGGTGGCCGTTCTCGGAGAACACCGGCACCAGCTCGATCAGCAGGCGGTCAGCGCTGGCCACGCGCACCGTACGGGTCATGATCAGCCCCACGGTGCGGGCGCCCTGGCGGGCCCGCGGGCGAACCAGGGAGCGCAGGCGCCAGCCGAGCCCTTCATGGACGTCCAGGTCGATCTGGCGCATGAAGTCGGCCACGGTGACGATGCCCAGCAGATGGCCCTGGCGATCGGTGACCGGCAGCGCCTTGATGCGCCGGGCGCGCATCAGCGCCCAGGCTTCCTGCAGGGGCATCTCGGCACGGGCCACCACCGGCTCCCGGCTCATGACGTCGGCGCAGCGCAACTCGCCCATCTTGCGCTGGTAGGCGCGCGCCTCTACCTGTTCGAGCAGCTCGGCCAGGTCGTCGCGGCTGATGTCCAGCACCTGGTTGTAGCGCGCCAGCACGGCATCCAGGTCGGCGCGCTGCAGGCGCGTCTCGCCGCTCGGTTCGGCCGGGCGCGGCACATGGGGCCAGGGACGGCGGGTCAGGTTGTTGTAGAGCAGTCCGGCGGCGACCAGCAGCAACGAGTCCAGCGCTACCGGGCTCCAGGCGTAGCTGAAATCCTGGGCGCCGATCAGCACCATCAGCAGTGCCGAAGCCCCTCCCGGCGGATGCAGGCAGCGCAGGGCGAACATGGTGGCGATGGCCAGGGCGACCGCCACGGCGGCAGCCAGATTGGCCTCGGGAATCCACAGGGCGCAGGCGATGCCGATCAGCGCCGAGAAGGTATTGCCGCCCACCACCGACCAGGGCTGTGCCAGCGGGCTGGCGGGCAGGGCGAACACCAGCACGGCGCTGGCACCCAGCGGTGCCACCAGGGCCAGCGCCAGGGCGCCATGCCCATGCACCGGCTGGCCTTCCAGCCACCAGGCCGCCAGCAGGGCGGCGAGCAGGATGCCGAGTCCGGCACCGAGACTGGCGCGCAGCCGCTCGCGGCCGTCGATGGCCAGGGGCGCCGGCCAGAAGGCGCGCAGGCCCTGGGCGAGGCGGGAAAAACGGGTAGCAGCGGGCGGTGGGGATTCCTGGGACATGGTGCGGCGAGAGCGGGCAGAAGGGGGCCGATGGTCCTCCGCCAGGGCGTCCCTGGCAAGACCGGTGCGCCGGGACGACGAGCGCCCGTTCGAGCGACCGCGAGCCAGAGCGGTCGCCGGCTCGACCGCAGCGAAGGAAGGCCGGAACGATGTATCATGGATGGCTGGGTGTCGCCGCAATCGTGCGGAAGGACAGGTTGAATCAAGCGCAGGTCGGGCCGCCGCGCGGAGTGCTGCTGCCCATGACATCCCCGGTTTCCCCTGCCAAGGCCCTGGCCTTTCTCAACCGGTTCTGCGCGGCCGAAGCCGCGGGCGGCATCGTGCTGATGGTCGCCGCCGCCATTGCCCTCGTCGTCGCCAACTCGCCCCTGGCCGACACCTATTTCGCCAGCCTGCACGCCGTTGTCGGCGGCCTGTCCCTCGGCCACTGGATCAACGACGGCCTGATGGCCCTGTTCTTCCTGCTGGTGGGCCTGGAGATCAAGCGCGAGATGGTGGTCGGCCAACTCGCCCGCTGGAGCGACCGCGCCCTGCCGGGGCTGGCGGCCCTGGGCGGCATGCTGGTGCCGGCCCTGCTCTATGCGCTGGTCAATCGCCACGATCCCCAGACCCTCGCCGGCTGGGCGATTCCCGCCGCCACCGACATCGCCTTCGCCCTGGGCGTGCTTTCCTTGCTGGGTTCGCGCGTCCCGGTGTCGCTCAAGGTGTTCCTCTCCGCGCTGGCGATCCTCGACGACCTCGGCGCCGTGCTGATCATCGCCCTGTTCTATACCAGCGACCTGTCCACCGCCATGCTGCTGGCCGCGGCCGGGCTGGTGGCGGTGCTGTTGGTGCTCAATCGCCTCAAGGTCACGGCACTGCTGCCCTACCTGCTGGTGGGGGCGCTGCTGTGGTTCTGCATGCTGCGTTCGGGCATCCATGCCACCCTGGCCGGGGTGATCCTGGCGCTGTGCATTCCCCTGGGCGATACCGAGGCCGACGACGCCGCCTCGCCGCTGCTGCGACTGGAGTCCGCCCTGCATCCCTGGGTGGCCTTCCTCATCGTGCCCCTGTTCGGCTTCGCCAATGCCGGGGTGTCCCTGGCCGGCATCTCGCCCGCCAACCTGCTGGACCCGGTGCCCCTCGGCGTGGCCTTGGGACTGTTCCTCGGCAAGCAGGTCGGCATCTCGCTGCTGGTGCTGCTGGCCATCCGCAGCGGTCTGGCGCGCCTGCCCGAGGGGGCCAGTTGGCTGCAGCTCTATGGCGTGGCGCTGCTCTGCGGCATCGGCTTCACCATGAGCCTGTTCATCGGCGCCCTGGCTTTTCCCACGGCGCCCTTCCTGGTCGACGAGGTGAAGATCGGCGTGCTGCTGGGGTCGCTGCTGTCGGCCCTGGCCGGCGTTGCCGTCCTGCTCCTCGCCGCCCGTCGTCGTTAACGAGGAACTGTAATGCCCTATGCGTTGTTCGCGGTGATGTTTGGCGGTGCCGTGGGTAGTGCCTGCCGCTGGTGGGTCGGCCTGCGGCTGAATGCCCTGTTTCCGCTGCTGCCCATGGGCACGCTGCTGGTCAATCTGGTCGGCGGCTTCGTGATCGGCTTGGCGCTGGGCTTCTTCTCCCGTTATCCAGGGGTGGACCCGCAGTGGAGGCTCTTGCTGGTGACCGGCTTCTGCGGCGGTTTCACCACCTTCTCGACCTTTTCCGCCGAGGTGGTGAACCTGCTGCAGAGCGGCCGCCTGGGCTGGGCGGCGCTCACCGTCACTGTCCATGTACTGGGCTCGCTGCTGCTGACCCTGGCCGGTTTCGCCCTGGCCGCTCGCCTCGGCTGAGGCGAGCGGCCAGGCGGGACTCAGGCCGGCACGGCCGGGAGCTTGCGCCGCGGCTTGAACCTGAGCGCCGGTGCCTCGATCAGGTGCCACGAGAGTACCGCCAGGCCCAGGGTCAGCCCGTAGCTCACCGCCAGGAAACCACCCAGCGAGAAGGCGTCGGGAAAGCTGTGCATGAGCAGTTGCTGGACCGGGAAGTTGAACAGGTAGAGGCCGTAGGAATAGTCGCCGAAGCGGCCGAAGCCGTGCAGCAGCGGCACCTTGGCCTGCGCCAGGTAGATGATGACGTAGGCCAGCGACACCAGGTGGATCACCGGCAGGACCTGCCAGACGATGGCCGCCAGCGACAGCAGGCACAGCGCCAGCGCCAGGTCCAGGCGCCAGGGCACGCGCGGTCCGGCCAGTTGCAACAGGACGCCGGCGAAGAAGAACATGCCCAGGCTGAACACCTTGTGCAGGACGAAGCTGGCGACGCCCAGCTGTGGCAGCAGCAGGAAGTTGCCCAGCACCAGCACCACCAGCGTCGCCATGATCACCGAGCGGGTCAGCAGCCCCAGCACCCCGATGATCAGCACCGAGAGGTACATGAACACCTCGTAGGGCAGCGTCCAGTAGCTGCCGTTGACCGTGTCGGGGAAGGGATTGCCGGCGAATACGCCGGGCAGCTCGAAGCGCGTCAGCAGAAAGATGTTCTTCAGGAAGCCCAGGGTCTGGCGATCGCTGAAGTAGGCACTCGTCTCGCGACTGGTGGCCAGCCAGCCCACCACCAGCACCGAGAACAGCACCGAGACGATCAGCGCCGGAAAGATCCGCAGGGCGCGCTTGGCGAGGAATTCCAGCGGATGGCGGCTGCGCTGGAAAGAGGCCGTGATGAGGAAGCCGCTGATCACGAAGAACACGTAGACGGCGATGCTGGCGGCATCGGTGAAGCCGGTGAGTTGCAGGATCGGCTCGGCGTCCAGGCGGCCCGACAGCCAGAAACCGTGGCCGATGACCACGGTGGACGCCGCGGCGAAACGGATGAAGTCGAAGTTGTTGCGCCCTGGGGGCGTAGGGGAAAGGCTCATGTCTGCTCCTCGCAGCCGTGGCCACGGCCGTGGCAGTCGCCGTCCGCCCGACGTGGTCGGTGGAGGAAGATGGCCAAGGCAGCGGCGGGGGCGCCCGTCGATGGGACGGGCGCCGGCAAAGGTCGCCGTCGGCGGCGCCGACAGCGGCTGGGCGGCAGCCGGCGCGATCAGGCTGATCGGTCGGCTGGGGAGGACAGGAGCGCTATGGGGGGCTGAGCGGGGTAGGCGCTGGCGCCGAGCGCCGGGGGCAAGGCAGCACGGCGGTGGCGAGCCCGTACGAGGGACGCGCGCGGACGGACGTGGGCTGGGGCCTCCCGGCCGCCACGTCGACTGCGCGCGTCCCGCGCATCAGGCGGTGGCCTGCAGCGGCTGTTCGTGCAGCGCCGGCGCGACCGCCGAGGCTTCCTGGGCCAGATAGAGCGCGGCGCTCTGGCGGGCGTGGTCGCCGAATTCCTGCGGATGACGGGCGACTATACGTTCGAAGGCGCCGGGTTCCAGACCATCCTCGTAGAAGCCGTTGTGGCACTGCAGGATGCCCGCGGCACAGACGCTGCGCTCGACGGCGGCGATCAGGCCACCGGCCCTGAGGCTCTTGACGATGTTGTGCGGCAGCCGCTGGCGGCGGCGCAGGTTGGCGGCGGTTTCACTCAGGGTATCGAGGATCTCGGTCTCGGCCGGGGTCAGCCTGCGCACGTCCAGCTTGGACTTCTGCACTAGATAACGACGGGAGAGCAGACGGGCCTGGTCGTTGAGGGCCTTGAGCACCGCGCCGCTGAGTTCGCCACGGGTGAACAGACCGGTTTCCAGGGCGATCAGGTAGGACCAATCGGTGATAAGCGGAATCTTGCTGAGATCACGTTCCATGTGAATACCTGCGTCCATTTCAGTTGGCTAATTGAGGATGTCACGCCTCGATGGTTCCATAGCGCCAGTATAAGGTGACGAATGGCATGGAATTTGACGCCCCTGACAAGAAATGTCGGATTTTTGTCGAAGTGGGTCACGCCTTGGCGATGCAACCTCAACGCTGCGCTCCGGGTCCCTAGCTAGCGGCGTCTGCCCGAGCTGCCCGACCCTTACCGCACCTTCAGGGGATGCCATGAGTGCCCGAGACGAATCTTCCAACTCTTCCACCCTGCACTGCGACGTGGCCGTGATTGGCGCCGGCACCGCCGGCCTCGCCGCCGAGCGCGCGGCCCGCCGCCAGGGCGCCCGCACCCTGCTGATCGACGACCGCTGGGCTGGCACCACCTGCGCCGCGGTGGGCTGCATGCCGTCCAAGTTGCTGATCGTCGCCGGCGAGGCCCATCATGAGGTCCGGCGCGCCGCCACCTTCGGCATCGAGGTGGGCGACGTGAAGGTCGACGGCGCCGCGGTCATGGCGCGGGTGAGGCGCGAACGCGACCATTTCGTTGCCGCCACCCAGGAAGGTTTCGCGCGACTGCCAGAGGGCGTGGCCCAGCGCGCCACCGCGCGCTTCGTGGCGCCGGACCGCCTGCGACTGAGCGATGGTCGGACGGTTCAGGCCCGCAGCGTGATCATCGCCACCGGTTCCTATCCGCTGGTGCCAGCCCCCTTCGACCGCCTCGGTGATCGCGCGCTGACCAACGATACGGTCTTCGAGCTGCCCGACCTGCCGCGGTCCCTGGCGGTGATCGGCACCGGCCCGGTCGGCCTGGAGCTGGCCCAGGCCATGGCCCGCCTGGGCGTGGCGGTCACCCTGTTCGGCCAGGACGACGGCCTGGGCGCGCTCGAGGACCTCGAGGTCAAGGCTGAGCTGCGCAAGATCCTGGAACAGGACCTGACCTTGCTGCTGGACGTCGAGGTGGATGCCCGGCGTGAAGGCGAGGGCGTGCGGCTGTCCTGGTCCGGCACGGTGAGCGGCGAAGGCGCCTTCGACTACGTGCTGGTGGCCGCTGGGCGCCCGCCGCGGCTGCAGGGGCTGGGTCTGGAGACCACCGGTCTCGAGCTGGACGAGCATGGCACCCCGGTCTACGACGCCGAGACGATGCAGTGTGGTTCGTCGGCGATCTTCATCGCCGGCGATGCCGACCATGATCGCCCCATCCTCCACGAGGCGTCCGCCGAGGGCGCCATCGCCGGCCACAACGCCGCCAGCTATCCCGAGGTGCGATCCACGCCCCGCTCGCCGACCTTCTCGCTGATCTTCACCGATCCGCCGGTGGCCGTGCTGGGCAGTCCAGCGGATGCCCAGAGCCTGATCGGTACCTCTTCCTATCACGACCAGGGCCGCGCCCGGGTCGAGGCGCGCAACCAGGGCATCGCCCGCTTCTATGCCGAGCCGGGCACCGGCAAGCTAACCGGCGCCGCCATGGTCGGGCCGGGCATGGATCATATCGGTCATCTGCTGGTACTGGCGCTGATTCATGGCGAAACCGCCAGCTCGCTGCTCGACATGCCGTTCTATCATCCGACGCTGGAGGAGGGCCTCAAGACCGGCCTGCGCGAGATCTGCAAGGCCGCCCACAGCAGTCTGCGCAGCGACCGCGACCAGGGTTCGCCGTCCGGGGCTTGAGGACGCGGCGCCAGCGGCAGCAGTGGAAAAGGCTGCGCCGTTTTCCACGCTACGGTTTGGCTGAAGGCCCCCTCACCCCAACCCTCTCCCGCAGGCGGGAGAGGGGGCTGTTCGGCGTGTGGGGTGACTGCCACCTCCTATCCCGCCCACGGGAGAGGCGCCGTTCGGCGTGGGAGTGACCACCACCTCTTTTCCCGCCCGCGGGAGAGGTTTCGTCCGGCGTGGGGTGACTACCGCCTCCTTTCCGCCATGGGAGAGATGCCGTTCGGCGTGGGAGGACTACCGCTTCCTTTCCCGCCCACGGTAGAGGTGCCGTTCGGCGTGAGAGTGACCACCACCTCTTTTCCCGCCCGCGGGAGACGGTCTATCCGATGTGGGTGCTGACTACCGCCTACTTCTGCTCCGAGAGGGGCTACCCGGCGCGGAAGATGACGACCACCCCTTCTCCCTCTGGGAGAGGGCTGGGGTGAGGGCGCTCTTGCGCTGATACGCCCACCTTGTCGGGCTGCGCGGTGCCGTGATCCCGCCGTGAACGACGCTGATGCATCATCGAAACTCGCCCAGAAAAAAGCCCCGCCGGATCACCCGCGGGGCTTTTGCGACCACCCGGCAGCCATTAGGCCTTGAAGCGGCGGACCAGGCCATTCAGCTCGCCGGACAGCTGCGACAGGCGCGCGGAGTCGTGGCTGGTGGATTGGGCCAGGCCTTCCACCTGCAGCGCGTCGTCCTGGATCTGAGCGATGTGGCGGTTGATGTCCTCGGCCACCTGGTGCTGTTCCTCGGCCGCCGCGGCGATCTGCAGGGCCTGGTTGCGGATGTCGTCCACCGAATGCCGGATGCCTTCGAAGCTGCCGCGAGCCTCGCTGATCGAGGTCACGCTGGTCTGCGACAGCTCCAGGCTGGTCTCGATCTGACGGGTGACCTCCTGGGTCTTGCGTGCCAGGTTGCCCAGCAGGCCGTCGATCTCGCCGGTGGAATCGGCGGTGCGCTTGGCCAAGGCCCGTACCTCGTCGGCCACCACGGCGAAGCCGCGACCCTGTTCGCCGGCCCGCGCCGCCTCGATGGCGGCATTCAGCGCCAGCAGGTTGGTCTGTTCGGCGATGCCGCGGATGGTGTCGAGGATGGTGTTGATGTTCTGGCTGTCCTGCTCCAGCACCGCCATGGCCTGGGCCGACTGGGCCAGGCTGCCGCTGAGCTGGTTGACGTTACCGGTGGCCTTCTCGATCTGGCCGTAGCCTTCCTGCACCTTGTGATGACCGACATCGGCGGAGGCCGCGGCCTGGCTGCAGGAGCGGGCGACCTCGTTGGAGGTGGCGACCATCTCGTTGAAGGCGGTGGACACCAGCTCCACCGCCTCGCGCTGGCGACCGGCCACCTCGTTCATGCTGGCGGCCGCCTGGGTGGTGGTCTGCGAGGCCTGCTGCAGGTCGTTGGAGGCCTGGCCGATGCGCTGCACCAGCTGGCGGATGCTGGCGAGGAACTGGTTGAACCAGCCGGCCAGGGTGGCGGTTTCATCCTTGCCCTGCACGTTCAGGCTCTTGGTCAAGTCGCCTTCGCCCTGGGCGATGGATTCCAGGCCCGTGGACACACCGCGGATCGGTCGCACGATCATACCGGCGAAGGCCGCGCCCAGCAGGGCGAACACCAGCGCCAGCACGGCGGTGATCCCGGCGATCTGCCAGGTCAGGTGCGTGGCCTTGCCCATGACTTCGCTACGCTCGATCAGGCCGACGAATTTCCAGCCGAGGTCCTTGGCCTGATAGACGTTGACCATGTAGTCGGTGCCGTCCAGGGTGACTTGACCCAGGCCGCTCTGGATGCCGCTCAAGGTCTGGTAGGCGTCACCCAGGTCCTTGAGCTGCTTGAAGTTGTGCTTGGGCTCGCGGGGGTCGACTAGCACGTTGCCGTTGTCTTCCACCAGCAGCAGGTAGCCGCTCTGGCCGAGGGTGATGCTCTTCACCAGGTCGGTCAGCTGCTTCAGCGAGATGTCCAGGCCGACCACGCCGCGGACCTTGCCGGAGGCGTCCTCCATGGTCCGCACCACACCCATCAGGGAGACGTCATCGGCCGCCCAGTAATAGGCCGGGGTGCGTACCACCTTGCCCGGATTGGCGATGGCGGCCTGGTACCAGGGCCGCACGCGCGGATCGTAGTTGGCCAGCTTGGCATCGTCCGGCCAACTGACGTAGCCGCCATCGGCCAGGCCGACCGAGAGATAGGCGGTGGTGGGGTGGGTCTTGGCGAAGCGGGTGAAGTAGGCCAGCGCCTGCTGGCCGGCTTCCGGCTGCGGCAACTGGGCGGCATCGGCGCCGCTGTAGTTCTTCAGGCCTTCCAGCGCGAGGATGTTCGGTTCCTTGGCCAGGAAGTCGACGTTCTGCTGGATGCCGGAAAAGAACTGCTGGATGTTGCGGTCGATCTGGCGGATCTCCCGTCCACTGCCATCGAGAAAGTCATCGGTGGCCTGGCTGCGAATGTTCATGATGACCACACCCGCCACCAGGACGACCGGGAGGCAGGCGGTGACCGCGAAGAGCGAAGTGAGTTTCTGCTTGATGTTCATCGAAAGCCCCGGTCGCGCCCTGGCGCGCTGAGTGACGGCGACATGCCTTCACTCTGCATCGGCTCGGGAAAGTCCGACTTGATACGGCACGAAAAATTATTCCATCTGGTCCGCATCAAGCCGGAAAGTCGTCGATCGGTCGGCTAACGACCCGCTATAACTCTTTCTTCAGCTGGCGTTCGATTTCTTCCAGCGACTTGCCGCGGGTCTCCGGCAGGCAGCAATAGACGAACAACAACGAGCCCAGGTTGATGGCGGCGAAGACATAGAAGGTGTAGTTGCCGATGGCTTCCAAGGCGACCGGAAAGCTGAAGGCCACGGTGGCGTTGCACAGCCATTGCACGGCCACCGCCACCCCGGTCAGCAGGCCACGGACCTGGTTGGGAAACAGCTCCGACATCAGCAGCCAGTAGACCGGCGCGATGCACATCTGCATGAACAGCAGGAACACCAGGATGCAGGCCAGCGCCAGGTAGCTCTGGGTGAGATTTTGCGGCAGCCACAGCAGTACGCTGCCCAGCGCCAGTTGTGCCAGGATCACGATCACCAGGCCGCTCAGCAGCAGGGTGCGCCGCCCGGCGCGGCCGATGGCCCAGATGCCGAGCAGGGTGGCGATCACCGAGACCACGCCATTGCCGATGGTGGCGGTGAGGGCCGCGCTGGTGCCCATGCCGGTGCTCTTGAGGATGATCGGGGTGTAGTACATGAAGGCGTTGACCCCGGTGAACTGGGCGACGAAGCCCAGGCCGATGCCCAGCAGCAGCAACTTGACCACCCAGCCCTGGCCGAGCAACTCGCGCAGCGGCGGGCGCTGGCTGGCCTGTTCCTCGCTCTCGCGCATCTCCTGGACCTCGCGCTCGACCTCTTCGGGGGTGTCGCGCAGGCGCTCCAACACGGCTTCGGCTTCTTCGATCCGGCCCTTGGCGGCCAGCCAGCGCGGCGAGGTGGGTAAGAGGAAGGTGCCGGCGAACAACAGGATGCCCGGCACCATGGCGATGGCCAGCATGTAGCGCCAGATGCCGTTGTCGTGCACCAGCCAGGCGAGCAGGGCGCTGAGCACATAGGCCAGCAACTGGCCGCTGACGATCATCAGCTCGTTGCGACTCACCAGGCGCCCGCGGCGCTTGGGTCCGGCGATCTCGGCGATGAACACCGGCACCGTGGCCGAACCGCCGCCCACCGCCAGGCCGAGCACGAAGCGCGCGACCACCATCAGCGCCACCGAGGGCGCCACCGCAGTGCCCAGGGCGCCCAGGACGAAGAGGATCGACAGCAGGCGCAGGGTGGTGCGCCGGCCATAGCGGTCGGCGAGATAACCCGCCGCCAGCGAACCGAAGGCCGCGCCGACGATCAGGGCGGCGGTGACCAGTCCTTCGGTGTAGGCGTTGAGGCCCAGGCCACCCTGGTCCGCCGGCAGGGTCATGAAGGGCAGGGCGCCGGCGATGATGCCGGTGTCGTAGCCGAAGGCCAGGGCGCCCATGGTGGCGACCAGCACGGTGATGGAAATCAGCCGGCGGGCCGAGGCTTTCTGGTCGGGAGCGGTGGTAGCGGCAGGGGAAGCGGAGGTGGACATGCGAATGGACGATCCTGACAGGGACGAAGAGAAGGCGACACAGGCGCCCAGCCAGTCGGCGAAGCGAGCGCGCATGGCGCTTCGAGTCAGCGAAAGAGCGCCGGGACTGCGGGCGTGGCTGCTTAGGGCGGCGCTGCGGGGCGGAGTTCCGCGGGGCGCGCCGCGTGATCCTTCAGCGCCCCAGTCGCTCCACGAGGAAATCCACGAACAGCCGTACCCGCGCCGGCATGGCGGAGCCGCCGACGAACACCGCGTGGATCGGTTCCTGGTCACCGGGATTCCAGGCATCCAGCAGGGCGACCAGGGCGCCGCTGCGCAGGTCGTCGGCCACGCTGAACTCGCCGATGCGGGCGATGCCGGCGCCCTCCCGGGCCAGTTGCGCCAGGGCCTCGCCGCTGTTGCATTCGATGTTGCCGGCGATCTTCAGCGAGAACACCTGGCCGTCACGCCGGAACGGCCAGTCCGGCTCGGCGCGGCGGAAGTTGAATCTCAGGCAGTTGTGCCGCAGCAGGTCCTCCGGCACCCGGGGCGTGCCGTGGCGGGCGAGGTAGGCGGGCGAGGCCACCACCACCTGGCCGGTGATGCCGAGGGGGCGGGCGGTGAGGGGGCTGTCGGCCAACTGGCCGAAGCGGATCGCCACGTCGGCCTGGCCGGCGAGGATGTCCACCACCTCGTCGCCCAACGCCAGGTCCACCACGATCTGCGGATAGCGGGCGCTGAATTGCGCCACCAGGGGCACGATGGTCATCCGTCCATGGCCAAGGGCGGCACTGACCCTCAACCGTCCGCGCGGCACGCCCTGGTCGGCGATGGCCTCTTCGACCTCGGCCAGGTCCGCCAGGATGCGCCGCGCCGCGCGCAGATAGGCCTCGCCCTCGGCGGTGAGGGTGATGGCGCGGGTGGTGCGCAGCAGCAGGCGGGTGCCCAGGCGCTGTTCGGTGCGGGCGAGGGAGCGACTCACCGCCGAAGGCGTCAGCCCGAGGGCGCGCGCTGCGGCCGACAGGCTGCCGGCCTCCACCACCTGCATGAACACGCTCATCTCGCCGGATCGGCCCGCCAAGTCCATCTGTGACTCCAAGGCAAAGGTGCATGCCGCAAGCAGTGTCTACTGCCTGTTGAAGCAGGAGCTTAGCATTCGCCGCATAGATAAGGAGTCTTTCCCATGCGTATCAATCCTCCCTTGCTGGCCCTGGCCACCGGTGCCTTCGGCATCGGTGTCACCGAATTCGCCCCCATGGGCATGCTGCCCGGCATCGCCGCCGACCTCGGCGTCTCCATCCCGGCGGCGGGCCTGCTGGTCAGTGCCTACGCCCTGGGCGTGCTGATCGGCGCCCCCTTGATGACCCTCACCACCGGCCGTATTCCTCGGCGGCACCTGCTGATCGGGTTGATGGCCATCTTCACCCTGGGCAACCTGATGTCGGCCCTGGCCAGCGACTACACCAGCCTGCTGATCGCCCGGGTGGTGACCTCGCTCAACCACGGCGCCTTCTTCGGCGTCGGCGCCCTGGTGGCGGCCAGCGTGGTCGCCCCGGACAGGCGCGCCGGCGCGGTGGCGGCCATGTTCATGGGGCTGACCCTGGCCACCATCGGCGGCGTGCCCCTGGCCACCTGGTTCGGTGAACTGCTCGGCTGGCGCCAGGCCTTCTGGGGCATCGCCGGGCTCGGCCTGCTGACCATGGCCGCGCTCTGGTTCGCCCTGCCCGACGTCGCCCTGCCGCCGAGCGATGGCGTGCTGGCCGAAATCCGCGTGCTGGGTCGTCCGCCGGTACTGGCCGCCCTGGCGCTGACCGTGGTCGGCTCGGGCGCCATGTTCACCGTCTTCACCTACATCGCGCCCATCCTCGCCAGCGAGACCCATGCCTCCACCGCCTTCATCACCGCCATGCTGGTGCTGTTCGGCGTCGGCCTGACGCTGGGCAATCTCTGGGGCGGCAAGGCCGCGGACAAATCCATCGACCGCACCCTGATCGCCTCCCTGGCCCTGCTCATCGTGGTGCTGCTGGCCTTCACCGTGCTGATGCGCTGGCCGCTGCCGGCCGCCGTGGCCATCCTGGTCTGGGGCATCGCCAGCTTCGCCCTGGTGCCGCCGCTGCAGATGCGCGTAATGGAAGCCGCCAAGGACGCCCCCAACCTGGCCTCGGCGGTCAACATCGGTGCCTTCAACCTGGGCAACGCCTTGGGCGCCGCCCTGGGTGGCGCGGTGATCAACGCCGACCTCGGCTATCCGGCGATCTCCCTGGCCGGCGCCGGCATGGCGGCCCTCGGCCTGCTGATGGTGCTGGCCCTGGCTTGGCGCGGTCGGTCCGCAGACGCTGCGATGGCGAGATAACCGCGCTTAGACCGATCCGCGGCCTGATCTCCGAAGGAGCGGTCGCTACGGCGCACCGGCATGGCCGCGATAGCAGCCTTTTCCCCCGGGAAGTTCGTCGCCAGGGTTTTCCCTCACCCCAACCCTCTCCCGGAGGGAGAGGGGGCGCCATCTCGCGCTTCCGTAGACACGGCCCCTGGCCGCGATAGCGGACGGACTCGTAGCCTGGAAAACGGCGCAGCCTTTTCCCCGGGAAATTCGCCGCCAGGGTTTTCCCTCACCGCAACCCTCTCCCGGAGGGAGAGGGGGCGCTACATCGTGCGTTTGTAGGAGCGGTCGCTACAGCGCACCGGCATGGCCGCGATAATGCGGGCGCAGTGGAAATCCTGATCGTCGCCCCTGCAACAGCCTGGCATCGGTTCATGCCAAGCAGTCACCCAAATGCCGCACTCTTGCGAAGAGAGCACGGCGTTTTCTCGTGTCATCAGGGCGTTGGAAACTCAGCGTGGACTTCGACTGAAGGGCATTGGTCCGCGGCCTGCCTCACTCGGCGAAGGGACAAGGCGTATCGCCGCCCCGATCCACCGCGAAGGCATTGAGGGTCATGGCGACCAGGCTGTAATAGCCATAGACGCCCACCAGTTCGACCATTCCGGCTTCGCCGAACAGCGTCACCCCTTGCTGGTAAAGGTCTTCGGGAATCCGCCGGGTGTCGTAGAGCGCCACGCCGATGGCATGGACGCAAGCCTCCTCGGCGGTATCGAAGGCCGGCACGGTGCCCTGCCGAAGCGCCTCGATCACCCCTTCCGCCAGCCCCGCCTGGCGGGCGATGGGCTCATGGATCTGCCACTCCGCCTGGGAGCGCCACCAGGCCGCGGTAATGAGGATCGCCAGCTCCGTAAGGCGCAAGTCCAGCCGGGTGCCGTAGCGGCAAAAGGCGCCCAAGCGCTGGGCGTGATCGGCCAGCGCCGGGCTGTGCACCCAGGCCAGGAAGGGGCCGTCGAGATTGCCGCGCGGGCCGCTGAGGATGTCATCCAGCACCCGCTGCTGCTCGGGCGTGGTGTTCTGCTCGGACAGGGGCGTCAGCCGCGACGAGATGGGCATGGTGAGCGTCCTCTAGAGACTGGCCAGTACGGAATCCAGGGTGGCCGACAGCTTCTCGACGATCTCGTCGACATGGCGGTCCTCCAGGATGAAGGGCGGGGCCAGCAGGATGTGATCGCCCCGCTGCCCATCCAGGGTGCCACCCATGGGATAGCACATCAGACCCAGCTCCATCGCGCGCTTCTTGAAGCGGGCGTGTAGCTTGAGCTCCGGCGCGAAAGGCGTCTTGTTCGTGCGGTCGGCGACCAGCTCGATGCCGCGGAACAGCCCGCGCCCACGGATATCACCGACATTGGCATGCTGGCCCAGCCGCGCAACCAACTTGGCCTGCAGGCTGTCACCCAGGTAGTTAACCCGACTCAGCAAGCCGCGCTGCTCCACGGCTTGTTGCACCGCCAAGGCCGCGGCGCAGGCCGTGGCATGGCCGATGTAGGTATGGCCGTGCTGGAAGAAGCCGGAGCCCTGGGCGATGGCATCGCGAATGCGGCCGCTGAGCAGGGTGGCGCCGATGGGCTGATAGCCGGCGCCCAGGCCCTTGGCGATGGTGATGAGATCCGCGGTGATGCCTTCCTGTTCGGCGGCGAACAGCGAACCGGTCCGGCCCATGCCGCACATCACCTCGTCGAGGATCAGCAGCACGCCATACTTATCGCAGACCTCGCGAATCTTCCTGAAGTAACCCGGCACGGCCGCTACCGCGCCGAGGGTGGCGCCCACCACCGGCTCGGCGATGAAGGCCATGACCTGGTCGGCGCCCAGGCGCAGGATCTCCGCCTCCAGCTCTTGCGCCAGGCGGGTGGCGAATTGCTCGCTGCTCTCGTCGGCGCGCTGCTCGCGATAGGCGTAGCAGGGGCTGACGTGGCTGACGTCGATCAGCAGCGGCTGGAATTGCTGGCGCCGCCATTCGTTGCCACCGGCGGCCAGGGCGCCCAGGGTGTTGCCGTGATAGCTCTGCCGGCGGGCGATCACGTGCCGGCGGGCCGGTTGGCCGATCTCGACGAAATACTGCCGGGCCAACTTCAGCGCCGTTTCCACGGCCTCCGAGCCACCCGAGACGAAGTACACCGACTCCAGGCCCGCCGGCGCCCGGGCGATCAGGAAGTCGGCCAGTTCCTCCATCACCTCGGTGGTGAAGAAGGAGGTATGGGCATAGGCCAGGGTGCCGATCTGCCGGCGCACCGCCGCGATGACTTCCTGGTCGCTGTGCCCCAGGCAGGACACGGCGGCGCCGCCGCTGGCATCCAGATAGCGCCGGCCATCGCGGTCGATCAGATAGGGCCCGTCGCCGGCGACTGCGGTGGGGTAGCTGTGGGTGAGGCTGCGGTGCAGTACGTGGCTCATAGACCCTCCTGGTGATATGCAAATATTACTTGCATCGTTTTGCAAGGCAACGGATATTTGCATTCGAGCGACACAAGAACCCCTCGTGGGTTCGCGGCAATCGGCTCGCCGCACGCTCTGGCCTGCCGCTGCCACCACAAGAATTCGAGCCCGCTTAACGCCCTTACTGCCGCTTTCCCTCGCACCGATTTGCGGTGATCGAGACCACCTTTTGCTGAGGAAAGACGATGAAGACCATCTTCAAAGCTTCGCTGGCCGCTATTGCCTTCACCCTTTCATGCGCCACCCAGGCAGCGGGCAAAGAGTTGCTGATCGCGACCGACACCGCCTTCGTGCCGTTCGAGTTCAAGCAGGGCAACGAATACGTAGGGTTCGATATAGATCTCTGGGCGGCGATCGCCAAGGAGCTGGGCGTGACCTACCAGCTCAAGCCCATGGACTTCAACGGCATCATCCCGGCGCTGCAGACGCGTAACGTCGACGCGGCCCTGGCCGGCATCACCATCAAGGAAGAGCGCAAGCAGGTCATCGACTTCTCCGACGGCTACTACGACAGCGGCTTCCTGCTGATGGTCAAGAGCGACAACGACAGCATCAAGGGCGAGGCCGACCTGGCCGGCAAGACCGTCGCGGTGAAGAGCGGCACCTCCGCCGCCGACTACGCCAAGGCCCACTTCAAGGCCAAGGAACTGCGCCAGTTCCCCAACATCGACAACGCCTACCTGGAACTGCGCACCGGCCGCGTCGACGCCGCCATGCACGACACCCCCAACGTCCTCTACTACATCAAGACCGCCGGCGACGGCCAGGTGAAGACCGTGGGCAACCAGATGATGGCCCAGCAATACGGCATCGGCTTCCCCAAGGGCAGCGAGTTGCGCGAGCCGGTCAACGCGGCGCTCAAGAAGCTGCGTGAAGACGGCACCTATGCGCGCATCTACGCGAAGTGGTTTGGCACCCAGCCGCAGTAATCCGTCGTCGTCCCTGAGAGAGTCATCAGCATGCAATTCCAATGGAGCGCCATCTGGGATGCGCTCCCCGTCCTGCTGGACGGCGCCAAGCTCACGCTCTGGATCTCGATCCTGGGCCTGATGGGTGGCGCCGTGATCGGCGTGGTCGCGGGCTTCGCTCGCGCCTACGGCGGTTTCCTCGGCAGCCGGGTAGCCCTCGTCTTCATCGAACTCTTCCGTGGCACCCCGATCATGGTGCAGGTGATGTTCATCTACTTCGCCCTGCCGTTGATGATCCCGGTGCGGATCGATCCCTTCGGCGCGGCGGTCGCCACCATCATGCTCAACTCGGGCGCCTACATCGGCGAGATCACCCGCGGCGCGGTGCTGTCGATCAACCGTGGCTTCCGCGAAGCGGGCCTGGCCCTGGGGCTGTCGCGGCGCGACACCCTGAGATACGTCATCGCCCCGCTGGCCTTCCGCCGCATGCTGCCGGCCCTGGGCAACCAGTGGATCGTCAGCATCAAGGACACCTCGCTGTTCATCGTCATCGGCGTCGCCGAACTGACCCGCCAGGGCCAGGAAATCATCGCCGGCAACTTCCGCGCGATGGAGATCTGGACGGCGGTGGCGGTGATCTACCTGGTCATCACCCTGGTCCTCAGCTACGCCCTGCGCGTCATGGAAGCGAGGATGAAAATCCTATGATCGAATTCAAGAACGTCTCCAAGCACTTCGGCAGCACCCAGGTGCTGCACGACATCGACCTGCGCATCGCCAGTGGCGAGGTGGTGGTGATCATCGGCCCGTCCGGCTCGGGCAAGTCGACCCTGCTGCGCTGCATCAACAAGCTCGAAGAGATCACCTCCGGCGAGCTGATCGTCGATGGCCTCACCGTCAACGATCCCAAGGTGGACGAGCGCCTGATCCGCCAGGAAGCGGGCATGGTGTTCCAGCAATTCCACCTGTTCCCGCAGATGACCGCCCTGGAAAACGTGGCCTTCGGGCCGATCCGCGTGCGTGGCGCGAGCAAGGCCGAGGCCCAGGCCCAGGCGCGGGAGCTGCTGGCCAAGGTCGGCCTGGCCGAGCGCGCCGAGCACTATCCGTCGCAGCTGTCCGGCGGCCAGCAGCAGCGGGTCGCCATCGCCCGCGCCCTGGCGGTCAAGCCGAAGCTGATGCTGTTCGACGAGCCCACCTCCGCCCTCGATCCAGAGTTGCGCCACGAAGTCCTCACGGTGATGAAGGCCCTCGCCGAGGAAGGCATGACCATGGTCATCGTCACCCACGAGGTGGACTTCGCGCGCAAGGTCGCCAGCCGGCTGATCTTCATCGACAAGGGCCGGATCGCCGAAGACGGCGAGCCCAAGGCGCTGATCGCCAATCCGCCGAGTCCGCGCCTGCGCGAATTCCTCCAGCACGTTTCCTGAGGCCTCCCATGCTCGCTCGACTCCAGCTTTCCGGCAGCGCCCATGACATCGGCTTCGGCCTGGGCGAATTCGGTCGCGCCGCGGTGCACGCCAAGTTGCGCCCGCTGCCGCTCTGGCAGCACCTGGCCAGCCTGGCAGACAGCGCCAAGGCCCAGCAGATGCAGGCCCTGGTGCGCCAGCACTTCCCCCGCTACTGGCAGGAACTCGAAGGCCTCGCTGCCGGCCTGCAACTGCCGCTGACGGAGGTCTTCCTGTGGAATTGCCGCGGCGACTTCCCCGGCCTGCCCGCGGTGGACGGCTGCACCACGGTGTACGGCCGGACCGCCCAGGGCACCCTGATCGCCCACAACGAAGACGGTCTGCCGCAACTGCGCGACGACTGCGCCCTGGTCGAGGTCAACCCCGACGAAGGCGTGGCCTTCACCAGCTTCGTCTATCCGGGCTCCATTCCCGGCCACACCTTCGCGGTCAACGCCCATGGCGTGGTCGCCACGGTCAACAACCTGAGGCCCACCGAGATTCCGACCGGCGTGCCGCGGCAGATCCTCGGCCGCGCCTCCCTCGATGCCCGCTCGGTCGACGAGGCCATCGCCGCGGTCTCCTTCCAGCCGCGCGCCGGGGCCTTCCACCACACCTTCGGCCAGGCCGGCTCGGCGCGGGTGGTCAGTGTCGAGGCCAGCGCGGCGGCCACCGCCGTGGTCGAGATCGAGCGGCCTGGCGGGCATGCCAACCATATCGTCCACGCCGCCCTGGACGGGGTAGGGCAGCGCATCACCGGCAGCTCCGGCGCACGGCAGCGGCAGGTGGAGGCGCGCCTGGCATCGCTAGGCGCCGATCTCTCGCCGGCCGAGGCCCTCGACATCCTGCGCGACACCGCCGTGGCCGACCTGCCCATCTACCGCTGCGCTGCCGATGACCCGGACGACGAGAATACCCTGGCCACCGCCGTCTTCATCCTCGGGGCCAGCACGGTAGAATGGCGCGTGCACACCCGCGCGGCGACGGCAACGGCCGAGGCGGCGGGCGTGGTCTCCATTCCCCAATGACGGAAGGTCGATGAGCAAAGCGAGCGCCCTGGCGCCTGACACGGTAGGCGGTTTGAAAGCGCTGCTGGCCGCTATCGAAGCAGGCGAGGTGAACATCGCCCTGGGCAGCAGTTCGGTGCGGGTGCTCACCGCCCTCATCGAGGCGCCGCAACGGGCCGCGGTGTCTTCCATCACCGAGCTGGCCGAGCAGGTCGACGTCAATGCCTCCACCCTGTCGCGGCTGGCCCGGCGCCTGGGCTACTCGGGCTTCAGCAAGCTGCAGGACGTGTTTCGCCGCGAGCTGACCGAGGGCCGCAGCTTCTACAGCGACCAGGCCTCGCGCCTGGTGGTCGGCGCCGACGACAAGGGCACCCTGGCGCAACTCACCCGGCTCGGTCGCCAGGAGAGCGCCAACATCGCCAGCACCATCGAACAGATCGATCCGGCCACCTTCGAGGCGGTGGTGGCCAGCCTCAGCCAGGCCAAGCGGGTGCGCATCCACGGCATGCGCCAGTTCAATTCCCTGGCACTGTTCATGGCCTACGGCCTGGGCATGCTGCGGCCGGACGTCGGCGCCCTGGATTCCAGTCGCCAGGGCGTGGCCGATGCCCTGGCGCAACTGGAGACCGGCGACGTGCTGGTGGTCGCCAGCTGCTTTCCCTACACCCCCAGCGTGCTGGCCACCGCCGAGGTGGCGGCGCGCCACGGCATCACCGTCATCGCCCTGACCGACTCGGCCAGCTCGCCGCTGGCCAAGACCGCCCGCCACAGCTTCTTCGTGCCCAATCGCAGCCTGTTCTTCAGCAACAGCATGTGCGCCTTCATGCTTCTCGCCGAAGGCCTGCTGAGCGCCGTCGCCAGCTCCCTGGGCGAGGCCTCGGTGGAGGCGCTCAAGTACCGGGAAACCCTCATCGCCGAGCTCAATGCATCGCTCTAAGAGCCTGCTCATAATCTAGCGAGCTAGAGCTAAACAAGGCCTAGGCGGCCCCGCGAAAACGGCTGAGGAAGCGGATCGGACTCGCGCTTGAGTTTACGAGTGGTAAATGAGCATTGCGACGGGGCCGCCCAGGCGGGGCTGGCCATCCAGGACCTTTTCAACGCAGTTTGGCCGACTCGCAGATTTTGAACTGGCTCTAAGGGTCGCAATCAGACTGGCAGCGCACCCCTGGCTCTGGTCACAATCGGGTCTGACCTTTTCCAGGGAGTCTTGGCGATGGACCGGACCTGTACAACCTTCTACCTCGAAATGACCTCATCGGCCGAGTTGCGCGAGAAGCCGCAGCGGCCCGACCTGCAGATCGTCGAGTGCGAGGTGCCGCAGCCTGAGTTCAACCGCTTCCTTTACGCCCTGGTCGGCCAGGCCTGGGACTGGACCGATCTGAATAGCTGGAGCGACGATGAGTGGCGCGCCCTGGTAGAGCAGGAGGGGCACCGCACCTGGGTCGCCTATCACCGCGGCGCCATCGCCGGCTACTACGAGCTGTACCGCCCCGACGGCCGCAACGTGGAAATTCGCTACTTCGGCCTGGCCGGCACCTGCATGGGCCTGGGCTTCGGCGGACCTTTGCTCAGCCACGCCATCCGCTCTGCCTGGAACTGGCCAGGCACCGAGCGCGTCTGGGTGCACACCTGCACCCTGGATCACCCGGCCGCCCTGGCCAACTACCAGGCGCGGGGGCTGCGGATCTACCAGCAGGAAGAGACGCCGCTCTAGTCGGCGCCCTGGTCGACCAGGCCCAGCCGCGGCACCCGGGTGCCGGGGGCGAGCAGGGTGCCGGGTGCCAGCACCGCATTGGCGCCGACTTTGCACCCGTCGCCGATGAGGGCGCCGAACTTGCTCACCCCGGTCTCGATCACCCGCTCGCCATGGCGGATGCGGATGGGCGCGCCATCATTCTCGTTGCGGTAGTTGGCGACGATGGCGCCGGCTTCCAGGTTCACCCCGGCGCCGATCAGCGAATCGCCGACGAAATTGAAGTGCGCCAGCTTACTGCCGTCCAGCAGCAGGCTGCTCTTCACCTCGCACGCCGGACCTATACCGCAGCCCGCGCCGAGATAGACCCCGCCGCGCAGATAGGCCCCGGCCGCCACGAAGGCTCCGGCGCCGATGATCAAGGGTCCCTTCAGGACCACGCCGGCTTCCACCACGGCGCTGTCGTGGATGGCCTGGTCCCCCAGGCGTCGAAAGCCCGGGCCGAGTCGTTCCAGCAGGACGCGGACGTGCGCCTCGCACGCCTGGGTGATCCGCCAGGGCTCGGTGGGCGCCAGGCCCAGCGTCGGCCAGCGGGCGATGAAGGTGTCGATGTCCAGCAGGCTCATGGCAGGGGCTCGCGGAACACGTTCGGCTCATTGGTCGTCATCTTGCGTTGCCTCTCCTGCTGTCGTGCATGGCGCCGAGGCTGGCCCGCTGGGCGAGCGGCGTGCCGCCTCAAGGGCTAGGGGAGTTCATCGACGAATTGCGCCAGCTCCGCCGCATAGAGCTTGGCCAAGCCGGTCGTGCCGTGCCCGCGCGTGTCGGTGCTGCCCGGGATCAGCAGATAGCGGGCGCTGGGCACCTGCTTCAGCGCCTCCTGCATGAGGCCCGTTTCCGGTGGATTGCGTTCGTCGTCCGCCGCGTTGATGGCCAGGACCGGCACCTTGATCTTGCTCAGCCCCGGCATGGCGTCGTAGTCCGCCGAGGCCTCCCACTGGTAGATGAAGTCATTGGCGTCGACCGTGACCGGTGCGGCCAGGCGCTTGTCGACCAGCGCATCGGCCTGGGCGTGGGTGCCGGCGATCTCCTGGTAGTTCAGGGTGCCGCCACTGGTGGCGAATTCGAACAGGGTCTTGGCCAGGCGGAGCGACGGCGGCTGGGCCTGGTAGTTGCCATGATCCCAGGCCGGGTCCTGCTTGATGGATTCCACCAGCATGCGCCTCATGATCCAGTTGCGGCCGGCCATCTCGGTGGGCTGCGCCGCCATGGGCACCAGGCCGTCGGCGAAGCCGGGATGCAGGCCACCCCACAGCCAGGTCTGCATCCCGCCCATCGAATTACCGATGATCAGGCGCAGGTGCTCGATGCCCAGTCCCTGGGTGAGCAGCAGATATTGCGCCTGCACCATGTCGGCGTAGTCGTACTGGGGAAAGGCGGCACGCAGGCCATCCGAGGGCTTGGTCGACTTACCCGTGCCGATTGCATCCGGAATGACGATGAAGTACCTGCTCGCATCCAGCGGCTGGCCCGGGCCGAACAGCTGGCCGCCCACGTCCTTACTCAGCATCGCCGCGCCCTGCTGAGCGGTGCCGTGCAGTACCAGGACCGCCGGGTTGCCGGGTTTGCCCAGCGTCAGATAGTGCAGGCGGAAGTTGTCGAGGGTTTGACCGGTATGGAAGGTGAAGCGCGGCACCACGAAGTCGCCTTCGACCGGCTTGGGTGGCTCGTCCGCCTGGGCGGTCAGGATGGTCAGCAGAAGGAGGGTAGCGGCAGCGCGAAGGGTGCCAATCGCGCGTCGCCAATCAAGAGCCCTGGTCATCGAAGGCTTTCCTGTTGTTATTGAAGTTGGACGATAGAGGGTTATAAAGCCAAACCGCGCATCCGACAATTCGCTGCCATGGCGTTGGCTACGCAGGCCACCGGGCAGGCGCCGTGGCCCTTGGCGCATGGCTTCCCGGGACGGGAGCACGGCCCCCGGCGGCAGGGGCTGCTCGGGTCGACCGCGCTGAACACGACCCCACAGGGACGGCCCCGCGCCGGGCATCGCGCTAACGCCGCGACGCCAAAGGTCGGCCCGGGCGAGCGTAGCGCTGGAACGCTTGCGCCAGCGCCCGAGTCGGAATGAGCAACAGCCTTGGAGATCACCCGGCCCCATGCAAGCCCTTCGCACCCAACTGGCAGCGCTCGACCCGCCGATCAAGCACGAACTCGCCTCCCAGGGCGACAATCTGGTGATCGTCCTTATCGATCCGACCCGTCCCGCGCGGGTCAGCCGCACCCTCAACCAGACCCTGGTGCGCAACACCTCGCTGCTCTACGACGTGATCCGCGACGCGGTGAACGAACTGCGCGCGATGGGCTGCCATCCCGCCATCACCGATCAGGACATCTATCCGGACGACCGTCCCAAGCCCGCCGCCTCCGGTGGCGCCTGAAGATCGTCCCGCGCCCAGGAAAGCGACGTCATGAGCGACCACCCGCGCATCCAGACCCTCATCCATCGGCAGAAGCTACTGGCCGACTTCGGCGACTTCGCCCTGCGCTGCGAGGACCTGGACGAGGTCCTCACCCGCGCCTGCCACCTGGTCGGCGATGCCCTCGGCACCGAGCTGTCCAAGGTGCTGGAGATCGAGCGCGGCGAGCACCAGGCGCTGGTGCGGGCCGGGGTTGGCTGGAAGCCAGGGGTGGTGGGTCAGGCGCGGATCTCCCTGGGCGAGCGCTCGTCCGAGGCCTATTCCATCAAGGTCAGCCGCCCGGTGATCACGCCCGACATCGACCGCGAAGAACGCTTCGACCTGGCGGACTTCCTCCGCGAACATGGCGTGCGGGCGCTGGTGAACGTGCCCATCTTCCTGCCCGGCGGCAAGGCCTACGGCCTGCTGCAGGTGGACGCCCGCGAGCCGCGGGACTTTGGCGAGGAAGAGGTGGAGTTCCTGCGCACCTACGCCACCATTCTCGGCCCGGTGATCGACCGCCTGCTCAAGAGCAGCGACCTCGACGCCGCCCTGCAGGCCAACACCCGGTTGATGCAGGAAATGCAGCACCGCATCAAGAACCACATCGCCGTCATCGCCGGGCTGGTCTGGCTCAGATCGCGCGCGGCTCAGTCCGACGAGGCCCGCCAGGAGCTGCAGGGCATAGGGGCACGCATCGACGCCCTGCGCCTGGTCCATGAGCAACTCTATGCGGCCAATACCGCCCAGCAACTGCGCCTGCGGCCCTTCGTCATGCAGCTACTGGAGAACCTCTGCCACCTGCACCAGGAGCACTCCGGTCAGGTACGCCTGCAGATCGGCATCGCCGACGTCGACCTGGACCCGGACACCGCCGTGCCCCTGGGCATGATCCTCACCGAATTCGCCTCCAACAGCCTCAAGTACGCCTTCGACGGTGAGGGCGGACTGCTGGCGGTGGACATCGACATCGCCGAGGACGGCACCTGGCGCGTGCGCCTCCAGGACGACGGCAGGGGCCTGCCGCTGCAGACCTCCGCCCGCAAGCCCGGCTCGGGCACCGGCATGAAGCTGATCGAGGGCCTCGCCGGCCAGATCGGCGCCCACGCCCAATGGTCCCGCGCCGGCGAGCGCGGCACCGGGTTGCGCCTGAGCTTCAAGGTGAAGGGCTAGGGCGACTCGACCACCGCGGGCGTCACCGCCGCGCCGGCGAGCAAGCCGCCGTCCAGATTCAACTCGCTGCCGGTCATGTAGGTCGCCTCGTCGGAGGCCAGCAGCACCGCGATGGCGGCCACTTCCGCGGGCCGACCGAAGCGCCGCAGCGGCGTATCCCGTACCAGGGCCGCCATGCGCGCCTCGCGGTCGGGGCCATCGCCCAGCATGGGCTCCCACATCGGCGTGAGGATGGCGGCGGGGTGGATCGAATTGCAGCGGATGGCCAGGCCCTGTTCCGCGCAATGGAGCGCCACCGTTTTGCTGTGATTGCGCACGGCGGCCTTGGATGACGCATAGGCCGCCGCCGCGGGAATCCCCACCAGCCCCGAGCGCGACGAGATATTGATGATGGACCCGCTACCGGTCGCGCGCATGGCGCGGATGCCGTACTTGCAACCGAGGAAGACACCATCGAGGTTGGTGCGATGCACCGCCTGCCAGTCTTCCAGGCGAGCGTTCTCTGGATCGTGGGCCACCACGCCCTGCTCGAATCCGGTGATGCCGGCGTTGTTCACCAGCACGTCCAGCCGGCCACGCTCGGCGACGACCTGTCGCGTCACCTGCTGCCAGTCCTCTTCCAGGCGCACGTCCAGTCGCAGATAGCGCGCGCTGTCGCCCAGCTCGGCGGCGACGGCGTGGCCTAGCTCAGCGTTCAGGTCGGTGACATAGACGAAGGCACCTTCCGCCACGAAGGCCCGGGCGATGGCGGCGCCTATGCCCTGGGCCGCGCCGGTGACCAGCGCGGTCTTGCCGCTGAGCTTGTCCGTCATGGAGCGCTACCCTCGGATCGTGGATGACAACCGAGGGTAGCCCAAGCCAGCCGTTCAGGGGGCCAGCATCACGCCCGGGCGTTGATCGCGCCGGTGCTCTCGCCGGCTTTCTTCAGGGCTTCGGTATAGGCGGCATAGGCAGTCGTCAGGGCTTCGCTGGCGGCGGCGACCTTGGCCTGGGCGGCTTCGCGCGCTGCCTGGCTGGCCTCCTGTTCGGCCTTGCCGTCGCCCTTGCTCCGGGCTTCCACCGCGCGCAATTGCTTCTGCGCCTGCTCCAATTGCCGCTTGGCCAGGTCGATGGCCTTCTGCAGGGTATCCAGGGTCTTGTTGCCGGTGCTGCCCTTCTCGCTGGCAGGGATGGCGTCGGCTTCGGCCTGGTCCTTGATCTGGTTCAGTGGATTGGGCTTGCCGATGCCCTTGGGCTGCTTGCTTCGCTCGACCTTGGCTGCCTCTTCCTCGGCGGAGGATTTGGCAGTCGCGCCACCCAGCTTGAGCGTGGGCGCGCGCAAGATGCCGTGGCCGATGCCATTCACCGATAGCGTGCTGGCCATCGCGGACTCCTTGAAAACCCTATCCCAAGGGTAGCGGCCGTCCGGGGCGAAGCTTGAGCGAGCGGGGCGGCGGAACCCCTCGGCCTTGCCGGAGTGGCCCCGCCGATCCCTGACTACTGGGTGATGACGGCGTGGTTGGAAAAGCCGCTCTGGGAGATGCTGATGGCATTGCCCGCGGTGTTCTGGGTCAGGTTGGCGGTGTGTTGATAGCCACTCTGGCTGGCGGTGATGCTGGAAGCATCGCCCTGCACGAAGGCCGTCACCCCGAGGCCGTTGCCCTGCTGATCCACCTTGAGTTGGCCGTCGTTGCCGAGGTAATAGGCGGTGACGCCATTGCCGTCGCCGTTGGACACCAGGTCCAGCTGATTGCCCTCGCCGGAGACGGTGGCGGAGGCGCCATTGCCGTTACCCGTCTGCGCCAGGGTCACCCGGCTGCCGACGCCATAGACATTCACGTCGGCACTGTTGAGATCGCCGCGCTGGGCGAGGTCGACCGTGCTGGGTCGCGAATAGCTGCTGGAGTGCCGAACGCGGGCATCGTTGCCGTTGCCTTCCTGCACCACCTTGGAATCCACTCGCTCGCCGGCCTGCTTGAGGCCGACGTAGTTGTCATTGCCGCGCTGTTCGACGATCGTCTTGGAGTCCTCGCCGTTCTGGCTCACCCAGACCCCGTTGCGCAGGCCGAAGCTGGTCACCTGCAGGTCCTGGCGGTCACCGTGCTGAGCCAGGTCGAGCTTGCCGTCGAGGCCATCCTGCCGCACCGTCAGGGTGTTCTCGCCCGCGGCGTAGCTGCTCTGCTCGATGTCGATGCGGTGATAGCCGCCGTCCTGCTGGACAGCGGTCTCCTGCCGCAAGCCGCTCTGCCGCACCACCGTCGCGTTGCCGCTGCCCGGCCCCTGATCGACCTGCACCCGGTCATAGCCGCCATCGCGTTGCTCGATATCCACCAGGCGCTGCGAACCCCAGGCCTGATTGACCTCGACCGCGCTCTTGCCATTGGTCTGCAGCACCCGCACGCGGTCGTCGGCAGCGTTCTGCTGGGTGACCTGAGCATTGAGAAAACTGCCGCTCTGCTGGATATCCGCCTGGTTGCGCGCCGACAGCTCGCCGCCCTGGTTCAGGTTCACCACATTGAAGCCGCCGTTCTGCTGGACGTTGGCCGTATGGGATTCGGCCCAGGCGGCACCGATGTTGGCCAGCAGCAACGCGACCATGAGGGAGCGGGAGGTTTGCATGGGGACGGTCCTTGTGAGGGGCGAAAGAGCCCCGAGCGTGAGCGCTCGATTGGGGGGTAGGGGAGGTGAGAGCTAAGGAATAATCTGACTGATAAGGCTGAAGGCGCAATCGGTCGAAGGAGTGATGCTGATCCTTGCGTGAGCAACCTTGCGTTGAGTGCGTAAGCCTGGAGGCTTCGAGAGAGAAACGTATGTCTTATGGGGCGCCAACGAACAGCCCTCGCGACCCCTCAAGCGGTCGCGAGGATCTACGACTTAATCCACCGCCTTGACCATCTCCTCGATGACCTTCTTGGCGTCGCCGAAGACCATCAGGGTCTTGTCCAGGTAGAAGAGTTCGTTGTCCAGACCGGCGTAACCGCTGGCCATGGATCTCTTGTTGACGATGATCGTCTTGGCCTTGAAGGCTTCGAGGATGGGCATGCCGGCGATGGGCGACTTGGGATCGTTCTTGGCCGCCGGGTTGACCACGTCGTTGGCGCCGAGCACCAGCACCACGTCGGCCTGGCCGAATTCGGAGTTGATGTCGTCCATCTCGAACACCTGGTCGTAGGGCACCTCGGCTTCGGCCAGCAGCACGTTCATATGGCCGGGCATGCGACCCGCCACCGGGTGGATGGCGTACTTCACCGTCACGCCGTTGTGCACCAGCTTCTCGGTCAGCTCCTTGAGGGCGTGCTGGGCGCGGGCCACCGCCAGGCCGTAGCCGGGGACGATGATGACGCTGTCGGCGTTGCCGAGCAGGAAGGCGGCGTCGTCCGCCGAGCCGGATTTGACCGGGCGCTGTTCACCGCCGCCGCCGCTGGCCGCGGCTTCCGTCGCCCCGCCGAAGCCGCCGAGAATGACGTTGAAGAAGGAGCGGTTCATCGCCTTGCACATGATGTAGGAGAGGATGGCGCCGCTCGACCCCACCAGCGAGCCGGCGATGATCAGCATGGAGTTGTTCAGCGAGAAGCCGATGCCGGCGGCGGCCCAGCCGGAATAGCTGTTGAGCATGGAGACCACCACCGGCATGTCGGCGCCGCCGATGGGGATGATGATCAGCACGCCGATGGCGAAGGCCAGGGCCACCAGCACGGCGAAGGCGCCGAGATTGCCGCTGAAGGTGAACATCAGGCCCAGGGCGAGGATGGCGAGGCCGATCACCAGGTTGAGCAGGTGCTGGCCGGCGAACTGCACCGGGGCGCCCTGGAACAGGCGGAATCTGTATTTGCCCGAGAGCTTGCCGAAGGCGATCACCGAACCGGAAAAGGTGATGGCGCCGATGGCCGCACCGAGGAACAGCTCCAGCCGATTGCCGCTGGGGATCGGCTGGCCGAAGGTGGCGACGATGCCCAGGGACTGCGGTTCGACCACCGCGGCGCTGGCGATGAACACCGCGGCCAGGCCGATCATGCTGTGCATGAAGGCCACCAGCTCGGGCATCTTGGTCATTTCCACGCGCTTGGCCATGTAGGCGCCGGCGCTGCCGCCCACCAGCAGGCCGATGATGACGTAGCCGATGCCCTGCACCGCCAGGTCGCTGCCGAGCTTGTGGATCAGCGCCAGGGTGGTGAGCACGGCGAGGGTCATGCCGGCCATGCCGAAGACGTTGCCGCGGCGCGAGGTGGTAGGGTGGGAGAGGCCCTTGAGCGCCTGGATGAAGCAGACCGAGGCGACGAGGTAGAGCAGGGTGATGAGGTTCATGCTCATGTCAGGACCGCTCCGCCGGGGCCTTGGGGGCCTTCTTCTTGAACATCTCCAGCATGCGGCGGGTGACCAGGAAGCCGCCGAAGACGTTGACCGCCGCCAGGGCCACGGCCAGGGTGCCCATGAGCTTGCCCAGCGGGGTGACGGTGAGGGCGGCGGCGAGCATGGCGCCGACGATGACGATGGCGGAGATGGCGTTGGTCACCGCCATCAGCGGGGTGTGCAGCGCGGGGGTGACGTTCCAGACCACGTGGTAGCCGACATAGATGGCCAGCACGAAGATGATCAGGTTGTAGATGCCGTCGGAAATCAGATCCATGGGGGCAGTCCTTTAGATAGAGGGCCGGGCATGCGTCAGGCGTTCTTGCGGCGCAATTCGCCGCCGTGGCACATCAGGCAGGCGGCGACGATGTCGTCTTCCAGGGCGAGGTGGAAGGCCCCGTCCTTGAGCACCAGCTTGAGAAAGTCCAGCAGGTTGCGGGCATAGAGCGCCGAGGCGTCCGCCGGGACGCGGGCGGCCAGGTTGCCGTAGCCCACCAGGGTGACGCCGTGCTTGACCACCACCCGGTCCAGCTCGGTGAGCGGGCAGTTGCCGCCTTGGCTCGCGGCCAGGTCGACGACCACCGAGCCCGGCTTCATCTCGGCCACGGTGGCCCCGTGCAGCAGGGTGGGGGCGCGGCGGCCGGGGATCAGCGCGGTGGTGATGACGATGTCGGCTTGCCTCGCGCGTTCGTGCACGGCCCGGGCCTGGCGCTCCATCCAGGCGGCCGGCATGGGCCGCGCATAGCCGCCGACGCCTTCGGCGCACTGGCGTTCTTCCTCGGTCTCGAAGGGCACGTCGACGAACTTGGCGCCGAGGGATTCGATCTGCTCCTTCACTGCCGGGCGCACGTCGGAGGCCTCGATCACCGCGCCGAGGCGCTTGGCGGTGGCGATGGCCTGCAGCCCGGCCACCCCGGCGCCGAGGATCAGTACCCGCGCGGCCTTCACCGTGCCGGCGGCGGTCATCAGCATGGGCATGAAGCGCGGATAGTGCTCGGCCGCCAGCATCACCGCCTTGTAGCCGGCGATGTTGGCCTGGGAGGAGAGCACGTCCAGGCTCTGGGCGCGGGAGGTGCGCGGCGCCGCCTCCAGGGCGAAGGCGGTGAGGCCCTGGGCATTGAGCTGCTCCAGGGTTTCCTGGGCGAAGGGATTGAGCATGCCGATGAGCACGGCGCCGGGCTTCATCAGCACCAGCTCGCTGGGCGAGGGCGCCGCCACCTTGAGCACCAGATCGGCGCCCAGGGCCGCGACGGCATCGCCCAGCTGGGCACCCACGGCGGCATAGGCCGCGTCGGGCAGGCTGGCGCCGTCACCGGCGCCCTGCTGCACCACCACCTGGTGGCCCTGGCCGATCAGTTTCTTGAGGGTCTCGGGGGTCGCGGCCACGCGCGTCTCCCCCGCACCGGTTTCCTTGGGGACGCCGATCAGCACGGGTGTTTCTCCTTGTTATTCGTGCCGCCACAATGGGACCTGAGGCAGCGGGATAGCTGTCCGGAAACGACGGGTAGCTTTTGGAAAAGCGACAGGCGCGCCGCAAGGGCGGCCTGATTGCAACCTAGTTCGGCGCGGACGCCCGGGGCAGGGCGGTGAACCAGTCCAGGGCGCGGTCCCACAGGGGCTGGGAGTTGGCGCGGAAATAGCCCATGTGGCCGATGGCGCCGCCGTGCTGGCGGGGGTCGAGGTCTTCGCGCTGGAGGTCGACGTTGCGATAGGCCTGCATGAAGGCATCGCGCGATTGCGGGGTGGCCCAGAGATCGTCCAGGGCGTTGACCGCGACGATGGGGGTGCGCACCGCGGCGTAGCCGGCTTCGATGCCCTGCATGGCCGGGTCGTCGAAGAAATAGTGGGGATAGCTGCACCAGTGGCGCCACTGGCGATAGACGTCGCGCGGCAGGTCTTCGCCCAGGCCCAGGGCGCTCCAGGGGCAGTAGCCCTTCCACCAGGTCAGCACCGGCAGGACCAGTTTCCACATGGTCAGCACCTTGAGTCTTTCCAGCGGCGGCATGTAGCCGTACCAGCCGGCGCTGGTGCCGAAGACATAGAAGCCGGCGACCTTGGCGTGGTTGGGCAGGAGACCGAAGGCGTGGCCGCCATAGGAGTGGCCGACCAGATAGAGCGGCACATCGTCCTGGGCCATGGTGTCCACGGCGGCGGCGAGATCCTGGCGCGCCCAGTCCAGCAGGTCCATGCGAAAACCCTTGAGCGAGGCCGGCGCCGAGCGGCCGATGCCGCGATAATCGAAGGTCAGGGTCTCGAAGCCGCGGGCCGCGGCGTGCTGGGCGAAGCGCCGGTAGAAGCCCTGGGGCACGGCGGTGGCACCGGCGACGATCAACCGTCCCTGCAACGGCCCCTGGACGGGAAAGCGACTGGTGCTGAGGCGATAACCGTCCGCGGTGATCAGGTCCTCGACGAGGGCGTCGCTGGGCATGGGATGGTCCCTATGACAGTTGTTATAATGCCTGGACGGTAGATTATGACGACTGTCATAGCAAGGAGAATGAATGACCGAGCAGTCGACGGTGCGGGAACGGGTGGTGGTGGCGGCTTCGGCCATGCTGGCGCAGCACGGCCTCAACGCCACCAGCATCCGCGAGACCATCAAGCGCGCCGAGGCGCCGCTGGGGTCCACCTATCATCACTTCCCCGGCGGCAAGCACCAGCTGGTGGTGGAGGCGGTGGAGCTGGCCGGGGCCCAGGTCAGTCGCGACCTGGAGCGCCAGCTGCAGGCCGGGGCGCTGGCGGGCATCCAGGGCTTCCTGCGGCTCTGGCGCGACATCCTGCTGGACTCGGACTTCCGCGTCGGCTGCCCGGTGATGGCGGTGGCGGTGGAAGAACCGGTGGACGAGATCGCCCGGCGCGAGCTGGACGCGGCAGCCGGCATCTATCGGCGCTGGGAGGCACGGCTACAGGTGGCGCTGGTCGAGCACGGGCATTCACCCGAGGCGGCCACGGGCCTGGCCACCCTGCTGGTGGCGGCGGTGCAGGGGGTGATCCCGCTGTGCCGCGCCCAGCGCAGCATCGAACCCTTCGACCGGGTGGCCGAACGTCTGGTGGCGCTGGTCTGACGGGAACGCCAGCGGGAACGGCGGACTCCACCAGGGGTGACTCTACGAGCGGAGTACCCCATGAATCCCGAACCCGCGGACGACCAGCAGACGCCCCACGACTACGACGAGTACGGCGACGTGCCGGATTCGGCCGATACCAGCACCGCCGAAGAGCGCGAGGACCGGGACGATAGTCCCTTGAGCCCCAAGCGCTAGGGTCAGGGTTCGCGTGTGGAGTAGGCCACCCTGCCGACAGAGGGGTGAAGCCCTCACCCCAGTTTCTCCCAGGGGAGAGGGGATTGCTCGGTACAGGGGTGAAGCTCTGGTGTTCGAGGGTATTCACGGGAGTAACGCGGCGTGGTTTTCCACCCTGCACAGCTGGCGCTTGGATGAGGCCGCGCCTTCAGCCGCGCTACCGATCTGTTACGTGGACAAGGCTGCGCCGTTGTCCACACTACGGGGGTCGTGCGTAGCGTGGAAAACCGCACAGCCTTGTCCACGTGAGTACCGATCAAACACCGGGCGTTTCCCCGATGTTCCGAGCGACCCCCTCTCCCTCTGGGAGAGGGTTGGGGTGAGGGTCACGGTGCCTTGCCTGACCGCCGTTCTGTACGGCCCGTTAGCCGCTTGGCTGTAGCTGGCCGACGGAGGCTGGAGGTGCGGACAATGGGATCTTTGCCCCAGGAGTCCGCCACCATGTCCCTCGTCTTTCATCAGGTCGATGTCTTCGCCCAGCGCCCCCTGGAGGGCAACGCCCTGGCGGTGGTGTGCGGCGCCGATGGCCTTTCCACGGAGCAGATGGCCGCCCTGGCCCGTTGGACCAATCTGTCGGAGACCACCTTCCTACTGCAGCCGACCGATCCGGCGGCGGATTACCGGGTGCGCATCTTCACCCCGGTGCGCGAATTGCCCTTCGCCGGCCATCCGACCCTGGGCAGCTGCCACGTCTGGCTGCGCGAGGGCGGGCGGCCGAAGGGCGTCGAGGTAATCCAGGAATGTGGCGCCGGCCTGGTGCCGATCCGCGCCGCCGGGGAGGAACTGGCCTTCGCCGCGCCATCGTTGCTGCGTGGCGGACCGGTGGAGCCCGAGGTGCTGGCGCGCATCGCTCGCGGCACCGGTCTGGCACCGTTGCGCATCCGGGCCAGTCAGTGGGCCGACAACGGTCCCGGCTGGGTGGCGGTGCTGCTGGAGAGTCGTGACGAACTGCTGGCGATCCGCCCGGACTATGCCGCCCTGGAGGGGCTCAACGTCGGCCTGGTGGCGCCCTGGACGGGTGCCGGGGCCGAGGCGCAGTTCGAGGTGCGCGCCCTGATGGGCGAGGAATTCGCCGAAGACCCGGTCACCGGGAGTCTCAATGCCAGCCTGGCGCAGTGGCTGATCCCGGCGGGCCTGGCGCCGGAGCGCTATCTGGCCAGCCAGGGCACGGTTCTCGGCCGACGCGGCCGGGTGCGGGTGGCCCGTATCGACGGCCGTATCTGGGTGGGCGGCGCGGTGCAGGATTGCATCCGCGGCACCCTTGCCCTCTAGCCGCGGATCACAGCCCGACCGAGCGCCCCTTGAAGCCGGCGACGTCGAAGTAGCGCGTGTCGCCCACGGTCTGGGTCTTCAGCTCGGTGACCAGGCCGTCCATCCCCGGCTTCGAGCGCTGTTCATGACGGCGGGCCTTGACCGGCTTGCCGCCTTCCAGACTCTCGCCGAGCACCCGGCCGACCAGTTGCCCCTTGGCCGGGATCTGCAGGTGCAGCAGGTGCGCCAGGGTCTGGCCGACGTCGGCGTTGCTGGCCGGACTCGGGTCGACGAAGCCCTGGCGGAAGTCCGGGCCGATGGCGGCCATGAAGTTGTGGGTGTCGCCGCGGCTGAAGCTGCCGTGCATGCCCTGGCCCTGCTGCAGGCCGGTGTCGGCCACCTCGACGGCGCAAACGTCGGGCTTGCCGCAGCCGCTGTCATAGGAGCGGAAGTTGACCACGATGGCCGGGTAGGGGGTGAGCGCCGACCCCTTGAGGTTGATCGCCGAGAGCGGCAGGGTGCCGGGGATCTTGCCCAGGTCGTCGTCGACGAACAGGCCGCTGACGTAATCCTGCTCGAGCAGCGCCGCGACCACCTTGGGCGCCAGCGCCTTGGCATCGCCCTGCGGCAGATAGACCAGGTCCGAGCCACCGTTGGCCGCCACCACCACCTCCGGCTTGGCCGCGTCCGGGCCGATCAGGCCATTGGCCTTGCTCGGGTGCTGGCCCTGGTCCATCGCCACCGCGGCGCCCTTGGCGTCCGGATCGAGCAGCGGCAATTTCAGCGCGGCGGCGAGATCCAGGGCGAGGAAGCCGGGCGGCAACTGCCCCTTGGGCACGTCGGGGTAGCTGGCCTTGGCCGCCGGACTGGTCTTGCTCTCCTTGGAGATGGTGGAGAAGCCGTGGTCGGCGCTGACGAAGATGTCGGTGTTGCCGTCCAGGCCCAGCTCCTTGAGCCGGGCGCGCAGGGCGCCGAGGTTGGCGTCGACGTTGCGGATGGCGGCCAGGCTGGTGGGGCCGTTGATGCCCGGGGTGACCCTGCCCAGGCTGTCGCCCTGGTTGTGCTGGGTGCCGTCGGGATCGCGCGACCAGAACACCAGCACGAAGGGCTTGCCGCGCTCCTTGAAGCGCGGCAGCAGCACCTGGTTGGTGACATCGAGGAAATAGCGCTGCTGCTCGACGTTGGCGCTCAGGGTGCCGGGTGTGGTGGCGTTGCCGGCCTTGCCGTTGGCGCCCCGGCTCGGGGCTTCCAGCGGCAGACCGGCCTGTTTCAGGGCGTCCTGCATGGCCGCGCTGAGGGGAATGCCGGTGGGGTGACCGGTGGAGTCGTCGACGATCACCGTCTTTTCGCCGTCGCGGGCGGTCACGTCCTGGATGGCCACCGGGCCGAGCTTGCCGACGGCGGCGGTGGACAGGCCCGCCTGGCGCGCGGCGGCCAGCAGGGTTTCCTCGTCCAGGTAGTTGCCGGCGAAATGCTCGTCGACATCGCCCAGCACCTCGTCGTTTTCCAGGAAGGGCGTGACGCTGTTGTTGGCGCCCGGCACCGGGAAGCCGGTGTAGATGGTGTTACCGAAATCCCCGGTGTCGCCCAGGTAGTGCCCGGTGGCCATGGCCGAGGCATTGGGCGTGGTGAAGGTCGGGAACAGCGAGTGGCTGTTCTGGAAGTTAACGCCTTCGCGGCGCAGCTGGGCCAGATTCGGCGCGGTCTGGGCGTCGACGATGTTGGCGCGCAGGCCATCGGGAATGAAGAGGATGACATTGCGCGCCGGTTCCGCGGCCATGACGGCCGAACTGGCGAAAAGGGCGAGACTGCAGGCACGGGCGAGACGGGTCGGAAGGAAGGCCATGGAAGACTCTCTGCAGGGAGGAAAGATGGCAAAGATGTAACAAGAGATTGCTGCAATTTTATGATGACAGCGCCATGACAGGGGGCGGCATCCTTTGTGCAGCATTCCGGCCTCTCTCCAAGGAGCACCCCTATGGCCCACGCTTTCGCGAGTACCCCTGCCGCTGCCCGTCACCTTGATCTGGACACCCCGGCCATCCGCCAGGCCCGCATCGATCTCGCCGCCTGCTTCCGCATGGCCGCCCGCCTGGGCCTGGGCGAGGGGATCTGCAATCACTTCTCCTTTGTGGTGCCCGGCCACGACGAGCTGTTTCTGGTCAATCCCTATGGCCTGGCCTTCGCCGAGGTCACGGCTTCCTCGCTGCTGATCTGCGACTTCGCCGGTGGCGTGGTCATGGGCGAAGGCGCCCCCGAGGCCACCGCCTTCCATATCCACGCCCAGCTGCATCGGCTCAATCCCCGGGCACGGGCGGCCTTCCATACCCATATGCCCCATGCCACGGCGCTCTGTCTGCTGGAGGGCGAGCCCTTCGTCTGGGCCGGGCAGACCGCGCTGAAATTCTATGACCGCCTGAGCGTGGACGAGGACTACAACGGCCTGGCGCTGGACGCCACGGAAGGCGAACGCATCGCCCGGGCGGCGGGGGACGCGGCGGTGGTCATGCTGAAGAATCACGGCCCCCTGGTGCTGGGGCCGAGCATCGCCGAGGCCTGGGACGACCTCTACTACCTGGAGCGCGCCGCCGAGGTGCAACTCAAGGCCATGGCCAGCGGTCGGCCGCTGAAGCCGGTGGCGCCGGCCATCGCCCATGCCGCCTGCCAGCAGCTGCTGCAGGGCAACGCCGACAGCGCGCGGCTGCACCTGGAAAGCGTGAAGCGCCAGCTGCTGCGGCTGGAGCCGGATTATCGGGATTGATGCCCGCTGCGGCGGGCGGGTTCCTCGTAGGGCGCGAGCGCCGCGTCGTTCTCCACGCGGGCGGCGGCCAGGGGCGGGGCGCCGTGCAGTTCCGCCACCAGGCGCTCGCGTAGTTCCCGCTTGATGGCGCGGCCGACGTCGAGCTGTTCATGATGATCCAGGGCCAGGAATCCCCGCCGCAGCATCTCGATGGACAGCGATGGGACATTCACGCCGAGCGGACAGACGTCGTAGGCGAGTGGCAGGGCGGTGGCAGACGGCATCCTGGTGATCATGGGGTGTCCCTCCTGGACGAGAAGTCCATGATGCCAGGGCCCGTCACCGGGGCCGCAGGGCAAAGGTCCGAGGCGTGGACTGCTGCGCAATTTTTTGCGCGGAAGAAAAAAAGCCCGGGTCCTACCCGGGCTAAAGCGCAGATGTCAGCTTCTACGATGCCATGACGGCATGGGAGTCAGACTGACAGCCGTGGCTTAGGATTGGCTTAACGCTGACCGACCGCCGGGAAGAAATCCCCACGCGCGCCGTGCCTGGCTAGCGAATCTGGGCAGCCAGGAGCGCCATGCCGGCGATCAGGGTGAAGACCAACAGCAGCTGCAGCGGGGAAAGCTTGTCCATGGGCTTCTCGTCGGACGGCGCGGCGTCAATGGATGGATGATAGCAAAAAGCCATTAATGGGTGCCGCCGTCGCGGTCGTCGGCGAGCGCATCGCCCAACATCAGCTGGACCCGGCGTTCGAGGGTATCCAGGGTGAAGGGTTTGATCAGCACGCGCATACCTGCCTCGAGATCGCCGTCGCCAATGGCGTGACTTTCCGCATAGCCGGTGATGAACAGCACCGGCAGCTCGGGCCGCAGGCTGCGCACCGCATCGGCCAGCTGGCGGCCATTGAGGGCGCCGGGCAGGCCGACGTCGGTGACCAGCAGGTCCACGGTCGCGCCGCTCTGGATCAGGCCGAGGGCGCTGGCCGCCTCGGCCGCTTCCAGTACCCGGTAGCCCTGGGCGGTCATGGCCTCGGTCACCAGGGCGCGAATGGTGGGTTCGTCGTCGACTACCAACAGGGTCTCGCCATGGCCCGGCAGGCGCGGTTGCTGCTCGGGATAGACGGGCAGCGGCGCCACCGGCGTGGGGTAATGGCGCGGCAGGCACAGGTGTACCCAGGTGCCCGCGCCCGGCGCGGACTCGATCCAGATGCTGCCGCCCGACTGCAGGACGAACCCATGCACCATCGACAGGCCAAGGCCGGTGCCCTGACCCAGGGGCTTGGTGGTGAAGAAGGGGTCGAACACCCGCGCGCGGATGTCCTCGCTCATGCCGCTGCCGGTATCGCCCACGCTCAGGCGGACGTAGTCGCCAGGGGGCAGGGTGCCACCCTCGCTCAGGCGCTCGTTGCCCAGCACGATGCGGATACGCCCGCCTTCCGGCATGGCGTCGCGGGCGTTCAGGCAGAGGTTGAGCAGGGCGTTCTCCAGCTGGGAGGCGTCGACGTGGGTCAGCCAGAGTCCGGGTCCGGCCTCGCGCACCAGCTGGATCTGCGGGCCTATGCTGCGCTGGATGAGGTCCTCGAGTCCGACCACCAGCTGTTCGAGGTCCACCGGTTGGGGATCGAGGGTCTGTCGGCGGGAAAAGGCCAGCAGTCGATGCGTGAGGGCGGCGGCGCGCTGGGCGGCGCTGCGGGCGGTGCCGGTGTAACGGTCGAGGTCCTCCAGGCGGCCCTGGCGCAGGCGCAGCTCGAGCATTTCCAGCGAGCCGAGGACCCCGGTCAGCAGGTTGTTGAAGTCATGGGCGATGCCACCGGTGAGCTGGCCGACGGCTTCCATCTTCTGCGAATGCCGCAGTGCCTCTTCCATGACCTGGATGCGCTGCTGTTCCTCCAGGCGGGTGGTGACGTCGTAGGCGAATTGATAGGCGCCGAGGGCGCGGCCGTCGGTGTCGCGCAGCACGCTGAACTGCAATTCGTAATGGCGCGGCGTCGCGCCTTCGGGGACGCTGACGATCTCGCTGAATTCTTCGCCGGCGAAGGCGCGCCGCCACAGCGGCAGTACCCGCTCGCCCAGCTCCGGGTGGCCGTGCAGGGCCTCCAGGAAGGAATCCCCGATGCGCGGTCGGACGCCGACCAGCCGCTCGAAGACGGCGGCCCCCGTGCCATTGATCGCCAGCCAGCGGAAATTGAAATCCAGCACCTGGATGAGCGCGGCGGCCCCGTCCACCACGCTGGCGAGGATGCGGTTCGCGGCCAGCGCTGCCTGCACCCGTTCCTCGAGGGTCTCGTTTAGCTGGCGCAGGGCCGCCTCGGCGCGCTTGCGCGGGGTGATGTCCTGGAACAGCACCGCGACCTGGCGTCGGCTGGCGGGTTCGATACGAAAGGCGGTCACCTCCAGGTAGCGCCCGGTGGCCACCAGCTCCTGTTCGAAGCGGATGGACTCACCGGTACGCAGTACGTGGCCATAGCGGTCGAGCCAGGCCTGGGCCTCGGCACCGACCATGTCGCGCAGCTTCTGGCCCACCACGTTGGGGATACCGGCATGGGCGGCATAGGCCGGATTGGCCTCGACGTGGATGTAGTCGCTCAGCGGGCCATGGGGTCCGTCGAGGAACTCGATGATGCAGAAGCCCTCGTCCATGGCGTTGAACAGGAACTGATAGCGCTCACTGGCCAGGGTCGGGATGCCCGTCGCGGGCGGGTCGCGGGCTTCGAGCCGGCGGCGCAGCTCGTCGTTGCTCTGCTCCAGCTGCGCGAGACGGGCCATCAGGGCGGGTAGGTCGGCGACGGACACGGCACTCTCTGCGACGGGAGGAGGCGAAGACTAGGCTTCAGGGTGGGCATTAGACGTCGTCGCGGGGAAAAGTGCCGGGCACGACGCGAGGTGCTCTGGCCGGTGCCATCGGCGGCGATGACTGACGGCGATACGGGACCGCGGATAACGGGTGCGGGCTGCCCCGGCCATTGGGCTTTCGGTGGATTGACACCTTGGGTTCTCACTCATACGATGTCATATGAATATCTGGTAACAGCTTTCCAACGACCCCGGTTCCGGCCGGTCATAACAACAAGTCAGGAAGCCAATACATGACTATCCAGGTCACTCCCGGGACGGAGTCCGCCCCGCGGCCGCAGGTCCCGCCCGTCGCCACTACCCAGCAAGCCTCCCGCTTGACCCGCTATCGCTGGTTGATCTGCGCGCTGCTGTTCATCGCCATCGGCATCAACTACATCGACCGCCAGATGATCGGTATCCTCAAGCCCACGCTGCAGGCCGACCTAGGCTGGTCGGAGACCGACTACGCCAAGATCGTGTTCTGGTTCCAGTGCGCCTACGCCATCGGCTTCCTCACCTTCGGCCGCATCATCGACAAGGTGGGGGTACGCATCGGCTATGCCATGGCCTTCACCATCTGGACCATCGCCAGCATCGGCCACGGCATCGCCCATACCGTCACCCACTTCGTGCTGGTGCGTTTCACCCTCGGCTTCGGCGAGTCCGGCAGCTTTCCGGCCAGCCTCAAGGCGGTGTCGGAATGGTTCCCGCAGAAGGAGCGGGCGCAGGCCACCGGGCTGTTCAACGCCGGGACCGCCATGGGGCCGATCATCACACCTTTGCTGGTGCCGGCCATCACCTTGGCCTGGGGCTGGCGCGCGGCCTTCATCTCCATCGGCATCGTCACCTCGCTGTGGCTGATCGCCTGGCTGCTGATCTATCGCCGTCCCCACGAGCACCCCAAGGTGAGCCGTGAGGAACTGGCCTACATCCAGGCCGACGATGGCTCGCCGGTGGCCGCCACCCCGGCCACCCAGACCAAGATCTCCTGGTTCAAGCTGCTGACCTTCCGCGAGACCTGGGCCTACGCCGCCGGCAAGTTCCTCACCGATCCGATCTGGTGGCTGTACCTGTTCTGGCTGCCGGACTTCCTCGGCAAGACCTACGGCCTGAACCTGAAATCCTTCGGCCCGCCGCTGATCGCCATCTACATCCTCGCCGACATCGGCTCGGTGATGGGCGGCTGGGGCTCGTCCAAGCAGATGAAGCTCGGCCGCAGTGCCAACCTGGCGCGCAAGACCACCATGCTGCTCTGCGCCCTGGCGGTCATCCCCATCGTCACCGCCCAGTTCGTCTCCAGCCTGTGGCTGGTGGTCGGCATCATCGGCCTGGCCGCCGCGGCCCACCAGGCCTGGTCGGCCAACCTGATGACCCTGCCGTCGGACCTCTTCCCCAAGGAAGCCGTGGCCTCGGTGATCGGCATCGGCGGTACCGCCGGCGCCATCGGCGGCATGCTGATGACCACCTACAACGGCTATATCCTGGAGATCTTCAAGTCCTACCAGCCGATCTTCATCGTGGCCGGCAGCGCCTACCTGGTGGCCATCCTGGTGATTCATTTCCTCACGCCGCGCCTCAAGCCGGTGCCGCTGGAGCGGATCTCGGTGGACTGATCCCCCGTCGTTGCTGTCCCAGGCCGCGTGGTAGCTCCACGCGGCCTTTTTCATGGCGCGCCTGTCCGGATCGCGCAGGGGGCTGTCCTGCTCGCGAGCGCATGGGGCAGGGCGGCCGTGCAGACTTCCGACTCCAGCACTTTGGAGTCCCCCATGCTCGAGCAGCCCCAGACCAAGTACCAAGCCTTCGCCGCGCCCCGGCTGCCCGACCGCCAGTGGCCTGGACGCCAGCTCACCCAGGCGCCGCGCTGGTGTTCCACCGATCTGCGCGACGGCAACCAGGCGCTGATCGAACCCATGGGGCTGGCGCGCAAGCGACGCTTCTTCGCGCTGCTGCTGGCCATGGGCTTTCGGGAGATCGAGGTGGCCTTCCCGGCGGCGTCCCAGACCGATTTCGATTTCGTGCGCGAGCTGGTGACGGCCGACGGCCTGCCCGACGATCTCTGGTTGCAGGTGATGACCCCGGCGCGCAACGAACTGATCGACCGCACCTTCGCGGCCCTGGAGGGCATACCCCGCGCCATCGTGCACCTCTACAACGCCACCGCGCCGCTGTTTCGCCGGGTGGTCTTCGGCCAGGATCGTGCCGCCACCCTGGCCATGGCGGTGGCCGGTACCCGGCGGGTGCGCGCCCACTGCGAGGCCCAGCCGGCGACCGCCTGGACCTACCAGTACTCGCCCGAGACCTTCTGCTTCACCGAAGCGGACTTCGCCCTGGAGATCTGCCAGGCGGTGCGCGAGGCCTGGCAGCCCTCGGCGGAACGCCCGCTGATCCTCAATCTGCCGGCGACGGTGGAAGTGGCCACGCCCAACGTCTATGCCGATCAGATCGAAGGCTTCATCCGCGGCCTGGGCCCGGCGCCCCACGTGACCATCAGCGTCCATCCGCACAATGACCGCGGCACCGGGGTCGCCTGCGCCGAGCTGGCCCAACTGGCCGGCGCGACGCGGGTGGAAGGCTGCCTGTTCGGCAACGGCGAACGCACCGGCAATGTGGATCTGGTGACCCTGGCGCTGAATCTCTACAGCCAGGGCGTCGATCCGAGTCTCGACTTCTCCCGGCTGGAAGAGGTGGCCAGCGTGGTGGAGGCCTGCAATCAGCTGCCGATCCACCCGCGCCATCCCTATGGTGGTCGTCTGGCGTTGGCCTCCAGCCAGGAGCGGGGCGCCCTTTCCGGACTCATCGATCCGGCCGACCTGGGGCTGACGGCGAAGGCTCGCTAGCGTCGGGCAGGTCGGCTTGACCCCGATAGGCCGAGGGCGACACGCCCAGCACCTGCCGGAAGCGGGTGGCGAAGGCACTGGGGCTGGCGTAGCCGTGATCCAGGGCCACGTCGACGATGGCATGGCCGGCGGCCAGCGACGTCAGACTGGAATCCAGGCGCGCCCGCTGCAGCCACTGGCCGAAACTCAGACCGGTCTCCTTGAGGAACAGCCGGCTCAGGGTTCGCTCGCTGATCGCCAGCTGCGCGGCGGCGCGGGTCAGGGTCCAGCGCTCGCCCGGCTGCTGACGCAGCTGGCGACAGAGGTCGGCGAGCGGCGCATCGGCGGGCCAGGGCAGATGCAGTCCGGCAGTGGGCGAGCCGCGTAACTCGTCGAGCATCAGCTGCAAGATGTGCCGGGCGCGGCCTTCGGCCGGCTGATCGGCCGGCAGCGGCAGCGCGGCGAGGATGAGTTCACGCAGGAGGGGCGAGACGGCGATCAGCTGGCAGCGCCTCGGCAGATCGGCGCGCACCTCGGGCTCGACGAACAGCGTCCGCACCTCGACCCGCCCCAGCAGGTGCAGGTCGTGCGCCTCGCCGGCGGGCACCCAGACGCCCCGTCCCGGTGGCGCCACCCAGCGCCCCTGCGCGGTATTGACGATCACCACGCCGCACAGCGCCTGGATCAGTTGCGCCTGGCGATGGCGATGCGTTGGCACCCGGTCGCCGTGGGCATAGTCCCGGGACAGGGCGTACAGCCCGTTGCGGAAGCTGACGTCGACGAGCATGGCCGTCAGTCCGGTGCCCGGCTGGCCAGCCACTTGCCCAGCAGGGCGTCCAGCTGGCGTTGCTCGGCGTCGCTGAGCACGGCCAGGGCGCGGCGTTCGTTAGCCACGTGGGCGGCCATGAGGCCATCGATCAGATCGAAGCCGGCGGCGGTGAGGGCCACCAGGGTACTGCGACGATCCTCGGGATTCCTGCGCCGCTCGATCAGGCCGGCCCGCTCCAGGCGGTCGAGGCGATTGGTCATGCCACCGGAGGAGATCATGGCGGATTCGTAAAGCACCGTCGGACTCAGCGCATAGGGCGCGCCGGCGCGCCTCAGGGTGGCCAGCACATCGAATTCGCCATAGTGCAGCCGGTGTTCGTCGAAGAAGGGCTGCAGGACATCGCGGTTGAGCACCTGGGCCATTTCGCCCAGCCGACCCACCAGGCGCATCGGCAGGGCATCCAGGTCGGGGCGCTCTCGGTGCCACTGGTCCACGGCGAATTCGGCGCGATCGGCCATCGGCTTACCTCGGGAATATATCTTGATGTTAAGATACTTCTCATCAAGAGAAATATCGCGTCACTCTGGAGATTGTCCATGCTTTCCGCGTCACCTTCATCCCCGAACACGCCCGCACCGGGGCGGGACGCCCTGCTCGCCGTCGTGCTGGTGCTGCTGGTCGGCCTCAATCTGCGGCCCATCCTGGCCGCCATCGGTCCGCTGCTGGATGGCATCCAGGCGGCCACCGGCCTGGAGGGCAGCGGCGCCGGGGCGCTGACCACCCTGCCGATCGCCGCCATGGGCCTCTGCGCCCTGGGTGGCGCCCGCCTGCAGGCCTGGCTCGGCGAGCGCCGCGGCATCGCCCTCGGCCTGCTGCTGCTGGCCCTGGCCAATGCACTGCGCTGGGAAGAACCGAGCGGCCTGGGGCTGATCCTCACCGCCGGTCTGGGCGGCGTCGGCATCGCCCTGGTGCAGGCGCTGATCCCCGCCTACATCCGCCGCTGCCACCCGCAGCGCACCAGTACCCTGATGGGGCTCTACACCACCGGCATCATGGGCGGTGCGGCCGTGGCGGCGGCCACCGCTGCCCCCCTCGCCGAGCGACTGGGCTGGGCCGAGGGCCTGGCGGTCTGGACCCTGCCGGTGCTGCTGGCCCTGGGCGTCTGGTTGGCCCTGGCGCGGCCGGATGCACCGCGGGTGACCGCCGCGCCCCGCGCCCAGCCCTGGCGTTCGCGGCAGGCCTGGCTGCTGCTGGCCTTCTTCGGGATCGGCACCGCCGCCTACACCCTGGTCCTGGCCTGGTTGCCGCCCTACTACACCGGCCTCGGCTGGCGCCCGGCCGACAGCGGTCTGTTGCTGGGCGGGGTGAGCCTGGCAGAGGTCAGTGCCGGACTGTTGCTTTCGGCGACCATCGCGCGGCTGCACGGCCGTCGCCCGCTGGTGCTGGGGGTACTCGGGGTGGTGCTGGTGGGGCTGTTGGCCCTGGCCCTGGTACCGCTGCACCTGGCGGTCCCCATCGCCATCCTGCTCGGCCTGGGGATAGGTGCGTTGTTCCCGCTGTCGCTGATCCTGGCGATGGATCAGGTGCGCGATCCTGGCGAAGCCGGTGCGCTGCTCGGCTTCGTCCAGGGCGGCGGTTATCTCATCGCCAGCCTGGCGCCGCTGGCCGCCGGCATCCTGCGCGACCAGCTCGACAGCCTGGCCAACGCCTGGCTGCTGATGGCGCTGGGCGTGGTGCTGCTCATGGGCCTGGGGCTGCGCCTGACCCGGCCGGCACGCTCAGCCGTGCTGGCGGGCTGCCCGGAGGCCTAAGCGATCTGGGCCGCGCGCGGCAGGCGCAGCTCCACGCAGAAGCCGCCGCGTGGACGGTTGCGAAAGCTCAGGGCGCCGCCCAGCCGGCGGGTGATGGTCTCGACGATGGCCAGGCCCAATCCGGCGCCCTGGGGATTGCCGGCGCTGTAGAAAGGGTCGCACAGGCGGGCGAGTTCGGCATCGTCCACCCCGGGTCCACGATCTTCCACCCGCAGCAGCACCCCGTCGTCGTGACCGGCCTCGATGCCCACCTCCACCACGCTGCCGGCCGGAGCGAAGGCCAAGGCGTTGGTGACCAGATTCTGCAGGGCGATGGCGATGGCATCCGGATCGCCCAGAACCGGGTGTCCCGGCTGCGCCGCCAGCACCAGCTCCACCTGGCGATCGAGCGCCAGGGGCGTGAGTTCCGCCAGTTCCTCGCGCACCAGCGGCTCCAGTTCCAGGGGCTGGATCTGGGTGGCGCCCGGCTCCAGGCGCGCCAGGGTGAGCAACTGGCTGGCCAGGCGGGTGGCCCGGCTCACCCCCTGGCGCAGATAGCCGAGGGCTTCGTCACGCTCGGCCGCGCTCTCGGCGCGTTGGGCGTTCTGCGCATGGAGGTCGAGGATCGCCAGGGGCGTGCGCAGTTCGTGGGCGGCGTCGGCGATGAAGCGCCGCTCGCGGTCGAGCAGGGCGCGCAACTGGGCGAGCTGGTGATCCAGGGCGCCATGCATGGGTTGCAACTCCGGCGGCAGCGGGCCAGCCGGCAGCGGCGCCAGGCTGTGAGGATCGCGTTCGCGTAGTCTGCGGGCGAAGTCCTGCAATGGTCGCAGCCCCCAGCCGAGCAGCAGCCAGAGCACCCCGACCAGCAGTGGCAGCCCGACCAGGGTCGGCCAGAGGGTATGGCTGACGATGCGCTGGATCAGGTCCTGGCGCAGGTCCTCGCGCTCGCCGACCCAGATGCGCAGGCCGCCGGCGGCAGTGCGGACCAGCATCCCGCACCATTCCTGGCCGTTCTCGAACACCTCGTGCAAGCCCTCGGGCGGTACCTCGTCCAGCCGGGGCGCATTGCCCGAGCGCACCAGCAACTGGCCATCGGCGGTCCAGATCTGGAAGGTCAGCTGGTTCTCGTAGGGATGCGCCGCCACGCCGCCGGGCATGGGTTGCATGGCGCGGTCGAATACCCGGGTCAGGGCGGGCCAGGCGTCCGCCGCCGGCAGGCCGGTCTGCAGCAGGCCTTCCAGCAGGCGTGCGCCCTGCACCAGCTGGGCGTCGTAGATACCCTCGATCTCGCGATGGCTGTCGCGCAGCGCCAGCAGGGCGAGGGCCAGGCTGCCGGCCATCACCAGCGCCAGGGTGGGGGCGAGGATGCGGGTGCGGATGGCGATCATGACTGGCGCTCCAGCAGGTAGCCGACGCCGCGTACCGTGCGGATCAGGCTGGCGTCGAGTTTCTTGCGCAGGTTGTGGATGAGCACTTCCAGGGTGTTGCCCGCAGCCGCTTCCTGCCAGCCGTAGAGCGCATTGCTCAGCCGCTCGCGGGTGACGACCGCGCCGGGACGCAGCAGCAACTGGTGCAGCAGCTGGTACTCCATGGGCGTCATGTTCACCTCGGCGCCCCGGTAGCGTACCGCCTGACTGGCCGGATCGAGGCTGACCCCGGCGTGCTCGAGCAACGGCTGGGCGCGGCCGCAACTGCGGCGGATCAGGGCGCGGATGCGCGCCTTGAGTTCGTCCAGGTCGCAGGGCTTGACCAGGTAGTCGTCGGCGCCGGCATCCAGGCCCAGGATGCGGTCGGCCTTGGCGTCGCGGGAGGTGAGCACCAGCACCGGCACGTTGCCGTCGGCCTGGCCGCGGAACCGACGCAGCAGGTCGAGGCCATCCAGGCGTGGCAGGCCCAGATCCAGCAGGACCAGATCGAAGGATTCACAGCCCAGGGCATGTTCGGCGGCCAGGCCATCGGCCACCCAGTCCAGGGTGTAGCCTTCGCCACGCAGCGCCATGCGGATGCCCTGCGCGAGGGCCGCATCGTCTTCCACCAACAGGACCCGCACGGCGTGTTCCTCCCCTCGCTGCACCGGTAACCGCTCATCATCCCTGCCGTGTCGCGGAGCCGCACGGAGCAACTGTTACCGGGCGTTGCGCCCTAAGACTGCATTAAGGTTCGGCGCCGAGCCTGGGTTTCCCAACAAGAGGAATCCCACCATGCGCCATCTGCTGCTGCCGCTGCTGTTCGTCAGTCCCCTCGCGCTCGCCGCCGAGCCCCAGTGCACCCAGGCGGACAAATCCACCTGGCAGAACGCTGAGCAATTCCAGGCCAAGCTGCGCGAGCAGGGCTACGAGATCAAGAAGTTCAAGATCACCAAAGGCAACTGCTACGAGATCTACGGCTTCGACAAGGACAAGCGCAAGGTCGAGATCTACCACGATCCGGTTAGCGGTAAAGCGGTCAAGACCGAGATCGACAGCTGATGAACGCGGCGACCATAAGGCTCTGGGACCCCCTGATCCGGCTGTTCCACCTGTCGGTCGCCGCGGCCTTCTTCGCCAACTACTTCTTCAACGAGAAGGGCGCCTTCTGGCACCGCTGGATCGGCTACTACGCCAGCGCCTGGCTGGTGGTACGTCTGATCTGGGGCTTCATCGGCCCGCGCAGCGCGCGCTGGAGCGATTTCTGGCCGAGCCGCGCCCGCCTCAAGGCCCATCTGCGCGATCTCTGGCAGGGGTGTCCCCACCACCGCCTCGGTCATTCGCCGCTCGGTGCCCTGGTCATGCTGTTGATGATGGCCGCCATCGGCGGGCTGGGCGTGACCGGCTTTCTGATGCGCGAAGTGGACGCCCTCTGGGGCGCCGACTGGCCCCAGGACCTGCACGCCTTCATCGCCAATGCGCTGCTCGCCCTAGTCTGCCTGCACGCCGTGGCGGCCGTGGTGGAAAGCCTGCAGGTGCGCGACAACCTGCCTTTGTCGATGCTGACCGGTCGCCGGCGTCCCCTCGACGAAGATTCCCGGCGTCCCTAGGCGCAGTGCCCGCCGAGAGTGCCCGGCGGGTCCACCTGCACGGTGACGTGTTGCAGGCCGTGCCGGCGACGCAGCACCTCGCCCACCAGCCTGGGCAACTGCAGCGGGTCGCTGCCCGGCGCCGGGGTGATGTGCAGGGTGGCGATGCGCGTCTCGTCGGTCAGGGTCCAGACGTGCAGGTGGCCCACCTCGGCGACGCCGGGCAGATCCTCCACGGCGGCCGTGGCACCGGCGGTGTCGAATTCGCGGGGCGCCGCCTGCAGCAGCACCGCGCCCGCATCGCGGACCAGCGACCAGGCCGACTTGACGATGAGCAGGGCGACCAGGATCGACAGCGCCGGATCGAGCCAGGTCCAGCCGGTCCAGAGGATGCCCAGGGCGGCGAGGATGGCGCCCACCGAACCCAGCAGGTCGCCGGCGACGTGCAGCAGGGCGCCGCGCAGATTGCTGTCGTCCTTGTGCCCGCCGTTCAGCACCAGGAAGCCGACGATGTTGACCAGCAGGCCGATCACCGCCACCACCAGCATGGGGCCGGACAATACTTCGGTGGGCTCGCGCAGCCGCTCGATGGCCTCCCAGCCGATCCACAGCACCAGCAGCAACAGGGCGATGCCATTGGTCAGGGCGGCGAGGATGCGCACCCGGTGGAAGCCATAGGTGAAGCGGTCGTTGGCCGCCTTGGCCGCCACGCGATAAGCCACCAGGGCCAGCAACAGGGCGGCGGCGTCCGAGACCATGTGCCCGGAGTCGGCGATCAGCGCCAGCGAGCCGGACCACCAACCGCCCAGCGCCTGGACGATGGCGTAGCCGAAGGTCAGGCCGAACACCAGCTTGAGCTTGCGCTCGTTGCTGGCGGTGACCCGCGGAGCATGGGAATGGCCATGCCCGTGAGCGTGGCCGTGATCATGCTGATGATCGTGATCGTGATCGTGATGGTCGTGGTGGGTGGAGCCACTCATCGATAGGTCTCTCATGGGGAAGGGGACGGGTGCCGCTCGGCCGACATCCTGAAGCCTGAAGTCACTTCAGGGTCAAGGGCTTCACCGCGCCGTCAGCGACCGGGCAGTCATCTGTAACCTCAGGTTAGCCACTAAGACTGCATTAAGGTTCGTACCTCAGGGTGCCGGCTCCCCTTCGCTGGAGCCCGGCCATGTTCGTTCGTCCCCTGTCGCAATCGTCGTGCGAGCGTCGCTGATGCTCGCCGCGTCGCTGCGCACCACCCCCTCCGGCTGGCGAACCTGGCGCAACCTGGCATTGCTCGCCAGCCTGAGCTGCCTGCTGTTGCTCGCCGATGACTTCCTCCAGCAATTCTTCACCGTCAACAACCGCGCCGAACTGGAAGCGGGCTACGTCGCCGCGCTCTGGGTGTTCAGCCTGGCCCTGTGGCTGTGCAACCTGCCGCGGCTGACGGCGGCCATCCTGTTCGCCTTCGCGGTGATGCAGCTGCTGCAGCTGGGCAACCTGAGCTTCTTCGGGGAGCCGCTCAGCGCCATCGACATCCAGGCCATGCTGGGCGACACCGCGGAGGTCCGGCAAACGCTCTGGCTCAGCCTGCCCGAGCATTGGCCGGTGCTGCTCTGCGTAGGCCTGCCCTATGGCCTGTTGATCGCCCTGCACCTCCACCTGCCTGGCCGGGTGCCGCTGCCGGCGAGCCGCTGGGCGCTGGTGCTGATCGCCGCGGTGCTACTGTCCAAGCCCTATCGCGCCACCTATCGCAATCTCGATGCCTTCGTCCCCAGCCCCGCCCGCAGCGGCCTGCACAACAGCCTCAACGCCTTTTCCGCCTGGGCGGTGCGCCTGGCCGGTCGCGACGACGTGAGCCTGCCGCCGACGGCCTATGCGCCCTACCAATTGGCCCAGGTGCCGAGTACGGCGCGGCACGTCTGGCTGGTGGTGGCCGATTCGCTGCGCAGCGATCGCCTGGGCGCCTTCGGCTATGCGAGAGACACCACGCCCAGGCTATCGGCCTATCTCCAGGGGAATCCCCAGGCGCTGACACGGCCCGGGGTGGCGGCGGGCGTCGCCACCGACGTGAGCCTGCCCTATCTGCTCAATCCGATTCGCGAGCCCGGCCAGGACCAGCGCCTGCGCACCGGCGAGATCAATCTGTTCCGTTTGGCCCAGGCGGCCGGCTTTCGCACCCACTGGCTGTCGTCCCAGGAGTCCAAGCTGCTGGCGCACCTGGGCAGCCGCTACCTGGACGTTTCCATCACCCGCGAAGACCATCCGCTGCGCTTCCTGCAACGTCAGGACCGTGCCCTGCTGGACATCCTCGACGAGCAGCGCTGGGCGCCGCGCAACTTCGTGGTACTCAACCTGCGCACCGCGCACCTGCCCTATGCGCAGAACTACCGGCACGAGACCACGCCGGCGCCCTGGCCGGACCAGGGGGTCGAGGGGCAAGCCAACGCCTACGACAATTCGCTGCACTATCTGGACGGCCTGCTCGCCGAGATCCTCGCCGACTTCGATCGCCTGGAGGGCGAGCGCTACCTGGTCATCACCGGCGATCATGGCCAGCGGCTGGGGGAGGGCGGTCACTGGGGTCACAACGACCTGGTGCCCGAGGTCAGCGACGTGCCGGTGGTCGTGGTGGCACGGGATGCCCCGGAGCAGGCGCTGGCCAGTCTGCGGGGTGAGCGCTGGATCAGCCATTACGAAGCCGGTAGCTGGCTGGCGGAGCGCCTGGGCACCCGCATCGACAATCCCAATCGCCGGCCGGACGAACACTTCGTGCACGGCAAGCTGCTGTTCAGCGACAACTTCGTGCAGCGGGTCTGTGAATCCCCCGCCGGCCTCGTGCATCAGCCACCACAGCAATTGAGCAAGCTGCTCCTGGATACCCCGGCGAACCCCTGTGGCTAGCGCCTTGGGGCCTTACTGCCAACCATCGGGCGCCGCTACACTGCCGCTGCCCGTTTCCCTTCATCGCGCAAGGATTTCACCATGCACCCCGGTTCCTCTCCCTCCCGCTACGCGCGCAGCGCCCGACGGCTGCATTGGCTCATGGCTCTGCTGGTGCTCGTCGCCTATTGCCTGATCCTCAGCCGCGGACAGTTCGAGCGGGGCTCCCTGGAGCGTCAGTGGGTCGTGCTCAGTCATTTCTGGGTGGGCCTGCTGGTGCTGGTGCTTGTGCCGCCACGCCTCTGGGTCCGGCATCGCCATCCGGTGCCGCCGATCACGCCGCCGCTGGCGCGCAGCCTGGAGGCGGTGGGCCGGCTGACCCACTACGCCCTCTATGCCTTCCTCTTGGCCCAACCGCTGCTGGGGCTGTTCACCGTGTGGCTGACCATCGGCGCGGTGAAGATTCCTTCCAGCACCTGGGCACTGCCTTCGCCCTTGCCGGTGGACCCGGAACTGGCCAAGTCGCTCAAGGGAGTGCACGTCTGGCTGGGCCAGGCGTTCTACTGGGTGATCGGCCTGCACGTGCTGGCCGCGTTGTGGCACCACCTGATCCGGCGCGACGACACCCTCAGACGCATGCTCTAGCGGTACCGCGTGGCGCCTCAGCGCGGATAGAGCGCGATGATGCGATCCCGGCCACCCTCGGCCAGCAGGTAGCCGTCGCCCCTGGGCAGCAACGCCTGGGGCGCGCGCAGGAAGCTGAGAATGGTGCGCGGGGCGGACTGGCGATCCCAGAGCAACAGGCGCGCGCGGTGGGTGGAGTCCTCGCTGATCCACAGACCGCGGCGGTCGCACAGCAGGAAGCTGGGTTCCCGCAGCTCGCTCAGGGCCGCGGGATCGCGGCCGTCGTCGCTCAGCTGGCGCACCAGCCCGCGGTTCTTCTCGGTGTAGAAGGCGGTGCCATCCGGGCAGCGGGTGAAGGATTCCGCCTCGTCCAGGCGGTCGCGCAACACCGTCAGGCTGCCGTCGCGGGCGTCGTAGCGCAGCAGTCGACCCTCGCCCTTGCGATCCTCCACGGCGTAGAGGCGTTCGTCCTCGGCCCAGAGGCCCTGGGCATTGATGCCGGTGAAGAGATCGCGACTGGCCGCGCCGTCGAACCAGCGCACCGGATGGGTGCCGCCTTCCTGGCTGTAGGCGAAACCGTCGCGGTAGGGGACCAACCCATCGGGCTTGTACAGCCCCTCGCGCAAGACCTGGCGCTGGCCTTGGGCATCGATGCGCAGCAGGCGGCCCTTGCCATCCTTGAGTTCTTCCGCGGCGAGCAGGGCATCGCCCTGCCAGGCCAGGGCGCTGGCCTTGGCGACGTCGGCATAGGCCAGCTCGTAGCGCCAGCCGCTGGCCGCCTGGGCCGGCCAGAAACGCTGCCAGGCGAGAAAGCCGACCGCCGCCAGCAACAGCGCGGCCAGGGCGATGAGACCGCTACGCCAGCGTCGAGCCATCACGGCGTGACGGCCGCCAGGTGGTCATGGAGGATGGCGATGCCGATCACGATCAGTACCACGCCGCCGAGCATTTCCGCGCGCTTGCCGACCAGATTGCCCATCACCCGACCCAGCATCACCCCGGTGGTCACCATGACCATGGTGGCGAGGCCGATGGCCAGGGCCGCGGTGACGATGTTGACGTCGATGAAGGCCAGGCCCACGCCCACGGCGAGGGCGTCGATGCTGGTGGCCACGGCGGTGAGGGCGAGCAGCAGGAAGGAGTGCTGGCGGGGTTTTTCCGCTTCGGCCTCCGGCGCGCCGAAGCCGGCCCAGATCATCCGCAGGCCGAGCACGCTGAGCAGGGTGAAGGCGATCCAGTGATCCCAGGGCTGCACGTACTGGGCGGCGGTGAGACCGACGGCCCAGCCGATCACCGGGGTGATGGCTTCGATGACGCCGAAGATGGCGCCGGTACGCAAGGCTTCGCGCAGGCAGGGCTTGTGCAGGCTGGCGCCCTTGCCGACGGCTGCGGCGAAGGCATCGGTGGACATGGCGAAGGCCAGGAACATCAGGGAAGCGGGGTTCATCGTGACAACGCCGACCGGGCTCGATCCATAAGACATCCGCCGCACGCCCGGTATGGCACGGTGATGTCCCTGGTCTCGCCAACCCTGACTGGCTGTCCTGACCACGGCGGTTGCCGAGTATGTTGACCAGGACGCTTTCCGCCACGGCGGAAGCAGGCTACTCCCCAAAGAGGTCGCCACCTTACCTAGCCGGATAGAGAAAGTCTATCTTGTAGATAGTTCTAATATATATAGCCTTGGCTAAATCGTCATGCTGAAGAGGGTGGCGAACACCTGCCGGAGGTGGCCGAGTACCTCATTGCAGAGCCGTTTGAGCCATGACACGGAATGCTGGCGGCGTATCCGCAGGCGCCTGGCGGACGTACCGGATGTCGCTAGCGGATCACCCGGTGTCGCTCGGACCTGAACAGGCGCCCGGCGCGAAGGGCGGTGGGTTTCGTCGCCGCGGGGCAGGACGAAGGCGGCCAACGTCGGCAGGGCGGGGATGCCAGTCTTTCCGACGGTTCCGGCAGCGGTGGGCGGTGGGGCAATGGTGGCGCTCTGCCGTCCCCGTTTCGTCATGGCGCTGACACTTAATTGTCACATTTCGGCAATAGCCTAGCGCCAGCCCTCACTAAGGTAATGGAGCCACCAATGAAACGCACGTTCAGCCTCTCCCTGTTGTTGTCGGCCTTTTGCCTGAGCACTGCCGCTCACGCCGTGGATGTCACGGGCGCAGGCTCGAGCTTCGTGTATCCGGTCCTGTCGAAGTGGTCCCAGACCTTCAGCGAGAAGACCGGCAACCGCATCAACTACCAGTCCATCGGTTCCGGCGGCGGCATCGCCCAGATCAAGGCGGCGACCGTGGACTTCGGCGCCACCGACGCCCCCATGAGCACCGAAGACCTGCAGAAGGGTGGTCTGGGCCAGTTCCCGACCATCATCGGCGGCATCGTGCCGGTGGTGAACGTGGACGGCATCGAGCCCGGCAAGCTGAAGCTCGACGGCCCGCTGCTGGCCAAGATCTTCATGGGTGAGGTCAAGACCTGGAACGACCCGGCCATCGCCGCGCTGAACCCCGGCATGAAGCTGCCCGAGGGGGCCATCACCGTGGTCCGTCGTTCGGACGGCTCGGGTACCTCCTACAATTTCACCAACTACCTGGCCAAGGTCAGTCCGGAGTGGAAGGAGAAGTTCAACTTCGGCACCACCGTCAACTGGCCGGTCGGTGTGGGTGGCAAGGGTAACGAGGGTATCGCCGCCTACGTGAAGCAGATCAAGGGCTCCATCGGCTACGTCGAGTACGCCTATGCGCTGACCAACAAGATGTCCCACGTGCAACTGAAGAACGCCGCCGGCAACTTCGTGCAGCCCGATGCCAAGAGCTTCCAGGCCGCTGCCGCCACCGCCGACTGGAAGAGCGCCAAGGACTTCAACCTGCTGATGACCAACGCCCCTGGCGCCGACGCCTGGCCGATCACCGCCACCACCTGGATCGTGATGTACAAGGAGCCGAAGAACGCCGAGCGTAGCAAGGTCGCCTTCGACTTCTTCAAGTGGTCCCTGGAGAACGGCCAGAAGGAAGCCTCGGCACTGGACTACGTTCCGGTCCCGGATGCACTGGTCAAGCAGATCGAAGGCTACTGGGCGTCCGACTTCAAGAAGTAAGCAAGACCGCCTGCCGTCCGGGAACCCCCAAGGGGCCCGGGCGGCTTCGCGCATCCCGATCTGCTGACCGGAAATCGCCATGACCGATCAAACCCTTCCCCTCTCGGCCGCTCAGGAAGAGCGCATCCGTCGGGATACCCGCGCGGACACCTGGTTCCGGCGCCTGCTGTTCTCTGCCGCCCTGCTGGTCCTGTTGGTGCTGGTCGGGGCCGCGCTGTCCACCCTCTGGGGTGGCCGCCTGGCCTTCATGACCTTTGGCCTGGATTTCCTGACCTCCGCCGAATGGGACGTGGGCGCGGAAAAATTCGGTGCCCTGGTGCCCATCTACGGCACCCTGATGACCTCGCTGATCGCCCTGCTGCTGGCCGTGCCTACCGCCTTCGGCATCGCCCTGTTCCTCTCGGAGATCGCTCCGACCTGGCTGCGCGGGCCGGTGGCGACCGCCGTCGAACTGCTCGCCGGCATTCCCTCGATCATCTACGGCATGTGGGGGCTGTTCGTCTTCGGTCCCTTCATGGCCGCGCACATCTCGCCCTTCATCAACGACTACCTGGGCGCCATCCCGATCATCGGCGTGCTGTTCCAGGGACCGCCGCTGGGCATCGGCATGCTGACCGCCGGCATCATCCTGGCCATCATGATCCTGCCCTTCATCACCTCGGTGATGTACGAGGTGTTCCGCAGCGTGCCGCCGCAACTCAAGGAGTCGGCTTACGCCCTGGGGTCCACCACCTGGGAAGTCTGCTGGGACATCGTGCTGCCCTATACCCGCTCGGCGGTGGTCGGCGGCGCCTTCCTCGGCCTGGGCCGTGCCCTGGGTGAGACCATGGCGGTGACCTTCGTGCTGGGCAACGCCCACCAGTTCTCCGCGTCGCTGATGATGCCGAGCAGCTCCATCGCCTCGGTGATCGCCAACGAATTCAACGAGGCCTACACCGATCTGCACCGCTCCTCGCTGATCGCCCTGGGCTTCCTGCTCTTCGTAGTGACCTTCTTCGTGCTGCTGGCGGCCCGCCTGATGCTGTCGCAGCTGTCGCGCAAGGCAGGTAACTGATGCATATCGACGCCTATCTCTATCGCAAGCGCCGGATCAAGAACGGTATCGCCCTGGTCTTCGGCAGCGCCGCCGCCGTGCTCGGCCTGGGCTTTCTGACCTGGATTCTCGGCACCACCCTGATCAAGGGACTGTCGGCCCTGAGTCCGAGCATCTTCATCGAGATGACGCCGCCCCCCGGCGCCGCCGACGGCGGTCTGGCCAATGCCCTGTTCGGCAGCGTGCTGATCACCCTGCTGGCCACCGCCATCGGCGCCCCCATCGGCATCCTGGCCGGGCTCTGGCTGGCGGAATACGCCCGGCATTCCAAGCTCGGCCTGGTGGTGCGCTTCGTCAACGACATCCTGCTGTCGGCGCCGTCCATCGTCATCGGCCTGTTCATCTACACCGCCGTGGTGGTGCAGCTCAATCACGCCACCGGCGGCAGCGTGGGCTTCTCCGGCTTCGCCGGCGCCCTGGCGCTGGCCATGCTGGTGGTGCCGGTGGTGACCCGCACCACCGACGAGATGATGCAGCTGCAACCTTCGGCCATGCGCGAAGCGGCCCTGGCGCTGGGCATCCCGCAATGGAAGGTGACCCTGCAGGTGCTGCTGCGCGCGTCCCGCGCCGGGGTGGTGACCGGGGTACTGCTGTCCATCGCCCGTATCACCGGCGAGACCGCGCCGCTGCTGTTCACCGCCTTCGGCAACCAGTACTGGAACGCGGATCTGCTCAAGCCCATGGCCAGCGTCCCCGTGACCATCTTCCAGTTCGCCATGAGTCCGTTCGAGAACTGGCAGCAACTGGCTTGGGCCGGCGCCCTGCTGCTGACCCTGTTCGTGCTGTTCCTGAACCTTTCCTCTCGCTTCTTCTTTCGCAACCGGGATTCCAAGTGACTACCATGCAGACGCAGATACCGGAACTGCAGGCGCGCGACGTCGGCTTCCGTTACAAGGGCCACCAGGCGCTCAAGTCGATCAACCTGGACATCGCGGCCAAGCAGATCACCGCCATCATCGGCCCGTCCGGATGCGGCAAGTCAACGCTGCTGCGCATCTTCAACCGCATCTACTCCGAGTACCCGGGCCTGGAAGCGTCCGGCGAGATTCTCATGGATGGGGAGAACATCCTCGATCCCAAGTACTCGCTGAGCCGCCTGCGCAGCACCATCGGCATGGTGTTCCAGAAGCCGGTCCCCTTTCCCATGTCCATCGCCGACAACGTGGCCTATGGCATCCGCCACCACGAGCGGCTGTCCCGCGTGGAGCTGCAGGATCGCGTCGAGCAGGCCCTGCGCGGCGCGGCGCTGTGGGATGAGGTGAAGGACAAGCTCAACCAGAGCGCTCTCGGCCTTTCCGGCGGTCAGCAACAGCGGCTGTGCATCGCCCGCACCATTGCCCTGCGTCCGCGGGTGCTGCTGCTGGACGAGCCGACCTCGGCGCTGGACCCCATCTCCACCGCGCGCATCGAGCAACTGCTCGCCGAACTCAAGCAGGAGTTCACCGTGGTCATCGTCACCCACAACATGCAGCAGGCGGCGCGCTGTTCCGACGTCACCGCCTTCATGTACCTGGGCGAGCTGATCGAGGTGGACAAGACCGACAAGATCTTCACCAAGCCGGACAAGAAGCAGACCGAGGACTACATCACCGGTCGCTTCGGCTGAGTCTCGCCACTACCTACGAAGGCCACTCCCCGGAGTGGCCTTTTTCATGGACGGTGGAAAAGTGGCGGAGTAGAGCGGGCCGTCATTCCGACCGGGTACGGCATTGTTCCCAGGTGCGTGAAGCTGCGTCTCAGGACGCGCAACGCGTGGCTTTTTCGTTAAATTTTTTATTTATTTTCAATGACTTGTATTAAAAGTTTTACTTTATTGACGGCAAAACGACATCTCTTCTGTCGAGACTGACCCGGCTGTGTGACGGCTGCACCGCCAGCCACTACTGCCTGGAATGTCTTGAAAGGAGATCTACCGATGTCTGTTACCCCTTATCGATTCACGGCGCTGTTCTCGGGCGTGCTCCTGGCCACCTGCTCGGCCGCCGCGAGTGCCGCTGTCGATGAGAAGCTGCTCGACATGCTCAAGGCCAATGGCTCCATCACCCCCGCGCAGTACGCCGAGCTGCGTGGCGACCTGCAACAGGAGCAGCAGGCCCGGGCCGCCCAGGTCGCCCAGCAGCAGAAGACCTCGGAATTCGAGAAGAAACTGGCCTGGGCGGCCAAGACCCAGATCAAGGGCGACGTACGGGTGCGCCACGAGAGCATCGACATCGATGGCGAACCGGACAACGGTCGGGATCGCGACCGCCAGCGCATCCGCGCCCGCCTGGGCGCCTACAGCGCGATCAATCCCCAGGTGGACGCCGGTATCCGCCTCGCTACCGGCGGCGGCGACGATGCCCGCTCCACCAACCAGGACCTGAACGGCTACTTCAACAAGAAGGATCTCTGGCTGGATCTGGCCTACATCGACTATCACCCCACGGCGCTGCCCGACTTGCACCTGGTGGGCGGCAAGATGAACCAGCAGTGGGTCAGCACCGGCGACGTCATCTGGGACGCCGACATCAACCCCGAGGGCCTGGCCGGTACCTATAAGCATGACCTGGGTGGCATCGAGCTGTTCGGCAGCGCCGGCTACTACACCCTCAAGGACAACGTCGACGGTGAAGGCTACGAATTCAAGCACGACCTGCGCCTCTACGCCGGCCAGCTGGGCAGCCGCTTCAACCTGGGCGACGCCGCCAAATTGATGGTCGGCGGCAGCGTCTACGCCTACGATAAGGACCAGGACAGCGCCTGCCCGACCACCGGCTCCACCACCACGCCCTGCGCCCTGGCGGCCAACGGCAACACCACCAACCGCTTCCAGCTCTACGAGGGCTTCGCCCAGTTGGACCTGACCACGCTATGGGTGCCGCTGTCGGTCTATGGCCAATACGTGGTCAACGACGATGCCGACGACCAGGACACCGCCTGGCTGGTGGGTGCCAAGACCAAGCTGCTGGACCGCGTGGGCCTGGAATACAACTACCGCGACGTCCAGCGCAACGCCGTGGTCGGTGCCTTCACCGACTCCGATTTCGCCAACGGCTACACCGGTTCGCGCGGCCACAAGCTCAAGCTCGGCTACGAGATCGACAAGAACTTCGGCGTCGGCCTGACCTACTTCCTCGCCGAATCCGACACTGCCAGCCGCTTCCGCACCGATGCCGATGTGAAGACCCTGCAGCTGGATCTGGAAGCCAAGTTCTAACCACGGCCCTGCGGTCGTGCTCCTTCGGACCGCCCTCGGGCGGTTCTTTTTTGCCTGCGCGATGGAGAGACTTGCCTGGCAACTGTTGGGCTTCGCTGCGCTCGATCCAACCTAAGCAGAAGCCGGTCCGCCCCTGCGTCGGGACTGCCGCTTTTCCCCCTCTCCCTTTGGGAGAGGGCTGGGGTGAGGGAGGTTCCTACCTGCTAACCAAAAGGCTCGCCTGGCAACTGGTGGGCTTCGCGGCGCTCAACCCAGCCTGCGCTGGAGCCGCTCCGCCCCGACGCCGGGGCTGCTGCCTTTCCCCCTCTCCCTCCGGGAGAGGGCCGGGGTGAGGGAAGCTCCCGCCCACTAACCGATGGGCAGGCTCGCCTGGCAACTGTTGGGCTTCGCGGCGCTCGACCCAGCCTACGCTGGAGCCGCTCCGCCCCTATGCCGGGGCTGCTGCTTTTCCCCCTCTCCCTCCGGGAGAGGGCCGGGGTGAGGGAGGCTCCCGCCCACCAACCGATGGGCAGGCTCGCCTGTCAACTGTTGGGCTTCGCGGCGTTCGACCCAGCCTGCGTTGGAGCCGCTCCGCCCCTACGCCGGGGCTGCTGCTTTTCCCCCTCTCCCTCCGGGAGAGGGCCGGGGTGAGGGAAGCTCCCGCCCACTAACGCTCCACCCTGATCTCCACCAGCTTGCCGTCGATGAACTTGAGGTGGCGCGCGGCGCCATTCTCCGGGCCATAGGTCCAGAACTGGGTCTCGACGGCATTGAAGTTGGGTACGTTGTTATTGCGCGGTGCCGGCGGATTGATCTTGCGCTCCGCCGGGGCGCCGCAGGCGGCGAGGACCTGTTCCACGCTGTCGCCTTCCTCGACGAGACTCTGGCCGCAGCGCAGGCTGGCCTGGGCGAGCGCGGGGAGCAGCAGGGGAATCAGCATCAGGTAGCGAGCGCGCATCGAAACTCCGAGAGGTAGCGGCAGAGGCCATTGCCTTTAGCCTAGCTGTTCTCGCCGAATTGGGGCGCCTTGGCAAAGCCGCGACTCAGATAACGCGAACCGGCCAGGCCGAAGCGCCAGGGCACCTCGCGCGCGCGGCTGATGCCGATGCGTGGGCCCACGAGCACCGCCACCTCGGCAGCCGCCGGCTCCAGCAGGAAGGGTGGCTCGGCCAGCGGCAGACCATCGTGACTGCCGTCGATGCCCAGCGCTTGGCATAGCCGGCCGGGACCGGCGCAGAGCAGGCGGTCGGCCAGGCCGCCACGGCGTTCGCGCATCGCTTCCAGCCCCCACAGCGGCTCCAGCGCGCGGATCAGCACGCCGGCGCCATGCCCGGCTTCGCGGCAGACCAGGTTGAAGCACCAGTGGAGGCCATAGGAGCGATAGACGTAGGCATGGCCGGGTGGACCGAACATGGCGCGGTTGCGCGGGGTGGGACCGGAAAAGCTGTGGGAGGCCGGGTCTTCGCCGTCGTAGGCCTCGGTCTCGACGATGACGCCACCCACACCCGCGACCCTGAACGTGGCGCCGATCAAGCGCCGGGCGACGTCTTCCACCGGACGACTGAAATCCAGATCGTTCACGCCTCGGATTCCGGTTCTCCCAGGATCAGCGCCGCATGCACCATGGTCAGGTGACTCAGGCTCTGGGGAAAGTTGCCCAGGGCTGCGCCGTCACGGGGATCGCGCATCTCGGTCATCAGGCCGACGCCATTGAGACTGGCCGCCAGCACCTCGCGCATCAGCTCGCGCGCCTGATCCACCTCGCCCAGCACGGCGTGGGCCTCGGCCACCGAGGAGATCGAAAAGCAACCGCCAGCCGGGGCATTGAGCAGGCGGTCGAACAGCGGGGCGGAATCCAGGTTGGGCAAGCACCACCAGTCCAGCGAGCCGTCCGGCGCCACCAGGGCGACCGAACGGCCCTCGGAGAGGGCGGGGTCGAAGACCGCCACGGCCGTCAGCCCATGCCTCCGGTGGCGCCATAGACCTCACCGGTCACATAGCTCGACTCCTGGGAAGCCAGCAGCACATAGATGGGTGCCAGCTCCGCCGGTTGCCCGGGACGCTTGAACACCGTCTCGCCACCAAAGGTGGGAATCTTTTCCTGGGGTTGGCCACCGCTGGGCTGCAGCGGGGTCCAGAAGGGACCGGGGGCCACGGCATTCACCCGGATGCCCTTGCTGGCGACCTGCTTGGCCAGGGCCTTGGTGAAGTTGGTGATGGCTGCCTTGGTCGAAGCGTAGTCCAGCAGGAATTCGGACGGCTGGGTGGCCTGGATGGAGGTGGTGTTGATGATGGCGGCGCCGGCCGGCAGGTGCGGCAGAGCGGCCTTGCACAGCCAGAACAGGGCGTAGACGTTGGTCTTGTAGGTGGCGTCGAATTGCTCGGTGGTCAGCTCGGCGATGTCCTGCACGGCGGTCTGCTTGCCGGCCACGTTGACCAGGATGTCGAGGCCGCCCAGGGCCTCCTTGGCCTTGCCGACCAGTTGGGTGCAGAAGGCTTCATCCTTCAGGTCACCGGGGACGCAGACGGCCTTGCGACCCTCGGCTTCCACCAGCTTGACCACTTCCCGGGCGTCGGCCTCTTCCTCGGGCAGGTAGTTGAGTACCAGGTCGGCCCCCTCGTGTGCGTAGGCGATGGCCGTGGCCCGACCGATCCCCGAATCCGCGCCGGTGATCAGCGCCTTGCGCCCGGCCAGACGGCCGAAGCCCTGGTAGCTGGTCTCGCCATGATCGGGACGCGGCTCCATGACCTGGGCCAGACCCGGAGCCTCCTGAGGCTGCCTGGGAAATTCCGGCTGGGGATACTGGGTGAGGGGGTTCTGCATGGCGTACGGGTTGTCGCGGGACATGACATCTCCTGAAGCGATGAGAAGGGCGCAAAATAAGCCCTTTTCGATGACGTTCAAGGAAATGGAAAGGTGAACCTGGTCAAGGTTCCCTGCGGTCATCAGCGAACGTATCCGTTTCGACAGTCTTATTACCCAGGCTTTACTCCCGGCTACGGTCCTTTCGCCGGCGCCAGGCGTCCAAGGACAGCAACGAGGGACGGTCCCTCGCTGGAGGAGAAAGGTCGATGTGGGTAAAGAGCTGCAAGATGGCCGTGCTCGCCGCACTGCTGTCGCTGTCCGGTTGCTGGCTGTTCATGCCACCGCCCGGTGGCGGTGGTCATGGCGGGCCGGGTGGAGGGCCGGGCGGTCACGGTGGCCCCGGTGGCGGGCCGGGTTTCGTCGGTCCGCGCTAGGATTCGACGGGCTCGAGGCGCAAGGCCGCGCCGGTACGCCTGAGGGTGAGGTTGTCCGCCTCGCGACAGCCGATCAGATCCCCCGCGCTGGTGCGTAGCTGGTCATCTTCCAGCCGGGCATAGGGTGCCGGCTGGGTACCGTCACCCGCGACCATGACGTACAGCTGGCCCTGGAGCAACTGACCGGCGAGCCGCCCGTCGTCCAGACTGATCAGGCGATAGCTGCGGCAGGCGTCGTAGGTGAAGCGCATGGGAGCATCCGTTCTGGGTACCCAGCTCAGAGCCGTGGCGTCGGGCAATGTTCCCGTGGTTGCCGTCGGCCCGTTCGGGCGACGACAACCACGGCGACGGACTCAGAGGCGGAACTGCGCCACCAGTCCCTGGAAGGACGTCGCCAGGCGCGACAGCTCCTGGCTGGAGGCGGCGGTCTGCTGGGCTCCCGTGGCGGCCTGGGTCGACAGGTCCTGGATGTTCACCAGGTTGCGGTCCACTTCGCGGGCCACCTGGGCCTGCTCTTCCGCGGCACTGGCGATCACCAGGTTGCGCTCCTCGATGCGTGCCACCCCGGCGGTGATGCGCTCCAGGGCCTCGCCGGCCCGGTTGGCGCGTTGCTGGGTGTCGTCGGCCAGGGTCTGGCTCTTGTGCATGGCGTTCACCGCCTCTTCGGCGCTGCCCCGCACGGCGCTCATCATGCGCTCGATCTCGCCGGTGGAGCCCTGGGTCCGATGGGCCAGGGCGCGGACCTCGTCGGCGACCACGGCGAAACCGCGACCCTGTTCGCCGGCGCGGGCGGCCTCGATGGCGGCGTTGAGTGCCAGCAGGTTGGTCTGCTCGGCGATGCCGCGGATCACCTCCAGTACCTGGCCGATCTCGCGAATCTGACCCTCCAGGGTCTGTACCTTCTGGGTGGAGTCGCCGAGTTCGGTGGTCATCACCGTCATGGCCTGGGCGGCCTGCAGCACCTGCTCGCGGCCCAGTTGGGCTTCGCGGCTGGTTTCCTGGGAGGCGCTGGAGGTGGAGACGGCATTGCGCGCCACCTCTTCCACGGCGGCGGTCATCTCGTTGACGGCGGTGGCGGCCTGTTGCACTTCATCGTGCTGGCGCACCTGGCTGCGGGAGGCTTCCTCGGTGACCGCATGCAGCTCCTCGGCGGCCGTGGCGAGCTGGCTGGAGGCTCCGGCCATCCGCTGCACGGTGTCCTTCAGGCTGCGCTGCATGCCGCCCAGGGCTTGCAGCAACTGCCCGGCTTCATCGCGGCGGGTGCTCTGGATCGCCTGGGTCAGGTCGCCCTGGGCGACACGCTCGGCGCTGGTCACCGCTTGGCGGATGGGGGCGACGATCATTCGGGTGATGACGATGCCCAGCACCAGGGCACAGACCAGGGCCAGCAGGATGCCGCCGCCCAGCGTCCAGAACGCCTTTTGGTAGGTGGTGATCGCCAAGCTGCCGGATTCATTGCTCTGGCGCTTGTTGGATTCCACCATAATTTTGAAGGATGCCATGGTCTTGCGATAGTTCGGTTGCACCTGCTCGTTGAGCAACTGGTTGGCCCCGGCCACGTCCTTGGCGGCCAGCCGCGCAAGGACGGCCTCTATACCGGAGAGATAGGTTTTCCAGTCGCCCTCGTAGGCATCGCCCGCCGCCTTTTCGTCAGGCTCCAGCGGCGTGGCACGGTAATCGGCGAAGGGCTTTTCGGCATCGGCCTGGTTGGAGCGCATCGAGGCGATGATGCGGTCCTGCTCGGCCTGGGGCGCATTGGCGTAGGCCATGGACATCAGCCGGAAGACGTCGCGGTTATGGCCGATCACGTTGCTCTTGGCATCGTTGAGCTGGGTGATGGAACGCAGGTTGTTGTTCAGCACCGAGTCCAGCAGGGCGTTGAGGCTGTTCAGCCCGCTCATGCCGACCGCGCCTATGCCCAGGGTGATGAGCGTACAGAGACCGAACGCCACGGCGAGCTTCTTCGCCAGTGCCAGATTGTTGAACCAGACCATTGGGAATTCCTTCAAGCGACGGGGGATGCTAGCCAGATAGCACCGGACAACTTCGCTATCGGCATCGCGGGGGCGACCTTTAGCCGGGGCGACGAGGGCCGCCCGTCGTCGCGGCCTCGGGATCGCCAGGTCCGGTGCGTCCATAATGCTCGTCCAGCAGCCGATTGGCCGCCAGGGCATCTGCCAGGGTGGCCAGTTCCGGGCGTGGCTGACCGAGCAGGTGGTCGAACACTGCCCGGGCACCCTGGGGAACGCCGGGTGCGATCCCTTCAGCCAATACCTGGAGGTCGCCATTGGCGGGATGCAGGAGCAGCCGTCCGGCGGAAAGCTCCAGCGTTCCCGCCTCGCCGTCCAGGCGCACCGCCAGGCGCGGACCGCGCAACGTGGCGCTGGCACGCAGATGGATCGGCAGGTCTGCGGCCATCAGCAGCGCTTCCCCGCCATGGTCCAGCGGCCAGCGGGCATCGCGTTCCAGCCGGCAATACCCCAGGGTCAAGGGCCGACCGGTGAGCCAGGCGCTGAAATCGAGCAGGTGCACCGCCAGGTCGCCGAAGGCCCCATAGCCCATGCGGGCCTCGTCCAGATGCGCTGGCCAGGCGCTCAGCCAACCTTCCAGCAGCCCCGGATGGCCGGCGGTGAGCGAAAGATGGGTGAGCTGGCCGATGGCACCCTCGCGGGCGAGTTGGCGCAGGCGCTGCAGGGCCGGGTCGGTGCGCAGGTAGAAACCGCTGAAACAGGAGTAATCAGCCAGGCGTTCGGCCAGGGCCGTGGCCCGAGCGGCCGAGACCGCCAAAGGCTTTTCCACGAACAGATGGCGGGCACGGGGGAGCAGGGCGGTCACCGCCGCTTCGTGGTCGTCGATGGCGGTGGTGACGAAGGCCAGGTCCACCTCGGGCAACCGGATGAAGTCGTCCAGCGCCGGCAGTCCATGGGGCGCAGCGAGTCGCCGGGCGCGGGCGGGGTCACGCTCGCTGGCCACCGCCGCCACCCGCACCCGCGGATCGGCCAGACAGGTATCCAGGTAGTCCTGGGCGTGGATCTGTTCGCAACCGACGATGGCGACGCTGAGCATGACGAGGGTCCTCTAACGGTGATCGTACCGTTATGGACCCCGCCCGCACCGCTAAGCCTCCCCGATCAGGCCGGCTGATAGGCCTTGCCGAAACGGTTGGCCAGGAAGGCGTCCATGTCCACCTGCTCCTGGGCGATGAAGCCGCGCTGCGGCAGCTTGCCCTCGCGGAACAGGTCCAGGGCGGTGCAGATGCCAGCGGCGGTGGTGATCTGGATGGCGCTGGTCAGGCGACCATCGCGCTCGGCGGCGAAGATCTTGCGACTGAAGACCTCCTGCACCAGCTTGCCACCGCGCAAGCCGCTCACGGTGACGAACACCAGCACCACGTCCTGCATGGTGGTGGGCACGGCGCCGCGCAGGATGTCCTTGAGCTGCTCCTGGTCATTCGCCAGGCGCAGGTCTTCCAGCAGGAACTTCATCAGGTCGCGGTGACCCGGATAGCGCACGGTTTTGTAGTCCAGGGTCTCCACCTGGCCCTGCAGGGTCTCGCACAGGGTGCCCAGGCCGCCCGAGGTGTTGAAGGCCTCGTACTCCACGCCATCCAGGGAGAAATGCTCGAGGCCTTCCAGCGGCTGCACTAGTTGCAGTTCGCCGTTGCGCACCGCTTCGCAGGGGTGGCAGTACTCGTTGACCAGGCCGTCGACGCTCCAGGTCAGGTTGTACTTCAGCGCATTGGTAGGGAATTCCGGCAGGGCGCCAACGCGCATCTTCACCTCGCGCACGCTGTCGAAGCGCTTGGCCAGGGAGTGGGCGGCGATGCCGATGAAGCCGGGCGCCAGGCCGCACTGGGGCATGAAGGCGTTGCTCGCGCCCTCGGCCAACTGGCGGATGGTCTTGGTCGCCTTGACGTCTTCGGTCAGGTCGAAATAGTGGGTATCGGTGGCCTTGGCCGCCTGGGCCACGGGAATCGCCAGGTGATAGGGCAGGGCATTGAGCACCACGTCCTGATCGTCCAGGGCCGCGGCCAGGGCACTGGCGTCGGCGGTGTCCAGGGTCCGGGTCCGCACGCCCAGGGCCGCGATGGCCGCCAGGGCCCGTTCGTCACGATCCGCCACCGTCACCTGGTAATCGCCACTGGCGTGCAGCAATTGCGAGATGGTGTAGCCGATATGGCCGGCGCCGAGCAGGGTGACTTTCATGGCGGATCCTCCGTGGTTGAAGGCTCCAGCTTAAAAAGCGGTGCTGTCGAATGTGAGTGTCAGAGCGTCGAATCGTTGTCTCTTATTTGACGATTCGTCGGTATTTTCGTCGTTTCGACGAGAAGCCTTGCTTAGGTTTCGAAGTACCGCCCCTAAGGACTGCCGATGCATCCCGTAGGAGCGGCCCATGGCCGCGATAAGATCCATTCGAGCGACCGCCGCAACGGATCGCCATAGCTGACTTCAGGTACCCGCCCTTAACCCGGCACCACCCGCAACACCTGACCTTCCTCACCATCCGTGAGCAACCAGAGATTACCGTCCGGTCCTCCGTGCACGTCACGCAGGCGCTGGTCCAGCTCCTGGAACAACAGCTCCTGCTGGCCGGGCACGCCGTCCACCAAAGGTATCCGCCGCACCGATTTCTCCCGCAGCGCCGACACGAAGAGGCTGCCCCGCCAGGCGGGAAAACCGCTACCGTCATACCAGCTCATGCCGGCCGGGGCGATGGAGGGCGTCCATTCCACCAGCGGCGGCGTGATCCCCGGCAGCTCGCGGAAGGGCGAGATGCGGGCGCCGGTGTAGTCCACGCCGCCGGTGGTCAGCGGCCAGCCGTAGTTGGCCCCGGCGCGGATCAGATTCAACTCGTCGCCACCCTTGGAGCCGTGCTCGTGCTCGAACAGCGCCTGGCGCTCGGCCACCCAGACCAGGCCCTGGGGATTGCGATGGCCGAGGCTGTAGATCTCCGGCAGGACGCCCGGTCGATTGACGAAGGGATTGTCCGCCGGCACGCCGCCGTCGCGGGTGATACGCACGATCTTGCCCAGGTGGGTATCCAGCCGCTGGGCGTCGGTGCGCTCCACGTTGCCATCGCCCAGGGCGACGGCCAGGGTGCCGTCGCCGAGCAGCGCCATGCGCGCGCCGAAGTGCTGGCCGAAGGCCTTGGCCGGTTGGCTGGTGAAGAGGGTGCGCACGTCCCGCAGGTGCATGCCGTCCAGCCTGGCGCGCATCACCCGCAGATGATTGGCCCGGCGGGTGCCAGTGGCATAGGAGAGATAGAGCAGCCGATTGGTGGCGAAGCCCGGGTCCGGCAACACCTCGAACAGCCCGGCCTGGCCTTCGCTGTAAAGATCGGGCAGGCCACTCACGGCTTCCGCCTGTAGGACGAGTCGGCCTTGCCCGTCGGGCGCCAGCACCCGCAGGCGCCCGACGCCCTCGGTCACCAGCGCCCGGCCATCGGGCAGGAAGGCCAGCGACCAAGGGCGTTCGAGTCCGCTCGCCACGGTCTCGACCCGATAGGCAGGTGCGGCCGTGGCCACTGGACCTCCAAGCAGAACCATTAGCAACACAAACCCGGCCCAGCGCCCGGAAGCTTTACGTAACGGCCGAGGTCTACCGCAGGCATCCGCTGTCGCCACCCTCATTACCTCTCTTCGAGAACGTTCGCTCATGTCCAAACCGCGCTGGCGCACCGTCATCAGACCCCGCCCGCTGCTGACCTTCGCCGCCGCGTGGCTCCTGGCCACCGCCTGGGGCAGCCTGGTGCAGACCCAGTACAACCTCGCCGCGCTGCAGCGCCTCGGGCTGCCCATAGATGGCGCTACCCGCGGGCTGACCTCGTTGCAGGATCTGCTGGGTTTCGGACCCGTCTACGCCGCGATCGTGCTCGCCGCCTGGTTACCGGCCTTTGCCACAGCCCTCTGGCTCGGTCGTCGCAGCGGTCCCTACCGCGCTTGCCTGCTGCCGCTGGCGACCAGCATCAGCCTGGTCGCCGCCATCCGCCTGATCGACGCCTTCGCACCGATGCCGGTACTGATCTACGCCACCCGCACCCTGGATGGCCTGCTGGCCATGGCGATGGGCGGCCTGCTCGGCGGCTTGCTGTTCATCTGGCTGATGCGTCCACGCGCCCCGCAGGTGACGGTGGACATCACGCCTTGAGTGGCCTCAGGACGAGGTCAGCTTCATCAATACCAGGCCGCTGACGATCAGCGCGCCGGCCAGGATGCGCAATGGACTCGCCGCCTCGCCCAGGACCAGGATGCCCACCACGAAGGCGCCCACCGCACCGATGCCGGTCCAGATGGTATAGGCGGTGCCCAGTGGCAGGCTGCGCATTGAAATCGACAGCAAGGCCACGCTCGCCACCATGGCGACCAGGGTGATCACCGTCGGCGTGAGGCGGGTGAAACCCGCCGACTGCTTCATGTAGAACGCCCAGACCACCTCGAGCAGTCCGGCACACACCAGATAGAACCAAGCCAAGAACGGCCTCCTGTGACACCGGGCCGTCCCGGAACGCTGCCCACCGATGGCCGGGGTCGTCCCCGGGGGCTGTGAAAGAGGGCGGCGAATGGCGTCACCGCCGGATCGGCGTGGCTATCCTAGCCGTTCGCGCCCAGGTCTTTCGACCCGTGGCCCTCAAGGCCGCGTACATAGCTGCTCGGCGATCCCATCGAACGCCCGGTCGAAGCTCGCCCGTTCGGCCGCGCTGAGGAAGCCCTGTTGCCGTATCAGGGTATCGCTCTGGTCACGCACCTGGCTGATGTGTTCGCTGAACGCCGTCGCCTGCTCCTGACTGATCCGCCGCGCCTTGCGCGCCGTGCTCACGTCCGCCTGCAGCACATTGGCCCGCATCGACACATGCGCCTGCCGCGGATCGCTGATCGAGCCACCCAGCTCACCGGGCAGCGCACGCTGCTGCTCCAGATCGCAACTGGGCAGGCCAAGGTCATCGGGTCGAGCTGGCTGCAGGGTGCAGGCGCCGAGGGCGAGGGGTAGCAACAGGAAGGGAATCAGTGACTTCATCTTGGCCTCGTCGGCGGCGGCGAAGTCATTGAGAGCCTGCCGCGGATGCGAGGTTCAGAGTGAGCAGCGCGCCCGCCTGGTCGCACCCCCGGAAACGACGAAGCCCGCTCATTGGCGGGCTTCGGAGATATTCACTCGACCGTGACGGCGGTGAACGAAAGATGGCGCACTCGGCGGGATTCGAACCCACGACCCCTGCCTTCGGAGGGCAGTACTCTATCCAGCTGAGCTACGAGTGCAGCGATTCGGTGACGCCGAACCGGTCGCCATCATACTCACCTTGCATCGGACCGTCCATGCCCGGATGCACGATGTTGTTGATTTTGAACGACTGTTTCGTCGGTCGCGGGTGGGCCCGGATAAACAGTGGGACGGCCGGTGAGAAAAGCTCCCGATCGCTCTTGCACAGGGGTTCAAGATTCTCCTAGGATGCGTTCAATATTTCGAACGCCCAGGGCGGTTCGGACGTAGCTCGAGCGGGCACTGAACGGTGGCGATGCCAGCGTTTCCAGGCCTGACCCTATCGCAGGCGCAGGGGTGTCATGCCCTTGCTTCCGGCCCTTTCAGCCAAGGAGACCGTAATGCAGCTCAAAGATGCTTCCCTGTTCCGCCAGCAAGCCTATGTCGACGGCGCCTGGATCGACGCCGACAGCGGCGCCAGCGTCAAGGTGGACAATCCCGCCACCGGCGAGACCCTGGGTACTATCCCCAAGCTCGGCCGCGCCGAGACCAAGCGGGCCATCGATGCCGCCAATCGCGCCCTGCCGGCCTGGCGCGCCCTGACCGCCAAGGAGCGTTCGGCCAAGCTGCGGCGTTGGTACGAGCTGATGATCGAGAACCAGGATGATCTGGGCCGCCTGATGACCCTGGAGCAGGGCAAGCCGCTGGCCGAAGCCAAGGGCGAGATCACCTATGCCGCCTCCTTCATCGAGTGGTTCGCCGAGGAAGCCAAGCGCATCTATGGCGACACCATTCCCGGCCACCAGGCCGACAAGCGCATCCTGGTGATCAAGCAGCCCATCGGCGTCACCGCCGCCATCACGCCGTGGAACTTCCCCACCGCGATGATCACCCGCAAGGCCGGCCCGGCCCTGGCCGCCGGCTGCACCATGGTGATCAAGCCCGCCAGCCAGACCCCGTACTCGGCGCTGGCCCTGGCCGAGCTGGCCGAGCGCGCCGGCATTCCCAAGGGCGTGCTGAGCGTGGTCACCGGTTCCGCCACCGAGATCGGCGCCGAGCTGACCGAGAACCCCATCGTGCGCAAGATTTCCTTCACCGGCTCCACCGAGATCGGTGCCAAGCTGATGGAGCAGAGCGCGCCCACCATCAAGAAGCTGTCGCTGGAGCTGGGCGGCAACGCGCCCTTCATCGTCTTCGACGACGCCGACCTGGACAAGGCCGTGGAAGGCGCCATCGCCTCCAAGTATCGCAACGCCGGCCAGACCTGCGTCTGCGTCAACCGGCTGTACATCCAGGACGGCGTTTACGACGCCTTCGCCGAGAAGTTCAAGGCCGCCGTGGCCAAGCTCAAGGTTGGTAACGGCCTGGAAGAGGGCGTCACCATCGGCCCGCTGATCGACGCCAAGGCCGCCGCCAAGGTCAAGGAACACATCGACGACGCCGTGAGCCAGGGCGCCAAGGTCATCGCCGGTGGCAAGGCCCACGCCAACGGTGGCAGCTATTTCGAACCGACCATCCTTTCCGAGGTGCCGCGCAGCGCCAAGGTGTCCAAGGAAGAGACCTTCGGCCCGCTGGCGCCGCTGTTCCGCTTCAAGGACGAGGCCGAGGTCATCGAGCTGGCCAACGACACCGAGTTCGGCCTGGCCTCCTACTTCTATGCCCGCGACCTGTCCCGCGTGTTCCGCGTGGCCGAGGCGCTGGAGTACGGCATGGTCGGCATCAACACCGGCCTGATCTCCAACGAAGTCGCCCCCTTTGGCGGCGTCAAGGCCTCGGGCCTGGGTCGCGAAGGCTCCAAGTACGGCATCGAGGACTACCTGGAGATCAAGTACCTCTGCCTGGGTATCTGATCCGCCCGCGGATCGAGACCGCTTCACCGATGAAGCCCGCGTCCGTCGGGCTTCATCGCGCAGGGCCGACCTGCACGCTTTTTCCGGCGCGGACGCCGGACCGTTGGCAGTCGATCATCGTATGCTGCCCGGAATCCGGTTCGCGCTTTTTCCCGTAGCCGGCCGCACGATGAGCGGCCATCGAGGACTGCAATGAGCCACACCAACGATTCCCTGATGCATCGCCGCAGCGCCGCCGTCGCCCGTGGCGTCGGCCAGACCCACCCGATCTTCGTCGCCCGCGCGGAGAACGCCAAGGTCTGGGACGTCGAGGGCAACGAGTTCCTGGACTTCGCCGGCGGCATCGCCGTGCTCAACACCGGCCATCTGCATCCGCGCGTGGTGGCGGCCGTGCAGGAGCAGCTGACCAAGGTCTCTCACACCTGCTTCCAGGTGCTGGCCTACGAGCCCTACGTCGAGGTCTGCGAGAAGCTCAACGAACTGGTGCCGGGCAACTTCCCGAAGAAGACCGCGCTGTTCAATTCCGGCTCCGAAGCCGTGGAGAACGCCGTCAAGATCGCCCGCGCCGCTACCCAGCGCGCCGGCGTCATCGCCTTCTCCAGCGCCTACCACGGCCGCACCATGATGACCCTGTCGCTGACCGGCAAGGTCGCGCCCTATTCGGCCGGCATGGGGCTGATGCCCGGCGGCGTCTATCGCGCACTCTATCCCTGCGAACTGCACGGCATCAGCGTCGATGACGCCATCGCCAGCGTCGAACGCATCTTCAAGAACGATGCCGCGCCTGGCGACGTGGCCGCCATCATCCTCGAGCCGGTACAGGGCGAGGGCGGCTTCTATGCGGCACCCAGGGAATTCATGCAGCGCCTGCGCAAGCTGTGCGACACCCACGGCATCCTGCTGATCGCCGATGAAGTCCAGTCCGGCGCTGGCCGTACCGGCACCTTCTTCGCCATGGAGCAGATGGGCGTCGACGCCGACCTGGTGACCTTCGCCAAGTCCATCGCCGGCGGCTTCCCGCTGTCGGGCGTGACCGGTCGCGCCACGGTGATGGACGCCGTCACCCCCGGTGGCCTGGGGGGCACCTACGCCGGCAGCCCCATCGCCTGCGCCGCGGCCCTGGCGGTGATCGAGACGTTCAAGGAAGAGCAGCTACTGGACCGTTCCAAGGCCGTGGGCGAACGCCTGACTGCCGGTCTGCGCGAACTGGCCGCCAGGCACCCGCAGATCTGCGATGTCCGCGGTCTGGGCGCCATGATCGCCATGGAACTGGGCAAGGGCGGTGACGTCGAGCAGCCCGATGCCGAGCTGACCAGCCAGATCGTGGTCCGTGCCCGGCAGAAGGGCTTGATCCTGCTCAGCTGCGGCAGCTACGGCAACGTGCTGCGCATCCTGGTGCCCCTGACCGCCAGTGATGAGGAGTTGGATCGCGGCTTGGCCATTATCGGCGAGTGCTTCGCGGAATTAGCCTGAGTATTGGCCGGCCGCCCTTGAAAAAGGGCGGTCTGGCTGTGACGAGCTTGGCAAAAAGTCTGAGTTTGACGCATCATCCGCCGCTTCGCCTGTCCCTGGGAGGAGCCGGTTGGGATGCCATCCCTGATAATGATCGTCGATGCGGACCCCTGGACCCGGGACCTGCTCAAGTCGCTGGTGCTGGCCACCCGCGCCGATGCCCTGGTGCGTGAATTCGCCCAAGGCTACGAGGCGCTTGCCGAACTGGATCGCATCAGGCGGTGCGCCCTGATCATCATCGAGCGCCCCGCCGATGGCGACGGCCTCGATTTGCTGAGGCGCATCCGCCAGCGTGGCCTGCAGCCGTTGCAACCGGTCATCCTGCTGTCTGGCCAGGCCGATGCCGCTCATGTGCGCGCGGCGCTCAAGCTGGCGCCCACGGCCTATCTGGTCAAACCCTATTCCGCCGAAAACCTGCTCGGCCGCCTGCGCAGTCTGCTGCCCCCCGGCCAGGACGTGCAGGAGGGCCAGCCGGCAACGCCCCTGGGCACCCTGGACAATCATCTGCAGCGGCTGGCTGCCGAGATCGATGCCGTACCCCTGTTCGCCGACCTGCCGGCCATCATCCAACGCTGCCGCGACAGCGAAGGCTGTAGCCTGGGTGAGCTGGAAAGCGAATTCGGCCAGGACCCGCTGGTGACCGCGACCCTGATCGCCGCGGCCAACAGCGCTTCCCAGCGGGTCGGCCAGAGCTGCCAGACCCTCAGCCAGGCCCTGCCGCGCCTCGGCGTCGGTTACACCCTCAACCTGGTACTGGGTTTGAGCCTCAGGCGTGCCTCCCGGCTGGACCATCCATTGCTGGCCGAGCGCGCCGAGGGCTATCTGCAACTCGCCCAGCGCGCCGCCGATTGCGCGCGTCTGCTGGCGCAGCGCTACGCCCGCGAGGATGCCGAGCGTTGCTACACCGGCGGACTGCTGCACCGTCTGGGCGAACTGGCCGTGCTGCAGGGCATCCAGCGCTGGTGCGACGAGGGCGGCGCAGTGGATGCCGCTGCCCTGGAGCGGGCGGTATTGCGCTACGCGCAGGAATTTTCCGTCGAGTTGCAGCGCCAGTGGCGCCTGCCGCTGGAGCTGCGCGAGCTGGCGGCGGCGGTGCACAGCCTGCAAGGCGTGCTGCCCAAGCCGGCGCTGATCCTGCACCTGGCGGCCCATGCCGCCAGCCTGGCGGCGAGCGAGGCGCTCGACGCCCTCATCGAGCACAAGGCCGGACGCATGCTCGGCCTGGAAGCGCCGGTCTGGAAACTGGCCGTCAGCCAGCTCCGGCTGGCCTAGCGCGCCTGGTCCGGCCGATAGCCCAGGCGCAGCCCGCCCCAGTGCCGTCCGTTCACCAGGATCGGCACCGAGAGATCGTGCATCACCTCGCCGGTATCCCTCATGTAGGTCTGCAGGAGCAGCCGTTGCTGATGGCTGCCGCAGCGCCTGCCGGTGCGATCGCCGAAGAGGCGCTTGCTGCGGCTGCGCGCCGTGTCCACGGCCAGGTCGCCGGTGGGCGGATGGGCGAAGGCGTTGTTGTGGGTGGGCACGTAGCCTTCCGGCGTACAGGCGATGACGAACACCAGGCCGGGATGCTGCTTCAGCAATGGCTCCTGGATCGCCGGCAGCACCCCGTCGGTGTAGCTGTCGAAGCGGGTCCGATACTTCGGCGGCTGGCAACCGGGGATGGCCTGGTAATGGCGGTCGAAGAGGGCGTCCTGCGTGATGCGACCGGCGGTCAGATCCTCCTCGAAACGCCGGCCGATGGCGTCCGCGCCCTGGCGCGCCAGTTCGAAGATGCGCTGGTGGTAGCTGTCCAGGCCGACCTCGGCCAGGCGTTCGCTGCTGGCCTCGGCCATGTCCACCAGTTCGTCGGCGGCATTGCTCAGCCGACTGGTCTGCCGTTCGCTGTCGGCCAGGTCGGCGTGCACCTGGCCCACCGCCTGGGCCAGGCTTTCCAGCTGGGCGAGATTGGCCGCGCTGCCCCGGGCGATGTCCGCGGCCTGGCGTTCGGCGGTTTGCGCCAGCTGGGCGATTTCCTGCAGGCCTTCGCCGGTGCGCTCCACCTGGCGGACGCCATCCTCCAGGGCGGAGGCCAGTTGCTGGATCTGCTGGACCACCGCACCGGTCTGCTGGCCGATGTCCGCGACGATCAGGCCCACCTCGCCGGTCGCACTAGAGGTCCGCGCCGCCAGGCCCCGCACCTCGTCGGCCACCACGGCGAAACCGCGCCCGTGCTCGCCGGCCCGCGCGGCCTCGATGGCGGCATTGAGTGCCAGCAGATTGGTCTGACTGGCGATGGCCTGAATGACCTCGGTAACCTGCTGGATCTTGTCGGTGCGGGCGCTGAGGCCGGCGATCAGCTCCCGGCTCTCGCGGGCGTGGTCGCTCAGGGCACGAATGGCGCTGATCGCCGAACCCAGGGCGTCCCGGCCGGCCTCGCTGCGCTGGTGTACCTGCTGCGCCACGTCCAGGGCCTGACGGGCGCTGCCGGCGCTGTGCTGTTCGGTCTGGGTGAGGGCTGCCGCGCTGCTGGAAATCTGCGCGGCGGCGCTGGCCTGGGACTGCACCTTGCCCGCCAGTTGCTGGGCGGCATAGGCGACCCCGGCGATGGCCACGGCGTTGCGTGCCGTGCTGCGCGAAAGATCGCGGGTGAGGTCATCGAGCGCCGGAGTCGGCGTCAGGGAAGGCGCTGGCGGGCGCCGGATCACCCAGGGCCAGAGACCTGCCAACAGGGTCAGGCCCATACCCGTCGGTGCCGACCAGGCCAGCATCTGCCAGAGCAGCAGGACACCGGCGATGGTCAGCAGATGCAACGGCAACACCACTTGCCAGCGCAGGGGCATGCGACCTCCTTGTTCTTGTACTCGGATCGAGGCCGACGCCGTGACGGAGTCGACAGGACTCGATCATGGAGCCAGCTTTCCAGAGGTTGCAACGGTTGATCGACGATGGCGGCTACGACTTTCGTCGCAGCTGCAGGACCCTCGCGTCAGGGCGTACGCGGCAGAAAGTGCAGCGCGGTGCCACGCTGCAAGCCGGCCAGCACCGGATGGTCCTTGACCAGCTCCACCTCGATCACCTCGGTCTGCTCCGGCACCCGCAGGGTCACCCGGGTGATGGCGCCCAGCGGACGGATGTCGCGCACCTCGGCGGCGTGATAGCCAGGCCGTGCCTCCCGTTCGAGCTCCACCTCATGGGGGCGGAACAGCAATTCCTGCTCGCCCAGCGCCAGACGATTGGAATCGCCGAGGAAGTGATACACGAACTCGCTCGCCGGCTGTTCGTAGACCTCGCCGGGCGCGCCGACCTGCTCGATCTGGCCCTTGTTCATCACCACGATACGGTCGGCCACTTCCATGGCCTCTTCCTGGTCGTGGGTGACGAACACCGAGGTCAGATGGATCTCCTCGTGCAGGCGCGCCAGCCAGCGGCGCAGCTCCTTGCGGACCTTGGCGTCCAGCGCGCCGAAGGGTTCGTCCAGCAACAGGATCTTGGGCTCCACCGCCAGGGCGCGAGCCAGGGCGATGCGCTGGCGCTGACCGCCGGAAAGCTGTTCGGGATAGCGGTCGGCCAGCCAGTCGAGCTGCACCATGTTCAGCAGTTCGTGCACCTTGCTGGCGATCTGCGCCTCGCTCGGTCGCTCGCGGCGCGGTTTCATGCGCAGGCCGAAGGCCACGTTGTCGAACACCGTCATGTGCCGGAACAGCGCGTAGTGCTGGAACACGAAGCCGACGTTGCGATCGCGGACGTCCCGTCCGGAGACGTCTTCGCCATGGAAACCGATGTTGCCGGTGTCCGGTGACTCGAGGCCGGCGATGATGCGCAGCAGGGTGGTCTTGCCGCAGCCGGAGGGGCCGAGCAGGGCGACCAGTTCGCCGCTCTCGATGTGCAGGTTGATGTCCTTGAGCGCCTGGAAGGCGCCGAAACGCTTGTTGATACCCTGGATCTCGATGCTCATGGCGCCTTATTCCTCATCTCGGTGCTGCAGTTGGCGGCTCAGGCGGCTCTCGCTCCACTGCCGCAGCAGCAGGATCACCAGGGCCATCATCAGCAGCAGGATCGCCACACTGAAGGCGGCGACGATGTTGTATTCGTTGTAGAGAATCTCGATGTGCAGCGGCAGGGTGTTGGTCAGGCCGCGGATATGGCCGGAGACCACCGACACCGCGCCGAACTCGCCCATGGCGCGCGCGGTACAGAGCACCACCCCATAGATCAGCGCCCACTTAACATTGGGCAGCGTCACGTGCCAGAACAGCTGCCAGCCGCTGGAGCCCAGCAGGCGCGCCGCCTCTTCCTCCTGGGTGCCCTGTTCCTGCATCAGCGGGATCAGCTCGCGGGCCACATAGGGAAAGGTGACGAAGATGGTCGCCAGCACGATCCCGGGAACGGCGAAGACGATCTGCACGTTGACGCTCTGCAGATAAGGACCCATCAGTCCCTGGGCGCCGAACAGCAATACATAGATGAGACCGGCGATCACCGGCGAGACCGAAAAGGGCAGGTCGATCAGCGTGATCAGCAGGCTCTTGCCGGTGAACTCGAACTTGGTCACGCACCAGGCCGCGGCCAGGCCGAAGGCCAGATTCAGGGGCACCGAGATGGCGGTGGCGAACAGCGTCAGCTTCAGCGCCGAGAGCGCATCCGGTTCGCTGATGGCGTCCCAGAAGGCACCGACGCCATTGGCCAGGCCCTGGCTCAGCACCATGTACAGCGGCAGCACCAGCACCAGCAGGAAGATCAGCCAGGCGCTGGCGATCAGCGCGATGGCCACCGGGGTGCGCTGCTTGTTGGCGCGCGCATCGGCCTTGGTCGAAGTCATGAGGCTCATGCGGACGTCCTTAGATGTTGGGCTGGATGCGGCGCTGCAAGATGTTGATCAGCAGCAGCATGACGAAGGACACCAGCAGCATGAACACCCCGATGCCGGTGGCGCCGGTGTAGTCGTACTGGTCCAGCTTGGAGACGATCAGCAGCGGCAGGATCTCGGTCTTGAACGGGATGTTGCCGGCGATGAACACCACCGAGCCGTACTCGCCCACGCCGCGGGCGAAGGCCAGGGCGAAACCGGTCAGCCAGGCCGGCAGCAGGGTCGGCACTAGCACGTAACGGAACACCTGCCAGGGGCGCGCGCCCAGGCAGGTGGCGGCTTCCTCGATCTCCTTGGGGATGTCCGCCAGTACCGGCTGCAGGGTGCGCACCACGAACGGCAGGGTGACGAAGATCAGCGCCAGGGTGATGCCGATGGGGGTGTAGGCGATCTTGAAGGGAAACAGCGAGCCGATCATCCCGTTGGGCGCGTACAGCGCGGTCAGGGCGATGCCGGCCACCGCGGTGGGCAGGGCGAAGGGCAGGTCGACCATGGCGTCGATCAGCTTGCGCCCGGGAAACTCGTAGCGCACCAGCACCCAGGCCAGCAACGTCCCGAGGATGCCGTTGACCAAGGCGGCGAGCAGCGCGGTGCCGAAGGACAGCTGTAGCGCGGCCAGCACCTGGCGCCCGGTGATCAGCGACCAGAACTGTCCCAGGCTCAACTGGCTGGCGTGGAGGAACATGGCACCCAGCGGGATCAGCACGATCAGCGCGAGGTAGGTCAGGGTGAATCCCAGGGTCAGCCCGAAGCCGGGTATGACCGGGGAGAGACGACGAGACATGAGACGTCCTTCTGCAAGGCGCCCCGGCGATGCATTCGCCAGGGCGCAGAGGGGGGAACGATACCTGTTCCGGGCCGGTCAGCGTGAGCCGTCCCGGCCGGGGTGCTACTTGTTGATGTCGGCGAAGATCTTGTCGAACACGCCGCCGTCGGCGAAATACTTCGGCTGGGCATCCTTCCAGCCGCCGAATTCCTGGTCGATGGTCACCAGCTTGACCGGCTTGAACTGATCCTTGAAATCCGCTGCCACCTTGGGATCGCGGGGGCGGTAGAAGTTCTGCGCGGCGATGCGCTGGCCTTCGGGGCTGTAGAGATACTGCAAGTAGGCTTCGGCCTGCTTGCGGGTACCCTTCTTGTCGACCACCTTGTCCACCACCGCGACCGGCGGTTCGGCCAGGATCGACAGCGACGGGGTGACGATCTCCAGCTGGTCGCCGCCTTCTTCCTTGAGCGACAGATAGGCTTCGTTTTCCCAGGCGATCAGCACGTCGCCCAGCTGGCGCTGCACGAAGCTGATGGTGGCGCCGCGGGCACCGGTGTCCAGCACCGGGGCGTGGCGATAGAGTTCGGTGACGAACTTGAGCGCCTCGGCATCGCTGCCGTACTTGGCCTTGGCATAGGCCCAGGCGGCGAGGAAGTTCCAGCGGGCGCCGCCGGAGGTCTTGGGATTGGGGGTGATGACCTGGACGTCCTTCTTCACCAGGTCGTCCCAGTCCTTGATGCCCTTGGGGTTGCCCTTGCGTACCAGGAAGACGATGGTCGAGGTGTAGGGCGTGCTGTTGTCCGCCAGCCGCTTCTGCCAGTTCGGATCGACCAGTTGCTGGTGCAGATTCAGCGCATCGATGTCGCCCGACAGCGCCAGGGTGACCACGTCGGCCTGCAGGCCATCGATCACCGAGCGCGCCTGCTTGCCGGAGCCGCCGTGGGAATTCTTGATGGTCACGTCTTCGCCGGTCTCCGTCTTCCAGTGCTTGGCGAAGGCGGCGTTGTACTGCTGGTAGAGCTCACGGGTCGGATCGTAGGACACGTTGAGCAACTCGACGGCGTGGACCGAGCTGGCGAACAGGGCACTGGCCAGCGCGGCCAGGGCGAAACGGCGGATGGACATGGAAACGCTCCTTGAAGTTGGAAAGCCGGACACCGTCTGGCGGGCGCGTCGCCCGCTCGTCCGCTGACCTGGCGAACTCAGTGCTTTGCTTGATTACCGGTCTGCGGCCGGAATTTTTCCTTGCGCTCGATCTGTACCACCTGACCGTTGTGCACGGTGATCTCGATGGCGCCGAACCTGAGGCCGCTCAGGGCCTGCTGAATGTCGCGGAGCAGTGCGGTTTCGTCCTGGTTTTCCAGGCTGCGGAACGGAGCGGGGCTCATGGGATGGCGTCCTCGGGTGAGGTGGTTGGCGAAGAGGTGGCGCCATCTTAGAGTCGAGACCTTTATTTCTTAAAATTGCTAATAATGCTTTGTTTATTCTTTTATAGAATTAACGGGCTGTGAATGACACGTCGTGTAGCAAAACGGAGGGCTGGATTTATCGGCCACCACGGCAATAATGCGCGAACGCCTGTTCACTGAACTTTTCGTGACAGTTGCACTACACATCCCGCGCGAGGTCTCCTGCGTCCATGAGCTATAACGGCCTGCTCGACCTGACGGTCTGGCAACTGGCGGTGGTCACCCTGGTGCTGACTCACCTGACCATCGTCAGTGTCACCGTCTACCTGCATCGCTATTCCGCCCACCGGTCGCTGGAGCTGCATCCCGCGCTCAAGCATGCCTTCCGTTTCTGGCTGTGGCTGAGCACGGCGATGAACACCCGCGAGTGGACGGCGATCCACCGCAAGCACCACGCCAAGTGCGAGACCGTGGACGATCCCCACAGCCCGGTGCACAAGGGACTGGCAACCGTGGTCCGCCGGGGGGCCGAGCTGTACAAGGCCGAGGCGAGCAACGCCGAGACCCTGCGCATCTATGGCAAGAACTGCCCGGATGACTGGATCGAGCGCAAGCTCTACTCCAATCCGCGCACCCGCAACCTGGGTGTGGTGCTGATGCTGCTGATCGACGTCACCCTGTTCGGCGTCCTGGGTCTCACCGTCTGGGCGGTACAGATGGTCTGGATTCCCTTCTGGGCCGCTGGCGTGGTCAATGGCCTGGGGCACGCGGTCGGCTATCGCAACTTCGAATGCCGCGACGCCGCCACCAATTTGGTGCCCTGGGGCATCCTCATCGGCGGCGAGGAGCTGCACAACAACCACCACACCTACCCGAATTCGGCCAAGCTGTCGGTCAAGCGGTGGGAGTTCGACATGGGCTGGGCCTGGATCAAGCTGTTCACCTGGCTGCGCCTGGCCAAGGTCAATCGTATCGCGCCCATCGCCCACCGCATCGAGGGCAAGGGGCAGCTGGACATGGACACCGCCATGGCCATCCTCAACAACCGCTTCCAGATCATGGCCCAGTATCGCCAGCAGGTGATCGGTCCGTTGCTGCGCCAGGAACGGGGCAGTGCCGCGCCCGCGCAGCGCCCGTTGTTCCGGCGGGCACGTGGTCTGCTGGCGCGCGAAACCAGCCTGCTCAAGGCTCGCCACCAGGTGCGCATCGACGAATTGCTCGAGCATAGCCAGGCGCTCAAGCTGATCTACGAAAAACGCCTGGCGCTGCAGCAGATATGGGCGCGGACCAGCGCCAATGGGCACGACATGCTGGCCGCGACCCGGCAGTGGATCGGTGAGGCGGAAGCCAGTGGCATTCAGTCCCTGCGCGAGTTCGCCGAGCACCTGAAGACCTACTCCCTGAGGCCTGCCGGCACTGCCTGAGAAGGATTTCACAAAGCCCGCCGAAAAGGCGGGCTGCGCCGCGCCGGAATTGAACCAGCCGGGTCTCGATTGGCTCTAACGCCCCTAGGACCCCGCGTAGGCGCATTTGTATATGGACGAACAACCCCCGCTGTCTGCTCTTCCCACTCCGGAAGAGAATCTTCTGGCTCTTCTCCACGCGCGGGCCGAGACGGACCGCCTGCGTGATCGCGAGCAGCTGTTCAGCGCGCTCCTGGAAAGCGTCAACGCCGTGCTCTGGGCTCTGGACTGGCGCACCCGGCAGATCATCTACGTCAGCCCTGCCTACGAACAGATCTTCGGCCGCTCCCAATCGCTGGTGCTCAGTGACTACAGCACCTGGCTCAACAACATCTATCCGGATGATCTCGAATACGCCCAGCGCACCCTGGAACAGGTGATCGAGCAGGGCGCCGTCGAGTCGCGGGAGTACCGCATCATCCGCGCCGACGGCGAGATCCGCTGGCTCAGCGACAAGTGCTTCGTCAGCCAACGCAGCGAAGCCGGCATGCCGTTGCTGGTGGTGGGCATCGCCGAAGACATCACCGAGAAGAAACGCATGGAGGAAGAGCTGCAACGGCTCGCCACCACCGACGTGCTGACCCGTAGCAGTAATCGCCGGCATTTCTTCGAGAGCGCCCAGCGTGCCTTCGAGTTCGCCCAGGGCGAGGGCGAGCCGCTGGCCTTCCTGCTGCTCGACATCGATGACTTCAAGAAGATAAACGATCGTTTCGGTCACCAGATGGGCGACCAGGTGTTACAGCGTGTTGCTGAGTGCGGTGCCCAGACCACTCGTCGGGGCGATCTGTTCGGCCGCATCGGCGGCGAGGAATTCGCGTTGCTGTTGCCGGGCTGCGATGCAGACCTCGCCCTGCAGATCGGGAGCCGTCTACAACGCGCGGTTCGGCAGCTCGCCGTGCCTACGACCGACGGTCCACTAAAAGTAACCATCAGTCAGGGCTTGGCCGTGCTGCGCGAGGGTGACAGTTCGCTGGATACCCTGTATGTACGCGCGGACGAGGCCATGTACCAGGCGAAGCGGCAAGGTAAAGATCAGATCGTTCACGGCTAGACGAAACGCTTTTTTGCAATTAGCTTTCGCAACGTGGAAGACGGTGGCAGGGGGACTGTGCTGGAGATCGCAATTGAAAAGTCGATCAGGCACGGATAATTCCTCAAATTGAAACAAAAGCCCTCTAGCTTTCCCTTCCGCATGGCCCGTCGGGCATTCCACCAGCAGGCGCTGACACCTCTGGTGGCTGCATAACAACGATTTACCCCTGGAGCACATATGGTCAAGAAGCCCCTGGTGGTCGCGGTCTCCGCGGCCTGCCTGAACCTGTCCCTGATTGCCGCCTCGCAAGCCGCTGGCTTCATCGAAGACAGCAAAGCCACGCTGAGCCTGCGCAATTTCTACATCAACAGCGACAACCGCAACGACGCCTCCTTCGCTGCGCGTAACCCCTCCAAGACCGAAGAGTGGGGTCAGGGCTTCCTGCTGAACTACCAATCCGGCTTCACCCAGGGCACCGTCGGCTTCGGCGTCGATGCCGTCGGCATGGTCGGCATCCGCCTGGACGGCGGCGGCCGCGCTGGCAAGACCACCGGCTCCAACCAGCCGGGCACCATGTTCCCGCGCGAGACCGACGGCAGCTCCGTCGACGAGTTCTCCAGCCTGGGCGCCACCGCCAAGATGAAGATCTCCCAGACCGAACTGCGCTACGGCACCCTGATGCCCAAGCTGCCGGTCGTATCCTTCAACGACGGTCGTCTGCTGCCGCAGACCTTCCAGGGTGGTCAGATCACTTCCAAGGAGATCAAGGACCTGACCCTGACCGCTGGCCAGCTCGAGCATGCCAAGGGTCGTAACTCCAGCAACAACGAAGAGCTGTCCATCGGTGGTGCCAACAGCGGCGCCGCAGCCCGTGACAGCAATCAGTTCCGCTTCATCGGCGGCGACTACAAGGTCACCAAGGACCTGACCCTGCAGTACTACTTCGGTCAGCTGGAAGACTTCTACAACCAGCACTTCCTGGGTCTGACCCACAGCGTCAAGCTGGGTGCCGGTACCTTCAAGTCCGACCTGCGCTACTTCGACAGCAACGCTGACGGCAAGAACGACAGCACCAACTACGCTGCTCTGCCGAACAACAACGTTCGCTACTACGCATCCTCCGGCTACTACGGTGCCGGCCGTAACCGTGGCGAAGTCGACAACCGCCTGTACAGTGCCCTGTTCACCTACTCCATCGCCGGTCACACCTTCGGCGCTGGCTACCAGGGCACCAACGGCAACAGCGACTTCCCCTGGCTGAACCAGGGCGACGGTTCGTCCGCCTACATCATCACCGACCTGCAGATCAACAAGTTCGCCCGTTCCGGCGAAGACACCTGGCAAGCTCGCTACTCCTATGACTTCGGTCAGCTGGGCGTGAAGGGTCTGACCGCCGGCGTCATCTATCAGCGCGGCGACAACATCCGCACCTCCGCTGGCAATGACTTCATGGAATGGGAACGCGACCTGACCCTGAGCTACGTCATTCCGGAAGGCCAGCTGAAAGGTCTGGGCTTCACCTGGCGTAACGCTTCGCTGCGTACCGACCTGCCGGCCGCTACCCAGCGTGATCAGGATGAGAACCGCCTGATCGTCAGCTACACCCTGCCGCTGCTCTAAGCCGCGTCCAGGTCAAGAAAAAGCCCGTCGCAAGACGGGCTTTTTCATTGCCGCAGAAAAAGTTCAGCGACCGGTCGGCTGCTGCTGGGTGATGCAGTGGATGTTGCCACCCCCCAGCAGGATCTCGCGACCGGGTACCTGGACCACTTCATGTTCCGGGAAACAGGCCTGCAGGGTGCGCAGGGCTTCGGCGTCCTCGGGGACGTCGAAGGTCGGCGCGACGATGCCTCCGTTGACGATCAGGAAGTTGACGTAGGAGGCGGCCAGGCGTTCGCCGGCGCGACGGGGCTGGGTCCCCAGGCAGGCGTCCACGTCGCGGCATTCCTCCTCGCGCGCGAACAGCGGGCCTGGAGTGACGATACGATGCACCTTGAAGGGGCGGCCCCGGGCGTCGGTTTCGCGCTCCAGCACGGCCAGGGCTTCGCGGCAGCGGCTATAGTTGGGGTCCGCCGCATCGTCGCACCAGCTCAGCAACACCTCGCCTGGGCGCACGTAGCAGCAGAAGTTGTCCACATGGCCGTTGGTTTCGTCGTTGTAGAGACCATGGGGCAGCCACACGACCTTGTCGACCGCCAGGTAGTCGCTCAGATAGCGCTCGATCTGCTGGCGATCCAGATGTGGATTGCGGTTGGCGTTGAGCAGACATTCCTCGGTGGTGATCAGGGTGCCTTCGCCATCGACGTGGATGGAACCGCCTTCGAGGACGAAATCCGGCGTGCGATAGCCTGGCAAGTTCTCGATCGCGAGGATCTTGCCGGCCACCTGATCGTCGCGCTGCCAGGGGAAGTACAGGCCGCCGTCCAGGCCGCCCCAGGCATTGAAGCTCCAGTCCACGCCGCGCACGCCGCCCTGGCCGTCGCTGACGAAGGTGGGGCCGGTGTCGCGGCACCAGGCGTCGTCATTGCTGATCTCCACCACGCGGATATTCGGGTGCTGCAGGCGCGCCCGGGCATTCTCGTACTGGCCCGCGGAGGCGCCAACGGTGACCGGCTCGAAACGAGCGATGGCCTGGGCGACCGTGGTGAAGGCCGCCTGCGCCGGTTTACCGCCGAGGCGCCAGTTGTCGGGGCGCTCCGGCCAGACCATCCAGATCTGGCGCTGATCGGCCCATTCGGCCGGCATGTGGAAGCCGTCGGCACGCGGCGTGGTGAGGGTAGTCATGGCAAGGCTCTCCGTCAGAGTCTTCGGGGCTTTGGAATTCGGGAGACAGGCGGCGCGACGGTGCTCGGGAGGGCCGCGGCCGGTGCGTGATGGAATCTAGGGCAGTCCGCAGTCTATCTCCTGTGCGGCAAGGAGCGTCAGCGTCGGTGCCGCGGGAGGCGAGGGCAAGCGTCCGGTCGCGCGCGGGCGACGGCCTTGCCGGTCGGTTCGCCACCGATCGGCAAGGCGCAGCTCACACGGTATGCAGGTACCAGTTGTACTCGAGGTCGGAGATGGAGTGCTCGAACTCCTCCAGCTCGTGTTCCTTGCAGGCGACGAAGATGTCGATGTACTTCGGATCGATGTACTCCGCCATCACCGAGCTGTCGTCCAGGTAGCGCAAGGCATCGCGCAGATTGTTCGGCAGGCTCTGCTCGTGCTGCTCGTAGGAGTTGCCCTCGGTGACCGGGCCGGGCTCGATCTGCCGGGTCAGCCCATGGTGCACGCCGGCGAGAACGCCCGCCAGCAGCAGGTAGGGGTTGGCGTCGGCGCCGGCCACCCGATGCTCGATGCGGTGCGCCTCTGGCGTACCGGTGGGGACGCGCAGGGCGGTGGTGCGGTTGTCCAGGCCCCAGCTCGGCGCATTGGGCACGAAGAACTGCGAGCCGAAACGGCGGTAGCTGTTCACGTTGGGGCAGAGGAAGGCCATGCAGGCCGGTAGGGTCTCGAGCACACCGCCGATGGCGTGACGCAAGGCGGCGTTCTGCTCGGGATCCTCGCCGGCGAAGATGTTGCGACCTTCCTTGTCCAGCAGGGAAATGTGCACATGCAGGCCATTGCCCGCCTGGCCCGGATAGGGCTTGGCCATGAAGGTGGTATCCATTTCATGGTCGTAGGCGACGTTCTTGATCAGACGCTTGAGCAGCACGGCATAGTCGCAGGCCTTGATCGGGTCGGCGACGTGGTTGAGGTTGACCTCGAACTGGGCTGGCGCGGATTCGGCGACGATGGCGTCGGCCGGGATACCCTGGGCGCGGGCGCCGTCGATGATGTCCTGCAGGCAGTCGGCGTACTCGTCGAGGTCGTCCATGGAATAGACCTGGACCGACTGGGGCCGCTTGCCGGAGATGGGTGAGCGCGGTGGTTGCGGGCGGCCGTTGATGTTCTCCTGATCGATCAGATAGAACTCCAGCTCGAAGGCGGCGCAGACGGTGAGTCCGAGCTCGTCGAAGCGCTGGACGACCTGGCGAAGGACCTCGCGGGGATCGGCGAAGAAGGGTTCGCCTTCCATCTCATGCATGGTCATCAGCAGTTGCGCGGTGGGGCGCTTCTGCCAGGGCTCCATGGAGAGGGTGCCGGTGATGGGGAAGCAGACGCGGTCGGCGTCGCCGATGTCGAGGCCGAGACCGGTGCTTTCGACGGTGGAGCCGGTGATATCGAGGGCGAAGAGCGAAGCGGGGAGGTTGATTCCTTTCTCGAAGACTTTGGGCAGATTGTTGCGCTCGATGCGTTTGCCACGCACCACGCCATTCATATCCGCAATCAGAAGATCGACGAACTGGACCTCGGGGTGTTCCCTGAGGAAGTCGGTCGCTTCATCCAAACGAACGGCACGCGGGGGTACCGACATGATGAAACACCTTTGCTTTTGGCTGCGCTCGACAAAACGGTTAGCGCCTGATGCGCCTGTTTGCCCAGTGGGCCAACCGCAGTGAGGGCACGAGTGCCCGCTGTCGATCCGACAGCGACCTGAGAGTACGGTCTCGCCTGCGCTCCGACGCTTTGTCAGCGCCCCTGTTAAAAATATCAATCAGCGGAGTTACCACCCTGGAGTCAATCCGAAAGGCTAGCCAAAGTCAACTGGAGCCAAGCTTGCCCGGAGGTGGTGCGCGAGCGCCTGTTTTTGGCGCATTACCGGGCCCCAGACGAGCTGTTCCAGGGCGCATCTGTGCAGAATCTCGAAAGTTTTTGCCGGTGGTTGTGAAAAAAAACGAACAAGACTAGGCTCGGATCATTCCAGATCACCCCGGTGTCCCATGCCTGCGCTGCCGCTCATAGGTGTCACAGCCTGTACCAAGCAACTCGGTCTGCATCCCTTTCACATCGCCGGCGACAAGTATCTGCGGGCGGTGGTGGAGGGCGCCGAGGGCATGCCGCTGGTGATCCCGGCCCTGGCCGACCTGATCGCCACCGAGGCGCTGGTGGAACGACTCGACGGACTGTTGTTCACCGGTTCGCCTTCCAACGTCGAGCCCCATCACTACCAGGGCACGCCCAGTGAGCCCGGGACCCTGCATGACGCGGCCCGGGACGCCGTGACCCTGCCACTGCTGCGCGCCGCCGTGGCGGCGGGCGTGCCGGTGCTGGGAATCTGCCGGGGCTTTCAGGAGATGAACGTGGCCTTCGGTGGCAGCCTGCACCAGAAGGTGCACGAGGCCGGTCCCTTCACGGACCACCGGGAGCGTGGCGAAACGCTGGAGGAACACTACGGCTTGCATCATCCGGTCGACGTCCAGCCAGGCGGGGTGTTCGCAGCCCTGGACCTGCCGGCGCGCTTCGAGGTGAACTCCATCCATGGCCAGGGCATCGACCGTTTGGCTCCCGGGCTGCGTGCCGAGGCGCTGGCCCCCGACGGCCTGATCGAGGCCGTCTCGGTGAAAGAGGCGCGCAGCTTCGCCTGTGGCGTGCAGTGGCACCCGGAATGGAAGGTGCGCAGCCATCCGGTCTATCTGGCCCTCTTCCAGGCGTTCGGCGCCGCTTGCCGGGAGCGTGCGGCCGCACGTTGATACTTTCTATCCCGCTCGAACCCTCGAGGTCTTTATGAGCACCCCCCTTGACCGGCTGACCGCCTGGTTGAAAGAACGCAAGATCACCGAAGTGGAATGCCTGGTCGCCGACCTGACCGGCATCGCCCGCGGCAAGATTTCCCCTACCGCCAAGTTCCTCAACGAAAAGGGCATGCGCCTGCCGGAGAGCGTGCTCCTACAGAGCGTGACCGGCGACTACGTCGACGACGACATCTACTACGAGCTGCTCGACCCCGCCGACATCGACATGCATTGCCGGCCGGACGACCGGGCCGTGTTCCTGGTGCCCTGGGCACTGGAGCCGACCGCCCTGGTGATCCACGATACCTACGACAAGCGTGGTATTCCCATCGAGCTGTCGCCGCGTAACCTGCTCAAGAAGGTACTCAAGCTCTATGCGGAGCGTGGCTGGCAGCCCATCGTCGCGCCCGAGATGGAGTTCTACCTGACCAAGCGCAGCGACGACCCCGACTATCCGCTGCAACCGCCGGTGGGGCGTTCCGGCCGCCAGGAGACCGGGCGCCAATCCTTCTCCATCGACGCCGCTAACGAATTCGACCCGCTGTTCGAGGACATGTACGACTGGTGCGAAGCCCAGGAGCTGGATCTCGACACCCTGATCCATGAGGAAGGCACCGCTCAGATGGAGATCAACTTCCGCCATGGCGATCCGCTGCACCTGGCCGACCAGATCTTCGTCTTCAAACGCACCCTGCGCGAGGCCGCGCTCAAGCACAACGTGACCGCCACCTTCATGGCCAAGCCCATGACCGGCGAGCCCGGCAGTGCCATGCACCTGCACCAGAGCGTGGTGGACCTCAAGACCGGCAAGACGGTCTTCTCAAACCCCGACGGCAGCATGAGCGAGCTGTTCCTGCACCACATCGGCGGTCTGCAGAAGTACATCCCCGAGGCGCTGCCGCTGTTCGCGCCCAACGTCAATTCCTTCCGCCGCTTCCTGCCCGATACTTCGGCGCCGGTGAACGTGGAGTGGGGCGAGGAGAATCGCACCGTCGGCCTGCGCGTACCAGAGTCCGATCCGCAGAATCGCCGGGTGGAGAATCGGCTGGCCGGTGCCGACGCCAATCCCTACCTGGCCCTCGCCGCCAGCCTGCTGTGCGGCTATCTGGGCATGGTGGAAGGCGTGGAGCCGAGCGCGCCGGTGCAGGGTCGTGGCTACGAGCGCCGCAACCTGCGCCTGCCGCTGACCCTGGAGGCGGCGCTGGAGCGCATGGAGCAGTCGGCGACCCTGGAGCGCTACCTGGGCAATCGCTTCACCCGCGGCTACGTCGCGGTGAAGCGCGCCGAACACGAGAACTACAAGCGCGTGATCAGTTCGTGGGAGCGGGAATTCTTGCTGCTGAGCGTCTGAGCGCGATCCGAGGAGAGGCTTCGTGAACACCTTTACCACCGCCCATTGGCAGGACCTGAGTCGTCGGCATCTGCTGGCGCCCTTCACCGACTACCGCCAGCTCAACGAGAAGGGCGCGCGCATCATCACCAGGGCCGAGGGTGTCCATCTCTGGGACAGCGACGGCCAGCGCATCCTCGACGGCATGGCCGGGCTGTGGTGCGTCAATGTCGGCTACGGGCGGGAGGAGCTGGTCGAAGCGGCCAGCCACCAGATGCGCGAGCTGCCCTATTACAACCTGTTCTTCCAGACCGCCCATCCGCCGGTGCTGGAGCTGGCGAAGGCCATCGCCGAACTGGCGCCGGAGGGCATGAACCACGTCTTCTTCACCGGTTCGGGTTCGGAAGCCAACGACACCGTGCTGCGCCTGGTGCGTCATTACTGGGCGATCAAGGGGCAGCCGGAAAAACGGGTGGTCATCGGTCGCTGGAACGGCTACCACGGGTCGACCATGGCCGGCGCCAGCCTGGGTGGCATGGCGGCCATGCACGAGCAGGGTGGCCTGCTGCCCGACATCGTGCACATTCCGCAGCCCTACTGGTTCGGCGAGGGTGGCGAGCGGAGTCCGGAGGAATTCGGCATCTGGGCGGCCGACCAACTGGAGCGGAAGATTCTCGAGGTCGGTGAGGATCGCGTCGCCGCCTTCATCGCCGAGCCGATCCAGGGTGCCGGTGGCGTGGTCATTCCGCCGGAGAGCTATTGGCCGCGGGTGCGTCAGATCCTCGCCAAGTACGACATCCTCTTCATTGCCGACGAGGTCATCTGCGGCTTCGGCCGGACCGGCGAGTGGTTCGGTAGCCAGTATTACGGCAATGCGCCGGACCTCATGCCCATCGCCAAGGGGCTCACCTCCGGCTACGTACCCATGGGCGGGGTGATCGTACGGGACGCGGTGGTCAAGGTGCTGGACGAGGGCGGCGAGTTCTATCACGGCTTCACCTATTCCGGGCATCCGGTGGCGGCCGCCGTGGCGCTCGAGAACATCCGCATCCTGCGCGACGAAGGCATCGTCGAGCGCGTCCGTAGCACCACGGCACCCTATTTGCAAAAGCGCTGGGCGGAGCTGGCCGACCATCCGCTGGTGGGAGAGACCCGTGGCGTGGGCATGGTGGCAGCGCTGGAACTGGTGCGCGACAAGAAGACGCGGGCGCGGTACCCCGGCGGGGCAGGCGTGCTCTGTCGCGAGCACTGCTTCCGCAACGGTCTGGTGATGCGCGCGGTGGGCGATACCATGATCATCGCGCCGCCTCTGGTCATCACCCCGGAGTCCGTCGACGAGCTCGTCACCCTGGCTCGTCGGAGTCTGGACCAGACCCATGCGTTGCTGCGCGAGCGAGGCTGATGGCCAGCAAGGCTTGAGCCGAGCGGCGGACCTTGCCAGACTGCGCGCGGGCGCTGGCCGCGCACCGAGAAAAACAGACCGATCGATGACTTGAGGAGCACCACCGCATGAATGTTTTTGGCAAGACTCTTCTAGCGCTGAGCCTGGCCGGCCTCTTCGCCGGCAACGCCTCGGCGGACCCCAAGGTGCTGCACGTCTACAACTGGAACGACTACATTGCCGAGGACACCATCGCCAACTTCGAGAAGGAGTCGGGCATCAAGGTGGTCTACGACGTCTACGACAGCAACGAGACCCTCGAGGCCAAGCTGCTCGCCGGTCGTTCCGGCTACGACGTGGTGGTGCCGTCCAATTCCTTCCTGGCCAAGCAGATCAAGGCTGGCGTCTACCAGCCGCTGGACAAGTCCAAGCTCTCCAACTACGGCAATCTCGATCCGCAGTTGATGAAGACCCTGGAGGTCAGCGACCCGGGCAACCAGTACGCCATTCCCTACCTGTGGGGCACCATCGGCATCGGCTACAACGCCGCCAAGGTCAAGGCCGCGCTGGGTGACAACGCGCCGGTGGATTCCTGGGATTTGATCTTCAAGCCCGAGAATCTCTCCAAGCTCAAGGGCTGCGGCGTCGCCGTACTGGATTCGCCCACCGAGATCATTCCGGCGGGCCTGCACTACCTCGGCTACAAGCCGGATAGCCAGGATCCCAAGGAGATCAAGGCAGCCGAGGACCTGTTCCTCAAGGTCCGTCCGTACATCACCTATTTCCACAGCTCCAAGTACATCTCGGACCTGGCCAACGGTAACGTCTGCGTGGCGGTCGGCTACTCCGGCGACATCGCCCAGGCCAAGGCCCGCGCGGCCGACGCCAAGAACGGCGTGACCGTGGCCTACAACATTCCCAAGGAAGGCGCTGGTACCTTCTTCGACACCATGGCCATTCCCAAGGATGCCGAGAATCCCGAGGGCGCGCTCAAGTTCATCAACTACATCATGGAGCCCAAGGTGATCGCCGCGGTCAGCGACTACGTGCAGTATCCCAATGGCAACAAGGCGGCGACCCCGCTGGTGGCCGAAGAGATCCGTACCAACCCCGGCATCTATCCGACCCAGGAAACCATGACCAAGCTGTACGCCTTCCCGGATCTTCCGGCCAAGACGCAGCGTCTGATGACCCGTACCTGGACCACCATCAAGTCCGGCAAATGATGCCTGCCGCCTCGTGCGGATGAAAGGACGGCACGCCGGAGACCCCTCCGGCGTGCCGTACGTCTGTCTGGACCGCTGAAAGGGCATCGCCCAAGACGCTCACCCAAAAAGGAGCCGCCCGTGCTTTCGTTGCGTAAAACCCTGCTGGCCGTGACCACCCTGACCGTCATGGGCGCCGCCGTCGCCGAGCCGACGGTACGTGTCTACAACTGGAGCGATTACGTCGGCGAGACCACGCTCGAGGACTTCCAGAAGGCCACCGGCATCACGCCGGTCTACGACGTCTTCGACTCCAACGAAACCCTCGAAGGCAAGCTGCTGGCCGGCCATACCGGGTACGACGTGGTGGTGCCCTCGAGCAACTTCCTGGCCAAGCAGATCAAGGCGGGCGCCTTCCAGAAGCTGGACAAGAGCCAGCTGCCGAACTGGCAGAATCTCGATCCGGCCTTGCTCAAGCAACTGGAAAAGAGCGATCCGGGTAACCAGTACGGCGTTCCCTACCTGTGGGGTACCAACGGGATCGGATACAATGTCGACAAGGTCAAGGCCGCGCTGGGTACCGACAAGCTCGATTCCTGGGCCATCCTGTTCGAACCCGAGAACCTCAAGAAGCTGAGCAAGTGCGGTGTGTCCTTCATGGATTCGCCCGATGAGGTCTATCCGGCCGTCCTGCAATACCTGGGGCTCGATCCCAACAGCACCAACCCCGACGACTACAAGAAGGCCGAGGCCCAGCTGCTCAAGGTGCGGCCTTACATCACCTACTTCCATTCCTCCAAGTACATCTCGGACCTCGCCAACGGCAATATCTGCGTGGCCTTCGGCTATTCCGGCGATGTCTTCCAGGCGCGCTCGCGTGCCGAGGAGGCGAAGAAGGGCGTCAACATCGGCTACGCGATTCCCAAGGAGGGCGCGAATCTCTGGTTCGACCTCCTGGCCATCCCCAAGGACGCGAAGAACGTGAAGGAGGCCCATGCCTTCATCAACTATCTGCTGCAGCCCGAGGTGATCGCCAAGGTCAGTGACTACGTCGGCTATGCCAACCCCAATCCCAAGGCGGGCGAGCTGATGAACGCCGAGTTGCGGCAGGACGAAACCGTCTATCCCCCGCAAGCGGTGATGGACAAGTTGTACGTCATGAAGGAGCTGCCCCCGCAGATCCTGCGCCTTGAGACCCGCAGCTGGACGCGGGTCAAGTCCGGTAAATAACCAACGCTAAGCGGACCGGCCGGGCCGGTCCCCGATTTTCCTGGGGAGATGTACATGGCGACCGCCACCAGTGCCTTCAAGAAAGCCGCCACCGGCGACAAGAAAGCCAAGGAAGTCCTGGTCAAGATCGACCGGGTCACCAAGAAGTTCGACGAAACCGTCGCTGTCGACGACGTCTCCCTGACCATCAACAAGGGCGAGATCTTCGCCCTGCTCGGCGGCTCGGGCTCGGGCAAATCGACCCTGCTGCGCATGCTGGCGGGGTTCGAACGGCCTACCGAGGGACGCATCTTCCTCGATGGCGTGGACATCACCGACATGCCGCCCTACGAGCGGCCGATCAACATGATGTTCCAGTCCTATGCGCTGTTCCCGCACATGAGCGTGGAGCAGAACATCGCCTTCGGCCTCAAGCAGGACAAGCTGCCCAAGGCCGAGATCGACGCCCGGGTGGCCGAGATGCTCAAGCTGGTGCACATGACCCAGTACGCCAAGCGCAAGCCCCATCAGCTGTCCGGTGGCCAGCGCCAGCGGGTCGCCCTGGCGCGTTCCCTGGCCAAGCGGCCGAAACTGCTGCTGCTCGACGAGCCCATGGGGGCCCTGGACAAGAAGCTGCGCTCACAGATGCAGCTGGAGCTGGTGCAGATCATCGAGCGCGTGGGCGTGACCTGCGTGATGGTGACCCACGACCAGGAAGAGGCCATGACCATGGCCGAGCGCATCGCCATCATGCACCTCGGTTGGATCGCCCAGGTGGGCAGTCCGATGGACATCTACGAGACCCCGGCGAGCCGACTGGTCTGCGAATTTATCGGCAGCGTGAACATCTTCGACGGCGAGCTGCTGGAGGATTGGGAAGGCTGGGCGACCATTGCCAGTCCACAACTCGAGCGACCCATCTATGTCGGCCACGGTATCAGCACTCGTGCCCAGGATAAGCGCGTGACCTATGCCCTGCGCCCGGAAAAGTTGCTGATGGCGAGCAAGCTCCCGGAAGACCACGAGCATCCTGAATACAACTGGGCCAGCGGCACCGTGCACGATATCGCCTATCTGGGCGGGCACTCGGTCTACTACGTCAAGCTCGCGTCCGGGCAGATCGTCCAGTGTTTCATCGCCAATGCCGAACGGCATGGCAAGCGACCCACCTGGGACGACCCCGTGGTGGTGTATTGGGAAGACGACAGCGGCGTGGTACTGCAGGCATGACCAGACCTCCCTTGCTCAAGCGCCTGCTGGATGGCCGCCGCCTGACCATCGGCGTGCCCTTCATCTGGCTGTTCCTGTTCTTCCTGCTGCCGTTCCTGATCGTGCTGAAGATCAGCTTCTCCCTGGCGGACGTGGCCATCCCGCCCTATACCGAGCTGTTCAGCTACGCCGATCAGCAACTGGACATCGCGCTCAATTTCGGCAACTACCTGATGTTCGCCGGCGATCCGCTGTATCTGGACGCCTACCTTGGCTCCTTGAAGATGGCCGGCATCAGTACCCTGATCTGCCTGGTGGTCGGCTATCCCATGGCCTACGCCATCGCCCGTGCCAGTCGCGAAAAGCAGACGGTCCTGTTGCTGCTGATCATGATGCCGACCTGGACCGCCATCCTCATCCGCGTCTACGCCTGGATGGGGCTGCTGTCCACCAATGGCCTGATCAACAGTTTCCTGATGAGTCTCGGGATCATCAGCAGTCCGCTGCAGATGCTCAACACCAATTTCGCGGTGTACCTGGGGATCGTCTATTCCTACCTGCCGTTCATGATCCTGCCGCTGTTCGCCAACCTGGTGAAGCACGACCTGACCCTGCTGGAGGCAGCCGGTGACCTGGGGGCAAGCCGTTTCACCAGCTTCTGGAGGATCACCGTGCCGCTGTCGAAGAACGGCATCATCGCCGGCTGCATGCTGGTGTTCATTCCGGCGGTGGGCGAGTTCGTCATTCCCGAACTGCTCGGGGGCCCGGAGACGCTGATGATCGGCCGCGTACTCTGGCAGGAATTCTTCAACAACCGCGACTGGCCGGTGGCCTCGGCCCTGGCGGTGGTGATGCTGCTGATCCTCATCGTGCCCATCGTGCTGTTCAACAGGAACCAAGCCAAGGAACTGGAGGGCAAGCTATGAGAAGCCTCAAGTTCACCAACCTGATGCTGGTGCTGGGACTGCTGTTCATCTACCTGCCGATGGTCATCCTGGTCATCTACTCCTTCAACGAGTCGCGCCTGGTGACCGTCTGGGGCGGCTGGTCGGTGAAGTGGTACGTCGGCCTGCTGGATAACAGCCAGCTGATGAGCGCGGTGTTCCGCTCCCTGGAAATCGCCTTCTACACGGCCATCTCCTCGGTGATCCTCGGTACCCTGGCCGCCTTCGTGCTGACGCGCATTCCGCGCTTCCGCGGTCGAACCCTGTTCGGCGGCATGGTCACGGCGCCGCTGGTCATGCCCGAGGTCATCACCGGTCTGTCGCTGCTGCTGCTGTTCGTTTCCATGGCGCAACTGATCGGCTGGCCCCAGGATCGGGGCGTGGTGACCATCTGGATCGCCCACACCAGTTTCTGTGCGTCCTATGTGGCGGTGGTGGTGTCTTCGCGCCTGCGCGAGCTCGACCTGTCCATCGAGGAAGCGGCCATGGACCTGGGCGCACGACCCTGGAAGGTGTTCCTGTTGATCACCATCCCCATGATCGCGCCGTCGCTGGCGGCGGGCGGCATGATGTCCTTCGCCCTGTCGCTGGATGACCTGGTGCTGGCCAGCTTCGTCTCCGGCCCCGGCTCGACCACCCTGCCAATGGAGGTGTTCTCCGCCGTGCGCCTGGGCGTGAAGCCGGAGATCAATGCCATCGCCAGCCTCATCCTGCTGGCGGTCTCGCTGTTCACCTTCCTGGCCTGGTACTTCACCCGCCGTGCCGAGAAGAAGCGTCTGCAGGGCCTGCAGGAGGCCATGGATGCCACGGCCTCCGAGATCACCCAGCGCGAACGCGAAACGGCGACCCTCACGGCACCCCCCGCCAACAGCTGATTGGCCTTTTATCCCCTCTCCCTTGGGAGAGGGTTAGGGTGAGGGGCGTTGTTTGCTAACATTCGACGCTATGCACTGAAACGCCCTGCAACGGTAAGCGGCCCCCATGAAACAGTACCTCGACCTGATGCGCCACGTGCGCGACCACGGCACCTTCAAGAGCGACCGCACCGGCACCGGGACCTACAGCGTCTTCGGCTACCAGATGAGGTTCGACCTGGCCGAGGGTTTTCCCCTGGTCACCACCAAGAAGTGCCATCTGCGCTCCATCATCCATGAACTGCTGTGGTTCCTGCAGGGCGATACCAATATTCGCTACCTGAAGGAAAACGGCGTGTCCATCTGGGATGAGTGGGCCGACGAGAACGGCGAGCTGGGTCCGGTCTATGGCTACCAGTGGCGCAGTTGGCCGGCTCCGGATGGTCGCCATATCGATCAGATCGCCGGGGTGGTGGACATGATCCGCGCCAAGCCCGACTCCCGCCGGCTGATCGTCTCGGCCTGGAATCCGGCGTTGGTGGACGAAATGGCCCTGCCGCCGTGCCATGCGCTGTTCCAGTTCTACGTGGCCGATGGTCGTCTGAGCTGCCAGCTGTATCAGAGATCCGCCGACATCTTCCTCGGCGTGCCCTTCAACATCGCCAGCTACGCCCTGCTGACGCTGATGGTGGCCCAGGTCACCGGTCTGCAACCGGGCGAATTCATCTGGACCGGGGGTGACTGCCATCTCTATGCCAATCACCTGGAGCAGGCCGACCTGCAGCTCACCCGCGAACCCCTGCCGTTGCCGACCATGAAGCTCGACCCGGCGGTGACGGACCTGTTCGCCTTCCGCTTCGAGGATTTCGAGCTGGAAGGCTATCAGGCCCATCCGCACATCAAGGCGCCCGTCGCGGTCTGAGGTGATCGCCACGCCGCTCAGGCGGCACGGTCGTGTTCCACCACCTCGTCAACTAGTTGCTCGGGCGGTTTGCGTACGTCCAGAACCTGGGCGTCCAGGTGTCCAGGGGCTTCCAGAGTGTCGAGCTGGCTCTGCAGCAGCTTGGGATCGAAGAAGTGACCGCGGCGCTTGCCGATGCGCTCGGCCAGCAACTCCGGTGAACCCTTGAGGAACAGCAGGCGAACGCCTGCGAGCCCGTCCAGCAGCCGATCGCGATAGACCTGCTTGAGTGCCGAGCAGGCGAACACCCGGGTGAGGCCCTCGGCCTGGGCCTGCTGCATGGCCGCGTGGATGGCGTCCAGCCAGGGCCAGCGATCCTCGTCGGTCAGGGCGATGCCCTTGGCCATCTTGTCCTTGTTGGCCTGGCTGTGGAAGGTGTCGGCGTCGTCGAAACGACAGCCCAGTCGGCTGGCGAGCAGTTCGCCCAGGGTGGTCTTGCCACTGCCCGAGACGCCCATTATCAGATAGATCATCGTCGGCACTCCGCATGAGGGTTGCCTCGTTATAGAGTGCCTAGAGCGGCGTTTGCTCCGGTCGCAGTCGACTGCTCCAGGTGGCGCCGATGGAGGCGGCGATGATGCAGGCCAGCGCGAACCACTGCGGCAGGCCCAGGATCTCGCCGAGGAATACCCAGGCGGAGAGCGCGCCCAGCGCCGGCTCCAGACTCATCAAGGTGCCGAAGGTGGCGGCTGGCAGACGGGTCAGGGCGACCATCTCCAGGGCGTAGGGAATCGCCGTGGACATCAGCGCCAGGCCCAGCGCCAGCGGCCATATCGAGGGTTGCAGCAGATTGCCGCCGCTGTACAGGATGCCGACGGGCAAGACGACCACGGCGCCGATGGCCGCGCCGAAGGCCACCGTAGCGGTGCCGTGTACCGCTCCGGCCCGCTTGCCCAGCACGATGTAGATCGCCCAGCAGGCACCGGCGCCCAGCGCCAGGGCGGTCCCCAGCGGGTCCAGTGCCGAAGCGTTGTGGCCGAAGGGCAGCAATACCCCGAGCCCGGCGATCACCAGGGCGATCCACAGCAGATCCAGCCAGCGGCGCAGCGCGCAGATCGCCACCACCAGTGGCCCGACGAATTCCAGGCCCACGGCGATGCCGATCGGCAGACGCTGCATGGCCAGGTAGATGGACAGATTCATCACCCCCATGGCGATACCGTAGCCCAGCAAGCTGCCCAGGGCCTCGCGGCGAAAGTTGCGCCAGGGACGCAGCGCGATGAGCAGGAGCAGGGCGGCGAAGATCAGGCGCAGGGTGGTCACGCCGACCGGGTCGAGACGCAGGAAGAGGGTCTTGGCCAGGCTGGCACTGGTCTGGATCGACGTCATGGCGACCAGCAGAAGCGCCAGGGCGAACAGTGGAGAGCGAGAAGACATCGGCAGGGCTCGACTAGCGGGCCCGCCAGCATAGGTCATTCGATCCGCCCGGCAAGATCGACTGCGACCTCAACGTGTTTTGGAGCGCAGGTGCAGTTGTTCGGCGCTGTCGCGATTCTCGTGGACCTGTTCGAGGTAGCGTTGCTGCTCTTCGTTCTGCGCGACCTGCACACACCGAGCGTAGCCGGCATCCCATCCCTGCTGGTAAGGCTTTTCCGCGGCGAAGCGGCGCAAGTCCTTGTGCACGTAGCCGATGCCGTTGACCGCCTGCTTGCCGGTCTGGCAGCCGTCGCTGAAGCCGTCGGCGTAAGCGGGAGGATAGCCCTGGGCGATCAACTGATCGTGGTAGCTGGCACAGGCCGTCAGCGCGGACAGCAAGGCGGACAACAGGGCAACGCGACGGAAGATAGCCATGGGGCCTCCTCGCGGGATACTACGACCGATCCCTATAACTACAGCTTAGACAGCGTCCTGTGAGAAATTCGTCAAATAACGCCGTGGCAACAACTTGCCGACGGACGTCGCGCTGGGTGACGACAAAATACTCGGCGCGGCACCGCTCGCCTTGCCTCGGTCATCACCCCGGTCGCAGAATGCGGACACTGCCTGCATGCCTGACAAGGACTTACGATGCACGATCCCGTCGCGGCCGGTCTCCGGCTCGCTCCCGATGAGCTGACCCGCCCCTTCGCTCCCGAGCAATTCTCCTTCACCGACACCGATCAACTCGAACCCTTCCGCGGCATCCTCGGCCAGGAGCGTGCGGTGGAAGCCTTGCAATTCGGGGTGGCCATGCCGCGCCCGGGCTACAACGTCTTCGTCATGGGCGAGCCGGGCACCGGCCGCTTCTCCTTCGTCCAGCGCTATCTCAAGGCCGAGGCCAAGCGTCAACCCACTCCGAACGACTGGGTCTATCTGAATCATTTCGACGAGCCGCGTGCGCCGAACGTCCTGGAGTTGCCACCCGGCGAGGGCGAAGCCTTCGTCGCCGACATGGCGCACTTCATCGACAACCTGCTGGCCACCTTCCCGACGGTGTTCGAGCATCCGGCGTTCCAGCAGAAGAAGAATGCCATCGAGCGCGCCTTCAACCAGCGCTACGACCAGGCCCTGGACGTGGTGGAAAAACTCGCCCTGGAAAAGGAAATCGCCCTTTATCGCGACGCCAACAACGTCGCCTTCACCCCGATGAAGGAGGGCAAGGCGCTGGACGAGGCCGACTTCGCCCAACTGCCCGAGGCCGAGCGCGAGCGCTTCCACGCCGACATCTCCAGCCTGGAAGAGCGGCTCAACGAAGAGCTGGCCAGCCTGCCGCAATGGCGGCGTGAATCGAGCAACCAGCTGCGGGCGCTGAACGAAGACACCATCATCCAGGCCCTGCAGCCGCTACTGGCGCCACTGTCGGAGAAGTACAACGACAATCCCGGCGTCTGCGCCTACCTGCAGGCCATGCAGGTGGACCTGCTCAAGACCGTGGTCGAGCAACTGGCCGATGACGCCAAGCCCGACATGCAGCGGCGCAAGGAGCTGCGCGAACAGTACGAGCCCAATCTCATCATCGGCCACCACGCCACCGGCGGCGCGCCGGTGGTGTTCGAGTCCCACCCCACCTACGACAACCTCTTCGGGCGTATCGAGTACCAGTCCGACCAGGGGGCGCTCTACACCAACTACCGCCAACTGCGCCCGGGTGCCTTGCACCGCGCCAACGGGGGCTTCCTCATCGTCGAAGCGGAAAAGCTGCTGACCGAACCCTTCGTCTGGGACGCCCTGAAGCGCGCCCTGCATTCGCGTCAGCTGAAGATGGAGTCGCCGCTGGCCGAGCTGGGGCGTCTCACCGCCATGAGTCTGGCGCCGCAGCAGATCCCGCTGCAGCTCAAGGTCATCATCATCGGCTCGCGTAACATCTACTACACCCTGCAGGAAGTGGATTCGGACTTCCAGGAGATGTTCCGGGTCCTGGTGGACTTCGACGAGGAGTTGCCGCTGCGCGACGAAAGCCTCGAGCAGTTCGCCCAACTGCTCAAGACCCGTACCTCGGAAGAGGGCATGGCGCCCCTGACGTCGGCCGCCGTGGCGCGCCTGGCCACCTACAGCGCGCGCCTGGCCGAGCACCAGGGGCGCCTGTCGGCGCGTATCGGCGATCTGTTCCAGCTGGTCAGCGAGGCCGACTTCATCCGGCACCTGGCCGGCGACGAGCGCACCGACAAGGGCCATGTCGAGCGGGCGCTCAAGGCCAAGGAAACCCGCACCGGCCGTGTCTGCGCCAGGGTGCTGGACGACATGCTCACCGGCCTGATCCTCATCGACACCCAGGGCGCGGCGGTAGGCAAGTGCAACGGCCTCACCGTGCTGGAGGTGGCCGATTCCGCCTTCGGCATGCCGGCGCGCATTTCCGCCACCGTCTACCCGGGCGCCAGCGGCATCCTCGACATCGAGCGGGAGGTCAGCCTTGGCCAGCCCATCCACTCCAAGGGCGTGATGATCCTGACCGGCTACCTGGGCAGTCGCTACGCCCAGGAATTTCCCCTGTCGATCTCGGCCAGCATCGCCCTCGAGCAATCCTACGGCTACGTCGACGGCGACAGCGCCTCGCTCGGCGAGGCCTGTACGCTGATCTCGGCGCTGTCGCGTACGCCGCTCAAACAGTGCTTCGCCATCACCGGCTCCATCAACCAGTTCGGCGAGGTTCAACCGGTCGGCGGGGTGAACGAGAAAATCGAAGGCTTCTTCCGCCTCTGCCAGGCGCGTGGTCTCACCGGTGAACAAGGGGTGATCATCCCCCGCGCCAACGTCACCAACCTGATGCTCGACGAGACCGTCCTGGAAGCCGTGCGCGAGGGGCGTTTCCACGTCTATGCCGTGCGCCAGGCCGACGAAGCCCTGTCGCTGTTGGTGGGGGAGCCGGCCGGCGCCCCGGATACCAAGGGCCGCTTCCCCGAGGGTAGCGTCAACGCCAGGGTGGTACAGCGTCTCAAGGAAATCGCCGAGCTCGAGCTGGAAGATGAACTGGCCGACAAACTCAGTGATAACTCCAGGGCAAAAGGGAAAAACAACGAAACGGAGTAGAACTGAGTTCCAGGGGGCCGGTCGGATTTTGTACAAGGCGCTGCAGCCCAAGTAGCACGGCGCCCAGACCCGCTTGCCCCCTGTCGACCAACAGGGTTGTCCACAGCTCTTGTGGATACCTCTGGCCCTGGGATCGGTGAGCATCGAGCGCTTCGAGAGGATGACGCCATGTCCCGCACCATTACCCTGATCCGTCCCTGCCTGGGCCTCGTCACCCGCATCGAATGCGAAATCAAGCCGCTCGGTCAGGAGCAGGGTCTCTGGACGCTGTTGTGCGCCGCCGGCCTGAATGGCCAGCAACCCACCGCCATCAAGGCGCAAGGGCCCTTCCACGGTCCCAAGGCCGCCGAAGGCGTGATGACCGCCATTGCCGAGAACCTGGTCGAGCAGGGCTACATCCAGGTAGAGGAAACCCAGATCTGGCGCCTGCATATGCAGGGCGAGCTGCGCAAGATGAACGGCGAGCGCAACCAGCACCAGGTCCGCTTCCAGGTTGGTCCCGACGCCTGACGACAAGGCGTCGCATTGTCGTCGGTACCGGTGTAGGTATACTCGCGCGGCTGTCCTGAACCGAGCGAGTCTGCATGGAACGTCTGATCGAAAAAGTCCTTTACGCCTCCCGTTGGCTATTGGCTCCCATCTATATGGGTCTGTCACTGGCGCTGGTCCTGCTGGCGCTGAAGTTCTTCCAGGAAGTCTTCCACGTCCTGCCGCACATCTTCGAGTCCACCGAAGCCGAGTTGATCCTGTTGGTGCTATCGCTCATCGACATGGCGTTGGTGGGTGGCCTGCTGGTGATGGTGATGATCTCCGGCTACGAGAACTTCGTCTCCCAATTGGACATCGACGAAGGCTCGGAGAAGCTCAGCTGGCTGGGCAAGATGGATTCGGGCTCCCTGAAGAACAAAGTCGCCGCCTCCATCGTGGCGATCTCCTCGATCCACCTGCTGCGCATTTTCATGGATGCCCAGAACACCAATCCCGAATACCTGAAGTGGTACGTGATCATTCACCTGGTGTTCGTGGTATCTGCCTTCGCCATGGGCTATCTGGATCGGCTGACCAAACACTAGGTGCCGGTGCCGTTCGTCTGGCTCCGGCATCTCCGCTTACGCTTTGTGGATTGCGCCGCCGCGCTTGCCTGGCCTAGGTTGTCGAATATCCACAGCAGCCACGCCGTGTCGGCCTCGGCGCCACACTCGATCCGGAGGTTTCCATGCAATTGACGGAGTTGACCCAGCGCGCCCAGGCCGGAGAAGTCCGGGAGCTCAATCTGCTGTCCATCGAGGGCGGATTCTATGTCCTCGAGGTGCTCACCCAGGAGGGCCGTACGCAACTGACCGGACGGGACGGCCATTTCTACCGCCTGGGCTCGGCGGCCCAGGCCCGACGCCTCCTGGCCGACCTGCCGACGCTGCCCTGCTTTCTCATCCAGCACAGCGCCTACGACGAAATGGTCGGCATGGCGCCACGCTCGGCAGAACCCCTGAAGATTCCATTGAACTACCGGAACGCCTCTTGAGCGCCGGCGCCGTCAGGCGCCTGCTGCCGGTCTTCGGCGACCAGCTTTCGCCCCGGCTGGCGTCCTTGCGTCAGGCGGACCCCGCGCAAGACGTCTTGCTGCTCGCCGAAGTGACGAGCGAGACCTCCTACGTCCCCCATCATCCGCGCAAGATCGCCTTCATCTTCAGCGCCATGCGTCACTTCGCCGAGGAGATGCGCGAGCGCGGGTTTCGCGTGGTGTATCGCCAGCTGGACGACCCGGACAACCGGGGTTCGTTGCCGGCCGAGGTCCTCCATTGGACCTCGGCCTTGCAGGCAGCCGAGGTGCATCTCACCGAGACCGGCGAGTGGCGGCTGGAACAGGCCCTGCGTGGGCTCGAACTGCCCGTGCCCTTGCAGTGGCATGGTGACGACCGCTTTCTCTGCAGTCGCGCGGCCTTCGCCCGCTGGGCCGGGAGCAAGACCAGTCTGCGGATGGAGACGTTCTACCGCGGTATGCGTCGGCGCCACGGCTGGCTGATGGCGGGCCCGGATGAGCCTTGCGGCGGCGCCTGGAATCTGGACAAGGACAATCGCAAGGCGCTGCCCAACGCCTATGTCGTCCCGGAGGTCTTCGTCTCGCCTCCCGACGCCTGTACCCGCGAGGTCCTCGATCTCGTCGCGCAGCGCTTCGCCCACCACTATGGCCGGCTGGACGGTTTCGACTATCCGGTGACACGCGAAGACGCCGAACGTCTCTGGCAGCACTTCCTCGCATCGGGTCTGCCCGACTTCGGTGACTATCAGGACGCCATGGCCCGTGACGAACCCTATCTCTACCATGCCCGTATCAGCGCGGCGCTCAACATCGGCCTGCTGGACCTGCGGCGCCTGTGCGAAGACCTGGATACGGCCTATCGCGAGGGACGGGTACCGCTGAACAGCGCCGAGGGATTCCTGCGCCAGCTCATCGGCTGGCGCGAGTACGTGAGGGGCATCTATTGGCTGCGGATGCCGGAGTACGCCGAGCTCAACGTCCTGGGCAACCAGCGTCCTTTGCCCGACTTCTACTGGACCGGTGAGACGCGCATGGCCTGCATGCGCGAGAGCATCGGCCAGACCCTCCAGCTGGCCTACGCTCACCACATCCAGCGCCTGATGGTCACCGGCAATTTCGCCCTGCTCGCCGGCATCGTGCCTCAGGCCATCGGCACCTGGTACCTGGCGGTGTATCTCGATGCCTTCGAGTGGGTGGAGCTGCCCAACACCCAAGCCATGGTCATGCATGCGGACGGTGGCTTTCTCGGCAGCAAGCCCTATTGCGCGAGCGGTCAATACATCCGCCGCCAATCAAATTATTGCAAGGGTTGCCACTACCAGGTCGGTGAAGCCCTGGGTGAAACGGCCTGCCCCTTCAATGCCCTGTACTGGCACTTCCTGATCCGCCACCGGCAGCGTTTCGCCCACTACCCGCGGATGCTCAACCTCTATCGCAATCTCGACCGGCAGGCGCCCGAGCGGCAGCAGGCGCTCTGGCAGCGTGGCGAAGAGCTGCTGGCACGGCTGGACGCGGGAGATTCCCTGTGAAGAAAAGTGAGCTGCCCACCAAGGTCTGCCCGGTTTGCCAGCGTCCCTTCGCCTGGCGCAAGAAATGGGCGCGCGACTGGGACTCGGTGCGTTACTGCTCCGAGCGCTGTCGACGGCAACGCGCCAGCCCAGGCGGCGAGCCAGGACCCTGATGTGCTAGGCTCGGCTCCTTTTTCACGATGGAAAGGCTGCTATGAACGACATCCTGCTCGACACCGACGAAGCCCGCGTCAGCTATGGGATCGGCCGCCAACTGGGCGATCAGTTGCGCCAGAATCCGGTCCCCGGCATGCAACTGGCTGCCGTGCTCGCCGGCCTGACCGAAGCCTTCGATGGCCAGGAGTCCCGGTTGGACGTCGAGGCGCTGAACGCCAGCTTCCGCGTCATTCGCGAGCGCATGCAGGCGGAAGCCCAAGTCAAGGCCGCTGCGGCGGCCCAGGAAGGCGTCGACTACCTTAAGGCCAATGCCGAGCGCCCCGGTGTGGTGGTGTTGCCGTCCGGTCTGCAGTACGAGGTGCTCACCCAGGGGGAGGGCGCCACGCCGACCCGCGAAGACCAGGTGCGCACCCACTACCACGGCACCCTCATCGACGGCAGCGTGTTCGACAGCTCCTACCAGCGCGGCCAGCCGGCCGAATTTCCGGTGGGCGGCGTGATTGCCGGCTGGACCGAGGCCCTGCAGCTGATGCCTGCCGGTAGCAAGTGGCGCCTGCACGTGCCCAGCGAACTGGCCTACGGTGCCCAAGGCGTCGGCGGCATCCCGCCGCACAGCGTACTGGTGTTCGATGTCGAGCTGCTCGACGTCCTCTAACCCTAGCAGTCCAGGCGCAGCGCCTCGTTGTCCGGGCGCAGCGCCAAGGCGTAACTGAACAGGAATACCTGGCGGATCTGCTCCTTCACCACCCGCGGTTCGCAGGACGTGAGGCTGTGCAGATCCAGCTCGCCCAGGTCCTTGAATTCTGCCAGGGCCGTCTCGTCCAGCTCTGCGCAGACCTTGCCGGTTTCCCGGTCGAGGATGCGCAGATAGGGCTGCGGCCGGTCCAGCCAGGCGTCGATCAGATAAGTCATGGGAAGCGCTCCTGTCTCGCTATTTATGAGAATAATTCTTATTCAATAAATAGCAAGCCGCTTACCAACTTTTTCAGTGGGGCATGAAAAAGCCCGCGGTCTTCGACGGCGGGCTTTTTCGTTGGATGGACGCTGTCAGTGGGTGCGCGCGACCGAGAATCGACCCAGCTCGGCCAGGGCGTCCCGGTAGGGGCTGGCCGGCAAGGCTTCCAGGCAGGCGATGGCCCGTTCGGCGAATTCCTGGGCCTTACGAGCGGTGTAGTCCAATGCGCCGGCCGCCTCGACGGCCGCGCGCACGCTTTCCAGGTCCTGGCTACCGCCCTGGCGGATCGCCTGGCGTACCAGCGCTGCCTGTTCGCTCGTGCCTTCGCGCATGGTCACGATGAGTGGCAGGGTAGGCTTGCCTTCCGCCAGATCGTCACCGACGTTCTTGCCCAGGGTGGCGGCATCGCCTTGATAATCGAGCAGGTCATCGACCAGTTGGAAGGCCACGCCCAGGTGATCGCCATAGCGACGCAGGGCTTCCGCCTGCTCGGGGCTCGCCCCGGCCAGGATGGCCGCGCTATGGGTAGAGGCCTCGAAGAGCATGGCGGTCTTGCCGCGGATGACCTCCATGTAGATCTCTTCGGTGGTGCTGGCATCGCGGATCTTCGACAGTTGCAGCACTTCACCTTCGGCGATGACGCGGGTCGCCTGGGAGATGATGCGCATCACCTCCATGGAGCCCAGCGCCACCATCATCTCGAAGGAGCGGGCATAGAGAAAGTCGCCGACCAGCACGCTGGGCGCATTGCCCCACAGGGCGTTGGCAGTGGAGCGACCGCGGCGCATCCCCGAGGCATCGACCACGTCGTCGTGCAGCAGCGTGGAGGTATGCAGGAATTCGATGGTGGCGGCCAGCAACTGCAGGTCATGGTCGGCGCGCCCGAGCGCCTTGCCGGCCAGCAGCACCAGCAGCGGCCGCAGGCGCTTGCCGCCGGCGGAGACGATGTAGTCGCCAATCTTCTCGACCAGCGGCACGCGCGAAGTCAGCTGCTGGCGGATGATGCCGTCCACGGCGGCGAAGTCGTCCGTCACCACGCGATAGAAGGATTGGGATTGCTGCGTCATTGAGAGGTGTCCACTGGAGTTCCGGGCAATATTCAGGCGGCCGGATGGCGCATCACCGCCAGACTATGCCCTAGGGACCGGCCCGAGTGCCATGCCCAGGGAAAGCCTTCGCACTCCCGCGGCTGCCGATGTCGAGCCGGCTCCGGCCCGGCATGGCCGCTGAACGAGGTTGCGCGGCATGCTAGGGGTGGGGTGGGGGCCTGTCAAGGCGCGGGCCGGCGGCTCTTGCCACCTGCGCGCTGCTTGCGTAGAATCGCGGGCCCTGAACATTCCTAGGGTTAACCCCCTGTCTTACGCAATTGCGCGGTGGTCCTTCCGGTCCCGTGCAGCCATGCCGGTCGACGACTCTTCCTATAAAGCACCGGGTGAGCAGGTTTAACGGAGATTTACCATGTCCTACGCAGTTATCGTTACCGGTGGCAAGCAATACAAGGTCGCCGAAGGCGAATACCTGAAGGTCGAGAAGCTCGACATCGCCACCGGTGAAACCGTCACCTTCGACCAGGTTCTGCTGGTTGGCAACGGTGACGACGTCAAGATCGGTCTGCCGGTCGTTGATGGTGCCAAAGTGACCGCCGAAGTGACCGCCCAGGGCCGTCACGACAAGGTCACCATCATCAAATTCCGTCGTCGTAAGCATCACATGAAGCGTCAGGGCCACCGTCAGTGGTTCACTGAAATCAAGATCACTGGCATCCAGGCCTGATCTCGCCTCTAACGGAGAATTGACTCATGGCACACAAAAAAGCGGGTGGTTCTACTCGTAACGGTCGCGATTCTGAAAGCAAACGCCTGGGCGTGAAGCTGTACGGCGGCCAGGTCGTCAAGGCCGGCAACATCATCGTGCGTCAGCGCGGCACCCAATACCATGCCGGTTACGGCGTGGGCCTTGGCAAGGATCACACCCTGTTCGCGAAAGTGGACGGCGTGATCAAGTTCGACGTGAAGGGCGCCTTCGGCCGTCGTTACGTGAGCATCGTCGCCGCCGCCTAAGGCCCGTGACGAAAGAAAAGCCCTGTCTACCCGACGGGGCTTTTTCGTTTGTAGTTAAGCTAGTGTGGTGTTTCAGAAGTTATCTGCACAATTTTGGCGGCGCTTTTTCCGCCTGGGCGTTGTTGCCACTCCTCGCCATAGCCCTGCTATGACTCGTCGCGGCGCCTAGCCCAAACCGAAAAATCACTCGCCAATTCTTGCGCGAACTCCTGAAGCACCACACTAGTTCCTTGTTTGCAGCGGCCCGCGAGCGCGGGAGGTCCAGATGAAATTCGTCGATGAAGTATCCATACACGTAAAAGCGGGTGACGGCGGCAACGGCATGATGAGTTTCCGTCGGGAGAAATTCATCGAGAAGGGTGGCCCCAACGGGGGTGACGGCGGCGATGGTGGGTCGATCTGGCTCGAGGCCGACATCAACCTGAACACCCTGGTCGATTACCGTTACACCCGCCGTTTCACCGCGCAGAACGGTGAGAAGGGCGGCAGTACCGAGTGCACGGGCGCCAAGGGTGAAGACCTGGTGCTGCCGGTGCCCGTGGGGACCACGGTGATCGATGCGGCGACCCAGGAAATCATCGGCGACCTGACCCAGCCCGGCCAGCGCATCCGGGTCGTCCAGGGCGGCTGGCACGGCCTGGGCAATACCCGTTTCAAATCCAGCACCAACCGCGCGCCGCGGCAGACCACGCCCGGCAAACCCGGGGAAGAGCGCGATCTCAAGCTGGAGCTCAAGGTGCTGGCGGACATCGGTCTGCTCGGCCTGCCCAATGCCGGCAAGAGTACCTTCATCCGTGCGGTCTCGGCCGCCAAGCCCAAGGTGGCGGACTATCCCTTCACCACCCTGGTGCCGAACCTTGGCGTAGTCAGTGTGGGGCGCTTCAAGAGCTTCGTGGTCGCCGACATCCCAGGGTTGATCGAGGGCGCCTCCGAAGGCGCCGGTCTGGGAATCCGCTTCCTCAAGCACCTGGCGCGGACCCGCCTGCTGCTGCACCTCGTCGACATGGCGCCCCTGGACGAGAGCGATCCGGCCGAGGCGGCCGAGACCATCATCAACGAGCTGACCAAGTTCAGCCCGGCGCTGGGCGAACGTGACCGCTGGCTGGTGCTGAACAAGGCCGACCAGTTGCTCGATGAAGAGCGCGAAGAGCGCCTCAAGGCGGTGGTCGAGCGTCTGGACTGGCAGGGTCCGGTCTTCGTCATCTCCGCCCTGGAGCGGGAAGGCACCGAGCAGCTCTGCCAGGCCATCATGCAGTATCTCGACGAGCGGACCCTGCGTCTTGCCGAGGACCCGGCCTATGCCGAGGCGCTGGAAGAACTCGATCAGCGCATCGAGGACGAGGCGCGGGCGCGTCTGCAGGCGCTGGACGACCAGCGGGCCCTGCGTCGTTCGGGTGTCAAGGCAGTGGACGAAGACGACGACTTCGACGATGACGAAGACGACGGCGACGGTCCGGAAATCTTCTACGTACGGTAAGAAAGGAGCTTGCCCATGCGTGATCAGGTGTCTGGCGCCCAGCGCTGGGTGGTGAAGATCGGCAGTGCCCTGCTGACCGACGACGGTCGTTGTCTCGATGGTGGGGCCATGGCTGGCTGGGTCGAGCAGATGGTGGCCCTGCACCAGGCGGGCATCGAGCTGGTGCTGGTGTCCTCGGGGGCGGTGGCGGCCGGCATGAGCCGGCTCGGCTGGGCACAGCGCCCGACCGCCATCAACGAGTTGCAGGCGGCTGCGGCGGTGGGGCAGATGGGTCTGGTGCAGGCCTGGGAATCCAGCTTCGCCGAGCATCGGGTGCAGACCGCGCAGATCCTGCTCACCCATGACGACCTTTCCGATCGCAAGCGCTACCTCAATGCCCGCAGTACCCTGCGGACCCTGGTGAGCCTGGGCGTGGTGCCGGTGATCAACGAGAACGATACCGTCGTTACCGACGAGATCCGCTTCGGCGACAACGACACCCTGGCCGCCCTGGTGGCCAACCTGGTCGAGGCCGACCTGTTGGTGATCCTCACCGACCGCGACGGCATGTTCGACGCCGATCCGCGCAACAATCCCGACGCCAGTCTCATCAGCGAGGCGCGCGCCGACGATCCGGCGCTGGATCTGGTCGCTGGCGGTACCGGCGGCGCCCTGGGGCGCGGCGGCATGCAGACCAAGCTGCGCGCCGCGCGGCTGGCGGCGCGTTCCGGTGCCTATACGGTCATCGTCGGCGGGCGTATTCAGCAGGTGCTCAGTCGCCTGCAGCAGGGCGAGCAGCTGGGTACCCTGCTGTCACCCGAGCGTGGCCTGGTGGCGGCGCGCAAGCAGTGGCTGGCGGGGCATCTGCAGGTGCGTGGCACGCTGCGCCTGGATGCGGGTGCGGTGGCGGCCCTGGTGGGCGGTCATCGCAGTCTGCTGCCGGTGGGCGTGCGAGAGCTGGAAGGCAGCTTCCGGCGTGGCGAGATGGTCGCCTGCGTGGGGCCAGACGGACGCGAGGTGGCGCGTGGCCTGGTCAACTACAGTGCCATCGAGGCGCGGCGCATCCTGGGGCGGCCTTCGGATGCCATCGTGGTCGAGCTGGGTTATGTCTATGAGCCCGAGCTGATTCACCGGGACAACCTCGTCCTGGTCTGACGATCGTCGATCCTGGCGCCTCTCCGGAGGCGTTGGATTCCTGAATCTCGGGCAATAAAAAACCGGCCGAAGCCGGTTTTTTACTTGAACGCTTATCAGGCGGCGGCGGGGGTAGCCAGGGCCTTGATGTGAGCGTTCAGGCGGCTCTTGTGGCGAGCGGCCTTGTTCTTGTCGATGATGCCCTTGTCGGCCATGCGGTCGATGACCGGAACGGCAGCGACGTAAGCGGACTTGGCTTTTTCCAGGTCCTTGGCTTCGATCGCCTTGACGACGTTCTTGATGTAGGTACGCACCATGGAGCGCAGGCTCGCATTGTGGCTGCGACGCTTCTCAGCCTGTTTGGCGCGTTTTTTGGCGGAGGGGGAGTTAGCCACCGTGGAGCTCCTTCGAAAAAGACTGTATTAGGTACAGAGCGAACTCTGTAGCAAGTACAGAGCTAAATTAAGGTCGCGAATCTTGACGTCCCTGGCGGCGGCTGTCAAGGCTGTCTGGGTGGATATCCGGCTGGTCGCCGATGAAGGGCCTCGTTACACTCGGCCCCTTGCGCACACCGCGCGATCGCGCCAACCCGCGCCTTTCGCTACGCCTCGCTGCGTCCACCGAGTCCTTCCCCCGCCATGAATCTGCTCAAGTCCCTGGCCGCCGTCAGTTCCATGACCATGCTGTCCCGCGTGCTGGGTTTCGTCCGCGACACCATCGTCGCCCGTACCTTCGGCGCCGGCATGGCCACTGACGCCTTCTTCGTCGCCTTCAAGCTGCCCAATCTCTTGCGGCGGATCTTCGCCGAAGGCGCCTTCTCCCAGGCCTTCGTGCCCATCCTCGCCGAGTACAAGGCCCAGCAGGGCGAGGAGGCCACCCGCACCTTCCTGGCCTACGTCAGTGGCCTGCTGACCCTGGTGCTGGCGGTGGTCACGGTGCTCGGCATGCTGGCCGCGCCGCTGGTGATCTGGGTCACCGCGCCGGGCTTCGCCGATACGCCGGAGAAATTTGCCCTCACCTCCGATCTGCTGCGGGTGACCTTTCCCTACATCCTGCTGATCTCCCTCGCGTCTTTGGCCGGTGCCGTGCTCAATACCTGGAACAGGTTCAGCGTGCCGGCCTTCGTGCCGACGCTGCTCAACATCAGCATGATCGTCTTCGCGCTGTTCCTGACACCCTATTTCAACCCGCCGATCATGGCCCTGGCCTGGGCCACCCTGGTGGGTGGCCTGGCGCAGTTCCTCTATCAGTTGCCCCACCTGAAACGCATCGGCATGCTGGTGCTGCCGCGGTTGAATCTGCACGACAGCGGCGTCTGGCGGGTGATGAAACAGATGGGGCCGGCGATCCTCGGGGTCTCGGTCAGCCAGATTTCACTGATCATCAACACCATCTTCGCCTCCTTCCTGGCCGCCGGCTCCGTGTCCTGGATGTACTATGCCGACCGCCTGATGGAGCTACCTTCCGGCGTGCTGGGAGTGGCCCTGGGGACCATCCTGCTGCCAGCGCTGTCGCGTACCTACGCCAAGGCCGATCGCCAGGAATATTCGCGGCTGCTCGACTGGGGCCTGCGACTGTGCTTCCTGCTGGTGCTGCCGTGCTCGGCGGCCCTGGCGCTGCTGTCCGAGCCCCTGACCGTCTCGCTGTTCCAGTACGGTCGCTTCGACGCCCATGACGCCCTGATGACCCAGCGCGCCCTAGTTGCCTATGCCGTGGGGCTGCTCGGCATCATCCTGGTGAAGGTGCTGGCGCCCGGCTTCTATGCCCAGCAGAACATCAAGACGCCGGTGAAGATCGCGCTCTTCACCCTGGCGGTGACCCAGGTGCTCAACCTGATCCTGATCGGTCCGCTGCAGCACGTTGGCCTGGCCCTGGCCATAGGTCTGGCGGCCTGTCTCAACGCCGGCCTTTTATTCTGGCAACTGCGCCGCCATAACCTGTTCATCCCCCAGGCCGGCTGGATGAGCTTCCTGCTGCGCCTGCTGGTGGCCGTGGGGGTGATGAGTGCGGTGCTGTTCGGCCTCATGCAACTGCTGCCCAGTTGGAGCGAAGGCCTGATGTGGCAGCGCCTGCTGCGTCTGGGCGGCCTGGTGGCGGTAGGGGTGCTGGCCTATTTCAGCAGTCTTTTCCTGCTCGGCTTCCGCTTGCGCGATTTCAACCGGAAGGCGGTGCTCTAGCCCGCCGGAGGATTGCACGAAGCCGGGGTGTGCGCCTGTCCTCGGCGCGGGCATCCAGATATAATCGATTAATTTCTGAGCAATACCTACCCATGCAGCTGTTTCGCGGTCTCCATCATCTCGATGCCCTGCCCAAGGGCTGCGTTGCCACCATCGGCAACTTCGACGGGGTTCACCTGGGGCACCAGGCCATCCTCGCGCGGTTGCGTGAGCGGGCGGCGGAGCTCGGGGTGCCCAGTTGCGTGGTGATCTTCGAGCCTCAGCCGCGCGAATTCTTCCTGCCCGACGTGGCGCCGGTACGCCTGACCCGTCTGCGCGAGAAGCTCGAGTGCTTCGCGCGACTGGGCGTCGACAACGTGCTCTGCCTGAATTTCAATCGGCGGCTGCGCGAGTTGTCCGCCGAGGCCTTCGTCCAGCAGGTGCTGGTGGAAGGCCTGGGGGTGAAACACCTGGAGATCGGTGACGACTTCCGTTTCGGTTGCGACCGCGCCGGCGACTTCACCTACCTGAACCTGGCCGCCCGCGACCATGGCTTCACCCTGGAAGCCGCCACCACCGTCGAGCTGGATGGCCTGAGAGTCAGCAGTACCCTGATCCGCCAGGCCCTGGCCGAGGGCGATCTGGCCCTGGCCGAGCGTATGCTGGGCCGGCCTTACAGCCTCTCCGGACGGGTACTGCATGGCCAGAAGCTGGCGCGCCAGCTGGGCTGGCCCACGGCCAACGTCCAGCTCAAGCGGCGGCGCCCGCCACTGCGGGGCGTCTTCCTGGTCAGCAGCCTGATCGATGGGCGGGTGGTACCGGGCGTGGCCAACATCGGCCAACGGCCAACGGTGCAGGGCGACGGTCGCCCGCACCTGGAGATCCACCTGCTGGACTTTGCCGGCGACCTCTACGGCCGCCACCTCAGCGTGACCTTCGTGCAGAAGGTCCGCGACGAACAGAAATTCGCCTCTCTGGAGGCCCTCAAGGCGGCGATCGAAGCGGACGTCGCCACGGCCCGCGCCTACTGGCAGGGGCAACCGTCAACGAGCCTGGACTGACATGACCGATTACAAAGCGACGCTCAACCTGCCGGAAACGGCATTCCCGATGAAAGCCGGCCTGCCGCAGCGCGAGCCGGAAGCGCTCAAGCGCTGGCAGGACATCGACCTGTACGGGAAGCTGCGCGCCATCGGCAAGGGCCGTCCGACCTTCATCCTGCATGACGGTCCGCCCTATGCCAACGGCAGCATCCACATCGGTCATGCGCTGAACAAGATCCTCAAGGACATCATCACCCGTTCCAAGACCCTGGCCGGCTTCGATGCCCCCTATGTGCCGGGCTGGGACTGCCATGGGCTGCCCATCGAGCACAAGGTGGAGACCACCTTCGGCAAGAACCAGCCGGCGGACCTGACCCGCGAGCGCTGCCGCGCCTACGCCAGCGAGCAGATCGAAGAGCAGAAGGCCGGCTTCGTCCGCCTGGGCGTGCTGGGTGACTGGAGCAATCCCTACCTGACCATGAACTTCGCCAACGAGGCCGGCGAGATCCGCGCCCTGGGCGAGCTGGTGAAGAAGGGTTTCGTCTTCAAGGGCCTCAAGCCGGTCAACTTCTGCTTCGACTGCGGCTCGGCCCTGGCCGAGGCCGAGGTGGAGTATCAGGACAAGCGTTCCGACGCCATCGACGTGGCCTTCCCGGTCGCCGATGCCGACAAGCTGGCAGCCGCCTTCGGCCTCGAAGCGCTGGCCAAGCCCGCCGCCATCGTCATCTGGACCACCACCCCCTGGACCATCCCGGCCAACCAGGCGCTCAACGTGCATCCCGAGTTCACCTATGCCCTGGTGGACGTCGGTGATCGCCTGCTGCTGCTGGCCGAAGAACTGGTGGAAAGCTGCCTGGGGCGCTACGGCCTGCAGGGCGAGGTGGTCGCCACCGCCCCGGGTACCGCCCTGGAGCTGATCAACTTCCGTCATCCGCTGTACGAGCGCCTGTCGCCCATCTATCTGGCCGAATACGTCGAGCTGGGCGCCGGTACGGGCATCGTGCACTGCTCGCCGGCCTACGGCGAAGACGACTTCCGCATCTGCAAGCAGTACGGCCTGAGCAACGACGACATCCTCAACCCGGTGCAGAGCAACGGCGTCTACGCCGAGTCGCTGCCGCTGTTCGGCGGCCAGTTCATCTGGAAGGCCAACCCGGTCATCGTCGGCGCGCTGGAAGAGGCGGGCGCCCTGCTCAAGCACGAGGCGATCAACCACAGCTACATGCACTGCTGGCGCCACAAGACGCCGCTGATCTATCGCGCTACCGCCCAGTGGTTCGTCGGCATGGACAAGCGGCCCAACGAAGGCGCCACCTTGCGCGAGCGTTCCCTGGCGGCCATCGAGCAGACCCAGTTCGTCCCGGCCTGGGGACAGGCGCGGCTGCACGGCATGATCGCCGGCCGGCCCGACTGGTGCATCTCGCGCCAGCGCAACTGGGGGGTGCCGATTCCCTTCTTCACCCACAAGGAAAGCGGCGAGCTGCATCCGCGTACCGTCGAGCTGATGGAAGCCGTCGCCCAGCGCGTCGAGCGCGAGGGCATCGAAGCCTGGTTCAAGCTCGATCCCGGCGAACTGCTCGGCGACGAAGCCGGCCAGTACGACAAGAGTCGCGACACCCTCGACGTCTGGTTCGATTCCGGCACCACCCACTGGCACGTGCTGCGTGGCTCCCATGCCGAGCTGGCCCATGACCAGGGCCCGGCGGCCGATCTCTACCTGGAAGGCTCCGACCAGCACCGCGGCTGGTTCCACTCCTCGCTGCTGACCGGTTGCGCCATCGACGGCCATGCGCCTTACAAGGAATTGTTGACCCACGGCTTCACCGTGGACGAGCAGGGCCGCAAGCAATCCAAGTCCCTGGGCAACGTGGTCGCCCCGCAAAAGGTCATCGACAGCCTGGGCGCCGACATCCTGCGCCTCTGGGTAGCCTCCACCGACTACACCGGCGAGATGGCGGTCTCCGACCAGATCCTGCAGCGCAGCGCCGATTCCTATCGCCGCATCCGCAACACCGCGCGCTTCCTGCTCTCCAACCTCTCCGGCTTCGATCCGGCGGTGAATCGGGTCGCTCCCGAGGACATGATCGACCTGGATCGCTGGGCGGTGGATCGTGCGCTGCTGCTGCAACAGGAAATCGAACAGGCCTACGCCGAGTACCGCTTCCTCAACGTCTACCAGAAGGTGCACAACTTCTGCGTGCAGGAGCTGGGCGGCTTCTACCTCGACATCATCAAGGACCGCCAGTACACCACCGGTGCCGACAGCCTGCCGCGGCGTTCCTGCCAGACCGCGCTGTACCTCATCGCCGAGGCCCTGGTGCGCTGGATCGCGCCCATCCTGTCCTTCACCGCCGACGAGATCTGGCAGTACCTGCCGGGCGAGCGGGAAGAATCGGTGATGCTGACCACCTGGTACGACGGTCTCTTCGCCCTGCCCGAGGGCGCAACCCTGGATCGCGCCTACTGGGATCAGGTGATGGCGGTCAAGGCCGCGGTCAACAAGGAGCTGGAGAACCAGCGGGCCGCCAAGACCCTGGGCGGCAGCCTGCAGGCGGAAATCACCCTCTACGCCGACAGCGCCCTGCAGACCGTGCTGGAGGCCCTGGGCAACGAGCTGAGATTCGTGCTGATCTCGTCCCAGGCCGCTGTCCAGCCGCTGGAGAAGGCTCCGGAAGGTGCCGTGGCCAGCGAGCTGAGCGGCCTCAAGCTGGTGGTGCGCAAGTCCGAGGCACCCAAGTGCGCCCGTTGCTGGCACCACAGCCACAGCGTCGGTCAGGATGCCGCGCATCCGGAGATCTGCGAGCGCTGCGTGACCAACGTCTACGGTGCCGGCGAGGTGCGCGAGCATGCGTGACGCCTCGCGTTTCGGTGCCTTGCCCTGGTTGGCCCTGAGTGTGCTGGTGATCCTGCTGGATCAGCTGACCAAGCTCTACTTCCAGGCCAACCTGTCGCTCTACCAGCAGGTGCCGGTGATTCCGGACATCCTCAGCTGGACCCTGGCCTACAACCCGGGCGCCGCCTTCAGCTTCCTGGCCGATCACTCCGGTTGGCAGCGCTGGTTCTTCGCCGGCATCGCCGCGATAGTGAGTGTGGTCCTGGTGGTCTGGCTCAAGCGGCTGCGCAACGACACCTGGACCGCCATCGCCCTGGCCTTGATCCTCGGTGGCGCGCTGGGCAATCTCTATGACCGCCTGGTCCTGGGCCACGTCATCGACTTCATCCTGGTGCACTGGCGCCAGGAGTGGTACTACCCGGCCTTCAACCTGGCCGACAGCGCCATCACCGTCGGCGCCGTGATGCTGGCCCTGGACATGTTCCGCAAGAAGAAGCCCGAGGAAGCCCATGGCTGAGATCACCATCGGCCCGGATACCCGGGTCACCCTGCATTTCGCCATCAAGCTGCAGAACGGCGACGTGGTGGACAGCACCTTCGACAAGGCACCGGCCACCTTCACCGTCGGCGACGGCAATCTGCTGCCCGGTTTCGAGCAGGCGCTGTTCGGCCTCGAAGCCGGTACCAAGACCAGCCTGACCATTCCGCCGGAGCGCGGCTTCGGGCAGCCCAACGACGGCAATCTGCAGACGATGGCGCGTGATGACTTCAGTGACATGGAGTTGTCGCCCGGCCTGCTGATCATCTTCAGCGACGCCGCCGGTGGCGAGATGCCCGGCGTGGTCAAGAGCTACGACGACGAGCAGGTGATCATCGACTTCAACCACCCGCTGGCCGGCCGTGTGTTGACCTTCGACGTGGAAATCCTGGCCATCGAGCCTGCCGTCTCCCATTGATCCAACGCCGCCCGTGAAGCGGGCAGAGGAGCCTATGCAGATCAAGCTCGCCAATCCCCGCGGCTTCTGCGCCGGCGTGGACCGCGCCATCGACATCGTCGACCGGGCGCTGGACGTTTTCGGTCCGCCCATCTATGTGCGTCACGAAGTGGTGCACAACAAGTTCGTGGTCGACAACCTGCGCGCCCGTGGCGCCGTCTTCGTCGAAGACGTGGCCGACGTGCCGGATGACGTCATCCTCATCTTCAGCGCCCATGGCGTCTCCCAGGCCGTGCGCCGCGAGGCCGCCGAGCGTGGTCTGAAGGTGTTCGACGCCACCTGCCCGCTGGTGACCAAGGTGCATATGGAGGTTGCGCGCTACAGCCGCGATGGCCAGGAGTGCATCCTCATCGGCCACGCCGGGCATCCGGAAGTGGAGGGCACCATGGGCCAGTACGACGATCGTGCCGGTGGTGCCATCTACCTGGTGGAAGACGAGGAGGACGTGGAAAAGCTCGAGGTACGCAACCCCGAAGCCCTGTTCTACGTCTCCCAGACTACCCTGTCGATGGACGACACCCGCAAGGTGATCGACGCCCTGCGCGCGAAATTCCCCCACATCAATGGCCCGCGCAAGAACGACATCTGCTACGCCACCACCAACCGCCAGGACGCGGTGAAGACCCTGGCGCTGGAGAGCGACGTGGTGCTGGTGGTGGGCAGCCCCAGCAGTTCCAACTCCAACCGCCTGCGCGAACTCGCCGAACGCCTGGGCACCCCGGCCTATCTCATCGATGGCGCCGAAGACCTGCAGCAAGACTGGTTCGCCGGGGTGCAGCGCGTCGGCGTCACCGCTGGCGCCTCGGCCCCCGAAGTCCTGGTTCGCGGCGTCATCGACCAGCTACAGAGCTGGGGCGCCACTGGCGAAGTCGAGCTGGAAGGCGAGCCGGAGAACATCACCTTCACCCTGCCGCGAGAGCTCAGGGTCAAGGCGGTCTAGCAATACTGGCGCTGAGCCGCTCAGCGCCAGCAATCCTGCACGCTTTTCGCTGACCCTGAGCCACCCGTGGCGGTCAGGGTACGCCCTTTGACGCCTATGGCGTTGAGAGTGAGGTCGCCACAGCGGGCTCCATCGTCAAACTGGGGCTTGGCTGTCAGAGAATAGCCCCCGTCTCCATCCACGTGGCCGACTTCCAATTGGTACTTGCCTGTTTCAGAGCGCACCATGGTCGTCGCGGACGCGCCGGTACCGGAGATAGTGGTTGCCTTCAGCTGCAGTTGCGCAAGGTTCGCCTGGCTGGTGACGTAGGCGTTGTTCTGCGCGAAAAAACGCTCCTGCCGCGCCGCTGCATCCAGTAGCAGACTTTGCCCCTCGGCCCGGTTCGCGTTGCGGACGTATTCCTGATAACCGGGATAACCAATGGTGGCCAAGATGGCCACTATCGCCATGGCTATCAGCAGTTCGATCAACGTAAAACCCAATGCCGGCTTCATGGTTTCGGTCGATTTATATAGTCGTGCGAATCGTGAATGTAGACTGACCTGATGATCGGCCGGGCGCCGGTGTCACCGGAAAAGCTGAGGCTCATGCCTGCGCGAAGCTGGAAGAGTGCTGGCCCCCCGCCTGGATTGCCGCTCTCGGTGACCTGATTGGATAGTTCATAGAGTTGGTCGTCGACCTCGATCAGATTGTGCTCGACGTCGACGCGCTGGATTACCCCTGCCGCCTCGAAGGAACCGGCGGCCGCTACTTCCATCACGAGCAGCAGGCCGGCCAGAGCGGGATAACGTAGTTTCATTGCTGATCATCCTCTTCGTCGATCAGTCGCCAGCTTTGGCGTCCGCGGCTATCCGGTCCCGTAGTGAACATTTCGGGACTTTGCATTCCATCCGGATTATTACCGTAGATGCGATCACCGATCACCGTCGGCGAGCCGAAGCTGGCCGTGCGCACCACCGAGATCACTCCGCCATTGAAGCTGTCGCGATCGTTGACCAGCCGATTTCGCGTCAGATCCAAGACATTGAAGCGGGTAGCCCCACCGGTGGCCCCGTCGAAAGCCATCAGCCAGCCACTGACTCCAGGCTTGCAGGGGTCGCGCTCCGGAATCACGGTGTTGGCGAGAATCACTCGGGAACGCGCACGCATCTCGTGAATCAGCATTTCACCCTCGCGCGTGTTGCCGTTCTTGAGATCGATGTACCAACCGCGTTTGGCCACGCTGCCATCCGCACCATACCACTGTACGGGGTTACTGCTGAGACGGCGGTATTCTCGGGTGGAGCCCGTTTCGTCCGGGTCGGTGAAGGTTGCGCTGGTAGCCGTCGTAAGGGTCTGGGCCACCAGGTCGTTTCTGGTCAGGGCCGTCGTGGTGGTGGCATCGTCGGTCTCGGGGTTCATCCGGTTGTCCCAGACGCCATAGAGACTCATGCTGCTGTTGGTCTTGGGAACGGCATCGTCGTTGGTGACGTAGCGGCCGGTACCGAAGACGACGACATAGCCCTTCTGTAACGGATGCAGGACCAACGAGGGTGGCGCGGTAATGGGCTGAACCACGTCGTTACCCTGGTCATCCTTGGCCACGGCCCTGTAGAGAGGTTTTCCGCCGAACGCGATCCGCCAGTCACCGGTCGCGCCTTTCCTGATACTGCCGTCGGCATCAAAGGCCTTCAGCGCATCCTTGCCCGTGCCGATCAGGTCAAAGCGCCAGAGATTGCCCTGTAGGTCGCCCGCGTAGACATAGTCGGCCACCAGATCACCATTGATGTCTATGACGCGCGGCATGGACAGGCCATTGATGCTGTTGCCGGTATCGGGTGCGAGCTTCTTCAGCAGTTTGCCGGTCGCCGCATCCAGTACCAGCAGCGCGGCCTTGTCATTCTTACTGCCATAGCCGTTGCCCAGTATCACGCCCCAACTCCCGTCATGCAGTTTACTGACGGTGGGTTCGCCGAAGGTATAGCCGAGATCCGCCTCGTCGGCCTCGCTGAATTCCCAGAGCAGTTTTTCCTCGCCGGGCTTGGTGACATCGAGCGCAAAGAGGGCGGTGCCGCCGGCTCTCAAGGTTCCGATGAGAATGGTACGCCACTCGCCCGCTATGACTATCTCCGCGGTAACGGGCGTGCCATCGACGAAGTAGCGATGCATGTTGCCCTTGTAACGAAGCGAAGACAGCCAGCGCAGATTGCTGAAAACGGCAGAGGGAACGAAGGCGAAGGCTTCTTTCCCATCCTTGTCGAAGCCATGCAGCATTCCATCGTTCGCACCCACGTAGATGCGTTTGCTGCGAGATTTCTGGGCGCTTATGAAGGCCTGGTAGTTATCGACGCCACCTACACGGTTCAGATCGCTTATCAGCAAGTCGGGACTTTCAGCTTCTGCTACCACGACGGGAGAGGAGCCTATGATGTCGCCCAGCAGGTACTTGCGCTCACGGAATTTTCCACTGGACTCCTGGCTGCGATCACCTAGTACATAATTGAGGCGAGCTTCGCCTAGGTTGTCGGCTGTGCCGCTGTCATCCAGGTTGAGCAGGCGTTGCTGCTCGCTCGTGAGGCTGGACCACTGGAGCGGCGCGAGAGATTTCTTACTGACGAACTTCACGTTGCGAGTGCTGGCGTCGTTCAGCAGTTCTCGGGCATCCCAATCCACCACTGGATTCTGGGTGAAGTTGTCGATCTTGTATTTGAGTAGCTGCCCGCTCCAATCATTGCTGTCGAAGCGTACGTAATACAATTCATTGTCCTTGGTGAGGCGTCCCGACAGTGCTCCAACCGCAGCCGCGGAGGTTTGGCGATCGTTGATCCGTCCCAGGACGGTCTGGAACGCATTGGCGAGGCTGTCCGGCGTATCGGCCGCGAAGAACTCGCCGCGGGAATTGATCGCCGCATGCCAGAGGTCATAGACGTTGTTGTCCGCGTCGTTGGACGTCGCGTTCGGCCAGTTCGCTGTGCCGGCTACCAGCTTTGCATAGCCGCCGGCGTAGGTAGACCCTTCCCACTTGGGGTCTTTCGTGAGGCTGCCGCTCAGGCCCAGGCCTATGGTGTAGTTGACCAGATGCTGCCAGGTCGCCGGATTGTTGCGGGCATCGAAGTATTCGCTGTCGGTTAGTTCTTTGACGGTTTTCTTGGATGCGAAGGGGATGTACGGCTTGACATTGTCGTCAATGTCTCGTCTTGCATCGTTGGCCCAGTAATAGAAGGCCAGGTCCGCCAGCGTCCTGTTGTCGTAGTTCCCACTGCTCTTGTCACTGAATGGTAGGCGAGGCGTGTAGCTACGACCGTCGGGAAGACCCTTGTTCTGGCTGTCGAAATCCTGCTCGCCGTTGATGTTGCCGTCGTTCCAGATGCCATCTGTCATCAGCAAATGGTAACTTGCGCGACAGGAATATTTCGTGCCGACGGACGCTCCGGGCTTTTCGGCGTAAGGGCCATTTGCCGTATTGTCGGAAAGAAAGTTTCCTGCTCGTACCATGGCCGATTTGAGCGGGGTACCGCCATTGCTGCTGAAGTTTTTCAGGAAATTGTAGAAATTTTCTCGATGCTTCCCTGAGAATTCGCGCAGGAAATTTTCATAGCACCTTTGTGACTTCGTGCCTTCGCCCAAAGAATTGCAGTCCGAATTGAGGGTCTGCCAGGTCAGCCGGATGCTTTCCGGCAGGCGGTAGAATGCCAGGCTTGCAGATGACTGCGTTGCCAGTTCACGTGTCCGATAGTAGGAGTACCAGATGGCGAAGTTGGTCTTCTTGTCGTCGGTGTCGAGTGTTCCGGCGTCGTAACAGCTTTCAGTGCGAATATGGCTGTCATTGTTCGCATTGCAGCGTGAGCTGTTAAAGTTGTAGAAGTTACCGGCGGTGTAGGCGGCTTCGCGATTCGTTACGCGATAGTAGTCGTACTCGACGGTCGCCCTGTAGTTCGAGGACAGGTTGACCGTTCCGGAATTTTGCCCGATGAAGCCGTTGCGCCAGGCCGCGGTGAAGCTCGGTGTGGGATAGTCGGTGACCTGGGATGTACCGTTCTGATAGGTGACCTGTTTCGGTACCTGGTAGGTGACCGTGGGGTCATAGTAGATGGCGTTGTAACTTTTGGATTTGAAGTACTTGCGATCATAGGCCGTACGCGAATCAGGCGCGAAACCCCAAGTCATGCTGCCCGAATCATCCAGTGTCACGAAAATGTTCGAGGCTACTGATTGATTCAGAAACAGCGGTTGATTACTGGGCACCAGTTGTCCTGCGTGGGCAGGCAAGATACTCGCCAGAGAGAGAAAGACATACCGAAGAAGCCGTGGGTCAAGCATCTTCATCTCCTAGTAGCGCTGGACATCGGTGGACTGCCCCGTCACCGTCAGGCGCGAGGAATAACCGGGCGAGGTGGCATTGACTTGGTAGTAGTAGGGTCCGATGCCGCGGCGACGCTCATTGATATCGGTCACTTCCACGAGGCCATTCGAATTGGCGGGATCGAAGCCGATCACGGCGGCCTGCCAGCGCGGTTGTTCGTTGAGCCGATAGAGTTCGGTCGCGCCGCTGGCATTGCCTTGATACGCCATGGCATTGCTGTCCTGCCGCCACCAGTCCCAATCGTTGACCCGGAGATCCTTGGGTAGCGACGCCAGTAGACAGATCTTGGTCTTATCGCTGCAGTTGGCGGTGGTACTCGGTGGGCCCGGATTGAGCGCCAACCGCGTTTCCGCCTCGCGTAGCGCCGAATCCACGCCGTTGACCGCTGCCAAACGATCCCGGGAGTAGCCGACGAGTTTTTCTTCGACCACGGTATTGCGCATACCGGTGATAGCCAGCAGCGTGACCAGTAACAGCATGATCATCGCGATCAGCAATATGGCGCCCTGCTGCCGGGCGGCGGTGGCGCGCGTCATGGTGCGAGATTCCTTAGCGTGATGGTGCTCTGTACGGAGCGGTAGAGGCTGTTGTCGGGGGCAGTGGTCGCCTCGTCGGCGTCAAGCGGGAAGAAGTATTCCTGCTTGCCGAGTGCGACCTGAGCACTATCACTGCGCTGCAGGATCGCTATCCTGACGGCCACCAGATCGGTACCGGCGGCAGGCGTACCGACGAAGGTGTCGGCCAATCGATCGGCATTCTTGTCGGCGCCATAGACGAACTGGATGTCACTGATGCCGGTGACGAAGGCCTGGGCAGGCTGGCCCTGAGCGGCACATACCAGGGTATTGTTGCTGGCGTCTCGTCCGATGCGAGTGACGATCGCGCTGGCGACGTCGATCTGATTTCCGAGGCAATCCAGTTCCGTCCTGCTGCGGCGCTGGTAGCGCAGGCAGACGCCCTGTCCATCTGTCGTGGGCACGATACTCTGGCGACTCTCGAAGGCTGGGCAGCCGTTCGCCGCCGCCAGAGCGGGAAAGACCAGCTCGCGGGAGTCCTGGGCCTTGGCCCGATAACCGGCTTTGAGCAGATGCTGTTCGAGCAGCATCAGCGCGAAGCGACTGTTTTCCTGATTGCCGAGCTGGTTGCTGTGGCTGAGTGCGTGCAGGCGGCCGTTCAGAAACGCCTGGGTCACCCCTATGATCAGGAAGCTGCCTAGCGCTAAGGCGATGAGCAGCTCGATCAGCGAAATGCCCTTGAATCGCCTTGGGACCGTCGCGCCGCGACGCACCTCAGGGCTGAAAGCTGATGCGGTAGTATTCACGATGGTCAGCATCCAGTGAAAGGCAGGTCTGGCCGGCTGGGCAGGCGTCCTTGCCCAGCCAGGCGAGTTGAACGAGGATTGCCGAGCCAGTCTGCGAGCAGGGCGTGGCGGCGGTGGGATTCTGCGTTGCACAGATGACATACTGGTTCTTCAGCAGCTCGTCGTCGTCGCCTATGGGCAGCGTGTTACGTACCTGTTGCACCCAGCCCGCCAGCTGATCCTGTGCCAACTGGCCAGGCGTGCAACCGCTCGCTTCACGACAACCGCTGGTTCTCGTGGCTGGGAAGTCGGTCCCGGACGCCTTGAAGTACGACGAGTCGCTGGTCAGCTTGCCGTCGCTGCCGACCAGTTGCCCGCGATTACTGCGCATCATTTCCACGAGATCGGCGGCGAGCATGGCTGCGGCGTTGCGGTTGCCGGCCTCATTGGTGTAGCGCAGGGTTTTGCCTTGCAGCGCGGCCATGCCGAGTACGCCGATGCAGATCACGACGAGAGCGATCAGCACCTCGATCATGCTGAAACCTTTGGCTCGCCTAGAGCGTGCATTGGGTGAGCGCTTTGCCATCCTCATCCTTTCCTTGGGCTGGGGTTCGCGAGCGGCCGGTCCGGTCAATCAGCAGCTTCTGAGCTCTGGATACCTGACCATCTGCGCAAAGCAGGGCTATCAGGTTGGTGTTCAGGGTACCGTTGGCGCGGATGGTGACCGTTTCCGCACTGGCAGCCACGGAGATACCGCTCAAGGTCACCTGACGCAGGGTCTGACCACCTGTCGTCACGCTCCAGGTGCTATCGGCGCGGGCGAACTCGACGGACGTCGCGCGAGTGAGCGCTTCGGTACGGGCGTACTGGAAGAGGCCGCTCAATTCGGACAGAGCGGTGGCGACCCGATTGCTCCGTAACGACCCGATGAAGCTGGGCGCCGCGAGACTGGCCACTATCGCGACCAGGGCGATCACTACCAGCAGCTCGATCAGAGTTAGGCCACGAGACGCTCGTGAGTGCATTCGGATCATCCTTGACGACTGCTAGTCAGGGCAGTGTGTCAAAGCGGATACGAGCCGGAACAGCCTCGCTAGACTGTCGGAAGTCTACCTCTGACGACCGGTCATGTCTGACCTGATCGTGCATTGCAGCGGGCATGATCGTCCGCCTCAGGACTCCTCGGGCGCAGCCGCCCCTGCCGATTGATCACCAGCGCCCAGAGCGGATCTCCCTCCAGGTTGCACAGGACGAAGGTGCCGTTACCCATCTGCGTGGTGCCGTTGCTCTGGTAGACGATGCCTGCCGCGCTGGGTGAAGACAGGAGTAACCGTTGGCGCCGGTGAAGGGAGGCCGTGCTGACCAGTGTCCGGTCCTCGGCGTCCAGCACCTGCCAGCCCAGACTCCAGTCGGTACCGCAGACGTCGGTGGCATCGAGTGGGCAGACCCGTACGGGTTGACCGCGTTGCACGCCTTGCTGGCGTGCATAGTCAAGTTGAGCGGTGAGGGTCAGCAGCGTACTTGCCTGATGTTGTCGATCGATCAGCGCTTGCATGGAGGGGAGGGCGATGCTCGTACCGATGGCCAACAGCAGCACCGCGATGCAAAGCTCGATCAGCGTCAAACCGAACTGACGACGATGTGCGACGATGGATGTCATTCCTTGATCTCCTTAAGGTGCCGTCCTGGCACCCGCAGAGTTTTGGCAAATCTGCGGGTGATCGTCAAAGTGCCATGGCTGAGGTGTGACGTGATCTTCGATGTAGCTGTTGTAGGCGCTGGCGCCATCGGGCTGATGTCGGCCTATCACCTGTCCTTGAGCGGTCGGCGGGTGGCGGTGGTCGAGCGTGGGGAGCCGGGGCGGGAGGCGTCCTGGGCGGGGGGCGGGATAGTGTCGCCGTTGTATCCGTGGCGCTATCAGCCGGCGGTGACGGCGCTGTCGCACTGGTCGCAGGATTTCTATCCGGTGCTGGGCGAGCGGTTGCGGCAGGAAACGGGCATCGATCCCGAGGTCGAGGTCACCGGTCTGTACTGGCTGGATCTGGAGGACGAGGCCGTCGCGCTGGAGTGGGCGCGGCGCACCGTCCGGCCGCTCTCGTCGGTGTCGATGGACGAGGTACGCGGTCGGGTACCGGTGCTGGGGGCAGGCTACGAGCGCGCGGTGTTCATGGCCGGGGTGGCCAATGTGCGCAATCCGCGCCTGGTGCGCTCCCTGCGCGAAGCCCTGTTGCGCATGCCGAACGTGACGTTATCGAGCGAGTCGCCGGTGACCGGTTTCCTGCGCCAGGGCGAGCGTGTAACAGGAGTGCAGACGACGCGCGAGGCCATCCATGCCGAGTCTGTCGTGGTCTGTGCGGGTGCCTGGAGCGGCGAGTTGCTGCGCACCCTGGGGCTGGCGGTACCGGTGAGTCCGGTCAAGGGCCAGATGCTGCTCTATCGCCAGCCGGTGGGTTATCTGAGCAGCATGGTGCTGGCCAAGGGACGCTATGCCATTCCCCGCCGGGATGGTCGCATCCTGATCGGGAGCACCCTCGAGCATGCCGAGTTCGACAAGACGCCGACCGCCACAGCGCTGGCCAGCCTGCAGGCCTCGGCGGTCGAGTTGCTGCCGGCGCTGGCCGGCCAGGTACCCGAGGGGCACTGGGCTGGGCTACGGCCGGGGTCGCCGGACGGCGTGCCCTTCATCGGTCCGGTGGCGGAACTGCCCGGCCTCTGGCTCAACTGTGGTCACTATCGCAATGGCCTGGTGCTGGCACCGGCTTCCTGTCAGTTGCTCACCGATCTGCTCACCGAGCGGGCGCCCATCATCGACCCGGCGCCCTATGCGCCGGCCGCGCGCCTTGGGCTCGGGTGATCAGTCGATGCCGAGCTTCTTCAGCCGGTAGCGCATGGAGCGGAACGACAGCCCCAGACGTTCCGCCGCGGCGGTGCGATTCCAGCGGGTTTCTTCGAGTGCCTGCATGATCAGTTGGCGCTCGATGGACTCCAGGTGGTCCTCAAGATTGTCGATGTTGGCCAGGCTGGCTTCGCCGTTGGCGGCGGCGGTCGGCGCGTCGGCCAGGCGCAGGTCGTTCGGGCGGATCACATCGCCTTCGCACAGGGTGTAGGCGCGCTCCAGCATGTTCTCCAGCTCCCGCACGTTGCCGGGAAAGCGGTAGCTCTTGAGCTTGGCCAGGGCATCTTCGCCGAGCGTCGCCGGGGCGAGTCCGGCATCCCGTGACAGGCGGTCGAGCATGTGGCTGGCGAGCGCGCCGATGTCCTCGCGACGCTCGCGCAGGGCCGGTACCTGCAGCTCGATGACGTTGAGCCGGTAGTAGAGATCCTGGCGGAAGTTGCCGGCGGCGACTTCCGCGGCGAGATCTTTATGCGTGGCGCTGAGGATGCGGACGTCCAGGCTGATTTCCTGCTGGCCGCCCACTGGGCGCACGGCCTTTTCCTGGATGGCGCGCAAGAGCTTGACCTGCATCGGCAGCGGCAGGTCGGCCACCTCATCGAGAAACAGGGTGCCGCCGTGAGCGGCCTGGAACAGACCCAGCTTGTCTTCGATGGCGCCGGTGAAGCTGCCCTTGCGGTGGCCGAAGAATTCGCTTTCCATGAGTTCGGAGGGAATGGCGCCGCAGTTGACCGGGATGAAAGGCTTGCCGGCACGGGGGCCTTGCTCGTGGATCAGGCGCGCCACGCGCTCCTTGCCGCTGCCGGATTCGCCGCTGATGTAGACCGGTGCCTGGCTGCGGGCCAGCTTGGCGATCTGGGCGCGCAGCGCCTGCATCGGCGGAGACTCACCGAGCAGCTGCGTCTCGCTGGCGCCAGCGACCGGACTGGCCGGGCCCGACAGGCGCAGGGCGGTACCGACCAGCTCGCGCAGGCGCGGCAGGTCCACCGGCTTGGTGAGGTAGTCGAAGGCGCCAGCCTTCAATGCCTGGACGGCGGTCTCCAGGCTGCCGAAGGCGGTGATCATGGCCACCGGCAATTGTGGCAGGCGCTGCTGGATGAACTGGATCAGTTCGAGACCGGAGCCATCCGGCAGGCGCATGTCGGTCAGGCAGAGGTCGAAGCTTTCCCGTTCGAGGATGGCGCGCGCATCGGCGATGTTCTTGGCGCTGGCGGTATCGAGTTTCATCCGGCCCAGGGTGATTTCCAAGAGTTCGCGGATATCGGGTTCGTCATCGACGATCAGGACTTTCTGTCTGGCCATGCTCAGCTCATTGTGCGGGGATGGGCGAAGGTGATGCGAAAACAGCTGCCGTTCGCCAGGGGATGATAGCCAAGTCTGGCCTGATTGCTCTCGCAAAGCTCACGGGAGATGTACAGGCCCAGCCCGGTGCCTTTGTTCTCCGTGGTGAAGAAGGGCTCGAAGAGGTGATCGAGCTGTTCGGCGGCGACGCCCGGGCCGTCGTCCACCACGTCGAGGATGGGCAGGTCGCTTTCGGGATCGCGATAGACGCTGAGCCAGACCTGGCCGGTGCCGCTGTAGCGCAGGCCGTTCTGCACCAGGTTGGTGAGGATCTGCCCTAGCTGATGGGGGTCCATGTGGGTCTGCAGGGTGCCGGGTTCGGTCTTGACGTGCAGCGTCTGGCCGGTGGGCAGGGTAGGGCGCAACTCGCCGGCGAAGCGATGGGCCCAGTAGCGCAGGTCGATCAGCTGGGGCGCCGACTGGCGCCGCCGGGATAGCTGCAGGACGTTTTCCACGACCCGATTCATCCGCCGTGACTGGTCCTGGATGATCTGCGCCAGGCGCCGGTCCGGTCTGGTCAGCTCCTCGGATTCCTGCAGCAGCTGCGCCGCGTGGCTGATGGCGCCCAGCGGATTGCGGATCTCGTGGGCGATGCCGGCGGTGAGTCGGCCGAGCGAGGCGAGCTTGAGTTGCTGCGCCTGCTGGGCGATCCGCGAGACGTCCTCGAGGAAGGTCAGGATGCGCTCGCCTTCACCCTGTTGCAGGCGAGCGAAGGTCGGTTGCAGCGAGGGGCCATTGGCATAGGCGCGCAGCGTCGCCGGACGGATGCTGGGATTACGCTCCCACTCTTCCAGGCGCTGGGCCAGTCCCGAGGTCAATGGGGTGATGGCAGCATCGTCCTCGACCCCGAGCAGGCGTCGGGCGGCGGGATTGGCCAGCAGCACCCGGTACTCGGTATCGAACACCAGGATGCCGGTTCGCATCCGTTCGAGGATGAGCGCGTTGAGCGCCTCCAGTTCGGCTACCGCGGTGGCGCGTGTCTCGGCCAGGGCCTGGCTGTCCAGCAGGCGCCGCACTAGGCCCTGGACCAGCAGCGCGGTGGCGAAGCAGAGCGTGCCCAGGCCGGCCGCCTGCACGTAGCCGCTGCCGGCGTCACCGCGGCGCAGGTCCAGGTAGATGGTGGCGAGCAGCAGGGCGATGGCCGCCAGCGCGGCGATCAGCAGGCCGCGTCGCCCGCGGATCAGGACGTTAGAGACGCCTACCGTCACCACCAGCAGGCTGCCCATGCCGCTGGAAATGCCGCCCGCGAGGAAGAACAGGCCGCCCAGGGCGAGGATATCGAGCAGCGCCAGGGCGAAGGCATGGCCGCGCCAATGGCGCTTGCTGAGCGCCAGGGCGACGTTGATGGCGAGATAGGTCCAGCTGGACTGGCGGAACAGCTGGCCGTCGACGGTGCGGAGCCAGTGCTGGTCCAGGTCGCTGGAAATCAGCACCACCAGCGCCAGGCCGATGACGATGCGGTAGAGGTGGTAGAGCCGCAGGACCGCATCGGCCCTGAGGATGCTCGCGTCAGTCTCGCGGCTCATGCTGCAACCGGCGGTGTTCGGCGCTGCAGTACCAGCGTTGGCTGTCGTCGCCGGGCAGAGCCCGCTCCTGGGGCACGTGGACCCCGCAATGGGCGCAGCGCACCATGGGATTGGGCGGCAGCGGACGGGCCCTGGTGGCTCGCGGTTGCGTCTTGCCACGCCACCAGCGTCTGACCATCCAGAACAGCGCGCCCAGCAGGACGAGCCACAACAGCAGGCGAAGCAGACCCATGGACGATCTCGCGGCGTAAGTGATGGGGCAGTTTAGCAGGGCCGCCCGGTAGCGGTAGCGCCATGCGGCTTCGATTGTCCGCCATCGCCGCATGCGGGAAAATGGCGCGATCAACCGGGCAAGGAAGTGTGCATGAGTCAGCTGCTGAACGTCGTGATGGCGCAATTGAATCTCAAGGTGGGCGACATCCATGGCAACGTCGACCGCATCATCGCGGCGGCTGGCGAAGCCCGCGACCAGCTGGGCGGCGATCTGATCGTCTTTCCCGAGCTGTCGTTGTGTGGCTACCCACCTGAGGACCTGCTGCTGCGTTCCAGCATGCAGAGGCGCATCGAGCAGGGCCTAAAGCGTATTCGCGCGGAAGTCACCGGTATCCACGTGCTGGTGGGCTTCCCTTGGCTGGAGGAAGGGCGGCGCTACAACGCCTGCGCAGTCTATCGCGACGGTGCGGAGCTGGCGTTCTACCGCAAGCAGCAGTTGCCCAACTATCGGGTGTTCGACGAGAAGCGCTATTTCGAGCCGGGCGACAGCGCGGCGGTGTTCGATTACCAGGGTCTCATCGTTGGTGTCACCATCTGCGAGGACATCTGGTTCGCCGAACCCATGGCCAAGGCGCGCGCCGCCGGGGCGCGGCTGATGCTCAACCTGAATGCCTCGCCCTTCCACGGCGGCAAGCAACCCGAGCGCGAGGCGGTGGTGGCCGAGCGGGCCCGGGAAGGTGGCATGCCGGTGGTCTACGTCAATCAGGTGGGCGGGCAGGACGAACTGGTGTTCGACGGCCAGTCTTTCGTGATGGATGCGCAGGGCCAGGTCACTCAAAGAGCGCCGGCCTTCGTCGAAGGGCTCTATCCGGTCGTTTTCGATACCAATCTGCAGCCGCAACCGGCCGAGCTCGCCGCGGTGGCATCGCTGGAGGCCAGCGTCTACGACGCCCTGGTGCTCGGGGTGCGCGACTACGTGCGCAAGAATGGCTTCAGCGGCGTGGTGCTGGGCCTGTCCGGCGGCATCGACTCGGCCCTGGTGCTGGCGGTGGCCGCGGATGCCCTGGGCGCTGCCCAGGTGGAGGCGGTGATGATGCCCTATCACTACACCGCCCAGATCAGCCTGGAAGACGCCGAGGCCGAAGCCCGGGCGCTGGGCGTGCGCTATAGCGTCCTGCCCATCGCCCCCATGGTCGAGGCCTTCCAGCAGACCCTGGCGGGTGAGTTCGCCGGCCTCGGGCGCGATACCACCGAGGAGAATCTGCAGGCGCGCTGCCGTGGCACCCTGCTGATGGCCATTTCCAACAAGAAGGGCTACCTGGTCCTGACCACCGGCAACAAGAGCGAGATGGCGGTGGGCTACGCCACCCTCTACGGCGACATGGCCGGCGGCTTCGACGTACTCAAGGACGTGCCCAAGACCCTGGTGTTCCGCCTCTGCGAATACCGTAATCGCGCGGGCGAGGTGATTCCCCAGCGCGTGATCGACCGCCCGCCATCGGCGGAGCTGTCGCCGGACCAGAAGGACGAGGACTCGCTGCCGCCCTATCCGGTGCTCGACGAGATCCTGCGGCTCTATGTCGAGCAGGATCTTTCCGCGGTGGACATCGTCGCCGCCGGCTTCGACGAGGCGGTGGTGCGCAAGGTGCTGCGCCTGGTGGACCTCAACGAGTACAAGCGGCGTCAGGCCGCGGTCGGCGCGCGGGTGACCCAGCGCGGGTTCGGGCGCGACCGGCGCTATCCGATCACCTCGGGCTGGCGTATCGGCGACTGAACCGGGGCTCGCGGACCGGGCGTGCTGGCGCCAGGTCCTTCGGGGGAACGAAAAAGGGGAAGCCGGCTGGCTTCCCCTTTTTCATCGGTAGCGCCGGATCAGTCGAACAGGCCGAAGGTCAGGCGGCTGAACCAGGAGCGTTTGACCGGGGCGGGTGTCGCGCCGCCGGCCTTTTCGGCTTCCGCCGGATCGACGATACGCAGCTCGGGTGCGAGGTTGTCCCGCTCTTCCTGGTACTTGCGCTGGATATCCTGACTGGCACGGGTCTCGCCAGGCGGCAGCGGATCGCTCGGGCGATCGATCAGGCCCAGGGTGGCGCGGGTCAGCCAGGAGCGCTGCTCGTCCTTGTCGTCCGGTTCACGCAGCTGGAATTCGCCATTCTTCAGGCTGACGTTGTCCGGGTAGTTCTGCTTCAGCGTTTCCAGGCTGGAGGCGGCCAGATCGTTGAGACCCATGTGCTGATAGGCTTCGGTCATGATCGCCAGGCCATCGCCTACGGACGGGGTGCCCTGGAAGTTCTCGACCACGTAGCGACCGCGGTTGGCCGCGGCGACATAGGCCTTGCGGGTCAGATAGTAGTGGCCGACGTGCACGTCGTAGGCCGCCAGCAGGTTGCGCAGGTAGACCATACGCGCCTTGGCGTCGGGGGCGTAGCGGCTGTTGGGGAAGCGACTGGTGAATTGGGCGAAGTCGTTGAAGGAATCGCGCGCCGCGCCCGGGTCCCGCTTGGTCATGTCCAGCGGCAGGAAGCGCGCCAACAGGCCGCGGTCCTGTTCGAAGGAGGATACGCCCTTCATGTAGTAGGCGTAGTCGACGTTGGGGTGCTGCGGGTGCAGGCGGATGAAGCGGTCCGCCGCCGTGCGTGCCGCCTCGGGCTCGCCGTTCTTGTAGTTGGCGTAGATCAGCTCGAGCTGGGCCTGCTCGGCATAGCGACCGAAGGGATACCGCGACTCCAGGGCCTTCAGCTTGCTGATGGCGTCGGTGTAGCTGCTGTTGGAGATGTCGCGCTGGGCCTGGGTGTAGAGCTCGCCCTCCGGCAGGTTTTCCGGAACCTCGGGCGCTTTCGAGGAGCAGGCGGCGGTGAGGACTAGGCTGGTGACCAGCAGCAGGTGCTTCAATTGCATGGCGGCTTGGATTCCCCGAAACGGTCGGCGCTGCAGGGATGAGGGCGGGAAGCTCTCACCTAGCCTGTGACGGGGCCGGAACCGTCCTGTTATGATGATCGACCCGGAATGCCGGGGCAAAAAAGTCGCCGTATTTAACCACAGGGTCGGGCCGATTCCAAAAGCCCTGCCATTGCCCGCGCAGATCCATGTCCGAATCCATCGTTCTCAATGCCGAAGTCCCCTCCGAACTCGGTGGCCAGCGTCTCGATCAGGTCGCTGCCCAGCTGTTCGCCGAACACTCCCGCTCGCGCCTCGCCGCCTGGATCAAGGACGGCAGCCTGACCGTCGACGGCGCCGTGCTGCGTCCGCGCGACACCGTCCATGGCGGCGCCCAGCTGGCGCTGCGCGCCGAGCGCGAGGCCCAGGGCGAGTGGGTGGCCCAGGACATCGAACTGGACATCGTCTACGAAGACGATCACCTGCTGGTGCTCGACAAGCCGGCCGGGCTGGTGGTGCATCCGGCCGCCGGCCATGCCGACGGCACCCTGCTCAATGCCCTGCTGCACCACGTGCCAGGGCTGGAGAGCGTGCCGCGCGCCGGCATCGTCCACCGCCTGGACAAGGACACCACCGGACTCATGGTGGTGGCCAAGACCCTGGAAGCCCATACCCACCTGGTCGCCCAGTTGCAGGCGCGCTCGGTGAGCCGCATCTATGAAGCCATCGTCGCCGGGGTAATCGTCGCCGGGGGTACGGTCAATGCGCCCATCGGCCGCCATTCCCAGCGGCGCCAGCAGATGGCGGTGATCGCCGGGGGCAAGCCCGCGGTCAGTCACTACCGGGTGCTGGAGCGCTTCCGCGCCTATACCCATACCCGGGTCAAGCTGGAGACCGGACGTACCCACCAGATCCGCGTGCACATGACCCATGTCGGCTTTCCGCTGGTGGGCGATCCGGTCTATGGCGGGCGTTTCAAGATTCCGCCGGCGACCAATCCGACGCTGATCAAGACCCTGCGCGAGTTCCCGCGCCAGGCACTGCACGCGCGCTTCCTCGAACTGGACCATCCGGTGACCGGCGAGCGCCTGCGCTGGGAGTCGCCCCTGCCCGAGGATCTGGTCTGGCTGCTGGACCTGCTGCGCCAGGATCGGGAATCCTTCGAATGATCGGCGCCGACTGGCTGCGGCCGGACTGGCCGGCGCCGGTCGGCGTCCAGGCCTGTGTGACCACCCGCGCGGGTGGTGTCAGCCAGGCGCCCTTCGACAGCTTCAATCTGGGCAACCATGTCGGTGACGATCCGGCTGCGGTCGCCGAAAATCGTCGACGTCTGGGCCAGGCCCTGGGGTGCCAGCCGGCCTGGCTCGAACAGGTCCATGGCACCGCCGTCGTCGAAGCCGATCCGACCCGGGTGCTCCAGGCCGATGCCGCCTGGAGTGCTACGCCCGGCATCGCCGTGACCATGATGACCGCCGATTGCCTGCCGGCCCTGTTCTGCCGGCGAGATGGCTCCCGCGTCGCGGCGGCGCACGCCGGTTGGCGCGGTCTGGCGGGTGGCGTGCTGGAGGCGGCTGCGGCCAGTCTGGCGGTCGCTCCCGCCGAGGTGCTGGTCTGGCTGGGCCCCGCCATAGGGCCGGCCAGTTTCGAAGTGGGCGCCGAGGTGCGCGAGGCCTTTGTCGCCCAGCACGCCGAGGCCGAGCGGTGTTTCGTGGCCAGGGGCGGGGACAAGTACCTGGGTGATCTCTATGCCCTGGCCCGGCTGCGTCTCGCCGCCCAGGGCATCACGGCGGTCCATGGTGGCGGCTTCGATACCTTCGCCGACGAGGAGCGCTTCTTTTCCTATCGGCGCGGCGCCCGCACCGGTCGCTTCGCCAGCCTGATCTGGATCGACGTATAAGTATTTTTTCGGATGTCAAGCCTCGGTGGCTTGAATCGTTAGGCGTCGCCCCTATCTAAAGGTCATTCCCGCGGGTAATCGAAAGCGCCCTCTGCTGCGCCATCCCGCGTCTCAGATAGGACCTTGCCCATGCGTATAGACCGTTTCACCAGCAAATTGCAGCTTGCCCTGGCGGATGCCCAATCCCTGGCCGTCGGCCATGACCACCCGGCCATCGAGCCGCTGCACCTGTTCTCCGCGCTGCTCGACCAGCAGGGCGGCTCCATTTCTCCGCTGCTGCGCCAGGTCGGCTTCGACCTCGCCAGCCTGCGCAAGACCCTGGCCGAAGAGCTGGACAAGCTGCCCAAGATCCAGAATCCCACCGGCGATGTGAATCTGTCCCAGGACCTGGCGCGCTTGCTCAACCAGGCCGATCGCCTGGCCCAGCAGAAGGGTGACCAGTTCATCTCCAGCGAGCTGGTGCTGCTCGCCGCCATGGACGAGAACACCCGCCTCGGCAAGTTGCTGCTGGGGCAGGGCGTCTCGCGCAAGGCGCTGGAGAACGCCATCAACAACCTGCGCGGCGGTGAGGCGGTCAACGATCCCAACGCCGAGGACAGCCGCAAGGCGCTGGACAAGTTCACCGTCGATCTCACCAAGCGCGCCGAAGACGGCAAGCTCGACCCGGTGATCGGGCGGGACGACGAGATTCGCCGCACCATCCAGGTGCTGCAGCGTCGCACCAAGAACAACCCGGTGCTGATCGGCGAGCCCGGCGTCGGCAAGACCGCCATCGCCGAAGGCCTGGCGCAGCGCATCGTCAACGGCGAGGTGCCCGACGGCCTCAAGGACAAGCGTCTGCTGGCCCTGGACATGGGAGCGCTGATCGCCGGTGCCAAGTTCCGCGGCGAATTCGAAGAGCGCCTGAAGGGCGTACTCAACGAATTGGGTAAGCAGGAAGGCCGCATCATCCTGTTCATCGACGAACTCCACACCATGGTGGGCGCCGGCAAGGCCGAGGGCGCCATGGACGCCGGCAACATGCTCAAGCCGGCGCTGGCGCGAGGCGAACTGCATTGTGTGGGCGCGACCACCCTCGATGAGTATCGCCAGTTCATCGAAAAGGACGCCGCCCTGGAGCGACGCTTCCAGAAGGTGCTGGTGGATGAGCCGAGCGAGGAAGACACCATCGCCATCCTGCGTGGCCTCAAGGAGCGCTACGAGGTTCACCACAAGGTGGCCATCACCGATGGCGCCATCATCGCCGCGGCCAAGCTGTCCCATCGCTACATCACCGATCGCCAGCTGCCGGACAAGGCCATCGACCTGATCGATGAGGCCGCCAGCCGCATCCGCATGGAGATCGACTCCAAGCCCGAAGCCCTGGATCGCCTGGATCGCCGGCTGATCCAGCTCAAGGTCGAGCGTCAGGCGCTGAAGAAGGAAGAGGACGAGGCCGCGCGCAAGCGACTGGAAAAACTCGACGAGGACATCGCCCGCCTCGAACAGGAATACGCCGATCTGGAAGAGATCTGGAAGGCCGAAAAGGCCGAGGTCCAGGACTCCGCGCAGTTGCAGCAGCGCATCGAGCAGGCGCGCACCGAGCTGGAAGCCGCCCGGCGCAAGGGTGATCTTAACCGCATGGCGGAGCTGCAGTACGGCACCATCCCCGATCTGGAGCGCAGCTTGCAGATGGTCGACCAGCACGAGAAGCCGGCCAACCAGCTGCTGCGCAACAAGGTCACCGAAGACGAGATCGCCGAGGTGGTCTCCAAATGGACCGGTATTCCGGTCAGCAAGATGCTCGAAGGCGAGCGTGACAAGCTGCTGCGCATGGAAGATGCCCTGCACAACCGGGTGATCGGCCAGGACGAGGCGGTCACCGCCGTGGCCAATGCCGTCCGACGTTCGCGGGCGGGACTCTCCGATCCCAACAAGCCCAGCGGTTCCTTCCTATTCCTCGGCCCGACCGGGGTGGGCAAGACCGAGCTGTGCAAGTCACTGGCGGAATTCCTTTTCGACACCGAGGACGCCATGGTGCGCATCGACATGTCCGAGTTCATGGAGAAGCATTCCGTGGCCAGGCTGATCGGCGCTCCGCCCGGCTACGTCGGTTACGAGGAAGGTGGTTACCTGACCGAGGCCGTGCGGCGCAAGCCTTACTCGGTGGTCCTGCTGGACGAGGTGGAGAAGGCGCATCCCGACGTCTTCAACATCCTCCTGCAGGTGCTCGACGACGGGCGTTTGACCGACAGCCAGGGCCGGACGGTGGATTTCCGCAACGCGGTGATCGTCATGACCTCCAACCTGGGCTCGGCGCAGATCCAGGAGCTGGTCGGCGATCCCGACGCCCAGCGTGCGGCGGTGATGGACGCGGTGGCGAGTCATTTCCGTCCCGAGTTCGTCAATCGCATCGACGAGGTGGTGGTGTTCGAGCCCCTGGGGCGCGAGCAGATCGCGGGCATCGCCGAGATCCAGTTGCAGCACCTGCGCAAGCGATTGGCCGAACGCGACTTGCAGCTGGAGCTGACTCCGGAGGCGCTGGACAAGCTGGTAGCCGTGGGCTACGACCCGGTCTATGGTGCCCGGCCGCTCAAGCGTGCCGTCCAGCGCTGGATCGAGAACCCCCTGGCCCAGCGGATTCTTTCCGGCACCTTCGCGCCGGGCAGTCGCATCGAGGGCAGGGTAGAGGGTGACGAGATCGTCTTCGCCTAGGAAATGGCCGGGCGATCCCAGGATCTCCCGGCCTTTCGCATAAATTTGTGAAAAAACAGCAGGCTAGGTGTTGACGTCTGTTTCCACTTCCGTAAAATGGCGCACCTCACTTACGGCAAAGCCCGAAAGGCATTGGCGTAAGAGGGGTTGGAAGATCGAAATTCCGCGATAGCTCAGTCGGTAGAGCAAATGACTGTTAATCATTGGGTCCCTGGTTCGAGTCCAGGTCGCGGAGCCACTTCCATTCTCGGGGTATAGCGCAGCCCGGTAGCGCGCCTGCTTTGGGAGCAGGATGTCGGGAGTTCGAATCCCCCTACCCCGACCATATTTGGGTCGTTAGCTCAGTTGGTAGAGCAGTTGGCTTTTAACCAATTGGTCGCAGGTTCGAATCCTGCACGACCCACCATTTCACCAGAAGCCCTCCGAAAGGAGGGCTTTTGCGTTTCCGGGCTACAGTGTCCGCATTCCCCGGCATGCGAAGCGCGCCGTTGACGCCGGTCTCGCCCGGGGTTGGCGGTTGCGGCGCCAATGAGGATACGGGCTGGGCCATTTCGCCTGTCCCAAATCTCTCCGGTCATCGGGCCGGATAGGCTCTACTTCGTTGATCTGCATCGAACGTTCTGATCTTGCGGCCTTCCGGGAAGGCAATGAGCCGATATTCGGTAGTCGTGACCTTTTATCGGCTGACTACTATCAAGGAAGGAATCGGGTTTTCAGGGCGGTGGAATGCAGTCGAAACGCCTGTCGGGCTTCACACTCATCGAAATCCTGGTGGTGATCGCGCTGCTGGGGATCGTCACTACGCTGGCGGCGCCGGGATTCGCCAGCCTGGTGCAGAACAACCGCATCCAGGCCGCGGCGGGAGAATTGCAGCGTGCCCTGAACTACGCGCGCAGCGAGGCCATGAGCAGGGGGGTGAACGTCATCGTCACCACCGATCCGGAAGACGCCAACGGCTGGACCGGCGCCCTGAAGATCACCACCGCCAAGACCGTGGTGCTACCCACGGCCGAGGTGCTGCGCCAGTACAGCGGTGGCCTGGGTACTGGCGTCAACGGCAGCGGCAGCATAGGGGGAAGTCCCTTGACCAGTCTGACCTTCCAGCCCAATGGCAGTGTACGTATCGCCGCGGACGCCATCCTGCGCGTCTGTGCCACCAGTGCCCTCACCCCCGGCAAGCAGTTCACGCTCAGCGTCGGCGGGGTCCTGAGCGTGGCTGACTTCACGCCGAGTCGGGCCAGCGCGGTAGGGTGCAGCTGATGAGGGGAGGGCAGCGGGCATTCAGCATGATCGAGGTGCTGGTCAGCCTGGTGATCATCTGTATCGGGGTGTTGGGCATGGTCGCCTTGCAGACCCGTAGCGTCGCCCTGTCGCAGGACTCCGTGCAGCGCAGCAACGCCATGGTGCTGGCCAACGACCTGCTCGAGCTGATGCGCAGCAATCGTGACCAGGTGTTGGCGAGCGACAAGGTGAAGCCCGACGGGGTCTACGCCAAGCAACCGGGTGGCAGTTTCCGAACCAGGGCGCTGGATGCCGGCAAGACCTGTCTGACCCGGGATCGCTCCGCGGGCGGCGAAACGGTCGCTGGCCAGGATCTCGGCTGTTGGCTGGCACAGGTAAAGGCGCTGCTGCCGGTATCCGACGCCCTGATCGCCAGCAGTTTCGCCGTCTGTCCGGCGGCCGGGGTACCCGCGTTGCCGGCCAGCGATAGCTCGGGAAACACCACGCCGCTCAACGCCTGCGAGACCACGGCGCGCGCGGCGGTGATGGTGGTGATCGCCTGGCAGGACGCCAGCAAGGACACGGTCAATTGTCCCAAGGGCGTCTGCTATTACGCCCTGCGCTCGGAGCTTTGAGCATGAATCGACGGTTTCCAGGGGTTGGCCGGTCGAGGGGTTTTTCGCTCATCGAGATGATGATCGCCCTGACCGTGGGCGCCTTCCTGGTGCTCGGCGTCTCGCAGATCTTTCTCGACAACAAACGCAGCTTTCTTTTTCAGCAGGGGCAGACCGGCAACCGGAACAATGCCCAACTGACCTTGCAACTGCTCGATCGACAGCTGGCGCGCACGGGCTTTCGCGCCGATATCCGCTTCCAGAGCACCCTGACGGCAGCCTTTCCCGCGGTCAGCGCCGTCACGGATACCGACGGCATCAGCTGTCCGGCCTTCGCCGCCGGAGTGACCTTCGCTGCCACCACCGACAACGTCGACGCGCCTACCGGGGTCTGCATCCGCTACCAGGGGGCGCTGGACGGCAAGGATCTGGACTGTCTCGGTAACGTCATCCCCCGGGTGAATCTCACTACCGGCGGCAACGTCCTGCTCAAGCTGAGTTATCTCGCGAACGCCACCCCCGGCGCCGGTAGCCTCAGCTGTACCGTCTGGAGCGAGCGGAACGGGGGACTCACGCGCAAGGGCAACGCCGTGCTGGTGCAAGGGCTGCGGGATTTCCGTTGGTCCATCCCGCCGAAGGCGGACGCGCCGGCCGTCCGCTACGCCGCCCTGCTCAGTACCAGTGACGGGGTGCCCAGCGATGTCGCCAGCAATGCGGCAGCCAATTGGCAAACGCTGACTGGCCAACAGATCCTCGATACGACGAGCCGGCCCATGCAGATGGTGCAAAGTACCGTCACCCTGAGGAATCTCGCGCTATGAAACCCGGCCGCGCGCGAGAAGGGGGGGCGACACTGCTGGTGACCCTGGTGATGTTGCTGCTGCTGTCACTGCTGGCTGCCTCCAGCATGCGCCAAACCCTGTTGCAGACCCGCAGCGGGGGTGCCGCCCTGGAAAACGTCCAGGCGTTCAATGCGGCAGAGGCGGCTTTGCGCGAAGGGGAGCGGCGCTTGGTCGCGCTCAGTCAGCAACCCAGCTTCACCGCCTTCAGCGCCGGCTTCGCCAGCTGTACCGAGAGCGCCTCGGCCGTCCGTGGCGCCTTCGCCACGCCGCCCAGTGGTGATCTGTGCATCCTCACCAAGGCCAGCGATCTCAATTCCAGTGTCCTGACCCAGGCCTGGGCGGTGACCGCCCTGCAGGCGCCCAACACCACGCCGACGTCGCGCTCGGTAGCCTACAGCGGTTCCGACGGTGCGGTGACCTTCGCCCGGACGCCGCGCTGGGTGGTGACCGCCATCGGCAGCAATTCCGTCGACATCTCCGCACCGACCACCCGGCTGTTCCGGGTCACCGCCATCGCCCAGGACCGCGGCGGGCGTTTCCCGGTGATCCTGCAGAGCGTCGTCTCCCTGGAGGTGCCATGAATCGAGCCAGGCTGGCGTCCACCGCGCTGCTGGTCGCCGTCGTCACCGGCGACGCCCAGGGTGCCGCCCTGAATCTCAGCCAGCAGCCGCTTTTCCTCACCAACAGCGTCGGCCCCAATCTCTTCGTCACCCTGGACAATTCGACCAGCATGCAGATGGCGGTGGTGCCCGATGCGTCCAATACCGATGCCATCCGGCCGACCCGGCGTGCCAAGTCGGCGGCGTTCAACAGCCTCTACTACAATCCGGCGATCAGCTATCCCGCGCCCTACGCGGTGAGCTATAGCGCGACGGGCGGCCTGACCCGTACCCGGCTGACCACCAGCTTCACCAGTGCCTACGTCAATGGCTATCGCCCCGGTCTGGGCAGCGTGAACCTCGCCAGCGATTACCGGGTGAGCTGGAGCTACAACCCCAATTTGGTCACCAGCGATCCCAACGTGGCGCGTGGCAGCACCTACGGTAATCCCGGACTGCAGAACAACAGTCCGAGCATGCTGGCGGAGAATCCAGCCCAGGACTTCTACAGCAGCGGTACCTATCGGGGTGTCAGCTCGACCTACGGCACCCTCACGCTGCTCAACATCCTGCTGGGTGTCGGCTTCACCGAGACCATCAACGGTGCCCAGGTCAGCATCAGCGACGCCTCCTTGCTCGCGCGATTGCTCACCGGCGCGGCGCTCAACGGCGGATGCGCCGCCAGCATCGCCAATACGTCGGCGGTGACCTACAGCAACGTCACCTGCACCCGCAACGTCGAGTACGGACTGCTGGGCGTGATCTCTTCGGTCAACTACACCATCACCGCCAATACCAATGTCTCGGCTGCCATCACCGGGGTGCCGGCCTACTACTACCAGTACGACACCACCCTCGCCACCTGCCTGCCCGCCTCGCTGCAAACCGATGGTTGCTACCGGCGGGTGCTGGTCAGTGCCTCATCCGGCCCCAACGGCACCGACGAACGGCAGAACTTCGCCAACTGGTATTCCTTCTATCGCAGTCGGGCCCTGGCCGCGCAGACCTCGACCAACCTGGCACTGGCGGATGCCTCGGAAAGCATCCGGGTCGGCTGGCAGGCCCTCGGCACCAGTGACAGCTGCATTCTGGTGACGGCCAACGCCAACTGCCGGGGAATCGCTAATGCGAGCACCTCGGCTTACGACAATCGGCTGCGGCCATTCACTGGAGCGCATCGCGCCGCCTTCTTCACCTGGCTGGGGGACGTCTACTACAACCAGAGCACGCCGCTGCTGCAGGCGGTCGCCCGGGTCGGGGAACTGCTCAAGACCGGCGGCAGCGAAAGTCCCTATGCCTTCCAGCCGGGTACCAGCGAGAGCCCGGTCTACGGTTGCCGGGCCAGCTACAGCCTGGTGGTAACCGACGGCATCTGGAATGCGGCCTATACCACCAGCAACGTCGATGGCACCGCCGCCACCCTGCCGGACGGCCAGCAGTATTCCCCCCAGGCGCCCTTCCAGGACAGTACCGCCAGCACCCTGGCGGACCTGGCCTTCCTGTACTGGCGTACCGATGCGCAGCCCAATCTGGACAACAAGGTGCCCCCCTACAACACCGTGAGCGGCAACGAGATCCAGGGTAGTCGCACGCTCACCCCCTACTGGAATCCGCGCAACGATCCCGCTACCTGGCAGCATCTGACCGGTTTCTACGTGGGCATCGGGCTGAGCAGTGCCCTGGTCAATCCGGCCTGGGGCGGCGATACCTTCTCCGGCGGCTATGCCGGCCTGGCTGGCGGTAGCACCTCCTGGCCGGTGGCCGGCGCGGACAATTCGGTCAACCAGAACAATGTCTACGATCTCTGGCACGCGGCGATCAATTCCCGCGGCGAGTTCTTCAGTGCGGAAAATGCCAGCGATCTCATCAGCTCGCTGAGCGAGGTGGTATCGCGGATCAGCCAGTCCACCAGCGCCGGCGCCAGTCAGACCGTTTCGCCGACCCAGGAAGGCGACAGTACCGCGCTCTACACCTACGTACCGTCCTTCTCCAGTACCGACTGGAGCGGAGACCTGATCAAGTACCGGCGGACGGAGACCGCCCGTACGCCGATCTGGAGTGCCGGCCAGCAGCTCGATAGCCGGTTCCCGGTGGGCAATACCAGCTACGCCGGCCGGACCCTTTACTCGGCCAGTCGCGGTGTCCTCGCGCCCTTCACCTGGGCTAACCTGACCGCCACCCAGCAGGGCTATCTCAACCGCACCGCCGCCGGTACCAGCGACACCTACGGCAGCCGGAGGGTGGATTATCTGCGTGGCGACCGCAGCCTCGAGGCGCCCGGCGCGACGCCATCGTTCCGTCCGCGCACGCACATCCTGGGCGACATGGTGAATTCATCCCCCGTGGTGGTGGCTGCCCCGAACAGCCCCATCGCGCTGATGAACGCCACGGTCGGCGATACCTCCTACGCCGACTTCCGCACCGCCAACCTGAATCGCGAGCGGCGGATCTACGTCGGGGCCAATGACGGCATGCTGCACGCCTTCGACGATCAAGGGGCGGAAGTCTTCGCCTTCATCCCCAGTGCCGTCATCCCGACGCTGAACAAACTCGCCGACCGCAGCTACAACGGCGGTCACCAGGCTTATGTCGACAACACGCCGGTGGTGGGCGACGTCTATTTCGGCGGCAGATGGCGCACGGTCCTGATCGGTACCCTGCGCGGGGGCGGGCAGGGCATCTTCGCCCTGGACATCACCAATCCGAATGCCCCCGTGTTGCTCTGGGAAAAGTCCGCCAGCGATGCCGACTACGCGGATCTGGGCTTCACCTATGCCCGGCCGGTCATCACTCGGCTGCACACCGGCGGCTGGGGCGTGGTGGTGAGCAATGGCTACAACAGCGTGCGGGACACCGCCGTGCTGTACGTGATGAATGTGGCCGATGGCAGCCTGGTCAAGGCCCTGCCAGTGAGCGATGCGCTCACCACCCCCAATGGTTTGAGCGCTCCCTTCGTCGCCGATGTCGATGGCGACCTCATCGGCGATTACGCCTATGCCGGCGACCTGCACGGCAACCTCTGGCGCTTCGACCTGATCGGCAGCTCCCTGGTCGTGGTCGCGGCGGCGGACAATTTCCGGGTCGCCTTCGGTGGACGTCCGCTCTACACCGCCCAGGCCAGCAGCGTGGCCCCCGGTACCACCAACCTGGTCCAGCCCATCACCGCCAGCCCGACGGTGATCGCCCACCCGACCGGCATCGGTCATCTGGTGATCTTCGGCACCGGCAAATACCTGGAGGCCGGGGACGCCATCGCCAATCCTGGCAAGGCCATGACCCTCTATGGCATCTGGGATCGCCAGACCGACGGCTCGGCGGCGGGCAGCACGCCCGCTCTGACGATCGCCAGTCTGCAGCAGCAGACCCTGGGCGGTGAGCAGCGCATCAGTTACATCGGCGCCGCCGGCACGAGCGTCGGCAGCACGGCCAACGTCGTCTCCAGCAACGCGGTGAGCTGGTATGACGCGGTGACGACCGCCACGGGCAAGCAGGGCTGGTACCTCAACCTGCCGCTCAACGGCGAACTGGTCATCAACAAGCCCCAGCTGTTCAGCGGCACCCTGCTGATGAGTTCGCTGATACCCAGTACCGATGCCTGCACCGCGGGCGTCACGACCTATCTCTATGCCCTCGACCCCTATACCGGCGGCAACAACAACGGCCTGTTCAACCTGGGTGTGGATACGGTCTACGGGCGCATCCAGCTGGATGGCCTGCTGGGCGGTATCGTGCCCTTCGTCTATGGCAACGGTCACTTCAGCGTGGAAGGCACCCTGGCCGACGTGGCCGTCGGCGGTAGCGCTGGCTCTTCCCAGGAGGACGGTTTGACCGGCCGGCAGCCACCCAGTCGGCGCCAGACCTGGCGGGTCATCAGCAACCAGGATTAGCGACAGCGAGTTTCGTCCAGGCATGAAAAAGCCCGGCACCAGGCCGGGCTTTTTCATGCGGAGCTAGGTCTCAGCGCGCGTAGGTCAGGAGCACGTCGCCCGGGATTCGGAAGTCCACCGACATCACCACGGACAGCGCGGTGATGGCGATGATGGAGAAGCCGAACAACTTGCGTGCCCACTGGACATCGTTCTCGGCCTGATAGCCCATGAACGCCAGACGCAGCCACCAGGCGCCGATCACGAACGCCACCGCCAGATAGACGTAGCCGGCATAGCCGAGCACGGTCAGCAGCAGGGTGGCGACCAGGAAGGCCACGGTATACCAGACGATATGACGCTTGGTCACCGAGATGCCCTTGGCCACCGGCAGCACGGGAATCGAGGCCGCGGTGTAGTCCTTGAGACGGAAGATGGCGATGGCGTAGGAGTGCGGCATCTGCCAGAGGCAGAAGATCAGCAGCAGCACCGCGGCGCCGCTGTCGAACTGGCCGCTGGCGGCGCAGTAGCCGATCACCGGCGGCGCGGCACCGGACAGGCTGCCAACCAGGGTACCGTACACCGAGGTGCGCTTCAGCCAGAGGCTGTAGAGCCCTACGTACACCACGAAACCCATCACCGCGAAGGCGGTGGCGACCGGATTGGTCGCCCCGTACAGCAGCCCCACCCCGGCCAGGCCGAGGAGGGTGGCATAGGCCAGCGCTACCTTCGAGGAGATCGTGCCCTGGACCAGGGCACGATTGCGGGTCCGCTCCATCTTCTGATCGATGTCCCTATCGATCACGTTGTTGAACACACAGCCAGAAGCAATGACCAACGACACCCCGATGGCCGTCGCCAGCAGCAACAGCGGGTCGATGCTCCCTTTGGAAGCCAGGAAGAACCCGCCGGCAACCGAGATGAGGTTGCCGAAGATGATGCCCGGCTTGGTCACGAGAAGGTACTTCTTGATCATCACGTCGGCCCGGTTCAGTGGATCATCATGTTGTGGTGCATGTGGTACATGATCCACAGGGACCCGACGACCACGATACCGACGATGACCACGGTGAAGCCGAAGGAGATCACGTTCCAACGCTGCTCTTCGGAGGTGTTCAGGTGCAGGAAGAAGTACAGGTGCACCAGCAGCTGTACCACCGCCATGATCACCACGATCGCCAGGGTCGCGCCCTTGGAGAAGGTGGGGAACATCACCAGGCCGAAGGGAATGACGGTCAGGATGACCGACAGGATGAAGCCGACCATGTAGCTCTTGAACGTGCCATGGCTCTCGGCGGTGTGCCCGTGGGCGTTATGATCGTGCGCCATTACAGCACCCCCATCAGATAGACGATGGTGAAGACGAAGATCCAGATGATGTCCAGGAAGTGCCAGAACAGGCTCAGGCACGACAGACGGGTGACGTTGGTGGTGGTCAGGCCCTTGGACGCGACCTGCAGCATCAACACGATCATCCAGATCAGGCCCGAGCTCACGTGCAGACCGTGGGTGCCCACCAGCGCGAAGAAGGACGACAGGAAGGCGCTGCGATCCGGACCGTAGCCCTCTTCGATCAGGTGATGGAACTCGTAGACTTCCATGCCGATGAAGCCGGCACCGAACAGCCAGGTGACCGCCAGCCAACCCAGGACGCCGCCCTTGCTGCCCTTGTGCTGGGCGATCATGGCGAAGCCGTAGGTGATACTGGAGAACAGCAGCAGGAAGGTTTCCACCAGCACGAACGACAGTTCGAAGATGTCCTTCTGCGAGGGACCATCGGCATGGGCCCCGCTCAGCACTGCATAGGTCGCGAACAGCGTCCCGAACAGGATGCAGTCGGTCATCAGGTAGGACCAGAAGCCGAACGTCTTCATCGATCCGGCATCGTGGTGCCCATGCTCCTCGGCATGGGCGACTTCGTTATGCATAACTTGATTCGCCATTGGGTTAGGCCTGCTTCAATTTCGCCAGGGACTGGATGCGGGCGGTTTCGATGCGCGCCACTTCTTCCGCTGGTACGTAGTAGTCGACGTCTTCGTCGTAGCTGCGGACCACCGCAGTGACGATGCAGCCCACGAAGCTGGCGATGGCCAGCCACCAGATGTGCCAGATCAGGGCGAAGCCGAGGATCAGGGCGAAGAGGCTGATCACGATGCCGGCGCCGGTGTTGCGCGGCATGTGGATCTGCTTGTAGTCCGCGTCCTTCTTCTCGGTGATGCCTTTTTCCTTCATGCCCCAATAGGCGTCGATGTCGTGCACTTCCGGCACTTCAGCGAAGTTGTAGAAGGGCGGCGGCGAGGAAGTCGACCACTCCAGGGTGCGGCCATCCCACGGATCGCCGGTCACGTCCACGTTCTCCGGCAGGTTGCGGTCGCGGATACTGACGTAGAACATCCACAGCTGGCTGAGGATGCCGACGGCGATGATGCCGGCGCCGATGGCGGCGGTCACCAGGAAGGGGTGCCAGTCGGGGTTGTCGTAGTGGTTCAGACGACGGGTCATGCCCATGAAGCCCAGCATGTACAGCGGCATGAAGGCGACATAGAAACCGATCAGCCAGCACCAGAAGGCCTGCTTGTTCAGCTTCTCGTTCAGCTTGAAGCCGAACACCTTCGGGAACCAGTAGATCATGCCGGCGAAGTAGCCGAACACGGCGCCGCCGATGATCACGTTATGGAAGTGCGCGATCAGGAACAGGCTGTTGTGCAGCACGAAGTCGGCACCCGGTACCGCCAGCAGGACGCCGGTCATGCCGCCGATGCTGAAGGTCACGATGAAGCCCAGGGTCCAGAGCATCGGCGAGGTGAACTGGATGCGGCCCTGGTACATGGTGAACAGCCAGGTGAAGATCTTCACGCCCGTCGGGATCGCGATGATCATGGTCGCGATGCCGAAGAAGGCGTTGACGTTGCCGCCCGAGCCCATGGTGAAGAAGTGGTGCAGCCAGACGATGAAGGACAGTACGGTGATGGCTACCGTCGCCCAGACCATCGATACATAGCCGAACAGGCGCTTCTTGCTGAAGGTGGAGGTCACTTCCGAGAACACGCCGAAGGCCGGCAGGATCAGGATGTATACCTCGGGGTGGCCCCAGGCCCAGATCAGGTTGGTGTACATCATCTGGTTGCCGCCGGCTTCCGCGGTGAAGAAGTGGAAGCCCAGGTAGCGGTCCAGGGTCAGCAGCGCCAGGGTCACGGTGAGGATCGGGAACGCCGCCATGATCAGGATGGCGGTGCAGAACGAGGTCCAGGTGAAGATCGGCATACGCATCAGGGTCATGCCCTTGGTACGCATCTTCAGCACGGTGACGAAGAAGTTCACACCGGTCAGGGTCGTTCCGATACCGGATAGCTGTAGCGCCCAGATGTAGTAGTCAACCCCTACCCCTGGACTGTACTGGATGCCGGAAAGAGGCGGATAGGCCACCCAGCCGGTCGCGGCGAATTCGCCCACGAACAGCGACAGCATCACCAGCACGGCACCGGCCACGAACAGCCAGAAGCTCAGCGAGTTGAGGAAGGGGAAGGCGACGTCGCGGGCACCGATCTGCAGCGGCGTCACCACGTTCATCAGGCCGGCCACGAAAGGCATCGCCACGAAGAAGATCATGATCACGCCGTGGGCGGTGAAGATCTGGTCGTAGTGATGCGGTGGCAGGTAGCCCTCGGCACCGCCGGAGGCGATGGCCTGCTGGCTACGCATCAGGATGGCGTCGGAGAAGCCGCGCAGCAGCATGATCAGCGCGACGATGAAGTACATCACGCCGATCTTCTTGTGGTCGACGGTGGTCAGCCACTCTTTCCAGAGGTAGCCCCACTTGCCGTAGTAGCTGATCGCGCCGAGAAGCCCCAGGCCACCCAGGGCGACCACGACGAACGTCACGAGAATGATCGGCTCGTGATACGGAATATCCGCAAGAGTTAATTTACCGAACATAACTTATTCCTCGGTACCGTGTTGACCGCCGTGCTGGGTCATGTCCATCACGTGGTCGGTCTGCTTGCTGAAGTCGGACTTCATGAACTTCTTGATGACGGTTCTGAACAGGTCCGGCTCGACCGCCGAATAGTAGGCGACCGGCTGCTTCTCGCTGGGCTTGGCCAGTTCGGTGTAGCTCGCCTGGTCCAGGGCCTTGCCACCCGACTGCTTGACCTTGGCCACCCAGGCGTCGAAGTCGCCGGCGGTGGGAACCGCGTGCACGGTGAAGATCATGTCGGAGAAGCCGGCGCCGCTGTAGTTGGCGGAGCGACCCTCGAAGACGCCGGGATGATCGGCGATCAGATGCAACTGGCTCTGCATGCCGGACATGGCGTAGATCATGCCGCCCAGGGCCGGAATCGACAGGGTGTTCATGACCGACTCGGAAGTGATCTTGAATTGCACCGGACGATTGACCGGGATGGCCAGCTCGTTCACCGCGGCGACGCCCTGCTCCGGATAGATGAACAGCCATTTCCAGTCCATCGAGACGGCCTCGATCACCAGGGGCTGCTCGGGATGGTCCAGCGGCTTGAAGGGGTCCAGCTCGTGAGAGGTTTTCCAGGTCAGGATCGCCAGGAAGACCACGATGGCCAGGGGGACCAGCCAGACCACGGCTTCGATCTTGTAGGAGTGAGCCCAGTTCGGGGTGTACTTGGCGTCCTTGTTGGACGCGCGGTATTTCCAGGCGAACAGGAAGGTCATCACGATGACCGGGATCACCACGATCAGCATGAGGCCGAACGCTGTGTAGATGAGGTTGCGTTCTTGCACGCCGATGGAGCCTTTCGGGTCCAGCAGCACGGCGTCGCACCCGCTGAGCAGCAGCGCGGCGGCACCGGCTAGAAGCCAACCGGTTGGTTTTAGATACTTCGTTAGTTTCATCTCACGACCTCAGTAGAGCGGCTCATCGTGGTTATTCTCTCAACGTGCCTGTCGCCAGCCTCATGCTCGCCCCGGACAGGCATCCGTGCGGCAGGCTGATGGATTGCGGAAATTGCGGGATTTCGCAGCGCGGTATGGTGCCACAGAGGGGCTGGATATTCGACCCTTTGGTCAGCTGCCGTTCAGGCGTCGCCGGCCGTCACGCGAGGTCTAGACCGCCGGCGTAAGGCACTGTCATGCGCTGGGTAAGAGTAGTCGAGCGCGGCGCGGCCGCCAGGTCGGCAGGCGCTTTTCGACGGCCGTGGCGAACGCCAGGGAAGCGTGGAAAGAGTCCAGGAAGTCGCGCCCCAAGGCGGCTAAGGCCTTGAAGGCTCTGCAAAGGCGGGGAGATGACACGGGGAAGGATGGTGCCGGAGATAGGAGTCGAACCTACGACCTTCGCATTACGAATGCGCCGCTCTACCAACTGAGCTACACCGGCACGAAGCTTTCAATGATACGGCCCCTGCAGCTGCGTGCGCAAGTCTGACGATCGCGCGCGCGCGGGCGCCTGTGGCGATGTGTCGCAGTGGTGCGGGGCCGCTCTCGCGCCCCTGGCGAACGTCCGCTTCCCGCCGATCGGCGGCCGGTGTCGGGCCAGTTCGTCAGCGCCTTGGCTATCCGGGAAACCTTCGCTCTATTTGTCATACCTAATCACCGGTGGGTCCTGCGCGACCCGAGGTTCGGGCTGGGCCCGACGATACCTGTCCTGGAGATTTCGATGACCGACTATTCCCTCACTCGTCGCCACGTCCTCGTTGGCTCAGCCGTAGGCTTCGCCGCTGCCGCTGCGGGGTCCGCCGTCGGCCAGGAAGGCACCGCCGCCGGCCGCTCGGTGAAACCTTTGCAGGATCCACGCACCAAGTACCGCCGCGAGCCGTTCAAGGAACAGCGCCAGGAGTGGCCGGCGTTGACCAGCGGGATGGACCCCCGTCCCGATCATGGCGAGACCAGTTATCAGGGCTCGGGGCGGCTGGCCGGCCGCAAGGCCTTGATCACCGGGGGTGACAGCGGCATCGGTCGCGCGGTGGCCATCGCCTTCGCCCGGGAGGGAGCGGATGTCGCCATCAACTACCACCCCGCCGAAGAATCGGACGCCCAGGAGGTGGTCAGGCTGATCACCGCGGCTGGTCGCAAGGCCATTACCCTGCCGGCTGACATCCGCACCCAGGAGGCCTGCGAGGAGGTCGTGAGCGAGGCCATCCAGCAGCTGGGTGGGCTGGACCTGCTGGTGAACAATGCGGCCTACCAGCAGAGCAAGGCGGACATCCTCGAAATCACCGACGAGCAATTCGATCGCACGTTCAAGACCAACGTCTATCACGTCTTCCGCTTCAGCAAGGCCGCCATCCCGCACCTGCCACCGGGTGCCAGCATCATCAATACCGTCTCGGTGAATTCCTATGATCCCGGCGAAGAACTGATCGACTACGCCGCGACCAAGGCCGCCATCCTCAACCTCACTAAAGGCATGGCCAAGCAGTTGGCCAAGAAGGGCATCCGCGTCAACGCAGTGGCACCGGGCCCGGTGTGGACGCCCCTGCAGGTGGCAGGCGGTCAGCTGGAAGGGCAAATGAAGGCGTTCGGGCAGGATACGCCGTTGGGACGTGCGGGACAGCCGGCGGAATTGGCGTCGCTTTATGTAGCGCTTGCAGAGGAAGATGCAAGCTTCAGTACGGGGACGGTGGTGGGGGCGTTTGGGGGGAAGGGGATGCCGTGAGAGACGGATACATGAGCTCATCCCGTTCGCTCATGCATCGATAGCTTAAGCTGGCGAGTCGCTCACATATGCAGTAGGCACCAGTTACCTGGTTGTCTGATCTACATCAACAACTTGCTAGCCGACATCTGTTTGGGGGAGGGTATGGCATCGAGTTACCGGATCATCTAGTCGTGTATCTGGTTAATGACTGGGAGTTGCCGCCATTCTAAGTGACTGGTGCTGGGGCCACTTGGGATCAAGGACGTCCACATTATCCTTCGCCCTGATTTATTACCGAAGGGATCAGCAACGAGTTCTGCCATGATCGGCTGCGAAATACGCAGACAGGCGCTTTCATTTGAAGTATCAAATGACCATAGCATTGACGCCTACTCGTTTGTCGAGTTGCTCGTCGTGAAAAGTTGGTGCCGAGCAAAGCGCCGGGTTTCATTTTCGTTATGGGCGAAAGGTGAAGGTGTATTGGGCGGTGGGTCCGTCTGAAGTTTTGTCGTTTATTTGTTGGTTTTTTTGTTGTTGTTATTCTTAATTTTTTCTTCGATTACTCTGGCCGCGCTTAGACGAGCCACGCCGGCGAACAACTCATACAGGGGGAGTGCGAGGGTTATTGAGAGCAGCAATATTGCTATTCGTTGTTCGATAATATTTTTTTCTACCCAGTTTTTTGCTCCGCCGTCTCTGAGTGCTTTGCAGATCAGCTGCGCTTCTTCCATTGGAAAATTTTGATTCTGGCTTTGAGTTTTTACCTCTTCGGGGTTTTTACATTTCTCAATAGTAAGGGTTTCGAGGGTAAAGAGCCCTAGCTTTGCCTTGTGTGCGCTAAGGTGAAATGCTGGGGAGTCTGGGAAGCTTGCGATCACATATTGGTAAGGTATTGATGAAAGTGTCAATATGAGAATCGAAAGTAGGAATAATGATGCTGCAAAGCACCAGTTTTTCTTTGTCTCAATGTTTTTTGTTTTTACTGTGAGATTCTCTGTGTCGATATGATTTATCGAGTTTCTCGCAATTCGTGCTGGAATGTCATGTTCAATCAGCCAGTTGGAAAGTCTTCTGCTCTGATCAAGTCCTCCGATATTAAGTCCGAATTGCTTTCGAAAATCTTTCAGGGCGATTTCTCTTTTTTGTAATTCTTGAAATTCAGAGTAGTCGAAATTGATGGGTGTCTTGAATGATGTCTTTTTTGTGGGTTCCTTTAGCGGGTCTTGGATTTTTCGCTTGTAAAAATTCCAGCCGGACAGGGCTAAGAGGATGATAGGTAGCGCCGTGTAAACGTAATCTTTAAGCTTTTCGGAGAGTAAGTTTGTGGTGACGTCAGTCAATATTTGAACAAGCATTGATAGCTCTCTGTCAAAATTAGGTTTGATGAGTTCTGCTTTATCAAAGGCGGTAGGAGATTAAATAGAAGTTCATGCTGGTTGTCAAATACCTCGAATTTATATGATTTTCTAAGGGCGGATGCTGCGTCAGTTCTTGATGTCGTTTTTTGGCATATTCTGACCAGGCATTATCACTAATGCAGGCAATCGGTGGTTTGATTCTTCCGGTTTATGGCTTTCCTAGAATGATTAGAATGATTTTTAGATGATCTACTTGTCAGTTTTCTGCGGATTTTCAGATGTGCTGGGCGCGGCGCAAACCCTTTCTTTGGCGGCAGGGCTCGATACATCGCAAGACGTTAATTGTGCAAGACAATTATCGAGTAATTTTCGTTAACGATGCGATAAATTGCGTCATTTTTGATTTTTTGCATTAGGATGAGCGCTAGAGAAGTTTCGGTGGTGCTTTGGAAAGCAGATGGCGAGCAGATAAGCCTAATGGCGGAGTTAGCATCGGGTGTGCTTCTCAGGCAGTGTAAGGCCGGCGACAGGACTTGCACCGTTTTAGTGGTGAGCGCATAAGGTATAGGGCGATGCGATAGTCGCTTCTGGCGGTATGGGCTGAAAATGTTTGAGAGGAGAGGCGTCACAAAAAGCAATCCGGTTACTTATGCGCCTCTAAGCTCAATAAAAGATTGTGGTCGTCTAGTTTGGCGACCAAGTCTTTCCCTTTAAATGTTGCGGCGAAGCAATTATCTTTTTGATCGGAAGTATTGATATGGCTGCAGGGTATTTTGTTATGACTGATGCTTTCGCTTTGACTTGCCACGGTAGTCCAGCGATTTTTTTGTAGCGCATAGTTCAATCCGTGAGCCTCGAGCATTACGCCTTCGAGAAGTTCATCGCTATTTCTTGAACGTCTAACCGCCAAAGTCTCTATTCCCATTGGGGATCTTTGCAGTAAGGGAGCTGCAGTATCGATGTTCGCGTGCGAAACCTCTTCGGTACTGTAAATTCTGATTATGTCGATTTCGTATATTGCAATGCGGGGGCTTTTTTGCTTTATGCCATGAAGGGCATACAGGGAAAACATTGATGTCAATAGTAACAATACTGTCTTTTCGAGGACTCTCTCTCGTCTGCTAATCTTCGGCTTCAAGATTATCTCGAGAATTGGTCCGGCAAGTAGTACGCCTGCATAATAGATTGATATCTCGGTACAAAGCGCCAGGGCAATGTCTGCTTGAAAATATGTCCAGCGACCAATAAGGAAGGTCCCAAGAGCGAGGCTTGCTAACGCAAAATAGGTCGCAGGCTTTCTGCTGAGCGAAAAGTCCATCCAATCTCCCAAAAAAAAGGGCTGCATATGCAGCCCTTTTTGATCTAGCTATTTAGCTTCTGCATTCTGCCGGAGCGAACTTGCCGAGCAGAGTAGCCCCAGCCGGGGCGTTAGTCTTGCCTGCCGCGAAGCAGGTCCAAATGATCGGGTCGGTGGGTGGAGTGCCTGCTGCAAGCGCCGCGTTGTTGGCCTGGGGTACGAAGACCACTTGGTTCGCACCAGCGGCAGCGACGCGGGTGGTATAGGCAACGGTGATAACGCCAGTTGCGGTGGTAATAGCAACGCTGGTTACGTTATTGGAGCCGATGGGATTTGTGCAGGTACCTGCGGCAGTACAGGTGGTCGCATTACCAGTGCGATAGCCAGCCCCCAGGCCACCGTTAGCCGCAGGGGTCGCATTCGCGGCATTATCTGCGACTACTATCTTTGCTTCAGAGGCGAAGCTCATTCCTTCCGCCACCCGACTACGGATCGTGTAGTCCTGATAGGCGGGAATGGCCACTGCAGCCAAAATACCGATGATCGCGACGACGATCATCAGTTCGATCAAGGTAAAGCCTTTCTGAGCTTTCATTCCAAATCTCCGAGGTTGGGTCAGGCCAACGTGCCTATTTGAGGTATAGCATAGGGCGTGCCAAAGAAAAGTGGCGACTACAGCACGCTTTCTGTGAGATGAGGGTCAACAAAGGGGCAGGTCGTGACAAAAAATGTCAGCGGTCTGGCGCCATTTTGCGGGCGTTTCGGGCGGTGCTATAACGCTTACTCTAGCCAAGGGTGGAAGTGACGATGAACGAGACGGTGATGCTGTCGGGACTGGCGCGGCAGTTGGTGGATGCGCAGTTGCTGGCCGAGCCCGCGGCCCAGCAGGCAGTGGTCAAGGCCAAGCAGGCCAAGGTACCGCTGGTGACCTATCTCGTTCAGCAGCGACTGGTGCAGAGCCGTCCCCTGGCGGAGTTGGCCGCCCAGGAGTTCGGCGTGCCCTTTCTCGATCTCGCCGCCATCGACAAGGAGCAGTTGCCCAAGGACATCGTCAACGAGAAGCTGATGCAGCAGCATCATTTCCTGCCGCTGAGCAAGAGGGGCAACAAACTCTTCATTGCGCTTTCCGATCCGACCAACCAGCAGGCCATCAACGATGTGTCCTTTGGCAGCAAACTCGCCGTGGAGGTGGTGCTGGTCGAGGACGACAAGCTGCACCAGGCCATAGAGAGGTACCTCGATGGGGGGACCGGCGGGCTGGACCTCGGCGACATCGATCTCGATGTGGACCTGGAGAGTGGCGAGCGTCCCCAGGAAGCCGTGGCCGGTACCGATGCCGACGATGCGCCGGTGGTGAAATTCGTCAACAAGATGCTGCTCGATGCCATCAAGAAGGGCTCGTCGGACCTGCATTTCGAGCCCTACGAAAAGATGTACCGGGTACGCTTCCGCACCGATGGCGTCCTCCACGAAGCGGCCCGGCCACCGGTGCAGCTGGTATCGCGCATCTCGGCACGGCTCAAGGTCATGTCCAACATGGATATCTCCGAGCGACGCAAACCCCAGGACGGACGGGTGAAGCTCAAGGTATCCAAGACCAAGTCCATCGACTTCCGGGTCAATACCCTGCCCACCCTCTGGGGCGAGAAGATCGTGATGCGGATTCTGGATTCCTCCAGCGCTCAGATGGGCATCGATGCCCTGGGCTACGAGGATGTGCAGAAGGAGCTCTATCTTCAGGCGCTCAAGCAGCCGCAGGGGATGATCCTGGTCACCGGTCCCACGGGATCGGGCAAGACGGTGTCCCTCTACACCGGCCTCAATATCCTCAATACCGAAGACATCAACATTTCCACCGCGGAAGACCCGGTGGAAATCAACCTGGAAGGGATCAATCAGGTCAACGTCAATCCGCGGCAGGGACTCGATTTTTCCCAGGCGCTACGCGCCTTCCTGCGTCAGGACCCGGACGTGATCATGGTGGGTGAGATCCGCGACCTGGAGACGGCGGAGATCGCCATCAAGGCGGCGCAGACCGGTCACATGGTGATGTCGACCCTGCACACTAACAGCGCGGCGGAGACGCTGACGCGGCTGCGCAACATGGGGGTGCCGGCTTTCAACCTGGCGACTTCGGTCAACCTGATCATCGCTCAGCGGCTCGCGCGCAAGCTGTGCAACAAGTGCAAGCGGGTCCATGAGGTGCCGCGTGAGGCGCTGTTGGCCGAAGGTTTTCGGGAAGACGAGATCGGCAGCTTCACGCTCTATCAGCCCATAGGTTGCGAGGACTGCAACGCCGGGTATCGCGGGCGGGTGGGTATCTATGAGGTGGTGAAGATCACCCCGGCGCTGCAACAGATGATCATGGAGGAGGGCAACTCCATCGAGATCGCGGCGCGGATGCGAGTGGAGGGCTTCAATGATCTGCGGCGATCTGGGCTGGTGAAGGCGATGCAGGGGATTACCAGTCTGGAAGAGATCAATAGGGTGACCAAGGACTGACGGTTTTCCCTCACCCTAGCCGTCTCCCGGAGGGAGAGGGGACTTTATCCGAGCGTTGGTTGATCATCGCTGCCAGCTTCGGATACGCCAGGGCGCGATGACTGTCGCTGTTTGGCGCGATGCTTGCCTCCAAAGCCGCAACCGGCTCTGCACAGAGCATTCTTTTGACGGGCCCGCCTAGGCGGGCCGAGCCTTTGACAGGTCGAGGCCATGGCCGATAAAGCAATCAAGATGGGCAACTTCACCTGGGAGGGGACCGACCGCAAAGGGACCAAGGTGAAGGGCGAGATGGCCGGGTTGAACCCGGCGCTGATCAAGGCGCAATTGCGCAAGCAGGGCATCAACCCGACCCGGGTGCGCAAGAAGTCGGTGTCGCTGTTCGGCAAGGGCAAGAAGATCAAGCCCCTGGACATCGCACTTTTCACCCGCCAACTGGCGACCATGATGGGCGCCGGTGTGCCTCTGCTGCAGGCCTTCGACATCATCGGCGAGGGTTTCGACAATCCCAACATGCGCAAGCTGGTGGACGACATCAAGCAGGATGTGGCCGCGGGTAACAGCCTGGCCAACTCCCTGCGCAAGCAGCCCCAGTATTTCGACGACCTCTATTGCAACCTGGTGGATGCCGGCGAGCAATCCGGTGCCTTGGAAACCTTGCTGGACCGAGTGGCCACCTACAAGGAAAAGACCGAGGCGCTGAAGAAGAAGATCAAGAAGGCCATGACCTATCCAGCGGCGGTAATCGTCGTCGCAGTGATCGTCTCGGCTATCCTGCTGATCAAGGTTGTACCGCAGTTCCAATCGGTATTCGAGGGATTTGGCGCTCAATTACCAGCCTTCACCCTCATGGTCATCGCCATTTCCGGGGTCTTGCAGGAATGGTGGCTATTGGTTCTAGGCGTGCTGTTGGTGCTGGGCTTCGTGCTAAGGCATTTCTACAAGAAGTCTGAGAAATTCCGCGATGCAGTTGACCGCGCTTTGCTAAAAATTCCATTGATCGGTTCTATTCTCTATAAGTCCGCCATCGCGCGCTATGCTCGAACCCTCGCGACAACCTTCGCTGCCGGTGTGCCTCTGGTGGAGGCGCTGGATTCTGTCGCAGGTGCAACGGGCAACGTGGTGTTCCGCAATGCCGTGGAAAAGATCAAGGGTGATGTCTCCACGGGTATGCAGCTCAACTTCTCCATGCGTACCACCGGGGTGTTCTCTTCCATGGCCATCCAGATGACGGCCATCGGCGAGGAATCGGGTTCGCTGGATGAGATGCTGTCCAAGGTCGCGACCTTCTATGAGGACGAGGTCGACAACATGGTCGACAACCTCACCACCCTGATGGAGCCGATGATCATGGCGGTGCTGGGTATCCTGGTAGGTGGCCTGATCATCGCCATGTACCTGCCGATCTTCCAGCTCGGCAACGTCGTCTGATGGGGCCGCTGGACTTTTTGGTCGGGGAGCCCCTGGCCGCGGTTCTGTGCGCCTTGCTACTGGGGCTGCTGGTGGGCAGCTTTCTCAATGTGGTGGTCTATCGCCTGCCGGTGATGCTGAGGCGCGACTGGCAGGTCGAGGCACGCGAGATACTGGAGCTGCCGTCCGAGTCGGTAGGCCCTGCTTTCAATCTGGCGCGCCCGGCGTCGCGTTGTCCCCATTGCCAGCGCGCCGTGCGGCCCTGGGAAAACGTACCGGTGCTGAGCTATCTGCTGCTGCGCGGCCGCTGCAAGGGTTGCCAGGCCTCCATCAGTCTGCGTTATCCACTGGTGGAGCTGGCCTGTGGCCTGCTGTCGGCCTGGGTCATCTGGCACCTGGGGGCGACCTGGCAGGGTGGGGTCTTCTTGCTGCTGACCTGGGGATTGCTGGCGGCGAGTCTGATCGACGCCGATCATCAGCTGTTGCCGGACGTCATCATCCTGCCGCTGCTCTGGTTGGGTCTTATCGTCAACCAGTACGGCCTGTTCGCCAGCCTGACGGATGCCGTCTGGGGGGCAGTGGCGGGCTATCTGAGTCTCTGGCTGGTGTTCCAGCTATTCCGCCTGGTGACCGGCAAGGAGGGCATGGGCTATGGCGACTTCAAACTGCTGGCCCTGCTTGGCGCCTGGGGCGGTTGGCAGATTCTGCCGTTGACCATTCTGCTGTCGTCGCTGGTGGGCGCTGTTCTCGGCATCATCACCCTGCGGTTGCGCCGGGCGGAAACCAGTACGCCCTTGCCCTTCGGTCCTTATCTCGCCGTGGCGGGGTGGATTGCCTTGCTCTGGGGTGATCAAATAACCGGCCTGTACCTGAATTTCGCCGGATTCCGATGACTTCTGCCTGGACCCTCGGCCTGACCGGGGGGATCGGCAGCGGCAAGAGCGCCGCCGCCGAGCATTTCGCCCGCCTGGGCATCACCTGCGTCGACGCCGATCAGGCCGCCCGTTGGGTGGTGGAGCCGGGACGACCGGCACTGGCCGAGATCGCTGGCCATTTTTCGCCGGCTGTGTTGCGCCCGGACGGCAGCCTGGACCGGGCGGCGCTGCGGGCGGCGATCTTTGCCGATCCGGCCGAGCGGCGCTGGCTTGAAGCCCTGCTGCATCCTCTCATTCGCCAGGAAATCCTGGCAGCCCTGAGCCGAGCGGTGTCGCCCTATGCCATCCTGGTGTCCCCCCTGCTGTTCGAGTCCGGGCAGCGGGCGCTGGTCCGGCGGGGGCTGGTGATAGACGCGTCGGAGGAGCTGCAGCTCGCGCGGGCCATGCGTCGTGATGGCGTGGACGAGGCTCAGGTAAGGGCCATCCTGGCCGCACAGCTGCCGCGGGCCGAGCGGCTGGCCAAGGCGGATGACGTCATCCGCAACGACGGCGATCTCGCGGCGCTCCACACCGAGGTGGAGCGCCTGCATTCCTTTTATCTGACCCTTGACGGAGGCCAAGCATGAGCACTCTCACCGTGGATTGCCCCACCTGCGGCGCACCCGTGGAATGGAGCGAGAAGAGCGCCAACCGGCCCTTCTGCTCCGACCGCTGCAAATTGATCGACCTGGGGGCCTGGGCGGCGGAAGAGCACGCCATCCCGGGTAATGAGCTAGAAGACGATCTCTATTCGGAAGATCTCAATCGGCGCGGCCACTAGGTCGCGCCTTCCCCTATAACCGCTGCGCCCAGGCCTGGGCGGTCGCCTGGGCCGCCTGGCGCAGCTTGGCTGCGAGTTCGGGTTTCTCGTATTCCAGGGGGCTGGAAGCGGTCACCGTATGGATGCGGTCGCCCTTGATGAAGAAGACCTGGGTGCCCAGTAGCGGCTTGCTGCAGGCACTGGCACCTTCGCCCAGGCCGTCGATGGCCTGGCACTCCAGTTGTTCGCTCAAGGATTGCACCTGCCGCCGCAGTTTGGGCAGCGCCCGGCCGCCATTCTCGTAGCCCGCCGACAAGCCCAGCAGGTAGTTGGCCGGTTGCCCGGTGTCGCGATCGGTGAAGGCGCAGCCACCGGCGATCTGCCGGGCATAGGCCAGGGGCAGGCCGGAGGTCCGCTGCAGCAGCGGCAAGGGCAACTGGGCCTGCAGGCTGGCGCAGTCGACAGGCTCGCCGTTGTCGGCATGGGCGAGGGCGGCGCCGAGGAGCAGGGGAAGGGCAACGAGGAAACGCATGAAAACATCCTGTCGAAGGCCGGCGGCCGATAGCGGCTGAGTCTACCGGCTCGAGTCCCGTGATAGGCGGCTGGACGGAGCGGCTGTGCACTGCGTCATGCGTCGGTCAACACATTGCGGGCTGGTGTCTGGCACGGGTGATCCTTACCCTGGCGGCAGATAGCGAACAGCGAGGCGTAGGATGTCCGAGGCGCTCACTCCCGGATTCATGGTGGTACACGGCAATCGGCTCGAAGAGTTGCGCAGCCTGGCGGTCGGCTGGATGCGCCGTTATCCCCTGGCGCCGCTGGAAAACGAACAGGTGCTGGTGCAGAGCAATGGCATCGCCCAGTGGCTCAAGCTGGCGCTGGCCGAGGACCCGCGGGGGGATGACGCGGGCGGTTGCGGCGTCGCCGCGGCCCTCGAGGTGCAGTTGCCGGCGGCCTTTCTCTGGCGAACCTATCGCCAGGTGCTGGGGCGTGACCAGGTCCCGGCATCCTCGCCGCTGGACCGCGCGCCCCTGACCTGGCGCCTGATGCGGCTCCTGCCGACCCTGCTCCTGCAACCCGACTTCGCTGCGTTGCGGCGCTTCCTCGACGATGACGGCGATCTGCGCAAGCGCTATCAGTTGGCCGAGCGTCTGGCCGATCTCTATGACGGCTACCAGGTCTATCGCGCCGACTGGCTGAACGACTGGGCGGCGGGCCGCGATCTACTGGCCAGCCTGCGTGACGGCCGGCGCCCGCTGCCGGAGAGTTGCCGCTGGCAGGCGCAGCTGTGGCGGGCACTGCTGGCCGACGTGGGCGACGGTGGCCTGGCCCGCAGTCGAGCCGGGGTGCACCGGCGCTTTCTGGAGGTGATGCAGGCGGCGACCGAGCCACCGACCGGTATGCCGCGGCGGGTGGTGATCTTCGGGCTGTCGGCGATTCCGGCGCAGACCCTCGAAGCCCTGGCCGCGTTGGCGCGCTTCAGCCAGGTGCTGCTCTGCGTACACAATCCCTGTCGCCATCACTGGTCCGACATCGTCGCCGACCAGGATCTCTTGCGGCAGAACTACCGGCGCCAGCAGCGCAAGCCGGGTATGCCCCAGACCCTGGACGCCGAGGCGCTGCACCAGCATGGCCAGCCGCTGCTGGCGAGTTGGGGCAAGCAGGGCCGCGACTACATCCACCTGCTGGACGAATTCGACGAACCCGATGGCTATCGGCGCCTGTTCGAAGACCTCAACGGCGGGCGCATCGATCTCTTCGCCGACACCGAGCCGCAGCACTTGCTCGGCCGCTTGCAGGACGACATCCTCGAATTGCGGCCGCTGGCAGAGACCCGCGAGCGCTGGCCGGCGGTCGATCCGGCGCGGGACAGGTCCGTGCGCTTCCACGTGGCCCACAGTCCGCAGCGCGAGGTGGAGATCCTGCATGATCAGCTGCTGGCGCGCTTCAACAGCGATGCCAGTCTGAGGCCGCGTGACGTCATCGTCATGGTGCCGGACATCGATGCCTATGCGCCGCATATCCGCGCGGTATTCGGCCAGCTCGAGCGTGGCGATCCGCGCTTCATCCCCTTCAGCCTGGCCGACCAGCACCAGCGCGGTTTCCAGCCGTTGCTGATCGCCCTGGAGCACCTGCTGCAGCTGCCCGACAGCCGCTTCGCCCTGAGCGAGATCCTCGACCTGCTGGACGTGCCGGCGCTGCGCGCCCGCTTCGGGCTGCGCGAAGGCGATCTGCCGACCTTGCATCTGTGGCTGGAAGGTGCCGGCGTGCGCTGGGGGCTGGATGCCGAGCAGCGCAGTCGCCTCGACCTGCCCGAGGGGCTGACGCAGAACACCTGGCGCTTCGGCCTGAGGCGCATGCTGCTGGGCTACGCCGTGGGCAGCGGCGCGGCCCTGGGCGATATCGAGCCCTTCGATGAGGTGGGCGGTCTGGACGCCGCTCTGGTCGGGCCGCTGGTGGATCTGCTCGATGCCCTGGACGCGGCCCAGGCGGCGCTGGCCCAGCCGGCCCGCCCGGCGGAGTGGGGTGCCCGCCTGCAGGCGCTGCTGGTGCTGTTCTTCAGCGCCCAGGACGAGCACGACGAATACCTGCTGGAGCAGCTGGAGAATCTGCGCGAGCGCTGGCTGGAACTGTGCGAAGACGTGGCGCTGGATGAAGAATTGCCACTCACCGTGGTGCGCGAGGCCTGGCTGGCGGGGCTGGACAGCGGTGGCCTGGCCCAGCGCTTTCTCGCCGGGGCGGTCAATTTCTGCACCCTGATGCCCATGCGCGCCATTCCCTTCCGCGTGGTCTGTCTGCTGGGCATGCACGATGGCGCCTATCCGCGCAGCCAGTCGCCGCTGGACTTCGATCTCATGGCCCAGGATTACCGTCCCGGCGATCGCTCACGCCGTGAAGATGACCGCTATCTGCTGCTGGAAGCGCTGCTTTCGGCCCGCGATCAGTTCTATGTCAGTTGGGTGGGCCGCAGCATCCGCGATAACAGCGAGCGACCGCCGTCGGTACTGATCGCCCAGTTGCGCGACCATCTCCAGGCCGGTTGGCGGCTGGTGGGGCATGAAGAGGAGCCGGAACTCCTGCTCATGGCCCTGACCCAGGAGCATCCCCTGCAACCCTTCAGTGCCCGCTACTTCCGCGGCGAGCGCGGCTATTTCAGCTTCGCGGCCGAGTGGCTGGGCGTGCATGACCGTGTAACGCGCGACGAGGATGACGTTTTGCCGCCACTGGTGCTCGAAGAGCCGCTGGGTCTCGATGACTTGGCGCGCTTTCTCCGTGGCCCGGTGGATCTGTTCTTCGCCCAGCGCCTCAAGGTGCATTTCGAGCCGCCCGATGCGCCGGCGGAAGACGAAGAGCCCTTCGGCCTGGACGCCCTGACCCGCTACCAGCTGGGCGAAGACCTGTTGGCCGCGGCTCTGGCCGCGCCGGCCCAGGCGGATCAGGCGCTCACGGCCGCCGCCCAGCGGCTGCGCGGCAGTGGTCGCCTGCCGCTGGCGGGTTTTGGCGAGCGGGCCGGGCGGGCCTTGCGCGAGCCGCTGCCCGCCGTGGTGGCCCAGGTCCAGGCCTTGACGGTGCGCTGGCCCGAACCCCTGGAAGAGGCTGTGACCCTGGATTTCGAACATAAAGAGCTGCAACTGGTGGCCAATCTCGAACGCCTGCGGCGCGGCCCCGAGGGCCTGCTGGCCCTGACCGCCCAGGCCAATGGCCTGGGCAATACGCGCACCCGCAAGTGGCATCGGCTGCTGCGCCCCTGGGTACAGCATCTGGTCGCCGCGGCCGGTGGCCTGCAGCTGACCACTGCGGTGGTGGCGACCGATCTGACCCTGTTGCTGGCACCGCTGGACCCCGAGCTGGCCCGCCGTCAGCTGAACGAATTGCTGGACGCCTGGGCCCTGGGGCAGCGGCGTCCGCTGCCCGTCGCGCCCCGCACCGCCTTCGCCTGGCTGGCCAATGACCCGGACAAGGCCCTGGCGGCCGCCGAGCAGGCCTATCAGGGCGAGGCGGCGACCCATCCGGCGCTGCGTCGGCAGTATCCGGACTTCGCCGCCTTGCTGGCCGACGAGGAGTTCGACGGCTGGTGCCAGACCCTCTATGCGCCGGTGCACACCGCCGGCTGGCAGGTGGTGGGCGGGGAGGGGCAGGCATGAATCAGCGTCCGCTCGCCCTGCGCTTTCCGCTGCAGGGCAATCAGCTGATCGAGGCCAGCGCCGGGACCGGCAAGACCTTCACCATCTCCGCGCTCTATGTGCGTTTGGTGCTGGGCCACGGTACGCCCGAGACCGCCTTCGGCCGCGAACTGCTGCCACCACAGATCCTGGTGGTGACCTTTACCGAGGCCGCCACCCAGGAATTGCGTGATCGCATTCGCCACCGTCTGGCCGAGGCGGCACGCTTCTTTCGCGACGAGATCGCCGCGCCCGATCCGCTGCTCGCCGAGTTGCGCGAGGAGTTTCCGGTCGAGGCCCGGGCCGATTGCTCCCGGCGCCTGGACATCGCCGCCCAGTGGATGGACGAGGCGGCCGTCTCCACCATCCACAGCTGGTGCCAGCGCATGCTGCGCGAGCACGCCTTCGACAGTGGCAGTCTCTTCGTGCAGAACCTGGAGCAGGACCAGAGCGAGCTGCTCGCCCAGGTGGTACGCGACTACTGGCGACGCTTCTGCTATCCGCTGGACGGCGAGGCCCTGGACTGGGTCATCGAGCACTGGGGCGAGCCCCGTGCCCTGGCCGCACGCCTGCGACCCTTGCTGAGCGAGGCCCTGGGCGCGCCTCAGGGCGAACCGGCCGCCTTGCTGGCCACCGCCCTGGCGGAACGTCGAGAGCGGTTGGCACGGCTCAAGGCGCCCTGGGCGGCCTGGGCGGAAGAGCTACGCGAGCTGTGTCGGATCGGTCGCCAAACTAAAGTAGTCAATGGCAACAAGCTGCGAGAGGACTCTTATAACGGATGGTGCAACACCCTGCGCGCTTGGGCGGAAGACGCTGCGCAGGAAGAGCTGGACCTGAAAACTGGTTTTACTCGATTTACTGAAGAGGGATTCGCGGACGCCTGGACCAAGGCCAGCCCGCCGGATCATCCGGCCCTGGCGGCCATGGCGCGGCTGCCCGGGCAACTGGCCGAGCTGCCCAGTCCCGAGGTGCCGTTGCTGGAGCACGCGGCGGCCTGGGTACAGCAGAAATTCGAGCGTGAGAAGCTGCGTCGCGCCGAGCTGGGATTCGACGACATCCTCACCCGTCTGGATCGGGCGCTGCAGGCCGACGGCGCCGGCGCGCGGCTGGCGGCGCTGATCCGCGAGCAATTCCCGGTGGCGCTGATCGATGAATTCCAGGACACCGACCCGGTGCAATACCGCATCTTCAGCAGCGTTTATGGCGCGGGGGAGGGTACCGGGCTGTTCCTGATCGGCGATCCCAAACAGGCCATCTATGCCTTCCGCGGCGCCGATATCCATACCTATCTGCAGGCCCGCCGCGCCAATGCCGGCCACCTGCACTCGCTGGACACCAACTTCCGCTCCACCGCCGCCATGGTCGCGGCGGTCAACCAGGTGTTCGCCCATGGCGAGGCCACGGCCCCGCGGGCGGCCTTTCTGTTCCGTCAGGGCGCGGATAATCCGGTGCCCTTCGAGCCGGTCCGCGCCCAGGGGCGGCGTGAGGTCCTGGAGATCGACGGCACGCCGGGTGCGGCCCTGACCTTCTGGCAGCTGGCCGGCGAAGAGCCCCTGGCCGGCACTGCCTATCGCGCCACCCTGGCCGAGAGCACCGCCAGCGAGATCGTCCGGTTGCTGACCCTGGCCGCCGAGGCCAAGGCTGGCTTTCGGCGCGAGGACGGCGAGTTCACGCCCCTGCGCCCTGCCGATATCGCCATCCTGGTACGCGCCGGCAGCGAGGCCCAGGCGGTACGCCAGGCGCTGGTGCGGCGCGGGGTGCGCAGCGTCTATCTGTCGGACAAGGATTCGGTGTTCACCGCCCAGGAGGCCCGCTGCCTGCTGGACTGGCTCAAGGCCTGCGCCGAGCCCGATGTGGATCGTCGGTTGCGCGCGGCCCTGGGCAGCCTGACCCTCGACCTGCCCTTGGCCGAACTGGATGCCCTCAACCATGACGAGCAGGCCTGGGAGGCGCGGGTGCTGCAATTCCGCAGCTATCGCCAGCTCTGGCGCGGCCAGGGCGTACTGCCCATGCTGCGCCGCCTGCTGCAGGACTTCCGCCTGCCGCAGCGGCTGATGGCGCGCGCCGATGGCGAGCGGGTGCTGACCAATCTGCTGCACCTCGCCGAGTTGCTGCAGCGCGCCGCCGGCGAGCTGGACGGCGAGCAGGCGCTGATCCGCCACCTGGCCGAGCAACTGGCCGCCCAGGGTGCTGCCGACGAGCAGATCCTGCGGTTGGAAAGCGACGCCGAACTGGTCAAGGTAGTGACGGTGCACAAGTCCAAGGGTCTGGAATATCCCCTGGTGTTCCTGCCCTTCGCCTGCGCCTATCGCGCCGAGGAGGGCGCCAGCCTGCCGCTGCGCTATCACGACGACCAGGGCCGGTTGCAGCGGACTTTCCGCCCCTCCGCCGAAGACCTGGCCCGCGCCGATGACGAGCGCCTGGCCGAGGATCTGCGGCTGCTCTATGTCGCCCTGACCCGGGCCCGCCATGCCTGCTGGGTCGGGGTGGCCGATCTCAAGCGCGGGCGCAGCAAGGACTCCGGCTTCGCCCGCAGTGCCCTCGGCTACCTGGCCACCGGCGGCGAGCCCCTGGCGAGTTCGGCGGCCCTGGGCACTGCCCTGACCACCCTGATCGGCGCCCAGCCCGACACCCTTATCCTGCCGCTCCCCGCAGCCAATCCGGCGCGCCTGTCCGAAGCCCGTGAAGCGCCGGTGACCCTCAAGGCGCTGACGGCCCGGCGGGCGGCCCGCGAGGACTGGTGGATCGCCTCCTACAGTGCCCTGCGCATCGGCACGCGCCTGGGCGAGGCGCGGGAGGAGGGGCCGTTCAACCTGGAGCTGGACCTGGATACCCCGGCGGCCCAGAAGCTGTTCGACGACGACCGCCTCGCCCCGGACGAAGTCCGCCAGCCGGCGACCGGCGAAGACCTGCATCGTTTTCCCCCGCGGCCCCGGTCCGGGCACCTTCCTGCACAGCCTGCTGGAGTGGGTCGGCGAGGAAGGCTTCGCCGCCATCCAGGCGGCGCCCGAGCGGCTGGACGACCTGATCGCCCGGCGTTGCCAACGGCGTGGCTGGAATCACTGGATTCCCGTCCTGCAAGGCTGGCTGCGCCAGTTGCTGGCATTGCCGCTCCCGCTGCCGGGAGGCAGCCAACGCCTGGGCGAACTGGCGCGCTACCAGGTGGAGATGGAGTTCTGGTTCGCCACCCATGGCGTCGATCTCGAACGGCTGGATGACCTGGTGCGGCGCGGTACCCAGGGCGGCCAGGCGCGGCCGCTGCTGGAACCGGGTCAGCTCAACGGCCTGTTCAAGGGCTTCATCGACCTGGTCTTCGAGCACGAGGGGCGCTATTTCGTGGTGGATTACAAGTCCAACTGGCTGGGCGCCGAAGCGGGCGCCTATACCCGCGCGGCGATGGATGAGGCGGTCCTGGCCAAGCGCTACGACCTGCAGTACGTGCTCTATAGCCTGGCCGTGCACCGCCTACTAAAGGCGCGGCTGCCCGACTACAGCTACGAGCGCCATTTCGGCGGCGCCGTCTACCTCTTCCTACGTGGCTGCGATCCGGCCGGCCACGGCGTCTTCGTCGAACGGCCCGCCCAGGCCCTGATCGAGACCCTGGATCTGCTGTTCAGCGGTGCGGAGAATGCCCATGTCTGATTTCAGTCCCGTCACCGAACGGTTGCTGCGCCTGGCGTCCCTGGCCCAGGAGCGTCCACTCGCCCCGCTCGACCAGCGTGACGACCTCTTTCGCCTGCTGGAACTCTGGGTGCAGCGCGGCTGGTTGCGTCAGGTGGACCGGGCCTTCACGAGCTTTCTCGGCGAACTCGATCCCCAGGGCGACTCGGCGGTACTGCTGGCCGCGGCCCTGGCCAGCCATCAGCTCGGCCATGGCCATGTCTGCCTCGATCTCGCCGCCACCCTGCGCAATCCCGATGCCGCCCTGTCGCTGCCGCCCGAGGGCGACGAGGCGCGCGCTTCGCTCTTGCCGTCGCAACTGCTGCATGGCCAGACCCTGGAAGCCTGGCAGCGGGCGCTGCTGGCCAGCGGACTGGTCGATGGCGACGGCAGCTGTCCGGAACGGCCGCTGGTACTGGGCGGCGAGCGCCTCTACCTGCGCCGCTACTGGAATTATGAACGCGCGGTGGCCACTAGCCTGCGCCAACGCCTGGCCACGCCGGAGCCGCTGCCGGCGGATCTCGTCGAGCGCCTCGATCGGCTGTTTCCGCCGGATGCCGATGCCGGTGGCGAACCCGACTGGCAGAAGCTGGCCTGCGCCCTGGCGGTACGCGGCGCCTTCAGCATCGTCACCGGCGGCCCCGGCACCGGCAAGACCACCACCGTGGTGCGCCTGCTGGCATTGCTGCAGGCGCCCGCGGTAGCGGCCGGTCGTCCCTTGCGCATCCGCCTGGCCGCACCGACTGGCAAGGCGGCCGCGCGCCTCACCGAATCCATTGGCGGCCAGGTTAGTCGCCTGCCAGTGGACGAGGACGTGCGTCGGCACATCCCCACCGGCGTGACCACGGTCCACCGGCTGCTGGGCAGTCGGCCCAATACCCGCCACTTCCGTCATCACCGCGGGCATCCCTTGCCGCTGGACGTGCTGATGGTGGACGAAGCCTCGATGATCGACCTGGAAATGATGGCCAGCTTGCTGGCGGCCTTGCCGCCGCGAGCGCGCCTGATCCTGCTCGGCGATAAGGACCAGCTGGCCTCGGTGGAGGCGGGCGCGGTGCTCGGCGATCTCTGCCGCGACGCCGAAGCCGGACGCTACAGCCCGGCCACCCGCGCCTGGCTGGAAGCCGTCAGTGGCCAGTCGCTGGCAGCGGCTGGCCTGGCCGTTGGCGACGATCAAGCCGACGCCCTGGCGCAGCAGGTGGTGATGCTCAGGCGCTCGCGGCGTTTCGGTGCCGGCAGCGGTATCGGCCTGCTGGCCCGCCGGGTCAATGCCCAGGACGGCCAGGGCGCGCAGCAGGTGCTGGTCGACGGCGGCTATGCCGATCTCCAGCGGGTGCTGCTCAAGGGGCCGGAGGATCGCGCCTTGGAACGCCTGGTGCTGGAAGGGCGCGGGCGCGCCCGGGGCTACCGTCATTATCTGCAGGTTCTGCAGGAGACACGGCCCCAGCTCGACACCGTGCTGGAGGACCCGGCCTGGACGCTCTGGGCCGGCCAGGTGTTGGCCGCCTTCGACGACTTCCAGCTGCTTTGCGCCGTGCGCAAAGGGCCTTGGGGCGTGGAGGGACTCAATCTGCGCATCGCCAGTGCCCTGCTGGCCGCCGGCCTGCTCGGTGGCGAGCATGGCTGGTACGAAGGACGCCCGGTGCTGGTGACGCGCAACGACTACAGCCTGGGGCTGATGAACGGCGACATCGGCATCACCCTCTGCCTGCCGGACGCCAACCAGCCGGGGCGCAAGGTCCTGCGGGTTGCCTTTCCCCGCGGCGATGGCAGCGGCGGTCTCAGATTCGTCCTGCCCAGTCGGTTGGCGGCGGTGGAGACGGTGTTCGCCATGACCGTGCACAAGTCCCAGGGCTCGGAATTCGCCCACACGGCGCTCTTGCTGCCCGAGCAGCTCAGCCCGGTGCTGACCAAGGAGCTGGTCTACACCGGCATCACCCGGGCGCGCGATGATTTCACCCTCATCGAGGCCCGCAGCGGCATCTTCGCCGAGGCGGTGGCGCGCCGGGTCCGCCGCGTCAGCGGGCTGAACCTGGATTTGCGAAACACTGTGTAAATGTACAGATAAATGCTGGACGCTCCCCTCGCGCCTGCCTAAGGTGAGGGGAGCCGTCCGCGATGAGAGCGCCATGACTTCCCTGCCTTTCGTTTCCCTTGTGCTTCCCCTGTTGCTGCTGGCTGGCTGGGCGGGTTCGGCCGTCTGGCTGACCGGGCGCCAACGCTATCTGCAACAGCAACTCGACAGCGCCGCCGAGCGCTACGACATGCTGCGTGACGACCTGCAACGCGCCGAGCTGGCCAATGGCCGCCAGGTGGTGGAGCTGGGCGCCGAGCGCGAACGCACCGTCGCCCTGCAGCGCCAGCTGGAGGCCAATCGCGAGCTGGAGGCGGAGTTGCGCCAGCAGGCCCGCCAGGCTCAGTTGCAGGCAGCCGAACAGCACGCCCTGGCCGAGGGAACCCGCGCCCAGCTGCAGGGCATCCAGGAGCAGCTCGCCGAACTGCGCGAGCGCCAGCACCGCGAGCAGCAGCTGCACGCCGAGGTGCAGGAGCGCCATGCGCGCCTGGCCGAAGAACACGCGACGCTCAGGACCACCCTGGCGCAGAAGGAAGAGCACTTCCAGGCGCAGCAATTGCTGCTGCGCGAGAGTCGCGAGCAACTCAAGCTGGAATTCGAGCAACTGGCCGGGCGCATCTTCGACGCCAAGGGCCAGGCCTTCGCCCAGCACAGCCAGCAATCCCTGGATGCGCTGTTGCGGCCCTTCCGCGAGCAGATCGAGGGCTTTCGCGCCAAGGTCGAGGACATCCACCACAAGGATGTGCAGCAGCAGGCGGCGCTCGGCCAGCAACTGCTCGACCTCAAGGAGCTCAATCGCCAGATCACCCAGGAGGCCCATGACCTGGCCACCGCCCTGCGCGGCCAGAAGAAGGCCCAGGGCAACTGGGGCGAACTCATCCTGGAAAACGTGCTGGAGCGCTCCGGCCTGCGCGAAGGGCGCGACTTCGTCCGCGAACGCAGTTTCACCACCGAGACCGGCCGCCGCCGACCGGACGTGCTGGTCCATCTGCCGCAGAAGAAGCACCTGGTGGTGGACGCCAAGGTGTCCCTCAACGCCTATACCCGCTACGTCAACAGCGAGGACGAGGGTGAGCGGCGGCTGGCCCTGGGCGAGCACGTGCGCGCCGTGGGCGAGCGCATCCGCGAACTGGCCGATCGTGAATACTTCAGCCTGCCCGGGCTGAATTCGCCGGAGATGGTCTTCCTGTTCATCCCCATCGAATCGGCCTTCGTCGAGGCGCTCAAGGCCGACGAGAGTCTGTTCCAGCGCGCCATCGAGCAGAATGTCCTGGTGGCGACGCCGACCACCCTGCTGACCAGCCTCAACATCGTCCGCCAGCTCTGGCGCTTCGAGGACCAGAATCGCCACACCGCCGAACTGGCCGAGCGCGCGGGCAAGGTCTACGACAAGCTGCGCACCTTTCTCGGCAGCATGGACGGCATCGGCAAGAGTCTGGACAAGGCCGGCGAAGCCTATCGCAAGGCCTGCGGCCAACTGGTGGGCGGGCCGGGCAACCTGGTCAAGCAGGTGGCCGATTTCAAGGAACTGGGCGTGGCGGTACGCACCGAGCTGGACGGCCAGTGGACCGAGCGGGCGGAGCTGGAGCTGACGAGGGTCGAGCTGGAAGCCGCAGCCGAGTCGTCCGACCGGGACTGATTCGCGCAGACCTGGCAGGAAAGCCGGCGATCCGCCTGGACGATTCCGGGAGGAGGGCAGTACGCCTGACCGGCGCCAGGCGCACCGGTCAGGACAGTAGGGCTTAGTGGTGCTCGCGGGTGGCGCGGAATTTGATGTCCGGCCAGCGCTCTTCCATCAGCGCCAGGTTGACCCGGGTCGGCGCCAGATAGGTGAGGTGACCGCCACCGTCCACCGCCAGGTTCTCGAACGCCTTGGTCTTGAAGTCTTCGAGCTTCTTCTTGTCGTCGCACTCGATCCAGCGCGCCGACCAGACGTTGATGGCCTCGTAGGCGCACTCCACCTTGTATTCTTCCTTCAGGCGGCTGGCGACCACGTCGAACTGCAGCACACCCACCGCGCCGAGCACGATGTCGTTGTTGCGCTCGGGGAAGAACACCTGGGTGGCGCCTTCCTCGGCCAGTTCCTGCAGACCCTGACGCAGTTGCTTGGATTTCAGCGGGTCCTTCAGCCGTACCCGACGGAACAGTTCCGGGGCGAAGTGCGGGATACCGGTGAAGCCCAGGGCTTCGCCTTCGGTGAAGGTGTCGCCGATCTGGATGGTGCCATGGTTGTGCAGACCGATGATGTCGCCGGCGAAGGCCTCTTCCAGGTGTTCGCGCTCGCTGGAGAAGAAGGTCAGGGCATCGGCGATCTTCAGGTCCTTCTTGATGCGCACATGGCGCAGCTTCATGCCCTTCTCGTACTTGCCCGAGCAGATGCGCATGAAGGCGATGCGGTCGCGGTGCTTGGGGTCCATGTTCGCCTGGATCTTGAACACGAAGCCGGAGAACTTCTCTTCCACCGGCTCCACCACCCGCTCGTGGGTCGCGCGCGACAGCGGGCGCGGCGCCCAGTCGACCACGGCGTCGAGCACCTGGTCGACGCCGAAGTTGCCCAGGGCGGTACCGAAGAATACCGGGGTCATCTCGCCGCGCAGGAAGGCCTCGCCATCGAATTCGTGGCAGGCGCCCTGGACCAGCTCCAGTTCCTCGACGAAGCGCTCATAGAGGTCGCCCAGGTGGGCACGGGCCTCGTCGGAGTCCAGCTTGTCGATGGTCTTGGTGGCGATGCGCTCGTGGCCATGGCCAGGGGTGTAGACGTAGATGCGGTCGTCCGAGAGGTGATAGACGCCCTTGAAGTCGCGATAGCTGCCGATCGGCCAGGTGATGGGCGCGGCCTTGATCTTGAGCACCGCCTCGATCTCGTCGAGCAGCTCGATGGGATCGCGGATGTCGCGGTCCAGCTTGTTGATGAAACTGACGATGGGGGTGTCGCGCAGCCGGCAGACGTCCATCAGGGCGATGGTGCGGGGTTCGACGCCTTTACCACCGTCGAGCACCATCAGCGCCGAGTCCACCGCGGTCAGGGTGCGGTAGGTGTCTTCGGAGAAGTCCTCGTGGCCGGGGGTGTCGAGCAGATTGATCATGTGCTCGCGGTAGGGGAACTGCATCACCGAGGTGGTGATGGAGATGCCGCGCTGCTTCTCCATCTCCATCCAGTCGGAAGTCGCATGGCGGTCGGACTTGCGCGACTTCACCGTGCCCGCCACGGCGATGGCCTGGCCCATCAGCAGCAGCTTCTCGGTGATGGTGGTCTTGCCCGCGTCGGGGTGGGAGATGATGGCGAAGGTACGGCGCTTGGCGACTTCGGCGGCCTGGGTGGTCATGGATGAACCTGGGCGAGAGCGGAAAAATGAGGGGGCGGAGTATAGCAGAGGGGGGCGAAAACTTAGCAGACCAGCGACTGGATCGCCTGTGTAACGGCAGCCGCCGGTCTAACGGACGTTCAATCAAAGCTGAGGGGGAAGTGGAATAGGTTTTTCGAGGTGGAAAAACCTCAGGTCGTCGATTGGAGGTATCCCGGGATTTTTTATCGGCCTGATTGATTCGCCTGTCAGCTCTGCTCTTTTAATTGCAGATTCATAGGCATCATTTGCAAGTTTTACTGATCTGATTTTTTCGTCAAAAAGAGCCCTGCAAAACTGATCGACTTTACCTTGACTAGCCATCGGCTTGGTTAGGGGGTTCAGTTGTTTCAGAAAATTAAGGCAGACATAGGCATCGTCACCAGCACCCACCAGCATTTTTATGGATTCGATATTTGGCTCAGGCCTAGCAACAACGGGGCGCTCATTCGGTACCTTCTTTTCTTGAGCCTTGGGCTTAGGGTCTTCTTGATCGGGTTTTTCGGGAGTTACCGGGGATGGGGTAACAGGGGGCGACGAGGTATCGATCATAGCCAACGCCAGTGTGTACCTTTGGCTCCTACTCATCAGCATAGTGTAGGTGTCTGAATCGATAATGCCGTTGGCATAGGCTTCACACAGTCGATACAGCTGGTCGCGCAGTAGCTGTACTGTCTGGGTGCGATTGCCTACGTAACTGGCGGCTGTACTGTAGGCCAAGGCAGCATCCCGAGTCACAGCCGAGTCCGATAGCAACTTCCAATTGAGCTTGGCAGCATAGGCTTGCATGGAATCCGGACTTGGCTCTGCACAGACGATAGTCTTCGGCGTATTGCGCAGATTGTCATTTGGGCCTTCCTTCGTATTCCGCGGGGTGACGAAAATCGCCCTCGCCCCGATGTCGGTCAGCAAGGAGTCGGACTCCGAAAAGTTCGGCTGCCGGTAGAGGGTGCTCCAATTAGCACAACCCGACAGCCCTATCACAGCGATCAGCGGAATGAGATATCTCGCGCTCATGGTTCGTCCTCGGAAAAGCGCTAGCGAGACGCTGGCCCAGGTGGCCCAGCGTGTCCTTTCCCTGGCGGAACCTAGGCGCCGACTGCCCAGGGAAGGCCAGGCTAGAGCGCTTCCCGACCCCCTTTCATCCTCCGTTTGGATGAAGGTTTCAGCCTCCCGCTACTCGCCCCAACAACGCCACCAACTCCGCTTGCCGTTCGGTTTCCGTTTTGCGCAGCAAGGCGCGCAATTGGCTGCGGACGGTGGTGATGCTGACCTTCAGGCGGGTCGCACAGGCCTCTGGCGTCAGGCCTTCCATCAGCAGCAGCGCGAGGCGGGTTTCGGCATGGGTGAGCTTGAATAGGTCCCGTACGCGTTCCTGATCGAGAGGGCGGTCGGCCAGCGTCAGCAGAACCAGGGGTGGACTGTCGTTCGGTAGCAGGCCGGGCGCGACGGGAATGATCAGCAGGTGACACCTTCTTTGCTCGTCGACTTTGAGCAAGCTGGCGCTGGGCGGGCCGCCGATCCCGGCGGCGCGCTGGATCGTCCTTCCCAGCGGTACGCCGTCGTACCTTGCCCTCAGTCGATCCTGTCGAAGGCGCAAGGGGGCGTCCGGTCGCCGGAGCAGGGCTTCACCCCGCGCGCTGGCGAACACCAGGCGTCCTTGGCCATCCACCAGCCAGCAGCAATGGCTGGAGTGTTCGAGCAACAGCGACTGATGATGCAGCTGTCTGGTCAGCGCAGCCAGGTGACTGGCGAAGGTTCCGGCCAGGCGCAGATGCGGCGAAAGCTGCTCCAGCAGCTCTTGCTGCCGGGTATCCGGGGTACGTTGGCCCACCTCGGTGATCAGCGTCAGATAGGCCTTGGTGGAAGCGGTCTCGTACAGCTTCACACAGGAGTTGTTGCCCAGCCCCAGTGGGTGCTGGTAGTCCTGGTAGTAGGGGTCGCGCGTGATGCGTTCGGCGCCGAGGTCGCGCCAGTCGTGGTACCAGTGGCCCACGGCGCGCTGGGGCATGCATTCGCGACCCGGGTCCAGCAGGTGATAGTAGGCGGCGTAGGGGGCCAGAACCGCTTCGTCGTAGCGGTGATACTGGGAGACGTCGACGAAATCCCGGCCTTGCGCCTGGATCATTACGCCGCCTTGCTGCCGGCCGCTGAGCGGGATCAGGCGTTCCAGCAAGGCGTCCCAGCGGCTCTCGTCCAGGATGCATTCGTAGCAGAGTCGTACCAGCTCGTCATAGTGTCGCTGCATGGCAGGATCCATCCCTGTCGCGTCACCAGCGAAGACGTCTATCCCTTACCTTTCGCTGCCTAGCAGCAAGGATGCATCCAGGTTTACATTCGCACAATGATGGCACGCGACGAGGGCCGCTGCCCTCGAGCGATCGTTGCGCCGCCTCGTTCAACGCTGCGGCTGGACACCAGGCTCGCAGCGGGGCACTCCATGTCGCTGGCGTACCAGGCGCTTGCCCAGCGCCATGCCCGGAATCTCGATGTACCTGTGGGTCAGGCAGGCCAGGGCGAGTACCGCTGCCAATTCCAGCAGTACCAGCAGGTTGTCCAGCAGCGGACTGCCAGTGGCGATGTAGCGGATCATGAAAGGGAGCGGAACATCGTGGGACGGTGCCACTACCGTGAAGTCGCGGTGCAGCAGCTTGCCCACGACGATGACGGCGCTCTTGAAGACGAAGATCACCGCGGCGTGCCCGAGGTAGATCGAATAGGAGAGCACGCCCAGGCGGACGAAGAAGCCATGGTGCAGCACACTCGAGACCAGGCCGCGCTCGAAAGCGAAGGTGAGGATGGTGAAGCAGAACACCAGGCTGGCCAGCACGCCTTTCTTGGCCACCGGCAGATCGGAGGTCATCACCGCGCTGGCGGCGATCAGGCAGGCCACTTCCAGCAGCGTACCGCCGAACTGTCCCGGATGGTGCCGCTTGATCCAGACGTAGAGGCGATAGGTGCAGGCGCCGCCGAAGAAACACGACAGGCCTCGGAAGATCTCGGTCTTCAACGGCAGGATGGGAAACAGCAGCTGCGCGAAGGCCAGCAGGGCGATCGCCACGAACCATTGGCGATGGTGTCCCTTACCTTGCAGCACCAGCAGGCCGAAGACCAGATAGAGGTAATACTCGATGCTGATGCTCCAGGACGGGTAGTTGAAGGAGCCGGTGATGGCCTCGCCCAGCCAGGACTGCAGTAGCAGCAGGTTGGGCAGGAATTGTTCGGGCGCGGTGGCCCCGGTGAACGCCGGGTCGTTGAAGCCGATGCCCAGCCGCTCGGCCATCAGGCGGCCGGTTTCGAGCAGCACGTAGAGCGCGAGCATGGCCAGGTGTAGGGGTAGGATGCGTGCAGAGCGACCGATGGCGAAGTCACGATAGTCGCCCGGGGTGCGCAGACGGCTTTCGTAGGTGTGCATCAGGACGAAGCCGCTGAGCACGAAGAAGAACTCGACGAAGAGGTAGGCGTTGGCGATCAGCGGATTTTCCGAGGCGGCCTGGGCGACATAGGTATGGAACAGGACGACCGCCACGGCGAGCAGGCCGCGAAAGCTATCCAAAGCGATGAATCTTTCCATGGGACTTCCCTGTGGGTACGACGAAGGAGGGCGAGCGGGGCGCGGCGCCGACACTAGGGCGACAGGGAGAGCGGAACGGGGAGGAAGGAGATATCTGACATGGCATCCTGGCTCTTGTGCTTCGCAAGTCGTTTCTAATAGTCGAACTATTACTTGCTGTTACACTTTGATCGCCAAAAGCCGCCGAGTTCTTGCTAGGCCCTCCATGGCCATCACTTTTGTGATTGCAGTCACCGATTTTCCAGTCGGTTGTCGCACCACTACAAGAAGACGCCGCCTCGCCTGCCGGGAAGGCTCCCTGGTCAGCGTGGGCCCAGCGTCTGGCAGTCGGCTGGCTTGACGTACTTCTGCAACACCGCCCATTGCGGGCGCGGCTTGCCGTTCACCGGCTCGATGGCCAGCGGATAGTTGCCCCAGTTGGGCCCGGCCGCCCAGTACATCGCCGGGATGCATTCCTGGCGCAGGCGGGCCAGCAGGCGATCCATGGCCGCCAGCCAGCGCGGGTCGTTGTCCGGCACGCCGAACTCACCGATGTGGCCGCGTTTGCCATGCTGCTTGAGCCAGGTGATGAAGGGCTCGACGCGGCGGATGCCGACGTCCGGGTCGAAGTCGGTCATGTCCTTCTTCAGGTACTTGCCGCCACCGTCGTTATCGAAATAGACGTGCGCGGAATAGATCAGGTTGTCCGCCGGGTCCTTGAGTTCGAGCAGCCCGGCGTTGTAGCGCGGCCAGAGATAGCTGCTGGACCAGCCATTGCCCTCGACCAGGATCGGCCGGGTGCGATCCACCTGGCGCACGGCGTCGATGCCGTGCTGGGCAGCGACGGGCCATTGCTCAACCGCGTCGTGGGGCTCGTTCATGATGTCGTAGGCGACGAGCGCCGGATGTCCGTGCCAGCGCTGGGCGAGGCGGCGCAGCACATCGGCATAGGCCTCGTAGGGGACCTGCGGGCTGCCGATGACCTGCCCGCGATATCTCATGTAGTTGTGGAGGTCGAGCACCACTTTCAGGCGATAGCGCTTGGCGTTGTCCAGCGTCTGATCGATCAGCTTGGCATAGCCCGGATCGAGGTCGGCGCCGAGGCGCGGCTGCAGGCGCTCCCAGATGATCGGAAAGCGGATCACCCGGATGCCCTTGGCCGCCCAGCGACGATAGTGACCGGCCTCGGGAAAGAAGTAGTTGGTCCCGGGCTTGCCTGGCAGAACGTGCGGCGCGAAGCCGGCACCGGAGAAGTTCAGGCCGATCAGGTCGGTGGGGAAGTCCCGGCTGTCGGCGTGCGCGGCCGGCATGGCAGCGAGGCTGAACAGCAGGACGAAAGGCGCGAGGGCGACGGTAAGGCGAGGCGTCATCGGCAAGGTCTCTGGCAGTGACGGGGTACGGTGGTCGCGGGCAGCAGCTGCCCGACTCGCCCCATGAGGCCAGCAGAGAGGTGTGGAAGTTGCAATCGCCTTGCTCAGAAGGTGCGCCAGGCGACGTTAATGTCGCGCCAGGGGCGCTGAATTGCGGGCTGGGTTGGAACCTGGGCGCTAGACGTGCCCATGGCGCTGACCATCACCAGGAGAGAGGGAACGTCAGAGCGCTCGATGAGCTGCCTGCGACGGCTTTCCGTCCGACGACGGCGCAGGGCAGATCATCCAGCGTCGGTCTTCAGCGGCGCAGGCAGATTCCTGCCCATAGCTCAGCTTCGCGGCGGGCCGAGGCCTCGTCGCTGAATTCGGCGATCAGGCCACCATGGGCATACACCACCACCCAATTTTCCACCTTGGGTTGCAGCAGCAGTACGGGGGCAGGAGACAGAGTAGCGGAGTCCAACGATGCACAAGCCGTCATGTCATTCATAACGTTCCCTTTGAAGTTAGCTCGTTAAATAGTCTGTTGTTATAGCGGACCAGGAGTCGCAGCTACTGCTGTCACTGGGCCACCTATTGACCTTGAGATGGCTGAATGATCCCTCGATACGTCAGCCACTCGTCAGAATGATAGAGGGGTGCCAAAAGACCGGCGACGTACTGGTGCACAGAAAGATGTTTCAGCGGTGACCATACGTCAGTTGACCTGTGTCCTTTTCCACGAAACCGCAGCGGTAGCCTCCGTCATCTGTGACAGGAATTGGATCGGGAGTGCCAAGTAGTTCACGGTGAAGCCATTAAGTTTGCGTGGCGGTGCCCATAGGCGGGCGGTTCGCGGTGGAGCCAGGCTTTTTCGAGCTGCCAGCAGCCCTGCCACGGTGCTTTGCTCGACATCCATGCGGTCGGCGTCAGGACCAGGATTGGCATTGAGCCAGTCTATTGGGTTAGCCTGAAAAGGAGTTGGCGAACTATCGACCGCGATGGGCGTCAATTTCTTCGGTCGAGGCAAAGTGCCATGTCGCTACCTGCGTAGCGAACACCCAAGGGCGCCGCGGACTCCCGAGAGCCGCATCACCCCGTTGGTCCAGCCGGCATCCCCCCATGCCCCGCTGCGTCTCGACCCTGAACCCGGGCAGCCGTCGTGCGCCTCGCCTCTGCGCGAGTTCCGCAGTTGGAAGGCACGTGGCCTGCCCGCCCGTTGAAGGAGCCTGACATGGCGAAGTTCAAGACCCTCCTGTTCGGCACGGCCGTGGGAGTGGTGATCCTGGCACTGCTGGTGCACTGGATCGGTATGGATACGTTGCGTACCTATCGCGCAGACCTCTGGTTCTATCTCCAGGCTCATCTCTATCTGGTAGCGCTTTCCATGGTCGCGGCACTGCTGGTGGGCATCCCCGCCGGGGTAGTGCTCAGTCGGCCGCGCTTCGCCCGTAGCGCCGAGCGCTTCATGCAGGTATTCAACATCGGCAATACCGTACCGCCGCTGGCGGTGCTGGCCATCGCCCTGGGCATCGTCGGCATCGGTGACGGACCGGCGATCCTGGCGCTGTTCCTCGCCTCGCTGCTGCCCATCGTGCGCAACACCTACGAGGGTCTGAAGAACGTACCCGGCTCGCTCAAGGAGGCCGCCACCGGCATCGGCATGACACCCACCCAGGTGCTGACCAAGGTGGAGCTGCCCAATGCCGTCCCCATCATCGTCGGTGGGGTGCGGGTGGCCCTGGCGATCAACGTCGGCACCACGCCGCTAGTGTTCCTGATCGGCGCCAACAGCCTGGGCAGTCTGATCTTTCCCGCCATCGCCCTGGAGAACCAGTCGCAGCTGCTGCTGGGCGCTGCCGCCACGGCCCTCTTGGCGCTACTGCTCGATGGCCTGGTGCTGCTCGCCAGTCGCCTCTGGCTGGAACGCGGCCTGGCCCGCTAAGGAGACGAGATGAAGAAGTTGCTTATCGCCCTGGGCGCGACCTGGTTCGGCCTGGCGTTGGCCAGTGGCGCCCAGGCCGATCCGATCCGTATCGGTGCCAAGGTCTTCACCGAGCAGGCCATCCTCGCCGAGCTCACCGGCCAGTACCTGGCCAAGCATGGCTACCAACCGGAGATCGTCGGCGGCCTGGGCAGTACCATCGCCTGGAACGGTGTGAAGAACGCCCAGCTCGATCTCACCTGGGAGTATACCGGGACCTCGCTGGTAGCCTACAACCACGTCACCGAGCGACTGGACAAGGACGCCTCCTACCAACGGGTCAAGGAGCTGGACGCCAAGATCGGTCTGGCCTGGCTCGCGCCCACCCGCTTCAACAACACCTACGCCCTGGCGCTGCCGGAGAAGGTCGCCCAGCAGCATCCCGAGCTGAGCAGCATCAGCGACCTGGCCGGGTTGCTCAAGAACGAGGCCGGCAAGCAGCACCTCACCGCCCTGGACATCGAATTCGCCAACCGCTCCGACGGCCTCGCCGGCCTGGTCAAGGCCTATGGCCTGAGCTACACCCGCGATGACATCCGTCAGATGGACCCTGGCCTGGTCTACACCGCCCTGCGCAACGGCCAGGTCTTCACCGGCCTGGTCTACACCACCGACGGCCGCCTGGACGCCTTCAAGCTCAAGGTGCTGGAGGACGACAAAGGCTATTTCCCCGACTACACCGCTGCCCCCGTGGTGAACGCCGGGTACCTGGCCAAGCATCCGGATCTCGCCGCCTTGCTCAAACCCCTGGCGGAGAGCCTGGACCAGGCCACCATGCGCCAGCTCAACGCCAAGGTGGACATCGAGCGGCAGACGCCGGCCCAGGTGGCCCGCGATTTCCTCGCCCAGCACCCCCTAGACGGAGGGCAATGACCCATGGATTTCGTCACCTCCTTCAATCACATCGACTGGCTACAGGTTCTCGAACTGACCCGCCAGCACATCACCCTGGTAGGCATCGCCGTGACCCTGGCGATCCTGGTGGGCGTGCCCCTGGGTATCCTCATGACCCGCTATCCCTGGCTGGCCGGACCGCTGCAGGCGGTGGCCACGGTGGTCATGACGCTGCCCTCCATCGCCCTGTTCGGCCTGCTGTTGCCGTTCTATTCCAAGTTCGGCCAGGGCCTCGGTCCGCTGCCGGCCATTACCGCGGTGTTCCTCTATTCGCTGCTGCCGATCCTGAGAAACACCTATCTGGCGCTGACCAGCGTCGAGCCGGGCATCCGCGAGGCGGGTGCCGGGATCGGCATGACCTTCTGGCAGCGCCTGCGCATGGTCGAGCTGCCCATTGCCCTGCCGGTGATCCTGGCCGGGGTGCGCACCGCCGTGGTCATGAACATCGGCGTCATGACCATCGCCGCCACCATCGGCGCCGGCGGCCTCGGCGTGCTCATCCTCACGTCCATCAGTCGCAGCGACATGGCCACCCTCATCGTGGGCGCCGTGCTGGTCAGCCTGCTGGCCATCGTCGCCGACCTCGTTCTGCAGTGGCTGCAACGCCGCCTCACCCCGCGCGGCCTGCGCAGCGCCCCTTAAGGAGCCCCAGATGATCGAACTCGACCGCCTGACCAAGACCTTCAAGCAGCACGGCAAGGACGTGACCGCGGTGGACGCCGTGAGCCTCACCGTGGAGGAGGGCCAGATCTGCGTCTTCCTCGGTCCCTCCGGCTGCGGCAAGACCACCACCCTGAAGATGATCAACCGCCTCATCGAACCCACCTCCGGGCGGGTGCTGATCAATGGCGAGGACACCACGGGCATCGACGAGGTGACGCTGCGGCGCCACATCGGCTACGTGATCCAGCAGATCGGTCTGTTCCCCAACATGACCATCGAGGAAAACATCACCGTGGTGCCCAAGCTCCTGGGCTGGGACAAGAAGAAGTGTCGCGAGCGCGCCACCGAGCTGATGAGCATGGTGCAGCTCGAGCCCAAGCAGTACCTGTCGCGCTATCCGCGCGAGCTGTCCGGTGGTCAGCAGCAACGCATCGGGGTGATCCGCGCCCTGGCCGCCGAGGCGCCGCTGCTGCTGATGGACGAACCCTTCGGCGCGGTGGACCCGATCAACCGCGACGCCATCCAGAACGAGTTCTTCCAGATGCAGCGGGCGCTGAACAAGACGGTGATCATGGTCAGCCACGACATCGACGAGGCCATTCGCCTGGGCGACAAGATCGCGGTGTTCCGCGGTGGGCGCCTGGTGCAATTCGATCACCCGGACACCCTGCTGGCCCATCCCAAGGATGAATTCGTCAGCAACTTCGTCGGCCAGGACAGCACCCTCAAGCGGCTGCTGCTGATCCGCGCCGAGGATGCTGCCGACAACGCGCCGTCGATCCAGGCCGAGACCCTGATCGGCGATGCCGTGGACTTGATGGAAGAGCACGACCGCCGCTACCTGGTGGTGACCGACGCCGCTAACAAAGGCCTGGGCTACGTGCGCCGCCGCGACCTGCGTGGGCAGAGCGGCCCGGTGGCACCCTTCGTCACCCCGTTCAAGGCCACCGCCGCCTTCGACGAGCACCTGCGCATCCTGCTGTCGCGCATGTACCAGTTCAACAGTTCCTGGCTGCCAGTGCTCAGCGCCGACAACGACTTCCTCGGCGAGGTCACCCAGGAATCCATCGCCGACTATCTCAGCAGTGGTCGGTCGCGCGGCAAGACCAGCATCGTCTCGCCGGCGGAGCAGGTGGCAGGGTAGGGCGGGGCTTCAGGCAGCGATCGCGGAGCTGTCGCCTGAAAGCTGGGGAATTAGGGGCGGATCTCGATCAGGGTGCCATCCTTGACCAGGCCCCAGACCTCGCGCATGTCGTGGTTGGTCATGGCGATGCAGCCCTCGGTCCAGTTCAACGAATTGAAGTACCACTCCGGATACTCCTCGTCGATGGGCGTGCCGTGCAGCATGATCATGCTGCCGGGGCGCTCGCCGGCCTTCTGGGCCCGCGCCAGGTCGTCCCGGTTGGGGTAGGAGATGTGCATGGCCAGGTTGAACTTGTCGCTGGTCTTGCGCCAGTCGATCCAATAGAAGCCTTCCGGCGTGCGCTTGTCACCCTCGCGCAGCTTGGGGCCGCGGGGATTCTTGCCCAGCGAGATGCGATAGGACTTCATCACGGTATCGCCGCTGAGCAGTTGCAGCTGATTGCGCGACTTGATGACCAGCACCTTGTCGATCAGCGGCGCGGCCGGCTGGCGGATCACCGTGACGCTGGTACTGGCCTGGGCCAGCTGGGGAAGCAACGAACCGCACAGCACATAGCAGAGCGCCAACAACAGGTGCAACGGACGCATGTCGGGAAGATCCTCGGAAAAGCTCAGAAAAGGCGCTTAGGCGGGCTTGGGTGCGACCACCATGGGCGCCATGCCTTCATGGCGCAGGGAAAACTCGCCGCGACGGCGGTCGGCGAAAAAGCATTCTAGTGTTCGCTTGATGGTCGGAAAAGCCAGAGACGACCAGGGGATGTCGGCTTCGTCCAGAAGGCGCACGTCCAGGCTTTCCTCGCCGATGCCGAAGCGTCCGTCGACCAGTTCGCCGCGGAACAGCATGTAGATCTGGTCGATGTGCGGCAGGTCGAAGAGGGTATAGAGTTCCAGGCCCTGCACGGCCGCGCCGGCCTCCTCGAAGGTCTCGCGAGCGGCGGCTTCGCTGGTGGTCTCGCCGTTCTCCATGAAGCCCGCTGGCAGCGTCCAGTAGCCCCGGCGCGGTTCGATGGCGCGCTGGCAGAGCAATACCTTGCCTTCCCAGGTCGCCAGGCAGCCGGCCACCACTCGCGGATTCTGATAATGCACTGCGCCGCATTGACTGCAGACCTGGCGCACCCGGTTGTCCCCCGCGGGGATGCGCTCTTCCAGCAGGCCGCCGCAGTGATTGCAATGCTTCATGGCTGATCCTCGTTTTGCTGCAGTGTGCCGGGGCGATCGCCGGGCCCGCAAGGGATGGCTGGGCTGATGGCCGGACTTGGGATTGCCCGGCGAGCGTGCCATGATCCGGGGGTTACGATGAGCAAGGGAGATTTCCGGCGTGGATGAGTTGCTCCAGCGCCTGCGTCACTACCGGCCCCGCACCCTGAGTGGCACCGAGCGCCATCAGGAAGCGGCGGTGCTGGTGCCCATCATCCGTGGCGAGCACCCCGAGTTGCTGCTCACCCTGAGGGCCAGCAACCTGTCCACCCACGGTGGCGAGGTGGCCCTGCCGGGCGGCCGGCGCGATCCCGAGGACACCGATTTGGTCGCCACCGCCCTGCGCGAGGCCGAGGAAGAGGTCGGACTGCCACCGGGCCTGGTGGAGGTGATCGCCCCCCTGAGTCCGCTGGTGTCGCGCTACGGCCTGGCGGTCACCCCCATCGTCGCCCTGATCCCCGATCAGCTCGACTACATCCCCAGCGAAGCCGAGATCGCCGCGGTGTTCACCGTGCCCCTGCAGTTCTTCTGCGAGGTGCCGCCGGACTACACCCTCAGGGTCGACCACGACGGCCTGCGCTGGCAGGTGCCCAGCTACCAGTACGGCGAGTACCGCATCTGGGGTCTGACCGCGGTGATCATCGTCGAACTGGTCAACCTGCTGTACGACGCCGACATCGTGCTCAAGGCACCGCCCAGGCGGGATTGAGCGTTAGCCTCTGTACGAAAAATCGCCGAGCGAAGGTCAGGCGAGGAGAAAAGCGCTGAGGAAGCGGAGTTTACGAGTGGTAAATGAGCATTCCGAAGCGTTTTTCAACGAAGCATCACCGAGCGCAGGCCTTTTCGTGCAGAGCCTAGCGACAAGGTAAAGGCACATGCCAAGTCGGACGTTAACGGGCACAATGCGCGGCCATTCGAGGGAAGCCGCATGAATACCACCGATTCACCCGTGCGTTCGCCCTGCGTCCATGTCTGCGCCCTGGACGAGCAGGACATCTGCATCGGTTGCCAGCGCAGCGCCGCCGAGATCACCCGCTGGATGACCATGAGCGACGCCGAGCGCCGCGAGGTGCTGCTGCGCTGCGACGAGCGGGCGCGAGCAGGCGGTGCGGCCTTCCTGACCTGATATTCAGCCGGAGAGATCTGTCATGCCCCGTATCGGTACCCCCCTGTCCCCCAGCGCCACCCGCGTGCTGCTCTGCGGCTCCGGCGAATTGGGCAAGGAAGTCGTCATCGAGCTGCAGCGCCTGGGTGTCGAGGTCATCGCCGTGGACCGCTACGCCGATGCCCCGGCCATGCAGGTCGCCCACCGCAGCCACGTCATCGACATGCTCGACGGCGCGGCCCTGCGCGCGGTGATCGAGCGCGAGCAGCCGCACTTCATCGTGCCGGAAATCGAAGCCATCGCCACCGCCACCCTGGTGGAGCTGGAAGGCGAGGGCTACACCGTGGTGCCCACCGCGCGTGCGGCCCAGCTGACCATGAACCGCGAAGGCATTCGCCGCCTGGCTGCCGAGGAGCTGGGCCTGCCCACCTCGCCCTACCACTTCGCCGACACCTACGAAGACTACGCCGCCGCCGCCGAGGCGCTGGGCTATCCCTGCGTGGTCAAGCCGATCATGAGTTCCTCGGGCAAGGGCCAGAGCCTGCTGCGCAGCGCCGACGAGCTCCAGGCCGCCTGGCAGTACGCCCAGGAAGGCGGTCGCGCCGGCAAGGGCCGGGTGATCGTCGAGGGCTTCGTCGACTTCGACTACGAGATCACCCTGCTGACCGTGCGTCACGTCGGCGGCACCGCCTTCTGCGCGCCGGTCGGGCACCGCCAGGTCAAGGGCGACTACCACGAGTCCTGGCAGCCCCAGGCCATGAGCGAGAAGGCCCTGGCCGAGTCCGAGCGGGTCGCCCGCGCCGTCACCGAGGCCCTGGGTGGTCGCGGCCTGTTTGGCGTGGAGCTGTTCGTCAAGGGCGACCAGGTCTGGTTCAGCGAGGTCTCGCCGCGGCCCCACGACACCGGCCTGGTGACCCTGATCTCCCAGGACCTCTCCGAATTCGCCCTGCATGCCCGGGCCATCCTCGGCCTGCCGATTCCCGCCATCCGCCAGTTCGGTCCCTCGGCCTCGGCGGTGATCCTGGTGGACGGCGACTCGCGGCAGACCGCCTTCGCCAACCTCGGCGCGGCCCTGGCCGAACCCGACACCGCGCTGCGCCTGTTCGGCAAGCCCGAGGTGAAGGGGCAGCGGCGCATGGGCGTCGCCCTGGCCCGCGATGAAAGCATCGAAGCCGCACGGGCCAAGGCCGTGCGTGCCTCCCAGGCGGTTAAGGTCGAGCTGTAAGGCCGTTTTACGCACCACGAAAAAGGGCCCCGCGGGGCCCTTTTTTATTGGCCAGAGACCGCTACAGCGACTGGTCGCGCGTCTCGCGCATGCAGAGCACCGCCACCAGGCTGATCGCTGCCGCCGCCGAGACGTAGCCGCCCACCCAGCTCAGGCCGCCGGCTTCCACCAGTTGCTGCGCGGCGTAGGGCGCCAGGGAGGCGCCGAGGATGCCGCCCAGGTTGTAGGCCGCCGAGGCACCGGTGTAGCGCACCCGGGTGGGGAAGATCTCCGGCAGCAGGGCGCCCATGGGGCCGAAGGTCATGCCCATGAGGAACAGCTCCAGGGCCAGGAACAGGCCGACCGCCTGGCTGGAGCCGTGGGTCAGCAGCGGCTCCATGGCGAAGCCCGACAGCAGGGCGGCGAGGGCGCTGGCCGCCAGTACCGGCTTGCGGCCGAAGCGATCCGCCAGCCAGGCCGACAGCGGCGTGGCCAGGGCCATGAACAGCACCGCCACGCAGAGCAGGCCGAGGAACTCCTGGCGGCTGTAGCCGAGATTCTTCACCCCGTAGCTCAACGAGAACACCGTGGAGATATAGAAGAGGGCGTAGCACACCACCATGCTCAGGGCGCCCAGCAGCACCGCCTTGCCGTGTTTGCCGAAGGTCTCGATCATGGGCAGGCGCAGCTTCTCGCGGCGGGCCATGGCCTCGGCGAACACCGGCGTCTCGTGCAGCGACAGCCGCACATAGAGGCCGACCACCACCAGCAGGGCGCTGAGCAGGAAGGGGATGCGCCAGCCCCAGGCGCGGAATTGCTCGTCGTCCAGCAGCAGCGCCAGGGCGAGGAACAGGCCGTTGGCCATGAGGAAGCCGATGGAGGGCCCGAGCTGGGGAAACATGCCGAACCAGGCGCGTTTGCCGGGCGGGGCGTTCTCGGTGGCCAGCAAGGCCGCGCCACCCCATTCGCCGCCCAATCCCAGGCCCTGGCCGAATCTCAGCAGGCAGAGCAGGATCGGCGCCCAGATACCGATGCTGGCATAGCCGGGCAAGAGGCCGATCAGGGTGGTGGAGATGCCCATCAGCAGCAGCGAGGCCACCAGGGTGGACTTGCGGCCGATGCGATCACCGAAGTGGCCGAACAGCAGCGAGCCCAGTGGGCGTGCCAGGAAGGCGATGCCGAAGGTGATGAAGGCGCTCAGCGTCTGCGCCATGCCCGCGCCTTGGGGGAAGAACACCGGGCCGATCACCAGGGCCGCGGCCGTGGCGTAGACGTAGAAATCGTAGAACTCGATGGCGGTGCCGATGAAGCTGGCGGTGGCCACGCGGGTAGGGGAATTGCGCGGCACGGAGGTGGGCGCGTCGAAGGCGGCAGCGGTAGTGGACATGCAGGGGTACCGGGCAGTCGTTCTTGTAGAAGGCGTCTGCCGGAGCGGCCCGGTGGGGCAGCGGCTGTCCGAGGATGGGGACGGGCGTGACGACCTGTTATGACGTGCCGGGCGCGGCGCGGCTGTTGGCCGGGACGCGCCGAACGTGGTTCGGTCGCCTGATTATGCGGGTAGTGGAACGATGACTGTCAACGATGCAGGATGAATTCCCGCACCAGCTTGCTGCCGAAATAGGCCAGCATCAGCAGGATGAAGCCCAGCAACGTCCAGCGGATTGCCCGGTGGCCACGCCAGCCCAGCCGGTTGCGGCCCCACAGCAGGATGCCGAACACCACCCAGGCGATGCAGGACAGCACCGTCTTGTGCACCAGGTGCTGGGCGAACATGTCCTCGACGAAGAACCAGCCGGAAATCAGCGACAGCGACAGCACCACCCAGCCGGCCCAGAGAAAGCCGAACAGTAGGCTTTCCATGGTCTGCAGCGGGGGAAAGCTGCGGATCAGGCCGGAGGGATGCTTGTTCTTCAGCTGGCGATCCTGGATCAGCAGCAGCAGCGACTGCAGCACCGCCAGGGTGAAAAGCCCATAGGCGATGATCGATAGCAATACGTGGACCACGATCTTCGGCGAGACGTCCAGCGGCGCCACGGTACCCGGCGGCACGAACTCGGCCAGGAGGGCGGTCACCGCGCCGAGGGGATAGACCAGCACCAGCAGCGGTTGCAGCGGCATCCGCAGGCAGCCGATCAGCATCAGCGCGATGGCGGTGGCCGAGATCAGGCTGGAGGCGTCGAAGAAGTCCAGGCTCAGGGTCGGTTCGAGGATCAGCTGCAGGTAGACGGCCAGCGCATGGGGCAACAGGGCCAGGATGCCGGCACCCAGGACCAGGGGCTTGTTCGAAGGCCGCTTGCGCAGCAGGCAACTGCCCTGGTAGAGGGTCGCGGCGAGGTACAGGACGGCGGCCAGGAGGGTGGGCAGCAGGGCGTGCATGGGTCCGGTTTCAGCAGAGCGGAAAGCAGGCGAGTGTGGCACAGACCGGGCGGCACAGAAAGCCTGGCGGATACCCTGGCCTGGCGGTCTTCGCTATACTCGGCGGTCAGCCGCCGTTTCCGCCCTGGATGTCCGCATGTTCGAGAATCTCACAGACCGCCTGTCACAAAGCCTGCGCCACATTACCGGCAAGGCCAAGCTCACCGAAGACAACATCAAGGACACCCTGCGCGAGGTGCGCATGGCGCTGCTCGAGGCGGATGTCGCCCTGCCGGTGGTCAAGGAGTTCGTCAATCGGGTCAAGGAGCGCGCGGTCGGCACCGAGGTGTCCAAGAGCCTGACCCCCGGCCAGGCCTTCGTGAAGATCGTCCGCGCCGAACTCGAAGCCATCATGGGCGCCGCCAACGAAGACCTGGCGCTCAACGTCGCGCCGCCGGCGGTCATCCTCATGGCCGGCCTGCAGGGTGCGGGCAAGACCACCACCGCCGGCAAGCTGGCGCGCTTCCTCAAGGAACGCAAGAAGAAGACCGTCATGGTCGTCTCCGCCGACGTCTACCGCCCGGCCGCCATCAAGCAGCTGGAAACCCTGGCCGGGGAGGTGGGCGTCACCTTCTTCCCCTCCGACCTCAGCCAGAAGCCGGTGGACATCGCCCAGGCCGCCATCCGCGAAGCCAAGCTCAAGTTCATCGACGTGGTCATCGTCGACACCGCCGGCCGTCTGCACATCGACAGCGAGATGATGGCGGAGATCCAGCAGGTCCACGCCGCCACCAAGCCGGCCGAGACCCTGTTCGTGGTCGATGCCATGACCGGTCAGGACGCCGCCAACACCGCCAAGGCCTTCAATGATGCCCTGCCGCTCACCGGTGTGATCCTGACCAAGGTCGACGGTGACGCCCGCGGTGGTGCCGCCCTGTCGGTCCGTCACATCACCGGCAAGCCGATCAAGTTCATCGGCATGGGCGAGAAGAGCGAAGCCCTCGATCCCTTCCACCCGGATCGCGTCGCCTCGCGCATCCTCGGCATGGGCGACGTCCTCTCGCTGATCGAGCAGGCCGAACAGACCCTGGATCGCGAAAAGGCCGACAAGCTGGCCAAGAAGCTCAAGAAGGGCAAGGGCTTCGACCTCGAAGACTTCCGCGACCAGCTGCGCCAGATGAAGAACATGGGCGGCCTGGGTTCGCTGATGGACAAGCTGCCGACCATGATGGGTGGCATGAACATCCAGCAGATGGGCAATGCCCAGGGCGCCGCGGAAAAGCATTTCAAGCAGATGGAAGCCATCATCGACTCCATGACCCCGGCCGAACGCCGTGATCCGGAGTTGATCAGCGGCTCGCGCAAGAAGCGCATCGCCCTGGGTTCCGGTACCCAGGTGCAGGACGTCGGCCGCCTCATCAAGCAGCACAAGCAGATGCAGAAGATGATGAAGAAGGTCACCGCCAAGGGTGGCATGGCCAAGATGATGAGAGGCATGGGCAGCATGTTCCCCGGCGGCGGCATGCCCAAGATGTGATTCCGGGTGCCGCCCGTCGCCAGATGGTCGGCTCCCACTCGCTTGCCGGGAAGGGCGTCGATGCCAGCGTTGGCGCACCTTCGCGAGCGGCTCGGCGCGGTTGCGCGAGTGCGTGGTCCGTCCCGTTGCCCGCGGTACCATCGAAAGCCATTGGCAAACCGGGTGACAGCCCTTAGAATATGCGGCCTTTCGGGCCATGTGGCCCAGTGTGCCCACAGTTACAAGCACCGACTACAGGAACGAAGTTCAATGGTAACCATCCGTCTAGCCCGTGGCGGCTCCAAGAAGCGCCCCTTCTACCACCTGACCGTGACCAACAGCCGCAATGCGCGTGATGGTCGCTTCGTCGAGCGCATCGGTTTCTTCAACCCGATCGCCAGCGGCGCCGAAGTTCGTCTGTCGGTGGACCAAGAGCGTGCCAACTACTGGCTGTCGCAGGGCGCCCAGCCGTCCGAGCGCGTCGCTCAGCTGCTCAAGAGCGCTCAGGCTACCGCCTGAAGATCATGAGTACGCCGACCTCCGCCCCCGACCTGGTGGTCCTGGGCAAGATAGTTTCGGTCTTCGGCGTACGCGGTGAGCTCAAGATCTACTCCTTTACCGATCCGCTCGACAATCTGCTGGACTATCGGACCTGGACGCTGCGGCGCGAAGGCGAGACCCGGCAGGTCAAGGTGCTCGGCGGTCGGTTGCACGGCAAGGTCCTGACGGTTCGTCTGCAGGGCCTGGATGATCGCGAAGAAGCCCGCCTCATGGCCGGTTTCGAGATCTGCGTGCCGCGCAGTGAATTGCCCCAGCTGGGTGCCGGTGACTACTACTGGCATCAGTTGGAAGGTCTCAAGGTGATCAATCGCGAAGGCCAGTGGCTGGGTGTGGTGGATCACCTGCTGGAGACCGGGGCCAACGACGTCATGCTGGTCAAGCCCTGTGCTGGCAGCCTCGACGATCGTGAGCGTCTGTTGCCTTATCTGCCCGACCAGTACGTACTGGCGGTGGATCTGGTCAAGGGTGAGATGCAGGTCGACTGGGACGCGGATTTCTAATCCATGCGTATCGATGTCATCAGCCTCTTTCCCGAGATGTTCGAGGCCGTCAGCGCCTATGGCGTGAGCGGTCGCGCGATGAAGCAGGGGCTCCTGGAGCTGACCTGCTACAACCCGCGCAGCTATACCGAGGATCGCCACCAGACCGTGGACGACCGGCCTTTCGGCGGTGGTCCCGGGATGGTCATGAAGATCCAGCCGCTGGAGCGCGCCCTGGCCGATGCCAAGGGCGATTCGGCGGCGAAGGTGATCTACCTGTCCCCCCAGGGTCGCAAGCTCGACCAGGCGGCGGTACGGGAACTGGCGCAGGAGGAACATCTGATCCTCATCGCCGGGCGTTACGAAGGCATCGACGAGCGTTTCATCGAGACGCACGTGGATGAAGAATGGTCGATTGGCGACTATGTGCTGTCCGGCGGTGAATTGCCGGCCATGGTGCTGATCGATGGGGTCACGCGACTGCTGCCCGGAGCCTTGGGGCATGCGGATTCCGCCGAGCAGGACTCGTTCACCGACGGCCTGCTCGATTGCCCGCACTACACCCGACCCGAGGTGTACGAGGGCCGTCGCGTACCCGACGTGTTGCTCAGTGGTAACCACGAGCATATCCGGCGCTGGCGTCTGCAGCAGTCCCTGGGACGCACTGCGGAGCGCCGCGCCGATCTTCTGGATGGCCGCTCGCTTTCTGGAGAAGAGCAGAACCTGTTGGCGGAATACCTTCGTCAGCGGAACGATAGTTAGGTATCGATGGCGGGCCGCGGCCTGTCTTAGGAGCAGAGTGACATGACCAACAAAATCATTGCCCAGATCGAAGCTGAGCAGATGAACAAGGAAATCCCGGCGTTCGCCCCCGGCGACACCGTGATCGTCCAGGTGAAGGTGAAGGAAGGCGACCGTCAGCGTCTGCAGGCCTTCGAAGGCGTGGTGATCGGCAAGCGTAACCGCGGCCTGAACAGCGCCTTCACCGTGCGCAAGATCTCCAGCGGCGTCGGCGTCGAGCGTACCTTCCAGACCTACAGCCCCCTGGTCGACAGCGTCAGCGTCAAGCGTCGCGGCGACGTGCGCAAGGCCAAGCTGTACTACCTGCGCGAACTGTCCGGCAAGGCCGCTCGCATCAAGGAAAAGCTTTCCTGATCGCGGCGTGACCAGAAAAAAGCAGCCTCGGCTGCTTTTTTCGTTTCTGAGGTTCGAGATAAGGCTAAGGCATGATGACCCGCGAAGCGGAAATCCAGCGGCGCACCGCGCTGTCGGAAACCCGGGTGGCCAAGGCGGTGTTCCCGCCCACCACCAATCATCACGACACCCTGTTCGGCGGCACCGCCCTGGCCTGGATGGACGAGGTGTCCTTCATCACCGCGACGCGCTTCTGTCGCCGGCCGCTGGTCACCGTCTCCACGGATCGCATCGACTTCAATCATCCGATTCCCGCCGGCTCCATCGTCGAGTTGATCGGACGGGTGGTGAAGGTCGGCAATACCAGCATCAAGGTGCAGGTGGAGGTGTTCGTCGAGGGCATGCTGGCGGAAGGCCGTGAGCGCGCCATCAACGGCGCCTTCAGCTTCGTCGCCGTCGATGGCGAGGGCAAGCCGACGCCGGTGCTGCCCGGGTTCGCCGAGTGAGCGCCGAGCGGCTGATCGAGGAATTCCTCGACGCCCTGTGGCTGGAGAAGGGGCTGTCGCCCCATACCCGCAGCGCCTATCGCACCGATCTGCTGGCCTTCGCCCGGTGGCTGGAGGGCAGGGGCCTGACGCTGGAGTCCGCCGGTCGCGACGCCGTGCTCGATCACCTCGGCTGGCGCCTGAGCGAGGGCTATCAGGCGCGCTCCACGGCGCGTTTTCTCTCCGGGCTGCGCAGCTTCTACAAATACAGTGTGCGCGAGGGAAGGGTCGCCGAGGACCCGACGCTGCTGGTGAGCATGCCGCAGCTGGGCGCGCCCTTGCCCAAGAGCCTGTCCGAAGCGGACGTGGAAGCGCTGCTGGCGGCGCCGGATACCGAAGACACCCTGGGCCTGCGCGATCGCACCATGCTCGAGGTGCTCTATGCCACCGGCCTGCGGGTCACCGAGCTGGTCAGCCTGACCCTGGACGAGGTCAATCTGCGCGAGGGCTCGCTGCGGGTGTTCGGCAAAGGCAGCAAGGAGCGGCTGATCCCGCTGGGCGAGGAAGCCATCGCCTGGCTGGCGGACTATCTCAAGACGGCGCGACCGCTGCTGCTGGGCGGCCAGCCCGGCGACGTCCTCTTTCCCAGCCAGCGGGGCACGGTCATGACCCGGCAGACCTTCTGGCACCGCATCAAGCTGCATGCCCAGGTGGCGGGCATCCGCACCTCGCTGTCGCCGCATACCTTGAGGCACGCCTTCGCCACCCATCTGCTCAACCACGGCGCCGACCTGCGCACGGTGCAGATGCTGCTCGGCCATACCAGCCTGTCGACCACCCAGATCTACACCCATGTCGCCCGTGTGCGGCTGCAGCAACTGCACGCCCAGCACCATCCGCGGGGGTAGGGTGGAACCGCCTTGGAGCCTGTTCAAAGTCTGCTGCGCGTCGGCCAAACGGCGTTGAAAATGGCCTGGACGGCCAGCCCCGTCGGAATGCTCATTTACTACCTGTAAACTCGAGCGCGAGTCCGATCCGCTTCCTCAGCCATTTTCGTGGGGCCGCCTAGGCCTTGTTTGGCTCTAGCTCGCGAGCCTTTGAACAGACTCTTAGCCGGTGCGTCTGTGGTAGGCTTGCCGGCGTCTCAACAGGAGTCAAACATGCGTATTTCCCGACTGTTGCTCGCCGCTTGCCTGGGGCTCGGCGTGCAACTGGCTCAGGCCGAACCTGAGCAGGCCATTCGCCAGAGCCTGACCGCGCTGCAACCCAATCTCGCCATCGAGTCCATCGCCAAGAGTCCGCTGGAAGGCCTCTACCAGGTCCAGCTCAAGGGCGGTCGCGTGCTTTATGCCAGTGGCGATGGCCAGTTCGTCATGCAGGGCTATCTGTACCAGGTCAAGGACGGCAAGGCCGCCAACCTGACCGAGAAGGCCGAGAACGTCGCCGTGGCGCGGCAGATCAATGGCCTGGATCGCAACCAGATGATCGTCTATCCCGCCCAGGGCGAGACCAAGGCGCACATCACTGTCTTCACCGATACCACCTGCCCCTATTGCCAGAAGCTGCATGCGGAAGTACCCGAGCTGAACAAGCGCGGCATCGAGGTGCGCTACCTGGCGTTCCCGCGCCAGGGCATGGGCTCGCCGGGTTCCAAGCAACTGGAGGCGGTGTGGTGCGCCAAGGACAAGCCGGCGGCACTGAACCAGATGTTCACCGGCCGTGAGGTCAAGTCCGAGAGCTGCCAGAATCCGGTCGCCCAGCAGTTCGCGCTGGGGCAGAACATGGGTATCCAGGGCACGCCGGCGATCATTCTCGCCGACGGCCAGATGATCCCGGGCTACCAGCCGGCCGACCAGCTGGCGGAAGCGGCAATCGGCGCCCGCTAGGCGCCTCAATCAGAGCTATGAACGGGGCCGCGGAGCGGTCCCTTACGACATGGGGATAAGGGTGTGAAGCCGGTCAAAGTAGGCATCTGTGGTCTGGGTACCGTGGGCAGCGGGACCTTCAACGTACTCAAGCGCAACGCCGAGGAAATCGCCCGGCGCGCCGGTCGGGGTATCGAGGTGGCGCAGATCGCCCAGCGCCGGCCCAATCCCCAGTGCGATACCGGCAGCACGCCGATCACCGCGGACGTCCTGGCGGTGGCCGACAATCCCGAGATCGACGTGGTGGTGGAGCTGATCGGTGGCTACACCCTGGCCCGCGAACTGGTGTTGCGCGCCATCGCCAACGGCAAGCACGTGGTCACCGCCAACAAGGCGCTGATCGCCGTGCACGGCAACGAGATCTTCGCCAAGGCGCGCGAGCAGGGCGTGATCGTCGCCTTCGAGGCCTCGGTGGCCGGCGGCATCCCGGTGATCAAGGCGCTGCGCGAAGGCCTGGCCGCCAACCGCATCAACTGGGTGGCCGGCATCATCAACGGCACCGGCAACTTCATCCTCTCCGAGATGCGCGAGAAGGGTCGCACCTTTCCCGATGTCCTGGCCGAAGCCCAGGCGCTGGGCTATGCCGAGGCCGATCCGACCTTCGACGTGGAAGGTATCGATGCCGCCCACAAGCTGACCATCCTGGCCTCCATCGCCTTCGGCATCCCGCTGCAATTCGACAAGGCCTACACCGAGGGCATCACCCGCCTGACCACCGCCGACGTCGGCTACGCCGAGGCACTGGGCTACCGCATCAAGCACCTGGGCGTGGCGCGCAGCACCGACCAAGGCATCGAGCTGCGGGTGCACCCGACGCTGATCCCGGCCGATCGCCTGATCGCCAACGTCAACGGCGTGATGAACGCGGTGATGGTCAATGGCGACGCCGTCGGCTCGACGCTGTTCTACGGCGCCGGTGCCGGCCAGGAGCCGACCGCCTCGGCGGTGGTGGCCGACCTGGTGGACGTGGTCCGCGCCATGACCTCGGACCCGGAGAATCGCGTGCCGCACCTGGCCTTCCAGCCCGATGCGCTGTCCGACCATCCGGTGCTGTCGATCGAGGCCTGCGAGAGCGCCTACTATCTGCGCATCCAGGCCAAGGATCATCCGGGCGTGCTGGCCCAGGTGGCGAGCATCCTCTCGGCGCGGGGCATCAACATCGAGTCCATCATGCAGAAGGAAGCGGAGGAACATGACGGCCTGGTGCCCATGATCCTGCTGACCCATCGCGTGACCGAGCGCCACATGGTCGAGGCCATCACCGCGCTGGAAGCCCTGGACGACGTGGTCGGCGACGTCGTCCGCATCCGCGTCGAGCACCTGAACTGAGCAGCCTGGCGGCGCCCGGCGCCGCCGTCTTTCCCGAGGTCGAGTCATGCGTTACATCAGTACCCGCGGCCAGGCGCCCGCGCTGAATTTCGAAGAAGTGCTGCTGGCGGGTCTCGCCAGCGATGGCGGTCTCTACGTACCGGAGAACCTGCCGCGCTTTTCCCTGGAGGAGATCGCCTCCTGGGCCGGTCTGCCCTACCACGAGCTGGCCTTCCGGGTGATGAAGCCCTTCGTCGCCGGCTCCATCGCCGATGGCGAATTCAAGGCCATCCTGGAAGAGACCTACGCCGATTTCGCCCATAGCTCGATCGCGCCGCTGCGCCAGCTGGACGCCAACGAGTGGGTGCTGGAGCTGTTCCACGGCCCGACCCTGGCGTTCAAGGACTTCGCCCTGCAATTGCTGGGGCGGCTGCTCGATCACGTGCTGGCCAAGCGCGGCGAGCGCGTGGTGATCATGGGTGCCACCTCCGGCGACACCGGCTCGGCGGCCATCGAAGGCTGCAAGCGCTGTGAGAACGTGGACATCTTCATCCTCCATCCGCACCAGCGGGTGTCGGAGGTGCAGCGCCGGCAGATGACCACGCTGCTGGGCGACAACATCCACAACATCGCCATCGAAGGCAACTTCGACGACTGCCAAGAGATGGTCAAGGCCAGCTTCGCCGACCAGGGCTTCCTCAAGGGCACCCCGCTGGTCGCGGTCAACTCGATCAACTGGGCGCGGATCATGGCCCAGATCGTCTACTACTTCCATGCGGCCCTGCAGCTGGGCGCTCCGGCGCGCTCCATCGCCTTCTCGGTGCCCACCGGCAATTTCGGCGACATCTTCGCCGGCTACCTGGCGCGCAACATGGGCCTGCCGGTGAGCCAGCTGGTGGTGGCCACCAACCGCAACGACATCCTGCACCGCTTCATGTCCGGCAACCGCTACGACAAGCAGCAGCTGGAAGCCACGCTGTCGCCGTCCATGGACATCATGGTCTCGTCCAACTTCGAGCGCCTGCTGTTCGATCTGCACGGTCGCGACGGCCTGGCCCTGGCCGAGCTGATGGCGAATTTCCGCAGCAGCGGCACCCTGACGGTGGCCGACGATCGCTGGACCGAAGCGCGCAAGCTGTTCGATTCCCTCGCCGTGAGCGATGAAGAGACCTGCGCCACCATCGCCGAGGTGTATGCCGCTACCGGCGAGGTGCTGGACCCGCACACCGCCATCGGCGTGCGCGCCGCTCGCGAGTGCCGCCGCAGCCTGGCCACGCCCATGGTGGTGCTGGGTACCGCCCACCCGGTCAAATTCCCCGAAGCGGTGGAAAAGGCCGGCATCGGCGCGACCCTCAGCCTGCCGACCCACCTGGCCGACCTGCTGCAACGCGAAGAGCGCTGCACCGTCCTGCCCAACGACCTGGCCGCCGTCCAGGCGTTCGTCAGCCGCCACGGCAAGCGCGGGCAGCCGCTCTAGGTTTTGGTCCTCCAGATCGCGGCCATGGGCCGCTCCTACAAAAGCATTGCCCCTGTAGGAGCGGCCCATGGCCGCGATGATCCCAAGCCCCCCGACCTTTTCCGGTACAATGCCCGGCTTTCCCTGCCGGTGACCCGCCCATGGCTCTGCAAGCCACGCCCTACAAAGTCGAACTCAACCTCACCGATCTGGATCGTGGGGTCTACGAGAATCTGCGCCTGACCGTGGCGCGGCATCCCTCCGAGACCGAGGAGCGGCTGGCGGTGCGGTTGCTGGCCTATGTGCTCTGGTACAACGAGCAGCTGGCCTTCGGCCGTGGCCTGTCCGACGTCGACGAGCCGGCGCTGTGGGAAAAGAGTCTCGATGGCCGGGTGCTGCACTGGATCGAGGTCGGCCAGCCCGACGCCGAGCGGCTGACCTGGTGCAGCCGCCGTACCGAGCGCACCAGCCTGCTGGCCTACGGCAATCTGCGCGTCTGGCAGACCAAGGTGGTGGATGCGGTCCGGACGCTGAAGAATCTGCATACCGCCGCGGTCCCCGCCGAGCCCCTGGCAGAGCTGGCCCGCGATCTGCCGCGCAGCATTGCCTGGCAGGTGATGATCAGCGAAGGCACCCTGTTCGTCACCGACGACCGCGGTCAGCACGAATTGCAGCTGGAATGGCTGCTGGGCGAACGTTGATGCGCTTGGAGCCCCGTCCGCTGCCGGCGGTGTTGCCCGACCTGGGCGACCTGCCGCCGCTGCTCACCCGGCTCTATGCCGCCCGCGGCGTGACCCAGCCGGAAGAACTGGACAAGGGCCTGGCGCGACTGGTGCCCTACCACCAGCTCAAGGGCATCGAGGCAGCGGTGGAGCTGCTGGCGCGGGCCCTGGAAGAACGCCGGCGCATCCTCATCGTCGGCGACTTCGACGCCGATGGCGCCACCGCCAGCGCGGTGGGTGTCTTGGCGCTACGTCGCCTGGGCGCGGCCCGGGTCGACTACCTGGTGCCCAATCGCTTCGAATACGGCTACGGCCTGACGCCCGAGATCGTCGCCGTGGCCCTGCAGCGCGAACCCGAGGTGCTGCTCACCGTCGACAACGGCATCTCCAGCCTGGACGGCGTGGCCGCGGCCAAGGCCGCCGGGCTGCAGGTGGTCATCACCGACCACCACCTGCCGGGCGCCGAGTTGCCCGCCGCCGATGCCATCGTCAATCCGAATCAGCCGGCCTGCGCCTTTCCCAGCAAGTGCATCGCCGGGGTCGGGGTGATCTTCTATGTGATGCTGGCCCTGCGCAGTCGCCTGCGCGAGAACGGCTGGTTCGCCCGTCAGGGCCTGGCCGAGCCCAATCTGGCCGAGTTGCTGGATCTGGTCGCCCTCGGCAGCGTGGCCGACGTGGTGCCGCTGGACGCCAACAATCGCATCCTGGTGCACCAGGGGCTGCTGCGTATCCGTGCCGGCCGGGCACGACCGGGGCTCAAGGCGCTGCTGGAGGTGGCTGGGCGCCAGCCGGGGAAGGTGGCCTCCAGCGACCTGGGCTTCATCCTCGGCCCGCGCCTCAACGCGGCGGGCCGCCTGGACGACATGTCCATCGGCATCGAGTTGCTGCTCTGCGAAGACCCGCAGCTGGCGCAGGAATACGCCCAGCAGCTGGACGACTTCAACAAGGATCGCAAGAGCATCGAGCAGGGCATGCAGCGCGAGGCGCTCAAGCAGCTCAGGGAGTTGCCGGAAGACAACCTGCCTTTCGGCCTCTGCCTGTTCGACCCGGAGTGGCACCAGGGCGTGATCGGTATCCTCGCCTCGCGGCTCAAGGAAAAGTATCACCGCCCGGCGCTGGCGTTCGCCGACGACGGCAGCGGCAATGGCATGCTCAAGGGCTCGGCGCGCTCGGTGCCCGGGCTGCACATCCGCGATGCCCTGGACGCCGTGGCGACGCGCCATCCCGGACTCATCACCAAGTTCGGTGGCCATGCCATGGCCGCCGGCCTCAGCCTGCCCCAGGCGCACTACGAGACCTTCGCCGCGGCCTTCGATGCCGAGGTGCGCCGCCACCTGCAGGCCGATGACCTCAGCGGTCGCCTGCAGACCGATGGCTGCCTGGCCCCCACCGAATTCCAGCTCGGCCTGGCCCAGGCGCTGCGCCAGGCCGGTCCCTGGGGCCAGCAGTTTCCCGAGCCGCTGTTCCACGGCACCTTCGAGATACTCTCCCAGCGCCTGCTCAAGGAACGGCATCTCAAGCTGACCCTGCGCAGCGAGCAGGGCGGACCGGAGCTGGACGGCATCGCCTTCAACATCGATCGCGACACCTGGCCCGATCCCAACATCCGCTGGGCCGAGCTGGCTTATCGGCTGGACGTGAACGAATTCCGCGGCAACGAGAGCGTGCAGTTGCTGGTGGTGCACCTGACACCGCGCTAGTTGAGGCCGCGTTAGTCGGATCGGCGATCTATTCTGATCGGGAACACTCCAATGCGCTGAATCCCGATCAGACGAGGTCCGCCATGAGTCTCCTGTTCCAGCCCCTGACCCTGCGTCAGCTGACCCTGCCCAATCGCGTGGTGGTCTCCCCGATGTGCCAGTACTCCAGCGAAGACGGCTTCGCCAACGACTGGCACCTGGTGCATCTCGGCAGCCGGGCGACGGGTGGTGCCGGCCTGGTGATCTTCGAAGCCACCGCGGTCACCCCCGACGGGCGCATCACGCCCCAGGACCTGGGGCTGTGGAAGGACGAGCAGATCGAGCCGCTGCGGCGCATCACCCGGTTCATCGAGGGGCAGGGCAGCGTGGCCGGCATCCAGCTGGCCCATGCCGGGCGCAAGGCCAGCACCTGGCAGCCCTGGCTCGGCAAGCACGGCAGCGTGCCCATCGCCGAGGGCGGCTGGGTCCCGGTGGCCCCCTCGGCCATCGCCTTCGATCCCCAGCACACCCGACCCACCGCCGTGGATCGCGACGACATCGCCAGCATCCGCCGGGCCTTCGTCGCCACCGCCGAACGCGCCCTGGCAGCCGGCTTCAAGGTCGCTGAAATCCATGCCGCCCACGGCTACCTGCTGCACCAGTTCCTCTCGCCCCTCTCCAATCGTCGCGAGGACGATTACGGCGGCAATTTCGAGAATCGCATCCGCCTGCTGCTCGAGGTGACCGCCGACGTCCGCGCGGTCTGGCCGGAAGGGCTGCCGCTGTTCGTGCGGGTCTCGGCCACCGATTGGGTGGAAGACGGCTGGGACGTGGACGAGACGGTGGAGCTGGCGCGGCGGTTGAAGACCGTGGGCGTCGACCTGATCGATGTCTCTTCAGGCGGCACCGCGGCCCAGGCCGATATTCCCACCGGACCCGGCTACCAGACCCAGTTCGCCGAGCGGGTCCGCAAGGAAGCGGAAATCCCCAGTGGCGCGGTGGGCATGATCACCGACGCGGCCCAGGCCGAGCATGTGCTGCGTACCGGCCAGGCCGATCTGGTGCTGCTGGCGCGGGAACTACTGCGTGATCCCTACTGGCCGCTCAACGCCGCCGAGGCACTGCGCGAGAAGGTCTCCTGGCCGCCGCAATACGTGCGCGCCGCACACCGGGATACGCCGCTGCGAAAACCGTTCGGGGTGGAATGACGAGGAACGACCGGGGCTGGTTGAGGATAACGCCAGCGATCACTGGCGGTAGATCCACTCCAGCCCCGGGTATTCCGCCAAGGCGCTGGGCAACAGATAGTCGCCCCGGAAAAGCGGTAGATCCAGCCGGGTCCAGCGCGGTGCGAATGCCGGGTCATGGGCCTGGATGAGCTCTGCCAGCAGGGTGGTGCAATAGCGGTGGGGCAGCTCGCGTGACTCCAGCAGGAAGGGCTGGCCCGTTTGGCTACGCAGGTCTGCGGCGATACGCGCGCGCAGCGGCTCGGCCAGGAAGATAGGGCGGGCGATGGCGAAGCGCCGCGCCAGGGCCGGTTGCAGAAAGTCCTCGAGGGGACTGAGCAGAACCTGGTCGGGGTGGCGCGGATCATCGTCGGTGGTGGCATGGACGATCAGGATTCGCGGCGTCGTCGCCACTACCATCCCGACATGGGAATAGTCGCCGCCGCTGGCTTCGCGGATCAGCACGCTGTCCATGGCCGTGCCCAGTCGAAACAGCCAGTCACCCACCTCGAGTACCGGCAGGCCGGAGGGATCGAAAGGTGGCTGAGCAGTAGACAGCGGGCGTTGGGCCAGGACGCCGAGCAGCAGTACCACCCACGCCAGCAGGCGCAGCAGCGCTGAACGCCCGGGCGTCATCCGTTCTTCAGAGCCGTACTTTCCAGCCATTCTCGCCCTTCACCAGGCGCAGTTGCTCCTGGCGTTTGGGGGCGTCGGCATTCTTGAAGGAGACCGTCGCCGAGGTGGTGGCGGCCGTCTTGTCCGGATTGTATTCCGCCTTGGCGACCTCGATGGTCGAGAGGCCGCCGAGACTCGCGGTCTTGCGGGCGTTTTCCGCCAGTCGGCCCTTCAGCTTGCCGCGCACCATGTCTTCCGCGCCGGGCTGGGCGTTCTTGGGGATTTCGATGAGCTTGAAGGCCTGCTCGGGCTCGTTTTTGTAAACGGCTTCGAGGAAGTTGCGCGTGACGTCTTCGGGGGTGTCGCTGCCGGAGCAGGCACCGAGCAGCAGGGCGGCGGCGCAGAGACAGAGCAGGTGTTTGAGCGACGACATGTGACGGTCCTTGTCAGGAGGGAGGGGGCGACAGTCTAGGCGTGACCGGGCAGGCTGTCAGTCCTCGACTGCCGCGAATGTGAGCCGTTCGAGCCGCCAGGCACCGCCAGCGGGGCCGCTGGGCGCGGTAGCGATCGCGGCTAGGGCTTGGCCGGCCGCAGCACCGCTTCCAGGGCATCGCTGTCGTAGTAGTCGCCCAGGTACCAGATCCGGCCGTCGCGGATCTTCATGATGCTGGCACCGCGGATGCGAACTGGCTGCTTGCCGGTGGCGGTGGGACGGTTGCCGGTGAGTTCCCATTCGAAGGCGATGCTGCGCGGGCCGATGACCGGCTTGTGCACCATCTTCACCTGCAGATCCGGTACCGCCTTGAGGGTGACCTTGACGATCTTGTCGCGGGCCTGGGTGCGGCTGGTCTCGGTGATCGCGGCGCCACTGTCGAAATACTGCACCTTGGGATCGAGCAGGGCGCTGGCGGCCTCGGCGTCGTGATCGTTCCAGGCATCGAGATAGCGATTGGCGATGAGGCGGGCGTCCTCGGCCGCGGCCTGGGCCTGGCCGCCGATGAGGGCGAGCGAAAGCGCGAACAGCACAGCCAAACGCGGACGCATGGGGTGTCTCCGGCAACTGCAAGGGGGAAGGCGCAAGAGTAGCGCCCGGCGCGCACCCTGGTCAGCAATATTTTGTATCGCCTCGTCGGGCGGCGGCTCGCCGGCCGCAACATCCGGTAAGCAGGAGGCCGGAGCCAGACGGCCCGCGTGGCGGTCTGATGAGGCTGAACCCTTTGCCCGTGGAGGTTGCTCATGAACACCCGAGGTCTGCTCGATCAACTGCTCAAGGCCGGCCAGCAGGCCCTGGCCAAGAAGACTGGTCATGGCCAGGCGATGCCGCGCTCCGGCGCCACCCCTGCCGGCAAGGACGGCCTCGGCGGCCTGCTCTCGGGCCTGGGCAACAGTGGCCTGGCCGCTGGCGCCCTGACCGCGTTGCTGGGCAGTAAGCGTGGACGCAGCCTGGGCGGCAAGGCGGTCGGCTACGGTGGCCTGGCAGCGCTCGGTATGGTGGCCTATAAGGCCTACCAGTCCTGGCAGACCAACCAGGCCCAGGGCGCTTCGGTGGCCGAGCCGCGCACCGTGGATCGGGTATCGGAGCACGAAGCCGAGGCTCACGGCAGGGCGGTGCTGATCGCCCTGATCGCCGCGGCCAAGGCCGATGGTCATGTGGATGCCCAGGAGCGCCAGGCCATCGAGGCCGAGATGGCCAAGCTGGACAACGATCCCGAGTTGCGCAGCTGGTTGCAGCGCGAGTTGGAACAGCCGCTGGACCCGGCCAAGGTCGCCGCCGCGGCGGAAACGCCGGAGATGGCCGCCGAGATGTACCTGGCCAGCCTGATGCTGATCGACGATCAGCAGTATATGGAGAAAGCCTATCTGGACGAGCTGGCGCGCCAGTTGCGCCTGGAGCCCGGTCTGCGGGCCGAGCTGGAGCGGGAGGCCGCAGCGGTCTGATGGCTAGGCGAGCGGGCGTTCCTCGCCCAGCAGGACGCTCCGCTCCGCTGCGCAGAGGTGCAACAGGAAATCCCAGACCACGCGCAGGCGCGCGGAGCGGTGCAACTCCCGATGGGTCGAGATCCAGTATTCACGGGTGAAGGACCGTTCCGGGAGCACGCCTTCCAAGGGTGTGTCCCGACCCACCAGGTAGCAGGGCAGCACCGCGATGCCGATGCCGGCGCAGGCGGCTTCGCGCTGGGCGATGACGCTGGTGCTGCGGAAGACGATGCGCGGATCGGGGCAGAGTCCTTGGATGAATTGCAGTTCGCGGGTGTACAGCAGGTCGTCGACGTAGCCGATGAAGGTCTGCTCGCCCAGATCGGCCTCGGCATCCAGGGACGGCGCCCGGTCTAGATAGGCGCGGCTGGCATAGAAACGCAGGCGATAGGGTGTCAGCCGGCGGCCGATCAGGCCTTCGGCGGTGGGCCTTTCCAGGGTGATGGCGATGTCCGCCTCGCGGTTGGTGACGCTGACGAAGCGCGGGACCGAGACCAGTTCGACTTCCAGGCCAGGGTAGTTGCGCAGCAATTCATCCAGGCGCCGGGCGAGGAAGCCGGTACCCAGGCCTTCGGTCACGCCGACTCGGACCTGACCCAGCGGATTGAGCCTCTGGGTCACGGCTTCCTGGGCCAGCAGCGCCGCCTCCTCCATCGCCTGGGCGTGGGCCAGCAGGGCCTGTCCCGCAGGCGTGAGCTGGTAGCCGCTGGCCTGCTGCACCAGCAGCTGACTGCCCAGGGCGCGTTCCAGGGCCTCCAGATGACGGGCGACGGTGGCGTGACTGACGCCCAGGCTGCGGGCGGCGGTCAGCAGGCGGCCATGGCGCTGGACTTCCAGAAACACTCGCAGATCGTTCCAGTCGAACATGCCGCCCCTTGTTCTTTTCTAGACTGCCGCTTTCACGGGCCTGTGCAGAAATGCACAGCCATTGCCCGTTTCCGGCGACTACTGTTCGCGGATGACCACACTAGGATAGGAGCCACAACAACAAAAAAGCGAGGGAACGTCATGTCCGGTCCTGCTGCGGAATATGACTTCATCATCGTCGGCGCCGGTCCGGCCGGCTGCCTGCTGGCCAATCGACTGTCCGCCGATCCGGCCCATCGCGTGCTGCTGCTGGAGGCCGGCGGGCGCGACAACCATCCCTGGATCCACATTCCGGTCGGCTATCTGTTCTGCATCGGCAATCCGCGCACCGACTGGTGCTTCAAGACCGAGGTGGAAGCGGGCCTGGGCGGCCGGGCGCTCAATTATCCGCGCGGTCGCGTGCTGGGCGGCTGTTCCTCCATCAACGGCATGATCTACATGCGCGGCCAGGCGCGGGACTATGACGGCTGGGCCGCCGCCGGCAATCCCGGTTGGGCCTGGCAAGACGTGCTGCCGCTGTTCAAGGCAATGGAGGATCACTGCGACGGCGCCTCGGCCTTTCATGGCGCCGGCGGCGAATGGCGCGTGGAGCGCCAGCGCCTGCACTGGACGCTGCTCGACGCCTTTCGCGCGGCCGCCGGCGAAACCGGCATCGCGCCGGTGGAAGACTTCAACACCGGTGACAATGAGGGCTGCGGCTACTTCCAGGTCAACCAGCGCAATGGGGTGCGTTGGAACGCGGCCAAGGCCTTTCTCCGGCCGATCCGCCAGCGCGCCAATCTCGAGGTGCTGACCGGCGCCCAGGTCGAGCGGGTGCTGCTGGAGGAGGGCAGGGCACGGGCGGTACTGGCGCGGCTGCCGGGCCAGGCCGAACCCCAGCGCCTGGTGGCGCGGCGGGAGATCGTGCTCTGCGCCGGGGCCATTGGCTCACCGACCCTGTTGCAGCGCTCCGGCATCGGACCGCGCGGTCTGCTCGAAGGGCTGGGCATCGGCGTCCGGCACCGGCTGGAAGGGGTGGGCGGCAATCTGCAGGATCACCTGCAACTGCGGCTGATCTACCGGGTGCACGGCGTGCCGACCCTCAACGCCCTGGCCGGCAGTCTCTGGGGCAAGCTGGGCATGGGCCTGGAATACCTCTGGAAACGCAGTGGCCCCCTGGCCATGGCGCCAAGTCAGCTGGGCGCCTTCGCCCGCTCCGATCCCGGGCAGCCCTCGGCCAATCTGCAGTATCACGTGCAACCGCTGTCGCTGGAGCGCTTCGGCGAGCCGCTGCACGGCTTTCCCGCCTTTACCGCCTCGGTGTGCAATCTGCGTCCGGCCAGTCGTGGCCAGGTGGCCATCCGCAGCGCCGACCCGCTGGCCGCGCCGCTGATCCAGCCGCGGTATCTCAGTGCGCCGGAAGACCTCAGGGTGGCCGCCGACGCCATCCGCCTGACCCGCCGTATCGTCGCCACCCCGGCCCTGGCCGCCTATCGACCCGAGGAATACCTGCCGGGCCCGGCCTACCAGAGCGAGGAGGAATTGCAGCAGGCGGCCGGCGCCATAGGCACTACCATCTTCCACCCTTCCGGTACCTGCCGCATGGGGCAGGACGCCGACGCCGTGGTCGATGCGCGGCTGCGGGTGCATGGCATTCCCGGGCTGCGGGTGGCCGACGCCTCCATCATGCCGACCCTGGTCTCGGGCAACAGCTGTTCGCCGACGCTGATGATCGCCGAACAGGCGGCCACCTTCATGCTGGCCGAGGCGCGCGAGCAGGGCAGGCACGAGCTGCCCGCCGCGGTAGCCCGGGCCAGCGCGGTCTCGGCGGCCTAGCGACGTCCATCCGGTTTCACCGACGGCGGGACCTCCCGCCGTTTCCACCGTAGTAGCTGTCGCCCATAACAACAATCAGCCCGGCGCTCCCGGGTCAGGAGAACGTGCGATGTCCGACTATGCCCAACCCCGGGTCCAACCCAGCGCGACCGTCAGTCGTCGTGAAGAACGCAAGGTGATCTTCGCCTCGTCCCTGGGAACCGTCTTCGAGTGGTACGACTTCTTTCTCTATGGCGCCCTGGCGGCGGTGATCAGCAAGCAGTTCTTCGCCGGCGTCAACGACACCACCGCCTTCATCTTCGCCCTGCTGGCCTTCGCCGCCGGCTTCGTGGTGCGGCCCTTCGGCGCCCTGGTGTTCGGCCGTCTGGGCGACATGGTCGGCCGCAAGTACACCTTCCTCGCCACCATCATCCTCATGGGCATCGCCACCTTCGGCGTCGGCCTGCTGCCCACCTACGCCAGCATCGGCGTGGCCGCGCCCATCATCCTGGTGGTGCTGCGCCTGCTGCAGGGCCTGGCCCTGGGCGGCGAATACGGCGGCGCCGCCACCTACATCGCCGAACACGCACCCCAAGGCAAGCGCGGTGCCCACACCAGCTGGCTGCAGTCGACCGCGACCCTGGGCCTGCTGCTATCGCTGGTGGTGATCCTGGTTTGCCGCTATCTGACCGGCGACCAGTTCGAGGTCTGGGGCTGGCGCCTGCCGTTCCTGCTGTCGATCTTCCTGCTGGCCATCTCCACCTGGATTCGCCTGTCGATGCACGAGTCGCCGGCCTTCCTGCGCATGAAGGCCGAAGGCAAGCAGAGCAAGGCGCCGATCCGCGATTCCTTCACCAACTGGAGCAATCTCAAGGTGGTGCTGATCGCGCTGTTCAGCATCAACGGCGGCCAGGCGGTGACCTTCTACCTGGCGCAGTTCTATGTGATGTTCTTTCTCACCCAGACCCTCAAGCTGGACCCGGTGCTGGCCAACAACCTGCTGATCGTCAGCGTCATCCTCGGCGCCCCCTTCTTCGTCATCGCCGGCTGGCTGTCGGACAAGGTCGGGCGCAAGCCGATCCTGATGCTCGGCCTGCTGCTGGCGACGCTGCTCTACTTCCCGCTGTTCAAGGCCCTGACCCACTACGCCAATCCGCAGATCTACCAGGCCAGCCAGCAGGCGCCCATCGTGGTGACCGCCGATCCGGCCACCTGCACCTTCCAGTTCGATCCGGTGGGCAAGGCGCGTTTCGACAGTCCCTGCGATAGGGTCAAGACGCTGCTGGCCAAGAGCGGCCTGCCGTACCGGAGCGTGGCGGCGGCACCCGGCGATGCGGTGCAGGTCAACGTCGGTGACAAGGTCATCGTCGGCTTCGACGAGCCGGCCCTGCGCGCCGCGGTGCAGGCCGCCGGTTATCCGGCCAAGGCCGACGCCGCCCAGGTCAACAAGCCCATGGTGGTGGCGGTGATCTTCGCCCTCATCCTCATCGCCACGCTCTGCTACGGGCCGTTGGCGGCACTGATGGTGGAACTGTTCCCCACCCGTATCCGCTACACCTCGATGTCGCTGCCTTATCACATCGGCAATGGCTGGTTCGGCGGCTTCCTGCCGACGGTATCCTTCGCCCTGGTGGTCTACACCGGCGACATCTTCTACGGCCTCTGGTACCCCGTGCTGATCACTGGCGTCAGCCTGGTGGTGGGGATCTTCTGCCTGCCGGAAACCCGCCATCGCGACATCAACGCCGATTGAGGGCCGGCGGGCGGCACGCCCCGCCGCACTCTGAGTTTCGCCGCCGATTGGGTTATACTCGCGAGCTTTTCCACAGCTTTTCTCGCGAGTGTTTCCCCATGGAAATCAACCCGATCGTCACCAGCATCAAGGACCTCTCCAGCCGCACCCAGACCATTCGGGGGTATCTTTGACTACGATCTGAAGAAGGATCGTCTGGTCGAAGTCGAGCGTGAGCTCGAGGACCCCAATGTCTGGAACAAGCCCGAGTACGCCCAGAACCTCGGCCGCGAGCGCGCCCAGCTGGCCCAGGTGGTCGGTACCCTGGACGAGCTGACCGGTGGCCTGGCCGATGCCAGCGACCTGCTGGAGATGGCCGCCGAAGAGGAAGACCAGGGCGCGGTCGATGACGTGGCGACCGAGGTGGAGCGCCTGCGCGGCATCCTCGAGAAGCTGGAATTCCGCCGCATGTTCAGCGGCGAGATGGACCCCAACAATTGCTACCTGGACATCCAGGCCGGCTCCGGCGGCACCGAGGCCCAGGACTGGGCCAACATGCTGCTGCGCATGTACCTGCGCTGGGCCGACCAGCACGGCTTCAGCGCCGAGATCGTCGAGTTGTCGGAAGGCGAGGTCGCCGGCATCAAGGGCGCCACGGTGCACATCAAGGGCGAATACGCCTTCGGTTGGCTGCGCACCGAGATCGGCGTGCATCGCCTGGTGCGCAAGAGTCCCTTCGACTCGGGAAACCGGCGCCATACCTCCTTCACGGCGGTGTTCGTCTCGCCCGAGATCGACGACAACATCGAGATCGAGATCAACCCGTCCGACCTGCGTGTCGACACCTACCGCTCCTCCGGCGCCGGTGGTCAGCACGTGAACACCACCGACTCCGCGGTGCGGATCACCCACGTGCCCACCAACACCGTGGTGGCCTGCCAGAACGAGCGTTCCCAGCACGCCAACCGGGACACCGCCATGAAGATGCTGCGGGCCAAGTTGTACGAGCTGGAAATGCAGAAGCGCACCGCCGCCTCCCAGGCGCTGGAAGACTCCAAGTCCGATATCGGTTGGGGCCACCAGATCCGCTCCTATGTGCTCGACGCCTCGCGGATCAAGGATCTGCGCACCGGCGTGGAACGCAGCGACTGCGACAAGGTGCTCGACGGCGATCTGGACGAATACCTCGAAGCCAGCCTCAAGCAGGGCATCTAACCATCATTTTCCCGTAGGAGCGGCCCATGGCCGCGATGGCCGCCCCGGATCGCGGCCATGGCGGTGCGCCGATGCGACCGCTCCTACGGTCAGCTACCCAGGTAAACAGCAGACATGAGCGAACAACCCCTAGACCCCCAAGCCCAGGAACAGGAAGACAACAAGCTGATCGCCCAGCGCAAGGAAAAGCTTGCCGCGCTGCGCGACCAGCAGGCCATTCCCTTCCCCAACGACTTCCGTCGCGACAGCCTGGCCGGTGACCTGCAGCAGCAGTACGCCGACAAGACCAAGGAAGAGCTGGAAGCCGCAGGCATCAAGGTCAAGGTGGCCGGCCGCATCATGCTCAACCGCGGCGCCTTCATGGTGCTGCAAGACACCAGCGGGCGCATCCAGGTCTACGTCGACCGCAAGACCCTGCCGGCCGAGACCCTGGAAGCGGTCAAGACCTGGGACCTGGGCGACATCATCGCCACCGAGGGCACCCTGGCCCGCTCCGGCAAGGGCGATCTCTACGTCAACATGAGCGACGTGCGCCTGCTGACCAAGTCGCTGCGTCCGCTGCCCGACAAGCACCACGGCCTGACCGACACCGAGCTGCGCTATCGCCAGCGCTATGTCGACCTGATCGTCAACGAAGAGGTGCGGCAGACCTTCCGCGTGCGCTCCCAGGTCATCGCCCACATCCGCCGCTTCCTCATGGAGCGCGGTTTCCTCGAAGTGGAAACCCCCATGCTGCAGACCATTCCCGGCGGCGCGGCGGCCAAGCCCTTCGAGACCCACCACAACGCCTTGGACATGGCCATGTTCCTGCGCATCGCGCCGGAGCTGTACCTCAAGCGCCTGGTGGTCGGTGGCTTCGAGAAGGTCTTCGAGATCAACCGCAACTTCCGTAACGAAGGCGTCTCGACCCGGCACAACCCCGAGTTCACCATGCTCGAGTTCTACCAGGCCTACGCCGACTACCGCGACAACATGGACCTCACCGAGGAACTGTTCCGCGAACTGGCCATGGCCGTGCTCGGCAGCACCGACGTGCCCTATGGCGACAAGGTCTTCCACTTCGGCGAGCCCTTCGTGCGCCTGTCGGTGTACGACTCCATCCTCAAGTACAACCCGGACATCACTGCGGAAGACCTGCAGGACCTCGAGAAGGCCCGCGCCATCGCCAAGCAGGCCGGCGCCAAGGTGCTCGGCCACGAAGGCCTGGGCAAGCTGCAGGTGATGATTTTCGAGGAGCTGGTGGAGAGCAAGCTGGAACAGCCGCACTTCATCACCGAGTACCCCTTCGAGGTCTCGCCGCTGGCGCGCCGCAACGACGACAATCCCAGCGTCACCGACCGCTTCGAACTGTTCATCGGCGGCCGCGAGATCGCCAACGCCTACTCCGAGCTCAACGACGCCGAAGACCAGGCCGAGCGCTTCATGCTGCAGGTCCAGGAAAAGGACGCCGGTGACGACGAGGCCATGCACTACGACGCCGACTTCATCAACGCCCTGGAATACGGCATGCCGCCCACCGCCGGCGAAGGCATCGGTATCGACCGCCTGGTGATGCTGTTGACCAACTCGCCGTCGATCCGCGACGTCATCCTCTTCCCGCACATGCGTCCGCAATAAGGGTGGCGCCCCGTTCGGGGCGTCGCTCCGGCTCCTGCCGACCGGGGCTCTGTCATCAAAGGTTCATTTGAACCTGCTAACAGAGCCCTGATGTCGCGTTCCCTCCGCAGGTAGCCATGACCAACACCCTGATCCCCCTGCATCCGGCCGCCGAACGGCTGGGGTTGCTCTACGCCTATCATTTCACCTCCGGTCAGCCGGGCCGGGCCCTGACCATGGCGCCGGAAGATCCCTGGGAAGCGGAAGAGGGCGGGTTTCGCTGGCTACACTTCAACCTGGCCCACGCCGCCGCCGAACGCTGGATGCGCGAGCACCTGGGGCTGCCCGAGGAATTCTTCGAATCCCTGCATGCCGGTTCCCACTCGACCCGCCTGGAGCCGGCCGACGACACCCTGCTCGGGGTGGTGAACGACGTGACCCTCGCCTACGGCCAGGTCTCGGTGGACGTCGCCACCCTCTGGGCCTGCGCCCGGCCGGGACTGCTGGTGACCGCCCGCGCCCAGCCGCTGCGCTCGGTGGATCGCCTGCGCCACGCGGTACGCCGTGGCGAGGGCTTCGGCTCGACCCTGGAACTGCTGGTGCACCTCCTGCGCGACCAGGCCGATGTGCTGACCGGCATCATCCGCGACACCACGGTCAAGGTGGATGCCATCGAGGATCGCCTGCTGTCCCAGCGGCTGTCCGCCAGCCGCGCCGAACTGGGCAGCCTGAGACGCGCCCTGGTGCGGCTGCAACGGCTACTGGCCCTGGAGCCGGGTTCCTTGCTGCGGCTGCTCAACCGGCCACCGGCCTGGCTGCGGCGCGACGACATCCAGACCCTGCGCGAGGCCACCGAGGAATTCGACCGGGTGCTGGACGACCTCGCCGCCCTGGTGGAGCGCCTCAAGCTGCTGCAGGAAGAGATTGCCGCCGCCTCCGCCGAACAGACCAACCGCACCCTGTTCACCCTGACCCTGGTCACGGTGCTGGCCCTGCCGATCAACATCATCGCCGGCTTCTTCGGCATGAACGTCGGCGGCATCCCGCTGGCCGACTCGCCCCACGGTTTCTGGATCCTGGTGGCGCTGGTGGCGACCTTCACGGTGCTGGCCGGCCGCCTGGCCTTCCGCAAGCGCGGCGACTGACCGGCTGCGTGCAACCCCCGGGCGGGCGTCGCGGTCTCTAGGGGAACCGTTACTGGAGACCGCGATGGACTTCAAGGACTACTACGAGGTACTCGGCGTCGCCCCCGATGTCGACGACAAGACCCTCAAGACCGCCTATCGCAAGCTGGCGCGCAAGTACCATCCCGATGTGAGCAAGGAGACCGATGCCGAGGCCCGCTTCAAGGAGGTGGCCGAGGCGTATGACGTCCTGCGCGATCCGCACAAGCGCGCCGAGTACGACCAGGTACGCCTGTACCAGCAGCAGGGCGAACGTTTCCAGGTACCGCCGGACTGGCAGCCGGGTTCGGGCGATGACTACAGCGATCCCCATGCCGGCTTCGGCGCGGACTATTCCGACTTCTTCGAATCCCTGTTCGGCGCCGCCGGGCGCTCGCACCAGGGTGGCTTCGCCCGCCGCGGCCGCGACGTCGAGCTGGAATTGCCGCTGTTCCTCGAAGAGAGCCAGGCCGGTGCCGCCAAGCCGCTGAGCTTCACGCTGCCGCAGCGCGACGAGCTGGGCCGGCGCGTCGGCGAGACCACCAAGACCCTCAACGTCAAGATCCCCGCCGGCAGCACCGATGGCGAGCGCATCCGCCTCAAGGGCCAGGGCGAACCGGGTATCGGCGGCGCCGAGGCGGGGGATCACTACCTGGTGATCCGCCTGGTGCCCCATCCGCTGTTCGACGTGGATGGCCAGGACCTGGTGGTCAGCGTACCGCTCGCCCCCTGGGAGGCCGCGTTGGGCGCCAAGGTGCAGGTGCCGACCCTGGATGGGCAGATCATGCTCAGCATCCCGCCCGGCAGCCAGAACGGTGCGCGGTTGCGGGTGCGCGGCAAGGGCCTGGCCGGCAAGGCCGGGCAGGGCGATCTGCATGCCCTGCTCAAGGTGGTGATGCCGCCACAAGGCGATGAAGCGACCCAGGCGCTGTGGCGCCAACTGGCCGAGCGGGCGGCCTTCGATCCCCGCCGTGACTGGAGGAAAGTCTGATGAGCAGTCTGATCGTCCTGCAGGAATTCTGTGTGCTCTGCGAGGTGAGCGAGCCGGTGGTGGTGGAGATCGTCGAGCACGGTATCCTGGCGCCCCAGCGAGGCAAGCGTCCGGCCGAATGGCACTTCGACACCGGCGCCCTGCACCGCGCCCGCCGCGCGGTGCGCCTGCGCCAGGAGCTGGAATTGGATTGGGCCGCCACCGCCCTGGCGCTGCACCTCCTGGACGAGGTGGAAGAGCTGCGGCGGGAAAATCAGCGGCTGCGCCAGCGGTTGGCGCGCTTCGCCGGTGAGCTGCGAGACGTGGGAGCCGATTCCTAGGGTGGAAAACCGCGCAGCGTTTTCCACGCGCCTTGCCCCTTCACAGGACAGTGGGAAGGCTGCGCCGTTTTCCACGCTACGGGGTTGCGATGTGTCGGGCTTCGCTGCGCTCGACCCAGCCTACGTGAGCGCCCCCTCTCCCTCTGGGAGAGGGCTGGGGTGAGGGAGCCGGATGTGGGTTTCCAAGGTATGGTTTCATAATCGCGGTCATGGCGGTGCGCCGATGCGACCGCTCCTACAGTTGCAAATGAGCCCTGTAGGAGCGATCCATTACCGCGTTGTTCTAGGACGGAAAACCACGCAGCGCTTTCCACGCGAACGGCGATTAGACGTCATTCTCGAGCAAGAACCACCAAGTTAATCGCGTCACCGAGTGGAACAGGCCGCGCCGTTTCCCACGCCACCCAGGAGTCCGACAGCCATGCCCAGCCATATCCTCGACCATCGCATCCTCGGCGAATCCCTGCAGGCGGTGGAGATCGGCCTCGATCCGGGCGAGACGGTGATCGCCGAGGCCGGCGCCATGACCTACATGGAGGCCGACATCGACTTCACCGCGCGCATGGGCGATGGCACTGCCGGAATGCTCGGCAAGCTCTGGGGCGCCGGCAAGCGGATGCTCGGCGGCGAGTCGCTGTTCATGACCCATTTCACCAACGAAGGCCGGGAGAAGCGCCACGTCGCCTTCGCCGCGCCCTATCCGGGGCAGGTGATTCCGCTGGATCTCGCCGCTCTGGGTGGCACCCTGTTCTGCCAGCGTGATTCCTTTCTCTGCGCGGCCAAGGGTACCCGCATCGGCGTGGCTTTCACCCGTCGCCTGGGCGCCGGCTTCTTCGGCGGCGAGGGCTTCATCCTGCAGCGGTTGGAAGGTGACGGCATGGCCTTCGTCCACGCCGGCGGTACGGTGATCCGCAAGGAGCTGAGGGGAGAAACGCTGCGCCTGGACACCGGTTGCCTGGTGGGTTTCACCAGCGGCATCGACTACAACATCAAGCTGGCCGGTGGGCTGCGCAGCATGCTGTTCGGCGGCGAGGGTCTGGTACTAGCCACCCTGAGCGGCCATGGCACGGTGTGGGTCCAGACGCTGCCCTTTTCCCGGTTGGCCGGGCGGGTCCAGGCGGCGGCCGGGGGCGGCGTCGGCGAGCGTCGCGCCGGGGGCGACTGACGGCTCTTTTCGTCGGGCAGGGCGCCTGACGGCGGTGCCCGTCAGCTACCCAGCTGGCGGCGAAACTGGCTGGGCGGGACGCCCTGGGCCTGACGAAAGCGCCGGGAGAAGTAGGCTTCGTCGGCGAAGCCGCAGCGCACGGCGATCTCGCCCACCGCCAGCTCGGTGTCCAGCAGCAGGCTCCTGGCCAGGTGCATGCGGCGCTCCAGCACCAGCTCGCTGAAGGTCTTGCCGGTTTCCTTGCGTAGCCAGTGGGACAGGTAGTTGGGCGACAGGAAGCTGGCCGCCGCCACGGTCTTCAGGTCCAGTTCGGGATCGGCGAGGTGGTTGCGCACGTACTCGGTCATGCGCGCCAGGGCGTTGCGGCGGCTACGTCGGGTGGCGTTTGCCGCGCCAAGCGCCTGCAGCGGTTCGGCATAGGCCCGGCAGACGAGGGCGATGAGCTGCAGCAGACACCCCTTGAGATATTCCCGCGTGCCGAAGGGGCGCTCCGCCGTGGCGTCCACCGTCTGCATCCGCTCGAGCAGGGCGAGGACCTGCATCCAGTCCGCTTCGTCCAGGGCGAAGTCCAGCTCGCCTTGGAAGCGGAAGGGGGCGAGTTCCGGTGCCTGCTGCAGGCTGACGTCCTCCAGATCCAGCGGCGAGCAGTCCAGGTGCGGCAGCAGGAAATGCTGGTCGAAGTTCAGCAGCAGGGCGCGGCTACCAGGGGCCGGCGGGATGTGGTGCAGCCGGTGCGGCAGGATGAAGGCCAGGCTGCGCTCGGCGAAAGGGCGCTCGACGCTGCCGATGCGCTGGCTGCCCGCGGCGCCCAGGTTGACCTGGATCTGGAAGTACTCGTGGCGATGGGGCAGCGGCTCGGCGGTGGAAAAGGATTTTTCACGGATGTGGAAGTCGGCCTTGGCGCTGCGTCGGCGCATACCGAAGGTAGGAACGCGAGGGGTGGAACGCATCTTTCTCTCCAGAGGTAGCTATGGGAAGGCTGCCGATGAACCCATCGCCACGGGGCCACGCTGAACGTCCAAGTCCGTCGGTCGCCGCCATCGTCCCGAGCCGCTCTGGCGCCGGACTTTTCCGCTCCCCGAGGAGCGGTCGGTGCCTGGACGGAAATCTGGATTTATCCACGCACTTGATGACTGACCCGTTCGGCAGCGCTTTCCGTAGGCTGCTGATGTGCAGTCATACGATAACCTACATCCGTTGCAGCAGGGCAAGGCCGTTACGGCGGCAGCCCTGAGAATCCTTTCGCCACGCGCTCTCCAACAATAAAAAGGGGCTCTGGAATGCCGACTCTCTCTACCTCTCCCAAGGCGGACGCCGTCCGCGATGCCGCCAGTGCTCGGGCACTCCCGACCCGCCGCCGCTGGTTCATGCTGGCCTTGCTGCTGGTCGCCACCGTCATCAACTACGTGGACCGGGTGAACATCTCCATCGCCGCGCCCTTCCTGTCCCGCGACCTGGGCCTGGACAAGGTGCAGATGGGCCTGATCTTCTCGGCCTTCGCCTGGACCTACGCCTTCGCCCTGGTCCCGGCCGGCTTCATCGCCGATCGCTTCGGCTCGCGACTGGTGTACGGCGCCTCCCTGATCACCTGGTCCGCGGCGACGGTGGGGCAGGGCCTGGTCAGCGGTTTCGCCTCGCTGTTCGGCTTGCGCCTCGCCGTCGGCGCCCTGGAGGCGCCGGCCTTCCCGGCCAACAGCCGGGCGGTGACGGTGTGGTTCCCGGCGCGCGAGCGGGGCATGGCCAGCAGCATCTACGTCTGCGGCCAGTACCTCGGGACCGCCCTGTTCACCGGCGGGCTGCTCTGGCTGGCGACCCACTACAGCTGGCGCCACGTGTTCTACGTGACCGGCAGCGCCGGCATCCTCTTCGGCCTGGTCTGGTTGTGGCTCTATCGCGATCCGAGCGACTGCAAGAAGGTGAGTCCGGAAGAGCTGGCCTACATCGAGGAAGGCGGCGCCCTGGTCAAGAGCGCCGGTGCCCGTACCCGCTTCAACTGGCGGCAACTGGGTGAACTGCTCACCTACCGGCAGGTATGGGCCATCTGTCTGGGCAAGTTCGCCAGCACCTCGGCGCTGTACTTCTTCCTGACCTGGTTCCCCACCTACCTGATGGAAGAGCGGCAGATGAGCACCATCAAGGTCGGCATCTTCGCCGTGTTGCCCTTCGTCGGCGCCACCGTGGGCATCCTGCTGGCCGGGGCGGTATCGGACCTGCTGATCCGCCGGGGATATTCGCTGTCCTTCGCCCGCAAGCTGCCCCTGGTGGTGGGTTCGGCGCTGGGCATGTCCATCGTGCTGGTCAACTTCACCGACTCCAATCTGCTGTGCATCGCCATCCTCACCTGCGCCTTCTTCGCCCAGGGCATCGCGTCCGCTTCCTGGGCGGCGGTGTCCGAGGTAGCGCCCAAGGAGCTGATTGGCGTCACCGGCGGCTTCACCAGCCTGGCGGCCAACATCGGCGGTATCGTCACGCCCACGGTGATCGGCTTCATCGTGCAGCACACCGGTACCTTCGCCTACGCCTTCTGGTTCATCGGCGCGGTGGCCCTGATGGGCACGCTGTCCTATTCCTTCCTGCTCGGCCGGCTGCACCGCATCGAATTGCGCTCGCGCTGATCAGGCCCTGGCAGAAGCGCCGCCGCTCCCGTGGGGGACGGCGGCGTTCGTCTGTTCGCCGGCCCGGGGCGATCGACGGAAAAGCCTTCTTTTGTCCAGGCGATAGCCGGAAAACTGCAAATCACCCCGGTGGCCTTCTCCTAGCATGGGGCTACCAACCCGCTCAGGACGAACCCCATGCTCGTCGATACCCGCGTCTCCCTGCCGTCCTTGCCGGCTCCGCCACCGCCCGCCAGCATCGCCATCGCCGGCCATGGCGAGCGCTTCAACGTCGGCCGGGTGTTCTGTCTCGGTCGCAATTATGGCTGGGGCGAGGCGCTGGCGGCGCGCGGAGCCACGCCGCTGTACTTCATGAAGCCCGCCAGCGCGGTGATGGATGCCCGGGACGAAGTGCCCTTTCCACCCGCTACCGCCGAGTTCTGCCACGAGGTGGAGCTGGTGGTCGCCATCGGCCTTGGCGGCTTTCGCATCCCGGTGGCGACGGCCCTGGACCACGTCTGGGGTTATGCCGTGGGCCTGGACATGACGCGCCGCGACCTGCAGACCCGGGCCAAGGCCGAGGGGCAGTCCTGGGAGGCGGCCAAGGGATTCGATGGCGCGGCGCCCATCGGACCGCTGGTGCCCGTGGCCGAAAGCGGACATCCCGTCCGGGGTGCCATCTGGCTCGCGGTGAACGGCGAGGAGCGGCAGCGCGCCGACCTCGGCGATCTCATCTGGTCGGTGGCCGAGGCCATCAGCCTGCTCTCCGGCTATCTGCCGCTGCGCCCGGGCGACCTGCTCATGACCGGTACGCCACCCGGCGTCGCGCCCCTGGCGGCGGGCGACGTCATCACCGCCGGCATCGCCGGCCTAGGACAGCTCGACCTGGTGGTCGGGCCAACCCCGCAACCCTGGAATCCTGGAGAACAACAATGAAAGAGACTTCGACTGCCCGCATTGCCCTGGTGACGGGCGCCGGGAGTGGTATCGGCAAGGCCGTGGCCCTGGCCCTGCTCGAGGCGGGCTTCACCGTGGTCCTCGCCGGCCGGCGCAGCGAGCCCTTGCAGGCCCTGGTCGACCAGGCGCTGGGCCAGGGCCGGCAGGCGCTGGCGATGCCCACCGACGTACGCGATCCGGCCAGCGTGGAGCGGCTCTTCGCGCAGATCGAGCGGGAGCTGGGGCGCCTGGACCTGCTGTTCAACAATGCCGGCGTCAATGCCCCCGCGGTCCCGGTCGACGAGCTGCCGTTGGACAACTGGGCCAATGTGTTGGCGACCAACGTCACCGGGGTATTCCTCTGCGCGCGCGCCGCCTTCGGTCTGATGCGGCGGCAATCGCCCCAAGGCGGCCGGATCATCAACAACGGCTCCATCTCCGCTCATGCCCCGCGACCCTTCAGCGCGCCCTACACGGTCAGCAAGCACGCGGTCCTCGGACTGACCAAGAGCCTGGCGCTGGACGGTCGTGCCTACGACATCGCCTGCAGTCAGATCGACATCGGCAATGCCCTGACCGAGCTGTCGGAGCGGATGACGCGTGGCGTCCGCCAGGCCAATGGCGAGATCGCGGTGGAGCCCATGTGCGATGTCCAGCACGTCGCCGATGCCGTGCGCTACATCGCCGGACTGCCGTTGTCGGCCAACGTCCTCAACCTGACCGTGATGGCGACGAAGATGCCCTTCGTCGGCCGCGGCTGAACACCCCGGAGGAATTCCCATGAGCAAAGCCGTCATCCTGCAACTGAGCGCCATCCTGATCCCTGCCGTCCGGGAGCGCCTCGCCGAACGCTTCGAGGTGCATCGCTATTTCGAGATCGAGGACAAGGCGGCCTTCCTCGCCAGCCATGCGGCGCGCATTCGCGGCGTGGTGACGGGAGGCCATACCGGCATCGAGCGAGGGCTGCTGGAGCGATTGCCTGCCGTGGAAGTGATCGCGGTCAATGGCGTCGGGACCGATGCCATCGATCTGGCCTATTGCCGCGACCGCGGCATCAAGGTGGCGGCCACCCTGGGCGCCCTGACCGAAGACGTGGCCGATCTCGCCGTGGGGCTGCTCATCGGTGCCTGCCGTGGCCTGATGGTGGGCGACGGCTTCGTCCGCGCCGGTCAGTGGGCCACCAGTCCCACCCCCCTGGCGCCTCTGCCGCTGGCACGTCGCTTCAGTGGCATGCGGATCGGCATCGTCGGCCTCGGTCGGGTCGGCCGGGCGGTGGCCACCCGGGTGGCCGCCTTCGGTTGCCCGGTCGCCTACACCGACCTGCGCCCGATGGCCGACGTCAACCATGCCTTCGTCGCGGATCTGGTCGAGCTGGCTCGACAGAGCGATGCGCTGATCGTCGCCGCGGCGGCGGATCAGGCCAGCGGCATCATCGATGCCCGGGTACTGGAGGCGCTGGGACCCCAGGGTTTCCTGATCAACATCGCCCGCGGCAAGCTGGTCGACGAACCGGCGCTGATCGCTGCCTTGGCAGCGGGCCGCATCGCCGGTGCCGGACTGGATGTCTTCGCCGACGAGCCCAGGGTTCCGCAGGCGCTGAGGGATGACCCGCGGGTGGTGCTGCAGCCCCATCGCGCTAGCGCCACGGTGGAAACCCGGACGCGCATGGGCGAGATGGTGATCGCGGCGCTGGAGACGGGCCTCGCCGGTGGCGAACCGGTGGGGCGGGTGGCCTGAGCCGGGCTCAGGCGCGCTGGCGGGCGCTTTCGGGCGCCATGCGCTCCAGCCAGTCACGCCAGCGCACCCGGCTGTCGTGGACCAGCCAACCGTCCTGGCGGGCGAAGCTTTCCGACAGCCAGAGGCCGCGGGTCGACACCGGCAGGCGCTGGCCGGCGGACAGGGTGTAGAGCTCGCCGGTGGGCTTGCCGTCGTCCAGGGCGACCAGATAGAGGTCCGGACGCTGACGGGCGAGGCGGGCCAGCAACTGGCCATTCTCGATCTTCTCGTCGACGTGGAACAGGCTCGGTGCCTTGCACTCCTTGGGCAACTCCAGCAGCAGGTCGTAGACCAGCTGCAGCGAGGCGGTCGGCGTGTGCACGTAGGCGCGAGGGCGCTCCAGCAGGGCCAGGCTGCCACAGCGCACCGGACGGGCCGCGCCCGAGCGCGGGGTGAGGCGGAAGGCCACGTCCTCGCGATAGGGCAGGGCCGGGGCGTAGGGCGTCGGCAGCCAGGTATCGGCGAAACGCCCGGCCAGCCAGCCACGCGGCGTTTCGATCAGGCATTCCTCGGCCACTTCCTGCACGGCGGTGAGCAGCGGCAGCGCCAGTTCGTGGGTCGGGATGTAGCCGGAGATCAACTTGAGCACGACGTCGCCGCGGTCCGGTCGGCGCTGGCGCACCAGCAGCCAGTGGTCCTGGCCCTGCCAGTTCAGGGTGAGACGCACGGAAACGCCCAGGTTGGCGAGCTTGACGTTGAAGTGCTGGGCGTCGTCGATCTCGATGGGCTTGCGCCGCTCCAGCATCTCGCTGAAATTCAGGGGTTGGCCGAGGGCCTGGTAGGTGAGGCCATCGTGATTGGCCTCGACCGACAGCGGCAGGGTCTTGAACGCCTTGGGATTGTGGCGGGCGATGAGCTGGGGCATGGCCGACTCCTGTTGTAGTGTGCCCCAGGCGCCCTGTTCCGGATGGCCGGAACAGGGCGCCTGGGGACGAATGCGAAGGCTCAGCGGAACGCTCTGAATCAGGACCGAGCGGTGATCACCTCGGCCAGGGTACGGACATTATGTGACAGGTGCAGGGGATCGATAGTGCCGACTATCGCACTGCTCACCCCCGGCTCGCCGAACACCCGGGCGAAGCTCGCCCGCACCGGGTCCAGGCCGGCGCCCAGCACGGCGTGACCGCTGGCCAGGGCCTTCTTGATCAGGATGCCCTTGCCGGCCGCGGCGGCGGCCCGGATCACCGGGATCTCGGCGTCTTCGTTGAGATTGAAGGTGACCATGGCGCAATCGCCGGTTTCCAGCGCCTTGAGTCCGCCGGCGACGGTCTTGCCGGAAAAGCCGAAGGCGCGGATCAATCCCTCGCGCTTGAGCTCGGCCAGGGTCTCGTAGCAGCCACTGTCCTGCAGGATGGCCAGGTCGTTGCCATCGGAGTGCACCAGCACCAGGTCCAGCCAGTCGGTCTCCAGCCGGCGCAGGCTGCGTTCCACCGAGCGGCGGGTATGGGCCGGGCTGAAGTCGAAGCTGGACAGGCCGTCGGTGAATTCCTCCCCGACCTTGCTGGCGATCACCCAGTGCTGGCGCTGGCCGCGTAGCAGCGGCCCCAGGCGTTCTTCGCTGCGGCCATAGGCCGGGGCGGTGTCCAGCAGGTTGATGCCCAGCTCGCGCGCGAGACTCAGCAGGTCGGCGGCGCTACGGTCGTCGGGGATGGTGAAGCCATTGGGATACTTCACGCCCTGGTCACGGCCGAACTTGACCGTGCCCAGGCCCAAGGGGGAAATCTCCAGGCCGGTGCTGCCCAGCGGGCGGTGCAGGGTGCGCAGGCTCATGGCAGCAGCTCCTCCCAGAAAGGCGGGGCCACTGGCGGTTGCGGGTGAGCGGGCAGGGCGGGGTGCTGTCCCGGGGCGATGCCGTCGCGGTCGAGATTGGCCAGGACGCGGTCAGCCAGGTCCGGCGACAGGGCCAGCTTGGTCGGCCAGCCCACCAGCAGGCGGCCTTCCTCGGCGAGGAAAGCATTGTCCGGTCGCACCAGGCCGGATTGCGCCGGCTCGGCGCGGTCTACCCGCAGGGTCGCCCACCGGGCGCCGTTGAAATCGATCCAGGGCAGCAGTCGCTGCAATTCGTCCCGCGCCATGGCGATCTGCTCTACGGGTTCGCGGGCCACGCCCTCGGCCTCGGCCAGGTCGCCGCCCAGGTACCACAGCCACTGGCCGTCGGCCGCGGGATGGCTGGTGATAGTCAGGCGGGGCTTGGGTCCACCGCCCAGGCAGTGGGCATAGAGGGGTTTGAGCATGGGGCCCTTGACCACCACCATGTGCAGCGGTCGGCGCTGCATGGCCGGTTGTTCGAGATGGAGCGCCCGGAGCAGATCGGCCATGCCGGCGCCGGCGGTGAGCACGATGCGCCGGGCGCGGATGGCTTGGCCGTCCACCACCAGGCCGGTCAGCTCGCCGGCTTCGCGCAGCGGTTGCAATCCATGGCCGGCCAGCAGGCTGTCACCGCCCAGTTCGGCCAGGCGGGCGACCAGGCTGGGCACGTCCAGCACCAGCTCGGCCAGGCGATAGACCTTGCCCTTGAAGGCACGGTCGCGCAGGGCCGGCGGCAGTTCGTCGCCTTTCACGGCATCCACGCGGCCGCGTACCGCCTTGCTGGCGAAAAAGCTGGTGAGGTTGCCGGCCAAGCTGCCGGGCGACCAGAGGTAGTGGGCCTCGGAGAGCAGCCGGACGCCGGACAGATCGAGCTCGCCGCTGCCGGCCAGGCTCTCGCGCCAGCGCCGCGGCATGTCGGCGATGGCCTCGGAAGCACCGGTGAGCATCCCGGTCAGGGCGTACTTGGTGCCGCCATGGATGATGCCCTGGGACTTGCCGCTCTGGCCGCCGCCGAGGGCGCCGCTCTCCACCAGCACGGTGGCGTAGCCGGCGCGCCTGAGGCGGGCGTTGAGCCAGAGGCCGGCGACGCCGCCGCCGACGATGAGGATATCGGTGGACCAGGGTTGGGACATGAACGGCCTGCTTGAGTTGGAAAATCGCACCGACGAGATTTTACACGCTCGACGCTGCCGCTGGTCTCAATGCCCCGTGCTAGCGGAAAACAGCTGGATCACCACCACCCCGGCGACGATCAGCCCCATGCCCAGCATGGCGGGCAGGTCCAGCTTCTGGCCGTAGAGGTAGGCGGCGGCGATGCTCACCAGCACGATGCCCAGGCCAGCCCAGATGGCATAGGCGATGCCCACCGGGATGCTGCGCACCACCAGGGTCAGCATCCAGAAGGCAAGAGCGTAGCCGGCGATCACCAGGAACAGCGGCAGCGGTTTGTTGAGGCCGTCGATAGCCTTCATGGAAGTGGTGGCGACGACTTCGGCGGCGATGGCGATGGCCAGGTAGATGTATCCGCTCATGATGAGTCCTCCTGTCGAATGCGCCCATTGTGCCCGAGTTGCCGATAGGTGAAAGTTGATACCTATCTGTATTGGAGATGGGTCGTGCAGTGGAGTCTTGAACAGCTGGAGATCTTCGTCGGCGTGGCCGAGGGGGCGAGCTTCTCGGCCATGGCCCGCCGCCTGGGACGGGCCCAGTCGGCGGTCAGCTCGGCCATCGCCCTGCTGGAGACCGACCTGGGCGTGGCCCTGTTCGAACGCAGCAATGGCCGTACGCCGGTCATCACCACCGCCGGCCAGGCCCTGCTGGAGGAAGCACGCGAGGTGCTGCGTCAATGCGAGCGTCTGGACAGCCGCGCTCAGTCGCTCTGCGCCGGCCAGGAACCGCTGTTGCGCCTGGCGCTGGACGAGGCCATGCCCTATCAGCCGGTGCTCGACGCGCTGGATGCCCTGGCCACCGCCTTTCCCCATCTTGAAGTCCAGCTCACCAGCAGCGCTCAGGGCGACGTGGCGCGCAAGCTGCTCAACGGCCAGGCCGACCTGGGCTTGCTGTTTCGTCATGAACACATGCCCCAGGCCCTGGAGCGCCAGGCCCTGGGCGATGTCGCCCAGGTCACCGCCTGCAGTGCCAGCCATCCCCTGGCCGGCCAGCGCGGGGTAGGGCGCCGCGAACTGGCCCGCCATCGGCAATTGCTCATCGCACCGCTGGAGAACGCCTATCCCGGCGGCGAACAGATCGCCCCCCAGGTCTGGCGCGCCGACAGCTTCTACCTCCTGGCCGAACTGCTGATGCGCGGTCTGGGCTGGGGCTGGCTGCCGCGCCACGTGGCGCGCTATCCCTCCTACCAGGGCCTGCTGGCCGAACTGGACTGCGACTGGGTACCGCCGGCGCTGGTGGTGGAGCTGGCCTGGCGACGCAACGCCGCCCCGGGTCCGGCGGCGCGCTGGCTGGCGCAACGATTGGCGGAAGAGCTGCGGGCGATTGGCTGAGGCCGACAGCGCGAGCTCGCGAAAGCGGTATTCTGGCCAGATCCGTGGGGCAGCTTGACCGGCGCCAGGGCGCGACCGCTGCGATACTTGGCTCATTCACCTGACCTGCGATGACCCTCATGACCAGAATCCCCGCCCTCGGCCAGCGCTACGTCTTCGTCGTCCTGGCGCTGATCTTTCTCGCCCTGCTGGTCTCGGCCGGCGTGCGGTCCACCCCCGGCGTGCTGCTCCTGCCGCTGCAGGAAACCTTCGGCTGGAGCCGCGAAAGCGTGTCCCTGGCCGCCGCCGTAGGCATTTTCCTCTACGGCCTGGTGGGGCCCTTCGCCGCCGCCCTGATGCAGACCCTCGGCATCCGCCGCACCCTGCTCGGCGGCCTCGCCCTGATCAGCCTGGCCACCGCCCTGAGCACCCTGATGCGCGAGCCCTGGCATCTGGTAGCGACCTGGGGCGTGCTCAGCGGCTTGGGCACCGGTTGCGTGGCCATGGTGCTGGGCGCGGCCATCGTCAATCGCTGGTTCGTCGCCCGGCGCGGCTTGATGATGGGCCTCCTGGCGGCCAGTACCGCCACCGGCAACCTGGTGTTCCTGCCGCTGCTGGCCCATCTCGCCACTCACGAGGGCTGGCAGACCGTGGTGCTGACCGTGGCCGTGGCCAGCGCCGCCCTGATCCCGCTGGTGGCCTGGCTGCTGCCGGAGCGACCGGCGGACGTCGGCCTGCGGCCCCATGGCGCTCCGGCGGACTACCAGGCGCCAGCCGCCACCGCACCGGGCAACCTGTTTCGCGTGACCCTCGGCACCCTGGCCATGGCCAGTCGGCGGCGCGACTTCTGGCTGCTGTTCCTCACCTTCTTCGTCTGCGGCTTCACCACCAACGGCCTGATTGGAACCCACTTCATCGCCATGGGCCACGACCACGGGCTGTCCCAGGTACAGGCCGCCGGGATCCTGGCGCTGATGGGCATCTTCGACCTGGTGGGCACCACCGCCTCCGGCTGGCTGACCGACCGTTACGATCCGCGCCGCCTGTTGTTCGTCTACTACAGCCTGCGCGGCCTCTCGCTGATCTACCTGCCGTTCTCCGGCTTCGCCCCCGAGCAGCTGCTGCTGTTCGGCATCTTCTACGGCCTGGACTGGATCGCCACCGTGCCGCCCACGGTCAAGCTGACCAACCAGAGCTTCGGCGAAAAAACGGCGCCAGTGGTGTTCGGCTGGGTGTTCTGCGGCCACATGCTCGGCGCCGCCTGCGCGGCCTTCCTCGCCGGCGCCCTGCGCGAGCACTTCGGCTCCTATCAGGAGGCCCTGGTGCTGGCCGGCCTGACCGGCATCCTGGCGGCGCTGATGGCCTTGGGGATCGGGCGGCGGCCAGCCCAGCGGGTGGGTGCCGTTCAATCGGCCTGAAGGGTGGTCTGGCACTGCTCTAGACCAACGACCGCCTGCGCATGGACCTCGAGGCCCACCGCGTCGACATGCTGCTCGACGATGCCCAACCGCCCGGACGTCCTGGCGGGATGTCCACCGGCAACTCGAGGGCCAGCTCTCCACCGGTGGCTGCTTGGAGCCGGCTACGTTGCCCCTCCAGGCGATCGCTCGCGAAGGGGCCGACCGCGGCACTCCCACAAGGAATGGCTCGCACAGGCGGCAGGGCTTGATTAAGCTCCGCCCCATGAACCGTGCCCTCTATACCCTGATCTTCACCCTGGCCTTGCCCTTCATCCTGCTGCGTCTGCTCTGGCGCGGACGAAAGGCCCCCACCTATCGGCAGCGCATCGGCGAGCGCCTGGCGCTGGGCTTGCCTGCGGTGCCGCCCGGCGGCATCTGGGTACACGCGGTGTCGGTGGGGGAGAGCATCGCCGCCGCGCCGGTGATTCGCGCCCTGCGCCAGCGTCATCCCGACCTGCCGATCACCGTGACCTGCATGACGCCCACCGGCTCGGAGCGTATTCGCGCCCTGTTCGGCGATGACGTCCACCACTGTTATCTGCCCTACGACCTGCCCTGGCTGGCCGGGCGTTTCCTTGACCGGCTCAGGCCCAGCCTGGGGGTGGTGATGGAGACCGAACTCTGGCCCAACCTCATCCACCAGGCGGCGCGCCGCGATATTCCCATCGCCCTGGCCAATGGCCGGCTGTCCGAACGCTCGGCCCGGGGCTACGCAAAGCTGGGTGGGGTGACCGGGCCGATGCTGGCGGAGCTGGCCTGGCTGGCGGTGCAGACGCCGGTGGAAGCCGAGCGCTTTCGCGCCCTGGGTGCCCGTGCCGAGCGGGTCGCGGTGACCGGCTCCATCAAGTTCGACCTGCGCATCGACCCCGAGCTGCCGGTTCGCGCCGCTGCGCTGCGCCAGGGTTGGGGCAACCGTCCGGTATGGATCGCCGCCAGCACCCATGCCGGCGAAGATGGCGTCCTGCTCCAGGCCCATCGCCAACTACTGGCCGCACGCCCCGATGCCCTGCTGATCCTGGTGCCGCGCCATCCCGAGCGCTTTCCCGAGGTGCTGGGCGAGGTGCGGGCTGAAGGTTTCGGCGTGGTGCAGCGCTCGACGGGAGAGGCGGTGCAGCCGCAGACCCAGGTGCTGCTGGGCGACACCATGGGCGAATTGCTGTTTCTCTACGCCCTGGCCGACGTGGCCTTCGTCGGCGGCAGCCTGATCGAGCGCGGCGGTCACAATCCGCTGGAGCCGGCCGCCCTCGGCCTGCCAGTGCTCAGCGGTCCCCACGTCTTCAATTTCCTCGACATCGTCGCCCAGTTGCGCGACGCCGGTGCCCTGGAAACGGTGGCGGCGGCCCCGGCCGTCGCCAGCGCCGTGGCCCGGCTCTGGGCGGAGCCGGCGGAAGCCGCGCGGCGCCGGCAGGCGGGGCTGGCGGTGCTGGCCGCCAATCAGGGTGCGCTGGAGCGGCTGCTCTCCGGGCTGGACAGGTTGCTCACCCCCTGAGTCGAGCGCGCTGGCAGGACGTCGGCGCGGGTCTTGGCCAGGTCCGGCGGCAGGAAATCGCGATCCGGGTCGTAGTGGGGATCGAGATAGCCGGACAGCGCCAGCAGATCATTGGGCGCCAGGGTGCCGGCCGCCTGCTTGAGTCTCAGAGTGTCCAGGATGTAGTTGTAGCGGGCGTCGTTGTACTGGCGCACGGCGTTGTACAGCAGCCGCTGGGCGTCGAGCACGTCGACGATGGTGCGGCTGCCCACCTGGTAGGCGATCTCGGTGGCTCTCAGGGCGCGCTGGCTGGAGGCGATGGACAGCCGACGCGCGCGCACCTGCTCGATATCGGTGTTGATCGCCCGGTGGGCGTTGCGGGTGTTCTGCACCACCTGGCGACGAAGGCTTTCCTGGCGCTGTTCGCTCTGGTCCAGCTGCTGATAGGCCTGGCGCGCCTGGGAGCTGGTGGCGCCGCCGCTGTACAGCGGCAATTCCACCTGGATGCCGATGCTGCGGCTGTTGACCGGGCTGCCGAACAGGGACAGCTGCTCGGCGTTGGGCAGATTCACCGCGTCGTTGTCGCTGTGGCTGTAGCGCGCCACCGCATCCACCGTCGGCAGGTGCCCGGCGCGGCGCTGGCGCAGGGTCTCCTGGGCGGCGTTGACCCCCTGGCCGGCGGCCAGCAGCTGCAGATTCTGGCGCATGGCGGTGTCCACCCAGACGCGGGCATCGTTGGGTTGCGGCGGTAGGATCGGCAGGTCATGGCGAATGCCGGCGATGCTGCCATAGTCGCGATCGGTCAGCCGGGTCAGCGCCTGGAAGGCGTCGGCCACCTGCTGCTCGCTCTGGGAGCGGTTGGCCTGGGCATTGTCGAAACTGGCCTGGGCCTGGAGCACGTCGGTGTCGTCGGTCAGGCCGACCTTGTAGCGCTCGCGGGACTGGTCCAGCTGGCGGTACAGCGCCTTTTCCTCGGCGCGGGCGGTGGCCAGGGCGTCCTGGGCGCGCAGGGCGCTGAAATAGCCCTCGGCGGTCTGCAGGATGAGTTGCTGCTGGGCGGCAGAAAACTGCAACTCGGCCTGCTCGGTGGCGGCCTGGGCGGCCTTGAGCTGGAACCAGCGATCGGCGCGGAACAGCGGCTGGCTGAGGGTGGCCTGGATCAGCTGGCTGCTGCGATCGCTGTCGTAGCGGCCACCCTGGACGCCCAGCGCCGGATTGTCCTTGAGCTGCAGGCTGGTATGGGTGTCGTTGAACTGGGCGCCGAGGCCGAGTTGTGGCAACAGGCCGGCGCGCGCCTGGGGTACCGCCTCGCGCTGGGCACCAAGCCCGGCGCGCTCGGCGGCGAGGTCGGCGTTGTTGTCCAGCGCCTCGCGGTAGACGTCGAGCAGGCCGCTGCCGGCCACCTGGGCCTGGGCCAGGCCGGCGCCGCTGCAGAGCGCCGCGAGCAGCAGGAATCTTCGCATTCTGGGAGCCTTCCTTGAGGGACCGCGCCAGTGTAGTGGCTTCGTCCGAATCCGGCATAGGAGAGGAAATAGCGGTCGAAGTTTCTGCCACTCTGGGTTTACACTGGCCGCGTTCTTGTCGGGGTGCGCTACGAGGCGCTGAGATCGGGTAGTCCCGGGTCCCGTTGAACCTGATCAGGCTAGGCGCGCCGCATGGCGGTGCGTCAACCTGCGTAGGGAACAAGAGGGCGTCCGCAGCCTTATTCCGTGGTCGCCATCCGTCCGGGCTTGCCTCTTCTCGCGTGCCCACCCTTCGTTCAGGTTCTTCCCTCGGCAACGCGCCCACCAGGAGAGCCTCGATGAACAAGCAGAACAACGTCACCGACTTCACCCGCGTCGACCGCCAGTCCACTCAGCCGCTGCCCAATTCGCGCAAGGTCTACCTGACCGGCTCGCGTCCCGACATCCGCGTACCGGTGCGGGAAATCTCCCTTGCCGATACCCCCACCGCCTTCGGCGGTGAACAGAACGCCCCGGTGTTCGTCTATGACACCTCCGGTCCGTACACCGACCCGGCGGCGCGCATCGACCTGCGCAAAGGCCTGCCGGACGTGCGTTCGCGCTGGATCGAAGAGCGCGGCGATACCGAACTGCTGGCCGGCCTGTCCTCGGAGTTCGGCCAGGCGCGCCTGGCCGATCCGAGCCTGGCCGCCCTGAGATTCGACCTGGCGCGCCAGCCGCGGCGGGCCAAGGCCGGGCGCAACGTCTCCCAGATGCACTATGCCCGCCAGGGCATCGTCACCCCGGAGATGGAGTACATCGCCATCCGCGAGAACATGAAGCTGCAGGAAGCTCGCGCCGCCGGCCTGCTGGGCAACCAGCACCGCGGTCAGAGTTTCGGCGCCAGCATCCCCCAGGAAATCACGCCGGAATTCGTCCGCGACGAAGTGGCCCGCGGCCGCGCCATCATCCCGGCCAACATCAACCACCTGGAGCTGGAGCCGATGATCATCGGCCGCAATTTCCTGGTGAAGATCAACGGCAACATCGGCAACAGCGCCCTGGGCTCCTCCATCGAGGAAGAGGTGGAAAAGCTGACCTGGGGCATCCGCTGGGGCGCCGATACCGTGATGGACCTGTCCACCGGCAAGCACATCCACGAGACCCGCGAGTGGATCATTCGCAACTCGCCGGTCCCCATCGGCACCGTGCCCATCTACCAGGCCCTGGAAAAGGTCGGTGGCGTCGCCGAGGAACTGACCTGGGAGCTGTTCCGCGACACCCTCATCGAGCAGGCGGAGCAGGGCGTGGACTACTTCACCATCCACGCCGGGGTGCGCCTGCATTACGTGCCCCTGACCGCCAAGCGCGTCACCGGCATCGTCTCCCGCGGCGGTTCCATCATGGCCAAGTGGTGCCTGGCGCACCATAAGGAAAACTTCCTCTACACCCACTTCGAAGACATCTGCGAGATCATGCAGGCCTACGACGTGAGCTTCTCCCTGGGTGACGGCCTGCGCCCGGGCTCCATCGCCGACGCCAACGACGCCGCCCAGTTCGGCGAACTGGAAACCCTCGGCGAGCTGACCAAGATCGCCTGGAAGCACGATGTCCAGACCATGATCGAAGGCCCGGGCCATGTGCCCATGCAGCTGATCAAGGAGAACATGGACAAGCAGCTGGAGTGCTGCGACGAGGCGCCGTTCTATACCCTCGGCCCGCTGACCACCGACATCGCCCCCGGCTACGACCACATCACCAGCGGCATAGGCGCCGCCATGATCGGCTGGTTCGGTTGCGCCATGCTCTGCTACGTGACGCCCAAGGAGCACCTCGGCCTGCCCAACAAGGACGACGTCAAGACCGGCATCATCACCTACAAGATCGCCGCCCATGCCGCCGACCTGGCCAAGGGGCATCCCGGCGCCCAGATTCGCGACAATGCCCTGTCCAAGGCACGCTTCGAATTCCGCTGGGAAGACCAGTTCAACCTGGGCCTGGACCCGGACACGGCGCGCGCCTTCCACGACGAGACCCTGCCCAAGGACTCGGCCAAGGTGGCGCACTTCTGCTCCATGTGCGGGCCCAAGTTCTGCTCCATGAAGATCACCCAGGAGGTCCGCGACTACGCCAAGGAAAACGGCCTGACCGACGAGCAGAAGGCCATCGAGGCCGGCTTCCAGGAGCAGGCGGCGCGCTTCAAGGACGAAGGTGGCGTGATCTACAAACAGGTCTGACGACCGTAGGTTGGGCTGAGACTCCTCCATCGTCGCAGCCCAACGTGGCGGACTCGCTCTCGGCATCGTCGGGCTTCGCTGCGCTCGACCCAACCTGTGCTTTCCCCTCAACCCCTTATCCACGAGACCCATCATGGCCCAGGCCTCCGGCCTCTATACCCCCACCGTCCCCGTTCCGACGGAGCGCCGCATCCTTGGCGGGCGCGATCTCTTCACCCTCTGGTTCTCCCTCGGCATCGGCCTGATGGTCGCCCAGGCCGGCGCCCTGCTGGCGCCCGGGCTGGGGCTGGCCGATGGCCTGCTGGTGCTGGTGCTCGGCACCGCGGTCGGGGTGCTGTTGCTGGCCGCTGCCGGCCTGGTGGGCAGCGACACCGGCCTCGCCGGTATGACCGCCCTGGGCCAGAGTCTCGGCCAGCGCGGCGCCCTGTTGCCGGCGGTGCTCAACATCACCCAGCTGATCGGCTGGGGCGCCTTCGAACTGGTGGTGATGCGCGAGGCGGCCAGCGTGCTGCTGGGCAGCTGGGGCCTGCAGGGCTGGGCCTCGCCGGTGCTCTGGACCCTGGTCTTCGGCGCCCTGGCCACGGCCCTGGCGGTGGCCGGTCCGCTGACCTTCGTCCGTCGCTTTCTCAGTCGCTGGGGCATCTGGCTGCTGCTCGGCGCCTGCACCTGGCTGACCCTGGACCTGTTCCTGCGTGCCGACCTGGCCGCGCTCTGGCAGCGCCCGGGTGACGGCTCCCTGACCCAGGCCCTGGGCTTCGACCTGGTGGTGGCCATGCCGCTGTCCTGGCTGCCGGTGATCGCCGACTACACCCGCTTCGCCCGCACCGGCCGCAGCGCCGGGCGCGGCGTCATGCTGGGCTATTTCTGCGGCAACCTCTGGCTGATGGGCCTGGGCTTCGCCTACACCCTGGCCTTCGCCAGCGGCGGCGAGGCCGACGCCCTGCTGCGCGCCCTGGCCGTGGCCGGCCTCGGCCTGCCGCTGTTGCTGATCCTGCTGGACGAATCGGAAAACGCCTTCGCCGCCTATCACTCGGCGGCGGTGGCCACGGGTTTCCTGGCCCAGGTGAAGATCTGGCAGCTGACCCTGGCCATCGGCATCCTCTGCACCCTGCTGGCACTGCTGGTACCCCTGGCCCAGTACGAACACTTCCTGCTGCTGATCGGCTCGGTGTTCGCCCCGCTGTTCGGCGTGGTGCTGGTGGATCACTTCCTGCTGCGCCGCCGCAAGGCGCCGCAGCGGGTACGGGCGCTGCGCGTGGAGTCCCTGATTGCCTGGGTCCTGGGCGTGGCCGTCTACCATCTGTTGCCGACCCTGCTGCCGGTCTGGGGCGCGACCCTGCCGGCCATCGTGGCGGCCGGCACCGCGCAAGCGCTGTTGGGCTTGAGGCGAGTTTAGCGTCCGGCCGTTGGGCTGCGCTGCCCTCAACCCAGCCTACGCCTAACTGCCCCCTCTCCCGTTTGCGGGGGAGGGTTGGGGTGGGGGCAAGTCGGCACGCGTGGATGAGGCTGCGCCGTCAGCCACCCTACGACGCAATTATCGCGGCCGTGGGCCGCTTGTGTCTTGGCTTGCCGTTAGGATGGAGGTGAGAGCAGCAGGGGGCAGGCTGTAGGGCCGCAGTGTTTCGAGCACGTGTAGGAGCCGGTCCCGCCCCCTGCTGACCTCTGACGTCCGAGCCCGAACAGTTGATCGAGCTTCTACCTCGAACCGCACAAGCGTGGGCCTTCGTCAGAGGCGCTCTCCTCACCAGTATAGGAGGACCGCACGATGAAGGCAGCCTGGGTAGGAATCGATGTGGCCAAGGACACCTTGGCCGTTTGTGTATTGCCGGATAAACGGCAACGTGACTATGCCAATACCCTCGATGGTTGGACCGAGCTGCTCGATGAGCTCAGCGGGTATGAGGTCCAGCGGGTGCTGCTCGAAGCCACCGGGGGCTACGAGGCTGGAGTGTTGCGTTACCTGGCGGCGGCAGGCCTACCCGTGATGCGGATCGATCCGCGCCAGGCCCGGGCTTTTGCCCAGGCCATGGGTCGCCAGGCCAAGACCGACCGGATCGACGCGGCTCTGTTGGCCCATCAGGCCCAGGTGATCGAGGGGACGGCGTATCGGGCGCAGAGCGCACAAGCCTTGGCGCTCCAAGAGCTGGTCAAGCGTCGTACCCACTTGGTCGCCCAACGGGACGACGACCGGCGTCGCCTCGCTCAAGCGTCACTGCCCGCCGTACAGGCCAATATTCGCCACTGCCTGGCCTTCCTCAATCAGCAGATCGCCGCGCTGGATCAGGACATCACCCAGGCCTGTCGTGAGCTGGACGACGGGCGCGCCCAGCGCTTGGCTAGCGTGAGCGGAATCGGACCGGTCAGCGTCGCGAACCTGCTGGCTTATCTCCCGGAGTTAGGCCACCTGGACCGCCGCCAGATAGCCGCCCTGGTGGGCGTGGCGCCCTACAATGTCGACAGTGGCGCCAAGAAAGGCATAAGGCGCATCTCGGGCGGGCGCTCTGCGATCAGGCGCGTGCTGTACATGGCGGCCTGGTCGGTGGTGCGGCACCAGGCCGATTTCAACCGCCGCTACCAAGAGCTGCTTCAGCGGGGAAAGCCTGCCAAGGTCGCCCTGATCGCCTGCCTACGCGTCTTGCTGACTCGGCTCAATGCCATGCTCAGAGACGGCACACCTTGGCGAGCAGAGCCAGCGTAAGAAGACAGTTGCTCCTACGGTGTTTCCCGATACACCTGGTAGGAGCGGCCCACGGCCGCGATCAAGCCCCATTGCAGCAGATGATTCTGGTCGACCAGGCCGCTACGGCTGCCGCGCCTTGCCCCGGCCCGGGAAATACTCGCCCTTGAGAATGCCATTGAGCTTGGGATAGGGAATCTTCAATTCCGGGTGGCCCATGGCGTAGGGCGCGATGCTGCCGATGTCGTACTTCAGCGTCAGGGCACCGAAGTCCAGGGCCACGTTGTTGGTCTTGAGGAAGGGCCACTGCTGGCGGAATTCGGCATCACCGACGCCGTTGCTGGCCATCCAGGCCTCGCGCGACAGCTGCGCCAGCCGCCAGAACTCGCCTTCCTGCCCGGGGACCAGCATGTCGCCCAGGGTGATCTGCCGATTCAGGTGGCGATCCCAGGTGACGAAGTCGCGCCCGGCCAGGCCATGGGCACCGCCGTTGGCCAGGTAGCTGGAGAATTCGACGATCACCAGGCCGTCATGCTGTTCGCGCACCTTGGCTTGCAGGTAGCTGCTCCAGCGGGGCTGGGCCTTGGCGAGGAAATCCCGCTCGTAGCTCGCCAGCGAGGCGGGGATGGGCGCGCCGGGCTCGGCTCGCGCGAGGCCCAGCAGGTGGCGCTGCACCAGGGCGTCCAGCGCCGGTTCGCCGAATTCCACGTAGTCGATGTTGACCAGCGGACAGTCGTCGCCCTGGCAGCCGGCGGGCCGGTGCTCCCAGGCCTCGTGGCGCGGTGCGAGGGGTTTGTCGAGGTTCGGACCGAAGACGCTTTGGCAACCACCGAGCAGCAGGCCGGCGAGCAGGAGGAGCGGGCGGATACGCATGGGATTCCTTTTCGTTGAAACCTTTTTGGCGAAACAGGGTGCGACGGCTTATGAACCCGTCTGGCCGTATAAGTTTGCCAGGGCCGGACGCGGGATTCCTGGCTTGTTGCCCGTTTCGCGACTTGTCCGCCCAGGGGCTGCACGAGCGCAAGCGGCGCGCTACGATGATCGGATTACCCCGTTGCCAGCGCTGGAGCGCCCATGAACGACGCCAAAGACCCCCAGGCGCCCGCCGTCGAGATCCTCAGCCGCGAAACCTGCTTCCAGGGCTTCTACCGGATGGCCCGCTTTCGCCTGCGCCACCGGCAGTTCTCCGGCGGGATGGGCCCCGAGCTGGAGCGCGAGGTGTTCGTGCGCCCGGATGCCGTCTGCGTGCTGCCCTACGACGCCGTGCGCGACGAGGTGGTGCTGATCGAGCAGTTTCGCGTCGGCGTCATGGAAAAGACCGCTCATCCCTGGCTGCTTGAGCCGGTGGCGGGCTTGGTGGACAAGCAGGGCGAAGAGATCGAGGCGGTCGCTCATCGGGAAGCCGAGGAAGAAGCCGGCCTGACCTTGCAATCGCTCTGGCCCATCTCCACCTACTTCCCCTCGCCCGGCGGCAGCGACGAACAGGTCTATCTTTACCTGGGGCGTTGCAGCACCGCGCAGGCCGGTGGCGTCCATGGCCTGGAAGAGGAAGGCGAGGACATTCGCGTGCATGTCTGGTCCCTGGACGAGGCACTGGCGGGGGTACGGGACGGTCGAATCAACAACGCGGCGGCGATCATCGCCCTGCAATGGTTGGCGCTCAATCGCGCCGAGGTAAGAGGGTTATGGGGCTGAAACTGCGAGATCGCTATCGGGTTGACCTGCCGGGCCTGCAGGCCACGTGCGAGGCCAACTACGTGCGGCTGATGCGGCTTCTGCCCAAGATGCGCGAAGCCGTGGTGTCACGGCGCGTCATGCTGTCGCAAGGCGAGCGCCCGTTGGGGGTGCTCGCGCTGGAAGTCACCGAGGCCTGCCCCTACACGACGGCGCTGCGCGTGCGTCAGGAGCTGGGACTGCCCTGGCTGCCGGTCCCCGAACTCGAGGTCCGGGTCTATCACGACGCCCGCATGGCCGAAGTGGTGTCCGTCGGGACTTCCCGGCACCTGCTCGGGCGCTATCCCTATCCGAACCAGGCGATGTATCAGCCGGACGAGAAGAGCCAGCTCAATCTCTTCCTCGGCGAGTGGCTCAGCCACTGTCTCGCCTGTGGCCACGAGGCCGAGCCGATCCTGCAGCGGTGAGTACCAAGGCGCAACGCTGACAGCCGTCGCTTCCATCGCGATAACCAAGCTGCGAAAATGTGATGCGTGCACGCAAGTTCCGGGGAACTTTTCTGCACCCTGCCTGCGCTCGTTGTTCTCTTGCCTAGGAGGCTTTGGTGAGTTTGCCGGATAGTGTCAACGCTCCCCTCGTCGTCCAATTGACCGACAGTCACCTGTTCGCCAGGGTGGATGGTCGGCTGTTGGGCATCGATACCGCGGCCAGTCTGCGGCAGGTCGTCGCCCAGGTCGTGGCGGAGCAGCCACGCATCGATCTGCTGCTGGCCAGCGGTGACCTGTCCCAGGACGGTTCGGTGGCCTCCTATCGACGCTTCTGCGAGCTGACCGAACCCCTCGGCGCCCCCATGCGCTGGCTGGCGGGCAACCACGACGAGAATGTCCCCATGGCCAAGGCCTGCGGTGATCGTGACTTCATGGAGACGGTCACCGACCTGGGCGCCTGGCGTCTCATCCTGCTCGACAGCACCGTACGCGGCTGCGTGTTCGGCGAACTGGACCAGGCGCAGCTGGTGGCCCTGGACGAGGCCCTGAGTGCCGCGCCGGAGCGGCCGGCACTGATCTGCCTGCACCATCACCCGGTCCCGGTGGGTTGTGGCTGGATGGAGCCCCTGGGCCTGCATCGCCCGGACGAACTGTTCGCCGTGCTGGATCGGCACCCGCAGGTCAAGGTGGTGCTCTGGGGGCATATCCACCAGGAGTTCGATCAGCACCGCAACGGTGTCCGCCTGCTGGCCTCGCCGTCCACCGGACTGCAATTCGAGCCCGGCAGCCAGGATTTCAAGGCCGGCGACCAGGCGCCGGGCTATCGCTGGTTGCGGCTGCTGCCCGATGGGGAGCTGGAGACCGGTGTCTCACGCCTGCAACAACATGGGTTCACGGTGGACCACGGCGCCGCGGGCTACTAGCCGGAGCGGCCAGGCCCGCCGTGGACGGGCATCGCGTGCCGACTGCGGGCCGGGCAGGAGGCGGCCAGCTTGGTGTCGAGGTCGAAACGGGTTACTCTTTTACCTGTTTTTTTATCCAGTAGGAGCGGCCCGATGCCGTCGATCCTCTACATCCATGGCTTCAACAGTTCCCCCGCGTCCCACAAGGCGCAACAGCTGACCGCCTGCATGACCCGCCTGGGCCTGGCCGACCGCTTGCGGACGCCCGCGTTGCCCAACGATGCCAACGCCGCCTGTGCCCTGCTGGAGCGGCAATTGGCCGAGCTGGACGCCCCCTTGCTGGTCGGCAGCTCCCTGGGCGGCTACTATGCCACCGTCCTGGCCGAGCGCCACGGGCTCAAGGCCGTGCTGATCAACCCGGCGGTTCGTCCCTGGCGCTTCATGGAGCGCTACCTGGGCCCGCAGCGCAACCACTACACCGGCGAGACCTGGACGCTCACCGAGGCGCACGTCGAGGCCATGCGGGCACTGGAAGTCGCGGCGCCGGCTGACCCGGGGCGCTTCCACGTCTGGCTGCAGACCGGCGACGAGACCCTCGACTACCGCGATGCCGAGCGTTACTACGGCGCCTGTACCCTGCGCATCGAACGGGGTGGCGACCACGGCTTCCAGGGCTTCCATCACCAGTTGCCGCTGCTGCTCGAGCTGGCCGGCTTCGACCCGACGCTCTGGCGCGAGCTGGATTTCACCTCCTTCGAATAGAGACCCCATGGCCACGCAAAACGCCTACAACGCCGACGCCATCGAAGTCCTTTCCGGACTCGACCCGGTGCGCAAACGCCCCGGCATGTACACCGACACCTCCCGGCCGAACCACCTGGCCCAGGAAGTCATCGACAACAGCGTCGACGAGGCCCTGGCCGGCCATGCCCGCGCGGTCCAGGTGATCCTGCACGCCGACAACTCCCTCGAAGTGATCGACGATGGCCGCGGCATGCCGGTGGACATCCACCCGGAAGAGGGCGTCTCCGGCGTCGAGCTGATCCTCACCAAGCTGCACGCCGGCGGCAAGTTCTCCAACAAGAACTACCAATTCTCCGGCGGCCTGCACGGTGTGGGCATCTCGGTGGTGAACGCCCTGTCGACCCGGGTCGAGGTGCGCGTCAAGCGCGAGGGCAACGAATACGGCATGGCCTTCGCCGATGGCTTCAAGGCCAGCGAACTGGCCGTGGTCGGCAGCGTCGGCAAGCGCAATACCGGCACCAGCGTGCACTTCTGGCCCGATCCCAAGTATTTCGATTCGCCCAAGTTTTCCGTCAGCCGCCTCAAGCACGTGCTCAAGGCCAAGGCGGTGCTCTGTCCGGGCCTCGCCGTGAGCTTCCACGACGAAGCCAGCGGCGAGCGCCTCGAATGGCACTACGAGGATGGCCTGAGATCCTACCTGGTGGACACCGTGGGCGATGCCCTGCGGCTGCCCGAGGCCCCTTTCCACGGCAGCCTCGCCTCGGCCCGCGAGGCCGTGGACTGGGCGCTGTTCTGGCTGCCCGAGGGCGGCGAGTCGGTGCAGGAAAGCTACGTCAACCTGATCCCCACCGCCCAGGGCGGCACCCATGTGAACGGCCTGCGCCAAGGCCTGCTGGATGCCATCCGCGAATTCTGCGAATTCCGCAACCTCTTGCCGCGCGGACTCAAGCTGGCGCCGGAAGACGTCTGGGAACGCATCGCCTTCGTCCTCTCGATGAAGATGCAGGAGCCGCAGTTCTCCGGCCAGACCAAGGAGCGCCTGTCCTCTCGCGAGGCCGCCGCCTTCGTCGCCGGGGTGGTGAAGGACGCCTTCAGCCTCTGGCTCAACGCCCATCCCGAGCTGGGTCAGCAGATCGCCGAACTGGCCATCAACAACGCCGGCCGCCGCCTCAAGGCGGGCAAGAAGGTCGAGCGCAAGAAGATCACCCAGGGCCCGGCGCTCCCGGGCAAGCTGGCCGACTGCGCCGGCCAGGACCCGATGAGATCCGAGCTGTTCCTGGTGGAGGGTGACTCCGCCGGCGGCAGCGCCAAGCAGGCGCGCAGCAAGGAATTCCAGGCCATCATGCCGCTACGCGGCAAGATCCTGAACACCTGGGAAGTGGACGGCAGCGAGGTGCTGGGCAGCCAGGAGGTGCACGACATCGCCGTGGCCATCGGCATCGATCCCGGCAGCGCCGACCTGAGCGGCCTGAGATACGGCAAGATCTGCATCCTCGCCGACGCCGACTCCGACGGCCTGCACATCGCGACCCTGCTCTGCGCCCTGTTCGTGCAGCACTTCCGTCCGCTGGTGAATGCCGGTCATGTCTACGTGGCCATGCCGCCGCTGTACCGCATCGATCTCGGCAAGGAGGTCTACTATGCCCTCGACGAAGCCGAGCGCGACGGCGTGCTGGATCGCCTCGCGGCGGAGAAGAAGCGCGGCAAGCCCCAGGTCACCCGCTTCAAGGGCCTCGGCGAGATGAATCCGCTGCAACTGCGCGAGACCACCATGGACCCCAACACCCGACGGCTGGTGCAGTTGACCCTGGAGGACGTGCCCGGCACCCTCGAGATGATGGACATGCTGCTGGCCAAGAAGAGATCCGGCGACCGCAAGAGCTGGCTGGAATCCAAGGGCGACCGCGCGGAAGTGCTGATCTAGCGCCTGACTTATTGGTCGTGTCCAGCGCGGTCATGGCGGTTCGCCGCAGCGACCGCTCCTACAGGGGCGATGGAGACTGTAGGAGCGGTCCATGACCGCGATGGATAGGCCCCCGATCAAAAACGTAACACCAAAGGATTCCCATGAGTGCACCCCTCGACCTGAGCCTGGACGGCGTCGAACGCCGCTCGCTGGCCGACTTCACCGAGCAGGCGTACCTGAACTACTCCATGTACGTGATCATGGACCGCGCGTTGCCGCACATCGGCGATGGCCTCAAGCCGGTCCAGCGCCGCATCGTCTATGCCATGAGCGAACTGGGGCTGGACGCCGACGCCAAGCACAAGAAGTCCGCCCGTACCGTGGGCGACGTGCTCGGCAAGTACCACCCCCACGGCGACTCGGCCTGCTACGAAGCCATGGTGCTCATGGCGCAGCCGTTCTCCTACCGCTATCCGCTGGTGGATGGCCAGGGCAACTGGGGCGCGCCGGACGATCCCAAGTCCTTCGCCGCCATGCGCTATACCGAGGCGCGGCTGTCGCGCTATTCCGAGGTGCTGCTCAGCGAACTGGGGCAGGGCACCGTGGACTGGGTGCCCAACTTCGACGGCACCCTGAACGAGCCGGCGGTACTGCCGGCACGGCTGCCCAACCTGCTGCTCAACGGCACCACCGGCATCGCCGTGGGCATGGCCACCGACATCCCGCCGCACAACCTGCGCGAGGTAGCCGCCGCCTGCGTGCGCCTGCTGGACGATCCCATCGCCGGGATTCCCGAGCTGCTCGAACACGTGCCCGGTCCGGACTTCCCCACCGAGGCCGAGATCGTCACGCCACGGGCCGACCTGCGCAAGATCTACGAGACCGGTCGCGGCTCGGTGCGCATGCGCGCCGTCTACCGTCGCGAGGATGGCGACGTGGTCATCACCGCGCTGCCGCACCAGGTCTCCGGTTCCAAGGTGCTGGAGCAGATCGCCGCCCAGATGCAGGCCAAGAAGCTGCCCATGGTGGCCGACCTGCGCGACGAGTCGGACCACGAGAACCCGACGCGCATCGTCATCGTGCCGCGCTCCAATCGCATCGATGCCGACGAGCTGATGCAGCACCTGTTCGCCACCACCGACCTCGAGTCCAGCTACCGGGTCAACCTCAACGTCATCGGCCTGGACGGCAAGCCCCAGGTCAAGGATCTCCGGCAGATCCTCCAGGAGTGGCTGATCTATCGCATCGGCACCGTGCGCCGTCGCCTGCAATTCCGCCTGGACAAGGTCGAGCGCCGCCTGCACCTGCTGGATGGCCTGCTGATCGCCTTCCTCAATCTGGACGAGGTGATCCACATCATCCGTACCGAGGAGCATCCCAAGCAGGCGCTGATGGCCCGCTTCGAACTCTCCGAGGAACAGGCCGACTACATCCTGGAAACCCGGCTGCGCCAGCTGGCGCGGCTGGAAGAGATGAAGATCCGCGGCGAACAGGCCGAATTGCTCAAGGAGCAGAAGCGCCTGCAGACCCTGCTGGGCAGCGACAAGAAGCTGCGCAACCTGGTCCGCGACGAGCTGATCAAGGACGCCGAGACCTATGGCGACGCGCGTCGCTCGCCCATCGTCGAACGGGCCGAAGCCAAGGCCCTGTCCGAAACCGAGCTCATGCCCACCGAACCGGTGACCGTGGTGCTCTCCGAGAAGGGCTGGGTGCGCCAGGCCAAGGGCCACGACGTCGATCCGACCGGGCTGTCCTACAAGGCTGGCGACGGCTTCAAGGCGGCGGCCCTGGGCCGCTCCAACCAGTTCGCGGTGTTCATCGACTCCACCGGGCGCAGTTATTCGGTGGCCGCCCATTCGCTGCCCTCGGCGCGTGGCCAGGGCGAGCCCCTGACCGGCCGCCTGACGCCACCGCCCGGCGCCAGCTTCGAATGCCTGCTGCTGCCCGACGACAGCGGCCTCTATGTGCTCGCCTCGGACGCCGGCTATGGCTTCGTGGTCAAGGGCGAGGACCTGCAAGCCAAGAACAAGGCCGGCAAGGCACTGATCAGCCTACCCAATGGTGCCAAGGTGTTACCGCCCAAGCCGGTGGCTTCGTTGGAAGACACCTCGATCGCGGTGGTTACCAACGAGGGTCGGCTGCTGGTGTTCGCCATCGGCGAGCTGCCGCAGCTGGCCAAGGGCAAGGGCAACAAACTGATCTCCATTCCCGGCGAGCGGGTCGCCAAGCGCGAGGAATACGTGGTCGATCTGGCCGTCGTGCCAGCCGGTGCCTCCCTCACCTTGCAGGCGGGCAAACGGCCCTACACCCTCAAGGGCAGCGACCTGGAACACTATCGCGCCGAGCGCGGCCGCCGCGGCAACAAGCTGCCGCGCGGCTTCCAGCGGGTGGACTCGCTGCAGGTGGAAACTTGAGCCGCCTGCGGTCAGCCGCTAGCATAGGCCCGATTTTTTCGACCAGGACTCGCAGGGCCATGGTGCCCGTCGAGAGCGATCTTCGATGAAACGGATGCGTCTCGCCAGGTTGGCGTTGGTGGCGGTACTGGCAGGCCTGGGTGGTTGCGCCAGCCTCGGCCCCACTCATTACTACCAGCTCGATGGCGGCAACGTCCGGGCGCCTGCCAGCAGGGACAAGGGCATCGCGGTGTGGATCGAAAGCCTGCAACTGGCCGACTACCTGCAGCGCGACGTGCTGCTGGAACGTCAGCCCGATGGCAGCTTGGCGACGACCCGCGATCACTGGGCCGGTCCGCTCAATGCCAACGTGCGCCAGCTGTTGCAGCGCCAGCTCGGCAGTCGCCTGAACAGCGGCCGGGTGGTGGTGGGCGAGCCGCCGGAAGGCTACGAGCCCCAGTATCGACTGGAACTCAACGTCACCCGCCTCGATGCGGGCGACCGCGCGCCGGCCGTGCTCGATGCCGGCTGGCAGTTGCGCGATGCCCAGGGCAAGCTGCTGGATACCCAGGTGGTCCATCTGCAGGCCCGCCATGCTGGCGACCGGGCGGCCCAGGTTCGCGCCCAGGGTGACCTGTTACAGCAACTGGCCGGACGACTGGCTACCGATCTCACCAAGGTGGCCCAGCGTAGCCGGCGTGACATCGAAACGGCCCGCAAGGAGCCGAAGAAACTCGTGGAAGAAGCCCAGGCCAAGCCGACCCTGCCGGCCGTGGTGCCCATTCGTACCGGCGCCGAGGTCTACCGCTTCTGATCCGGCATCACCGCGCGGATGATGCCTACGGCGTTTGGTTATCCATCCAGCAAGCCCTTCCGGCTTCGGAGGTTCCATGTCGATCCCCCTGTTTCCGCTGAACACCACGCTGTTTCCCGGCTGCCGCCTCGATCTGCAGCTGTTCGAAGCCCGCTATCTGGACATGCTCGGACGCTGCCTGAAGCAGGGCAGCGGCTTTGGCGTGGTCACCATCCTCGAAGGCCGGGAGACCGGTGCGGCGCCCGAGCGTCTGGGTGCGTACGGCTGCGAGGCGCTGATTCGCGACTGGCAGCAGCAGAGCAATGGCTTGCTCGGTATCCGTGTCGAAGGCGGACGCCGCTTTCGTCTGCTGAGCCAGGAAGAACAGGCCGATCACCTGGTCATGGGCGAAGTGGAGTGGCTCCCCGAGATCGCGCCCCAGCCCTTGCGTGACGGCGATGCCGATCTGCAGGCGCTGCTGGTCGCCCTTGCCCAGCATCCGATGGTGGCGGGCCTCGACATGGGCGGGGAGGTCGCCGACCGCCAGGCCCTGGGCTGCCAGTTGGCCTATCTGCTGCCCTTCGAAGCGCGTCTCAAGCTTGCCTGGCTGGGCATGGACGATCAGGGGCAGCGCCTGACCGACATCGAGCGCCACCTGGTGGATTTGCAAGGTGATTTCCAGGCGTGAGGCCAAACGCCAGGCAAAAGAAAGCCCGCCGGGCAGGGCGGGCCAAAAGTGCTTTGGGGGCATTCGTTGAGACCCTGGCACTTTGCCACAAGTTCAGTCTTATGAGATCAAAGTGCCATTCTTGAGCCTCAGCCGGCGAGCAGCTTGATGAACTCGCGATTGAAGGCCGGGATGTCATCCGGTTTGCGGCTGCTGACCAGTTGGCCGTCGACGATGACCTCGCGATCCTGCCAGGTGGCCCCGGCGTTCTTCAGGTCGTCGGTCAACGATGGCCAACTGGTCAGGGTCTTGCCCTCCACCAGCCCGGCGGAGATCAGCAGCCAGGCGCCGTGGCAGATCACGGCAACCGGTTTGCCGGCATCGGCGATCTGCTTGGTCAACCGCTGGGCCTTGGCATCGGTGCGGATGGTGTCCGCATTGACCACGCCGCCAGGCAGCAGCACGGCATCGTAGTCACCGGCATTGGCGGCGGCGAATGTAAGGTCGACCGCGAAGGAGTCGGCCGGGTCGGTGTGGTTCCAGCCCTGCACCTGGCCGGCTTCAGCGGAGATGATGTGGGTCTGGGCGCCCGCCTGCTCAAGGGCTTCCTTGGGCCCGGTGAGTTCGGCCTGTTCGAAGCCGTCGGTGACCAGGATGGCGATCTTCTTGCCGTTCAGGGATGTAGCCATGGTTACGCATACCTCGGAGTCGGGATTCGGTGAAGGCCGGCCTTTCGCCAGCGCTATCGATTCCGGCCACCGCGGGCCAGACGAAGTTCCTTCGTCGCGCCCGATGGCATCCGGCCGCGCCGCGGGGTAAATTTGCGACATCCATCGCAGAGTAGTCCCCATGTCCCAAGCCTCTCCACAGCTGACCGAGGAGCAGATCCGCCAGGCTCTGCAAGGCATCAGCATCCCGCCGCAACCGCAGATCATGGTGGACCTGCAACTCGAGCAGATCATGCCCAACCCCGATCTCAAGGTCATCGCGCGCCTGATCGGGCAAGACCCGGGGCTGTCGGGCGCCCTGCTCAAGCTGGTCAATTCGCCGTACTTCGGCTTGAGCAATCGCATCACCTCCATTCAGCGGGCGGTCAATCTGCTCGGTAGCCAGTCGGTCATCAACCTGATCAACGCCCAGTCGATCAAGGGCGAACTCACCGACGAGACCATCGTCATCCTCAACCGCTTCTGGGACACCGCCCAGGACGTGGCCGAGACCTGCCTGAGCCTGGCCAAGAAGACCGGCTATCCGACCCCCGACGAAGCCTATGCCCTGGGGCTGTTCCACAATTGTGGCATCCCGCTGATGCTCAAGCGCTTTCCCAACTACATGGCGGTGCTGGAAGAGGCCTACGCCAGCGTCAACGAGCAGGTGCGGGTGGTGGACGTGGAGAATCGTCTGTTCAACACCAACCACGCCGTGGTGGGCTACTTCATCTCGCGCTCCTGGCGCCTGCCGGAACACGTCGGCCAGGCCATCGCCAACCACCACAACGCCCAGTCGGTGTTCGACGAGGAATCGTCCACCGACATCCAGATCAAGAATCTGCTGGCGCTGCTGAAGATGGCCGAACACATCTGCGGTTGCTATCGCGCCCTGGGCGGCCAGGACGAGGATCATGAGTGGCAGGCCATCGCCCCACGGGTGCTGGATCACGTCGGGCTGTCCGAGTACGACTTCGAGTCGCTCAAGGAAACCATCCTTGAAATGGGCAGCGGTCGGATCAATTACTAGATCCGGTCGAGGGGCCGCGCTCGGCACCTTTCGAGCCCTTTCCCTGGAACAGCCCCTGGATCTCCATGCCCGAATTACCTGAAGTCGAAACCACCCGCCGGGGCATCGCGCCCCATGTCGTCGGTCAACGTGTGCGCCGGGTCATCGTCCGCGATGCGCGGCTGCGCTGGCCGGTACCCGAGGACCTGGACGTGCGGCTGTCCGGTCAGCGCATCGAAGCCGTCGAGCGGCGGGCCAAGTACCTGCTGATCCGCGCGGAGAGCGGTACCCTGATCGGGCACCTGGGCATGTCCGGCAGCCTGCGCCTGGTGCCGGCGGACCAGCCGCCGGCCAAGCACGAGCACGTCGACATCGAGCTGGAGTCCGGACTGTCGCTGCGCTACACCGACCCACGCCGCTTCGGCGCGCTGCTCTGGACCCAGGACCCCCATGCCCATGTGCTGCTCAGCAAGCTGGGTCCCGAGCCCTTGACCGAGGCCTTCGACGGCGGTCGGCTGTATGAGCTGTCGCGCGGACGCAGCATGGCGGTCAAGCCCTTCATCATGGACAACGCCGTGGTGGTGGGGGTGGGCAACATCTACGCCGCCGAGGCGCTGTTCGCCGCCGGTATCGATCCCCGCCGCGCCGCCGGCAGCATTTCCCGGGCGCGCTACGAGCGCCTGGCCGCAGAGATCAAGCAGGTGCTGGCGCGTTCCATCGAGAGCGGTGGCACCACCCTGCGCGATTTCATCGGTGGCGACGGGGCGCCGGGCTATTTCAAGCAGGAATTGTTCGTCTACGGACGCAAGGGCGAGTTCTGCAAGGTCTGCGGCACGGGCTTGCAGGAGATTCGTCTCGGCCAGCGCGCCAGCGTCTATTGCCGCAAGTGCCAGCGATGAAGACCCTGGCCGGGGTGGTGCTGCTGACGCTGCTGGGCGGGGAGGCGGCCTGGGCCGATGCCGACAATGGCCGCAATCTGTTCCTGCGGCGCTGCCATAACTGCCATTCCGTCGGGCCGGGGGCCCAGTCCGGCTTCGGTCCTCAGCTCAACGACCTCTTCGGTCGCCAGGCCGGGAGTCTGGCCGGCTACCATTACTCCGACGCCATGCGCAATGCGGGCTTCGCCTGGGATCGCGAGGCCCTGGCGGCCTTCCTGCGCGATCCCGAACAGAAGGTGCCGGGAACCAAGATGAGATTCTGGGGCATCGGCGATGCCGAGGATCTGAGCGACATCGCCGACTACCTACAGGACCAGCACAGCAGTCCCTGAGCGCCTGCGTCAGTGGTCGCCGCCTCCGGCCCCCGGCTTGGCCGCGAAGGGCGGCTTGGCCAGCCAGATGATCAGGAACAGCCCCATGAAGATCCAGCCGAGCAGGGTGAAGTAGTCCACCGTGGAGAGCATGTAGGCCTGGCTCTCCACCACCTTGTCCAGCTGGGCATAGGCCTGCTGCGACGGCCCGCCGAGGGCGTCCAGGTAGTGCTGGGTGGCCGGGCTGTAGACGGTCACGTCCTCGGTCAGCTGGGCGTGGTGATGGATGGCGCGGCGCTGCCATAGCCAGGTGGTCAGGGAGGAGGCGAAGCTGCCGCCGAGCACCCGCAGGAAGGTGGCCAGGCCACCGCCGTCGGCCAGCTCCGAGGGCTTGAGGCTGGACAGCAGGATGCTGGTGGTGGGCATGAAGAACAGCGCCACGCCCAGGCCCATGAAGGTCTGCACCTCGGCGATGTGGCGATAGTCGACCTCGTTGTTGAAGGTCGCCCGCATGAAGCAGGACGCCCCGATCACCAGGAAGGAGCCACCGGCCAGCAGCCGCAGATCGGTCTTGTGCGCGAACTTGCCCACCAGCGGCGAGAGGATCACCGGCAGGATGCCGATGGGCGCCGCGGCGAGGCCCGCCCACACCGGGGTGTAGCCGAGCTGGGTCTGCAACCACTGCGGCAGCAGCAGGTTGATGCCGAAGAAGCCCGAGTAGCCCAGCACCAGCGCCAGGGTGCCGAAGCTGAAATTGCGATAGCGGAACAGCCGCAGGTTGACGATGGGGTGCTTGTCGGTCAGCTCCCAGATCACCAGGGCGGTCAAGGCCACGGCGGAGACGGCGGCGCCGAGGCAGATCAGGTTGGATTCGAACCAGTCCAGGTCGTTGCCCTTGTCCAGCACCACCTGCAGCACGCCCACACCGATCACCAGCAGGATCAGCCCGACGTAGTCGATGGGCTGACTGACCAGCTTTTCCGGCTTCTTGCCCAGCTGGGTCCAAACCACCAGGGTGGCGAAGATGCCGATGGGGATGTTGATGAAGAAGATCCAGGGCCAACTGTAGTTATCGGTGATCCAGCCCCCGGCGATGGGACCGATGATGGGTGCTACCACCGTCACCATGGCCAGCAGCGCCAGGGCCATGCCGCGCTTGGCCGCGGGAAAGATCGCCAGCAGCAGGGTCTGGGCCATGGGGTAGAGCGGACCGGCGACGAAGCCCTGCATGGCGCGGAAGATCACCAGCTCGGGCATGGAGGTGGCGATGCCGCAGAGGAAGGAGGTGATGACGAACAGCACCACGGCGGCCATGAACAGCTTGACCTCGCCGAAGCGGCGCGCCATCCAGCCGGTCAGCGGCAGGGCGATGGCGTTGCTCACGGCGAAGGCGGTGATGACCCAGGTGCCCTGTTCCGAGCTGACCCCGAGGTTGCCGGAAATGGTGGTCAGGGCGACGTTGGCGATGGTGGTGTCGAGCACCTGCATGAAGGTGGCCAGGGACAGGCCCACCGTGGCGAGCACCAGGCTCGCCGGGCGAAAGGCGTTATCGCTCATGACGGATTACCAGAAGGGTGGACGGGGAGGCTCGCCGGGAGCCTCCTGGGGCTCAGCGCTTGGCGACGCCCGCGGCGCGTGCTGCCGGACCGTTGTTTTGGACGATCTGCTGGATCAGCTGGTCGGCCTCGGCCAGTTGGTGATCGTAGACATCGGTGCTGTAGCGCGGCTGGCTCGGGGTGGTGGTGGGCAGGCGCGCGCCATCCTGGTCGTGCAGGTCGACGTCGACCAGGGTCGACAGGCCGATGCGCAGCGGATGTTTGTCCAGGTTGTCCGGCTCCAGGCGGATGCGCACCGGCAGGCGCTGGACGATCTTGATCCAGTTACCGGTGGCGTTCTGCGCCGGCAGCAGCGAGAAGGCGCTGCCGGTACCCACGCCCAGGCTTTCCACGGTGCCGCGATAGCGCACGTCGTCGCCATAGAGGTCGGAGTGGATTTCCACCGGCTGGCCGATACGCATCTCGGCGAGCTGGGTTTCCTTGAAGTTGGCGTCGATCCAGATCTGGTCCAGGGGCACCACGGCCATCAGCGCCGCGCCGGGCTGCACGCGGCTGCCCACCTGCACGGAGCGCTTGGCGACGTAGCCGCTGACCGGCGCCACCAGGGTGCTGCGGGCATGATTCAGATAGGCCTGGCGCAGTTGCGCGGCGGCGGCCTTGACGTCCGGGTGCGAGGCGATTTCGGTGTCGTCCACCAGCGCCTGGTTGGTGTCCAGCTGCTGCTGGGCGGAGGTCAGGGAGCTCTGGGCCGCCACCAGGGTGTCGCGGGCGTGGGCCAGCTCTTCCTTGGAGATGGCGCCGCCCTTGGCCAGCTGCTGCCGACGGGCGTAGTCGGCACGGGCGCGCTCCACCTCGACGCGGCGGGCGGCGACCTGGGCCTTGTAGCTGTCGACATTGCTGTACAGGCCGCGCACCTGGCGTACGGTCTTGGCCAGGTTGGCCTCGGCGCTCTGCTGGGCGACGGCGGTATCGCTGGGATCGAATTCCACCAGCGCCTGGCCCTGCTGCACGAAGTCGCCATCGTCCACGGCGATGCGGGTCACGGTGCCGGTGACCTGGGGGGTGATCTGCACCAGGTTGCCATTGACGTAGGCGTCGTCGGTGCTGGCATGGAAGCGGCCATAGAACAGGTGGTAGCAGTAGACGCCCACGCCGGCCAGGATCACCAGCACCACGAGCAGCAGCAGGAAGAGTTTGCGTTTGCCGGAGCGCTGCGGCTTCTGCTCCTGGACGTTGTCTTGGGGGCTTGTGGCGGAATCGGCCATGATCGCGACCTCGGTATCAGTGAGTGGCCGCGGCGGCGGGTGCCGGCGGCAGTTTGGACGGTTGGAAGCCACCACCCAGGGCCTGCATCAGCAGCACGCCGCTGTCGATGCGATCGGCCTGGAGGCTGGCGAGCTGGCGGTCGGCCTGCAGCAATTGCTGCTCGACGGTCAGGGCGTCGAGGTAGTTGCCGATGCCGGCGCCGTAGCGCTGCATGGCGATGTCGAAGGAACTCTTGGCGATGTCCCGCGCCCGTCGCTGGTCGACCAGTTGCTGCTCCAGCGAGCGCTGGCGGGTGATGGCGTCGGCGATGTCACCCAGCGCCTGCACCAGGGTCTGGTTGTACTGGGCCACGGCGAGATCGTAGTCGGCGTCCCGGCTGGCGAGATCGGCACGGCGGCGACCGCCGTCGAAGATCGGCAGCGAGAGCGCCGGACCGACGTTGAAGAAGCGCGCCGGGGTGCTGAACAGGGCGTCGCCGAGGATGGCCTTGCTGCCGGCGGCCACCGTCAGGTTGAGGTTGGGGTAGAAATTGGTCTTGCTCGCGGCGATGTCCTTGCTCGCCGCCTCCACGCGCCAGCGGGCGGCGATCAGGTCCGGACGGCGCCCGACGAGTTCGGCGGGCAGCTGGGCCGGCAGGCTCACCGTGGCGGGGGCGATCAGCTTCGGTCGCGGGATCTCGGCGCCGCGGTCGGGCCCCTTGCCCAGCAGCACGGCGAGACGGATCTGCGCGCTGCGCACCTGTTGCTCGGCGGCCGTGTGCGAAGACGCCGCGCTGGCCTCCAGGCTCTGGGTTTGCTGCAGCTGGTAGTCGCTGTCGAGGCCGGCGTCCACCCGGCGCTGGGCCAGGTCGAGCATGCCGCGGGTGCGGTCCAGGTCCTGCTGGGCCACGTCCAGGTTGGCATAGGCCAGGCCGAGCTGGTTGTAGGCGCGGCTGACGTTGGCGGCCAGGGTCAGGCGGGCGGCCTGGCGATCCACTTCGCCGGCGCGAGCCCGGCCGAGGGCCGCTTCCCAGGCGGCGCGCTGGCCACCCCAGAGGTCGAAGCTGTAGCTGCCGCTGAGATCCAGCTGGCGCAGGGTGCTGTAGCGGTCGCCCTGGCCCGCGGGATCGTCCGGCCGTGCCAGGCGCGAACGGGTCACGCCGCCATTGGCGTCGAGCTGCGGATAGCGGTCGGCGTCGGCGGCGAGCACCGCGGCATCGGCCTGGCGGCTGCGGGCGTCGGCTTCCTGCAGCGAGGGGCTGTCGCGCAGGGCTTCGCGGATCAGACCGTCCAGTTGTGGATCGCCCAGACGGGTCCACCAGTCGGCGCTCGGCCATTGGGCGGGCGAGAGACGCTCGCTGGCGTAGGTGGCCTCTCCCTTGAGGGTCGCCGGGTCCACGGCGTGCCCCTGGGGATTCAGACCCGCGGACGACACGCAGCCTGCCAGCAGCAGGGCGGTGCAGAGGGCGGTCAACGGCAGGCGGAAGGTCATGGTTCAGAGGTCTCCAGTGGGCTCCGGCAGCAGGCCGGAGGGGCCGAGCAGCCGGCGCAGCAGTTGTTCCAGGTGATCCAGTTCAGCGCGTTCGAAACAGGCGGTCAGTTCGTTCAGGGCATCCACGCCGACCTGGGTCAGTTCGCCACTCAAGGCGGTGCCCTGGGCGGTGAGTTCGAGCTGCACCTGGCGGCGGTCGCCAAGGCTGCGGGTACGGCGCAACAGGCCCTTGGATTCCAGGCGATCGAGCATGCGGGTCATGGCGCCGCTGTCGAGGGACAGGCAGCGACTGAGTTCGGCCGGGGTATCGGTACCGTCGCGCATGAGCAGCAGCAGCACCTTGAACTGGGCAGCGGTCACGTCGTAGGGGGCCAGGTGCTTGTCCAGCACGCGGTCCTTGTACTGGTTCGCCAGGTGGAGGAGATGGCCTACCGAGTAACGCAGCGGAACGTTGTTGCGGTCGTAATGTGACATTGCAGTATCTGCCCAGGCAATCAAGCGGTTCCAGAATACTGCCTAGGCAGTGAAATATTCAGTCAGCTTTGCGGGCTACTGTCTTGCGGCAAATGAAACAATTGGTAACGGTTGGTGGGCGGGGGTTGTCGTCGACCATGTCGGGCGTCGATGATGGTCGGCCTTGCCCGAACGATCCGCTGTGATGACCGCCTCCTTCGATCTAGACCGGTTGCGCCAGGCGTTGGTGCCGTTGCGCTTCGATCTGCCACCCGACGCCGAGCACCAGGGTTACCGCCGCTTTTATCGGCTCGTCGACAGCCTGGTACGACCGGAGGTGACGGTGGCCCTGGGCAGCCTGGTCGCGGGCGACTATCAGCTCGCGGTGCAGGGCTGGTGGCCGTCCGAGCCGCGGGGCAGCGTGCTGATGCTGCATGGCTACTACGACCACATGGGCCTCTATGGCCACGTGGTGGACTGGGCGCTATCGCGCCGGCTCGCGGTGCTGGCCTGTGACCTGCCCGGGCATGGCCTATCGAGCGGGGCGCGCGCCAGCATCAATGATTTCGCTGAATACCAGAGTGCCCTGGCGGCGCTGCTCGCCGAGGCGCGCCGCCTGGACCTGCCCCGGCCCTGGCACCTGCTCGGGCAGAGCACGGGTGGCGCCATCCTGCTGGACTATCTGCTGCGCGGAAATCCGGCGCCCGAAGTGGGGGAGACGGTGCTGCTGGCGCCGCTGGTACGGCCGCATGCCTGGCGGCAGGGGCTCTGGACCTATCGGCTGGTCAAGCCCTTCGTGCGCGCGCTGCCGCGGCGCTTCTCGGTGAATTCCGGTGATCCGGCCTTTCTCGACTTCCTGCAGCGGGATGGCCTGCAACCGCGGGAGCTTCCAGCCCAATGGGTCGGCGCCCTGGCGCGCTGGATTCCGCAGTTGGAAGGCGCCTCACCCAGTACCCGCACGCCCCTGGTGATCCAGGGCGAGCAGGACTTCACGGTCGATTGGCGGCACAATCTGGGCGTGCTGGAGGCCAAGTTCGCCCGCCCCGAGGTCCTGCGCCTGCCCGAGGCGCGGCACCATTTGGTCAACGAGACCGCGGCCCTGCGCCAGCGCTACTTTCGCTGGCTGGACGACCGCCTCGCCTGAGCCGTCTTATTGACCGCCGCCGCCCAGGCCGGCACGCAGGGCGGCCACGGCGGCCCGGTAGTAGGCGCTGCCATTGGGCGAGCTGGCGAAGTCGGCGAACTGGCCGAGTTCGCTGTCGTTCAGCGGGCGATAGACGTAGAGCAGGGTGTTTTCCAGGTCGCCGGCGTTCATCTGCTGGATGAATCTCTGGCGCTGCTGCTCGATCATCCCGCCGGACTGCTGCTGGCCGAGCAGCCCCGGCAGCATCGAGCTCAGGCTGTCGGCGGCCAGGCCGGCCAGGGCCACGCTCACCTCGGCGCCGGCCTCGCGCACCGGCAGGGCGCTCGCCAGGCGCTTGACCTGGGCGCGACGTGCGGCGCTGGCCTGGACCTGGGGCACGCCGTTGGCGTTCTTGGCGAGTTGGTCGCTGCGCGTGGCGGCGATTTCCGCGGCCACCACCTTCTGGCCGACGGGCGACTGGAAGAATTGCAGCGCCGGGCCTTCCGCCGGCAGGTTCTGGCGCAGCGCCGCGAGGGCGCGCTGGTCGATGGCGGCGGCCGTGTAGCGTTTGTTGCTGTTGTCCACCAGGCTCTGGTAGAGCGCCGGCGGCAGGCTGTTCTGATAGCGCTGCTGAGCGGCCTGCAGGGCATCGCGGAAATGACCACGCTGCTCGGGCCAGCCCGCGGCCTGGTAGAGACTGACCGCGTCGTCGGCGAAGGTCGGCAGGGCGACGGCGAAAAGCAGGGAAGCGAACAGAACGCGCATGGACACCTCGAGCAGCGGCGCAAGGCCGGAAAGTCCGCCATTGTCGGCAACCCCAGGCTGACTGTCGAGGCGCTCGTCCCGGGCATTCGTCGCCTGGTCCAGGCAGGCGCGCGGCCGGGGTCGACTTCTCTTACACTCGGCATCCCGCCGGCCTGTGCCCGGTCATGATGGTTTTCGCGATGGCTCTGCACCCCGAGCACCCTCTGCTGCAACGTATCGTCGACGATCTCGCCGAGCATGGCTGGTCGCGGCAGAGCATTTTCCTGCCCCTGGCGCTCACCGCCGAGCTGGCCGCCGAGTGTCGGCAGCGCCATGCCCGGGGCGAACTGGAGCGCGCCGGCATCGGCCGCGGTGACAGCCCGCTGATCCGCGAGGGTGTACGCGGCGACCACATCGCCTGGCTGGAGTCGGACGACGCCCATCCCGCCGTGCAACGCTATCTGCAACTCATGGATACCCTGCGCGAAGCCTTCAATCGCACCCTGTTCCTCGGCCTCGAGGACTACGAGAGCCATTTCGCCCTCTATCCCCCCGGCGCCTTCTATGCCCGCCACCTCGACCGCTTCCGCGACGACGACCGGCGCATGGTCTCCCTGGTGCTCTATCTCAACGACGCCTGGCTGCCGGAACAGGGCGGCGAACTGCGTCTCCACCTGGACGAGCAGCGCCATCAGGACGTGCTGCCGCTGGGTGGCAGCCTGGTGTGTTTCCTGTCCGGCCAGTTGCCTCACGAGGTCTTGCCCGCCACCCGCGAGCGGTTGTCGCTCACCGGCTGGTTCCGTCGGCGCGGGGAGAACCCGCTGCAGGCGTGAGGCGTACACTGGCGGCTCAGCGGGAGGACGCATGGAAAAGATACTGGTGAGTCGCTGTCTGCTGGGGCATCGGGTGCGCTATGACGGCGGCGCCCATGGCCCCTTCGATCTGCTGGGCCGCTGGCAGGCCGAAGGACGCATCGTGCCGCTCTGCCCGGAAGTGGCGGGCGGCCTGCCCACGCCACGGCCCCCGGCGGAGATTCCCGGCGGCCAGGGTGGAGCGGTGCTGGATGGCCGCCTGCCGGTACTGACCGATGCCGGTGCGGATGTCAGTGCAGCCTTCGTCGCCGGGGCCGAGGCGGCGCTGGCACTGGTGCGGCGTCACGGCATCCGCCTGGCGGTGCTCAAGGCGCGCAGTCCGTCCTGCGGCAACCTGGAAAACTACGACGGCAGCTTCAGCGGTACCCGGGTCGCGGGCGAGGGCGTCACCGCCGCCGCGTTGCAGCGCGCGGGCGTCCGGGTGTTCAACGAGACCGAGCTGGACGCCGCGCAACGGTGGCTGGCGGCACTGGAAGCCGACGCCTAGAGCGTGTCCGGCTGGCGCCCCAGCAGCGATTGGAAATGCGCCTTCTGCACGAAGCAACCCTTGGGGAAGCGCCAGCCCACCAGCTCGCCGGGCCGCTTCTCAAGGTGCTGCGCGAAGACGGTGGCGCCCATGGCACGCGCCAGCGTCGCGTACTCGCGCAGCGGGACCTTAACGACAGGGACATCCGGGCTGATCATGGGCGCTCTGCTGGGTGGCACGTCGGTGCGCGAAACGACGCACGCCGACGAGTCCACAGGTGACTTGCCCAAGCTATCGGCACCACCTGTTGGAACTTCAGCACCGGGCTGAAAAAGTTGGGTCAGGCGGAGGCCTTGGGCGTCTCCGGCAGGAACCAGTTCATCAGCAGCGCGCACAGGCCGCCGGTGGCGACGCCCGACTCCAGCACCGCGCGCAGGCCGGCGGGCAGATGGGCGAGGAATTCCGGCACCTGGGAGATGCCCAGGCCCAGGGCCAGAGAGACCGCGATGATCAGCAGCGCGCGGCGATCCAGTTCGACGCCGGCGAGGATGTTGATGCCCGAGGCCGCTACCGCGCCGAACATCACCATGGCCGCGCCGCCGAGCACCGGTTCGGGCACCGCCTGGATGACCCCGGCCACCGCGGGGAACAACCCCAGCAGCACCAGGATGGCGGCGATCCACAGGCCGACGTGGCGACTGGCGATGCCGGTCAGCTGGATGACCCCGTTATTCTGGGCGAACACCGAGCTGGGGAAGGTATTGAAGAGTCCGGCGAGCAGCGAGTTGGCGCCGTTGACCAGCACGCCACCCTTGATCCGGCGCATCCACAGCGATCCTTCCACCGGTTCGCGGGAGACCTTGCTGGTGGCGGTGATGTCGCCGATGGCTTCCAGCGAGGTCACCAGGTAGATCACCAGCAGCGGTACGAACAACGACCAGGAAAAGCCCAGGCCGAAATGCAGTGGCAGGGGGATCTGCACCCAGGCGGCCTCGTGCATGCCGGTGAAGTCCAGCCGACCCAGCCAGGCGGCCAGGGCATAGCCCAGCGACAGGGCGACGACGATGGCGCTGCTGCGCAGGCCGCGCAGCGGAATGCGGTTAAGCGCCACGATGGTCGCCAGCACCGTGCCCGACAGCAGCAGATTCTCACCGTTGGCGAAGGTGCCGTTGCCCAGGGCGGCGAAGCCGCCGCCCATGCTGATCAGGCCGACCTTGATCAGCGTCAGGCCGATCATCAGTACCACGATGCCGGTCACCAGCGGGGTGATGAGTCTTTTGACGAAGGGCAGCACCCGTGACACGCCCATCTCGACGAAGGAGCCGGCCATGACCACGCCGAAGATGGCGGCCATCACGGCTTCCACCGGGGTGCCGTTCTTCACCATCAGGGCGCCGCCGGCGATCAGCGGGCCGACGAAATTGAAGCTGGTGCCCTGGACGATCAGCAGCCCGGCGCCGAAGGGCCCGAAGCGACGACACTGGACGAAGGTGGCGATCCCGGAGATCACCAGCGACATGGATACGATCAGGTTGGTGTCGCGCGGGGCGACGCCCAGCGCCTGGCAGATCAGCAGGCCCGGGGTGACGATGGGCACGATGATCGCCAGCAGGTGCTGGATGGCGGCCAGCAGGGCGATCAGCGGGCGGGGGCGGTCGTGGGGACCGTAGAGCAGTTCGGAGCGGGGCGTGGAATCGGACATGGGCGGGTCGTCGCGGAAAAGCGCCGATCTTACCCGATGGCGATCCCCTGGCGGAGCGGACGCGGCGCGGCGTCGCGCTCCGCCAGGGCTCAGGCCGCCACTGGCTGCGCCCCGGTCATCAGCGCCACGGCGTCGGCCATGGAGTGCTCGCGCGGATCGATCACCGTCAGTCGCCGCCCCAGCCGATGGATGTGGATGCGATCGGCGATCTCGAACACATGGGGCATGTTGTGGGAGATCAGCACGATGGCGATACCGCGGGCGCGGACGTCGAGGATCAGCTCCAGCACCTTGCGGCTTTCCTTCACCCCCAGCGCCGCGGTGGGCTCGTCGAGGATGATCACCTTGGAGCCGAAGGCCGCCGCCCGCGCCACCGCCACCCCCTGGCGCTGCCCCCCCGAGAGGGTCTCCACCGCCTGGTTGATGTTCTGGATGGTCATCAGGCCCAGCTCGGAGAGCTTTTCCCGGGCGATGCGCTCCATGGCCTTGCGGTCCAGGGTGCGGAACAGCCCGCCCAGCAGCCCCGGTTTGCGCAGTTCACGCCCGAGGAAGAGGTTATCGGCGATGGACAGCGCCGGCGACAGCGCCAGATTCTGGTATACCGTCTCGATGCCGGCGCGGCGCGCCTCGATGGGCGAAGCGAACTGGATCGGCCGGCCCTCGAAGCGGATCTCGCCCTCGTCCGGGCGCAGCGCCCCGGAGATGGCCTTGATCAGCGAGGATTTGCCGGCGCCGTTGTCGCCGATCACGGCGAGGATCTCGCCGGGTAGCAGGTCGAAGTCGGCCTGGTCGAGGGCGGTGACGCGGCCATAGCGCTTCACCAGGCCGCGGGCCATGAGCAGGGGTTCGGTCGTCATCAGCTGGCCGCCTTTCTGATCCATTGGTCGATAGCCACGGCCGCGATGATGAGCGTGCCGATCAGCAGATAGGTCCATTGCACGTCGGTGCCCAGCAGCCGCAGGCCGAGGGCGAAGACGCCGACGATGAGGGCGCCGAACAGCATGCCGAGGATCGAGCCGCGGCCGCCGAACAGCGAGATGCCGCCGATCACCACGGCGGTGATGGACTCGATGTTGGCGAACTGGCCGGCGGTGGGCGAAACCGAGCCGATGCGACCGATCAGCACCCAGCCGGCGAAGGCGCAGATCAGGCCTGACAGTCCGTACACGGTGATCAGCATGCGTCGCACGTTCACCCCGGCCAGGGCCGCCGCCTCCGGGTCGTCGCCCACGGCGTAGAGATGCCGGCCCCAGGCGGTATGGTTGAGCACGTACCAGAGCAGGGCCACCAGCGCCACCAGGGCGAGCACGCCGTAGGTGAAGACGGCGCCGCCCAGGCGGAAATTCTCGCCGAACAGCTGCAACAGCGGCGCCGTCGTGCCGATCTCCTGGGCCCGGATCGTCTCGTTGCGCGAATAGAGGAAGTTCGCCGCCAGCACGATCTGCCACATGCCCAGGGTGACGATGAAGGGCGGCAGCTTGATACGCGCCACCAGCCAGCCGTTGGCCATCCCGCACAGGGTACCCACCGCCAGGCCGCAGAGGATCGACAGCTCAACCGGCAGGCCGTAGCGGAAGGTGAATTGCCCCATGACCACCGAGGACAGCACCATGATGGCGCCCACCGACAGATCGATGCCGGCGGTGACCACCACCAGCGTCTGGGCCGCGCCGACGATGCCGGTGATGGCGACCTGCTGCAGGATCAGCGTGAGGGCGAAGGCGGAAAAGAACTTGCCACCCAGCAGCGCGCCGAAGATGCCCAGGGATAGCAGCAGCACCAGCAGCGAGACCGCCGATGGGCGCGAGTGCAGGAAGTGACGGAATCTGAGCAGCGCGCTGCGCTCGTCGCGCTGGAAGGAGGCGACTTCCGTCGCGCTGTGCTTGAGCACCTGCTCGAACGGCTGGCCGGCCGAGGAGGGCGGGGTCGGATCGCTCATGGCAATCTCCTGATGACGGGAAAACGGCCGAGGGGCGGTCGCGCCGCCGAAGCCTCCGGCGGCGCGACCGTGCTGGTCAGCCTGAACGACGGGTCTCTAGCCCCAGCACTTCTTCAGGCCGGCCTTGCTGTCGATGGAGTGCACGCCCGGCACCGGTTTGTCGGTCACCAGCTGGACCCCGGTGTTGACGAAATCCTTGCCTTGCGTGGGGATGGGCTTGGCGCCGGTGTCAGCGAAGGTCTTCACCGCGTCGATACCCAGCGCCGCCATCTGCAGCGGGTACTGCTGGGAGGTGGCGCCGATCACGCCGTCCGCCACGTTGCGGACGCCGGGGCAGCCGCCGTCGATGGAGACGATGAGCACCTCCTTCTCGCGGCCAACGGCCTTGAGCGCCTCGTAGGCACCGGCGGCAGCCGGTTCATTGATGGTGTGCACCACATTGATGGTGGGGTCTTTCTGCAGCAGGTTCTCCATCGCCGCCCGACCGCCTTCCTCGTTGCCGTTGGTCACGTCGTGGCCGACGATGCGCGGATCGGTCTCGTCGCCGATGCGGGTCTGGTCCTTGGGGTCTATGCCGAAGCCGAGCATGAAGCCCTGGTCGCGGAGCACGTCCACCGACGGCTGCGAGGCGTTCAGGTCGAGGAAGGCCACGCGGGCGTCCTTGGCCTTGTCGCCCAGGGTGGTCCGGGCCCACTCGCCGATCAGCTTGCCGGCCAGCAGATTGTCGGTGGCGAAGGTCATGTCGGCGGCGCTCGCCGGGTCCAGGGGCGTATCCAGGGCGATCACCAGGATGCCGGCGTCACGCGCCTTCTGCAGGTTGGGCACGATGCCCTTGGTGTCCGAGGCGGTGATCAGAATGCCCTTGACCCCGTCGGCGATGCAGGTCTCGATGGCGGCGACCTGGCTTTCGCTGTCGCCGTCGATCTTGCCGGCGTAGGTCTTGAGCGTCATGCCCAGTTCCTTGGCCTTGGCGGCGGCGCCTTCCTTCATCTTCACGAAGAAGGGGTTGGTATCGGTCTTGGTGATGAGGCAGGCGGAGACCGGCGCGGCCTGGGCGGTACCGATGCTCAGGGCCGCCGCCAGCACGCAGCCGGCGAAGGGCGACAGGGAGACGATTCTTTTCATTGTTGTGCGCTCGGAAGGTACGAAGAGAGAGCGACCGGCGGGAACGCCGGTCGCAGCCGGATGGCTACCACCACTGCTCGATCTGGAAGCCGACGTTGGAACCGTGCAGGTCGCTACCGAAGGTCCCGGTGCTGGACAGCGCCGAACCCGGATCGAATTCGTCGGCCGCGTTCTGCGCCGCTCGGTTCCATACAGCATAGGTGTAGAACAGGCGGAATTCGGGACGCGACTTGAATTCCGGGCCCTTGGGCGACCAGGTCGGCGCCAGGGTCAGCTTGGTCAGCTTGCGGGTGCCGCCGGGGGCCTGCACCTGATCATGGCCCAGCTCGGTGGAGAACTTGAACTGGTCGCTGATGCCGTACACCAGCCGGCCACCCAGGGAGGTCCAGCGCAGGTCGTTGCCGTTGGGACGCTCGTCCTTCTGGTACACCGCGGCGATCTGGCCACCCCAGTAACGACTGATCTGCCAGTCGAAGAAGTCGACGACGCGATAGGAGACGTCGGCGCTGCTCAGGGTGGGGTCGCCGGTGCTGCCCAGGGCGGTGCCCGGACCCTGGCCGCGCTGCACGGCGAAGGTGTTGACGCCGCCCCAGCCCATGAAGTTGGCCTGCTTGTGCTGCAACGTCACCGCCACGCCGCTGTTGGCGTTGGGCTGGTTGCTGGGCTTGTCCAGATAGCTGACGCCGATCTCCAGCGAGCCATTGGGATTGGTGTTGAAGCCGGCGACGTTGAAGTCGATGCGGTTCTGGAAATCCTTCTGGTTCTGGTTGTCCTTGCGCGAGAAGGCCAGGCTGTACTTCAGGCCGCCGATGTTGACGTCCTCGATACCGCCACCGGTGGCGCTCTGGTTCCAGTAGAAGAAGTCGGAGATGTGGATGTCGTTACGCTTGTAGTACCGGCGCCCGGCCCAGAGGTTGCCGCCGTTCAGCGCGGCGATGTTGTTCCAGTAGGCGTAGGCCTGGACGGCCCGGATCTCGCCGTTGTCACCGTGGAAGGTCGGGGCGCGATCGTACCTGTTGAAGAAGCTGCCCATACCATAGACGCCGATTGCCGAGCCGTCGTCGAGATTGAAGACGTTCTGCTTCAGCGCCAGTTCGCCGTATTGCTCGCACTCGTTGCCCAGCCGGTACTTGGACTGGGCGCCCTGCAGCTTGAAGCAGCGCATGGAGTCGGAGCCGGAGGAATCGCCGAGGCCGGTACGGAAGTAGCCGGTGGTTTCGAGGGCTTGTGCAGCGGGGATCAAGAGGAGAGTGCTCAGCAAGGACGCGACCGAAGCCCTGGCCAGCGGGACAGCCTTTTTATTCTTCATGTTTTTCCCTGAATTTATTGTTTTTGTGTTCAGCAGTGCAGCCTGGTTACGCCGAGTTGTGCTCCTGAAGCAGCTCTATGGTGTGACCATTGGCGGTCACCAGACTACAAACTGGTCGCTGAATCAATTCAGCGGCAGACGGAGGGTAGCCTTTGATCACTCAACGGCCTAGCGCACCGTTCAAGGGTTAATGTGAGCTGAATCACAGAGCGTGCTTCTACACGCATAGGTAGCCAAGCAACGGTGGAGCCGCTCTGGCATGCGGATCGGGCAGCAAGGAAGTTGGCGCGGGGCGGGCGGGAAGGACGAGGCGTTGCAGAGGGGAAGGGGGCGACGGCAGGCGCCGTCGCCCGGGTGTGACGGTCAGCCCAGCAGGGCCTTGTCGCGGACTCCGCCCTTGTCGGCACTGGTAGCCAGCAGGGCATAGGCCTTGAGCGCGGTGGTCACGCGGCGGGCGCGTGGCTGGACGGGTTTCCAACCCAGTTTTTCCTGCTCGATGCGGCGATGGGACAGCTCTTCGTCGCTCACCAGCAGGTTGATGCTGCGCTGGGGAATGTCGATGAGCACCTTGTCGCCATCGCGCACCAGGCCTATGGCGCCACCGGCGGCGGCCTCCGGCGAGGCGTGGCCGATGGACAGGCCCGAGGTACCACCGGAGAAACGACCGTCGGTGAGCAGGGCGCACTGCTTGCCCAGGCCCTTGGACTTCAGATAGCTGGTGGGATAGAGCATCTCCTGCATGCCCGGACCGCCCTTGGGCCCTTCGTAGCGGATGATGACGATGTCGCCGGCCTGAACCTCGTCGGCGAGGATGCCCCTGACCGCGGCGTCCTGACTCTCGAACACCTTGGCATTGCCTTCGAACACATGGATGGACTCATCCACCCCAGCGGTCTTCACCACGCAGCCGTCCAGGGCGATGTTGCCATACAGCACGGCCAGACCGCCCTCCTGGGAATAGGCGTGCTCCACGCTGCGGATGCAGCCTTCGGCACGGTCGTCGTCCAGGCTGTCCCAGCGGGTCGCCTGGCTGAAGGCTTCCTGGGTCGGGATGCCGGCCGGACCGGCGCGGAAGAAGGTCTTCACCGCCTCGTCCTGGGTCAGGGTGATGTCCCACTTCTCGATGGCTTCGCCGAGGGTACGACTGTGCACGGTGGGCAGATCGGTATGCAGCAGGCCGCCACGAGCCAGCTCGCCGAGGATGCTGAAGATGCCACCGGCGCGATGCACGTCTTCCATGTGGTACTTCTGGATGTTCGGCGCCACCTTGCACAGCTGCGGCACCCTACGCGACAGGTCATCGATGTTGCGCAGGTCGAAGTCCATCTCCGCCTCCTGGGCGGCCGCCAGCAGGTGCAGGATGGTATTGGTCGAGCCGCCCATGGCGATGTCCAGGGTCATGGCGTTCTCGAAAGCCGCGAAGGAGGCGATGTTGCGTGGCAGCGCGGACTCGTCGTTTTCCTGGTAGTAACGGCGGCATAGCTCGACGACGGTGCGGCCGGCCTGGAGGAACAGCTCCTTGCGGTCGGCGTGGGTCGCCAGCGTCGAGCCGTTGCCGGGCAGCGCCAGGCCGAGGGCCTCGGTCAGGCAGTTCATGGAGTTGGCGGTGAACATCCCCGAGCAGCTGCCGCAGGTGGGGCAAGCGCTGCGCTCGTACTCGGCGACCTTCTCGTCGCTGGCCGAGCTGTCGGCGGCGATGACCATGGCATCCACCAGGTCCAGGCCGTGGCTGGCCAGCTTGGTCTTGCCGGCTTCCATGGGGCCGCCGGAGACGAACACCACGGGAATGTTCAGGCGCAGTGCGGCCATCAGCATGCCGGGGGTGATCTTGTCGCAGTTGGAAATGCACACCAGGGCGTCGGCGCAGTGGGCATTGACCATGTATTCCACGGAGTCGGCGATGATCTCGCGGCTCGGCAGCGAATAGAGCATGCCGTCGTGGCCCATGGCGATGCCGTCGTCCACGGCGATGGTGTTGAATTCCTTGGCGACGCCACCGGCCTTTTCGATTTCCCGGGCGACCAGTTGGCCGAGGTCCTTGAGATGGACGTGGCCGGGCACGAACTGGGTGAAGGAGTTGGCGATGGCGATGATCGGTTTCTTGAAGTCTTCGTCCTTCATCCCAGTGGCGCGCCAGAGCGCCCGGGCGCCAGCCATGTTGCGGCCCTGGGTGGAGGTTTTCGAGCGATAGTCAGGCATGAAGCGTCTCTCCGAGGCGGCTTTCTAGGTCACGGTTCTAGTCATCGTGAGCGCAGGCGGGGCACGGTGCAAACGCGGAGTGACGAATGCCGGGCCGGAGGGCAGCGACGCCGTGCGGGATCTCCGCAGGAAGTGCCAGGGCTCACGAACCCGCCGGAGGATGCTGGCGGAGGGGACTTCCGATCATACACTCGGGCGCCAGCACTGCACAGCGGGCCGGCGCCCAGCGGATTCCGACAAGACCTAGGGTGCTTCCTGTTCGCCGTCGGGAGCGTCTTCCAGATACTCGTCCATCGGCTCCTGGCCGGCCAGGGTCTTCAGGCTCAGCTCCACGGCTTCGGGCAGGGTGATGTCGACGCGCTGCTTGTCGCCACCTTCCAGCGAAGATTCGTAGCTGAGCGCATGGCGCAGATGGTCGTTCTCGAGAATGGCGCCCACATTTGCCAACTGGGCGGCCGCCGGAGTCAGGCGCTCCAGCGCGGCCTTGGGCCAGGTGGCCTCGACCGTGGCGTTGCAGGTATAGAAGCCCGCGTCACCGCTGTCCGATGGCTCTTCCTGCGTCTTGATGTCGACCAGCGAGACCTGGCTGGCATCCAGGGCCGGTTGGCCCGCAGCGATGTCGTCCGCGTAGATCTCGTTGATGGTCTGGGCGTACTGCTGGCGAACCTGTTCGGCGGTCTTGGCCGCATCGCAGCTGTAGTCATAGCCACCGCAGCCAGTCAGGGAAAGCACCGCAGCTGTGAGTATGAGGTGACGTCTGGACATGCCTGGATTCCTTGGAGCGATGGGTGAAGCTTGGCAGCGTGGGCCGAGCACGCGTCGTGCCGTGGTGCGGGCCGTCGGCGCAGCGGTCGTGGACGGGAGGGCTCATGGTGAAGCGCCTCTCCCGTCCTGTCCATCAGACGCCGCCTGGGCCTGTCAGGACACCCGGTCCGAACGACCGGGGCGAGTTTCGCCTCAGGCGCGGTCGGCGCTTTCGCAGGTCTCGAAATCCTTGCTGTCGACGCGGTTCATGCTGTCGAAGCCGATCGAATAGACCTGCTCCTTGCCATCCTTGTTGAGCACATAGTTGTTGCAGGTGCCCGGACGGTACTTGCGGGTGTAGGTGCTCGACGGGGTGCCGCCGATACGCAGGACGTCGGCCTTGGACATACCTTTCTCTACCTGCTTCACCAGCGGCTGCTCGCGAAACTCGACGCGACCCACGGTGTAGTCGGCGGTGTTCTTCACCGAAGCGCAACCGGCCAGAACGGTGCCGGCCAGCAGGGCGGTCGCGACTGCAATCTTCTTGTTCATGCTGTGATCCCTTCAAAGGCGGAAGTGCCTGACACTTCGACGATGGCGGCGGCGATAAATTCGCTCTCCACCGCACTTCTCGCCGTTCGTCCGCCACGTCCGACCTCCACGCGCTCCGGCAAGTGACTGTATCTAAAGCTGATTCTGCAAACGAACGCTATATGCCGGTTTTTTAAGGAGTATTTTGTCCGAACGGCAGTTGACAGGAGACCGGCGGCGGGCGATCTTTGCCGTTATGTTGTAACCCTTTCGCTGTTTCTCGTTTCTTGCGAGGACTCCATGAACCGCCGTCGTCTGCTCAATCTGATCCTGGCCGGCATGACCTTGCCCGTCGGGCTGCCGGTATTTGCCGCTCGCCAGCAGCTCAAGGGGGCTCGGGCTTGGCAGGACGCCGACAAGCTCCGCCTGGTCTTTGATCTCACCGGTCCGGTGCGCTACAAGACCTTCACCCTGGTGGCGCCGGACCGCATCATCCTCGATCTGGCGGATACCCAGGCGCCCGTGGCGTTCAACCATCTGGCCCTGCAGGGCTCGCCGGTGAAGGCCGTGCGCAGCGCGCACTATGGCGCCCAGGACACCCGCGTGGTGCTGGAGCTGGCGCATCCGGTGGACATGGAGAGTTTCATCCTCGGCCCCGGCGAAGGCGCGGCCAATCGGCTGGTGCTGGATCTCAAGCGCGCCGGTGCGCCCGCCATGGCGACGCGCAAGCCCGTCGACCCCGAGCCACCGCTGGAAGTGAAGCGCGGCAAGGGCCTCGCCACCGGTCGCGACATCGTGGTGGTGGTCGATGCCGGCCATGGCGGCAAGGACCCCGGCGCGCTGAGCGCGCGCGGTGATCGCGAGAAGGACATCGCCTTGATCGTGGCGCAGAATCTGGCGCGCCGCATCAACCTGCAGAAGGGCTTCAAAGCCAAGCTGGTGCGCAACGACGATTTCTTCGTTCCGCTGCGCAAAAGGGTCGAGGTCGCCCGCAGCTACAACGCCGACATGTTCGTCTCGGTACACGCCGACGCGGCACCGCGGCGTACCGCCTACGGCGCTTCCGTCTATGCCTTGTCCGAGCGGGGCGCGACCTCCACCACGGCACGCTTCCTCGCCGACAGCGAGAACAACGTCGATCTGATCGGCGCCAACGAGATTCTCAAGGGGCGCGATCCCATGCTCGCCGGTGTGCTGCTGGACATGTCGATGAATGCCACCATCTCCTCGAGCCTGGATCTGGGCCACAAGGTGCTGGGGCAATTGTCGAGCATCACCAACCTGCACCAGAAACGAGTGGAGCAAGCGGGCTTCGCCGTGCTCAAATCGCCGGACATCCCCTCGATCCTGGTCGAGACGGGCTTCATCTCCAATGATCGCGATTGCCGCCGCCTGCTCGACAGCCGGCACCAGAAGCAGCTGGCCGATTCGATATTCGCCGGTCTGCACGGCTACTTCCAGGAGCGGCCACCGCTGGGCAGCTATCTGGCCAGCCTGAAGAACACCCAAGGAGTGACATGAGTTTGCAGGACAAGGCGCGTCGCTACTGGCGTGTAGTGGTACTGGCAATAGGCGCCCTGTGCGTCGTAGCGGGCCTGATCGGCTACGGCAAGAGCGGCGGTGACAAGTCCGGCCTCGCTCAGGAAAGCTTCGTCAACAAGGTGTGGCAGATCAAGACCAGCAACAGCATCGAGCCGGGAATGCTGTACGTCTTCCTCAGCGACGGCACTCTGGTGATGGCTTCGCCGAGCAGTCAGCCCTCGCTGGGACGCTGGGCGCGTACCGAGAAGGGTCTCAATCTCATCGAGGAAGGCATCACCTATCCGACGGAAATCCTCAGCCTCAAGCGCGACGAGTTCCGCATCCGCAGTCTCAATCCCGGCGAACCGGTGGAACTGCAACTAGCGCCGGCAGCGCCCTGAGCACCATTCGACTACGCCCGTAAAAAAGGCCTGGACGCCGCGTCCAGGCCTTTTTGCTTTCCGGCTCGCGCGTCAGGTGTCATCCGAGTAGCGCTGCTCCTGCCAGGGATCGCCGCGGTCGTGGTAGCCGCGCATCTCCCAGAAACCGGGCGTGTCGCCGATGCGAAAATCGATGCGTCTGAGCCACTTGGCACTCTTCCACAGATAGAGATGCGGGATCAGTGCCCGTACCGGGCCACCGTGTTCGGCGGTCAGCGGCTGACCTTCCCAGCTGTGCACCAGCATGGCGCCGGGCGCGGCGAAGTCCGCCAGCGGCAGGTTGGTGATGTAGCCGTCGTAGCTGTGCAGCAGCACATGGGTGGCCTCGTCCCGCGGCTGGACCTCCGCCAGCAATTCACTGACCGGCAGGCCGACCCAGCGATTGTCGTAGCGCGACCAGGTGGTGACGCAATGCATGTCGCTGACCGCCTGGGTGGTGGCGCGCGCGGCGAAGGTCTCCCAGTCCCAGCGCAGGGTGCGCTGGACCGCCCCGGTCACCGCCAGTTGCCAGCGTGAGTGGCTGACCTCCGGTCGTACGCCCAGATCCAGGACCGGCCAGTTGTTGACCCGATGTTGTCCGGGCGGCAGGCGTTCGCTTTCCGGGCGCGTGGGCTCTCCGGTGAGGAAGCGGCCTTCCTCGGCCCAGCGTTGCTTGGCGCGGGTCAGCTTGCTCGGCTCGTCGCTCATGGCGGGGTCCTCGTTAACAGGGCTGGATGTCTGACCATGCCGATGGCCTTTCGTCGCGGCGGGCGAACCTGGGCGAGGCTCCGCGCCTCCTATTCTGCAGGCGCTCTACGAGCGCCTTCTCATTCAAACTGCCGGAGAAACGACCATGGTAGATGCAACCCAGATCAAAGAGCATGCGGAAGTCGTCGGTTCGGACGGCCAGCACGTCGGCACCGTCGACCATATGGAAGGCGCTGATCGCATCAAGCTGACCAAGCGCGATCAGGATGCCCAGGGCAAGCACCATTACATCCCGCTGAGCTGGGTGAAGTCGGTGGACGGTACCCAGGTACGCCTGGTCAAGACCCGCGATGAAGCCGAGCGCGAGTGGCAAGCTGCCTGACGTCTGCCGGCGCTCAAACAAAAAGCCCCGCATCTGCGGGGCTTTTTGTTGGCAGTCGAATAGGGTCAGTTGATGTATTCGAACAGCTTGACGATACGCTGCACGCCCGAGACGCTCTGGATCAGTTGCACGGCGTGGGCGGCTTCCTGCTGGGTCACCAGGCCCAATAGATAGACGATGCCGTTTTCGGTGACCACCTTGATGCGCGAACCGGGGATGTCCTCGTCGGCGAACATCTGGGTCTTGATGCGGGTGGTCAGCCAGGAGTCGTTGCTGCGCGCCAGCAGCGAGGAGTTGCCGGTCACCTGCAGTTCGTTATGTACCGTCTTGACCCGCTGCACGCTGCGCACGGCCTGCTCGGCCTGGGCCTTGAGATCGGCGCGCGGCGTCTGGCCGGCGATCAGCACCACGCCGTTGTAGCTCACCACCACGATGTGCGAGCTGGCCAGATCGGCGTTGGCCTTGGAGATGTTGACCGAGGCCTTCGTCTCGATCAGGGCATCGTCCACGGTGCTGCCGAGGGTGCGGGTGCCGCGATTGTCGTCGATGGGTTTGTCACGGCTGGCGGTGACCACGTTGCTGCAGCCGGCGACCGCAAAGGACAGCGCCAGGATGGCGAGCAGGGGAGCCTTCTTCATTCTTCGCTTCCGAACAGTTGCTGATCGATCTGGTCGCACAGGCAGTGGATCACCAGCAGGTGCACTTCCTGGATGCGGGCGGTGACCTTGGCGGGCACGCGGATCTCGACATCCTCGGGCAGCAGCAACGAGGCCATGCCACCGCCGTCGCGACCGGTGAGGGCGACCACGGTCATCTCGCGGTCGTGGGCCGCCTGGATCGCTTGGATGACGTTGGCCGAATTGCCGCTGGTGGAGATGGCCAGCAGGATGTCGCCGGGCTGTCCCAGGGCGCGGATCTGCTTGGAGAAGACCTCGTTGTAGCTGTAGTCGTTGGCGATGGAGGTCAGCGTCGAGGTGTCGGTGGTCAGCGCCAGGGCCGGCAAGCTGGGGCGTTCACGCTCGAAGCGATTCAGCAGTTCGGAGGAGAAGTGCTGGGCATCGCCGGCGGACCCGCCATTGCCGCAGGTGAGGATCTTGCCTTCGTTGAGCAGGGCCGCAACCATGACTTGGCTAGCCAGATCGATATGAGGAATCAGGACTTCCATGGCCTGACGCTTGGTTTCGATGCTGTCCCGGAAGAGTTTCTGGATGCGGGCGTGGGTGTCCATCGCGATATCTTTGACCTGTGCAGTGGAGGACCTCAGGCCTCGAAGGCTTGGCTGATCCATTCGAGTGCCGAAGGGGAGGCGTCGGCCCCAGGGCCGATCGCGATCACGTCGAAACGACAGGGCCGCTTGGCCCAGCGCGCTTCGGATTGCAAAAAAAAGCGCGGCGCTGTTGATCAGGCGCTGCCGCTTGCGGGCATCTATGCTCTCCGCGGCGCCGCCCCAGGCGGTGTGCCTGCGGGCGCGTACCTCGACGAATACTACTGTATCGCCGTCGAGCATGACCAGATCGAGCTCACCGCCGCGCCACCGCCAGTTGCGCGCGATCAGCCGCAGTCCGCGGGCCTGCAGGTACTGCAGGGCGCGATCCTCGCCCTCCCGGCCACGCTTGAGGTGGGGTGCCTCGCTCACGGCGTGCTGAGCGATGGCGGAATGGCGGTGGTCGGCAGCGGCGCGTTGCTCGCGGGCAGCGGCTGGGCCACGCCATTACGGAATTCCGCCCAGGGCAGGTGACGTACCACGCGCTGGTCGGCCGCAACGCTGAGGTTGCCGGATAGCCCCGGCAGCTCGGAGTTGGGCAGGGCCTTGAGCTGCTGCAGGTGCAGCGCCAGCAGATAGGCATCGGCGCCCATGGCGTAGAGCCGCCCGATGCTGGTGCCGGCCTGGGGCCACTGGCCGGTGATCTTGGCGCGTAGCGGATTGCTTGGATCGAGCAGCCAGGGCGTTTCGCAGAACAGGATACCGTTCAGGTCCTGGTTGACGCCGGGTTCGTTGACCCCGCTGTTGAGATTGGAGGTGGCATACACCGGCAGATCGCGCGCGTTCTGGTAGACCAGGATCGGCTTGATCTGGCGGGCCTGGGCCGGCGTCGAGGCGAGGAAGATGAAGTCCATGCCCTGGCGCATCTGCAGGAGGCTGGTGATGCGATTGGCGATCTCGACCGGCTGGCCGATCCGCTCGGCGGCGACCAGGCGACCGCCCAGCCGCTGCCACTCGTCCTGGAAGGCCGCCAGGACCCGTGTGCCCCAGTCACCCTGAGGCACCATGGCGCCCGCACTGCGCTTGCCGTCGGCCCAGGCGCGGCGCGCGGCTTCGCGGGCTTCGTCCTCGGCGGCCAGGCCGAACTGGAACAGTTGCGGCGGTTGGGCGCCCTGGCTGTCGCCATAGTTCAGCGCCAGGGTATTGATCGGTAGTTGCGGGCGATCGCTCAGCTGCTTGACGAAGTTCTTCTCCAGCGGTCCTACCACCAGTTGGATGCCGGCGGCTTGGGCCTGGCGGTAGAAGGCGTCCAGCGAACCCATCTGGGTGCTGTCGTAGACGGTCACGGCCGGGGCACTCTGGCCGGCGGCCAGGGCTTCGTAGCGGGCAGCCATGAAGCCGTCCTGCAGTGCCCGCGAGACACCGGCGAGCTGGCCCTGGAGCGGCAGCAGCAGCGCGATCCGATTGAGCGGTTCCCGCGCCAGGGTCCTCAGTCGCTCCAGGTCATCGGGTAGATTCCGCGCAGCGGGATGGCCGGGATGTTGCTTCTGCCATTCATCGATGGCGGCCAGTTGCTGGTCCAGCGCCAGATTGCCGCGGGTGATCGCGGCCAGTGCCAGCCAGCCATTCAGATCGGCATCCTTGACGCTCTGGCGCAGCTGGGCGTCCGGCAGGCTGGTGACCAACTGCCAGATCTGCTCGCGATTGTCGTGGGCGGCGTCGCCGTCGAGCAGCGGGCCGAGGAAGATGCGCTCCTGCGCCGCGGGCAGCGCCTGGCCGTTGGCGGCCAGGGCATCGGCTTTGGTCAGGCCGCTACGAATCTGCTGCTGGGCCGGCAATTCGCCTAGCTGGGCGAAGCTCGGGTGATCGAAGCGCTTGAGCGCCTGGGCCGGCTGCTTGTCCAGCAGGTCGAGTTGCGCCAGCAGGGTCTGGGCGAACATCTGCTGCGCCGGCTTGAGGCCTTCCAGGTTGATGGAGCCGAGGATCTGCCGCGCCTCGCGGGAATTCTGCTGCGCATAGGCCTTGTCGGCCGCGGTCAGACGCAGCAGGTTGGCCTGCTCGGACTGGCTGGCGCCGGCCTGGTTCAGCAGTTGCTCGATGCTGGCCTGGCTGGGCTGGGGCAGCTCCCCGAGGGTGCTCGTCGTGGGCGTGCTGCTGCACGCGGCGAGCAGGGCGAAGGCGGTGGCGCAGAGCAGCGGACGCAGGCGGAACTTCATGCGGTGGTTCCTGGGCAAGGGTCTGGAAAGGGGCCGATTGTCTCACAGCACCCGAGCGCTGCGAACGCCGGGGCGATAGCGGCGTACACTGTTGGGCTATTTCCAGACCTCCAGGTTTCATCATGATTTCGCCGGGTACTCTTTATGTGGTTGCCACGCCCATCGGCAACCTGGACGACATCACCGCGCGGGCCCTCAGGGTCTTGCGCGAAGTCGCCTTGATCGCTGCCGAGGACACCCGGCATTCGGCCCGGCTGCTGCGCCACTTCGGTATCGAAACGCCCCTGGCGGCTTGCCACGACCACAACGAGCGGGATACCGGCGGCCGCTTCATCACCCGCTTGCAGGCGGGCGATGACGTCGCCCTGATCTCCGACGCGGGCACGCCCCTGATCTCCGATCCGGGCTTTCATCTGGTGCGTGCGGCGCGCGCCCAGGGGATCAGGGTCTGCCCCATACCTGGCCCCTGCGCCCTGATCGCGGCGCTCTCGGCGGCCGGCCTGCCGTCGGATCGCTTCAGTTTCGAAGGCTTCCTGCCGGCCAAGGCGGTCGGGCGCCAGGGGCGGCTCACCGCGCTGCGCGAAGATCCGCGTACGCTCATTTTCTACGAAGCGCCCCATCGTCTCGAAGATTGCCTCGTCGACATGGTGGCCGCCTTCGGTCCCGACCGACACATCGTGCTCGGTCGCGAGCTGACCAAGACCTTCGAGACCTTGCGTGGCCTGCCGGCCGGGGAGCTGCTCGCCTGGATTCGTGCGGATCTGGACCAGCAGCGCGGCGAGTGCGTGCTGCTGGTGGGCGGTTGGGCGGCGCCGGAAGACGCCGAGGTCGACGCCGAGACGCTGCGCATCCTCGATCTGCTGCTGGTCGAGTTGCCGGTCAAGCGCGCCGCGGCCCTGGCCGCGCAGATCACCGGCGCGCGCAAGAACCTGCTGTACCAGCTGGCATTGGAACGCAAGGCTGAATGATCGGCGGGACGACATCTTTCCTTGTTATCTCGCGGCACTCTCTATACCCTTGCGCCGCGAGAGCCGACCGGGCAGTCGCTGTCGTGATCCGCAAGGGTCGCGAGGGAGGAAAGTCCGGGCTCCATAGGGCGAGGTGCCAGGTAACGCCTGGGAGGCGTGAGCCTACGGAAAGTGCCACAGAAAATAACCGCCTAAGCGCGCGAGCGCCGGTAAGGGTGAAAAGGTGCGGTAAGAGCGCACCGCACGGCTGGCAACAGTGCGTGGCTAGGTAAACCCCACCTGGAGCAAGACCAAATAGGAATCCATAGGCGTGGCCCGCGCTGGATTCGGGTAGGTCGCTAGAGGCAATCAGCGATGGTTGTCCCAGAGGAATGACTGTCCTCGACAGAACCCGGCTTACAGGTCGGCTCTCGCACCCTTTCCTTTCCAGGCCCTCGCGCCTGGCGTCAAAACGCCCTCTTCACACATCACTTTAATCAATCACGCCAATTGATTGACTTCATTTCCGTTTGTCGGAAATCGATGTCGCTCGTCCTGGTCGTGAACTCGTGCAATTTGCTTGAAATCCCCGTCCCACGCGGCCTCCGAACCCCTTCGCTTACCTTGACTGAAAGCGGGCCTCCTCAATATAGTGGCGTCCGGTGGTACGAAGTGGGGCGAAGTGGGATTAAATGGCAAGGACAGCCTATTAGAGGACGCGAAATTGTTCCGGGGAGCGAACGCCATCAGTCTCGACGCCAAGGGGCGCGCTGCGATGCCGAGCCGGTATCGCGACGAGCTCATGGAGCGTTGTGCCGGCCAGCTCATCGTGACGATCGATGCCGTCGACCCCTGCCTCTGCGTCTACCCGCTACCCGAATGGGAAATCATCGAAAGCAAGTTGCGGCAGTTGCCCTCGCTACGTGAGGAGACTCGCCGCTTGCAGCGCTTGCTGATCGGCAACGCGGTGGACCTGGAACTCGACGGCAGTGGCCGCTTCCTGGTGCCGCCGCGTCTGCGTGACTACGCCAAGCTGGACCGGCGCGTGATGCTGGTCGGCCAGCTGAACAAGTTCCAGTTATGGGATGAGGACGCCTGGAGCGCCGTGTGCGATGCGGATCTCCAGGCAATTAAGGAACCCGGCGGTATGCCGGATGAAATGCGCGATTTGATCCTGTGACCATGAACCCAGTCTTCCAGCACGTCTCCGTTCTCCTGGACGAGGCCGTACAGGCATTGGCGATCCAGCCTGCCGGTCGCTACCTGGACGGTACCTTCGGCCGCGGCGGTCACAGCCGGGCCGTGCTGCGCCTGCTGGGTGGGGAAGGGCGCCTGCTGGGCTTCGACAAGGATCCCCAGGCGATCGCCACCGGCCAGGCGCTGGCAGCGGCAGATCCCCGTTTCGAGATCGTCCAGCGCAGCTTCGCCGAGCTGGGCGATGAACTCGTCGCTCGTGGCTGGTCCGGCCAGGTCGACGGTGTGCTGCTCGACCTCGGTGTTTCCTCACCCCAGCTGGACGACCCCGAGCGGGGCTTCAGCTTCATGCAGGACGGCCCGCTGGACATGCGCATGGACCCGAGCCGGGGTCAGAGCGCCGCGGCCTGGATCGCCACCGCCGCCGAGGCCGACATCGCCCAGGTATTCAAGGAATTCGGCGAAGAGCGTTTCGCCAAGCGCATGGCCCGCGCCGTGGTCCAGCGCCGTGACGTCCAGCCCTTCGAGCGTACCGGCGATCTGGCCAAGGTGCTCACCGACGCCAATCCGGCCTGGGAAAAGGGCAAGCATCCGGCGACCCGCGCCTTCCAGGGGTTGCGCATCTATATCAACCGCGAGCTGAGCGACCTGGAGCAGGGGCTGCAGGCGGCCTACGAGCAACTGGCGGTCGGGGGGCGGCTGGTGGTGATCAGCTTCCACTCGCTGGAAGATCGCATCGTCAAACAATTCATGCGCCGGCTGGCCAAGGGCGAGGCCGATCGGCTGCCGCGCGACCTGCCCATCCGCGCCACGGTGTTCGAACCCTCGCTGCGCCTGCTGGGCAAGCCGGTCTATGCCAGCGAAACCGAGCTGGCCGCCAATCCCCGCGCGCGCAGCGCGGTGATGCGCGTTGCCGAGAAGCTGAAATGAGCCGGCTCTTCGTCAAGAAACTGCCCTTGGGCAGCAGCGTCATGCTGATTCTCTTCGCCGGCGTGCTGCTCTCGGCGGTAGCCGTGGCCTATAGCGCCCACTGGAATCGCCAGTTGCTCAACACCCTCTACGGCGAGATGGCCATCCGCGACAAGGCCCAGGCCGAATACGGTCGGCTGCTGCTGGAGCAGAGCACCTGGACCGCCCACAGCCGGGTCGAGGCCCTGGCCAGCGGCCAGCTGCAGATGCGCATTCCCGACCCGACCGAAATCCGGATGGTCAATCCGTGAAAGGCCTCGTCGCGCGCCTGCCCTGGCGCTTCAGCCTGATCATCGGGCTGTTGCTGGTCATGGTCGGCACCATTGTCTGGCGCATCGTCGACCTGCATGTGATCGATCGTGCCTTCCTCAAGGGGCAGGGCGATGCGCGGAGCGTGCGGACCATCCCGATTCCCGCGCATCGTGGCCTGATCACCGATCGCAACGGCGAGCCGCTGGCCGTGAGTACCCCGGTCACCACCCTCTGGATCAACCCCAAGGAGTTGATCGGCGCCGAGGATCGTTGGGCGATCCTGGCCGATGCCGTAGGGCAACCCCGCGGGGAGCTGGCCAAGCGCATCGAGCAGAACGCCAGCAAGGAATTCCTCTATCTCGCCCGGGGGCTGACGCCCGAGCAGGGCGAGGCGGTGATGAGCCAGGTCAAGGCGCACAAGATTCCCGGTGTCTACGACATCGAGGAATTTCGGCGTTTCTACCCGGCGGGCGAGGTGGCGGCCCATGTGGTCGGCTTCACCGACATCGACGACCACGGCCGCGAGGGCATCGAGCTGGCCTTCAACGAGTGGCTGGCCGGCGTGCCGGGTCGCCGCCAGGTGGTCAAGGACCGCCGCGGTCGCCTGATCCGCGACGTCCAGGTCGCCAAGAATGCCAAGCCGGGCAATACCCTGGCGCTGTCCATCGACCTGCGCCTGCAGTATCTCGCCGCGCGCGAACTGCGCAATGCGCTGACCCAGTTCGAAGCCGAGGCCGGCAGCCTGACCATCGTCGACGTCAAGACCGGTGAGGTCCTGGCGATGGTCAACATGCCCACCTACAACCCCAACAACAGACGCAGTCTCGAACCGGCCGCCATGCGCAACCGGGCGATGATCGACGTCATGGAACCCGGCTCGGTGATGAAGCCGATTTCCATGACCGCCGCGCTCGCCAGCGGCCGCTGGAAGCCCACCGACAAGGTCAATGTCTATCCCGGTTCGCTGCAGATCGGTCGCTACACCATCAAGGACGTCTCCCACAGCGACGGCGCCCTGGACCTCACCGGCATCCTCATCAAGTCCAGCAACGTCGGCATGAGCAAGATCGCCTTCGACGTCGGTGGCGAGAACATCTACAACGCCATGCGCGCCGTGGGTCTGGGGCAGGACACCGGCCTGGGCTTTCCCGGCGAGCGGGTCGGCAACCTGCCCAACCATCGCAACTGGCGTCCGGCCGAGACCGCGACCCTGTCCTATGGCTACGGCCTGGCGGTGACCGCCGTGCAACTGGCCCATGCCTATTCGGTGCTGGCCAACGATGGTCGCTCGGTGCCCCTGTCCATGGTCCGTCTGGACAAGGCGCCGGCCAGCGACCAGGCGGTGGAAGAGCGGGTTGCCAAGACCCTGCAAGGCATGCTGCAGCAGGTGGTAGAGGCCCCGGGCGGCGCCTTCCGCGCCCAGGTGCCCGGCTATCACGTCGCCGGCAAGAGCGGCACCGCGCGCAAGACCAGCACCGGTACCCGCGGCTATGCCGAGAATTCCTACCGCTCGTTGTTCGCCGGCTTCGGCCCCACCAGCAATCCACGCCTGGCCGCGGTGGTGGTGATCGATCGTCCGAGCAAGGGCGGCTACTACGGCGGCGTGGTCTCGGCACCGGTGTTCAGCCGCGTGATGTCCGGCGCCCTGCGCCTCATGAACATCCAGCCGGACAACCTCCAACCGCTGCCGGTGCAGCAGGCCCAGGCCCAGGCCCAGGCCGCCGCCAAACCGCTGCTGGTCGGGGAGCGTGATCGATGAGCCGTCCGCTGACCGACCTCCTGCCAGAGGCCTCCGCCGCCGTCGATATCCTCGGCCTGGCGCTGGACAGCCGCGAAGTTCAGCCGGGCTCGCTGTTCCTCGCCATTCCCGGTCTGCACAGCGACGGCCGCGCCCATATCGCCAGCGCCGCCGAGCGAGGCGCTGCGGCCATCGCCTACGAGGCGAAGGGCGCCCCCGTGCTGCCGACCCTGAACATTCCCCTGATCGCCGTCGAGGGTCTGGCCGCCCGGCTCTCTACCATCGCCGGGCGTTTCCACCATGAGCCCAGCCGGCGCCTGGCGCTGGTCGGCGTCACCGGTACCAATGGCAAGACCAGCGTCAGCCAATTGATCGCCCAGGCCAGCGACCTGCTCGGCCAGCGTTGCGGCATCGTCGGCACCCTGGGTAGCGGCTTCCATGGCGCCCTGGCCGAAGGCCGCCACACCACCCCGGACGCCCTGAAGCTACAGGCCACCCTGGCCGAGCTGGCCGAGGGTGGCGCCGCTACCGTGGCCATGGAAGTCTCTTCCCACGGCCTGGCCCAGGGTCGCGTGGCGGCGCTGGCCTTCAAGGTCGCGGTCTTTACCAATCTGTCCCGCGACCACCTCGATTATCACGTGACCATGGCCGCCTATGGCGAAGCCAAGGCTCAGCTGTTCGCCTGGCCGGGGCTCGGCACCCGCGTCCTCAATCTGGATGACGCCTTTGGCCGCGAGCTGGCGGCTCGCCCCAGCCCGGCCGCGACCCTGACCTACAGCCTGAGCGATCCGGCTGCCAGCCTCCATTGCCAGGCCGTCCAGTTCGACGACCACGGCGTGCGCGCCCAACTGGTCACCGCCCAGGGCACCGGCGAGCTGCGCAGCCAACTGATCGGGCGCTTCAACCTGAGCAATCTGCTGGCCGCCGTCGGTGCCCTGCTGGGTCTCGGTCATGCGCTGGCTGACATCCTCGCCATCCTCCCGCAGCTGCAGGGACCGGCCGGGCGTATGCAGCGCCTGGGTGGCGCCGGGCGACCGCTGGTGGTGGTGGACTACGCCCACACCCCCGATGCCCTGGACAAGGTGCTCACCGCCCTGCGACCCCATGTCGGCGCCGAAGGTCGCCTGGTCTGCGTCTTCGGCTGTGGCGGCGATCGCGATCGCGGCAAACGGCCGGAGATGGCCGCGGTGGCCGAGCGCCTGGCCGATCAGGTGGTGGTGACCGACGACAACCCCCGTACCGAGGACCCGGCCGCCATCGTCGCCGACATCCGCGCGGGCTTCGTGCAGCCCGAACAGGTGAGCTTCGCCGGCCGGCGCGAGGTGGCCATCGCCCAGGCCGTGGCCGCGGCGACCGCCCAGGACATCGTGGTACTGGCCGGCAAGGGCCATGAGCCCTACCAGGAGATCGCCGGTGTCCGCCATCCCTTTTCCGACCTCGACCAGGCCGAGCGGGCCCTGACCGCCTGGGAGCGCCAGCATGCTTAGATCCTTCACCCTCACCGAAGTGGCCGAGGCCCTGACCGGCAATCTGCTGGGCGCCGATGCCCTGTTTGCCGGCGTCGGCACCGACAGCCGCAAGGCCGTGGCCGGACAGCTCTTCGTCGCCCTGACCGGGCCGCGCTTCGATGGCCATGCCTATCTGGCGGACGTGGCCGCCCAGGGCGCCGCGGCAGCGCTGGTGGAGCGGGCGGTGCCCGAGGTCCAGCTGCCCCAGTTGGTGGTGGCCGATACCCGCCTGGCGCTGGGTCGCCTGGGTGCCTTCAATCGCGACCTGTTCCAGGGCCGGCTCGCCGCCGTGACCGGCTCCAGTGGCAAGACCACGGTCAAGGAGCTGCTCGCCGCCATCCTGCGTCAGCAGGGCGCCACCCTGGCCACCCAAGGCAATCTGAACAACGAGCTGGGCGCGCCCCTGACCCTGCTGCAACTGGCCGCCGAGCACGCCTTCGGCGTCATCGAGCTGGGTGCTTCTCATGTCGGCGACATTGCCTACACCGTGAGCCTGACACGCCCGGATGTCGTTATCATTACCAACGCCGGCCAGGCCCATGTGGGGGAATTCGGCGGCGTCGACCGCATCGTCGAGGCCAAGGGCGAGATCATCGAAGGCGTGGGCGAGGGCGGCACCGTAGTGCTCAACCGCGACGATGCGGCCTTCGACACCTGGCAGCGCCGCGCCGCCGGCCGCCGGGTCGTCGCCTTCGGCCTGGATGCCCGCGCCGATGTCCGGGCCACCGACGTGAGCCTGGACAGCCAGGGTCGTCCGAGCTTCCTTCTGCACGTCCCCCAGGGCGAGGCACGCATCACCCTGCAACTGCTGGGTGCCCACAACGTCGGCAACGCCCTGGCCGCCGCTGCGGCGGCGCTCAGCCTGGGCCTGGATCTGCCCACCGTCGCCCGCGGCCTCGCCGCTGCGGCGCCGGTCCAGGGCCGCACCCTGACCCGCACCAGCCAGCGCGGCGCCCAGGTCATCGATGACAGTTACAACGCCAACCCCGCGTCGGTGAAGGCCGGCATCGACCTGCTGGCTGCCCTGCCGGGCCGCCGGGTGGTGGTCCTGGGCGACATCGCCGAGCTGGGCGAATGGACCGAGCAGGGCCACCGTGAGGTGGGCGAGCACGCCCGCGGCAAGGTGGATGCCTTCTACGCCGTCGGTCCCTCGATGGCCCATGCGGCCCGCGCCTACGGTGCCGCGGCCCGCCACTTCGCCGATCGTGAACAGCTGATCGAGGCCCTGGCGGACGAGGACCGGGCCGGAACCACCCTGCTGATCAAGGGATCCCGCAGCGCCGCGATGGACAAGGTCGTCGCGGCGCTCTGCGCCATCAACACCGAGGAGAAACACTGATGCTGCTGCTGTTGGCGGAGTTCCTGCAACAGTTCTACAAAGGCTTCGCCGTCTTTCAATACCTCAGCCTGCGCGGCATTCTGGGCGTGCTCACCGCCCTGTTGCTGTCGTTGTGGCTCGGCCCCTGGATGATCCGCACCCTGCAGATCCGCCAGATCGGCCAGGCCGTGCGTAACGATGGTCCCCAGTCGCACCTGTCCAAGTCCGGCACCCCCACCATGGGCGGCGCCCTGATCCTGACCACCATCGGCATCAGCACCCTGCTGTGGGCCGATCTGCACAACCGCTATGTCTGGACCGTGCTGGCGGTGACCTTCCTGTTCGGCGCCATCGGCTGGGTGGACGACTATCGCAAGGTGATCGAGAAGAACTCCCGGGGCTTGCCGAGTCGCTGGAAATACTTCTGGCAATCGGTATTCGGCCTGGGGGCGGCGATCTTCCTCTACATGACCGCCAAGGCACCGATCGAAACCACCTTGATCCTGCCGCTGCTGAAGAACATCGAAATCCCGCTGGGGATTTTCTTCGTTGTGCTGACCTACTTCGTCATCGTCGGCTCCAGCAACGCGGTCAACCTCACCGACGGCCTCGACGGCCTGGCGATCATGCCCACCGTGATGGTCGGCGGCGCCCTGGGCATCTTCTGCTACCTGTCGGGCAACGTTAAGTTCGCCGACTACCTGCTGATCCCCTACGTGGAAGGCTCCGGCGAACTGATCGTCTTCTGCGGCGCCCTGATCGGCGCGGGCCTGGGCTTCCTCTGGTTCAACACCTATCCGGCCATGGTCTTCATGGGGGACGTCGGTGCCCTGGCGCTGGGCGCCGCCCTCGGCACCATCGCCGTCATCGTTCGCCAGGAGGTGGTGCTGTTCATCATGGGCGGCGTCTTCGTCATGGAGACCCTCTCGGTGGTCATCCAGGTCGCCTCCTTCAAGTTGACCGGCAAGCGCGTCTTCCGCATGGCGCCGATCCACCACCATTTCGAATTGAAGGGCTGGCCCGAACCCCGGGTCATCGTGCGCTTCTGGATCATCACCGTGATCCTGGTGCTGTTCGGCCTCGCCACCCTGAAACTGAGGTAATCGCAGTGCTCATCGCTTCCGACCAGTTCCGTATCGTCGTCGGCCTCGGCAAGAGTGGCATGTCGCTGGTGCGCTTTCTTGCGCGCCGGGGCGTGCCCTTTGCCGTGGCCGACACGCGGGAACAGCCGCCGGAACTCGCGACCCTGAAAGCCCAGTATCCCCAGGTCGAGGTGCGCTGCGGCGAGCTGGATGCCGACTTCCTGGCCCGCGCCGCTGAACTCTATGTGAGTCCCGGCCTGGCCCTGGCAACGCCGGCACTGCAAGAAGCCGCCGCCCGCGGCGTGCGGTTGTCCGGCGACATCGACCTGTTCGCGCGCCATGCCCAGGCACCCATCGTCGCCATCACCGGGTCCAACGCCAAGAGCACCGTCACCACCCTGGTGGGCGACATGGCGCGGCGCGCCGGCAAGCGCGTGGCCGTGGGTGGCAACCTGGGCACCCCGGCGCTGGATCTGCTGGCCGAGGACGTCGAACTCTACGTCCTGGAGCTGTCGAGCTTCCAGCTGGAGACCTGCGAGCGGCTCGACGCCGAGGTCGCCACGGTGCTCAACCTCAGCGAAGACCACATGGATCGCTACAGCGGCATGCCGGCCTATCACCAGGCCAAGCACCGCATCTTCCGCGGCGCCCGCCAGGTGGTGGTCAACCGCGACGATGCGCTGTCGCGGCCGCTGATCGGCGAGGGTGTGCCCTGCCTGACCTTCGGTCTGGGTCGTCCCGATTTCCGCGCCTTCGGCATTCGCGAGGAGGAAGGCCACCGCTACCTGGCGCTCGCCTTCGACAACCTCCTGGATGTCGAGGAGCTCAAGATCCGTGGCACCCACAATCACAGCAATGCCCTGGCCGCCCTGGCGCTGGGTCAGGCCGCCGGACTGCCGCTGGAGCCCATGCTGGAGGCCCTGCGCGCTTTCCCCGGCCTGGAGCACCGCTGCCAGTGGGTCGGCGAGGTGGATGGCGTCAACTATTACAACGACTCCAAGGCGACCAACGTCGGCGCCGCCCTGGCCGCCGTCGAAGGCCTGGGCGACGACATCGCCGGCCAACTGGTGCTGATCGCCGGTGGCGACGGCAAGGGTGCCGATTTCAGCGCCCTGCGCGAGCCCATCGCCCGTCACTGCCGCGCCGTGGTGTTGCTGGGTCGTGATGCCGAGCGGATCGCCGAGATCCTGCCGGCGGCCGTGCAGCAGGTGCGGGTCGCCACCCTGGCGGACGCCGTGCGCGAGAGCCGCGCCCTGGCCCAGCCGGGCGATGCCGTGCTGCTGTCGCCGGCCTGCGCCAGCCTCGACATGTTCCGTAATTTTGAAGAGCGCGGACGCCTGTTCGCCCAGGCCGTGGAGGACTTGGCATGATCCTCAGCCTGCTGCGCCCCTATCCATCGCCGCTGGCCAGCCGCCACGGTATCGATCTCGACTTTCCGCTGCTGGTCGGTTGCCTGCTGCTACTCGGTCTCGGCCTGGTGATGGTCACCTCGGCCTCTTCCGAGGTCGCCGCCGCCCAGTCCGGTAACCCGCTGTACTACATGTACCGCCACCTCATCTACCTGGCCATCGGCTTCGTCGCCTGCGGCGTGGTGATGCTGGTCCCCATGGCCACCTGGCAGCGCTTCGGTTTCCCGCTGCTGATCATCGCCTTCCTGTTGCTGGTGGCGGTGCTGGTGCCCGGTATCGGCCGCGAGGTGAACGGCTCGCTGCGCTGGATCGGCTTTGGTTTCTTCAACGTACAGCCGTCGGAGATCGCCAAGGTCTTCGTGGTGCTCTATCTGGCCGGTTACCTGGTCCGGCGCCAGCACGAGGTGCGCCACACCTGGGCGGGCTTCTTCAAGCCCTTCATCGTGCTGCTGCCGATGGCCATGCTGCTGCTGCGCGAACCCGACTTCGGCGCCACCGTGGTCATGATGGGCGCCGCTGGTGCCATGTTGTTCCTGGGCGGTGTCGGGCTGTTCCGTTTCCTGCTAATGGTCGCGCTGGCGGTATTGGCCGTGTTCGTCCTGGTCCAGACCCAGTCCTACCGGATGCAGCGCCTGATCACCTTCACCGATCCCTGGGCCGACCAGTTCGGCTCCGGCTACCAGCTGACCCAGGCGCTGATCGCCTTCGGTCGTGGCGGCTGGACCGGCCTGGGGCTGGGCAACAGTATCCAGAAGCAGTTCTACCTGCCCGAGGCTCATACCGACTTCCTCTTCGCCGTGCTGGCCGAGGAGCTGGGTCTGATCGGCGCCATGGCCACCGTCGGCCTGTTCCTCTTCGTCTGCGTACGCGGCCTGTTCATCGGCCACTGGGCGGAGCAGTCCAAGCAGTTCTTCTCGGCCTACGTCGCCTACGGCCTGTCGATGCTGTGGATCGGCCAGTTCCTGATCAACATCGGCGTGAACGTCGGCCTGCTGCCCACCAAGGGCCTGACCCTGCCGTTCCTCAGCTACGGCGGCAGCTCCCTGGTGATCTGTTGCGTGAGCATGGGATTGCTGCTGCGCATCGAATGGGAGCGCCGCACCCTGGCCGATACCGAAGACGTGGAATTCACCGAGGAGGACTTCGCCGATGTCCGCTAACGTCCTCATCATGGCCGGTGGTACCGGGGGGCACGTGTTCCCCGCCCTGGCCTGCGCCCGAGAATTCCAGGCACGCGGCTACACCGTCCACTGGCTCGGTACCCCACGCGGGATCGAGAACGACGTCGTGCCCAAGGCGGGCATTCCCCTGCATCACATCCAGGTCACCGGCCTGCGTGGCAAGGGCGTGCGCTCCCTGGTCAAGGCACCGCTGCAGCTGAGCGGTGCCCTGCTGCAGGCCGTAGGGCTGATGCGGCGGCTCAAGCCGGTCTGCGTGCTGGGATTGGGCGGTTTCGTCACCGGTCCCGGCGGCCTGGCGGCCAAGTTGTGCAACATCCCGTTGGTGATCCACGAGCAGAACGCCCATGCCGGCACCGCCAACCGGATGCTGGTGCCCCTGGCCGCGCGCGTCTGCGAAGGCTTCGCCGAGACCTTCCCCGCCTCGGCCAAGCGCCTGTCCACCGGTAATCCGGTACGCGCCGAACTCTTCGCCCCGGTAACCCGTGCACCGCTGGAAGAGCGCGCCGCCAACCTGCTGGTGCTGGGCGGCAGCCTGGGCGCCGAGCCGCTCAACAAGCTCCTGCCCGAGGCCCTGGCGCAACTGCCGGCTGGTCTGCGGCCGCAGATCCGCCACCAGGCCGGTCGCCAGCACGCCGAGGTCACCGCCGAGCGCTATGCCAACGTCGCCGTGGAGGCCGATGTCCAGCCCTTCATCGGCGACATGGCCGCCGCCTACGCCTGGGCCGACCTGGTGATCTGCCGTGCCGGCGCCCTGACCGTGGCCGAACTCACCGCCGCCGGCCTGCCGGCGCTGCTGATCCCCTTGCCCCATGCCATCGACGATCACCAGACCAGCAATGCCCGTTTCCTGGAACGCGCCGGTGCCGGTGTGGTGCTGCCGCAACACTCCACCCGCCCGGCGGATCTCGCCGCGCAGCTCACCGAGGTTCTGATGCATCCCGAACGTCTCGCCGACATGGCCACCCGCAGCCGTGCCCTGGCCAAACCCGAGGCTACCCGCGCGGTAGTGGACGCCTGCCTGGAGGTGGCCCGTGGTTAAGTCGCAAAGCGCCATTCAGGCCGAAGTCCGGCGGATGCGCAGCATCCGACGCATCCATTTCGTCGGGATCGGCGGCGTCGGCATGTGCGGGATCGCCGAGGTGCTGCTCAACCTGGGCTACGAAGTGTCAGGTTCGGACCTCAAGGAATCCGCGGTGACCGCACGCCTGCAGCAGTTCGGCGCGCGGATCTACATCGGCCATCGCGCCGAGAACCTGGACCAGGTCGACGTGCTGGTGGTCTCCAGCGCCATCAACAAGTCCAACCCCGAGGTGTCCGCCGCCCTCGACCAGCGCATTCCCGTGGTGCCACGGGCCGAGATGCTGGCCGAGCTGATGCGCTACCGCCACGGCATCGCCGTTGCCGGCACCCACGGCAAGACCACCACAACCAGCCTGATCGCCTCGGTGTTCGCCGCCGAAGGCCTGGACCCCACCTTCGTCATCGGCGGTCGCCTCAATGCCGCCGGCACCAACGCCCAGCTCGGCACCAGCCGCTACCTGGTGGCCGAGGCCGACGAAAGCGACGCCAGCTTCCTGCACCTGCAGCCCATGGTCGCCGTGGTCACCAACATCGACGCCGACCACATGAGCACCTACGAAGGCGACTTCAACCGGCTCAAGCGTACCTTCGTCGACTTCCTGCACAACCTGCCTTTCTACGGCCTGGCGGTGCTCTGCGTCGACGACCCGGTGGTGCGCGAGATCATTCCGCAGGTCGCCCGGCCCACCGTCACCTATGGCACCACCGAAGATGCCGACGTGCGCGCCGTGGACATCCGCCAGGAGGGCATGCGTACCTATTTCACCGTACTGCGCGAGGGTCGCGCGCCCCTGGCGGTCTCGGTCAACATGCCGGGCGTGCACAATGTGCTCAACGCCCTGGCCACCATCGCCATCGCCACCGACGAAGGTCTCAGTGACGAGGCCATCCTCAACGGCCTGTCCGGTTTCCAAGGAGTCGGGCGCCGCTTCCAGGTCTACGGCGACCTGCCGGTGGCCGGCGGCAGCGTCATGCTGGTGGACGACTACGGCCACCATCCGCGCGAAGTCGCCGCAGTGATCAAGGCCGTGCGTGGCGGCTGGCCCGAGCGTCGGTTGGTGATGGTCTACCAGCCGCATCGCTTCAGTCGTACCCGCGATCTCTACGAAGACTTCGTCCAGGTGCTGGCCGACGCCAACGTCCTGCTGCTGATGGAAGTCTATCCCGCTGGCGAGGAACCCATTCCCGGTGCCGACAGCCGCCAGCTCTGCCACAGCATCCGCCAGCGCGGCCAGCTCGATCCCATCTATGTCGAGCGGGGCGCCAACCTCGCGCCGCTGGTCAAGCCACTGTTGCGCCCCGGCGACATCCTGCTCTGCCAAGGCGCCGGCGACATCGGCGCCCTGGCGCCGCAGTTGCTCAAGCATCCGCTTTTCGCCGTCGCCACCGCGCCGGCAGGAGGCTCGTCATGAGCCGATACCTTTCCTCTTACCTGCCGACGACTGCCGTTGCCGGCGCACACGTGGAGGGCTGAACCTTGGTCGCCACCCTACGTCACAGCCAACCCTTCGGCCGCTCGCGGCCGGTCGAGCCGCGCGGTGCGAGCCGCCTGGTCGCCGAAGAGCCTTTGTCGGCCCGCCTGCCACGTCCGAGCCTGGGGCTGCTCAAACGCATCCTCTGGCCGTTCCTGCTGCTGGGCCTGGGCTTCGGCACCTACGAAGGCGCCCAGCGACTGCTGCCCTATGCCGATCGCCCGATCGCCAAGGTCAGCGTCAAGGGCGATCTGTCCTACATCAGCCAGCAGGCGGTGCAGCAGCGTATCGCCCCCTTCGTGGGCACTACCTTCTTCCAGGTCGACCTGGCCGACATGCGTCATGAGCTGGAAACCATGCCGTGGATCGCCCATGCCGAGGTCCGCCGGGTCTGGCCGGACGAGATCAGCATCCGCCTGGAAGAACAGATGCCCATCGCCCGTTGGGGCGACGAAGCCCTGCTGAATAACCAGGGTGAGGCTTTTGCCCCGCAGGATCTGGCCAACTATGACAATCTACCGCGGCTGTACGGACCCAAGCGGGCGCAACAGCAAGTGATGCAGCAGTACCAGATGTTCAGCCAGATGCTCCGGCCGCTCGGTTACACCGTGGCGCGGCTGGAAATGCAGGAGCGCGGCAGCTGGTACCTCACCACCGGTCAGGGCCTGGAGCTGGTGTTCGGTCGTGATCAGTTGGTGGAAAAGATGCGGCGCTTCATGCGCCTTTACGATCAGGTGCTCAAGGCACAGATGGACAATATCGCGCGGATCGATCTGCGCTATCCGAACGGTCTGGCCGTGGCCTGGCGCGATCCCGCCGTCGCCGCCACCCCCGTGACCGAACCGGCCAAGCATTGAGGAGAAGTTTCTAACTATGGCAAGCGTGCAAAGCGGCAAGATGATCGTCGGCCTCGACATCGGCACTTCCAAGGTCGTGGCTCTGGTCGGCGAAGTGTCTTCCGATGGTCAGATCGAGATCGTCGGAATCGGCACCCATCCGTCGCGCGGGCTCAAGAAAGGCGTGGTGGTCAACATCGAGTCCACCGTCGCCTCCATCCAGCGGGCCATCGAGGAAGCCCAGCTGATGGCCGGTTGCCGCATCCATTCGGCTTTCGTCGGTATCGCCGGCAATCACATACGCAGCCTGAATTCCCACGGCATCGTGGCGATCCGCGATCGTGAAGTGAGCCCCGCGGACATCGAGCGGGTGCTCGATGCCGCCCAGGCGGTAGCCATCCCGGCCGACCAGCGCGTGCTGCACACCCTGGCCCAGGACTATGTGATCGACAACCAGGAAGGGGTGCGCGAACCCCTGGGCATGTCCGGCGTGCGCCTGGAAGCCAAGGTCCATGTCGTGACCTGCGCCGTCAATGCCGCCCAGAACATCGAGAAGTGCGTGAGACGTTGCGGCCTGGAAGTCGACGACATCATTCTCGAACAGCTGGCGTCGGCCTATTCCGTATTGACCGACGATGAAAAGGAACTGGGTGTCTGCCTGGTCGATATCGGCGGAGGCACCACGGATATCGCGATCTTTACCGAAGGCGCGATCCGCCATACGGCGGTGATACCCATTGCTGGCGACCAAGTCACAAATGACATCGCCATGGCCTTGAGAACCCCGACGCAATATGCCGAAGAAATCAAGATTCGGTATGCTTGTGCCTTGGCGAAGCTGGCCGGTCCGGGTGAAACCATCAAGGTACCCAGCGTCGGGGATCGTCCGCCGCGAGAATTATCGCGTCAGGCCCTCGCAGAAGTGGTCGAGCCCCGTTACGATGAGCTATTTACACTGGTGCAAGCGGAATTGCGCCGTAGTGGTTACGAGGATCTGATCCCGGCTGGGATCGTACTCACCGGTGGTACCGCGAAGATGGAAGGCGCGGTGGAACTGGCCGAAGAGATTTTCCATATGCCGGTACGCCTGGGGGTACCCCAGACGGTCAAGGGGCTGACGGATGTCGTCAGCAACCCGATCTATTCCACGGGCGTCGGCTTGCTGTTCTACGGTCTGCAGAAACAGACCGATCCCTTGCCGGTTGTTTCTGGCGGATATAGCAGCGAAACAAAATCCACAGTCCTGGAACGCATAAAGCGTTGGGTCCAGGGCAACTTGTAATTCATAATTAAACCGCGGCAGTAGGCGAAGATCCGAAAGGAAGAGAGGGGACCATGTTCGAACTCGTAGACAACATTCCACAAAGCGCCGTGATCAAAGTCATCGGCGTTGGCGGTGGCGGTGGCAATGCCGTCAACCACATGGTCAAGAGCGGTGTCGAAGGCGTCGAATTCATCTGTGCAAATACCGACGCCCAAGCCCTGAAGAACGTCACATCCCGTACCGTGCTGCAACTCGGCCCAGGCGTCACCAAGGGCCTGGGTGCCGGCACCAACCCGGAAATCGGTCGCCAGGCGGCCATGGAAGATCGTGAGCGCATCGCCGAAGTCCTCGAGGGCGCCGACATGGTTTTCATCACCACCGGCATGGGTGGCGGTACCGGGACCGGCGCCGCGCCGATCATCGCCGAGGTCGCCAAGGAAATGGGTATCCTGACCGTCGCCGTGGTCACCCGTCCGTTCCCCTTCGAAGGCCGCAAGCGCATGCAGGTCGCCGACGAGGGTATCCGTGCCCTGTCCGAATGCGTCGACTCGCTGATCACCATCCCCAACGAAAAGCTGCTGACCATCCTCGGCAAGGATGCCAGCCTGCTGGCCGCCTTCGCCAAGGCCGACGACGTCCTCGCCGGCGCCGTTCGCGGTATCTCCGACATCATGCAGCGTCCCGGCCTGATGAACGTCGACTTCGCCGACGTCAAGACCGTGATGGGCGAGATGGGCATGGCCATGATGGGTACCGGCCACGCCAGCGGTCCGAACCGGGCGCGCGAAGCCACCGAAGCCGCCATCCGCAACCCGCTGCTGGAAGACGTCAACCTGCACGGCGCCCGCGGCATCCTGGTCAACATCACCGCCGGCCTGGATCTGTCCCTGGGCGAATACGCCGCCGTGGGTGAAATCATCGAAGACTTCGCTTCCGAGCACGCCACCGTCAAGGTCGGCGCCGTCATCGATCCGGAAATGCGCGACGAACTCCACGTCACCGTGGTCGCCACCGGCCTCGGCGCGCGGATCGAGAAGCCGGTCAAGGTCGTGGACAATACCACCCAGACCCTGGCCGCGGCTCGTCAGGAGCCGGCACCGGTCAACTACGACGACCTCAAGTACCCGACCTCGATGCGCTCCGGTCGTGGCAGCCAGAATCATGGCAGCTCGGCAGCGGCGGCCAAGGTCAATCCCAACGACGATCTGGATTACCTGGACATCCCGGCCTTCCTGCGTCGTCAGGCTGATTGATCGGGTATATCACAAGCGTGGGTGTGATTAGTGGGCATCGATTTTCGCTTCTGCTATCATCGCGATTTCGTTGACCACCATTCGCACCCTGCGACCGAGCGGCCCTGGCATGATTAGACAACGCACCCTCAAGAACACCATCCGCGCGACCGGCGTGGGCCTGCATTCCGGGGAGAAGGTTTACCTGACCCTGAAACCGGCTCCCGTGGACACCGGCATCGTGTTCCGTCGCACCGATCTCGATCCGGTCGTGGACATCCCGGCCTGGGCCGAGAACGTGGGTGAAACCACCATGTCGACCAACCTGTTCAGCGACAACGGCGTCAAGGTCGGCACCGTCGAGCACCTGTTGTCGGCCATGGCCGGCCTGGGTATCGACAATGCCTATGTCGAGCTGTCGGCGGTCGAAGTCCCGATCATGGACGGCAGCGCCGGTCCCTTCGTCTTCCTGATCCAGTCCGCGGGTCTACAGGAACAGGAGGCGGCCAAGCAGTTCATCCGCATCAAGCGTGAAGTGACCGTCGTCGATGGCGACAAGCGCGCCACCTTCGTGCCCTTCGACGGTTTCAAGGTGACGTTCGAGATCGACTTCGATCATCCGGTCGTCAATAACCGCACCCAAAAGGCGTCGGTTGACTTCTCCAGCACCTCCTTCCTCAAGGAAGTCAGCCGTGCCCGTACCTTCGGTTTCATGCGCGACCTGGAGTTCCTGCGGTCGCACAATCTGGCCCTGGGCGGCAGCGTCGACAACGCCATCGTGGTGGACGAGAAGGGTGTGATCAATGAAGACGGTCTTCGCTACGAAGACGAGTTCGTCAAGCACAAGATCCTCGACGCCATCGGCGATCTCTACCTGCTCGGCAAGAGCCTCATCGGCGAGTTCCGTGGCTACAAGTCCGGCCATGCCATGAACAATCGCCTGCTGCGCGCGCTGCTGGCCGATCGCGATGCCTGGGAAGTGGTGACCTTCGAAGACTCCGGTCTGGCGCCCATCTCCTACATGAGGCCTGCGGCGGCTGTCTGAGCCCGGTCCCATAAAAAAGCCCTGCATCCGCAGGGCTTTTTTATGGGTGCCGAAAAGGCTCAGCGGCGACCCAGGGGCTCACCCTGGAAGCTGACGCCGGCCAGGCCATGGGCCATGAGCGCACGAATATTGGCGTGGTCGCTGCCTTCAGGGGTCTCCAGCACACTGCGATAATGCTCGCCGAAGGCCCGCAGGGCTTCTTCATCGCTCAGGCCTTCGAGCTTGGCCAGGCCGAGGGTCTTGCAGGAGCCTTCGTTCTGGCCGGCGGCGTTTTCCACGCCACCGTTGTGAAAGGCAGTGGGCTGGTAGTGGTAATGCGCGGCCACGAACGCCAGGGTGTCGGCAAAGGCATGGTTGCCGCTGGCCAGACTGGCGCGGAAGCTGGACAGGTCGCTCATCTGGGCTGCTTCTCCTGGAAGGCGGCCGCCTGGGCGGGAGAGGCTTCGGTCTGGTACTGGGCTTTCCAGTCGGCATAGGGCATGCCGTAGACCGCTTCGCGGGCCTCATCCAGGCTCAGTTCCACCCCCTTCTCGTCGGCCGCCGCCTTGTACCACTTGGACAGGCAGTTGCGGCAGAAGCCGGAGAGATTCATCAGGTCGATGTTCTGCACGTCGGTGCGCGTGCGCAGGTGCTGGACCAGGGTGCGGAAGGCCGCAGCCTCCAGTTCCAGACGGTCTTGTTCGGTCATGGGTGACTCCTTTGGCTAGCGACGGCCATGGCGCAGATGGCGGCCGCCGTTGACGGTGAAGGTGCTGCCGGTCGCGTACTGGGTCGACAGTAGATAGAGCACGGTTTCCACGATGGGCTCGGCGCCGGGTTCGAAGTCCAGTAGCGCCTTGTCCAGGGTGGCCTGACGATAGGCGTCGTCGGCGCCTTCCTTGAAGATCAGCAGGCCAGGCGCGATGGTGTTGACTCGCACGCTGGGCGCCAGGGCTTCGGCGAAGGATAGCGTCAGGTTGTGCAGCGCCGCCTTGGTGGCGGCGTAGCCGATATGGTTGCGGCTGCCGCGGGTCGCGCTGTCGTCGCCGATGTGGATGATATCGGCACGCGGTGCCGCCAGCAGCAGGTCCTGCAGGCCCAGGTTGAGGTGATAGGGTGCTTCCAGGTGCAGGCGATACAGCAGGCGCAGATTGTCCAGGCCATCCTCCGCCCATACCGAGGCATTGTGCACGATGCCGCGCAGGGCTTGGTGGCGTTCGTGGAGCAGTCGCAACAGGGCGGTGCGTTGCGCTTCTTCGGCCAGGTCGACCTGATGCGCCTCGATCTCCAGCTCGCGCAGCGGCCCCGGATCGTCGCGGTAGACGGCGATGACCGGTCGGCCTTCGGCGAGCAGGCGAAGTGTCAGGGCGAGGCCGACACGGCGATTGGCGCCGGTGACCAGAAGGGGAAGGGCTGCAGACATGGACGATACCCGATCCTGATGAGCGAAGCGGCCAGGGAGCTGACTGCCTATTGTACGCATTCGACTCATCAGGCCGCAGGCCTATCCGTGGTGGTCTAGCGGGTACTGCCTCTGAGGTGACCGGCGCGGGATGGCGCGCCATGCAACCAGCCTTTGAGCGCTCGGGTGATCAAGGGGATGAAGACGCAGACCATCACCGGCGTGAGGATCAGGGTGCTCAGCAGGATGCGCGGCAGCAGCGGCAAATGTGCGAGGTAGTCGCCGAATGCGGCATTGAACAGCAGCGAGATGGGAAAGAAGGCCAGCCAGACGGCGATGCTCTGCTTCCAGCGGGGCGGGGCCTGGAGGCCGCCGGTGCCGAACCAGTCGTCCATGCCTTGGGCACGCCTCGCCTGGGGCGCTTCGAACAGGCCTTGGCCACGTTCGAGCCAGCAGCGGCGCGTCTCGGAATGTTCCCATTCGTCCAGCGTGCGCGGGCAGGCGAAGCGGAAGATGATCTGCACCAGATTGTCCCCGGGCGGCGGGGTCAGGACACCCGAGCCGAGATAACCGGGATAGGCGGTCGCCAGGGCTTCGCCCTCGCGCAGCCAGACCAGGAAGGCGTCGTATTGGCCAGCCGCGACGCGGCGCGCGACCATGAGGGTAACGGGCTGGTTCATGCATCAACTCCGGGCGATCGGGCCGGATAGGCCGGATGCCGTCAAGCTGCCGGATAGGCGAGCGAGGTGGCGAAAGAATGCCTGGGGTAGCAGGCGCCGCTAGCATAGCAAGCCTTGAGACACCGTGGCAGCGCCAGACGTTTCCAGGATGGTCGGGGCGCAAGAACGATCTCGTTCGAGGCATACTGGCCGACCGTCACAGCTTGAGGTCTGCATGAAAGTCGCACTCTTGAATGGATCGGTGTTCGGCACCGCGGAAGACATCGCGCGCCAGGTGAAGACCCGGCTGACCGCGGCGGGTCACGAGGTCTGGCACCAGCCGAATGCCGATCTCGCCGCACTGGAGCCATTCGCCCCGGAAGCGCTGCTGGCCATCACCTCGACGACCGGCATGGGCGAGCTGCCCGCGAACCTGGAAACCCTGTACTTCCAGCTGCGCGATCGCCTGCCGCCGTGGCGCGGCCGGCCAGGCGCCGTGCTGGCCCTGGGCGACTCCAGCTATGGCGATACCTACTGCGGCGGCGGCGAGCTGATGCAGGAGCTGTTCGGCGAGTTGGGACTGCGTGAGTTGCTGCCCATGCTGCGGATCGATGCCAGCGAGACGGTGACGCCGGACGCGGACGCTGCGCGTTGGGCGGACGCCGTAGTGACGGCCCTCGCGATGGACGTTTCCTGATCGGCAAAGGTGCTTTACCCGAGCCGTCCAGGTTCGCTCGGTCCGGCGGCTGTCCTCGATCCGTCAGCCTGCGTATCCTTGCAGGCTGAATTCCTGGCGAGATGGAGCTCTGGGTGAATAGATATCTGCGCCTGGCTCTGGAACTGGGCGCCCTGGGCGCGCTGTGGGGGCTGGGTACATTGCTGGCGAATTACTTCGCCTGGCCGGTACCGGGTGGCGTGGTGGGGCTGGCCATGTTGCTGCTGCTGCTGGCGGCGCGAATCGTCGAGCCGGAGTGGTTGCAGGGCGGTGTCCGGCTGCTGCTGGGCGAGATGCTGCTGTTCTTCATTCCGGCCTTGTTGAGCCTGCTCGACTACGGCCCCCTGCTGCGCCAGGAGGGCGTGCGCATCCTGCTGGCCATCCTGCTCAGCACCGTGCTGACCATGGTGGCCACGGCCTTCACCGTGGACTGGATGTTCCGTCGGCGGGGACGTCGCGATGCTTGATCTGCCCGGACTGTTCTGGCTGCTGCTGACGGTGGTCGCTTACGGGATCAGTCGGTCGCTCTACGCCCGGCTACGCTGGTATGTGGTCAGCCCGATCATCTTCGTCACCGTGCTGCTCTATGCCACCACGCTCTGGCAAGAGGTGAGCTACGCGCAATACGCCCACTACAGCCGTTGGCTGATCTCCTTGCTGGGACCGGCGACGGTGGCTTTCGCCGTGCCCATCTGGCAGCAGCGCCGCCTGCTGGCGCGTTACTGGCAGGCTTTGCTGGCAGGGCTGTGTGTCGGCAGTGGCGTCGCCATCGGGAGCTCCTGGCTGCTGGCCCGGCTGCTGCTGCTCGATGATCGGGTGCTGCTGTCCATGCTGCCGCGCTCCATCAGCACGCCCTTCGCCATGCCGATGTCCGCCGACGTCGGTGGGGTACCCGAACTGACCGCCGCCTTCGTGATGATCACCGGGCTGGGCGGCGCCATCCTGGGCAGCCTGCTGATCAAGCTGCTGCCGCTCAAGTCGGCCCTGGCCCGCGGCGCCCTGTTCGGCATGGGCGCCCACGGCGTCGGTACCAGCAAGGCCTATGAGGTGGGCTTGGAGGAGGGTACCGTGGCGGGTCTGGTCATGGTGCTGGCCGGTCTGAGCAACCTGCTCGGTGCCCAGCTAGTGCTCTGGTTGCTGCGTGGCTAGTGCAGGGTGGCGGAAGGTGCGCCGAGTTGCGCCAGCCGCCGTCGCACCTGCTCGCGTTCGGCGTCGTCTTCGCTGATCAGCAGGGCGTGCTGCAGGTCGTAGCGCTCGGCCTGGGGGCAGTCGAGTTGGCGGTACAGATCGGCGCGCGCCAGGTGATCGACGACCCCGACCGTGCCCAGCTCGATGACCCGCTGGGCATCCTTGAGCGCGGCCAGGGGCTGGTCGCCCTGGCGATGCAATTCCCGCAGATTGCGCGAGAGTCGCTGCATCATCTGCCGCGGACCGAGGGGCGCCAGATGGCTGGCCTGCAGTTGGGCGGTGGGACCGAACTGATCCACCAGCAGTTGGCGACAGTCGTTCATGTACAGGCGGCGACCGCCGAAGGGTTCGAGCAGATGATCCGCGCCCGGTACGCGCAAGAGGAAATGCCCGGGAAAGCCGATGCCCTGCAGGTCGATCTCCAGGCGCCGGGCCAGTTCCAGAGCCACCAGGGCGATCGACAGCGGTTGCCCGCGTCGCCGCGCCAGGACCTCGTCGAGCAGGGCGGCCGTAGGGTTCAGGGGCCACTCGGCCGCGCGAAAGCCGGCGTCGCACAGCTGCCGCAACAAGGCTTGGGCCCGCTCGGCGTGACTGGCATCGGCATCCAGGTTGGCGACCAGGCGCAGTGCCAGGTCGTCCAGCGAGTGCAGCAGGGCCGGGGGATCGATCTGTTCGTGGTGTTCGGCCGCGATCCACAGGGCGGCTTCCAGCAGCCGGGGATCGGGCCGGTCCAGGCAGGCGAGGCAGGCAAGACGCGCGTCCACGGTAGACTCCAGAGCCCTCGCGGGCTTTTCCTCAGGTTTTAGCCTGCCAGCGCCAGGCCGTCCAGTCTGCGACAGTTGCGCACTGGCCGACGGCCCGGCTTCTCGCTATAAGAGCGACTGGTGCCAGGGCAACCTCGAGAACGGGAATTCCGGCATGGACGAATCTTCGAGTGGAGGTCTTCACTCGTGTGGAGGGAGCAGCACACCATGAAATGGGCAGACAACGGTCGCAAACGCATGCACGACGGGGCGAATTCCCTCGGCAACCTGCTGGTGGAAGGCTTCCACTACTTCGGCCTGTTCGCCATTGGCGCGGCCACGGCCTGGGCCTCGGTGCTGGCTTTCATCGGCATGCTCGACAAGGGCCAGGTGAACATCGATGACATCCTGCTGCTCTTCATCTACCTGGAGCTGGGTGCCATGGTCGGCATCTACTTCAAGACCAACCACCTGCCGATCCGCTTTCTGCTCTATATCGCCATCACCGCCCTGACCCGCTACCTGATCGGTGACGTCTCGCATCATCGGCCACCGGATGTCGGGCTGCTGTATCTCTGCGGCGGGATCTTCCTGCTGTCGCTCGCGGTGCTGGCGGTCCGCGTCGCCTCGAACAGGTTCCCTTCCAGCAAGTCGCTGGATGCGACGGGCGATGTGGTGGGCGAGGGCGCGGGCGACAAGTAGCCCGCGGCACCGCTATCCGCTGCGCTCCGGGCAGCGCGGCTGACCGGGCCAGGCATTGCCAGGATGATCGGCGGGCTGGCGCCTAGCGGTCCAGCGGCGCCAGCAACTGCGCCAGGTCACTTTCGGTCAGGCGCCAGTCGCCGGCGTTCTCGCTGAGGATGCCGGCGCTCAGGCGAGCTTTTTCCTGCTGCAGCTGCTGGATGCGTTCTTCCAGGGTGCCGCGGGCGATCAGCTTGTAGACGAACACCGGACGATCCTGGCCGATGCGGTAGGCGCGGTCGCTGGCCTGCTGCTCGGCGGCGGGGTTCCACCAGGGATCGAAGTGGATGACGGTATCCGCGGCGGTCAGGTTGAGGCCGCTGCCGCCGGCCTTGAGGCTGAGCAGAAACACCGGGACTTCGCCATTCTGGAAGCGCTGTACCGGCGTGCGCCGGTCGCGGGTCTCGCCGGTCAGGCTGACGTAGTCGATGCCACGCTGATCCAGGTCCGCCGCGATGAGCTCGAGCATGCTGGTGAACTGGGAGAACACCAGGACCCGGCTGCCGCCCGGGAGCAGGGCGTCGAGTCTTTCGTTCAGCGCTGCCAGCTTCGCCGAGGGCTTGGCCACGGTGTCGTCTTCGTTGGGCACCAGGCGCAGGTCGCAGCAGACCTGGCGCAGGCGCAGCAGGGCGTCGAGGATCAGCAGCTGGCTGCGCCCGAGTCCCTGGCGGGCGATCTCGGCGCGTACGCGTTCGTCCAGCATCAGCCGCAGTGCCTCGTAGCGCTCGCGCTGCGCCGTGCTGAGCTCCACCAGTTGCACGATCTCGGTCTTGGGCGGCAACTCGCTGGCCACCCGCTGCTTGGTGCGGCGCAGCATGAAGGGGCGTACCCGGATCTTGAGCGCGGCGAGGCGCTGCACATCACCCTCGCGTTCGACGGGGATGCGGTAGTGCTGCTTGAAGGCCTTCTCGTCACCCAGCCAGCCGGGCATGAGGAAGTGGAATTGCGACCAGAGCTCGCCCAGGTGATTCTCCAGGGGCGTGCCGGTCAGGCACAGGCGATGCCGGGCACGCAGGTGGCGTGCCGCCTGGGCGGCCTTGGTGGCGGCGTTCTTGATCGATTGGGCCTCGTCCAGCACCTGCAGATGGAAGTCGTAGTCGGCGAGGCGTTCGGCATCGCGGGGCAGCAGGGCATAGGTGGTGAGCACCACGTCGTGCTCGGGGATGCGTTCGAAGCGACTGCTGCGAGCGCTACCCTGCAGGGTGAGTACGCGCAGGCCGGGCGCGAAGCGGGCGATTTCGTCCTGCCAGTTGGGGATCAGGCTGGTGGGCATGACGATCAGTGCCGGCGCGGTCAGGCGTCCGGCGGCCTGTTCGATGAGGATGTGCGCGAGTGTCTGCAACGTCTTGCCCAGGCCCATGTCGTCGGCGAGGATGCCACCGACCTCCAGTTCGCGCAGCGCCTGTAGCCAGGCCACGCCCTCGCGCTGATAGGGGCGCAGTTCGGCGTGCAGGGTATCCGGTAGCACCACCGGCTCGGCGGCATAGCTGCGCAGGCGCTCGGCGAAACTGCGCAAGCGTTCGCCACCCTCCCACTCCAGGGGCAGGCGCTCGTCCAGCTCAGCGAGGCGCGCGGCGTCCAGGCGCTGCAGACGCAGGGCACGGTCATGGACCAGACCCGTGGTCGCATAGAGTTCGCCGAGTACCTGCAGGATCGGCTTCAGCCGGCCCAGGGGGACGGCGACCCGTTGCGCGCGCCCCTGCTGTCCGGCGATACGCGGTGGGTCGATGCGCAACAGCACGGGTTCGTCGTCGGCGCGCTTGGTCAGGGTCGCCGGCTCGTACTGCGAGGGCTCGCGTCGAATGGCCTCGATCAGCAACGGGATCAGGCTGACACGGCGCTGCCCCAGACGGATGCCCAATTCGACTTCGAACAGACCGGTGGCGACGCCCTTGTCCTCGACCTCTTCGAGATGCCCGTACCAACCCTCGACCGGAGTGAGATCGAAGGTGAATTCAGGGTGCGCCTCGATCTGCCAGCCGGTGTCGCGCAGGGGCGGAATGCTCTGCTGGACGAATCTGAGCCAGGCGGGATCGTCAGGCAATTCGAACATCTCGCCACTGTCGTCGGGCAGGGCGGCGCTGCGCCGGGTCGCCGGACGCAGCCCGAGATCGAGCAACGTCTGGCGCCAGCGCTGTTCGGCCTGCAACTGGCGGGCGGGATAGTCGGGGCCCGGGCTTCTGGGAACGGCGCCGAATAGCCGCCGCTTGCCGTACTGGAACGCCAGTGCCGCCCGGTGGCGAACGGTCGGACGCATCTTGCCGACGTGGCGGTCGTAGTCGATCTGGGTATGGCTGCCCAGCGTCAGGATCGGCTGCGGCAGCTCCTGGCTGATGATCGGCGCGGTCGGCAGGTCGGCCTGCTCGCGCTGCAGGCGTTCCAGCTCGATGAGGGCCGCCGCGGCATGCTTGCACTGGCGCCCCACCGGACAGGTGCAGCGGGCGTCCACCCGCCAGGCGCTCTCACCCGGCCGCAGGCTGATCGCCTGCCGGTAGGCCGGGCCAGCGGGACTGTTGCATTCGGCGTAGAGCTGGCCCTTGGCGGCCGAACGGATGCGCACCAGTCCGTCCAGCGCCAGACGCCGACCGCGCTCGTAGTTGCGCTCCGTGAAGGCGCCTTTCCAGTCCTGCCACTTGAGCCGTTCGAAACGTAACGCCATCGTTCACCCAGGCTGTTCGTACCAAACCGGCTATTCTGCCACAGTCGCTCCGAGGCTCGTCGGACTCCCTTGCACTACGTGATAATGAGAATATAGTGCAATTGGGAATATGGAGAGCGAGACGATGCGTGAGCAACGGTTAGCGAATATGGCATTGATCAATACCCGCCCCGCGCTGGACCGGCGAGAGGGGCGCCTGCGTTCGCTGCAGCGGGTGCTGCTCGTGGTCTGCAGCCTGGGTGTGCTGGGTGCCGCGACACTGCATCTCGGCTATCTCGCGCTCGGCGGCCGTTGATCCTCCCGCGTGCCGGCGCCCATGAAAAAGCCCCGACCAGTCACCAGGTCGGGGCTTTTACACTACGTCGCTCGCAGTCGACGCGAGGAGGGTCAGACCAGCAGGTCGCCCACGCGGTACATCTTCATCGTGTTGGTGCCGTCGCGCTTGGTGTAGCTGTCGCCCTTGGTCAGGATGACCCAGTCGCCGTGCTCGACGATGCCGCGCTTGAGTAGCTCGTCCACCGCCGCCTGGCTCACCTTGTTCGCCGGCATGGTGGTCGGATCGAAGGGGATGGTGTGTACGTTGCGGAACAGCGCGGTACGGGCCTGGGTGGCGCGGCTGGAGGCGAAGGAGAAGATCGGCACCGAGGAACGCAGGCGCGACATGATCAGCGGAGTGTAGCCGGTGTCGGTCAGGCTGATGATGGCCTTCACGCCAGGGAAGTGGTTGGCCACGTAGATGGAGGCCAGGGCGATGCTTTCGTCCCAGCGGGTGAAGGTCTGGCCCAGGCGATGGCTGGACAGCTTGCTGGTGGGTTGCTTCTCGGCGCCGACGCAGACCCGCGCCATGGCCTTGACCGCTTCCACCGGGTACTGGCCGGCGGCGCTCTCGGCGGAAAGCATCACGGCATCGGTGTTGTCCAGCACGGCGTTGGCCACGTCGGACACTTCCGCGCGGGTCGGCATCGGGCTGCTGATCATCGACTCCATCATCTGGGTCGCGGTGATCACGGCCTTGTTGAGGCGACGGGCGTGGGAAATGATGCGCTTCTGGATGCCCACCAGCTCGGCATCACCGATTTCGACGCCCAGATCGCCACGGGCCACCATCACGGCGTCGCTGGCGTGGATCAGGCCGTCCAGGGCTTCGTCGTCGGCCACGGCTTCGGCGCGTTCGATCTTGGCCACCAGCCAGGACTTGCCGCCAGCGGCCTCCATCAGGCGCCGGGCTTCGTTCATGTCTTCGGCGTCACGCGGGAAGGACACGGCGAGGTAGTCGACCTCCATGGAGGCGGCCAGCTTGATGTCTTCGCGGTCCTTGTCGGTCAGCGCCGGCGCGGTGAGGCCACCGCCACGACGATTGATGCCCTTGTGGTCGGACAGCGGACCGCCGATCAGGGTCACGCAGTGCAGTTCGGTGGCGGTCACGCCTTCCACGCGCAGGACCACGCGGCCGTCGTCCAGCAGCAATTCGTCACCTACCCGGCAGTCGGCGACCAGCCCCGGGTAGTCGATGCCGATGACTTCCTCGGTGCCCTCGGTGCGGGGGTGGGCGATGGACAGGCGGAAGGGATCACCGACCTTGAGTTCGATGCGCTTGTTGACGAACTTGGCGATGCGGATCTTCGGACCCTGGAGGTCACCGAGCAGGGCGACGTGACGACCGTGCTTGGCGGCGAGATCCCGTACCAGCTGGCCACGGGCACGGTGCTCGTCGGGCGTCCCATGCGAGAAGTTCAGGCGGGCGACGTCGATGCCGGCGATGATGAGCTGCTCGAGGACTTCCGGAGAATTGCTGGCCGGGCCTAGGGTGGCGACGATCTTGGTACGGCGATAAATCATGCAGTCTTTCCTTTAGCGGATTGCAATCATGAGTCGACGCCTCAGAACCTGCCCACGATCTGCTGCGCGTCGGCCAAACGGCGTTGAAAATGCCTTCGGATGCTCATTTACCACTCGTAAACTCCGCTTCCTCAGGCATTTTCGCCTTGTTTGTCTCTAGCTCGCGAGATCGTAAACAGGTTCTCGGCACCGAGTCGACGTAGAACACGGAGCGCGCCTCATTGTAGCGCCGTCGCGTGGCCAGCACATGACGGCTTTTCGCAGCTTCGTCACACCGACGGTCGTTTGTCCTCAAGAAGCGAGCGCGGGCGCCGATCTAGCGGACAGGAGGACTTTCCATGCGCCCTTATCTCTGCCTGTTCCTGCTGCTCGGTCTGACCGGCTGCACCAGCGTCTCGATGAATTCCTATCTCGATGCCGCCTACAAATCCTACGCCGAAGGCGACTGCAACAACGCCCTGTTGCAGATCTCCCAGGCCGAACGCAAGAGTCGCGCCCGGCCCTGGCTGCAGCCCGAGCTGTCCATGCTGCGCGGTCAGTGCCTGGAGCAGCAGCAACTCTACGTCGATGCGGCCCAGACCTATCGCTTCATCCAGACCCGCTATCCGGCCAGCGAATATGCCTACCGGGCCCAGGCTCGACTGGACACCCTGCGTCAAATGGGGCTAGATGGAACGGCGGCCGTCGCAACGCCCCAAGCGGTGCGTCCCCTACCGCAGCGCTGAGCTTTCCAGGACGTCGTCGGTAAGTTGGTTTTACCGTGTGCAGGATGAATCGCACCATGACTCAGAATCGTCGTATCGAGCGCCACCAGTTGCCCTACTACTTGAAGGTGTTCAATCGCTTCACCGACAAGCCCATGGGTTACATCGGCAATATTTCCCGCGAGGGACTGCTGATGATCAGTCAGTTGCCCATGCTGGTGAACGCGCGGTTCGAATTGCGACTGAAGATTCCCGGCCAGGATGGCCAGCTGCATTTCGTCGACTTCGATGCCCGCTGCCAGTGGAGCCACGAAGACGTCACACCGGGCAACTACGATTCCGGCTTCAGCGTCGCCGAGCCGCCCCCCGAGTTCGCCGAGCTGATCGGCGTGCTGCAGCACTATTTCACCTTCGGTCGGCTTTCCCAATCAGCGGCCTGATCCCCATCGTCCTTTTCCCAGAGTGCCAACAGGCGCGTCTGCAAGCTCACCACGCCGCTCGCCGGCACCCAGGTGATGCCCGGTCGCGCCAGGCGCGAGGCCAGGCGTTCGTGGCGGATCTGGGTCTTCCAGGCCTCGGCGTAGGCCCGGGCGGTCCCCGGCCCCCGCAGGTGGCTCGGCTCGGTCGGACCGCGCGGTGTGGTACCGACCAGCCAGAGCGTCAGGCCGCGCCGCGCCACCTCCAGGCGCGCGAGCCATTCCAGCCGCTCCTCTTCCAGCGGCGCTACCACCACGATGAGGCTGCCGGGATCTGCCCTGCGGCAAAGCTGCGCCAGCCCGCTCCTGAGCTCCCCGCCTGCCCCGGGTCGTAGCACGACTGGGGAAAGGGACGGCGCGCGCGCGGGCAGGCTGGCGGCGAGCAGGCGCAGTTCGGGGTCGAGTCCGTAGAGGCGGACGGCGTTACCGCTGGCGGCGACCCGCCTGGCGAAGCCCAGCGCCTGGTCGAGATCCTGCTGCCAGGCGCGACGCCCTGTGGGCGCCTGATCGTCGATCAGCAGATGCAGGGTGCTCGGGCGCTGCCGGGGACGACCGACGACGCTGGGCGCCGGAGGGTATTGCCAGAGTCCGGCCCGGCGCCAGCGGGACCGCGAGCGTTCCAGCACGGCCACGATCAGCAGCAGGAGCGTGCCTGCAGCGGGCAGGACTTGCCAGCGTGGCGGCAGGATCAGCCCCAGGGCCAGGCTGGCGACGGTCAGGCCCGCCAGCGCGAGCAGCAGGCGGCGACTCGGCTTCACGGGCGGGGCGCCGGACACTGTCCCAGCAACTTGAGGATCTGGCCGTCGACACTGTCGCCCTCGAATTCCCGCTCGGGGGTCAGGCGCACGCGCGGGCGCAGAACGCCGGGCAGCGCCTGGCGCACGTCTTCGGCCGCGACGCTGTCGCTACCCCGCAGAAACGCGTGCGCCTGGGCGAGCCGGATCAGGGCCTGGGCCGCCCGCGGACTGGCACCCTGCTCGAAGGCAGGCCAATCGCGGGTCAGGCGGATCAGGCGCAGGCCGAACTCCAGCACCGGGTCCGCCACCGGCAGGCTGGCGACCAGGCGCTGCAAGGGGGGCAGATCGCGGGCCTGCAGCAATGGTCGCAGGCCCGCCGTCTCCAGGGGGTCGGCGTGTCCTTGCTGCACCGCCTGGCGCAGGGCTGAAAGCTCCTGGATCTCCGCTGGCCAGTCCAGGCGTAGCTGGGCGAGGAAGCGGTCGCGCAGCGCCAGTGGCAGGTCGCTGCCCGGGGCACGGGTGGCGATCACCATGAAGGGGGTGGGCAGCGGGACGCTGCGACCCTCCAGGATCAGCTGGCGCGCCTGCAGGGTGTCGGTCAGCAGATTCTGGACAGCGGCCGGCATGCGGTGCAGCTCCTCGATCAGCAGTAACTGATTGAACAGCGGCCCACGCCGCAGTCGGGCGCTGTCGGCGCCAGCCTCCACGACGATTTCACCCGCCACCTCGGCTAAGGTCTGTCCCGCCTCGCCGTGCAGGCGGCCGAAACTGGTTTCCAGACTCGCCGCCAGGGCACGGACCAGCAGGGTCTTGCCGGCGCCCGGTGGTCCCTCCAGCAGCAGGTGGCCGCCGGCGAGCAGGGCAGCCAGCAATCCCTCCACCGCGACCTCCTGCTGCGGCAGCGCCTTGAGCAACGCTTGCCGCAACACCTGCAGTCGCGCCAGGGCGCGGGCCCTGACGCTGGCCTCGCCAGTGTCCGCGGCGGTTCCTGCGGAAGGGGAGCTATCGGTCATTGGAAGTCCTCGGGAGTGGAGGCGCGCAGGGCCAGCCGCAGCTGGCGCAGTTGGACGACGCGCAGGGTGATCTCGCGACCGCTGGGCCGGGCCGGGCAGGGGCGCATGGCTTCGCCCACCGCGCGGGTGGGCATGCCGCTCAGGCGCGCCAGGTATTGCCAGCGCTCGGCCACGCTCTGGTCGGCGAGTTCGGGGCGGCGGCGTTGCAGCTGGCGCTGGATGTCGCGCTGCAGGGTGGCGATCAGTTCCGGCCAGGGCTCCGGTGGCCGAGCGGGCCGGGCGGCCCCGCCGGCATGGCGTCGCCACAGCCAGGTGAGCAATGTGGCCAGCAGCAGCGCGAGCGCCAGGCCGAAGCGCTGCAGGGTGTCCAGCCAGAGGGGAACCGGCGGTGTTGGAGCGATGAGCGAGACCGCCGCGCCCTGGGTGAGGTACCACAGCAGCCAGGCATTGTCGTACTGACCCAGGCGGGCATTGGACCAGAGTTCGGTATCCGACAGCAGGGTGACGCTGCCTTCGCCCCAGGGCAATAGCAGCAGGTGAGTCGCGCTGGCGCTGCTTGCCCAGGCCACGGCCTGGTCACCGACGTCGAACAGATGGCGACTGTCGTCGAAGCCCAGATAGGCGGGAGCGTCATCCTCGGCCAGGTAGAGCTGGGTCAGATTGGGCCACAGGGGCAGCGCCATGATCGGTTGGGCGGCGGCGCCCAGGTCGCGGGTCGGCATCGGCCGTATGCCCAGGGTGGCGCTGAGCGCCAGGGTGCTGTCGTCCGCGACCGCGATCAACTTGCCGCCAGCGTCCACCCAGTCCAGCAGCGCCTGCGTCTGCGGCTCGCTTAGCGGCGGATTGCCGGCCAGCCACAGGCGTACCCCCTGGGCGGGCAGGGCGTCGAGGTGTTCGGGCGAGACGAGCTCCACCTGGCTGCCGAGGTGCTGCAGGAAGGCGGTCGCCAGTGTCAGCGGCTCGGAGTGGCGCGCGGCCGCTCCGGACACCTGCAGGACGATCTGGCGAGCGGCATGGCTATCGAGTCGCTGGTGCGTCAGTCGCAGGCTGGCCGGCCCGCTGTCGGCTTGTGGCGGCAGCGGGCAGGACAGCGGCTCGGACTGGGCGAGGCCGGTCAGGGGGAGCGTCACGGCGAGAAGCCAGGCGCCCAGACGCAGGCGGGCACGGCCACACCAGGCGCGAGGAAGGAGCCGATCGACTGAACGCATGCAGGAGAAGCTACGCCTGGAAACAAGCACCAGAGCCTAGCGGGTGCGGGTAACCCTGGGCAAGGCGACAGGCGATGCTAGACTGCGCCGATACTGGGGGAGGGTGGTGTGACGCAGAGCATTTTCTGGTACGACTTCGAGACCACCGGCATCGATCCCCGTCGGGATCGCCCGCTGCAGGTCGCTGGAATCCGTACCGACCTGGACCTCGCGGAGATCGGTGAGCCGCTCAATCTGCATTGTCGCTTGAGCGAGGATGTCTTGCCGCACCCTGCCGCCTGCCTGGTCACCGGTATCCTGCCCGATACCCTGGAGCGCCTGGGCCTGCGCGAGCGGGATTTCATCCAACGCCTGCATGCCGAACTCGCCCGACCCCAGACCTGCACGGTCGGCTACAACAACCTGCGTTTCGATGACGAAATGCTGCGGCACAGCCTCTATCGCAACTTCCACGATCCCTATGGCCGGGAATGGCAGCAGGGCAACAGTCGCTGGGATGTCCTCGGGCTGATCCGGGCGCTCTATGCCTTTCGCCCGGAAAGCCTGAACTGGCCGCAGGAGGATGGTCGAGTGTCCCTGCGGCTGGATCGTCTGACCCTGGCCAACGGCATCGAGCACGGCCAGGCTCACGATGCCCTGGCGGACGTTCGGGCGACCCTGGCCCTGGCGCGGCTGGTCAGGCAGCGACAGCCACGGCTCTACGATTATCTCTGGTCCCTGCGCCAGAAGAAGGCCGCACAGGCACGGATACGGCTGCTCGAGCCCGTTCTGCACGTCTCCGGACGTTTCGGTGCCGAACGCCATTTCCTCGCTCCCATCCTGCCGCTGGCGTGGCACCCGGTGAATCGCAACGCCTTGATCGTCTGCGATCTCGCGGCGGCGCCGGAGCCGCTGTTCGACTTGGATGCCGAAGCCCTGCGCCAACGCCTCTACACCCGGCGGGATGCCCTGGCCGACGGCGAGTTGCCGGTGCCGCTCAAGCTGGTACAGGTCAACAAATGCCCGATCCTGGCGCCGTTCAGCGTACTGCGCCCGGAAGATCAGGCGCGGTTGCAATTCGATCCTGCCGAGACATGGCGAAGGGTGCGCCGGATTCTCGACCACGGCGAACACTGGCGACCCAAGCTGCCGCTGATCTATGCGGCGTCCGCAGCCCAGCAGGAAACGCCGGATGCCGAATTGAGGCTATACGACGGCTTCATCGACGCGGAAGAACGCCGGCTGTGCGATCAACTTCGCCTGTGCCCACCCGAGGAACTTGGCGAACGCACTTGGTCCTTTCGTGACGAGCGTCACCCGGAACTCTTCTTCCGCTACAGGGCTCGTAACTTTCCTGAGTTGCTGACCGCGCAGGAAGCCGATCGTTGGCGACAGTTCTGCCGTCAGCGATTACTCGAGGATGGCGCGGCGGGATATCTGACCTGCGGTCAATTCCTGGCGCTGACCGATGAGTTGCGGCGACAGGCGTCCGTCGATCAACTGCCGGTGCTCGACGCCTGGTCTGATCATGTTCGAACGCTCAACGCTCGGTTGGAGGAGCGTATCGCCCAGACGACTTGAGGGCGCGAACAGCGGGTTCCGGCAACGTTATAAGTTACAGTGGGAGGCGTGCGGCAAATATCGGACTATCTATCCATGCCGATTTCCAGCGAGGCGCGTTAAGCGCTGAAAAGAGAATGCCAGTGTCTTGCCGTCTTGCGCCGATCCACGTATCGACGCGAGAGCCAGGGAAGGGCTGGCGGTCGAAATCGCCGGCCCAGCCGCCCTGCCAGGCCGTGCAGGGCAAAAAGAACGCCGGCAAGCCGGCGTTCTTTCGATCAATCCAGGAGCGTGGCCCAGGATTCCACGTCGTCGGAGCCCCACTTGGCTTTCCACTCCTTGAGTGTCTTGTGATTGCCACCCTTGGTTTCGATCACCTCGCCGTTGTGCGGGTTCTTGTATTGCTTGACCTTGCGTGCGCGCTTGGGCGTGCTGCTGGCGCCGCTCTTGCTGGTGCGGGCTTGACGAGCCGGTTTGGCTTCAGCGTCGAGAATACCCATGATGTCACGCAGCGACTTCTGATATTCACCCATCAACGAACGAAGTTTCTTTTCGAACTCCAGTTCTTTCTTCAGCTTGTCATCCTCTTGCAAGGACTTCAGCCGCTCTTGCAATTCCTTGATGGCTTCTTCGGTCTGACGATATTCGTTGATAAGCGACATGATTGGCCTTTGCTTTGTGATGATGCAGACAAGATAAGTGTTGCAATCATAGGTTGGCTATCGAAATAAGTAAACAGGGCTCGGACATCATTGAATATTCAATTAGGGTCGGCCGGAAAGACTTGAAACAAGGGGCCGACGCCCTGTTGTTGAAGGACGCCCTGTTGTTGAAGACAGTCGGCCATGTCGAGAAACTTGCGCTTCGATAGTGTGCCGGGTCGTTCTTGCCGGATGCCGTGGACACCCCCGGTCATCCCCGCGGCACCGCTCGACGCTGCTGGCGACTGCGCCTAGAATGCAGCCCCTTTTCGCGCGAGGTTTTCCTATGCAAACGTTTCGTCTGGTGATCGCCTGTCCGGACGGGGTGGGTATCGTCGCCAAGGTCAGCAACTTCCTGGCGACCTATAACGGCTGGATTACCGAAGCGAGTCATCATTCGGATACGGAAAGTGACTGGTTCTTCATGCGCCACGAAATCCGTGCCGACTCTCTGCCTTTCGATCTGGCCGGATTTCGCCAGGCCTTCGCGCCCATCGCCCGAGAATTCTCCATGCAGTGGCGCATCACCGACTCGGCCCAGCGCCAGCGCGTGGTGCTCATGGCCAGTCGCGAATCCCACTGCCTGGCCGACCTGCTGCACCGCTGGCACAGCGGCGAACTGGACTGCGAGATCCCCTGCGTCATCTCCAACCACGACACCCTGCGCAGCATGGTCGAATGGCACGGCATTCCGTTCTTCCACGTGCCGGTCGATCCCAGCGACAAGCAACCCGCCTTCGACGAGGTGTCGCGGTTGATCGACCTGCACCAGGCGGACACCGTGGTCCTGGCCCGCTACATGCAAATCCTGCCGCCGGAGCTATGCCAGCGCTACGCCCACCGGGTGATCAACATCCACCACAGCTTCCTGCCGTCGTTCGTCGGCGCCAAGCCCTACCACCAGGCGGCGCAGCGCGGCGTGAAGCTGATCGGGGCCACCTGCCACTACGTGACCGAGGAGCTGGACGCCGGCCCGATCATCGAGCAGGACGTGGTGCGCGTCAGCCACCGCGACAATGTCGAGGACATGGTCCGTTTGGGCAAGGACGTGGAGAAGATGGCGCTGTCCCGCGGTCTGAGATACCACCTGCAGGATCGGGTCATGGTGCATGGCAACAAGACCGTCATCTTCGACTGACAGCGCTGCTTCCTTGGCGGCCCCTGGCACGGCCGAGGCGCCGCCAAGGCTGGGCGAAGGCTGCCTGGCCCGCTATGACCTGCAGGCCGGGAACGAACGGCTGGGGGCGGACTTCGGCGCCGCCGCCGCGCTCTGGCGACGGATGCGAACCGAGGCGGACGGTGGCGACGTGGATGGCGATCAGTCGTCCTGAGTCGCGCTCTCGGTGACGGTCTTGGCCTTGAGATCGGCGATCTTGCGGACTTCCGAGGCGAACACCTCGTCCTGCACGGTCGGCCGTTTCTTCCAGGGTTTGCGGTCGGGCTTGGGTTGAGCGGCGTAGGTGACGATTTCGCCACCGTAGACATCCTGGTAGCGCTGGGCCTGGCGTTCCAGTTCAGCGCGAAGTTGATCTTTGGTCACGGGTTCGATCTTGTTCGAGTGTCGCGAGAGGGGAGCGCTCCTCGGGGAGGGCTCCAGGGTAGGCGCGCCTTGGCGCGGCTGCCGAGTCTAGCCGCCGCGTGGCACTTTGCCTACTGGGCGAGGAGGCGCATCGACAGGTCGATGGCCTTGACGTCCTTGGTCAGGGTACCGATGGAAATGTAGTTGACCCCGGTCTGGGCGATACCCAGCAGGGTGGCCTCGTTGACCCCGCCGGAGGCCTCCAGCTTGGCCCGGCCGGCGGTGAGGGCGACGGCGGTGCGCATGTCCGCCAGGCTCAGCTCGTCGAGCATGACGATGTCCGCGCCCGCGGCCAGGGCCTGCTCCAGTTCGCCGAGATCCTCCACCTCCACTTCCACCGGGCGACCGGGCGCGAGCTGGCGTGCGGTCGCCACTGCCTGGGCGATGCCGCCGCAGGCGGCGATATGGTTTTCCTTGATCAGGAAGGCGTCGAACAGGCCGATTCGATGATTGTGGCAACCGCCGCAGGTGACCGCGTATTTCTGCGCGCGGCGCAGGCCGGGCAGGGTCTTGCGGGTATCCAGCAGCTTGACCGCGGTATCCTGCACCAGGTCCGCGTAATGCCGGCAGCGGGTGGCGGTGCCGGAGAGCAACTGCAGGAAATTCAGGGCGCTGCGTTCGCCGGTGAGCAGGGCGCGGGCCGGACCCTGGAGTTCGAACAGGACCTGGTCGGGCGCGACCCGGTCGCCGTCACGGACCTGCCAGCTGACCTCGACGCGGGGGTCCAGTACACGGAAGACTTCGTCGACCCAGGCCGTTCCCGCCACGACCGCCGCCTCGCGGGTGATGATCCGGGCGTGGGCGCTCTGCCGCTCGGGGATCAGGCCCGCCGTGAGATCGCCGCTGCCGATGTCTTCGCGCAGGGCGGCGGCGACGTTTTCGGTGACGACCTGGGCGAGGTCGGGCAGGATAGCGCTGGACATGAAGGTACTCCGATGAGAGGCCGCAGAGGATTGACGGGCAACTTTAGGGGACGTTGACGATCTGAGATAGACAACGTTGAATTATTCGAAGGGCAGGCGTCGCCTGACAGGTGCCTTGTGAACCCTGTCATGTACTGCGCAGATGCCGATTGGTCGATGCCTTAGCTGAGCAAATAATGGCACATCGACAACGTTTCACCTCGCGGCCAGGGCGGCCAACGTTGTTCAATGCTCCTGTAGTGGAACGCGATTCAGCCGAACGCAAGAACGGTTGTGGGAGGCGGTGGTGCAGAACGACGTAAATGTGGTTCATTTCAAGGCGCTCGGGGAGTCCTCTTCCCGATTGCCCGCGGTACTTTTGCCGGTCAGAGATCGCGCCGCTCAGCGACTCAACGGTTCCTTGCAACAGCTCTTCGACAATGCCGACGATGCCCTGTTCGAAATGGCGGACCGTGCCGGCAGCAACCAGGAACAGAGCCTCTACTTCGAGGCCATGCGTGACCTGCGCCTGAGGCGCAAGAGCATCGAACGCAGTTTCCTCCAGCAGTATTTCGAACGCTTCGCCGCGCTCAACAACCTGGTCAGCGGCAAGCCGGAGATGCGCCTCGACAGCGTGTCCTACGAAGACCTCAGCCTGGTGCAGAACGACGCCCTCGAAGAGAGCGTCGCCGTGGATACCATGGTGGCCAAGGCGCTGAGCAACAACGCCATGGCCATCAGTCACCTCACCATCAGATTCAATACCCAGTTGTCGAGCAAGCTCGACGATGCGACCCATCCCCTGGGACCGCGTCGCCTGTGCGAGGCCTTCGTCGAGTCCTGCCGAGACCTCGACACCGACATCAAGGTCAAGCTGATCATCTACAAGCTGTTCGAGCGCTTCGTGCTCAACGGGCTGGGCCAGCTGTACGCGGAATCCAATCGGCAGCTGGTCGACGCTGGCGTACTGCCGCAGCTCAAGGCCATTCCCCAGCAGGTGCCCGGACGCAGTGCCAAGGGCTACAGTGGTCGCACCCCGGCCCACGTCAACAGCGAGGACGATGGCCAGGAACTCTTCGGTACCCTGCAGGGCCTGCTGGCCCAGCTGCGCGCACCGGTGGCGGGGCCAGCCGGCGGTCTGGTCGGTGGTGAAGCGCTGGCCAGCGGCGACCAGGCGATCACCAGCTACGACCTAATGCGGTTGCTGTCCCATCTGCAGCAGCAGATTCCCAGCCAGCCGCTGGACGGCTACGACCTGCGGGCGCAGCTGGACACGGCGCTCGGGCGCATCAGCGAACGCTCCGGTCGAAAGCGGGTGGTGGGGCAGGTCGACGAGGACGTCATCAACCTGGTCGGGATGCTCTTCGAATTCATTCTCGACGACCTCACCCTGCCGGACTCCCTCAAGGCCCTGATCGCGCGCCTGCAGATTCCCATGCTCAAGGTGGCGGTGCTCGACAAAACCTTCTTCAGTCGCGGCAGCCATCCGGCACGGCGGCTATTGAACGAGATCGCCGCGGCCTCCCTCGGCTGGGGCGAGCAGAGCGATCTGCAGCGCGACGGGCTGTACCAGAAGATCGAGCAGATCGTGCAGCGACTGCTGACCGATTTCGTCGATGACCCGGAGATCTTCGCTGAACTGCTGGCCGACTTCATGGCCTACGTCAGCGACGAGCAGCGCCGTAGCGAGTTGCTCGAACAACGTACCCGCGACGCCGAAGAGGGGCGGGCCCGGGCCGAGATAGCCCGCCTGCAGGTGGAGCACGTGCTCAGCCTGCGGCTGCAGGAGCATGCGTTGCCGGCGGCGGTGCAGCGGGTGCTGCGCGAAGCCTGGAGTCAGGTGCTGCTGCTGACCTGCCTGAAGCAGGGCTACGATTCCAGCGAGTGGCGCGCGGCGCTCAAGACCATGGACGATCTGATCTGGAGCATCCAGCCGCATCATGACGTGGCGTCGCGCCAGCGGCTGCTGGAGATGGTGCCCGGCTTGCTCAAGGCCCTGCGGGAAGGCCTGGCGAGCGCCGCCTTCGATCCCTTTTCCACCTCGGAATTCTTCACCGAGCTGGAATCCCTGCACGTGCAGACGTTCCAGCAGACCCGCAGCGATACCGGGGAAGGCGCCAGTGCCGAAGCAGCGGCTGTGCCGCTGGCCAGCGACGCGGTCGCGGAACCCTTCCAGTTGCCGGGCGCGGTCGAGCATATCGCGGGTTTGACGGACGAATCCCTGGACTGGGTGGACAACCTGTCGGTTGGCGCCTGGCTCGAAATCCAGGACGAGGATCAGAAACTGCGCTGCAAGCTGGCCGCGGTCATTCGCCCCATGGGGCGGCTGGTCTTCGTCAATCGCACGGGCATGAAGATGCTGGATCGCACACGCGAGGAGTTGGCCCTGGATTACCAGGAAGGTCGGGTAAGGCTGCTCGACGATGCCCTGCTGTTCGATCGGGCCATGATGTCGGTGATCGGCAATTTGCGGGAGCAGTCCTCGTCCTGAGAGGGTGCCGCAATGAAAAAGCCGTCCCGAGGGACGGCTTTTTCATTGCGGGGTGAGCGGGACTCAGTGCAGTTTCAGGCGCGGCTCGGTCTTGCGTCTCAGGTGGTCGCCGGCGAACAGTGCCAGGGCGCGCAGGGGGCCGTAGAGGGCGACCTGGTGCATGCGGTAAAGGGAGACGTAGAACGTCCGGGCCAGCCAGCCTTCCAGGGTGAGGCTGCCGAGGGCACCACCCATGAGGTTGCCGACCGCGCTGAAGCGCGACAGCGAGATCAGCGAACCGTAGTCCTTGTAGACGTAATCCGGCAGCGGTTTGCCCTCCAGACGCGCCTTGAAGGTCTTGACCAGCAGGGCAGCCTGTTGATGCGCGGACTGGGCACGCGGCGGCACGGTACGGGTATCGCCAGGGGTCAGCGGGCAGGCCGCGCAATCGCCCAAGGCGAAGACGTCCGGATCGCGGGTGGTCTGCAGCGTCGAATTGACCACCAACTGGTTGATGCGATTGGTCTCGAGGCCGGCCAGGTCCTTGAGGAAGGCCGGGGCGCGGATGCCGGCCGCCCAGACCTTGAGGCTGGCGGGGACGAACTCATTGGCGGTCTGCAGGCCATCGGCGCGGACTTCCTTCACCGCCGAGGCGGTGAGGACCCGTACGCCCAGTTTTTCCAGGGTACGCTGCGCCTGTCCGGCGATGCGCTCCGGCAGGGCGGGAAGAATGCGGGGGCCGGCCTCGACCACGGTGATGCGCAGGTCTTCCGGGCGGATGCGGTCCAGGCCGTAGGCCTGCAGCTCTTCGGCGGCGTTGCGCAACTCGGCGGCCAGTTCCACGCCGGTGGCACCGGCCCCGACGATGGCCACCTCGATGAATTCACCCGGCTGCTCGCTGACATGGGCGCGCAGGTAGTGGGTCAGCAGCTTGCGATGGAAGCGCTCGGCCTGGGCGCGGGTGTCGAGGAAAATGCAATGTTCGGCGGCGCCCGGCGTGCCGAAGTCGTTGGTGGTGCTGCCGATGGCGAGCACCAGGGAGTCGTAGCCGATTTCCCGTTCGGGCACCAGGATGGCGCCGTCATCCTCGATGGCCGCCAGCTGGATCTTGCGACGCTCGCGATCCAGACCGGTCATGCGACCCAGTTGGAAGTCGAAGTGATTCCACTTGGCCTGGGCCACGTAGCTCAGCTCGTCATCGGTGGAGTTGAGCGAGCCGGCGGCCACCTCGTGCAGCAGCGGCTTCCAGATGTGAGTGGCATTGGCGTCGATCAGCACGATCTGCGCCTGGCCGCGCTTGCCGAGGCTACGGCCCAGGCGGGTAGCCAGTTCCAGGCCGCCGGCGCCGCCGCCGACGATAACGATGCGATGGGTCATGGACAGTACTCGTAGAGAAGGAAAGGCTGGATCGAGCCGGGCGCGTCACCGCAAGCGGGCGCAGTCCCAGGTCGATTGGAATTCGGGGGCGTCGAGGCGCTGGACGCCGAGCGAGGCTGTAGCCGCTGAACTTGGGCGAAAAACAGCGATTTTCAAGAGAAAGGGCGGGCATCTGGCCGAGGGAGCCCCTGCGCGACGACGGAAGGTAGCGTTAGTTTAACCGGGCTGACGCGGTCATTCGACCCTGGGCGGAACAGGGTCAATCCAGCACCTCGACGACATCGCCCAGGCGAATGATGCCGCTCTCCAGTACGCGCGCGGTAAGACCACCGTGGCCGCGCATGGCCTGGAAGGTGCCGGGCCCCAGGCGTTCTTCCAGGCGCGCGCAGGGTTGGCACCAGCCGGTGGTCTCCAGCACCGCCTGGCCGATGCGGAAGCGGCGATTCTTCAGACTGAAGAGGTTGATCCCGGCGATGGCCAGGTTGCGCCTGAGATCGGCCGGTGCGACCGGCCTGCCGGTCAGGGCGGCGACCACCGGCAGATGCTCCCACTGGATGAGAGTGACCTGGCGCTGGTTGCGTGGGGTGGGGCGGGCATGATCGCCGGTCAGGCCGGCATCCCGGCGAGCCTCCACGGCCTCGATCTCGACCATCGGCGCACGGCCGGCGGGCCTTACGCCGATCCAGCGGACCGCGCCGCGCTGGGGAACCTGGGCGAGCAATTCGTTCAGTGGAATCATGCAGTCCTCGACGCGATGGTGGTGCCTGCCCAATCGGTAGGGCAGGATAGCGACCTCGTTGGATCACTCAAGAGAGGATGCCATGCGCGCAAGAGTCCTGGCGTTGTTGTTGTCGTGTCTGTTGCTGCCCTTGACCGCCCTGGCGCTGGAGCCGGGCGAACGGGTCACACCCTTCACTCTGCTCGACCAGCGCGACCAGCCCTACACCTTCGACGACCGTCTGCAGGTGCTGCTGGTCGCCCGCAGCATGACCGGTTCCGGCTTGGTGAAGGAGGCGATGCGCGATCAGCCGGCTGCCTTCATCGACGGCGCCCGCGTGGCCTACATCGCCGACATCAGCGGCATGCCGGCTGCCATCACCAAGATGTTCGCCGTGCCGGCGATGCGCAAGTACGACTATCGCGTCCTGCTGGACCGCGACGCGCGGGTGGTGCCGCGCTTTCCTGGCGATGCCGACAAGGTGCTCTGGGTGATGCTCGATCATGGCCGCTTCGTTGGCCAGCGTGAATTCAGCGACGCCACCGCCCTGCGCGACGCCCTCAAGGCCAAGGCGCGCTGATGGAAGGCGTGTTCGTCGAAGGCTGGTACCGCGAAGCGCGGCTCTGCCCCTCGCCCAACCACAACGAGCGGCCGGCGGACAGCGAGGTGTCTCTGCTGGTGCTCCACAACATCAGCCTGCCGCCCGGGCAATTCGGCACGGGGTGCGTCCAGGCCTTCTTCCAGAATTGCCTCGACCACAGCGCCCACCCGTTCTTCCAGGAGATCGTCGACCTGCGGGTGGCGGCCCATTTCCTCATCGAGCGCGAGGGTGCCGTGACCCAGTTCGTTTCCTGCGACCAGCGCGCCTGGCATGCCGGGGTCTCCCGCTTCGACGGTCGTGAGAACTGCAACGACTTCTCCGTGGGGATCGAGTTGGAGGGTACCGACGACCTGGCCTATACCGACGCCCAGTACCGCGCCCTGGGCCGACTGACGCGGGCGCTGCAGCGGGCCTATCCCGCGATCACCGCCGAGCGCATCCAGGGCCACAGCGACATAGCGCCGGGGCGCAAGACCGACCCCGGTCCAGTCTTCGATTGGGCGCGGTTGCGCCGCGAATTGGGCGGCGACGAACCTTAGGCGAGGTGGGCTTCGTCCCAACCGAACACCGCGCAGGCATTGCGCGAGGTGGTGGTCGCCAGGGTTTCGGCCGAGATGTCCCACAGCGGCGCCAGGGCCGCGCAGATGGCCGGTAGGTGGGTGGGGCTGTTGCGCACGTCCGGGTGCATCGCCGGCGGCATGTCCGGGGCATCGGTCTCCAGGACGATGGCATCCAGGGGCAGTCGTGGCAATACCCGCTGCAGTCTCCTGGCCTGGGGCCAGGTGGGTGCACCACCCAGGCCGAGCTTGAAACCCAGGCGCAGGTATTCGCGGGCTTCCTCGTAGCTGCCGGAAAAGGCGTGGGCGATGCCGGCGCGCGGCGGCTTGAGGCGTTTGAGGATCTTGACCACGTCGGCATGGGCGCGGCGGACGTGGAGCAGTACCGGCAGCTCCAGCTCCATGGCCAGGCGCACCTGCCGCTCGAAGAACCAGGCCTGGCGCGCCTTGTCCGGTGCCTCGATGAAATAGTCCAGGCCGATCTCGCCGATGGCACAAAGCCGTTCATTCTCTCGATGGTCGAGGCAGAAGGCCCGCAGCGCTTCAAGATCGGCGTCCTGGTGACGCGCCAGGTACAGCGGGTGCAGGCCGGGTGCGGCGTACAGGCCCGGATTTGCCGTGGCCACCCGCCAGAGTTGCGGCCACTGCTCGCGCTCCACGCCGATCAGCACCTGGCGCACCACGCCCTGGCGTGCGCATTCCGCGAGCAGGGCCGGCCGCTCGGCGTCGAAGCCCGGATAATCCAGATGGTTGTGGGTATCGATCAGCGGGCTCATGGCAGGCGGCGCTTGAGCACCCGCGGGATGGCCCTGACCCCGGGCAGGTACTGGTCGTTTTCCAGGGCGTCCAGCATCAGCTCCAGGGCACGCTCGGTGATGACCTCGTGCTGTTGCGAGATGGCGTTGACCTTGAACGGCAGGTAGTCCAGCAACTGGGTATCGCCGAAGGTGGCCAGGCGCAGGCTGCCACCCTCCGCCAACGGATGGTCGCGCAATACGTCTAGGACGCCCTGGAGCAATACGTAGGAGGTGGTCAGCAGGGCGTCGGGCCAGTGGCCGAGTTCCTCGATCATCGCCTGGGCCTGGGCGCGGCCGCCGTCGCGACTGTAGTGAGGGGCGTGGCGCTCCCAGTGGCGCGCCGGATGATCGGCGATGGCCGCGGCGAAGCCGGCGGCGCGTTCACGGCTGATGACCAGGTCGGGGCGTGCGCCGATCAGGGCGATGCTGTGGGTGTCCGGGGTGAGCAGAGTGGCCGCCAGTTGCCGGCCGGCGGCGTGGTCGTCGCTGACCACCGAACAGAACTGCGCAGGATCGAGTTGGCGATCGATGGCGATGATCGGGATGTTGTGGGCCTGCAGCTGTCGATAGGGCGCATCGTCCTCGGCCAGGCTGCTGGCGGTGAACAGGCCGTCGCAGCGCCGGGCGCGGAACAGGGCGATGAGTTTGCGCTCGCTCTCCGGATCGTCGTCGGTGCAGGCGATCAGCAGCTGGTAGCCGCGGGCCCGGGCGCGACTTTCCAGTTGCTTGGCGAGGCGGGCGTAGCTGGGGTTTTCCAGGTCGGGCAGCAGAAAACCCAGGGTATGGGTGGCACCACGGCGCAGCCCGGCGGCGCGCTGGTCGGGCTGGTAGCCGTGGGCTTCGACCACGGCCATGACCCGTGCCACGGTCGCCGCGCTGATACGCCGTTGGGCCGCCTTGCCGTTGATGACATAGCTCGCCGTGGTAAGGGATACGCCAGCCAATTGGGCGATGTCGCTGAGTTTCACGCCTGTTCCTCATCGGACCACCCCTGGCCGCGCTGTACGGCGCGAGCGAGGCGGTCTTTATTGTGTGTTGTGCTTCAAGGATCGGTGATTATCGAGTAACGTTCCAGTCCCATTGGGTGAAACGTTTCAGCTTTCTGTTGTCCGAGGGCTGACACTTATCCGCCCAGGGCCCTGCGCCGCTGCTTACAGCGCCGTTGCAGGGCCGAGCGAGCCGGCAAGCATCTATTACAAGAAAGGCACGGCGCCAGGATCGGGCGCGCGGCGCCGGAGGTATCCTTCCATGTTCGAACTCAATGCCCAGCATATCCGCATGGCCCAGCAGGCGCCGGACAAGGCGACCGCCTTGGCCATGCTCGCCGAGTCCTTGGTCGCCGACGGCCTGGTCGCCCCGGGTTATCTCGAGGGCCTGAAGGCCCGCGAGGCCCAGGGCTCCACCTACCTTGGCCAGGGTATCGCCATTCCCCATGGGACGCCCCAGACCCGCGACCAGGTGTTCGTCACCGGCGTGCGGATGATGCAGTTCCCGCAAGGCGTGGACTGGGGCGACGGTCAGTTGACCTACCTGGCCATCGCCATCGCTGCCAAATCCGACGAACACCTGCGCATCCTGCAACTGCTGACCCGCGCCCTGGGCGAGAGCGACTTGCAACAGGCCCTGCGCGAAGCCCGCGAACCCCAGCAGATCCTCGACCTGCTGCAGGGGGCGCCCCAGGCACTGGCGCTGGACGAAGAACTGGTGCAGCTGGCCATCGATGCCGAGGACCTGGAAGACCTGGCCTGGCAGGGTGCGCGCATGCTCAAGCACATGGAATGCGTGGGGGCCGGTTTCGCCGGTGCCCTGCAGGCCAGCCAGCCGCTGCCCCTGGGCGACGGCCTCTGGTGGCTGAACAGCGAGACCGCGGTGAAACGTCCCGGCCTGGCCTTTGTCACCCCGCTGCAGACCCTGCAGGTGCAGGAGCAGCCGGTACGCGGCCTGTTCTGCCTGGCCAGCCTGGGCGAGGGGCATCGCGCCCTGCTCGAACGCCTCTGCGATCTGCTCGTCGCCGGCCGTGGCCAGGAGCTGGCCCAGGCCACCTCGCGCCGCGCCGTGCTCGAAGCCCTGGGTGGCGAGGTCGCCCCGGACTGGCCCAGCGCCCAGGTGGTGCTGGCCAATGCCCACGGCCTGCATGCCCGTCCGGCCAAGGAGCTGGCGCGGCTGGCCAAGGCCTATGACGGCGAGATCCGCGTGCGCGTCGACCACGGCGCCCCGGTCTCGGCCAAGAGTCTGTCGCGGCTGCTGGCGCTGGGCGCCCGGCGCGGCCAGACCCTGGAATTCCTGGTCGAGCCCGGCACCCCGGCCGAGGCCGCGCTGAACGATCTGATCGGCGCCGTGCAGGCCGGTCTTGGCGAAGAGGTGGAGCCGGTCACCGCCAGCGCGCCGGCTCCGGCCGGTGCCGCGCGGGTCACCGCCATCAGCCTGGTGGACCCGTCCGAACAACTGCCGCTGGCCCCGGGCGATCGCGCCCAGGCCGTGGCCGCCGCTCCCGGCCTGGCCGTGGGCCCGGCCCATGTGGTGGCGCCCCAGCACTTCGACTATCCCGCCACCGGCGAAGGCGCCGCGGCCGAACGCCAGCGGCTGGACACGGCCCTGGCCGCGGTACGCGCCGACATCGAGGCGCTCATCGCGCGCAGCGAGGCCAGCGCCCTGCGCGAGATCTTCCTGACCCACCTGGAAATGCTGGAAGACCCGGACCTGCAGCAGGGCATCGTCGCCCGGCTCAAGGCTAATGCCAGCGCCGCCGCGGCCTGGGACGCCCAGATCGAGGAGGCGGCCAGCCAGCAGGAAGCCCTGCACGACCGACTGCTCGCCGAGCGCGCGGCCGATCTGCGCGATGTCGGGCGTCGGGTACTGGCCCAGTTGTGTGGCGTCGAGGCGGTCCGCGAGCCCGAAGAACCCTATGTGCTGGTGATGGACGAGGTCGGCCCCGGTGACGTGGCCCGGCTGGACCGCGAGCGCGTCTGCGGCATCCTGACCGCCCGTGGCGGCGCCAGCTCCCACAGCGCCATCGTCGCCCGCGCCCTGGGCATCCCGGCCATCGTCGGCGCCGGGCGCCGAGTGCTGGACCTGGCGCCGCGCAGCGTGCTGCTGCTGGATGGCGACAAGGGCACCCTGGAAATCGCTCCGAATCCGCAGCGCATCGAAGCCGTGCAGCGCGAGCGCGAGGTCCAGGCCGAGCGCCGCCGCGCCGCCGAGGCCCGGCGTTTCGACAGTGCCACCACCCGCGATGGCCACCACGTCGAGATCGCCGTGAACCTGGGCGATACCGCCCAGGCCGCCGCCGCGGTGGAGCAGGGCGCCGAAGCCGTCGGCTTGCTGCGGACCGAACTGGTGTTCATGAGCCACGACAGCGCGCCCGACGAGGCCGCCCAGGAGCGGGAATACCGCCGCGCCCTCGATGGCCTGGCCGGCAAGCCGCTGGTGGTGCGCACCCTGGACGTCGGTGGCGACAAGCCGCTGCCCTATTTGCCGCTGCCGCCGGAAGAGAATCCCTTCCTCGGCATCCGTGGCATCCGCCTGACCCTGCGTCGCCCCGAATTGCTGGAGACCCAGCTGCGCGCCCTGCTCAAGGCCGCGGATGGCCGGCCGCTGCGCATCATGTTCCCCATGATCGGCCGGGTCGAGGAGTGGCGCCAGGCGCGTGACGTGCTCGACCGCCTGCGCCAGGAGATCCCGACCACCGATCTACAGGTCGGCATCATGATCGAGGTGCCCTCGGCCGCGCTGCTGGCACCGGTACTGGCACCCGAAGTGGATTTCTTCAGCGTCGGCACCAATGACCTGACGCAATACACCCTGGCCATCGACCGTGGCCATCCGCTGCTGTCGGGCGAGGCCGATGGCCTGCATCCCAGCGTGCTGCGCCTGATCGACATGACGGTGCGCGCCGCCCATGCCCACGGCAAATGGGTCGGCGTCTGCGGCGAGCTGGCGGCCGATCCCCTGGCGGTGCCGTTGCTGGTGGGCCTGGGCGTGGACGAGCTGTCGGTCTCGGCGCGTAGCGTGCCGCTGGTCAAGGCGCGGGTGCGCGAGCTGGAGCTGCGCCTGGTGCAGTCCTGCGCCGCCCGCGCGCTGGAACTGGCCACTGCCGCGGAAGTGCGGCAGAGCGTGGAGGCCCTGCGATGAGCCGCATCCTCACCCTGACCCTCAACCCGGCGCTGGACCTCACTGTCCAGCTGCCGGAGCTCAAGCCCGGCGCGGTCAATCGCAGCGAGGCGGTGATCGTGCATGCCGCCGGCAAGGGCATCAACGTCGCCCAGGTGCTGGCCGATCTCGGCCATGAACTGACGGTGAGCGGCTTTCTCGGTGCCGACAATGCCGCCGCTTTCGAAGCCCTGTTCGCCCGCCGCGGCTTCACCGATGCCTTCGTCCGGGTGCCCGGCGAAACCCGCAGCAACCTCAAGCTGGCCGAGGCCACCGGGCGCATCACCGACATCAACGGGCCTGGTCCCGAGGTGTCCGCCGCCGCCCAGCAGGAATTGCTCGAGACCCTGGATCGCCTCGCGCCCGGCCATGACGCCGTGGTGGTGGCCGGTAGCCTGCCGCGCGGGGTGACCCCCGAATGGCTGGCCGCGCTGATCGGCCGGCTCAAGTCCCTCGGTTTACCCGTGGCCCTGGACACCAGTGGCGCCGCCCTGCGCGCCGCCCTGGCGGCCGGTCCCTGGCTGATCAAGCCCAACACCGAAGAACTGGCCGAAGCCTGCGGCGCCCCCGCCGAGACCGCGACCGAGCAGGCGCTGCTGGTCGAGCAACTGCGCGCCCTGGGTATCGAGCACCTGGTGATCTCCCAGGGCGCCGACGGCGTGCGCTGGTATGGCGCCCAGACCCTGGAGGCGCGGCCGCCCAAGGTCACGGTCGCCAGCACCGTCGGGGCGGGGGATTCCCTGCTGGCCGGCATGCTGCACGGCCTGCTCACCGGCCAGACGCCGGAGCGCACCCTGACCACGGCTACCGCCATCGCCGCCTTGGCGGTCACCCAGATCGGCTTCGGCATCAAGGACCCGGCGCAGCTCGCCATCTTCGAAGACCAGGTGCGCGTACGCGTCCTTCCCGACTTTCCGCTAGAACAAGAATCAGGGGTAAGCCCATGAACATCGCCATCGTTACGACCTGCCCGACCGGCATGGTCACCAGCGTGCTCAGTGCGCGCTTGCTCGACGCCGCCGCGCAGCGCCGCGGCTGGGTCACCAGCGTCGAAATCCATGACGGTCCCGAGGCCACCCTGCTCAGCGACGATCAAGTCGCACGCGCCGAACTGGTGGTAGTGGTCCATACCGGTCCCGTCGACCTGGGTCGCTTCGTCGGCAAGCGTGTCTATCGCGCCACCCCGGCGGAAGCCTTGCGCGACGTCGATGCCTTCCTGCAGCGTGCTGCCAGCGAAGCCAAGGTCCTCGAGCAGGCGCCGACCACGGGCACCGCCGCCGCCCCGACGCCCGCCGGCGCCAGCGAAACGCCACGCCTGGTGGCCATCACCGCCTGCCCGACCGGCGTGGCCCACACCTTCATGGCCGCCGAGGCGCTGCAGAATGCGGCCAAGAAACTCGGTTATCGCCTGCACCTGGAGACCCAGGGCTCGGTAGGAGCGCGCAATCCGCTGCCGGCCGAGGCCATCCGCGACGCCGACGTGGTGCTGCTGGCCACCGACATCGAGGTCAATGTCGAGCGTTTCGCCGGCAAGCGCGTCTATCGCTGCGGCACCGGTGTCGCCCTCAAGCAACCCGAGGCGACCCTCAAAAAGGCCCTGGCCGAAGGGGAGACCCTGGCCGGCAGCGCCGCGCCAGCGGCGGGCGAGGCCGCCAAACCGGCCAAGAAGGAAGGCGCGGGTGTCTACAAGCACCTGCTCACCGGGGTGTCCTACATGCTGCCGATGGTGGTGGCGGGCGGTCTGCTGATCGCCCTGTCCTTCGTCTTCGGCATCGAGGCCTTCAAGGAGCAGGGCACCCTGGCCGCGGCGCTGATGCAGATCGGTGGTGAATCGGCCTTCAAGCTGATGGTACCGGTGCTGGCGGGCTACATCGCCTACTCCATCGCCGACCGCCCAGGACTCGCGCCCGGCATGATCGGCGGCTGGCTGGCGGCCAGCCTGGGCAGTGGCTTCATCGGCGGCATCATCGCCGGCTTCCTGGCCGGCTACGTGGCCAAGGCCATCGCCCAGTACGTGAAGCTCCCGGCCAGCGTCGAGGCACTCAAGCCGATCCTGATCATCCCGCTGTTCGCCAGCCTCTTCGTCGGCCTGGTGATGATCTATCTGGTCGGCACCCCGGTGGCCGGTGCCCTGAGCAGTCTCACCGACTTCCTCAACAACCTGGGCACCAGCAACGCCGTACTGCTCGGCCTGATCCTCGGCGCCATGATGTGCATCGACTTCGGCGGGCCGATCAACAAGGCCGCCTACGCCTTCACCGTCGGCCTGCTGGCCTCCAAGACCTATGGGCCGATGGCCGCCACCATGGCGGCCGGCATGGTGCCGCCCATCGGCATGGGCATCGCCACCCTGCTGGCGCGCCACAAGTTCGCCCAGAGCGAGCGCGAGGCAGGCAAGGCGGCCTCGGTACTGGGCCTGTGCTTCATCTCCGAGGGGGCGATTCCCTTCGCCGCCAAGGACCCGCTGCGGGTGATCCCGGCCAGCGTCATCGGCGGCGCCCTCACCGGCGCCCTGGTGATGCTGTTCAACTGCAAGCTGATGGCGCCCCACGGTGGCCTCTTCGTGCTGCTGATCCCCAACGCCATCAGCCATGCCTGGTTGTACCTGGGCGCCATCGCCGCCGGCAGCCTGGTGACCGGGGTCATCTACGCGGTGCTCAAGCGCAACGAGGCGGCGACCGAACTGGTCCCCGCGGCCTGATCCGGACGCTGACGATACCGCTGTAACAAGAGGTTACACTGGGAGGCTCTCGCCTCCTGGTGTCCTCGTCTCCATGTCCGATCCCGTCTTTCCCGATACCGATCCCGAAGTCGCCGCCCGGCGCCGGCTGCATCTGCTGCGCCATCGTCGGCGCCGTCGGCTGCGCGAGTGGCGCCAGCGCATCGCCTTCTGGGTCGGCGCGGTGCTGGTGGGACTGGCCGGTCTGGCCTTCGCTTGGCTGGCCGACGCCGCCTTCGGCCTCTTTCAGCAGTTGCTGCAACACAGCGCCCTCTGGCCCTGGCTGGTGACGCCCCTCGGCTTCGCCGGACTGGTCTGGCTGACCCAGGGCGCGCTGCGCGATGCCCGTGGCAGCGGCATCCCCCAGGTCATCGCCACCCTCGAACGACCCGAAGCGGACCTGCGCGCCCGGCTGCTGGCGCCGCCCATCGCCCTGGCCAAGTTGCTGCTCACGGCCGGCGCCCTGCTGGTGGGCGGTTCGGTGGGGCGGGAAGGGCCCACCGTGCACGTCGGCGCCGCCTTGCTCTATGGCTTCGGCAAGCGGCTCGGCCTGCATGGGCGGCGCACCCTGTCCGGATTGATCCTGGCTGGCGGCGCCGCGGGAATCGCCGCCGCCTTCAACACCCCCCTGGGCGGGGTGGTCTTCGCCATCGAGGAGCTCACCCATACCTTCGAGCAACGTTTCAGCGGCCTGGTGCTGACCGCCGTGCTGCTCGGCGGCATCGTCACCCTGGGCATCGTCGGTCCCTACAGCTATCTCGGTGCCCTGAACCTGCATCTGAGCTGGGGCGCGGGCTGGGTGGGGGTTGCCGTCATCGGCGTGATCGGCGGCCTGTTGGGTGGCGGCTACGGGCGCCTGGTGTTGCCCACCGACCGGGGCTGGCTGGGGCGCCTGAACGCCTTGCGCCGCCGCCGTCCGGTGGCCTTCGCCGCCGCTTGCGGCCTGCTGCTGGCCGCGCTGGGGCTGGTCTCCGGCCAGCACGTGTTCGGCACCGGCTACGTCGAGACCCACGCCATCCTGGCCGGCGAGCCCGTGACCGGAGGCGACTTCCTGCTCTGGAAATTCCTCGCCAACGTCGTCTCCTATCTGGCCGGCGTCCCGGGCGGGCTGTTCTCACCCTCGCTGGCGGTCGGCGCGGCCCTGGGCGCCTGGCTGGCCGACTGGCTACCCGGCATCGGCCTGGCCCAGGGCGCCCTGCTGGGGCTGGCCGCCTACCTCGCCGGTGTCACCCGCACGCCGCTGACCGCCACCGTCATCACCCTGGAACTGGCCCACAGCCCGGACATGGCGTTGCCGGTGCTGGCGGCCTGCCTGCTGGCCGCCGCCGTCTCCGGCTGGCTGATGCCGGTGCCGCTCTACCATGCGCTGGCGCGACAGGTACTGGACGCCGCGACGCCCCGCCGCTCCTGAGTTCCACCGCTTCACTTCGCGCTGGATGCCCGGCCCGGCATCGCGAACGAAGAGGTGTCCGCCCGGGAAAAGCTCACGATAGACAGCGGGCGAGGGGACCTTCCGCCGCCTGGCTGGTCGAAAAAAGCTTGGAGGTCCCTGGCGTTTCGCCTAAAAGTAAAGGGAAAGGCTCCAGCCGCGCTGTAAGCGGCCACTTCGCGATCTGATTCCTAAGCGCTTGCAGAGGTCAATCCTGATGACGAGACCCCGCTTCATCTCGCCCAACGAAGTTTCCGCGCTGCGTACCAACATCCTCTCCAAGCTCACCTACGCCGTCGGCAAGGACCCCGACAACGCCCTCGACCACGACTGGTTCCAGGCCACCGCCCTGGCCGCCCGCGACTACATCGTCGACCGCTGGATGAGTCGCACGCGTGACGCCTACCGGACCGGGCAGAAGCGGGTCTACTACCTCTCGCTGGAATTCCTCATCGGTCGACTGCTGATCGATAGCCTGTCCAACCTCGGCATCCTCGAAGAGACCCGCCGGGCCCTGGCCGACCTGGGCGTCGACCTGGAGCGCATCCGTGGGCTGGAACCGGACGCCGCCCTCGGCAACGGTGGCCTCGGCCGGCTGGCCGCCTGCTTCATGGAAAGCATGGCCACCCTGGGCATCGCCAGCCACGGCTATGGCATCCGCTACGAGCATGGGCTGTTCCGCCAGGTGATCGCCGACGGTTTCCAGCTGGAACAGCCGGAGAATTGGCTGGATTTCGGCAATCCCTGGGAATTCGAGCGCGCCGAGGTGGTGTACGAGATCGGCTTCGGCGGTCACGTCGCCCCCTATGGCGAGGGCGATCCGCGCCGCCAGACCTGGACGCCCGGCGAGCGCATCCGCGCGGTGGCCTATGACACCCCGGTGATCGGCTGGGGCGGGGAGGGCGCCAACACCCTGAGACTCTGGCGCGCCCGCCCGCTGGAGATCCTCCACCTGGAAACCTTCAACGCCGGCGACCATGTCGGTGCCGTGGCCAACGAGGCCCGCGCCGAGAGCATCTCGCGGGTGCTCTATCCCGCCGACAGCAGCGAAGCCGGCCAGGAACTGCGCCTGCGCCAGGAGTATTTCTTCGTCGCCGCCTCCCTGGCCGACCTGACCCGCCGCCATCTCAAGCAGCACAGCGACCTGCTCAGCCTGCCCGAGCACGTGTCCATCCAGCTCAACGACACCCACCCGGCCATCGCCGTGGCCGAGCTGATGCGGCTGCTGGTGGATGTCCACGGCATTCCCTGGGATGCCGCCTGGAGCACCACCGTCGGCACCCTCAGCTACACCAACCACACCCTCTTGCCCGAGGCCCTGGAGACCTGGCCGGTGCAACTGATGGAACGCCTGCTGCCGCGGCACATGCAGATCATCTACCTGATCAACGCCCAGTTCCTCGACTCCCTGCGCGCCCGCGGCGAGACCGATGGCGGCATGATTTCCTACGTCTCGCTGATCGACGAAAGCCAGGGGCGCCGGGTGCGCATGGGCAACCTGGCCTTCCTCGGCTCGCACAGCATCAATGGCGTCTCGGGGTTGCACACCGACCTGATGCGCAAGACCGTCTTTCGCTCGTTGCACCGGCTCTATCCGGAGCGCATCAACAACAAGACCAATGGCATCACCTTCCGCCGCTGGTTGCACCAGGCCAATCCGGCACTCACCGACCTGCTGGTGGATACCCTTGGCCAGGGCGTGCTGGACGATCCGGAAAAGACCCTGCCGCAGCTCAAGCCCTATGCCAACGACAGCACCTTCCGCGAGCGCTTCGCCCTGCAGCGCCAGCGCAACAAGGACACCTTCACCAGTCTGGTGAAGCAGCGGATGGAGATCGACCTCGATCCCGCCGCGCTGTTCGACGTCCAGATCAAGCGCATCCACGAGTACAAGCGGCAGCTGATGAATCTGCTGCAGACCATCGCCCTCTACCAGGCCATTCGCGACAACCCCAACGGCGACTGGACGCCGCGGGTGAAGATCTTCGCCGGCAAGGCCGCCGCCAGCTATCACCAGGCCAAGCTGATCATCAAGCTGGCCAACGACGTGGCCAAGGTGGTCAACAACGATCCCCTGACCCGCGACCTGCTCAAGGTGGTCTTCCTGCCCAACTACAACGTCAGCCTGGCGGAAGTCATCATCCCCGCGGCGGACCTGTCCGAGCAGATTTCCACCGCCGGCATGGAAGCCTCGGGCACCAGCAACATGAAGTTCGGCCTCAATGGCGCCCTCACCATCGGCACCCTGGACGGTGCCAACGTGGAGATGTGCGAACTCATCGGCGCCGAGCACATGTTCATCTTCGGCCTCAAGGCCGCCGAGGTGGAGGAGCGCCAGCGCAGCGGCGGCATTTCCTCGGACATCATCGAGAACTCGCCGCGTCTCTCCCAGGTGCTGGCGGGGCTGCGCGGCGGCCAGTTCTCCCCCGAGGACCCGGCACGCTACAACAGTCTGCTGGACGTCCTGACCTGGCACGACCGCTTCCTGGTCTGCGCCGACTTCGACGCCTACTGGGACGCCCAGCGCCAGGTGGAGACCCGCTGGCAACAGCCGGACAAGTGGTGGCAATCGGCGGTGATCAACACCTCCAGCATGGGCTGGTTCTCTTCCGACCGCACCATCCGCGAATACGCCACGGAGATCTGGAAGGCGTTGTAGTCGGCTGTATCTAGCGACTGATCGCGGCATGGCAGTCCGCCGTTGCGGCCGCTCCTACGGATGCTCGATATTCCGGTAGGAGCGGCCCATGGCCGCGATCAACTATCCCCCGATCGAGAACCCACGCCCCCCGCGCCGTCTACATCCTTGCAGCATCCGCCTCGCAAGCCCGTCACCGGAGTCTCCATGCCCCACACCCCCACCCGCCTCGAAGCGGGCAATCCTGCCCATTACGGTGCCACCCTCGTCGAGGGCGGCATCAACTTCGCCGTCTGGTCGCCGGCCGCCGAAGCCGTCGAACTCTGCCTCTATGACGCCAAGGGCGAGACCGAGACCCAGCGTCTGGCCTTTCGCGAACACGAAGGCGGCGTCTGGCACGGCTTCCTGGCCGGTGCCGAAGCGGGTCTGAAATACGGCTTGCGCGCCCAGGGTGCCTATCGCCCCCAGGACGGCCTCAGATTCAACGCGAACAAGTTGCTGGTGGACCCCTGGGCCCTGGCGGTGGACCGGCCCTTCCAGCTGCATCCCAGCACCTATGGTTTCCATCCCGACGACCCCGAGCGTCCAGACGAACGCGACAGCGGCCCCTACGTCCCCAAGGCCGTCGTGCTGCCACCGCCGGACGCGCTTGCGCCCCGGCCCAAGCGCCGCGACGCCGGACTGATCTACGAACTGCACGTGCGTGGCCAGACCCAGCTGCACCCCGAGGTCCCAGCTCGCCAGCGTGGCACCCTGGCCGCGCTGCGGCATCCCGCGCTGATCGAGCACTGGCAGCGCCTCGGCGTCACCACCCTGGAACTGCTGCCCATCGCCGCCTGGGCTGACGATCGCCATTTGCCCGCCCTGGGGCTGGCCAACTACTGGGGCTACAACCCGGTGCTCATGGCCGCCGTCGACCCGCGCCTGGCCGGTCGCGACGCCCTGGGCGAGTTGCGCGAGACGGTCGCTACCCTGCAAGCGGCCGGTTTCGAAGTATTGCTCGACGTGGTCTTCAACCACACCGGCGAAGGCGACGAACTCGGTCCCACCTTCAATCTGCGCGGCCTGGACAACGCGGGTTACTACCGCCTGCAGCCGGACGATCCGGCGCGTTACATCAACGACATGGGCTGCGGCAACTGCCTGGCGTTGTACAGCCCGCCGGCATTGCGCCTGACCCTGGACAGCCTGCGCCACTGGGTCACCGCGGCCGGTGTCGATGGCTTCCGCTTCGACCTGGCACCGGCGCTGGGGCGCCTGGAAAGCGGTTTCGAGCGTGATGCGCCGCTGCTACAGGCCCTCGCCCAAGACCCGGTACTGCGTCAGGTGCGGCTGGTGGCCGAACCCTGGGACATCGGCCCCGGCGGCCATCAGGTCGGCGCCTTCCGCGCGCCCTGGCAAGAATGGAACGACGCCTTCCGCGACGACGTGCGCCGCTTCTGGCGTGGCGACGAAGGTCTGAGGGGCGACCTGGCCACCCGTCTCGCCGGGAGCGCCGATCTCTTCGGCGCGGGCGATCGCCCACTGCGCACCAGCGTCAACTTCGTCACCGCCCACGATGGCTTCACGCTGGCCGACCTGGTCAGCCATGCCGAGAAGCACAACGAGGCCAATGGCGAACAGAATCGCGACGGCACCACCGACAACAAGAGCTGGAACAACGGCGTGGAAGGGGCGAGCGACGATCCGGCTGTCCAGGAGGCCCGCGCCGCCGACCAGCGTGCCCTGCTGGCGACCCTCATCCTCGCCGGCGGCGAGCCCATGCTCACCGCGGGCGACGAATTCGGCCGTACCCAGCAGGGCAACAACAACGCCTATGTGCAGGACAACGAACTCTCCTGGCTCGACTGGCAACTGGCCGCCAGCCCGGCCGGACAGCGGCAGAGCGCCTTCGTCGGCCGGCTCATGGCGCTGCGTCTGGAATTACCGGCCCTGCAGGCGCAACGGCTGCTCGGACGCCCCGATCCCCGTGGCTGGGTCAGGATCGAATGGCTCGATGCCGACGGTACGCCCATGGATGACGGCCGCTGGCAGGCCGGGGCCTGCCTGCCGCTCGCCCTCACCCTGGAGCCCCTCGACGGCGAGGACCAGCCCCAGGCCGCACGGATCTGGCTGGCCTTCCAGCCGCGTCGGGAGGAAATCGACCTGCGACTGCCCTCGTCACGTGACGGACATCACTGGGTGATACAGCTGGACAGCCGCCGGCCTGAACTGGAACCCGACTCGGCAGTCTATCCCAGCGCCGAAAATCTCCGTGCTGGCCGAGGCGTACTGCTGGCCGTGGAGACCCCGGACGCGCCCTAGACGCGCGTTCCCTGCCGGCCGCCGCTGCCCGGCGCCTCGTCGCCCTGGCGACGGCGTCCGGAATCGGCACTGGCTGGCAGACCTGGCCTGACGGTCCGCTCTGCTTGAGACGGAGCTTGAGCTTTGGCGCTACACTCGCGCCCATCATTACAAGGAGCACCGCGATGTCCCGGATATCCCTCAGTCGTTACCTCATCGAGCAGACCCGCAGTCACAAGACCCCGGCCGACCTGCGCTTCCTCATCGAAGTCGTGGCGCGGGCGTGCAAGCGCATCAGCTACGAGGTGTCCAAGGGAGCGCTGGGTGGCGTGCTCGGCAGCATGGGCACCGAGAACGTCCAGGGCGAGGTGCAGAAGAAGCTGGACGTCCTGTCCAACGAAATCCTGCTGGAAGCCAACGAATGGGGCGGCACCCTGGCCGGCATGGCCTCCGAGGAAATGGACCAGGTGCACCAGATCCCGGGTCACTATCCCAAGGGCGCCTACCTGCTGATGTTCGACCCGCTGGACGGCTCGTCCAACATCGACGTCAACGTCTCCGTCGGCACCATCTTCTCCATCCTGCGCAAGGACTTCGTCAGCAGCACCACCGGTGACGTGACCGAAGAAGCCTTCATGCAGAAGGGCACCGAGCAGGTGGCCGCCGGTTACGCCATCTACGGTCCCCAGACCATGCTGGTGCTGACCCTGGGCGACGGCGTCAAGGGCTTCACCCTGGATCGCGAACTGGGCAGCTTCGTGCTGACCCACGAAGACATCACCATCCCCGAGAGCACCGCCGAATTCGCCATCAACATGTCCAACCAGCGCCACTGGGAAGCCCCGGTCAAGCGCTACGTGGATGAGCTGCTGGCTGGCAAGGAAGGTCCCCTGGGCAAGAACTACAACATGCGCTGGATCGCCTCCATGGTCGCCGACGTCCATCGCATCCTCACCCGCGGTGGCCTCTTCATGTACCCGCGCGACGCCCGCGAGCCGGAAAAGCCCGGCAAGCTGCGCCTGATGTACGAGGCTAACCCCATGGCGATGCTGGTGGAGCAGGCCGGTGGCGCCGCCACCAATGGTCACCAGCGCATCCTCGACGTCCAGCCCGACGGCCTGCACCAGCGGGTGGCGGTGTTCCTGGGCTCCAAGGAAGAAGTACAGCGCGTGACCGAGTACCACCGTCAGCGTTGATCCCTCCCAGCCGGGCCGCCTGCAACGGGCGGTCCGGTCGCTTCGCGCTCCACGTCTCCTGCCGTTCAGCTTCGATTCAGTACCGTTAATCCGTCGATAACCTGCGCGCCGCGAAGATGGCCCTGCAGCCGGTCGGGCTGTAATCGAATCGCGTGAGGATCTATCAACATGAACGCCTTGAAATCCCGTGTCGTCCTCTTCGGCCTGCTGGCCCTGGCCAGCCACTCGGTGTTCGCCGCCGATACCCAGAACTTCGCCGGCCTCACCTATGGCAAAAGCTACGACAACTTCGACAACAGCCACGCGCTCAATAGCAACCTGAACAGCCCCGACACCGACGGCGCCATCGACGGCAACAACACCTGGGGCTTACGGCTCGGCCAGCAGAGCGACGCCGGTCGCTACTACGCCACCCTCGACCAGGTCGGCGGCAGCAGCGACGGCCTCAGGCTCAAGCAGCAGGACCTGACCGGCAGCTACGATGCCTTCTATCCCCTGAGCAGCAGCACCAAGCTGTTCGGCGGTGGCACCCTGGGCCTGGCCCGGGTCACCCAGGATGGTTCGACCTTCAGTCACGACAGCGATACCGGCTACGTCGCCGGCGTCCAGGCGGGCATCCTGCAGCAGGTCAACGAGCGCACCTCGCTGGAGGCCGGCTATCGCTACCTGCGCAGCAACGCCAAGCCGGAAATCGACCAGGACGGTACCAAGCTTGGCTCGAGCCAGCTCGACAGCAGCAAGGAAATCTACCTGGGCATGAACGTCTATTTCTGAAGCGTCGCCGTCCCGGTTGCTAGGCGTAGGGGTCCAGGCCCGAAAGCGTAGCCACCAGCGCTACGGCGAGTGCCCCCAGGCCGATCTCCACGGCGGTGGCTCGCCGCAGCCGCGGCAAGGCCTGGGTATCCCGACTCAGTCGCGGCACCAGCACGTAGCGATTGATCAGCGCCAGCAGCACCATCGCCGCCACCACCAGCACCTTGGCCAGCAGCAGGCCAGAATAGGGTGTCAGTCTGAACAGGCCATCCAGGCCGAGGATCAGCAGACTGTTCAACAGGCCGCTGAGCAGCGCGAGCGCCACGGCGATCTGGCCTGGCAACGAGTAGCCCCGGAGCAATACGAAGACGTCACTCCGCAGCGCTGCGGGTGGCCGCTGCAGACACAGCAGCACGCCAGGCAGGCTGCCCAGCCAGAAGCCTGCGGCCAGCAGGTGCAGAGCCTGATTCAGCTGGTGCAGGGCGCCCATCCCGCCCCCGTTGGCGGCGGCATGACCGCCCATGGCCAGGCTCGCGAGCAAGATGCCGCTCAGCCCCCAAGGCCACCAGGCACGCCGTCCCCGGGTACCGCCCAGCAACCACAGGCCCAGCAGCAGGCCCGCCGGTAGCTGCCAGTGCCAGGGTTGCCCGGCATCGGTCGCCAGATACAGCCGCCACAGCGCCAGATCGAAGGCGTCCGTCCAGCCATCGCCCACCAGCGCCGCTTGCAGCGGCAGCTGGGTCAACACGCCGCAGAGCAACAGCGCACCCAGCAGGCGAGCACCGGGGTGCGCTCGATGCAACAGCCAGGCGCGCAGGTCGGAGCTACCCAGCCAGAGCGCCAGGGCGAGGTAACCCCAGGTCAAGAGCAGTGGCAGCAGGAGCAGGGCACGGGAGAGTGGACGCCAGGCGTCGGGCGTCGACAGTCCGACCTCCAACACGGGAAGGCTTATTGGACGGTGAAGTGGTAGTCGCCCTGGGTCTTGTGGCCATCCTTGGCCAGTACCCGCCACTTCACCTGATAACGACCTGGCTGCAGCGGTGCTTCCAGCGGCACCTCCAGCGTCCGGGAGTCCGTTGCGGAAATGACTTTGCCGGTGGTGATCGCCGTGCTCGCCTCACCGTCCAGGCGTTGCAACTGCACCTGGCTCAGCGACGCCTCGATACCTTCGGAAAAGCTCAGGGTCAACTGCGTCGGTGCCTTGCTCTGGGTGCTGTCCGGCGCCGGTGCGGCGCTCTTGAGGTGGCCATGGGCCAGGGCCAGGCCGGGCACCAGCAGGCAGGCCAGGGCGAGCGAACGAACACGGTGCAGGACAGCGGGCATGACGATCTCCAGCGGCAGGATTGAAAGCGCCAGCTTAGCAGTCCGGCCGGCGCCCGTCCGTCTCGGCCGCCCGCGCCGCGCACTCCACGAAGGTCCGCGCGGTACAGCTGCGGCAGACCTCCGGGTCCAGGCGCGGATAGATGCTGCGCAAGGCCTGGTCCTTGGACGAAAACACATGACCCTCGCCCAGTTCCTTGAGAAAGCCGGTCTTGGCGAACAACTGCAGCACCGGTGTCCGTGGACGATGGAAATACAGATCGCCGCCCTGGGCGCGGCGCTCGCGCCATTCGCGACGCCAGAGGTCGTTACCGGCCAGGTCGATGAAATTCATGCTCTTGGTCATGAACAGCGCGTGCTTCTGGCTGGGCTGGGCGCGGCGGAAGCCGTCCAACTGGTCGGTGACGTGCGGCACGGCGCCGAAGAACACCGAACCCTCCACCCGCACCAGCTTCAACTGCGGGCATTCCTGCGCCTGATGGCCCAGTTCGTCCAGCGGGGTGAAACGGCGCTCGGGCGTGCTGGCATCCGGCACCAGCGGCCGGATCGCCGGATGCGAGGTGCGATAGAGATAGGCCACCAGGGACACCAGGGTGCCCAGCAGCACCGCGCGGTCCAGCGGTATGGTCAGGGTCGCCAGGAAGGTCACCCCCGCCACCAGCGCCTCGGTGCGGCTCACCCTCAGCACCTCGCGCCAGCGCCCTACATCCAGCAGACCGCGCGCCACCAACAGCAGGGTGGCGGCAATGGCGGCCAGCGGAATGCTGGCGATCAGCGCGCCGCCGAAGGCCACCAGCGCTACCACCAGCAGGGCGGCGAACACCGCCGCCAGGGGCGTGCGGGCGCCGGCCTCCAGATTGGGCATGGACCTGTTCAGCGACCCGCAGGAGACATAGGCCGAGAAGCAGCCCCCGGCCAGGTTGCCCAGCCCCTGGCCGATGAATTCGCGATTGATGTCCAGCCGCTGGCCGGAGCGTTGGGCGACTGCCTTGGCGATGGACAGCGACTGCCCCAGCGCCACCAGGGTCAGGGCCACGGCGATCCCGGAAAGATTGCCCAGGTCCGTGAGGGTAACGTCTGGTAGATGGAAGGGCGGCAACGCCGAAGGGATGCGGCCCACCGTGGCGATGCCCTTGGCTGCGCCAGGGAAGCCCCGCTCGACCAGCCAGGCGCACAGGCAGCCGGCCAGCAGTCCTAGCAGCATGGTCGGCCAGCGGGGCCGCCAGCGCCGCAGCAGCAGGGTGGCGACCAGGGTCACCGCGCCGATTACCAGCGACGGCCAGTGGATCGTCAGCGGATGAGCGAAGAGATAGCCGAGGATACCGAACGCCGAGGTACCCAGCGGCGGTGACAGCCCGAACAGGTCCTTCAGCGAATAGAGCCCGATCAGTACGGCGGCGCCGCTCATGAAACCCAGCAGCACCGAAGGCGAGATGAAGTTGGCCACCGCGCCCAGGCGCAGGGCGCCCACCGTCAGTTGCAGCAGGCCGACCAGCAGGGTCACCGCCAGGGCCAGGTCGATATAGGGGCCGGAACCCGCCAGTGCCAAGGGCGACAGCGCCGCCAGCAGGGCCAGGGAGTTGGCGTTGGTCGGCCCGGTCACCACATGGCGACTGGAGCCCGCCAGGGCCGCGACGATACAGGGCACCACGGCGCCGTAGACCCCGTACTGCGGCGGCAAGCCGGCGAGCGTAGCGAAGGCCACGCCCTGGGGCAGCGCCAGCACCGCCCCCAACAGACCCGCGCCCAGATCCGCTTTCAGGGTGGTACGGTCCACCTCGCGGAGCCAGGGCAGCAGGGTGGAGAGGGCGGGCATGGGGCGCTCCTTGAAGGGGGACGGCCCACTCTACCGATTCCAGCGACCACCGGGCTACTGGCGTCCCGCCGTTCACGGTCGTCGCCACGACATGCCGGGTCGGCCGCGCATCGTGCTCATTTCTTCACCAGCCGCCGGCGACCCGGTGCCCGTGGCGCTCTCGTGGCTTCATGCACGGGTTATCCACATCCCTGTGCACGGCCCTTGTGGGTAACTCGCGGGCTCAGCCGTCCTGGCTGTTGGCCGCGATCCGATGGATCGACAGATCGGCGCCCTGGTATTCCTCTTCCTGGCTGAGGCGCAGGCCCAGCAGCGCCCTGAGCAGTCCGTAGACCGCCAGCCCACCCACCAGCGCGACGACGATCCCCAGCACCGTGCCCGCGAGTTGGGCCAGGAGGCTCACGCCACCGAGACCACCCAGCGCGGTCTGGCCGAACAGGCCGCAGGCGATCCCGCCCCAGGCGCCGCAGAGACCGTGCAGCGGCCAGACGCCGAGGACGTCGTCCAGCTTCCAGCGGGTCTGCACCGCAGTGAATGCCCAGACGAACAGCGCCCCGGCCACCAGACCGGTGACCAGGGCGGCGATGGGATGCAGCAGATCGGAGCCAGCGCAGATGGCCACCAGACCGGCCAACGGACCGTTGTGCAGGAAGCCCGGGTCGTTACGGCCCAATAGCAGGGCCGCCGCCGTCCCGCCGACCATGGCCATCAGCGAATTCAGCGCCACCAGGCCGCTGACCGCCGCCAGGCTCTGGGCGCTCATCACGTTGAAGCCGAACCAGCCGACGATGAGGATCCAGGAGCCCAGCGCCAGGAAGGGAATGTTCGATGGCGGAAAGGCCACCAGCCGTCCCTCGCGATAGCGACCCTGCCGCGGTCCCAGCAACAGCACCGCGGCCAGCGCCAGCCAGCCGCCCACCGCATGCACCACCACCGAACCGGCGAAGTCATGGAAGCGGGCTCCGAACAGCGCCTCGAAACTGTCCTGTAGGCCCAGGTTGTTGTTCCAGATCAGGCCTTCGAAGCAGGGATAGACGAAGGCCACGATCAAGGCGGTGGCGCATAACTGCGGGACGAAGCGCGCCCGCTCGGCGATGCCCCCGGAAATGATCGCCGGGATGGCCGCGGCGAAGGTCGCCAGGAAGAAGAACTTCACCAGGCCATAGCCGCTGTCCGCGATCAGCGCCTGGGCGGGGGCGAAGAAGGTCACGCCATAGGCGATCCAGTAGCCGACGAAGAAATACACCAGGGTGGAGATGGCGAAATCGGCGAGGATCTTGGACAGGGCGTTTACCTGATTCTTGTGGCGCACCGTACCCGCCTCGAGAAAGGCGAAGCCGGCGTGCATGGCCAGCACCATCACGGCGCCAGCTAGCAGGAACAGAGTATTGGCACCGTGGACCAGGGTAGCCACGGCGGAAGGCAGTTCGTTCATCAAGGCAGTCTTCAGAAAGGGTTTGCACCAAGAACATGCTTTTTGGTCGCTCTATGCGCTATTTGTGTGCGCAATGCGACTCTGGGCAGGTCCACTGTTGCCGCCAAACCAAACGCAGCACTGAAACGGCGCGCAAATGCGCCAACGCGGTGCGATCTGTGCAGGCGTGCACCGGCAGACAGCAAAGGGCGTGCCGCTAGTAGGCGCTCAGGATGATGCGTCCGCTGCTCAGGTTGGTCAGCAGCGTCGCGACCTCTTCCCGTCGTTGCGGCTCCACCGCGATTCGCAGCGCGACCTCCAGGGCCTGGTAGTCCTCTTCCAGCACCACGACTCCCAGGGTCGCCAGTCGCGCTTTGATCAGTGGCCATTCCGCATAGCTGCAGGCGAAGCCGAAGTCCTGGCGCACCACCAGCGGCTGCCGGTCCGCCTGCTGCAGACAGCGGGCGGCACAGCCGCCATAGGCCCGTACCAGTCCGCCCGTGCCCAGCTTGACGCCGCCATACCAGCGGATGACCACCACTACGACCTGATCGCACTCCTGCCCCTCGATGGCGGCCAGGATCGGCCGCCCCGCGGTACCTCCGGGCTCGCCGTCGTCGTTGAAGCGATACTGGCTGCCGAGCTTCCAGGCCCAGCAGTTATGGGTGGCGGTCGGCACACTCACCCGCTGGATGAAGGCCAGGGCGGCTTCCACGTTCGCCACCGGGGCGGCGAGAGCGAGAAACCGGCTCTTGCGGACTTCTTCCTCGAAGGTGGCTTCCTGCGTCAGGGTGAACGTCATGGTGCCGTCAGACCCAGTCCCTTGAGCACGACGTGGGTCAGCGTCCGGGAGGCCTCCTCGAAATCCTGCCGCGTCAGTCGGGTGCGTCCGGTCACCTGGCAGATCTGGCTGGCGAAGTCGGCATAGTGCTGGGTGCTGCTCCAGAGCAGGAAGATCAGGTGGACAGGGTCCACCGGGTCCATCTTCCCGGCGGCGATCCAGGCGTCGAACACCGCCGCCCGGCTGCGGAACCAGGCCTGGTAGTCCTGATTGAAGTACTCGTACAGGCAGGTGCCACCCCCGATGATCTCCATGGCGAAGATCCGCGAGGCCAGTGGCTGGCGGCGAGAAAACTCCAGCTTGGCGCGAATGTAGCGGGCCAGCGCCTCGGCCGGATCGTCGTCCACGGTCAGATGGTTGAAGGTGCTGTCCCACAATTCGAGGATATTGCCCAGCACCGCCATGTAGAGGCCGAGCTTGTTGTTGAAATAATAGTGGAGATTGGCCTTGGGCAGCCCCACGCGCTGGGCGATGGTGTTCATGCTGGTGCCCTTGAAACCATGGCGCGCGAACTCCTCCTCCGCCGCGGCGAGGATCAGCTCCTCGTTCTTCTGCCGGATGCGACCGGCCGGTTTGTCCTGGCCGGCGTAGTGGGCGGGTACGAGTAGGGTCATGACGACTGCAGGGTCCGAGGGCGGGGCAGGCATCAATAGCGCACCCCTCGCCTCGGACACAAGTCTCGGCTCAAGGGTGCTGTACCGAAGGGTCGCTCTCGGTCACCGACAGGGTGCGCTCCTCGGGCAGCAGCAGGTTGAGCAGGATGGCGGTGAGGCCGCCACTGGTGATCGCGGTATCGAAGAGGTTCTTCACCAACGGCGGTAGCTGATCCAGCAACGTCGGCTGGCTGGCCACGCCCAATCCAACACCCAGGGAGGTGGCGATGATCAGCAGGCTGCGGCGATCCAGGCTGCACTGCGCCAGCAGGCGGATGCCCGCCGCGGCGACACTGCCGAACAGCACCAGCGTCGCACCCCCGAGCACTGGCTTGGGGATTTGCTGCAGGACGGCGCCCAGGGCCGGGAACAGACCCAGCAGCAGGAGGATGCCACCGATCCAGTAGCCCACGTAGCGACTGGCCACGCCGGTCAGCTGGATCACGCCGTTGTTCTGCGCGAAGGTGGTGCTGGGAAAGGTATTGAAGGTTGCCGCCACCAAGCAGGCGACGCCATCGCCCAGCACGCCGCCCCGGATACGCCGCAAATAGGCCGGCCCTTCGATGGGTTGCCGCGAGATCAGACAGTTGGCGGTCAGGTCGCCAGTGGTCTCGAGGGTGCTGATCAGATAGATCAGCGCCACCGGCAGGAAGGCCGACCAGTCGAAGGCGAAACCGAAGTGGAAGGGGAGAGGGACGCTCACCAATGGGAGGGGCGGCAAAGGGTGGGGTTTCAGCAGGCCGCAGGCCCAGGCGGCCAGGGCACCGACCAGCAGGCCAATCACCACCGCCGACAGCCGCAGCCAGGGCCGCCGCGACAGATTCAGGCCGATGATGACCACCAGGACGAGCCCACCCAGGCCCAGATTGACCGGAGCTCCGAAGTCCGCCGCCTTGGCGCCGCCCCCGAGATCCGTGACTCCCACCCGGATCAGGCTGATGCCGATCAGGGTGATCACGATGCCCGTCACCAGCGGCGTGATCACCCGCCGCAACAGGCCCAAGCATTGACTCAGGCCGATTTGGACGAAAGCCCCGAAGAAGCACACGCCGAAGATCATCGCCAGGATGTCCTCCGGCGTACCGCCGCGCTGCCTGACCAGCATCCCGGCCGCCAGTACCGCGGACAGAAAGGAGAAGCTGGTGCCCTGCAGGCAGATCATGCCCGCGCCCAGTCCACCGGCACCCCGCGCCTGCAGAAAGGTACCGACGCCCGACACCATCAGCCCCATGCTGATCAGATAGGGCAGGTGCTCGTGCAGCCCCAGCGCGCCGGCAATGATCAGCGGTGGGGTGACGATCCCCACGAAGCTGGCCAGGACGTGCTGCAGGGCGGCGCAAAAGGCTGCGAGCGGCGCCGGGCGATCGTCCAGGCCATAGAGCAGATCATCGCGGACGGGAGTGGGCATGGTGATTACCTCGCAGTGGCGCTGCCCGCCGGTAAGGCGGCTGCAGCGCCAGAAGTGGGCCTGGCCAGGCTAGAACTGATACTTCACCAGGAAGCTGAAAACGCTCTGGTCGGTACGGAAGCCTTTGCTATCCTTGATGCCGTACTTGTCCGACCAGTAGTCGTACTCGGTACCCACGTAAAGATGTTTGGCTTCGTAGCCCATGGCCTTGCCCAAGTCGTACTTGACCTGCGGATTGAAGTGCAGGTTGGCGTGGTAGCTCCCCTTGTTGTTCACCACCCAATCCATGTAGCCATCGATCAGCAAATCCGAATTGCCCAGGGGCAGGGTATAGGCCCATACCGGCGTGAGCTGCCAGGCACCGGAAGGGGCGCTGCCGCCATCGGGTTTGCGGTAATAGAGGTTCAGTTGGAAGTAATCGAAGCCCGGTACCTTTAGATCGAAGCCGGGACCCACGAGATAGTTGCGCTGGTCACGACCGGCACCGCTGCCATCGTTCTGGTCGTACTCCAGCGTCGTCGCCAACAGGACATCGCTGACCGGCCCGAAGGAAAGGTCCCGCCCGGACAGCTTGCCGAAGGACAACCGCGGGCTGACCTCGCCATAGAATCCATGGTGGCCGTCGCTGGCATTGCTCGCACCGTTGAACCAGATGCTGTCGACGAACAGGAAGAGGTCGCCCCAGGTCCAGGCGCTGGCGTGCTCGAAGGTGACGGTCTGCTGGATGCGCGGATCGACCCGGAAATCCTTTCCATATAGATAGGTGAGGCTCTCGCCATGCCAGAGCAGCGGGCTGTCGGCAGCGACGGCTGCGCCCGTTGCCAACAGGCTGCCGGTCAGTAGTGCGGCGGTGAAGGTTTTGCGCATTTCGGGTCCCCAGGTGACTTTCTCGTTATGGCTTCCTGTCCTTGCGGTCAGGTAGGGCCGTGTATAGCAATATCGGAGCCAATTCGAGCCTCCCTGATAAAGTCTATATTTTTCAATGACATGGAGGGACAGTGACGAGCTTCCTGGCGAGCTTTCAGTGATGGAAGCTGACCACTCGCTCAGTTTTCGGGCGCGGCAGATGCGCGACCAGTGACCGTGCCTCGAAAGAGAGCGCGGTTCCCGTTGGCCGGTGCTAAGGTTCGTTACGACTTGGAGGAAACCGTCATGAAATGGCTCGCTGGTATGTTCGCGGCCCTGCTCGCTGGTGCCCCTGCGCTGGGTCAGGTCGCCCAGGGCGGAGCGGGACAGCCAGGCATCCTGATGATCACGCGTGGCGATGCCTATTCCGGCTCGGGCTGCGATATAGGTCTGATGATCCAGGGCCGCCTGGCCGGTATCCTCATGGCTGGCCAGAGCGCCTCCTTCAATCTGCCGCCTGGCGAGGTCGCGGTGAGCCTCACCTCGTCCGGTCCCGGCGCCTGTGCCGCGCCCATGGCCAGTGCGGTGTCTCAGTCCATCCTCCTGACGCCCGGCGAGATCAGGCAGTACCGGATCATTGCGACGGAAGCCGGCTATCGCTTGGCGCCCATTCCACTTTATTGAAGTTTCTCGAAATAACCTGTTGACCTGTCCTGAAACTCCCCTATAATGCGCCCCACTTCCGGCGCAGACGCTGAAGCGGCTTGAAAATCAAGCACTTAGGTCTGGGTCGGGCGAGGGGTCCACGGAGTCCTCGCCAGTTGGTTCTCACCTTCGGGTGGTAACCAAATGAAGCGGAGGGGTTGACAGCGTCCTGGGATGCTGTAGGATTCGCCTCCCGCTGCCGCGATCGGTTAGACCGGTCAGGCAAGCGCAAGTGGTTGAGTTGAAACGAAAAAGTTCAAATCAACGCTTGACAGGATGTGGGGCTAGCGTAGAATGCGCGCCTCGGTTAGCGACACGGTCGCAAGCCACTGCTCTTTAACAAGTTGAATCAAGCAATTCGTGTGGGTGCTTGTGAGATAAGTCTGATGTCGCAAGATTATCAGCAACACAAGTAACTCGTGAATTCATGAGTTTTTTGCGATTGCTGAGCCAAGTTTAGGGTTTTCTCAAAACCCGATCAGTCTACTTAACTGAAGAGTTTGATCATGGCTCAGATTGAACGCTGGCGGCAGGCCTAACACATGCAAGTCGAGCGGATGAGGGGAGCTTGCTCCTCGATTCAGCGGCGGACGGGTGAGTAATGCCTAGGAATCTGCCTAGTAGTGGGGGACAACGTTTCGAAAGGAACGCTAATACCGCATACGTCCTACGGGAGAAAGTGGGGGATCTTCGGACCTCACGCTATTAGATGAGCCTAGGTCGGATTAGCTAGTTGGTAGGGTAACGGCCTACCAAGGCGACGATCCGTAACTGGTCTGAGAGGATGATCAGTCACACTGGAACTGAGACACGGTCCAGACTCCTACGGGAGGCAGCAGTGGGGAATATTGGACAATGGGCGAAAGCCTGATCCAGCCATGCCGCGTGTGTGAAGAAGGCCCTCGGGTCGTAAAGCACTTTAAGTTGGGAGGAAGGGCTCATAGCGAATACCTGTGAGTTTTGACGTTACCGACAGAATAAGCACCGGCTAACTTCGTGCCAGCAGCCGCGGTAATACGAAGGGTGCAAGCGTTAATCGGAATTACTGGGCGTAAAGCGCGCGTAGGTGGCTTGATAAGTTGGATGTGAAATCCCCGGGCTCAACCTGGGAACTGCATCCAAAACTGTCTGGCTAGAGTGCGGTAGAGGGTAGTGGAATTTCCAGTGTAGCGGTGAAATGCGTAGATATTGGAAGGAACACCAGTGGCGAAGGCGACTACCTGGACTGACACTGACACTGAGGTGCGAAAGCGTGGGGAGCAAACAGGATTAGATACCCTGGTAGTCCACGCCGTAAACGATGTCAACTAGCCGTTGGGATCCTTGAGATCTTAGTGGCGCAGCTAACGCATTAAGTTGACCGCCTGGGGAGTACGGCCGCAAGGTTAAAACTCAAATGAATTGACGGGGGCCCGCACAAGCGGTGGAGCATGTGGTTTAATTCGAAGCAACGCGAAGAACCTTACCTGGCCTTGACATGCTGAGAACTTTCCAGAGATGGATTGGTGCCTTCGGGAACTCAGACACAGGTGCTGCATGGCTGTCGTCAGCTCGTGTCGTGAGATGTTGGGTTAAGTCCCGTAACGAGCGCAACCCTTGTCCTTAGTTACCAGCACATCATGGTGGGCACTCTAAGGAGACTGCCGGTGACAAACCGGAGGAAGGTGGGGATGACGTCAAGTCATCATGGCCCTTACGGCCAGGGCTACACACGTGCTACAATGGTCGGTACAAAGGGTTGCCAAGCCGCGAGGTGGAGCTAATCCCATAAAACCGATCGTAGTCCGGATCGCAGTCTGCAACTCGACTGCGTGAAGTCGGAATCGCTAGTAATCGTGAATCAGAACGTCACGGTGAATACGTTCCCGGGCCTTGTACACACCGCCCGTCACACCATGGGAGTGGGTTGCTCCAGAAGTAGCTAGTCTAACCCTCGGGAGGACGGTTACCACGGAGTGATTCATGACTGGGGTGAAGTCGTAACAAGGTAGCCGTAGGGGAACCTGCGGCTGGATCACCTCCTTAATCGAAGATGTCAGCTTGCTGACAAGCTCCCACACGAATTGCTTGATTCACTGATAGAAGAGCAATTGAGTTAGAAAGACTCAAGGTAAGACGATTGGGTCTGTAGCTCAGTTGGTTAGAGCGCACCCCTGATAAGGGTGAGGTCGGCAGTTCGAATCTGCCCAGACCCACCAATCGATGGGGCCATAGCTCAGCTGGGAGAGCGCCTGCCTTGCACGCAGGAGGTCAGGAGTTCGATCCTCCTTGGCTCCACCATTTCCTTGGTGGCCCATGCGCGTCACTGTACGGTCGACTGCCTAACGCAATTGCTTGAAAGCTCAGAAGTGAGCCTTTGACTTCTCCTCCATCACCTAGTGAAGAGGGAAGGGCACAAAAGCTGACTTCTGGTCTTTGATCAGAACTGTTCTTTAAAAAATTGGGAAAGTGATAGAAGTAGACACATTGATTGTTTTCACTGGCAATCGATGTCGTCAAGGTAAAATCTTGCGAACTCAAGCGCAAGTTTTCGGCGAAATGTCGTCTTCACTCATCTAACGCCTGCAGCGCGGTAGCGTCCTTGGGCGCCCGTGAGATTGCTTGGGGTTATATGGTCAAGTGAAGAAGCGCATACGGTGGATGCCTTGGCAGTCAGAGGCGATGAAAGACGTGATAGCCTGCGATAAGCTTCGGTGAGGTGGCAAATGACCTGTGACCCGGAGATCTCTGAATGGGGGAACCCACCTAGCATAAGCTAGGTATCTTAACCTGAATCCATAGGGTTAAGAGGCGAACCAGGGGAACTGAAACATCTAAGTACCCTGAGGAAAAGAAATCAACCGAGATTCCCTTAGTAGTGGCGAGCGAACGGGGACCAGCCCTTAAGTTGATTTGAGAGTAGCGGAACGCTCTGGAAAGGGCGGCCATAGTGGGTGATAGCCCTGTACGCGAAACGCTCTTATCAATGAAATCGAGTAGGACGGGGCACGAGAAACCCTGTCTGAATATGGGGGGACCATCCTCCAAGGCTAAATACTCCTGACTGACCGATAGTGAACCAGTACCGTGAGGGAAAGGCGAAAAGAACCCCGGAGAGGGGAGTGAAATAGAACCTGAAACCGTATGCGTACAAGCAGTGGGAGCCTACTTTGTTAGGTGACTGCGTACCTTTTGTATAATGGGTCAGCGACTTATTTTCAGTGGCGAGCTTAACCGAATAGGGGAGGCGTAGCGAAAGCGAGTCTTAATAGGGCGTCTAGTCGCTGGGAATAGACCCGAAACCGGGCGATCTATCCATGAGCAGGTTGAAGGTTAGGTAACACTGACTGGAGGACCGAACCCACTTCCGTTGAAAAGGCAGGGGATGACTTGTGGATCGGAGTGAAAGGCTAATCAAGCTCGGAGATAGCTGGTTCTCCTCGAAAGCTATTTAGGTAGCGCCTCATGTATCACTCTGGGGGGTAGAGCACTGTTTCGGCTAGGGGGTCATCCCGACTTACCAAACCGATGCAAACTCCGAATACCCAGAAGTGCCGAGCATGGGAGACACACGGCGGGTGCTAACGTCCGTCGTGAAAAGGGAAACAACCCAGACCGTCAGCTAAGGTCCCAAAGTCCTGGTTAAGTGGTAAACGATGTGGGAAGGCTTAGACAGCTAGGAGGTTGGCTTAGAAGCAGCCACCCTTTAAAGAAAGCGTAATAGCTCACTAGTCGAGTCGGCCTGCGCGGAAGATGTAACGGGGCTCAAACCAGGCACCGAAGCTACGGGTATCACCTTTGGTGATGCGGTAGAGGAGCGTTCTGTAAGCCTGTGAAGGTGAGTTGAGAAGCTTGCTGGAGGTATCAGAAGTGCGAATGCTGACATGAGTAACGACAATGCGAGTGAAAAACTCGCACGCCGAAAGACCAAGGGTTCCTGCGCAACGTTAATCGACGCAGGGTGAGTCGGTCCCTAAGGCGAGGCTGAAAGGCGTAGTCGATGGGAAACGGGTTAATATTCCCGTACTTCTAGTTACTGCGATGGGGGGACGGAGAAGGCTAGGCCAGCTTGGCGTTGGTTGTCCAAGTTTAAGGTGGTAGGCTGACTGTTTAGGTAAATCCGGACGGTCTAGGCCGAGAGCTGATGACGATCCTTCTTTTAGAAGGAGAAGTGGTTGATGCCATGCTTCCAGGAAAAGCCTCTAAGCTTCAGGTAACTAGGAACCGTACCCCAAACCGACACAGGTGGTCGGGTAGAGAATACCAAGGCGCTTGAGAGAACTCGGGTGAAGGAACTAGGCAAAATGGCACCGTAACTTCGGGAGAAGGTGCGCCGGTGAGGGTGAAGGGTTTACCCCGTAAGCTCATGCCGGTCGAAGATACCAGGCCGCTGCGACTGTTTATTAAAAACACAGCACTCTGCAAACACGAAAGTGGACGTATAGGGTGTGACGCCTGCCCGGTGCCGGAAGGTTAATTGATGGGGTTAGCGCAAGCGAAGCTCTTGATCGAAGCCCCGGTAAACGGCGGCCGTAACTATAACGGTCCTAAGGTAGCGAAATTCCTTGTCGGGTAAGTTCCGACCTGCACGAATGGCGTAACGATGGCGGCGCTGTCTCCACCCGAGACTCAGTGAAATTGAAATCGCTGTGAAGATGCAGTGTATCCGCGGCTAGACGGAAAGACCCCGTGAACCTTTACTGTAGCTTTGCACTGGACTTTGAGCTTGCTTGTGTAGGATAGGTGGGAGGCTTTGAAGCGTGGACGCCAGTCTGCGTGGAGCCATCCTTGAAATACCACCCTGGCAACCTTGAGGTTCTAACTCTGGTCCGTTATCCGGATCGAGGACAGTGTATGGTGGGCAGTTTGACTGGGGCGGTCTCCTCCTAAAGAGTAACGGAGGAGTACGAAGGTGCGCTCAGACCGGTCGGAAATCGGTCGCAGAGTATAAAGGCAAAAGCGCGCTTGACTGCGAGACAGACACGTCGAGCAGGTACGAAAGTAGGTCTTAGTGATCCGGTGGTTCTGTATGGAAGGGCCATCGCTCAACGGATAAAAGGTACTCCGGGGATAACAGGCTGATACCGCCCAAGAGTTCATATCGACGGCGGTGTTTGGCACCTCGATGTCGGCTCATCACATCCTGGGGCTGAAGCCGGTCCCAAGGGTATGGCTGTTCGCCATTTAAAGTGGTACGCGAGCTGGGTTTAGAACGTCGTGAGACAGTTCGGTCCCTATCTGCCGTGGACGTTTGAGATTTGAGAGGGGCTGCTCCTAGTACGAGAGGACCGGAGTGGACGAACCTCTGGTGTTCCGGTTGTCACGCCAGTGGCATTGCCGGGTAGCTATGTTCGGAAGAGATAACCGCTGAAAGCATCTAAGCGGGAAACTTGCCTCAAGATGAGATCTCACTGGAGCCTTGAGCTTCCTGAAGGGCCGTCGAAGACTACGACGTTGATAGGTCGGGTGTGTAAGCGCTGTGAGGCGTTGAGCTAACCGATACTAATTGCCCGTGAGGCTTGACCATATAACACCCAAACAATCTGACCGCGTGTCAGAGCGTGAGGAAGACGACGCCGAAAACCGGCGCGTGGGTTCGCAAGACCCCAGGACGACAGGTCTACTTCGATCACCGACCCAATTGGGCCAGCCAGGCAGGCTTCACGCCTGGCCAGCCAACCGAATTGCTTGACGAACATAGAGCATTGGAACCACCTGATCCCTTCCCGAACTCAGAAGTGAAACGATGCATCGCCGATGGTAGTGTGGGGTTTCCCCATGTGAGAGTAGGTCATCGTCAAGCGCCTAATACCCAGCACCCCCGCTCAGTTCATTCTGGCGGGGGTGTTGTCTTTGGGGCGGAAAAAGTTTGGCCGTACGCCACAGCCTGCGGGGCGAACTGTAGTGGTCAACTAATCCCGGACACGGGTTTAAGTCGTTCCTCGGCAATGGCGGGCGGTAGCCCGCCATTGAATTGATGCGGTCGCTGCCAGTTATAGCGCTGCATCAGGAACCGGCCGATGTCTTGCTGTGCCTGCGTAGCACTCAGGTAACCCTGGGTGGGTATCCATTCCGTTTTGAGGCTGCGGAACAGCCGCTCCATGGGTGAGTTGTCCAGGCAGTTACCTCGTCTACTCATACTCTGGGTGAAGCGGTAGCGCCAGAGCCGCTGGCGAAAGCGTCGACTGCCATATTGGCTCCCTTGGTCGCTGTGAAAGAGCACCCCTCGAGGCTGACCGCGCTGCTCGTAAGCCCTGTCCAGGGCCTGGATGACCAGATCGGCATCGGACCTGGTGGAAAAAGCCCAACCCACGACGCGACGGGTAAACAGGTCGATGACCACCGCGACGTAATGCCATCGTCCCTGCGCCCAGACGTAGGTGATATCGCCACACCACACTTGGTTCGGTGCCGACGTCTCGAAGGTTCTATCCAGTCTGTTGGGAATGTCTGGTCGCTCCACTGTCACCTGCTGGTACGCGGGCGAGCCAGGCTGCTTGCTGACCAAGCCCATCTCATTCATCAGCATACGAACCTTGAATCGCCCAATCGGGATGCCTTCTTCACGCAGCAGGTGCATGAGGCTTCGGCTACCGGCCGCACGACGGCTCTGGGTAAAGAGTTCGCTAACCCGCACCCGCAACGCCAACCGTGCAACATCAGGTGAGCGCTGCTTGCAACGATAGGCGTAGTAGCACGAGCGGGTTACTTCAAATACCGAGCACAACAGTTCGACAGGCGCTTCGCTCCGAAACTGATCGATCAACGCGAGCGCTCGTGTTCCTCGGCCATCAAGAGCGCGGTAGCCTTTTTTAGGATGGATTTCTCCCGCTCCAACCGATTGATCCGAGCTTCCAATTCCTGAATCTTCTGTTGCTCAGGTGTGAGCGCCTTGCTCGTGGGTGTGACGCCGCCGCGCTCTGTCTGCAGCTGATTCACCCAACGGCGTAGCGCTGATTCGACCAGCCCCAGCGAGCGGGCTGCCTCGATACAACTGTAGCCTTGGTCAAGCACCAGGCTTGCAGCCTCACGCTTGAATTCGGGAGTAAAGGAACGACGTTGTCTGCTCATTGAACACCTCTGTATGGCGATCATCTTCGCCTAAAAAGGTGTCCGGGGTGAGTAGACCACTACAGAACGGCCAGATAGCGGGCGGGAGTAGGCCGGTAAGCCGGGTCGCTGAGATTACCCTTACCCCAGCCCTCTCCCTGAGGGAGAGGGGGCTAGGGGCGGTGCATCTGGAGGCTTGAGCATGGCCTGTTAAGGTACGCTACAGGCAGCGGGGCGAACGGCCAGATAGCGGGCGGGAGTAGGCCGGTAAGCCGGGTCGCTGAGATTACCCTTACCCCAGCCCTCTCCCTGAGGGAGAGGGGGCTAGGAGCGGTGCACCTGGGGGCTTGAGCATGGCCTGCCAGGAAAGGCGCTGCTGGCAGGTTGCAAGAGCAAGAGCAGCAACAGCCCGGCTGCGCCGGGCTATCGCGGCTATGATGGCCCGCCGATGCGGCCGCTCCTACAGAAGCCTCCTCTCCTGTAGGAGCAACTGTCTTCTTACGCTGACTCTGCTCGCCAAGGTGTGCCGTCTCTGAGCATGGCATTGAGCCGAGTCAGCAAGACGCGTAGGCAGGCGATCAGGGCGACCTTGGCAGGCTTTCCCCGCTGAAGCAGCTCTTGATAGCGGCGGTTGAAATCGGCCTGGTGCCGCACCACCGACCAGGCTGCCATGTACAGCACGCGCCTGATCGCAGAGCGCCCGCCCGAGATGCGCCTTATGCCTTTCTTGGCGCCACTGTCGACATTGTAGGGCGCCACGCCCACCAGGGCGGCTATCTGGCGGCGGTCCAGGTGGCCTAACTCCGGGAGATAAGCCAGCAGGTTCGCGACGCTGACCGGTCCGATTCCGCTCACGCTAGCCAAGCGCTGGGCGCGCCCGTCGTCCAGCTCACGACAGGCCTGGGTGATGTCCTGATCCAGCGCGGCGATCTGCTGATTGAGGAAGGCCAGGCAGTGGCGAATATTGGCCTGTACGGCGGGCAGTGACGCTTGAGCGAGGCGACGCCGGTCGTCGTCCCGTTGGGCGACCAAGTGGGTACGACGCTTGACCAGCTCTTGGAGCGCCAAGGCTTGTGCGCTCTGCGCCCGATACGCCGTCCCCTCGATCACCTGGGCCTGATGGGCCAACAGAGCCGCGTCGATCCGGTCGGTCTTGGCCTGGCGACCCATGGCCTCCATGGCCTGGGCAAAAGCCCGGGCCTGGCGCGGATCGATCCGCATCACGGGTAGGCCTGCCGCCGCCAGGTAACGCAACACTCCAGCCTCGTAGCCCCCGGTGGCTTCGAGCAGCACCCGCTGGACCTCATACCCGCTGAGCTCATCGAGCAGCTTGGTCCAACCATCGAGGGTATTGGCATAGTCACGTTGCCGTTTATCCGGCAATACACAAACGGCCAAGGTGTCCTTGGCCACATCGATTCCTACCCCGGCTGCCTTCATCGTGCGGTCCTCCTATACTGGTGAGGAGAGCGCCTCTGACGAAGGCCCACGCTTGTGCGGTTCGAGGTAGAAGCTCGATCAACTGTTCGGGCTCGGACGTCAGAGGTCAGCAGGGGGCGGGACCGGCTCCTACACGTGCTCGAACACTGCGGCCCTACAGCCTGCCCCCTGCTGCTCTCACCTCCATCCTAACGGCAAGCCAAGACACAAGCGGCCCATGGCCGCGATAGAGCCGTGAGTCACCCATGAAGAAGCCCGGCAGATGCCGGGCTTCTTGCATTCAGGATTTGCGGGCGACGAGGGTCGCGCGCAAGGGGGCGGGATGGCCTTCGACGGTGCGGCTGCGATCTTCTGGATGGAGGAAGTCTGGTAGCGACTGGAAGCCCATCCATTCGGTGGAACGTTGTTCGTCTACCGTCGTGGGGGTGAGGTCCACCAGGCGGATGTCGCGGTAGCCGGCACGCTGCAGCCAGAGTTGCAGAGCGGCCGCAGAGGGCAGGAACCAGACATTGCGCATCTGGGCGTAGCGGTCGTCGGGGACCAGGACGGTAGTGGCATCGCCCTCCACGACCAGGGTCTCCAAGACCAGCTCACCGCCACTGTCGAGGCAATTCTTCAGGTCCAGCAGGTGATCGATGGGCGAACGGCGGTGATAGAGCACGCCCATGGAGAAAACGGTGTCGAAGCCGCCCTCCAAGACAGGGAGCTCTTCCAGGGTCAGCGGGAGGTGCCAGGTGGGCAGATCGGGCAGATAGCGACGCAGGGCCTGGAACTGGCAGTGGAACAGCCAGTTGGGATCGACACCCAAGACCAAGCTGGCTCCAGCGCCGAGCATGCGCCACTGGTAGTAGCCGTTACCGCTGCCGACATCCAGGACGCGCTTGCCTTGCAGATCGAGATGGGGGGCGACCCGATCCCATTTCCAGTCGGAGCGCCATTCGGTGTCCAAGTAGAGGTCGAACAGTTGGAAAGGGCCTTTGCGCCATGGCCGCAGTTGCAGCAGCGCCTCGCGCAGCATCTGGTGCTGCGTCGCCGAAGGAGAGCCGAGGAGGCGCAGGGTCTCGCGCAACTCGATACCCTCCACCTTGATATCCGGCAGGGCATCCACGCCTGCCTGCCAGCGTTGCAGATCGCCATGGCCGCGGGCGTATTTGGCGGCCAGGACGGCTTCGAGGGAGTCGGACCACTTGGCCAGCGAGGTATCCGCAAGCGCCTGTTGCAGGGCTGCGAGGTAAGAGTGCTGGGTCATGGCAGAGCGATCAGGGAGGTGAAGTTGAGGCATTGGAACCAGGGTACGACGATGGCGAAACCAGCGGCCTGCAGGCGTGCGCGGTGTTCATCCAAGGTGTCGGTCAGCATGACGTTTTCCAGCGCGGTGCGCTTCTGAGCGATTTCCAATTCGCTGTAGCCGTTGGCGCGTTTGAAGTCCAGGTGCAGGCCGTTGAGCAATGCCTGGGTTTGGTCGTCCGGGAAGCGAATTTTTTCCGACAGCAGCAAGGCGCCACCGGGCAGCAGGTTGTTACGGAGCCGGCTGAGCAGGCCCAGGCGTCGTTCCGGAGCGATGAACTGCAGGGTGAAGTTCAGGGCGATCACCGAGGCGGGTTCCAGATTGACGTCGAGGATATCGGCTTCCACGACGTCTACCGGCAGCAACTCTTCGTGCATGGAGTCCTGGGCGCTCAGGTACTCACGGCAGCGGGTGACCATGGCCGTGGAGTTGTCGATGGCCATCACGCGCGCCCCTTGGACCCGTACGTGACGACGCAGGGCCTGGGTGACGGCACCCAGGGAGCAGCCGAGATCGTAGAGACGACTGTTGGGCTGGGCGAAGCGCGCGGCGATGACGCCGAGGTTCTCGACGATGGTGGGATAGCCCGGCACGGATCTCTTGATCATGTCCGGAAAGACGCGCACCACGTCTTCGTTGAAGGTGAAGTCGGCAGGAGGCTGCGGCGACGCGAACAGGCGGTCGGCTTCGCTCATGGGCGGTACCTGGAAAATCGAAAGGGGTCATTGTACCCCTGGCGCGTGTTGCGGGACGTGGCTTCAGCGGATTTCGATGCGGCAGTCGAAGCGAGCCTGGGGCGCCGCCTGGGTGTCCCAGGGCTGGCGGGCCTCGAGTTCGAGATGGGCGACGCCGGTGCCCTGGGCGCGGAAGCGCCAAAGGGATTGGCCGGCGCTGCCGATGCCGCCCTGGTCCTGGCGCTGTTCGCGAAAGACTTCGGGACCGAGTGACTTGAGGTTGTCGCTGCGTTGCAGGATGGTCCAGCGATAGCCGCTGGTGGGATCGCTGGGCAGGGTCAGGGTCAGCTCCTGACCGCTGTGCATCGCGAGGGGCGTGCAGTCGCTGTCGTCACCGAGAATGAGGTTGCCGCTCGGCTGGGTGCTGCTGCAACCGGCCAGCAACAGGCTGCTCCAGAACAGAAGGCGCGGGGACATGGAAACCTCCGGGGTATGACGGCGAAACGCAGAGCATACCCCAAGAGGACGAGCGGTCGGATCAGAAGAGTACCTTGGCGACGTCGGCGAACCGTCGGGCGAAATGGACGGTGAGTCCTTCCTTGAGATAGGCCGGCAGCTCGTCGAAATCGCCACGATTGGGCTCGGGCAGGATCAGCTCGTTGAGCTTCTGCCGGCGGGCGGCGATGACCTTTTCCCGAACGCCGCCGATGGGCAGTACCTGGCCGGTGAGGGTCAGTTCGCCGGTCATCGCCACATTCTTCTTCGGTGCCTGGTTGCGCGCCAGTGACAGCAGGGCGGAGGCCATGGTGACGCCGGCGCTGGGGCCATCCTTGGGCGTGGCGCCCTCGGGAACATGGAGGTGCACGAATGCCTGGTCGAAGAAGCCGGGGTCGCCCTTGAACTCCTTGAGGTGGGCGCTGATGTAGCTGTAGGCGATCTCCGCCGATTCCTTCATGACGTCGCCCAGCTTGCCGGTGAGCTTGAAACCGCGGTTGAGGGTGTGGATGCGGGTGGCCTCCACCGGCAGGGTGGCGCCGCCCATGCTGGTCCAGGCGAGGCCGGTGATGATGCCGACGCCCGACAGTACCTGTTCCTTGCGGAAGGTGGGCATGCCCAGATAGTCCTCGAGATCCGAGGCGCCGATCTTGATCTTCAGCTCGGGATTCTCGATGAGCCTGACGACCGCCTTGCGCACCAGCTTGCCCAGCTGCTTCTCCAGCTGTCGCACCCCGGCCTCGCGAGCATAGCCTTCCACCAGGGCTTTCAGGGCGCTATCGGTGAGGGTCAGGCGGTTCTTGGGTACGCCGGCCTTGTCCAGTTGCTTGGGCCAGAGGTGGCGCTTGGCGATGGCCTGTTTCTCTTCGGCGATGTAGCCGGAGAGACGGATGATCTCCATGCGGTCGAGCAACGGACCGGGGATGGAGTCCAGTGTGTTGGCGGTGCAGACGAACAGCACCTTGGACAGGTCCAGGCGCAGGTCGAGGTAGTGATCGAGGAAGTCGACGTTCTGCTCCGGGTCCAGGGTCTCCAGCAGTGCCGAGGCGGGGTCGCCCTGGTAGCTCTGGCCCATCTTGTCGATCTCGTCGAGCATGATGACCGGATTCATCACCTTGACGTCGCGCAGGGCCTGGACGAGCTTGCCGGGCATGGCGCCGATGTAGGTGCGTCGATGGCCCTTGATTTCGGCTTCGTCCCTCATGCCGCCGACGCTGAAGCGATAGAAGGGGCGGCCGAGGGATTCGGCGATGGACTTGCCGATGCTGGTCTTGCCCACCCCGGGCGGACCGACCAGCAGCACGATGGAGCCGGCGACCTCGCCCTTGAAGGCGCCCACGGCGAGGAATTCCAGGATGCGGTTCTTGATGTCGTCGAGGCCGGCATGGTGCCGGTCGAGCACCTTGCGCGCGTGCTTCAGATCGAGCTTGTCCTGGCCGTGGATGCCCCAGGGCAGGTCGCTGGCCCAGTCCAGGTAGTTGCGGGTGACGGCGTATTCCGGCGAGCCGGTTTCGAGGACGGACAGCTTGTTCAGCTCGTCGTCGATGCGCTTCTGCGCCGCCTCGGGCAGCGTCTTGCCTTCCAGCCGCTGGCGGAAGCTTTCGATGTCGCTGCTGCGGTCGTCCTTGGTGATGCCGAGTTCCTGCTGGATCAGCTTGAGCTGCTCCTTGAGGAAGAATTCGCGCTGGCGTTCGTTGATCTTGCGATTGACCTCGGCGGACAGTTCCTTCTGCAGGCGGGCCACCTCCACTTCCTTGCGCAGCAGCGGCAGGACCTTTTCCATGCGTTGCAGCATGGGCACGGTATCGAGCACCTGCTGCAGCTCGTCGCCCGGGGCGGTGGTGAGGGCGGCGGCGAAGTCGGTCAGCGGCGAAGGGTCGTTGGGGCTGAAGCGGTTGAGATAGTTCTTCAGCTCTTCGCTGTAGAGCGGATTGAGCGGTAGCAGCTCCTTGATGGCATTGATCAGCGCCATGCCGTAAGCCTTCACCTCGTCGCTGGGATCGGGACTTGGCCGCAGGTGTTCGACTTCCACCAGGTAGGGCGGCCGCTGGCGACGGAGCCAGCCGCGGATACGCACCCGGGAAAGGCCCTGGGCGACGAACTGCAGCTTGCCGTCCTGGCGGCTGGCGTGATGGATGCGTACCAGGGTGCCGTGTTGCGGCAGCTGGTCGGGATCGAAGCCTTCGCCGTCCTCGGGTTGCTGCTCCAAGTAGAACAGGGCCAGGCAGTGATGATCGGTCTTGGCCACCAGTTCCAGCGTTTCCGCCCAGGGCTCTTCGTTGACGATGACCGGCAGGACCTGGGCCGGGAAGAAGGGACGGTTGTGGATGGGGATGATGTAGAGCTTGTCGGGGAGATTCTGGCCGGGCAGCACGAGGCCGGTCTGGCCCGCTTCCTCGCTGAGAATGTCCGCTTGATTATCCTGATCGCTCATTGGCGTACCTTGGGCTTGGATGTGAGGCCAACATGGGGCGAGCCTGGCGCTTTTTCAACGCAGGGAGACTCCCGTCATTCTGGACCGCCACTGGTTGGGCGAAGTGCGACCGCTGGGGAGATGGGGGATCGCCTATTCGATAAAGATTCCCTGACTATTGCCGCTAAAGCTGAGGTCACGCCGGATAGCCGGCGTCGAATTCGACAGGCGTGCGACGGGGCGGGCTGTGAACAAGAAGCAGATGGTGGTGGGGTTGCTGGCGCTGGGACTGGTGACCGCGCAAGCGGCGGAGATCGCGGTTCAGGTCGTCGATAGTCAGGGTGCACCTCTGGCCGATGCAGTGGTGATGTTGTCCGGCCAGGGGTTGCAGCCCGAGCGGCAGCCGGCGGCGATCGACCAGCAGAATCGCCGTTTCGTGCCCCATGTCCTGGTGGTGCCCACCGGGACGGCGGTGAGCTTTCCCAATTCCGACGACATCCGCCATCAGGTCTATTCCTTCTCCTCCGCCAAGCATTTCGAGCTCCCGCTGTATCACGGCATCCCGAGCACACCGGTGGTGTTCGATCAGCCCGGGGTGGTGGTGGTGGGCTGCAACATCCATGACTGGATGGTGGGCTACGTCTATGTGACCGCTGCCGGACGCTCCGTGGTGACCGACGCGCAGGGCCGTGCCCGGCTGGACGTGCCGGACGGTCATTATCGGCTGGCACTCTGGCATCCCGACCTGAGCGACCGGCGTGAGGTCGCTCAGCCCGAACTGGACGTGGTGGGCAAGCCGTTGGCGTTGCGGCTGCAACTGGCGGTGCAGCCCAAGCCGCAGCCCGCGGAGCCGGCGACCACCAGTTTCGAGGAAGCCTTCCACAAGGCGGCGCACGATGAAGCTCATCCATAGTTTCCAGACCCGGATCGCCGGCAGCCTGTTCCTGCTGATGCTGGTGGTCATCGCGCTCGTCTATCTGACGGTCAAGGCCGCTACCGAAGCCAGCGCGGTGCGCCAGTCCCACGATCAGCTGGACACCGGGGCGCGGGTGTTCCGCCAGGTCCTCGACAGCCGCTGCCGCCGCCTGAACGATGCGGTGAGCGTACTCGCTGCCGATTTCGGCTTTCGCGACGCCGTGGCCAATGGCGACGTGCCGACCCTGCGGTCGGTGCTGGCCAACCATGGCGCCCGGGTGGGGGCGGGCGATACCTATCTGCTGGACCTGGACGGTCGCCTGATCGCCAGTACCGTCGCCGGCCATAGCGAGCACGAGACCACGCCGGACATGGCCGTGACGAGCAATGGCGATCGCTGCGTGGTGGCGAGTGCGGGACTGCCGTTGCTGCGCGTGATGGTGCCGGTACGGGCGCCGCTGCCCATCGCCCAGGTGGTGATGACCTTCGCCATGGATCAGGCCATGGCCGAGGAATTCCGCTCGCTGATCAATCTGGACGTGGTCTTTCCCGGCGAACCGCCGGCCATGGCCAGTACGCTGCCCGAGGCGCGCCGCGAATTGCTGGCGCTGGGCAGCGGAGCGATGACGGATGACGTCTGGCAGGTGACGCTCGCGGGACATCTCTATCAGGTCAAGCGTCTGGCCCTGGGGTCGAGCGACGCGCCGGTCCATGTCTATCTGCTGCGCTCGCTGGACGTCGCGTTCAGCGAATTCGAACCCCTGCTCAGGCAACTCGGCCTGATCGCCTGCGGAGCGCTGCTGACGGCGCTGCTGGGTGCCCTGGCCTTGGCGCGCAACCTGGCCCAGCCACTGCGCCAGCTGTCGGAGGTGTCCTGGCGGATCGGCCAGGGCGACTATGGGGTGAAGGTGGAGGTGCCGCGACGGGACGAGTTCGGGCGCCTGGCACAGGTGCTCGAAGGGATGCGCCAGGGTATCGCCGAGCGCGAGCAACAACTCAGCCACAACGCTCTGCACGATACCCTCACCGGCCTGCCCAATCGGCTGCTGGCCGAGGAACGACTGCGGGTGTTCATGGCGACCCAGACCCAGGTGTCGCTGCTGTATCTGGGGCTGGATGGCTTCCAGGCGATCAACGAGTCGGCCGGGGTGGCGGGCGGTGATCGCATTCTCAAGGTGGTGGCCGAACGAGCCGTGGCGCTGTTGGCGGGGCGCGGCTGCGTGTCCCGGCCGGTGGGCGATGAATTCCTGATCCAGGTCTGCCGCCTGGACGTAGCCGGCGCGGTCGGGCTCGTCGCCCAATGGCGGGCGCTGCTGGCCGAGCCCATCGAGCATGGGGGGCAGGTGTTCCGCCTGAGCTGTCGGGTGGGCGTGGCGGGCTATCCGTTGCATGGCGACGATCCGCACCTGCTGATCGAGCGGGCGCGGGGGGCGATGCTCGATGCCGGACGGCTGCCGGATCGGCTGAGGGTCTACGATGAGGAACGCGATGCGGCCCAGCAGCGGCGTCTGCAACTGGTCCAGGATCTGCCGCTGGCTGCCGAGCGTGGTGAGCTGCTGCTGGTGTTCCAACCCAAGGTGGCGCTGCACCATCAGGACGGCTACCAGGCGGAGGTGCTGCTGCGCTGGCGACACGCCGCGCTGGGCATGGTCTCGCCCGCGGAATTCATTCCCCTGGCCGAGTGCAGCGGCAGCATGGCCGGACTGACCCGCTGGGTGATCCGCGCGGCGATCCGCCAGCTGGCGCTGTGGCAGTCCCAGGGCCGCGCGGTGAAGGTGTCGCTGAACGTGTCCGCGGTGGATCTCTCCGATCGCCAACTGCCGGAGCGGGTGACCGGCTGGCTGGACGACGCCGGGGTGTCGGCCCGCCAATTGACCTTCGAGATCACCGAGAGCGCCATCATGGATGACCCCGAGGTGGCCATCGCGCTGCTCACGCAGTTGTCGACCCTCGGCATTCGGCTCTCGGTGGACGACTACGGCACCGGCCATGCGTCGCTGGCGCACCTCAAGCGGCTGCCAGTGGACGAACTGAAGATCGACCAGTCCTTCATCCGCGAGCTGGAAGTGGGTAATGACGACGCCGTCATCGTCCGCTCGACCATCGAGATGGGCCACAACCTCGGCCTGGAGGTGGTCGCCGAAGGAGTCGAGGAAGCGCGGGCGCTGACGCTGCTGCGCGGCTGGGGCTGCGATGTGATCCAGGGCTACTACATCAGTCGTCCGGTGCCGGCCGCCGATTTCGAGGCCTGGATGGAACGGCAGGCGGTACCGATGATGGAGACGTTGGCATGAGACGCGGATGGATGCTGGCTTTCCTGCTGCTGGCCACCGGCGTGCAGGCCGAAGGCGGCAAGCTGCTCGCCACCGGCGGTGCGAGCAGCCTGGAGGGGGCGGCCGGCGGTGGCATCACCCCCTGGGCGGTGATCGGTGGCTATGGTGAAAGCGGTCAGGCCGGGGCGACCGCCTTCGCCACCCGGGTCTGGACCGGTGATTATCGACTCGACGCCGCTGGCGCCGCGGTGGCCTACGACAACCGGGTGGAGCTGTCCTATGCCCGGCAGCGGCTGGACATGCCGACCCTGCGGCGGTTGATGAATCTGGCCGAGGAAAGTCTCAGCCAGGACGTCGTCGGGGCCAAGGTACGTCTGGCCGGCGATCTGATCTACGACCGCCTGCCCCAGGTGGTGCTAGGCGTGCAGTACAAGCACCAGCGCGATTTCACCATCCCGGCGGCGGTGGGTGCCCGGCGCGACAGCGATGTCGAGGGCTACCTGGGCGCCAGTCGGCTGATCCTCGGCGGCGCCTTCGGCTACAACCTGCTGCTCAACGCCGGAGTCAGGTACAGCCGGGCCAACGAGATGGGGCTGCTGGGCTTCGGGGGCGATCGCAACGACCGGCGGCAGTGGCTGAAGGAGGGCTCTGCCGCGGTGTTCTTCAATCCGCACTGGGCAGTGGGGATGGAGTACCGGCAGAAGCCGCAGAATCTGAGCTTCACCCACGAAAGCGACTGGATGGATGCCTTCGTCGGCTACTTCCCCAATAAACATCTTTCACTGGTACTGGCGTATGCCTGGCTGGGTGAGGTCGCCACCCTGGACGACCAGGAAGCCCTCTATCTGTCGCTGCAGGGAAGCTACTGATGAAACTCGGGCATTGGGTCCTGCTGGCCGCCCTGCTGGGCTTGTTCGGCTGCGCCACGCAGCCGCCGGCGGCTGACCGCCTCTACCAGGAGCTGGGAGGACGGCCCGGCATCACCAGGATCGTCGAGGGGATGCTGCTCAACGTGGCCCGCGATGCGCGTATCCGGCATTATTTCGCCAATGTCGACATCGGTCGCCTGCGCGGCCTGCTGATCGAGAAAATCTGCGTGGATGCCGGAGGCCCTTGCGAGTACCGGGGGGCGAGCATGGCGGAAAGTCACCGGGGGCTGAATCTGCAGCCGGCCGACTTCAATGCGCTGGTGGAGGACCTGCAGCGGGCCATGCAGCAGGAGGGCGTGTCCCAGCGGGCCCAGAACGCCCTGCTGGCACGCCTGGCGCCGCAGCGCGGCGAGGTGATCCGCCAGTGAGCTGCCGGCGGTCGGCGGCGCCGAACCTCGGGCGTCGTGAGACATCCCTAGGCAAGACACCTGCCGCAGGGATATCCCATGAGCAAGACCACCGCCGCCGATCTCGGCTTGATCCTCGCCCCGGACGATGAGCGGGCGCTATTCGGCTGGTTCCTGGCGAGCTACCTGTTCGGCAAGCGTATCTCCCAGACCATCGCGGCCCAGGCCTGGGCGGTGATCTATCGCCGGCACGGGCGCGATACGCCGCGCAAGATTCTCAACCTCTCCTGGCAGCAGCTGGTCGACCAGTTGGGCGAGGGACACTACCTGCGCTATGACGAAAGCACGGCGACGAACCTGCTGGAAGCCTGTCGCCAGTTGCAGGACGACTATCACGGCCGGTTCGCCGAGTTGCGCGCGGCGAGCGCCGACCGGGTGGATTTCGAACGGCGGCTGCAAGGGTTCAAAGGGGTAGGCCCCAAGACCTGCGAGATCTTCATGCGGGAAGCGGGGGCCCTGTTGTTTCCGCGGTGAGCGGGCGGAACGACGGCGCGGATCGGGCTTCCGTCCCGGGCGGCTTCCGCGGATGATGACGGCGAACGGGTCGCGGAGGAGCGCAGGTGCGGAGCAAGAAAATCGCAGGTGAGGCCAGCGAGTCGATTTCGCCGATACTGGCCGGCGTCGCGCTGAGCCTGCTGGTGGCCGGGTGCTGGGCCGATGCGGCCCTGGCGGCACCCGCGGCCTATTGGCGCTGGCGCAGCGCCGCGGACGGCCAGGAGTTCTGTACCCAGACGCCGCCGGGACCGGGTTGGACCCAGGTCGCCGGGCCGTTCCGTGATCTCCAGTGCCGGGAGCCGGGTAGCGTGCCGCTGCGACGCTGGGCGGCGCCACCGCAGCGGACGCCCTAGTTGGAGTTTTCGGCGGCCTTGAGCAGGCCGCCGCCGATCTCGGCCTCGTAGTGCCGCCACACCGGGCGCATGGCGTCGCGCCAGCGGCCCCGCTGTTCGGGCGTGAGGGTCAGGATCTCGCTGCCGCCGGTGGCGGCGATTCGGGCACGGTCCCGCTGGTTCTCGACTTCGGACTGCTTCTTCACCTCGAAGGTCACCTGGTCGATGATCTCTTCCAGGGTACTGCGCACCGAGAAGGGCAGGGCACGCCAGCGGTCGGCCTTGGCGATCAGCATGTAGTCCAGGGCGCCGTGATTGCTCTCGGTGAAATAGCGTTGCTGCTGATCGAGGCGCTGGCTCCAGTAGTTGGACCAGGTGTTCTCGGTGGCGTTGACCGTGCCGCTGGTGAGCGCCTGCAGCGTCTGGTTGAACGGCAGCTTGACCGCCGCGGCGCCGAGGTTCTCGAACTGGGTCTGCAGCACGTCCGAATTCTGGATGCGGAAGATCAGACCCTTGGCATCGCCGGGTTCGCGAATCGGCTTGCGCGCCGACAGCTGCTTGAGCCCATTGGGCCAATAGGCCAGGCCGATGATGCCCTTGGGCTCCAGGCTCTGCAGCAGCTGCTTGCCACTGGGGCGTGCCTGGAAATGGTCCAGGGCGGCCCGACTCTCGAAGAGGAAGGGCAGGTCGAACAGCTTCAGCTTGGGGCTCAGGGGGGTGAGCTTGGCGATCGATGGGGCAAGGATATCCACCTTGCCGTCCTGCAGGGCCTGCAGCTCGCTGGCGTCGTCGAAGGCCGTGCCGTTGGGCGTCACTTCCACCCGGACCTGGCCGGCGAGGCGTTGCTCCACCAATTGCTGCAGCAGCTGGGCACCCCGGCCCTTGGGCGTGTCGGGCGATACCACATGGGAAAATCTCAGCGTGATGACGTCGGCCTGGACGGCTGTCAGCGGTAGCGTGGCCAACAGCAGGGCGCAGAGGCGGGGGATCGGTGACTTCATGAAGGCTCCGGGACTTTATTGTTGAATTCCTTATAAGCCTTACTTTACCAGTGCGACGCCTGGTCGCAGTCCCTGCCGTAGGGGCTTTGCTGCCGTTGGGCGGACGACCGGGAGAACCGTGGGCGCTCAGGCGTTTCTAAACCGGTACACCCACGAGAAGGATGCGCCCATGAATACCGCTCAATCCGTTCGCCTGCCCGATGGCACAACCGTTCCGGCGCTGGGGCAGGGCACCTGGCGCATGGGCGAGAACGCCGATCTGCACCGCCAGGAGGTCAGCGCCCTGCGCCAGGGACTGGATCTCGGCCTCACCTTGATCGATACGGCGGAGATGTACGCCGACGGACGCGCCGAGGAACTGGTCGGTGAAGCCATCGCCGGGCGTCGCGACGAGGTTTTCCTGGTGAGCAAGTTCTATCCGCAGAACGCCACCGAGGTCGGCGTGCCCCTGGCCTGCGAACGCAGCCTCAAGCGGCTGGGGACTGACGTCATCGATCTCTATCTGCTGCATTGGCGTGGCCAGGTGCCGCTCATCGAGACGGTCATGGCGCTGGAGAAGCTGCGTGACGCCGGCAAGATCCGCCATTGGGGCGTTTCCAACCTGGATACCGACGACATGCTCGAACTGGCGGATGATCGCTGCAGCGCCAATCAGGTGCTCTACAACCTGGAACAGCGCGGCATCGAGCACGATCTGCTGCCCTGGTGCCAACGCCAGCAGTTGCCGGTGATGGCCTATTGTCCGCTGGGGCAGGGCGGTGCACTGCTGCGCCATCCCAGCCTGGCCACCCTGGCGGAGCGGCACCAGGCGACGCCGGCGCAGATCGCCCTGGCCTGGGTGCTGCGGCAGCCCGGGGTGATCGCCATTCCCAAGGCGGGCGATGCCGGCCACCTGGAGGAGAACGCCCGGGCGCTGGATCTGCGCCTGGGTGAGGAGGACTTCGCCCTGCTCGACGGCGCCTTCCCGCCGCCGCAGGGCAAGTCGCCGCTGGCGATGGTCTAGCTGCCGCGAATCAGCCGGCGCAGGGGGAAGCGGTTGGGATGGCAGGCTTCCGCCACCTGTCGCGCCACTGGCAGAGGCTCGTCCTCCAGCCAGGCCGCCAGCAGTTCGGCGGCCAACGGGGTGGTGACCAGGCCGCGAGAGCCGTGCGCCAGATTGACATATAGTCCCTCGCGCCATGGCGCCGTCTGCTCGGGTACCTGGCGGGCGTCGTAGGCCAGTGCTCGGTAACGCTGGACGAAGAGTTCTTCGTCCACCACCGGGCCGACCAAGGGCAGGTAGTCCGGCGAGGTACAGCGGAAAGCCACGCGACCTTCCAGTTTCGCGACCTCATAGCCTGCCGCTAACGCGGGCGACAATTCGGCGAGCAGGTGCAGGTTGCTCTGGTGTTCCGCCTGGCTGGGGTCGGTATCGTCCCGGTCGAACACGAAGCTGGCGCCCAGGCAGTGCTGACCTTCCCGCGCCGGGGCGAGATAGCCTTCGCCGCAGACCACGGTGGCCAGCGTCCGGCTGTCCGGGGTTTCCGGCAGCGCGGACAATTGCCCGCGGATCGCCTTCAACGGCAGGCCGGGCAGCAGCGTTCGGGCCTGGGCGGCGCTGGCCACCACGACCACCGTCGCCGTCAGCGGCTCGCCGTGGGTGCTGGCCTGCCAGCCGTGCTCGGTCTGCTGCAGGGCGGTTACTTCGGTATGGGTGACCAGCTCGATGTTCGGATGAGTCAGCCAGTGCGCGCACAGGGCGGGCGGATGCACCCAGCCCCCTTCTGGAAAGAACAGGCCACCCGCCGTCAGACCGATTCCGGCCGTGTCGCTGGCGGCTTCACTATCCAGCGGCTGCAGCAGATCGGCGGGGAAGTGCGCTGCCAATTGCGCCTGACGCTGGGCGTCCTTGTCCGTCAGCGCCAGTTGCAGCACGCCACAGGGGGACCAGGCCGCGCCGATGGGCAGGGCCTGCAATTCGCGCAGGGTGAGCCCGAAGCCGTCAAGGATCAGGCGGCTGAGTGGGGTGTCATGGGCCGACAGCTTCAGATAGAGCACGCCCTGCGGATTGCCGGAGGCTTCCTGGGCGGGTGCGCCGTGACGCTCGACGACCTGCACCTGCCAGCCGCGCCGGGCGAGACTGGCGGCGGTGGCGCAACCGGCCAGGCCCGCGCCTATCACCACGGCCGTGCGCGGGCCGGCCGGGCGAGGTGGGCGGGCGTACCAGGGCGCCGGGCGGGTGCTGACGGGGCGTTCCAGGACACCGGCCAGCATTTCCCGCTTGTGGCCGAAGCCGGGCAGCTTGCGCATGGCGAAGCCGGCGTCATTCAGGCCGCGGCGGACGAAGCCGGCACAGGTGAAGGTGGCCAGGGTAGCCTCGGGGCGGGACAGTCTGGCGAGCTCGGCGAATAGCGCCGGCGTCCACATCTCGGGATTCTTGGCCGGGGCGAAGCCGTCGAGGAACCAGGCGTCGATGCGGGCGTCCAGTTCCGGCAGGCGCGCCAGGACGTCGCCGATCAGCAGGGTGAGGGTGACCCGTCCCTCGCCCAGGATCAGCCGCTGGAAGCCTGGATGGATGGCCCGATACTGCCGTTGCAACGCTGCGCTGTAGGGGGCGAGTTCCGGCCAGAGGGCGAGCGCCTGGGCGAGATCCGCGGCGGTGAGCGGAAAGCGCTCGACGCTGACGAAGTGCAGGCGGGCATCCGGCGATGCCACGGCATCGAACAGCTGCCAGGCGCAGAGGAAATTGAGTCCGGTACCGAAGCCCGTCTCGCCCAGGGTGAAGACGTCTCCCGCCGCCAGGGCGGCGAAGCGCTCGGGCAGCCGATTCTGCTGCAGGAAGACGTAGCGCGTCTCGTCCAGGCCGCTGGCGCGGGAAAAGTAGACATCGCCGTAGGCGCGGGAGAGCGGTTGCCCGGAGGCGTCCCAGTCGAGCTGGGCGTGCTGGAAGTCGGTCATGGAAGGCGCGGCCTGGAGATCAGGGCGCGCAGTCTAAAGGATCGGACGCGACCGGTCAGACGTTGCTGACGGATCGGCGCATGAGGCTATCGGCGGTGTGCAGGCGCTCCAGATAGCGGTCGATCTGGCTCAGGGCTTCCTCCCGACTGAAGAAGGGGCCTTCCAGGGTGCCTTCGCGGGTGGTGAAGAAGAACTGACCGTTGACCACGCTGACGCGCTCGCTACGGAAGTGGGTGCTGGCGCCTGGATCGTCACTGCGTTTGCCGAACATGAAGTTTTCTCCTCGTCTTGCCAACAGACCATGCCGAGTGCCTGGGGTTGCCCGGACGGAGCGATTTCTTGTCAGGGTCATTTCCATTTCTAGCACCCTAGCCGCCGCTGCGCTCGCGTGGGAAGAGCCCGGCGAAGATGTGACTGGATTCTCTTTATCGCACCCCTCGATTCGCCGGGATGGCCCTGATGACCGCGTCTTTCGCGTTATAACCACAGCGCGATCCGATCTTTCCCGCCGCCGGCGCAGAGCGGCATAGTGCCTTCATCCCTACCTGCATCAGGAGAACTGCCAATGACCATCCGTCTGGGCGATATCGCCCCCGATTTCGAACAGGATTCCAGCCTGGGCCGCATCCGCTTCCATGAGTGGCTGGGCGACAGCTGGGGCGTGCTCTTCTCCCATCCCGCCGACTTCACTCCCGTGTGCACCACCGAGCTGGGCCTGACGGCCAAGCTAAAGGACGAGTTCGCCAAGCGCGACGTCAAGGTGATCGCCCTCTCGGTGGATGGCCTGGAATCGCATCAGGGCTGGATCAAGGACATCGAGGAAACCCAGGTCACGTCAGTGGGCTTCCCCATCCTGGCCGATGCCGACCGCACCGTGGCCGGCCTGTACGACATGATCCATCCCAACGCCAATGACACCCTGACGGTGCGCTCGCTGTTCGTCATCGATCCACAGAAGAAGGTACGGCTGTCGATCACCTACCCGGCCAGCACCGGACGCAACTTCGACGAGATCCTGCGGGTGATCGATTCCCTGCAGCTCACCGACAACCACAAGGTGGCCACCCCGGGTAACTGGAAGGACGGGGATGACGTGGTCATCGTGCCGTCGCTCAAGGACGAAGACGAGATCAAGCGACGCTTCCCCAAGGGCTACACCGCCGTGAAACCCTATCTGCGCCTGACGCCTCAGCCCAATCGCTGACATCTTCTGCGACAAACGAACCCCGGCCTCGGCCGGGGTTTTATTTTTCTGGTTATAACCAAGTGCTTAAACGATATTTTTAGGGAATAAACACCCACTGCTAAGGTCCGCTCATTCCTTTTTCGAGCGGCGCGACACCGCTCTTTTTTATGCGGGAGACGACGATGCAGGTGGTGACTTTGGCGGGCAGTCCGGCAGCGCGCTCGCGCTCCAGCGGGGTGCTGGATCTGGCCGCGAACTGGCTACAGGCGCGGGGCGTGGAGCTGTCGCGCTGGCGTATCCAGGACTTTCCCGCCGCCGATCTCATCGGCGCCCGTTTCGACAGTCCGCCGGTGGTGGAGCTCATCGCCCAGCTGCAGGCCGCCGACGGCCTGGTGATCGCCACGCCGGTGTACAAGGCCTCCCTGGCCGGCGCCCTCAAGGCGCTGCTGGACCTGCTGCCCGAGCGCGCCCTGGCGCTCAAGGTGGTGCTGCCCCTGGCCACCGCCGGCTCCAGCGGCCACCTACTGGCCATCGACTATGCGCTCAAGCCCGTGCTCTCGGCGCTCAAGGCCCAGGAAATCCTCAACGGTGTCTTCGCCGACGACAGCCAGGTCAGCTACACCGAGACCGGCGTCGCCCTGACCCCCGCGCTGGAGCAGCGCCTGCACGAGTCCCTCGAACAATTCCACGCGGCCCTGGTGCGGCGTCCCCAGCCCCTGACCCCCGAGCTGCTGGCCGATCGCATCGGTCAGGCGCGCTGGGGCATCTGATCGGAGCGTCATCCATGCAGTTTTCGTACAAGCGTTCAGTTCTCGCGGCGACCCTGCTGACCCTGGCCGCTGGCCTGGCCCAGGCCGAGGAGGTGGTGCGCATCGGCTACCAGAAGTACGGCACCCTCATTACCTTGAAAGCCCGCGGCACCCTGGAGCAGCGTCTGGCCAAGGACGGCGTCAAGGTGCAATGGACCGAATTCCCCGGCGGCCCGCAGCTGCTGGAAGGCCTCAACGTCGGCAGCATCGATTTCGGCGTGACCGGGGAGACGCCGCCGGTGTTCGCCCAGGCCGCCGGCGCCGATCTGGTCTACGTGGCGCACGAACCGCCAGCGCCCACCAGCGAGGCCATCCTGGTGCCCAAGGACTCGTCGATCCAGTCGCTGGCCGAGCTCAAGGGCAAGAAGATCGCCCTCAACAAGGGCTCCAACGTCCACTACCTGCTGGTGCAGGCGCTGGCCAAGGCCGGCATCGATTACAAGGACATCCAGCCGGTCTACCTGCCGCCCGCCGACGCCCGCGCGGCCTTCGAGCGCGGCGCGGTGGATGCCTGGGTAATCTGGGACCCCTACCAGGCCGCCGCCGAGACCCAGCTGCAGGCGCGCACCCTGACCGACGCCACGGGTCTGGCCGACAACCACCAGTTCTATCTGGCCACCCGCAGTTTCGCCAAGGCCCATCCCGACCAGGTCGGCGCCATCGTCGACGAGGTGCGCTCGGTGGGTGAGTGGGCCAAGGCCCACCCGGACCAGGTCGCCGCCCAGGTGGCGCCGCTGCTCAATCTGCCCCTGGACACCGCCGAGCGGGTGGTCAAGCGCCAGGGCTATGGCGCCCGGTTCATCAGTCCCGAGGTGGCGGCGAAGCAGCAGAAGATCGCCGACGCCTTCACCGCCCTCAAGTTGATTCCCAAGCCGCTGGTCATCCGCGACGTGGTGTGGACCCCGCCCGCCAGTCTGCAGACCGCTGCCGCCCAACCCTGATTTCGCTTCCCGGAGAACGCCCCATGAGTCTCGATATCTTCTGGTTCCTGCCGACCCACGGCGATGGCCATTACCTGGGTACCGCCGAAGGCGCCCGCGCCGTCGACCATGGCTACCTGGCCCAGGTCGCCCAGGCCGCCGATCGCCTGGGTTTCGGCGGGGTGCTGATCCCCACCGGTCGCAGTTGCGAGGATTCCTGGCTGGTGGCCGCCTCGCTAATTCCGGTCACCCAGAAACTCAAGTTCCTCGTCGCCCTGCGCCCGGGGATCATCTCGCCCACCGTGGCGGCGCGGCAGGCGGCCACCCTGGATCGCCTGTCCGGCGGCCGGGCGCTGTTCAACCTGGTCACCGGCGGCGATCCCGACGAACTGGCCGGTGACGGCCTGCACCTGTCCCACAGCGAAAGATACGAAGCCTCGGTGGAGTTCACCCGCATCTGGCGTCGCGTGCTGGAGGGCGAGACGGTGGACTACGACGGCAAGCACATCCAGGTGAAGGGCGCCAAGCTGCTCTATCCGCCGCTGCAGCAACCGCGGCCGCCGCTGTATTTCGGCGGTTCCTCCGATGCCGCCCAGGATCTGGCGGCGGAGCAGGTGGAGCTGTACCTGACCTGGGGCGAACCCCTGGACGCGGTGCGCGAGAAGATCGAGGCGGTCAAGGCCAAGGCCGCCGCCCAGGGCCGCACGGTGCGCTTCGGCATCCGTCTGCACGTGATCGTCCGCGAGACCAACGAAGAGGCCTGGAAGGCCGCCGACCGGCTGATCGCCAACCTGGACGATGCCACCATCGAGAAGGCCCAGGCTGCCTTCGCCCGTTTCGACTCGGTGGGCCAGCAACGCATGGCCGCCCTGCACAAGGGGCGCCGTGACAATCTGGAGATCGCCCCCAACCTCTGGGCCGGCGTCGGCCTGGTGCGCGGCGGCGCCGGTACCGCCCTGGTCGGCGATGGTCCCACCGTGGCCGCGCGGGTCAAGGAATACGCCGCCCTGGGCATCGATACCTTCATCTTCTCCGGCTATCCGCACTTGGAAGAGTCCTATCGCGTGGCGGAGCTGCTGTTCCCGCATCTGCCGGTCAAGCGACCGACCCGGGTGGAGGGCGCCAACTACGTGAGTCCCTTCGGCGAGATGGTGGCCAACGACATCCTGCCGCAAAAAGCGGCGCAGAGCTGAGGGAGGCGGCATGAGCAGTACGACCGAACGTCAATTGCAGCGGCTGGCGCCCTGGCTGGTGCCGGTGGCCCTGATCGCCGCCTGGCAGCTGTCGGTGAGCAGCGGCCTGCTGTCCAGCCGCATCCTGCCGTCGCCCGCGGCGGTACTGGAAGCGGGCTGGAGCCTGGTCAAGAGCGGTGAGCTCTGGCAACACCTGGCCATCAGTGGCTGGCGCGCCGGCATCGGCTTCGCTATCGGCGGCAGCATCGGCCTGGCGTTGGGGTTCATCACGGGGCTGTCGAAGTGGGGCGAACGCCTGCTGGACAGCACGCTGCAGATGGTGCGCAACGTGCCGCACCTGGCGCTGATCCCGCTGGTGATCCTCTGGTTCGGCATCGACGAGTCGGCCAAGCTGTTCCTGGTGGCCCTGGGGGTGTTCTTTCCCATCTACCTCAACACCTACCACGGCATCCGCAACGTCGATCCGGCGCTGGTGGAGATGGCCCGCAGCTACGGCCTCTCCGGGGCGCGGCTGTTCTGGCACGTGGTGCTGCCGGGCGCGCTGCCGTCCATCCTGGTGGGAGTGCGCTTCGCCCTGGGCCTGATGTGGCTGACGCTGATCGTCGCCGAGACCATTTCCGCCAGCTCCGGTATCGGCTACCTGGCGATGAATGCCCGGGAATTCCTGCAGACCGACGTCGTGGTGCTGGCCATCCTGCTCTACGCGGTACTCGGCAAACTGGCGGATCTCGCTGCCCGCGGCCTGGAGCGCGCCTGGCTGCGCTGGCATCCGGCCTATCAGAAGGGGGCCCACGCATGACCAATCTCCAAGCCTTCCCGCCACCAGCGCGGGGTATCGCTCTCACCCTGCAGCAGGTGGTGAAGACCTTCGGCGAGCGTACCGTGCTCCATGGCATCGACCTGAACATCCCGGCCGGCCAGTTCGTCGCCGTGGTGGGTCGCAGCGGCTGCGGCAAGAGCACGCTGCTGCGCCTGGTGGCCGGACTCGACCGCGCCAGTGGCGGCACCCTGTTGGGGCAGGACGAACCCCTGGCGCAGCACCGCGAGGACACCCGGCTGATGTTCCAGGATGCGCGCCTGCTGCCCTGGAAACGCATCATCGACAACGTCGGCCTGGGCCTCAAGGGTGACTGGAAGCCCAGGGCGCTGGAGGCCCTGGAGGCGGTCGGCCTGGCCGATCGCGCCAACGAATGGCCTTCGGCGCTCTCCGGTGGCCAGAAACAGCGCGTGGCCCTGGCCCGCGCCTTGATCCACCAGCCGCGCCTGCTGCTGCTGGACGAGCCGCTGGGCGCCCTGGACGCCCTGACCCGCATCGAGATGCAGCAACTCATCGAGGGCCTCTGGCAGCGCCATGGCTTCACCGTGCTGCTGGTCACCCACGACGTGGGCGAAGCGGTGGCCCTGGCCGACCGCGTGGTGCTCATCGAAGACGGCCATGTCGGCCTGGATCTCGACGTCGATCTGGCGCGCCCCCGGGCCGCCGGCGATGTGCAACTGGCCCGCCTGGAAGCCGAGGTGCTGGCCCGGGTGCTGCAGCAGCCGCTCAATCCCGATCTACCGGAAATCGTGCAACCCCTGCCCACGCAATTGCGCTGGGCCTACTGATCGTTCATCCGAGGAGTTCTGCCATGACCATCAAGGCCATCAACGTTCGCAACCAGTTCAAGGGCACCATCAAGGAAATCATCGAAGGCTCGGTGCTTTCGGAGATCGACGTCCAGACCGCCGCCGGCATCGTCACCTCGGTCATCACCACCCGCTCGGTCAAGGAGCTGGAGCTGGTGGTGGGCAGCGAGGTGATCGCCTTCGTCAAATCCACCGAGGTGTCCATCGCCAAGCTGTGATGGGCGCTGCTGGTGACGAAACCCGCCCTGGTGGCGGGTTTTTTCATGGGGGATCGGTTCTCGCCAGCGGATCGGGTCGCACCCAGCGCCGCCAGGTCGAGCCATTGCCACGATTCTGCAACCTCGGTCGGTTCCAATGCCGCTTTTGACTGGAGATGAGAGGGGTGCGGCGACAACGGGGGGTGGCCCTGCTGATGGCGCTCTGGGCGCTGGCACTGGTGGCGGCGCTGCTGCCGGTGCTGTTGGCCGAAGGCCGCGTCGAGCTGCAGCGGGCACGGTTGCTGGAGCACGAGACCTTGGCGCGGGCGCTGGCAGCGGGAGCCGAACGGGTGGTCGCTCAGGGGCTGGTACAGGCCGGGGCGCGGCAGCGGCCGGAGTTCTGGCGGAGCCTGAGAGGAGAGGTGCTGGCCTACGAGGTGGAGGGCGCCACGGTCCGCGCTCAGCTGCGCGATCTGCATGGCTGTTTCAACGTCAATGCCCTGGCCGGACCGGAGCGTGAGTTGGCGCTACGACAGTTGCAGCACCTGCTGGCCCAGCGACCCGGCGGCCTGGGTGAGCCAGGGCTGACGGCTAAGGGCTTCGCCGAACGCCTCGCCGATTGGGTCGATGGCGATGGCGAGGCCCATGAGTTCGGGCTGGAGACCCCGGAGGCCCTGCGTCTGGCGCCACCGCTGCTGGTGCCCAGTCTGCCGTTGGTCGAGATCGGCGAGGTAGACCAAGTCGCCCCGGCGCGACCTGGTCGGCATCTGCAGCTGCGCGAACTCTGCGCGCTGCCGGAAACCTCGGGCTGGCGACTCAATGCCAATGCCCTGGACATGAGGCAATTGCCGCTGCTGGAAGCGCTGTTCCTGGGCGAGGTGCCGGGCGAGACCCTGCAACTGCTGATCGCGGCACGGCCGCTGCAGGGCTATGCCGATGTCGAGACGTTGCGCAAGGCACTGCCCGGAGTAGGGGAGGAGACCTTCAGCCTGCTGACCCAGCGACTGATCCTCAACAGCGGCGACTTTCTGCTCGGGGTCGAGGTGAGTCGCGACGGCCAGGTGTTTCGCCAGGTGCGGCAGCTGGCCGCCCAGGGCGTGAGTCGCTGGCATGCAGGGGTGCCGGCGCAAAGGGTGCAATTGCTGGCGACGCGAGACACCACGCTGTGGGTGCCGGGGCCGGGTGGGGCGGAGGTATTGCAGTAGCGTTGCGGTTTATCGCGGCCATGGGCCGCTCCTACGGGCTCTATCGTAACTGTAGGAGCGGCCGCGTCGGCGGACCGCCATGGCCGTGATCAGAGCAGTAGCGTGGAAAACGGCGCAGCCTTTTCCGCGGGTGACCGGGCTGCGCGGAGCGCCCTCACCCCGACCCTCTCCCAGAGGGAGAGGGGGCTGTCGAAGCCGGCGATCAACTCCAGCCGTTCCAGCCAGATCGCGAGCAGCGCCGTCGCGTGGAAAACGGCGCAGCCTTTTCCGCGGGTGACCGGGCTGCGCGCGGCGCCCTCACCCAACCCTCACCCAGAGGGAGAGGGGCTGTCGGAGCCGGCGATCATCTCCAGCCGTTCCAGCCAGATCGCGAGCAGTGCCGTCGCGTGGAAAACGGCGCAGCCTTTTCCGCGGGTGACCAGGCTGCGCGGGGCGCCCTCACCCCGACCCTCTCCCAGAGGGAGAGGGGGCTGTCGAAGCCGGCGATCATCTCCAGCAGGCCCAGCCAGATCGCGAGCAGTGCCGTCGCGTGGAAAACGGCGCAGCTTCTTCCGAGGGTGACCGGGCTGCGCGGGGCGCCCTCACCCCGACCCTCTCCCAGAGGGAGAGGGGGCTGTCGAAGCCGGCGATCATCTCCAGCAGTTCCAGCCAGATCGCGAGCAGCGTTTATCACCTCGCCCGTAGGAGCGGCCGCGTCGCGGATGCCCAGTCGGGCAGACGTGGAAAACGCTGCGCGGCTCGCTCGACGCGCCGGATTTCGCATCCGCTGGAAAGCAGAAGGCTCCCGCGGTCGTTACCGACCGGGGAACCTGGCTATCGCCGACTCGATCAGACGCCGATCTGGCCGCCGTCGAGCTTCTGGATGACCACGGTGGAGGCACGCGGCCTGACCTTGGTGCCGGCCGGGGTGGCGTCGGTGGCGACTTCGCTGAACGGCCAATTGTCCGGGTGCTGGACATTGATGAACATGGTCGTCAGGTCCGGGGTCCAGGTGATGCCGGTGATCTCGCAGCCGTTGGGGCCGACCAGGAAGCGGCGCAGGGCGGTCTGGTTGGTGGCGGAGATGGCGACCTGCTTGCCGCTGCCGTCCACCACCTGGGCCGGGATGACCGCCAGCAACTGGTCGTTGGTGTACTCGGCCACGGCGTTGTCGCTGTTGTCGGTCTCGATCCAGAGGATGCCGCGGCTGTCGAAGGCCAGGCCGTCGGGGCTGGCGAACTGGTTGAGCTCGGTCAGGCCCGAGCGGTTGACGTCGGGCGCCGCGCCGGCGTCCGCGCCGAAGACGAAGATGTCCCAGGTGAAGTCGGTCTGGTTGCCATTGTCCTTCCAGCGCACGATGTGACCGTTGGGGTTCGGCGCCCGCGGGTTGGCCGCGTTGCCGGTAGTGCGGGTGTTGTTGGTGAGGGTGACGTAGACCTCGCCGGTGAAGGGGTTGACCGTGGTCCACTCCGGGCGGTCCATCGGGGTCGCGCCCACCGCATCGGCGGCGCCGCGGGTGTTGAGGATGATGCCGGCCAGGTCGCCGTAGAGGGCGCCCAGGGTGCGGCCGTCCTTGGTCGGTGCATTGACCGTCAGCGGCAACCACTTGCCGTTGCCGCCGTCATCGAAACGGGCGACGTAGAGGGTGCCGTTGTCCAGGTACTTGGCGCCGATGGCCAGGCGATTGGCCGAGTTGGCATCAGCCGGATCCCAGGCGGCGGCGGAGACGAACTTGTAGATGTATTCGTTGCGCGAATCGTCGCCCATGTAGAACGCCAGGGGTTGTCCGGCGACCGGAATGCCGTAGGCCGAGCCTTCGTGGCGGAAGCGACCCATGGCGGTGCGCTTGGTGGCCGGCGCGGCGGCGTTGTAGGGATCGATCTCGACGATGTAGCCGTAGCCACTGGCTTCGTTGCGGAAGTCCTGGGTCGCGCTGGCGCCGGTGGGGGTCAGGTCGAAGCGGCGGAACTCGTTGTCCACCTCGCTGGCGTCACCTACCGGCGTCTCCCAGCCGTAGTTGCTCTTGTTGGTGATGCCGATGCGTCTCTGGTCGACCGGCAGGGTGCCCTTGTTGACGAAGATGCCTGGCCAGTTCTCCTCGCAGGTGAGGTAGGTGCCCCAGGGGGTGAAGCCGTTGCCGCAGTTGTTGTTGGTGCCGCGGGTACGGGTGCCGTCGGGGGAATAGGGGGTGATCAGGTTGGCGTTGCCGCGCAGCGGACCGGCGATCTCCATCGGCGTGGCGCTGGTGAAGCGGCGGTTGAGCGCGTCGTTGGTCACCACCTGCCAGATACCATTGACCTTGCGGATGCGGATGACCGCCGCGCCATGGGCGTTGATCTCCTTGCGCACTTCCTCGGCGGGTCGCTTGCCGTTGGTGGTAGTCGGACCGTTAGGGTGCAGCACCTTCTGGTCGATGTATTCGTAGTTGATGGCCAGCAGGCCGTCGCTGCTGGAGTTGTTCAACGGGAAGAAGTGCATGCCGTCATGGTGCATGCCGGCGGCGTTGGCCTGGTCGGTCGAGGTGTTGCTGCCGTCGCTGCGCCAGGCATTGGCCAGGTTGTTCAGCGGGGTGCCCCAGGGCGCCAGGGTGCGCGCGCTGTAGCCGGCGGCCAGGACGATGGCGTCGAGCCGGGCGCCACGGATGGAGTCGAAGCCGAGCTTGAGCTGCGGCGTGGTGGGTTGGCTGGGGGCCGGATCGTCGTCCGAACCGCCGCCGCCGTCGAAGCACGCGGTCAGACCACCGCCGGCGATCAGGGCAATGGCGGCACCCAGGCCTCCTTTCATGACGCTGCGGCGCGACAGATAACGGTCGACGACGGCGTCCAGCGGTTCGTTGCCGCTTTCGTTGCGATTACGGTCGTCGCTCGTGAAAGTGCTCATGCGCAAAGCTTCCTTGGTTGATCACGGGAGCGGCGACTGTAGGAAGCCTCTGTGATGGTCTGGTGACTGAACCGTTACAGGCGGTCATTTCCCGCTGATCTAGCTGTAACAGTTTGTAACTCACTGTTCTGTCATGAATTTGTAGCTTTCCGCCGCCTAGGATGCCGCCCTCTCGAACGTGCAGGACGGACACCGGATGGGCAACTGGGCACGACGCCAGGTTTTGGGTTGGCTCGCGGCGGGCGCCACGGCGCCGCTGCTGGGCGGCTGTGCCCAGGGCTTCTCCACGCGCCAGGACGATGCCGATCTGCAACTGCTCTACGTGGCCGATACCCTGGATGCCCGTGATCCCGGCTGGCCGGTGGTGCCGCGGGTACGCCTCGGGCCGGCCGGTCGCATCGGCGCCGCGCCCTGGCGGACCGGCGCCGATGCGGCGCGCCTGGCTCCAGGGCTGGCGCCCCTGCTCGATGCCGGTCGTAGCGACGGCCAGCGCTATGGTGGCTATGCCGCCCTGGCCTGCCAGTTGACCCAGTTGCGCGCCCGCCAGGGCGCGACCCGCAGCCTGACCCTGGAAAACGGCCAGTGCTGGAACGGCAGCGGCCTGACCCAGCTGACCCGCGGCGAGGCCGGGGTCGAGGGCAGCCTGTTGCTGGGCAGCGAGGTCCGGGTCAGCAGCGACGAACGCCTGCTCTGGCCCGAGCGTAGCGCCGCCCTCTATCGCCGTTATGGTCGCCCGGTGCTGGGCGCCACCCTTACCGAAGAACAGCGCACGGCCCTGGGCGTCGCCCCCTTCACCCTGATCGAGCGCGACGGGGTGCGCATCGCCCTGGTCGGCGTGACCGATCCCTATGCCAGCGATCAGCAGGCGCCGCTGGCCGACTGGTATGCCCGGCTGCGCCCGGTGCTGGTCGAAGCCCGGGGCAAGGCCGATCTGCTGGTGGTACTGGCCGACGTCGGTACCGGCGCGGGCCTGTGGCTGGCCGAACGCCTGGAAGAAGCGGACCTGCTGCTCTGCGCCCGTGGCCAGGATCTCTGGCCGCAGCTGACCCCGGTGATGCGCGGCAGCGGGCGTCCGCTGCCGGTCTGCCTGCCGGGTTGCCGCGGCGTCGGTATCTTCGAGATCCGCTGCCGGGGTGGTCGCGACGGCTGGCGCCTGGACGCCGTCTTCCATCCGGTGCAGGCCGAGCGCGTCCTCGATCGAGCCCTGCTGGAACATTACCAGCGGCAACTGGCGCAGGCCCGGGCGCCCCATGCCGGCTGGCTCGACCAGCGCCTGGCGCGGGCGCCGGTGGACCTCTGGCGCCGCGACCTGCTCGGCGGCAGTTGGGATGCCCTGATCGCCGCGGCCCTGGGCGGTGGCGATGCGCAGCCGGTGCTGCTGCCCGGGCTGAGATATGACCTGCCGCTGCGGCGGGGCGACTGGATCACCCGCGAGCACCTGATCGCCCTCTGCGGCGGCCACGAGGCCACGGTGCTGGATCTGCCCACCTCGGCGGACGGCCTGCGCGCGCTCCTGGAAGAGGCCGCCGACAATCGCTTCGGCGAACCCCTGCTGCTGGACAACAGCCAGGATCTGCCCAGGCTGCTGGGCGTCCCGTGGACCTGCCGCTACGGCGCGCCGCGCGGCCAGCGCATCGGACCGCTGCAGGCACCCCTGGGCGCCTCCTTTACCTGTCGCACCTTTGCCCTGGGGCGTGAACTCGGCACCGGCGAGGCGCTGTGGCAACGCCTCGAAGCCTATCTGCGCGCCCGGCCCGCCGACTGGGGTCTGGCGCCCCTGGCGCCGCCACGTCTGGAGTTCGTCGAAGGCCATCCGGGCTGGCATCCGCTGGCCGCCGTGCGCCGGCGTCTGGAGTCTCTGGCCTGATGGCGCGCCTGCTCATCCATCCCCTGGCGCTGCGGCTGCTGACCCTGCTGTGGCTGGGCATCGCCGCCTGGCTGGCGGCGCGGGTGGTCTGCGACCTGCGCCTGCTGTGGCTGCCGACGCCCGCGCCCAGCGCCCAGGTCGAGACGGTACCGGCGGCCGAGCTGCTCGCCGGCCATTGGCGCGCCGCCAGCCAGGGCGCACCCAGCACCCTGCCGATCCAGTGGGTCGGGGCGATCAAGGCGGTGCCCATCGACGGTTCGGTAGTGGTGCTGCGCTACGGCGATCGCCAGCTGTCCCTGGTGCAGGGCGACCGCCTGGCGCCCAGCCTGGTGCTGACCGCCATCGACGCCCAGGGCCTGGTCTTTACCCGCGGCGATCGCGAAGAGCGGCTGCCCTGGCCGGCGCCGCGCGAACTCGTCGGGCTCGCCGCCAGCGGTACGGCCAAGCCGGCGCCGGTCAAGGCCGTGCCCCTGCCGAGCGCGGAGGAGGGCGACCTGGCCAGCCTGCTCAGGCGCATTCGCGCCACCCCGGTGCGCGAGCATGGCGAGCTGACCGGCTACCGCCTGCAACCCGGCGCCGAGCCGGCCTTCTTCAGTGGCCTGGGCCTGGAGCCCGGCGACGTCCTGCGCCGGGTGGATGCCGTCCCCGTGGCCGATACCCGGGCGCTCCTGCAACGCCTGCCGCACTGGCGCGCCACCGGCGCCCTGACCCTGGAACTGGAACGTCAGGGGCGTGCCCTGGCCCTACCCGTGAGACTGTCCCTGTGAAGAAACGCAGCTATTGCGGCCTGCTCCTCGCCTTCTGGCTGCTCGGCGCCCAGGCCGAACAACGCTTCGAGGTCAACTTCGAGAACACCGAGATCGATCTGTTCATCGAAAGCGTCGGGCGCATCACCGGCACCAACTTCGTCATCGATCCGCGGGTGCGCGGCACCCTGACGGTGCGCAGCGCCCAGCCCCTGGCCGCCGACGATGTCTATGCCCTGGCCCTGGCCCAGTTGCGCGCCAACGGCTACGCCGCGGTGGAGCTGGACGATGGCAGCGTGAAGATCCTGCCGGACCAGGCGGCGCGCACCGAGCCGCTGCCGGTGGAGGTGGACGATGGCACCCCGGCCAAGGCCGGGGCCGGCGATACCGTGGCCACCCGGGTGTTCGCCGTGCGCGGCGGCAATCTCGAACAGCTGCTGGGCATCGTCCGCCCGTTGATGGACGCCCGGGTCGGGGTGGCCACGCCCTATCCGGCCAGCAACCTGCTGGTGGTGACCGACTGGCGCAGCAACCTCAGCCGCATCGGCCAGTTGCTGGCGCGACTGGATCGCGGCCGCGACGAGCCGGTGGAGATGATCGCCCTGCGCCATGCCCAGGCGCGCGACACCGCGCCGCTGGTGGAACGCCTGCTGGCCAGTCGCGGCCAGGCCGGTGGCAATGTCCAGGTGCTGGCCGACGCCCGCAGCAATGCCCTCATGGTCCGTGGCGACGAGGCCGTGCGCCGCCAGGTGCGCCGGCTGGTGGCCGAACTGGACGTCTCCCGCGATGCCGCCAGCGACACCGAGGTGGTCTACCTGCACCACGCCAAGGCCGGCGAGGTGGTCAAGGTGCTGCGCGGCCTGAGCGGCGAGGTCACCCAGGAGGCACGGGTGGAGATCCCCGCAGCGCCCGTCGCTGGTAATACCACCCCTTTGGAGGGTGGGGCGGAAGGGGAAGCCTCGCTGCCCAAGGGCGGCGGGACGCTGGTGCCGGGGGCGCCTGGCATTCGCCTGGAAGCGGACATGGGGACCAACTCCATCGTGCTGATCGGTCCGCCACGGGAGCTCGCCGGCTACAAGCGCATCATCGGCCAGCTGGATATCCGCCGCGCCCAGGTGGTGGTGGAGGCCATCATCGCCGAGATCACCGACACCAAGGCCAATCAGCTGGGTGTCCAGTGGCTGTTTCTCGACCGCAACGGCAACCTGCCGGCGGGCAGCGTCAACTTCACCAACGGCACGCCCATCAACGGCATCGCCGCCGCCGCGGCCAACCAGGACACCAGCGCCCTGGGCAGTCTGCTGTCGGGCATGCAGGGCATTTCCGCCGGGGTCGGGCGCATTGGTGGCAGCGGCTTGAATTTCGTCACCCTGCTGCAGGCCATGCGCAGCGAGAGCGGTTTCAACCTCTTGTCGACGCCGACGCTGCTGACCCTGGACAACGCCGAGGCCTCGATCATGGTCGGCCAGGAGGTGCCCTTCGTCACCGGTTCGGTCACCAGCAACAACGCCAATCCCTACCAGACCATCGAGCGCCGCGAGGTGGGGGTCAAGCTGCGCCTCAAGCCGCAGATCAACGAAGGCGACACCGTGCGCATGGAGATCGTCCAGGAGGTCTCGTCGCTGGCCGACAACGTGCGCGCCAGCGACGTGGTCACCAACAAGCGCGAGATCAAGACCACGGTGATGGTCGAGGACAACGGCCTCATCGTCCTCGGCGGCCTGATCAGCAACGAGGGCAACGACAGCGACCAGCGGGTGCCGCTGCTGGGCGACGTGCCGGTGCTGGGCAATCTGTTCAAGTCACGCACCCGCTCCAGCACCAAGCAGAATCTGGTGGTGTTCATCCGCCCGCGCATCCTGCGCGATCCGGCGCTGGTGCAGCAGATCAGCGAGGACAAGTATCGCGGCATGCGCGCTGCCGCCCCGGCCGCGGCCTTGCCGGCCAATCCGCCGGGCAACCGCGGCGCGCCCACCCTGCAGAGTCTCTATCCCTCGGCGCGGGCGCGCCTGGACGGCCTCTGATGACACCGACGCTGCCCTATCGCCTGGCGCGCCAGGCCGGTGTCGCCCTGGCCGCCGCGCCCGACGGCTATCGGCTGCTGTGCCGTACGGATGCCGACCTGGCGCTGCTGCAGGAGGTGCAGCGTCGCCATGGACCGCCGCTGGGTTGCGACTGGCTCCCCCGCGAGGTCTTCGAGCAGCGTCTGGGGCCGCTCTACGAAGCCGGCCAGGCCACCAGCGAAGCCCTGGTGGAAGGCCTGGGCGAGACCGTCGACCTGGCCGGGCTGATGGAAGAGCTGCCGCGGGTCGAGGACCTGCTCGACAGCGCTGGCGAGGCGCCGGTGATCCGCCTGATCAACGCCCTGTTCGCCGAGGCCCTGCGCCTGGACGCCTCCGACCTGCACGTGGAGACCTTCGAGCAGGCGCTGGTGGTGCGGGTGCGGGTGGATGGGGTGCTGCGCGAATTGCTGCGCCCGCCGCGGGCCCTGTCGGCCATGCTGGTGTCGCGGATCAAGGTCATGGCGCGGCTGGATATCGCCGAGAAGCGCCAGCCCCAGGACGGTCGCATCACCCTGAGGGCCAGCGGCCGCGACGTCGACATCCGCGTCTCGACCCTGCCCGGCGTCCACGGCGAGCGGGTGGTGATGCGCATCCTCGACAAGCAGGCCAGCCTGCTGGAGCTGGCGCGCCTCGGCCTGCCGCCGGCCATAGACACTGGCCTGCGTGGTGCCCTGGCCCAGCCCAACGGCATCCTGCTGGTCACCGGGCCGACCGGCTCGGGCAAGACCACCACCCTCTATGCCAGCCTGGGCCTGCTCAACGAGGGCAGCCGCAGCATCCTCACCGTGGAAGACCCGGTGGAATACGCCTTGCCCGGCATCGGCCAGACCCCGGTCAACCCCCGCGCCGGCCTGACCTTCGCCAGCGGCCTGAGGGCCATCCTGCGCCAGGACCCGGATGTCATCATGATCGGCGAGATCCGCGACGTGGAGACCGCCGGCATCGCCGTGCAGGCCAGTCTCACCGGGCACCTGGTGCTCTCCACCCTGCACACCAACAGCGCCCTGGGCGCCATCACCCGCCTGCGCGACATGGGCGTGGAGCCCTTCCTGCTGGCCTCCAGCCTCAAGGGCGTGCTGGCCCAGCGGTTGGTGCGGCGGCTCTGTGGCTGCGCCGCCTGGCGTCCGCTGCGCCCGGCCGAGCAGGGGCTCCTGCCGGGGTTGGCCGGCCTCGAACGGCTGCGCGAACCCCAGGGCTGCCTGGCGTGCAACGGCAGTGGCTATCGCGGTCGCCTGGGGCTCTATGAATTCGTCGCCCTGGACGCCGAGCTGGCCGAACTCATCTATCGCGGCGCCGGCGAAGGCGAGATGGCGCGATTGCTGGAAGGCCGCCGCGCCACCCTGGCCGAGAGCGCCCTGGCGCGCCTGGCGGCGGGCGAGACCAGCCTGGCGGAGGTGCTGCGTGCGGTGCACCAGTAACGCCCGCGGCGGAGCGCTGCGCTGATGCCGGCCTACCGTTATCTGGCGCTGGACGGCGATGGGCGTCGCCAGCGCGACGTCATCCAGGCCGAAAGCGAGCGCCATGCCCGCCAGCTGCTGCGCGAACGCGGCCTTTTTCCCCGCGAGGTGCAGGCGACCGGGCCGGTGCGCGGCGCGCGCGGTCGCGGCGGACGGCTGGACGCCAACAGCCGCACCGATTTCACCCGCCAACTGGCGACCCTGGTGGGCGCGGCCATTCCCCTGGCCGAAGCCTTGCAGATGCTGGAGCGCCAGAGTCGTCAGCCGGCGCTCAAGGCGCTGCTGCTGGATCTGCTGGGCCAGGTGCGCGAGGGCTACACCCTGGCCGACAGCCTGGGTCGCCATGCCGGCACCTTCGATCCGCTGTACCTGACCCTGGTGGCCGCCGGCGAACGGGCCGGGCGCCTGGGCCCGGTGCTGGAACGCCTGGCCGACTATCTCGAACGGGTACAGCGCCAGCGCCACAAGGCACGTACCGCGCTCATCTATCCCCTGGCGCTGGCCCTGGTCTCCATCGCCGTGGTGGCCGGCCTGATGACCTTCGTGGTGCCCAAGCTCACCGAGCAATTCATCCACAGCGGTCTGCAACTGCCCTGGATCACCCGCGCCCTGGTGGCCGTCAGCGACGGTCTGCTGGTCTTCGGCCCCTGGTTGCTGGGTCTGCTGCTACTGGCCGGTGTCGGCCTGCAGCGCCTGTTGCGTGAGGTCGGGTGGCGGCGGCGCTGGCACCGGCAACTGCTGCGCCTACCGCGCCTGGGCGAGTTGCTGCGCACCCTCGACAGCGCCCGCCTGACCCGCAGCCTGGCGATCCTGGTCGGCAGCGGCATCCCGGTGCTCGAAGGCCTGCAGGTCAGTCGCGCCACCCTGGGCAACCAACTGCTGCGCGATGCCCTGGAGGCGGCCATCGAACAGGTCACCGCCGGCACCGGGCTCGGTCGGGCGCTGGACCGCACCGCGGTGTTTCCGCCGTTGCTGGTGAACATGGTCGCCAGCGGCGAGGCCAGCGGCACCCTGGACGCCATGCTGGAGCGGGTCGCCGATGCCCAGGAGCGGGATTTCAACCAGCAGGTGGACCTGGCCCTGGCGCTGTTCGAGCCGGTACTGATCCTGGTCCTCGGCGGCGTGGTGCTGGCCATCGTGCTCGCCATCCTGCTGCCCATCATGCAGCTCAACCAGGCGCTCAACCTCTGATGTATCCCAAGGAGACTTCTGCGATGCGTTCCTCTGCCGCAGCCGCCCGCCAGGCCGGCTTCACCCTCATCGAGATCATGGTGGTGATCTTCATCATCGGCCTGCTGGTGGCCATCGTCGCGCCCAATGTGCTGGACAACCAGGACAAGGCCATGCAGCAGAAGGCCCGCGCCGACCTCGCCAGCCTGGAGCAGGCGCTGGACATGTACCGCCTGGACAACCTGCGCTATCCCACCGCCGAGCAGGGCCTGGCCGCCCTGGTGAGCAAGCCGACGCAGGCCCCCGAACCGCGCAACTACCGCGCCGACGGCTATATCCGCCGCCTGCCGGAAGACCCCTGGGGCGCCGCCTATCGCTATCGCATCCCCGGCGAACATGGCCGGGTGGATCTCTACAGCCTCGGCGCCGACGGTCGCGAAGGCGGCGAGGGCAGCGACGCCGACATCGGCAACTGGACCCTCTGAGTCGCCATGCCGGGGCGCCAGGGCGGCTTCACCCTGCTGGAGCTGATGGTCGTGCTGCTGATCGTCGGCCTGCTGACCGCGGTGGGCGTGGCGCGCCTGGGCGGCGGCAGTCCGGCCGGGCAGTGGCGGCTGGAAAGCCTGGCGGGCGACTTCCAGCTGGCGCGGGACACCGCCCGCCGCAGCGGACGCATCCTCGGCTGGCAGGCCGACGCCACCGGCTTTCGCTATCTGCAACTGGTGGCCGATACCCATGGACCACGCTGGCAACCCCTGGCCAGCACCGATCTGCCGGACGGGCGTTGGCCGACTGGTCTGCAACTGGCCGAACCCGCGAGCGCGCAGCCGCGCCTGATCTGGTGGCCGAACGGCGATACCCAGGGCCAGCGCCTGGCTTTTGCCGAAGACGAGCGGCAGTGGCTGCTGGTGGTCGACGCACGCGGCCGCGCCTCGGTGGAACGGCCATGAAGCAGAGCGGCTTCACCCTGCTGGAGGTGCTGGTGGCCCTGGCCATCGTCGCCTTCATGGCGGTGGGCGTCAGCCAGGTGATCGGCCAGCGGCTGGACATCGCCGGCGTTGCCCAGTCCCGCGAGCTGGCCCAGCTCTGCGCCCGCGAACTCACCGCCCGCTGGCAGATGGAAGGCCCCATTGCCGACCGGGGCGAACTGAGCCAGGGCGGCGAGCGCTGCTACTGGCGTCTGGACGGCGCGGGCGGCCCCTTGGGCGCGCAGCGCCTGTCGCTCTATGCCGATGCTGCCCACAGCCGTGCCCTGGGCGACTGGCCGGTCTACGCCGGGGCGCGCCCATGAAGCACCAGCAGGGCATGACCCTGATCGAGGTGCTGCTGGCCATCGCCCTCACGGCGTTGCTCGCCGTGCTGCTCGGCAGCCTGGTCAATCTCTGGCTCGATGCCCGCGGTCGCCTGGCCGCCCGGGAATCGACCAACGCCCGGGTGCTGGACCTCTGCGGCCTGCTTGATCGGCGCCTGGGCGGTCTGGTGCGGCGCCCGCTCCAGGAGCATCGCCTGCCACTGCACAATGACGTGCTGGAGTGGCACGCCGCCAACAGCCGGCTGGACTGGGTCGCCCTGGATGCCCTGCCGCTCGGCGCGGAGCAGGGCGTCGGTCGCCTGCGCCGCCAGCGCCTGGAATGGGACGCCGCCCAGGAGCGTCTGCGGCTCTGGCGTAGCGCCGAGCTGGACGCGGTGGAGGCCCCGGTCTGGCAACCGGTATTCGATCAGCCCGGCGTCGAGCGCCTGCAGCTGGAATTCCACGGCGGCGGCCGTTGGCTCGCCTATCCGCCCCCGGCCGAACCCGCCAACGGGGTACGGCTGACCTTTACCCTGCAGGGTGCCGGCTATGTCTGCACCTTCGCCCTGCCTCAGACAGGTTGACCCCATGCTCGCCTCCCTATCGCTCGGGCGCCTCCTGCCCCTGCCGCGTCGTGACCTCAGCTCGGCCCGAACCTCTGACCGCCTGCTCCTGCGCACCCAGCGGCCCGGTCCGCCGGGCCCGGACAATCCACTGGTGGCCGCGCGCCTCCAGGATGACCGGCTCCACGTCGCGGCAGCGCTGCCCGCATCCGCCCAGCCGGTGACCCTGCTGCTGCACGGCGAAGACTGCAGCCTGTTCGATGTCGCCGCGCCCAAGGGGTTGCGTCCCCACGAATGGGGGCTGCTGCTGGAAGACCAGCTTTTGGAAGAGGCCAGCGGCCAGCACCTGGTCTGCCTGAGTCGCGCTCCTGGCCGGCTGCGCCTGCTGGCGCTGGATCGGGCGCTGCTGGACGCCTGGCGCGCACACTGCGCGGCCAGCGGCTGGACGGTGGCGGCCTGCTGGGTCGACTTCCAGCTGTTGCCTGAGCCAACCGCCGAGGGCGGGATCGGCTTGCGCCTGGGCGACAGCCTGAGATTCAAGACCCGCGTCGACGACCGGGAACTCTGGCTGACCTGGCCGCGCGCCCTCGAAACCTGTCTGCCGCCGGAGCTGGCCGCGCTCCTCACGCCGGCCTCCCGCGAGACCCAAGCTGGCCTCTGGCCGCAGCCCGCTACCGGCGTCGCGCCTCGGGATCTCTGGCCGCGCCAGGGCCAGCGCCGGGCCCGTCCGGCCCTGGGACTGCCTCGCCCGCTGGTACTGGGCATGGCTGCCGCCGCCGTGCTGGCCGCGGTGCATCTGGGGCTGCAACAGCTCCAACACTGGCGCCAGGGCCAGGCGGACCGGCACTATGTCGCTCAACGCCTGGGACTGACCAGCGAGCGTCTCGACGCTGGCCGCGTCGCGCGGGAACTCCAACTGGCCGGGCACGCCCAGCGGCAACTGGAGCAGCGCTGGCGTCTCTGGCAGCGCCTGAGCGGTCCCCTCGGGGCCGCCTTGACCGCCCAGCCGGGTCTGTGGCTGGTGGAATGGTCGCTGGACGAGCAGGGTATACAGGCGGTGCTGGACGGTCCCGCCACTCTGGACAAGGCCCTGCGTGCCCGGCTCGACCCGGAATTCGACGCCTTGCAATGGCAGCGGCAGGCCAATCGCCTGACCCTGCGCCTGGCCGCCGCTACGGAGAAACGACCATGACCGCCATCCTCCAGCACTGGCAACGGCTGCCCGCCGAGCGCCGCCGGCTCGTCCTCGGCGGCCTGGTCATCCTGCTGCTGGCCGCCATCCTCTTGCTGCGCCCTACGCCAGGCAGCCGACCGGCCGCGGTGGACTGGGTCCGCCTTGCCGAAGAGGCCCGGGCGCTGCCGGTCGCCCAGCCGCTGCAGGAGGCGGACTGGCGCGCCGCGGTAGGGGGAGTGACCTTCAGCGCCCTGACCCTCGCGGAGCCGACCTGGCAACTGCGCGGCGAAGCGGTAGACGTGGGCGCCGTGGAACGGCTGCAGGCCTGGGCCCGGGCCCGCGGCTGGTTGCCACGGACCCTCAGGGTGCGTAGCCAGCCCACTGGCGTGGCCTTCGAACTGGAAGTCCTGGCGGTGCTCGTCGGGCGTGTACCGTGAGGCGCTGGCTCGCGCGGCTGGCCCTGGGTCTGTTTGCCGGTTGCGTCTTCGCCCTGGGCTGCCTGCTCTACTGGCCCGCGGCGGACTGGCTGCCGCGGCTGCTGCCGCCCCAGGTCACGCCGATCGGGCTACAGGGTTCCTTGCGCGCCGGCGGCATGCAACGCCTCGACTGGCCGGGCGGCGGTGCCGGCCCCTGGCAATGGCGACTGTACTGGCCGGGCCGGTTGCAGGTCACGGTGGGCGAGTCCGCGGCCGCGCCCTGGGGGCTGACCCTGAGCGGTTGGCCCTGGCAATGGCGGGCCGACCTCGCCGGCGGCGATCTGCGCTGGCTGCAGGCACCGGGGAGCGCCCTGCTCGCCGGTCGACTGGTCGGCGACGTCCACCTCGGCGGCAGTTGGCGCCGTTGCCAGACGGCACGCGGCAGCTGGCAGGGGGATGACCTGCAGGCCCTGGCACCCCGGCGACTCGGCCTGGGCGAAGCCCGGCTGCAGGTCGATTGCCAGACCGGGCCCTGGCTGCAGGGCTTCTTCGAGCGCCCCGGCCAGCATCGCCTGGCGTTGCGCCTGAGCCTGGCCAATTGGCGCGGCCAGGTGCAGGGAACGGCACAGCCCGGCAGTGAGGTCGCGCCCGTGCTGCAGGGCATCGGCTGGCTCAAGGCCGGTGACACCCAGGTATCAGGGCGTTTCTGATCGGCCTGAAGTGCTCAGGCGACCCTCAGGCCCTGGTGCGAGCCCAGCTTGGCCAGATGGATCAGGCCCTCTTCCCACTGCCGATGCCCGGAGCGGGTATTGATATGGCCAGCGCCGGGTAGCACGTCCAGTTCACTGCCCCAGTCGTTCGCCAGGGCTTCGGCCCGGGGCAGGCTGATGGCGTGGTCGTTGTCCGAAGTCACCATCCGCGACGGGAAAGGCAGCGGCTGCCGCACCAGGGGCGCGAACCCCACCAATTCCTTCGGGCAGCCTGGGCGCTCCACGTCGGCCGGGGCGACCAGCAACGCCGCCAGCACCCGCTGTCGCCGCGCCACGGTGGCGCCGGCCGCCCAGCGCGCGACGGTCACGCAGCCCAGGCTGTGGGCGATCAGCACCACGGGGGAGGGCGAGTTGGCGATGGCCCGGTCGAGGGCGGCCGCCCACCGTTGCGGATCGGGATTCTGCCAGTCGTCTTGCTCGACCCTGCGCGCATCCGGCAGGCGCCGTTGCCAATGGGTCTGCCAATGCTCGGGGCCGGAGCCCTGCCAGCCGGGAAGGATGAGATAGCGGGTCATGGCGGTGCTCCGCGGACGAAAGGGGAGAGTCGATAGTGCCGAGGAGAGATCCGTACCGGAAAGAATAAAAAACGCTTTGGTTATGCCCGGCCTCGGCATGCAGCGACGGAATCCGGCCATGGAGTTTCGCCGATGTGAGCGCTCCTACGTAACTCCAGCATTTTGTTGATCGCGGCCATGCCGGTGCGCCGTAGCGACCGCTCCTACGGTGGCGTCCGTACATGTAGGAGCGGCCCATGGCCGCGATAAGGCCGTTGTTCCTACGGCCACATCGAAGTCTCTAGGAGCGGCCGCGATTGCCTTGATGGAACCGACGACAGCCCTACTCGTTCCGTCCCAACCGTTCCACTTCCTGCAGCCAGCGCAACCGCTGTTCCTCGTCGGCCGCGCGCACCGGGGAGTATTCGTGCACTTGCAGCACCTGGATGCCGCAGGCTTCGAGGCCCTCCTGGATGCCCTGGCGATGGGGCGCCTGGTTGCGCAGGCGTTGCCAGGGCGAGGGTGGGGTATCGGAGGTGACCAGCAGTTCGGCGCTGCGCCCGGCCAGTAGCGGCTCGCCGCCCCAGGTCTGGTCGCGCTGGGCGAAGGCGAAACCCGGTTGCAGCACCCGTTCCAGGAAGCCCGCCAGCACTGCCGGTAGACCGTTCCACCACACCGGGTAGATGAACACCAGGTGCTCGGCCCAGTGGATCTGCCGCTGGGCTTCGAGCAGGTCCGGCTCCAGCGTCTGCGAGAGATCGTAGCCTTCGCGCAGCACCGGATCGAACTGGGCCTCGGCCAGTTTCAGCTGGCGCACCACCTGGCCGCTGGCCTGGGCGCCCTGGACGTAGGCGTCGGCCAGCGATTGACAGAAGCTGGTGCGCTTGGGGTTGCCCTGGATGACCAGCAGGCGCCGGCCATCCCCTTCCAGCGGCGTGGCGCCGCGGGCTTCAGCCACGGCCACCGGCTTCCAGCATGGTTTCCGGGCGGACCCATTCGTCGAACTGCGCATCGGTCAGGTAGCCGAGTTCCAGCGCGGCGGCGCGCAGCGTCTTGTTCTCGGCATAGGCCTTCTTGGCGATCTCGGCGGCCTTGTCGTAGCCGATGTGCGGATTGAGGGCGGTCACCAGCATCAGGCCCTGTTCCAGGTGCTCGGCCATCTTGTGCTCGTCGGGCTCCATGCCGGTGATGCAATGGGTATTGAAGTTGCGGCAGCCGTCGGCCAGCAGGCGGATGGACTCCAGCACGTTATGGGCGATCACCGGCTTGTAGACGTTGAGCTGCAGATGACCCTGACTGGCGGCGAAGCCGACGGTGACGTCGTTGCCGATCACCTGGCAGGCCAGCATCGACAGCGCCTCGCACTGGGTGGGGTTGACCTTGCCCGGCATGATGGAACTGCCCGGTTCGTTGGCCGGCAGCTTCACCTCGGCGAAACCGGCGCGCGGACCGGAGCCCAGCAGGCGCAGGTCATTGGCGATCTTCATCAGGGCCACGGCCAGGGTCTTGAGGCCGCCGTGCAGGGCCACCAGCGGCTCGTGGCCGGCGAGGGCGGCGAACTTGTTCGGTGCGGTGACGAAGGGCAGTCCCGTGAGTTCGGCGATTTCCTTGGCGATGGCTTCGTCGAAGCCCTTGGGCGCGTTGAGGCCGGTGCCCACGGCGGTGCCCCCCTGGGCCAGTTCCAGGACCGCCGGCAGGGCGTTGCGGATGGCGCGCTCGGCGAGGTCCAGCTGGGCGACGAAGGCCGACAGCTCCTGGCCGAAGGTGACTGGCGTCGCGTCCATCATGTGGGTGCGACCGGTCTTGACCAGGTTCTGGTAGCGCGCCGATTGCAGTGCCAGGCCGCCGGACAGTTCGGCGATGGCCGGCAGCAGGTCGTTCTGCACCGCCAGGGCGGTGGCGATGTGCATGGCGGTGGGGAAGCAGTCGTTGGAGCTCTGGCCGCGGTTGACGTGGTCGTTGGGATGCACCGGCTGCTTGCCGCCCATGCCGTTGCCGGCCAGCTCGTTACTACGCCCGGCGATGACCTCGTTGACGTTCATGTTGCTCTGGGTACCGCTGCCGGTCTGCCAGACCACCAGGGGGAACTGGTCGTCGTGGAAGCCGTCGAGGATCTCGCTGCTGGCCTTTTCGATCAGGGTGGCGACGTCTTCCGGCAGTTCGCCGAGGCGCAGATTGACCCGCGCGGCCGCCTTCTTCACCGTCGCCAGGGCGTGGACCACCGCCAGCGGCATCTGCTGGTTGCCGATGGCGAAGTTCTCCAGCGATCTCTGGGTCTGGGCGCCCCAGTAGACGTCGTCGGCTACTTCGATGGGACCGATGCTATCGGTTTCGGTACGGCTCATGGCGGTCTCCGCTTATAGAGAAGGTGGGTCCGGCTAACTTGGGCAGCAGGTTAGCGCCAGGGTTCCCAAATGGGAAGTGTTCTCAACTGGGTACGATGGCCTCGACGGCAGTTCAGCTGGCATTCAGCCCGTCTCTGGCAGACTTTTCGTCCATTTTTCGCATCCACAAGGACGCCCATGAAAAAGACTCTCCGTACGCTCGGTGCCCTCGTTCTGCTGTCCAGCGCGAGTGGCCTGGCCCTGGCCGACGCCAAAAGCCACGGCGCCGACGCAGAGCGCTTTCTCAAGCTGGCGAATGCCGACAAGCTGACCACTCCGGTCTATGCCCAGGTGCAACAGCTGTTCGCCCAGCACTTCGAGCAGGCCAAGGCACCCGGCAAGAAGGCCATGCTGGAAAGCTACACCGCCCGCGCCAACCAGGCACTGGACAGCACCATCGGCTGGGACAAGATCAAGCCCGACATGGTCAAGCTGTACACCGATACCTTCACCGAAGACGAGCTGGAGGGCCTGATCAAGTTCTACCAGTCCGACCTGGGCAAGAAGATGCTGGCCACCATGCCGCGTCTGTCGGCCCAGTCCGCCGAGCTGACCCGGGCCAAGCTGGAGCAGGCGGTACCCAAGGTCAACGGCATCCTCGCCGAGATGGACAAGGAACTGGGGGTCAAGCCCCCGGCGGGCGCCGCCAACGGCGCCCCGCCCGCCAAGCGCTGATCCAGCCTCGCCCGCGAAGCCCGGACCGGTTCCGGGCTTCGCCGTTTCCGCGGCGAGCGGGTCGATTCCGGACTGGGCGCCAGCCCGTTAGAATGCTGGTTCTCACAGTCGAGGTAGCCCCATGAGCATGCGCGAACGTATCCAGTCCAGCCTGGGCCTGTTGCAACCCGAGCACCTGGAGGTGCTGGACGAAAGCCACATGCACAGCCGCGGCCAGGAAACCCACTACAAGGCGGTGGTGGTCAGCCAGCACTTCGCCGGTCTCAACGCGGTGAAGCGCCACCAGAAGGTCTACGGTACCCTGGGCGAACTCATGGGCCAGTTCCATGCCCTGGCGCTGCACACCTACACCCCGGAAGAGTGGGCGGCCCAGGGCCAGGCGCCGGATTCGCCCACCTGCCGCGGCGGCAGCAAGCACGACCTGGCGGGCTGATCTCAAGGCGCCACTGTTCGGCGCCAAGCCATTTGGTTAAAATTTGACCGGCGCCGGCATCCTTGCCGGCGTTTTCGTCTAACCGGTCCGCCCTTTGCGCGGGCGACCCCTGGGAACCCGAAGATGAGCGACACTATCGTCGTGGCGGCCTTGTACAAGTTCGTCACTCTGGACGACTACGTCCAATTGCGTGAACCCCTGTTGCAGACCCTGTTGGCGAACGACGTCAAGGGCACCCTGCTGCTGGCCGAGGAAGGTATCAACGGCACCGTCTCCGGTAGCCGCGAAGGCATCGACGCCGTGCTCGCCTGGCTGCGCGCCGATCCGCGCCTGGTCGACATCGACCACAAGGAATCCTACTGCGCCGAGCAGCCCTTCTATCGCACCAAGGTCAAGCTGAAGAAGGAAATCGTCACCCTGGGCGTACCCGGCGTCGATCCGAACCAGCGCGTCGGCACCTACGTCGAGCCCCGGGACTGGAACGCCCTGGTGGACGACCCCGAGGTGCTGGTGATCGACACCCGTAACGACTACGAGGTGGGCATCGGCAGCTTCAAGGGCGCCATCGATCCCCAGACCAAGAGCTTCCGCGATTTCCCGGCCTATATCCGCGAGCATTTCGATCCGGCCCGGCACAGGAAGGTCGCCATGTTCTGCACCGGCGGCATCCGCTGCGAGAAGGCGTCGAGTTTCATGCTCCAGGAGGGCTTTCCCGAGGTCTTCCATCTCAAGGGCGGCATCCTCAAGTACCTAGAAGAGGTGCCCGCGGCCGAATCGCGCTGGGAAGGCGAGTGCTTCGTCTTCGACAACCGCGTGACCGTGACCCATGACCTCGCCGAAGGGGGCTATGACCAGTGCCATGCCTGCCGTAACCCGGTCTCGCCGGAAGACATGCAGTCGCCGCACTACAGCCCCGGCATCAGTTGCCCGCACTGCTGGGATTCGCTGTCGGAGAAGACCCGCGCTGGCGCCCGTGAGCGGCAGAAGCAGATCGAACTCGCGCGCCTGCGCAACGAGCCCCACCCCATTGGCCGCGATCCGCGGCTGAACGCCATGCCCAGCCCCGAGGAGGTCTAGGATGCCCGGACGCCTGCTCTACGTGATGGACCCCATGTGTTCCTGGTGCTGGGGCTTCGCCCCGGTGGTGGATCATCTGGCGCGGCGGGCGGCCGAGCAGGGCATTCCCCTGCGCATCGTGGTCGGTGGCCTGCGCCGCGAGCGCGTGGCCCAGGATGCCGCCAGCCGGGTGCGCACCCTGGCTTACTGGCAGGCGGTGCAGGAAACCACCGGCCAGCCCTTCGCCCTGGACCAGGGGCCGCCGGAAGGCCTGGTGTACGACACCGAGCCGGCCTGTCGCGCCTTGGTCGCCGCGCGCCAGCTCGACGACGAGGCCGTCTGGCCGCTGGCCAAGCGCATCCAGCAGGCCTTCTATGTCGAAGCCCGCGACGTCACCCAGCCGGCGCTGCTGGTGGAACTGGCCGAGGCCTGTGGCCTGCCGCGCATCGAATTCGCGCCGCTGTTCGATGGCGAGCCGGCGCACCAGACCACCCAGGCCGACTTCGACTGGGCGCTGAATCTGGGCATCGCCGGTTTCCCCACGCTGCTCGCCGAGCGGGACGGCCAGCTGGCGCTGATCACCAACGGCTACCAGCCGTTGGCCGAGCTGGAGCCGCTGCTGGACGCCTGGCTGAGCCGCGGCGCGCAACTGGCGTGACCCTGGTCATCGATGAGCGCCTGACGCTGCCCGAGCAGGAGATCCAGCTCAGTGCGGTACGCGCCCAGGGTGCCGGTGGGCAGAACGTCAACAAGGTTTCCAGCGCCGTCCACCTGAGATTCGACATCCAGGCATCCTCGTTGCCGGAAGCGCTCAAGGCGCGCCTGCTGGCCCTGCGTGACCAACGCATCAGCCGCGACGGCGTGGTGGTGATCAAGGCGCAGCAGTACCGCACCCAGGAGCAGAATCGCGCCGACGCCCTGGAACGCCTGGCCGCGCTGATCGCCGCCGCCAACGTCCAGGAAAAGCCGCGCCGACCCACCAAGCCCACCTACGGCTCCAAGCTGCGCCGCCTGGAAGGCAAGTCGCGCCGCAGCGGCCTCAAGGTCAGTCGCGGGCGGGTGGATTTCTAGGCGCGTCAGCGTGGCGTGGCCCCGTCATTCGTCAGTGTCTTCAGCCATTCGCCAACGGCCCGTAGGGCGGCGTCCGTGCGATTGCGGGTGGGCATGACCAGGTAGTAACCCCAGTCGCTCTGGACGGACCCGGCCACGACCTGGAGCAGTTGCCGTCTTTCCAGGGCCTCGCGGACGAAGCAGTGATTGACCATGGCTACGCCCTGACCGGCCAGGGCCGCGTCTATGGCCAAGGCGGCCTGGTTCATGTGGAGTTCCCGGTGCGCCGGTTGGCCGTCCAGCACCGCTGACCAATCGGCCTGACCGTCGTTGAGCAGGACATGGCGGGCCAGCGTCACCGCATCCAGGGGCAGGGGCTGGGGGCCGATCAGCGCAGGGCTGGCCACCACGATCAGCTCGGCGAAGAGAAAGTCTGCCGTCACGCCGCGTTGTGTGGGGTGGCGGGTGAGGCGTATCGCCAGATCGACGCCATCCCGGGCGAAGTCCACCAGGACATCGCTGGCCTGCACCCGCAGATCGAGGTCGGGGTGGGCCTGGGCGAAGGCCGGCAATTGCGGGATCAGGCATTTGGCGGCGAAGGTGGGGGTCACGCTCACCGTGATCACCCGCTTGCGCGACAGCAGCGCGTCGGTGGCTTCGCGCAGCAAGGTGAAGGCGCGCTGCACATCCTGGAAGTAGGCGCGGCCGCGCTCGCTCAGTTGCACACCCCGTCGCTGACGCAGGAACAGCGGAAAGCCCAGGCGTTGCTCCAACAGGCGCACCTGCTGGGCAACCGCCGCCTGGGTGACGGACAGCTCGTCGGCAGCAGCCTGGAAGCTGCCGCGCCGTCCTGTGGCTTCGAAGGCGTGCAAGGCTTTCAACGGGGGGAGGCGCTGGTTGGTCGTCATGGTCGTCCTGACCCTAGTTCTGCTATTGGCTGGATTCAGTGGATAGCGTGCCAGGAGCTGGCGCAAACGCTGTAGATAAAGACCCTTATTCCACGATTCGGCAGCAGGTGCCAGGAGGAAAGATGGGTCTTACCGTCACGATGTTCGGGGCGCTCGGACTGTGCTGGGGTTCGAATTTCATCTACATGAAGCTGGCTGCCGAGGTCATCTCACCGGCGCAGATGACCCTGCTGCGCGTCGCCTGTGGCTTTCTACCCTTGCTGCTGGTGGCTTGGCGACGCGGGGTGATGCGCCGCGGACAGCTGCGGCTGCTACCGCATTTCGGCGTGATGGCGGTGCTGGCTACGGCGTTCTACTACTTCGCCATCGCCAAGGGGACCGAGCTGCTGCCGTCCGCCGTCGCCGGCGTGCTGGGCGGGACCATCGCCCTGTTCACCACCCTTGCCAGCCTGTTGTTTCTGCCTGCTCAGAGGCCCAATGCCGCCATGCTTGGCGGTGTCTGGCTCGGTTTCATCGGCGTGGTGCTGTTGGTCGCGCCCCGGCAGGGTGAAGTGGCGGCGTTGGATGGCCAGGGTGTGCTGTGGATGCTCGGGGCGGCGGCGCTGTTCGGCGGTTCCTACGTCTATGTCTGCCGGTTTCTCGCACCCCACGGCCTGCCGCCCCTGGCGATGGTGACCTGGCAGATGGGTCTGGCCCTGGCGCTTTTGCTGTTGGTCACCGATACCTCCGGTATGGGCGAGCTGCTGCGCCACCCGCGGGCGCTGGCGGGCGTGACCCTAGGGCTCGGGGTGTTGGGCACCGGGCTGGCCTTCCTGATCTATTACGCCCTGCTCGAGCGGCTGGGCGCCGTCGCCTCGGCGGCCGCGACCTATCTCACTCCGGCGGTCGCCCTGATCATCGGCTGGGCCAATGGCGAGGCGGTGGGGCTGCGTGAACTGTCCGCGGCGGGGGTGATCCTGCTGGGGATCGCCCTGGTGCAACGAGGGCGGACTCGTGCCGCCATGCGCTAACGCACCACGATCAGAGCGCTGCCGGCCGCTTCCAGCATGTTGCGGGTGTTGCTGCCCATGAAGAAGTGGCGCAGCCGGGAATGGCCGAAGGCGCCCATCACCACCAGCTCCAGGCCGTGTTGCTTGCGATAGCGTTCCAGGCCCAGTTCGACGTCGCCGTCGGTGAGGGCGGTGGTGACCGTGCGGCCGCGGGCCCTGAGTTCGTCGGCGGCGCGGGCGAGGGCGGCGCGGCGTTCCTCGCGGTCGCGGCCGACGGTCACCAGGTGGCAGGCCAGGCCATCGAACAGCCGGCAGTTGGCCACCCAGGTCACCGCCTTGCGCGCGCTGCTGCTGTCGTCGTAGGCCAGCAGCACCCCCTTGGGTTCGACGAACAGATGGCCGGCCACCAGCAGCGGGCGATGCAGCAGGCGAATGGCGCTTTCCAGGTGGCGGCCGACCAGCCGCTTGGGCGGACTGTCTTCGCCCTGGCGCCCCAGCACGATGAGGTCGAAATCCTCCTGCAGACTTTCCAGCGAACCTATCAGGTCGCCGTGTTGCAGCACGGCGCCGGCGCATCGCGCCCGTTGCTGCTCCACCCGCAGCTGGGCCGCATCCAGCAGCAGGCGTCCCTGGTCTTCGGCGAGGCTACCGCGCTGGGCGTCCAGGGCGGCCAGCTCGGTGAGCAGCTGTTCGCGGTTGCCCAGCAGCGGCGCGGGCACGCCATGGCCGGGTCGGGGAAAACGCCGCTGGTCCAGGACGTGCAGCAGGGTGAGGGGGACGTCCAGTGCCTTGCCGGCCCAGGCGGCGAAGTCGCAGACGGCGGCGCTCACGGCCGAGCCGTCGAGGCAGGCGAGGATCTTGGACATGGCCGCGGGTCTCCGAAGGCAGGGCATTGCTGGGAGAGACCCGGGCGCGGCGTTCGGGGTTCAATCGCCGAGTACGAGGTCGTCCGTCACGCCGCCCCGGCGCAGCAGTTGTTTGCAGCGCGCGGACAGGTGCAGCACCCGCACGCGCTTGCCGGCCTTGGCGTAACGCTCGTGGAGGGTGCGTAGCGCCGCGACCGCCGAGTAGTCGACGAAGCTCAGGTGGCGGCAGTCCACCACCACCTTCGGCGGATCGCCGGCCGGGTCGAACTGGTTGAGGAAGGTCGCGGTGGAGGCGAAGAACAGCGTGCCGTGCACCTGGTACTTCTTGCTGCCGTCGGCGTCCAGGTGGCTGTCGGCATAGAGCCGGCGGGCGTGCTGCCAGGCGAAGTTGAGCGCCGCCAGGACGATGCCGCAGAGCACCGCGGTGGCGAGGTCGGCGAACACCGTGATCACGGTGACCGCGACGATCATCAGCATGTCGCTGCGCGGCACCCGGTGCAGCACCCGCAACGAGGCCCAGGCGAAGGTCTGCTGGGCGACCACGAACATGGTGCCGACCAGGGCGGCCAGTGGAATGCGCTCGATCAGCGGCGAGAGGAACAGCACGAAAAGCAGCATCAAGGCGCCGGCGGCCATCCCCGACAGCCGACCGCGGCCGCCCGAACTCAGGTTGATCATGGTCTGGCCGATCATGGCGCACCCGCCCATGCCGCCGAACAGCCCCGAGGCGAGGTTGGCCGCGCCGAGCGCCACGCATTCGCGATTGGGATAGCCCCGGCTCTCGGTGATCTCGTCGGTGAGATTCAGCGTCAGCAGCGTTTCCAGCAGGCCTACCAGAGCCATGAGTACCGCATAGGGCAGGATGATCCGCAGCGTCTCGAGGTTCCAGGGGATGTCCGGCCAGGCCAGTTGTGGCAGGCCGCCGGCGATGTGGGCCATGTCACCCAGGGTGCGGGTGGGCAGGTCGAGCAGATAGACCGCCAGGCCCACCCCGAGGATGGCGGCCAGCGCCGGTGGCACCGCGCGGGTCAAGCGCGGCAGCAGCCAGATGATGGCCATGGTCGCCACGGTGAGGCCGAGCATCAGGTACAGCGGCGCGCCGCCGAGCCAGGCACCGCCCTGCTTGAAGTGTTCCAGCTGGGCCATCGCGATGACGATGGCCAGGCCGTTGACGAAGCCCAGCATCACCGGGTGCGGCACCATGCGGATCAGCTTGCCCAGGCGCAACAGGCCGAAGGCGATCATCAACAGGCCGCCCAGCACCACGGTGGCGAGCAGGTACTGCACGCCGTGCTGCACCACCAGCGCGACGATCACCACCGCCATGGAGCCGGCGGCGCCGGAGACCATGCCGGGGCGACCGCCGAAGAGGGCGGTGAGGGTGCAGATGAAGAAGGCGCCGTAAAGCCCCATCAGCGGATTGAGATGGGCGACCAGGGCGAAGGCGATGCACTCGGGCACCAGGGCGAAGGACGTGGTGAGACCGGCCAGGATGTCGGCGCGGGCAGAGACTCTTTTCATGGCGAATCCAGAACGGGCGACGGCGCGACGACGCGCGATCGCGGGAGAACACGGGGCGGAACGAAGGACCCGCGCCTCGGCAGGAAGGGCGGGCGGCAGCGGCGCGAGCGGCTAAGGCGGCGTCGGCAGGCGATTGGACATGGCGGAAGAGGTCCGGGACATCGCTGGGAAAGTTAGCGAGCTTAGCATGAGTGCGAGCCCCTGCCGAATCGGAGGGACTGATGGTCGCGGTCGGTTCGGTCCCGGTCGAAGGTGAACTGGTTCAAGGTTTCGCCTCATGCCGGCCTTCGATGGCGAACCTTGCCGACGATCGCCACTCCAAGGCGCGTTGCGCAGCTGGATGCGCGACATCCTTGCAGTGGCGAAGCCTTTCCAGTCTGTCTGACCAGCCTGGACCGCGGCGTCACTGGACCGTCGAGGCCTCACGCAGGAGTCAGCCCCATGGAGCTCAACTATCGCAGGGACATCGATGGCCTTCGCGCCATCGCCGTGCTGCTCGTCGTCCTCAACCACGCCGGCTTCCCCGCCTTCGGTGGCGGCTATATCGGGGTCGACGTCTTCTTCGTCATTTCCGGCTATCTGATCACCCGCAAGACCGCCCCCGACATCGCCCAGGGGCGCTTCAGCTTCGCCGACTTCTACCTGCGCCGGGTGCGGCGGCTGCTACCGGCCTTCGTCGCCATGGCCCTGGTCACCAGCGTGGCCGCTGCCTTCATCCTGCTGCCGCGGGACCTGGCGGTGTACAGCAAGAGTCTGCTGGCCGCGCTGCTGTCGATCGCCAACGTCTTCTTCTGGCGCGCCAGCAACGGCTACTTCTCGCCCACCGCGGACGAGTTGCCGCTACTGCACACCTGGTCGCTGGCGGTGGAAGAGCAGTACTACCTGTTCTGGCCGGTGCTGCTCCTGCTGGGGTATCGCTGGCTGGGCGTGCGCCGTTGCGGCCAGGCCGCGATCCTGCTGGCCGTCGCCGGCCTGGCGCTATCGGAATGGGCCGCGCGGGCGCAGCCCAACGCCGCCTACTACCTGCTGCACGCGCGGGCTTTCGAGCTGCTGGTGGGCAGTCTGCTGGCGCTCTACTGGGACCGCCTGCCACGCCCCAGCGCCGGCCAGGCGAGCGCCCTGGGACTGCTGGCCCTGGCCCTGATCCTGGTACCGGCCTTCAGCCTCGACCATCACAGCCGCTTCCCCGGCTTCAACGCCCTCTGGCCCTGCCTGGGCGCCGCGCTGCTGATCTGGACCGGCGAGCGTGGCCGGGGTCCGGCGCGCTGGCTGCTGGCGCAACGGCCGCTAGTGTTCGTCGGCCTGATCTCCTATTCGCTCTACCTCTGGCATTGGCCGCTGATGGCCTTCGCCAACTACATGGAATTGCCCAAGGACCTCGCCCTGCGCCTGGGCCTGGTGGCGGCCTCGCTGGCGCTGGGTACGCTGTCCTGGCGTTTCGTCGAGCAGCCCTTCCGCGGTCGACTGCGGTGGTCGCCGCGCGTCACCTTCGCCGCCCTCTATGCCGCGCCGCTGCTGGTCGGCGCCCTGGCGGTCGGGCTGACGCTCAAGTTCCAGGGCTTCCCGCAGCGCTACGACGGTCCCACCGCGGCCATGGTGGAGGCGCTGGACAGCAGCTTCGTCACCGCGCGGGGCGGCTGCTTCATCGAGGAGTTCGGCAACGTGGCGACCCAATGGACGCCGGAGCGCTGCCGCCTGGGCGCCACCGAGCGGCCCAGGCCGGACGTGCTGCTGGTGGGCGATTCCCATGCCGCCGCCAGCACCGGCATGCTCGACGTGCTGCTCAAGGACGCCGGCCTGCGCGGCTACGACATGACCCGCAGCGGCACCCTCTACCTGCCCGGGATCAACGGCCTCCACATCACCCGTCCGGGCAATCGCCTGGACCCGTCCATCCAGCTCACCGCCCCGGTGGTCACCCGGGCCATCCGCGAGGGCGGCTATCGTTACGTGGTGCTCGGCGGGCGCTGGCCGATGTACCTCGAAGGCATGAACGAGGCAGGGCTGTCGCAGTACAACGTGCTGCGTCGCGACGGCGATGCGGCGACCCCCACCGAGCTGCTGAGCGAAGGGCTGGACAATGCCATCCGCATCATCACCGAGAGCGGCGCCACCCCGGTGATCCTCGCCGGCATTCCCGAGGTCGGTGCGGGACGCGATACCTGTCAGGTGAAGAACCGCCTGTTCCATACCGCCAACGACTGCGCCGTCGACCTGGCCGAGGTGATGCGGCGCCAGGAGCCCTTCACGCTGATCCTCGACGACCTCAAGCAGCGCTATCCGCAGCTGGTGACCCTGGACCCCAAGGCGATCACCTGCGACGCCCAGCGCTGTCATTCCGCCCTGGACGGCACGCCGCTGTACCAGGATGGCAACCATCTCAACGTCAACGGTTCGCGGCTGATCGGCGAGCGCCTGATCGAACAGGGCGACAATCCGTTGCAGCCGGTGCCGCCGGCCTTGCAGGAGAAGGACACTCGCCAGGCCGCCTCGGGCTGAGGGACGAGAGGCCGACTTCCATTGATCGGCGACAACCGCACGGCGCTCGATAAGCTGGGCGGTTGGGTTACTCTTGCCTCAGGACCCGGCCATGTACCGGGTCCAGCCTGAACGAGGACAAGAACGTGGATATGAACCGTCGGCAATTCTTCAAGGTCGCTGGAGTCGGCCTTGCGGGATCCAGCCTGGCGGCGTTAGGCATGGCTCCCACAGCCGCCTTTGCCGACCAGGTGCGCCATTTCAAACTGGCGCACACCGTGGAAACCCGCAACACCTGTCCCTATTGCTCGGTCGGCTGCGGCCTGATCCTGTACAGCATGGGCGACCGGGCCAAGAACGTGGCCCAGAACATCATTCACATCGAGGGCGACGCCGACCATCCGGTCAATCGCGGCACCCTCTGCCCGAAGGGCGCCGGCCTGCTGGATTTCATCCACAGCCCCAATCGCCTCAAGTATCCCGAAGTCCGCAAGCCCGGCAGCAACGAGTGGACCCGCATCGGCTGGGACGAGGCGCTCGGGCGCATCGCCACCTTGATGAAGGAAGACCGCGACGCCAACTTCATCGCCACCAACGACCAGGGCCAGACGGTCAATCGCTGGCTGACCACGGGCTTCCTGGCCGCCTCGGCGTCTTCCAATGAAACCGGTTATCTGACGCACAAGATCGCACGGAGTCTGGGCCTGCTGGCCTTCGACAACCAGGCGCGCGTCTGACACGGCCCGACGGTGGCAGGTCTTGCCCCGACGTTTGGCCGTGGTGCGATGACGAATCATTGGAGCGACATCAAGAACGCCAATCTCGTCCTCATCATGGGCGGCAATGCCGCTGAAGCCCATCCGTGCGGCTTCAAATGGGTCACCGAAGCCAAGGCGCACAACAACGCCCGGCTGATCGTGGTCGATCCGCGTTTCACCCGTTCCGCCTCGGTGGCGGATTACTACGCGCCGATCCGCACCGGTAGCGACATCGCCTTCCTGGGCGGGTTGATCAACTACCTGATCTCGAACGACAAGATCCAGCAGGAGTACGTCCGCAACTTCACCGACGCCGGCTTCCTGGTGAAGGATGGCTTCACCTTCGAGGACGGCCTGTACAACGGCTACGACGCCGAGAAGCGCACCTACACGGACAAGGTGAACTGGGGCTATCAGATCGGTGACGACGGCTTCGTCAAGATCGATCCGACCCTGCAGGACCCGCGTTGCGTGTTCCAGCTGATGAAGCAGCATTACAGCCGCTACACCCTGGAGGTGGCCAGCCAGACCTGCGGCACGCCGCCCGAGGCGATCCAGAAGATCTGGGCCGAGATCGCCGAGACCTCGGCGCCCGGCCGCACCATGACCATCCTCTATGCCCTGGGCTGGACCCAGCATTCCATCGGCGCGCAGATCATCCGTTGCGGCGCCATGGTGCAACTGCTGCTGGGCAACATCGGCATGCCCGGTGGCGGGATGAATGCCCTGCGCGGTCACTCCAACATCCAGGGCCTCACCGACCTGGGTCTGCTGTCGATCCAGCTGCCCGGCTACCTGACCATCGGCGGCGACGGCGAGCAGGACTACAACGCCTTCATCGCCAAGCGCGCCAGCAAGCCGCTGCGTCCTGGGCAGCTGAGCTATTGGCAGAACTACGGCAAGTTCCACGTCAGCCTGATGAAGGCCTGGTACGGCGACAAGGCCACCAAGGACAACGACTGGTGCTACCACTGGTTGCCCAAGGTCGACGTCACCGGCGCCGGCTACGACGTGCTGCGCTACTTCGACATGATGGGCAAGGGCCAGGTCAACGGCTATGTCTGCCAGGGCTTCAACCCCATCGCCGCCTTCCCCAACAAGGCCAAGGTGCTGCGCGGGCTGTCCAAGCTGAAGTGGCTGGTGATCATGGACCCCCTGGCCACCGAGACCTCGGAGTTCTGGCGCAATCACGGCGATCACCACGAGGTGCAGCCCGCGCAGATCCAGACCGAGGTGTTCCGCCTGCCCACCACCTGCTTCGCCGAGGAAGACGGCTCCCTGGTCAACTCCAGCCGCTGGCTGCAGTGGCACTTCAAGGGCGCCGAGGCACCCGGGGAAGGGCGCAGCGACATCGCCATCATGGCCGAGCTGTTCCTCAAGCTGCGCGAAGCCTATGCCAAGGAGGGCGGGGCCTTCCCTGATCCCATCCTGGGGCTGTCCTGGCCCTACGCCAAGCCGGAGGAGCCTTCGCCGGAGGAGCTGGCCAAGGAGTTCAACGGCTACGCCATCACCGATGTCCTGGATGCCAAGGGCGCGGTCTCGGCCAAGGCCGGGCAGCAGCTCGCCGGTTTCGGCCAGTTGATGGACGATGGCAGTACCGCCTCGGGTTGCTGGATCTTCTGCGGGTCCTGGACCGAGCAGGGCAACCAGATGGCGCGGCGCGACAACAGCGATCCCTTCCACATGGGGCAGACCCTGGGCTGGGCCTGGTCGTGGCCGAACAACCGACGCATCCTCTACAACCGTGCCTCCTCGGATCTCAGCGGCAAGCCCTGGGACCCGAACAAGAAGCTGGTGTGGTGGAACGACAAGGCGCAGAAGTGGGGCGGCACCGACGTGCCCGACTACAAGATCGACGCCAAGCCGGCGGACGGTATGAGTCCCTTCATCATGAATCCCGAAGGGGTGGCACGCTTCTTCGCCCTGGACAAGATGGCCGAAGGGCCCTTCCCGGAGCACTACGAGCCGTTCGAGACCCCCATCGGCGTCAATCCGCTGCACCCCAACAACCGCAAGGCCCTCAACAGCCCGGCGGCGCGGGTGCTCAAGGACGACTGGGCGGATTTCGGCGATCGCAAGGATTTCCCCTATGCGGCCACCACCTACCGCCTGACCGAGCACTTCCACTACTGGAGCAAGCACTGCCGCCTCAACGCCATCATCCAGCCGGAGCAGTTCGTCGAGATCGGTGAGGTGCTGGCCAAGCAGAAGGGCATCGCCGCCGGTGATCTGGTGCGCGTCACCTCGAAGCGCGGCCACATCGTCTGCAAGGCGGTGGTGACCAAGCGCATTCGCCCGCTGCAGGTCAATGGCGAGACGGTGCACCACGTCGGCATCCCCATCCACTGGGGCTTCTCCGGCGTGGCGCGGATGGGTTACCTGGCCAATACCCTGACTCCCTTCGTGGGTGACGGGAACACCCAGACGCCCGAGTTCAAGTCGTTCCTCGTCAACGTGGAGAAAGCGTGATGGCCAGTCAGGATATCTATGCCCGCTCCGCGACGACCACGGCCTACCCGTCGGTGCGCACCCAGGCGGAAGTGGCCAAGCTGATCGACGTGTCCAAGTGCATCGGCTGCAAGGCCTGCCAGGTGGCCTGCTCGGAATGGAACGAGCTGCGCGACGAGGTGGGCCACACCCACGGCACCTACGACAATCCGGCGGATCTCACCGCCGAGTCCTGGACGCTGATGAGGTTCACGGAGCACGAGGACGAGGCCGGCAAGCTGGAGTGGCTGATCCGCAAGGACGGTTGCATGCACTGCGCCGAGCCGGGTTGCCTCAAGGCCTGTCCGAGTCCGGGGGCCATCGTCAAATACGCCAACGGCATCGTCGACTTCAACCAGGATCACTGCATCGGTTGCGGCTATTGCATCGCCGGTTGCCCCTTCGACATCCCGCGAATCTCGAAGAAGGACAACAAGGCCTACAAGTGCTCGCTGTGTTCGGACCGGGTCGGGGTCGGTCTGGAGCCGGCCTGCGTCAAGACCTGCCCGACCGGCGCCATCGTCTTCGGCACCAAGGACGCCATGAAGGAGCACGCCGCCGAGCGCATCGTCGATCTCAAGAGCCGCGGTTACGAGAACGCCGGGCTGTACGACCCGGTGGGGGTGGGGGGCACCCACGTCATGTACGTGCTGCACCACGCCGATCAGCCGCAGCTGTACAACCACCTGCCCAAGGACCCGACCATCAGCCCCAGCGTGGGTCTGTGGAAGGGCTTCACCAAACCTCTGGCGCTGTTCGCCATGGGTGCGGCGGTACTGGCCGGCTTCTTCCACTACGTGCGCGTCGGCCCCAACCGGACCGATGACGACGACGAGGTGGTCGAGGCGCCGCCCGCTGGCGAAGGCGGTCCGCCCAAGGGTGAGGTGAAGCAGCTGAGTCCGTCCGTGCAGATCTTCGATCCGCACGACAAGCAGCCCTAGCAGGCGCATGCCCCCGGGGCTACCGGGGGCATCCGGGAGATCGAGATGAAACCTGAAATCCAGCGTTACAACGCCAATGAGCGGACCAACCACTGGATCGTGGCGATCCTGTTCTTCATGGCCGGGCTATCGGGGCTGGCGCTGTTCCACCCCGCGCTGTTCTGGCTGTCCAACCTGTTCGGCGGCGGCACCTGGACGCGCATCCTGCATCCCTTCATGGGTGTGGCGATGTTCGTCTTCTTCGCCTTCCTGGTGATCCGCTTCTGGCGGCACAACAAGATCGGTCGCGAAGACGCCCAGTGGCTCAAGCAGATCAACGATGTCCTGAACAACCGCGAGGAGAAGCTGCCGCCCATCGACAAGTACAACCCCGGGCAAAAGATCCTGTTCTGGGTACTGCTGGCCTGCATGCTGGTGTTGCTGGTCAGTGGCGTGATCATCTGGCGGCAGTACTTCGCCCACCTGTTCCCCATCCCGGTGATCCGTCTCGGCGCCTTGGCCCATGCCTTCGCCGCCTTCGTGCTGGTGTTGTCGATCATCGTGCACATCTATGCCGGCATCTGGATCAAGGGTTCGGTGACCGCGATGATGACCGGCTGGGTGAGCCGCGCCTGGGCCAAGAAGCACCACTCGTTGTGGTACGAGAAGGTCACCCGCGAGAAGAAGTGAGTCCGCCGTCGTTGGGCTTCGCTCTTCCCAACCTGCGTACGGGGTGCACGGTGCTTTTCCCGTACGCCGCTTCGACCCCCCTCTCCCGCTGGGAGAGGGTTGGGGTGAGGGTCACGCTGGCGTCTGCCTCATGAAACCCCATACCCTCAACCCGCCCGCTATCCTGAATCCTCTCTCTTCCACCGTTCTGCTAAGGAGTCCTGCCATGGCGGGCCAGATCCTCGAACCCGGCGAAATCGAAGCCGCGGCCGTCAATCCCGACTTCCTCCTGCTGCCCGGTGGCGAGTTGTTCGGCTATCGCGCCGACCGCCTGCGCCTGTTGGCTGCCGGCAATGCCCTGGCCGACTATCTGCTGCTGATGGCGGATCTCTGCGAAGCCCAGCAGCAGGTCTTCGACACCCTTGCGCCCCTGGCGCTGGACGAGGCACGCAGTGCCCGGAGCCTGCAGCATGGTCTGCCACCGCTCGGCTACGACACCCTGGTCCGCGAAGGCGACTGGCTACCGGCGCTGGACGCCCTGCTGGAGGTCCTCGAGATCGAGCAGTCACCCGTGCAGGCTGCCCTCGACGAGTTGCGCCACGCCGACGCCGGCCAGCGCAAGGCCTGGGCCATCGCCCTACTGGCGGGGAGCTACGAGCTGGTGCCGGCCGGCGTGGTGCCCTTCCTCGGCGCCGCGCTGCAACTGGCCTGGACCCACTGGCTGCAACGCAGCGACTTCACCGCCCTGCGCGAACAGGGCAGCCAGACGTCCTGCCCCTGCTGCGGGTCGCCACCCATGGCCGGGGTCATCCATCACCTGGGCAAGGCCAACGGCCTGAGGTATCTCACCTGCTCGCTGTGCGCCTGCGAATGGCATTTCGTGAGGGTCAAGTGCAGCCACTGCGAGACCGGCAAGGGACTGGGCTACTATTCCCTGGATACCGACGACGCTAACGCCCGGAAGGCCCCGCTGCGCGCCGAGACCTGCGCCCACTGCAAGACCTATCTCAAGCACCTCTATCGCGACCACGACGCCCGCAGCGAACCCCTGTCCGCCGACCTCGCCAGCCTGGCGCTGGACGTGCGCCTGGCGGAAGAGGGCTACCAGCGCCACGCGCCCAATCTGCTGTTCGCGCCGGGCTAGGGATGGCAACGAACGTTAGCGCGGAGCGGCTCCGTCGTCGAAGATCGCTTCGATCGGCTGGCTGAAAAGCCGTGCGATCTGGAAGGCCAGCGGCAGACTGGGGTCGTAGCGGCCATTTTCGATGGCATTGACCGTCTGCCGCGACACCCCCAGGCGCTCGGCAAGGTCTTGCTGGGACCACTGGTGCTCGCCCCGCAAGGCCTTGAGTCGGTTTTTCACCGGTAGCGCCAGCGGGCGATAGCCAGTCCGATGATCCAGCTCACGCCCATCAGCGGCCATACCATCAGCCAGGAAAGCGCGGGCGCGCCGACGTTCTGCAGGAAGCCGTAGCTGAAGGTGGTCAGGGCCGTGGCGGCGAAGGCGAAGGCCAGCGCTTCGAACTGGATGCGCAGCTGCAGCTCGTCCAGTCGCCGCAGCTCCCGCAGCACTACCCAGCAGAGCAGGGCGCAGGGCAGTACGGGCGCCAGGCTGATCAGCGCGCGCAATGCCGGCGGCCCGTCGGTGAGGTGGCGCAGCAGCACCAGCGAACCGATCAGCACCGCCACATAGAGCAGCATGACGGCCGAGAATTCTTGGAGATAGCGTTTCATCGGCTGGATTCCCAGGTAAAGGACGCTTTCCATTATGGATGCCTGGAAGGCTTTGTAAAGGAGACTTTCCACATCGTGGGTGTCGCTGCGATCGTGCGCGGCTGGCAGCTGGGTGAGAGGTCAGGATCGCCCGTGCGTTGCGCCGCGGCGATCGAGGACGACAGCGGTTCCAGGCGGGGCGCCTGCGCTGTCATGGGCAGGTCATGTTGCAGAGCCAGTCTATCGATGGGCACAAAACCTTCTATCACGCGGCGCGGTGAAGCCGTCTAGTATGGTGATTGCGCCGCTTCGTCGGTGTGCCCATCTGATGAGGGGATAACAATGACCGAAACATCCGTTCTTTTGCCCGTGGTAGGGCGTGCGCCTCAGTCGGCTCGCAGCCGGCGTCGACGCCTGTCGAGCCGGTAGGCCCGAGCCGCCGGAACCACGACTTCAGCGGGCCGCGATGCCATCGCGGCCGACAACCGGATGAACAAGACCCGAAGGTAGCCTAGAAGATGTCGACCGAATCCAAGTGCCCGTTTAATCACGCCGCCGGCGGTGGTACCACCAACAAGGATTGGTGGCCGAACCAGCTCAATCTCAACTTCCTGCACCAGCATTCCTCGCTGTCCGATCCCATGGGCGAGGACTTCGACTACGCCACCGAATTCAAGAGCCTCGACCTGGAAGCGGTGAAGGCCGACCTGCGCGCCGTGATGACCGATTCCCAGGACTGGTGGCCGGCCGACTTCGGTCACTACGGGCCGCTGTTCGTGCGCATGGCCTGGCACAGCGCCGGTACCTATCGCGTCGGTGACGGTCGCGGCGGTGCCGGTCAGGGGCAGCAGCGCTTCGCCCCTCTGAACAGCTGGCCGGACAACGTCAGCCTGGACAAGGCGCGCCGGCTGATCTGGCCGGTCAAGCAGAAGTACGGGCGCAAGATCTCCTGGGCCGATCTCATCGTCCTCACCGGCAACGTCGCCCTCGAATCCATGGGCTTCAAGACCTTCGGCTTCTCCGGCGGTCGTCAGGACGTCTGGGAGCCGGACGATGCGGTATTCTGGGGCTCGGAAACCGTCTGGCTGGGCGGCGACGTCCGCTACGGCGAGCACAAGCAGATGGAGCAGCCGGGCGATGGCGTGCTGACCGCGCAGCCCGAGCAGCATCCGGTCGAGCAGAGCCGCAACCTGGGTTCCAGCCGTGTGCTGGAGAATCCGCTGGCCGCCGTGCAGATGGGGCTGATCTACGTGAACCCCGAGGGCCCGAACGGTAATCCCGATCCGGTGGCTTCGGCCCATGACATCCGCGAGACCTTCGGCCGCATGGCCATGAACGACGAGGAAACCGTCGCCCTGATCGCCGGTGGTCACGCCTTCGGCAAGACCCACGGCGCTGGCCCTGCCACCAGTGTGGGTGCCGAGCCGGAAGCCGCCGACCTGGAACAGCAGGGCTTCGGCTGGCAGAACAGCTACGGCAGCGGCAAGGGCGCCGACACCATCACCAGCGGTCTCGAAGTGACCTGGACCTCCACGCCCACCCGCTGGAGCAACGAATACTTCGAGAACATGTTCAAGTTCGAGTGGGAGTTGTTCAAGAGCCCGGCAGGTGCCCACCAGTGGCGGCCCAAGGACGGCGCCGGTGCCAATGCCGTGCCCGACGCCCACGATCCGAGCAAGCGTCACCAGCCGACCATGCTGACCTCGGACCTGGCGCTGCGCTTCGATCCGGCCTACGAGAAGATCTCCCGGCGCTTCCTGGAGAATCCGGACCAACTGGCCGATGCCTTCGCCCGTGCCTGGTTCAAGCTGACCCACAGGGACATGGGGCCGCTGGCCCGCTACCTGGGCCCGGAAACCCCGGCCGAGGAACTGCTCTGGCAGGACCCGCTGCCCAAGGCCGAGGGCGCGCCCCTGGGCGAAGCCGAGGTCAAGGCACTCAAGGACAAGCTGGCCGCGTCCGGCCTGAGCGTGTCCGAATTGGTCGGTACCGCCTGGGCAGCCGCGGCCAGCTTCCGCGGTTCCGACAAGCGTGGCGGGGCCAACGGTGGCCGCCTGCGCCTGGCGCCGCAGAAGGATTGGGACGTCAACCAGCCGGCGCAACTGGCCAAGGTGCTGGGTGTGCTGGAGGGTATCCAACGCGACTTCCAGGGGCAGGGCAAGCAGGTGTCCATCGCCGACCTGATCGTGCTGGCCGGTAGCGTCGGGGTGGAAAAGGCCGCTCAGGCCGCCGGTCACTCGATCTCCGTTCCCTTCACTCCGGGCCGCGTGGATGCCTCCCAGGAGCAGACCGATGTCGAGTCCTTCGGGCATCTGGAGCCCTGGGCCGACGGCTTCCGCAACTACGTCGGCGGGCAGTTCAAGGTCAAGCCGGAGTTCCTGCTGGTGGACAAGGCGCACCTGCTGAACCTGACCGCGCCCGAGCTGACGGTGCTGCTGGGTGGCCTGCGTGTGCTGGACATCAATGTGGGCGGCGCCAAGCATGGCGTCTTCACCCAGCGGCCGCAGACCCTGACCAACGACTTCTTCGTCAACCTGCTGGACATGGCCACCGAATGGAAGGCCACCGGTCCGGACAAGGCCACCTTCGAAGGTCGCGATCGCCAGACCGGTGCCCTGAAGTGGACCGGTACCCGGGTCGATCTGGTGTTCGGCTCCCACGCCCAGTTGCGCGCCTTGAGCGAGGTCTACGGCAGTGCCGACGCCCAGGAGAAGTTCGTCAAGGACTTCGTCAAGGTCTGGACCAAGGTGATGGAACTGGATCGCTTCGATCTGCGTTGATCGCCATGCGGAACTGAAAACGCTTCCTTCGGGAGGCGTTTTTTTTGGCCTCGCCAGCGCACCTCCGTACATCGTCGATCAATGGCTAGTCGAGTGGAAGGCGCGTTTCAGAGCCGTTCTGGCGCCCGCGACGCAGGGCTGGTCCGGCCTTAAGCAAACCCTAAGCGCCCCTTAAGGAGCGCGTAACCCGGGAGATACAAACTGCGCTGAACACCCAGAGGCTGTCCCCATGGAAGCGCTTGCCGAACTCTCCCTCAGTCTGGTCGAAGGCCCCATCCGCCCCGATCTGTGCCGCGACGAAGTCCTTGCCGATCTGTTCGAGGCCACCGCGGCGCGGGCGCCGGAGCGGCCCGCCCTGCTCGAAGGTGAGCGCAGCCTGAGCTACGGCGAACTGAACGCCTGGGCCGACCGCGCCGCCTCGCGGCTGCTGGCCGCCGGTGCCGGACCTGGCCGCGTGGTCGGCCTCTGGCTGCCGCGCGGCATCGAGCTGCTGGTGATGCAGCTGGCCATCGCCAAGACCGGCGCCGCCTGGCTGCCCTGCGATGCCGAAACCCCGGCCGACCGCGTGGCCCTGTGCCTGGAGGATGCCCAGGCGGTAGGCGTGATCACCGGGGCACCCTTCACCGAGTTGCTGGCGCGACCCGGGCTTGGCTGCTGGACCCCCGACGGACTGAGCGCCGCCCTGGGCAGCGGCGAGACCCTGCGTCGGCGTGGTCAGGTCTCGCCGGACAACCTGGCCTACCTGATCTACACCTCGGGTTCCACCGGCAAGCCCAAGGGCATCGGCATCCGCCAGGACAGCATCTGCCACTTCCTGCGCAGCGAGAATTCACTGCTCGGTATCGAAGCCGGCGATCGGGTCTACCAGGGCTTCTCGGTGGCCTTCGACATGTCCTTCGAAGAGATCTGGATCAGCTACCTGGTGGGCGCCACCCTCTGGCTGGCACCGCGCGAGATCACCGCCGATCCCGAAGCCCTGGCCCGCGCCCTGAGCGCCAACCGCATCAGCGTGCTGCACGTGGTGCCGACGCTGCTGGCGCTACTGCCGGAAGACGTCCCCAGCCTGCGCCTGATCAACCTCGGCGGCGAGATGTGCCCCGAGCCCCTGGTGGCCCGCTGGAGTCGGCCGCAGCGGCGATTGTTCAATACCTATGGCCCGAGCGAGGCCACCGTCTCGGCCAGCCTGGCGCAATTGCGACCGGGTGAGCCAGTGACCATCGGCCGGCCACTGCCCAACTACAGCCTGTTGGTGGTGCACGCCGATGCCGGCAAGCCGCTGGCGCTGCTGCCGCGCGATCAGGTGGGCGAACTCTGCATCACCGGTCCTGGCGTGGCCGATGGCTACCTGGGCCGCCCGGAGCTGACCGCCGAGAAATTCCTGCCCAATCCCTGGAGCACCGGCAGTCACGACCTCGAGCTCTATCGCACCGGTGATCTGGCGCGGGTCGATGAACACGGCCAGGTGCACTGCCTGGGCCGGGTCGACGACCAGGTGAAGATCCGCGGCTATCGCGTCGAACTGGGCGAGATCGAAGCCACCCTGGCCCGGCAACCCGGCGTGGGCACCGTGGCGGTGGTGCTGCGCGAAGAGGGTGGGGTGGAGCAACTGGTGGCCTTCCTGGTCGGCGACGGCGGCCCGCTGCCACGCAGCGAGCAGTTGCGTACCGAACTCGCCGGCTGCCTGCCGCTGTACATGGTGCCGAGCCGCTTCGAATGGCTCGGCGAGATGCCACGGCTGAATTCCGGCAAGATCGATCGCAAGCAACTGCGGGCCCGCCCCCTGGCCATCGCTGCCGTGGCGCCGGTGGCTCCGGCCAGTGGCACCCTGGGTGCGCTGCTGGTGGCCACCGCCGAACTCTTCCCCGGTCAGCCGCTGCACGCCGAGATGGATTTCTTCGACGACCTGGGCGGGCACTCGCTGTTCGCCGCCCGCCTGGTCTCGCGCCTGCGCCAGGACCCGCGCCATGCCAGTGCCACGGTCAAGGCGGTCTATGCCGGCCGCACCCTGGGCGCCATCGCCGAGGCCCTGGAGGCCGACGCCGCCGAAGCGGGCGCAACGACGGCCACCGAGGCCTGGGCGCCACCCAGCCGCTGGCGGCGCTGGCGCTGTGGCCTGGCCCAGGCCGTGGCCCTCCCGCCGCTGCTGACCCTGCGCCTGGGCCGCTGGCTAGCGCCCTTCCTGGCCTTCCCGCTGCTGATCCATGCCGGTACCGCGCTGCCCCTGGCGATGCTGACCGCCCTCAGTCTGTTCGTCCTGGCCATCGGCCTGGAATTCGCCGTGGCCGTGGTGGGCAAGCGCCTCACCGGCCGCCTGCAGCCGGGTCGCTATCCGCTGTGGGGCCTGACCTACTACCGCTGGTGGCTGGGTGAGCGCTTTCTCGCCCTGGCGCCGGCCTATCTGCTCAGCGGCTCGCCCCTGGCGCGGGGCTGGCTGCGCCTGCTCGGGGCTCAGGTCGGCGCCGAGGCCTTCGTCGGTACCCTGACCCTGCGCGTCCCCGAGTTGCTGACCCTGGGGCAGGGCGCGAGCCTGGGCAATGGCGTCAACTTCGAGAACGCCCGAGTGCTGCGTGGCGAGTTGCTGCTGGACGCCGTCAGCGTTGGGGCGGAAGCCCAGGTCGGCTCCTATGCCATCCTCGAAGGCGACACCGCCCTCGGTGACGGTGCGCGCCTGCAGGCGCAATCCGCCCTGCGCAGCGGTCAGCGTATCCCGGCCGGTCGCCACTGGGGCGGCGCGCCGGCCCGCGATCAGGGTGCCGCCGGTGCCCGCGTGCTGCCGCCGGCCCCGGTGTCCGGTGTTCAGCGTGCCGTGCTGAAAGGTCTCTATGCCCTCAGCGGCCTGGTGGTCTCGGTGCTGTTCTTCATGCCGCTGTTTCCCCTGGCGCTGCTGATCGACGAACTGGAAAGCTTTGGTGGACTACCCTGGTGGCACACCTCTTCGCTGCTGCTCGATGCCCTGCAATACGGCGTCCTGGCCCTGCCGCTGGGCGTGGTCAGCGTCGCCCTGACCCTGCTTGGCTGCGCGCTGGCCCGCCGGCTGATCATGCCGCGCCTGGAAGAAGGCCAATGGTCGATCGACAGTCTCTTCTACTGGCGCAAGTGGCTGGCCAACCTGATCCAGGAGTCGGCACTGCAGAGTCTGCAAGGCCTCTATGCCACCGTCTATTCGGCGCTCTGGTATCGCCTGCTGGGCGCCCGGGTCGGTCGCGATGCGGAAATCTCCACCGCCGCAGGGCCGGTGTCCTCGCTGCTGGAGCTGGGTGACGAGACCTTCATCGCCGATGCCGTGATGCTCGGTGACGAACAGGTCGCCCAGGGCTGGATGACCCTCAGGCGCACCTCCATCGCCCGGCGCAGCTTCGTCGGCAACGGTGCCTATGTCGCCGATGGCTGCCACATTCCCGAAGACGCCCTGATCGGCGTCCTGGGCCGCCTCGACGAAGGTGTGCCCCTGCGCCAGGGGGAAACCTGGCTCGGCTCGCCAGCGGTACGCCTGCCGGCACGGGAAACCCTGACTGGCTATCCGGAAAGTCTGACTTTCCGTCCGGCCCCCTGGCGCCGGGTGGCGCGTGGCCTGATCGAGGCCCTGCGCATCGTGCTGCCCACCGGCTTCACCGTGGCCGCCGGCTGCGCCATCGCCGAGGCCCTGGTGCCCCTGTGGCAGTCCGGTGCCTGGCTGCAACTGCTCGGTGAGACGCTGCTGGCCGGCAGCGCCTTCGCCCTGGCCAGCTTCCTGGTCGTGCTGGGGCTCAAATGGCTGGTGGTAGGCCGTTATCGCCCGCGTTCGGCGCCCATGTGGACCTTTTTCGTCTGGCGCAGCGAAGCCATCACCAGCCTCTACGAAACCCTGGCGGTGCCCAATCTGCTCGGCACCCTGCGCGGCACGCCCTGGCTGCCGCTGGCGCTGCGCCTGCTCGGCGCCCGCCTGGGTCGCGGCACCTACCTAGATACCACCGACCTTACCGAATTCGACTGCGTGCGCCTCGGTGACCACGGCGAACTCAACGCCCTGGCCGGGCCCCAGACCCACCTGTTCGAAGACCGGGTGATGAAGGTCGGCGATGTCGAGCTGGGCAAGGGCGTCAACCTGGGGCCGCGCAGCGTGGTGCTCTATGGTGCCCGCGTCGGCGACGACGTGGAACTGGGCCCGCTGTCGCTGGTGATGAAGGGTGAAACCCTGCCGGGTCGCTCACGCTGGGAGGGTAACCCGGTCCAGCCCAGCCGTTAGGACTGTCACACAACCATAAAGACAGCCCTGGATACTCCGCCCCGTACAACGATGACGGGGCAAGGCGATGACGGCGTGGGTACGACGGATCAAAATCGGGCGGACCGGTTGGCTGCTGGGCCTGGCGCTGCTGCTGGCACTGGGGGTGACCCAGGGACTGCGCAGCAGCCACCTGGACAGCCAGCTGCTGTTCTGGCTCGGCCAGCAGTGGCAGAGCGAACCCCGCACCTCACTGGAACTCGGTCGCTACCAGGTGGCGGTGGAAGCCAAGCCGGTGGCCGGCGTCACCGAGAACCTATCCGACCTCAGCTATGACCCGGAGCGGGATCGTCTCTGGGCAGTGGTCAACAATCCGCCGGAGCTCCTGGCCCTGAGCCGGGACGGCGAGCTGCTGCAGCGGCATCGCCTGGAAGGCTTCGACGACGTCGAAGGCGTGACCTACCTGGGCAACGACCGCCTGCTGCTGGCGGAAGAGGGCGCCAATGCCCTGACCCTGGTGGACATTCCCGAGGGTGACGACGTGCTGCGCCGCAGCGACTACCGCAGCCTCACCCTGGACCTCTTCCCCCGCGCCAACCAGGGCTTCGAAGGCCTGGACTACGACCCGGCCCACGACCGCCTGTTCGTGGTCAAGGAACACTCGCCGCGCAAGCTCTATGAAGTCCGTGGCTTGGTGAAAAGCTTCGAGGGCGACTTCGCCCTGCGCATCATCGATCGCCAGGCCTGGCTGGACCAGGCGCCCAGCACGGGCGATCTGTCCGCGGTCCATGTCGATCGGCGCACCGGCCACCTGCTGCTGCTCAGCGACGAGTCACGGGTGCTGATCGAACTGGACGACCAGGGCCATACCCTGGATACCCGCTCCCTGGTGGCGCCCTTCGGTGGCCTGTCACGGCGCATCCGCCAGCCCGAAGGGGTCACCCTGGATACCGCCGGCAATCTCTATGTGGTCAGCGAGCCTAACCTGTTCTATCGCTACCAGAAGCGCTGATCAGACGCCGCCCAGTCGCTCCAGCACGGTGGGGGTGTCCTGGGCGCCCATGGCGCGGGCCACGCTCAGCGCCGTGTTGCCGGCGGCGTCCCGGGCCTTGGGATCGGCGCCGCGGGCGACCAGCAATTCCACCATCTGCACATGATTGAACATGGCCGCCATCATCAGCGCGGTCTTGCCGTCGGGCATGGCGCCCTCCACGGCGGCGCCGTGCTCCAGCAGCAGTTCGGCCATCGGCAGGTTGTTCTTGAAGGCCGCGCCGGCCAGGGGCGACTGGCCCATGTCGTTGGCGAGGTTCGGATCGGCCCGGTGCTCCAGCAGGACGCGACTGGCCTCCAGGTGACCGTGGTAGCTGGCCAGCATCAGCAGGCTGTCGCCCTTGTGATTGCGCAGATTGGGCGTCAGCCCTTTTTCCAGCACCAGGGCCAGCACCTCGGCATTGCCGGTGCGCGCGAGGTTGAACACCTCGCTGGCGAATTCTTGGGCTTCTTCATCGGTCATGCGCTGGGGACCGTCTGCGGTCATGGGGTTCTCCTGGGCTAAGGTCGGGCGGGACCCTCGGGCCCCGGGCGATAGGAGGGCAGACCCGAACGGCTAGGTGGAGTTCTCCCGCGGCGGCGAAACTGGGGGGCCACGAGCCGACTAACCGAACGTCGCGTGGGTCTCGGCGTAGGCCTGCAATTCCGCCACGCTGTAGTTGCCGACCATCAGCACCGGGCCATGGGCCGTGCCGATCTGCGCCGGCAAGGTGTCGAGAAAGCCGCCGGTAGGGGTCACCCCGAGGTTGGTGTATTCGGCGGCCGGCAGATGGAATTCGGCGATCAGGCGCGCCGCTTCGGCGATCCCGGCGGCGACGCTGAATGGATGCAGGGCCGCCCCCAGCGGATCGACCTGGCCGCCGTTGTCGCCGTTGAACAGCTGGCCGACCTTGGCCGCCGCCTGGGTCAGGTCATGCTGGTCGGCCTGGGCACCGATCAGGAACAGCGAGCCATAGTGCGGCAGGCTGCCGCCGCCCTCGGCCTGGCTGACGAAAGTGGGTGCGAAGGGCTGCTCGCCCCTGATGTCGGAGCTGTAGTTGGCCACCGGGTCGCCCAGGGTGACCACGTTGACGAAATTGCCCCCATGGCCCACGGCCTGAGCATCGCGGGGAATGCCCGAGGCCTCGAAGCTGATGCCGCCGAGACCGGTCTGCTGCGCGACGTACTCCGCCGAGATCCCGCCCAGGGAGTGGCCGGTGACAAAGATGTCCTGGGTGCCATAGCCCCGTTTGGCCGCCGCCTCGATCACCTGGTGGGCGAAGTCCAGCGACTGCCGCTGGGCGCTGGAGACCTGCTGGCCGAGAATCTGCAGATCGCTCAGCAGGCCACCGGCGGTGGACAGGGGATCGATCAGCAGATTCTCGCCTCTAGTGGTGCCGGCATAGGTGATGAGCACCTGGTTCTCGGCGGTGATCCAGGTATGGGCCGTCGCGCCATTGAGCGAATTGTGCAGCGTCATTTGATGGCCATCGACCAGGAATGGCCGCATGCCGTCCGGGGTGCCACCCAGCACGTACTCGCTGATGGCGCCGTTGAGGAATTCGCTGACGGTAGGGGTGCTGGCCGAGTGGGTCTGCGTCAGCGGCGCGGCCGCGGCGCCTTTCAGCGTGTGCAGGTAGGTGAAGTTGCCGAGGCTGACGATGTCGCTGTTGTCGAGCAGGCCATCGCTGGCCCAGAGGGAGGATTTCTTGGACATGACGGCACCTTTGTTATTGTCGTGAGGTGGACGTGGTGGCCAGGGCTCTCCACGCCAGGACTGCGTTGGGCGCCCGGGAAAAGCCCGTGAAAACCATCCTAGGACGGGCTCTGGCAGGCGGCAAACCGGGAACCCGGGGGTCATTTCAGGACGGTCGAGGTCCGGACGCAGGTCCTTTCACCCAGGGTGGGCCACGCCTGCGGGAGTCCGGCGCGCCCTGATCGATCCGCCGCAGGTTCGGGCTACACTGGGGGTCGACTCGACCCGAGAGGCTCCCATGACCGCCATTCGCCTGCCGTCCATCGATCGCCTGCTGCGCCATCCCGCTTCGCGTCCGCTGGAGGAGCGCCACGGGCGCGAGCAGGTCCTTGGCGGCTATCGCTCGCTGCTGGACGATTTGCGCGAGGCCCTGAGGGCCGGCACCCTGACCGCCGTGGAGGTGGAAGAGGGCGTGCTGGCCGGTCGCCTCGGCGAGCGGCTGGCGTTGCACAGCCAGCCACGGGTGCGGCGGGTGTTCAACCTCACCGGTACGGTGCTGCACACCAACCTGGGGCGGGCGCTGCTGGCGGAAGAGGCCATCGCCGCGGTGACCGAGGCCGCGCGTCAGCCGATGAATCTGGAGTTCGACCTGGCCACCGGCAAGCGCGGCGACCGCGACGACCTGGTCGCCGACCTGGTGCGCGAACTCACCGGCGCCGAGGCGGTGACGGTGGTCAACAACAACGCCGCGGCGGTCCTGCTGGCCCTGCATGCCTTGGGCGCACGTAGGGAAGGGGTACTGTCCCGCGGCGAACTGATCGAGATCGGCGGTGCCTTTCGCATCCCCGACATCATGGCCCGCGCCGGGGTCAAGCTGGTGGAGGTGGGCACCACCAACCGCACCCACGCCCGCGATTACGAAGCCGCCATCGGCCCGCGCACCGCGCTGCTGATGCGGGTACACACCAGCAACTACAGCGTCCAGGGCTTCACCGCCAGCGTGGCCACGGCGGAGCTGGCCGCCATCGCCCGCGCCCATGAGGTGCCTCTGCTGGAAGACCTGGGCAGCGGCACCCTGGTGGATCTGACCCGCTGGGGACTGCCCGCCGAACCCACGGTGCAGCAGGCCCTGCGCGACGGCGCCGACCTGGTGACCTTCAGTGGCGACAAGCTGCTCGGCGGCCCCCAGTGCGGCCTCATCGTCGGTCGCCGCGACCTCATCGAGCGCATCAAGAAGAATCCGCTCAAGCGGGCGCTGCGGGTCGACAAGCTGACCCTGGCCGCCTTGGAGGCGACCCTGGCGCTCTATCGCGATCCGGATCGACTGGCCGAGCGCTTGCCCAGCCTGCGCCTGCTGTCGCGCCCGGCCGCGGACATCACCACCCAGGCCGAGCGGCTGCTGCCGGCCTTCGCCGCCGTGCTGGGCACGACCTATGCGGTCAGCGTGGAGCCGGCGCTGGGCATGATCGGCAGTGGCGCCCAGCCGGTGGCCCGCCTGCCCGGCGCGGCATTGTGCTGTCGCCCCCAGGTCAGCAAGCGCCTGCGTGGGCGCGCCTTGCGGCAATTGGAAGAAGGTCTGCGCCAGTTACCCATTCCGGTGGTGGGCCGCATCGATGCCGACGCCCTCTGGCTGGACCTGCGCCAGCTCGACGATGAAGCCGCCTTTCTCGCGCAATTGCCAGCGCTGCTGCTGCCGGAGATTCGCTAAGAGCCTGTTCAAAGGCTCGCGAGCTAGAGCCAAACAAGGCCTGGGCGGCCCCGCGAAAAGACCTGAGGAAGCGGATCGGACCCGCGTTCGGGTTTACGAGTGGTAAATGAGCATTCCGAAGGTCTTTTCAACGCCGTTTGGCCGACGCGCAGCAGCCTTTGAATAGGCTCTAACGAACGACCCAGCGCTGCCGGGCCCAATTGCTCAGCAGATCCACGCCCAGCACCAGCACCAGCATGCCGAGGATCACGGTGGCGGCCTGGGCCTGCTGGAACAGGCTCAGGCTGAAGTACAGCTGCTGCCCCAGGCCGCCGGCACCGACGAAGCCGAGGATGCTGGCCATGCGGATGTTGTTCTCCCAGCGATAGAGCAGATAGGCCAGCAACTGCGGCCAGACCGCCGGCAGGGTGCCATAGAGAAAGGCCGCCACTGCGCCGCCGCCGGCCAGGCGAATGGCCTCGGCGGGCGCCTTGGGGGTGTTTTCCAGGGCTTCGGCGAACAGCCGGCCGAGCACCCCGGCGGTGTGCAGCGCCAGGGCCAGGGTGCCGGCGTTGGGCCCCAGCCCGGCGGCCAGCACCATCAGCGCCGCCCAGACCAGTTCCGGTACGGCGCGCAGGGCATTGAGCAGCAGCCGTGCCAGGGCCAGGGCGCCCAGGCCAAGGCGACCGGCCGCCGGCAGCGCCAGCAGGATGCCGAGCAGCCCGGCGAGCAAGGTACCCAGGGCCGACATGGCCAGGGTTTCCACCGCGCCATGGGCCACGGCCGACAGCTGGGCGAGGGAGAAGTCCGGCTGGAGAAAATCGGCCAGGAAGCTGCCCATCTGCGCCAGGGCGCGAGCGCTCAGCAATTCGCCGAAGGCGGTGCCCAGGTAGCTGGCGGAGGCCACCAGGGCGGCAGCCATGGCCAGCACCGTCAGAGCGCCGCGGCCCCGGCCCTGGCCACGCTCCACCTGGCGCAGCAGGCGACTGAGCACATCGGCCAGGAGCACCAGCACCAGGAAGGTCAGCAGCAGGCTGGCCACTTCGCCACCGGCGAACATGCGCAGCGACAGGTCGACCTGCTGGCCGAGCCCGCCGGCGCCGACGAAGCCCATCACCACCGAGGCGCGGATGGCGCACTCCCAGCGGTAGACGCTGTAGGAAATCATCTCGCCCGCGGCATTGGGCAGCACGCCATAGACGAAGGCCTGCAGGCGACCGGCGCCCTGCAGCAGCAGGGCCCGCGCCGGACGCGGGTCCACCGATTCGAAGATCTCCGCATAGACCTTGCCCAGCATGCCGCCGTAGGTGATGGCGATGGCCAGCACCCCGGCGGTGGGGCCCAGGCCCACGGCGCGGACGAACAGCAGCGCCCAGACGATCTCCGGCACGCTGCGCAGGACGATCAGCACCCCGCGCACCAGGCCGCGGAGCAGGCGCGGCACGCGGCCAGGACGCCCGCCGCGAGGCAGGGCGGAGATCGACAGGACACGGGTGGCGAGCAGGGCGGCGGGCAGGGCGATCAGCGTGGCCAGGGCCATGCCCAGGGTGGCGATGGCCAGGGTTTCCAGGGTGGCGCGACCGAGCACGGCGAGAAAGTCGGCGTCATGGGCGGGCGGCCAGAAGCCGACGAGGAAGTTGCCCATGGTGCGGGCGTTGTCGCCGGTGAAGAGACCCAGCAGATCGAATTCCGCCAGGCGCAGCGTCGGCCAGGCCAGCAGCAGGGCCAGCAGGGTGAGCAGCAGCCGGGGCCGGGCGGCCGGGTCCTGGCGGGGCGAGGTCAGCATCGCGGCAGGTCGAGCGGCGTCTCGGCCGGGGCCGGGGCGGCAGGCTTGAGAGTGGTGCTCAAGCCCTCGTTGGCATAGAGCGCGGCGAGATCGGCCGGGGTGACGGCGCTGGCGGGCTTGTCCCACAGCAATCGCCCGGCGCGCAGGCCGAGGATGCGTGGAAAGCGCTGCAACGCCAGTTCGACGTTGTGCAGGCTGGTGACCAGGGTGGTGCCCTGGCGCGCCGCGGCGTCGCTCAGCAGCTCCAGGGTATGGGCGGCCAGCACCGGGTCCATGGCCGACACGGGTTCGTCCGCGAGCAGCAGCTGCGGCTGCTGGTAGAGCGCCCGGGCGATGCCGATGCGCTGCAACTGGCCCCCGGATAGCTGATCGCAGGAGGCATAGAGACGGTCGGCGAGGTCCAGCGGCGCCAGGACCGCCGCGGCGCCGGCGCGATCCAGGGGATGCACCAGGCTGGCCAAGCTGCGCGCCAGCGACCACTGGCCGAGACGGCCGGCCAGCACCGCGGTGATGACGCGCTGGCGCGCCGGCAGGGGCGGCGCCTGGTGGATCAGGCCGATGCGGGCGCGCAACTGGCGCCGTGCCCGGTTGCCCAGGCTCCAGGGCTCCCGGCCGAGCAGCTCCAACTCGCCCGCGACCGGCCGCAGCCCGGTGGCCAGCAGGCGCAACAGGCTGGTCTTGCCCGCCCCGGACGGGCCGATCAGGGCGACCTGCTCACCCTGTTGCAGGGTCAGGTCGAGATCGGCCAGGGCGGGCGAGCCGTCGGCGTGTACCAGCGTCACGCCCCTGAGGGCGAGACTCACTTGAGCAGGCCGGCCGCCAGGGCGGAAGCCTCGATGCTCTGGTAGTTGTCCGGCGAGGTCGGCACGAAGCGGCTGGCCGCCTGCAGGTCGAGGATCGCCTTGTCGGCCGGCTTGGCCGGATCCAGGTCGAGGAAGGCCTGCTTGATCTTGGCCGCCAGTTGCGGATCCAGGTTGCCGCGCACCGTCCAGTTGTAGTCGTAGTAGGCCGGGGTGGTGGAGATGACCCGGACCTTGCTGGTGTCGACCTTGCCGGCGTCGACCAGCTTCTTCCATACCGAGGCGTTGAGCACCCCGGCATCGGCCTTGCCCGCAGCGACCCAGGCGACGGTGGCGTCATGGGCGCCGGAATAGGCCACCCGCGAGAAGAACTGCTCGGGGACGATGCCGTCCTGCTGCATGAAGTAGCGCGGCATCAGGCTGCCCGAGGTGGAAGAGACGGAACCGAAGGCGAAGGTCTTGCCTTTCAGATCCTGCAGGGTCTTCACCGCCGGGTCGGCGGTGATGAACTTGCTGGTGAACTGCTGATCTTCTTCGCGCTGCACCAGGGGGGTCATCGGCGCCTTGCGCTGCGCCTGGACGAAGGTGAAGCCGCCGAACCAGGCCAGGTCCAGGCGATCCGAGGCCATGGCTTCCACCACGCCGGCATAGTCGGACACCGGGACGAATTTCACCGGCATGCCCAGGCGCTGCTCCAGGTATTCACCCAGCGGCTTGAACTTGCGGATCAGCTCGGTGGGCGCCTCGTCGGGAATGGCCGAGACGCGCAGTTCGGCGGCGGCGTGGGAGAGCAGGGAAGTCAGGGACAGGGCCAGGCCTGCTGCCAGGGCCAGCGAACGCTTGAGCATGGGTTTCTCCGGTTCAATAGCGGAAAAAAAGGGGCTGCAGTATAGGGGGTGGCGCGCTTTTGCGCAGCCGTCACGGGGCCGCAGCCGAGGCGGAGGCAGCGTTGGGGCGGCGGAAAGGCTCTAGGTGGCGGTAGGGCGGACTCGAACAGGGGTTCAAGTCCACCGTGGTGGTATCAGGGCGGGCCGGCGAGCACTCAGGTCTCGTCGAAGAAGCGCTCGTTCCAGTCCACCAGGGGTTGCGGCGAATTGAGCTTCTGCCCGTAGATCACCGCATAGGCCAGCACGTTTTGCACGTATTGCCGCGTCTCGTCGAAGGGAATGGTCTCCACCCAGACATCGAAGGCCAGGTGACGGGCGCCCGTCAGCCAGCGCTTCACCCGGCCCGGGCCGGCGTTGTAGGCGGCCGAGGCCAGCACCCGGTTACCGTTGAACTGGGCATGGACCATGGACAGATAGGCGGTGCCCAGCTGGATGTTCTTTTCCGGGGTCAGCGCCTGCTGCGGCGAGGCCAGGGGAATGGCGAACTTGCTGGCGGTATGGCTGGCGGTGGCCGGCATCAGCTGCATCAGCCCCATGGCGCCCACCCCGGAGCGTGCATCGGCCATGAAGCCGCTCTCCTGGCGGGTGATGGCGAATACCCAGCTGCTGTGCAGGCCGCGGGTCTGGGCCTCGCGCACGAAGCTTTCGCGATAGGCGATGGGGAAGCGGATGTCCAGGTCGTCCCAGTACTTGGCCAGGCTGATGGTGCGGATCGCCGGGAAGTACCACTGCATGTCGTAGGCCATGCGTGCCTGGGCCACCAGTTCGTCGCGGTTGAAGTGACGGCTGACGTAGAACCACTCGCGGCGGGCATTGATCGGCTCGCCGCGGGCGATGAATTCCAGGGCCCGCTGCACGCCGGGGGTGTTGCGCACCTTGCGCTTGAGGGCGTCGCTGAGCATCAGCGGCCTGTTGTTGAGCTGATAGGGCGCCTTGCTGCGGTCGGCGGCAAGGAAGCCGTAATAGTCGCGCTCGCGACTGACCTCGGCGTATTCGCGCAGCACCGCCGGACTCTGCGGCTGCATCAGCTCCAGGGTGCGGGCGCGCCAGTATTCCCAGCGATTGGCCTTAGCCAGACTCGGCGGAAAGCGCTCGATCAGCGCATGGGCATCGCTCCAGCGACCCAACCGCAGCAGCAGGCGGGCGCGCCATTCGCTGACGTCGTCGTCGCGCAGCTCGGGGTCATAGCGCTCCATCAGCGGCAGGGCGCGCGGATCGAAGTTCTTCGCCAGGGTCAGGCCGATCTGGCGGGCGATGGCGACCTTTTCATCGCGGGTGAAAGGCATGCGCTGGCTGTAGACCTCGAGCAGGCTCATGGCCTGTTCCGGGTCCTGGCGGGCCAGCTTGCGCAGGCCCAGGCCGACCACGTCGGCGAGGCTTTCGCTGGCCGGGGCGAAGGCCTGCACATTGGCGATCTGCTGCGGCTTCTGGGCGACGTCGATCAGGCGCTGGGCCTGGCTGGCGAGGGTGGGCAACTGGGCCATCAGGGTGCGCACCAGGCCGTACTCGCCCTTGTCGGCGGCCAGCTTGGCACGCTCCCAGACGCGCTCCTCGGTTAGTTGCCCGCGCGCCGCCCAGGCCTGGAACAGGCCGTCGCAGGTGGTCGGCTGCGCCTTGCCCACCAGCCAGTATTTCTCCGCCAGCTTGAAGCCCTCGCTGGCATTGCCCTGGGCGATCAGGTACTGGCCGTGCAGGCAGTCCAGCTCGGTGAAGTTGAAGTCCGGCGAATAGTATTTCTCGAAGCGATTCCAGTCGCCGCGATCGGCCAGGCTGCGCAGCCAGCGCAGGCGCAGCCAGTTGGACTGCGGCAGATCGCCGTGCTCGGCGAGAAAGGTCTCGATCTCGGCATCGCTGGCCCCGGGGACGCGCTTGATCAGCTCGTCGTAGGCCAGATAGGGCTCCAGCGGATAGGTACGCAATTCACCGCGATTGGCCAGGTAGACGCTGGCATCGCCGCGGTCCAGCGCGGTCTTGGCCTGGTCGTAGAGTTGCCGCTGCTGCTCCAGGGGAGCGGCTTGCGAGGTGGTGGAGCCGATCAGGGGAGCGAGGAGCAGGGGCAGGATGACGAACAGGCGACCGCGCATGGGAATTCCGTAAAAGCTGGATGCGGAGGGGGCGGCGCGCACTGCGCAAGGCAGGCGGCCGACCGTCACGGGGCAGTCTAGCTTACGTGCCGGCGCCAGGCGGCGAAAGCGTCGGCCATGGCCTGCCGTCGGGCGGTCCGGGCGTTTCGCCGGCTCGTGTCGACCGGCGCCGGGGTAGGCGTCTCTGCTAGACTGGCTGGCCTTTTTCGCGGAGAAACCCATGGCGCTGCTCAAGTTCACCAACGTATCCCTGGCCTTTGGCGTCACCCCCTTGCTGGACGGGGTGTCCTGGCAGATCGAGCGGGGCGAGCGGGTATGCATCATCGGCCGCAACGGCACCGGCAAATCCAGCCTGCTGCGCATCGTCAAGGGCGAGCAGCAGGCCGATGACGGCGAGGTCTGGCGCGCCCCGGCGCTGAAGATCGGTGAACTGCCGCAGGAATTGCCGCGCGCCGACGATCGCTCGGTGTTCGACGTGGTGGCCGCGGGCCTGGCCGGCGTCGGCGAGCTGCTCGCCGAGTACCACCACCTGACCCAGGACACCAGTGGCGAACTGGATATGGAGCGACTCATGCACGTCCAGCAGGAGCTGGAGGCCCGCGATGGCTGGCGCCTGCAGCAACTGGTGGAAAGCACCCTGAGCCGGCTGCAGCTGCCGGCGGAGAAGACCCTCGCCGAACTGTCCGGCGGCTGGCGGCGGCGCGTGCTGCTGGCCCAGGCGCTGGTGGCCGAGCCGGATCTGCTGCTGCTCGACGAACCCACCAACCACCTGGACATCGGCGCCATCGCCTGGCTGGAAGACGCCCTGCGCGGCTATCCGGGCGCCGTGCTGTTCATCACCCACGACCGTGCCTTCCTCCAGGCCCTGGCCACCCGCATCCTCGAACTGGATCGCGGCAACCTCATCGACTGGCAGGGCGACTACGCCAGCTTCCTGGTGCACAAGGAGCAGCAACTGGCGGCCGAAGAAACCGCCAACGCCTTGTTCGACAAGCGCCTGGCCCAGGAAGAAGTCTGGATCCGCCAGGGCATCAAGGCCCGCCGTACCCGCAACGAAGGTCGGGTCCGTGCGCTCAAGGCCATGCGCAACGAGCGCAGCGAGCGGCGTGAGCGTCAGGGCAAGGCCAATCTGCTGCTGGAAACCGCCGACAAGTCCGGCAAGCAGGTCATCCTCGCCGAGCACATGAGCTATGCCCATCCCGGCGGCGAACCCCTGATCCGCGACCTGACCCTGCTGATCCAGCGCGGCGATCGCATCGGCCTGCTCGGCCCCAACGGCTCGGGCAAGACCACCCTGCTCAAGCTGTTGCTGGGTGACCTGCAGCCCACCGCCGGCAAGATCCAGTACGGCACCAAGCTGGAGATCGCCTATTTCGACCAGCTGCGCCTGCAACTGGAACCGGAAAAGACGGTGATTGACAACCTCGCCGAGGGGCGCGAATTCATCACCATCAACGGCCAGGATCGCCATGTGCTGAGCTACCTGGGTGACTTCCTGTTCAGCCCCCAGCGTGCCCGCACGCCGGTCAAGGCGCTGTCCGGTGGCGAACGCGCGCGCCTGCTGCTGGCCAAGCTATTCAGCAAGCCGGCCAACCTCTTGGTGCTGGACGAACCCACCAACGACCTCGACGTCGAGACCCTGGAGCTGCTGGAAGAGGTGCTGCTGAGTTTCGAGGGCACCGTGCTGATGGTCAGCCACGACCGGGCCTTCCTCGACAACGTGGTGACCAGCACCCTGGTGTTCGAGGGGGAAGGGCGGGTGCAGGAATACGTCGGTGGCTACCAGGACTGGCTGCGTCAGGGCGGCTCGCCGCGCCTGCTCGGCGTCCAGACCCGGGAGGACAAGCCGGCGGCGGCCGCCAAGGTCGAGCCTGCGCCGGTCGCCGCACCGGTGGCCGCCGCAGCGGCACCCGCCAAGCGCAAGCTCAGCTACAAGGAACAGCGCGAGCTGGATGCCCTGCCAGGCGCCATCGAAACCGCGGAAATCGAGCTGGAAGCCCTGCAGACTGCCGTTGCCGATCCGGGTTTCTATCAGCTGCCGGCCGAGGTTACCCAGGCCAAGCTCGCCCGCATGGATGCGCTGCAAGTCGAGTTGGATCGTCTCATCGAGCGCTGGGCCGAACTGGAATAATCCAGTCCGGCCGCGGGATCAGGCCTTGTCTTTCTTCAGGGCCACCGCCAGGGTATCGCAGGGCGCGCCGTGCAGCAGGTCGTTGGACGTCGAGCCCAGCAGCAGCGCCAGGCCGTGACGCCCGTGGCTGCCGACTACGATCAGGTCGCAGCCCTGCTCCTTGGCCATGCGGTGGATTTCCTGGCGCGGCTGCCCATAGGCCAGCACGCAATTGCCCGCCAGCTCGGCGTACTGGGTGGTGAAGCCATCCAGTCGCTCGCGCGCCTGCTCGATCTGCTGCTGTTGCAGCGACGATAGGTCCATGGGCACGTCGCCGCCGAAGGCCATGGCCATGGGCTCGACCACGTGCACCAGCGACACCTTGCTGCCACAGCACTGACCCAAGGCAACCGCACGACGGATCACCGGCTGGCAATCCTCGGTCAGGTCGACTGCGACCAATATGTGTTGGTAGGCCATATGCCTCTCTCCTTCATGATGGGGCGCCAGTCCATACCGTGGCTGACGCTCGATGCGCAGGCTCCCGGCTCTGGTCGAACGGCACCGGCATTCGCCTGGTGGTCGTTCAGCCAGAAATTCGCCTACTTGTAGTTTCGACTCCAGGAGTCGGGGATAGCTCCACGGCTATCTTGCACAGAAGCGCGCCAAGCTCAAGCGCCCACCGCTCGAACCTCCGGCTACGCTTTCCCCGTGCGTCCCAATTGACAAGCGCTCGCTTTTGCCAGAAGGTTGTGCGAGCCGTTCAAACGGTTGTATGAATTTTCGCCCCGGCCCGGCCGGTGCCCTCCACAGAACAATATCGGGGCTGGCGATTTTCGGCTTTCACCCAAGCCGCCGCCCGCTTCGCGACCAGGACTCAAGGGAGACCCGCTGATGATTTTCGAAGGCAAAGCCCTTTCGGTGCGCGACGTGGAGGACGGCATCGCCGAACTTCGCTTCGACCTCCAAGGCGAATCGGTCAACAAGTTCAGCGCCATTACCCTGCGCGAATTCCGCCAGGCCGTGGATGCCCTGAAAGCCCACGCCGGCCTGCGCGGCGTCATCGTCACCAGCGGCAAGGACGTCTTCATCGTCGGCGCCGACATCACCGAATTCGTCGAGATGTTCAGCCGGCCGACCGAAGAGCTGCAGGCTGGCATCGCCGAGATCAACCGCATCTTCAACGACTTCGAAGACCTGCCGGTGCCCACCGTGGCCGCCGTGGGTGGCATCGCCCTGGGTGGTGGTTGCGAGATGACCCTGGCCGCCGACTACCGGGTGCTGAGCACCGCCGCGCGCATCGGCCTGCCGGAAGTCAAGCTGGGCATCTATCCGGGCTGGGGCGGCACCGTGCGCCTGCCGCGCCTGATCGGCAGCGACAACGCCATCGAGTGGATCGCCTCCGGCAAGGAAAACGACGCCGCTACCGCCCTCAAGGTCGGCGTGGCCGATGCCGTGGTCGCCCCCGAGCACCTGTTCGACGCCGCCCTGGACCTGGTCCGCCGCGCCGCTGCCGGCGAGCTGGACTATCGCGCCAAGCGCAAGCCCAAGCTGGAAAAGCTGCAGCTCAATGCCATCGAAGCCATGATGGCCTTCGAATCGGCCAAGGGCTTCGTCGCGAGCCAGGCCGGTCCGCACTATCCGGCACCGCTGGAAGCCATCAAGGCCATCCAGAAGTCCGCCAACTACGGCCGCGACAAGGCGCTGGAAGTCGAAGGCGCCGGTTTCGCCAAGATGGCCCAGACCTCGGTCTCCGCCAGCCTGGTCGGCCTGTTCCTCAATGACCAGGCGCTCAAGCGCAAGGCCAAGGTGCTGGAGAAGCAGGCCGCGCCGGTCAAGCTGACCAGCGTGCTGGGTGCCGGCATCATGGGCGGTGGCATTGCCTACCAGTCCGCGCTCAAGGGCACGCCGATCCTGATGAAGGACATTCGCGACGAAGCCCTGGAACTGGGCCTGAGCGAAGCCAGCAAGCTGCTCAACAAGCGCGTCGAGAAGGGCCGCCTGGAGCCGGTGAAGATGGCCGAGGCGCTCAACCGCATCCGTCCGACCCTGTCCTATGGCGACTTCAAGAGCGTCGACCTGGTGGTCGAGGCCGTGGTCGAGAATCCCAAGGTCAAGCAGGCCGTGCTGGCCGAGGTGGAAGGCCAGGTGCGCGAGGACGCCATCCTCACCTCCAATACCTCCACCATTTCCATCAGCCTCCTGGCCCAGGCGCTCAAGCGCCCGGAAAACTTCTGTGGCATGCACTTCTTCAACCCGGTGCACATGATGCCCCTGGTCGAGGTGATCCGCGGCGAAAAGACCAGCGAGAAGGCCATCGCCACCACCGTGGCCTATGCGCGCCAGATGGGCAAGAACCCCATCGTGGTCAACGACTGCCCCGGTTTCCTGGTCAACCGTATCCTCTTCCCGTACTTCGGCGGCTTCGCCGCACTGCTGGCCCAGGGGGCCGATTTCCAGCGCGTCGATAAGCTGATGGAAAAGTTCGGCTGGCCCATGGGCCCGGCCTACCTGATGGACGTGGTCGGCATGGACACCGCCCACCACGCCCGCGACGTCATGGCCGAGGGCTTCCCCGAGCGCATGAAGGAAAGCCGCAAGACCGCGGTGGACGCCCTCTACGAAGCCCAGCGCTTCGGCCAGAAGAACGGCAAGGGCTTCTATGTCTACGAGACCGACAAGAAGGGGAAGCCGAAGAAGGTCGCCGACCCGGCCGTGGCCGAGGTGCTGGCACCGGTCACCTACGAGCAGCGTGAATTCACCGACGAGGAGATCGTCGAGCGGATGATGGTGCCGCTGTGCCTGGAAGCCGTGCGCTGTCTGGAAGACGGCATCGTCGACAGCGCCGCCGAGGCCGACATGGGCCTGATCTACGGCATCGGCTTCCCGCCCTTCCGTGGCGGTGCGCTGCGCTACATCGACAGCCTGGGCGTGGCCGAATTCGTCGCCATGGCCGACCAGTACGCCGACCTCGGGCCGCTGTACCACCCGACCCCCAAACTCCGCGAAATGGCCGCCGCTGGCCAACGCTTCTTCGGTTGAGCCTGGAGTAAAGAAATGAGTCTGAATCCGAGAGACGTCGTCATCGTCGACTTCGCCCGCACGCCCATGGGTCGTTCCAAGGGCGGCATGCACCGCAACACCCGCGCCGAGACTCTGTCCGCGCGGCTGATCGACGCGGTGCTCGACCGCAATCCCCAGGTCAATCCGGCCGAGGTGGAGGACGTGATCTGGGGCTGCGTCAACCAGACCCTGGAGCAGGGCTGGAACATCGCCCGCATGGCGTCGCTGCTGACCCGCATCCCGCACACCAGCGGTGCCCAGACGGTGAGCCGCCTGTGCGGTTCTTCCATGAGCGCCCTGCACACCGCCGCCCAGGCGATCCAGACCGGCAACGGCGACGTCTTCGTCGTCGGCGGGGTGGAGCACATGGGCCACGTCGGCATGATGCACGGCGTCGACCCGAATCCCCAACTGTCGCTGCATGCCGCCAAGGCCTCCGGCATGATGGGCCTGACCGCCGAGATGCTGGGCAAGATGCACGGCATTAGCCGCGAGGCCCAGGATCAATTCGGCTATCGCTCGCACCAGCTGGCCTGGAAGGCCACCCAGGAAGGCAAGTTCAAGGACGAGATCATTCCCCTGGAAGGTCACGACGAGAACGGCTTCCTCAAGGTCTTCGATTTCGACGAGACCATCCGCCCGGAAACCACCGTCGAGGGCCTGGCCGCGCTGAAGCCGGCCTTCAACCCCAAGGGCGGGACGGTGACTGCCGGTACCTCCTCGCAGATCACCGATGGTGCTTCCTGCATGCTGGTCATGTCGGCCCAGCGCGCCCAGGACCTGGGGCTGCAGCCGCTGGCCAGGATCCGCTCCATGGCCGTGGCCGGTGTCGATCCGGCGATCATGGGCTACGGTCCGGTACCGGCGTCGCAGAAGGCGCTCAAGCGTGCCGGCCTGACCATCGCCGACATCGACTTCATCGAGCTCAACGAAGCCTTCGCCGCCCAGGCCCTGCCGGTGCTCAAGGATCTCAAGGTGCTCGACAAGATGGAGGAAAAGGTCAATCTGCACGGCGGCGCCATCGCCCTGGGTCACCCCTTCGGTTGCTCTGGCGCCCGGATTTCAGGCACGCTGTTGAATGTCATGAAACAGAATGACGGCACCTTCGGCCTGGCCACCATGTGCGTGGGTCTCGGCCAGGGCATCACCACGGTGTTCGAACGCCTGCGCTGATCCGCCGCAGCGTGCGTCATCCGACCGGGGCGCCCCCAGGGCTGCCCCGGTTTTCTTTTTGCGAGGTGGAACATGGCATTGCAGACGGGACTCTACCGGCACTACAAGGGTCAGCAGTATCGGGTGCTGGGTCTGGCCCGGCATTCGGAGACCGAAGAGGAGCTGGTCATCTATCAGGCGCTGTACGGCGAATACGGACTCTGGGCCCGGCCTCTGAGCATGTTTCGCGAGAGCGTCCAGGTCGATGGCGAGCAGGTGCCGCGCTTCGCGCTGATCAGCGTCGAAGCCGATCCCTTGGGTCTGGATGCCAAGACCCAGCCTTGACCTTGCCGACATCGCCACTATATATAGCGGTGCCGCGTTGGCCGACCGCCCCCGGCGCACCAGACTGACATCGGTCTGGTCCTCCATTCGCCGTTCCGGCGCTCGCCTTTCGCTCGCTCATCGCTTTCAAGCAGGAATCTGACTCTCCCATGGGTAAATCGCTGGTCATCGTGGAATCCCCGGCCAAGGCCAAGACCATCAACAAGTATCTGGGTAACCAGTACGTGGTGAAGTCGAGCATCGGCCACATCCGCGACCTTCCCACCAGCGGCGCCGGCACCGCCAAGGAGCCCGCCGCCAAGACGCGCAAGACCGCCGCCGAGGCGCCCGCGCTGTCACCCAAGGAAAAGGCCCGGCGGCAGCTGTTCGCCCGCATGGGCGTCGACCCCGAGCACGGCTGGAAGGCGCACTACGAAATCCTGCCAGGCAAGGAAAAGGTGATCGAGGAACTGCGCCGCCTGGCCAAGGACGCCGATACCGTCTATCTCGCGACCGACTTGGACCGCGAAGGGGAGGCCATCGCCTGGCACCTGCGGGAAGCCATCGGTGGCGACGACTCGCGCTACAAGCGCGTGGTCTTCAACGAGATCACCAAGAAGGCCATCCAGGAAGCCTTCTCCCAGCCCGGCGAGCTGGACATCAATCGTGTCAACGCCCAGCAGGCGCGGCGCTTCCTCGACCGCGTGGTCGGCTACATGGTCTCGCCGCTGCTGTGGTCGAAGATCGCCCGTGGCCTGTCCGCCGGTCGGGTGCAGTCGGTCGCGGTCAAGCTGGTGGTGGAGCGCGAACGCGAAATCCGTGCCTTCGTCCCCGAGGAATACTGGGAAATCCACGCCGACCTGGCCACGCCGAAAAAGGCCCAGGTGCGTTTCGAGGTGGTGCGCGAGAAGGGCGAAGCCTTCAAGCCGCTGAACGAAGCCCAGGCCAAGGCCGCCCTGACCAAGCTGGAAAAGGCCGCCTATCGCATCGCCAAGCGCGAAGACAAACCGACCAGCAGCAAGCCCTCGGCACCCTTCATCACCTCCACCCTGCAGCAGGCAGCGAGCAATCGCCTGGGCTTCGGGGTGAAGAAGACCATGATGATGGCCCAGCGGCTCTACGAGGCCGGCTACATCACCTACATGCGTACCGACTCGACCAACCTGTCGGGCGATGCCATCGCCATGGCCCGCGGCTACATCGAGAGCGAATTCGGCAAGCAGTACCTGCCGGAAAAGGCCAATGTCTACGGCAGCCGCGAAGGCGCCCAGGAAGCGCACGAGGCCATCCGCCCGTCCGACGTCAACGTCAAGCCCAACAGCCTGTCGGGCATGGAGCGTGACGCCGAGCGCCTGTACGAGCTGATCTGGCGTCAGTTCCTGGCTTGCCAGATGCCGCCGGCCGAGTACCTGTCCACCACCGTGACCGCCGCGGCGGGTGACTTCGAGCTGCGTGCCCGCGGCCGTATCCTCAAGTTCGATGGCTACACCCGCGTCCTGCCGCAGCAGAGCAAGCCGGGCGATGACGACGTGCTGCCCGAGATGAAGCAGGGCGAGGACCTTGGCCTGGTCAAGCTCGACCCGAGCCAGCACTTCACCAAGCCGCCGGCCCGCTTCTCGGAAGCCAGCCTGGTCAAGGAGCTGGAGAAGCGCGGCATCGGCCGACCCTCCACCTACGCGGCCATCATTTCCACCATCCAGGATCGTGGCTACGTGACGGTGCACAACCGCCGTTTCTATGCCGAGAAGATGGGCGACATCGTCACCGATCGTCTCAATGAAAGCTTTGCCAACCTGATGGACTTCGGCTTCACCGCCAGCATGGAAGGCAACCTGGACAACGTCGCCCAGGGCGAGCGGGACTGGAAGAACCTGCTCGACGAATTCTATGGCGACTTCAAGCAGAAGCTGGAAACCGCCGAGACCGGCGAGAAGGGCATGAGGGCCAACCAGCCCACCCTGACCGACATTCCCTGCCAGGTTTGCGGCCGGCCGATGATGATCCGCACCGCCTCCACCGGGGTCTTCCTCGGCTGCTCGGGCTACGCCCTGCCGCCCAAGGAACGTTGCAAGGCCACCATCAACCTGGTGCCGGGCGACGAGATCGCCGAGGACGACGAGGGCGAATCCGAGTCCCTGGTCCTGCGTGGCAAGCACCGTTGCCCCATCTGCAGCACCGCGATGGATGCCTACCTGATCGACGAACACCGCAAGCTGCATGTCTGCGGCAACAACCCGGACTGCCCGGGCTACGAGATCGAGGAGGGCAGCTATCGCATCAAGGGCTACGAAGGCCCGTCGCTGGAGTGCGACAAGTGCGGCAGCGAAATGCAGCTCAAGACCGGTCGTTTCGGCAAGTTCTTCGGCTGCACCAATCCGGCCTGCAAGAACACCCGCAAGCTGCTCAAGAACGGCGAGCCGGCCCCGCCGAAGATGGATGCCGTGCCGATGCCGGAGCTGCGCTGCGAGAAGGTCGACGACACCTATGTGCTGCGCGACGGTGCCTCCGGCCTGTTCCTGGCCGCCAGCGGCTTCCCGAAGAACCGCGAGACCCGCGCGCCGTTGGTCAGCGAATTGCTGCCCCATCGCGACGAGATCGATCCCAAGTACCATTATCTGCTCAATGCCCCGGCGAAGGATTCCGAAGGCCGTCCGGCGGTGATCCGCTTCAGCCGCAAGACCAAGGAGCAGTACGTACAGACCGAGGTCGAGGGCAAGCCCACCGGCTGGAAAGCCTTCTACGACGGCAAGAAGTGGCAGGTGGAAGAGAAGCGCTAGGAGTCCTGGCGCCATCGGTAGACAGGAAGCCGGCGTGAGCCGGCTCCAGGAGAAGGGCATGGCCAACGAGCGTTATACCCGTACCAACCAGAAGCTGTACTTCGCCGGTCTGGCCCTGGAAAGCTGGCGCCTGGCCCAGGCTGCGCCCACCGCGCAGAGCCAGGGCCGGATCATGGCCGAGCGGGAAGCCTGCCTGTTTCATCTGCACGGCGCCTTGCTGGGGCTCTGTCAGGAAGTGGCGGGTTTCTACCGCCATCCCACCATGGAGGCCACCTCGCTGGCGGTTCTGCTCGCCCCCGAGGCGCTCAATGAAGCGCCCAGCCCTGAAATGGGCGAGCTGATCGAGTTGGCCGGCAATCCCGAGACCTGGCTGGCCCGCCTGATCGCCGAGTACCAGCGGCTGCTACAACCGCCCCAGGCGCCCCGGCGGCCCAAGCAGGACCCGACGCTACCGTTGATCGAAGCGGTGAGTCTGGAGCCTGCGGAGCCGGAGTTGGGTCTCGACGAGGTGGAAGCCTGGCGGGAAGGCCTCAAGCAGACGGCACTCAGATTTCGCGGTGCCATGACGGAGTGGTAGGAAGCAGCGCCCGCGCAGCTCCCTATGAACCTGCCTAGGAGGCGGTGGTCGGGGCGTCATCTTGGCGAGACCGCCATCCCGGCGCCATGGCCATTTCCCGTCCGTCTTCCGCATAGCGACCCCAGGCGACCCTTGCCTCGGCGAAGCTGTCTTGGCGAAGCGCGTACCGTTCAGGAGCCCCCAGCCGAGCTGCACGCGAAGGTCCGCGAGCGTCGGTCGCCCGGCAGGCCATCGAAAAAGACTCAGGCAGTCCAGCCTCTCAGACCCCACGCTGTTACACTATCCGCTTAGCTGTGGAGATACTGAATGACTACTGCCTACCTGGAAATCGTTGAACTCTCCGATGGGCGCATCGTATTGCGCCGTGCGGACGATGAGGAAGCGCTCGTCACCCTGGAGTTCTCCAGCGATGCCAAGGATTTCCTGCATGGTCAGCAGGTAGAGGTGGCCAAGGCCATGTTCAACCTGGGCGTGCAGATGGCTGGTCGGCTGGCTGAAGGCGACAGCCTCCAGCGCGACGATCAGCCCCGCGTCCTGCACTGATTTTCCGTTCCGATTCCGGCATCCCGCCGCGGGATGCCGCCTCTTCCAGCTGGCGCTTGCGCCTGGCTCAGGCGAACCTGACGTTCAGACTTTGACTGCTGCCTTGGGCCGCAGCTCGCGCCAGTTGTTGCTTGCCCGCATCGCTCAGGTCGTGCAGCCAGCTGATCACCGTATGGCTTTGACCCTTGCGCAAGACCTCGCAGGCCAGCTGCAGGGTCTTGGCAGAGCTGGGTGTCTGCAGCAGCAGGACCCGCTCCTTGTTCAAATGAGTACTGCGCAGCCAGGCATTGCTCAGCAGCGAAGGCGGGGTGACCAGGGTCAGCCAGCGGGCATCGTCCTTCTCGCTGAGTTGCCGCAGAATGGGTGCCAGCAGTTGCAGACACTGTTCCTGGCTGCCATGCAGGGACATCTCACTGAAGGTATCCGGCGGCGGCACGACCGACAGCTCCCGGCCGGCCTTGCCAGGCTTCGGCAGGAAGGCCGTCAGCTCCTGCAACAGCACCGTGGGAGCCAGGTCCCGGTCTTGAGCGGGCGAGCGCGGTGTATCGAACATCAGGGGAAATTGCATGGCGACCTCCTGGAGGCGACTCGATCAATCCACTCGACGTCCGTACCAGCGATACGTGACGTCATTGTTCTCCGACCTGGTCTTGAGCGCTTTCTGGAGCGCGAAACTATCCCCCCGATCAAGACTTCGGCGTTGATGGTGCTGGTTGGAAAGGGCTGGCGCCAGGCCAGCCCAAGAGGTTAGCGGCGGATAACGCCTACGCTTAACCCTTCGATGGCGAATTCCTGGGTGGAAAGATCGACCTCGATAGGGGAGAAGTCGGGATTTTCCGCCAGCAGGGTGACCTGATTGCCCGAGCGCTTGAATCTCTTCACGGTCACTTCGTCACCCACCCGGGCCACGACGATCTGGCCATTGTGCACTTCGCGGGTCACGTGGACGGCCAACAGATCGCCGTCGAGGATGCCGACGTCCTTCATGCTCATGCCCTTGACCTTGAGCAGGTAGTCGGCACGGGGCTGGAAGAAGGCCGGGTTGATGGCACAGTTCTCCTCGACGTTCTGCTCGGCGAGGATGGGCGCACCGGCGGCGACCCGCCCGATGACCGGCAGGCTTTCCTCGGCCTTGCGGGTATCCAGGCCGGGAATCCGGATGCCGCGCGAGGCACCTGGGGTCATCTCGATGGCGCCCTTGCGGGCCAGTGCCTTGAGATGTTCCTCGGCTGCATTCGGCGATTTGAAACCAAGCTCCTGCGCGATCTCGGCGCGGGTAGGCGGAAAGCCATTGGCTTCGAGGCAACGCTTGATGAAGGCCAGGATCTCGGCTTGTCGCGGTGTCAGTTTCAGCATGATGCACGTCGCGTCGTCTAGTGATGCTGTGATTATATACAGTAACTTCCCAGGGTAGGCAAGACCGTGCCCTCGACATCTGACGGCAGGAACGAAAGGGTGGCCGGGCCTAGTGATACGCAGCGTCCCACGAACGAGGCGAGCGCGATTGACTCCGCCGCGTTTGAAACATATGTTTCAAACGGAACTCATCAGGTAGGGAAGGTCATGGCCCAGTCGGATACCGTCGAGCGCATCCTGGATGCCGCCGAACAGCTGTTTGCCGAGCGGGGCTTCGCCGAGACCTCGTTGCGGCTGATCACCACCCGGGCCGGTGTCAACCTGGCCGCGGTCAACTATCACTTCGGTTCGAAGAAGGCTTTGATCCAAGCGGTCTTCTCGCGATTCCTCGATCCGTTCTGCTTCAACCTGGAGCGGGATCTCGACCAGTGGCAGCCCAAGGCGGGCGAGGACGTGAGCCTGGAAGCGCTGCTCAACCTGCTGGTCGACCACTCGCTGGCCATCAAGCCGCGGCATGGCAACGACCTGTCGGTCTTCATGCGCCTGCTCGGCCTGGCCTTCAGCCAGAGCCAGGGCCATCTGCGCAAGTATCTGGAACAAACCTATGGGCGGGCGTTTCGGCGTTTCCTGTTGCTGGTGAATCGCGCCGTGCCCGAGATCCCGCCGTTGGAGCTGTTCTGGCGTGCGCACTTCATGCTCGGTGCGGCGGTGTTCAGCATGTCCGGCATCAAGGCGCTGCGGGCCATCGGCGAGAACGACTTCGGCGTCGATACCCACACCGACCAAGTGCTGCGGCTGATGGTGCCCTTTCTCGCCACCGGCATGCGCGCGCCCACGGCGATGCACGCACCGGAGCTGGCCCAGGCCCAGTATCGGCCGCGGCGCCCGGTCGCCGTGGAGACGGCCGAGACCTACTAGGCTGCGGCATCCAGGGTGGCTGGGGTAAGCTTGCGTCCCTTTCACGGCGCCGTGCGCCGGAGCATTCGGATGAGGTACCCATGCAAGGCTCCCTGATGGTCGATATCGCCGGCACCTGGCTTACCGCCGAGGACCGGCAGTTGCTGCGCCAGCCGGAGGTGGGCGGGCTGATCCTGTTCGCCCGCAACATCGAAACCCCGGCGCAGGTCCGCGAACTGTGCCGTGCTATCCGCGCGCTGCGGCCGGAACTACTGCTGGCCGTGGACCAGGAAGGGGGGCGCGTCCAGCGCCTGCGGCGCGACGTGGTGCGCCTGCCGGCCATGGGGCAGCTGGGCGGTCGCGCGGACAGCGCGGAACTGGCCCGACTCTGCGGCTGGCTGATGGCGACCGAGATCCTGGCGGTGGGGCTGGACTTCAGCTTCGCACCGGTGCTGGACGTCGACCATGGGCGCAGCCAGGTCATAGGCGCACGCTCCTTCGGCACTGCCGAGCAGGTGATCGAACTGGGTGGCGCCTTCATCGCCGGCATGGGCGACGCCGGTATGGCCGCCACCGGCAAGCACTTCCCCGGCCATGGCTGGGCCGAAGCCGATTCCCACTATGCCATTCCCACCGACGAGCGCGATCTGGACACCCTGCTGCGCACCGACCTGCGCCCGTTCCAGGCGCTGCTACCGAAGTTGGGCGCTGTGATGCCCGCTCACGTCATCTATCCCGCGGTGGATCCCCAGCCGGCCGGCTTTTCCCGGCGCTGGCTGCAGGACATCCTGCGCGGCGAGCTGGATTACCAGGGCGTGATCTTCAGTGACGACCTGTCGATGGCGGGCGCCCACGTGGCGGGCGATGCCGGCCAGCGCGTCGAGGCTGCGCTCAGCGCCGGCTGCGACATGGGGCTGGTGTGCAATGACCGCGCAGCGGCCGAGCTGGCCCTGACCCGGGTGCAGCAGCTGGGCATCTCGCCCGCGCCACGGCTGGCCAGCATGAGGGCCCGCCGCCACGTCGATCCCGATTACCGGCAGCAACCGCAGTGGAGTCTCGCCCTGCGGCGGTTGCGCCAAGCTGAACTCATTTAAAGGACGCTTCCATGACTACCTACGCCATCATCGGCGGTACCGGCCTCACCGCGCTCGCGGGTCTGGAACTGGACCAGGCCCAGAGCTTCGAAACGCCCTGGGGCGAGCCATCGGCACCCGTGCAGCGCGGCCGCTACGGCGGGCACCCCGTGCTGTTCCTGGCCCGGCACGGGCATCCCCATCGCATTCCGCCACACCAGGTGAACTACCGCGCCAACCTCTGGGCGCTCAAGGAAGCCGGTGCCGAGGCCATCGTCGCGGTGAACGCGGTGGGCGGTATCCATGCCGCCATGGGCAGCGGCCAGCTGTGCGTGCCCCATCAACTGGTGGACTACACTTGGGGCCGCGGCCATACCTTCTTCGAAGGGGCGGACCTCGAGCACGTCACCCATATCGATTTCAGCTTTCCCTACGACGAGCCCCTGCGCCAGCGGCTGCTCGGCGCCTTGCGCAAGCTGCGGTTGCCCCACAGCGACCACGGGGTCTATGCCGCGACCCAGGGACCGCGGTTGGAGACGGCGGGTGAGATCGTCCGGCTGGAGCGCGATGGTTGCGACATCGTCGGCATGACCGGGATGCCGGAAGCGGCCCTGGCCCGCGAACTGGGGCTGCCCTACGCCTGCCTGGCGCTGGTGGTGAATCCGGCGGCTGGCAAGGTGCAGCGGGAAATCACCATGGCCGAGATCGAGGCCGTCCTGGCCAGCGGCATCGACGAGGTGCGTCAGGTGCTGGCCGAGGTGCTGGCAGGCGGATAGCGACCGGCCGCTCCCGGCAGCGCTGGGAACGGCTTCCGGTCAACTGGCGGTGGGCGTCAGGCGATCGAACAGGGCTTCGAGCACGTTGAAGCGCTCTTCGGCACGCTCCATGGGTACCTGGAACTTGAACAGGGTCGCCCCCTCCAGTCGGTACTTCTTGGGCTGCGCCTGGATCATCTTCACCAACACCAGCGGGTCCACCTGGGTATCGGCGGCGAATTCCAGCCGCCCGCCCTGGGGCCCGGCATCCACCTTGACGATGCCCAGGCCTTCCGCGCGCAGCTTGAGCAGCGTCAGCCGCACCAGATTCTTGGTCGGTTCCGGCAACAGGCCGAAGCGGTCGATCATCTCCACCTGCAGTTCCTTCAGGGCGTCTTCGTCCGCCGCCGAGGCGATGCGCTTGTAGAGGATCAGCCGCGCATGGACATCGGGCAGGTAGTCTTCCGGAATCAGCGCGGGCACGCGCATATTGATGTCCGGCCCCCCTCCCAGCGGTTGCTCCAGGTTGGGCTGCTCGCCCTTGCGAATGGCCTTGACCGCGCGCTCGAGCATTTCCATGTAGAGGGTGAAGCCCACCGCCTGGATCTGGCCGCTCTGGCCTTCGCCGAGCAGTTCGCCGGCGCCACGGATCTCCAGGTCGTGGGTGGCGAGGATGAAGCCGGCCCCCAGGTCCTGGGCGCCGGCGATGGCTTCCAGGCGCTTTTCGGCGTCCGGGGTCATGCCCTTGCGTGGCGGGGTGAGCAGGTAGGCATAGGCCTGGTGGTGACTCCGACCGACCCGGCCGCGCAACTGGTGCAGCTGGGCCAGGCCGAACTTGTCGGCGCGTTCGATGATGATGGTGTTGGCGCTGGGTACGTCGATGCCGGTCTCGATGATGGTCGAGGCCACCAGCACGTTGAACCTCTTGTGGTAGAAGTCGCTCATCACCTGTTCGAGATCGCGCTCGCGCATCTGTCCGTGGCCGATGCCGATGCGCGCCTCGGGCACCAGTTCGGCCAGCTCGCGGGCGCGCTTCTCGATGGTCTTGACCTCGTTGTGCAGGAAGTACACCTGGCCGCCGCGCAGCAGTTCGCGCAGCAGGGCTTCCTTGATCACCGCGTTCTGCTCCTCCATGACGAAGGTACGCACCGAGAGACGCCGCGCGGGCGGGGTGGCGATGATGGACAGGTCGCGCATGCCGGCCACGGCCATGTTCAGGGTGCGCGGGATCGGCGTGGCGGTGAGGGTGAGGATGTCCACTTCGCTGCGCAGCGACTTGAGCTGTTCCTTCTGGCGTACCCCGAAGCGGTGCTCTTCGTCGATGATCGCCAGGCCCAGGTCCTTGAACTTCACGTCGCCCTGCAACAGCTTGTGGGTGCCGATGATGATGTCGATCTTGCCTTCGGCCAGCTCGCGCGCCGCGGCGGCGACCTCCTGGGCCGATTTGAAGCGGCTCATCACCTCGACGCGCACCGGCCAGTCGGCGAAGCGATCGCGGAAGCTGTTGTAGTGCTGCTGGGCGAGCAGGGTGGTGGGCACCAGCACCGCCACCTGGCGACCGCCGTGCACGGCGATGAAGGCGGCGCGCATGGCCACCTCGGTCTTGCCGAAGCCGACGTCGCCGCAGACCAGGCGATCCATGGGCGTGCCCGCCAGCATGTCCTTGTGCACCGCCTCGATGGCGGCCTGCTGGTCCGGGGTCTCCTCGAAGGGGAACCCGGCGGAGAAGGTGGCGTAGTCCGCCGCCGGGTCCTTGAAGGCATAACCCTTGCGCGCGGCGCGGCGGGCATAGATGTCGAGCAGTTCGGCAGCCACGTCGCGGACCTGTTCGGCGGCCTTGCGCTTGGCCTTCTGCCAGGCCTCGGAACCCAGCTTGTGCAGCGGCGCCAGGGCATCGTCGGTGCCCGAATAGCGCGCGATCAGGTGCAGGTTGGCCACCGGCACATAGAGCTTGGCGTCGTCGGCGTATTCGAGCAGCAGGAATTCCTGGGGCTGGTCGTCCAGCTCCAGGGTGATCAGGCCCATGTAGCGGCCGACGCCATGATCGATGTGCACCACCGGCGCGCCTTCGCGCAGCTCGGTGAGATTCTTGATGACGTTCTCGCCCCCGTCGCGACTCTTCTCGCGGCGGCGACGCTGCATGATGCGCTGGCCGAACAGCGGATTTTCCGGAATCAGGGCGACCGCGGCATCGTCCAGCACCAGGCCTTCGTCCAGCGGCGCCAGGGCGATGGCGATGCGCTCGCCGCTGGCCTGGAAGGCCGCCCAACCCTCGACCTGGCCGGGGCGTAGATTCAACCGTGCCAGCAGTTCCAGCAGCACCTCGCGACGTCCGGCGCTTTCCGCGGTGAACAGCACCCGGCCGGGGAAATCGGTGATGAAGTGCTCCAGGGCTGCCAGCGGCTGGCTGGCCTTGGCGTCGATGGCCAGGTCCGGCAGGGCCCGGGCGGCGAAGCGCTCGCGGCCGACGCCGGACTCCAGGTCGTCTGCGCCGATCACTACTCGCGGCCAGTTCTTCAGCCGGGCGAAACAGTCTTCCACCGGCAGGAAGACCTCGGCCGGCGGCAGCAAGGGCCGCTCCGGGTCGACCCGGCGGTCTTCGTAGCGGGTGCGGACGTCGGTCCAGAATTGCTCGGCGGCCTGCTCGATACCGGGCAGGGAGAACACCTGGGTGTTGGCCGGCAGGTAGTCGAAGAGGGTGGAGGTCTCGTCGAAGAACAGCGGCAGGTAGTACTCGATGCCCGCCGGGGTGATGCCGCTGGCAAGGTCCTGGTAGATGGGGCAGCGCCGGTAATCCACGTCGAAACGCTCGCGGAAGCGCGCACGAAAGCCGGTCACGGCCTCTTTATGCAGCGGGAATTCCCGCGCCGGCAGCAGGCGGACACTGTCGACCTTGTCGATGGATCTCTGCGTCTCCGGATCGAAGGTGCGTAGCGTCTCGATCTCGTCGTCGAACAGGTCGATCCGGTAGGGCAGGTTGCTGCCCATGGGAAAGAGGTCGATCAGGGCGCCGCGTACGGCGAACTCGCCGTGTTCGTACACCGTGTCCACATATCTATAGCCGGCCGCTTCCAGGCGCGCGCGGGTGGCTTCCACGTCCAGCCGCTGGCCGACGTCCAGCACCAGGCTGCTGCCGAGCAGGAAGCGGGTAGGCGCCAGGCGGTGTAGGGCGGTCGCCAGAGGGACTACCAAAATGCCGTGGGATAGCTCCGGCAACCGATAAAGGGTGGCGACGCGCTGGGAGATGATGTCCTGGTGGGGCGAGAAGACATCGTAGGGCAGCGTCTCCCAATCGGGGAAGTTCAGCACCGGCAATTCAGGGGCGAAGAAGCGCAGTTCCTGCTCCAGGCGGTCCGCGCTCTGGCTGTCCTGGGTGATCAGCAGGGTGAAGCGGCGAGTGGCGGCCTTGGCGGCTTCAGCGATGGCGAGGGCTAGCGCGGCGCCGGGGAGATTGCCCCACTGCTGGCGACCGGCGGTTTCAGGAATTGACGGGGTACGCAAAACTGACACGCGGGCGGAACTCCGGTGGATTTTCGGTGGGTGGGGATTGTAACGACCGGGCTTTCGCGCTGTCAGTGCAGCGACGCGCGTCGATTGCCTGGGACAGGCAGCGCGGTCATAATGTAGTTCCTTTTTTCAGCTCCTACATAGGGAAGGATTTGTCGTGAGTCAGAAGCCTGAGCAGTGCCTTGAAGAATGGATCGATCGCGAAGCGCTCGCCGAGGCCATGATTCCCCTGATTGGTCAGCTGTACCGCAACAACAATGTTGTGACCTCCATTTACGGTCGCGGTTTGGTCAACCGTTCGGTGATCTCCATTCTCAAGGCCCATCGGTTCGCCCGCCAGATCGACAACGTCGAGCTGTCCGTGCAGGACACCTTCCCGCTGGTCAAGGCCCTGAGCGAGCTGGAACTGGGCGCCGCCTCCATCGACCTGGCCCGCCTGAGCCTGAAGTTCAAGGCCGAAGGCGCCGGACGTGACCTCAAGGACTTCCTGCGCAGCGAGCTGTCCGCCGTGGTCGGCAAGCAGGGCGTCGAGCAGCGCAAGGGCACCGACGTCGTGCTCTACGGCTTCGGTCGCATCGGCCGGCTGCTGGCGCGCATCCTCATCGAGCACCAGGGCAGCGGCGACGGCCTGCGCCTGCGCGCCATCGTCGTGCGCAAGGGCGCCGACAACGATCTCGTCAAGCGTGCCAGTCTGCTGCGCCGCGACTCCGTGCATGGTTCCTTCGACGGCACCATCACCGTCGACGAAGCCAACAGCACCCTGTGCGCCAACGGTACCCTGATCAAGGTGATCTACTCCAACGATCCCACCAGCGTCGACTACACCCAGTATGGTATCCAGGATGCCATCGTCGTCGACAACACCGGCAAGTGGCGCGATGCCGAGGGCCTGGGCCAGCACCTCAAGTGCAAGGGCGTCTCCCGCGTGGTGCTGACCGCACCCGGCAAGGGCAGCCTGAAGAACATCGTGCATGGTATCAACCACGACACCATCACCGCCGAAGACACCATCGTCACCGCGGCGTCCTGCACCACCAACGCCATCGTGCCGATCCTGAAAGCGGTCAACGACAAGTACGGCATCGTCAACGGCCACGTCGAGACCGTGCATTCGTACACCAACGACCAGAACCTGATCGACAACTTCCACAAGGGCGATCGCCGTGGCCGCAGCGCCGCGCTGAACATGGTGATCACCGAGACCGGCGCCGCCAAGGCCGTGGCCAAGGCGCTGCCGGAACTGGCTGGCAAGCTGACCGGCAACGCCATCCGCGTGCCGACGCCCAATGTCTCCATGGCCATCCTCAACCTGAACCTTGAGAACGGCACGAGCAAGGACGAGATCAACGAGTACCTGCGTGAAATGGCGCTGCACTCGCCGCTGCACAAGCAGATCGACTTCGTGAACTCCCCGGAAGTGGTCTCCAGCGACTTCGTCGGCTCCCGTCATGCGGGTGTGGTCGATGCCGGTGCCACCATCGTCAGCGACAATCGCGTCGTCCTCTATGTCTGGTATGACAACGAGTTCGGCTACAGCTGCCAGGTCGTGCGGGTACTGGAAGAGATGGCGGGTGTCAATCCGCCGGCCTTCCCGGCCTGAGTCTTGCGTCCTAGACAAGGCTGACTTGCGAGAAAAAACGGGAGCCTGTTGGCTCCCGTTTTCGTTTTGACCGGGTTTTGCGCCACAATAGCGACCCGTGACAAGAGGTCGCAGCCCCTGGGGCGATCTCGCGCCGGATCCGGCCTCTCGCGAGGCGGTCCGGCTCCAGCCGTCGCCTGCGGACGGCTAACCTTCTGAGGAGAAAGCATGGCGGTCTATAGCTACGACGTGGTGGTACTGGGTTCGGGACCGGCAGGCGAGGGTGCGGCGATGAACGCCGCCAAGAATGGCCGTCGCGTGGCGGTGGTGGACAATCGCCAGGTGGTCGGTGGCAACTGCACACACCTGGGCACCATTCCCTCCAAGGCGCTGCGCCATTCGGTCAAGCAGATCATTCAGTTCAACACCAACGAGATGTTCCGCTCCATCGGCGAGCCGCGCTGGTTCTCCTTTCCCGACGTGCTACGCAGCGCCGAGCGGGTGATCGCCCGCCAGGTGTCTTCTCGTACCAGCTACTACGCGCGCAATCGGGTCGACCTGTTCTTCGGCACCGCCAGCTTCGCCGACGAGAACACCATCGAGATCGTCAACCTGCGCGGCGACCTGGAGCGCCTGGTGGCCAAGCAGGTCATCATCGCCACCGGCTCGCGGCCCTACCGTCCGGTGGATGTGGACTTCAGCCATCCGCGCATCTACGACAGCGATACCATCCTCTCCCTGACCCACACCCCGCGCCGGCTGATCATCTACGGCGCCGGGGTGATCGGTAGCGAATACGCCTCCATCTTCAGTGGCCTGGGCGTGCTGGTGGACCTGATCGACAACCGCGACCAGTTGCTCAGCTTCCTCGACGACGAGATCTCCGACGCCCTGAGCTACCACCTGCAGAACAACAACGTACTCATCCGTCACAACGAAGAGTACGAGCGCATCGAGGGCCAGGAGCACGGCGTGGTGCTGCACCTGAAGTCCGGCAAGAAGCTGCGCGCCGATGCCTTGCTCTGGTGCAACGGCCGGACCGGCAACACCGACCACCTGGGCCTGCCGAACGTGGGGCTATCGGTCAACAGCCGTGGCCAGGTCACCGTCGACGAGAACTACCGGACCTCGGTGGCCAACATCTACGCCGCGGGCGACGTCATCGGCTGGCCGAGCCTGGCCAGCGCCGCCTACGACCAGGGACGTTCGGCGTCGGACAACATCCTGCATGACAACAAGGGGCGGGTGGTCAACGACATTCCCACCGGCATCTACACCATTCCGGAGATCAGCTCCCTGGGCAAGACCGAGCGCGAGCTGACCCAGGAAAAGGTGCCCTACGAGGTCGGCAAGGCCTTCTTCAAGAGCATGGCGCGCGCCCAGATCTCCGGTGAGCCGGTGGGCATGCTGAAGATCCTCTTCCACCGCGAGACCCTGCAGGTGCTGGGCGTGCACTGCTTCGGCGACCAGGCCTCGGAGATCCTGCACATCGGCCAGGCGATCATGAACCAGGAAGGCGAGGCGAACAGCATCCGCTACTTCGTCAACACCACCTTCAACTACCCGACCATGGCCGAGGCCTACCGGGTGGCAGCCTTCGATGGCTTGAATCGGTTGTTCTGAGTCGGCTCACATCGCGGCCATGGCCTTCTGCTTACTCCCTCTCCCTGAGGGAGAGGGTTGGGGTGAAGGCGCTTGCTGCAGCAAACGCTCAGTGGAAAAGGCTGCGCCGTTTTCCACGCTACGGTTCGGCGTCCGCTCACGTCGCGGCCATGGCGGTCCGCCGCTGCGGCCGCTTCTACGGCTTTGAAGGGGCAACCAGCTTTATCGCGGCCATGGGCCGCTCCTACAGGCACGGGCGTTACCGTAGGAGCGGCCCATGGCCGCGATCGCATGTGCAGGTGGGGCGCCTACCCCAGCGTCCGCCGCGCCAGGCTCGGGAAGTCGGTGATCAGGCTGTCGGCGCCGAAGTCGGTCAGGCGCCGCATCAGGCTGGCGTCGTTGACCGTCCACACCGAGACGTGCAGGCCCTGGCGCTGGGCCTTGAGCAGCCGCTCCGGGGTGCACAGCGTCCAGTTCAGCGCCAGCAGGTGGCAGTCGTAGTGGGCAGCTACCTTGAGTGGATCCAGCCAGGCGTACTCCGCCACCAGCCCACGGGCCAAATGGGGTGTGTCGCGCTGAAGGGCACGCAGGACTTCCCGCGAGGCGCTGGTCACGGTGATGCTGTCCTGCAGGCCGAATTCCTCGACCAGTCGGGCGATGGCCTTGACGGTCTGCGCCGCCCGTACCCGCGAAGCGCTCTTCACCTCCAGCTGCCAATGCTCGAAGCGGCACTTCTCGAAGAGTTCGCGCAGGGTCGGGATGGGGGCGGGGCGTGGCCATGCCGGGCCACCCTGGCGCGCGTCCAGCGCCATCAGGGCGGCGGCGGTCTTGTCGCTGACCTTGCCACCGCGTCCGGTGGTGCGCTTGAGCGTCGGGTCGTGGATCACCACCAGCTCACCGTCACGGGATAGGTGCAGGTCCAGCTCGCAGCGCCTGACGCCCAACTCCAGGCACAGCTCGAAACCGGCCAGGGTGTTTTCCGGGGCTTCACCGCGAGCGCCGCGGTGTCCATAGATGAGGGTCATGAAGGCTCCTAGGGAGAAGGGGAGGCGCGGCGCTGCTCGCGGACCGCGTCCAGTACCCGGTCGTTTTCGAAATAGACGCTGAAGTCTCGATAGTCCCAGCGGCGAATGGCCGGGCGGCCGATCGGCGGATGCTCCTGGTCGGGCAGGCCGAAGCGTTCCAACACCTGGCTGCGACTGTCCCCGCGCAGGGGCAGGGGTACGCCGGGATCGCCCTGCCGACCCAGCGGGATCTGCAGGGTGTCGGCCCAGCCGGACGGGGCCGCGCCGAGTAGCAGCATGGCCAGCCAGGCACCTCTCATGCCTCTTCTCCGCGATCGGCGCGGCGCTCACGAGCTTGCTGGCGCAGGACGTGGCGAGCCAGCAGCTGGCGCTGACCGTCTTCCAATTCGATGAAGCTGGTGCCTATTTCATGGCCGCCGGCGACGGCCTGGCAACTGGTCACCTCGGCCAGCACCTGCAGGCCCAGTCCCTGGGGCGGGAGGGCCATGCGCAAGTCGAGACGGGTACCCAGCGCCAGAGGTTCGGCTTCGACGAAGGCCAGGCCGCCCTCGGACAGCACGACGTCCCGGGTGGCCCCGCTGTCGTGCAGCAGATTCCAGGCGAAGGCCTGGCCGAGCAGGTCGAGGCGCTTGTGCACCAGGCGCAGGCAGGCGGTGATGGCGCGGTCGCGCTCGTCCAGGTTGCGCAGCAGGTGACGGGATTCGAATTCCAGCTGGTGCAGTTCGCTGAGGAGTGCGAACAGCGGCGCGGTCTCGCCGGGGGCCCCTTCCGCGGGGCCGATTTGCAGTGCGATGCGGTCGGTGATGCGATAGTATTCCCGCCGTTCACGCGCGTCTGGGGTGGTCATGTCGGGCCGCTCCGTGGGTGATGGCTCCGAGTGTAGCCGGCGAGCCGGCACGGTGTCGCCGTCCGCCCCGCAGGGCGCCTACGTCTTTCCGCCGTGCAAGCGAGCCTATGTTCAGACCCCTGCCGATCTATCTTGGCCTGCGTTACGTCCGCGCCAAGCGCCGTAACCATTTCGTCTCCTTCATCTCGCTCACCTCCATGATCGGCCTGGCCCTTGGCGTCGTCGTCATGATCGTGGTGCTGTCGGTCATGAATGGCTTCGACCGCGAGATGCGCGAACGCGTCCTCGGCATGATTCCCCATGCGACGGTGGAGTCCTACCAGCCGGTGGCCGACTGGCGCAGCGTGCGCGAGAAGGCGCTGCAGAACAGCCAGGTGGCCGCGGTGGCGCCCTTCACCCAGCTGCAGGGCATGCTGGCCCACGACAAGGCGGTGCAGACCGTGCTGCTCAACGCCATCGACCCGGCCGAGGAATCCAAGGTCTCGATCATCGCGAGCTTCATGCGCGAGGGTAAGCTGGAGGACCTCAAACCGGGCGAATTCGGCATCATCATCGGCTCCCTGGCCGCCGAGAAACTGGGCGTCAAGGTCGGCGACAAGCTCACCTACATCGCCCCGGAAGTGGCCGTGACGCCGGCCGGGATGTTTCCACGGATGAAGAGATTCACCGTGGTGGGCATCTTCAGCGTCGGCGCCGGTGAGCTGGACGGCTCGGTGGGCCTGATCGACATCGAGGACGCCGCGCGGCTGCAGCGCTGGCCGGCGGAGGCGGTGCAGGGCGTACGGCTGAAACTGCACGACCTGTTCCAGGCCCCCGACGTGTCCTGGAACATCGCTCGCCAATTGCCGGGCAACGACTGGTACGCCCGCGATTGGACCCGCACCCATGGCAATCTCTACCAGGCCATCGGCATGGAAAAGACCATGATCGGCCTGCTGCTGCTGCTGATCGTCGCCGTGGCGGCCTTCAACATCGTTTCCACCCTGGTGATGGTGGTGACCGACAAGAAGTCCGACATAGCCATCCTGCGTACCCTCGGTGCCACGCCCCGGCAGATCATGGCGGTGTTCATGGTCCAGGGGACCTTCATCGGCGTCATCGGCACGGCCATCGGCTGCCTGCTGGGCGTGCTCGCCGCGCTCAACGTCAGTGCCGCCCTGGCCTGGGTGCAGCGGGTCACCGGTCACCAGTTCCTCAATGCCGAGGTGTACTTCATCGACTATCTGCCGGCGCAATTGCAGCTGCACGACGTGCTGCTGGTCTGCGGCGCGTCCTTCGCCCTGAGCTTCCTGGCCACGCTCTATCCCTCCTGGAGCGCAGCCCGTACCCAACCCGCCGAGGCCCTGCGTTATGAATGATCGAGCCGTTTTGCGTTGCCAGGACCTGGGCAAGCGCTACGAGGAAGGCCCCCAGACCGTCGAGGTGCTGAGCAACGTCCAGCTCACCCTGCAACCGGGCGAGCGCGTCTCCATCGTCGGCAGCTCGGGCTCGGGCAAGACCACGCTGCTCAACCTGCTCGGCGGCCTGGACACCCCCAGCAGCGGCAGCGTCTGGCTCGACGGCGAAGAGCTGTCGGCGCTGAACGAGAAGGCTCGCGGCCTCCTGCGCAATCGCGCCATGGGCTTCGTCTACCAGTTCCACCACTTGCTGCCCGAATTCAGCGCCCTGGAAAACGTCTGCATGCCCTTGCTGATCGGCAAGGCATCCATCGGCGACGCCCGCGAGCGCGCCGCCAAGCTGCTGGAGCGGGTCGGTCTCGGCCATCGCCTGGGCCACAAGCCAGCCGAGTTGTCCGGTGGCGAGCGCCAGCGCGTGGCCATCGCCCGCGCCCTGGTCAACCAGCCCAAGCTGGTGCTGCTCGACGAGCCCACCGGCAACCTCGACCAGCATACCGCCCACGGTATCCAGGAGCTGATGCTGGAGCTGTCCACCTCGCTGCGCACGGCCTTCCTGGTGGTGACCCACGATCAGGTGCTGGCCGGCCAGATGGACCGGATGCTGCGCCTGGACGAAGGCCATCTGGTCGACGCCACGCCGGCCCGGCAGGCCTGAGGTCGTCATGTTCAGACCGCTTTCGCTGTTCATCGGCCTGAGATATACCCGCGCCAAGCGGCGCAAGTCGTTCATCTCCTTCTTCTCGCTGGTCTCCATGTTTGGCCTGGCCCTGGGCGTGCTGGCCATGATCCTGGTGCTGTCGGTGATGAACGGCTTCCAGGAGGAAATGCGCGGCCGCATCCTCGGCATGGTGCCCCATGCCTTCATCAGCGGCGCCCAGCCGCTGGACGACTGGCGCCCGCTGGCGGCCAAGGCCGAGCAGCAGCCCCATGTGCTGGCGGCGGTGCCCTATACCCAGCTGCAGGGCATGCTCTCGGTACGGGGCCGCATGCAGCCGCTGCTGGTGGACGGCATCGATCCGACCCAGGAAAAGCGCGTGTCCATCGTCGGCGAGCGCCTGACCCAGGGTAGCCTCGACGCCCTCAAGCCCGGCGAATTCGGCATCGTGCTGGGCGAGATCGCCGCGCGGCGCTTCCAGCTGGAGCTGGGCAGCCAGGTCACGGTGATCATCCCCGAGGTCGGCGCCACCGGCAGCATCACCCCGCGGCTGCGGCGCTTCACCGTGGTCGGCACCTTCAAGGTCGGCGCCGAGCTGGATGCCTCCCTGGCGCTGATCAACGTGGCCGATGCCGCGCCGCTCAAGGGCTGGCAGCCGGGCCAGGTGGAAAGCATCCGCCTGGCGCTGGACGATCTGTTCCAGGCGCCGCGCATTTCCCGCGAGGTGGCCAAGGCCCTGGGCGACGGCTACCAGGCGCGTGACTGGACGATCTCCCAGGGCAGCCTGTTCCAGGCCATGCAGATGGAAAAGACCATGATCGGCCTGCTGCTCCTGCTGATCGTCGCCGTGGCCGCGTTCAATATCATCGCCACCCTGATCATGGTGGTGGCCGACAAGAAGGCCGACATCGCCATCCTGCGTACCCTGGGCGCCACGCCGGGGCAGATCATGGCGGTGTTCATGGTGCAGGGCACGGTGATCGGCCTGGTCGGCACCCTGATCGGTGGCGTGCTGGGCGTCGTCGCGGCGCTCAACGTCAGCAGCTGGATCGCCGCCCTGGAGCGCCTGGTGGGCCACAAGCTGTTCGGTGGCGACCTGTACTTCATCAGCAACCTGCCGTCACGGCTGGAGCTGGAAGACGTGGTGCTGATCGCGGCGGCGGCGCTGAGCATGAGTTTCCTGGCCACCCTGTATCCCGCCTGGCGCGCCTCGCGCACCTCACCGGCCGAAGCCCTGCGCTACGACTGATCCCCCTGCCGGGCCAGGTGGCGGCATGCCCCTGGCCCTGCGGCGTCCAAAATGCTCTAATCCGCGCTTCTGAAGCCTTTCGGCTCTCCATGGATGGAGTCCTGATGCGCGCCGCTCTGCTGTCCTTCGCCCTGGGTGTGCTGCTCCTGCGCGCCTTTCCGGTCCTGCCCACGATGCCGCTGCTGGCAGGTCTCTTCGCCACCGCCGCCGTGTTGCTGGGCACCCGTCTGGTCGCCTTGGGTACTTTCGGTCTTGGCTTGGCCTGGGCCGTGCTCAATGGCCATTGGGCACTGGACGATCGCCTGGACCCGGCCCTGGACCAGCGTGTGCTGTGGATCGAGGCCAGGGTGACCGGGTTGCCGGCGGTGGATGACGACTCGGTGGGTTTCGTCGTCAGCGGGGCGACCAGCCGCCGCGACCTGAGGCTACCGGCGCGGATTCGGCTGAACTGGCATGGCGGTCCGCGCCCGCTGGCCGGCGAGCGCTGGCGACTCGCGGTTGAGCTGCGCAGCCCAGCGGGCCTGGCCAACGCCCTGGGCCATGATCGGGAGGCCTGGCTGCTAGCCCAGGGCATCGGTGCTACCGGCAGCGTCAAGGATGGCCAGCGGCTCGCGGCCGCCAGCGGCCTGGCGACCTGGCGCGATGACATCCGCCAGTACCTGCACACCCGCGACCCGGCTGGGCAGGGCGGTCTGCTCGCCGCCCTGGTGGTCGGCGACGCCTCCGGTATCAGCGACGCCCAGTGGCAACTGTTCCAGGACACCGGCACCGTGCACCTGATGGTGATTTCCGGCCAGCATATCGGCCTGATCGCCATGGGTGTCTATGCCTTGGTGGTCATCCTGGCGCGCCGTGGCTATTGGCCGAGCCGGCTGTCCTGGCGCGCGTCCGCCGCCGTCCTGACGATGGCCACTGCGTTAGGCTACGGGCTGCTGGCCGGCTTCGAGGTGCCGGTGCAGCGTGCCTGTCTGATGGTCGCCCTGGGGCTGCTCTGGCAACTCGGCCGCCGGCAGGTACGCCTGGGGGATGCTCTGCTGCTGGCCTTAGTGGGTGTGCTGGCGGCCAATCCGCTGGTCAGCTTGCTACCAGGGTTCTGGTTGTCCTTCGGCGCCGTGCTCCTGCTGCTGTGGAGCTTCGCCGGGCGCCTTGGGCGGCTGCCCTGGTGGCACGCCCTGGGGCGCGCACAGTGGTGCATGGCGCTGGGTTTGGCACCGCTGCTCCTGGCGCTAGGGCTCCCGCTGAGCCTCAGCGGACCGCTGGCCAACGCCGTCGCCGTGCCCTTGATGGATATGGCCATCGTGCCGCTGGCATTGGTGGGGACGCTGCTGTCACTGCCCTGGTCGCCATTGGGTGATCCAGCGCTGTGGCTGGCCGGCTTTCTGCTCGAGCTTCTCCTCGGGTTGTTAGGCTTGCTGGCGCAACTGGCCGCGGCCTGGCAACCCGCCTTGGCTCCCGCCTGGGCGCTCTGGCTGGCCGGGCTCGGTGGCTTGCTGGCCCTGCTGCCCGCAGGGTTGCCGCTGCGTGGCTGCGGCGCGCTGCTCGTGTTGCCCGCCCTGTTTCCGCCTGTGCCGTTGCCAGCCGAGGGGCAGGCGCGCATCAGGGTGCTCGATGTCGGCCAGGGTCTGGCGGTGCTCGTGCGTACCCGCGATCATGCCCTCTTGTATGACGCCGGTCCGCGGCAGGGCAGCTACGACAGCGGCGCCCGCATCGTGCTGCCCAATCTGCGCGCCGCAGGCGTCGACCAGCTCGACGTCCTGCTCCTCAGCCACGCCGATGCCGATCACGCGGGCGGGGCGTCTGCCGTGGCCAAAGGATTGCCGCCAGGGCGGGTGCTCAGCGGCGAGTCCCGCCGACTGGAGCCCGGCTTGCGCGCCCAGGACTGCACGGATGGCGGCAGCTGGCGCTGGAACGAGGTCAGCTTCACCACCTGGTGGCGGCCCAGCGCGGATTCCAATGCCTCCTCCTGCGTACTCAAGATCGAAGCCAGCGGCGAACGCCTGCTGCTCGCCGGCGACATCGACGAGCGTCGCGAGGCCGAGCTGGTGGCCAGTGGCGTGCCGCTGGCGGCGGAATGGCTCAGCGCTCCGCACCATGGCAGTCGCAGTGGCTCCAGCAGCTGCTTCATCGACGCCGTCCAGCCCCGCGGCGTGCTGATCTCCCGGGGGCGGCACAATCGCTACGGCCATCCGCATCCGCGCGTCATGGAACGCTATCGCGAGCGTGGCGTATTGGCCTATGACACTGCCGAACTCGGCGCCCTGAGCTGGACCCTCGGGCGTTGGGAGCGGCCCCGTGGTCAGCGCGAGAGGGCAGCGTGGTGGCAGACGTCCGCGCCGACACCCTAAGACGTTCATGCTAGAGTGGCCGCATTTTGCGGCGGGGGGAAAGATCTCGTGTTCGAAATGGTCAAAGCGGGCGGCTGGATGATGCTGCCGATCATCCTCAGTTCCATCCTGGCCACGGCCATCATCGCCGAGCGGCTGTGGACCCTCAGAAGCAGCCGGGTCGCACCGCCCAACCTGCTCGCCCAGGTCTGGCGCTGGCTCCAGGACAAGCAGCTCAACAACGAGCGACTGCGCGAACTGCGCGCGGGCTCGCCGCTGGGCGACATCCTCGCGGCCGGGCTGACCAATTCCCGGCATGGCCGCGACATCATGAAGGAGGCCATCGAGGAAGCCGGCAGTCGCGTGGTGCACGACCTCGAACGCTACCTCAACACCCTCGGCAGCATCGCCGCCCTGGCGCCCCTGATGGGGCTGCTCGGCACTGTGTTCGGCATGATCGACATCTTCAGCGCCTTCATGAACGATGGCATGGCCAATGCACCCATCCTCGCCGGCGGCATCTCCAAGGCGCTGGTTACCACCGCTGCCGGTCTGCTGGTGGCGATTCCCGCGGTATTCTTCCACCGCTACCTGCTACGCCGCGTCGACGAACTGGTGGTGGGCATGGAGCAGGAAGCGGTCAAGCTGGTGGACATCCTCCACGGTGATCGCGAAGTGGACGTCCGCGACGGAGCGGCAGCGTGAAATTCCGTCGTCGCGCCGGGGGCGCCGCTCGCGAAGAGGTCTACATCAACCTGGCGTCCTTCATCGACGTCATCTTCGTCCTGCTGCTGTTCTTCGTGGTGACGGCGACCTTCAGCCGGCCCAGCCAGTTGAAGATCGAGCTGCCCGAGGCCGATAGCGCCGCGGCGGCGGCCAACCAGGCCAAGACCCTGGAAATCAGCATCACCGCCGACGGCCAGATGGCGCTCAACGGCCAGACCCTGGTGCGCAACGACCTCACCGGCCTGACCACCGCGCTGCAACGGGAGTCCGGCGGCGACAACAGCCTGCCGCTGGTGATCACCGCCGATGGCCGCGCTACCCACCAGGCGGTGGTCATGGCCATGGACGCCGCTGGCAAGCTGGGCTTCAGCCAGCTGCGCATCACCACCCTCGAGGCCCAGGCGAAGCGGCCGTGAACCTGAGCGAGCGCCTGGTCCGCGCCTGGTACCAGGGGCATCCGGCCCTGCGCCTGCTGGCGCCGCTCGAAGCCCTCTATCGCCGGGTCGCCCGGCGCAAGCGCCAGCGCTTCCTGGCCGGGCAGGGCAGCATCCAGCGCGCGCCGGTGCCGGTCATCGTGGTGGGCAATCTCACCGTGGGCGGTACCGGCAAGACGCCCATGATCCTCTGGCTGATCGGCCACCTGCGCGCGCGTGGACTGCGGGTGGGGGTGGTCAGTCGTGGCTATGGCGCGACGCCGCCGAGTCTGCCCTGGCGGGTACGGGCGACCGACACCGCCGCCGTCGCCGGCGACGAGCCCCTGCTCATCGTGCAGCGCACCGCGGTGCCGTTGGTCATCGATCCCGATCGCGGTCGCGCCGTCGTGCGGCTGCTCGCGGAAGAACCGCTCGATGTGATCCTCAGCGACGACGGTCTGCAGCATTACCGCCTGGCGCGGGATCTGGAACTGGTCATGGTCGATGCGGCGCGCGGCTTCGGCAACGGTCGCTGCCTGCCGGCCGGTCCCCTGCGCGAACCCCTGGAGCGCCTGGCCGAAGTCGATGCCGTGATTCATAACGGCGCCCTGGTCGATCCCGCCGACGGCTATGGCCTGACCCTGCAGCCCCGTGCCCTGATCAACCTGCGCAGCAATGAGGCGCAGCCCCTTAATTTCTTCCCGCCCGGGCAGCGCTTGCACGCCCTCGCCGGCATCGGCAACCCCGGACGTTTCTTCGCCACGCTCGAAGGACTACACTGGCAGCCGTTGCCCCATGCCTTCGCCGATCATGCCGCCTACAGCGCCGCGGAGCTGGCCTTCACGCCCGCACTGCCGCTGGTGATGACCGAGAAGGACGCGGTCAAGTGCCGGCCCTTCGCCGCTGCCGACTGGTGGTACCTGGCGGTGGACGCCCAGCCTTCGACCGCCTTCGTCGCCTGGCTGGATGCGCGCCTCGACCGCCTCCTGCACGAACATTCTCACTGACGGAATCCTCGCCCATGGACCTCAAGCTGCTGGACATCCTCGCCTGCCCCCTGACCAAGAGCCCGCTGATCCTGAGCGACGACAAGACCGAACTCATCAGCAAGGCGGCCGGCCTGGCCTTTCCGATTCGTGACGGCATCCCGGTGATGCTGGAAAGCGAGGCGCGCGTCATCACCACGGACGAGCGCCTGGACAAATGAGCACCGCCTTCAGCGTCGTCATCCCGGCGCGACTCGCCAGCACCCGACTGCCCAACAAGCCGCTGCTCGACATCGCCGGCAAGCCGATGATCCAGCATGTCTGGGAACAGGCCCGGCGCAGCGGTGCCGAGCAGGTGGTGGTGGCGACCGACCACGACGATATCCTGCGCGCCTGCGAGGGCTTCGGTGCCCAGGTCCTGCTGACCCGGGAAGACCATGCCTCGGGTACCGATCGACTGGCCGAGGTGGCCGAGCTGCTCGGCCTGGCCGACGATGCCCTGGTGGTCAACGTCCAGGGTGACGAACCGCTGATTCCGCCCGCGGTGATCCGCCAGGTGGCGGGCAACCTCGCCGCCCATCCCGAGGCAGGCGTGGCCACCCTGGCCGAGGCCATCCACGACGTCGACAGCCTGTTCAATCCCAACGTGGTCAAGGTGGCCACCGACGTGAACGGCCTGGCGCTGACCTTCAGCCGGGCGCCGCTGCCCTGGGCGCGCAACGCCTTCGCCGGCGATCGCTCACAGCTGCCCCAGGGTTTCCCCTATCGTCGCCATATCGGTATCTATGCCTATCGCGCCGGCTTCCTCGCCGACTTCGTCAGCTGGGGGCCCTGCGCCCTGGAAGAAACCGAGGCCCTGGAGCAATTGCGCGCCCTCTGGCACGGCGTGCGCATCCACGTCGCCGATGCGTTGGAGGCGCCCCAGGCCGGCGTGGACACCGCGGCAGACCTCGAGCGCGTCCGGCGCCTGCTGGGAGCCTAGAGATGAGCCTACGCATCCTGTTCGTCTGCATGGGCAACATCTGCCGCTCGCCCACCGCCGAAGGCATCCTCAGGCACAAGCTCGCCGCCGCCGGCTTGGCCGAAGCGGTGGAGCTGGATTCTGCCGGCACCGGTGACTGGCACCGTGGCAAGGCGCCTGACTCCCGCGCCATCCAGGCCGCCGCCGGACGTGGCTATGACATCGGTGGCCTGCGCGCCCGCCAGGTCACGTCCGAGGACTTCCAGCGTTTCGATCTGATCCTGGCCATGGACCACGACAACCTCGCCTGGCTGGAGCAGCTGCGTCCGGAGGAGGGTGCCGTGCCTGAACTGTTCCTCGCCCGTCAGGGGCTGCCGGTGGACGAGGTCCCCGATCCCTACTACGGCGGTACGGCCGGTTTCGAGCGGGTCCTCGACCTGCTGGAAAGCGCCTGCGATGGCCTGGTCGCCGAGGTGGCCGCCCGTCATGGTCGCTGAGGTGCAACAGCAGGTCCCGCTGCAGGGCCTCAATACCTTCGGCCTGGTTGCAGCAGCCGACCGCTATCTGGAAGCCGCCAGTGACGTCGAGGTCCGTGAGGCCCTGGCGCTGGCCCGGCAGCTGGGCGTGCCGCTGCGGGTGCTGGGCGGTGGCAGCAACCTGGTCCTGCCCGACCGGGTCGAGGGCCTGGTAGTGCGGCTGACCTCGCGCGGCATCCGCCTGCTGGCGGAGGAGGGCGATGCCCTGCTGGTGGAAGCCGAAGCCGGCGAGCCCTGGCACCCCTTCGTCATGACCACCCTGGCCAACGGCTGGTACGGCCTGGAGAATCTCAGCCTGATCCCGGGCACCGTGGGCGCCTCGCCGATCCAGAACATCGGCGCCTATGGCGTCGAACTCAAGGACAGGTGCGCCGGCGTCACGGCGCTCGATCGCCACAGCGGCGAATTCCAGGACCTCAGTCCGGCCGACTGCGCCTTCGCCTACCGAGAGAGTCGCTTCAAGGCCGAAGCCGGGCGCTGGATCGTGCTGCGGGTGCGCTTCCACCTCAGTCGCCAGCCGCAATTGGTGCTGGACTACGGTCCGGTGCGGCAGGCCCTGACCGAGGCGGGCGTCACGCAGCCGACCCCCGAGGCCGTCAGCGCGGCCATCTGCAGCATCCGCCAGAGCAAACTGCCCGATCCGGCGGTGCTGGGCAATGCCGGCAGCTTCTTCAAGAATCCGGTGGTGACCGCTGCCGAAGCCGCCGCGCTGCAGGCCCGCTATCCAGGTCTGCCGACCTATCCCCAGGCCGATGGCACGGTCAAGCTGGCCGCCGGCTGGCTGATCGACCAGGCCGGCTGGCGCGGTCATCGCGATGGCGCCGTGGGGGTGCATGCCGCCCAGGCGCTGGTGCTGGTCAACTTCGGCGGCGCCCGCAGTCGCGACGTCCTGGCCCTGGCCGAGCGCATCCGCGCCTCGGTCCGCGAGCGCTTCGGCGTGACGCTGGACATGGAGCCGGGAAGTCTGACGTGACCGCCGACGCCCCCGATGCCCGCCGCCGCCGTCTGCTGATCGCCACCACTTCCGCCGTCGGCGGCCTGGGACTGGTGGCGGGTAGCGTGCCCTTCGTCTGCGCCCTGCGGCCCAGTCGTTCGGCAGAGGTGGCGGCGGCACCGGTCGAGGTGGATATCCAGGCCCTGCGCGAAGGCGAGCAACTCATGGTGCAGTGGCGCGGCCAGCCGGTCTGCGTCCTGCGCCGCAGCTCGGCGGATCAGGCGCAACTGCTGGCCGACACGGCCGGACTCGCCGATCCGCTGTCCAAGGAGTCCTCCCAGCCGCCCTACTGCGATTCGCCCCTGCGCTCGCGGCGGCCGGACATCTTCGTGGTCACCGCCATCTGTACCCACCTGGGCTGTATTCCCTCCCTGGACCTCGCGGCGGTGGACAAAGGCTATCTCTGTCCCTGCCATGGCTCCCATTTCGATCTCGCCGGGCGTGTCTATCGCGACCAGCCGGCGCCGCTGAACCTGGCCGTGCCGCCCTATCATTTCCGCGGCGACGACCTGCTGGTGATCGGCAGCGACGAGGAGGGGGCGGCATGAAGGACGACGAGCGTGGCTGGCTGGAACGACGGCTGCCGATCCGCGCCTTCTGGCAGCGGCATCTCGGCGACTACCGGGTACCACGCAATCTCAACGTCTTCTATCTGTTCGGCTCCCTGCTGGTCTTTATCCTGGCGCTGCAGGTACTGACCGGGCTCTGGCTGCTGTTCGGCTATGAGCCCACCGTGAAGGGCGCCTTCGCCTCGGTCCAGCTGTTCATGCGCGAGGTGCCCTTCGGCTGGCTGATCCGCTACCTGCACGCGGTAGGCGCCTCGGCGCTGTTCGTCTGCCTTTATCTGCACTTGCTGCGCGGCCTGCTGTACGGCTCCTATCGCGCCCCGCGGGAGCTGGTCTGGAGCTTCGGCGTGCTGCTCTATCTGCTCCTGCTGGCCCAGGCCTTCTTCGGCTATCTGCTGCCCTGGGGCCAGCTCTCCTACTGGGGTGCCCAGGTGTCCCTCAGCGCGGTCGAGGCGCTGCCCCTGCTGGGCCCGACCCTGGCCGACCTGCTGCGCGGCGGGGTGATGCTGTCCGACGCTACCCTGCGGCGCTTCCAGGCCCTGCATGTGGTCGGGCTGCCGCTGCTGATCGCTACGCTGGTCAGTCTGCACATCGTCGCCCTGCGCCAGACCGGCTCGAACAATCCCGAGGGTGACGAGCGCGATGTCAGCGGCGCAGCCGGGGTGCCTTTCCACCCCTATCTGACCCTCAAGGACCTCTGCGGCCTGGCGGTCTTCCTGCTGGTCTTTCTCGCCGTGGTGCTGCTGGCGCCGGACCTGGGTGGGCTGGTGCTGGAGCCGGCCAACCAGCAGCCGGCCGATCCGCTGGTGACCCCCGCGCATATCGCGCCGCCCTGGTACCTAGCGCCCTTCTATGCGCTGCTGCGCGCGGTGCCGAGCAAGGCGGGTGGTCTCGGTCTGGCGGCCCTGGCCATCGCCCTGCTGTTCGTGCTGCCCTGGCTGGATCGCAGCGCGGTGCGCTCGGTCCGGCACAAGGCCTGGCCGGCGCGGCTGGGGCTGTACGCCGGTTGCCTGGCCTTCGCCGCGCTGGGCGTGCTGGGGGTGGTGGCGCTCACCGACGAGCGCCTGTTGCTGGCGCGCCTGGCCGCGGCCGTCTACTTCGTCAGTCTGCTGGGCATGCCCTGGTACAGCCGTCTGGGGCGTACTCGACCGCCGCTGGAGCGGGCGTCATGAAACGCCTGCTACTGGGCCTGCTGCTCTGCGCTGGATTGGCCGTCGCCGCCGAGCCGGGCGATCCACGCGCGGGCGCCGTCACCTTTGGCCGCTACTGTCTGGCCTGTCATGGCCAGGAGTACCAGCGCTTCGACCGGGTCGCCGCCGATCTTCATCTCGACCTCGCCAGCTGGGCGCCCGGACGCACCGCTGGGGCGCCCATGCTCGGTTTGCTCAAGCCCGAGGACGCCCGCCGCGCCTTCGGCAGCGTCCCGCCCGATCTGACCCTCATCGCCGCCGTGCGGGGCGAGCCCTGGCTGCGCGCCTTCCTGCAGGAATTCTATGCAGCACCGGGTCGCCCGCTCGGGGTCGATAATCTCACTGCGCCCGGCACACGCATGCCCGACGTCCTGGCCGCCCTGCGTGGTCGTCAGGTACGCGACTGCAGCGAAGGGCGCTGCGTGCTGCGTCTGGAGCCGGGCAGCGGTGCCCAGACGCCCGCGCAATTCGCCCGTACGGTCGACGATCTGGTCGCCTATCTGGCCTATTCGGCCGCGCCGGAACGTCGCCTGGCCTGGCGTCTCGCGCCCTGGGTGCTGGGCTATCTGCTGCTGTTCGCCGGTCTGGCCTTCTGGCTCCAGCGCGAATTCTGGCGGCGTTTGCCCGACAGTGAGCGATGAGGCTAGGTGTGGGGCTGCAAGGTGCGAGATAATCTCCCTTTACAGCTTCGCCCCCGACGAGGGAGGGACCCATGGGCGCCATTACCCGCCTGACCTGTTTCCATGATCCCGAGGATCACTACAGCCACCGGATTCGCCTGATTCTGGCGGAGAAGAACGTCGAGTGTGATTTCATCGCGGTGCGCCGGGGCGAATGCCCGCGGCAACTGGCCGAGCACAATCCCTACGGCACCGTGCCGACCCTGATGGATCGCGACCTGGTGCTCTATGGTAACGAGGTGCTCATGGAGTATCTCGAGGAACGCTATCCGCATCCGCCGCTGCTCCCGGCCTACCCGGTGACGCGCGGCCAGTCACGGCTGCTGATGCACCGTATCGGCCGCGACTGGTGCACCCTAGTGGATGCCATCCTGCAGGCGCCGCCGGGTGCCGACCTGGCGGTCAAACGCAAGGAACTGCGCGAAAGTCTCACCGGTGTGGCGCCGATCTTCGCGGAAAAACCCTTCTTCCTGAGTGACGACCTGTCCGTGGTGGACTGTTGTCTGCTCCCCATCCTGTGGCGATTGCCGCGCCTGGGCATCGAACTGCCCCGGGCCGCCAAGCCGTTGCAGGACTACATGGATCGTATGTTCGCCCGCGACAGTTTCCGATCCAGCCTTTCGGTCACCGAGCGTGAGATGCGCTAGAGGAGAACCCCATGAATTCCAGTCGCCCTTACCTGGTCCGCGCGCTCTACGAGTGGATCGTGGACAACGACTGCACGCCCCATCTGCTGGTCAATGCCGACTACGCCGAGGTGCGCGTGCCACCGGGCTATGCCAACGACGGCCAGATCGTGCTGAATGCCTCGCCCAGTGCCGTGCGCGACCTGCACATGGACAACGAAGCCGTGAGCTTCAACGGCCGCTTCGGCGGCGTGGCCTACAATCTCTATGTCCCGATCGGCGCCATCCTGGCCATCTACGCCCGGGAGAACGGCCAGGGCATGGTCTTCGACAGCGAGCCCAGCCCGCCGGACGACCAGGGGCCTGACACCGGGGCCAAACCCGAGGCGCCCAAGCCGGCCCCGGCACGTCCGAGTCTGAAAGTGGTCAAGTAGACCAGGCCGACGCCGGCCACGGCGCGTCCGTGGCGGGCATGAAAAAAGCCCCTGTCGGCAGCGCCGGCAGGGGCTTTTCGTTGTCGCGGCTGGCTCAGCGCTTGAGCGAGGCCGGCAGGTGCGGCTGGATCTGCGTCAGCAGGCCGCGGAAGCACTTGGGGTTGCCGGCGACGATGTGGCCCTTCTCGAGGAAGTCGTGGCCACCGTTGAAGTCGCCCACCAGGCCACCGGCTTCCTGTACCAGCAGGGCGCCTGCGGCCATGTCCCACTCCGACAGACCCATTTCCCAGAAGGCGTCGAAACGACCGGCCGCGACATAGGCCAGGTCCAGGGCGGCGGAACCGGCGCGGCGGATGCCGGCGGTCTGGCCGATCAGGCTGCGGAACATGCCCAGGTAGTTGTCCAGGTGATCGACGTCATTGGCCCGGAAGGGGAAGCCGGTACCCAGCAGGGCGCCGTCCAGGCTGCGACGGTTGGTGACGCGGATGCGGCGACCGTTCAGGGCGGCACCCCGGCCACGGCTGGCGGTGAATTCTTCCTGACGCACCGGATCCAGCACCACGGCGTGTTCCAGGCGGCCCTTGTACTTGCAGGCGATGCTCACCGAGAAGTGCGGCACGCCACGGATGAAGTTGGTGGTGCCGTCCAGCGGGTCGACGATCCAGACGTAGTCGGCGCCTTCGCCTTCGCCCGCCAGGTAGCCGGATTCCTCACCATAGAAACCATGGGTGGGGTACGCCTTGCGCAGGGTGGCGAGGATGGTCTGCTCGGCGGCACGGTCGACTTCGGAGACGAAGTCGTTGGCGCCTTTTTCGTCGACGGCGATCACGTCCAGGCGCTCAATCGAACGGAAAATCAGTTCACCGGCGCTGCGGGCCGCGCGCAGTGCGATGTTCAGCATGGGCTGCATGGATAGATCACCTGGGTTGTATAAGGAAAGCCGGCAATGATAGCAGACTTCGCGGCACGGGAAGGGGTATTCGTGGCAAGAGCGCGCGGGTGGGCGTAGTATACGGCGCCGATTTCCCGCGCCCGTTCGAGGATAGCCACGTGCTGAACAACATCCGCGTCGTCCTGGTCAACACCAGCCACCCCGGTAACATCGGTGGCGCCGCCCGGGCCATGAAGAACATGGGGCTGTCGCGCCTCTATCTGGTCGAGCCCGAGGACTTTCCCAGCGGCGAGGCCAACGCCCGCGCCTCCGGGGCCAATGACGTGCTCGACGCCGCCATCGTGGTCGACACCCTGGAAGCGGCCCTGACCGGCTGCAGCCTGGTGCTGGGCACCAGTGCCCGTGACCGCCGCATCCCCTGGCCGCTGCTCGATCCGCGCGAATGCGCAACCACTTCCCTGGCCCAGGTGGAGCAGGGCGGCGAGGTCGCCCTGGTATTCGGTCGTGAATACGCCGGCCTCACCAATGAAGAGTTGCAACGTTGCCACTACCACGTGCACATCCCTTCGGACCCGGCCTTCGGCTCGCTCAACCTCGCCGCGGCGGTGCAGGTACTGGTGTACGAGGTGCGCATGGCCTGGCTCGCGGCGCAGAACCAGCCGACCAAGATGAACAAGGTCGAGGCCACCGCCATGCTCAACACCCAGCCGGTGACGGTGGAGGAGCTGGAGCTCTACTACGAGCACCTGGAGCAGACCCTGGTGGAGATCGGCTTCCTCGATCCAGCCAAGCCGCGCCATCTGATGAGTCGCCTGCGCCGCCTCTACGGTCGCGCTGGCATCAGCAAGCTGGAGATGAACATCCTGCGCGGCGTCCTGACCGAAACCCAGAAGGCCGCCCGTGGCGAGTCCCATCCGCGGACTATCCCGCCGATAGATAATGCCTGAGTGATTTGCTCGGTTTTAAAGTTGACCTTTTTTGTCGGGAATCCGATAATTGCGGCATCCGATGCAACCCGCTCGAGTTCGTCATGAGACTGACCACCAAAGGCCGCTACGCCGTCACCGCCATGCTCGACCTGGCGCTGCATGCCCAACGGGGACCGGTGTCGTTGGCCGACATTTCCGAGCGGCAGGGTATCTCGCTGTCCTATCTGGAACAGCTGTTCGCCCGGCTGCGCCGCGGTTCCCTGGTCAACAGCGTGCGTGGACCAGGTGGCGGCTACCAGCTGGCGCGTGACATGAGCGGTATCCATGTCGCCCAGGTGATCGATGCCGTCAACGAATCCGTGGATGCCACCCGTTGCCAGGGTAGCGGTGGCTGCCATCAGGGCGATACCTGCCTGACCCACCACCTCTGGTGCGACCTGAGCGATCAGATCCACACCTTCCTCAGTGGCATCACCCTGGCCGACCTGGTCGCCCGCAACGAGATCCAGCAGGTTGCCAAGCGTCAGGACACCAAGGCCTGTGCCAGCAAGCAATCGCCCTTGGCGGTCGAAAAAATCGAAGCGTCCACCATCGACTGAGCAGAGACGCCCGTCTGATTAGGAGTAACCGATGAAATTGCCGATCTACCTAGACTATTCCGCCACCACGCCCGTCGATCCGCGCGTCGCTCAGAAGATGAGCGAGTGCCTGCTGGTGGACGGCAACTTTGGCAACCCCGCATCGCGCTCCCACCTGTTCGGCTGGAAGGCCGAGGAAGCCGTGGAAAACGCCCGTCGTCAGGTGGCCGAACTGGTCAACGCCGATCCGCGCGAGATCGTCTGGACCTCCGGTGCCACCGAGTCCGACAACCTGGCCATCAAGGGCGCCGCGCACTTCTATCAGAACAAGGGCAAGCACCTGATCACCTCCAAGATCGAGCACAAGGCGGTGTTGGACACCACTCGTCAGCTCGAGCGCGAAGGCTTCGAGGTTACCTACCTCGAGCCGGGCGAAGACGGCCTGATCACCCCCGAGATGGTCGAGGCGGCCCTGCGTGACGACACCACCCTGGTGTCCATCATGCACGTCAACAACGAGATCGGTACCGTCAACGACATCGCCGCCATCGGCGAGCTGACCCGCTCCCGTGGCGTGCTCTTCCACGTCGACGCCGCCCAGTCCACCGGCAAGGTCGAGATCGACCTGGAAAAGCTCAAGGTCGACATGATGTCCTTCTCGGCGCACAAGACCTACGGCCCCAAGGGCATCGGTGCCCTCTACGTTCGCCGCAAGCCGCGCGTGCGTATCGAGGCCCAGACCCATGGTGGCGGTCATGAGCGTGGCATGCGTTCGGGTACCCTGGCGACCCACCAGATCGTCGGCATGGGCGAAGCCTTCCGCATCGCCAAGGAAGAGATGGCTCAGGAAAACGTCCGCATCAAGGCCCTGAGCGACCGCTTCTACCGGCAGTTCGAGGGACTGGAAGAGGTCTACCTGAACGGTAGCCTGGTGCACCGCGTCCCGCACAACCTGAATCTGAGCTTCAACTACGTCGAGGGCGAGTCGCTGATCATGGCGCTCAAGGACCTGGCGGTATCGTCCGGCTCGGCCTGTACCTCGGCGTCCCTGGAGCCGTCCTACGTCCTGCGCGCCCTGGGCCGCAACGACGAACTGGCGCACAGCTCCATTCGCTTCACCTTCGGTCGTTTCACCACCGAGGAAGACGTTGACTATGCCGCGAGCAAGGTCACCGAAGCCGTCAACAAGTTGCGCGAATTGTCTCCGCTGTGGGACATGTTCAAAGAAGGCGTAGACCTGAGTCAGGTCGAGTGGCAAGCCCACTGACCCACCCTGATAAGCGAGGATTGAACCATGGCATACAGTGAAAAGGTCATCGACCACTACGAAAATCCGCGCAACGTCGGCAAGTTCGACGCGGCCGATCCCGATGTCGGTACCGGCATGGTGGGCGCTCCCGCGTGCGGCGACGTGATGCGTCTGCAGATCAAGGTCAACGAGCAGGGCATCATCGAAGACGCCAAGTTCAAGACCTACGGCTGCGGCTCCGCCATCGCTTCCAGCTCCCTGGCCACCGAGTGGATGAAGGGCAAGAGCATCGAGGAAGCGGCGTCGATCAAGAACAGCATGATCGCCGAAGAACTGGCGCTGCCGCCGGTGAAGATCCACTGCTCGGTGCTCGCCGAGGACGCCATCAAGGCGGCCGTCAGCGACTACAAGCAGAAGAAAGGCCTGCTCTGAGGAGGAACCATGGCGATCAGCATGACCGAGTCCGCCGCCCGTCACGTGCAGCGTTCCCTCGATGGGCGCGGCAAGGGGGAGGGCATTCGCCTGGGCGTCCGTACCACGGGTTGCTCGGGACTGGCCTACGTACTCGAGTTCGTCGATGAATTCGCGGCCGAGGATCAGGTGTTCGAGAGCCATGGCGTCAAGGTCATCATCGACCCCAAGAGCCTGGTCTACCTGGACGGCACCGAGCTGGATTTCGTGCGTGAAGGCCTCAACGAGGGCTTCAAGTTCAACAATCCCAACGTGCGTGGCGAGTGCGGCTGCGGCGAAAGCTTCAACATCTGAGGCCCGCCATGGGTAAGCCCTGTCACTTCGCCCTGTTCGAGATCAAGCCCGCCTTCGAGATCGACCAGGCGGGTCTGGCCTCGCGCTATCGCGACCTGGCCCGTACGGTCCATCCGGATCGGTTCGCCGATGCGCCGGAGCGCGAGCGGCGCCAGGCGCTGGAGCGGTCGGCCGAGCTCAACGAGGCCTATCACGTGCTGCGCGCCCCGTCGCGCCGCGCGCGCTATCTGTTGGAGCTCGAAGGGCACGAGATGCCGCTCGAAGCGACCATCCAGGACACCGACTTCCTCATGCAGCAATTGCAATGGCGCGAGGAGCTGGAAGACCTGCAGGACGCCGGCGACAGTGCGGGCATACCCGCCTTCCGCCAGCGGCTCAAGGATGCGCAGCGCGACATCGAGCAGGCTTTCGCCGCGATCTGGCAGGATGCCGCCCAGCGTGAGCACGCCGAGCGCCTGGTCCGTCGCATGCAGTTTCTCGACAAGCTGGCCAGTGAGATCCGCCAGCTCGAAGAGCGTCTGGACGATTAATCACAGGTGTCGCTCAGGCACCGACAACCATAAGCCGACTAGCCAATGGCTCTACTGCAGATAGCCGAACCCGGAATGGCGCCCAAGCCGCACCAGCGCAAGCTGGCGGTAGGCATCGATCTGGGCACCACCAATTCCCTCGTGGCCGCCGTCCGTAGCGGCGTAGCCGAGACCCTGCCCGATCTGCAGGGCGAGGTGATCCTGCCGTCCGCCGTGCGCTATGCCGCCGCTGGCGTGGAAGTGGGGGCTGGCGCCAAGGCCGCTGCCGCCCAGGACCCGTTCAACACCATTCTCTCCGTCAAGCGCCTCATGGGGCGCGGCATCGCCGACGTCAAGCAATTGGGCGAGCAGTTGCCCTATCGCTTCGTCGCCGGTGAATCGGAAATGCCCTTCATCGAGACCGCTGCCGGTCGCAAGAGCCCGGTGGAAGTCTCCGCCGACATCCTGCGGGTGCTGCGCGAACGGGCCGAAGCCACTCTGGGCGGCGAGCTGGTCGGCGCCGTCATCACCGTGCCGGCCTACTTCGACGATGCCCAGCGCCAGGCGACCAAGGACGCGGCCCGCTTCGCCGGCCTGAACGTCCTGCGCCTGCTCAACGAACCCACCGCGGCAGCCGTGGCCTACGGCCTGGACCGCGGCGAGGAGGGCGTGGTCGCCATCTATGACCTGGGTGGCGGCACCTTCGACATCTCCATCCTGCGCCTGACCCGCGGCGTCTTCGAAGTCATGGCCACCGGTGGCGACAGCGCCCTGGGCGGTGACGACTTCGATCACGCCATCGCCGGCTGGATCGTTCAGCAGGCCGGGCTGTCCAGCGATCTCGATCCGGGCACCCAGCGGCGCCTGCTGCAGAGCGCCTGCGCCGCCAAGGAAGCCCTGTCGGCCGCCGAGCGCGTCGAGGTCGGTCACGGCGACTGGTCGGGCGTGCTGGAGCGCAGCACCTTCCAGGAACTCATCGCGCCGCTGGTCGCGCGTAGCCTCAAGGCCTGTCGCCGTGCCCTGCGCGATGCGGAAGTGGAGCCGGCGGATATCCGCGCCGTGGTCATGGTCGGCGGTTCCACCCGCGTGCCCTATGTCCGCGAAGCCGTGGGCGAGCTGTTCGACTGCACCCCGCTCACCGACATCGATCCGGATCGCGTGGTCGCCATCGGCGCCGCCCTGCAGGCCGATTCCCTGGCCGGCAACCGCGCCGGCGAAGAATTGCTGCTGCTGGATGTGATTCCCTTGTCCCTGGGTCTCGAGACCATGGGCGGCCTGATGGAAAAGATCATTCCGCGCAACACCACCATTCCGGTGGCGCGGGGTCAGGACTTCACCACCTATCGCGACGGCCAGACCGCCATGCTGGTGCATGTGCTGCAGGGCGAGCGCGAACTGGTCAAGGACGCCCGCTCCCTGGCGCGCTTCGAGCTGCGTGGCTTCCCGCCCATGGTCGCCGGGGCCGCCAAGATCCGCGTCACCTTCCAGGTCGATGCCGACGGCCTGCTCGGCGTCAGCGCCCGCGAGCTGTCCAGTGGCGTGGAAGCCAGCGTCCAGGTCAAGCCGTCCTATGGCCTGACCGATGGCGAGATCGCCAACATGCTGCAGGACTCCTTCCGCCATGCCGGTGACGACATGCAGGCCCGCGCGCTACGCGAGCAGCAGGTCGAGGCCCGGCGGCTGATCGAGGCGGTCACCGCCGCGCTGACCGCCGATGGCGAGCGCCTGCTGGACGCCGAGGAGCGTCAGGTGATCGAGCTGGAAATCGGCCGGCTGGCCGAGCTGCTGGACGCCAGCGACGTCCAGGCGCTCGAAGAGCAGACCAAGCGCCTTTCTCACGTAACCGATGCCTTCGCCGCCCGGCGGATGAACGCCTCGGTCAAGGCGGCCCTAGCGGGTCGCCGTCTCAACGATATCGAGGAGTAGTTCCATCATGCCGCAGATCACCCTGCTGCCCCACGCCGAGCACTGCCCCGAGGGCGCGGTCTTCGAAGCCAGCGAAGGCGAAACCATCATCGCCGCAGCCCTGCGCAATGGCATCGACATCGAGCACGCCTGCGAGATGTCCTGTGCCTGCACCACCTGCCACGTGGTCATCCAGGAAGGCTTCGAGTCCCTCGAGCCTTCCGATGAACTCGAGGACGACATGCTGGACAAGGCCTGGGGTCTGGAAATGCGTTCGCGCCTGTCCTGCCAGGCGGTAGTTGGCAGCGAAGACCTGGTGGTGGAGATTCCGCGCTACACCATCAACCAGGTTTCCGAAGGTCACTGAGGGCAGCTGTCATGGCACTGAAATGGACCGATGTGCTGGATATCGCCATCGAACTCAACGACGCCCATCCCGAGGTGGATCCGCGCTACGTGAATTTCGTCAAGCTGCGCGACTGGGTCGTCGCCCTGCCGGAGTTCGACGACGATCCCCTGCGCGGTGGCGAGAAGGTGCTGGAGGCCATCCAGGCCGCCTGGATCGAAGAGTCCGCCTGACGCATCGCCCGTACCGCGCTACGCTTTTCACCGGGACCCGCGTATAATCCGCGGGTTTCGTTTTTGCTTTATTCCTACCTTTGGAGTTCACATGTCCGTTCAACGTACCCTGTCGATCATCAAGCCCGATGCCGTATCCAAGAATGTCGTCGGTGAGATCGTCACCCGCTTCGAGAAAGCTGGCCTGCGCGTCGTCGCTGCCAAGATGGTCCAGCTGTCCGAGCGCGAAGCCGGTGGCTTCTACGCCGAACACAAAGAGCGTCCCTTCTTCAAGGACCTGGTCTCCTTCATGACCTCCGGTCCGGTCGTCGTCCAGGTGCTGGAAGGCGACAACGCCATCGCCAAGAACCGTGAGCTGATGGGCGCCACCGATCCCAAGAAAGCCGACGCCGGCACCATCCGCGCCGACTTCGCCGTGTCCATCGACGAGAACGCCGTCCATGGCTCGGACTCCGAGGCGTCCGCCGTCCGCGAGATCTCCTACTTCTTCGCAGCTACCGAAGTCTGCGAGCGCATCCGCTGAGGATGAGCGCCGGCCAGGGAGGCGGCCAGTCCGCCTTCCCGGCACCGCCCGCGCCCCGCGCGGGTTCCAAACAGATTTCGTCGAGGTGATCCCATGACCACAGCCACCGATAAGGTCAATCTGCTGGGCCTGACCCAGCCGCAACTCGAGTCGTTCTTCGAGTCCATCGGGGAGAAGCGCTTCCGCGCCGGCCAGGTCATGAAGTGGATCCATCACTTCGGCGTCGACGACTTCGATGCCATGAGCAACCTGGGCAAGGCGCTCAAGGAAAAGCTCAAGGCCAGCGCCGAAATCCGCGGCCCCGAGATCGTCAGCGAAGACATTTCCCGCGACGGCACCCGCAAATGGGTGATCCGCGTCGCCTCCGGCAGCTGCGTCGAGACCGTCTACATCCCGCAGAACGGCCGCGGCACCCTGTGCGTATCGTCCCAGGCCGGTTGCGCCCTGGACTGCAGCTTCTGCTCCACCGGCAAGCAAGGTTTCAACAGCAACCTCACCGCCGCCGAGGTGATCGGCCAGGTGTGGATCGCCAACAAGTCCTTCGGTACCGTGCCGGCCAAGATCGACCGCGCCATCACCAACGTGGTGATGATGGGCATGGGCGAGCCGCTGCTGAACTTCGACAACGTCGTCGCCGCCATGCGCATCATGATGGACGACCTGGGCTACGGCATCTCCAAGCGCAAGGTCACCCTGTCCACCTCGGGCGTGGTGCCGATGATCGAAGAGCTGGCCAAGCACATCGACGTCTCCCTGGCGCTGTCGCTGCACGCGCCCAACGACGAGCTGCGCAACGAGTTGGTGCCGATCAACCGCAAGTATCCGCTGGCCATGCTGCTCGACGCCTGTCAGAGGTACATCGGCCAGTTGGGCGAGAAGCGCGTCCTGACCATCGAGTACACCCTGCTCAAGGACGTCAACGACCTGCCCGAGCATGCCCACCAGATGATCGAGCTGCTGCGCAACGTGCCCTGCAAGATCAACCTGATCCCGTTCAACCCCTTCCCGCACTCCGGCTACGAGCGGCCGAGCAAGAACGCCACCCGCCGTTTCCAGGAACTGCTGCAGCAGGCCGGCTTCAACGTCACGGTGCGCACTACTCGTGGCGATGATATCGACGCGGCCTGCGGCCAACTGGTCGGCCAGGTCATGGACCGCACCCGGCGCAGCCAGCGCTACATCGCCGTTCGCCAGCTCGACGGTGCCGAAACCGTAACGCCGCTCCAGGGCTGAGGGCGCGACCATGGCGATCACGCGCTTTGCGGCCGTCGCGCTCGCCCTGCTGGTCGGCGGCCTCGCCGGCTGCGTGACCGAGGGTGACCGCAATCCCATGGATACCCGCCAGGGGCGGATGCAGGCGCGCGATGCCTACATCCAGCTCGGCCTCGGCTATGTCCAGGAAGGCAATACCGAGCAGGCCAAGGTACCGCTGAAGAAGGCGCTGGAGCTGGACTCTTCCAGCGGCGAAGCTCATGCCGCGCTGGCACTGGTGTTCCAGGCGCAGGCGGAGGTCCAGCTGGCGGACCAGGAGTATCGCCTGGCCTTGCGCGAGCTTCCCCGCGATGCCCGCATCCTCAATAACTACGGCAGCTTCCTCTTCGAGCAGGGGCGCTACAAGGAAGCCTACGAGCGCTTCCAGCAGGCCGCCGAGGACAGCCTCTATCCCGAGCGCGCCCGGGTGTTCGAGAATCTCGGCCTGACCGCCCTGCGGCTCAATCAGGTCGACTTGGGCAAGGAAAATCTGGAAAAATCCCTGCGGCTGGATCGCAATCAGCCCAGGGCCCTGTTCGAATTGGCTCAACTGGCCTACCAGACACGCGACTACGTGCCGTCGCGCAGCTATTACCAGGCCTTCAGCCAGCTCAGTCCCCAGGATGCCCGTAGCCTGTTGCTCGGTATCCGCCTCGCTGACGTGTTCAACGACCGCAACACCGCCGCGAGTTATGCCCTGCAGCTGAAGCGCCTGTACCCGAACTCACCTGAATATCGTCAACTTCAGTCGGAGCAGAAATGACCGCAGTGCAATCCGAAGCGGTACACGCCGGACGGGGCCACCCCGGTGAAATCCTGCGGCAAAGACGCGAGGAGCTTGGCTGGAGCCAGGCTCAGGTCGCCCAGAGCCTCAATCTCAGCGGACGCATCATCGAGCAACTCGAAGCCGGCAACTACCAGCAGATGCCGGGGCATACCTTCACCCGGGGCTACATCAAGGCCTATGGCAAGCTGCTCGGTCTCGATCAGGTTCAGCTGGTGAGCGCCTTCGACGGCTACACCGGCACCGATGCCAAGGGCAGTACCGTGCATAGCCTGGGGCGACTCGACGAGCCGGTGCGGCTGTCGCGCAACGTCCTGAGATTCGTCAGTTTCATCCTGGTGGTGCTGATCATCGCCATGGGCCTGTTCTGGTGGCAGGAACGCAGTCGCCAGGCTTCCAGCAGCGGCGCGGTCAGCCTGGAACACGTGGAGGTGGAGGGAGCCGACGGCAAGACCGAGATCCATCCCATCGACGAACCGGAAGAGCAGCAGCCCCAGGCGCAAGCCCAGGCGCCGGCCGCGAGCGTGCCGGCACCCGTAGGTACCCCGGTACCCGATGCCAGCACCGTGGCGGCCATGCCGGCACCGACCCCCACCCCGACGCCCAGCATCCCGGCACCCGTTACGCCTGCGCAAGGTACCGCTGCCCCCGCAGCGACGCCGCCCGCGCCGGCCGGTACGCCGGCGCCCGGCGCCGCCGTTCCCGTGACCGGTGCCGACAGCCTGAGCATTCGCTTCTCCGCCAATTGCTGGCTGCAGGTGAGCGATGGCAACGGCAAGATCCTCTTCAGTGGTGTGAAGAAGGGCGGCGAGAGTCTCGACTACGCCTCGATCAAGGCACCGGTGAACCTCCGCCTCGGTTTCGCCCGCGGTGCCCAGGTCACCTACAACGGCCAGGTCGTCGACCTCGCGCCTTACACCAAGGGCGAGACCGCCCGCATCAAACTCGGTCAGGCCGGACAATGACGTCCGGCGACCCCATGGGAAACCAGCATGCATAGCGAATCGCCCATCAAACGTCGGTTGTCCCGCAAGATCTGGGTCGGCTCGGTGCCGGTCGGCGGCGATGCCCCCATCGCCGTGCAGAGCATGACCAACACCGAAACCTGCGACGTCGATGCCACCGTGGCCCAGATCCAGCGCCTGCAGGACGCCGGTGCCGACATCGTGCGCGTCTCCGTGCCCGACATGGACGCCGCCGAAGCCTTCGGGCGCATCAAGCAGCGCGTCAGCCTGCCGCTGGTGGCCGACATCCACTTCGACTACAAGATCGCCCTACGCGTGGCCGAGCTGGGCGTCGACTGCCTGCGCATCAACCCCGGCAACATCGGTCGCGAAGACCGGGTGAAGGCCGTGGTCGACGCGGCCCGCGAGCGCGGCATTCCGATCCGCATCGGCGTCAACGCCGGTTCGCTGGAAAAGGACCTGCAGAAGAAGTACGGCGAGCCGACCCCGGAAGCCCTGGTGGAATCGGCCATGCGCCACGTCGATCACCTGGAGAAGCTGGACTATCCGGACTTCAAGGTGAGCGTGAAGGCCAGTGACGTCTTCATGGCCGTCGCCGCCTATCGCCAGCTGGCCACTCGCATCGAACAGCCGCTGCACCTGGGCATCACCGAAGCCGGTGGCCTGCGTTCGGGGACGGTGAAGTCCGCCGTGGGCCTGGGCATGCTGTTGGCCGAAGGCATTGGCGATACCATCCGCATCTCCCTGGCGGCCGATCCGGTCGAGGAGATCAAGGTCGGTTTCGATATCCTCAAGTCCCTGCGCCTGAGGTCGCGTGGCATCAACTTCATCGCCTGTCCGAGCTGCTCGCGGCAGAATTTCGACGTGGTCAAGACCATGAACGAACTGGAAGGGCGTCTGGAGGACCTGCTGGTACCGCTGGACGTCGCGGTGATCGGTTGCGTGGTTAACGGGCCGGGCGAAGCCAAGGAAGCCCATGTCGGCCTGACCGGGGGGACGCCGAACAACCTGGTGTACATCGACGGCAAGCCGGCCTCCAAGCTGAACAACGACAATCTGGTGGACGAGCTGGAAGGGCTCATCCGCCGCAAGGCGGCCGAAAAGGCCGAAGCGGATGCCGCGCTCATCGCGCGCAGCTGAAAGATCAAGGAATAAGGCCCTTTCGTGAGCAAGTCCCTGCAAGCCATCCGTGGCATGAACGACATCCTGCCGGAACAGACTCCGGCCTGGCGCTATCTGGAACGTACCTTCGCGACGCTGCTCGACGGCTATGGCTACCACGAGATCCGTCTGCCCATCATGGAATTCACCGAACTCTTCGCCCGCGGTATCGGCGAGGGCACCGACGTGGTGGACAAGGAGATGTACACCTTCCTCGACCGCAACGAGGAGTCCCTGACCCTGCGTCCGGAAGGCACCGCGGGTTGCGTGCGGGCGGTGCTCGAACACGGCATGACCGGGGGTGGCCAGGTGCAGAAGCTCTGGTACGCCGGCCCGATGTTCCGCTACGAGAAGCCGCAGAAGGGCCGTTACCGCCAGTTCCACCAGATCGGCGTGGAGGTGTTCAACCTGCCCGGTCCGGATATCGACGCCGAGCTGATCGTGCTCACCGCACGCCTTTGGCAGCGCCTAGGTCTGACCGACGCCGTCACCCTGCAGCTCAACAGCCTGGGTTCCAGCGGCGATCGCGCGCGCTATCGCGACGCCCTGGTGGCCTATCTGCAGGAACGCTTCGAACAGCTCGACGAAGACAGCCAGCGCCGCCTGACCACCAATCCGCTGCGCATTCTCGACAGCAAGAACGCCCAGACCCAGGCGTTGCTGCGGGAAGCGCCGACCCTGGCCGACTATCTGGACGACGAGTCACGCGCCCACTTCGACGGGCTCAAGGCTCGGCTGGACGCCGCCGGGATTCGCTACCAGATCAATCCCAAGCTGGTGCGTGGCCTGGATTACTATGGTCGCACCGTGTTCGAGTGGGTCACCGACAAGCTCGGTGCCCAAGGCACCGTCTGCGCCGGTGGCCGCTATGACGGCCTGATCACCCAGTTCGGTGGCAAGCCTACTCCCGGTGTCGGTTTCGCCATGGGTGTCGAGCGCCTGGTGCTGCTGTTGGAAACCCTGGAGTGCCTGCCGGGCGACCTGCAGCGCCCCGCCGATCTCTATTTCTGCGCCTTCGGCGAGGCGGCCGAGCTGGCCGGCCTCAAGCTGGCCGAGCAGCTGCGCGACGCCCGTCCCGACCTGCGTCTGCTGGTCAACGCCGGCGCCGGCAGCTTCAAGAGCCAGTTCAAGAAGGCCGACAAGAGCGGCGCGCTCTGGGCCATGATCCTGGGTGACGACGAACTGGCCGCACAGCGTGTGGCGCTCAAGCCGCTGCGCGGGGATGCGCCCCAGGAAACAATCGAGTTCGCGGCCCTGGCCGCTCGTCTGGACGAGATTTTGCCCCCGGCCGGTGCTGGTCGCGGGAATTGAGGAGAACGGATTTGAGTTCCATCGACGACGACAATCTGGTGGTCGCCAAGGCCTGGTGGCAGCGTAACGGCAAGCCACTGGTGGCGGGTGGGGTCATCGCCCTGGTGGCGGTACTCGGCTGGCAGGGCTGGCAGCGCTATCAGAATAATCAGGCGCAAGGCGCCTCGGTGCTCTATCAGCAACTGGTTGAAGCGGCGCTGGCGCCTGGTGGCAAGGTCGATACCGCCCAGGTGACCGACACCTACGGCAAGCTGAAGCAGGATTATTCCGGCACCGCCTACGCCCAGTACGGCAGTCTCTTCGTCGCCAAGGTGGCGGTGGAAAGCAATCGCCTGGACGATGCGGCGACCGAACTCAAGGCGGTGGTGGACAAGCCCCACGACGCCGAACTCGGCGAATTGGCACGCCAGCGCCTGGCCCGGGTAATGGCGGCCCAGGGCAAGGCCGAGGAGGGTCTGAAGCTGCTGGCCGGCGACGCCCCCAAGGCCTACGTCGCCAATCGCGAAGAATTGCGTGGTGATCTGCTGGTCGCCCTGAAGAAGCCCGCCGAAGCCCGAGCGGCCTACGAAAAAGCCCGCGCCGCGCTGCCCAACGATGCAGCCGAAGGCGTGTTGCAGATGAAACTCGATGATCTCGCCAAAGGAGACGCCTGATGTTGCGCTGGAAGCCTATCGCGGTACTGGGTCTCGCCCTTGCGGTCGTCGGGTGCAGCAGCACCGGCAAGAAGGAATTGCCGCCGGCTGAGCTGAAGGACATCAAGGCGGAAGTCCGCCTGGACGAAGTCTGGAGCCGCTCGGTGGGCGATGGCCAGGGCAAGGAGTTCAACCGCCTGGTGCCGGCGGTGGACGGCCAGACCATCTTCGCCGCCGATGCCGATGGCCGGGTCATGGCGATGAATCGCGAGACCGGCGCGGTGCTGTGGAAGAAGGATCTCGACCTGCCGGTATCCGGCGGGGTCGGCGTCGGTTCCGGTCTGGTGGTGGTCGGTACCCTGCGCGGCCAGGTAATCGCCCTCGACGCCGCCAATGGCGACGAGAAGTGGCGTGCCCAGGCGTCCAGCGAAGTGCTGGCGCCGCCGGTGGTCAACAACGACGTGGTGGTGGTGCAGTCCCAGGATGACAAGCTGCATGCCTTCGAGCTGGGCAGCGGTACCCGTCGCTGGCTGTACGAAGACACCCAGCCGGTGCTCAGCCTGCGCGGCACCGGCGCGCCCCTGGTGACCAACCAGTTGGTCATGGCCGGCTTCGCCAGTGGCAAGGTCGTCGCCCTGGACGTGCAGCGTGGCCTGCCGCTGTGGGAGCAGCAGATCGCGGTGCCCAAGGGCCGTTCCGAACTGGAGCGGGTGGTGGACGTCGATGGTGGCCTGTCACTGTCCGGCGATACCCTCTACGTGGTCAGCTACAACGGCCGGGTCGCCGCGCTCAATCCGGCCAATGGCCAGGTGCTCTGGCAGCGGGATGCCTCCAGCTACGACGGCGTGGCCGAGGGCTTCGGCAACGTCTACCTGAGCCTGGACAATGGCACCGTGGAAGCCGTCGAGGAATCCTCGACCTCCGCACTCTGGACCAACGCCGATCTGGCCCGTCGCCAGCTCACCGGTCCGGTGGTCTGGTCGAGCAACGTGGTGGTGGGCGACTATGCCGGCTACATCCATCTGCTGAGCCAGGTCGATGGTCGCTTCGTCGGTCGGACCAAGGTCGACGGCGACGGCGTCCGGGTACGACCGCTGGTCGTCGGCGACATGCTCTACGTTTACGGCAATGGCGGTAAACTCGTCGCCTATCGTCTGCGCTAGAAACTATTATCCTCAACCGATGGCCGCTACCGTGAAGTTCGGTAGCGGCCATCGTGTTTTCTGCTCTGGGAGAGCCGCATGGTTCCCGTAATTGCCCTGGTGGGGCGGCCGAACGTCGGCAAATCCACGCTTTTCAACCGCCTGACCAAGACCCGGGACGCCATCGTCGCCGACTTCGCCGGCCTGACCCGCGATCGCAAGTACGGCGAAGCCAAGTGGCAGGGACGCACCTACATCGTGGTCGACACCGGCGGCATCTCCGGTGACGAGGAAGGCATCGACCTGAAGATGGCCGAGCAGTCGCTGCAGGCCATCGAAGAATCCGATGCGGTGCTGTTCCTGGTGGACTCCCGTGACGGCATGACCGTCGCCGACCAGATGATCGCCGAGCACCTGCGCAAGCGAAACAAGCGCACCTTCCTGGTGGCCAACAAGGTCGACACCGTCGATCCCGAGATCGCCCGCGCGGAATTCAGCCCGCTGGCCATTGGCGACGCCTTTCCCATCGCGGCGGCCCACGGCCGCGGCGTGAACAACCTGCTGGAAGCCGCCCTGGGCGTCTTCCCCAAGGATGAGGTCGAGGTCGAGGAGCTTTCCGAAGAGCAGGTGCGGGCGGCCGCGGAAGAGGGCGGTGACGTCTTCCGCCGGGTGCAGGGCATCGACGAGACCACTGGCATCAAGATCGCCGTGATCGGTCGGCCCAACGTCGGCAAGTCGACCCTGGTCAATCGCATGCTCGGCGAAGAGCGGGTGATCGTCTATGACCAGGCCGGCACCACGCGCGACAGCATCTACATCCCCTTCGAGCGCAACGAAGAACGCTACACCCTGATCGACACCGCCGGCGTGCGTCGCCGCGGCAAGGTCTTCGAGGCGGTCGAGAAGTTCTCGGTGGTCAAGACGCTGCAGGCGATCCAGGACGCCAACGTGGTGATCTTCGTCATGGACGCCCGCGAAGGGGTCGTCGAACACGACCTCAACCTGCTCGGCTTCGTACTGGAGACCGGTCGAGCCCTGGTGATCGCCCTCAACAAGTGGGACGGCATGGAGTCCGGTGAGCGCGACTACGTCAAGACCGAGCTGGAACGCCGGCTGCTGTTCGTCGACTTCGCCGACATCCACTTCATCTCGGCGCTGCATGGCACCGGCGTGGGCCATCTGTACAAGTCGGTGCAGCAGTCCTTCGCCTCGGCTACCACCCGCTGGCCCACCAGCCGCCTGACCCAGATCCTCGAGGACGCGGTGCAGGAGCACCAGCCGCCGATGGTCAGTGGGCGCCGCATCAAGCTGCGCTATGCCCACCTGGGCGGCGCCAACCCGCCGCTGATCGTCATTCACGGCAACCAGACGGAAGCGGTGCCCAAGTCCTATACCCGCTACCTGGAAAAGACCTATCGCCGGGTGCTCAAGCTGGTGGGGACGCCGATCCGCATCGAATACCGCGGTGGCGAGAACCCCTTCGAGGGCAAGAAGAACACCCTCACCGAGCGCCAGGTCAACAAAAAGCGCCGCTTGATGAGCCACCACAAGAAGGCCGAGAAGAAGCGCAAGGACAAGCGGCGGTAGGGCTCTATCGGCACATCTGATCGCGGCCGTGGCGGTCCGCCGATGCGGCCGCTCCTACAGAGGCCGGTGACATCGTAGGAACAACTGTCTTTATCGCGGCCATGGGCCGCTCCTACGGACTAGCCCTAATCTGTAGGAGCGGCCCATGGCCGCGATTACTGTCTAGTCGAGCGGCGCAGATAGGCGCGAGTACCGAGCAGCCCCTCTCCCTTAGGGAGAGGGAGTCTCCCGTAACAGATTACCCTTGTGGAAAAGGCTGCGCCGTTTTCCACGCTACGTCGCCAAACGGGGGAGCTGACTGCCAGCGGTTGCCCTCACCCTGGCCCTCTCCCGGAGGGAGAGGGGATATCTGGATCAGGCCCTGTACCCAAGCTATCCAGGTTCGCCGTCTGACCTGCCCGGCAAGACTTGCCCTTCGCGGCAAAAAATCGCAGTCTGCCGATCTCCCTCCAGCCAGACCTGTGCCCGCGCGATGATCCAGAGCAAGCTTCCCGACCTCGCCGTCACCATCTTCACCCGCATGTCCCAGCTCGCCGCCGAAACCGGAGCGCTGAATCTCTCCCAGGGTTTCCCCGACTTCGACGGTCCCGCCGAGTTGCTGGCGGCGGTCGGTCGCCATGTCGCGGCCGGCCATAACCAGTACGCACCCATGACCGGGCTGCCGGCGCTGCGCCAGCAGGTGGCGGCCAAGGTCGCGGCCTTCTATGGCCGGGAGGTGAGCGCCGACGCCGAGGTCACCATAGTACCCGGCGCCACCCAGGGCCTGTTCTGCGCGATCCAGACCCTGGTGCGGCCGGGCGACGAGGTCATCGTCTTCGATCCCTGCTACGACAGCTACGAACCCTCGGTGCAGCTGGCCGGCGGGCGTTGCGTGCATGTACCCCTGGCGCTGCCGGGGTTCGACATCGACTGGACGGCGCTGGAAGCCGCGCTGAGCCCTCGCACCCGTGTCATCGTGCTCAATACCCCGCACAACCCCAGCGGTGCCCTGATTGGGGCCGCCGAGCTGGATCGCCTGGCGGCACTGATTCGCGGGCGTGACCTCTATCTGGTCAGCGACGAGGTGTACGAGCACCTGGTCTACGACGGTCAGCGCCATGCCAGCGTCATCGCCCATGACGAGCTGTATGCCCGCGCCTTCGTGGTCAGTTCCTTCGGCAAGACCTACCACGTCACCGGCTGGAAGACCGGCTACGTGGTGGCGCCGCCGGCGCTCAGCGCCGAGTTGCGCAAGGTGCACCAGTACGTGAGCTTCTGCGGAGTGACGCCGATCCAATGCGCCCTGGCCGATTTCATGGCGGCTCATCCCGAGCACCTCGCCGAGTTGCCAGCCTTCTACCAGGCCAAGCGCGACCTCTTCTGCGATCTGCTGGGGAGCTCGCGCTTCGCCTTCCAGCGCGCCGCCGGTACCTATTTCCAGGTGGTGGACTACTCCGCCATCCGTCCGGACCTGGACGACGTGGCCATGGCCGAGTGGCTGACCCGTGAGCACGGCGTCGCCGCCATCCCGCTGTCGGTGTTCTACCAGACGCCACCCGCGGACCTGCGCCTGGTGCGCTTCTGCTTCGCCAAGCGCGAGGAGACCCTGCGGCAGGCGGCGGAGCGGCTATGCGCGATCTGATCCCGACCCAGGATCTGCGCCTGGCGCTGGTGCAGAGCGAACTGGCCTGGCACGACCCGGCTGCCAACCGTGCCCATTTCGAGGCGCTGCTGACGGAAGTCGGCGAGACCGATCTGATCATCCTGCCGGAAATGTTCACCACCGGCTTTTCCATGGATTCGGCAGCCCTTGCCGAACCCGCGGACGGGCCGACAGCGGCCTGGATGCGAGACCAGGCGCAGCGTCTCGGCGCGGTGGTCACCGGCAGCCTGATCGTGCGCGATGCGGAGGGCCGCTACCGCAACCGCCTGCTGTGGGCGACGCCGGACGGCGCCCTGCGGCACTACGACAAGCGCCATCTCTTTCGCATGGCGGGCGAGCATGAGCACTACGCCCCCGGCGAGGATCGGTTGCTGGTCGAACTCAAGGGTTGGCGGATTCGTCCGCTGATCTGCTACGACCTGCGCTTTCCGGTGTGGAGCCGGGCGCAGGACGACACCGATCTACTGCTCTACGTGGCCAACTGGCCCGCGCCGCGGCGCGGCCACTGGAATCGCCTGCTGCCGGCGCGAGCCATCGAAAACCTCTGCTACGTCGCCGCGGTCAATCGCATCGGCAGCGATGGTAATGGTCATCCCTATGCCGGTGACAGCCAGGTGCTGGACTTCCAGGGTGAACCCCTGGTCGAGGCTGGCGCGGCGGCTGGCATCTTCCGGACGACGCTCTCGGCCAGCGCCCTGCGGGCCTATCGCGAGCGCTTTCCGGCGCAGCGCGATGCCGATGCCTTCCGCCTGGACTGATCAGGCCCAGAAGGGCGCCGGTTGGGCCTGGTGGGCATGGATCAGGGTGATCGCCTGGTCCACGTCCTGCTCGGTGGTGTAACGGCCCAGGCTGAATCGGTAGCTGCGTGCGGCCTGGTCCGCGGTCAGGCCCAGGCCGAGCAGGACGTGGGACGGCGCGGCCTTGGCCGAGCTGCAGGCCGAGGTGGTGGAAAAGGCCAATCGGCGCTGCAGCGCGGCGGTGTCCAGCGGCGTGGCGAAGGTCAGATTCAGAGTGTGGGGGATGCGCTGCCGAGCGCAGCCATTGAGCTGCATGCCGTTCAGGGTCCGGACTCCGGCCAGGAACCGCTCGCGCAACTGACCGAGACGCTCGTTCTCTCGGGCCATGGCCTGCCCGGCGAGGGCGAAGGCGGTGCCCATGCCGACGATCTGGTGGGTGGCCAGGGTTCCCGAGCGCAGGCCGTTTTCATGGCCACCGCCGTGGATCTGCGCCTGGAGCGCGCCCTCGGCACGCGGACCGACGTAAAGGGCCCCGATGCCCTTGGGGCCATAGGTCTTGTGCGCGGAGAAGGACATGAGGTCGACGTCCAGCGTGGCGAGGTCGAGGGCGACCTTGCCGGTGGCCTGGGCGGCGTCGACGTGGAAGAGGGCGCCGCGGGCGCGGACCACCGCGCCGATGGCGGCGATGTCGGTCAGGGTGCCCAGTTCGTTGTTCACCCGCATCAGCGAGACCAGGAAGGTGTCGTCGCGCCAGGCGCTGGACACGGCGTCCGCGGTGATGAGTCCCTGGTCGTCCGGCGCCAGGTAGGTGACGGTGAAGCCCTCGGCTTCCAGTTGCGCGGCGGTATCCAGCACCGCCCGGTGTTCCAGGCGGCTGGTGATGAGATGGCCACGGCTACGGCGCCGGGCGCAACCGAGCAGCGCGAGGTTGTTGGATTCGGTAGCGCCGGAGGTCCAGATCAGCTGCCGGGGCTGGGCGCCGACCAGTTCGGCCACCTGCTGGCGCGCCTGTTCCACCGCGCGCTGGGCGTCGCCACCGAAGACGTGGCCCTTCGAGGCGGGGTTGCCGAACAGGCCCTGACGGCCCAGACAGCCGAGCATGGCTTCGATGACGAGGTCATCGACCGGGGTGGTGGCGGCGTAGTCGAAGTACAGCGGGGTAGCGTCCATGGCGGGCCTCGGGCGTTTGAATGGCATCAGGTTAACGCCGTCGGCCGGGAAGGAATTTGCTTTTCGCTCGCGGGGTCGAGATCGAATTCGAATATCATTCTTCAAAATTACGATTAGGGAGAAAATCTTTCCATGGACCGCTTCGATCGCGCGATTCTCGCGGTGCTGCAGCAGGACAGCACCCGGCCGGTGGCCGACATCGCCGAGCGCATCGGCCTGGGCACCACCGCCTGCTGGCGACGCATCCAGAAGTTGGAAGAACAGGGCGTCATCCGCGCGCGGGTGGCGTTGCTCGATCCGGCGCAGCTGAATGTGGGGGTGACGGTGTTCGTCTCGGTACGGACCAACCAGCACGCGATGGAATGGTTGCAGCGCTTCCATGCCGCGGTGGCGGCCATCCCCGAGGTCGTGGAGCTCTATCGCATGGCGGGCGATACCGACTACCTGATGCGCATCGTGGTCCCGGACATCGCCGCCTACGACGGTGTCTACAAACGGCTGATCCAGGTGCCGGGACTGCTGGACGTCAGCTCCAGCTTCGCCATGGAGCAGATCAAGTACAGCACGGCGCTGCCGCTGGATTATGTACGGTAAGGGCTGCTGAAAGACCGTAGCGTGGAAAGCGGCGCAGCCTTTTCCATGCTCTATATCAGCTGCTGGGGTCGCCCTCACCCCAGCCCTCTCCCGGAGGGAGAGGGGGTGGTCCGAGCGGGCGGTTGGTATTGGTGGCCACCTGGATTACCAGCCGCTACGGATGGCTGATGCCTAGCGTAGAAAACGGCGCAGCCTCTTCCGCTCGCGATATCAGCTGCTGGGGTTGCCCTCACCCCAGCCTTCTCCCGGAGGGAGAGGGGGTGGTCCGAGCGGGAGGTTGGTGTTGGCGGCCACCTGGATTACCAACCGCTGCGGATGGCTGATGCCTAGCGTAGAAAACGGCGCAGCCTCTTCCGCTCGCGATATCAGCTGCTGGGGTTGCCCTCACCCCAGCCTTCTCCCGGGGGGAGAAGGGGTGGTCCGAGCGGGGGCATGAATCCAAGCTGGATCGCGGCCATGGTGGTCCGCCGCTGCGGCCGCTCCTACGGTGGTGCCTGAATCTGTAGGAGCGGCCCATGGCCGCGATGCCTCAATGGTAGGCGCTGACCTGGTCCAGCAGGGTGATGTCATCGGTCGGCAGCTGCAGGCGAGTGGCGGCGACCAGCTCGTCGAGCTGGGTCTGGGAGGTGGCGCTGACGATGGGCGCGGTGATGCTGGGTCGCGCGATCAGCCAGGCCAGGGCTACCTGGCCCGGGGTGGCGTCGTGCTTTTCGGCGATCTCGTCGAGGCCGGCGAGGATGGCCATGCCGCGTTCGTCCATGTAGCGCTGGGCCATTTCCGCGCGGGAGCCCTGCAGATCGTCCTTGCTGCGGTACTTGCCGGTGAGGAAGCCGCTGGCCAGGGAGAAGTAGCTGATCACGCCCAGGCCGAGCTCCGCGACGACGGGTTCGAGGTCCGTCTCGTAGTCCTTGCGCGCATGCAGGTTGTAATGCGGCTGCAGGCTCTGGTAGGCGGGGACGCCCAGCCGTTCGGCGACCCGGGCCGCTTCGCGCAGGCGCTGGCCACCGTAGTTGGAGGCGCCGATCACCCTTACCTTGCCCTGTTCGACCAGCCGGGCGAAGGCGCCCAGGGTCTCTTCCAGCGGGGTGTCTTCGTCATCGCAGTGCGCCTGATAGAGATCGATGCGGTCGGTCTGCAAGCGCTTGAGGGAGGCTTCCACGGCCTGTTGCACATAGCTGGCCTTGAGCCCCTTGCGGCCCTCGCCCATGTCCATGCCCAGCTTGGTGGCCAGGATCACCTGGTCGCGCTTGCCGCTCCTGGCGAGCCATTTGCCGAGCAGGAGTTCCGACTCGCCCCCCTGATTGCCGGGCGCCCAACGGGAGTAGACGTCGGCGGTGTCGATGAAGTCGAGTCCGGCGTCGAGCAGGGCGTCCAGCATGCGGAAGGACTGGGCTTCGTCCAGCGTCCAGCCGAAGACGTTGCCCCCGAAGCAGAGCGGTGGGACCTGCAGCTCGGAATGGCCTAAGGTACGTTTTTGCATGGGTTCCTCATCCGGTTGGCGGAAGACATGCAAGGTACGACCGGTGGCCGGCGCTCAAGGTTCGAGGCGTGACGTTTCCTGCCAATCCCGCAACGGAATCGGCTTGCCGAGAGCGTAGCCCTGGGCATAGTCCACGCCGATGGCGCCGAGCAGCTCGAAGGTGGTGCGGGACTCGACGAATTCGGCGATGGTGGCCGCGCCCAGGTGATGGGCGACCTGGTTGATGGATTCGACGATGGCGCGATCCAGGGGGTCCTGGTCGAGGTTGCGCACGAAGCTGCCGTCGATCTTCACGAAGTCGACGCGGAAGTTCTTCAGGTAGGTGAAGGAGCTGAGACCGGCGCCGAAGTCGTCCAGCGCGATACGACAGCCGCGTTCGCGGACCTGACTAATGAGTTCGGAGGCCACCGACAGCCGGTTGATCACCGCGGTCTCGGTCAGCTCGAACAGCAGGCGCTGCGGGTCCAGGGGCGAGGCGGCGATCAGCTCCAGCAGCTCGGGCAGGAACTCGGGGTCGCTCAGGCTGTTGCCCGACAGGTTGATGCCCACGCGCAATCGCGGCCGCTCCTGCAGCCAGGGCACCAGCTCGACCAGTACCTGGCGCACCACCCAGCGGTCGATGCTGCTCATCAGGCCGAAGCGTTCGGCGGCCGGAATGAAGGTGGCCGGCGAGATCAACTGGCCCTGGACATCGCGCAGGCGCAGCAGTAGCTCGACGTGCTGCTCGTCCGCGTCACTGGGGCGGGTGGCGACGATGGGCTGGGCGTGCAGTTCGAAGCGATGCTGTTCGAGGGCCTCGCGCAGGCCGCTGGCCATGAGGATTTCCCGGTGCTGCCGCTCGACGTCCTCGCTGCCCGCCCGGTAGAGCGCGGCACGATTGCGTCCGGCGTGCTTGGCGGTGTAGCAGGCGACGTCGGCCTGACTCATCAGTTCGGCGGGGCTCAGGGTTTCGGCGGTGATCGCGACGATGCCGGCACTGGCGCCGACATCGTAGATGCGGTCGCGCCAGTTGAACCGCACCGCGCCGATGCTGGCGATGAGTTTTTCGGCGACGGCCTCGGCCTGCACCAGGTCGCAGTCGCGCAGCAGCAGGGCGAATTCGTCACCGCCGATCCGCGCCACGGCGTCGGAGCCGCGCAGGGAATCACGCAGTAGGGTCCCCAGTTCGCGCAGCAGCAGATCGCCCGCGGCGTGGCCGGCGGAGTCGTTGACCACCTTGAAGCGATCCAGGTCGATGAAACACAGCGCGTGCTGGCTGGCGCCGGCCTGAGCCTGCTGCCAGGCCAGTTCCAGCTCCTGCTCGAACTTGAGACGGTTGTAGAGGCCGGTGAGGGCGTCGTGGGACGCGTTGTAGCTCAATTCACGCTGCAGGTTGCGGGCATGGGTGACGTTCTGGAACACCAGCACCGCGCCGATGATGCGGCCGTCGACCGTGCGTACCGGCGCGGCGGAATCCTGGACCTCGTGGCGCTCGCCGTGACGACTGAGCAGGACCGCGCCTTCTTCCAGGGAGATCACCGTCTGCTCGCTCAGGCAGCGGGTCACCGGACTGGGCAGGATCGCGTCGCTCAGGCTGTCCCGGATGCTGAACACCTCTTCGTGGGGGCGTCCCTCGGCGTCGGCCAGCGACCAGCCGGTGAGTTGCTCGGCGACCGGATTGAGGAAGAGGACGCGGCCGTCGATGTCGGTGGTCAGCACGGCGTCGGCGATGGAGGCGAGGGTGACCTGCAGGCGTTCCTTTTCTTCGTAGAGCGCCGTGGTCAGCTGGTTGTGCTCGGTGACGTCTCTGTTGCTGCCGACCATGCGGCAATGCCCCTCGCTGCTCTCGATGGCGATCACCTCGGAGCGAATCCGGCGCACGACACCATCCTGGCGGACGATGCGGAACTCGTGTTCATAGGAGGAGAGGTTGCGAATGGACTCGCGGAAGAGCGCCAGGGAGGCGTCACGATCCTCGGGATGCAGGGCTTCGATCCAGGTCGCCAGTTCATGGTAGCCATCGATCAGGGGTAGGCCGTAGAGCTGATGGACCTTGGCGTCGGCGATGAACTGCCGACCGCGGCTGTCCCACTCCCAGATGCCGACGTTGCTGGCGCGAATCGCCAACTGCAATCGCTCGCGCAGCTGCGCGTTGACCGCATCGGCGCGCCGCTCGGCATCGATGTCGCGAATCTGCAGGAGATAGCCCGTCATCAGATCCTGGTCGTCATGGTCTGGCGAACAGGCCATCACCACCCAGAGGGCGTGGCCATCCTGGTGACGCAGTTGCAACGTCTGCTCGTGCTCGAGCTCGCCGAGGTCGGGGCCGACGTTGGGCTCGGCCAGCAGTTCGCGCAGGGGCCGGCCCTCGAGGGCGTGGCGCTCGTAGCCCAGCATGGATTCCAGCGCCGGATTGACGTCCGACAGGATTCCGTGGGTGGACGCCAGCGCCATGCCGTAGGGCGCGGTCTGCATGGCATGCCGATAGCGGGCCTGGTTGCGCAGCAGACGCCGGTGCTGATAGCGGCTTTGCTGGACGGCGGCGGCCAGCAGCAGCGGCGGGATCTGCATCAGGGCCACGGGGATGTAGGTGAGCGCCTGGATGGTCAGCGAGGCTCCGGCCAGGTCGATGATGCGACCCTGGGCGAGCAGGGCGCTCAGCAGCAGTACGTGGAGGCCGCCGATGAGTGCCGTGCCCGCCACCGTCAGGCGCATGGTCATCAGCATCAGCAGCGTTGCCAGATAGACGAACGGATAGGGCAGGCAGTACAGGATCAGCAGGACTAGCGGCGGACTCAGCAGGAGCAACGCCAGGAATTCCCGGCGGCTGTGGCGGCTGAACAGGGACCAGCGCAGCGGCCAGGAAAGGGCGGCGAGCGGCAGCACCACCAGCAGGCCGAGGGCATCGCCGATGTACCAGTGGACGGCGATGGTGAGCGGGTGGGCGGTGTCGTCCAGGAACATCAGGGTACCCAGGGTGGCACCCAGCAAGGGGGGCAGCAGCACCCCGTAGATCAGCAGCCGGCCCATGGCCGCGACGTTGCGCTCGAAGCCCAGGTGCTGCCGCCGTAACAGCAGGGCACCGAGCAGCACCTCGCTCAGGTTGCCCAGGCCGAGGCCCAGGCCGCGCAGTGCCGTCCCCCCGCTGGCGACGTGTACCAGAACGGCGGCCAACAGTATCGCGAGTCCGTGCAGCGGCCAGTGGCGCCTGCCGCTACGCAGCAACCACGCCAGCGCCAGGCCGTTGGGCAGCCAGAGGATCGCCACCGTGGTGAGCTGACGGCTGAGCGCCAGGCACAGCAGGGAACTCAGGAAGAAGACGCCACAGAGCGCCACAGCACTAGCCAGAGCGGGCGGGACGCGAAGCGAAGAGACGTTCATCGACCATCCGAACCAGGTCGTACCGATCGCCCTTCGGGGGCGGCGGGACGAGAAATCCTTGAGGCGGTCAGTATCGATGCAGTGACGCCATAAAAAAAGGGAACGCCGACGGGCATTCCCTTTGCTTAGACGAATGTCGGCTTCAGGCGGCCTTGGCCTGGGCCTGGGTGACCGCGCGATTCAGGGCGCTGAGCAGGGCGCGGAAGCTGGCGGTGGTGATGTTCTCGTCGATGCCGATGCCGTGCAGCGGGCGCTGGCCTTCCAGGCGGACCTCGATGTAGGAAGCGGCCTTGGCGTTGGCGCCGGCGCCGATGGAGTGCTCGTGGTAGTCCATGATCTCAACCGCCTGGGGCAGGCTGGCGACCAGGGCTTCCAGCGGGCCCTTGGCGGTACCGTGCCAGTGTTCGGTGCGACCCTCGACGGCCACCTTGATGTCGACGGTGGAGGTGCCGTCTTCCTCGCGCAGCTTGTGGCTGACCAGGGCGTAGGGGCTCTTGGCCTGCAGGTACTCCTGTTCGAGCAGGGCATGGATCTGCGCCGCGGTCATCTCCAGGCCCAGGCGATCGGTCTCGCGCTGCACCACCTGGCTGAATTCGATCTGCATGCGGCGCGGCAGGCTGATGCCGTATTCCTGTTCCAGCAGGAAGGCGATGCCGCCCTTGCCCGACTGGCTGTTGACGCGGATGACCGCCTCGTAGTCGCGTCCAATGTCGGCCGGGTCGATGGGCAGGTAGGGCACTTCCCAGAGGGCGTCCGGCTTCTGCTGGGCGAAGCCCTTGCGGATGGCGTCCTGGTGGGACCCGGAGAAGGCGGTGTGGACCAGGTCGCCGACATAGGGATGGCGCGGGTGCACCGGCAGCTGGTTGCACTCCTCGACGGTCTTGCGCACGGCGTCGATGTCGGAGAAGTCCAGCTCGGGATCGACGCCCTGGGTGTAGAGGTTGAGTGCCAGGGTCACCAGACAGACGTTGCCGGTGCGCTCGCCGTTACCGAACAGGCAACCTTCGACGCGATCGGCGCCGGCCATCACCGCCAGTTCCGAGGCGGCCACGCCGGTGCCGCGGTCGTTATGGGTGTGGACGCTGATCAGCACGCTGTCGCGGCGGTCGATGTGGCGCCCGAACCACTCGATCTGGTCGGCGTAGTTGTTGGGCGTGGCGCACTCGATGGTGGCCGGTAGGTTGAGGATCAGCTTGTTGGCCGGGGTCGGGGCGAACACCGCGATCACCGCGTTGCACACCTCGACGGCGAAGTCGGTCTCGGTGGAGCTGAACACCTCGGGGGAGTACTCGAAGCCCCACTGGGTCTCCGGCCGCTCGGCGGCCAGGCGCACGATGGTCTGGCCGGCGGCCACGGCGATGGCCTTGACGCCGGCCTTGTCCTGGTTGAAGACGATGCGACGGAAGCTCGGCGCACAGGCGTTGTAGTAGTGGACGATGGCGCGCTTGGCGCCCTTGAGCGATTCGAAGGTGCGCTCGATGAGATCGTCACGGGCCTGGGTCAGCACCTGGATGGTGACGTCGTCGGGGATGTGACCGCCCTCGATCAGCTCGCGGACGAAGTCGAAATCGGTCTGGGACGCGGAGGGAAAGCCCACCTCGATCTCCTTCAGGCCCACGGCGACCAGGCACTTGAAGAAGGCCATCTTCTTCTCGGCGTCCATCGGCTCGATCAGCGACTGGTTGCCGTCGCGCAGGTCGGTGGACAGCCAGATCGGCGCCTTGTCGATGACCTTGTCCGGCCAGGTACGGTCGGGCAGGGCGACGGGCGTGAAGGGACGGTACTTCTGCGAGGGATCTTTGAGCATGGTCATGGCGATTCTTTCCTTGGGCGTGGTCGGGACTTACGAAGCGAGCGCGGTCGAGCTTCGCAGTCGTGGACTGACCAGTCGCAGGCAGCGGTGCTGCCGGAGGAGGATGAGGGTGTGGGCGTTGTGCATGGCGCTAACGTTAGTCCGCGAAGGGCAGGTCTCGCAATGTTCTTTTTGAAATTGGCAGGAATGTTCGCTTTGCTCATTTTCGTGAGCAATTATTGCTGTACAGGCTCAGTTATTGGAGATTTCTGAAAAGAAGGTCGGGCTTTTTTGTGTAACCCGAATTCGCCGGGGCGATCCCTGGCGTCGGGTTGGGGTCAATGCTGGACGATTCCCGGTAACCGAACGGAAGGAAGGCGTGCATGAAGACTCTGGTGCTGGCAGGACTGGCAACCACCCTGATCGCCGGCTTGGCGTCGGCGGCTCAGGTCGTCGACAACCCCCTGGAAGCGGAACGCTGGAAGACGCGACCGCTGATCCTGGTGGCGCCGACGGCGAAGGATCCCCAGGTCGCGAAGCTTCGCGAAGAATTGGCGCGGCCGGCCAATCGCGAAGCCTTCGTCGAGCGCGAGATGGTGCTCTACACGGTGGTGGGTGACGCCGGCAGCCGCAACGACGAGCCGCTGCGGCCGGAGCAGACCCGGGCGCTGCTCGAGGCCCTGGACGCCCGCGCCGGCCAGCCGGCGACACTCTATCTGGTGGGCAAGGATGGCGGGGTCAAGGTCAGGGAGGAACAGGGGTGGTCGCTCAAGGCGTTGTTCGGCACGGTCGACCGGATGCCGATGCGGCGGTAGGGGGGAGCACCCTCACCCCGGCCCTCTCCCAGGGGGAGAGGGGGCGCTCCGAGGCCATCCGGACGCCGTGTAGTGTGGACAACGGCGCAGCCTTGTCCACAGGGAAGTGCGCCGAGCCAGCGGAAACGCTGCGGGCTGAGCGCCTGAGCTGATCGCGGCCACGGGCCGCTCCTACAGGCTCCGAGGTAATCGTAGGAGCGGCCGCATCGGCGGACCGCCATGGCCGCGATAAGACAGTCGCTGTGCCGTCAGTGGAAAACGTTGGTGCGATTTTCCACGCTACGGGGCTGGTGTTTTCCCTCACCCCAGTCCTCTCCCAGGGGAAGGGGGGCTCTCCGGGGCCATCCGGACGCCGTGTAGTGTGGACAACGGCGCAGCCTTGTCCACGGGGAAGTGCGCCGAGCCAGCGGAAACGCTGCGGGCTGAGTGTCTGAGTTGATCGCGGCCATGGGCCGCTCCTACAGGCTCCGAGGTAATCGTAGGAGCGGCCGCATCGGCGGACCGCCATGGCCGCGATAAGACAGTCGCTGTGCCGTCAGTAGAAAACGTTGGCGCGATTTTTCACGCTACGGGGCTGGGGTTTTCCCTCACCCCAGCCCTCTCCCAGGGGGGGAGGGGGCTCTCCGAGGCCATCCGGACGCCGTGTAGTGTGGACAACGGCGCAGCCTTGTCCACGGGGGAGTGCGCCGAGCCAGCGGAAACGCTGCGGGTTGAGTGTCTGAGTTGATCGCGGCCGTGGGCCGCTCCTACAGGCTCCGAGGTAATCGTAGGAGCGGCCGCATCGGCGGACCGCCATGACCGCGGTAAGACAGTCGCTGTGCCGTCAGTGGAAAACGCTGGGGCGATTTTCCACGCTACGGGGCTGGGGTTTTCCCTTACCCCAGCCCTCTCCCAAGTGAGAGGGGGCTCTCCGAGGCCATCCGGACGCCGTGTAGTGTGGACAACGGCGCAGCCTTGTCCACGGGGGAGTGCGCCGAGCCAGCGGAAACGCTGCGGGTTGAGTGTCTGAGTTGATCGCGGCCGTGGGCCGCTCCTACAGGCTCCGAGGTATCCGTAGGAGGGGCCGTATTGGCGGACCGCCATGGCCGCGGTAAGACAGTTGCTGTGCCGTCAGTGGAAAACGCTGGGGCGGTTTTCCACGCTACGGTGGTTGGAGTTTCCCTTCATCCCGGCTTTCTCCTCGAAAGGAAAGGGGCGCAGGCACTTCAGGTTGGGTTGAGCGTCTAGCGAAGCCCGACGAGCCCAGGTCTCAGGCGTAGACGTACGGCCCACCCTGCTCCAATGCCCGCTGGTAAGCCGGGCGGGCATGGATGCGCTTGAGGAAGTCCACCAGCTTGGGGCGCTTGCCGTTGTCCAGGCCGGCACGGCTGGCGGCGGCTTCCAGGGGGAAGCTCAGTTGGACGTCGGCGGCGGTGAAGCCATCACCGACGAACCAGCCGCTTTCGCCCAGCTGGCTTTCCAGGTAGTCCAGGTGCAGGTCGAGCTGGGGCTGGATGAAGCTCGCGGTCGCCTTGGCGGCGATGCCCTTGGCGATGGGTTTGGCGAAGAAGGGCATGGGCGAGGTGGCGATGCGGTCGAACACCAGCTTGAGCAGCAGCGGGGTCATGGCCGAGCCCTCGGCGTAGTGCAGCCAGTAGGTGTAGCGGACGAATTCGGGGCTGTCCTGGGCGGGCAACAACTGCTGGCCGTAGCGTCGCGCCAGGTAGTCGACGATGGCGCCGGACTCGGCCAGGGTCAGCTCGCCGTCGACGATGATCGGTGACTTGCCCAGGGGATGCACCTTGCGTAACTCCGGCGGAGCGAACAGTCCGCCGGCGGCGCGTTCATAGCGCTGCACGCGGTAGGCGATCCCCAGCTCTTCGAGCAGCCAGAGTACGCGCTGGGAGCGGGAGTTGTTCAGGTGGTGGACGACGATCATGGTCTTTCCTTGAGCCTGAGGCGGGCGGGTCAGGGCGTCGGGGTGCCCGGTTCGCCCAGGGAGGTCATGGCTTCCGTCGGTTCCAGCCGCTTGCGGAAATCGCGTCCGCTCGGGTGCTGGAACACATGGAGCCCGAATTCCGGGAGGATGGAGAGCAGGTGATCGAAGATGTCCCCCTGGATGCCTTCATATTGCGCCCACACCGTGGTGTTGGTGAAGCAGTAGACTTCGATCGGCAGGCCCTCGGCGGAGAGTGGCATCTGGCGTACCAGCAGGGTCATGTCCTGGCGCACCCCGGGGTGGGCGCGCAGATAGCGCTCCACGTAGGCCCTGAAGGTCCCCAGGTTGGTCACCCGGCGGGTGTTGACCGGTTCCTGGCCGCGCTTCTCCAGCTTGCGATTCCAGTCGGCCAGTTCCTGCTCCTTGGCGGTCAGGTAGTCGTCCAGCAGGTTGAAGCGATGCAGGTGCTCGCGCTCGGCGTCATTGAGGAAGTGCACGCTGTGCTGGTCGATGTTGAGCGCGCGCTTGATCCGTCGGCCACCGGCTTCCTGCATGCCGCGGTAGTTGCGGAAGGAATCGGTGATGAATCTCTTGGTGGGAATGGTGGTGATGGTCTTGTCGAAGTTCTGCACCTTGACCGTGTGCAGGGCGATGTCGATGACGTCGCCGTCGGCATTGAGCTGGGGCATCTCGATCCAGTCGCCGACGCGGATGATGTCGTTGCTGGAGATCTGCACGCTGGCCACCAGGGACAGCAGGGTATCCTGGAAGATCAGCAGCAGTACCGCGGCCATGGCGCCGAGGCCGGAGAGCAGGATCAGCGGTGAGCGGTCGATCAGGGTGGCGATCATCAGGATGACCGCGATGGCGTAGATGACGATCTTGCTGACCTGGACGTAGCCCTTGATCGGCTTGAGTCGCGCCGAGGGCCGTCGCGAGTAGAGCACGTTGACCACGTTGAGGGCGCTGCCCAGGGCCAGGGCGATGGTCAGCACGATGAAGGCGCTGCAGACGTTCTGCACCACGGTGACCAGCGCCTCGGGACGGCCGGGCACCAGCTCGATGCCGGCGGACAGCACCAGCGCCGGGACGATATTGGCCAGGCGGCCGATGACCCTGTGGTGGTTGAGTTCCTGATCCTGGCCGAAGGAGGTGCTGCGCAGCAGGCGGTAGAAGCCACGGACCAGGATGCGCTTGACGATCCAGTTGAGAATCCAGGCGGCTAGCAAGAGGCCGAGACAGGCGACCAGGGTGAGCAGTTGCGGGTGTCGTTCGAGGTCGTCGATCAGGTTGGTCAGGGCCGTGGGCATCGAGGGGTCTCTTGGCGGGATACTACGGGCGCCACGTTAGCAAAGCTGCGCCCCGCGTGCCGTATTCGTCGCCGGCGACCGGTCCAAGTTTCAGAACTTCAAGGAAAATTTCCATGCGCGCCTGTTCCACCGCTTCCGCCCTGCTCGTGATCGTGCTGCTCGCCGGTTGCGCGGTGCGTCCCTTTGGTCCGCCGACCCTGGATGAGCGCCTGGCCGAACTCGGCTATCGGCAGGGGGCGGCCCTGGACACCATCCTGGGTTTCGATCTCTCCGGCTGGCACTACCTGGATACCCGGCACCTGGCGCTGGGCACCGGGTTGGGTCGCGCTTATCTGGTGGACTTCGCCGTGCCCTGCCGTAATCTCGCCGCTGGCAACCGCCTCGGCTATCGCTCACGGGCCGCCGGCCTGCGCCCGGGGGATGCGCTGGTGTCCACCGATGCCCGGGGCAGCCGGATGGATTGTCCGATCGGTGGGTTGTATCGCCTCGAACCGCTGCGCTGAGCCGCCATGATCCTCACCCTCGGGCATTCCAATCATCCGCTGGCACGTTATGTCGAACTGCTCAAGGCGCAGGGCGTGACGGCGGTGGCCGACGTACGCTCCCAGCCCTATAGCCGCCACGTGCCGCAGTATCGCCGCGAGGCCTTGCGCGAAGGGCTGGCCGCCGCCGGGATCGCCTATGTCTTCCTCGGCGCGGAGCTGGGCGCCCGTAGCCCGGAGCCGGCGCACTATGAGCAGGGCCGGGTGCGCTACGACCGCCTGGCCGCCAGCGCGCCGTTCCAGCGGGGCCTGGTGCGGCTGGAGCAGGGCCAGGCGCACTGGCGCATCGCCCTGCTGTGCGCCGAGCGCGATCCCCTGACCTGTCATCGCGGACTGCTGGTGGCGCCTTGCCTGGTACGGCGGGGCCTGGCGGTAAGGCACATCCATCCTGACGGTCGGCTGGAATCCCAGGTGGAACTGGAGGATCGGCTACTGGCCGCGAGTGGGCTGGCGGATGGCGATCTGTTCAGCTCGCGGGAAGAGCGGTTGAAGCAGGCCTATGCCCGCCATGGCTGGGGCTAGGAAAGAAAAAGAGCGCCTAGCGCTCGACGGGTTCGCGCTTCTTCCACCAGCCGGCATACAGGCCGATGGGATAGACGCTGACCAGCACGGCGTAGACCACCCAGGTGCGCCAGGACCAGGCCGACAGCACGAAGCCCTGGGAGAAGCCGACGAGCAGGTAGCAGGCGGCAGCGACCAGCAGGATGCTGCCGAGGGCGCTGCTCAGACGAGGAGGTTGGCTCATGGGTATCTTCTTTGGTCGGCGGCACCACCTGATGGTGGCGGGGACAACATGATCCTACCCTGCTGAGCCGCGTCACGTCCTGATGTGATGTTGCAGAAATTTGCGCAAGAACTTGTAGGTGATTTTGTTCGCTTTGGTTCCCTTGACTGAAACCAGCGTCGAGACGATTCGTGGCAGGACTATGGCAAGGGGCTACAACGCCGGCCTAGGCTTTCTGTCGTCAAGGCTAAAAGCGCCGACAAACAAGATTAATCCGCTTTTGAAACATCACTAGGCGTTCAAAAGTGAAAGTCTAAAGCCAAGTCTGACAAATCTAACTTCTTGAGCTGACAAGCGATGTCCGATCGCCTCGCTGGCTTTGGCCAACAGCCGGCCGTCGAATTCATGAGGTATGTCGCTCTTGGTTTCCCAGTAGGTTTTCAGCTTCAGTCTGTCGTTCTGAACTAATTGAGCCGCATGACTGGCGACGAAGTTCATCAAACCGTCGGCGCTACCAGGATGGGCTTTCTCGATGGCTGCACGATAGAAGTCCGGGTGGTCGGATGCCGGCGCAGGTTTCTCTTTGACCTTGGCTTCCAATTCGGCAACGGTTTGCGTCGGTACGGCTTCCTTGGCTTCCTTTTTGGCCGCTGCTGCCACGGGAGGTGAGGCGCGCAGAGTCAGGAAAGCGGATACGGTCGCCGCGTTCCATTCGGTATGGGTGTCTGCTTCCTGGATGAGGGCTATCGATTGAGAGCCGCGGCTAGGCGCTATGCCTATCAGATGCACTCTGACGCCATGGTTCTGAGCGAGTTGCACGCCGACCCGGACGTCTTCGTCACCAGATAGCAGTACGGCATCGGAAATGGCGCGGTTACGGGCCAGTTCTATGATGTCCGTTACAATGAGAGAATCGACGCCTTTTTGCTGACCGTGGCCATTGAGGGCGCCGAAACGTACCTTGACGTTGGAGCTGTAAGCCAGGCGCTCATGATCAGCGGTAGGTCCAAGCCGCACATTGATGGCGTCATACCAATAGATTCGTAGCAAAGGTATCTGGCCAGACAGTTCGTCTGCGGTCTTCAGCAGTTGTGCGATGGCGGCCGTCTCATTGAGCGACAGATCGGTTCGAGGCTTTTTTGAACCGGTCATGGCTGTCGCGCCTTGGGCGAACAGATAGCCAGCATCAACAAAGATGGCGAGACGTTGCATTTTCCACTCCCTGGAAAGTATTAAGGGCCCCCGCAGGAGCCCTTTGTAGGCCAGGCGTCAGCAGGTAGATTAGGTGCTGATGCGATGGCGTGCAGCATTTTAGGAGACAGAGTCGACACCTGTCAATGTTGAGGCTCAGGGCTTGAAGGCGCCGATGAAGATGCTCGGATCGACGCGCACGTCGTTGAGGCTGACGTTCCAGTGCAGGTGCGGGCCAGTGGCGCGCCCGGTGCTGCCGACGCGACCGACCACGCCGCCGCGGGGCAGCTCCTGGTCGACACGGACGTCGATGCGCGACAGGTGGCAGAACATGCTGATGAAGCCCTGGCCGTGGTCGACGAACACCGTCTTGCCATTGAAGAAGTAGTCGCCCACCAGCACCACCTTGCCGGCTGCGGGGGACTTAACCGGGGTGCCAGCCGGGACGGCGAAGTCCAGGCCCGAGTGCGGATTGCGCTCCTGGCCATTGAAGAAGCGGCGCAGGCCGAAGGGACTGGAGAGCGGGCCGTCCACCGGCTTGTCCAGCAGCAGATTGCTGGGCTGGTTGGGCGAGAACAGCCGGTAGGCGGCCTGTTGCTCGGCCAGTTCGCGTTCGAACCTCTTGAGGTCCTCGGGATTCGGCGTGACGTGGCGCTGGTTCTTCAGGGTGATGCGCTGCTCGGCATAGTGGCGGCTGCCGACCGTGAAGGCCTGGGGCGCCCCGCCGGCGATCTCCAGCGGCTGGCGACCCGCGGCGGTACCCAGGGGGATGCCGACGATGGCCACCCAGCCGTTGCCGTCCTTGACCACCAGCACCGGCTTGCCCTGGTAGCGTACCCGCGGCGCCGCGTCACCGGGGATGGGCACCACGGCGACGCCGCCCGGCACGGGCTTGTCCAGCAGGCGTTGCAGGTAGGTACCGGCGTGAGCGGGCAGCGCGAGGATCAGGCAGCAGAGCAGGGGCAGCAGGCGGGACATGGGGTTTTCCAACGGCGAAAACGCCCATGCTGGAGCAGGCGAGGGCCAAAGGGCAAGGCGCCCGGACCCTTTTAGAACCTATTCAAAGTCTGCTGCGCGTCGGCCAAACGGCGTTAAAAATGCCTTCGGAATGCTCATTTACTACCTGTAAATTCCGCTTCCTCAGGCATTTTCGCCTTGTTTGTCTCTAGCTCGCGAGACTTTGAACAGGCTCTAAGTCAGTTGGGCACGATCTTGTAGAGCACGGTTTCCAATGCCGGCTTCTGCTTGGGATCGAAGAAGCTCATCTCGGGGATGCGCGAATCGGTGACATAGACGGTGCCATCCGGGCCGCGGCCGAAGGTGTCCGGCCAGATCAGCTGCTGGTCCTGCACCAGGGTGGTGAGCTGGCCGTTCTCGCGGATCTTCACCGCATGATCTTCCACCGCGCTGACGTAGAGGCGCCCTTGCGGGTCCATCAGCAGGCCATCGGCCGGACCGTTCTCGCCGACCTTTTCCACCTTGGCCGGCAGGCTGGAGAGGTCGTCGCCCTGCAGCGCCGCGGTGGCGATGCGGTAGAGGGTGTTGCCCTTGACCGCCTGCCAGTAGAGGTAGTCGCCGGTCGGGGAGAGGGCGATGCCGTCGGCGGAGAATTCCACGCCACGGCCATCCGGACGCACCAGCGGCTCGCCATCGGCCTTGACCTTGACGCCCTTCTCGGCCTGAGTGCTCGGATCGCCATCCAGGGCACGCCGTGCCTTGCCGCTCTCCAGATCCAGCACCACCAGGGCGCCGCGGGCACCGGAATCGGTGATATAGGCGTGGCGACCGTCCGGGCTGAATCTCACGTCGTTGAGGTAGCTGCCCTGGGGCGCCACGCTCTCGTCCAGCGCATAGATCTTGCTCACCTGGTTGCTGGCCAGGTCGATCTTCACCAGCTTGGGCGCGCCGGGTACCACCAAGGCCTGGGCCGGAGCGCCCGGATCGATCACCCAGAGACTGCCGCGACCATCGGCCACCACGGATTGCACGCAGACCCAGAGCTTGCCCGGCGTCAGCTCGTCGCGCTTGGCATTGCGCCAGCCGTTCCAGGCCGGGTCCGGATAAGGGACCAGGCTGCCGTCAGGCTTGAGTTCGGCCACCGAAACCTCGCTGTCTTCGGTCCAGCGCGGAAAGTTGACGAAGATCCGCCCGCTCTCGCTGACGGTCACGCCGGTGACCTGGTGCTCGAAGCTGGCGACCTTTTCCAGTTTGGCGCTGGACTCGGCGGCGCAGGCGATGGGCGCCAGGGGCAGGGTTAGCAGGGTAGTCAGCGCGAGGCGGGATAGGGCGGAGCTGGGCATGGCAGGGTCCTTGTCAGATCACCGGAAGACTCCGGCGCTGCACGTACGACTGCGTCATCCGCGCGGAAGATCGCCGGCGCCGACGACCGGCCGGCCAGTGGCGAGCCCGGGAACACCCGGGCAAATCCGCAGGTCCTCCCTGAAACCCTGCGAGGAGAACAGCATGTCCCGTCCAGTCGCCAGCGGCCTGGCCCTGCTTACCTTGAGCGTCCTGCTCGCCGGCTGCGACAAGCCGCCGGAGACGCCGCCGCCCCAGCGCAGCGAGGTGGTGCAAAAGACCGCGCCCGGCAGCGATCCCGCCACCCAGTCGCCCGGGCGCACCGTGGAACAGACCCAGCGGCAGCTGCTGGCACCGCAGGCGCCGGATACCGCCAATCCGTCCCAGGCGACGCCGCGGGGTACGGAGCGGGCCCAGTGAGGTTCAGCTAGGGGGTACCCCCCGCTGCCAGACCTCCCAATGTTCGACGATCTCCTGCACCAGCGGCTGGCCGGTGCGATAGAGATTCTCCAGCGCCGGGACGAAGCCGCCCTGCTTGGCGTAGTCGAGCAGGTTGGCGACCTCGGAGGCGCCCTTGGCGGGGCGGTCGAAGTCCGATCCGGCGCGAACCACCGCCAGGCGCTGCAGGTCGACCTTGCCCAGGCGGCTGGCGCGCAGCAGCGCTTCGTAGGTGGCGTTGTCTTCCTGCTGGGTGGTGCAGTAGCGGCCCTGGCCGTCGGTGAGCAGGCGGGTCCATTCCTCGGCGCGTTCGGCCAGGCGGGTGCCGGAATACCAGGTATCGCCGGCCAGGGTGTCACAGCGCGTCACCACCGGCGGCTGGTTGGCCGGCGCGTAGTCGTAGGTCTGGCGCCAGGCCCGGGATTCCGTGCTCTCGGTCAGCTGGACCCCGCGCGACAGCGCGTAGGCCTTGTCCCTCAGCCGCACGTTGAGCTCGAACACCTCGGTCTTGTAGTCCAGCGGGGGTTTCTCGCCAGGTCCACGGGTATTGATGCCCAGGTAGCCGCTGGGCCAGTCCTTGGGTACGTCGCGCGGGTCCAGCTCCCATTGGATACCGAAGTCCACCAGGTAATGCGCCCAGGCGGTGGTGCCCAGGGTGCCCTCCTTGGGACTGATCCCGGCGATGCCGGCGACCAGGAAGTAGGTTCGCCGCAGGTCGAATCGGGGCGACAGGGTCAGCGCCAGGGTCGAGGCCGCGGCGTTGGCGTGGCCCATGCCGGTGGTCATCAGGCAGACCCCGCTGGCGTTGCAGCGCACCTCGGGATAGTCGGCGGAGAGACCGTCCACAGCGATCTTGCGATCCAGTTCGAGTCGCTCGATCCAGGTCTGCGCCTCGGGGCCGAACATGGCGACCAGCATGACCTTGGGTGCCAGTGGCGGGGCGGGGGCCGCCTGTCCGGCGCCGCTCAGCAGGGTGGCGCCAAGGGCCAGGGCGTGGGATAGCGGGGTCTTGAACATGAGCGCTCTCGGGGAAAGGCTTGGGCGGACGCTACCCGTCAGTCCAATAGCGACAGGGTGACGGGAGCCTGATGATTGTCCAGCACCCGCACCTCCAGCTCGCCTTCGGCCAGGCGGGCCTGGAGTTTCTGGCCGGGTTGCACCTGGCCAGCGGCGCGCACCGCGTGACCACGTTCGTCGAGCAGGATGCTGTAGCCCCGGCCCAGGGTCGCCAGCGGGCTGACGATCTGCAGCGTCTGGACGGTGCCGGCCAGGCGCTGCTGGCGTTCCTTCAATTGCCGCTGCATGACCCGGGGCAGGCGCTCGGCCAGTTGCTCCAGGCGCTGGCGCAACAGGGCCAGCTGGCGTCCGGGATGCTGGCCGGCCAGGCGGGTGTCCAGGTGCGCCAGGCGATCGCGGCGGCGATTCTGGGCGATGACATAGGCGCGTCTCAGGCGCAGATCCAGGTCGTCCAGGCGCTGGGCCTGCTGGCGCAGTCGCTCGCCGGGATGGCGCAGGCGCCGGCTGCAGGCTTCCAGGCGCAGGCGTTCCCGGGCCAGGCGTTCCCTCATGCGCAGGAGCAGCTGGCGATGCAGGCCGTCCAGGCGCTGGCGCAGATCGGCGCTGTGGGGCGCCAGCAATTCCGCGGCCGCCGACGGGGTAGGGGCGCGGACATCGGCGACGAAGTCGGCGATGGAGACATCGGTCTCGTGGCCCACGGCGCTCACCACCGGGGTCTGGCAGGCGGCCAGGGCGCGGGCCACAGGCTCTTCGTTGAAGCACCAGAGGTCTTCCAGCGAACCACCACCGCGCGCCAGGATCAGCGCGTCGAAGCCCTGGCGGTCGGCCAGTTGCAGGGCGCGGACGATCTGGGCGGTGGCCTCGCGGCCCTGCACGGCGGTGGGGATCAGCGTCAGCTCCACCTGGGGCGCGCGTCTCTTGAAGACACTGACGATGTCGCGAATCACCGCCCCGGTGGGCGAGGAGACGATACCGATGCGCTGCGGATGGGCGGGCAGTGCGCGCTTGCGCTCGGCGGCGAACAGGCCCTCGGCGGCCAGGCGTTCCTTGAGCGCCTCGAAGGCCAGGCGCAGGGCGCCATCGCCGGCCGGTTCGACGCTGTCGAGGATCAGTTGGTAGTCGCCACGGCCTTCGAACAGCGAGACCTTGCCGCGCACCTTGACCGCCAGGCCATCGCGCAGCGCCTGGCGCACCCGGCTGGCGTGCTGGCGGAACAGCGCGCAACGCACCTGCGCCTGGCCATCCTTGAGGGTGAAATAGAGGTGGCCCGAGGCGGGCTTGGCCAGGTTGGAGATCTCGCCCTCGACCCAGACCTGGGCGAAGACGTCCTCCAGCAGCACCCGGGCGCGGCTGTTGAGCTGGCTGACGCTGAGCACCTCGCGGTCGAGGCCGAGACGGGCGAAGGGGTCCTTGAACATGGGGTGTTTTCTGTGGCTTTCGTCGGCGTCACCTTAGCAGCTATGGGCGCGGGGCGAGCAGCACATTAAGCTGCGCGCCCCTGCCTTCGAGACCCACGCTCCATGACCCTGCGCCAGACCATCCTCGCTCCCCGCATTTCCAGCCACCCGCGGGTGGAGCGTACGGCGGTGGAAATCCTCGGCTGGCTCGCCGCCTCTGGCGTGGTCGCGGCCGAGGCCTCACCCTGCCTGCCCAGCCGCGGCCGGCGTGGCCATGCGCCGGGACCGCGACTGACCGAGGTGCTGCGCCTGGCGCCGGGCATGGACGATCCGCGCGACTTCGCCGACGGTGGTCTGGAGATCGTCACCGAACGTTGCATCTTCACCCCGTTGGACGGCTTCGAGGGTCGCGCGCGCTGCCCCGCCTGCCGTCGCGAGATCGGCGAGGCGCTGTTCGAGCATCTGGAGGTCTGGATGCCCGCAGAGACCGACAACTTCGCCTGCCCGGAATGCGGGCACGAAGACGACATCAACGGCTTCGACTTCCCCCAGCCCTGCGCCTTTTCCGACCTGGGCTTCATCTTCAACCATTGGCCGGCACGGGCCTTCGCGCCGGCCTTTCTGGAGGAATTCCGGAGAAGGCTGGGGCAGCCGTTGGCGGTGGTGGAGGTCTAAGGGTCTTTAGATATCTATCGCGGCCATGGGCCGCTCCTACAGGCTCCGATTCATCTGTAGGAGCGGCCCATGGCCGCGATAGAGCAATAGATCCGTAGCGTGGAAAACCGAGTAGCGTTTTCCACCGGGCACGGTGCTTGATGGTAGGTTGGGTTGAGATGGCTTTTTCGTCGAAGCCCAACAGGCACGCGCGGCTGGATGTGTGGGGTGTTGGGCTTCGCTGCGCTCAACCCAACCTACGTCTCTTATGCCTGCAACTTGCGCAACCACTCCAACCCCGCCGAGGTGTCGCCGCGGGGGCGGTACTCGCAGCCGATCCAGCCGTCGTAGCCCAGGGCGTCGAAGCGCTCGAACAGGTAGGGGTAATGGAGCTCCCCCAGGTCCGGTTCGTGGCGATCGGGCACCCCGGCGATCTGCACGTGGCCGATGCCGGCGAAGTCGCGTTCGAAGGTCTTGCTGACGTCGCCCTCGACGATCTGGCAGTGGTAGCAGTCGAATTGCACCTTGAGATTGCTGGCGCCCAGGGCCTGGCGGATGGCCTGGGCGTCGTCCTGGCGATTGAGGAAATAGCCGGGCATGTCGCGGGGGTTGATCGGCTCGATGAGGATGGTCACCCCGGCCTTGGCCGCTTGCTCGGCGGCATGGGCCAGGTTACCCAGGTAGGTGTCGCGGGCGCGGGCCCGGTCGACCCCGGTGGGCAGCAGGCCAGCCATCACGTGCACCAGGCGATTGCCCAGCACGGCGGCGTAGTCCAAGGCGCGGTCGATGCCGGCGCGGCACTCGGCCTCGCGACCGGGCAGGGCGGCCAGGCCGCGTTCGCCGGCGGCCCAGTCACCGGGCGGGGCGTTGAACAGCACCTGGGTCAGGCCGGCGGTGTCCAGGCGGGCCTTGATCTCGGCGGCGGAGTACTCATAGGGAAAGAGGTATTCAACGGCCTGGAAGCCATCCGCCGCGGCAGCGGCGAAGCGGTCGAGGAAGGCATGCTTGGGGTAGAGCATGCTGAGGTTGGCGGCGAAGCGGGGCATGGCTTGTCTCCCAGATCAGACGAAGGGCCAGAGCAGCAGGGTGATGGCGAAGCCCAGGCACCCCAACAGGGTGGTCAGGACGGTCCAGGTACGCAAGCCGTCGGCGACGCTCAGGCCGACCAGCTTGGTGAAGATCCAGTAGCCGGCGTCGTTGATGTGCGACACGGCCAGACCGCCGGCGCCCATGGCCAGGCACAGCAGGGCCATGTGGTTGGCCGAGAGGTCCAGGGTGGCGATCAGCGGGCCGAGGATGCCGGCGGTGGTGACCAGGGCCACGGTGGTGGAACCCTGGACCGCGCGCAGCAGCAGGGTCAGCACGAAGCCCAGCGCCAGCACCGGCAGGCCGGTGGCGCGCAGCAGCTCCGAGACCACCGCGCCGATGCCGGTGTCCACCAGCACCTTGCCGAAGACGCCGCCGGCACCGGCGATAAGGATGACCATGGCGACGCCGGGCAGCGCCGAGCCGATGACGTCCGAGACCTGCTCGCGCGACCAGCCGCGGCGGAAGCCCAGCACATAGGCGCAGAGCAGGGTGTCGATCAGCAGGGCCACCAGAGGCGCGCCGACCACGGTGAGGATGTCGCGCAGCAGGTTGCCGGCGGGCAGCCAGCTGGTGGCCAGGGTGCCCAGCAGGATTAGCACGATGGGCAGCAGGATCAGGGTCACTACCAGACCGAAGCCGGGCGCCGGAGCGGGCGGCAGACCGGCGGCGAGGCCGGCCGGGGTCTCGTCGACCTTGACCGCGGCGGCGCCGAGGCTGGGCAGGCCGGGGGCCATGTCCTGGCCGCGGCCCCACTGCTGCAGGTGGGTGTCGGTGATCTGCGGACCATAGACGTCGCTGCGGATGTCGTCGGTCATGGGGTAGTGGCGACGGGTCATGCGCCCGGCCACCCACCAGCCGATCAGGGCCAGCACGGCGGTGATCGGCAGGCCGAACAGCAGCACCCGACCGAGGTCCGCGCCCAGCTGGCCGGCGGCGGCCACGGCGCCCGGGTGGGGCGGCAGCATGGCGTGCACGGTGAGCATGGTGGCGCACATCGGCAGGGCGAAGACGATCAGCGGCTTGCGTGCGGTGCGGGCGATGCCATAGGCCAGCGGCATCAGCACGATCACGCCGACCTCGAAGAACACCGGGATGCCGACCAGGAAGCCGGCCAGGGTCAGCGCCAGCGGCGTGCGTCGGTTGCCGAAGCGCTCGATCAGCGTCTTGGCCAGGGCCTCGGCGCCACCGGAGAGTTCGATGATGCGCCCGATCATGGCGCCCAGGGCGATGATGATGGCGATGTGGCCGAGGATCTTGCCCATGCCGCCTTCGATGGTCGCCACCAGCTTGGACGGCTCGACCCCGGCGGCCAGGGCCACCAGGATGCTCACCAGCATCAGCGCCACGAAGGGCTGGAATTTGTACTTGAGAACCAGGAACAGCAGCAGGGCGATGCCCGCCGCGGCGATGAGGACCAGCAGCAACGGACTCATGAACGGGACTCCGGGCGGATGGGGCTGACGACGTGGGACATGGCACTTTCCTCGCTATTGTTGTTTTTCCAGGGCAAGCCGATCCCGCGACGGCCAACGAGGGCCATCGTGGGGGTATTGCGGTAACGCGGGCTTCAGGTCACCAGACGGCGCCGAAGGTCTCCGCCAGTTCGGCCAGCGCGGCGGCATCCAGCGGCGCCGGGCGCGGCTCGGTCAGCAGCCACAGCCGCGCGGTTTCTTCCAGCTCCTCCAGGGCGAAGCTGGCCTTGCTCACGCTGCTTTCCCAGATCACCGGACCGAGGCGTTCGAGCATCACGCCGCGGACCCGGTTGGCCAGTTGCGCCACCTGCTCGGCGACGCTGGCGGCGCCGGGGCGGGCATAGGGGATCAGCGGGATATGACCGACCTTCATCACCTGGTAGGGCGTGATGGGCGGCAGGATGTCGTCGGGACGCCAGACGCCGGCCAGGGTCAGGGCCACCAGGTGGGTGGAGTGGGTATGCACCACGCCGCCCACGCCGGGATTGCGGTCATAGACCTGGCGATGCAGGGCCAGGGTCTTGGATGGCTTGTCGCCGGAGACCCAGTCGCCGTCCAGGCCGACCTTGGCGATGGCCGCCGGATCGAGGCGACCCAGGCAGGCATCGGTGGGGGTGATCAGCCAGCCGTCTTCCAGGCGGGCGCTGATGTTGCCGGCGCTGCCCACGGTGTAGCCGCGGGCATAGAGGCTGGCGCCGACGGTGCAGATCTCTTCGCGTAGCCGGGCTTCGACGCTCATGGCTGTGCTCCCGCCAGCTGGCGCAGGGCCTTGGCGAAGAAGTCGCGACTGCCGAAGTTGCCGGACTTGAGTGCCAGGGCCAGGGGTTCGCCCTGCACCTGTCCCAGGGTCGCCGGCACGCCCGGATCGATCTGGGCGCCGATGCGCAGGGTCCGCACGCCCAGGGCCTGGACCACGGCGCCGGAGGTCTCGCCACCGGCCACCACCAGGCGGCGCACGCCGCTGTCGAACAGGCCGCGGGCGATCAGGCCCAGGGCGCGTTCCACCAGCTCGCCGGCGCGCGCCACGCCCAGCTCGCGCTGGATGGCCTTGACCTCGTCGGCGGGGCTGGTGGCGTAGATCAGCACGGCCTGGCCTTGCTCGCGCGCCCAGGCGAGGGCGGCGTCGATGGAGTCGTCACCCTGGGCCAGCGCCAGCGGGTCCAGGCGCAGGGCCGGGCGACCGGCTTCCAGCCAGGCGGCGACCTGGCCATTGGTGGCTTGGGAGGCGCTGCCGGCCAGAACTGCCTCGCCACCGGCGGGCAGGTCCAGGGCGGCGGCATCGTGCGCCTGGAGCATGTCGGCGCGACGGAAATTTTCCGGCAGGCCCTGGGCGATGCCCGAACCACCGGTTACCAGCGGCAGCTCGGCACAAGCCGCGCCGAGGGTATGCAGATCGGCGTCGGACAGGGCATCGGCGATGGCCAGACGATGACCCGAAGTACGGAGTTCGGCGATGGCCGCGCGCACGGCCTCGGGGCCCTTGGCGACCTGGTCGTAGCGTAGCAGCCCTACCTTGCCGCGGCTCTGCGCCTGCAGCACCCGCACCAGATTGGCGTCGCCCATGGGCGTCAGCGGGTGGTGCTGCATGCCGGATTCGCTGAGCAACTGGTCCTGGACGAACAGATGGCCGCGGAACAGGGTGCGGCCGGTCTCCGGGAAGGCCGGGCAGGCCAGGGTGAAGTCGCAGTCCAGCGCCTCCTGCAGGGCCTCGGCCACCGGGCCGATGTTGCCTTCCGCGGTGGAGTCGAAGGTGGAGCAGTACTTGAAGAAGAACTGCCGGCAGCCGCGCTGGCGCAGCCAGGCGAGGGCGGCCAGGGATTCGTTCACCGCCTCGGCGGCCGGGGTGGTGCGGGATTTCAGGGCCACTACCACGGCGTCAGCGGCTTCCAGTTCGGCATCGGCCGCGGGCACGCCGATCACCTGCACGGTGCGCATGCCGCCGCGCACCAGCATGTTGGCGAGATCGGTGGCGCCAGTGAAGTCGTCGGCGATGCAGCCCAGCAGCGGGCGGGTCTCGGTCGCGCTCATGGGGTTCACTCCGCGGCCTTGGGCAGCTCGATGCCCGGGAAGATCTTGATCACCGCCGAGTCGTCTTCACGACCGTAGCCGGCAGTGGAGGCCTGCATGAACATCTGGTGGGCGGTGGCCGACAGCGGCAGCGGGAATTTCGAGGTGCGCGCGGTATCCAGCACCAGGCCGAGGTCCTTGACGAAGATGTCCACGGCGGACAGCGGGGTGTAGTCGGCCTTGAGGATGTGCGGCACGCGATTCTCGAACATCCAGGAATTGCCGGCGCTGTGGGTGATGACCTCGTAGAGGGCCTCCGGATCGACGCCTTCACGCAGGCCCAGGGCCATGGCCTCGGCGGAGGCGGCGATGTGCACCCCGGCCAGCAGCTGGTTGATGATCTTGACCTTGGAACCCTGGCCGGGCGCATCGCCCAGGCGATAGACCTTGCCGGCCATGGCGGCCAGGACCGCTTCGCCCTTGGCATAGGCTTCCGCGGTGCCGGAGGTCATCATGGTCATCTCGCCACTGGCGGCCTTGGCGGCGCCACCAGAGAGCGGGGCGTCCAGCAGCAGGATGCCGCGCGCGGCCAGGCGCTCGCCCAGCTCGACGGCGTAGGCCGGGGCCACGGTGGCGCAGGCGATCACCAGGCTGCCCGGACGCAGGGCAGAGGCGGCGCCGCCCTCGCCGAACAGCACGGCTTCGGTCTGCTCGGCGTTGACCACCACGGTGATGAGAATGTCGCAGCTGTCGGCCAGGGCCGCAGGCGAGGTGCAGGCCACGCCGCCTTCGCTGGCGAAGGCTTCCAGCACGCTAGCGCGCACGTCGCAGGCATGCACGGCGAAACCCGCGCGCAGCAGCGAACGGGCGACGCCCAGACCCATGGCTCCGAGGCCGATGACACCGACGTTGTCTTGCATCTTGTTGTTCTCCGTAAAAAGGTCAGGCGAAGCCGGCCTGCCGCAGGCGGCGGGCGGCGTTGTAGATGTGCTGGCGGGCGGCGTTGGCGGCGGCCAGGGGATCGCCGAGGCGAATGGCGGCGACGATGGCCTGGTGTTCTTCGTGCACCTGGCGGGAGAAGTCCTCGCGCCGCGCCTCGTTGGTGCGGGTGATGCGGGTGGCCGTCTCCAGGTACTGGCTGACGAATTCCAGGGTCCTGATGAAGTAGGGATTGCCGGTGGCCTGGGCGATGGTGCGGTGGAAGGCCACGTCGGCGCGTACGCCGTCTTGGCCGTCGGCGACCTCTTCGTCGATGGCCGCCAGCGCCTCGTCGATGGCGACCAGATCGGTCTCGCTGCGGTTGATGGCGGCTTCGGAGGCGATCTCGGCCTCGATGGCGCGGCGCAGGTCCAGCAGGTGGAAGACGCTGCCGGGCAGGCTGGCTTCGTCGGCGTCTATGCGCAGCGGACGGATGCTGGCATGGGCGGTGACGAAGATGCCGCGACCCTGCTGGGGCTGCAGCACCCCTTCGTTCTTCAGCCGCGAGATGGCCTCGCGCACCACGGTACGGCTGACGCCGAAGGCTTCGGAGAGCAGGGCTTCGCTGGGGATCTTGCTGCCGGGGGCGAAGACGCCGGCTTCGATCTTGTCCAGCAGCTGCTGAGCGACATTGTCGCTCAGGACATTGGCGGGAACCTTGGCGAACATGGAGACCTGCTTATGTGGTTGTAAGGTTGTCATACAGGTTGTGGCGTTACTGTCGCATAGGCGTTTGGCTTTGTGTAGTGGTTTTGGCCAAGGCACTACGGGATTTTTGTGACGGCTTCGCCAGGTGAGCGACGGTGAGCGCGCCCAGGATAAATGTTATAATATAACTATTTCCGCCAAGGGAACCTGACCATGACCGCCGAAGAACTCCTGGGCCAACCTGAATCGGCCTACATGAACGAGACCCAGCGCGGCTTCTTCCGCGCCTTGCTGCTGGCCCAGCGTGGTGATTTGCAGCGCCTGATCGACGAGCAGGTCGAGGACTTGCGCGGCGTGGAGGCTCATGGCGACCCCGCCGACGTCGGCAACGCCGAGCAGCAGCGCCAATGGCAGCTGCGCCAGTTGGAACGGGAGAAGAAGCTCCTTGACAAGATCGACGCCGCTCTGGAGCGCCTGGCCCGCCACGATTACGGCTGGTGCCAGGAGACCGGCGAACCCATAGGCCTCGCGCGGCTGCTGCTGAGACCCACCGCGACCCTGAGCGTGGAGGCCAAGGAGCGCCAGGAGCAGCGCGAGCGGCATCTGCAGTCGTCGTGAGGAATTCGGGTGTGGGCTTCCCTCACCCCAGCCCTCTCCCTGAGGGAGAGGGGGCGGTATGAAGCGGCGGAGCACGTTGTCACCGTAGCGGCCGCTCCCGCAGCGTCGCGGGTCACCGTAGGAGCGGCCCATGGCCGCGATAGTCCAAGCCAGCACGCGCTCGGTGGCTCTGGCGTGAAGGGTTGCCCTCACCCCAGCCCTCTCCCTGAGGGAGAGGGGGCGGTATGGAGCGGCGGAGCACGTTGTCACCGTAGCGGCGGCTCCCGCAGCGTCGCGGGTCACCGTAGGAGCGGCCCATGGCCGCGATAGTCCAAGCCAGCACGCGCTCGGTGGCTCTGGCGTGAAGGGTTGCCCTCACCCCAGCCCTCTCCCAAGGGGAGAGGGGGCGGAGCACGTTGTCACCGTAGCGGCCGCTCCTGCAGCGTCCCGGGTAACCGTAGGAGCGGCCCATGGCCGCGATAGTCCAAGCCAGCACGCGCTCGGTGGCTCTGGCGTGAAGGGTTGCCCTCACCCCAGCCCTCTCCCAAGGGGAGAGGGGGCGGAGCATGGTGTCGCCGTAGCGGCCGCTCCTGCAGCGTCCCGGGTAACCGTAGGAGCGGCCCATGGCCGCGATAGTCCAAGCCAGCACGCGCTCGGTGGCTCTGGCGTGAAGGGTTGCCCTCACCCCAGCCCTCTCCCAAGGGGAGAGGGGGCGGAGCACGTTGTCACCGTAGCGGCCGCTCCTGCAGCGTCCCGGGTCACCGTAGGAGCGGCCCATGGCCGCGATAGTCCAAGCCAGCACGCGCTCGGTGGCTCTGGCGTGAAGGGTTGCCCTCACCCCAGCCCTCTCCCAAGGGGAGAGGGGGCGGAGCATGGTGTCGCCGTAGCGGCCGCTCCTGCAGCGTCCCGGTTAACCGTAGGAGCGGCCCATGGCCGCGATAGTCCAAGCCAGCACGCGTTCGGTGGCTCTGGCGTGAGGGGTTGCCCTCACCCCAGCCCTCTTCCTAGGGGAGAGGGGGCAGAGCGGCCGTAGGTTGGGCCGCGCTACGCTCAACCCCCGCCTATGCCAGCCGCTGTGCCTCGAACAACTCGCCCGGTCGCACGATCTGCTCGCGGGCGGCGATCAGCGGCAGGTCGCGGCTGCCGGGAGCGGTGCGGGCAACCAGGGCGTAGAGGGCGCTGACCGCATGGGATGCCGCGGCGGGCGTCGACTGGCCGTTGAGCAACTGGCCCAGCAGCACCGCGGAGAAGACGTCGCCCATGCCGTTGGGCAATGGCTGCAGATCCAGGTAGGGCGTCTGCACCAGCCAGGCATCACCGGCTTCCACCACCAGGGTGCTGAGGACGTCGGTGGACAGGTCCGGGGTGCGCAGGCTGGTGATGACGATGGTCGCAGGGCCCGGTTGGCCGGGGCGACCGAGCAGCAGGCGGGCGGCGTTCACGGCATCGGCGGTGTCGGCCAGCGGCTGGCCGTGCAGCAACTCGAATTCGTACTGGTTGGGGGTGATCAGGCTGGCCTGCTCGATGGCGCGACGGCGCAGGAAGTCGGGGATGCCGGGGCGCACGAAGATGCCGCGGCCGACGTCGCCCATCACCGGATCGCAGAGATACTGCAGATCACCGCGCTGACGACGGATCTCCTGCACCACGCCGAGGATCACCTCGCCGATGGCAGCGTCGCCCAGGTAGCCGGAGAGCACCGCCACGCAGCGCTCCAGCACCCCGCGGGCGCGCAGGCCGTCGAGCACGTCGTGGATGTGTTCGGGCGGAAAGACCTGGCCCTTGAATTCGCCGTAGCCGGTGTGGTTGGAAAATTGCACCGTGTTGACCACCACCGGCTGCAGGCCGAGCAGTTGCAGCGGCAGGGTGGCGGCGGCGTTGCCGACGTGGCCGTAGGCGACGTGGGACTGGATGGACAGCACCAGCGGCGGCTGGGCGGGCAGGGCGGCGGGCATGGCGATCTCTCGGGCAGCGGGCTCGCGGTCGGAGCCGAACGTGGGGTTCCAGCAGCTTAACCCAGCCCTTCCGGCGAACCCTAACCCGGCGGTGGCGGTCTGCATCGGCAGTGCGGACCGCTACCGACATGCGGCCGTCTGGCTGGCTACACTGGAGCGGCTGTCATCCACCCATGGCCCCAAGGAGAAACGGGGAATGTCCGAGCTTCGCTTCGCACGTCTGGTGTTGGGTCTACAGGCCCTGGTCTGGTTTGGACTCGCCCTGGCGCACTGGTTCTATCCCTACGAGATGGCCAACGCCCGCGGCATGGTACTGATGGATTCGGCCTCGGTGGCCGAGGCGCGGGTCTGGTATGGCGGCATGCAGTTCGCCCTGGCGCTGTTCGCCGTGCTGGCCTTCCGCCGCGCGGAATGGCTGTCCGCGGGCCTACTGCTGGTGGCCTTCGTGCAGCTGACGCTGTTCGTGGTGCGGCTGATCAGCGGCATGCTGGGCGAGTCGGCCACCGCCGAGCTCGATCTCTACTCCCAGGGCTATCGCCTGCTGATCGGCATCCTGGCCTTGCTCGCCCTGCGTGCTCACCGTCGCCATGAGCAGCGGGAGCTGGCGAATCGGCGGATCTACGAGGGGCAGTGATCAGGCGCTGGAACGGGGCCGCGCGGTGTCGATCTGATCGCTGCGGCTCAGTCCCAGGGTCAGTTGGCGGCAGAGGTCGAGGAACTCCACCATGGCGCCGGTCTGGTACTTCTGCTTGTGCCAGATGAAGCAGAACTGGCGGCGCAGATCCAGCGTCGGCGTCGCGACGGGCACCAGGGTGCCGCGGGCGAAGGCATCGCGCAGCGCCAGCCGCGACAGGCAGCCGATGCCCAAGCCCGACTCCACCGCGCGCAGGATGGCCTCGGTGTGTTCCAGCTCCAGGCGCACGTCCAGCGGCTGGGCATGGTGCCGCATGGCCTGGTCGAAGGTCAGGCGGGTGCCGGAACCCTGTTCGCGCAGGATCCAGGCCTGGGCCTCCAGTTCGGTCTGCGCGGCCTGCCTGCCCGCCAGGGCGTGTCCGGGCGTGCAGAACACCACCAGTTCATCCTCGATCCAGGGCTGCACCTCCAGATCCGGGTGCTGGCAATCGCCCTCGATCAGCCCCAGGTCGATGTCATGGTTGGCAATGCGCTGCACCACGCTGGCGGTGTTGTGTACGTGCAGGCGCACCCGACAATCGGGGTGGCGCTGCATGAAGTCGCCGAGCAGCAGGGTGGCCAGGTAGTTGCCGATGGTGAGGGTGGCGCCGACCTCCAGGGAGCCGAAGCCGGTCTTGCCGCGCAACAGGTTTTCCACCTCGGCGCTGCGGTCGAGCAGGGCCACCGCCTTGGGCAGCAGTTGCCGGCCGAGGGCGTTGAGCGTCAAACGCTTGCCCGCGCGGTCGAACACCCGGCAGTCGAATTGCCGTTCCAGTTCGCCGAGGGCGGTACTGGTGGCCGACTGCGACAGGCTGAGCGCCTCGGCGGCCCGGGAAACGCTTTCCTGGCGGGCCACGGCGACGAAGACCTCGAGTTGACGCAAGGTGAATCTCATATCTGCCTTTTGGATAACCTATATTCGAATTATTCATTTCACGGATATTTTCCTCCTCTATAAACTGTCGCGCAATTTCTATCCAGCCCCGGGCTGTACCGATTTTTCCTGGAGTCATCGATGAGCAACCTGTACACCGAGCGCGTCCTGAGCGTTCATCACTGGAACGACACCCTGTTCAGCTTCAAGACCACCCGCAATGCGGGCCTGCGTTTCGAGAACGGTCAGTTCGTGATGATCGGCCTGGAAACCGAAGGCGGTCGTCCGCTGATGCGCGCCTACAGCATCGCCAGCCCCAACTACGAAGAGCACCTGGAGTTCTTCAGCATCAAGGTACCGGACGGCCCCCTGACCTCGCGCCTGCAGCACCTCAAGGAAGGCGACAACCTGATGGTCAGCCGCAAGCCCACCGGCACCCTGATCCTCAGTGACTTGAAGCCCGCCAAGCATCTCTATCTGCTGAGCACCGGCACCGGCATGGCGCCCTTCCTGAGCACCATCCAGGACCCGGAGACCTACGAGCGCTTCGAGAAGGTGATCCTGGTCCACGGCGTGCGCTACGTGAACGAGCTGGCCTACGCCGACTTCATCACCAAGACCCTGCCGGAGCACGAATTCATCGGCGACCTGGTCCGCGAGAAGCTGATCTACTACCCGCTGGTCACCCGTGAGGAATTCCGCAACCAGGGCCGCCAGACCGACCTGATGCGCAGCGGCAAGCTGTTCGAAGACATTGGTCTGCCGCCGATCAACCCCCAGGACGACCGCGCCATGATCTGCGGTAGCCCGAGCATGCTGGACGAGACCAGCGCCGTGCTGAACGAGTTCGGCCTGACCATCTCCCCGCGCATGGGCGATCCGGGCGACTACCTGATCGAACGCGCCTTCGTCGAGAAGTAACGCGAACAGGCTCCACGAAAACCCGCCCTCCGGCGGGTTTTTCGTTTCCGCGGCCCGGCGGGCTGAACTCCCCAGGCGCCGGGCCGGTCGGTTCCTGCAAGGCGTGTCGTGGCGACACGCCACTGCCGGGAGCCCCCATGAAGCCCTATGTGATCTGCCATATGATGTCGTCGGTCGACGGCCACGCCCTCACCGATGGCTGGGATCGTGCGGTCAAGAAACAGGCCGATGCGACCTACGAGCGCCTGGCCGAGCGTTTCGACTTCGATGCCTGGGCCTGCGGCCGGGTGACCATGGAAGAGATCGCCCACGGCGAAGGCTATCCTGCCGGGGTGGCCCAGGCGCCCATCCCGCGCACCCATCATTTCGCCCAGCGCGACGCCGCCAAGTACGCCATCGCCATCGATCCCCAGGGCAAGGTGGCCTGGAAGAAGAACGAGGCGCTGGACTCCCATGTGGTGGCGGTGCTCAGCGAAGGCGTCAGCGACGACTACCTGGCCCACCTGCAGAACATCGGTGCCTCCTACGTCTTCGGTGGCAAGGACGAGCTGGACTTGGCCGCGGTGCTGGAATTGCTCAACGCCGAGCTGGGCATCGAGCGCCTGGTGGTGGAGGGCGGTCCCCATGTCAGCGGCTCCTTCGTCGCCGCCGGGCTGGTGGACGAGATCAGCGTGCTGATCATCCCGCTGGTCGATGGCCGCGGCGCCCATCCGGCGTCCTTCGAGATCGCCGAGCGGGCCTGGCAGCAGCCGCTGTACCTGCGGCTGGACTCGGCGCGGGCCCAGGAAGACGGCAGCGTCTGGCTGCGTTATCGGCCCGGCTAGCCGAGCGCCTTCGCCAGCGCCAGGGCATCGGCGTCGACCTGCGCCTGGGCCTGCAGCGGGCAGATCCCGCTGGCATAGCGGGCGATCACCTCGGGTACCTGGGCCAGGGGGACCGGCCGGCTGATGTGGTAGCCCTGGATGAAGTCGCAACCCAGGGCGCAGAGCAGCCGCAGTTGCTCCAGATGCTCGACGCCCTCGGCGGTGACCTTGAGCTTGAGCGGCCGGGCCATGCCGATGATGGCCTGGACGATCTGGTGGTCGGCGTTGCCCTCCACCAGTCCGGTGACGAAGGAGCGATCGATCTTCACCGTATCGATCGGTAGCCGCTTGAGATAGGCCAGCGAGGAATAGCCGGTGCCGAAGTCGTCGATGGACACCGTCACGCCCAGGTCGCGGATGCGCTGCAACAGCTCGGCGGTGGGCTGCACGTTCTTCACCAGGGCATTCTCGGTGACTTCCAGCTCCAGCCGCCGTGGCGACAGCTGGTGGTCGTCCAGGCGCCAGGCGATCTGGCCGGGCAGGGCTTCGTTGCTCAGGCTCAGGGCCGAGCAGTTGACCGCGACGCGCAGCTGACCCAGGCCCGCGGCGGTCAGCTCGGCGAGATCGTGGCAGGCGCGCCGGAGCACCCAGGCATCCAGCTCCTCGATGAAGCCGTTGGCTTCGGCGACGCCGAGGAAGACGTTCGGCGCCAGCAGGCCCAGGCGGGGATGGTCCCAGCGGATCAGCGCCTCGGCCTTGTCCAGCTGGCCACTGGCGACGTCGAGGATCGGCTGGTAGTAGAGCTGCAGGCCGCGTTCCTCGACCAGGGCCTCGCGCAGCTCGGCCTCCAGCTCCAGTTGCAGCGAGATCTTCTCGCGCAGGGTCTCGTCGAAGAAGCTGAAGGTGTTGCGGCCATTGCCCTTGGACAGATAGAGCGCCAGGTCCGCGCTCTTGAGCAGTTCCTCGCAGCAACCGCCATCGCGGGGATAGAGGCTGATGCCGATGCTGGTGGTCATCACCAGGGTGCGGCTGCCGATGGTGATCGGGTTGCGTAGCCGCTCGAGGATGCGCTGGGCCAGGTGCCGGGCCTCGTCGGGTCCGGCGAGGCTGGCCAGGATGCAGAATTCGTCACCGCCGAAGCGCGCCACCAGGTCGCCGTCGCGTACCGCATCGCGGATGGTCTTGGCCATGGCCACCAGCAACTGGTCGCCGGCATCGTGGCCGAGGCTGTCGTTGATGCGCTTGAAGTGATCGATGTCGAGGAACATCACCGCCAGGCTGCGACCCTGCTGGGCATGGCGATCAAGGACCTCGGCGAAGGCCTGGTTGAAGGCGCGGCGGTTGTGCAGATCGGTGAGGGGATCGTAGTGCGCCGCCTGCTGCAGCGAGGCGCGCGCCTCGTCGAGCTGGCCGACCAGGGAATTGACCCGCTCCAGATCGTTTTCCTTGCGCTGCAGCTGGCGATCCGCCCAGGCCGCGCCCAGGCCACCCACCACCAGCAACAGGGCGATGATGGCGATGCCCACGCCGAGTTGCCAGGAGTTGCTGGCGGCTTGCAGGGTACCTTGGGTCTCGGCGGGGGCGATCAGCACCATGGACCACATGCCGGTGAAATGCATGGCGGCGATGGCCAGGCCCATCACCAGGGCGGTGGCCATGCGCAGCCAGCGATAGATCCCGGTGTAGTGGCGGCGGAAGATCTGGATCAGTTGCAGGGCGGCGAAGCTCGCCCCCACGGCGATGGCGACGGACAGCAGGAAGGGCGCCGGGCGATAGAGCACCGTCGCCTCGGTGTGCACGGCGGTCATGCCGGTGTAGTGCATGAGTACGATACCCACGCTCAGCACCAGCCCGGCCTTGAGGCGTTCGCCCAGGGTGAGATCGGGCTGGCTCAGGGCAGGCATGGCCATGAGTCCGGCGAGCACCACGATCAGCAGTGAAGCCAGGGTGATGAGCAGGTCGTAGTGCACCTGGGTCGGCACGGTGAAGGCGAGCATGGCGATGAAGTGCATGCCCCAGACCCCGAAACCGAAACTCAGGGCGCCCATCAGACTCCAGGCCCGCCGCCGGGCCAGGGTCCGGGTCTGGCCGATGCGTTCGGCGAACACCAGGGTGACGTAGCAGGCGCTGACCGCGACCAGGTAGGCGAGCGCCACGAGCCAGCCGTCGTGCTGGCCATGCAGGTGGACCTGGTCGTGTTGAAGAGGGCCGACGATGAAGTCGAGTCCCAGCCAGTTGTTCATTCCGTGGCCTCGGCAGGAAATCTGGCGCTGCTGGGCGAAGGCGGCCCGGTGGGATCTCCGATCCGGGTAGCCATCCACCATGACAGCCCGCGCCCTAGGTTTAGCTTGCCTTGCCCTATCGGCCTTTTGAAGGGAGGCTTTAACCTGCAGCTCGGCAGTTAGCGCGCGAGGTTTTTCGTCGAGGGAATCGCGTCAGCAGAAGGCGTGGCGCCTCGCCGAACGAAGCGCTCTAGATAGCAGGCTAGCGACTTCTTGATGTCATCACGCCAGCAATGCGACCGTTCGTCGATAGAACGGATGACGAACGGTCCACTGGGGCGGAAGACCGGCCAGGAAGGCCGGTCATCGGCTTCAGCTCACCACGCGATAGCAGGGCTCGTAGGCCGCGCCGCCAGGAAGCTTCATGCGGTGCTGTTCGACGAAGGCCTGCAGCAGCTGATCCAGCGGACGCATGATGGCGGGATCGCCATTGATCTCGTAGGGGCCGTGTTCCTCGATCAGCTGGATGCCCTTGGCCTTGACGTTGCCGGCGACGATGCCGGAGAACGCCCGGCGCAGGTTCGCCGCCAGTTCGTGGGGTGGTAGCCGGTGGGTCAGTTCGAGGGCGGCCATGTTGGCGTGAGTGGGATCGAAGGGGCGCTGGAAGCCTTCCTCGATGCGCAGCAGCCAGTTGAAGTGGAAGGCGTCGTGGCGCTCGCGGCGGAACTGCTTGACCGCCTTGAGGCCCTGGGCCATCTGCCGGGCCACCTCGGCCGGATCGTTGACCACGATCTGGTAGTGACGCTGGGCGGCCTCGCCCAGGGTGGCGCCGATGAAGGCGTGCAACTGCTCGAGGTAGGGCGCGGCGCTCTGCGGACCGGTGAGCACCACCGGGAAGGGGATGTCCCGGTTGTCCGGGTGCATGAGGATGCCCAGCAGGTAGAGGAATTCCTCCGCCGTGCCGGCGCCGCCGGGAAAGATGATGATGCCGTGGCCGACGCGGACGAAGGCCTCCAGGCGCTTCTCGATGTCCGGCAGGATCACCAGTTCGTTGACGATGGGATTGGGTGCCTCGGCGGCGATGATGCCCGGCTCGGTGAGGCCCAGGTAGCGGCCGCCCTGGATGCGCTGCTTGGCGTGGGCGATGGTAGCGCCCTTCATCGGCCCCTTCATCACGCCCGGGCCGCAGCCGGTGCAGATGTCCAGGCTGCGCAGGCCCAGCTCGTGGCCGACCTTCTTGGTGTACTTGTATTCCTCGCTGCTGATGGAGTGGCCACCCCAGCAGACCACCATCTTCGGCTCGACGCCGGCGCGCAGGGTGCGAGCGTTGCGCAGCAGATGGAAGACGTAGTCGGTGATGCCCTCGGAACTCTCCAGGTCGATGCGCAGGCTGCTCTGCTCGCTCTCGGTGTAGACGATGTCGCGCAGGGCGCTGAACAGCATCTCGCGGGTACTGGCGATCATCTCGCCGTCGACGAAGGCATCGGCCGGGGCGTTGACCAACTCCAGGCGCACGCCGCGATCCTGCTGGTGGATGAGTATCTCGAAGTCCTGGTAGGCCTCGAGGATGGTCTTGGCGTTGTCGCTGTGGGCGCCGGTGTTGAGGATGGCCAGGGCGCACTGGCGGAAGAGTTGGTAGAGATTGCCCGAGCCGGCGGCGCTGAGCTGCTGGACCTCGCGCTGGGAGAGGGTCTCCAGGCTGCCCTTGGGGCTGACCTGAGCGTTGATGACCTGTCTGCTTGGAGCCATAGATGCTTCCCTATCGGTGATACGGCCGAACGGCGGCCGTAGCCGGTGGCCGGAGCGCCTCATGCGCCCCGACGACGCCATTGTTGGGGTCTCGCGCGCCGGAATGCAAACCGCAGCGGGTCAGGCGGCCGGGATGACCTCCAGGACGTGAAGGCGGTCGGGGGTCGGATAGTGCCAGTGCACCTCGACGTCCCAGAGTCGGACGCCGTAGCGGCGTTCGGGCGCGGGCGTCTGATAGGCCGGCCGCGGGTCCTGGGCCAGGCATTGCTCGATCAGCTCGGCCAGGGGCTCGCCCAGGCGCTGGCCGTGAGCCATGGCCTGCCCACGCGCCGCGTCCGCCCAGCTCACCGCCAGGGCCGGCGGCGGCGCTTCGGCGATGGCGTTGCGGGCGCCCGGGGGGCTGTCGGCGTAGGGCACATAGGGCTTGACGTCGAGCACCGGGGTGCCATCCAGCAGATCGATGCCGGAGAGCAGCAGTCGTCCCGGCTCCAGGCCGTCGAGCCGGACCACCGACTGACCGATGCCGTTGGGCCTGTGGGTGGCGCGGGTGGCGAACACCCCCAGGTAGCGGTTGCCGCCCAGCCGTGGCGGTCTTACCCGCAGGCGGGGTTCGTGTTCCAGCGCCTGATGGAAGAGGAACAGCAGCCAGACGTGGCTCACCTGCTCCAGGCCCTGGACGGCTTCGGGACGGTCGAAGGGTGGCAGCAATTCCAGTACGCCGCGGGCGGCCGGGGCCAGGGCGGGTTGCCGGGGGATGGCGAACTTCTCCTTGAAGCAGGAGCGGACATGGCCGATGGGGGAGACGCTGTACGGCATGGCGGTGGGTCGTCTGGCGGGGGTCGGCCATTATGCCTGGCCCGGGCCCTCGACGACGGGCGTGGCGGTCGTGTTCTCGGCATTGCGCCGCACGCCGCGCAGATTCATCGTCGCCAGGCCCAGCTGCAGCACGATGAGGGCATAGGCCTCCGCCTGCAGCCCCCAGGCGATCCACAGGCCGTTGCTGCCGAGAAAGACCCAGAAGCCCAGAATGCGCCGCCCCTGGCGCTGGGAGGCCACCAGCCAGGCGGCGAGCAGGGTGACGGCCATGGCCGGCCACTGCAGCAGATCGAGGATGTCCATGACTGACCTTAATAGACTGACTAATTAAGGTGAGCCCCGGAGCCGCGATGGAGTTCCTGAGCGCGCGTTCAGGCGGTCGGACGCTGTGCCCGGGCGTGGGCGATGAAACCCTCGATATCGCCGCTGCACAGCCACTCGCCGGCGGCGAGGATGTCCGCTTCCGGCCAGTCCCACCAGGCGATGTCGAGCAGGGCCTGGCGGACGTCTTCGGGAAAGCGCCATTTGATGAGGCGTGCCGGGTTGCCGCCCACCACCGCATAGGGGGGCACGTCGCGGGTGACCACGGCGCCCGCGGCCACCACGGCGCCATGGCCGATGGTGACGCCGGAGAGGATCAGCGCATCGGTGCAAAGCCAGCAGTCGCTACCGATCACCACGTCGCCCCGCGTGCCTCCGTAGTCCTTTATATGGGCCAGGTCGTCGACGAAGGCGGGAAACGGATAGGTGGTCACCCAGTCCAGCCGGTGCAGGCCGCCGAGGAGGATGCGCACCCCTTCGGCGATGGAGGTGTAGCGCCCCAGGCGCAGGGTGGCGCCTTCCTTGAGATCGAACACCTGCGGCGCGCCGTAGGTACCGGCGCCGATCTCGTAGTCGGGCAGCGCGCGGCGCAGGCGTGCCGTGCGCTGGTGCAGGCGGGGCAGGGCGGCCAGCGCCTGACGTTCACGCTTCTTGCGCAGCTTGTCGAGAAAACCCATGGACGCGCCCCGGCGGAAAAGTATCGCGCAGGATACAGAGCGGCCGGGCGCCGCTCAATCGACCTCAAGGCTCCCCGGCCGGGGGCTCGTCGCCCGTGACGGGCAGGCCCAACTGGTCGGCCAGATCCTGCAGGTCGCTGGCCTCGATGTCCCAGCCGCCGGCCGAGACCTCGCCGCCCGCCTGCCCCTTCTCGCGCGGCCGCTGGATGAAGGCGGTGGCCAGTCCGAGTTCCTTGGCGGCCTGCAGGTCGCCGTTGTGGGCCGCACAGAGCATCACCTGCTCCGGTTGCAGATCGAGCAGGCCACAGGCGCCCAGGTAGACCTCCGCCGCCGGCTTGTAGCGCTGGAACAGATCGGCGCCGAACAGCATGTCCCAGGGCAGTCCGGCATGGCGCGCCATGTCCAGCAACAGGCTGACGTTGCCGTTGGACAGGGCGCAGACCGGATAGCCCCGGCGCAGTCGCTGCAGCCCCGGCACGGCGTCGGGCCATGGCGCCAGTTGATGCCAGCGACGATTGATCCAGGTCACTTCAGCGTCGGTCAGGCCGGCGAGACCATGGCGCGGCAGCAACTCGTCGAGCGCCAGGCGGTGCACCTCGTCGAGGGGCAGCCAGGGCAGGGTGCGCGCCCCGATCTGCGGCAGGATGGCCTCGTAGGCCTCGGCGCGCCAGGCGTCGGCCAGGGCGCCCCAGTCGGCCTGCACGCCGTGCTTGGCGGACAGCCCCTGCAACTGTTCGATGAGACTGCCGCGCCAGTCCACCACGGTACCGAAGACATCGAAAAGCAGCGCCCGAACGGTGGTCGTCATGGGTAGACTCCTGCAGTTGGTTGTTTCCACCAGACGGAGCACCCGGGACGAGGGTTCCCCCCAAGCGCCCGGAGGTCACCTTTCTCACCAGGACCCTTGCGATGACATTGCGCCAATTCACCCACTGGGTCTTCGACCTGGACGGCACCCTGACCCTGGCGGTACACGACTTCGCCGCCATTCGCCGGCACCTGGGCATCCCCGCACAGGCCGACATCCTCCACCACCTGGCCGAGCTGCCGGCCACCGAGCGCGCGGCCAAGCACGCCTGGCTGTTCGAGCACGAGCGGGAGCTGGCGGTGGCCGCGCGTCCGGCACCGGGTGCGGTGGCACTCATCCGGCGCCTGCACGAGGAGGGTCGCCAGTTGGGCATCCTCACCCGCAACGCCCGCGACCTGGCGCTGCTGACCCTGGCGGCCATCGGCCTGGAAGACTGTTTCGAGCCGGTCGCCGTGCTCGGGCGGGACGAGGCGGCGCCCAAGCCCGATCCCGGTGGCCTGTTGCACCTGGCCGACCTCTGGCAGGTGGCGCCCGCCCGTCTGGTGATGGTGGGTGATCACCGCTACGACCTGGAATGCGGGCGGGCCGCCGGTTGTCGCACCGTGCAGGTCAACCAGCCCGGCGATCCCTGGCCGGCGGCGCGCGACCAGCGCTTCGAGGACTGCGGCGAATTGCTGGTGGCCCTCGACGCCGTGGATCAGCCGCCGAACAACGCCTGACGGCCCTCCGGCGCGGTGAACATGGCGTCGCCGTCGTGGCCCACGCCCGGGACCTCCATCAGGCGCTGCGACAAGCCCGCATGCCGGCCTTGCAGATAGTGGTAGTAGTTCAGCCCGCGAACCAGGCGGTAGGCACCCTGGGCCTCGGCGGCGCAGCTCTTGTCCAGCGCCGGATGCGCGGGATCGGTGTCCTTGGCGCCGAGCAGGTAGGTGATGTTCAGACCGGCATAGCGCTGCTCCAGCGTCGCCGCGGGCCGTCCCCCGGCATAGGCCGGCAGCCCCTGCATGCCATATTTCCAGGTATCGAAATCCGGACAGCGGGCGGCGCCGGTGAAGGGGGCGGGACGTCCCTGGTCATCGGGCCGGTTGGCGTCGAAGTAGGCATAGGACGAGGGATTGGCGATCACGAATCTCAGGCGGATGCCGCTGGCCGCCAGCGGCTTCTCGCCCTGGCCGAGCACGGCATAGCGCTGCACCACCTGGCCGCCACCGGAGTGGCCGGCGATCACCACCTCCTGCAGGTTGGGCAGCAGGCGCCGATCCGCCAGGTGGGCGAGGAGGGCGTCGAACACCGCGAAGCTGCTCAATGGCTGCGGCCCCAGGGCGGGTTCGCCGCCCATCCAGGCGTTGCCCTGCCAGCGCAGCAGATCGTCCGGCAGCCGGTGGCGCTCCACGTCCTGTTCGTTGAGAAACTGCGGGGCGATCACCAGGGTGTCGGCGCTGGCGCCCGCGGCCTGGGTGGCGGTCTCGCCGGAGCGGAAATAGGTGGCGGCGTTGCGCAAGCGGCCGTGGACGATAATCAGGGCGCGATGGATCTCCGGGTGGGGCCGGCTCCAATCGGTCGACAGCTGCAGCGCAGCCTGCGCCGCGCCGATGGGCAGGCGGTCATCGACGATGCGGGCGACCCCGCCGTGGGGCGCCGCCAGGGTGGCGCCGCAGACCAGGACCAGGCACAGCGCGAGCAGGCGACGCATCGATGGACTCCCGGGCAGGTCAGAGTGCCTGCGTGGCGAAGGTGTTGCAGCTCTCCGCCTTGCCACTGGCGAAGCCGGTGCGGAACCACTTGACCCGTTGCGCCGAGCTGCCATGGGTGAAGGAATCCGGCACCACGCGCCCCTGGGCCTGGCGTTGCAGGCGATCGTCGCCGATGGCATTGGCCGCGTTCAAGGCCTTTTCCAGGTCGCCCGGTTCCAGCCAGTTCAGCCGCTGCTGGGCGTCGTTGGCCCAGACCCCGGCATAGCAGTCGGCTTGCAGCTCCAGTCGTACCGAGAGGCCCGTGGCGCCCTCGGTGGGGGTGCCGCGGCGGCGCGCGGCCTCCATCTTGCTGGTGGTGCCGGTGAGGTTCTGCACGTGATGGCCGACCTCATGGGCGATGACGTAGGCGCGGGCGAAGTCGCCGTCGGCGCCGAAGCGTTGCTGCAATTCCTGGAAGAACGTCAGGTCGAGGTAGACCTTGCCGTCCGCCGGGCAGTAGAAGGGGCCGGTGGCCGCGCTGGCGCCACCGCAGCCGGACTGTACCTGGCCGTTGAACAGCACCAGCTTGGGCGGCTGGTACTGCTCGCCATGGGCCTGGAAGATGCGCGTCCAGGTGTTCTCGGTCTCGCCCAGCACCACGCGGACGAAGTCGACCTGGCGATTGTCGGCCGGTGCGGTGGTCTGCTGCTGAGTGGGCGCACCCTGGCCGCTGAGGCTGATCAGGGTGCCGAGGATCTGCGTCGGGCTCTGGCCGCTGAGCAGGCCGAAGACCACCACGATGGCCACCCCGCCGAGGCCCAGGCCGCCGCCGATCTTCAGGCCGCGTCCGCCGCTGGCCTGCTCCACGTTGTCGCTCCGTTGTCCCTTGTCCCATTGCATGGCGTTCGCCTCGTGATCTTAGCTATCGCTAGGACCGCAAGGCGCGCCAAAAATGCGTTACCGGAAATGACAACGCCCGCGACGGGCGCGGGCGTTGTAGGGGCGACGAACGCGGATCAGGCCGCGTTCTGGCCCTGCTTGAGGCTCTGCATGTCGATCACGAAGCGGTACTTCACGTCGCTCTTGAGCATGCGCTCGTAGGCCTGGTTGATGTCCTGGATGGCGATCTGCTCGATGTCCGAGACGATCCCGTGCTTGGCGCAGAAGTCCAGCATCTCCTGGGTCTCGCGGATACCGCCGATGAGCGAGCCGGCCAATTGGCGGCGCTTCATCACCAAATTAAACACGCTGGGCGCCGGGTGCGGCTCGGCGGGCACGCCGACCAGGGTCATGGTGCCGTCCCACTTGAGCAGGGTGAGGAAGGCGTCCAGGTTGTGCGGCGCAGCCACGGTGTTGAGGATGAAGTCGAAGCTACCGGCGTGGGCGGCCATCTCGTCTTCGTTCTTCGACACCACCACCTCGTCGGCGCCCAGGCGCAGGGCGTCGTCCTTCTTGTTGGCGCTGGTGGTGAAGAGCACCACCTGGGCCCCCATGGCGTGGGCGATCTTGACGCCCATGTGGCCGAGACCACCCAGGCCGACGATACCGACCTTCTTGCCCGGACCGACTTTCCAGTGGGCCAGCGGCGAATAGGTGGTGATGCCGGCGCACAGCAGCGGCGCCACGGCGGCCAGGTTCTCGGTGTGGCTCACCTTGAGCACGAACCTCTCGTTGACCACGATGTGGTCGGAGTAGCCGCCCTGGGTGTTCTCGGCGCCACCGTAGAGGTTGCCATTGTAGGTGCCGGTGAAGCCATTCTCGCAGTAGGACTCTTCGCCCGCGTCACAGGGGGCGCAGTGCTGGCAGCTGTCGACCATGCAGCCGACGCCGACGGTGTCGCCGACCTTGAAGTTCTTCACGTGGGCACCGACCGCGGTCACCTTGCCGACGATCTCGTGGCCCGGTACCGAAGGATAGAGGGTGTTGTTCCACTCGTTGCGCGCGGTGTGCAGGTCCGAATGGCAGACGCCGCAGAAGAGGATGTCGATCTGCACGTCGTGGGCGCCGGGTTCGCGCCGCTCGAAGGAGTAGGGCGCCAGGGGCTGGTCGGCGGACTGGGCAGCGTAGCCTTGGGCTTGGCTCATGAGATACCTCATTCAGGTGGTGGAACTTATGGGGTGAAACGGTGTGGCCAGGCGGGCCTGGCCGGATAGCTAACCGGCAATCCTGCGGAGCCAACCTCCACGGGACCAATCGATCGCTTCGATAATCGTCATGTCGCCCATCGATGGAACTCGACCGCTGGGCAGGTACGACGTTTTACGACCGAGGGGCGGCCAGCGATGTTCCCGCGTACAACGGCCCGGCCAGAGCAGTTGATCGAGGGTGCGAGCCTCAGCGCGCAATCGTTGGCGCTACCGTGGGGATCAGCCGGGTGGCCAGGTGGTCGAGCAACAGGCGAACCTTGGGTAGGGTCTCCCGACTACGCGGCCACACCAGGTTGATCGGCAGGCCGTCGACGGCGAAGTCGGGCAAGACGTCCACCAGGGCGCCGCTGGCCAGGTGCTCGGCGATCAGCCAGGTCGGCAGCTGGGCGATGCCGTGGCCGGCCAGTGCGGCCAGGACTTCGCCCTCGCCGTCGCCCACCACCAGGCGTGGCTGGAACACCCAGCGCTCGACCTCGCCCGGCTGCGCGCCTTTGAGGTGCCAGGGGCTGACCAGGCTGTCGGCCTGCCGGAAGCCGATGCAGAGATGGTCGGGCAGGTCGGCGGGACTTCGCGGACGACCGTGGCGGGCGAGGTAGGCCGGCGCGGCGCAGAACACCTGCCGCTGGTTGCCCAGGTAGCGATGGCCGAGGCTCGCTGGCCAGGCATCGGAGCCGCCGATACGCACCAGGATGTCGATGCCCTCGTGGACCGGATCGACGAAGCGATCCGACAGCGACAGGTCCGGTTGCAACAGCGGATAGCGATGCAGCAGCTCCAGGATCAGCGGCAGCACGTGCAGGCGGCCATAGGCGGCGGGCAGGTCGATGCGCACTCGGCCATGGGGCTCGCCGTCGCCGGTGGTCAGCCCCAACTCCGCCTGCTCCAGTTCGCTGAGCACCGCGGTGCAGGTGCGATAGAAGGTAGCGCCGGCGTCGGTCAGGGTCAGCCGGCGGGTGGTGCGCTGGAACAGCCGCACGCCCAGCCGTTCCTCCAGCCGGGCGACGCTCTTGCCAATGGCCGAGCCGGTGAGATTCAGCCGCTCGCCGGCGGCGGTGAAGCTGCCGAGGTCGGCCACGGTGACGAAGACGTCGAGGCCCTTGAGGCGTTCGGAGGAATACAAGGCGTTCTCCTGATTGCGGAACTGAATTCCTGTTAATAAGGAATTTATACCCAGGATACGCCAATAATTCTGCAATAGGCTGGAATCAACCCCGAGACGAACCACTCCCTTATCTGCAGCGCCTGCAACCGCGGCAGGCCGTCTCTCAACCCCATTGGAGGTTCCATGCGTAAAGGCACCGCTCTCATCGTCGGCGTGACCGGCATTTCCGGCTACAACCTGGCCCACACCCTGGTCGCCTCGGGCTGGACCGTCTACGGTCTGGCACGCAAGCCCGTGGAGCAGGAGGGCGTGATTCCGGTCGCCGCCGATCTGCTGGACGCCGACGCCACCCGTAAGGCGCTCGCGGGCCTGCCGATCAGCCATGTGTTCTTCTGCACCTGGACCCGGCGCGCCACCGAGAAGGAAAACGTCGAGGCCAACGGCGCCATGATGGACAACCTTTGCCAGGCCCTGGCCGGCGCGCCGCTGCAGCACCTGGCGCTGGTGACCGGCACCAAGCACTACCTGGGTTCCTTCGAGGAATACGGCAGCGGCAAGGCCGAGACGCCCTTCCGCGAAAGCGAGCCGCGCCAGGCCGGCGCCAATTTCTACTACACCCTGGAAGACATCCTCTTCGCCGCCGCCGAGCGTCACGGCTTCGGCTGGAGCGTGCACCGTTCCCACAGCATGATCGGCCAGGCCAAGGGCACCAACGCCATGAACATGGGCCTGACCCTGGCGGTCTACGCCTCCCTGTGCAAGGCAACCGGCCAGCCCTTCGTCTTCCCCGGTTCCCGTACCCAGTGGGACGGCATCACCGACGTCACCGATGCCGGCCTCTTGGCCGAGCAACTGGAATGGGCTGCCCTGGCGCCGGCCGCGCGCAACCAGGCGTTCAACACCGTCAATGGCGACGTCTTCCGCTGGCGCTGGCTGTGGGGCGAGATCGCCGCCTTCTTCGAGCTGGAGCCGGCACCCTATCCCGAGCAGCCCATGCCCCTGGAAGCGCGGATGAAGGACGTGGCGCCGGCGCAGTGGCGCCAGTTGGCCGAGGAGCACGGCCTGGTGGAGCACGACGTCGACAAGCTCGCCTCCTGGTGGCACAGCGACGCCGACCTGGGCCGGGAGATCGAGTGTCTCAACGACATGACCAAGAGCCGCGACCTGGGCTTCTTCGGCTATCGCGATACCCGGGCGAGCTTTCTCGACCTCTTCACCCGGCTGCGGGCCCAGCGCCTGATTCCCTGAGCCGCTCTGGCACGCCGGTCCCCGCGAAGGCGGGCGGCCGGCGGTTTTCATAGATGGCTGCCGGGGCGCAGAATGCGGAATCTTGTCGCAGGATGCGCCCCATGCTCGAAACCCTCGTTGCCCTGATTCCCGCCTTCAGCCCGCTCGACTGGCTGTTCATCGAAGCCGTCGTGGTCCTGGCCTATCTGATCTTCGGCGTCGCCGGCTTCGGCAGCGCCCTGGTCGCCGGGCCCTTGCTCACCAGCTGGATGCCCCTGTCACGCATCGTGCCCTTGCTGGTGATGCTGGATTTCCTCGCTTCCTTCCACAACTGGCTGCCGGATCGCCGCGCCATCGCCGGCCGCGAACTCAGGCGGCTGCTGCCGATGCTGCTGCTCGGCGCGGCCCTGGGCACCTACCTGCTGATGCGCACCGATGCCCGGCTGCTGATGCTTTGGCTGGGGCTCTTCGTGGTGGCCTATTCGACCTACAGCCTGCTGTCGCCCAAGGGCTTCCGCCAACTGGCGCCGGCCTGGTCGATTCCCGCCGGTAGCGTGGGCGGGCTGTGCGGCGCCCTGTTCGGCAGCGGCGGCTTTCTCTATGCGCTCTATCTCAACGGCCGCCTGGAAGACAAGAACGCCATCCGCGGCACCCAGAGTTTCCTCATCGGCTGCAGCGCCTCCATCCGCATCGTCCTGCTGCTGATCGCCGGCGCCTACAGCGATGGCAGCCTGTTGCTCCTCGCGGTCTGCCTGCTGCCCGCCATGCTGCTCGGCGGCTGGATCGGCCGCCACCTGCAGCGCCGCCTGTCGCGGGAACGTTTCACCCGGCTGGTGACCTGGCTGGTGCTGATCTCGGGCGTGACACTGATCGGGCGGTATCTGGCGGGGTAGCGGGGATATCGCGGCCATGCCGGTGCGCCGTAGCGACCGCTCTTCCGGGACTTTGACGTTGATCGCGTAGCAAGGAGCGTATAGCGTTTTCCACATAAACCCCTTCTTTGGAACTCCCCCAGTCTACACCGATCCGCTCTACAACAACGTTGGCGGAGACCTCCCATGCTCACCTCCATCCAGGCCGGCGTCCTGGACGTGGCTTACCAGGTCCAAGGACCGGCAAACGGCCATCCGGTCCTGCTACTGCATGGCTTTCCCTATGACATCTACGCCTACGCCGAGGTGGCCGATGAACTGGCCGCCGCTGGCTGCCGCGTCTATGTGCCCTTTCTGCGGGGCTACGGTGCCACCCGCTACCTGAGCGTCGACACCCCGCGCTCCGGCCAGCAGGCCGCCTTGGCCCATGACCTCCTGGCGCTGCTCGATGCCCTGGGCCTGGAGCGCGCCACCCTGGCGGGGTACGACTGGGGTGGTCGCGCGGCGGGCATCGTCGCCGCGCTCTGGCCGGAGCGGGTGGCAGGGCTGGTACTGGGCGACGGCTATCCGATCCAGGATATCGCCGCCGCTGCCACCCAGCCAGCCGAGCCGGCGGCGGAGCTGCGCTATTGGTACCAGTACTATTTCCACGGCGAACGGGGGCGCGCTGGCCTGGCGAAACATCGCCGCGAATTCTGTCGACTGCTCTGGTCGCTGTGGTCACCCAGCTGGCGCTTCAGCGACGCCACCTATGCGCGCACGGCGGCAGCCTTCGACAATCCCGATTTCGTCGAGACGGTGATCCATTCCTATCGCCACCGCTACGGCCTGGCGCCGGACGATCCGGCCTATGCCGAGACCGAGGCGCGCCTCGCGGCCCAGCCGCCCATTGGGGTGCCGACCACGGTGCTGACCGGGGCGGACGATGGGGTGACGCTGTTGCAGGATGAAGCCGTGGTGGCCAGGCATTTTCGCGGCGCCTTCCGCTTCCAGGTGCTGCCCGGCTGCGGGCATAACCTGCCCCAGGAGGCCCCCGCCGCCTTCGCCGCCGCGGTACGGGAGCGCCTGGCATAGGTTGGGCTGAGACGGCTCCATCGTCGAAGTCCGATGTTACCGGCTTGGGTTTCCCCTCACCCCAACCCTCTCCCCGAGGGAGAGGGGGGACGGTCCGGTAAGTTGGGTTGAGCGCAGCGACGCCCAAGGTGGGCGTTTTCCCTGTTGGTCTTCGACGCCGGAGCTGTCTCAATCAACCTACGCGGCTCAATCCTTGCCCAGGACTTGCGGATTGGCCAGCCCGGTCGGTTCGCCGCTGAAGAAGCCCACCAGATTGGCGAAGGCCTCGCCGAAATAGAGTTCGTAGCTGTGCTTTTCCACGTAGCCCAGGTGCGGGGTGCAGAGCACCTGGGGATGGGCGAGCAGGGGATCGTCGGGGGCGACGGGCTCCTGATCGAAGACGTCCAGTGCCGCCTGGCCGGGATGGCCCAGTTCCAGGGCGGTGAGCAGGGCGCCGGGTTCGATCAGGCCGGCGCGGGCGGTGTTGACCAGCAGGGCGCTCTTCTTCATTCGCGCCAGGTCCTCGGCGCGGACGCAGCCGCGGCTGCGCTCGCTGTATCTCAGATGCAGGCTGATGACATCGGACTCGGCGAAAAAGGCCTCCTGGCTGGTCGCCGCGCGGTGGCCGTCGGCTTCGGCGCGGGCGCGCGAGGCCTCGCTGCCCCAGACCAGCACCGGCATGCCGAAGGCGTGACCGTAGCGTGCCAGGCGCTGGCCGATCTTGCCGTAGCCCCAGATGCCGAGGATCTGGCCATCCAGCCGCTCCCCCAGGTTGATCTGCCAGCGTCCGGCGTAGAGGGCGTCGATGGCCGGCTTGAGCTTGCGGCGGGCCATCAGGATCAGCGTCCAGGTCAGCTCGGCGGTGGAGACCGGCGAACCGCTGCCTTCGCAGACCGCTATCCCCCGCTGGGTACAGGCGGCCACGTCGAGGTGGGCGGTGGCCTTGCCGGTCTGGCTGATCAGCTTGAGGCGCGGCAGGTGCGCCAGCAACTCGGCGTCGATGCGGGTGCGCTCGCGGGTCAGCACCAGGGCATCGGCGTCGCGGAAGCGCTCCACCAGCACCCTGGGGTCACGTTCGGCGTCGTGGTAGAGCGTCACCTGATGGCCGGCGCGCTGGAGCAGGGGATAGCAATCCAGGGTTTCGACGACGCGCTGGTAGTCGTCGGGGATGACGATGTGCATGGCGGGCTCCGGCTGTTGTTCTGAGCCGCCAGTGGAGCACTTGCAAGGTCGTCCGACAAGATGGGGAGCGCAGGGGTGGCAGCGCGGTCGTCCATCCAGCCGGTAGCCTGGAAAACCGCGCAGCGTTTTCCAGGGAGGGACTAGTAGGGAATCACCAGCGGCGTACCCGCCAGTGGATTCTCGATCACCGCGCACTTGAGGCCGTACAGCGCCTCGATCAGTTCGGGGGTGACGATCTCCGCCGGCGGGCCTTCGGCGAGGATGCGGCCGGCACGCAGGGCGATGATGTGGTCGGCGTAGCGACAGGCCTGGTTGAGGTCGTGCAGTACCGCCACCAGGGTCCGACCCCCTTCGCGATTGAGTCGGCAGAGCAATTCCATCAATTCCACCTGGTGGGCGATGTCCAGGAAGGTGGTGGGTTCGTCGAGCAGCAGCAGCGGCGTCTCCTGGGCCAGTGCCAGGGCGATCCACACCCGCTGGCGCTGGCCGCCGGACAGGCTGTCCACCGCCCGCTCGGCCAGCGCCAGGGTGTTGGTGGCTGCCAGGGCGTGCTGCACCGCGCGCTCGTCGGCATCCGTCCAGCCGGCGAAGGCCTGGCGGTGGGGATGGCGTCCGCGGGCCACCAGGTCGCTGACCAGGATGTCGTCCGGCGCCACGGCGCTCTGCGGCAGCAGGCCGATGCGCCGCGCCACCTCGCGGGTCGGCAGCTCCTGGATCAGCCGGCCGTCCAGACGGACCTCGCCGGCCGTGGGGCGGATCAACCGGGCCAGGCTGCGCAGCAGGGTCGACTTGCCGCAGCCATTGGGGCCGATGATGACGGTGAAGCGGCCATCGGGCAGGCGCACGTCGAGATCGGCGCAGATCGGCTGGCCGCCGTAGCCCACGGTGAGGCCGCGGGCGGCGAGGCGGCTGGAGGAAGCGTCTTGGCTCATGAGGTCCGCCGCCATTCGCGGCTCAGCAGGAAGATCAGATAGAGGCCGCCCAGGGCGCCGGTGAGCAGCCCGACCGGAATCTGGAAGGGCGCCAGCAGGCGCTGGGCCAGCAGGTCGGCCAGGGCGGTGAGGCAGGCGCCGAGCAGCGCGGGCGCCAGGATGCCCAGGTCGGCACTGCGGACCAGGCGGCGGGCCAGTTGGGGCGCCGCCAGGGCGACGAAACCGATGGGCCCGGCGGTGGCGATGGCCAGGGCAGCCAAGGCCACTGCCACCGCCAGCAGCAGGTTCTGGCTGCGCAGCACCGGCAGGCCCAGGGCGCGCGCCAGGTCATCGCCCAGTTCCAGCAGGCGCAGGCGCCGGGCCAGCAGCGCGGCCAGGGGCAGGAGCAGCAGGCAGCCGGCGAGCAGGGTGAGGGTACGGCTCCAGGTCATGCCGTCCAGGCTGCCGAACAGCCAGAGCCGGGCTTCCTGGGCTTCGTCCAGCTCGGCGCGCGTCAGCAGGTATTCGTTGAGCGAGGCGAGCAGGGCGCTGACGGCGATGCCGAGCAGGATCATCCGTTCGCCGCGGATGCCGGCCAAGGCGGCCAGTCCGGCCACCAGCACGGCGGCCAGCAGGCCGCCGGTGAGGGCGCCCAGCACCAGCGCGGCGCCGCCCAGTTGCAGCCAGAGCAGGGTGATGAGGGCACCGCTGGCCGAACCGACGGTGAAGCCCACCAGGTCCGGACTGGCCAGGGGATTGCGCGCCAGCCGCTGAAAGATGGCACCACTGGCCGCCAACGCGGCGCCCACGCCGAAGGCCGCCAGCAGTCGCGGCAGGCGCAGCTCCAGCAGGATCAGGCTGGCCAGGGCGTCGCCCCGACCCAGCAGGGTGGCTGCCACCCGCTGCGGCGCCGGGGCGAAAGCCCCGCCGCTGAGGGTCAGGGCGCAGAGACCGACGGCGGCCAGCAGGAGCAGCAGCAGGCAGGCCTTGAAGCGCGCCGAACGCCGCGGGGCGAAGCGATGGCGACTCACGGGCGCACCCGCCGCGCCGCGCGGATGATCAGCGCGAGCAGCACCGGGGTGCCGAGCAGGGCGCAGACGATGCCGGCTTCCAGCTCACCCGGCAGGGCCACGCGACGGCCCAGGGTGTCGGCCAGCAGCAACAGGTTGGCGCCCGCCAGGGGCGCCAGGGCCAGAATCCAGCGCCAGTCGGCCCCCACCAGCAGGCGCAGCGCATGGGGTACCACCAGGCCGAGGAAACCGATGGGACCTGCCACCGCCGTGGCGGCGCCGCAGAGCAGTACGATGGCGGCGAAGGCCAGCAGGCGTACCTGCCCCGGCTGGGCGCCGAGGGCGCGGCCCAGGTCGTCGCCCAGGGCCAGGGCGTTGAGGCGGCCACCCAGGGGCAACCCCAGCGCCAGACCGATCAGCAGCAGCGGCAGGATGGCCAGGGCGCCGCCCGGCGTCTGGCCGCTCAGGGCGCCCACGGCCCAGAAGCGGTAGCTGTCGAAGACGGCACTGTCGAACAGGGTGATGATGCCGGTGCAGGCGTTGAGGCTGGCGCTGAGGGCGATGCCGGCCAGGATCAGCCGCAGCGGCTGGCCGCGGGCCGGTGCGCTGCCACCGAGCAGGTAGACCAGCCCCGCGGCCAGGGCCGCGCCCAGCAGGGCGCAGGCCAGGCGCGTCGGCGCCTCGTCCAGCCCCACCAGCGACAGTCCCGCCACCACGGCGAAGGCCGCGCCGGCATTGATGCCCAGCAGGCCGGGATCGGCCAGGGGATTGCGCGTCAGCGCCTGCATCAGCGCCCCGGCCAACCCTAGAGCGGCGCCTACCAGCACCCCGAGCAGGGTGCGTGGCAGGCGCAGGTCCCAGAGCACCACGGCATCGGTGGAGCCATCGGGGGCGAACAACAGCTGGAGGATGCGCGGCGCCGACAGCGGCCGGGCACCGATGCCCAGGCTCGCCACCACCGCCAGCGCCAGGGCGATCAGCAGCAGGCCCAGCACCAGGCCGCCTCGGGCGAAGGAAGTGCGGCGGGCGACGGGCGCGGAACAGGCCGGTTGGGTCATGCCACCCCCAGGGCGCTGGCCACGGTGGTCACCACCTCGCGCGCCGCCACCGGGCCGGCGTTGAGGTAGAAGGCGTCGGTGTCCACGCGGATGGCCCGTGCCTGGCGTACCGCGTTCAGTCGTGGCCACAACGGCTGGCGGGCCAGGCTGGCCAGGGCGGTGCCCTGTTCGGCGTAGAACAGCCAGTCGGCATCGGCCAGGTCCAGCAGCTCGGCGCTCACGTCGCGGGACGTGCCCTTGAAGCGCTGCGCAGCCGGACGAATGACGCCCATGGCCTGCAGCAGGCCGCCGGCGAAGGAGTCCACGCCCATCAGGCGCAGCCGGGCGCCGCTGGAGAACAACAGCGAGGCGGAGGGCGGCTGGGCGCCGAGGCGGTGCGCCATGCCGGCGAGCTGTCCGTCCAGCGCCGCGAGCTGGGCTTCGGCCTGTTGGCGCCGCCCCAGGGCGTCGGCCAATAGCAGGAAATCCGGTCGCCAGTTGCCGCCGGTGCCGCGCGCCACCACCGTCGGGGCGATCCGCGAGAACAGCTCCAGGCCACCGCCGCGCAGCACCGTGCGATTGAGCACGATCAGATCCGGCGCCAGTCGCGCCAGGGCTTCCAGATCCGGCGCCTGGCGGCTGCCCAGGTCGACCATGGCCGCCAACTCACCGCCACGGTCGGCGTAAGCCGCGCGCAGGTAGGCCGGCGCCAAGTCGCGGTTGTCGACCCGGCTGCTGCCCGCTGGCACCACGCCCAGGCTCAGGGCGGCGTCCAGCTGGCCGGTGGAGATCACGGCGACCCGCTGGGGTTGGCGCGGGATGAGGGTGCTACCCACCACATGCGCCACCTGCCGTGGAAAGTCGCCATCCGCCATCGACGCGCGTGCGAACACCCGTGTGGGCAGCCCCGCGAGCAAGGCAGTACAACCGGCGAATTGAAGGAAGGCGCGACGATCGAGCATGGAGGGCGACTGCTGACTGGCGGGAAAAGGCCCGCCAGGCGGGCCGAGGCCCCGTGACGGGGCGGCTAGGATAGAGCATCACCGCGAGCCTGGCATCCGCCAAGCGGTATCAGGCCAAGCGTTGCGCCCTCCGCTCGGCGCCGTTTGCTCCCTCTCCCCCTGGGAGAGGGTTGGGGTGAGGGAACGCCCAGGTCAGAAGCTCACCGAGGCACTCAACCGCGCCGTCCGCGGCTCGCCTACGGCCACCTGTAGCGGGCTGTTGGCGCTCGACGGGTAGTACTGCTTGTCGAACAGGTTGTCGACGTTCAGCTGCAACCGGGTCTGGTACCCGGTCACCGGCAGGTCCCAGCGCAGGAAGGCGTCGGCCACGGTGTAGCTGCTCAGGTAGAAGCTGTTGGCTTCGTCACCGGCGCGTTCGCCCACGTATCTTGCACCACCGCCGACATGCCAGGCGCCTAGGTTGCTAGGCACCGCAAGGTGATGGGTCAGATAAAGGGCCCCACTATGGCGAGGAGCTTGAGTCAGGCGATTGCCTTCCCACTCGGGGTGACTGGGGTTGTCGAGCACACGAGTTCGGGTATAAGCGTAGGTCGCCAAGACATCCCAGCGTTCTGCTAATTGTCCCGTGAGATCCATTTCTAAACCGCGGGAGCTGGCTGTGCTCGCGTTACCAACGGTCTGACTGTTAATAGTCGCCGTGCTGACGACGTTGTCTTTCTTTATATCGAACAAAGCCACATTCAGGTTGAGCTTGTCGGTTAGATCATACTTGGCGCCTAGTTCGGCGCTACGCCCTTGCTCTGGAGCGAAGGTTTGCCCTCGATCATCGACAGTGGTGTTCGGCAGGAATGACCTTGTGTAGTTTCCATAAAGGGAAAGGGCGTCGGTCGCCTGAAAGACGACTCCTACAAAAGGAATGAGTTTTTGATCGTCGCGGTCAAGGATCTCTTTGTAGGCGCTGCCAATCCCCTGATCTACGTATTGCTCGAACTTTTGATAGCGTCCGCCTAGGACCAAAATCCAGCGATCATCCAGGTGCCAGTTATCCTTGAAGTACAGCGAGGTAGAGGTCAGGTTGTTGTCCTGATCGGTTTGCGCCGCGCTGAGCAGACTGGGCGACGCCAGACGGCCGTAGCTGGGATCGTAGATACTGAAGCGCGGCGCGGTGCCGGTATTGCGATAGGTCTTGCCGCGGAATTGGTCGTTGTCTTCGTGATCGACGCCCACCAGCAGGTCATGACGCTGACCGAAGAGCTCCTGGCGGCCGATGAAATCCCAGCTAGCGTACTTGGTCTCATAGTCATAATGCCCGCCGTTCGCCTGGCGATTCAGTTGTCCAGTGGTAGCCAGTTGATTGGACGTCTGCGGTTGCGCGAATGAAAGTCCGTAGCGGTCGTTGTTCCAGGCATAGGTCAGCCGCGTCTTCCAATCATCACTGAGCTGGTACTCGAAGCGCGCACTGGCAGTCTCGGTGATACCACTCGTAGAGGCCCATTTTTCGTCCAACCGCTTGTCATAATCGATGTCAGCCGGATGCCCGTTGACAAACACCGTCCCGCGATCCACTGGGCCGGTGTAGTCATTGTAGGAATAGGCCAGGGTCAGGCTGGCGCGCTCGCCGGTCCAGGACAGCGACGGCGCCACCAGGGTGTGCTGGTCCACGCCATAGTTGCGCCAATAGTCCTCGCTCTGGCGTTCGGCGATCAGCCGATAGGCGAAGCCGCTGTCGCCCAGGGGGCCGGTCGTGTCGACGCCCAGATTGCCGCCACCCTCGCTGTAGGCCGAGCCGCTCAGGGTAGTGCGCTGGGAATACTGCGGTTGCTTGCTGACCACGTTGATCAGGCCGCCCGGTTCCAGGGCGCCATAGAGCAAAGAGGCCGGGCCTTTGAGGACTTCCACGCGCTCGGCGGTGGCATCGAAGTTGTGCGAGAGGCTCGAGCGCACCCCATCGCGGAAGATCGAACCGTCGTTGTTGGTGCCGAAGCCGCGCTTGACGAAGGCATCCTTGGTACCGGCCAGGGTGTTGGCCGTCGTGACGCCGCTGGCGAATTTCATCGCATCGTCGAGGGTCCGCACCTCGTAGTCCTGGATCAGTTGCGGAGTCACCGTCTGCACCGACTGCGCCTCTTCCTTGATCGGCACATCGCTCTTGCTCGCCGTCGAAGCCCGGGTCGCGCGGTAGCCCTGATCGGTCTCGCTGGCCGGAGCCGAAATATCCATGGGGGCGAGGGCGGCATTCTCCGCTGCCAGCAGCCCCGGACTGGTCGCCAGGGCCAGGGTACTGAGGGTAAAAGGAGCGAAGCGGCGAAGGGCTCTGGGCGGCGTGTTCAAGGGCGGTCTCGTAGGGAGCGGGAAAAGTGGCGGCGATTCTATGTTGATAGTCATTCTCACGTAAATCGAATCCGCTTACCGTTGGTGCTCGGGCGCGTTGCCGCCCATCACAAAGCACAGGTATAATGTCGCGCTCCTTATTTTTCCCGCCCGGGAGCCCCCGCCATGCTGCGCATCAGTCAAGAAGCCCTGACGTTCGACGACGTACTCCTCATCCCCGGCTATTCGGATGTCCTGCCGAAGGACGTCAGTCTGAAGACCCGCCTGACCCGTGGCATCGAGCTGAACATTCCCCTGGTGTCCGCCGCCATGGACACCGTGACCGAGTCCCGCCTCGCCATCGCCATGGCCCAGGAAGGCGGCATCGGCATCATCCACAAGAACATGACCGTCGAGCAGCAGGCCGCGGAAGTCCGCAAGGTCAAGCGCTTCGAGGCCGGCGTGGTGAAGGACCCCATCACCATCGACGCCGACGCCAGCGTGCGCGACCTCTTCGACCTGACCCGCCAGCACAACATCTCCGGCGTCCCGGTGCTGTCCGGCCGTGACCTGGTGGGCATCGTCACCTCCCGCGACGTGCGCTTCGAGACCCGTCTCGACGTGCCGGTGCGCGAAGTCATGACCCCCAAGGATCGCCTGGTCACCGTGCGCGAAGGCGCCGACAAGCAGGAAGTCCGCGAGCTGCTGCACAAGCACCGCATCGAGAAGGTGCTGATCGTCGACGCCGCCTTCGCCCTCAAGGGCATGATGACCGTCAAGGACATCGAAAAGGCCAAGGCCTACCCCAACGCCAGCAAGGACGACGCCGGTAGCCTGCGCGTCGGCGCGGCCGTCGGTACCGGCGCCGAGACCCCCGAGCGCGTGGCCGCCCTGGTCGCCGCCGGCGTCGACGTCATCGTGGTCGACACCGCCCACGGTCATTCCAAGGGCGTGATCGAGCGCGTGCGCTGGGTCAAGCAGACCTATCCGCAGGTCCAGGTCATCGGCGGCAACATCGCCACCGCCGAAGCCGCCAAGGCCCTGGCTGACGCTGGCGCCGACGCGGTCAAGGTCGGTATCGGCCCGGGCTCCATCTGCACCACCCGCATCGTCGCCGGTGTCGGCGTGCCGCAGATCTCCGCCATCGCCAACGTCGCCGCCGCCCTCGAAGGCACCGGCGTCCCGCTGATCGCCGACGGTGGCATCCGCTTCTCCGGCGACCTGTCCAAGGCCATCGTCGCCGGTGGCTACTGCGTGATGATGGGCTCCATGTTCGCCGGTACCGAAGAAGCCCCGGGCGAGGTCGAGCTGTTCCAGGGCCGTTCCTACAAGTCCTACCGCGGCATGGGCTCCCTGGGCGCCATGTCCCAGACCCAGGGCTCCAGCGACCGCTACTTCCAGGACTCCGCCTCCGGCGCCGAGAAGCTGGTGCCCGAGGGCATCGAAGGCCGCGTCCCCTACAAGGGCCCGCTGGCGGCGATCATCCACCAGCTGATGGGCGGCCTGCGCGCCTCCATGGGCTACACCGGTTGCGCCACCGTCGAGCAGATGCGCACCAAGCCGCAATTCGTGCGCATCACCGGCGCCGGCATGGCCGAATCCCACGTCCATGACGTGCAGATCACCAAGGAAGCGCCCAACTACCGCGTGGGCTGATTCCTGATTCAAGAGCCTGTTAAAAGCGCCGCGAGCTAGCGACAAACAAGGCGAAAATGGCTGAGGAAGCGGAGTTTACAAAGGGTAAATGAGCATTCCGAAGCCATTTTCAACGCGGTTTGGCCGACGCGCAGCGGACTTTTAACAGGCTCTTAGTTCTTACGTTGCGATTCGGGGCTGTCTTACAGCCCCGAATCGTCTGAACCTAGCGCTATCGAGACCTGGCCATGTCCCAAGACATCCACGCCCACCGCATCCTCATCCTCGACTTCGGCTCCCAGTACACCCAGCTCATCGCCCGCCGCGTGCGCGAACTGGGCGTCTACTGCGAACTGCACCCCTTCGACATGGATGACGCCGACATCCGCGCCTTCGCTCCGCGCGGCATCATCCTCGCCGGCGGTCCCGAGTCGGTCCACGAGGCCGGCAGCCCGCGCGCACCCAAGGCCGTGTTCGACCTGGGCGTGCCCCTGTTCGGCATCTGCTATGGCATGCAGACCATGGCCGAGCAACTCGGCGGCAAGGTCGAAGGCTCCAACATCCGTGAATTCGGCTACGCCAAGGTCGACGTGGTCGGCAAGAGCCGCCTGCTGCAGGGCATCGAAGACCACATCGACGACGACGGCGTGCTCGGCCTGGACGTCTGGATGAGCCACGGCGACAAAGTCGGCAAGCTGCCGGACGGCTTCCACATCGTCGCCAGCACCCCCAGCTGCGCCATCGCCGCCATGGGCGACGACGAGCGCGGCTGGTACGGCGTGCAGTTCCACCCCGAGGTGACCCACACCAAGCAGGGCGGGCGCATTCTTTCGCGCTTCCTCAAGGACATCTGCGGCTGCGAAGCCCTCTGGACCCCGGCCAACATCGTCGAGGACGCCATCGCCCAGGTGCGCGCCCAGGTCGGCAGCGCCAACGTGCTGCTGGGCCTCTCCGGCGGCGTCGACTCCTCGGTGGTCGCGGCCCTGCTGCACAAGGCCATCGGCGACCAGCTGACCTGCGTCTTCGTCGACAACGGCCTCTTGCGCCTGCACGAGGGTGACCAGGTGATGGCCATGTTCGCCGAGAACATGGGCGTCAAGGTGATCCGCTCCAATTCCGAGCAGCGCTTCCTGACCAACCTGGAAGGCGAAGCCGACCCGGAGAAGAAGCGCAAGATCATCGGCCGCACCTTCATCGACGTCTTCGACGCCGAAGCCAGCAAGCTCGACAACATCAAGTTCCTGGCCCAGGGCACCATCTACCCCGACGTCATCGAGTCGGCCGGCGCCAAGACCGGCAAGGCCCACGTCATCAAGTCCCACCACAACGTCGGCGGCCTGCCCGAGGAGATGAACCTCAAGCTGGTCGAGCCGCTGCGCGAACTGTTCAAGGACGAGGTGCGCAAGATCGGCCTGGAGCTGGGCCTGCCCTACGACATGGTCTACCGCCATCCCTTCCCGGGTCCGGGCCTGGGCGTGCGCATCCTCGGCGAAGTGAAGAAGGAATACGCCGACCTGCTGCGTCGCGCCGACGACATCTTCATCACCGAACTGCGCAAGGCCGACTGGTACCACAAGGTCAGCCAGGCCTTCGTCGTCTTCCAGCCGGTGAAATCCGTCGGCGTGGTCGGCGACGGCCGCCGCTACGCCTGGGTCGTCGCCCTGCGCGCCGTGGAAACCATCGACTTCATGACCGCCCGCTGGGCCCATCTGCCCTACGAACTGCTGGAAAAGGTCTCCAACCGCATCATCAACGAAATCGACGGCATCTCCCGCGTCACCTACGACGTCTCGAGCAAGCCGCCGGCGACGATTGAGTGGGAGTGACTCCTACTTGCAATAAAAGACGCCCGCTTAATAGCGGGCGTTTGCTTATAAGACCTATCTAGATGTCCCGCGCACAGATCTGACGTGATGCTGTTACTCAGTTAATTTGGCAATTGCATCGAGAGTTGTGACCTGCGTTTCCGACAGTTGGAGATTCGTTGCTTGAAAGTTTTCTCGAAGGTGTATTGGAGATGACGTTCCCGCAATTACCAGAATATTGGGAGAGCGCTGAAGTAACCACGCCAGAGCAACTTGTTTTGGTGTGGCCCCCAGCTCTTCAGCCACCTGAGAAAGCCGCGACGATTGCAGCGGAGAAAAACCGCCCAGCGGGAAAAACGGCACATAGGCCACGCCTTCATCTGCCAGCGCGTTGATGAAATGGTCATCGTCTCGTTTGATCAGGTTGTACTGGTTCTGCACGCAGACGATCTTGGCTATTGATTTGGCCTTAGCAAATTGGGTTGGGGTGACATTGCTGAGGCCGATATGGCGGATCACGCCTTGTTGTTGCAGCTCGACCAGCACCTGCAGCGGCTCCAGAGGTGATCGATCATCCGGACCATGTGCACTACCCAGCCGCAAATTGACGACGTCGAGAGTTTCCAGGCCAAGACTGGCAAGGTTTTCATGCACTGCCCGCTTGAGACCGTCCGGCGTTAGATCAGGCGCCCAGGACGCATCTTCACCGCGTACGAAACCGACCTTGGTGATGATCGTGAGGTCTTTCGGATAAGGCGACAGTGCTTCACGGATCAGTCGATTCGAGACACCAGGGCCATAGAACTCGGCGGTGTCGATGTGATTTGCACCCAAGGCAATTACCTCGCGCAATACCGCCAGCGCGGCTTCTTTATCGCGCGGTGGCCCCCATACGTGCGGGCCGGGTAGCTGCATGGTGCCGTAACCCATGCGCTTGAGGTTCATCGTTGTGCCGGCAGGTGTGAAGGTTCCGCCAAGGGAAGAAGTGGTCATCGGATGTTCCTGTAGATGGACTGATGGTTTTAGTGCGGGAGAACGACGACCTTGCCGCGTGCCCGACCCGATAGCTGGTGTTTCCATGCCTCGTCGAAACGCTCAAAGGCGACAGTACGGTCTATGACGACCTTCAGATTTTGCTCTGCGACTATCGTGACGAGTTCGCCGAGACGTTCGATGAAAGGCTTGGCGTAGAACATGCTCGCCGTTACCCCGTGTTCCCGTGCCTCTGACTCGTCGGGTGGCATGACCGTGGAAACGAGCCGCCCGCCGGTGCGCAGGACTCTGTAGGATCGGCTTTGGGTTTCGCCACCGACCAAATCGAGCACCACATCGATGTCACTGGTTAAGCGCGTGAAATCTTCGTTCTTGTAGTCAATGACTTTCTGAGCGCCCAGGGCGGACGCTATTGCCAAGCCATCACCCGAGGCGGTTACGATCACCTGTGCGCCTGCCATGCAAGCGAACTGGACGGCAAAGCTGCCTACGCCCCCTGCGCCAGCATGGATCAACACCGTCTCGCCGGCTTTCAGCCCGGCGTTGGAAAACAATGCATGCCATGCTGTGATACCTGCGGTAGGAATCGCACTTCCTTGAGCAGCCGAAAGAGCACCGGGTAGAGGAACACATGCGCTGGCGGGTGCCACGGCGAAATCCGCAAGACCGCCACCTGATCCCGCGTCAACGCAGGCAATCACCCTGTCCCCGACATTCCATCGTGTGACAGCCTCGCCGATGCGCTCAATGGTCCCAGCGAAATCGGTGCCGAGGGTTATCGGTAGATCAATCTTGAAAAATTGACGGGCGACCCCTGATGCCACGAGGCCGTCGAGAGGATTGAGAGCAGTTGCCTCTACGCGCACGAGCACGTCTTCTGGACCGATATGAGGCGTGGGTATGTCCTCTATGAGAGGGGCATTTGCGAAACCATGGATGCGTATGGCTTTCATTGTGTGGGTTCCACTTGGATGTAGCAGGGCTTGCTGGTAAATTTTGCACTTGGTGCAAAAAATATATTGCACTCAGTGCATTAATGCAACCCCGAACATGTGAGATCGAATGCATGACGCGCGAGCAGAAGGGCAAAGAAGGCGTTCGCGAACGGAAGCGCCGAGAGATGTACCGCCGTATCACCGATGTAGGCCTGAAGCTGTTTTCCGAACGTGGCTATGAGGGGACGACACTGGATGCGATTGCCGAAGCGTCGGGTATCGCCCGTCGCACGTTCTTCCACTACTTTGCTTCGAAGGAGGAAATCATCCTGGCTTGGCAAAAATCGCTGCCGGATGAGCTAGGCGCTGAGATCCGCAAGCAGGGCGTGAAAGCATCCCCACTCGCTACCACTCACGCCGCAATGATTGCTCTGGCTGCACACATGCATCCGGATTTGGCGGTGCTGATTGGGAGGATTGTGCAGACTACGGAACAGCTTCAGCTCGGCAACCAAGCCAAGTTTCTGCGAATGGAGTATGCCGCTTATGAAGCCCTGTGCGAGCTATGGCCGGGTGTCGACCGGCAACCAGGACTACGTCTGGCGGCAATGGCCAGTGTCGGCGCGCTGCGTCTTTCCGTCGAAACCTGGATTGCCGATGGCTGTCAGCGAGCGCTTGCTGAGCATCTCGAAGCCAACTTCAGGAGCCTTAAAGCTGAGATGAGTGTTGACTAAAAAACAATGGTATTTTTCATGGTTTTGGAATCAAAGATGCCTTATGGTCTGCGTTTTTAAGGGCCTGTGGATCCCTGTTGATAATAGAGTGGGAGTGATCCCGCGTTCGGCATAGACCGGTTCGTCTAGCAGATAAAGCCCGCGTAATTGCGGGCTTTTGTTTTTTGATGATGGTCAATCCTGGCAATCATTCATGACCGACCGCGAGCGGCTGGTCAGCACCAAAAGGAAAGGGCGATTATCCGTCGAACGCGCCACAGGAGTGCCTAGACGCTTACTTGGAAAGTTGCATCTGACTTGACCAGCCATTTGCCTCGGATGTGACCAGCGCACGGGTAGGTCTTGACCGGCAGGAATCGACCCGAAGCGGACGTTGCAACCTAGCGTATTTGTGGAGTGAGGATGAGCACACAGCACGAGAAAGAACTGTACCTGCGAGTCGATGAGGTCCTGCACTACCTTTGGGACCCAATCGGCGTGTCAGGCATACCAATGGCGAGGGGCGAATATCAATCGTACGTACCTCAAGTGGTTACGCTACTCAACGAAAGTGCAAACGGGGAGGAAATTGTTAGCTACCTGAACGACGTCGTCACCAAGCAGATGGGACTTAGTGAAAATGCAGAAGCCGCGCTACAGGTTGTAGCGGTTCTGCTGGAATGGAAAGCGGTGCTAACGGATGCTACAGGTCGATAGCGATCGCTGATCGACGTCCGCTTCTGGCCGTTAGCTGCCCTCCGCCAATTACAGCTTTGGGTCGGTAGCAGTCGTGAGCGGACGTGGCTGAACCAGAGGTCGCTGCGTGGATATGAGCTCGCGTCGCACTTGATACCCCCTACGAGTCAAACCGCCAACACCTTCTCCAAATGCTCCCCCTCCAACCACCCCCTAATCTCACTCGCCCGCATCGGCTTGGCGAACAGATACCCCTGCGCCCTGGCACAGCCAAGGTTCTTCAGCGCTCCTAGCTCGTCGGCGGTCTCAACCCCCTCCACGATGCATTCCAGCTCCATGTCCTGGCACAGGGCGATCAGGGATCTGACGATCTTCACGCGGGCCGGGTCGAGGTTGAGGTTGGTGACGAAGGTGCGGTCCACCTTGAGTTTGGTCAGGGGCAGGGCGTGGATCTGGCTCAGGCTGGAGTAGCCGGTGCCGAAGTCGTCGAGGGAGATGCCGCAGCCCAGTTCGCGGAAGCGGCTGATGGCGCGTTGGGTCTGGGGCAGATCCTGGATGGCGGCGGTTTCGGTGATTTCCAGATCGAGGCAGGCCGGGTCGAAGCCGCTGTGCTTGATCAGTTCGACGATCTGCTGGGCGGCGTCTTCCGAGCCGCAGTCGTGGGCCGACAGGTTGAAGGCCAGGCGCATGCCCTTGGGCCAGCGCGCGGCGGCGTTCAATGCCTTGTTCAGCAAGGGCAGGGTGAGGCGATTGACCATGCCGACGCGTTCGGCGATGGGGATGAAGTCACCGGGCGGTACGAAGCCCAGCTCGGGGCTTTCCCAGCGGGCCAGGGCTTCGAAGGCCACAGTCCGCTTGCCGTGGAGGTCCACGATGGGCTGGAAGACCATGTAGAACTCCCGCTCCAGGTCGGCCCGGCGCAGGGCCTGTTCGGTCAGGCCTTCGCGGTTGAGTCTTTGGCGATGGGCGGCGCTGAACAGGCAGGCGGTGCCGGGGCGGTGGCGCTTGCTCTGGTAGAGGGCGTAGTCGGCGTATTCATAGACGTCGGTGGCGGAGGCTGCCTGGTCCGGGAAGGTCGCGATGCCCAGGGACGCGCCGATCTGAATGGGGACGTCCACCAGCAGGAAGGGTTCGCGCAGGCTGGCGCAGAGCGTTTCGCCGAACGCCCGCAGCTCATCGTCGCTCAGGGCCTTGGTGATGATCAGGCTGAATTCGTCGCCGCCCAGGCGGGCCAGGTGTATCTCGTCGTCGAGCAGCCCGGTCAGGCGCTGGCCGACCTGATGGAGCAGCTGGTCACCGATGCTGTGGCCATAGAGATCGTTGACCGGCTTGAAGCCATCCAGGTCGATCAGCCCCACGGCCAGGCGCGTCTGCTGCTCGCGGGCGCGGGCCAGCAGGGTGTCGAGACGGGAAAAGAACTGCCGCCGATTGGCCAGCCCGGTCAGGCTGTCCTGGTTGGCCAGCTTGAGGTTTTCCTCGCTGAGCTTGGCGGTCTGCGCCTGCATGTTCACCAGACGGGTGAAGTCGCCGTACTGCGCCTTGAGGATGACGAGCATGGCGATGGATACCAGCAGGACGTCGATGGCGGTGGCCACGAAGGTGATGATGGTGGTGGAGGCGAAGAACACCACGAAGGCCGTGTTGACCACGGCGGTGGTGGCCAGGGCCGCGGGCAGCAGGTGCATCATGCAGAAGATGCAGCCGATGACGGTGATCGCCATGTAGAAGGCGACGTGCGCCTGGGTATAGCTGTCGCCATAGGGGAACAGCGCCAGCGACCAGGCGGTGAAGGCCACGGCCACGACGGGCGCGAGCCGGTTGGTGCGCTTGAGCGCCGTCAGCATCTGCGCCGGACTGCGCGGCTGATGGCGGGTGCGTAGCCACTCCACGCCACGGATGATGCCGAACACCGTCATGCCCAGCGGGCAATACACCGCCAGCCAGCGCGGCGCGACGGCGAGATGGGTGCCTGCCAACATCAGGGTGTTGGTCAGCAGGATGAAGTACATCATTGGAATCTGGCGAGCCAGGGCGAGGTATTGCGCCTTGATGAGGCCGGGGTTGTCCTTGGGCACGGACATCAGGGCTCGCACGCCGAGCAGGGTTTTCTTCATCGGGCGACGCTCTTGGGAGACGGTCAGAGGACTGACCGAACGGATTATCCTTTCCAACCCGGGCGGTGCAGGGCGAGAGGCTTCGCTAATGGGAGACTATCGGCCGGGACCCGAATTTCTGCAATCCGCGTGACTGGTGGCCGTCGGACGGCGAGGTCCCGGCGCAGAGCCGCGCAACACCCGATGGGGAGTGTGCCCGGGCCTGGCTCGCGCCGCGAGAGGACGATCGTCACCAGGGGTTGGCCCGCAACCCGAGGCGCTCCGCCGGCATGGCGCCTCGACGTAAAAAAGCCCGCCAATGGCGGGCTTTTTCCGGTCCGTGATGTTCAGCCGAGTTTGGTCAGCAGGGCATCCGCGGCCGCTTCCGAACTCGCCGGATTCTGGCCGGTGACCAGGTTGCCGTCCTCGACCACGAATTCGCCCCAGTCCGGGCCCTTCTCGTAGCGGGCGCCCAGCTTCTTGAGTTCGTCTTCCACCAGGAAGGGCACCACGTCGGTGAGTTGCACGCCGGCTTCTTCGCTATTGGTGAAACCGGTGACGGTGCGGTTCTTGACCAGCGGGGAGCCATCGGCCGCCTTGACGTGGCGCAGGACGCCCGGGGCGTGGCAGACCAGGCCGAAGGGTTTGTTGGCCTGGGCGAAGGCTTCGAGCAGGGCGATGGAGTCGCGGGATTCGGCGAGGTCCCAGAGCGGGCCGTGGCCACCGGGGTAGAAGAGGCCGTCGTAGTCGTCGGCCTGGACCTCGGCCAGCTTGATGCTACTGGCCAGCGCCTTCTGCGCCTCGGGGTCGTTCTTGAAGCGCTCGGTGGACTCGGTCTGGGCGTCGGGGGCGTCGCTCTTGGGGTCCAGCGGCGGTTGGCCACCGGCCGGGGAGGCCAGGGTGATCTCGGCGCCGGCGTCCTTGAATACATAGTAGGGGGCGGCGAATTCTTCCAGCCAGAAGCCGGTTTTCTTGCCGGTATCGCCGAGCTGGTCGTGGGAGGTCAGGACCATCAGGATCTTCATCGCGCGTTCCTCGAATTCGAAGGGGTATGGCTAGACAGACCCCAGGGTCCTGCCGTGAGTGCCCGGCTTTTTCGGCAAGCCACGAGTGGCGCATGGAAATAGCCGTCCGGCCCGTCTCCAGGGACGAGCCGGGCGGCACGGGCGGTGCCTGTGCGGATCAACCCCAGCCGAGCGTTCCGCCCGGCTCGTAGCGCTCACGAGCGGAGACGGTACTGGCGACGTCGTCGAGGTTATGGATGCCTACCAGTTGGATCAGGGAGTCCAGGTTGTCGACCTGGCCTTCGGTACCGGCGTCGCGGAACACATAGGTGTCCTGACCGTAGTGGAAGACGGCGGCATTGACCAGGCCGGTGGTGGACTGGGCTACGGTGTTGAGGGCGGCGAACAGGCTGGTGGCCTTGGTCAGGGCGGCGTCCTGGACGGTGACCACGGCTTTCTCGTCGTACACCGCGAAGCCGAAGGTGATCTGGTCGTCGTTCGTGTTGTAGTCGGTGACCGTCACATGGTTGGCCGCCAGGGAACGGTTGGCGGCGGCGCTGCTGCTGCCATCGAAGTTGACCAGGTTGGGGTCGACGGTGAGGTAATCGCGCCCTTCGCCCAGGGTGACGGTGGCGCCGTGACCGAAGCTACCGCTGAGGTTGGCGTTGTGGGCGGCCACGCCCTTGGTGAACAGCAGGTCGACGTAGTCGTTGCCGGAGCCGGCATTGATGGTGACATCGGCTTGCTGGATGTGAGCGCCGATCTGGTCGCCACCGGCGCCGGTATCCACGGTGATGGCCTTGACCCGGGAATGGGCGAGAGAGGCGACGCTGTCCAGCTCCGTGGCGGCGATGGTGCTGACGCTCACGTAGTCCTGGCCGCTGCCGGTGATCACGCTCTTCAAAAAGGCGCTCTGGCTGGCATAGGTGTAGTCCGCTCCCGAGCCGCTCCCATGGAGGAAGTCGATCGACAGGCCGGCGGTGGACTTGGAGCCGTCGAAGGTCTGCAGGCCGTCGAAGTTGTCCAAGGTGATGAGGTCGCCTTCGTGGAACTGGTTGTCAGCGGTATCGGTGAGGCTGACGGTGAGCTTGGCGATGCTCGAGTCCAGGGTGGTGTCGCTGGCGGTGGCGCCGCGGGTGTGGCCATCGAGGCGGGTCAGCTGCTGTTCGAAGTGACCGGTGAGGACCAGTTCGTTCAGCGTCGAGGCCGCGGAATAATGCGGGCCCTGGGCATCGAAGGTCTTGGCGAAGCCGACGTATTCGGGGGTGGCGTTGATGTCGAGGGTGAGACTGGGCTTGCTCTGGAAGGCGTAGTAGGTGACGCCGTCGAAGGTGCCCGCAGGCTGGGCGGGCGTGGCAGTCAGGGGAGCCCTGGCGAACGTCGGGACGGCAGCGAGGCTTTGGGCGAAGAGAGGGTGGTCGGAGTCCAGCGCGTGTTTCTTGTAGGTCATGACGGTCATCCTTAATGCATGCAGGCCGAGCGCTCGCTGGACGGCTCGCAAGCCGCGAGGCGTCTCGACAGCCGAGCGTCACGCCGACAGTGCCCACCTTTTCGCAGGCAGACCGCGAACCATTCCGCAATTTCATCGGGCCACTACTGGCACGCCGCCAAACGGTAGTGCGCTAAAAGTTCAGCAGGCTGGTGGCGAGGACGACGATCAGGGCGACCAGTAGGGGTGACCAGCTCGTCCGCAGCAGCAGGACCAAGGCCATCAGCGCCAGCAGGACGTCGGCGAGACCCCGGACGGCACCGATCCAGACCGGATCGTAGAGCGCGGCGAGTAGTAGCCCGACCACGCCGGCATTAAGGCCGGTCAGGGCGCGTTGCCAGCCCTGGCGCCGGTGCAGGCTCCGCCAGAAGGGCAGGGCCGCCAGCAGGACGAGGGCGCCGGGCAGGAAGATCAGCGCCGTCCAGAGCAGGCCGTTCAGCCAGGCGGGGAGCGCGCTGGGGACCAGGGCGCCGAGATAGGCGGCGAAGGTGAACAGCGGACCGGGGACCGCCTGGGCGAGGCCGTAGCCGGCGAGCACCTGGGCATCGCCGACCAGGCCGCCCGGTGCCACGACCCCTTGCAGCAGCGGCAGCACCACATGGCCACCGCCGAACACCAGGGCGCCGGCGCGGTAGACGCCCTCCGCCAGTGCCAGGCCGGGGGCGTCGGTCAGGGTCGTCCAGAGCGGCAGGAGCGACAGAGGTAGCGCGAAGAGCGCCAGGGCCAGGCCGCCGAGGCGGCGGGACGGGCCCGGTGGCAGGCTCAGGCCGGGCGGGGTGGCCGGTGCTGCCAGCGCGAGGCGTCCGACCAGGGTGGCCAGCCCGAGGCCCAGCAATTGGCCGGTCGGGCCCGGCAGCCAGAGCGCCAGGCCGGCGACCACCAGCGCCAGGACGCGCCGGCGGGCGTCCGGACACAGCGTCCGTCCCATGCCCCATACCGCCTGGGCCACCACGGCCACGGCGAACACCTTGAGGCCATGCACCGCGCCCGAGTCGGCCAGTTGCGGATAGCGCGCCAGGCCGAGGGCGCAGAGGATCAGCAGCGCCGCGGAGGGCAGGGTGAAGCCGAGCCAGGCCGCCAGCAGGCCCCAGCCCCCGGCGCGGCCTAGGCCCAGGGCCATGCCGACCTGGCTGCTGGTGGGGCCGGGCAACAGCTGACAGAGGGCGACCAGCTCGGCGTAGGCCGCCTCGTCCAGCCAGCGCCGCCGGGTGACGAAGGCCTGGCGGAAGTAGCCCAGGTGGGCGATGGGGCCGCCGAAGCTGGTGCAGCCCAGGCGCAGGAAGATCAGGAAGACCTGCCAGGGGTTGTCGGGGCCGCGGACGGCTTCGTTCATGCCGAGTCGCTCAGTCGCGGGGCGCTGTGGGCGGGACCACCACCTCGCCATCTTCCTTGACGAAGGGCCCGCGCTGCGGCTCGGGCAGGATCTCCAGCACCCGCTCCGAAGGCCGGCAGAGCCGGGTGCCCAGGGGCGTCACCACGATGGGTCGATTGATCAGGATGGGCTGGCGCAGCATGGCGGCGATCAACTCGGCATCGCTCAGGCGCGGATCGTCCAGCCCCAGCTCGGCATAGGGCGTGCCCTTCTGGCGCAGCAGGTCGCGTACCGGGATGCCCAGGGCGGCGATCAGCCGTTCCAGCTGCGCCCGGTCGGGCGGGGTCGCCAGGTAGTGGATGACCGCGGGCTCGACGCCACTGTTGCGGATCAGGCCCAGGACATTGCGCGAGGTGCCGCAGGCGGGGTTGTGGTAGATGGTGATGGCGCTGGTCATGACCGGTCTCGACGGGTAGCGGGGGCACCGCCTTCGTACCAGCCGCGCGAGCCGTTCACCAGGCGCACGACCAGCAGCATCAGCGGTACCTCGATGAGGACACCCACCACGGTAGCCAGGGCGGCGCCGGAGTGGAAGCCGAACAGGCTGATGGCGGCGGCCACGGCCAGTTCGAAGAAGTTGCTGGCGCCGATCAGCGCCGAGGGGCAGGCGACGCTGTGCGCCTCGCCCACCAGCCGATTGAGCCAGTAGGCCAGCGCCGAATTGAACAGCACCTGGAGCAGGAGGGGCACCGCCAGCAGAGCGATGACCAGCGGCTGGGCCAGGATGGCTTCGCCCTGGAAGGCGAACAGCAGCACCAGGGTGGCCAGCAGCGCCGCCATGGACAGTGGTCCCAGGCGGACTAGCGTACGCTCGAAGGCGGCCTGGCCGCGGCGCAGCAGGGCACGGCGCCAGAGCTGGGCGAGGATCACCGGCAGCACCAGGTAAAGAACCACCGAGAGCAGCAGGGTGGCCCAGGGCACCGCGATCGCCGACAGCCCCAGCAGCAGGCCGACGAGGGGGGCGAAGGCGAACACCATGAGGGTGTCGTTCAGCGCGACCTGCGACAGGGTGAACAGCGGATCGCCCTGGGTGAGCCGACTCCAGACGAAGACCATGGCGGTGCAGGGCGCCGCCGCCAGGAGAATGAGGCCGGCGATGTAGCTGTCCAGCTGGTCCGCCGGGAGCCAGGCGGCGAACAGCTGGCGAATGAACAGCCAGGCCAGCAGCGCCATGGAGAAGGGCTTGACCGCCCAATTGACGAAGAGGGTGACGCCGATCCCGCGCCAGTGCCGACGGACCTGGCCCAGGGCGCCGAAGTCCACCTTGAGCAGCATGGGCACGATCATGACCCAGATCAGCAGCCCGACCGGCAGGTTGACCTGGGCGACCTCGATCCGCCCGATGGCGCGGAACAGGCCCGGTGCCAACTGGCCGAGGGCGACGCCAGCCAGGATGCAGAGGGCGACCCAGAGACTCAGGTAGCGCTCGAAGGTATTCATCGGGAGAGTTGCCGTTGGGCAGGCGGACGGACTGTTCATGCTGGGCCTGGCGGTGGAGTGGGTAGGCAGCTGCCTGGCGGGATCAGCAGCAGCGCGCGGTGTCGCTGACCGCGCAGTTGGCGCCGGCGCAGCAGTGTTCGGTGAGATAGCCGAGCAGGGCGTTCATCTGGTCGTAGGCGGCGCGGTAGATGAGATTGCGGCCCTGCTGCTCCACCGAGACCAGGCCGGCGGTGGCCAGCTCCTTGAGATGGAAGGAGAGATTGCTGCGCGCCACCCCGAGCTGGTCGGCCAACTGGCTGGGCATGAGGCCGTCCGTCCCGGCGACCACCAGGGCGCGAAAGACCCGCAGGCGCTGGGGATGGGCGAGGGCGGCAAGGGCGGCTACGGCCTGAACTTCCTTCATGATTCAATAGTACAAGTATCGTTGAATTGTCGAATGATAAGCCGGGTGCGCCCCTGAGTTGAGTCCCGCGCTCAGCCACCCAGCTGCCGCAGCGCCTCCAGCACCTGCCGCAGGGCGCGGCTCAGGGGTTTGTCGCGGCGTAGCACCAGGGCCAGGGTGCGGGTCAGCGGCGGTTCCAGGGGCTGCACGCGCAGGCCGCGGCGGTGATGAGGGGTGGCCACGGCGATGCCGGGCACCAGGCTGTAGCCGAGGCCGGCGGCCACCAGTTCCTTGAGCGCCTCGATGCTGCCCAGCTCCATCACCGGGCGGCTGGTCTGACCGGCGCGGCGGAACCAGTCGTCGATGAGCAGGCGGGTGCTGCTGCCGGTCTCGAAGGCCAGCAACGGTGTCTCGGCCAGATCCGCCGGGGTGAGCGGCCGTTGGGGCGGGGGACTGGCCGGCGGCAGCAGGGCGACGAAGGCATCGTCCAGCAGCGGCTCCACCTGCAGGTTGCGCCCGCTGGCGGGCAGGGTGACCAGGCCCAGGTCGAGGCGGTTGTCTTCCACCGCGCGCAGCACGTCCAGGGTGTTGCCGGTGCTGACGCGCACGTCCAGCCGGGGAAAGCGCTGGCGCAACTGGCCCAGCAGGGGCGGCAGCAGGTGGATGCAGGCGGTGGCCCCGGTGCCGATGGCGATCCGCCCGGTGATGGTCTCGCCGTGACTGGCCAGGGCCTGCAGCGCCTGGTCCACGCTGCCCTGGATGCGCTCGGCATGGTCCAGCAGGATGGTACCGGCGGCGGTGGGCTTGAGGCTGCGACCGAGGCGCTCCAGCAACTTGAGGCCGAGTCGGCGTTCCAGCTGGCGGATCTGCAGACTCACCGCCGGCTGGCTCAGCCCCAGGCGATCCGCTGCGGCGGAGAAACTGCCGGTGGCCACCACCTGGACGAAGGTCTGCAACTGGGTAAGGTTGAGTTCAGCCATGCCAAGGTTTCGCTTATACGAAGGATTACCGAGCATAGCTTTATCTTTGGCTGCTCGTCCCGGCATGATCACCCCATCGACGCCCTGGATGGACAACCCTCGTGAACACCGCTCTGCAACTGCGCGACGCCACTCCTGCCGATCTCCCCGCCATCCAGGCCATCTACGCCCCGCACGTGCTGCATGGCTCGGCCAGCTTCGAGGTGGAGCCGCCCGATGAGGCGGAGCTGGGTCGGCGCCTGGCCGCCGTACGCGCCGCCGGACTGCCTTACCGGGTGGCGGTGCTGGACGGCGAGGTGGTGGGCTACGCCTATGCCGTGCTCTATCGCCCGCGCCCGGCCTATCGCCACACGGCGGAAGATTCGGTGTACGTGCGCGATGGCCTGGGCGGGCAGGGCATCGGCCAGCGCCTGCTGGCGGAGGTGATCGCAGGCTGCACGGCAGCGGGCTATCGCCAACTGGTGGCGGTGATCGGCGACAGTGGCAACCAGGCGTCCATCGCCTTGCATCGCCGCCTGGGCTTTCGCCCGGTGGGGACCTTCGAGGCGGTGGGTTTCAAGCATGGCCGCTGGCTCGATTCGGTATTGATGCAGCTCAGCCTGGGCGAGGGTGCCAGTACGCCGGGTACGCGCTGATGACGCCGCCGCCGAGCGACCGCGCCATCTGGCAACTGGGGCTGATGCAGCTGCTGGCCTGGGGCCTGGCCTTCTACCTGCCCGGCGTCTACGGACCGGCGATGGCGGCGGGGCTGGGCTGGGAGGCACGTTGGGTCTATGGCGGGTTCTCCCTGGCGATGCTGACCATGGGACTGGTCTCGCCCTTCAGTGGTGCGGTGATCGAGCGCCTGGGTGGCTGTCGGACCCTGCAACTCGGCCTGGTGCTGGATGCGCTGGGCTGCCTGGGGCTGGCGGCGGCCCAGTCGGCGCCGCTGTTCTACCTGGCCTGGGTGATCCTCGGCGTGGGCATGCGGCTGTCGCTCTACGACGCCGCCTTCGCCACCCTGGCACGGCTGGCCGGCGAGCGGTCGCGGGCGGTGATGGTGCGCATCACCCTGCTGGGTGGCTTGGCGTCCGCGGTGTTCTGGCCTCTCGGCCACTGGCTGCTGGAGACCCTGGGTTGGCGCCTGGGGCTGGTGGTCTATGCCGGTATCGCCCTGGCTGGTTTGTTGCTCCTGCTGCCACTGCCCAATGTGCGGGGGCGCCTGCCCAGTACCGAATTGCCAGCGCTGACGGCCGAGGCCGCGCCGCGCCTGGCGGGGGTGCTGTTCGCCACGGGCATGGCGCTGATCGGCTTTCTCTCGGCGGGGCTATCGGCCCATCTGCCGGCACTGCTGGCCGAACGCGGCGTGCCGGTGGAGGTGGCGGCGCTCTGGGGCATCGGCCAGGTCTGCGCGCGATTGGCGGAACTGGCCTCCGGGCAACGGCTGTCGGCGCGCCAGCTCAATCTGCTGCTAGGCCTGGGGCTCCCCCTGAGTTTCGCCCTGGCGCTGGCGAGCGAGGGTCATCTGCTGCTCACCGCCGGCTTCGTCTTTCTCTATGGCGCCCTGAACGGCCTGGTGGCGGTGCTGCGGGCCAGCCTGCCGCTGGAACTGTTCGACCGGGCGCTCTATGCCCGGCTGACCGGCAAGCTGCTGGCGCCGAGCTTCCTGCTCTCGGCGGCGGCGCCCTGGTGCTATGCCCTGGCCCGGGAGCATTGGGGCGACCGCGGCCTGCTCGCCCTGTGCCTGCTGGTCAGCCTGGGGGTGACCCTGGCCGCCGTGGCCCTGCTGGGGCGGCGGCGGGCGGTGGCCGTCGGCTAGGTTCTGTACGGAAAAGGCCCGCGCTGGGCGATGTTTCGCACGGAACCTAGCGTGACCAGTCGGCGCGTTGCGCCTCGATCAGCGACAGCGCCGCCTGCCAGGCCAGGTCGATGAGGCCCGCGGCGCCATCGGCCTGGAATTGTGCGGCGGTGTGCTGGCGGACGGCTTCGCTGGGATAGTGCAGCGGCACCCCGCCGGCCAGCGCCTGGACCTGGGCCTGGCAGGCGCGCTCCAGGAAGTAGATCTCGTGGAAGGCCTCCGCCGGGGTGGCGCCACCCACCAGCAGGCCGTGGTTGCGCAGGATCATGGCCCGGTGCGGCCCCAGGTCGGCGACTAGCCGGGCGCGTTCGTCCAGCGACAGGGCGATGCCCTCGTAGGTGTGATAGGCCAGGTGGCCATGGAACTTCAGGGCGTGCTGGGTGAGCGGCAGCAGACCGTCGCGTTGGGCGGCCACCGCCATGCCGGCCGCGGTATGGGTGTGGATCACGCAGTGCAGGTCGGGGCGGGCGGCGTGGATCGCCGAGTGGATGACGAAGCCGGCGACATTGACCAACTGCTCACCGAAGGGGCCGGGCTGGGGGCGGCCGTCCAGGTCGATCAGCACCAGGTCGCTGGCGGTCATGCGTTCGAAGGGCACGCCGTATCTGTTGATCAGGAAGAGGTCACGGGTGCCCGGCAGGCGCAGGGTGATGTGGGTGTCGATCAGGTCGGTCATGCGATAGTGGGCGAGCAGCCGGTACAGCGCGGCCAGCTCGCAGCGCGCCGGCCATTCACCGGGCCGTAGTTCGGCTGCGTTCATGGGACGCTCTCCTCGACGACCGGGGCGGTGGTGGGGGCGGTCAGGCCCATGAACTGGCGGATGCGCGGATCGCAGTGGCCCTGGCGGATGGCCTGGGGCGCGGCGTCGGTGTGGATCACGCCGTTTTCCATGAAGATCACCCGGTCGGCGATGGACAGGGCGAAGTCCATCTCGTGGGTGACGATCAGCAGGGTCATGCCTTCGTCGGCCAGGGTGCGGATCACCTTGAGCACCTCGCCCACCAGCTCCGGGTCCAGCGCCGAGGTGGGTTCGTCGAACAGCATGATGTCCGGCGCCATGGCCAGGGCGCGGGCGATGGCGACGCGCTGCTGCTGGCCACCGGAGAGCTGGTGCGGATACTTGTGGGCATGGGCCAGCAGGCCGACCTTGTCCAGCAAGGCCAGGGCGCGCTGGCGTAGTTCGTCGGCCTGGGCCGCGCGCTGCTGACGCGGTGCCAGGGTGACGTTGCCCAGCAGGGTCAGGTGCGGAAAGAGGTTGAAGCTCTGGAATACCATGCCCAGGTGCCGCAGCCCTGCGCGCAGCCGCCGCCGTGGCGTGCGCTCGCCAGCGCGGATGAAGCCTTCGCCGAACAGCAGGATCTCGCCGTCATCCAGGCTTTCCAGGCCATTGAGGGTGCGGATCAGCGAGGTCTTGCCCGAGCCCGAGGGGCCGATCAGGGCCAGCACCTCGCCACGGCCGACCTTGAGGTCGATGCCCTTGAGCACCTCTTGGGCGCCGTAGCGCTTGCGTACGCGGCGCAGCTCCAGCACCGGCGGATCGCCCGCGCGGGGAGCGGGGAAGCGCGGCCCGGCGTCCTTGGGCAGGTCGGCCCTGAGGGCGGCTTCGGCGGGGCCGTCGAGGGTGCCGGGACGGCGCCGGCCCAGGTCGAGTCGTCGCTCCAGCGCCTGCAGCAGCCAGCCGAACAGGGTGACGATGAGCACGTAGTAGACGGCCACCGCCGCCAGGGTCTCCAGCACCAGGAAGTTGGCGGCATAGAGTTGCTGGCCGACCTTGAGGATCTCGGTCAGGGAGATCACCGAGATCAGCGAAGTCAGCTTGACCACGGTGATGTATTCGTTGATCAGGGTGGGCAGGGCGATGCGCAGGGCCTGGGGGATGACGATCAGCCGCTGGATGCTCAGGGTGCCCAGGGCCAGGGCGCGTCCGGCTTCGCGTTGCCCCTTGGCCACCGCCAGCAGGCCGCCGCGATGGATCTCGGCCATGTAGGCGGTTTCGGTGAGCACCAGCGCCAGCAGCCCCGAGATGAAGGGGTTCGATAGCAGCGGGCCGCTCATGGGCAGGAGCTGTGGCAGGTTGTAGACGAACACCACCAGCACCAGCAGGGGCACGCTGCGGAAGAACCAGATGTAGCCGCCCAGCGGCCAGCGCAGCCAGGCCGGTCCGTGCAGCCGCGCCGAGGCGACCAGGAAGCCCAGCGCCAGGCCGATCAGCCAGGCCAGGCCGCTGAGCTGGACCACGGTGACGCAGGCCTTCCAGAAGGCCGGCAGGGAGAACAGCGAGAAGAAGTAGGGCCAATCGAATTGCATGGGGATCACCAGGCGTCGCCGCCACGGCGGAGGCCGTGGCGGCTCGGCTCCTCGCTCAGTTCGCCGGGGCGTCTTCCAGGTTGTACTTCTTCAGCAGGGCAGCGTAGTCGCCGGAGGCCCGGACCTTGGCGAAGGCATCCTCGAGAGCCTGCTTCAGGGCCTCGTTGTCCTTGCGCAGGTAGATGCCGAGGGTCTCCTTGTACACCAGCTCCGGCGAGGTGATGCGCACCCGGCCGCGGGAGCGCTCGACGATCTGGCTGGCGGCGCCGCCGATCTCCAGCTGGGCGTCGACGTTGCCGGCCAGCATGGCCTGGGTGGCTTCCGGGGCGGAGGGGAATTCACTTACGGCGATGGCGCCCTTGCCCTGGGGCACGCAGTGGTCGGCGGAGAGCTTCTGCAACTTGGCGACCCAGGTGGTGCCGCGCTGCAGGCCCACCTTCAGGCCGCAGAGGTCTTCCGGCACCTTGGGCGCCTGGGCGCCACCGGCCTTGGTCATGATCGCCGCGCCGGTGCGCGCATAGGGGATGGCCAGGGCCTGGGCGGTGCGTTCCGGGGTGATGTACATGCCGGAGATCACCGTATCGAAGTGATTGGATTTGAGCCCCAGGATCAGCCCGGCGAACTCGGTGTTGACGAAGTCGGCCTTGAGTCCCAATTGCTTGGCCAGGTCGGTGGCGAAATCCGGATCGGACCCCACCACCTTGTCGCCGTCGAAGGATTCGAAGGGCGGGTAGGTGATGTCCATGCCGACCTTCAGCACGCCGGGGGTGACGGTCTTGACCTCGGCCTGGGCCGCGCAGGCCAGGCTGCCCAACAGGATGACGCTCAGGGATTTGCGCAGGATGTTCATGGGGATGCTCCGGGGTTGTCGTTATGGTCAGGCGTGGTTTTTCAAATGGCCGAAACTGGAGGTCTTGCGCGCCCGCTCCGGCAGCGCCAGCTCGCCCGCCGCGACCTTGGCGCGCAGGTAGCTATAGGTCTGCAGCGCCTGGCTCCACATGTGTTCGCCGATGGCCAGGGCCTCGTAGCCCTCGGCGCCTGCGGCGAACTGCGGCAGCGGCTCGATGCGGGTGTGGTAGTCGCAGGCATAGAACAGCGGGAAGGAGTAGCGCTCGGCCTTGACCTTGCGCACCCGGTGGGCGGTGGCGACGAAGGCACCGGCGGTCATCACCTCCAGCATGTCGCCGATGTTCACCACCAGGGCCCCGTCCAGCGGCGGCGCGTCGATCCACTGGCCGGCTTCGTTCATCACCTCCAGGCCCGGCTGGTCGGCCAGCAGGATGGTGAAGCACTCGTAGTCGGTGTGGGCGCCGATGCCGGGGGCGTCCTCGGCGCTGGCGTCGAAGGGGTAGTGGATCAGCCGCAGCTTGGACGGTGGTCGGCTGACCAGGGGATCGAAGGTGTCTTCCGGCAGCTCCAGCGCCAGGGCGAAGCCGCGGAACAGCTGGCGCCCGAGGGCGAAGGCCGCCGCGTAGTAGGCCTGGACCCGCTCGCGAAAGCCCGGCAGGGCCGGCCAGGCGTTGGGCCCCAGCAGCGGGGTGCCGGCCAATACCAGGGGATCGTCGGCCGCCACCTCGAAGCCGACGTCGAAGGCCTCCTTGTGATCGGGCTTGCCGGTGCCGTAGATCTCCTCGCCCTCGGGTACGAAGCCCTTGTGCGATGCCGAGGTGCCGATGTAGTGGTCCATCTTGGCCGCCAGCGGCTGGGCGAAGTAGTCCCGCGCCGCCTGGCGCAGGCCGTCGATCAGCGCCGGGTCGAGGCCGTGGTTGCGGATGTAGAGAAAGCCCACCTCGCGGGCGGCCCGGCCCAGCTCGGCGGCCACGGCCTGGCGCGCGCCCAGGTCCGGGCTGAACAGGCCGGCGATATCCACCACGGGGATGGTCTGGAAGGCGGCATCTTGGACGTCTGGCATGGCGGGCTCCTTAGGCGTGGCGGAGAAAGCGCTGGAAGTGTTCGCGCTGGGTGTCGGCCATCCAGCGGTTGAGCTCCCAGAGATCGGCGATGGGCATGCCGGTGAAGGGCAGGCGGAAGGTGTAGCCGTCGGGACCGAATTCGGGGGTGAGGGTGGTGACCGGATAGCCGCGCTCGCGCTGGCTCTGCCAGACCGCCTCCCAATGGCGCTGGTGGAAGGCCAGCTCGCGGGCGTATTCCGGCGCGGCGGGGTGGGGCACCTGGGGCCCCTGGTCGTAGCCGATCCGGGCCTGGATGTGATGGACGCGGCAGAGGAAGTCGCCGAGGTCGTCGGCGGGATCGTCCAGCAGTCGCTCGCAGCCCACCACCCAGTGGCTGATGTCGGTGGTGAACAGCAGCTCCGGCAGTTGGCGCGCGATCTCCAGGGTGACCCAGGGGGTGGCCAGACACCGCGCGCGGTGGGTCTCGAAGCTGCACAGGTGCCCGCCACGTCGGGCGATTTCCTGGGCCTGGCCGAGGAAATCCAGCTGTTGTGCGGTGGACCAGCGGTCGTTGCCGGCCAGCACGTTGACGAAGCGGGGTTCCAGTCCGGCGGACAGGTCCAGCTGGCGGTCCAGGTCGCGCAGGTGCTCGGCTGGGGTCAGGCCCTGGTCGGGCAGCACGGCGCCGCCAGTGAAGAGGATGGCGATGTAGGCCAGGCCTTCGCCTTCGAGCAGGGTACCGAGTTCGCGTTGCTCGGCCGGGGTTTGCGGCAGCCGCGCCTCGATGCCGGTGAAGCCGGCGCCGCGGGCTTCGCGGCAGGCGCGCTCACGCTGATCGGCGTGGCCCCAGAGGCTGCGGAAGAGGTCGAGTTTCATGCGGGCAACGGCCTCCCAGGGTCGGGATCGGATGAGGGCAGTTGCAAGGAGTTGGAGTGGCCGCAGCTCTAGGGGCTAGGTGCCGAGTGCGGTGTTCGGGCGTTGACCGTAGGCGGACGTCCGAACACCATGCTGGCGATTCTGCGGGGGGCGGGACCGCCGTTGAATAGGCGGCGGCAAAAACTTACTTCAGAGATTTCGTAACTGAAGACGGTGGCGAGCGAAGCCGCCTCCGTCGTCGGCGGCCGGACTCAGTTCAGCCGGCGGGCGAACTGGCCCACGGCGCCGACCACGCGCCGGGCGCCGTCCTGGATCTCGGTGATGCGGGTGCCGGCGGCGTTGGCCAGGTGCAGACCCTGTTCCGCCTGGTGCTTGCTCGACGCCATGTTGGCTACCGCGGTCTGCGCCAGTTGCTGATTCTGCTGCACCACGCCGACGATCTCCTCGGTGGCCTTGCTGGTACGGCCGGCCAGTTGCCGCACCTCGTCGGCCACCACCGCGAAGCCGCGGCCCTGCTCACCGGCGCGGGCCGCCTCGATGGCGGCGTTGAGCGCCAGCAGGTTGGTCTGCTCGGCGATGCCGCTGATGGTCTTGACGATGGTGCTGATCACCAGCGACTGCTCGCCGAGGGCTTCGATGCCGTTGGAGGCCACCTGCAGCTCGTCGGCGATCTTGCGCATCACCGCCACGGTGTCCTGCACCACCTCGGCGCCCTGGCGTGCGCTCTCGTCGGTCTGCTGGGAGATGTCGAAGGCCACCTTGGCGGCCTCGGCCACGGCCTGTTCCTGTTCCACCTGCTCGGTGATGACGGTGGCGAACTTGACCACCTTGTACAGTTCGCCGCGAGTGTTGAGCACGGGGTTGTAGGAGGCCTCCAGCCAGACCGTACGGCCTTGGCTGTCGACCCGCTTGAAGCGGCTGGCGATGAATTCGCCGCGATTGAGCCGCGCCCAGAATGCCTGGTACTCGGCGGAGTGGGCCTCCTCGGAGGTGCAGAACTGGCGGTGGTGCTTGCCCTGGATCTGCGCCAGGGAATAGCCCATGCCCTTGAGGAAGCGCTCGTTGGCGGTGAGCACCTCGCCCGCCAGGTTGAATTCGATGACCGCGGTGGACCTCAGCAGGGCGTTGATCAGGCCGGCGTGCTCGGTGGCGGTTTCCACCTGTTCGGTGCGGTCGTGGGCGTAGCAGATGGTCTTGTGGATGTGGCCCTGGGCGTCGCGCACCGGTTGCCAGGTGGCGTAGAGCCAGGCTTCCTCGCCGTTGGCCCGCAGCAGGCGGTACATGCCGCTGGTCTGGTTACCCTGACTGAGGGCGTTCTTCAGGTCCCGATAGCAAGGCAGCTGCTTTACGTAATCGGGAATGAATTCATCCAGCGGGCGACCGAGAGGGGCCTCGGGACGATAGCCCATCTCCCGGCAGAAGCGCTCGTTGACACGCTCGACGTTGCCGCGGTCATCCACGGTGAGGCTGAGCGCCTGGCTTTCGAAGCCGGCATGCAACTGACGTAGTTCGGCGACCTCGGCGCGCAGTTGGGCGAGCTCGGTCTTGAGAGGGCGATTGAACATGGGAGGCCACCGACAGAAGTAAAAGTATGACTTCCACTACTTCGACGACGCCGAAATTTTCTTGAGGGGAGCGGAGCGGACTCCGGTCGCAGGGGTCAGCCCCGCTGCTGGCTGGCGATGAAACGCCGGAAGGCGGCGAGGGTGGCTTCGCTGACGTGGTGCTCCATGCCCTCGGCGTCGCGCCGCGCGGTGTCGGCGTCCACGCCGAGGCTCAGCAGGAAGGTTTCCACCACGTGGTGGCGTGCCCGGCTGGCGGCGGCCAGGGCCTCACCCTCGGGGGTGAGGAAGACACCGCGGTAGGGGCGCTGCACGATCAGGCCGGCGGTGGCCAGGCGCTTGAGCATCTTGGCCACGGTCGGCTGGGCCACGCCGATACGCGCGGCGATGTCGACCTGGCGCGCTTCGCCGCCGTCACGGATGAGGTCCGAGATGAGCTCGACGTAGTCTTCGATCAGTTCCTGGCGGTGCGCCTCGCGGACCTGTTGAAAACCTTCCATGTGAATGGATGGATCGACCAACCGATTCAGCAGTTCGTCGTCCTTAGTCATGTTGCCCACCTGAGTGACCTTCTCCGCAAGAGCTGTGCGACCCGACGGGTCGTTCGGGCGCCATTTTGACCGAGTTGCGGATAAACGCCAAAGCTTCCTTTACCAGCGGTGATTATCAAGGGACGACATAGAGATTTTTTATTGCTGGATGTGTGAATTTTAGCCTAGGCTAAATTCTCCAACGAATAGTCCGATTCCAGCGCGAGCCCGTCATGAAAGAGTCCGCCCGCTACGCCGATCCCGCCTGGCAGGAGCCCGCGCCACCCGCCCGGCCCAGCCTGGGACGGATGAACGCCAGTGTGCCGGTACCCCAGGGCGGTGGCTGGCTGCGGCGTTTGCTGGCCTTCATCGGGCCCGGTTACATGGTCTCGGTGGGCTACATGGACCCGGGCAACTGGGCGACGGACCTGGCCGGCGGTTCGCAATTCGGCTACCTGCTGCTGTCGGTGATCCTGATCTCCAACCTGATGGCCATTCTGCTGCAGGCCCTGGCCGCGCGCCTGGGTATCGCCACCGGCCTGGACCTGGCCCAGGCCTGCCGCGCGCGCTATTCGCGACCGGTGAGCTTTCTGCTGTGGATCGCCTGCGAGATCGCGATCATCGCCTGCGACCTGGCCGAGGTGATAGGTACCGCCATCGCCCTCAATCTGCTGTTCGGCATTCCGCTGATGTGGGGCGCCATCCTCACCGCCCTGGACGTCTTCCTCATCCTGCTGCTGATGAATCGTGGCTTCCGCTGGCTGGAAGCCTTCGTCATCGCCCTGCTGACGCTGATCTTCGTCTGCTTCGGCGTGCAGATGGCCCTGGCGCAACCGCCCATCGCCGCGGTGCTCGACGGCTTCCTGCCCAAGGCGGAGATCGTCACCAACCCGGCCGCGCTGTACCTGGCCATCGGCATCATCGGGGCCACGGTGATGCCGCATAACCTCTACCTGCATTCGTCCATCGTGCAGACCCGCGCCTATCCCCGTACCGAGGAGGGCCGGCGCATGGGGCTGCGCTGGGCGGTGGCCGACAGCACCCTGGCGCTGATGCTCGCCCTGTTCGTCAATGCGGCCATCCTCATCACCGCGGCGGCGGTGTTCCATAGTGCCGGCCGGACCGACGTGGCCGAGATCCAGGACGCCTACCACCTGCTGTCGCCGATGCTGGGGGTGGGCATCGCCTCGCTGCTGTTCGCCGTGGCGCTGCTGGCGTCGGGGATCAACTCGACCGTGACCGCGACCCTGGCCGGCCAGATCGTCATGGAGGGCTTTCTCTCGCTGCGCATTCCCGACTGGGCGCGGCGATTGATCACCCGTGGCATCGCCGTCGTCCCGGTGGTGGTGGTGACCGGTCTCTATGGCGAAAGCGGCACGGCCAAGCTGCTGGTGCTGAGTCAGGTGGTGTTGTCCATGCAGCTGCCCTTCGCGGTGATCCCGCTGGTGCGTTTCGTCTCGGATCGCCAGCTGATGGGCTCCTTCGTCATCGGTCGGGTCACCCGGGTGCTGGCCTGGGCGATTGCCGGATTGATCGTGGTGCTCAATGTAAAGCTGCTGGGCGACATCCTGCTGGGATAGCGGACAACTGAAGTCGTACGAGCTTCGGTGGCTCTGGAACGGCGGTTTGGGAACTTGTCGAAGCGAAGCGGAATCCATTCGTTACGACAATAAGAAGTCTTTTCCCTCAACCGCCCGGAGCACTCGCCATGTCTCTCGACACCCGCCACACCTCTGCCTACGCGGCAACCACCACCGCCACCGCGCCGCTGCTCAAGCGCATCTCCTGGAGTTCGATCATCGCCGGTGTGGTGATCGCCCTGACCGTTTCGCTGCTGCTCAGCCTGCTGGGTACCGCCATCGGCTCGGCGTCCATCGACCCTCAGCAGGAAGCCAATCCGTTGGCCGGTCTGGGCAAGGGCACCGGTATCTGGGTCGGCATCAGCGCCGCCATCTCGGTGTTCATCGGCGCCTGGATCGCCGGCCGCCTGGCCCAGCGCGAAGGCGCGCTGCACGGCATCCTGGTCTGGGCCAGCGTGACCCTGGTCAGCGTCTACCTGGTGTCCAGCGCCGTGAGCGGCGTGGTGCGCACCGGCCTGAACGTGGCGGGCAGCGGCCTGTCGATGATCGGCAGCGGTATCTCCCAGGCCGCCCCGGCCCTGACCAACCAGGTCCAGGACCAGCTGCGCCAACAGGGTATCCAGTTCGATTTGGGTGACCTGCAGAACGAGCTGGAAACCGCGCTGCGCCAGACCGGCAAGACCGAGCTGCAGCCGGAGAACCTGAAGCAGCAGGCCCAGGGCGCCGAACAGGATGCCAAGAACACCGCCGCGAACAGCGCCAATAACCCGCAGCAGACCGATGACCAGCTGACCGCCCTGCTGGATCGCCTCAAGCAGCGTGGCGACCAGGCCTGGAACGCCGCCGACCGTCAGGCCCTGGTCAACCTGATCAAGGCCCGTACCGGCAAGAGCGACGCCGAGGCCAATGCCATCGTCGACAAGGCCCAGCAGACCTATCAGCAGGCCTACGCCAAGTACCAGGAACTCAAGGCCCAGGCCGAGCAGAAGGCCCGCGAAGCCGCTGACGTGGCTGCCCGCAAGGTCTCCCAGGCCAGCTGGGTGCTGCTGATCAGCCTGATCGTCGGCGGTGTCGTCGGTGCCATCGGCGGTGCGGTGGGTCGTCGTACCCAGCCGGCCAACAAGGTAGTCGCCGTCTAACCAGGCCCGTCAGCACGGCTGAAAGGTCGACAAGAGGCCCGAACCTCAAGGTTCGGGCCTCGTCGTTTCCGAGCGCTGAGTCAGCCGTCCGGGCGCAAGGCGTGGGCGAGCAGGCGCTGGCACAGCTGATTGTCGGGCCGCTGGGCGCGAAACAGCGTCCGATAGACCAGGGGGGCGACCAGGCCGTCCATCAAGACTTCCAGGCTGGGCACCGGCTCGCCGCGCGCCCGGGCGCGGTCGAGCATGAGCTCCAGGCGTTCGCGGGTCGGCTCGGTGCAGCGCACCGCGCAGCCGGGATCGGTGGCCGCCAGGGCGTCCCTGAGCATGGCCTGGCCAGGCGTCGAGGCCAGGTCGTCGACATAGTGTTCGAGCCAGCGCTCGAGGTCGCCTCTCAGGCTGCCGGTATCCTCCGGCGGCTGATCCGGGAGCAGGCGTTGCAACTCGACGTCGGCCAGCAGGCTGGGCAGATTGCCCCAGCGGCGGTAGAGCGTGGAGGGCGTGACCCCGGCACGGGCGGCGATCAGGGGCACGGTCAGGGCGTCGCGCGGCAGTTCCTGCAACAGGGCCAGGACGGCTTCATGAATGGCTTGCTGGACGCGGGCGCTGCGGCCGCCGGGACGGGCTTGCTTGATGGTCATGCTGACAGCATACCCGGCCGTTAACGCAAACGCATTGCTTTTGGTGCGAAAAAGGTTCAGGCTTTAAAGCTATTATTTAGCCTTTAGGTGGTAGCCATGACCTTGGCGCTAGGCTCTTCCCAGGCGCGTCTGTCCTTGCTCGGCACGCTGCTCCTGACCTTCCTCGCCGCGTCCGCCGCGCCGACGCCCCTCTATGCCAGCTACCAGCAGGCCTGGGGTTTCTCGACCTTCTGGCTGACCTGGGTGTTCGCGGTCTATGCCTTGGCACTGCTCGCCGCGCTGCTGGTGGGTGGACGGCTGTCCGATCACCTGGGACGACGTCCGGTGATTCTCGGCGCCGTGGCGCTGGAGCTACTCGCCATGCTGCTGTTCCACCAGGCCCACGACCTGGCGCACCTGGTGGTCGCCCGGGCCGTGCAGGGCCTGGCGACCGGTATCGCCACGAGCGCCCTGGGTGCCGCCTTGCTCGACGTGGATCGCGAGCGCGGTCCCTGGCTGAACAGCCTGGCGCCGCTGCTGGGCATGGCCGCTGGCGCCCTGGGCTGCGGCCTGCTGGTGGAATTCGCCCCGGCGCCGCTGCAACTGGTCTATCGGCTGTTCCTGCTGGCCTTCCTGGTGCAGGGCTTGCTGCTGTTGCGCCTGCCCGAGGCGTTGCCGCGGCGGCCGGGGCTGCTCGCCGCCCTGCGGCCGCAACTGGCGGTGCCGCTCCAGGCCCGCGCCATGCTATGGCGGGTCCTGCCCCTGGAACTGGCGGTCTGGGCGGTGGGCGGCTTCTATCTGTCATTGATGCCGGGGCTGGTCAAGGCTGCCACCGGCACGACCTCGATCCTCGTCGGCGGGGGCGTGGTGGCCGGTCTGACGCTGAGCGGTGCGGGCTGCTTGCATGGCCTGCGGCGCTGGCCCGCCGAGCGGCTGTTGCGCCTGGGAGCGAGCACCCTGGTGGCCGGTCCGGGGCTGCTGTGGCTGGCAGTGGCCAGCGGTCAGCTCGGGCTCTTCGGCCTGGGCACCCTGATCGCCGGCGTAGGCTTCGGCAGCGGCTTCCTCGGCGCCACCCGTAGCCTGCTGCCACTGGCCGAGCCGAGCCAGCGCGCCGGCCTGCTGGCGGCCTTCTATGTGCTCAGCTACCTGGCGTTCTGCCTGCCGGCGCTGGCGGTCAGTACGCTGGTGCCCCGGCTCGGCCTGACGGGCGCCGCCGAGCTGTATCTGGCCGGGGTGATCCTGCTGGCGCTGCTGGGCGTGCGCAACTGCCTGGCGCGTCCCCGCGTTCAGCCGCACTAGAGCAGGATATCGGCCGGGCCGGCGATGGCCCGCTCGACGACGGTGCCGGTGGCGCGCTCTTCGTTGGAGAAGCCGTCGTAGTCGCGCAACGGACCGAAGTCGATGCCGGTCAGTTGCTCGATCCGCCGCACGCTGCACTGGTAGGTGCGCAGGCGACCGAAGGCGATGGACAGTTCGTCCAGCTCACGGCGTTGGTCGATGAGGTAGGCGCTGGCGGAGGGTTTGCCGTCATCGCCGAGAAAGGCCACCACCTTCCAGAAGGCCTCGGGAATGCGGGCGTCGCGGTAAGGGCGGTCATCGGCACGCAGGACCGGTCCGCTGAAGACGCTGACCCGCGCCTGCCAGCGCTGGGTGTTGTCGAGCAGGTAGTCTTCCAATTCCAGCCAGGTCTTCTGGTTGAAGGCCGCCATCTGCGGCGCGCAGTTGGTGAAATGGAAGGTGTCGCCGTTGGCCCGGGCGGCGGCAGGGCCCCAGTTGGGGTCCTGGCGACGGACCAGGTGGCCGCGGTCGAGCAGGTTGTCGGCATAGAGCGCCTCGCCCAGTTGGGCGTCCAGCGGTACCCGGCCATCGTACGCCCAGGCATCGCGACTGCGAGGGACATCGACGCGCCGGCCACCATCGATGTTGACCCCGACCCAGAGCGCCATCCGCCGGCTGGCCGACAGGGTCACCGAGAAATGGGTGTAGTCCAGGCGGTCGTCGCTGGCGGGCAGCGCCAGGACGTCGGCCACCAGGGAAGCGCCCGGTTGCGGCCAGGGCACGCGGAAGTCTCCGAGGAAATCGGCCTGGTAACCCTCGCGATCGGCAAGGTCGGCGGCAGGCGTGATCCGCGGGCCGCTGCGCAGTTCGCTGGCGGGCGCAGGCGAGAGCGGTCGCAGATCGGCGAGGCGAGGGCGGTAGCCGAGGTCGGCGGTGGGGGAGCGAGCGGGCATGGCGAACTCTCGGTGACGAGCGATGAAGCTCCAGCCCAGCACAGGAACATTGCCGCGCGATGACAGTCGTCATCCAGGTAGTACGCGAAGGCAACAGCTGGCAAACTCGTTCGCTAGCTAATGATTCCTCTCCCTGAGATCCCAAGAGCGAGACGCCCATGACCCCCTTGTCGCTGTTTTTCCCACCCGTCGTCCGTCAGCGTGCCTGGCTGCTGGGCGTGCCCGGCATGCTGCTCACCGGTGTCGCCCTGGCCAGCCAACAGTCCGATGCCAAGGGTTTCGTCGAAGACGGCGAGGCGACCCTGCTGCTGCGCAACTACTACTACCTGCGCCAGAACGAAGGCGACGGCCATGGCGCCGAGCCGCGCAACAGCCGCGATCCGCGCAGCTGGACCCAGGCCTTCCTGCTCAACTACACCTCGGGCTTCACCCAGGGCACCGTGGGCGTGGGCGTGGACGCCTATGGCTACCTGGGTCTCAAGCTGGATGGCGGCGATGGCCACGCCAACACCCCGAACCTGCCGGTGGACGGCGACGGCAGTCAGCGCAGCGAATTCAGCAAGGGCGGGGCGGCGGTCAAGCTGCGGGTCTCCAATACCGTGCTCAAGTACGGCGACCAGCAACCCACGGCGCCGGTACTGGCGGCCGGTGGCAACTGGCTGTTCCCCCAGACCGCCCGTGGCTGGAGCCTGGTGAGCCAGGAGATCGATCACCTGGTGCTCGAGGGTGGCCACTTCACCTCGGCCACGGCGCCCCGCACCACCAGCTCGGACGGCGGCATCTACGCCGGCTACGCCGGGGTCGAAGCCTCGTCCGCCAGCTACGCCGGCGGGGTGTACAAGTTCAGCGAGCACCTGAGCGCTTCGCTTTATACCGGCCATTTCGACGACGTCTGGGACCAGTACTACGGCAATCTGAACTATGTGGTGCCCCTGGCCGCCGAGCGGAGCCTGACTTTCGACGGCAACCTCTACCGCACCCTGGACGCCGGCAGTGCCAAGGCCGGCAGCATCGACAACACCGCCTGGTCGCTGGCCGCCGCCTTCCAGACCGGCGCCCACACCTTCACCCTGATCCATCAGCGCATCCATGGCGACGAACCCTTCGACTATGCGGTCTTCGGCGCGCCGGTGCCGGGTTCCTTCGGTGACTCCATCCTGCTCGGCAACTCGATGCAATTCTCCGACTTCAACGGTCCGGGCGAGCGTAGCTGGCAGGCCCGTTACGACCTCGACATGGAAAGCTACGGTGTGCCCGGCCTGAGCCTGATGGTGCGCCATACCCGCGGCAGCGGCATCGATGGCACCCACCTGGCCGCCGACTCGGCCTACGCCGGTCTCTATGGCGACGGCGACAAGGAACACGAGACGGATCTGGAAGCCAAGTACGTCCTGCAGAGCGGCCCGGCCAAGGATCTGAGCTTCCGCCTGCGCCAGGCCTGGCACTCCGGCAGCCAGAGCACCGGCGGCACCGTGGCCGAGACCCGGCTGATCACCGAGTATCCGTTGAATATTCTCTGATCGGCGGCTCTGTGCAGGTTGGGCTCAGCGCAGCGACGCCCAACGGTCGGTTGGCCATCGGCCTGTCCGGGGATGCCCTCACCCCGGCCCTCTCCCAAGGGGAGAGGGGTAATTCGGTGTGAGCAGGTGCCTGGTAGGTTGGTCTGAGCGCAGCGAAGCCCAGAAGTCCGGAGGCCATCGACCTGGCCGGGGATACCCTCACCCCGGCCCTCTCCCAGGGTGAGAGGGGGCAGTTCGGAGTGAGCGGGTGCCTCGTAGGTTGGTGCTGAGCGTAGCGAAGCCCAAAGGTCCGGGGGCCATCGTGGGCCATCGGCCTGTCGGGGAATACCCTCACCCCAGCTCTCTCCCAAGGGCGAGGGGTAGCCGCGTAGAGTGGATAACGGCGTAGCGTTATCCACGTCCAGATGCAATTGATCAGTGGAAAACGCTGCGCGGTTTTCCACGCTACAGACGCCTTTGCAGCGCGACACCTGGGGACAAGCCACCACCCGCGCCGGACCCAACCGCCCCCTCTCCCTCGGGGAGAGGGCTGGGGTGAGGGTTGCCCCCATCAACGGCGCCAGGGTTGCGCGCGGCTTGTCGGGCTTCAGCGATAGAGCTGCCTCAACCTAGCTAAGTCCAACCTCAGCTACTTGCCACCTTTGGCCATCGGCCTGTCCGGGAATACCCTCACCCCAACCCTCTCCCAAGGGGAGGGGGTAGTTCGGTGTGATCGGGCGCCGTGTAGGTTGGGCTGAGCGCCGCGAAGTCCAACAGGCCTCGCCCTCAACCCCGCGCCCGCGATTCCTCCAGCAGTCGCTCGATCTCCCCATGCAACCGCTCGGTCGCCCCAACCCGGTCGATCCACCACTCGGTGGACCAGACGCGCAGCAGCGTCCAGCCGAGGCCCTGGAGGATGGCGCTACGGGTCTTGTCGCGGTCGCGGGCGGTGGCGGCGCTGTGGTAGGTGGCGCCGTCGCACTCGATGCCCACCAGGTAGTCACCCGGGCGGTCGGGATGGACGATGCCCAGGTCGATGCGGAAACGCGACACGCCGATCTGCGGCACCACCTGCCAGCCCTTGGCCTCTAGCGCCTGGGCCACGGCTTCCTCGAAGGGCGAGTCGTGCCCGCCCAGCGAGCCCTTGACCGCCGCCGCCAGGGCCTGGGGGCCGCGCTGGGCGAATTCCAGGAACAGCTTGAGATCACGCACCGCGCGGGCATTGGTGCGGTTGAGGTCGATCAGCCCCGGATCGAAGGAGGAGAACACCAGCATCTCCCGCCGCGCCCGGGTCACGGCGACGTTGAGCCGGCGCCAGCCACCGTCCTTGTTCAGCGGACCGAAGTTCATCGACATCGTAGTGGCGCCCGGCTCGGTGGGACCGAAGCCGATGCCGAGCATGATCAGGTCGCGCTCGTCGCCCTGCACCGTCTCCAGGTTCTTCACCACCACCGGCTCGGCCAGGTCTTCGGCGAAGTGCGCCTCGATCTCCGGGTGCTGCTGGCGCGCGCGGTCGAGCAGGTCGGTGACCAGCCGCTGCTGCTCGCTGTTGAGGGTGATGATGCCCAGGCTGAGTCCGGCGAAGGCCGGATCGAGCAGGCGCTTGACCGCCTCGGCGACCATGGCCTGGGCTTCCAGGGCGTTGTGGCGCCCCTTGCCCTTGGCGTAGACGCCGTCCACCCGCCGCCATTCCACCGCGCTCGGACGGATCTCCGGGGCGGGGAAGGTGATCAGCTTGCCGTCGTAATAGTGATGGTTGGAGAAGGCGATCAGGCTCTCGTGGCGACTGCGGTAGTGCCAGTTGAGGCTGTGGCTGTAGATGCCAGCGCCCAGGCATTCGTCGAGGATGCTCTCCAGGTCTTCGGCGGTGTCGTCCTCGCCGGCGGCGCGGTCGAAGAAGCGCGTCGGCGGCATCTGCCGGGGATCGCCGGCGATCACTACCTGCACGCCGCGGGCGATGGCGCCCACCGCGTCCCATGGGGCGATCTGCGAGGCTTCGTCGAAGATCACCAGGTCGAACAGCCCGCCATCCGGTGGCAGGTACTGGGCGATGGACAGCGGACTCATCAGCATGCAGGGCGCCAGCCGCGCCAGGGCGTCGCCCATTTCCAGGGCCAGCTGGCGCAGCGGCTTGTGTCGGCGCTGCTTCTGCAGTTCGTGCTTGAGCACGGCGAAGCCACCACCCTGGCGCGCCGCGTCGTTCTTGGGCGGCAGGCCGTGGCAGAGCAGGGCGCGGATATGGCGCACGGCAAGGGTCTGCAGGCGATCGTCCAGCCGGCGATAGGCCTGGATATCGCTCTCGTGCTCGGCCGGGACGAAGTCGCGCAGCAGCGGCTCGGCGTCCAGGGCGGTGGCGGCGAACCAGCGGGCATAGGCGGTTTCGAAGACGGCTGCGAGATCCTCGCCGGAGCCGACCGTGACGCGCGCGATCAGCGGCGCCAGGCCGAGGGCGTCGGCTTCCTCGCGGACCCGCTGCCAGTCGCACCAGGCCTTGAGGCGACCGGGCTGGCGCAACAGGGCGGCGGCGGTGCGTACCAACTCGGCGGCCGGGGTGTCTGCCGGCAGTCCTGCCTGCTCGGCGAAGCTCTGGCGCGCGGCTTCGGCGGCCTCCAGGGCGGCGGCGAAGGCGCTGCTGGCCGGGGCCAGACTGGTGTCTGCCGGCTGGTCCTCGGAATGCTGCAATCGGCGTGCTGCGGCCTGGCGCAGGGCCAGCAGCTGCTCGGGCGTTTCCGCCAGGGTCGGCAGCGCCGTGCTCAGCCTTTCCGCCAGGGCGCGGCGCGCGAGCAGGGCCTCCAGATCGCTGGTGACGCCCTGCCAACCGCTGATGCCGGCCAGGTTGGGCGTCAACTCGTCCAGTTCGGTGAGCAGGGTGCGCTGGCGCCGCAGGCGAGGCAGGTCGGCGGCCACATCGGGCTGGCCCTGGGTTTCGCCCTGGCGGGCGAGATCCTGGGTGACCTGGCGCTGGGCGCGGCTGGCGAAGATCCAGAAGCGCTGCCCGGCGGCGTCCCAGGCGGTTTCCAGCTGGGTCAGGGCGACGCGGCGACAGGCTTCGGCGGCATAGGGCACCGACAGCTGGCGCTCCAGCGTCTGGTAGTCCCGCAGCAACTCCAGGGCGCGCCCCAGCTGGCGCTGACGCTCGGCGGCGCCAGGCCCGAAGGCGAAGGCCAGGTCCTGGCCGGCGGCGTTCTGCAGCAGCTCGGCGAATTCCAGCAGGCGCCGGGGCGCCACCTGATCCGCCAGCGGCAGGCCAAGGACGTCGCGCAGGCGTTGCCGTGCCTGCTGCAGGGCCTGCTGGGTGTCGCGCAGCCGTTCGGCGGCGCCAACCAGGGCGTCCTGCCAGGCGTTGGACCAGGGATGGGCCGGCAAGAGGGCGAAATCCGCCGCCAGGCTGCGGCCGGTCTCGGCGTGCAGGGCCAGGCGGCGCACGGCGTTGCGCAACTCGGCCAGGGCCTCGGCGTCGTGGGCGTCGGCATTGGGCCAGGCCAGGCGCGGGGTATCAGGGGCGGCGTCGCGCAGGACGCGGCCAATGCTCTGCTGCAGGGTCAGGCCATTGGGCCAGCGCCGGTGCAGGCGCTCGACCACTGCATTGAGGCGATCGCGCAGGCGTTCCACCTCGGCGGCCTCGGCCAGCCATTCTTCTTCGTCGAGGCCGTCGCGGGTATCCCAGGCGCGCTCCAGCTGCTTGAGTACCTCGGCCTTGGACGCCTTGCTCGAATGCAGCTCCAGGCAGAATTCGCCCAGCCCCTGGGCCTCCAGGCGGCGATACACTACGTCCAGGGCCGCGCGTTTCTCGGCGACGAACAGGACCCGCCGACCGAGCGCCAGGTTGTGGGCGATCATGTTGGCGATGGTCTGGGACTTGCCGGTGCCGGGCGGGCCGTCCAGCACGAAGTCCTGGCCACCGGCCGAGGCCAGCACCGCCGCCAGTTGCGAGGAATCCGCCGGCAGCGGGGTGAAGAGTTCGGCCGGGGTGACCTGGCGATCCAGCTCGCGCTCGCGGGGAAAGCTACCGCCGCTCAGGTAGGCGCCGGATTCCGTGGTGCGCTCCAGCAGGTGCCGCACCAGCGGGCTTTCCATCAGCTGGTCGCTGCGCTCGGTGAGGTCCTTCCACATCAGGTACTTGGCGAAGGAGAACTGGCCGAGCAGCAATTCGTTGCTGACCTCGAAGCCGGGCAGGTCGCGCACCGCGCGGCGGACCCTGGTCCAGATGCCATCCACGTCGATGCCGTTGCCATCGCCGGGCAGCGGGCCGTCGAGCCCGGGAATGTCCAGGTCGAAGTCGTGGCGCAAGAGCTCCAGCAGGGTCAGGTTGAAGCGCGGCTCGTCCTCGAACAGGTGCAGGGTGATGCCGCTGGCGGCGCTCTGCCGTTCCAGGCGTACCGGCAGCAGGATCAGCGGCGCACGGTAGTGCTTGGGATCATCGGCCGCCTTCTTCCAGCGCAGGAAGCCCAGCGCCAGGTAGAGGGTGTTGGCGCCGCCCTCGTCGAGATCACTGCGGGCGCGGCGATAGAGCTCCACCAGGGCCGCGTCCAGTTTGGTCGCATCCAGGGGCGCGACCACCTCGCCGCGGGCCAGGGCGCCGCGGGCGTATTCGTCGTCGAGATTCTCGTGCTCGCGGGCTTCGTGCAGCACGGCGTCGCGCCCGCTCACCGCCAGATCCGGCAGCGGCACCAGACGCAGTGCCCGGCCCTCGGCCAGGCGATCTTCCAGCGCCGCCGGCTCGGGGCAGAGCAGGGGCACGCTGCGGGCGTTATCCGGCACATGCAGCAGGCGATTGCGGGTGGTGAGGTCGAGCAGTTTGCGCTGCCACAGCGCCAGGCGCCCGACCGGGGTGGTCGGCGCCGCCTCGACGTCCACGTCGAAGGCCGGTAGCGGCGGGGCTTCTTCCAGGGCTTCGCCGGGCAGCAGCAGGCCGTCCGCATGGATGGCCGGCTGGCCGGGTACCGCCAGCGGGCGAATGCGTTGCAGACGGGCACGGCGAACGTCCAGCGCCAGCACGAAGGACTCGTTGTCCAGCTGCCGCTCGGCCAGTTGCACGGCCTGGCTGAAGGAAGGCGGCGGCGAGGCGGTGGCCTGGGTGGTCTCGAAGACCAGCAGGTCCTTGAGCGCCACCCGCTTGCGCACCGGTTCGGCGTCGTCGGTGAGCAGCTGGGCGAATTCCTGGGGCTGCAGCCAGACCCCGGCGAAGGCGTGACCGCGGGTGATGACCAGCAACGGATTGAGACCGGCCTGTTCCAGCGCCGCGCAGGCGAGCAGGGCCAGATCCAGGCAAGTGGCCAGGCCGCCGTCGAGGATGGCGCCCGGCGTGCGGATCTTCTGGCCCTGGCGCTCGAAACTGGCCGGCGGCACCGCATAGCTCAGCTGCAGACCGCACAGCGCCGACCAGAGCGCCGAACCCAGTTCCCAGACGCGCCGCCGCGAGCCGCTCTCGTACCCGTCAAGCGCCGTGGACTTGCCGGCGCGGCGCAAGACCTCGGCGGCCGCGCCCAACAGGCGATCCACTGCCGGGTCGTTGGGCATGACGAAGGCCGCCGCCAGCTCGGGCATGCTGTCCACGCCGCCCCATTGGTTGCGTGCCAGCAGCTCGACCGGATAGCGCCGCGTCTGCAGGATCTCTTCGCCCTGGCGCACCGTGAAGGTCAGCTGGGCGACCAGGCTCTCCTGTAGGCTGCCGAGCAGCGCGGCGTCGAATTCGAGGTCGCGGTCATCGAGATGGAGGGTACCCCGGGGATCGAGGCGCTCCAGGTGCCAGGTGCGCGGGACCACGAAGGCCGGCTCGGCGGTCACCGTCAGGCTGACGTCGACCAGGGGGTCCTGGCCGCTGTGGGTGAGGCGCAATTCGCGCAGCACGGGCACCGCGTTCTGGTGCGCCGCAAAACCGATCTTGCCGGCCAGCACCAGTTCGACATCCACGCTCATCGCCTACCACCCTTGCTCATTGCCAAAGGTAGATGAATGTACAGTAGTGGGCGGGTCGATGCAGCCCATAGCCGGCCTGGGCAAGCGGAAAAAGTCCTTTGGTGACGGGCGGTTGCGTGGTTTGAGGGATAGGTCGCTATCCGCGACCCGGCTCAGGCCGCCGGGGTCGGGAAGACCAGACTGAAATGGATGCCCCGCGCGTCCTGCTCGACCTCGGCGCGGCCACCGTGCAGGCGCATGATCGCCGTGACGATGGCCAGGCCCAGGCCATTGGAATCATGGGGTTGATGGCGCGAGGGATCGGCGCGATAGAAGCGGTCGAACAGCCGTTGCAACTGTTCCGGCGCCAGGGCGGGCCCGGCGTTGCTGACGCGGATGCGGCCGCCATCCGCCTGCAGGCGGATCTCGCCATCCGGCTCGGCATAGCGAATGGCGTTGGCCACCAGATTGCTCAGGGCGCGGCGCAGCATCAGCGGATCGGCGACCACCTGGCCGCCACCGGCCACCACCAGGCGCAGGCCGCGCTCGTCGGCCGGTCCTTCGAAATAGTCGGCGATGCGCGCCAGCTCTTCGTCCAGCTGCAACGGCTGCGGGGTCAGCACTGCCTGGGCGTCGTCGGCGCGGGCGAGGAAGAGGATGCTCTCCACCAGCCGCGAGATACGCTCCAGCTCCTCCAGGTTGGACGCCAGCAGCGCCTGGTAGTCCTCGGCACTGCGCACCTGGCGCAGGGCGACCTCGGTGTGGCCCATGAGGGCATTGATCGGGGTGCGGATCTCGTGGGCGAGGTCGGCGGAAAACTGCACCAGCCGGCCATAGCCGTCGGCCAGGCGCGCCAGCATGGCGTTGTAGTTTTCCACCAGCGGCTGCAACTCGCGCGGAGCATCGGCCAGCTCCAGGGGCGCGGCCAGACGGGTCGGGGTGATGCCGCCGGCATGGCGGGCGATGCGTCGCAGCGGTGCCAGCCCGCGCCGCAGCAGCAGATAGCCGAGCCCGGCGGTGGCCAGGAAGGCCAGGGTCACGGCGCCGATCAGGCCCAGCCGGAAATCGGCCAGGGTGGTGTCTTCGTTGCGCAGCACATGGGCGGCGGTGAGTTCCACCGGGCCCTCGGTGGTGTTCACCGCGACCCGGGCGGCGCGCCAGCGGGTGCCGTCGGCCAGGGTGCCCTCGCGCAGATCGGCCCGCGTCGGCCGCCGCGTCTGGGGCACCACGGCCAGCTCGGGGAGGGCGATCTGCAGCGGATTGGAGGCGATCACCGGCTTGGCGCCCGGCGCGCCGATGAGAAAGACGTCCTGCTCGTTGCCCAGCATGTTGGCAAACAGTTGCGGACTGCGGCCCAGGGTCTCCAGCGACAGATCGGCGCTGAGCAGGCTGCGAAAATGCGCCAGGCGACCGAGCAGGGCGTAGTCGGCGCGCTCCAGCACCGTCCGTTCCAGGCTGTGGTAGAGAAACAGGCCGGCACCGCCCACGGCAAGCAGCGCCACCAGGGCGAATCCCAGGGTGGCGCGCAGGATCAGCGAGGGTGAGCGCGCACTCAAGGCCGCACCTCGCAGACGTAGCCGATGCCGCGCACGGTATGGATCAGCTTGACCGGGTAGGGGTTGTCGACCTTGGCGCGCAGCCGCTTGATGGCCACGTCCACCACGTTGGTGTCGCTGTCGAAATTCATGTCCCAGACCTCGGCGGCGATCAGGGTGCGCGACAGCACCTCGCCTTCGCGGCGCAGCAGCAGGTGCAGCAGGGCGAATTCCTTGTTGGTCAGCACGATGAGGTCGTCGCCGCGGGTCACCCGCCGCCGCAGGAGGTCCAGCTGCAGGTCGGCCAGGTGGAAGTGCTCGGGCTCGCGCACCACGCCACGGCGCAGCAGGGTACGGATGCGCAGCAGCAGCTCGACGAAGGAGAAGGGCTTGACCAGATAGTCGTCGGCGCCCAGCTCCAGGCCGCGGATACGATCCTGCAGGCCGTCGCGGGCGGTGAGGAAGAGCACCGGCACGTCCTGTTTCTTGCGCAGGACTTCCATGATCTGCCAGCCGTCGATACCGGGCAGCATCACGTCGAGGATGACCAGGTCGTAGCGACCGTCGAGGGCCAGGTGCAGGCCGTCGGCGCCGTGCTGGGTCCAGTCGACCGCGTAGCCGGATTCGCCGAGGCCCTTCTTCAGGTACTCGCCGGTCTTCTGGTCGTCTTCGATGAGGAGAATGTGCATGGCGCCATGGTAGGGCTTTGGTTGTCTGACAGGGGTGACATTTTTGTCATTCGCCGGTCATCTTCACGACCCTTGCCGGGGCGCAAGGTGGCTGGGCGATTACCTACCCCAGGAGGCTTCATGCGTAACCAGACCCTGCTTCGCGGTTCCCTTGCCCTGCTGCTCGCCGGCAGCGCCCTGCTGGCCCAGGCCGCACCCATGCCCACCGTCAAGCCCATGCGTGGCACCGTGGACAGCGTCCAGGGCGACACCCTGGCCTTCACCACCCGCAATGGTGCCCACCAATCCCTGATGCTGGACGACAAGACCAGCTACCGCGCCGTGTCCAAGGCCAACTTGGACCGTATCGAAGCCAACAGCTTCATCGGCTCGGCCGCCACACCCCAGCCCGACGGCACCCTCAAGGCGCTGGAAGTGACGGTCTTCGAAGCCAGCCTGCGTGGCTCCGGCGAAGGCCACTACGGCTGGGAAAACGCCGATGGCAGCACCGGCACCATGACCAACGGCACCGTGGGCGAACTCAAGAAAGCCAACGGCCGCACCCTGACCGTGCAGTACAAGGGCGGCGAGAAGCAGCTGGTGGTGCCGGAAGATGTGCCCATCGCCTACGTCGAGAAGGGCGACCGCAGCCTGCTCAAGCCTGGCGCCAAGGTGGTGCTGTTCCCCGCCGAAGACGGCAAGCACGTGAAAGGCGTGGCTGTCGGCAAGGACGGTTTCACTCCGCCCATGTAAGCCTCTGCGCGGTCGTCTGGCGACCGCGTCCAACTTTCTATGGAGGGGAACCCCATGACCACCTCGCGACGGCGCCTGGTGCACCGCTGGCCGGTGCGCCTCACCCACTGGCTCAACGCCCTGGCGATGCCCTGCATGTTCATGAGCGGCTGGGCGATCTACAACGCCTCGCCGCTGTTCCCCTTCACCTTTCCCGCCTGGTCGACCCTCGGCGGCTGGCTGGGCGGCGCCATCGCCTGGCACCTGGCGGTGTTCTGGCTGCTGGCGGTGAATGGCCTCATCTACTTGCTCTATGGGCTCTTCAGCGGCCACTTCCGGCGCGATTTCCTGCCGTTGTCGCCGCGCGCCATCGGCCGCGATTTCATTGCCGCCGCACGGCTTCGTCTGGGGCACCAGCTGGGCACCTACAACGCCGTGCAGCGCCTGCTCTACTGGGGCGTGCTGGCGCTGGGGGTGCTGGTGGTGCTCTCGGGGCTGGCGATCTGGAAGCCCGTGCAACTGCAGGGGTTGGCCGCGCTGCTCGGCGGTTTCGACACTGCCCGCTACGTGCATTTCTTCGCCATGGCTGGTATCGGCGCCTTCGTCGTCGTGCACCTGGCCCTGGTCATCCTGGTCCCCCGCACCCTGCCGCCGATGATCACCGGTCGGGCGCACGAGGAGGTGAGCGATGAGTCGGCGTGAACGGCTGCGGCTGGAACCAACGCAACAACGGCAGGTGGAAAATCTGCAACGACGCCTGCTGCTCAAGCAGGGCCTGACGGTGGGCGCCCTGGCCATGCTCAGCGGCTGCAACCTGCAGGACGGCGATAGCGTCGACAAGGTGCTCTGGTCCATGTCGCGCTTCAACGACCGGGTGCAGGCCTGGCTGTTCGGCCGCGAGCGCCTGGCGCCCACCTATGCCGCCAGCCAGATCACCAATCCCTTTCCCTTCAACGCCTTCTATCCCGAATACAACGTCCCGGAAATCGACCTCAGCGACTATCGCCTGGAGGTCTCCGGCCTGGTCGCCAACAAGCGGGCCTGGACCCTGGAAGACCTGCGCCGCCTGCCGCAACGGGCCGACATCACCCGCTTCATCTGCATCGAAGGCTGGAGCGCCATCGGCCAGTGGGGCGGGGTGCCGCTGCGCACCTTCCTCGAACGCATCGGCGCCGACACCACGGCCAAGTACGTCGGCTTCAAGTGCGCCGACCGCTACTACTCCAGCATCGACATGGCTTCGGCGCTGCATCCCCAGACCCTCCTGGCGCTGGACTTCGGCCAGGTGGCCCTGCCGCCGGACTACGGCTATCCGCTGCGCCTGCGGGTACCCACCAAGCTCGGCTTCAAGAATCCCAAGCACATCCAGGCGCTGTTCGTGACCAACGACTATCCCGGCGGCTATTGGGAAGACCAGGGCTACAACTGGTTCAGCGGGATCTAGGCTTCTTAAGGTGGAACCCCGGCAAAAGGGCACAGTCGAGATACCACCCACCCCTTACCCAGGAGTCTCGCCATGTCCGCCCATCCCTCGATCGGTTTCATCGGCTTTGGTGCCATGGCCCAGCGCATGGGCGCCAATCTGCGCGAGGCCGGCTATCCGGTCATGGCCTATGCCGAACACCAGCAGGACGGCGAGCGCCATGGCACGCCCATGGAGCCCCTGGCCACGCTGCTGCCCCAGGCCGAGGTGGTGATCGTCTCGCTGCCCAACGACGCCATCCTCGAACAGGTCCTGCTCGGGCCCGATGGCGTGCTCGCCCGGCTGGAAAGCGGTCGGCTGCTGATCAACACCAGCACCAACTCGCCCGCGCTGTCGCTGCGCCTGGAAGCCGCTGGTCGTGCCCGCGGTATCGCCGTGGTCGAGGCGCCGGTATCCGGCAGCACGCCGGAGGCGGAAAAGGCCCAACTGGTGGTCCTGGCCGGTGGCGAGCCCGAGGCGGTGGAGCGCGCCCGGCCCATCCTCGAGACCCTGGGCAAGACCGTGCACCACGTCGGTCCGACCGGGCAGGGCGCCGCCATCAAGCTGGCCATCAACGGCCTGATGGGCGCCGGACTCGCCGCCCTGGCCGAAGCCCTGGCCTACGCCACCCGCGCCGGCTTGGACGCCGAGGTGCTGTTCGAGGTGTTCGGCGACCTGGCGGTGCTCTCGCCCCATCACCAGCGCAAGCTGGCCGCCCTGCGCGAGGGCGACTTCGCCGCGCAATTCCCGGCGGCGCTGATGCACAAGGACATGGGCCTCCTGCTGGCCGAGCTCAATGCCACCTACCAGGGCGCCCCGACGCTCGCCGCGGCGGCGCAGCAACTGGCGCTGGGCGCCGAACTGCACCCGGATGCCGATTACCTGATCACCGCCGATGTCCTGCTGGAAGAGGCTGAGGATGCCGCCACCCGCTGACGCCTGGCTTTCCCTCTCCCGGGACGACGGCTAGACTGATCCGGTCCGTCGTCCCGGAATCCCCATGCTGCATGACCGCTACCGGCGCCGTCCCCCAGTTCTGGCGCGATCCTGCGCTGCCCTTTCTCGAAGCCCGCTCCATCCAGGACGGCCGTGCACTCTGCTACGCCCCGCATTCCCACGAGACCTTTTCCATCGGCACCGTGCTGGGCGGGCATAGTCGCTACCACAACGGCCCGACCCGCGAACTCGTCGGGGCGGGAACCCTGGTGCTGATGAATCCCGGCGACGTCCATGCCTGCAATCCCCTGGGCGAAGAGGCGTGGCGCTATCGCATGCTGCACCTGGACGCCGCCTGGCTGGCCGGGTTGCAGCGCCCAGGCGCCACCGACTTCCAGCCGCTGGCCGTACAGCTGTCCCAGGACGGTCAGCTGTACCTCGGCCTGGAGGCCCTGCACGCCTGCCTGGTCGATCCCGACAGCCTCACCCTGCAGCGTGAGAGCCAGGTACTGCTGTACTTCGAGGCCGTGCTGGCGCGCCTGGGTCGCACGCCGGTCGCGGTGGCGTTGAGCCGCGAGGATCGCCGCCTGAGCCGCGCCGCCGAATTCCTCGACGCCCATTGTCGGGAGGGCGTCAGCCTGGATCAGCTCAGCCAGGTGGCGGCTCTCTCGCCTACCCAGCTGATTCGCAGCTTTCGTCGACGCTACGGCCTGACGCCCCACGCCTACCTGATCGACCGCCGTATCCGCCTGGCCCGCCAGCGCCTGCGCCAAGGCGAGGGGCTGGCCGAGGTCGCCCTGGCCACCGGCTTCGCCGACCAGGCCCATCTGCAACGTACCTTCAAGCGCCTGGTGGCGGCGACGCCCGGTCAGTACCGCGCCGTATCAACCCTCCCATAGCAGGGAGGCGGCGCAGAGCACCAGCAGCGCCGCGAGGGCGCGATTGAGCAGGCGCAGTCGGGCCGGCGTCAGGGAGCGGCCGCGCAGCCATTGACCGGCCACCGCCCAGCAGGCCAGGGAGGCGAAGCAGATCACCAGGTAGAGGCCGGCGAACAGCGCCAGGCGTCCGCGATCCTCGCCCACGAACAGCGCCACCCCGGCTGCGGCGGCGAGCCAGGCCTTGGGATTGAGCCACTGCAGCAGGGCGCCGTCGCGGAAGCCCGGACAGGCCGTCATCGCGTCGGCACCCAGGTCACCCGAGGCGCGCGCCAGTTTCCAGGCCAGGTACAGCAGGAAGAGGGCGCCCGCCAGGCGCAGTATCCACAGCAAGGCCGGCCAGGCGGCCAACACCTCGTGCAGGCCGAGGCCGATCGCCAGCAGCAGGACGACGAAGCCCAGGGTGGCCCCGGCGACATGCCACAGGGCGGGCCGCCAGCCATGGTTGAGGCCGGTGTTGAAGCCCACCAGATTGACCGGGCCAGGGGAGAGGGAAGCCACCAGCGCGAAAGCGGCCATGGACAGGATCAGCGTCATCTCGGAATCTCCTTGATAGGGAGGTCCTAACGCTAGCGGGCGCCTGCATCGACCGTATTGAACGAAATGACCCCTTGGGGCCGACGGAAGGTGGGAATTCGCAGCGCCGTGCGGGCGTCCATTGTTGCGAGCCCAGCGCTCCCCCGGTGGTTTCAACGTCGCTGTCGGCCACCGGGGATTTCTTCTTCCAGGGCGGCGTCAGGACGCCAGCGGCAGGGTGAAGCTGAAGGTACTGCCCTGGCCGAGGGCGCTGGTGACGGTGAGGGTGCCGCCGTGGGCCTCGACGATACCCTTGGCGATGTAGAGCCCCAGGCCGTGGCCGGTGGGATTGTCTTCCTGCACGTGCCAGAAGCGTTCGAAGACGCGTGCCTGTTGCGCCTGATTCATTCCGCGACCGTTATCGCTGACGCTGACTTCGGCCATGCCGTCGACCCTGCTCATGCGCAACTGCACTACGCCGCCCGGTGCCGTGAACTTGATGGCGTTGCCCAGCAGGTTCATCAGTACCTGGAAGATCCGCTCCGCCTCCACCTGTACCTCGATGTCCGGATCGGCGGCATATTCCAGGCTGATCGCCTTGCTTTCCGCCAGGGGACGCGACAGTAAGACGGGTTGGGCGCAGACGTCTACCAGTCGCGCCACCTTCAGTTCCAGCGCCAGGCGGTCGGATTCGATCTTCGACAGGTCCAGCAGATCGCTGATCAGGGCATTCATGCGGTTGGCCGCGGTTTCTATCACTTCCAGGGAGCTGGTCAGGCGGTCGTCGCCAACCGCCAGTTTTTCCAACAGGCGTTGCAGCATGCCCACCTTCATCAGGATGATGGTGATGGGGCTGCGCAGGTCGTGGGAGACCGCCGCGACGATCTCGTCGCGCAGGCGCACGGCCTGGCGTTCCCGTTCCACCTGGCGCGCCAGGTCCAGCTCGATGGCCGAGCGGCGCAGGTCCTTGGCGGCGAACAGATCGGCGGGGCGCCAGCGCTCCGAGCGCAGCCGCACCAGTTCCTTCCAGGCATCGAAGGAGCGCCGCGGGTGCGGATAGTTCAAGCCTTGGCCCGGCATGGGCGCCACGGCCTCGAGCTTGGCCGGGTTGCCGCTCCAGACCACCGTGGTGACGATCTCGGGGCGGAACCAGAGCACCAGGTTACGCACCGGCTTGGGTAGCGACAGGGCCAGCACGCCGCTGGCCCTGTCGCTGTAGCGGCGTGCATCGGGCAGCTCATCGGCTAGGCAGCGGGTCGCGTAGATGCCGGAAGCGTCCATTTCAGCGGTGACCCAGGCCGCGAGGATGCGGATGTCTTCCGCACCCGGGCATTCACCCGCGGTACCGAGCTCGTCCTCCACCAGCACCGCGACACCGGCGGCGTCCACCAGCTCCAGGAGATCGGCGGGTCTGTCGCACAGTCCGCTGAGCACTTCGCCGCGACTGTCGCACATGCCCTGGATCAACGCCGCGAGCTGGGCCTCTCGCGCATCGATCTCGCGTTGTACCTGGCGATTGTCCAGCGCCCGGATCATCAGCGACACCAGTACCCCCACCGAGCGACAGGCCATTCGCGTGCGGAACGGCAGGTACAACGGCTCGCGGTGACCGCAGCTGATCAGTCCCCAGAGCTGGTCGTCGCTGATCAGCGACACGCTCATGGAGGCGCGCAGACCCTGGTTGCGCACGTATTGGCAGTGGATGGGCGATACGCTGCGCAACACGGCGTGGGTCAGGTCGATCGGGTCCCGTTCGGTGTCGTGCCGGAAGCCAGGCACCAGGGGAACCGGCTCGTAGACGGCATCGGGAATGTTGCGAATCCAGTTCTCGCGGTAGAGGGCGCGGGCCTGGGCCGGGATGTCGCTCGCGGGAAAATGCATACCGAGGTAGCTGTCGATGTCGTCGACCCTATCCTCGGCCACCACCTGACCGTCACCCCCGTCGTCGAAGCGATAGACCACGACCCGGTCGAAACCGGTCAGGGCGCGTACTTCCCGTACCGCCCCTTCGCACAGCTCGGGTAGGGTACGCGCCTGCTGCAGACGCGCCAGGGCGCGCGCCAGGCCGGCCGGCTCGACGCCACCATGGTCGTCCGGCTCGAATTCCAGGAACACCAGATCTCCGCTGCGGTGCAGGATCACGTCCATGTCCCGTGCCGGTCGACTCCAGCCAAGCGGATTGGCTTCCTCCAGGTGCGCCAGCGCCAGCGCCTCTCGCACCCGCTCGAAGAGTTCGGTGGGCAGTACCTGTGCCACGGGCCGATTCAGCAGCTCACTCTCGGGCTTGCCGAGCAGATCGGGCAAATTGCGGCTGATATGCCTGACCAGTCGCTCGGCCTCGTCGAACGCCAGGAGGAAACCGTGTGCCTGGATCGAGCCGGGAATGCGGATGGGCTCGCTTTCGCAGCTCTGCAGTGACTGACCGGGGGGTGCAGCTATCATGCGAATGTCTCGGAGGGACTCTTGAATGGGACCACGCGCCAGCGCGCCTGTTGAAGTTATAGCGCCGAATCACCGTCGATGTGATGCAGGTCACGCCAGGCCGCAGGCGTCAGAGCAAGCTTCCATTTGATTGCTTCGATAACGATTTTCGCGATTGTTTTGTTAAGGAATTGCGGGCTGGCGCTCAGGACGCTACCCGACTGATCTCGTTCGGTGAGGAGGGTATCATTGCCCTTTGTCCAGAGTTCAGCCATGGCCCGCTTCCGTCCGCTACCCATCGTCGACCGCAGTCAGGATGACCTTTTCATGCGCGAGGCCCTGATCCTGGCCGAACGGGGCGCGCAACTCGGCGAGGTGCCGGTGGGCGCCGTGGTGGTGCTCGACGGCGAAATCGTCGGACGTGGCTTCAACCGCCCCATCGGCGCCCACGATCCCAGCGCTCACGCCGAGATGGAGGCCATTCGCGCGGCTGCCACGCGATTGACCAACTACCGACTACCGGGCGCTACCCTCTATGTCACCCTGGAGCCCTGCAGCATGTGCGCCGGGCTGATCGTGCACAGTCGCATCCAGCGCCTGGTCTATGGCGCCAGCGAGCCGCGCGCCGGCATGGCCCAGAGCCGCGGGCGCTTCTTCGAGCAGGACTTTCTCAATCACCGGGTGCTGGTGGAGGGCGGGGTACTGGCCGAGGCCTGCGGCCAGGTGCTGACCGACTTCTTCCGCGCGCGGCGTAATCCGGTATCCGGGGAACGTTAGGCCGCCAACTCGCGCATCCGCGCCAGCACGGCATTCAGCCCGTTGCTGCGCGACTGTGACAGCTGTCGCTCCAGGCCCAGCTCGCTGAGCCAGCCGTGGATATCGAGCCGCGCCAGCTCCTCACGGGTAAGCCCATTGGCGCGCACCAGCACCACGGCGAGCAAGCCCTTGAGTACCCGGGATTCGCTGCTGGCACGAAAAAAGTGACGCTCGCCCTGGGCGTCATGGGTCAGGCGTACCCGGCTCTCGCAGCCCTGTACCAGATCCTCGTCACGCTCTTCGAGTACGGCGGGTAGCCGCTCCGCCCATTGCAGCAGGAGCCGCGAGCGTGCCTCCCAGCCCTTGGCGATGACGAAGGCGCGGCGGGCTTCCGCCGCATCGGGAAGCAGATTCATCGCAGCAGCTCCAGGGCGTTGTCCAGCGCGGTGAAGAAACGCTGTAGATCCTCGGCGTCGTTGTACAGACCCAGGGAGACCCGCAGCGCGCCGGGCGCCTGCAGCCTCTGGAACAGCGGCATGGCGCAGTGCTGACCGGCGCGTACCGCGATGCCCTGTTCCCCCAGCAAGTGGGACAGATCGCCGACGTCCACGTCCTCCACCCGGAAACTGGCCAAGGCGATCTGCGGCTCACCGAAGATCCGCACCCCATCGCGCGCGGCGAGACCGGCCAGCAGCTTCAGACTCAGCGCCTGCTCGTGACCGCGGATCAGCGTCTCGTCCTGCCCCTGCAGCCAGTCGACCGCCGCGCCTAGAGCGATGGCTGCACCGATGGGCGGCGTCCCCGCCTCGAAGCCCATGGGCGCGGCATGGAACCGAGCCTCGCTGAAGGTGGTGTACTGCACCATCTCGCCGCCGAATTGCCAGGGCTTGAGCTGCGCCAGGCAGTCGGCCTTGCCCCAGAGCACGCCGATGGCCTCGGGCGCATAGAGCTTGTGGCCGGAAAAGACATAGAAATCGGCGTCGAAGTCGCCCGGGCGATGCCGTCCATGGACGGCGCCCTGGGCGCCGTCCACCACCAGCCAGGCCGGCGAACGGGTGCGTACCAGCTCGGCGAGCTCCGCCAGCGGTTGCCAGGTGCCGAGCACGTTGGACAGCTGGCTGACCGCGACCAGCCGGGTCTTGGGACTCAACAGCGTCCTGGCGGCATCCAGGTCGAGATGGCCACTGGGCGTCAGGGGAATGATCTTGAGCTGCAATCCCCGGCGCCGGGCCAACTGCTGCCAGGGCAGCAGATTGGCGTGGTGCTCCAGGGCGCTGATGAGGATCTCGTCACCCGCCGCGAAGGCGTCTTCCAGACCATAGGCCAGCAGGTTGAGCGCCTCGGTCGCGCCGCGAGTCAGCACCACCTCGTGCGGCGCGGCAGCGCCCAGCCAGGCGGCGATCCGCCCCCGCGCGCCTTCGTAGGCGGCGGTGGCGCGCTCGGCCGCCCAGTGCTGGGCCCGGTGCACATTGGCCGCGCCCAGGCTGTAGCTGGCCAGCAGGGCATCCAGCACCACCTGGGGCTTCTGCGCCGTGGCGGCGCTGTCGAGGTAGGTGATGCCGTCGGCGGCGAAGGCGGTGAAAGCCGGAAATTCGGCTCTCCAGGGAGAGGGTAGCGACATGGCGACAGCTCCGGGGTAGCCCGCACGCGGCGGACTGCCCGGTGGTGGACTCAGTTGTGCGCGTGCAGCGCTTCGTTGAGTTCGATGGCGGTCTTGTTGGTCTTGCACTCGACCGCGCCGGTTTCCGAATTGCGGCGCAGCAGCAGATCGCTCTGACCGGCCAGTTCGCGCGCCTTGACCACCCGTACCCGCTGGTTCTGGTCATCCAGCACCGCCACCTTGGTACCCGCGGTCACATAGAGACCGGATTCCACGGTGCAGCGATCGCCCAGCGGGATGCCGATGCCGGCGTTGGCGCCGATCAGGCAGCCTTCGCCCACGCTGATGATGATGTTGCCACCGCCCGACAGGGTGCCCATGGTGGAGCAGCCACCGCCCAGGTCCGAGCCCTTGCCGACGAAGACGCCCGCGGACACGCGGCCTTCGATCATGCCGGGGCCGGCGGTACCGGCGTTGAAGTTGACGAAGCCTTCGTGCATCACCGTGGTGCCTTCACCCACGTAGGCACCCAGGCGCACCCGGGCGGTATCGGCGATGCGCACGCCGGCCGGCACCACGTAGTCGGTCATCTTGGGGAATTTGTCCACCGAGAAGACTTCCAGCAGCTTGCCACGCAGGCGGGCTTCCAGTTGCTCGGCCGGCAGTTCGGCCAGGTCCACGGCGCCCTGGTTGGTCCAGGCCACGTTGGGCAGCAGGGCGAAGATGCCGCTGAGGTTCAGGCCGTGGGGCTTGACCAGGCGGTGGGACAGCAGGTGCAGCTTCAGGTAAGCCTCGGGGGTGGAAGCGGGGGCGGCGTCTTCGGCCAGCAGGGTGGCCACCAGCGGCTTGGTGCTTTCCGCCAGACGGGTCAGCAGCGCCGATTGCACGGCATCGATGCCCTTGAGGGCTTCGGCCAGACCGCGGGCCTGGGCCGGGGCGAAGGCGATGGCCTGGTTGCCACCCTGGTAGTCCAGCAGCGGCGCGACCGCCTCGACCAGCGCCGCCGGGGGATTCAGCAGGGGCTGTGCATAGAAGACTTCCAGCCAGGCGTCCTGGCGATTCTGGGTGCCGACACCGAAGGCGATACTGAAGAGGGCATTCGACATGAGACTGTTCCTTTGCAGAGGCACCGATCCGGTCGGTGCGAAATGTTCGGTAGTAGGGGCGGTGGCCGCGGGGTTCAGTTCAGGGCCGCGGCATAGAACTCGGGCTTGAAGCCCAGCAGGGTACGGTCGCCGAGATCGAGCACGGGTCGCTTGATCATCGAAGGCTGCGCCAGCATCAGGTCGATGGCCTTGGCGGTGTCGAGGTCGGCCTTCTGGGCGTCGTCGAGCTTGCGGAAGGTGGTGCCGGCGCGATTGAGCACCTTGTCCCAGCCATGCTCCGCGCACCAGGCCGCCAGCCGCTCGCGGTCGATGCCGCTCTGCTTGTAGTCATGGAAGTGATAGGCCTGGCCGTGCTCGTCCAGCCACAGGCGGGCCTTCTTCATGGTGTCACAGGCCTTGATGCCGTAGAGGCTCAGGCCATTGGCCGCTGCGGGCATGGCGTTCTCCTGCAAAAGACTGCAACCGCGGATTATGCCATGACGGGCCGGAAAAGGGCCGGGCGTCGCGCCCTGAGTGAAGAGGGCGGAGGCCGGAAAGCAGAAGGCCGGGGAGTCCCCGGCCTTGGCGATCAACCGCGGCTTTTCACGCCATAGGTTTCGTCGAGGGTGCCAGGGGTGCCGTCCCCCTTGGGCGCGTAGTCCCGCGGCGCCTCCGTCGGACCGTCGATGCGCTCGCGACTGGAGGGGTAGCGCTGCTCGGCGCTGTGCAGCGAGGCCAGCAGGTGCTGACGGGTCAGCTCGTCCTGGGCCAGGCGCTCGGCGCCTTCGGACAGGTGCGACTGCATGTCCTGGTAGGTCTGGGTGAGCTTGCGCACCAGGCCGGCGGTGGTGCTGAAGTGGCTGGTGACCTCGTGCTGGTAGTCGTCGAACTTCTTCTGCAGATCGTCCAGCTGGCGCTGCACCCGGCTCGGCGCGGCACCCGGCACCAGGCGTGCCAGCAGAAAACCTATCCCGACCCCGATCAGCAGCGCGACCAGGGGCAACAACCAGGTAGTGAGCGACTGTTCCACGAAACTTCCTCTATGAGCGGCTTTGCTTTACGGTAACGGCAGACCGGCGAGCCTGTACACTGGGTTGCGTCTTCTGCCATTCGCTGGGCGTCATCATACCCCGCACTCAGGCATCGCGCAGGGTCGACCCTATCAAAATCAACTCCTTGGATGAGCACTGTTCGTCCGGGATCACGGAGTCAAGCGTGTCAGCCCGTGAACAATCCCTGCTGCTGGAGGGCCCCGCGGGCACTCTGGAGGCGCTGTACCAGAGCCCGGATGCCCCCACCGGCGCGGTCCTGCTCTGTCATCCCCATCCGCTCCATGGCGGCGCCATGCAGAACAAGGTGGTCGCCACCCTGCAGCGCATCGCCCGGGACGCCGGCCAGGCCACCCTCAGATTCAACTTTCGCGGCGTCGGCGCCAGCACCGGCGTGCATGCCGGTGGCGAAGGCGAGATCGACGATGCCGCGGCCGCCGTGGCCTGGCTGCGCGACCGTCACCCCGATCTGCCCCTGACCCTCTGCGGCTTCTCCTTCGGCTCCTGCGTCGCCGCCTGCCTCGGCGGGCGCCTGGAAGGCCAGGGCGTGGCGGTGGAACGGCTGTTCATGCTGGCGCCGCCGGTGGAGCGTTTCGCGGTCGACGGCCGCCTGCCCCAGCGGGCGCGCCTCACCGTGATCCAGCCAGAGGCCGACGAGGTGGTGACCCCCGAGCGGGTCTATGCCTGGTCCGCCGCGCTCGAACAGCCGCACGAATTGCTCCGCGTCGCCGACTGCAGCCATTTCTTCCATGGCAAACTCGTCGAACTCAAAGATCTGGTCCTGCCCCGCCTGCAGGCCTGACCCTCGTTAGTCTCTCGGATTTCCAGCGCCTCCATGACCACTCGCATCCTCACTGGCATCACCACCACCGGTACCCCGCACCTGGGCAACTATGCCGGGGCCATCCGTCCCGCCATCCGCGCCAGCCTGGCCGACGATGCCGACTCCTTCTATTTCCTCGCCGACTACCATGCCCTGATCAAGTGCGACGACCCCGCGCGCATCCAGCGTTCGCGCCTGGAGATCGCCGCCACCTGGCTGGCCAGCGGCCTGGATCCGGAGCGGGTGACCTTCTATCGCCAGTCCGACATCCCCGAGATCCCCGAGCTGACCTGGCTGCTCACCTGCGTCGCCGGCAAGGGCCTGCTCAATCGCGCCCATGCCTACAAGGCCGCGGTCGACCGCAACCTGGAGCAGGGCGAGGACCCCGATGCCGGGGTCACCATGGGGCTCTACAGCTATCCGGTGCTGATGGCCGCGGACATCCTGATGTTCAACGCCCTGCGCGTGCCGGTCGGGCGCGACCAGATCCAGCACGTGGAGATGGCCCGCGACATCGGTCAGCGCTTCAACCACCTGTTCGGCAACGGGCGCGACTACTTCGCCCTGCCCGAGGCGGTCATCGAGGAAAGCGTCTCCACCTTGCCCGGTCTCGATGGCCGCAAGATGTCGAAGAGCTACGACAACACCATCCCGCTGTTCGGCAGCGCCAAGCAGCTCAAGGATGCCATCGCCCGCATCGTTACCGACTCGCGCCTGCCCGGCGAGCCCAAGGACCCCGACAGCGCCCACCTCTTCACCCTCTACCAGGCCTTCGCTACCTCAGAGCAGAACGCGGCCTTCCGCGCGGCCCTGCTGGACGGCCTGGCCTGGGGCGAGGCCAAGGGCCAGCTGTTCGAGCTGCTCGACGCCGAGCTGGGCGAAGCCCGCGAGCGCTATGCGGCGCTGATCGCCCGTCCCGATGATCTGGAAGACATCCTGCTGGCCGGTGCCGCCAAGGCCCGCCGCTATGCCACGCCCTTCCTCGGCGAGCTGCGCGAAGCCGTGGGCCTGCGCTCGCTCAAGACCCAGGTCGCCACCGGCGGCGCCAAGAAGAAGGCCAGCAAGACCGCCCGCTTCGTCAGCTTCCGCGAGAGCGACGGCAGCTTCCGCTTCCGCCTGCTCGACGCCGACGGCACCGAACTGGCCCTGTCGATCCCCTTCGCCGAAGCCAAGACCGCCGGCATCACCAGCAAGCAGCTGGTCACCACGCCGGCCAGTGTCGTGGCGGGAGAGGGCAACGGCTTCCAGCTGCTGCTGGCAGATCAGGTGGTGGCCGAGGGCGTCGCCAGCGATTCCCCCGCCGCGCGTGATGCGCTGATCGAGCGGACGCGCATTGCACTCGCACAACTGGCCGAGGCCTAAGGGCTTGTACAAAGGCTGCTGCGCGTCGGCCAAACTGCGTTGAAAACGGCCTGGAGGGCCAGCCCCGTCGGAATGCTCATTTACCACTTGTAAACTCCGCTTCCTCAGCCATTTTCGCCTTGTTTGTCTCTAGCTCGCGAGCCATTGAACAAGCTTTAAGGCACCCGCGGTCCCCGGCGTTGTCAACGCCAGGGACCGCCATTACAGTGACCACCCTTTTTTCCCACCCGACCAGAAGCCGCCATGACCCCCCTCGAGCGTTACCAGGCCGACCTCAAGCGCCCGGAGTTTTTCTACGATGCTGCCCAGGAAGAGGCCGTCCGCCATCTGCAGCGCCTCTATGACGAATTGCTCGCCGAGCCCGCGTCCAAGGGTGGCCTGTTCGGCAAGCTGCTCGGGCGCAAGACGGTCACGCCGGTCAAGGGGCTGTATTTCTGGGGCGGGGTAGGGCGCGGCAAGACCTATCTGGTCGATACCTTCTATGACGCCCTGCCGTTCAAGCAGAAGATGCGCACCCACTTCCACCGCTTCATGAAGCGGGTCCACGAAGAGCTGCGCACCCTCAAGGGCGAGAAGAATCCGCTGACCATCATCGCCCGGCGTTTCGCCGACGAGGCGCGGGTGATCTGCTTCGACGAATTCTTCGTCTCCGACATCACCGACGCCATGATCCTGGCGACCCTGCTGGAAGAGCTGTTCAAGAACGGCGTGAGTCTGGTCGCCACCTCGAACATCGTGCCCGACGGCCTCTACAAGGACGGCCTGCAGCGCGCGCGCTTCCTGCCGGCCATCGCGCTGCTCAAGGAGCACACCGAGATCGTCAACGTCGACAGCGGCGTGGACTATCGCCTGCGCGCCCTGGAGCAGGCGCAGCTCTTTCACTATCCGCTGAGCGACGAGGTCGAGGCGGCGATGGCCAAGAGCTTCCGTTCGCTCACCGTCGAGTGCAACGACCTCTGCGAAGACGTGCCGCTGATGATCGAGAATCGCGAGATCCGCGCGCGCCGCACCTGCGAAGACGTCGCCTGGTTCGATTTCCGTGCCCTCTGCGACGGTCCGCGCAGCCAGAACGACTACATCGAGCTGGGCAAGATCTTCCAGACGGTGCTGGTCAGCAACGTCGAGCAGATGGACGCGCTCAAGGACGACATGGCGCGGCGCTTCATCAACCTGGTCGACGAATTCTACGATCGCCAGGTCAAGCTGATCCTGTCGGCCGAAGTGGAGCTCAAGGACCTCTATTCCGGTGGCCGCCTGGAGTTCGAATTCCAGCGCACCCTCAGCCGCCTGCTGGAAATGCAGTCCCACGAATACCTGGCCCGTCCGCACAAGCCGTGAACCCTGCCCGGGTTGAAGGATCAATCCCTTGACCCAGGTTTTCGGGAGGTAGGTGTGAATTCCGATCCCTTCGCCGAGTGGGACGGCTCGCCCGCCCAGGCGCGCATCCTGCAGAAGCAACTGGCCACCCAGGTCTTGCTGCACGACGACTTCGGTGCGCCGCGGCGTTACGCCGGGGTCGACGTGGGCTTCGAGGAAGGTGGCGAGATCACCCGCGCGGTCGCCGTCCTGCTGGATGCCGACACCCTCCAGCCCCTGGCGCATGCCATCGCCCGCATCCCAACCGTGATGCCCTATGTGCCGGGCCTGCTGTCCTTCCGCGAACTTCCGGCGCTGCTGCAGGCACTGGAGGAGTTGCCGGAGGTGCCCGATCTCGTGTTCTGCGACGGCCATGGCATCGCTCACCCGCGCCGCCTGGGCATCGCCGCTCATCTAGGGGTGGTCACCGGTCTACCGACCATCGGCGTCGCCAAGAAGATTCTTACCGGCCACCACGGCGAACTGGCCGAAACCCGCGGCGCCCAAGTCGATTTGCTGGATCGCGAGGGGGCGGTGATAGGTTCGGTGCTGCGCAGCAAGGACAGGGTGAAGCCACTGATCGTCTCGCCCGGTCACCGCGTCAGTCTGGCCACCGCTCCCAGGCTGGTCATGGCCTGCGTCAAGCGCCATCGCCTACCGGAACCGACCCGGCTGGCGGATCATCTGGCCTCCCGTCGCCAAGGCTCGGCAGCCACTCAGGCGCTATTTTCCCTCTAATATCCGATTGCTTTTTCGACGAGAAGGGGTATCATGCCGCAGCTTTCTTGGCGGGGGATGCCTAAGCCTGCCGAGATCGCCGTAGCGGACGCCGACCCGAGCCCCCGAAGAGCGTCTGTTTCCGGCTGCCCCTGACTTGTCTGGGGTTGCACTGTTGTGTAGAATTTGCCGTCTTTTTACCAGGGCGGCCTCTGAGGCCATAGAGAATGAAAACTTTCACCGCAAAACCGGAAACCGTTAAGCGCGACTGGTACGTCGTCGACGCTGCTGGCCAGACTCTGGGTCGTCTGGCTACTGAAATCGCCACTCGCCTGCGTGGCAAGCACAAGCCCGAATACACCCCTCACGTTGACACCGGCGACTACATTGTCGTCATCAACGCCGAGCAGGTTCGGGTGACCGGTGCCAAGACTACCGACAAGATGTACTACCATCACTCCGGTTTCCCGGGTGGCATCAAGTCGATCAACTTCGAAAAGCTGATCGCCCGTGCTCCCGAGCGCGTCATCGAGACCGCCGTCAAGGGTATGCTGCCGAAGAACCCGCTGGGCCGCGACATGTATCGCAAGCTCAAGGTGTACAAGGGTGCGAACCATCCGCACACCGCTCAGCAGCCCCAAGAACTCAAGTTTTAATCGGGATAGTAGAACATGTCGGCAACTCAAAATTACGGTACCGGCCGTCGTAAGACTGCCACCGCTCGTGTCTTCCTCCGTCCGGGCACTGGCAAGATCTCCATCAACGATCGCACCCTGGATACCTTCTTCGGCCGCGAAACCGCGCGCATGGTCGTCCGCCAGCCCCTCGAGCTGACCGAGACCCTGGAGAAGTTCGATGTTTACGTTACCGTCGCTGGCGGTGGTGTGAGCGGCCAGGCCGGTGCCATTCGTCATGGCATCACCCGCGCCCTGATCGAGTACGATGAAGGCTACCGCAGCTCCCTGCGTAAAGCCGGCTACGTCACTCGTGACGCCCGTGAAGTCGAGCGTAAGAAAGTCGGTCTGCGCAAAGCGCGTAAGCGTCCGCAGTACTCCAAGCGTTAATCCTTCGGGATACGCTCAAAAAACCCAGCCACTTGGCTGGGTTTTTTTATGTTCAGGATTTCTTGGGCGGCGGTGGCAGGGGTGGGACCTGGGTGGTCGGCCTGGCCTAAGCTGTGTATTGGAGGGGCCTCCGGCTGCGTCGCCAAGCTGCCATCTGCATGTCCAGGCGGTGTTTGAGACCAGGGCTGTGGTCGTCGAATGGGCGCGTGTGACATCTTTCCCTTGGCAATTCCGGTGCTCAGGCCCTGCCTCCACGGCCCTAGCTTAGCTGCGCTCGGTATCCATCGGAGTCGAGGCGTTCAGGCGCTGTTGGTCGCGTTGGGTGCCATCGCCCAGGTCTGGTGGGGTTGGGCGCCCGGGTGCCATGGGTCGAGGCGGTTCTACCGCGGGCAGGCGCGCATGGAGCCTTGGGTCGCTGTGTCCGCTGATTGGGAGGGGTGGGGCGCTACCGGCGAAGGTCGAACAGCCTCTCCAGGTCGAGCGCCTGAGACTCGCCCGCTATCCCGGCTTCGCCGGTGGCGCGCTGGGGCGCGAGAGTCTCGCTCCCGCTCTACGGTTTCGGTGCCAGGTCTCGTTGAGACCTGGCGTGGACGAAGAGCAGGAATAAAAAAGGGGCGCCTGAGCGCCCCTTTCATCAACGCCTAGAATCAGCTGGGATGGTTTTCCCGCGATTCGTTGCGCTTGCGCTCGAGCTCGGACTCCGCCTGCTTGGCTTCCTCTTCCGTCGATGCGTCGGCCTTGGGCTCTTCCTGCGAGGTGACTTCCTCGGTGAGAGGAGCGGCAGCGGCAGGTTCTTCCCGGGCGGTACCCGGCGCGATGTCGGCGGGCTGCTCGATCACGACCGGAGCCGACTCCGCTTCGGCTGCGGGGCCTTGCTCCTGGGCTGCAGGCGCCTCTTGCGGCTCCAGGGTTCCTACCGCCGCGGTGGCGAAGGTTTCCTCGGTTTCTGCAATGGCACCCAGGGCAGGGGCTTGAGTCTCCTGCTCGGCTTGCTTGGCGCGTGCCGCTTCGGCTTCACGGGCCAGACGCTCGCGACGACGGCGCTCACGCGGATCGTTCGAGGCACGGCCGGCAGCCGATTCCGCAGCTTCAGTCTCGACCGGTGCCGCGGGGATGGGCGCGGTGGCCGTTACCGGGGCAGTCTGCTCGACCACCGGAGTGGTGATCTCGACGTCCTGGTGCGGCGCACGCTCGTCCTGCAGCTGGCTCACCTGGGGGGTGAGGATCTCCGGCTGGGCAGGGGCGTCCGCTGCGGGCTGCTCCATCGCAGCCTCCCCGGTAGCTTCGGATACGGCCGGGGTTTCGGCGGTGGCTGCAGACTCCTGCTGGCGAACGTCACGAACCTCTTCCTGGGTGGCAACGGCCGTCACGCTTTCGCTGACCACGACGGCGGTACCCAGGGCGATCGCGGCCGGCGCGACGGGGGCGTCGGTGGCTGCAGCGCCTTGCTCTTCGTCTTCGATGAAGTTGCCGTTGGCATCACGCTGACGCTCGCGACGGTTGCTGCGACGACGCTGACCGCGGGAACGGCGACGCGGACGCTCTTCGCCTTCTTCCAGCTCCTCGTTACCTTCCAGCACCTCTTCTTCATTCAGCTCTTCGGCGCTGGCCGCTGCCTGCCGCTCTTCGCGGACCTTGCGTTCTTCGCGCGGCTGACGCTCTTCACGCGGCTTGCGCTCTTCGCGCGGCTGACGCTCTTCGCGAACCGGACGCTCTTCAGCGCTCACGCGCTCCTCGCGGGGTTGACGCTCCTCACGAGGTTGACGCTCTTCGCGGGGCTGACGCTCTTCACGCGGCTGGCGCTCTTCGCGAGTGGCACGCTCCTCACGCGACTGACGCTCTTCGCGCGGCTGACGCTCCTCGCGGGGCTGGCGTTCTTCGCGCGGTTGGCGCTCTTCGCGAGTGGCGCGCTCTTCGCGGGGCTGACGTTCCTCGCGAGCCGGGCGGTCTTCACGGGCCTGACGCTCTTCGCGCGGCTTGCGCTCTTCACGGGCTGGGCGCTCGCTGCGCTCGCCACGATCGGCGCGCGGCTGACGCTCTTCACGCGGCTTGCGCTCGTCGTCGCGACGGCCTTCGCGGCGGCGATTCTGCTGACGACCGTTGCGGCGCTCGTCCTGGCGACGCTGCTCGTCGCTGCTCTTGGGTGCTTCCGGTGCGGCAGCGGTCTTGTCGACCATGGGCTGCTCTTCGGTCTTGCCGGCGAACAGGCTGACCAGGGACTTCACCAGACCCTTGAACAGGTTCGGCTCGGCAGTGGTCTTGGCGGCAGGGGCAGCCGGTGCGACCACTTCGGCGGCGACCGGGGTGGGGGCCGGGGCGCGCTCGGGCGCCACCTTCACGGCCGCTTCCTGGCGCACCAGGGTGCGGGTGGAACTGACCGGCTGCACCTCTTCGGCTTCGGTGTTGGCCATCTCGTAGCTGGACTGGCTGTTCAGCAGCTCGGGATTGTCGTCGCGCAGACGCTGCACTTCGAAGTGCGGGGTCTCGATGTGATCGTCCGGCAGGATGATGATGCGCACGCGGGTACGCAGCTCGATCTTGGTGATGCTGTTGCGCTTCTCGTTGAGCAGAAAGGACGCCACCTGGATGGGTACGTGGGCGCGCACCTCGGCGGTGCGATCCTTGAGGGCTTCTTCCTCGATCAGGCGCAGGATGGCCAGCGACAGGGATTCCACGTCGCGGATGATGCCCTGGCCGTTGCAACGGGGGCAGACGATGCCGCTGGTTTCGCGCAGGGAAGGGCGCAGGCGCTGGCGGGACATTTCCAGCAGGCCGAAGCGGGAAATGCGACCGATCTGCACGCGGGCGCGGTCGGCTTCCAGGGCTTCACGGACGCGATCTTCCACGGCGCGCTGGTTCTTGACCGGGGTCATGTCGATGAAGTCGATGACGATCAGGCCGCCGATGTCGCGCAGGCGCAACTGGCGGGCGATTTCCTCGGCCGCTTCCAGGTTGGTCTGCAGGGCGGTCTCTTCGATGTCGCCGCCCTTGGTGGCGCGCGCCGAGTTGATGTCGATGGACACCAGGGCCTCGGTGGGATCGATGACGATGGAGCCGCCCGACGGCAGCTTCACTTCACGCTGGAAGGCGGTCTCGATCTGGCTTTCGATCTGGAAGCGATTGAACAGCGGAACGCTGTCCTGATAGAGCTTGATCTTGCTGGCGTACTGCGGCATCACCTGGCGGATGAAACTCAGGGCTTCTTCCTGGGCTTCGACGCTGTCGACCAGGACCTCGCCGATGTCCTGGCGCAGGTAGTCGCGAATGGCGCGGATGATGACGTTGCTTTCCTGATAGATCAGGAAGGGGCCCTTGCGCTCGCCCGAGGCTTCGGTGATGGCGGACCAGAGTTGCAGCAGGTAGTCGAGGTCCCACTGCAGTTCTTCGGTGCTGCGGCCCAGGCCGGCGGTGCGCACGATCAGGCCCATGTCGCCCGGGGCGTTCAGGCCGTTCAGGGCTTCGCGCAGTTCGTTGCGCTCCTCACCCTCGATGCGGCGGGAAATGCCGCCGGCACGGGGATTGTTGGGCATCAGCACCAGGTAGCGACCGGCGAGGCTGATGAAGGTGGTCAGGGCGGCGCCCTTGTTGCCGCGTTCTTCCTTTTCGACCTGGACGACTACTTCCTGGCCCTCGGAGAGTACTTCCTTGATGTTGACGCGGCCTTCCGGGTTCTTCTTGAAGTATTCCCGGGAGATTTCCTTCAGCGGGAGGAAGCCGTGGCGATCGGCGCCGAAGTCGACGAAGGCGGCTTCCAGGCTGGGTTCGATGCGGGTGATGCGGCCTTTGTAGATGTTGGCCTTTTTCTGTTCGCGGGCACCGGACTCGATGTCCAGATCGAACAGCCGTTGACCGTCGACCAGAGCAACCCGCAATTCCTCGGGCTGGGTCGCGTTGATGAGCATTCTTTTCATGTAATACCACTACGTTCCAGGCTCTCGGCCCGCGTGGCGGCAACAGGATTCAGGAGAAGGGTGCACGGGGTCGTATCGAAGCCGGTCTAAGCCGGCCTTCGTGTCCAGCAGCAGGCCCGGGGGCGTGCCGCGACTACGTCTCCTGCAGGCGCTTAAGCGACTGCCTTTGCAGCTCCGCAGAAGGAGGAATCAACCAGGCATGGTGCGGGCGTGACAGCCGAAAGGCTCGGGCAGCGGGGTCGTCGCGGGATTCGTGTCAGGTGTCGCGGTTGGAGCATCGGCCGTTGGCCTCGAAGCTTCCACCTGCGATCGTCACCTTGGCCGAAGCTGGGCGCGAAGCGGGCTGCAGGCGTACTGTCAGGCTACGCGATACGCTGGTTGTGCATCTCCATCCTGCACACAATCTTCAGGAATCAGGTGCCGCCCGCAAGGTCCGGAGCGGTTGTCGTTTTACAGCTGGCACCCTGGGTGCCGCTGCCTTGGTTAACAGGCGGATCGCAGCTCGCCACTCGCCCCTCTGGGCAGAATCGGCGGTCTGCTGGACGGCCAGACGTCCAGTGACTATTGCATTTGCAGCCTATTGTTCGCGGGCGGAATCTACGGCCTCGCGAGCGGTGTCGTCCGGACAGGACTGATAACCGCCTCCGGACTATAGCAGCAAGCTTTAAGTGCTTCAAATCAGGGAAAATTGCTATCATCCACCGATGACTAAGCCTCCTTCTCCCAGCACCGGCGTGCAACTGCTCGACGTGCCCGCCGACTACGCCGGCCAGCGCATCGACAACTTCCTGCGTACCCACCTCAAGGGCGCGCCCAAGACCCTCATCTATCGCATCCTGCGCAAGGGCGAAGTCCGGGTGAACAAGGGGCGCATCAAGCCCGACTACCGTCTGCAGGCCGGCGACCAGATCCGCGTGCCGCCGCTGCGCCTGTCCGAGCCCGACGAGCCGGCGCCCCTGGCCAGGGGCCTGCTCGAGCGCCTGGAGGACTCCATCGTCCACGAGGACAAGGCCCTCATCGTCATCAACAAGCCGGCCGGCATCGCCGTGCACGGCGGCAGTGGCCTGTCCGGCGGGGTCATCGAGGTCTTCCGCCAGTTGCGCCCGGATGCCCGCGACATCGAACTGGTCCATCGTCTCGACCGGGATACCTCGGGTCTGCTGATGATCGCCAAGAAGCGCAGCATGCTGCGTTTCCTGCACGAGGCGCTGCGCGGCGACGGCGTGGACAAGCGCTACCACGCCCTGGTACGCGGTCACTGGCCGGCGGCCAAGAAGAAGATAAGCGCGCCACTGCTGAAGAACACCCTCAGGTCCGGCGAGCGCATGGTCGAGGTCAATGACGAGGGCAAGGAGGCGCTCACCGAATTCCGCGTGCTGCGTCGCTACGGCGAGTTCGCCACCCTGGTCGAGGCGCGGCCGGTGACCGGACGTACCCATCAGATTCGCGTCCATGCCCGCCACGCCGGCCACGCCATCGCCGGCGATCCCAAGTACGGCGACGAAGACTTCTCCCAGGAGATTCGCGAGTTGGGCGGCAAGCGGCTGTTCCTGCACTCGGCGAGTCTGGTGATTCCGCTGCCCGAAGGCGGCGAGTTGCGCCTGGAAGCGCCGGTCGACAGCACCTGGAGTCAGACGCTGGAGCGTCTGGATGCCTGACTACCAGCTGCTGATCTTCGACTGGGACGGCACCCTGGCGGATTCCATCGGCCGGATTGTCGAGGTGATGCACGTGGCGGCCGAGCAGCTGGGCTTGCCACCGCGCAGCGATGTGGCCATCAAGGGCATCATCGGCCTGGAGTTGGTAGCGGCCATCCAGACCCTTTATCCGCACCTGGTCACTCCGGCGCAGATCGAGGGATTCCGCGATGCCTACAGCGCCGAATTCGTCCGCCGCGAACAGCAGGCATCACCCCTGTTTCCCGGGGTGCTGAGCGGGTTGCAGCGCTTTCGCGCCCAGGGTTACCAGCTGGCCGTGGCGACGGGGAAGAGCCGTCGCGGCCTGGCCCGTTCACTGCAGCAGCATGGTCTGAGCGAGTTCTTCGACATCACCCGCTGCGCCGACGAGGCCGCCGGCAAGCCCGATCCGCAGATGGTCGAGGAGATCCTCGCCCATTGCCGCGTGGCGCCGGAGCGCGCCTTGTTGGTCGGAGACGCGGTGTTCGACCTGGAAATGGCCCGCCGCGCCGGGGTCGATTCGGTGGGCGCCGGCTATGGTGCCCAGCCGGCCGAGGTGCTGAGGGATTTCGCGCCGCGGTTGGTGATCGAAGCTTTCGCGGACCTGGCGCTATGGCTGGGTGATAACGATGTGGTCAGGAGAGAAATCGGGCATGGCTGATGAATGGAAAGAAGAGCGCGGGCAGGTGCGTCCCTCTGACGACAAGACCTGGGCCCTGATCGAGAAGACCATGCTCGCCAGCGTGCGCGAGCAGCGGCGGGCGCGGCGTTGGGGCATCTTTTTCAAGCTGCTGACCTTCGCCTACCTGATCGTCATGCTGGTGCTGTTCACGCCCCTGCTGTCACTCGGCAAGAAGGGCGGGGTGACCGAGTCCGGCGCCCATACCGCGCTCATCGAGCTCAAGGGTGTGATCGCCGACGACGAGAAGGCCAGTGCTGACAATGTGGTCACGGCCCTGCGCAAGGCCTTCGACGACAGCAATACCCGTGGCGTGGTGCTGCGCATCAACAGTCCGGGCGGCAGTCCGGTGCAATCCGGCTATATCTATGACGAGATCAAGCGGCTGCGCGGTCTGCATCCGGAGATCAAGCTCTATGCGGTGATCGCCGACCTGGGGGCGTCCGGTGCCTACTATGTGGCCAGTGCGGCCGACGCCATCTATGCCGACAAAGCCAGCCTGGTCGGCTCCATCGGCGTGACAGCGGCCTCCTTCGGCTTCGTCGGCACCATGGAGAAGCTGGGAGTGGAGCGCCGGGTCTATACCTCGGGCGAACACAAGGCCTTCCTCGATCCCTTCCAGCCGCAGAATCCCGAAGAGACCCGGTTCTGGCAGCAGGTGCTGGATAACACCCATCAACAGTTCATCGACAGCGTCAAGAAGGGGCGTGGCGATCGACTCAAGGTCGAGGGTCATCCGGAACTGTTCTCCGGTTTGGTCTGGTCCGGTGAGCAGGCACTGTCCCTGGGGCTGATCGATGGCCTCGGCAGCGCCAGCTATGTGGCGCGCGATGTGGTCAAGGAAGAGCGCCTGGTCGACTACACCCAGGAAGACTCACCCTTCGACCGTTTCGCCAAGCGCCTGGGCGCCAGTGTCGCCGAGCGCCTGGCACTCTACCTGGGCTGGCAGGGACCGGCGCTGCGCTAGTGTGCCAGCCTGCAGGTCTCAAGGGACCTGTAGGCCAGCCTCCCGCAGCAGTGCGGCGAGGCGGATGAGGGGGAGGCCGATCAGGCTGGTCGGATCGTCCCCCTGCATGGCCTCGAAGAGCGCTATGCCCAGTCCCTCGGCCTTGAAGCTGCCGGCGCAATCGTAGGGCTGTTCCGCCAATAGGTAGCGGTCGATGGTCGCATCATCGAGCTGGCGGAAGCGGACCTGGAAATCCACGACTTCGCTCCGGCATTGCCCTGTTCGACTATCCAGCACGGCGAGCCCGGTGTGGAATACCAGGGTGCGACCACTGGCTCTGGCCAGCTGCCGATGGGCGCGTTCGTGACTCAGGGGTTTGCCGAGAATCTCACCGTCGATGGCGGTGGCCTGGTCCGAGCCGATGATCAGGGTGGTTTCCGGTTGATCGGCCAGGGCGACGGCCTTGGCTCGGGCCAGGCGCTCCACCAGCGCCCTCGGGCTTTCGCCGGGCAGCGGCGTTTCGTCTATCTCGGGCGACCGGTGAGCGAAGGGCAGCTGGAGCCTTTCCAGCAATTGGCGGCGGTAAGGCGAGCTGGAAGCGAGTAGAATACGGGGCATCAGTTTGTTCTCGGGCGAGGCCGACCAGAGGTCGGCCGGTGTCGCTTCGGGGTTAATTTCCTTTGACAGCCGTAAGGCCGTCCCTATAATGGCGCGCTTATGTTGAATGGGCCAATTCCACCTCAGGTCGATCCTCGCAAATTGGCGGATCGCGGCGTAACCCTAAAGGGTGAGCTGCCTCTCGCGAACATGCGGCGTGTCGGCGAGCAGCTCGTGAAGTCCGAAGGCGCGGTAGCCGTCGTCCTCGACTTCGGGCGTGATCAACAGCGGCAATTCGTCATCCACGGTGTCCTCGATACCGCGGTCGAGATGATCTGCCAACGTTGTCTGGAGCCGGCAGTGCTTCCCATCCACAGCGAATTCGATTTCGCCGTGCTCTGGGAGGGGCAGTCGGCCGATGCCTTGCCACAGGGTTACGATGCCCTGGAGGTTGGCGAAGATCCGCTGGATCTGCATAGCCTGATCGAAGAAGAGCTGTTGCTCGCGCTGCCGATCATCCCTGTGCATCCGGAAGGGGATTGCCAGCATCCGGAAGGTTTCGAGGCGCCCGAAGAGCCGGCGGACGAGGAAAAGCGACCCAACCCGTTCAGTGTACTTGCGCAGTTGAAGCGTGACCCAAACGTTTAGGAGTTAAATCATGGCTGTTCAGCAGAACAAAAAGTCCCGTTCCGCTCGCGACATGCGTCGTTCGCACGACGCCCTCGAAGCGAACGCTTTGTCCGTGGAAAAGAGCACCGGTGAAGTTCACCTGCGCCACCACGTGTCGCCCGACGGTTTCTACCGCGGTCGCAAAGTGATCGACAAGGGTTCCGACGAGTAATCCTCGATCGAAATCGTCATCGCGATCGATGCAATGGGCGGGGACTTCGGTCCCCGCTGCATTGTTCCTGCTTCATTCGACGCTCTCGAGCGTTTCCCCGCCTTACATCTTCTCCTCTGTGGTCAGCGCGACGCCCTGTCGGCCTGGTCGCCGCCTCCCGCCCTCGCCAATCGCCTGCAGTTCGACTACGTCGATGCCCTCGTCGGGCCCGATGAACGCCCCGCTGCCGTGGTGCGGAGTCGTACCCGGACGTCCATGCATGCTGCGCTCGACGCGGTCCGGCAGGGGCGTGCCCAGGGCTGTCTGAGCGCCGGCAATACCGGGGCCTGGATGGCGCTCGCGCGACAGCTGCTGGGGACGCTGCCGGACATCGATCGACCCGCGATGATGTCGGCGCTGCCCGGGCGGGGCAGGCACCAGACGCTGCTGCTCGATCTCGGCGCCAATCTCGACACCTCTGCCGAACAGCTGGTGCAATTCGCCTATCTGGGGGCGGGTGCGGCCCAGGCCCGCGGCCTGATGCGGCCAAGGGTCGCGCTGCTCAACGTCGGTCGCGAGCCGGGCAAGGGCACGCCGGTGATCCAGGAGGCCGCACGACGCCTCGTCGAGAGTCAGGCCTTCGACTTCATCGGCTTCGTCGAGGGCAGCGATCTCTACGCCGCGGCGGCGGACGTGGTGGTCTGCGATGGCTTCACCGGCAATGCGGTGCTCAAGTCCGGCGAGGCGCTGCTGCGCCTGCTGGTCGAGCGCAGTGGCACGGCGTCCTGGCTCGAGCGTCAGTTGCTGCAGCCCTGGCTGGCCCGGCGTTTTCGCCACTGGGACCCTGAGCTGCGCAATGGCGCGAGCTTTCTCGGCCTGAATGCGGTGGTGGTGAAAAGCCATGGTGCGGCAGGCGAAGTCGGTCTCGTTCAGGCCATCGAGCGCGCCCTGCGCGACGTGGAGACTGATCTCCCCGGGCGTATCCGGTTAAACTTGGCGGCTCTGAAAGCGGTGTGACCGACCGGTCGACACCGACATCTCAGTCTGTCAGTGGCGGAACCGCGGTTTCGCCAGCAATGGACCTACAAGAGACCTGCCTATGTCTGCCTCTCTCGCTTTCGTCTTTCCCGGTCAGGGCTCCCAGGCCCTGGGCATGCTGGGTGAGCTGGCCACGCACCACGCCCTGATTGGCGAAACCTTCGCCGAAGCCTCCGCCGTCCTCGGCTACGACCTCTGGGCGCTGACCCAGCAGGGCCCGCAGGAGTCGCTCAACCAGACCGACCGTACCCAGCCCGCCATCCTGACCGCCTCCATCGCGCTGTGGCGTCTGTGGCTGGCCGAGGGCGGCGCCAAGCCGGCCTATGTCGCCGGGCACAGCCTGGGCGAATACTCGGCACTGGTCGCCGCGGGCAGCCTGCCGTTCGCCGAGGCGGTACGCCTGGTGGCGCGCCGGGGTGAGCTGATGCAGCAGGCGGTGCCGGCCGGGCAGGGCGGCATGGCCGCCATCCTCGGTCTGGAAGACGCCCAGGTGCTGGCCGCCTGTGCCGAAGCCGCCCAGGGCGAGGTCGTCAGTGCCGTCAATTTCAATGCGCCGGGTCAGGTGGTGATCGCCGGTGCCGCTGCGGCGGTGGAGCGCGCCATCGAAGCCTGCAAGGCGCTGGGTGCCAAGCGCGCCGTGGCCTTGCCGGTGAGCGTGCCCTCCCACTGCGAACTGATGCGTCCGGCGGCCGAGCGCTTCGCCGAGGACGTGCGCGGCTGCGCCTGGAGTCGACCGGAGATTCCGGTGGTGCAGAACGTCAATGCCGGCGTCAACACCGATCTGGACAGTCTCCAGCAGGATCTGCTGGCCCAGCTGTACAGCCCGGTGCGCTGGGTCGAATCCGTGCAGTACCTGGCGGCCCAGGGCGTCACCCACCTGGTGGAGTGCGGCCCCGGCAAGGTGCTGGCCGGTCTGAACAAGAGATGCGTCAAGGGCGTGGAAACGCTGGCCCTGGACACCCCCGACGCCTTCGCCGCCGCTCGCGCGGCTTTTTGAATCGAGGAAAACGAGATGAGTCTGCAAGGTAAGGTCGCCCTGGTCACGGGCGCTACCCGTGGTATCGGTCAAGCCATCGCCCTGGAACTGGGTCGGCTGGGCGCCACCGTGATCGGCACCGCGACCAGCGAGGCGGGCGCCCAGCGCATCGCCGAGTCGCTCAAGGCCAACGGCATCGAAGGCACCGGCCTGGTGCTCAACGTGTCCGACAACGCCTCCGTCGCGGCCGCCCTCGAGCAGGTCCAGACCCAGTTCGGCGCCCCGTCGATCCTGGTCAACAACGCCGGCATCACCCGCGACAACCTGATGCTGCGGATGAAGGACGATGAGTGGTTCGACGTGATCGATACCAACCTCAATAGCCTGTTCCGCCTGTCCAAGGCCGTGCTCAAGGGCATGACCAAGGGCCGCTGGGGTCGCATCGTCAGCATCGGCTCGGTGGTGGGTGCCATGGGCAACGCCGGCCAGGCCAACTATGCCGCCGCCAAGGCCGGTCTCGAGGGCTTCACCCGGGCACTGGCCCGCGAGGTGGGTTCGCGCAACATCACCGTCAACGCCGTGGCCCCGGGTTTCATCGACACCGACATGACCCGTGAACTGCCGGAAGCCCAGCGCACCGCGCTGCTGACCCAGATCCCGGCCGGTCGCCTCGGCCAGGCCGACGAGATCGCCAAGGTGGTCGGCTTCCTGGCGGGCGAGGGCGCGGCCTATGTGACCGGCGCCACGATCCCCGTCAACGGCGGAATGTACATGAGCTGACCGGCGTTACCCCGCGCGGCTATTGCGCTAAGCTGGTAAACTGTCGGACCAGCAATGGCCGCGCATACGTCTTGATGTCGCGTCAGCTTGAAATACGGAAATCCCTTTCTATACACTTACGCGCAATCCGTTGTGCGGATTTTTCCTTTAGGAGTGAGAACACGGTATGAGCACCATCGAAGAACGCGTTAAGAAGATCGTCGCTGAGCAGCTCGGCGTGAAGGAAGAGGAAGTTACCAACAGCGCTTCCTTCGTCGAGGATCTGGGCGCCGACTCCCTTGACACCGTCGAACTGGTGATGGCTCTGGAAGAGGAATTCGAGACCGAAATCCCGGACGAGCAGGCTGAGAAGATCACCACCGTCCAGGAAGCTATCGACTACATCGTTGCTCATCAGCAATAAGTAGCCGTCAGTTTCGGACACAAGAAGCCGCACGTCCTGTAGGGCGTGCGGCTTTTCTTTAGGTCCAAGGTCAAGATCGATGGAATCGGCTTTTTTCAAGAGGGGTGGCCGCCCCGGAAGGACAAGAGGAGTTGGGTGTGTCGCGTAGACGTGTCGTGATCACGGGTATGGGCATGGTATCGCCGCTTGGCGCGGACGTAGCCAGCAGCTGGGAAGGCATCCTTGCCGGCCGCAGTGGCATTGCGCCGATCGAGCATATGGACGTCTCTGCCTTCAGCACGCGGATCGGCGGATCGGTCAAGGGATTCGACGTGGAGCAGTATCTGTCCGCGAAGGAAGCCCGCAAGCTGGATCTGTTCATCCAATACGGTCTCGCCGCCAGCTTTCAGGCTATGCGTGACAGCGGTCTCGAGGTCAACGACGGCAATCGCGAGCGCATGGGTGTCGCCATGGGTTCCGGTATCGGCGGACTGACCAATATCGAGGCGAACTGCCAATCGCTGCTCGCCCAGGGTCCACGTCGTATATCCCCCTTTTTCGTACCGGGCTCCATCATCAACATGGTGTCCGGTTTCCTGTCGATCCATCTTGGTCTGCAGGGTCCCAACTACGCCATCGCTACCGCCTGCACCACGGCGACGCACTGCATTGGCATGGCGGCGCGCAACATCGCCTATGGTGAGGCCGACGTAATGGTCGCCGGCGGGTCCGAGATGGCGACCTCAGGTCTGGGCTTGGGTGGCTTCGGCGCCGCCCGTGCCCTGTCGACCCGCAACGACGATCCGACCCGCGCCAGCCGTCCCTGGGACCGCGACCGCGATGGCTTCGTGCTGTCCGACGGCGCCGGCGCCCTGGTGCTCGAAGAGTACGAACACGCCAAGGCGCGGGGCGCCCGTATCTATGCCGAGCTGATCGGCTTCGGCATGAGCGCGGACGCCTTCCACATGACCGCTCCGCCGGAAGACGGCGCGGGTGCCGCTCGCTGCATGAGGGCGACCCTCAAGGACGCCGGTATCGCGCCGGAGGCGGTCGACTACGTCAATGCCCACGGTACCTCCACGCCGGCTGGCGACCTGGCCGAAGTGGCGGCCCTGAAGCAGGTGTTCGGTGAGCAGGCCAAGCGCCTGAGCGTGAGTTCGACCAAGTCCATGACCGGTCACCTGCTGGGTGCCGCCGGTGCGGTGGAAGCCATCTTCACGGTACTCGCCCTGCGCGATCAGGTAGCGCCGCCCACTATCAACCTGGACAATCCCAGCGACGGCTGCGATCTGGATTTCGTGCCCCACGAAGCACGGCAGCGGCCCATCGAAGTGGCGCTGTCCAACTCCTTCGGCTTCGGTGGCACCAACGGCAGTCTGGTGTTCCGGCGCTTCGACGCTTGATCCAGGACTGGCTCAACGGTCAACCGCTGAGTCCTGGTCTGCAGCGCGACCGGGGCCTGGCCTACGGCGATGGGCTGTTCGAGACCATCGCGGTGCGCCGAGGGCAGCCCCGGTTGCTGGAGCGTCATCTGCAGCGGCTGGCCATCGGTTGCCAGCGACTGCGCCTTCCCTGCGATGTCGCTCAGCTGGACGCCGAGATCCGCGCCTATGCGGCGCTGCTGGGAGAGGGCGTCGCCAAGCTGTTGCTCACTCGCGGTGACGGCCTGCGCGGTTATGCCCCGCCGGCCGAACCCGCTGTACGGCGCCTGTTGCTGGGCTCTCCCGTCCCGGCCTATCCGGCAGTCCATGCCACCGAGGGCATCGACCTCTATCCCTGTACCACACGCCTGGCCCGTCAGCCGTTGCTGGCCGGACTCAAGCACCTGAATCGACTCGAGCAGGTCTTGGCGCGGGGGGAGTGGAATGACACCCGCTACGCCGAAGGCCTGATGCTGGATCAAGACGGCCGGCCGATCGAAGGGGTGTTCAGCAATCTGTTCCTGGTCTGCGCCGGGCGAATGCTGACGCCCGCGCTCGATGACTGTGGCGTGGCCGGCGTGCTGCGCGGTCTGTTGCTCGATATCGCTGCCCGGGAAGGCATCCAGACCGAGGTCCTGCCGCTGGCGCTGGACGATCTGCTGGGTGCCGACGAAGTTTTCCTCTGCAACAGCCAGTTCGGTATCTGGCCCGTGCGCCGGTACGCAGCCGCGAACTGGTCCGTGGGACCGCTGACCCGTAAACTGCAAGGTTCGATAAACGAGATTCTGGAATAGCCGATGCGCAAGGCGAGAGCTCTGCTGACGGCGCTGCTGGCAGTCGGCGGTTTGCTGTTGGTCATGGCCGGTTGGCGCCAACACCAGGCGCTGGTCCAGCCGCTGAAGGTCGATGGCGAGCAACTGTTCGAGATCGGCAAGGGTGCCACTCCGGGCGGCAGCCTGCTGCGCCTGGAAGAGCAGGGCGTGATCGAGGGTGCCTTCTGGCTGCGTCTGTATTGGCGCTTCAACCTGGCCGATCAGACGCTGCACAGTGGTGAGTATCGCCTCACGCAGGGTATGACGGTGGAACAGCTCTTCGGCCTCTGGCGCAAGGGCGAGGTGGTGCAGTACGGCCTCACCCTGGTGGAGGGCTGGAATTTCCGCCAGGTCCGCGCCGCCATGGCGCGGCAGCCCAAGCTCGAGCACGATACCGCCGACCTGGACGATGCTGCCCTGATGAAGCGCCTGGGCCTGGACGGCCAGCACCCCGAGGGACGCTTTTTCCCCGATACCTACCGTTATGTGAAGGGCCAGCGCGAATCGGACCTGCTGCGCCAGGCCAACCAGCGCCTGCAGGCGGTGCTCGAAAGGGAATGGCAGGAGCGTGATCCCGGGGTTCCCTACAAGGATGCCTACCAGGCCCTGATCATGGCCTCGCTGGTGGAGAAGGAGACCGGCGTGCCCGAGGAGCGCGACGAGATCGCCGGGGTCTTCGTGCGCCGTCTGGCGGCCGGGATGCTGCTACAGACCGACCCCACGGTGATCTACGGCATGGGCGAGCGCTACAGCGGGCGCATCACCCGTGCCGATCTGCGCGAGCCGTCGCCCTACAACACCTATCTCAATGCGGGGTTGCCGCCCACGCCCATTGCCATGCCCGGACGCGAGGCCATCCATGCCGCCCTGCATCCCAAGGAGGGCGACAGCCTCTATTTCGTCGCCCGGGGCGACGGCAGCCACGTTTTTTCCAAGTCACTCGACGAGCACAACCAGGCGGTGCGCGATTTCCAGCTCAAGCGGCGTGCCGATTACCGCTCCAGCCCCGCGCCCCAGACGCCTGAAACCAAGGAAACGCCATGACGGGAAACGGCCTGTTCATCACCCTCGAAGGCCCCGAGGGCGCCGGCAAGAGTACCAATCGCGACTATCTGGCCGAGTTGCTGGGTGTTGCCGGACGCGAGGTGGTGTTGACCCGCGAACCGGGCGGTACGCCCCTGGCCGAGCGTATCCGTGAGATCCTGCTGGCGCCGGCCGCCGAGCCCATGGCGGTGGATACCGAATTGCTCCTGATGTTCGCCGCTCGCGCCCAACACCTAGCCCAGGTCGTCCGGCCCGCCTTGGCGCGCGGCGCCCTGGTGCTCTGCGATCGTTTCGTCGATGCGACCTATGCCTATCAGGGTGGCGGCCGCGGTGTGCCCGTGGAACGCATCGCCACCCTGGAGAAATTCGTGCTCGGCAACCTGCGGCCGGACCTGACCCTGGTGTTCGATCTGCCGGTGGAGATCGGCCTGGCCCGCGCCGCCCGCCGGGGCGCCCTGGACAGATTCGAGCAGGAGCAGCGGGCCTTTTTCGAGGCCGTACGCCAGACCTACCTGGAGCGCGCCCAGGCGGTGCCGGAGCGTTATCGCATCATCGATGCCTCGCGTTCCCTGGCCGAGGTGCAGGCCGATCTGCGGGCACTGGCGGCGCATCTGGAGCCTACGCTCGGTGGCTGACGTCTATCCCTGGCAGGCAGGGCTCTGGGCGCGGATCTGGCCCCGGCAGCAGCACCCGCATGCCTATCTGCTGCACGGTCCGCGTGGCATCGGCAAGCGCGACCTGGCCGAGCGCCTGGCCGCGCTCCTGCTGTGCCAGGCGCCCCAGGGCGCTGCCGCCTGTGGCCAGTGCAAGGCTTGCGCCCTGCTCAGGGCGGGGACCCATCCCGATTACTGCGTGATCCAGCCGGAAGAGGCCGAAAAGCCCATTCGCGTCGATCAGATCCGCGGCCTGGTGGACTTCGTCTCCCAGACCGCGCAACTCGGCGGGCGCAAGCTGATCCTGCTGGAGCCGGTCGAGGCGATGAACCTCAATGCCGCCAACGCCCTGCTCAAGAGTTTGGAAGAGCCCTCGGGCGCCACCGTGCTGCTGCTGGTCAGCCACCAGCCGAGTCGCCTGCTGCCAACCGTGCGCAGTCGCTGCGTGCAACAGGCCTGCCCGGTGCCGACGCGGGCGCAGAGTCTCGCCTGGCTGGGTGAACGTTTGCCGGAGCTCGACGTGGAGATCCGAACGCAGCTGCTCGTGCTGGCCGGCGGGTCGCCGCTGGCGGCACTGCGCCTGCACGGCGAGGAGGTGCTCGCCCGACGTGCCCAGGTGGTGGATGGCGTCAAACGGCTGCTCAAGCGCCAGGCCGCGCCCAGCCAGTTGGCCGAGAGCTGGAACGCCATGCCGCTGCCGCTACTACTGGACTGGTTCTGCGAGTGGACCCATGGCGTGTTGCGCCAGCAGTGGGGCGGTGCGGACGCGGAAGCGGCGCCGGACATGGCCAAGGTGCTCGGCTATCTGGCGGAGAAGACCACCGCGACCGAGGTCCTGGCCGTCCAGGAATGGCTGCATACCGAGCGCCAGAAGGTGCTGGGCAAAGCCAACCTCAACCGCGTATTGTTGCTGGAATCGTTGTTGATCCGCTGGGCCGGCCTGGTGCCTGGCCGCTAGCGATCCGCTCGCCCGTATCGCCCGTCTCGAGAGAACTTCATGAGTTTGCCGCAGAACCTGAGTCCGCGTAATGGCATCCTGTCGCTCACCATCAAGGACAAGTCGGTGCTCTACGCCGCCTACATGCCCTTCATCCGCAACGGTGGCCTGTTCATCCCGACCGGCAAGACCTACAAGCTGGGCGACGAAGTCTTCATGCTGCTGAACCTGATGGATGAGCCGGACAAGATCCCGGTCGCCGGCAAGGTGGTGTGGATCACACCCAAGGGCGCCCAGGGCAATCGTGCCGCCGGTGTCGGCGTCCAGTTCAACGATGGCGACAACACGGCGCGCAACAAGATCGAAACCTATCTGGCCGGCTCCCTGAAGTCGGACCGTCCCACCCATACCATGTGATGCCTACGCCGTCCCGCCCGGGGCGGGGGCGTCGCTGCTGATTCAAGGCTATTTCCCGTGCATTTCGTCGACTCCCATTGCCACCTGGATCGACTCGATCTTTCCCTCCACGATGGTTCCCTGGACGCAGCGCTGGACGCCGCGCGCGCCCGCGGTGTCAGCCAGTTCCTCTGCATCGGCGTCGATGCCAACAATGCATCCACCGTACAGGCCCTCGCCGAGCGCTATGCCGATGTCCATTGCGCGGTGGGTATCCACCCGCTGGACGCTGCCCAGGGCGGCGCCATCGATCTCGACTGGCTGCTGGCGCGACTGGCCCATCCACGCGTCGCCGCCATCGGCGAGACCGGCCTCGACTACCACTACCAGCCGGATACCGCCGAGATCCAGCGGCGCTCCTTCGCCCTGCACCTGGAGGCGGCCCGCCGTACGGGGTTGCCCCTGGTGATCCACACCCGCGAGGCGCGCGCCGACACCCTGGAAATGCTGGCCGCCGCCAAGCTGCCGGGAGCCGGGGTGCTGCACTGCTTCACCGAGGACTGGGCGACGGCCAAGGCCGCATTGGACCTCGGCTTCTACATCTCCTTCTCGGGCATCCTGACCTTCCGCAACGCCGCCGACCTACGCGAGGTCGCACGCCAGGTACCGGCCGATCGGTTGCTGGTGGAGACGGATTCACCCTATCTGGCCCCCGTCCCCCATCGGGGCAAGGGTAACCTGCCGCAATTCGTGGTGGAGGTGGCCCAATGCCTGGCCGACGTTCGGGGCGTCAGCCTCGAGATGCTCGCCGAGCAGACCACGGCCAATTTCCGGCGGCTGTTTCCCCGCGCTACCCTCTAGGCAGAAAAATGGCCCGGGTATCCAGGGATACCCGGGCCGGACCAGCGGTTCGCCTGAGGAGAACCGCCTCCCTGGCGCGCGCCGCGGGGGTCGGTGCGGCCAGTTCCTTGAGTATTGGCCAGCCTGCGCAAAGGTCCAGTTCTGACTGGACATTTTTTAAACAGTTTTGGAATAGCGACGCCGCGACACTGGCTAGCGCGGGCCTTTCGGCCCATTCAGAAACGAGCCAGGGCGCGGATCAGATCCAGCGTCTGCCCCAGCACGTGCTCGCTGGTATAGAAGTGCGGCGACAGCCGTATGCCCGGTCCGCGCTGGGCGCAGATGACATCGGCGGTCTTCAGGCGCTCGAACAACTGGCGGTTGTCCCAGCCTTCGAGGGAAAAGGTGAGGATGCCGGAGCGCCGTGCGCCGATCACCGGCGAGTGCAGCACCGCACCGGGCAGTTTGCGAATGTCGTTGTCCAGCAATTCGACTCGTGCCAGCAGCTCCTGGCCCACCTGGTCCATACCGGCGTCTTCCAGCAGCGACAGGCTGGCCTCCAGTGCCACGGCGCCGAGCATGTTCGGACTGCCACACTCGAAACGCATGGCCGTCTTCGCCGGTTGCCATTCGCGCTGGCCGTAGTCACCGGCGTTATCCAGCATGTGCCAGCCGTATTCGTGCAGCTTCAGTCGCTCGCGCAGGTCGGCGCGGCAGTAGAAGACGCCCAGGCCTTCCGGGCCGAGCATCCACTTGTGGCCATCGGCCATGGCGAAGGCGCAGTTGCAGGCCTGAACGTCGAAGGGCAGGGCGCCCAGCTGCTGGATGGCGTCGACGCACAGGAGCACGCCCTTGGCGTCGCAGCCCTGGCCCAGCTGGGGCAGGTCCAGGCGCAGGCCGCTGGCGTACTGCACGGCGCTGATGGCCATCAGGCGGGTACGCGGGCCGCAGGCGGCCAGCAGATTGGCCTCGGGCGTTTCCCCCAGGCCGACTTCCACCACCTCGACGCCAAAGCGCGCCAGGGCTTCCCAGACCACCCGGTTGGAGGGGAACTCCTCGTCGCTGATCACCACCTGGTCGCCGCTCTGCCAGTCGAGGCCGAAGGCGACGAAGGAGAGCGCTTCGGAAGTGTTCTTCACCAGGGCGATGTCGCTGCTGGACGGCGCATTGAGCAGGCGGGTCAAGCGCTCGCGCAGGCGCTGTTCCAGGCCCAGCCAGGTCGGGTAGTTGCGCGCACCGTACTGGCAGTTCTCGGCGGCGAATTCGGTGACGGCCTGGGCCGCGCGCTTGGGCCAGGGTGCCACGGCCGCGTGATTGAGGTAGCGCATGGCATACGCCTGGGGGAATTCGTGCTTCCAGGAAGACATTGACTCGATCCGTACAATCTGGGTGTGATGGGGCATAATAAGGGGCGCGCCGGCGCTGTTCACCGATCCCATCGGTCGAGCTCGCCCAAGGTGTGACGAAGTGCCGGTAAGCCGAGGGGTAGCCGGTGGTTCGAGGCCCTATCCCTTTGAAAACAACAAGTGGGCTGCTATGCAGAAAGAATCCCGCAAGGTCCGCGAGTTCCGTCGCCGTGAGCAGGAAATTCTCGATACCGCGCTGCAACTCTTCCTCAGTGAAGGTGAAGACAGCGTCACCGTCGAGATGATCGCCGAGGCGGTCGGCATCGGCAAAGGTACCATCTACAAACACTTCAACTCGAAGGCCGAGATCTATTTGCGGCTGATGCTGGATTACGAACGGGATCTGGCCGAGCTGTTCCAGTCGGACAACGTCGCCCGTGACCGGGAAGCGCTCTCCCGGGCCTATTTCGAGTTCCGCATGAGCGATCCGCAGCGCTACCGGCTGTTCGATCGGCTCGAGGAAAAGGTGGTCAAGACGCGCCAGGTGCCCGAACTGGTCGAGCAACTGCACAGCATCCGCACCTCCAACTTCCAGCGCCTGACCAGCCTGATCGAAGGCCGCATCGACGAAGGCAAGCTGGAAGACGTGCCACCCTATTTCCACTACTGCGCCGCCTGGGCACTGGTGCACGGTGCCGTGGCCCTTTACCATTCGCCGTTCTGGCGCGACGTGCTGGAGGATCAGGAAGGCTTCTTCCAGTTCCTCATGGACATCGGCGTGCGCATGGGCAACCGCCGCAAGCGAGACGTCGAAACGCCTGTCCGATCCTAGGGTCCGATGGAGGCGAGGGATGCCGCGCCATCCCTTTTCTCTCGTAGCAGTGGAGTCCCAACGATGATCGTCGACCGCCAGGGTAGGGCGTTTCGCAACTTGCGGATCAGCCTCACGGCGGCCTGCAACTATGCCTGTACGTATTGCGTGCCCAACGGCAAGCGACTCGTGGCCGCGCAGGACGAGCTCAGTGCCGACACCATGGCCCGGGGCGTGGAGTACCTCATCGATGCCGCGGGCATCGAGCGGCTGCGCATCACCGGTGGCGAGCCCCTGGTGACGCCACGCCTGGAGCCCTTTCTCGCCCGTGTCTCCCGGCTCGGTCTCAAGGACATCAGCCTGACCACCAATGGTCAGCTGTTGCCGCGCAAGCTGGACTTCCTCATCGACCATGGCATCCGGCGGCTGAACGTCTCCCTCGATACGCTCGACGCCGAGGCTTTTCCGCGGCTGGCCCGCGGTGGCGACCTGGCCACGGTGCTGGCCGGTCTCGAAGCGGCCCATGCCGCTGGTCTCAAGATCAAGCTCAACATGGTACCCCTGCGCGGGCAGAATCTCGATCAGGTGCTGCCGCTGCTGGACTATTGCCTGGAGCGCGGCTTCGAACTCAGGTTCATCGAGCTGATGCGCATGGGGCATCTGGCGAAGGACCCGGTCGCGTTCAACAACCAGCTGGTCTCCCTGGCCGAGTTGCTGGAGATCATCGGTTCGCGCCATGCCTATGTGCAGGCCGATGCGCCGGTTGACTCCACCGCCCTGCGCTACCGGGTGGAGGGCGGCGGTCACTTCGGCATCATCGCCAACGAGAGCGTACCCTTCTGCCGTACCTGCTCGCGGCTGCGCCTGTCGTCCACCGGCTGGCTGCACGGCTGCCTGTCGTCGAGCAACCGCCACTACGTCGGTGATTTGCTGGACAAGCCCCGTCACCTGGCCTTGCCGGCCCTGCAGCGGCTGCTGGTCAAGGCCCTCGGCGACAAGCAGGAGGTGGCCTTCTCCGGTGGCGTGACGGTGATGAAGATCATCGGCGGCTAACAGCTGGCGCGAAAGCTGCTAAGGCCCCTGTATCGACGGCATCTTGGCGCCGGGCAGGGGCTTTGTTTCCATGGTCAATCCGCGTTTTCTATTCATTTCCGTGTTGCTGGCCTGTCTGGGCGGCTGCATGAACGTCAGCGACATGGCATCGGGCGTCGAGTATCACCTGCGCGATGCCGGGCTGCTCGATCACAGCAGGACCCAGCGGCTGAACAACTTTCGCCTGCAGGCCGACTCCTACATCTACATAGCCCAGGGCGCCTTCGTACCCATCGGCCATCCTTATGCCCGTCCGAACGTAGTGGCGGAGGAGGCCTTCAAGGGCTTCGTGGAGTACTTCCCGCGGGTAAGACGAGCGGACAAGCCCGAGGGCTTCGACGAGGCCATGGCCAAGGCGCGGCAACTGGGCGCCCACTACCTGCTCTACACCCGTTTCGCCGGCGCGGACGACCGCATCGGTACCTGGGAGGAGTTCGAGGACCAAGACGACATGGGGCGGGTGGGTCGTGACCGCAGTGTGGTACAGATGATGCTGGTGGAGGTCGCGACCTTCCGCCTGGTGGACACGGCGCGAATTCGCAGCCGTGGCGGCTTCTTGACGTTCTATGACGAGCGCCCGGAAGACCTGTTGGGACCGGCGCTCAATGAATACGCCCAACGCCTCCTGGGGTTGAGCGGTCGCTAAAGGGGATGGGCGTGAGTCAGGTTGACGTGACACGGAATCTACTGGCGCAGTTGCCAACTGCCGAAGCCAGTCGCCTGCCGCCCGTGGAACTCTGGCATCCGCCATTCTGCGGCGACATCGACATGCGCATCGCCCGGGACGGTACCTGGTATCACCAGGGTACGCCCATCACCCGGCCGGCCATGGTGCGGCTGTTCTCCACCATCCTGCGCCGTGATCCCGAGCGTTTCGTGCTGGTGACGCCGGTGGAGTGCGTGGGCATCCAGGTGGAAGACGCGCCCTTCATCGCCGTGGACGTCGAGTGGAGTGGCAGCGGTGCCGAGCAGACCCTGGATTTCCTCACCAACGTGGGTGATGGGGTGGCTGCCGGCGCCGAGCATCCGCTGCGCTTCGAAACGCATGATGACCAGCCGGCGCCCTACGTGGTGGTGCGGGGTGGTCTGGAGGCCCGGCTCAATCGGATGGTTTTCTACCGGCTGATGGAGCGCGTGGAGCAGGGGACCCATGAAGGGCGCGCCTGGCTCGGCCTCTGGAGCCGCGGCGTATTCTTTCCGGTCGCGCCGGTCGAATGAAAGAGGGCCCCAGGGGAACGGCTGGCTCCCTTGCATGAACAACCGCTGGACCTCTGGCGCTCAAGTCTGATCGCGGCCATGGGCCGCTCCTACAGGTACCTTATGCCTTTGTAGGAGCGGTCCACGGCCGCGATCTCTTTCCTCGAGCCAGATCCCGGCTTCACCGATGTGCACCGACGCCGCAGGTGCAGGGTCAACGGATCGGCTTTACCCCGAAGGACCCTGCTGCAGGGCTCACATATTGGGGTAGTTGGGGCCACCGCTGCCTTCCGGCGCCACCCAGGTGATGTTCTGCGCCGGGTCCTTGATGTCGCAGGTCTTGCAGTGCACGCAGTTCTGGGCATTGATCTGGAAGCGCGGCTCGCCGCCGTCCCGGACCACCTCGTAGACCCCGGCGGGGCAATAGCGCTGCGCCGGCTCATCGTACAGCGGCAGATTCTGGGCGATGGGGATCGACGGGTCCTTGAGCTTCAGGTGAACCGGCTGGTCTTCCTCGTGGTTGGTGTTGGAGAGGAACACCGAGGAGAGCTTGTCGAAGCTCAGCTTGCCATCCGGCTTGGGATAGCTGATACGCGGCGCCTCGTCGGCCTTCTTCAGGCAGGTGTGGTCCATGCGGCGATCATGCAGGGTGAAGGGCAGGGCGCCGCCTAGCAGGTTGTGCTCGACGAAGGCGAAGGCCGGGCCGAGCAGCGGACCGAACTTGTGCATGGCCGGGCCGAAGTTGCGGCTGGCATGGAGTTCTTCCTGTAGCCAGCTGCCCTTGAAGCCGTCGACGTAGCCCTGAAGTTCGTCACCGTCGCGCCCGGCGGCCAGGGCGGCGACGATGGCGTCCGCGGCGAGCATGCCGGACTTCATGGCGGTGTGGCTGCCCTTGATCTTGGCCGGGTTGAGGGTGCCCAGGTCGCAACCGATCAGGGCGCCGCCGGGGAAGACCATCTTCGGCAGGGAATTCAGGCCACCCTTGACCAGGGCGCGGGCGCCGTAGGAGACGCGCTTGCCGCCTTCCAGGTACTGGGCCACCACCGGGTGGTGCTTGTAGCGCTGGAATTCGTCGTATGGCGACAAGTGCGGATTGCTGTAGGCCAGGTCGACGATCAGGCCGACCACCACCTGGTTGTCTTCCAGGTGATAGAGGAAGGAGCCACCCGGATTCTCCTTGTCCAGCGGCCAGCCAGAGGTGTGGATCACCAGGCCCTGCTCGTGTTTGGCCGGGTCGATTTCCCACAGTTCCTTGATGCCGATGCCGTAGTGCTGCGGATCGGCGCCTTCACCGAGCTTGAATCTCTGGCCCAGCTGCTTGCCCAGATGGCCACGGCAGCCTTCGGCGAACAGGGTGTACTTGCCACGCAGTTCCATGCCGGGGGTGTAGACGCCTTCCTTGGGCTGGCCTTCGCGATCCACGCCCAGGTCGCCGGTGATGATGCCGCGCACCACGCCCTGGTCATCGATCAGCGGCTCCTGGGCGGCGAAGCCCGGATAGATCTCCACGCCCAGGGCTTCGGCCTGCTGGCCCAGCCAGCGGCAGAGATTGCCCAGGGAGATGATGTAGTTGCCTTCGTTGTGCATGGGCTTGGGCACGAAGAAATTCGGCACCTTGGTCGCCTGACGCTCGTCCTTGAGCAGGTAGATGTCGTCACGCTTGACCGGGGTGTTCAGGGGCGCGCCCAGCTCCTTCCAGTTGGGAAAGAGCTCGTCCAGGGCGCGGGGTTCGAAGACCGCGCCGGAGAGGATGTGGGCACCGACCTCGGAGCCTTTCTCGACTACGCAGACGCTGATCTCCTGGCCCTTTTCGGCGGCCTGCTGCTTGAGGCGACAGGCCGCGGACAGGCCCGCGGGGCCGGCCCCGACGATCACCACGTCGAATTCCATGTATTCGCGTTCCACGGCTCACTCTCCTCAGGCAAAGCTCACGATCTGGTTATTTATGTAGGGGTGCAACAAAAGACTTCATTATATCCCGCGTGCTCCCTAGCACCCATTCAAACGTTTGTTTAAATTTTCTGCAAGCCTGTTAGACTCGGGAGCGACTGGCCCCTGACGGACTGTCGCGTTGACCCCTGCTGCCGTGGAGGTCAACATAAGAAGAATTTGCAATAAGGTTGGATCGACAGGGGTCGTTTCCAACGCAAGGCCGCCTTGGCGTCCTGTTTATTCACCAGAATAAATCGAGGGATTCATGAAGGTTCTCGTAGCTGTCAAACGCGTGGTGGACTACAACGTCAAGGTCCGCGTCAAGGCCGACCAGACCGGGGTCGACCTGGCCAACGTCAAGATGTCCATGAACCCCTTCTGCGAGATCGCCGTGGAAGAAGCGGTGCGCCTGAAGGAAAAGGGTATCGCCAGCGAGATCGTGGTGGTGACCGCCGGTCCCGCCCAGGCGCAGGAGCAATTGCGTACTGCCCTGGCCCTGGGCGCCGATCGCGCCGTGCTGATCGACACCGGCAGCGCCGAGCTGTCGTCGCTGACCACCGCCAAGCTGCTCAAGGCCGTGGTGGACAAGGAGCAGCCCCAATTGGTGATCCTCGGCAAGCAGGCCATCGATAGCGACAACAACCAGACCGGCCAGATGCTGGCGGCCCTGACCGGCTTCGCCCAGGGCACCTTCGCCTCCAAGGTGGAGCAGGCCGGTGACGGCCTCAACGTGACTCGCGAGATCGATGGCGGTCTGCAGACCGTGGCGCTCAAACTGCCGGCGGTGGTGACCACCGACCTGCGTCTCAACGAGCCGCGCTACGCCTCGCTACCCAACATCATGAAGGCCAAGAAGAAGCCGCTGGAAACCCTGACCCCCGACGCTCTGGGCGTGGCGGTGAAAGCCTCCTACGAGGTGGTCAAGGTGGAAGCCCCGGCCGGCCGTCAGGCGGGCATCAAGGTCAAGTCCGTGGCCGAACTGGTCGAAAAACTCAAGAACGAAGCGAAGGTGATTTGATGGCCATTCTCGTCATTGCCGACCACGACAACGCCAATCTCTTCGGCGCTACCCTGAACACCGTCGCCGCGGCCCAGGCCATCGGTGGCGACATCCACGTGCTGGTCGCCGGCCAGAATGCCCAGCCGGTCGCCGACGCCACCGCCAAGGTCGCCGGCGTCAGCAAGGTGCTGCTGGCCGACAACGCCGCCTATGCCCATCAGCTGCCGGAAAACGTCGCGCCGCTGGTGGTCGAGCTGGCCGGCAACTACAGCCATGTGCTGGCCGCCGCCAGCACCAACGGCAAGAACTTCCTGCCGCGCGTCGCCGCGCTGCTGGACGTCGACCAGATCTCCGAGATCATCGCCGTCGAATCCGCCGACACCTTCAAGCGGCCCATCTATGCCGGTAACGCCATCGCCACCGTGCGTTCCACCGCCCCGATCAAGGTGATCACCGTGCGCGCCACCGGTTTCGATCCGGTCGCCGCCGAGGGCGGTTCCGCCGCCATCGAGGCCGTGAGCGCGGTCAAGGATGCCGGGATCTCCAGCTTCGTCGGCGAAGAGCTGGCCAAGTCCGATCGTCCCGAACTGGGCGCCGCCAAGGTGGTGGTCTCCGGTGGTCGCGGTCTGCAGAACGGTGACAACTTCAAGATCCTCTACGCCCTGGCCGACAAGCTGGGCGCCGCCGTGGGTGCCTCGCGCGCCGCGGTGGACGCCGGCTTCGTGCCCAACGACATGCAGGTCGGCCAGACCGGCAAGATCGTAGCCCCGCAGCTGTACATCGCCGTGGGTATCTCCGGTGCCATCCAGCATCTGGCGGGGATGAAGGACTCCAAGGTGATCGTCGCCATCAACAAGGACGAAGAGGCACCGATCTTCCAGGTGGCCGACTATGGCCTGGTGGGTGATCTCTTCGAGCTGGTGCCGGAGCTGGAAAAGGCTATCTAAGGCTCCCTGGTCTGCGCAAGAAGCCCGCCACCCAGCGGGCTTTTTCATGGGCGCCATGAACGGTGGAGCAGGGCAGCTGGTGTCAAGGTTCGGGTCGCCGACTCTTTGTCGTTTTTGGACATTGCCCGCGCGGGAACGGACGCGCTAAGGTCAAGCCCATCTGTACCGGTTCACTTCAAGAGTAGTCTGCTACTGTTTCGCCTCGTCCAGGAAGACGCCCATGACCAACCTGTTGCTCTATCAGCGTATCGCCCAGCAATTGGCGAACGACATCCGCAAGGGTGTCTACAAGCCCGGCGAGCGAGTGCCTTCGGTGCGCAAGCTGAGTCAGCAACTGGGCGTGAGCCATGCCAGCGTCCTGCAGGCCTATGCGACCCTGGAGGACCAGGGGCTGATCCGCGCCCGGCCGCAATCCGGCTTCTATGTGCACCAGACCCCGGCGCTGACCGCACCGACGCCAGACATCGCCACGGTGGAGCGCCCCAGCCTGGTGACCCGTGCCGGCATCATCAGCCAGGTGCTGGCCGAGTCCCGTCGTGAAGGCGTGGTGCCCCTGGGTATGGCCGTGCCCCAGACCGATTACCTGCCGCTGCGCGCCCTGCACCAGCAGCTGTCCAAGGTTACCCGCTTCCAGGCCCGCGCAGCCTTCTCCTACCTGCACAGTCCCGGCTTCGAGCCCCTGCGGCGGCAGGTGGCGATCCGCCTGCGCGATGCCGGGGTGGTGGTGGGACCCGAGGAAGTGGTCATCACCCATGGCTGCGTGGATGCCCTGCAGATGTCGCTGCGGGTGTTGACCAAGCCGGGCGACCTGATCGCCACCGAGTCGCCGTCTTACTACGGTCTGCTGCAGCTGGCCGAGGTGCTCGGGCTCAAGGTGATCGAGATACCCTGCGATCCCGAGACCGGCCTCAGCGTCGAAGCCTTGCAGCTGGCGGCCAGCCAGTGGCCGGTCAAGGCGCTGGTGGTGACGGCCCGCCTGAGCAATCCCATGGGCAGCAGCATGCCGGAGGCGCGACAGAAGCAGTTGCTCAAGCTGGCGACCGAGCGCAACATCGCCATCATCGAAGACGACATCTATGGCGAGCTGACCTACGAAAGCGGCTCCAAGGCGCTCAAGGCGCTCGACAAGCAGGGGCGCGTCATCTACTGCTCGAGCTTTTCCAAGACCCTGTCGCCCGGGGTACGCATCGGCTGGGTGGTAGCCGGGCCCTACCAGAACGACATCTGCCGGTTGCAAACCTTCACCACCCACTCGGCTTGCAGCGTGACCCAGATGGGGGTGTCCGCCTATCTGGAGAACGGCGGCTACGACCGCCACCTGCGGGCCATCCGCCAGGAATACCGCCGCAACATGACGGCTTTCCAATTGGCGATCCAGGAACATTTCCCGGAGGGGACCCAGATGAGTCGTCCCGGTGGCGGCTTCGTCCTCTGGGTCAGTTTACCGGTACGGGTGGACACCCGGCTGTTGCACCAGCGTGCCCTCGACCAGGGCGTGAGCATCGCACCGGGGATGATCTTCAGCAACACCGATCAGTTCAACCACTGCATTCGTCTCAACTGTGGTCTGCCCTGGGGGCGCGATGCCCAGCGCGCGTTGATGACGCTGGGCTTGCTCGCTCGCCAGCTCTGCCAGGAAACCCTGGCCGCCTAGCGGCGCCCCCGGAACCCGCCGCAGGCCGCCGGGTCGGTTGTAGGGACTGATCCTCTGCCGTGCTCGTCGATCGGGCGAGCGACGGCCTTTGCTGGGCGGTGGACCCTATGCGTGGATACCTGGCTGCGATGGCGACGACGGCGATCCTGTTCCTGGCCGGCTGCGACGGCGATTCACCGCCACCGGCGGCCAAGGCACCGGCGATGAAGTCGCCTCCGGTCACCGAGGCGCCGCCCCGGTCCAGCGACGGCGCGACCAGCGCGGCCGAGCTCCGGGCCTTGCGTCTGGAGCCCTTGCCCGCCAAGGCCTTCGTGCTGCCGGAACCGCCGCCGAAGAAAAAGGAGCTGGCGAAGAACACCCAGCTCAAGAAGGTCACGCCTGCCAAGACCGCCCCGGCGGTCCAGCGTCCGCTTGACCTGAGCGTGCCCAGCGAGGGCGATCCGGCCAGGGCGCTGGGAACCCGGCGCACCGCTCAAGCTCACGCGGAGCAGACGGTGGGCGAAGCGAATCTGTTGCCCCAGCTGTTTCGTCGTGACGCCGAACCGGGGCGGTTCCAACTGGGTGGCCGGGTGATCAGCCGGGATCGCAGCGACGACTTCGAGGGCGCGGAGCTGGAGTTGCGCTTCCGGCGCTGAGCCACAGGCTGCTGAAACCGGTATCGGAACTTCACCGGCCCCGCGCTTGCCGACAGTTCAGGTGGCGGGCATGTCGTCCGCCTGGCTTCGGGAGCGTTCCATGCCCAGTGCGACAGGCAAGATTCGATATGCGGTGGTAGGTGGGGGGTGGATTTCCCAGGGTGCCTTCATGCCCGGGGTAGGCCAGACCAGCAATTCCGAGATGACCGCCCTGGTCACCGGCGATCCCGTCAAGGCGCGGGATCTGGCCGCCAAGTACCGCCTCAAGAGCTATAGCTACGAAGAATTCCCTGGCTTGCTCACCTCGGGCGAGATCGATGCCATCTACCTGGCCACGCCGAACTTCCGCCATCTGGAATTCGCGGTGCCCGCGCTGGAGGCCGGTATCCATGTCCTGCTGGAAAAGCCCATGGCCATCAGCGAAGCAGAATGCCAGGCGATCAACGCCGCGGCCGCGCGCTCCGGCGCCAAGCTGATGATCGCCTACCGGCTGCACTGCGAGCCGGCCACGGTGGAGATGATCGAGCGGGTACGCAATGGCGAGATCGGCGATCCGCGCCTGTTCACCTCGACCTTCACCCAGCCGGTCGACACGGCCAACCACCGCGCCCAGAGTGGCTTCTGGGCCGGCCCTGTCACCGACATGGGGCCCTATCCGCTCAATGCCGTGCGAGCCCTCTTCGCGGACGAGCCGATCAAAGTCAGTGCCGTGGGGGTACGGACACCCGGGCGCGACGTCACGACCTGGGATGCCGTGACCGTGACCCTGCGCTTTCCCGAAGAGCGGCTGGCGAGCTTTACCGTCAGTTTCAGCGGCCCCAACACCGAGCGTTTCCAGCTGATCGGTCGCAAGGGCGAGATCGAGGCCTCGCCGTGCTTTGGCTTCGGTGAAGGCGTCGCCATCGGCTATCGCCTGACCGTGGACGGGGAGACCGAGGAATTTAAGGCGCCGGTGGTGGATCACTTCGGCGGCGAGACGGCCTATTTCTCCGATTGCATCCTGCAGGATCGTCAGCCGGAAATAGACGGGGAGGAGGGCTGGCGTGACGTACGCGTACTGGCGGCCATCGAGCGCGCCCTGGAAAGCGGTCAGCCGCAACGCCTGGAACCGCTACCCAAGCGTCAGGGACCGACCCGCGAGCAGGTGCGCAGCCTGCCATTGGCCAAGGTACCGGACTACGTCAATACCAAGGCACCGCTGGAATCCTGAGACGACGGCCCTGCGGCGCCGGTGTGCCGCAGGGCCTCGTTCCGGGGGCGAGGGCGAGCGATCAGCGGTCCTGAGCCTCCTTGGCGTCCATCTCGGCGTTGCGCTGTCGGATCTTGGCTTTCTGTTCGTCGGTCAGGGGCACCTTGCGCGCGGTGTCCTTGAGCATGAGCAGGCCGCCGACCACGGAGCCGATGGCGACCAGCAGGATCAACCAGGCGTACCAGGGCATCTGTCTTCTCCTTGAGTGGCTATGTTACTTCGACCACGGGAGCGCTCATCAGTGCGCTCGGCACGCCGTATTCGTGCGCTTGGCCCAGGCGGTGTAACCCAGGTCGTAGAGCCAGTTGAACACCAGGGTATAGGGCAGGAAGAAGAGGATCAGGCCCAGGTCCAGCAACAGCGCCTGCCACAGGCCGATGGACAGCCACCAGGCGGCCAGGGGAACCAGCAGCACGATCAGGCCGCCTTCGAAGCCCAGCGCATGCAGCAGGCGCACACCCAGCCCGCGGCTGAAGCCCAGGCGTTGTTGCAATCTATCGAAGCCCAGGTTGAACACCAGGTTCCAGAGCATGGCGATGGCGGAGAAGGCCGCGGTCAATACACCCATGTGCGCGAGAGAGCGATCCATCAGCCAAGCCAGGCTCGGCGTGGCGATCAGTACGGCGATGCCTTCGAACAGTAGGGCATGTAGCACGCGGGCACTGGCGGGGCGCTGGGTGAGTGAGGTGGACATGAGGGCGTCTCCGTGCTGGACAGGCCCTCAGTCTCATCGGTTAAGCTGGAGACATCAAAATGGATTCCATAGGCTGGGCCGATATGTACCCCAATGCCGAGGCGCTTGAGGCCTTCGTCGAGGCGGCCATGGCGGGTTCCTTCAGCGCGGCGGCACGGGCGTTGGGCAAGCGCCAGTCCAGCATCAGCGAGAGCATCGCCCGCCTCGAGGATGAGCTGGGCGTGATCCTGTTCGACCGCCAGGGTCGCTATCCCGTGCTCACGGAGGCCGGCCGGCAATTGCTGGACCAGGCGCGGGCCGTGCTCTCGGCCCACGATCGCCTGGCCAACCGCGCCACCCAACTGGCCGCTGGCGTGGAGCCACGCCTGACGCTGGTGATCTCCGATACCTACCAGCCCAGTCGCTACGAGGCGTTGCTGGTCGAGCTCGACCAGCGCTATCCCGATCTGGAATTCGAATGCCTGATCGCCGAGGACGCCGATGTGCTCAGCCTGGTAAAGGAGCGGGCCGACCTGGGCCTGCTGGCGGCTCAGCCACCTTATCCGGCGGACATCGAAGCGGCCACCCTGGATGGCCTGGTGACCTTCGGGCTGTACGTCGCCGTCGATCATCCGTTGGCGGCGGCGCCGACGGTCACCCCGGCTGACCTCGCGCCGTATCGGCTACTGCGCCTGAGTACCGTGACCGAGGCGTCGCGGCAGGTCTGCCAACTGCCGGATACCCTGGGTCGTTGCTGGTCGGCACCGGACTACCTGTTGCTGTTGGACATGGCCGTGCAGGGTTTCGGCTGGGCCGAACTGCCGCTCTGGCTGGTGGCGACCTTCGGCCAGGGTCGCCTGGTGGAACTGGCCCTTCCGGGCTGGCCCCAGCGCGTGGCGGTGGATGTGGTCTGGTCGCGGCGGCGCCCGCTGGGACCGGCCGGCAACTGGCTGCGTGAACGTCTGCTGAAGCCGGATTGAGGTCCTGGTGGCCAGCCGCCGAGTGCCCAGGCGGCGGTTTTCTGCGAAAATGCCGGCCTTTGCCGTTTTGCCGAGAGCTCCCATGTCCGCCTGTCCGTCTCCCATCATCGTCGCCCTGGATTTCCCTTCGTCGTCCGCCGCCCTGGCGCTGGCCGACCGCCTCGACCCCGCCACCTGCCGGGTCAAGGTCGGCAAGGAGCTGTTCACCGCCAGCGCCGCCGGTGTGGTGGAGGCCCTGCGCACGCGCGGCTTCGAGGTGTTTCTCGATCTGAAATTCCACGACATCCCCAACACCACCGCCATGGCGGTGAAGGCGGCGGCGGAAATGGGCGTCTGGATGGTCAACGTCCACTGCTCGGGTGGGCTGCGCATGATGACCGCCTGCCGCGAGACCCTGGAGGCCTTCAGCGGACCCAAGCCGCTGCTGATCGGTGTCACCGTGCTGACCAGCATGGAGCGCGAGGATCTGGCCGATATCGGCCTGGACCTGGACCCCCAGGAACAGGTGCTGCGCCTGGCCGGTCTGGCCGCCCGCGCCGGAATGGACGGCCTGGTCTGCTCGGCCCAGGAGGCGCCGGCGCTCAAGGCCGCGCAACCGGCGTTGCAGCTGGTCACTCCCGGCATCCGCCCGGCCGGCAGCGCGCTGGACGACCAGCGGCGCATCCTCACGCCGCGCGAGGCCCTGGATGCCGGTTCGGACTACCTGGTGATCGGCCGTCCCATCGCCCGCGCCGCCGATCCGGCCCGCGCCGTGGAAGACATCCTCGCCAGCCTGAAATAAGCGCTTAAGTTCGCGAACACGGCCGTCGGCAAAAGGTGCTGCTATTCTCGTTCTGCAGGTCGACGCCTTCTCGCGTCGGCACAGGGCGAGAGACCTCAGGGCATGCACGATAGGTTGAACGCCTGTCTCAAGGCGGTAGACGGCGTTTTGTTGGGCAAGGAAACCCAGGTCAGGCTGGCATTGGCCTGCCTGCTGGCACGGGGGCACCTGCTGATCGAGGACCTGCCCGGCATGGGCAAGACCACCCTCAGCCACGCCCTGGCCAAGGTGTTGGGGCTGTCCTTCCAGCGCATCCAGTTCACCTCGGACCTGCTGCCCGGCGATATCCTCGGCACCTCGGTGTTCGATCGCGATACGGGCCAGTTCGTCTTCCATCCGGGGCCGGTGTTCGCCGAACTGTTGCTGGCCGACGAGATCAATCGCGCCACGCCCAAGAGCCAGAGCGCGCTGCTGGAAGCCATGGAAGAGGGCCAGGTGACCATCGAGGGTGCCACCCGGCCGTTGCCGGAACCCTTCTTCGTCATCGCCACCCAGAACCCGGTCTCCCAGGGCGGTACCTTCGCCCTGCCGGAATCCCAGCTCGATCGCTTCCTGATGCGCCTGTCGCTCGGCTATCCCGGACGCGCCGCCGAGCGCGCGCTGCTGCTTGGCGGTTCCGGGCGCGAGCAGCTGCCGCGCCTGGAGCCGCTGCTGGATCATGCCCAACTGCGACTGATCCAGGCCGAGGTGCCGCGCATCCATGCCAGCGAGGCGGTGGTGGACTACGTACTGCGCCTGGTGGAGGCGACCCGCACCCAGGCCTCCTTCGCCCTGGGCCTGTCGCCCCGTGGGAGTCTGGCGTTGCTGGCGGCGGCGCGGGCCTGGGCATTGCTGGCGGGTCGCGACCACGTCTTGCCCGAAGACGTCCAGACGGTGCTGCCGGCGGTGGCCGGACATCGCCTGCGCGACATCGCCGATCCCGCCGGGCACGGGGGCGGGGCCCTGGTGCAGTGGTTGCTGCGCGAAGTTCCGGCGCTGTGAGCGGTAGCGCCTGGCAGCGCTATCGAGAGGGATGGCTGGCCCGGCGGATTCCGCCGGCCGCGCGCATCACCCTCGATCAACGGCGCATCTTCATCCTGCCCACCCGCCAGGGCGCGGCCTTCGGGCTGGCCTTGGCGCTGATGCTGCTGGCCGGCATCAACTACCAGAACAGCCTGGCCTATGGCCTGACGTTCCTGCTGTTCTCCCTCGGCCTGGTGACCATGCTGCACACCTATCGCAACCTGGCCGGCCTGCACCTCGCCGGTGGCGGTGCCAGTCCGGTGTTCGCCGGGGAGGCGGCAGGCTTCCGGGTGCGTCTGGAAAGCGCCGGGCGGGCGCACCAGGCCATTGGCCTGGGCTGGCGCGATCAGCCGCTGGTGCTCAGCGACGTACCCGCGGGTGAGGACGTCGCCCTGCAGCTATTCCATCCCGCCGTGATTCGCGGCTGGCTGCGACCCGGGCGCCTGCGGGTGGAGAGCCGCTTTCCGCTAGGTCTGTTCGTCGCCTGGAGCTGGCTGGATCTGGACGTACGCGGTCTGGTCTATCCGCCGCCCTTGGCGCATGCGCCGCTGCCGCGCAGCGGGCTGGATGCGGGCGGCGAGGAAGGCCAGCGCAGTGCCGGGCAGGGCGCGGACGACTTCCAGGGCTTGCGGGCCTATCAGCCGGGCGATTCGCGTCGCCGCCTGGACTGGAAGGCCTACTCCCGTGGACAGGGCCTGCTGGTGAAGGATTTCAGCAGCCTGGTGGGCGCCGAACTCTGGCTGGATTTCAGCGTGCTCGACGGCGATACCGAAACCCGGCTGTCCTGGCTGTGCCAGGCGGTGCTGGATTGCAGCGGTCGCCAGCTGCGCTTCGGCCTGCGCCTGCCCGGCGTGGAGCTGAGTCCGGCGACGGGTGACAGCCATCGCGAGGCGGCGCTCCAGGCGCTGGCCCTGTTCGGCCGTCCCGCATGAGCACTCCGGCGCCCCAGGCGATTCCCCGCATCGCCCTGATCTGGCTGCTGGTGGCCCAGGCGCTGGTGATCCTGCCGCACCTGACCCACCTGCCGCCCTGGGTGGGACTGCTCTGGGGGTTCTGCGCGGGTTGGCGGGTATTGCTGTTCCGCATGCGGGTACGGGCGCCCACGCGGATCGAGAAAGGTGGCCTGCTGCTGCTGACCATGGCCGGCATCTGGCTGTCGCGCGGTTCCTTCATCGGCCTGGATGCCGGGGCCGTGCTACTGCTGGTGACCTTCGCCCTCAAGCTGATCGAGATGCACAGTCGCCGCGATGCCCTGGTGGTGATCTACCTGGGTTTCTTCGCGGTGGTGATCGCCTATCTGTTCGAAGATGGCCTGCTCGCCGCGCTCTACAGCCTGCTGCCGGTGACCGCCCTGGTCGCGGCGCTGATCGGGCTGCAGCAGAGCGCCCTGGCCGCGCGTCCGCTGGCGACCCTGGGAGTGGCCATCCGCCTCCTGCTGCAGGCGGTACCGCTGATGGTGCTGCTGTTCCTGGTGTTTCCCCGGCTCGGCCCGCTGTGGTCGCTACCCCAGCCGGGCGACCAGGCGCGCACCGGACTCGGCGACAGCATGGCGCCCGGCGAGATCGCCCAACTCTCGCAATCCGCCGAGCGGGTGTTCAGGGTCAGTTTCGACGGTGAGCGTCCCGCCCAGCGCGACCTCTATTGGCGGGCCACCACCTATGAACGCTTCGACGGTACCCGCTGGTCGGTCGATCCCGATACGGCGTGGAGCCCGGAGCCGAGCTGGACGCCCAGTGGCCCCCGGCAGGACTACCAGATCATCATGGAGCCGAGTGGACGACCCTGGCTCTACGGCCTGGACGTGGCGCGCAGCGATCAGCGGGACGTGCGTCTCGCCAGCGACTTCCATCTGCAACGCCGGCGGCCGGTGGACCAGGCACTGCTCTACCGGGTGTCCAGCTGGTCCCAGGCGGCCCGTGAGCCGGAGCGGCTGTCCGCCTCCAGCCAGCGCCGGGCGCTGCAACTGCCCGCTGGCGGCGAGCCCCGCACCCGCGCCTGGGTGGCCGAGCTCAAGGCGCGCGATTCGCAGCCCGCGGCTCTGGCCCAGGCGATCCTGGCACTTTTCCGCCAGCAGCCTTTCGTCTACACCCTGCAGCCGCCCACCGCGAGCGTCGACGCCATCGACGCCTTCCTCTTCGACAACCGCCGCGGTTTCTGCGCCCACTATGCCGGCGCCATGACCTTCGCGCTGCGGGTCGCGGGCATTCCGGCGCGGGTGGTGGCGGGTTACCAGGGCGGCGAGTTCAACGCGGCGGGTGGCTACCTGCTGGTGCAGCAGTTCGATGCCCATGCCTGGGTGGAGTACTGGCTGCCGGGGCGGGGCTGGATCAGCGTCGATCCCACCGCCCAGGTGGCGCCCGAGCGAATCGAGCGAGGTCTGCAGGAAGCCCTGGCGGCCCAGGGCGCGGCCAACGAATTCCTCGCCGACAATCCCTTCGCGGCCAATCGCTATCGCAACCTGGCCTGGCTGAACAGCGTGCGTCAGGGCTGGGATCGGATCAACTACGGCTGGCAGCGCTGGGTACTCAACTATGAAGGAGAGGCCCAGGGCGAGCTGTTCAAGCGCCTGCTGGGCGAAGGCGGTCTGCAGCGGCTGGGCCTGGTGCTGGCCGTGCTGGTCCTGGCGGTGCTCGGAATCATGGCGCTGCTGGTGCTGCGACCCTGGCAACGCAACCGGGACCCGCTGCTGGCGCGCTTCGGGCGCTTCGAGCGGCTGCTGGTTCGCCAGGGGGTGGTGCGCCAGGACGGCGAGGCGGCCGGGGTGTTCGCCCGGCGGGCGATGCTGGCGCTGCCGGCCGCAGCGGCCGAGATCGCGACCTTCGCCGAAGCCTTCCAGGCACAGCGTTACGCCGGGCGGCCGCAGGATCTGGCGGCGCTCGAGCGGGCGCTGAAGCGGTTGAACAGACGGCTGCGCAGCGGCCGGGGATAGTCGGCTAGGCGCGCAGGGAGGCGCCTGCGGGCAGGCTTTCCGGGTCCTGCAACGCGAAGGCCACCAGGCAGACCAGGGCGGCCAGGATCAGCGGTTGCGGATGGGCACTGCCCAGGGCCTGGGCGACGCAACCCAGGCCGAGGAACAGCAGGACGGCGGACGTGAAGGTAGTGACCGAGCGCATGACGGGTCTCCGAAAACGTGCGGGCATCTTGCCGCCTGTCGGGCAACCGCGCGAATGCGCTCTCGCTATGGAGGCTATAGGCGCAACTGGCGGATCGCCTGGTTCAGGGTTCCTGCAAGACCGGCCAGTTCGGTGCCGGTGCCGGCCGACTCCTGCGTGAGCAGCATGGTCCTTTCCGTGACGTCGCGGATGCCTACAACCGACCTGCTCATCTCTTCCGCCACCTGGGCTTGCTGTTCCGCGGCAACGGCGATCTGGGTATTGCTGTCGCGCATCAGCGTCACGGCGGCGGTGATGTCAGCCAGGGCCTGACCGGCGGCGCCGGCCTGGACCACGCAGTCGTCGGCCTTGAGCGAGCTGTCGCGCATGAATTCCACGGCGTCGCGGGTACCGGCCTGGAGGCCGTCGACCATGCGGGTGATCTCGTCGGTGGAGCCCTGGACGCGCTTGGCCAGGTTGCGCACTTCATCGGCCACCACGGCGAAGCCACGACCGGCTTCACCGGCGCGGGCCGCTTCGATGGCGGCGTTGAGGGCCAGCAGATTGGTCTGCTCGGCGATGCCGTGGATGACATTGACCACGCTGGTGATGCGCTCGCTGTTCTCGGCCAGCTCCTGGATCATCACCGCGGTCTGCTGCACACCCTGGGAAAGGCCGGCGATGGAATGGCTGACGCGCTCCACCGCCTGCTGGCCGGCGTTGGCCAGGCGATCGGCTTCCTGGGATTGGTCGCGGGTACCGGCGGCGTGCTCGGCGATCTGCTGCACGGTAGCGCTCATCTCGTTGATCGCGGTGGCGGCCTGATCGGTCTCCTGCTGCTGATCCTGCATGCCGCCATGCACGCCCTGCATCCCGCTGACCAGGCGCCCGGCGCCTTCGTCCAGACGGGCGGCGCTGGCGGCGACGGTGCCGACGACACGGGTATAGCTGTCCTGCATGGCGTTGAAGGCCTGGGTCATCTGGCCGACTTCGTCGCGTCCGCGCACCTCGACCCTGGCGGTGAGATCACCGTCGCGCTCCACCCGCAGCATGGTGTCCTTGAGGCGTTGCAGATTGCCGAGGATGAAACGGATCAGCAGCTGCGAGGCCACCAACAGCACCAGCATCAGCACGCCGACGGCGAGGGCGTACTCCGGCGCCCGGGCGATGAAGATGTCGCCAAAGGTAGGGGCGTTCAGCGTGGCAGCCGCCTCGCCCACCGCGGCCTTGACCGCCTTGAGCTGCTCGGCGCGGCCGGACACCTCCAGCTGCATGGCGAACAGCACCAGCAACAGGCTGGTGACGAAGGCGACGGCATTGACCGCCCAGAACTTGTACTTGAGGGAAACATCGCGCAGCCAGGCGAACATAGGGGGCATCCAGTCGGCGGGGCCGCACAGCCTGGCAGGCTGGCGCGACCCGGATCTTGACTGGCGTCAACGCCCTGCCAGGAGGAGGGTGACGCCGTGGAATAAGCCCTGAGGTTAACGGCTTGCACGGGTCTGACTTTAGCGAAACGGCACTCGCGTCTCAGTCGAATTCCTCGATCCGCTCTGGCACCGCGATCTCCGGCAGCCCGAAGAAGGCGCGGGCGGTGGCGGTGGTGTGCAGGGCGGTCTGCGCGGGCGTCTCGTTGCGTAGACGCGCCACGGTGCGCAGGATCTCCGGCAGGAAGGCCGGCTCGTTGTGGCCGTGGCGCGGCTTGGGTCTGAGGGTGCGCGGCAGCAGGTAGGGTGCGTCGGTCTCCAGCATCAGCCGGCCGACCGGGATCTGGTTGACCAGCTCGTGCAGGTGCAGGCCGCGGCGTTCGTCGCAGATCCAGCCGGTGATGCCCAGGTGCAGGTCGAGATCCAGGTAGCCGTAGAGCGCCTTGCGCTCGCCGGTGAAGCAGTGCACGACGGCCGCCGGCAGGTGGTCGCGGTAGTCGCGCAGGATCGCCAGCATCCGCTCGCTGGCGTCGCGCTCATGCAGGAACACCGGGCGGCGCAATTCGGCGGCCAGCGCCAGTTGTTCCTCGAAGCAGCGTTCCTGCTGCGGACGGGGCGTGAAGTCGCGATTGAAGTCCAGGCCGCACTCGCCCAGGGCGCGCACCTTGGGCTGGCTGGCCAGATCGCGCAAGGTCTTGGCAGCAGCGGCATTCCAGGTGGAGGCCTCGTGCGGGTGGACCCCGGCAGTGCTGAACAGGGCCTCACCCGCATCCAGGCGCAGGCAGAGATTCAGGGCGTTCTCGCTGTCCTCCAGGGTGGTGCCGGTCAGCACCAGTTGCATCACACCGGCGGCCTGGGCCCGCTCGATCACCGCGTCCACCTCCTTGAGCAGGCTGGGGTGGGTGAGGTTGACGCCGATGTCGATCAATTGCATGGTGCGGACCTTCTACGAACTCTATTTCCTCATTCTATCCGTAGTCCGGGTGCTATCGGCGCTGTCCCGGCCAGGTCAGGAGTCCTGGATGCCGTTTCGATTCACCCTGGTCGTGCTCGGCTGCCTGCTCGCCTGTTCCGCTCATGCCCGTCTGGGTGCCTTGCCCCCCGAAGCCCCGCGTCACGTCGCGGCGCGCGACCTGGCCGCCATCGAGCGGGCTGGGGAATTGCGCGTGCTGGTCAACCAGAGCCGCCACAGCTCCGGTGAATGGAACGGTCAGGCGCTGGGTATCGAGTATCGGCGGCTGCAAGCCTTCGCCCGTTATCTCCAGCACCAGCCCGGTGGCCGGCCGCTACGCCTGGTGTTCGTGCCCAAGGCCAAGGACGATCTGCTGCCGGCGCTGCAACGTGGCGAGGGCGATCTGGTGGCACCCGGGGAGACGCTGCTGCCGCCACCGCATTCGGCCCTGCTTGCCGCGCCGGTGGCGGCGCCCGCCAATCTGGTGGTGGTCGGCGGTCGTGGTCAGCGCCTGCCGCGGCATCTGGAGCAGTTGGCGGGGCGTCGAGTGGTCCTGCCCCAGGGCAGCGAGGCCGGTCCTGCCTTGGCGCGGCTCAATACCCAGTTGGCAAGGCGCAAGCTGAAACCGGTGCAGATCGAGTGGGCCGATCCGACCCTGGCGGTGGAAGACGTGCTGGAGCTGACCCAGGCCGGCATCTACCCGCTCAGCGTGGTCGAAGCCGGCCTGGCCCATCGCTGGGTGCGGGTACTGCCACGGCTGCGGGTGGCCGACCGGCTGGTGGTGGCCCATGACCAGGCGCAGCTTTGGTATCTGCGCGCCCCGGCGCAGCAACTCGCCGCTCGGGTACGGGCCTTCGCCCGGCAACCCCAGGCGCGCGACGACGACCAGGCCTTCCGGCAGGCCTATGCACGGCGCTACCAGGTGCGTGATCCGCTGCAGGCCCAGGATCGCAAGCGCCTGGCCCAGGTCCGGCCACTGCTGCAACGCTACGCCAAGGCCTATGACTTCGATTGGCTGACCCTGGCCGCCATGGCCTACAAGGAATCCGGTCTCGATCCCCATGCCCGCGGCGCCGGACGCGCGGCGGGGCTGCTGCAGATCACGCCGCGGGCGGCGCGCAGCGTCGGGGTGCGCAACCTGCATTCCGCCGACGACAACGTCAAGGCCGCCACTCGCTATCTGGCGCGGCTGCGGCGAGAGTTCTTCTCCAGTCCGCGGCTGACCGAGCGGGAACGCCGCGCCTTCACCCTGGCGGCCTACAACCTGGGTCCGGAACGCGTCCAGGCGTTGCGGGCCAAGGCGCGCAGGCAGGGACTGGACGGCGACCGCTGGTTCTTCCAGGTCGAGCGCATCGCCGCCGAGGAGGTGGGCATCGGCGTGGTCAACTACGTGGCCAGCGTCAACAAGTACCGGGTGGCCTTCAGTCGCGAGCGGGCGCGCCTGGAGGCGCCAGCCGTGGCGGCGACGGGCGCCCAGGATGCCAGGCATGAGGACGGTTGAAGCCCGCTTGACAGGGCAGCAGGGCCCTCCCTAGGATGATCCCGCGCCGATTTAAACAGCAACTTGCGGGGCGCTCCCAAATACCGCTAAAGCGCTGGACGGAACAGGCCTCGTACTACCGCCCAGCTGGATCTACGAGGCGGAATTTCGTCCATGCTACCGCTCCCGCTACGCCTGACTCCCCTGACCCAGGGCAAACTCGCCAGTCATCCCGCCATCCTCCTCGGCGGTCCCGACCAGCCCACGCTGCTGCGCTATCTCGAAGGCTGGCCCAGGCGCTGGCCGCACAGCCGCACCCTGCAGATCCGCTTCGCCGACCGGGCCGAACAGCTGCGCGCCTTCGGCGACGACAGCTTCGACTTCGCCGTGGTGCAATCGCCCGGCCGGGCCGGTCTCGAACCCCTGGTGCGGGAACTGACCCGGGTGGCGCGGCAAGGCGTGATCACCCGCCGCCGCTAGCCGTCACCCGTCGGGATAGGCGATCTCGACGATGTACCAGCGCTGTTCGCCGGCCGGCGTCTGCAGGCGCACCTCCGCGTCCAGCGCCTTGCCGACCAGCGCCCGCGCCAGGGGCGAGTCGATGCTGATGAGGTTCTGCTTGAGGTCCAGTTCGTCGGGGCCGACGATGCGATAACGCTTCTCGGCGCCGTCGTCGTCTTCCAGGGTGACCCAGGCGCCGAAATAGACCTTGCCCGGATCGGCCGGTCGCTCGCGGATCACCTTGAGATTCTCCAGGCGCTTGCGCAGGAAGCGTACCCGGCTGTCGATCTCGCGCAGCATCTTCTTGCCGTAGATGTACTCGGCGTTTTCCGAGCGATCGCCCAGGGCGGCCGCCTCGCTCACCGCCTGGGTGACCTGGGGCCGGCGCACGTTCCACAGCTCGTGGAGTTCGGCGCGCAGCCGGGCCTCGCCGGCGGCGGTGATCAGGGGCGTGCCGGCGGTGCGCGGCGGACGGTAACGACTCATGGATCAGCTTTCTCTCAGGATCAGTAACGGACTGGCGGTGATGGCCCGCCGCGTACCCAGCAGGCCGGCCGCGCCGACCAGCAGGGCGCCCAGCGCCGGCAACAGCAGCAGCCAGGGATGGGGTTGCCAGTCCAGGTCGAAGGCCAGCCGGTAGAGCAGCGCGCTGACGATCTCGCAACCGAGCGCCGCGAGCAAGCCGCTGGCGCCACCGAGCAGGATGAATTCGGTGCGCCGCGCCCGTTGCAGCAACTCGCGTCGGGCACCCAGGGCGCGCAGCAGGGCGCCCTGGCGGATGCGTTCGTCGAGGGTCGCCTGCAGGCCGGCCAGCAGCACGGCGATGCCGGCGGCCAGCACGAACAGCAGCACGAACTCCACCGCCACGCTGACCTGGCGCAGGATGCCGCGCAACTGGTCGAGCAGGGCGTCGATGGGCAGCAGGGTCACCGCGGGGAATTGCCGGGCCAGGCGCAGCAACTCGCGATCGTGGCCGGGCGGCAGATAGAAGCTGCCCAGGTAGGTGACCGGCACGCCCTCCAGCGCGCCCGGAGCGAAGATGACGAAGAAGTTGGGTTGGAAGTTGTCCCAGCCCACCTGGCGCAGGCTGGTGACCCGTGCCTCGATCTGGCGATCGCCGATGACGAAGCCCAGGGTGTCGCCCAGGCCGACCCCCAGGCTGCGGGCCAGCTCGTTTTCCAGCGAGACACCGGGTAGGTCCCCCGTCGGCACGGCCTCCCACCATTGGCCGGCTTCCAGGCGGTTGCCCTCCGGCAATTCAGCCGACCAGGTCAGGTTGAGATCGCGCCGGGTCGCGCGACCACCGCGGGAATCGTCCTCCAGCCCCTCCTGCGCCGGATGACCTTTGACCGTCACCAGGCGCCCCTGGACGATGGGGTAGAGCGGACTGGCGTGGGGCGAAAGCCCGGCTACCGCTGTGGCGAACGCCTGGCGTTCGTCCGGCAGCACATTGAGGGCGAAATGATTGGGTGCCTCGGCCGGCAGTTGCGCCTGCCAGCGTTCGAGCAATTCGCCACGCAGGAGCACCACCAGGCTCATGGCCAGCAGGATCAGGCCGAAGGCCAGGGTCTGGCCCACCGCCGCCAGGGGATGGCGGAGCAGCTGACCGAGGCCGAGACGCCAGGCCAGCGGGGCGCCCTGCATGATCCGCCGCAGGCCGCGCAGGGCCAGGTACAGCAGGCTGCCGAACAGCAGCCCGGCGACCAAGCCGCCCACCAGCAGCGCCAGGGTCAGGCGCAGATCCAGCGACAGCCGCCACATGATCAGCCCCAGGGCGAGCAGCGCACAGCCATAGACCAGCCAGGTGCGCAGGGGGACGGGTTGCAGATCGCTGCGCAGTACCCGCAGCGGCGGGACCCGACCCAGGGCGGCCAGCGGCGGCAAGGCGAAACCGACCAGGGCGACCAGCCCGGTGCCCATGCCGGCCAGCGCCGGACCGATCCCGGCGGGCGGCAATCGCGCCGGCAGGAGGCCGTGCAGCAGCTCGAACAGCACCAGCTGCGCCAGCCAGCCGAGCAGGGCGCCGAGCAGGCTCGCCGCCAGGCCCAGCAGCGCCAATTGCAGGCCATAGAGCAGCAGGGCGTCGCGCCGGGTCAGGCCCAGGCAGCGCAGCAGGGCGCTGGCGTCGAAGCGCCGCGCGGCGAAGCGGTTGGCCGACAGGGCCACGGCCACGCCGGCCAGCAGCACCGCGACCAGACTGGCCAGTCCGAGATAGCGCTGGGCGCGCTCCAGGGCGTTGCCGAGTTGGCGATTGCCATCGCCCGGGCCCTCGAAGCGCTGGTTGGCGGCCAGGGCCGGGGTGAGCGCCTGGCGATAGGCGGCCAGCGCCTGGGGTTCGCCGCGCCAGAGTTCGCGATAGCGCACCCGGCTGCCGGGCTGGATGACCCCGGTGGCGGCCACGTCGTCGAGATTGATCAGCACCCGTGGCGTCAGGCTGTAGAAGTCGCCAGCGCGATCCGGTTCGTAGGTGAGCACCCGGGTGATGGTGAGGGGCTTGCGGCCGATGTCGAGACGGTCACCGATCTTGGCGTCCAGCGCCAGCAGCAACCGCGGTTCCACCCAGGCTTCACCGCTCGCCGGGGCACCGCCGGGCTGGTCGGGGGCGTTCGGCGCCGCGGCGCTGCGCACCTCGCCGCGCAAGGGGAAGTTGGCCTGGACCGCCTTGACGCTCGCCAGCTGCAAGGCTTCGGCACCGGCAGCCATGGTGCTGAAATTGAGCGTACGGCTGTGCGTCAGGCCCAGGCGCACGCCGGCTTCCACCTGTTCGGTACGTGCCGGTTCGCTGCCCAGCAGCACCAGGTCGGCGGCGAGGAATTCGCTGGCGCGAGTCTCCATGCCCGCGCCCAGGCGCGCGGTGAAATAGCCGATGGCCACGCTGGCGGCCACGGCCACCACCAGCGCCAGGCAGAGCATGCGGATCTCGCCAGCGCGGAGCTCGCGCAGGCTTTGCCGCCAGGCCAGCAGGAACAGCCGCGCCAAGGGTAGACCGGGTTGTCTCATGCCGCGACCCGCCGACCGCCTTCCAGGCGCAGTTGCCGGGCGCAGCGGGCGGCCAGGCGTTCGTCGTGGGTCACCAGGACCAGCGTGGTGCCGCGCTCACGGTTGAGCTCGAACAGCAGGTCGCAGATGAGGTTGCCGGTGCGGCTGTCCAGGTTGCCGGTGGGCTCGTCAGCGAAGAGGATGCTCGGCTGGGGAGCGAAAGCCCGCGCCAGGGCCACCCGCTGCTGCTCGCCGCCGGAGAGCTGCCGGGGGTAGTGGCGCAGCCGCTCACCCAGGCCGACCCGCTCCAGCAGCGCGAGCGCCTGCTCGCGGGCCTGCCGTGCGCCTTCCAGTTCCAACGGCAGCATCACGTTTTCCAGGGCGGTGAGACTGTCGAGCAACTGGAAGGACTGGAAGACGAAGCCCACCCGCTCCGCGCGCAGGCGGGCACGGGCATCCTCGTCGAGACGATCCAGGCGCTGTCCGGCGAGATGCACCTCGCCGGCGCTGGGCAGATCCAGCCCGGCTAGCAGGCCGAGCAGGGTGGACTTGCCGGAACCCGAGCTGCCGACGATGGCCAAACTGTCGCCGGCTTGCACCTCCAGATCCAGCGCCTGGAGGATCGGCAGGGCGCCTTCCGCGCCCGTGACGACCTTGCTAAGGTTTCGCGCCATCAAGATGACTTCGCTCATGAGGTTTCCAATGCCGTATCCGAAGGGCCCGCAGACGGGCGGTTGTGGCGAGTTAGAGTCGAAAAGCCGGGCGAAGTCCAGCGTGCCTTTGCGGCAAGGCGTTGCCTGGCTGCTGGCGCTGCTCTGCCTGGTCATGACCCCGGTGGCCATGGCGCGCACCCTGCTGGTGGTGGGCGACAGCATCAGTGCCGGCTATGGTCTGGCCGAAGGCCAGGGCTGGGTACGGCTGCTGGAGCAGCGCCTGCAGGCGCAAAAGAGCGACTACCGGGTGGTGAACGCCTCCATCAGCGGCGATACCACCGCGGGGGGGCTGGCCCGCTTGCCGCCGCTGCTGGCCGAGCACCGCCCGGACGTGGTGGCGATCGAACTGGGCGGCAACGATGGCCTGCGGGGCCAGCCGCTGGCCCAGTTCCAGCGCAACCTCACCGCCCTGGTGCAACAGGCCAGGCAGAGCGGTGCCCGCGTCCTGCTACTGGGCATGCGGCTGCCCCCCAACTACGGGCCGCGTTATACCGACGGCTTCGCCCAGGTCTATGTCGACGTGGCCAAGGCGGAAGGGGTTGCCCTGGTGCCCTTCCTGCTGGACGGGGTAGGCGGCGATCCGGCCTTCATGCAGCCGGATGGCATCCACCCCCGGGCCAATGCCCAGCAGCGCCTGCTGGACAACGCCTGGCCGGAATTGCAGCGGGTGCTGCGCGACTGAACGCCGGACTTTTCCCCGGCGGGCCTTTCCGCTAAGGTTGCGCGCCCCGCCGGTCCGGCCGATCGACCGCCCGGCGGAACCGCCCTGGAGTATCCCGATGTCCCGCCTTTCCCGGTCCATGCATGGCTATCAGCTGATCCAGCCCGATGCCCAGCTCGACCTGTTCGCCTGCCGCGAGGGTCGGGTCCACATCGTCGCCCGCCAGCTGGAGCTGGGCTCGCCCACCGATCGTACCCTGTGCGGCACCCTGCTGCCGGCACGGCCGCGCCTGCATCCGCTGGATCGTCGCGCACTCGCGCTCAAGACGCTGTGCCCGGCCTGCCTGGAGCGTCTGCAGGGTGCCAAACGGGGCTTGCCGAATCCGTTACAGGCTTTTTGAGGCCCTGCCGGACGCCGGGCGAGGCGTGTACAATTCGCGCCGTCAACTCACTGCTCCTTGCAAGGATTCATCCCATGCCCGCGCGCGTTTCGACCCTGGTCGGTTCCCTCTCGCTGTTTGGTCTGTTGAGCGCGGGTACGGCGCAGGCATTGGAATTGCCGCTACCGCCGCCCGGCGAAGACCTGGTCGGTGAGGTTCAGGTCATCAAGGCCGCCTACGAAGACACCTTCGCCGACCTCGGCCAGAAATACGACCTGGGCTACAACGAGATGGTCGCCGCCAACCCGGGCGTGGATGCCTGGCTGCCGGGCGCCGGCACCGAGATCGTGCTGCCGACGCGCTTCATCCTGCCGCCGGGGCCGCGTGAAGGCATCGTCATCAACATCGCCGAGTACCGCCTGTACTACTACCCCAAGGGCGGGCACACGGTATTCACCTATCCGTTGGGTATCGGCCGTGAGGGCTGGGGCTCGCCGGTCGGGGTGGCCAAGGTGGTGGACAAGGTGAAGGACCCGGCCTGGTATCCGCCGGAGTCCATCCGTGCCGAGCACGCCCGCGAAGGCGATCCGCTGCCCAAGGTGGTGCCGCCCGGTCCGGACAACCCGCTGGGCCCCTACAAGATCCGCCTGACCATGCCGGGCTATCTGATTCACGGTTCGGACAAGAAATTCGGCATCGGCACCCAGACCAGCCACGGCTGCTTCCGCATGTACAACTTCAATGTCACCGAACTGGTCGGCATGTTGCCGATCGGCACCCCGGTACGGATCATCGACGAGCCTTACAAGTTCGGCGTCAGTCAGGGCAAGCTCTACCTGGAAGCCCACCAGCCGGTCAACCTGAAGGGCGACCCGACCGACATCGACCGCCAGGCCGCGGTGGTCAATGCGCTGATCAAGCGTGACGATCTGCTGCAGGCCAACAGCGCGGTGAACTGGAGCACCGTGCGTGACGTGGTCCAGGGCCAGGACGGCCTGCCGGTGGAAATCGCCGACCTGCCTGCCGGTGTCGTTCCCGGAGCCGTGGCCAAGGCGCCTGCCAAGACCCTGTGATCCACGGCTGGCGGCGTCCCGCGGGGCGTCGCCGAGCAAACAAAAAGCCCGCCATGGACATGGCGGGCTTTTTGCTTGCTCCGGGAAAGGCGACTGTTGCCACTCGCCTTTCCAGCCGAGGCGCTTACTTGCGGCTGGCTTTTTCCAGCATACGCAGGGCGCGCTCGTTAGCTTCGTCAGCGGTCTGCTGAGCTTTCTGAGCGGCGGCCAGGGCCTCGTCAGCGTGACGGTAGGCTTCGTCGGCACGAGCCTGAGCACGGGCAGCGGCGTCTTCGGTAGCGGTCAGGCGAGCTTCGCTTTCCTTGTTAGCGGTGCTGCAACCAGTGGCCAGAGCAGCGGCCAGAGCCAGGGCGGCGAATTTCAGAGCGTTGTTCATCGTAAACCCCTTGAGGTAGACATCCTGTTTTAAGGTCAATTTTCCAGGTGGAAAATTGCGGCTACATACTACTCATTACCGGTCGTAAGTAAACTGAGCGGACCCGTTGAAGGAGGAATTTTTGCGGAATTTCTTCTTCCAGACTCATCGCGCGCGCCAAGAACGCCCATGACCGGTATCAGCCACAGCTTTGATGGCGGAAAGCCTCGAACGTTTCAAAACGTTAGAGGATGAACGGGAGATGTCAAGCGGGCCAAGGGCTGCGCTCGGACGTTGGCGCCTGATATAGTCAGCTTTTACGGTGCGACGGCTGGTTAGAACCCGTCTCTTCCGCAGGGGTCTGACGCGCTGTGGCTCAGTCCCGCACAGGAAGGGTGGGTTCTCGTCTTCGGGTATCATCGATAACAATGGATAAGGCGGAGCCAAACCGCCAAGGAGTAGTCATGAACGAGTCCCTGCGCGTGGAACACGATGAGGCCAATCATCAATTCCACCTGTCCGTCGACGGCCAGCGCGCCTACCTCGCCTACATGGATCTGGGCAAGCAGACCATGGATTTCTATCGCACCTTCGTCCCCGATGCCCTGCGCGGGCGTGGCCTGGCGGCGCGGCTCACCGAGCACGCGCTGAACTACGCCGAGAGCCGGGGCTACAGCGTCATTCCCTCCTGCTCCTATGTGGAGCACTACCTGGAACGTCGGGGCCAGGTAACGCCGCTGGCCTGAACCGCCGCGCCAGGAAAAACGCCGGGCTGAGCCCGGCGTTTTCGTGAGTGCGTGACGGTCAGTCGCGATCGCGACGCGGCAGCACGTCCTTGAGCTTGCGGTGCATGTCGAGAATGCTCTTCTCGGTCATGGCCCAGTCGATGCAGGCGTCGGTCACCGAGACGCCGTACTCCAGCTGCGACAGGTCCGCCGGGATCGGCTGGTTGCCGAAGCCCAGGTGGCTTTCCACCATCAGGCCGACGATGGAGGTGTTGCCCTCGACGATCTGGTTGGCCACGTTGTCCATCACCAGCGGTTGCAGGGCGGCGTCCTTGTTGGAGTTGGCGTGGCTGCAGTCGACCATGATGTTCGGCTTGACCTTGGCCTTGACCAGGGCCTGCTCGCAGAGGGTGACGCTGACCGAATCGTAGTTCGGTTTGCCGTTGCCACCGCGCAGTACCACGTGGCCGTAGGGATTGCCCTTGGTCATCACCACCGACACCTGGCCGCGCTGGTCGATGCCCAGGAAGCGATGCGGGCTGGAGACCGACTGCAGCGCGTTGATGGCGACGGTGAGGCTGCCGTCGGTGCCGTTCTTGAAACCGACCGCGGAGGAGAGGCCCGAGGCCATTTCCCGGTGGGTCTGGGATTCGGTGGTGCGCGCGCCGATGGCCGACCAGCTGATCAGATCCTGCAGGTACTGCGGGGAGATGGGGTCCAGCGCCTCGGTGGCGGTGGGCAGGCCCTTTTCCGCCAGGTCCAGCAGCAGCTGGCGACCGATGTGCAGGCCTTCCTGGATCTTGAAGGAGTCGTCCAGGTAGGGGTCGTTGATCAGGCCCTTCCAGCCCACGGTGGTGCGGGGCTTCTCGAAGTAGACGCGCATGACCAGATAGAGGCTGTCGCTGACCTGGGCGGCCAGGGCCTTGAGGCGCTCGGCATATTCGTGAGCGGCCTTGATGTCATGGATGGAGCAGGGGCCGATCACCACGAACAGGCGATGGTCCTTGCCGTCGAGGATGTCGCGGATGACCTGGCGGCCCTGGGCGACGGTGTCGGCGGCGAGATCGCTGAGCGGGATCTCCTGCTTGAGCTGCTCGGGAGTGATCAGCGGCTCGTTGGCTTCGATGTTGAGGTCGTTAAGGCGGGGCTGTGCGGCCATGGTGCTACTCGTCGGTCACGGCGCTGCGACAGGTCGAGGCCCGTGCAGGCAAAATGCAGAAGGAAGGGTGGGGCACCTTAACGCGTGTCCCGCCCGCTCACAATGGCTACGACGTGATTGGCGACGCCAGCGGCGTGCTTTGGCGATGATCGCACCGGGGATGGCGATGGAACTGGACGATGGGACGGCGGATGCCGAGTTGCTGGCGGCGTCGGGATCTTCGCTGCTGATCTTCACCAGCGTTGGCTGCGCCAGCTGCCGCCTGGCGCGCCAGGTGCTGCCGGCGGCGCGCCTGCCGGTCGAGCGGCTGTACTGGGTGGATGCCGAACGCAGCGGCGGCCTGGTGCAGCGCTACGGCGTCTTCCATCTGCCGGCGCTGTTCCTGGTCCGGGATGGCGACTTCCTCGGCCCGGTGCACGCGCCGCTACGGGAGCCGGCGCTGGTGGCGGCCATCCAGGCGGCGGCTGATCGCGAGCCGGAGGAGCTGCCCTGATCCCCGGAGGGATCGCTCGATCCGCCTTGGCAAAGCGTCCTGGGACGCGGCTCGCGGCGCAACTGGCAATGCGCTGCTACGCTGAAGGAGCTATCCCGCGTCGGACCGGTCAGGTCGGATGATCTGGCCAGGAGGAATCGTGATCCGTTCCCTGCTCTATGCCACGGACCTGGGCCTGTGTTCGTCCTATGTCTTCCAGCACGCGCTGAATCTGGCCCGCATCCACCAGGCCCGACTTTACGTCGTCCATGTCGTCGAACCCCTCGGCTTGCTGGCCTCGACCCTGCTGCGACAGCACCTGGATGGCGAGTCCCTCGACCGCCTGCGTAACGGCGGCCTGGACCTGGTGCTCGAGACCATCGAGCAGCAGGTCTTCGAGTCCCTGCGCGAGGACCTGCTGGAGACCCCGGCGACCCTGGGCCTGGTAAGGGCCGTGCGGGTGGTCCAGGGCGATCCGCCGGCGATCATTCTCAAGCAGGCCCAGGAATTCGCCGCGGATCTCCTGGTGATCGGCAGTCGCAGCCAGGGCGACGTCCAGGTCGCGCCGCTGGGACGCACGGCCAGCCGCCTGCTACAGACCGCCCGCATCCCCATCTATCTGGTGCCCCTGCGGCAGGACTGACCGCCGAGCGTCGGTGCATGCCTCTGTGCGACTTAATTCGATTTCGGTCTAGAAAAACCAGAAGCGCTGCATTACTGTTATATGCCTGCGCGCGGGGTCGGCAGGCTGGTCTGAACATTCGTCTAGCCAGGATCAGACAGGCCAGCTATCCGTGAGGAAGCGGACCGCGCGTGCGAACGACTGTACGAATGGTAAATGAGCAGCGCGACGGGGCCGCCCAGGCGGGGCTGGCGATCCAGCGGATCGTCGATCCCGCATGACCGCGCGCAGGCACTTTTCAGACACGCCTAGGAGCCGGCATGAAACTGCAACAGTTGCGCTACATCTGGGAAGTCGCCCATCACGATCTGAACGTTTCCGCCACCGCCCAGAGTCTCTATACCTCGCAGCCCGGCATCAGCAAGCAGATCCGCCTGCTCGAGGACGAGCTGGGGGTCGAGGTGTTCGCCCGGAGCGGCAAGCACCTGACCCGGGTGACGCCAGCCGGCGAGCGGATCATCCAGACCGCCGGCGAAATCCTGCGCAAGTGCGAGAGCATCAAGCAGATCGCCCAGGAGTTCTCCAACGAGCGCAAGGGCACCCTGTCCATCGCCACCACTCACACCCAGGCGCGCTATGCGCTGCCGGACGTGATCAGCGAATTCATCAAGCAGTACCCGGACGTGGCCCTGCACATGCACCAGGGCTCGCCGACCCAGATCGCCGAGATGGCCGCCGACGGCACCGTCGACTTCGCCATCGCCACCGAGGGGCTGGAGCGCTTCAACGATCTGGTGATGATGCCCTGCTATCGCTGGAATCGCTGCGTCATCGTGCCCCAGGGGCATCCCTTGGCGAAGGTCGAGAATCTGACCCTGGAGCAACTGGCGGAGCAGCCACTGGTGACCTACGTCTTCGGCTTCACCGGCCGTTCCAAGCTTGACGAGGCCTTCGCCCGCCATGGCCTGGAACCCAATGTGGTACTGACCGCCGCGGACGCCGACGTCATCAAGACCTATGTCCGCCTCGGCCTGGGCGTGGGCATCGTCGCCGACATGGCGGTGGATCTCAAGGCCGATGCCGACCTGGTCTGCCTGGACGCCAGCCACCTCTTCGAAGCCAGCGTGACCAAGATCGGCCTGCGCCGCGGCACCTTCCTGCGCGGCTTCATGTGCGACTTCATCGGCCGCTTCGCCCCGCACCTGACCCGCGAGGTGCTGACCGAAGCCATGCAAACGCCGTCGCGGCAGGAGCTGGAGACGTTGTTCCACGGGGTGACGTTGCCGACGTATTGAGGTTTTCCCTCGTTGGAATCATCGCGGCCACGGGCCGCTCCTACGGTGGCGTTCGTGCCTGTAGGAGCGGCCGCATCGGCGGACCGCCATGGCCGCGATGTTTAGCCCACCTCCGCCAACCGCCATTGCTCCAGCAGCAGCTGCGCGGCCGCCGACAGTCCCGCGCCCTGGCGGACCAGGATCGAATAGGGTTCGTTGCGGGTGCGCTGGACCACCGGCAGGCGGCGCAGCAGGCCGTGTCTCTCGCCGAACTGGGCGATGTCGCTGGGCAGCATGGCCACCTGGTGGGTGTCTTCCTGCAGCAGGCCGAGCAGGGTGAAGGTGGAGGCGGTTTCCACCGGATAGCGGGGAAACTCCAGCTCCGCCGCGCGGAATTCCCGCTCCAGGGTCAGGCGCATGGGCAGGTTGGCCGGATAGACGATCCAGCGACTGTCGGCCAGCTCGGCCAAGCTCAGCGCCGGTGCTTCCGCGAGCGGATGGCGGGGATGGCAGACGATCTCCAGCCGCTCTTCGCGGACCTCCAGGCAGTCGTAGGCATCCGGCCGGCGGCTGACGCTGCTGCGGCAGATGGCCAGTTCGATGCGGCCGGCGTCGAGCAGGTCGAGCAGGCGCACGCTGGTGTCCTCGATGATCTCGATGCCGAGCTGGGGCTGTGCCGCCCCCAGGCGCGACACCGCGGCGATCAGCCGGGGCACGGCGCCCATGATCACCCCCACCGCCAGCCGGCCCCCTTCGCCCTGGAGGATGCCGAGCATTTCCTCGCGCAGGTGCGCCAGGTCGCTCTCGATCAGCCGCGCATAACGGATCACGCAGCGGCCCAGGTCATTGGGCTGCAGGCCCTGGTGGGTGCGCAGGAAGAGGGTGGCGCCCAGGGTGCTCTCGATCTCGTGCAGCGCCTTGGTGGCGCCGGGCTGGGAAATGGCGATGCGCTCGGCGGCCTTGTGCAGCGAGCCTTCCTCGTCGAGGGCGATCAGCAGGCGCAGTTGCCGCAGGCGCAGACGGGAGGCGATGGAGCCCAGGGATGGCAGCATGGGAATAACCGTTGGTTATCGCGGGATAGGGAGCTCTCATTAGGCAGGCCCCATAGCGCCAAGTAAAGTCTCCTTCAGGTGATAACCAAAAAGGAGAATGCCATGCAGCTGATTCAGTTCGAAGACCAACAGGGCCAGCGCCGCGTCGGCGTGGTCGAGCGCGGCGAAGTCCAGCAGGTCCGCGGCGCCACCAGCACCCGGACCCTGGCGCTGCAGGCCATTCGCGCCGGCGTTTCGCTGGAGTCTCAGGTGCAGACCCTGGGCCTGGAACCCGGCCCGGCCTATGCCGAGCTGGTCGATGCAGGGCGCCTGCTGCCGCCGCTGGACCATGAGGACCCCGCCCATTGCCTGGTCACCGGGACCGGTCTGACCCACCTGGGCAGCGCTGCCACCCGCGACAAGATGCACCAGCAGAACAGCCAGGAGGAAGCCAAGCTGACCGACTCCATGCGCATGTTCAAATGGGGCGTGGAGGGCGGTCGACCCGCGGCGGGTAGCGCCGGTGCCCAGCCGGAATGGTTCTACAAGGGCGACGGCGGCATCCTGGTGCGTCCGGGTGCCGACATCCCGCTGCCGGAATTTGCCGAGGATGCCGGGGAAGAGCCGGAGCTGACCGGTCTCTATGTGATCGGCGACGACGGCAAGCCCTATCGCCTGGGTTATGCGGTGGGCAACGAATTCTCCGATCACGTGATGGAACGCAAGAACTATCTCTACCTGGCCCACTCGAAACTGCGCTACTGCAGCTTCGGCCCTGCCCTGCGCACCGGCGAGCTGCCGCGCCACCTGGCGGGTACCAGTCGTATCCGTCGCGGCGAGCAGGTGGTGTGGGAGAAGGAATTCCTCTCGGGCGAGGACAACATGTGCCACAGCCTGGAGAACCTGGAGTATCACCACTTCAAGTACGCGCAGTTCCTGCGGCCGGGCGACGTCCATGTGCATTTTTTCGGCACGGCGACCCTGTCCTTCGCCGATGGCGTGCGCGTCGAGCCAGGCGACCGATTCGAGATCGCGGTGCCGGAATTCGGCGAGCCGCTGAGCAATGGCGTCAAGGCCGGCACGGCAGCCTTCCAGCCCGGGCAGGTCCGTCAGCTTTGATAGTTGTATGATGACTGCTGACTATGCGAATGCTAGAGTGGGTATCGCACAGGCTGGCCCGACCGCTCGGACAACGAGCGTGTCACCCTTTCGAAGACCTCCCCGTAGCGGGTGGTCTTCCCTGAACCCCTAGGTATAAGGAGTCGAGAACAATGCAGATCCAAGGCAAGAACTACATCGGTGGCGCTCGCAGCGGCGAGGGCGAGGTGCGGGTCTACAGCATCGACGCCACGACCGGCGAAAAACTACCCTACGAATTCTTCCAGGCGTCGCCGGCCGAGGTCGATGCCGCCGCCCGCGCCGCCGAGCAGGCCGCGCCCCTGTACCGCAAGCTGAGCGCCGAAAAACGCGCGACCTTCCTCGACGCCATCGCCGACGAACTGGATGCCCTGGGTGACGACTTCGTCCAACTGGTCTGCCAGGAAACCGCGCTCCCGGCCGGTCGCATCCAGGGTGAGCGTGGCCGAACCAGCGGCCAGATGCGTCTGTTCGCCAAGGTGCTGCGCCGGGGTGACTTCCACGGTGCGCGCATCGATACCGCGCTGCCCGAGCGCAAGCCGCTGCCGCGTCCTGACCTGCGCCAGTACCGTATCGGTCTGGGTCCGGTGGCCGTGTTCGGCGCCAGCAACTTCCCGCTGGCCTTCTCCACCGCCGGCGGCGACACCGCCGCGGCCCTGGCCGCCGGTTGCCCGGTGGTGTTCAAGGCCCACAGCGGCCACATGATCACCGCCGAACACGTCGCCGACGCGGTGATCCGCGCCGCCGAGAAGACCGGCATGCCCAAGGGCGTGTTCAACATGATCTACGGCGGTGGCGTGGGCGAGCAGCTGGTCAAGCACCCGGCCATCCAGGCAGTGGGTTTCACCGGTTCCCTGCGTGGCGGTCGTGCCCTGTGCGACATGGCCGCGGCCCGTCCGCAGCCGATCCCGGTGTTCGCCGAGATGTCCAGCATCAACCCGGTGGTGGTGCTGCCCGAGGCGCTCAAGGCCCGTGGCGACGCCATCACCGGCGAACTGGCGGCCTCCGTGGTCCTGGGCTGCGGTCAGTTCTGCACCAATCCGGGTCTGGTCATCGGCCTGCGTTCGCCGGAGTTCAGCGCCTTCCTCGAGCGCCTGGCCGGTGCCATGAACGAGCAGGCGCCCCAGACCATGCTCAATCCGGGCACCCTGAAGAGCTACGAGAAGGGCGTCGCCGCGCTGCTGGCTCATTCCGGCGTGCAACACCTGGCCGGTGCCAGCCAGGAAGGCAACCAGGCGCGTCCTCAGCTGTTCAAGGCGGATGTAAGCTTGCTGCTGAAAAACGACGAGTTGCTGCAGGAAGAAGTCTTCGGCCCCACCACCGTGGTGGTCGAGGTGGCCGACGAAGCCCAGCTGCACCAGGCGCTGCAAGGCCTGCACGGCCAACTGACCGCCACCCTGCTGGCCGAGCCGGCGGACCTGCAACGCTTCGAGGCCATCATCGGCCTGCTGGAGCAGAAAGCCGGGCGCCTGTTGCTCAACGGCTATCCCACCGGCGTGGAAGTCTGTGACGCCATGGTCCATGGCGGTCCCTATCCGGCGACCTCCGATGCCCGCGGCACCTCGGTCGGCACCCTGGCCATCGACCGCTTCCTGCGTCCGGTGTGCTACCAGAACTATCCGGACGCCTTCCTCCCGGAAGCCCTGCAGAACGCCAACCCGCTGGGTATCCAGCGCCTGGTGAACGGCGAGAACACCAAGGCCGCGATCTGATCGTAGTGCTTTGAGGTGGTGAGAGACCCGGCGTCGCGAGACGCCGGGTTTTTATTGGGCGGTGCAAAAGGGTAATGGCAGGGCAGTGGAAAAGGCTGCGCCGTTTTCCACGCTACGAAGCACCAGACTACGAGCCGCGCGGTGGCAGCCCCCTCTCCCTTGGGGAGAGGGTTGGGGTGAGGGCGCCGCTCTGCACGAAGCTCAAAGAAAAGGCCGCTCCCAAGAGCGGCCTTGCGTGAACCAGAGGCAACCTTATTTGTTGGCGAACTTGAAGATCGTCGTCTGGGTATAGGTCTGGCCGGGGTCCAGGCGGGTGGTGGGGAAGTTCGGCTGGTTGGGGGCGTCCGGATAGTGCTGGGTTTCCAGGGTGAAGGCACCCCAGTGGCCGTAGGTCTTGCCGGCCTTGCCCTTGATGTTTCCTTCCAGGAAATTGCCGGTATAGAACTGCACGCCCGGTTCGGTGGTGTAGAGGGTCAGGGTGCGGCCGGAGCCCGGATCGGTCACCACGGCGGCGGCCTTCTGCAGATCGCCAGCGGTGTTGAGCACCCAGTTGAAGTCATAGCCACCCTGCTTGGGTTCGGCGTACTTCAGCTGCTGGTTGTCGTCGGCGATGTGCTTGCCGATGGCGGTGGGCTTGCGGAAGTCCATCGGCGTGCCGGCCACGGGCGGCAATTCGCCGGTGGGGATCAGCTTGGCGGTCACCGGGGTGTAGGTGTTGGCATTGAGCATCGCCACCTGCTTGAGCACGGTGCCACTGCCGGCGCCCGCCAGGTTGAAGTAGCTGTGGTTGGTCAGGTTGAGCACCGTCGGCTGGTCGGTGGTGGCGCGATACTTGAGGGTCAGCTGGTTGTGCTCGTCCAGCTGGTAGGTCACCTGGGTGGTGAGGGTGCCGGGAAAGCCCATCTCGCCATCGGGCGAGACATAGCTCAGGGTCACGCCGACCCAGCCGTCGCCCTTGGCCGGCTCGGCCTTCCACACCTTGGTGTTGAAGCCCTGGGGGCCGCCGTGCAGGGCGTTGGTCTTGTCGTTCTGGGGGATCTGGTAGCCCTTGCCGTCGAGGCTGAAACGACCCTCGGCAATGCGGTTGCCGAAGCGGCCGATGGTGGCGCCAAAGAATACCGTGGGGTTGTCGAGATAGCCCTGGACGTCATCGAAGCCCAGCACCACGTCTTCGCTGTGGCCCTTGCGGTCCGGCACCTTGAGCGCCTGCAGCACGCCGCCGTAGGTGATGACGGTGGCCTGCATGCCGTGGCTGTTGGTCAGGACGAATTTCTCGATGGGGGTGCCATCGGGCAGCTTGCCAAAGCTCGACTGCTGGCTGCTGAGGCCGGCCGCCTGGGCCGTAAGGGTGCTGATCATGAGTGACAGTCCAAGTCCGGTGAGGGCTAACGTGCGTTTCATCTCGACCACCTTTTCGGTTTGTTGTTGTGCAAGGGTGGGTCAGGCGACCCGGAAGCCGGAGGAGGGGCGGTAAAGCCCCCTCACCCCAACCCTCTCTCGGAGGGAGAGGGAGTAGAAGCGGATCAATGGGAGTGGCGCGGCACCTCGGCGCCGCGGCAGCCGACCAGGAAGTCGAAGTCGCAGCCTTCGTCGGCCTGCAGCACATGGTTGACGTAGAGACGGCGATAACCGCCGGCCAGCAGCTGATCGGCCGGCGGTTGCCAGTCGGCCAGGCGCGCGGCCAGCTCTTCGTCGGGGATATCCAGGTGCAGGCGCCCGGAGGCGCAGTCCAGTTCGATCATGTCGCCTTCGCGAACCACCGCCAGCGGGCCGCCGGCCGAGGCCTCGGGGGCCACGTGCAGCACCACGGTGCCATAGGCGGTGCCGCTCATGCGGGCGTCGGAGATGCGCACCATGTCGGTGATGCCCTTGGCCAGCAGCTTGGCCGGCAGGCCCATGTTGCCCACCTCGGCCATGCCCGGATAACCCTTGGGTCCGCAGTTCTTCAGGACCATCACGCAGGTCTCGTCGATGTCCAGGTCCGGGTCGACGATGCGCGCCTTGTAGTCTTCCAGGTTCTCGAACACCACGGCGCGGCCGCGATGCTGCATGAGCGCCTGGGTCGCGGCCGAGGGTTTGAGCACCGCGCCCTTGGGCGCCAGGTTGCCGCGCAGCACGCAGATGCCACCGTCGGCGCGCAGGGGGTTGTCCAGAGCGCGGATGACCTCGTCGTCGCCGTAGATGGGCGCCTCGGCGCAGTTCGCCCAGATCGTCTTGCCGTTGGCGGTCAGGGCCTCGGGATGGGGCAGCAGCTTGGCTTCGCCCAGGCGGCGGATCACCGCCGGCAGGCCGCCGGAGTAATAGAACTCTTCCATCAGGAAGCGCCCGGAGGGCTGCAGGTCGACGAGGGTGGGGGTGCCGCGACCGACCCGGGTCCAGTCGTCCAGCTCCAGGTCCACGCCGATGCGACCGGCGATGGCCTTGAGGTGGATCACCGCGTTGGTGGAACCGCCGATGGCGGCATTGACGCGGATGGCGTTCTCGAAGGCTTCCTTGGTGAGGATCTTCGACAGTCGCAGGTCTTCCTCCACCATCTCGACGATGCGCATGCCGGACAGGTGCGCCAGCACGTAGCGCCGCGAGTCCACCGCCGGGATGGCGGCATTGTGCGGCAGCGAGGTGCCCAGGGCTTCGGCCATGCAGGCCATGGTGGAGGCGGTGCCCATGGTGTTGCAGGTACCGGCCGAACGCGACATCCCGGCTTCGGCGGAAAGGAATTCGTTGAGGTCGATGGCGCCGGCTTTATAGGCCTCGTGCATCTGCCAGACGATGGTGCCGGCACCGATGTCGCGGCCGTGGTGCTTGCCGTTGAGCATGGGGCCGCCGGTGACGACGATGGCCGGCACGTCGCAGCTGGCCGCGCCCATCAGCAGCGCCGGGGTGGTCTTGTCGCAGCCGGTGAGCAGCACCACGGCGTCCACCGGGTTGCCGCGGATGGCCTCTTCCACGTCCATGCTGGCCAGGTTGCGGGTCAGCATGGCGGTGGGTCTGAGGTTGGATTCGCCGTTGGAGAACACCGGGAATTCCACCGGGAAGCCACCGGCTTCGTAGATGCCGCGCTTGACGTGTTCGGCGATCTTGCGGAAGTGGGCATTGCAGGGGGTCAGCTCGGACCAGGTGTTGCAAATGCCGATGACCGGCTTGCCCTGGAATTCGTGGTCCGGGATGCCCTGGTTCTTCATCCAGCTCCGGTACATGAAGCCGTTCTTGTCGTTGCTGCCGAACCACTGGGCGGAGCGGAGCGGGCGTTTGGGCGTGGTCATTTTCTTGTCCTCGGGCATTTCACGGGCAAAGCGGTCCCCGGCACGGCGCGCCTGGCGCCGCGGGGAAGGGCAGAGTCTGGGTTTAGCGCTGCTTGAAGCGGTCGATGACCACGGCCAGCAGCAGGATGGTTCCGCGGATGACGTACTGGTAGAAGGTGTCGATGTTCTTCAGGTTCATGGCGTTCTCGATGATCGCCAGGATCAGCACGCCGGCGATCACGTGGCGGATCATGCCGATTCCGCCGGCCAGGGACACCCCGCCCAGCACGCAGGCGGAGATCACCGTGAGTTCGAAGCCCTGGCCGATCATCGGCTGGCCGGAGGTCATGCGCGAGGCCAGCACCACGCCGGCCAGGGCGCCGATCACCCCGTGCATGGCGAAGATGATGATCTTGGTGCGGTCGACGTGGACGCCGGCCAGCAGCGCGGCTTCCTCGTTGCCGCCGATGGCCATGGTGTTGCGGCCGAAGGTGGTGTAGTTGAGCAGCCAGCCAAAGAACAGGATGCACAGCAGGGTGATGACGATGGGCACCGGCAGGCCGAACAGCTGGCCGTTGCCGAACACGAAGAACTGCTCCTGGGAGACGCCTATGGCCTTGCCGTCGGAGAAGATGTAGCCCAGGCCGCGCACGATCTGCATGGTCGCCAGGGTAGTGATCAGGGCGTTGATCTTGAGCTTGGCGATCACCAGCCCGTTGATCAGGCCCACCACCAGGCCCATGGCCAGGGCGGCGGCGACGCCGAGGAAGACGCTGTCGAAATCGCGCATCACCACCGCGGCGACCACCCCGGCACAGGCGATGACCGACCCCACCGAGAGGTCGAAGTGGCCGGAGGCCAGGCAGAACAGCATGGTGCAGGCGGCGATGCCCACGGTGGAAATCGCCAGACCCAGGCCGCGCATGTTCAGCGGCGAGAGGAAGTTCTGCACGAACAGCGCGCAGAGGGCGAAGATGACCACGGCGGCCAGCATCATGGCCCAGTCATCGAGGAAGCGGCGGGTGTCGAAACCGCGGCGCGGCGGGGTCAGGCTGTGGGGTTGGGCGGACATGGACGTGACCTCTTTTCTTGTTTTCATCAGGCCCGGGTACGGGGCAGGGCGAGCTGGAGCAGGCGCTCGTCGTTGAAGTCGGCGCGGGCCACCTCGCCGGTGATGGCGCCTTCGCTCATCACCAGGATGCGATCGGCCACGCCCATGACTTCCATCAGGTCGCTGGAGACCACCACCACGGCGATGCCGCGGGCGGCGAGGTCATGGATGATGGCGTAGATCTCCGACTTGGCGCCGACGTCGATGCCGCGGGTGGGTTCGTCGAGCAAGAGCACCTGCATGGGCATCGACAGCCAGCGCCCGAGGATGGCCTTCTGCTGGTTGCCGCCGGAGAGATTCTTGATCTTCTGCCCGGCGTGGGGCGTCTTCACGTTCAGCGCGCGAATCTGCTTTTCGGCGTTGGCCTTTTCCCAGCGACCCTGGATCAGGCAGCCGAGGCTGGCGTGATGGGCGCGGGCGCTGATGTTGATGTTCTCGGCCACGCTGGCCAGGGGCACGATGCCTTCCTTCTTGCGATCTTCCGGGCACAGCAGGATGCCGGCGGCGATGGCGTCGCGCGGCGACCTGAGGCTGACCGGGGCGCCCTTGAGACTCAGGCTGCCGGCCTTGTGCTTCTCCAGACCTGCCAGCAGGCGCAACAGCTCGGTGCGGCCGGCACCGACCAGGCCGAACAGGCCGAGGATCTCGCCCTGGCAGACCTCGAAGCCTACCGGCTGGTGCAGGCCCTGGCCGAGCAAGCCCTCGACCTTGAGGCAGCCACCGCCGAGCTCGCGCGGGCGGTAGTCGTAGATATCAGCCAGATCCCGGCCGACCATCAGGGTGATCAGCTGGTCGGGGGTGATGTCGGCCAGGCGTTCGATGGTGCGCACGTGGCGACCGTCCTTGAACACCGTCACCGCGTCGCAGATGCGGAAGACTTCTTCCATGCGGTGGGAGACATAGAGCACCACCCGGCCTTCGTCGCGCAGCCGGGCGATGATGGTCATCAGCCGATCGGTCTCGCGGGCCGACAGCGAGCTGGTCGGCTCGTCGAAGGCGATGACGCGGGCGCCCCGGGAGAGCGCCTTGGCGATCTCCACCAGCTGGCGCTGACCGAGCGACAGGCGCCCGACCTTGGTGTTGGGGTCGATCTCTTCGGCCAGGCCCTTGAGCAGGTCCAGGGCCTGACGACGCAGGTGGCCGCGATTGACGATGCCGTAGCGCGCCGGCAGGTGCCCGAGAAAGAGATTTTCGGCGACGGTCATCTCCGGCACCAGCTGCAGTTCCTGCTGGATCACGGCGACGCCGGCGCGGATGGCTTCGGCGGTGCTCTTGAACACCAGTTCCTGGCCATCGATGTTGAGGTGGCCGGTGGTGGGGGCGTGGTAGCCGCTGAGGATCTTCAGCAGGGTCGACTTGCCGGCGCCGTTCTCGCCCATCAGGGCATGCACCGAGCCGGGACGCACGCTGAAGGAGATGTCGGCGAGCGCCTTGACGCCGGGAAAGGTCTTGCCGATACCGACGAAACCGAGGCTGTCGGCGCTCTGGGCGGTGGTGTGTTCCAGGGCTGCCATGGGGAGGCCACTCCTGTCAGAAAGAAGAGGAGGGCGGCGCCAGTTCGGGCGCCGCCGGGGTCATCACTTCCAGAGGCCGATCTTTTCCAGTTCTTGCTGGAAATTGGCGCGGGTGATGAGGGTGACCTTGTCCATCGCGGTGTACTTGGGCGGTTCCTTACCGGTGGTGACCCACTCGTACATCATGCTGGCGGTCTGGTAGCCCTCTTCGTGGGGGCTGGGCAGCATGGAGCCGAAGAAGCCGCTGTTGGGTTTCTTCAGTTCGCCGATGGCGTCGGTGCCGTTGATGCCGATGCCGATCACCTGCTCGGCCTTGAAGCCGGCGCTTTCGGTGGCGCGGACGCCGCCCAGCACGGTGTTGTCGTTCATGCCGCCGATGATCAGGTGCTTGGCACCGGAAGGCAGCTTGACCAGCGCCGAGTTGGTGGCGTCCATGCTGCCGGGCACGTCGAGGGTCTTCTGCGGCGCGAAGATGATGTGATCGGCGGGCAGGCCGGCCTTCTTCAGCGAATCCACCGAGCCATCGGTGCGCTTCTTGCCGGTATCCAGCTCGTTGTAGGTGTTGATCACCGCGTAGGTGTCATCCCACTTCCAGCCACGCTTCTCGGCTTCGGCGGCCATGGCGGCGCCCTGCTGCTGGCCCACCTCGAAGGCGGCCATGCCCAGGTAGGGCACGTCTTCCATGAACTTGCCCTTGGCGTCGACGAAACGGTCGTCCACCGCCATCACCTTGAGGTCGTTCAGCTTGGCCTTGGCCACGATGGCCGGGCCGAGCGCCACGTCGGGCGGGCAGATGACGAAGCCCTTGGCGCCATTGGCGGCCAGGCTGTCGATGGCGGCGAGGGTCTTCTCGCCATCCGGTACGGCGATCTTGAGCAGGGTGAAGCCCTTGTCCTTGGCGGCTTTCTCGGCGAAGGCCCACTCGGTCTGGAACCAGGGCTCCTCGGGTTGCTTGACCAGGAAACCGATCTTGACCGGATCGGCGGCGAAGGAGGAAAGAGAGAGACTGACGGCACCGGCGGCGAGGGCGGCACGCAGCAGGGAACGAACTCCCGGAACACGGAACATAGCTGGAACTCCTTGTTTTTATTGGTGTGGCCAGGCAATGCGAGGCGGCGGGCCGTCGTGGTGGAGGTCAGACGACACCGCTGTTCATTGATATTATGATTGGATGGTGGTGGACGCAAGGAAAAGGTGACTGAGCTTGGCGCCTTCTCTGTCACCACTTGGTTACAAAGGATCGTAGCCAGAGGCGGCGCGCGGCCGCGCCTGGCTAGGTACGATGAATCAGCCGGCGAAGCGGTGGCAGGGCATACCGGTGACGGGGGCGGGGGCACTCAGGATGGCGCCGTCGAGGGTGCCGTCGGCCGCCGCGCTGGTGACGAACAGGGTGCGCAGATCCGGTCCGCCGAAGACGCAGCTGGTGGGGCGTTGCACCGGTAGCTCGACGATCTCCAGTAACGCGCCGTCCGGCGCGAAGCGCAGCAGGCAGTTGCCATCCCAGCGCGCATTCCAGACGCAGCCTTCGCTGTCGATGGCCGAACCGTCCGGCGAGCCACGTTCGTGGGGGCCGGCCCAGACAGTCGGGGCACCCAGGTTGCCGGCGGCATCCAGTGGGTAGCGATAGAGAGTATCTTTCAGAGTGTCGGCGCTGATGACGTGGTTGTCCGCCGCGCTCCACACCAGGGTATTGGCGATGCCAAGGTTGCTGGCGTGGCGGCTGACACTGCCGTCCGGATCGATGCGGAACAGTCCGCCCGAGTGCCGGTCGATGGCCACATCGCCGCCCTGGGCATCGAGATTGTTCTGCATGGTGCCCAGCCACAGACGCCCCTGGGCGTCGCAGCGGGCTTCGTTGCCGCGGTTGCCCGGATCGGGGTCGGCGACGCAGAAGAAATCCAGGGCGGGGCGGTCTTCGGGGGAGGCCATATCCAGGCGGAAGACGCCATCCGGCAGCGTCACCAGGGCATCGCCCCGCACCGTGGGAATGAAGGCGGAACAGGGCCGGTCCAGTTGCCATTCCTGATAGTGGCCCTCCTGCAGGCGGCAGGCCTTGAAGCCGGCGATGTCGACCCAGTAGAGCGCCTGGGTCTGCTGGTCCCAGAAGGGGCCTTCCGCCAGTTTGAAGCGCTGGGGAAGCAGCGGCTGCCAATCCATCGTTCACCTCTCTTGTTGTGGCATGACGGGCAATCCATAGGAACCTGGACGGGCGGGGAGGTTGCGCGGGCGGGGCGTCAGTCGGTATAGCGGGCGAGGGTCACGGCGGCGCTATCGATCAGCATCATGCAGGCCCAGACGGCGCGGGCGGAGTCGCGGGAGGCGATACCGTTGGCCAGATCCTTGTGCAGCGGCAGGGTGCGCCGCAGCTCGGCGGGATCAGCCGAAGACAGGGTGAAGGAGGCTGCCAGCAGGGCGCCGAGCGCGGGCACCATCTGCTCGATGAACTGGTTGTGACTGGCGGCCAGGACGCATTCGTGGAAATGCTGATCGGCGGCATTGTAGTCGCCACCGTCGAGGGAGGCTTCCAGGTGCTGGTAGGCCACCTGAATCGCCTGGACCTGGTCGGGCGTGGCTCTCTCGCAGGCCCAGCGCACGGCTGCCGGTTCGATGGCGTGACGCAGGTCGAGCAGGTCCTTGACGAAATGGGCGGGCAGGCCGCCGGTGGCCAGCCAGCCTACCACCTGGGTGTCGAACAGATTCCAGCGGCTCAGCGGCAGGACGCGGGTACCGACCTTGGGACCGACTTCCAGCATGCCCTTGGCCGCCAGCGTCTTGATGGCCTCGCGCAGGATGGTGCGACTCACACCGAGCTCCTGGCACAGATCAGCCTCCACCTTGAGCGCGCTACCGGGTGGAAACAACCCGGCTGCGAGGCGCTGGCCGAGCTGTTCGACGGTGGAGGCGTGGTAGCTGCTGGACATGAGGTCGTACCGCTAAAGGCTTCTTTCCTCAATGATCATACGAAACTTCACGGTTGGACAAGGGTTCTGGCCGAATGGATTCGTTGACGAGATTGTCCACGCCAGCGAGCTGGGCGATGGCGGCATGGCGCGCGCTCAGCGGATCGCGGTGCTGGATGGCGGTGAGGATCGCCTTGTGCCGGGGAATCAGCAGGCTCAGGGCTTCCTTGTCGAAAATCGCCGCGGAGCGTTCGAGGTAGTCCCGTACCGGGAGCAGCAGGACGCAATAGAGATGGATCAACAGCTCGTTGTGCGTCGCATTGGCGATGGCCATGTGGAAGTCCATGTCCGGCTCGGCCATGCCGATCAGGTCTTCCGCCAGCTCCATCCGGGCGTAGGCTTCTTCGATGGTCGCGATGTCTTCCGGACGGGCATTGGCGGCGGCCATGGCCGCGACTTCCGGCTCGACGATGTTGCGCACCTTGATCAGGGTGTCATAGAAGCTGTGCCGCGAGTCGCTCTGCAGCAGCCAATGCAGGACGTCGGGATCGAGCAGATGCCATTCGTGGCGGGGCTTCACCACGGTGCCGACCTTGGGCTTGGACCTCACCAGGCCCTTGGCGACCAATACCCGGGTGGCCTCGCGCAGCACGGGGCGGCTGACGTCGTACTCGGCGCACAGCTGCGCTTCGGGAGGCAGACGCTGCTCGGGCAGAAAATGGCCTGACACGATCTGGGTGCCCAGCTCGTTGACGATGCGGGCGTGTCGGCTTTTACGCGGCAACGGGGTCTGGTAATTCATCGAAAGGCATCCGAATCATCGTGCCATCACTATAACACCACGGTGCGATAACCGTTCCGACGGAGGGCTCAACGGCTCTGGAATGGGGATTAGCGGAGGTAAAGATGTCCGATTTCTTACTTCGTAACTGTATTTTTATACTACCAAAAATGCTTTTTACCGCGATGAGCGGCATCAAATAGCTGTTTATGGGATCAATGATATTACGTTAGTCTTTTGGCTTCAGAGCGTCTTCACGTACAAAAACAACAAGCCGGAGAACGTCATGCGTCCCGAATCCGCCCTCATTCGTCGGATCACTGCGAAGCTGATCCCCTTTCTCGTCCTCCTCTATCTGGTCGCCTATATCGACCGCTCAGCCGTGGGCTTCGCTAAGCTGCACATGGGCGCCGACGTCGGTATCGGCGATGCCGCCTACGGCCTCGGTGCCGGGCTGTTCTTCATCGGTTACTTCCTCTTCGAGGTACCCAGCAACCTGCTGCTGGAGCGCTTCGGCGCGCGCCGCTGGTTCGCCCGCATCCTGGTGACCTGGGGTGCCATCACCATGGGCATGGCCTTTGTCCAGGGTCCCACCAGCTTCTATGTCATGCGCTTCCTGCTGGGGGTGGCCGAGGCCGGCTTCTTTCCCGGGGTGCTCTACTATCTCACCCAGTGGTTTCCGGTACGTCATCGCGGCAAGATCATGGGGCTGTTCATCCTGTCCCAACCCATCGCCATGCTGGTGACGGGGCCGCTGTCAGGGATGTTGCTGCAACTGGATGGCGCGCTCGGTCTGCATGGCTGGCAGTGGTTGTTCCTCTGCATCGGTGCGCCGGCGGTACTGCTGGCCTGGCCGACCCTGACCCGCCTGCCGGACGGTCCGCAACGGGTCGCCTGGCTGGACGCCGACGAGAAGCGCTGGCTGGCCAGGGAGCTGGAGAAGGACCTGCAACTCTTCGACCAGACCCGCCATGGCAATCCGCTGCACGCGCTCAAGGATCGCCGGGTACTGCTGCTGGCGCTCTACTATCTGCCGGTGACCCTGAGCATCTATGGCCTGGGGCTGTGGCTGCCGACGCTGATCCACCAGTTCGGCGGCAGCGATCTCACCACCGGCTTCGTTTCCGCCATCCCCTATGCCTTCGGCATTCTGGGTCTGCTGATCGTGCCGCGCAGTTCGGATCGCCTGGGTGATCGCTACGGCCATCTGGCCGTGCTCTATGCGCTGGGCGCCCTGGCCATGGCGGGTAGTGCCTGGTTCGGCACCGCCGTGCTGCAACTGGCGGCGCTGTCGGTGGTGGCCTTCTGTCTGTTTTCCCTCACCGCGCTGTTCTGGACCCTGCCGGGGCGCTTCTTCGCCGGTGCCAGTGCCGCCGCCGGTATCGCCCTGATCAATTCGGTGGGTAACCTGGGCGGTTATCTCGGCCCCTACGGCATCGGCGCGCTCAAGGCGGCCACCGGCACCCTGGCCTCGGGCCTCTATCTGCTGGCGGCGGTCTTGCTGTTCGGCTTGCTGCTCACCGGCATCGTCTACACCCGCCTGGAGCGCAAGAGCCGCCGGGAAGAGGGTTATGCCGCGGAGCGTTCCGCCGGCTGACGCCCCGGGCAGGTCTCGGCGGCGAACCAGGCAGCGCCGAGACAGACCAAGTTGGCCACCAGCAGATAGGCGGCCGGCGCCATGCGATCCCCGGTGGCGCCGAGCAGCCAGGTCACCACGATCTGGGCGGTGCCGCCGAAGGCCGCCACCCCCACCGCATAGACCAGCGAGAAGCCGGTGGCGCGCACCCGCTGCGGAAAGCTCTCCACCAGCAGCACGATCAGCGCGGCGCCGCTCATGCCGTGCAGGCCGGAGAGCACCGCCAGGGTCAGCAGGAAGGTGCCCGCTCCGGGGGCCTGGGTGATGAGCTGCAGCGCCGGGTAGAGCAGCACCAGCAACAGCAGGCGCGGCAGGATCAGCACGATGCGCCGACCATAGCGATCGCTGAGTACTCCACCGAGGATCGAGCAGACCGCCATGGCGGCACCCATCACCAGGGTGGCGAGCATGGCGATGTCGGCGGGCAGCTTGAGATCCACCAGGGCGAAGGTGGTCATGTAGTTGAGGAAATACTGGGTGATGGTGCTGCCGGAGAGGATCAGCAGCCCCAGCAGCAGTGGCCGCCGCTGGGTGGCCAGCACCTCGCCCAGTACCGCGCCGGTCCCCCGGGTTTCGCCGACGTGGGTGTCCACCAGGCCGCGACGGATATAGAGGCCGATGGGCAGGATCGCCAGGCCCAGCAGGAAGGGTAGGCGCCAGCCCCAGGCCAGCAGTTGTTCGGGGGTGAGCCAGAGGGTCAGGCCATAGCCGATCAGACCGGCCGCCACTGCTGCCAGCCCCTGGGCCACCACCTGCCAGCAGGCGTAAGTGCCCCTCTTGTGCAGCGGCGCCGCTTCCAGGATGTAGGTGGTGGCCGGGCCGGCTTCGCCACCCCAGGCCAGGCCCTGCAGCAGCCGGGTCAGCACCAGCAGGATGGGCGCGGCGATGCCGATCTGTTCGTAGCCGGGTAGCACGGCGATGCCGCCGGTGCCCAGGGCCATCAGCACCATGGTCAGCAGCATCGCCGGCTTGCGGCCGACGCGGTCGGCCCAGGCGCCGATGAGGATGGCGCCCAGCGGCCGGACGACGAAGCCGACGCCGAAGGTGATGACACTGGCCATGAGGCTGGCGAAGGCGTTCTGCGAAGGAAAGAACACCTGACCGATCAGCACGGCGAAGGTGGCGTAGACGCCGAAGTCGAAGAACTCCACGGCGTTGCCGAGCACCACGGCGAAGACGCCCTTGCGGGAATGGATAGGGCGGGAAGCGGTCATGGGCGAGCTATCAGCAGGAGCAGGGCGCGCGCCCGGGAGCGGACGCGCGAAAGGCACAAACTCAGTGGGCGAGGTGCAGGCCGCACTCGCGGTTCTCGTCACCCTTGGTGGGATCGAAGTAGTCGAACTCGTTGGGCAGGTCGTGGGCGGTGAGGTACTGGTAGAGGTCCTTGGAGGTCCAGTGCAGCAGCGGCGCGACCTTGATCAGACCGTCCGGATTCACGCTGACCGGGTCCATCTGGGCGCGCACCGCGGTATCGGTGGCACGCAGGGCGGTGAACCAGACCTCGGGCGCCGTCTCGCGCAGGGCGCGGGCGAAGGGTTCCAGCTTGACCTCTTCGGTGAAGGCGGCGTGGCGCGGATCGTCCAGCCCGGGTACCGGGCCGTCGATGGCCTCGCGATGGGCGCGCGAGCGCTTGGGCAGGTAGGTCACCAGGTTGAGCCCCAGCTTGCGCACGATCTCGTCGGCGCAGCGGTAGGTGGCGGGGGTGTTGTAGCCACTGTCCATCCAGACCACCGGGATGTCCGGCTTCACCTGGCTGACCAGGTGCAGGATCACCGCCTCGAAGGGGCGGAAGTTGGTGGTGACGATGGCGCTTTTACCCAGCCCCAGGGCCCAGGCGACGAGCTTTTCGGGGTCGCGGCCGAGGTCGGCGTTGATACGGGCGAGATCGAGAGACATGGCGGGCTCCAGCCGGGGAAGGGATGAGGCCATGGTAGCAAAGCCGGATCAGCTGTGGGCTTCCAGCGTCTCCAGCAGCACCCGCACCTTGGCCAGGGACTCGGCGTATTCGTCGGCCCAGTGGGAATCCATGACGATGCCGCCGCCGCCCCAGCAGCTGAGTACCCCGTCTTCGGCCAGCAGGCTGCGGATCAGGATGGAGCTGTCGCTCTCGCCGCGCACGTCCAGGTAGAGCAGCGAGCCGCAGTAGGGACCGCGGCGGGTCTCTTCCAGCTCGTCGATGATCTGCATGGCGCGGATCTTCGGCGCCCCGGTGATGGAGCCGCCGGGAAAGCTGCCGGCCAGCAGGTCCAGGGCATCCAGGCCCGCGGCCAATTCGCCGGTGACGGCGCTGACCAGGTGGTGGACGTTGGGGTAGCTCTCCAGGGCGAACAACTCGGGCACCCGCACCGAGCCGATCCGGCAACTGCGGCCCAGATCGTTGCGCAGCAGGTCGACGATCATCAGATTCTCGGCGCGATCCTTGGGGCTGGCCAGCAGGGTGTTGGCCTCGGCGGCATCGGCGGCCGGATCGGCGCGGCGCGGACGGGTACCCTTGATCGGTCGCGTTTCCACCTGACCGAGGCTGACCCGCAGAAAGCGCTCCGGTGAATGGCTGAGCAGGGCGCCCCTGTCCAGCGCCAGGTAGCCGGAGAAGGGCGTCGGGCAGGCCGCGCGCAAGGCGAGATAGGCGGTCCAGGGCGAACCCCGGAAGGGCGCGCGAAAGCGCTGGGCGAAGTTGACCTGGTAGCAGTCGCCCGCGGCGATATAGGCCTGGATGGCCTCGATGCGCTGGCGATAGGTGTCGCGGTCGATGTCGGCGGCGAAGGGCGCGGTGAGGCTGAAGTCAGCGGCCCCGGGCGTTCTTTCGGCGTCGAACAGGGCGATCAGCCGTTGCCGTTCTTCTTCATCCAGCGCGGGATGAAAGACCAGCTGGCTAGTCCGTGCCTGGTGATCGCTGATCAGCGCCCAGGCATAGAGCCCCAGGCGGGCGTCGGGTAGTTGCAGATCGGCGCGGGCGCCGTCCGGCAGCCGCTCCAGACGCCGGCCGAAGTCGTAGCCGAGATAGCCCAGCAGGCCACCGGCGAAGGGCAGGTCCGCACCTGCCGGCAGGTAGGCGCGACCCAGGCTGGCCAGGGCGGCGCGCGTCCGCGCGAAAAAGGCGCCCCCCGTCTCGCCGGCTTGCGGTTGCAGCACCTGCAGCGGCCAGGCTGCCATGAGGTCGTAGCGCCCGCGCTCGGCTACCGGCCGCCCGGAATCCAGCAGCACCGCGCCGGGCTCGCCCTGCAGCAGGGCGAAACGCGCCGTGGGATCGGCGTGGTAGGGCAGGGGATGCAGGTGGCAGAGGGGCATGGCTAGGTCGGCTGGATTGGGCGGCGCGCTAGTGTAGCGAACCGCTGGGAGGGCGGGGGAGATACAGACTGTCACAGCTGGATTGTCGACAAATATTGACGGGAAGGGCGTTCAGGCGTAGTTATTCAGGCCATAAACACAAAAGGTGTCGACAATGATCGATAGCCCTCTCCAGGCCGAAGCGCCCGAGACCGACAGCGGAACCCTCTCCGAGCAGGTGTTCCGTCGTATTCGCGAGGCCATCGTCCGCGGCGACGTGGCGCCGGGCAGCAAGATTTCCGAACCGGAACTGGCCCGTACCTATGGCATCAGCCGCGGTCCACTGCGCGAAGCCATCCACCGCCTGGAAGGCCAACGGCTGGTGGTGCGGGTGCCCCATGCCGGCGCCCGGGTCGCCGCCCTGAGCCTGGCCGAACTGGTCGAACTCTACGAAATCCGCGAATCCCTGGAAGGCATGGCCTGCCGCCTGGCGGCCGAACGCCTCACGCCCCAGGGCATCGACGAATTGCGCCAGCTGCTGGATACCCACGAGCGCGATCCGGCGTTCCAGGCCGGTACCGGCTACTACCTGCAGGAAGGCGATCACGACTTCCACTACCGCATCATCCAGGCCAGCGGCAACGGCATGCTGGTGCGGCTGCTGTGCGGCGAGCTCTATCACCTGGTGCGCATGTATCGGCTGAAGGTCTCCGCCACCCCCAATCGACCGCGCCAGGCCTTCGCCGAGCACCATCGCATCCTCGATGCCCTGGCCGAGGGCGACGGCGAACTGGCCGAGCTGCTGATGCGCCGGCACATCGCCGCGTCCAAGCGCAATCTGCAGCACCATCCCCTAGTCCAAGCCCAGTCGAGGTAACGCCATGCCTGCCGTCAGTCCCGGCCAGAAATTCCGTGCCGCCGTCGCCGCCGAACGTCCGCTGCAGGTGGTCGGCACCCTCAACGCCAATCATGCGCTGCTGGCCAAGCGCGCCGGCTTCCAGGCCATCTACCTGTCCGGCGGCGGGGTCGCGGCCGGCTCCCTGGGGTTGCCGGACCTGGGCATCAGCGGTCTGGAAGACGTGCTGATCGACGTCCGCCGCATCACCGATGTCTGCGATCTGCCGCTGCTGGTGGACGTCGACACCGGCTTCGGCGCCTCGGCCTTCAACGTGGCGCGCACCGTGCGGTCGCTGATCAAGGCCGGCGCGGCGGCCATGCATATCGAGGATCAGGTCGGCGCCAAGCGCTGTGGCCACCGGCCGGGCAAGGAGATCGTCAGCCAGCAGGAGATGGTCGATCGGATCAAGGCGGCGGTGGATGCCCGTACCGATTCCGATTTCGTCATCATGGCGCGTACCGATGCCCTGGCGGTGGAGGGCCTGCAGGCCGCCATCGACCGCGCCTGCGCCTGCGTCGAGGCCGGCGCCGACATGATCTTTCCCGAGGCCATGACCGAGCTGCCCATGTACCGCCAGTTCGCCGAGGCGGTGGGGGTGCCGATCCTGGCCAACATCACCGAATTCGGCGCCACGCCGCTGTTCACCACCGAGGAGCTGGCCGGGGCCGAGGTCAGCCTGGTGCTCTATCCGCTGTCGGCCTTCCGCGCCGCCAATCGCGCCGCCGAAAACGTCTATACGGCGATCCGCCGCGACGGCGGCCAGCAGGCGGTGGTCGACACCATGCAGACCCGCGCCGAGCTCTACGACCGCATCGATTACCACCGCTACGAGGACCAGCTGGATCGCCTGTTCCAGCAACAGAAACACTGAGGCTCCACCCTGAACGCCCGCTTTTTCGCACAACAACTCCAAGAGGAGCGAGACGATGGCAGACAGTAAAACCCTTGGCGGCGCCGGCCTGCGTGGCCAGGTTGCCGGCCGCACCGCGCTTTGCACCGTCGGCAAGACCGGCGCCGGCCTCACCTACCGGGGCTATGACATCCGTGAGTTGGCCGCGGGGGCCGACTTCGAGGAAGTCGCCCACCTGCTGCTCTATGGCGAGCTACCCACCCAAGCGCAACTGGACGCCTACCGCCAGCGCCTGGCCGCGCTGCGCGACCTGCCGCAGCCGCTCAAGGAAGGCCTGGAGCGCATCCCCGCCAGCGCCCACCCCATGGACGTGATGCGCACCGGCGCTTCGCTGCTGGGTACCCTGGAGCCGGAGCGTAGCTTCGCCGACCAGCAACTGGTGGCCGACCGCCTGCTCGGCGCCTTTCCGGCGATCCTGCTCTACTGGCACCACTTCAGCCAGAGCGGTACCCGCATCGACTGCAGCAGCGACGCCCCGGACATCGCCAGCCACTTCCTCACCCTGCTGCACGGCAAGGCGCCCAGCGAGTTGCACGCCCGGGTGATGAACGTCTCGCTGATCCTCTACGCCGAGCACGAATTCAACGCCTCCACCTTTACCGCCCGGGTCTGCGCCTCGACGCTCTCCGACCTCTATTCCTGCGTCACCGGCGCCATCGGCTCCCTGCGCGGCCCGCTGCACGGCGGCGCCAACGAGGCGGCCATGGCGCTGATCGAGCGCTTCGCCTCGCCCGAGGAGGCGGTCAGCGGTCTCAAGCAGATGCTCGAGCGCAAGGAAAAGGTGATGGGCTTCGGCCACGCCATCTACCGCGACAGCGATCCGCGCAACGAGGTGATCAAGGACTACGCCCGGCAACTGGCGGCGGAAGTGGGTGACCGCGTGCTGTTCCCGGTCTCGGAAGCCATCGACCGCACCATGAAGGAGGAGAAGGGGCTGTTCCCCAACGCCGACTTCTATCACGCCTCGGCCTATCACTTCCTCGGCATCCCGACGCCGCTGTTCACGCCCATTTTCGTCTGCTCGCGCACGGCCGGCTGGTGCGCCCATGTCTTCGAGCAGCGCGCCGACAACCGCATCATCCGCCCCAGCGCGGATTACATCGGCGTGGAGCAACGTGCTTTCACGCCCATCGCCAACCGCTGAACAAACCTGATCGCGGCCATGGGCCGCTCCTACAAGGGCGAGAGGGTCCTGTAGGAGCGGCCCATGGCCGCGATGAACCTAGCCCCGTAGCAGCGGCCGCATCGGCGGACCGCCACGGCCACGATATAAAGGAAACCCTATGAGCGCCAACGTCGATCTCAACAACCGACCCGATTACGACCAGGTCATCCAGGACCTGGCCGATTACGTGCTGACCTACCAGGTCACCTCCCGCGAGGCCCTGGACACCGCCCGCAACTGCCTGATGGACACCCTCGGCTGCGGCCTGCTGTCCCTGCGTTTCCCCGAATGCACCAAGCTGCTCGGCCCCCAGGTGGAGGGCACCCTGGTGCCCCAGGGCGCGCGGGTGCCGGGTACCAGCTATCGCCTGGACCCGGTCAAGGCGGCCTGGGACATCGGCTGCATCATTCGCTGGCTGGATTACAACGACACCTGGCTGGCCGCCGAGTGGGGCCATCCCTCCGACAACCTGGGCGCCATCCTGGCGGTGGCCGACCACCTGTCCCAGCGCCGCGTGGCCCAGGGCGAAGCGCCCCTGACCATGCGCCAGGTGCTGGAGGCCATGGTCATGGCCCACGAGATCCAGGGTGTGTTCGCCCTGGAGAACTCCTTCAATCGCGTCGGCCTGGACCACGTCTTCCTGGTCAAGCTGGCCTCCACCGCGGTCAGCGCCAAGCTGATGGGCGCCAATCGCGAGCAACTGCTGGCGGCGCTGTCCCACGCCTTCGTCGATGGCCAGGCGCTGCGCACCTATCGCCATGCGCCCAATGCCGGCAGCCGCAAATCCTGGGCCGCCGGTGACGCCTCCAGCCGCGGCGTGCGCCTGGCCGACATCGCCCTGCGTGGCGAGATGGGCATCCCAGGCGTGCTCAGCGCGCCCCAGTGGGGCTTCTACGACGTGCTGTTCAGCCACACCAACAAGGACCTGGCCACCAAGCCGGCGGACCAGCGCCAATTCAGCTTCCCCCAGGGCTTCGGCAGCTACGTGATGGAAAACGTGCTGTTCAAGATCAGCTTCCCGGCGGAATTCCATGCCCAGACCGCCGCCGAAGCCGCGGTGCTCCTGCACCCGCAGGTGCGCGACCGCGTCGATCAAATCGAGAAGATCGTGGTGACCACTCACGAATCGGCCATTCGCATCATCTCCAAGCAGGGCCCCATGGCCAACGCCGCCGACCGCGACCACTGCCTGCAGTACATGATCGCCGTGCCGCTGCTGTTCGGTGACCTGGTCGCCGAGCATTACGAGGACGCCTTCCACCAGGCGCACCCGCGCATCGACCAACTGCGCGAGAAGATGGAGATCGTCGAGGACGAGCGCTACAGCCGCGAATACCTGGAAGCCGACAAGCGTTCCATCGCCAATGCCCTGCAGGTGTTCTTCACCGACGGCAGCAGCACCGAGAAGATCGCCGTGGAATATCCCATCGGCCATCGCCGGCGTCGCGAAGAGGGCATTCCGCTCTTGGAGCGCAAATTCCAGAACAACCTGGCGACGCGCTTCCCGGCCGGTCGCTGCGCCCAGATCTTCCAGCTGTGCAAGGACCAGGCTGGCCTGGAAGCCACCCCGGTGCATCGCTTCGTGGATCTGTTCGTGCTGTAAACGGAAGAGGCGACTCGCTCGATCCGGGAGGGCCATCCAGGATCAGGCGAGTCGCCTCAGAGGTGGGGCAGGGCGCGTCGGGTTGGTCAGCTACCCGCCGCGTCCTTTTTCTTTCAGTAGTAGCGATCCACATAGGCCGGCTGCTGCTGCCGACCGGCCAGGCGCCAGTGCTCCTGCAGGGCGGCGTGGACGCTTCGGATGAAGTTGTCGTCCGCTGCCGCCGACTTGCCGACGTAGCCGCCGCCCTTGTTGTAGGTCTTGAAGCGGATGCGCAGGCTGGGATGGCGCTCTTCGAATTGCTCGGGCGTCTCGCCGCCGGGCAGGCGGTCGACGTGCACCGCCCCGCTCTCGCAGACCCAGAGGATGTGGTTGTGGTTCTTGTCCTTGAGCCGGCCGAAGAGTTGCTTGAGATCGTCCAGGCTGGGGTTGTCGTTCAGGTTCATGAGCGTGTCCTCCGCAGTGGCCGTGATCAGTGGAACTGGTTCATGGTGTTGTCCTTGCCCGCCGCCTTGAGCGCGGCTTCCCCGGCAAAGTATTCCTTGTGGTCGTCGCCCATGTCCGAGCCGGCCATGTTCTGGTGCTTGACGCAGGCGATGCCCTGGCGGATCTCCTGGCGCTGCACGCCCTTGACGTAGGCCAGCATGCCTTCCTCGGCGAAGTAGCCCTTGGCCAGGTTGTCGGTGGACAGGGCCGCGGTGTGGTAGGTGGGCAGGGTGATCAGGTGGTGGAAGATGCCCGCCTCTCGCGCCGCATCGCGCTGGAAGCTCTGGATCCGCGCATCGGCCAGGCGCCCCAGTTCGGTGTCGTCGTAGTCCACGCTCATGAGCTTGGCGCGGTCGTAGGCGGAGACGTCCTTGCCCTCGGCCTGCAGGGCGTCGAACACCTGCTGGCGGAAGCTCAGGGTCCAGTTGAAGGAGGGGCTGTTGTTGTAGACCAGCTTGGCATTGGGCACGACCTCGCGGATGCGGTCGACCATGGCCTTGATCTGGCCGACGTGGGGCTTCTCGGTCTCGATCCACAGCAGGTCGGCGCCGTTCTGCAGCGAGGTGATGCAGTCCAGCACCACCCGGTCCACGCCGCTGCCGGCACGGAACTGGAACAGGCCGCTGGCCAGGCGCTTGGGTTTGAGCAGCTTGCCGCCGCGGCTGATCAGGACATCGCCGTTGCCCAGCTGGCTGGCGTCCACCTCGTCGCAGTCGAGGAAGCCGTTGTACTGGTCGCCCAGGTCGCCCGGCTGCTTGCTCACCGCGATCTGCTTGGTCAGGCCGGCGCCCAGGGAGTCGGTGCGGGCGACGATGACGCCTTCGTCCACACCCAATTCGAGGAAGGCGTAGCGCACGGCGTTGATCTTGGCCAGGAAGTCCTCGTGGGGCACCGTGACCTTGCCGTCCTGGTGGCCGCACTGCTTCTCGTCGGAGACCTGGTTTTCCAGCTGGATGCAGCAGGCCCCGGCTTCGATCATCTTCTTGGCCAGGAGGTAGGTGGCCTCGGCGTTACCGAAGCCGGCGTCGATGTCGGCGATGATCGGCACCACGTGGGTCTCATGGTTGTCGATCTTGGCCTGGATGGCGGCGGCCTTGGCGTTCTCGTCGGCGGCGCGGGCGGCGTCCAGCTCGCGGAACAGCATGCCCAGCTCGCGGGCATCGGCCTGGCGCAGGAAGGTGTAGAGCTCTTCGATCAGCGCCGGCACGCTGGTCTTCTCGTGCATGGATTGATCCGGCAGCGGGCCGAATTCCGAGCGCAGCGCGGCGATCATCCAGCCGGACAGATAGAGGTAGCGGCCCTGGGTGCTGCCCAGGTGCTTCTTGATGGCGATCAGCTTCTGTTGGCCGATGAAGCCGTGCCAGCAGCCGAGCGACTGGGTGTAGGCGCTGCTGTCGGCGTCGTAGGCGGCCATGTCCCGGCGCATGATGGCCGCGCAATGGCGGGCGATGTCGAGACCGGTCTTGAAGCGATTCTGCAAGCGCATCCGCGCGGCGTATTCCGGATTGATGGCGCTCCAGTGGTTGCCGGTGCTGTTCTTGAGGGCGCCGATGGCCTGAACGTCGTTCTCGTAAGCGGACATGAGTCGATCCTTCCTGATGAGGGTTGCTTGGGTACCAGTCTTTTCCCAACGCCTGGCCGCGGGGTGGCGGTTGCCACCTGGCTGCCAGTCGCGAAGGCGAGAGGTCTACCCAGCTGTCGAGTCATGTCGCCGTGCGTACCTGCATGGATCCGGACGTCACCTCTGGCGACGCTGCCTCGAGCAGCGTGGCATTCCAGTCGTCTTCTTTTGTAGTGCCTCTTGAGCATCACTACGCAAGACGGCCCGAGGGTCACCCGGAGCCCAGGCGCGACCCGCATGGATAGGGGTTCGCGTCCGGTGCAGCTAGAGATTTGCAGGAGATCAGAGCGTCGTCAACCGAGTTTTGTAGTGCTTTCGTATAGTCACTACAAAAGTCGTAGATGGCTTGCCGAGCGGGTTTCAGGCGTCTATTGCTGACTCGTCGGTCGCGCCTTTCGGCAAAAGCGGGTCGCAGGCCACGGCGCTGGCCGTGACCCTGTGGTCAGATGGGGGGTAGGTTCCACAGCGTCGGTGTCGCGCTCCGGGTGCTGCCGAGAGCCACGGCGGCTGGGTGACCGGCCGGTCGCCGCCGACGAACGGCAGCCGCGACGCAGCGCGCGGCGGCGCTCGGAGCGAGGTGCCGGTGAGGGAGGACGGTGCTGGGTCAGGTCTCGCCGGACTGGCCGTGCTCGGCGAACAGTTCCGCCCCGGTCAACTGGCGGGTCGGATTGGCGAAGCAGTACCAGGCGGGCTTCTCTTCGATGAAGACCTCGCTGTCCAGGGTCCAGTCCGTGCCATCGAGCAGGCCAACCGGGATGGCGTAATGCGGCTCGGCCTTGAGGCGGTAGAAGAGATGGGTACCGCAATGGATGCAGAAGCCGCGTTCCGCCCAGTCGGACGAAGCGTGGATGCCGAGGGCGTCGCCGCCGCCGATCACCGGTGGCTGGGCGCATTCCACCGCCAGCAGCGGACCACCGCCCCAGCGCCGACAGGTCTGGCAATGGCAGGCGGATACCGCGGTGTGGTCGAGGCGACAATCGAGCTGGACGGCGCCGCACAGGCACTGGCCGTGACGTTCGAGGGGCAGGGACATGGCGCTATCCTCGCGGGGGCAGGGGTAAGCTGCAGGATAGCCGGAAAGACGGGCAGGGGAGAAACGGCGCTCCCACCGTGTGGCGGGAGCGCCCACGCGATCAATCCTCGCGGCTGGTGACTTCCACCAGGTGATAGCCGAACTGGGTCTTCACCGGACCCTGGACTTGGTGCAGCGGGGCGCTGAACACCACGGTGTCGAATTCCTTGACCATCTGGCCCGGACGGAAGGTGCCCAGGTCACCGCCTTGACGGCTGGAGGGGCAGCTGGAGTTGTCCTTGGCCACCTGGGCGAAATCGGCGCCCCCTTCGATGGCGGCTTTGAGTTCGTTGCACTTGGCTTCGCTGGAAACCAGGATGTGGCGGGCAGAGGCTTTGGCCATGGGATGACTCCTGTTGAATTGACCGGCGAGCCTACCCCAATCGCCCTGGCAAGCAAACTGCCGTCCGCTCCTCGGTTGGCGGGTCGGCTGGCTTGCGCCTTGGGTCTCGGCCAGGTACACAGCGCTTCCCGTTTCCGGATCGGCTCGCGCATGTCTCGTCTTCTCGCTGTCTCCCTGTCGCTCACCGCTGGCCTGCTGGCCGATGTCGCCCTGGCGGCGACGCCCGAGGAAACCCGGCTGCTCGGCCTGATCAACGCCTACCGCGCCGCGCCCCAGGGCTGCCTCGGCACGCGTGCCGCCGCGCCGTTGGCCGCCGACAGCCGGCTGGCCGTGGTGCGCTTGACCGGTCGCGACCGCCTGCAGAGCGACCTGCGGGCCGCGGGTTACCAGGCCGCGGCGGTGCAGGTGATCCTGCTGGCCGGTGCGCCCACCGCGCAGGCGGCCATGGCCGGCTTGCGCCAGCAGTATTGCCGCCCCCTGGCCAGCGGCGATTTCGCCCAGATCGGCGTGAGCCAGCAGGGACCGCGCTGGCAACTGATACTGGCGCGCCCGATGGTGAGCGCCGGCCTGGGCGACTGGCAGAGCGCTGGCAAGGCGGTGCTGGCCGAGGTCAATCGGGCGCGGGCCCAGGCGCGCACCTGCGGCACTCGCCGCTTCGCCGCCACCACGCCGTTGCGCTGGAATCCGGCCCTGGCCAATGCAGCCCTCGCCCACAGCCAGGACATGGCCAGTCGCGACTACTTCGCCCATACCGCGCCGGGCGGCGGCAGCGTGGCCGAGCGAGTGGCCAAGCAGGGTTACGGCTGGACGGGGATCGGCGAGAACATCGCCGCGGGCGCCGGCTCGGTGGCCCAGGCCATGCAAGGCTGGCTGGCCAGTCCGGGGCACTGCGCCAACCTGATGAATCCGGACTTCACCGAGATGGGCGCGGCCTATGCCCTGAATCCCCGGAGTACCCACAGTCTCTACTGGACCCAGGTGTTCGGCCGGCCGCGCTAGGTCGGGTACTCGGCGATCTCGATGAGGTTGAGGTCGGGATCGCGGACATAGACCGAGCGAATCGGTCCGGTCGCGCCGGTACGGTCCACCGGACCTTCCAGGATTGGCCAGCCTTCGCGCTGCAGGTGGGCGATGACGGCGTCGAGCGGCTGGCCGGCGATGAAGCAGAGATCCAGCGCACCCGGCACCGGCAGGTGCGCCTTGGGTTCGAATTCCCGGCCGCGCTCGTGCAGATTGATCTTCTGGTTGCCGTACCTCAGCGCCTTGCGCCCGGCGCCGAACACCTCCAGGCGCATGCCCAGCACCCGGGTGTAGAAGTCCTCGCAGGCGGCGAGGTCCAGGGTGGTCAGGACCAGATGATCCAGATGGTCGATCAGCATGATGGTCTCCGCGACGGGACTGGTTCGCCACTGTGCCAGTCCCGCGCGTGCTCGGCCATTACTTGCCGTGGGCCTTGATCCAGCGATTGAGCTGGTCGATCTCCTTTTGCTGGGCCTGGATGATGTTCTCGGCCAGCGTGCGCATCTCCGGGTCCTTGCCGTGCTGGAGCTGGTAGCGGGCCATGTCCACCGCGCCCTCGTGGTGGGCCAGCATGCCCTTGGCGAAGGCCAGATCCGGGTCCTTGGCCTTGAGGCCTTCTTCCATGCCCTGGTGCATGGCGTCCATGCTCTTCTGCATGTCCTGATGGGCCTGGTGGTTGTCCTCGGCGGCATTGACGCCGCCGCTCGCCAGCAGGGTGAGGGCGAGCAGGGTGGTGGGCAGGGCGATACGCATGGGGAAGCTCCTGGAAGAGGGGACGATGCCGAGGCTAGAGCTTGCCCCTGGGGCAAGGTCAACCGCTACGCTCTCCCGCTCGGCGCCTGGCGCCGCGGAAAGGTTTCGCGATGTTTTGTCGCAGTGGGCGAGGTGCAGCGTCGCCCGAAAAGGTCCCGTCGAACAAGGAGTTGGCATCCAGAGGCGGACGAACGTCGGGCAGTCGGGAACCTGGGGGCGGTTGTGATTGCCCGACACAACGGCGTAGAATTTTTACTACATTCAATACCAATCCCACCTACGGCACCCCTCTCGCTGGCGACTCCTTCATCGCAGGCGGGCAGCGGTCTTGCTCGTGGGTTTTCGTCGTCGGCCTGCCATCGAGGCCGCGATCCATCCACCCGCTCTGGAGTAGAAGATCTTTGATGGATGCTAACGCCGAAGCCCGGAAATCCACTTGGTCCGGTGTCATCGCCTTGGCCCTGGCCGCCTTCATCTTCAACACCACGGAATTCGTGCCGGTGGCGCTGCTCAGCGACATCGGCCGCAGCTTCGACATGCGTGCCTCCCAGGTGGGGCTGATGCTGACCATCTATGCCTGGGTGGTCGCCCTCATGTCCCTGCCGATGATGCTCGCCACGCGCGCCATCGAACGCCGGCGCCTGCTGGTCTTCGTCTTCGTGGTCTTCATCGCCTGCCACGCCCTGTCGGGCGTGGCCTGGAGCTTCGAGGCCCTGGTGGCCAGCCGGGTCGGTATCGCCTTCGCCCATGCGGTGTTCTGGTCGATCACCGCCTCGCTCGCCGTGCGCATCGCCCCGCCCGGCAAGCAGACCCAGGCCCTCGGTCTGCTGGCCACCGGGACCTGCCTGGCCATGGTGCTGGGCATCCCCCTGGGGCGGGTGCTGGGCGAGCTGCTCGGCTGGCGCTATACCTTCTTCGCCATCGCTGCGGTGGCGGTCGGCACGGTGATCTGGCTGGCGCGCAACCTGCCGCCACTGCCCAGCGAGAACTCCGGTTCCCTGGCCAGCCTGCCGGTGCTGTTCAAGCGGCCGGCGCTGCTGTGCATCTATCTGCTCACGGTGCTGGTGGTGACCGCGCATTTCACCGGTTACAGCTACATCGAGCCCTTCGCGGTGGAGGTGGCCGGCATGAGCGGGATGATGATCACCGCGCTGCTGCTGCTGTTCGGCGGCTCCGGGGTGATCGGCTCGCTGCTGTTCAGCCGCTACAGCCTGAGATTTCCCAACGGCTTCCTGGTGGCCGCCATCGGCGGCATCGCCGTGTCGCTGCTGTTGCTGCTGCCGTTCGCCTGGAAGGGCTACCTGCTCGAAGGCCTGAGCGTGGTCTGGGGCATCGCCATCATGAGCTTCGGCCTGGCCTTGCAGGCCAAGGTGCTGGCGCTGGCCAAGGACGCCACCGACGTGGCCATGGCGCTGTTCTCCGGCATCTACAACGTCGGCATCGGCGGCGGCGCGCTGCTGGGCAGCGTGGTGGGCACCCATGTCGGCATGCCCTACATCGGTCTCGTCGGCGGCAGCCTGGCCGTGGCCGGCCTGGCTTTCGCCGTGTTCATGACCCGCCGCTACGCCGAGCAGCTCAACGCCAATCCGTTGTGACACGGTGCCGGCGTCTCGATCCCTGCGAGACGCCGGCGGCCACGCGACCCGGGGGTCGCGAACTGTCTACCGGGCCGCGTCCGCCAGCCATGGAGCGGCCCGGGGCGAAGCGCTAAGCTGCGGGCACCTGGCGCTCCGGCCAGGCTGCCGGATGCGCCCGCCATGAATCGACTGCTATTCAATCTCTTCGTCTGGACCAAGGTGCCCATCGCCAAGCTCGCCGGTCTGCGCCTGCGCCACCTGGACGATGCCGGTTGCCAGATGCAGGTCACCCATGGCTGGCTGAACCAGAATCCCTTCAAGAGCATGTTCTGGGCGGTGGAGGGCATGGCGGCGGAATTTTCCACCGGCATCCTCGCCGACCGGCACATCCGCCGTTCTGGCCAGCGCTACGCCATGCTGGTGGTGGCCATGAGCGCGACCTTCAGCAAGAAGGCCGTGGGTACCATCGTCTTTCGCTGTGACCAGGGCGAGGCCATCGCCGCCACCCTGGTCCTGGCGCGGGAGACCGGCGAGCCCCAAACGGTGCAACTGCGCAGCGTCGGCACCGACGAGAGTGGCGAGCAGGTAGCGGAATTCTTCTTCACCTGGAGCTTCAAGGCGCGGGCGCCGCTAGGGACATCCTAGTAGGAGCGACCGTCTTTATCGCGGCCATGGCGGTCCGCCGATGCGGCCGTTCTGGCTTGGACTATCGCGGCCATGGGCCGCTCCTACAGGAGCACCACTCCCTGTAGGAGCGGCCCATGGCCGCGATCGATAGCGTGGTCCACGGATAGGGTGCTTCGATGGGTGGATAAGGCTTCGTCGTTTATCCACGCTACCCGGCTGATCGCGGCCATAGCGGTCCGCCGATGCGGCCGCTCCGGCTTGGACTATCGCGGCCATGGGCCGCTGCTACAGGAGCATCACTCCCCGTAGGAGCGGCCCATGGCCGCGATCGATAGCTGGTCCACGGATAGAGCGCTTCGATGGCTGGATAAGACTTCGTCGTTATCCACGCTACCCGGCTGATCGCAGCCATGGCGGTCCGCCGATGCGGCCGCTCCTACGAAGCGTGCCGCGGCCCATGGCCGCAATAAGTCAGTTGCTCGTACAGTCGGAGTATCTTCGTGGCGTGGAAAACGGCGCAGCCTTTTCCATGGGGCCTTGAGGGCCAAGGGCGCCCTTACCCCAACCCTCTCCCGAGGGGAAAGGGAGCTATCCGACCAGGCGTTCATCTCCCTGGCAGGATCGGGATCACTCCGTAGGAGCGGCCGCATCGGCGGATTGCCATGGCTGCGATTGGTAGCGTGACCATGGGCGACTCCCCGATCCGCCTAACGCCCGAAGCGCCCACCGCGTCGCTCGCCGCGACCCTGGCGCCGGCCGCCCTTGCCCTGGCCCTTTTCCTGGCCACGCGGCCGGCGGCGGCGGGACAACTCCCGGGTGATGGCGTCGTTGAGCAGGTCGCGATGGTCCTGGCCGCGTTCCAGGGCCGGAAACAGCTCCGGCAGGCTGCGTGCCAGGTGCAGATAGGTCTCCACCAGGTGCAGGGCGCTTTCCAGTCCGGCGAGATCGGTACCCATGGGGATGCGCGGCAGGTCCACCGGCTCGCCCCGCGCGACGATTCTCAGCCAGCGCTGGGCCTGGCCACTGGCCGGGCCTTCCAGGCCGCCACGGATCGGCGTGCAGGCGAAGATCCAGCGTAGCTGGAAGTCGATGCCGGGCAGGTCGATCAGCTTGATCCACTCCGCCAGTTCGTCCGGCAACACCGAGACGAAGGCGTCGCCATAGTTGATGTTGCGATTGAAGGTCAGCCAGGTTCGCAGCAGGCTGGGTTCCTCCATGAACTCGGACAGCGCCCGCAGGTGCTCCAGGCTCGGCCGCACCTGGAACTGGTGCAGGTCCACCGGATCGTCCGGACTGTGGAACAGCCGCTTGATGTTGCGCAATATATGGGGCTCCAGCGCGGTGATCTCGCCTTCGGCATGGTGACCGAAACGCCCGGCGCGCCCACCGATCTGCTTGACCTCCTGCACCCGCAGCGGCCGGTTCTCCACCCCGTCGAATTTCTCGTCGGTGTAGAAGCACAGGGTATGGGCCGGCAGGTTGAGGCCCATGCCCACGGCATCGGTGGCGACCATGATCTCGGTCTCGCCTTCGCGGAAGCGCCGCGCCTGTTCCCGCCGCACCTCCGGCGAGAGGGCGCCATAGACCACCGACACCCGGCGACCGGCCAGCTCCAGCAGGCCCTTGAGTTCCAGCACCACCCGGCGGCTGAAGGCCACCAGCAGCGAACCCGGTTCCAGACGTTCCAGGGTGGTGGCGTGGCGCGCCACCGTGACCGGCGACAGGCGCTTGGTGGGCTTGATCTCCAGGCGGTCCTCGCACAACTCGCAGAGGGTGCGCAGCGACGGTTCGATCAGCGCCGGACCGGTCATCAGCAGGCGTTTGGTGTGGGCGCTGACCAGGGCATCGACCCAGGCCCAGCCGCGCTGCGGATCGGCCAGCATCTGCACCTCGTCGACCACCACCACCTCCCACTGCTGGCGGCGGAAGCGGGCAAATTCCTCCACGGTGCAGCAGAAATGGGTGGCGCCCGGGCGGATGATCTCTTCCTCGCCGGTGACCAGCGAGCAGGGCACGCCAAGGGACTCCAGGCGCTCCTGGTTTTCCAGGGCCATCAGCCGTAGCGGCGAGAGGTAGATGGCGTGGGTCACCGCCGCCATGGCCTCGATGGACCTGTGGGTCTTGCCGCTGTTGGTGGGGCCGAGCAGGGCGGTCCAGGTGCGGGTCAGGCGGCGGGCCGGATAGTTCTGGTGGTACTGGCCGAAGCGCGGATTGTTTTCCAGCAGCACGGCGAAGGCCATCTTCTCGCGCTGCTGGGTCACGGCGTGGCGCAGCGCGCGGCGCAGCTTGTCGGTTTCCAGGCGCATCAGCTCCTGCAGGCGCGGCGTGCCCAGCTGGTGCAGATCGAAGTCCAGGGCATCGGCTTCGCCCACCAGCACGGCAAAACGTTCGCGCAGGTCCGCCTCGGCGTCGGCCCTGAGCGCGGCGACATCGGCGTCACTCAGCAGTCGGCCCTGGTTGGCCGCCAGCCGCCGGGGGATCTCCAGGCGGATGTCCTCGTGGGTCAGCACCACGTTGAATCTCAGTTCGTGGCGCGTCTCGTTGAGCACTTCCACCGCCCGCGGCAGGAAGTCGTCCAGGCGAATCAGCGCCTGGGGCACCCGCTCCAGCACCCGCTGCCGATCCTCCTCGGCCATCTCGGCGAAGGGCACCGCCAGCAGGCCGAGGCGCTCGCGCACGGCATCGCCCAGGCGCTCGCCGACCCCGGCGGCAAAGGCCTCGGCCGAGGCGCTGTCGGCCAGGTTCAGTGCCCAGTGGGGTTCGAGCAATTCGCTCGCCGCGCCGCCGGTGAAGAGCTTTTCGCTGCCGAAGACGTCCACCGGATAGCCGAAGGTCTTGCCGGCATTGAGCAGCGCCTGGCCCAGCAGGCTGTCGGGGTCGGGCGCGCTGCCGGCGGCTACCGCGGCGGCTTCGTCCAGACCGAGCCAGAAGGCCTTGGCGATACGCCCCAGGTGCGGCAGGGGATAGCCCGAATAGGGCTTGAACCAGAGTTCCTGGTGCTGCTGCTTGGCGACGAAATCGGGGTGGGTGCGGCCGGCCCAGTCGAGGAAGCGCTGCAGGCGTTCGAGGCGGCGTTGCTTGCGGAGGCGGTGATCGCTCATGCGAGAAGGGGCTTTCCATGGGGACTATAGGACATGGGACCCCGGCCGGAGGCAGGGAGTCACCGCTACGCGCGCCATTCGGCAGACAGGGGGCACCGCGGCTGCGTTCCGGCAGTCTCCATTATGGCGGTGACGTCCGTCACCCGCTCTTCCTCTTCTGTTCCGGATCACGCTACCCACATGACTTTTCTCGTTTGGGTCGGGGTATTGGGCTCGTTGTTGATGATCCTCGCCCTGACCTCCGCCTATCTGCGCTGGCTGCCGGTCACCACCTCGGTGGTCTGCCTGGCCTTCGGCATGCTCATCAGTCCCATCGGTCTTGGCCTGGCCGAGGTCAACTTCCAGCAATCGGCGACCTGGATCGGCCACCTGACCGAGGTGGCGGTGCTCTTTTCGCTGTTCGTCAGCGGCCTCAAGCTGCGGCTGTCCTTCCATCGCTCTTCCTGGCACGGCGCCTACCTGCTGGCCGGGCCGGTGATGATCCTCAGCATCGCCGGGGTGTGTCTGGTCGCCCACTATCTGCTCGGTCTGCCCTGGGGCGTGGCCCTGCTGATCGGCGCCATCCTCGCGCCCACCGATCCGGTGCTGGCCGGGCTGGTGCAGGTCAATCACGCCCAGGATTTCGACCGGGTGCGCTTCGGCCTCTCCGGCGAAGCGGGCCTCAACGACGGCACCGCCTTTCCTTTCGTGCTGCTCGGCCTGCTGCTCCTGCAACATGGCGAACTGCAGTGGGGCTGGACCCTGGAGTGGTTTCTCAAGAACGTGGTCTGGGGCGTGCCGGCGGGTCTGCTGCTGGGCTATGCCATGGGCAAGGGCGTCGGTCGGCTGATGATCTTCCTGCGCACCCGGCATGGCGACAGCACCATCTCGCCCAACGACTTCCTCGCCCTGGCGCTGATCGCCCTGTCCTATGTGCTGGCCGACGAGATCGGCGCCTTCGGCTTTCTCGCGGTGTTCGCCGCCGGCCTGGGCCTGCGCCAGGCCGAGGTGCTGACCTCGGGCCATGCGGAGACGCCTTCCGAGCAACTGGCGCAGCCGGTCATCGGCCATCTCACCGGGGCGCCGGAGCGTGCCACGGTCGCGAACGCCGAGGACATCGAAGAACCGCGCATGGCCGCCGGGGTGATGATGGGCGACATGCTCGCCTTCGGCAGCCTGGTGGAACGCTCCTTCGAGGTGCTGCTGGTGACCCTGCTCGGCGTGGTGCTCATCACCCACTGGGACAGCCGCGCGCTGCTGCTGGGCGCCCTGCTGTTCGTGGTGATCCGCCCGCTGGGCGTGGCGACCATGCTGCCCTTCACCCGCATCGATCGCCACCAGGGTGCGCTGATCGGCTGGTTCGGCATCCGTGGCATCGGTAGCCTGTATTATCTGTGCTACGCGCTCACGCATCAGGTCACGGCCGATTGGGCCGGGACCATCGTCGACCTGACCCTGTCGGTGGTGGCCTTGAGCATCGCGGTCCACGGGATTTCCATCCAGCCGCTGCTCGACCGCTACGAGCGCCTCACCAACCGTCGCGAGGGCTCGGCGAGACCCTGAGACCCTGTTCAAAGGCTGCTGCGCGTCGGCCAAACTGCGTTGAAAATGCCTTCGAAATGCTCATTTACAACTCGTAAACTGCGCTTTCTCAGGCGTTTTCGCCTTGTTTGGCTCTAGCTCGCGAGCCTTTGAACAGGCTCTAAGCCTGCCCTTGCGCCTTGAATGATGGAGGACGCATGTATCACGGCGAACGTCTCAATGCCTGGACCCATCTGGTCGGTGCCCTGCTGGCCCTGGCCGGCGCCATCACCCTGGTGGTGCTGGCCAGCCTCCAGGGCGATCCCTGGCGCATCGTCAGCGTGGCCATCTACGGGGTCGCGCTGGTGATCCTCTACAGCGTCTCGACCCTCTACCACAGCGTGAAGGGGCGGGCGAAACGCCTGTTGCAAAAGCTCGATCACCTGTCGATCTACCTGCTCATCGCCGGCAGCTACACGCCGTTCTGCCTGGTGACCCTGCGCGGTCCCTGGGGCTGGACGCTGTTCGGCATCGTCTGGGGTCTGGCGCTGATCGGCATGGCGCAGGAGCTCAAGCCGCGCTCGGAGGCGCGCATCCTGTCGCTGGTGATCTACGCCACCATGGGCTGGATCGTGCTGGTGGCGGTGGGTCCGCTGCTGGATCGCCTGGGCGGCGAGGGCTTCGCCTGGCTGGTAGCCGGCGGGGTGCTCTATACCGTCGGCATCCTCTTCTTCGTCTTCGACGATCGCTTTCGCCACTGGCATGGCATCTGGCACGGCTTCGTCATGGCCGGCAGCGCCCTGCACTTCGTCGCCATCCTCCGGTACGTGCTGCCGGCGCGCTAGCGCGGTCTTGAGGCGCCCGTCACAGATGGGATGGCCGCTGGCCAGCCGCGGCGAACCTCACGGCGGTGCGCGGGTTCAGAGCTTGCTGAACCCATTCCCCAAGCGTTGCTTTCCCGAAAACCAAGAAGAAGAGGAAGGTGAAACGTGTTCATCCGTCCCAGATCGCTGCTCTTGCTGCTGGTGCTGGCCTGCACCGCCTGCCAGGAAAAGGACGCCAAGACGGTCGCGGCGCCGATCAAGAAGGAAGCCAGCTTCGAACAGCGCGGCAAGGCCTCCTTCTACGCGCGCAAGTTCCACGGCAAGGAAACCGCCAGTGGCGAGACCTTCAACAACAACGAACTGGTCGCCGCGCACAAGACCCTGCCGCTCGGCACCCGGGTCAAGGTGACCAACCTGGAGAACGATCGCGCCGTCATCGTGCGCATCAACGACCGGGGCCCGTACATTCGCGGTCGCATCATCGACCTGTCCCGCGCCGCTGCCCGGCGGGTGGACATGGTCGAGGACGGCACCACGCCGGTGAAGGTGGAAAAGCTGGAGTAGGGCGTCGGGCGGAGCGCCAGGTCCGGGCGACGCCTCCCTTCGACGGCCGCGTCACGCCCTCGCCGCAGGCGCCGGCCGGGGGCGCGTGCCCAGGCTGTATGGGCACCTCGACGCCGCGCTGTATCTGGTGGCCGTTGCAGGTGGGAAGCAGAATCCGGGCTTCCCTGCTGCAGGAGTCCTGCCATGCACCTCGCCATCCTCACCTTCGACGGCTTCAACGAACTGGATTCGCTGATCGCCCTGGGCATCCTCAATCGCATCAAGCGCCCGGACTGGCGGGTGTCGCTGATGGCGCCGACGCCATTCGTGACCTCCATGAACGGCGTGCGCCTGGAGCGCCAGGCCGGCTTCGACGAGCTGGCGGACTGCACCGCCGTGCTGGTGGGCAGCGGCAGCCGTACCCGGGAATTCGCCCAGGACAGGGCGCTGCTGGAGCAGCTGGCCGTGCTTGATCCCGAGCGTCAGCTGATCGGCGCCCAGTGCTCCGGGACCCTGTTATTGGCGCGCCTCGGCCTGCTCGACGGGGTACCCGGCTGTACCGATCTCACCACCAAGCCCTGGGTGCAGGAAGCCGGCATCGAGGTGCTGGCGCAGCCGTTCTTCGCCCGTGGCAACCTGGCCACGGCGGGCGGTTGTCTGGCCTCCAGCTACCTGGCGGCCTGGGCCATTGCGCGGCTGCTGGGCCGCGAGGCGGCGGCCGAGGCGCTGCATTACGTGGCACCGGTGGGTGAGAAGGAGGACTATGTCCAGCGCGCGCTCGGCAATATCGAGCCCTATCTCAGCCATTCATCTCTGGAGGTCGCCTCGGCATGCTGAAGATCCTCGGTCGCGTCTCTTCGATCAACGTCCGCAAGGCGCTCTGGTGCCTCGACGAACTGGGCCTGGGCTATGAGCGCGAGGACTGGGGCGCCGGTTTTCGCTCGGCGCAGTCCGCCGAATACCTGCAGTGGAATCCCAATGGTCAGATCCCGGTCCTGCTGGACGGGGACTTCGTGCTCTGGGAATCCAACAGCATCCTGCGCTACCTGGCCAACGCCCATGGCGGCGAGGCGCTGTATCCCAACGCACCGCGCGCTCGGGCGCGGGTCGATCAGTGGCTCGACTGGCAGGCCTGCGAACTCAATCCGGCCTGGAGCTACGCCTATCTGGCGCTGGTGAAGCAGCAGCCAGCGGAACCCGATCCGCAACGCCTGGCGCAAGGCATCGCCGCCTGGAACGGACGCATCGCCATTCTGGAAGCCCACCTGGCGCAGCACGGCCCCTATGTGGCCGGCGAATCCTTCAGCCTGGCCGACATCGCCCTGGGCCTGTCGCTGCACCGCTGGCGCAGCACCCCGATGGAGCGCGTCGCGGCGCCGGCCATCGAAGCCTATCTCGAACGGTTGGCTACGCGACCGGCTTGGGCCTGCCATGCGAGCGCTGCCACGCCCTGAGCAGCCCGCCAGCGAACGCCGGCAGGCATCGCTTTCGGATCAGGCGAACACGAAATACTTGCGCACCGTCTCGACCACTTCCCAGGTGCCCTTCATGCCGGGTTCGACGACGAAGATGTCGCCGGCTTTCAGGTGTATGGGCTCCTGGCCATCGGGGGTGATGATGCAGTAGCCCTCCTGGAAGTGGCAGTACTCCCACTTCACGTAGTCGACGCGCCACTTGCCGGGGGTGCAGATCCAGGTGCCCATGATCTTGCTGCCGTCATCCGAGGTGTAGGCATTGAGATTGACGGTATGGGGCTCGCCTTCGATGCGCTCCCACTTGCAGGCATCGACCACGGGCAGGGGTTGGGTGTCGCGCAGAACGGTGATGGGCGGGTTGGCCACGGCGGCTCTCCTGGTGATGGAAGCCGCCAAGGGTGAAGGGTCGCCCCGAAGCCGAGTTGTCCAGGGTCGACATCTAACGGCGCATTTGCGCTGTCCGGCCGACTAGCGCTCCACCTGCCGATTCCAGCGGGCGTTCCACTGCGGCCGCACCTTGTTGACCTCGTCCCAGTCGATGGTCACGGCGGTCTTCAGGTAGTTCTGCATGGCTTCCACCTGGCCGAGGGTCTTGTCGGTGGTGGGGGTGTTGGGGTTGGACGGGATCTGGTCGCCCAGTTCCAGCGCCGGGGCCTGGGCCTCGGGGGTCAGTAGGTATTCCGCCAGTTGCTGGGCCAGCTCCGGCTGGTCGTTGTTGGCGGTCACGCATTCGGCGACGTTGAGCACCACGGCGCCTTCCTTGGGCGGGGCGTATTCCACCGGGATGCCCTTGAGCTTGAGCGCGGTGACCTGGGTGGGCGTCAGCGGGAACAGCGCCGCCTCGTCGGTCTGCACCATCTCCGAGAGCTTGGCCGAGCTGGGGATGTACTCCAGCACATTGGGGCCGACGGTGGTGGGCCAGGCCTTGAAGCCGGGGTCGACGTCCTGCTCGGTGCCGCCCTTGAGCCGGTTGAACATCAGGAAACCGTGCAGTCCGAAGGTGGACGACGACAGCGACTGGAATACCACCTTGCCCTTGTACTTGGGATCGGCGAGGTCCGCCCAGGAGGTCGGCGCCGCCCAGCCCTGGTCCTTGAACAGCCGGCTGTTGTAGGCGAGACCCGTCACGCCCAGGCTGACGGCTACCGCCTGGTCCTTGATCTTGGCCTTGTCGGGGATCTGCGCCAGGCTCGCGCTGGGCTTGAGCGGGCTGCACAGATTCATGCCGATGGCGCGGTACATGATGCCGTCGTCGAGAAACATCACATGGATCGGCGGCTTCTGCGGACTGGCCTGGACCTTGGCGAGGATGTCCGCCGAGGTGCCGGGCACGATCACCACCTTGACGTTGTGCGCCTTCTCGAAGGCGGGCAGCACGCTGTCGGCATAGAGGCGCTCCATGGTGCCGCCATTCATGCCGAGGTAGAGCGTCGGTTCGGCCACGGCGGCCAGGGGCAGGCCGGCGAGGGCCACGAGCAGGGCAGGGGTCAGGCGCATGATTGGGAACTCCTGGGCTGGTGAGGGAAACGGGCGATGGAAAAGGCCTGCAGGCTGTGCCGGGGGGCGCCCTGCAGGATGCACTCGGCCAGGGCTTCGCCAGCCGCCGGCCCGATCTGGAAGCCCGCGCCGGCAAAGCCGAAGCCGTGCAGCAGGCCGGGGGTGGTGAGACTGGGGCCGAGCACCGGCTGGTGATCCGGCAGATAGCCCTCGACGCCGCTCCAGGTGCGGATGGCCTGGGCGCCGCTGAGGGCCGGATAGAGTTCAGCGGCGTTTCTGAGGATGTCGAGGATGGCGAGCTGGCCGGGGCGGGCGCGATCGGCGTCGAGGGCGAAGCCGCGCCCGCCGCCCAGCACGCAATTGCCGCGCGCCACCTGGCGGGCATAGATGCCGCCGCCTTCCACGCCGGTGCTGGCGGTCATGAACAGGGGCAGCGGTTCGGTCACCAGCATGGCCGGATGGGCCGCGGTGAGGGGCACCGGCTCGCCGAAGCGGGCGGCCAGCTCCGCCGCCCAGGCACCCGCGCAATTGAGCAGCCAGGGCGCGCTCAGGATCAGGCCGCTGTCGGTGCGGACCTGGAAGCGCTGGCCGTCGTGCTCGACCGCGGTCACGGCGGTCCGTTCGAGGATGCGGGCGCCGGCGCGGGCAGCCGCCTGGGCGAAGGCCGGGGAGACCAGGCGCGGATTGGCGTGGCCGTCCTCCGGGCAGAAGGAGGCGCCCACGGCGATGTCGCCGACCCAGGGAAAGCGCCGGCGCAATTCGCCCCGGTCGAGCAGTTGCAGATCGAGGTCGAAGCCCTGGCTGGCCTGGGCATAGGCCTGCAGGGAGGCGAAGTCGGTGTCGCTACGGGCCAGCTTCAAGTGGCCGGATCTGAGGTATTCGCCATCGGTACCCAGCAGGTCCCGCAGACCACCCCAGATCTGATGGGCGCGGCTGGACAGCGGCAACTGCACCAGCGGGCGGCCCTGGCGGCGTACCCCGCCGTAGTTGACGCCACTGGCCTGGGCGCCACAGAAGTTGCGTTCCAGCAGGGCGACGCGCTGGCCGCCCTGGGCCAAAAACAGCGCCGCGCTGCTGCCGACGATGCCACCGCCGATGATCAGGACATCCACGTCCAGCCGGCTCATGGCGCCAGCTCCACGCCAAAGGGCAGCGGCTTGATCGGCGCCTGGGCGCGCAACCGGCCGATCTGGTCCAGCGGGCGGCCACTGGCGCAGGCGATCAACTCGGCCGCCGCGGCGCCGCAGATGCGTCCCTGGCAGCGGCCCATGCCGACCCGGCAGCTGGCCTTGACCCTGTTGATCTCCCAATGACCCTGGGCCACGGCGGCGCGGATCTCGCCGGCGCTGATCTGCTCGCAACGGCAAACCGTGACTTCGTCCGGCGCCTTGGCTGCCCAGTCCGCGGGGAAGGGAAAGGCCCGCTCCAGGCCCTGGCGAAACACCTCGAAGCGCGCCAGACGTACCTGCAGGGCCTGGATGCGCGCCCTGTCCACCGCTACGCCGCGATCGTCCAGCAGACTCAGGGCCGCCAGTTCGCCCGCCAGTTCGGCGGCGTCGGCGCCCTGGATACCGGCGCCGTCGCCGGCCAGGTAGACCCCGGTCTGACTGCTGCGCCCGCCGGCATCGCGGACCGGCAACCAGGCGCGGTTGAGGGTATTCCAGGCAAAGTCACAGCCCAGCAGATCGGCCAGTTGCGTCTCGCTGCGCAGCGTCTGGCCAAAGCCCAGGGCGTCGCACTCCAGCCGGTGCGTCTCGCCATCGGCGGCGCGCCAGCGCACGGCGGCCACGCGGCGTTCGCCTTCGACTGAAAGGAGTTCAGCCCCCTGGTGCACGGGCACGCCGTGCAGCGCCAGCCAGCTGCGGTAGTAGAGGCCCTTGGCGAAGGTAGCCGGTTGGCCGAGCAGCGCTGGAGTGGCGCCGGCTTGGGCGCGGAAGGGGGCGCTGTCCAGTACCGCCAGCGGCTGGGCCCCGGCCTTGGCGTATTGATAGGCGACCAGATAGAGCAAGGGGCCGGTACCGGCCAGCACCGGGCGGCCGCCGATGGCGCAGCCCTGGAACTTGAGTGCCACCTGGGCGGCGCCCAGGCTGTAGACGCCGGGCAGCGTCCAGCCCGGCACCGGCAGGATGCGGTCGGTGGCGCCGGTGGCGACGATCACCTGGTCGAAGGCCAGGCGATCGACATAGCGGCCCTGGCTCAGGGTATCCAGGGCGCGCGCCTCGGCATTCCACACCAGGGTGTCGGGTCGATAGTCCAGCCTTGCCTGCATGGCTTCCAGCGCGCCGTGCAGCGCCTGGGCCTTGCCGGCTTCGAAGCCGTACAGCGCCTTGCTCGGCCGCCGGAAATTGCCCGGTTGCTGGCGATAGATCTGGCCGCCGCCGCGGGCGCTTTCGTCCAGCAGCACCGGCTCGAGGCCATGGGCGACCAGGGTCTGGGCCGCGCGAATGCCCGCCGGTCCGGCGCCCACCACCACGACGGCGCTCACAGCGGCCGCCCCGGATCGCGGCTGACCTGCTGGCCCGCTTCGAGAAAGGTGGCGCAGGCGCGTACCCGGCGCCCGTCGGCCAGGCGCACCCAGCAATCCTGGCAGGCGCCCATCAGGCAGAAACCGGCGCGGGGTTCGCCGCCGAAATCGCTGCCCCGCAGGTGATCGCTCTGGGTCAGGATGGCGGTGAGCAGGGTATCGCCCTGCAGGCCCTCGGCCGGCTGGCCGTCGAGGGTGAAGGCCAGGGTCGGGCGGTCGCGTTCGGCCACCCGCTTGAGCAGTGCCATGGAGGGATCTCGGCTGTTCATTGTTTGCCCACCAGCACGCGATCCAGGCCATAGATGCGGTCGAGCAGGATCATGGTGGCCGCGGTGAGGGCGATCACCAGGGCCGACACCGCCGCCATCATCGGGTCGATGGATTCGGTGGCGTAGACGTACATCCGCACCGGCAGGGTCTGGGTCGCCGGGGAGGTGACGAAGATCGACAGGGTCACCTCGTCGAAACTGTTGATGAAGGCCAGCAGCCAGCCGCCGGCCACCCCAGGCAGGATCATCGGCAGGGTGATGCGGCAGAACAGCGTCGTGCGACTGGCGCCCAGGCTCTCGGCGGCCTGCTCGGCGCTGCGGTCGATGCCGATGGCGGCGGCGATCACCAGGCGCAGCACATAGGGGGTGATCACCACCACGTGGGCCAGCACCAGCCAGCTGAAGCTGCCGTTCACCCCCAGCAGGGCGAACAGCCGCAGCATGGCCACGCCCAGCACCAGGTGCGGGATGATGATCGGCGAGAGGAACAGGCCGTTGAGAAAGCCCTGGCCGGGAAAGCGGTAGCGGGTGATGGCCAGCCCCGCCGGCACCGCGATCAGCGTCGCCAGGGTGGCCGACAGCGCCGCCAGCTGCAGGCTGTTGTAGAAGGCGGTGAGGAAGTCCGCCCGCTCGAACACGGCGGCGAACCAGCGCAGCGAGAAGCCGGAGGTGGGCAGGCTGAGGGTGTTCTCCGGGGTGAAGGCCACCAGGCAGACCACCACCAGCGGCGCCAGCATGAAGACCATCACCAGGGTATGGAAGGCGAGCCCGAGCGGGCCGTTGCGGGTCATGAGGTCAGACTCCCAGGGCACGTTTGTAGCGGCGTTCCACCAGGCGATTCCAGCCCAGCATCACCAGCAGGTTGAGCAGCAGCAGGGCCACCGCCAGGGTGGCGCCCATCGGCCAGTTGAGTTCGGCCAGGTACTGGTCGTAGATCAGGGTGGCGACCATCTTCAGCCGGCGTCCGCCGAGCAGGCCGGGGATGGCGAAGGAGCTGGCGGCCAGGCCGAAGACGATCAGGGTTCCGGAGAGCACCCCGGGCATCACCTGGGGCAGCACGATGCGGCGCAGCACCGTCAGGTGACTGGCGCCCAGGGACAGCGCGGCCTGCTCGGCGGCGGGATCGAGTTTCTGCAGCGAGGTCCACACCGGGATGATCATGAAGGGCAGCATCACGTGGACCAGGCCGACGACTACCGCGAAGGGGGTGTAGAGCAGCTTCAGCGGGCGCCCGCCCAGGGCCACGATGGCCTGGTTGACCAGGCCGTCGGCGCCCAGCAGCAGACTCCAGCCAAAGGCGCGCACCACCACCGAGATCAGCAGCGGCGTCAGCACCAGGATCAGGAAGATCGAGCGCCAGGGCGCGCCCATGCGACTGAGGACGATGGCCTCCGGTACCCCGATCAGCACGCAGAGCAGGGTGACCAGGGCGCTGATCCAGAAGGTGCGCAGGAAGATCTCGTAGAAATAGGGATCGCCCAGCAGGCTCAGGTAGTGCGCCAGGGTGTAGCTGCCTTCCTTGATCCCGGTCTCGTAGTCGAAGACGTTGAAGGACAACGCCAGGGTCAGCGCCAGGGGCGCCAGCAGCAGTCCGGCAAACAGCACCAGCGCCGGGGCACTGAGCAGATAGGCGCGGCCGGTGCCGCGCAGCAGGGTGCTCATGCGGCAGCCTCCGCGGCTTCCAGACGGCGCAACAGACCGTCGTCCCAGTGCAGGCCAACGCGCTGGCCCTCGTCCAGTGGCGGCAGTCCATCGTTGCTGCGCAGCACCGACACCTCGCCCAGCGCCGTCTCCAGGCGATACAGCCACTGGCTGCCAAGGAAGAAGCGGGTCAGCACCCGTCCTTGCAGGCGACCCTCGCCGGCGGGGCGCAGCTCGATCTTTTCCGGCCGCAGCGAGATCGCCAGAGCGCCACCGGCGGCGATCTGCGGCCGGCCCTGGGCATCCAGGCTGCCCGGCAGCAGGTTGGCCTTGCCGACGAAGTCGGAGATGAACCTGTTGCGCGGATGCTCGTAGAGCCGATAGGGCGCGTCCACCTGGGTGATGCGCCCGGCCTCCATCACCACCACCCGGTCGCTGATGGACAGCGCCTCGGACTGGTCGTGGGTCACCATCAGGGTGGTGATGCCCACCTCGCGCTGGATGCGGCGGATCTCAAACTGCATCTCTTCGCGCAGATGGGCGTCCAGGTTGGACAGTGGCTCGTCCAGCAGCAGCACCGGCGGGGCTATCACCAGCGCTCGCGCCAGGGCCACCCGCTGGCGCTGGCCACCGGAGAGTTCGCGCGGATAGCGCTCGGCGTGCTGGCCCAGGTGCACCAGGCCCAGGGCTTCCTCGACGCGGCGGGCGAGTTCGGCGCCCGCCACCTTGCGCATGCGCAGGCCGAAGGCGACGTTGTCGCGCACCGTCATGTGCGGAAACAGCGCATAGCTCTGGAAGACCACTCCGAGGCCGCGACTGGCCGGCTTGGCGTGGGTGATGTCCTGGCCGTCGAGCAGGATGCGCCCGCTGCTGACGTCGACGAAGCCGGCGATCATCTGCAGGGTGGTGGTCTTGCCGCAGCCGGAGGGGCCGAGCAGGGAGACGAATTCGCCGCGCTCGATGGCCAGGGTCGAACCGGCCACCGCGTAGCTGTCGCCGTAGCGCTTGCTGAGATTGTCGAGAGTCAGGAAAGCCATGGCCGCAATGCTCCTCCGGTCGCGCCCACGGGGACGGTGGGCAAGGTTTTGGCAGGGCGAAAGACAGCCTGGATCTGGACGTTGGCGCTCGCTCGAGTGGCGGCGTCCGGTGATTGTGAGTATCGCCCTATGGACCTGAAGGTAAGGGCGACCTAGGATGCAGGACAAGCGGGTTTTTCACTGAATGAACTCTTTTTTCGGATTTATTCATTCAGTGAAATATTTTGGAGTAGTGCCGATGGAAGATTCCATTGAAAGAAAGGCAGCGGCAGCTGAGCCAGGCGTCGGCGCCATTAGCCGGGTATTTGCCGTAGTGCGCGCCCTGGGCGAGGGGGATCCCGAAGGGGAAAAGGTCACCCGCCTGGCCGAGCGCGTGGGCCTGTCGCAACCCACCACCCACCGGCTGCTGCGCGGCCTGGTGGAAGAGGGCATGGTCGAGCAGTGCGCCCGCAGCAAGAGATACCGCCTGAGCCTGGACTTCTTCGCCCTGGCGGCCCGCGCCGGCCAGGTCGGCAACCTGCGCGACCTGGCGCGGCCGAGTCTGCTGCGGCTGTCGGCGTCCCTGGGCGATTCGCTGTTCCTGCTGGCGCGCAGCGGCTTTGACGCCATGTGCCTGGATCGCAGCGAAGGGCCCTATCCGATTCGCACCTTCACCGGCGACATCGGCGGTCGCGTGCCCCTGGGCGGCGGCCAGGGCGCCCTGGCGATCCTGGCCTTCCTGCCCGAGGAAGAACGCGAAGAGGTGATCCGCTACAACCTGCCGCGACTGCGCGACGCCCATCACTACGACGAGGTGCTGCTGCGCGCCGAGATCGACAATGTCCGCCAGCAGGGCTACGCCGCGCGCAACACCGGGGTGCTGGCCGGCATGGCGGGCCTCGCCGTGCCCATCCTCGACCGCAACGGCCGGGCGGTGGCGGCCCTGAGCGTGGGTACCCTGAGCGAACGCCTCAACGCTCAGCGCCTGCCCACGGTGATCGAACTGCTCCGCCGCGAAGCCGGGGTGATCGCCGCGCGCATCAACCCCTTCGATCCGGTCTTGCGCCGGCCGACCCAGGGGTTCGGTTGAAGGGGCTAGAGCCTGTTCAAAGGCTCGCGAGCTAGAGATAAACAAGGCGGAAATGGCTGAGGAAGCGGAGTTTACGAATGGTAAATGAGCATTCCGAAGCCATTTTCAACGCAGTTTGGCCGACGCGCAGCAGGCTTTGAATAGGCTTTTAGAAGAGCGGACCGGAGCGGGTGTTATTACCCTTCGCCAGGCGGTCATAGAGCACCACGTTGACCGTGGCCGCCAGATTCATGCAGCCATGGGTGGGGATGTACACCACGTCTTCGCACCAGTCGCGCAGTTCCTGGCTCAGGGAGCCGTCCTCGGCGCCGAACAGGTAGAGGGCGCGATCGGGATGGGTGTACTCGGGCAACGGTCGGGCGCCGTCCACCAGCTCCACCGCCACCGGCACGCAACCCAGCGGCAGGATGCGGCGCAGGTCGTCGATGTTGATCAGCGGGATGTCCTGGTGGACCTTCTTGGTGTCGGTGACGAAGTCCTTGGCGCGGTCGTAGCGGGTGCCGGTATAGAACACCGAGGCCACCCCGTAGCAGCCCGCCGCCCTCATGATGGACCCGACGTTGGACGGCGACTTGGGGTTGCTCAGGCCGATGCAGGCGTATCTCTTGTTGCTCACGTCAGGGGACTCTCGGGAAAACCGGCAGTATAAAGGCTCGACCGCCGCGAAAACTGACTAAGATGCGCGCCCGCATTTCCAGCTCCGAGCCCCTGCGATGTCCGCCACCGCCCTCTACACCGACCTGTCGGCCTACTACGACCTGCTCTGCGCCGACATCGACTACCAGGCGCAGAGCCAGGCGGTGCTGCGTCTGCAGCGGCTGTTCGGCAACGGCGGCAGCCGTCACCTGGATATCGCCTGCGGCACCGGTCCCCATGTGCGGCACTTTCTCGATACCGGCTTCCAGAGCAGCGGGCTCGACCTCAATCCACCGATGCTGGCCCAGGCCGCGTTGCGTTGCCCGGAGGCCGAATTCTCCTGCCAGGACATGTGCGCCTTCGAGCTGGAGCGGCCGGTCGACCTGATCACCTGCTTTCTCTACTCCCTGCACTACAGCGGCAGCCTCGCACGGCTCCAGGCGTGCCTGGCGCGGGTCCAGGCGGCCCTGACCCCGGGCGGCCTGTTCTGCTTCAACGCCGTCGACAAGCGCCGCATCGACAATGGCTCCAGCGTCGGCCACAGCGTCGCGCGGGCCGACGGCCACTTCAGCTTCGCCTCCGCCTGGCACTACCCCGGCGAAGGCGAGCACCAGCAACTGCGCCTGCGCATCGAACGCCGCCACGCCGGCCAGCAGCAGACCTGGCAGGACGAGCACCCCATGGTGGCGGTGGACTTCCCCGAACTGCTGGCCCTGCTGGAGCCGCACTTCGAGGTCCAGGTGCTGGAGCACGACTACCAGCGCATCGAGCCCTGGGCCGGCGAGGCGGGCAATGCGCTGTTCGTCTGCGTCAAACGCTAGCGGTCCTCAGTGGGCGTAGGCGTGCATCCCGCCATCCACCGCGATCACATCACCGGTGAGGTAGCGCGCCAGCGGTGAGGCGAGAAAGGCCACCACCTGGCCCACGTCTTCCGGCTCGCCGAAATAGCCGATGGGAATGTGCCGGGCGATGAAGGCCTGGCGCGCCTCGGGCGTCGGATGCAGCCGCTGCAGGATCTGCTCGGAATTGATCCGCCCCGGGGCGATGGTGTTGACCGTGATGCCCTCGGCCGCCAGCTGACTCGCCAGCCCCTTGGACCAGAACTGGATCGCCGCCTTGGCCGCCCCGGCGCCATTCACGTCCCGCGGCTCCATGCTGCCGCTGAAATTGACGATGCGGCCCCAGCGTCTTTCGCGCATTCCGCCCAGCAGCGCCTGGGTCAGGCGGCGCGTCGCGGTGAAGTTGAGAGCCCAGGCTTCGTCCCAAGCCGCGTCGTCCGCATCCACGGGTATGGGCCGCGAGCCGCCGGCGGTATTGACCAGGATGTCCACCCGGCCCAGTCCTTCCTCGGCTTCCCGCGCCAGACGCTGGACATCCTCGGCATTGGTGATATCCGCTGCGATCACCAACGGCCGGGCATGACCCGCCGCCACGATCTCCTCGGCCAGGGTCTCCAGGGCGTCCCGTCGCCGCGCGGTGATCGCCAGCCGGACGCCTTCGGCCGCCAGGACGCGGGCGATACCGGCGCCTATGCCCATGCTGGCGCCGGTCACCAGGGCGGTACGGTCGTGTAGTTGCAGATCCATGATCGATTCTCCACTTCAGGGTCTTAGGGTGGAAAACGGCGCAGCCTTTTCCACGGGTTTGGCTGAGTGCAGCGAAGCCCAACACTCCGCCGCTTCATCCACACCGCTAGCCTCACCCACCACCCAAATGAGATAAACGCCCTCTCGGTGCCAGGATTCCTTAGCAGGAGTGTTGAATGGATCTGCTCGACAGCATGCAGGTGTTCGTCGCCGTGGTGGAGCGCGGCAGCCTGGCCGCAGCGGCCCAGGCGCAGGGCATCTCGCCGACCATGGCCGGCAATCACCTGCGCAGCCTGGAAAGGCGCCTGGGCCTGCAACTGCTGGTGCGCACCACCCGGCGGCAGCGCCTGACCGTCTTTGGCGAGGGCTACTACGCGCGCTGCCGGGAGATCCTCGCCCTGGTCGCCGACACCGACCGGCAGGCCGAAACCCAGCGCCTGGCACCCGCCGGTATCCTGCGCGTGTCGGCGCCGGTGTCCTTCGGTACCTACGGCCTCACGCCGCGGCTGGGCGACTATCTGACGCGGCAGCCCCAGGTCACCCTCGAGCTGGTGCTGAGCGACCGGGTCCAGGACCTGGTGGAGGAGGGCATCGACATCGCCATCCGCATCGGCGAACTGGCCGATTCCTCCCTGGTGGCGCGACCCTTGGCGCCCTATGTGATGTGGTGCTGCGCCGCGCCCGGCTATCTCGCCCAGCGCGGCGCCCCCGAGCGACTGGCCGACCTGGAAGCCCACGACTGCCTCGGCATGGACCCTCGCGCCCTGAGCCAATGGCGCGCCCAGACCGGCACCCCCTTCGGCCCGCTGCCACCCGGTCGCCTGCACCTCGCCAACGGCCCCGCCCTGCGCCTGGCCGCCCTGCAAGGCCTCGGCATCATCCTCCAGCCGGCCTTTCTGCTGCAGGACGACGTCGCCGCCGGCAACCTGGTCCGCCTCTTCCAAGGCCAGGAACTCACCCGCCCCCTTACCGCGCTCTATCCCCAGACGAGATGGCGATCGGTCACGGTGAGGAGCTTCGTGGAGTTTCTAGTGGCGGAGTTCACTCCGTAGCGTGGAAAACGGCGGTAGCCTTTTCCACTGGTCGCCAGCAACCCTGACCCCAAGATCCGCGTGGACAAGCTTCGCGTTATCCACCCTTCCGCCCAGTCCACGTAGCGTGGAAAACGGCGGTAGCCTTTTCCACTCATCACTCTCCCCAGCGCCCTGCCTGTACGACAAAATCGCTACCCCAATCCGCTGGATACAGTCCCTCCCGTACCGACCGATGAAAGCTTGAATAGGGCCAGTCCTTCACCGCTTCCACATGCCCATGCTTGACCGGATTGAAGTGGATGTAATCCAGATGGCGCTGGTAATCCTGCTCGTCCCGTAAGAGATGCTCCCAGTACCGTCGCTGCCATACACCACGCTCACCCCGTGCTTGTTGCGTCGCCGTACGACCTTCGTCCGCCGGCAGGCGCTTGGAGAATCCGAACTTGATCACCTTCCAGCGCAACGCGAAATCCGCGTCACCTTCGGGCAGTGTCCAGACGCAGTGCAGATGATCGGGCAGGGTGACCCAGGCATCGATCTGGAAGGGATGGCGCAGTCGCGTTGCGCGTACCGTCTCGCGGAGCAGATCGATATGACGCGTCAGCAGATCGCTACGCCGATCCGCCAGGACGACGGTAAAGAAATAGGAGGCCCCAGGAACACGGGCACGCCGAAAACGAGACATGACAGCTCTTCCTTGAGCAGAGGTAGAAACGATAGCTCAACCCCGTAGCGTGGAAAACGGCGCAGCCTTTTCCACTGATCACTAACGGCGGTTTCCTGGGCATCCAAGTGGACAAGCTTCGCGTTGTCCACCCCACCATCCAAGCCCCGTAGCGTGGAAAACGGCGCAGCCTTTTCCACTGATCACTAACGGCGGATTCCTGGGCATCCACGTGGACAAGCTTCGCGTTGTCCACCCCACCGCTCTGATCCCGTAGCGTGGAAAACGGCGCAGCCTTTTCCACTGATCACTAACGGCAGATTCCTGGAGCATCCACATGGACAAGCATCGCCTTGTCCAGGCTACGCCCCTAGCCGCTTCTCCATGAACACACTCAACGGATCATCCCGATATGCCCCGAAGGGACCACGCCGCTGATAACCCGCTGCCGCGTAAAGCCTCAAGGCCTCCGGTTGATAGGGCCCCGTTTCCAGTCGTGCCAACTCACACCCACGGCCTACCGCCGCGCGCTCCAGCTCCGCCAATAGGCGCCAACCCATCCCTTGCCCACGACCCGAGTGCCGCACATACATTCGTTTGATCTCGCCATAGCCGTCATGCAGCACCATGGCCCCGCAGCCCAGGGCACTCCCGCCGTCCTCGCGGGCCACCAGGAACAGCACGTTCGGCTGCATCAACGAGGTGAGATCCAGCGCATGGCGACTCTCAGGCGGATAGAGTCCATCCTGATAGGCATCCAGCTCGGCGATCAGGGCGATCACCGCGGGTTGGTCGGGCGATTCGAGGGTGATGGGCATGGCGACTCCGGTCAGCTGGCCGTCCAAGCTAAGCGATCACTCGGTCGCCCGTCACCCCATACTCACCCGCAGCCCGTCGCGCCCGCCGCGCTTGGCCTCGTACAGTGCGCGATCGCCTTGGGCCAGCAAGTCCGCCAGACTCCGCGGCGGCTGCTCGAACAGCACCGCGCCGATGCTCAGGGTCACCGGCTCGGGCGTGGCGAGGCGCTGGGTCGCGAGCGAGCTGAAGCGCGCGCGCAGGTCGTCCGCCAGCCGTACCACCTCGACGTTGCTCGCCGCGCCCAGCAGCGCCACGAATTCATCGCCACCCAGCCGCGCCGCCAGCGCCTGCCGGGGCAGGGTGCTGCGCAGCAACTCGCTCAGGGCGATCAGCAGACCGTCACCCGCCGCGTGGCCGTGCAGGTCGTTGGCCAGCTTGAAGTTGTCCAGGTCGATCAGCAGCAGGGCGCCGGGGCGCTCCGGCGTCGCCCGGCCGAGCAGCGGCGGCGCCTCCGTCTCCAGGGCGCGACGGTTGTAGAGCCCGGTCAGGGGATCGCTGCCGGCCAGCCGCTCGATGCGCTGCTCCCGGCGATCACGCACCGTCCCGGTCATCGACAGGGCGATCAGCATCACCGCCATCACTCCCTCCACCAGCGAGACCTGGATGATCGCGCCGCGGTAGGACTCCAGGTTGATCAGGGCGCCGGGCAGCAACGGCGGGATCATCTTGATGAAGTAGAACAGTCCATGAGCCAGCAGCACGATGCGCAGCTGGCGTTCGCCCACTTGGCGCCGTCGCAGTAACAGGCCCGCCCGTACCGCCAGGGTACCGATCAGTGCCGACTGTACGAGCAGCATCGCCTTCGACCACCAGGGCGCATTCGGCAACAGCAACAGTCCCAGCCAGATCAGCGCGAAGGCCCACCAGCCCAGACTCAGGCGGCGCCCGGTGAAACGCGCGACACCGACGAGAAACAGCCCATGGACGAAGATCAGCAGACCATTGGCGAACCAGATGCCCACCAGCAGCAGACCCTTGCTCCGCAACAGAGCGAGCACGCAACCCAGGCTGATGAGGGCGAAGCCGGTGCTCCAGTACAGCAGCGCCGACTCGCGCACCGTGCGCCATTCGACCGCCAGGTAGCCGGCCGCCGCTGCCGCCAGGGCGATGGTGATGGTCAGGAGGGTGGGAGCATCGAGGGCCATGGAGGGAGCGGACCTAAGCAGCGTGCAACGAATACCGGTACCTGCCCGCTACGGCAGCGAACGCGCAGCGGGCCAGGGAGACCTGGCGCAAGCCGCCAGTTTACCGCGGACCGGCGCTCTGTCTGATGTCCGATAGGCTAAGATGCCGGCAGGAAAGACAGGGGACCGTTCTCCCGCGCGGCCTTGGGACGCTATCGGCCGGTCCCGGCGCGCCTTGAGGGCCGCCAGCGAAGCGCTGGGCGTCGCCTGCCGATGGACTGATCGGCATTGTCGGCCCAGGGCGGGCAGCGGGAAGGGGCGGCTCAATAACGCTGTTCGAGCCGCAGGCGGGGGCCTATGGCGCCCGCCACCTCCGAGAGCTTGACCCAGTACTGGTCTTGCCAGCACAGCCGGAGCAGCGGCTTGCCATCGAGCAGCACCTGGCCCTCGCTGGGTAGCAGCAGACGGCTGAAGAAGCGATTGAGGCAGTCGCGGCGGAGCCATTCCTCGAAGAGTTCGGCCCGCTCGCTGGTGCTGCTGGCCAGCAGGCGCAGGGTATTCAGGAGATCGATCAGCAGCGTCGGCCGTTCACCGATGCCCAGGTGCACGCCATCGCGCCGGCAATGCAGGCGCACGGCCTCCAGTGGGTCCGGGTACTCCAGCACCCTGGCGATGTCGCGGCAATCGAACCACAGTTGCCCGTCGAAGAATTGATAGACCCGCAGTGGGCGACCGGCGAAATGCAAATGATGGGGCGTCGGCATTCCCTGACCTCCGTATTAGGGCGTAGTCGATGGGGCACGCGACCTCCGGGCGATCGCTGCCCGCTGCACGACCGCTATGGCCTTCCCGCAACATGGATGAAATCATGAATTTCAATTTTTACGCAATCGAATGTTAAGTTCAGGCTGGAGGCGGACTTTAACGTCCATCTCCATGAACGATAAAGTCGACTTCGCCCAGCGCCTGCGCACCGCCATGCTCGCGGCCGGCTACCCAGACCGGCCCGCGGTGTTGGAGCGGGAGTTCAATTCCCGCTATTGGGGACGCTCCGTCACCTTCCAGGCGGTGTCCCGCTGGCTGGGCGGCAAGTCCATCCCCGCCCAGGACAAACTCCAGGTCCTCGCCCAGTGGCTGCAGGTCGAACCCCAGGTCCTGCGCTATGGCGAACAGGCCCAGGGAGTCGTCCGCGAGCCCCGGGGCAGCTGGGCGACGCCCGAGCACTACCCCGAGCGCGAAGCCATCGAGGCCTTCCTCACCTTGCCCGCCGAACAGCGCAAGGTCGTGCGCGACGTCATCCTCGCCTTCGTCAAGGCCGGCCCCCGCCAGCCGGGCACCAAGGGCAGCAAGGAAAAGGAATAGCGCCGGCGCCAGGGTTCAGCGGCGCCCTCGACACCCGGCTGCCACGCCGACTGTCCGCGCCGCGACGCCAGCGACTGCGCGATATGGCTGAGTGACAGGAGCGCTCCTCCGTCTCGTGGAAAACGGCGCAGCCCTTTCCACTAGGGAGTCGCACCCGGACCGCCCCCGGTGACCAAGCCTCCCGCCGTCCACCCTAGCGCTGGACCCGTCGCGTGGAAAACGGCGCAGCCTTTTCCACTAGGGAGTCACACCCGCACCGCCCCCGGTGACCAAGCCTCCCATCGTCCACCCTAGCGCCGTGCTCGTAGCGTGGAAAACGGCGCAGCCTTTTCCACTGGCGCACAGCGCTCTGCCACCCCCAGTACTCCGACAGATTGTGCCGTTCGTGGATGACAAGGCTGAACCCTGGCCCCCCTACGGCTTCACCAACGCCCTGATCGCCGTGGCCGGCAACCGCGCCGTACCGCCATCCGCCAGCCGCAGCACGACCGCCTCACCCAGCGACCAAACCACCTGTACCTCCTTGAGCACGCACTGGTTATCGGTGGGCAACACCCTGGCCTGCTCCTTGGCGCAATAGGAGGTATCGAGCACGATGGCCTTGGCCTGGTAGTTACCCAGGCCCAGCGTCTTGACCATGGTCTCGGGCAGGGTGGTGAGCACACCGCTATAGCCGGCCAGAAGGAGGGCGAAGAACAGGGAGAACATCATCGCCGCCTTCCAGCCGGCGATGAACAGCATGGAAGTCATGGTCGTGACGAAGGCAATGATGAAGGGGGCGATGGCCAGAGCGCCCCACTTGAGCAGCGGCTGCCAATCGCTCACCAGCGGATAGGCCTGGGCCAGCATCCAGAAGATGAACAGGCCGACGACCATCGTCGGCAGGTAAGCCTCCCAGACGAATTTCAGGAAGCTGAAGCGGCGCAAGTCGAACAGCCCTTGAATTGCCATGCCTGCCAGCAGCGTGATGGCGATAGGCGTAACAAAGGCAACGCTGAGGAAGAGTTCAGGATCGACTAGGAGAATGGCCGCATCGCTGAACCCCGCCAGCAGATAGGGCACGAAGAACACCAGAGTCATCAACAGCATGATCTTGCGAAAGCGCCCCTCGCCGCGATAGGGCAGGGCGTAGGTGATGTCTTCCTTGATCGCCGCCGTATTGATGAATCGGTAATAGACCCAGGCACCTGGCAGAAAGAGTGCGGCAACGAAGGCGCCAATGGTCAGAAAACCCAGGCAAGCAGCGGCCAGCAACAGCGACGAAAACTGGAAGAGATCGAAGCTGGGATAGAAGTGATTACGGGCGAAATAGGCTAGGAACATCCCGAAGCCCAGGGTCGGCGGCAGCCCTTTGGCTAGTAGCGAAGCATGACGCCGCAGGAAGGTGCCGGAGAACTCGAGGATGAAATCGAAGACGGCATCCGTGTCGGTGGCGGGTTGGTCGGTCCAGCGGGGCATGTGTCGTCCTTGAGTACTGAGGCTGTGCAGTAAGCGTTAAGTTGTCCTACGGCGGAAAACGGCACGGCCCTTTATTGGTGGTAACTGATGCTGGCCCTTACATATAAAGTGGATCTTTAGTGAATATCTGTGACGGGCAAGCTTCGTGCTGCCCGTTCGAGATGTTTAGTGTTATTATTGTCTATGTTCTATTATTTTTTTAGATAGCGTATCTACAATGCTGTTTATTTGATTTTCGATTGACTTTGAGGAGTCTATGAAAAGATTTCCTACATTGGCTGCTTTATCAAAAGTGCTTGGTTCGCAGTCTATAAATATAGGGATAACGGAGTTTTCTCCGAAACGGCTTTCAAATATGCTTGATTCAAATCTAGTCCAGACTTTTTTAGGGTAATGAGTACTTAGTAACGCCACTACAAATTGTGATTCGCTGCGATATATTGGTGCCAAGTAGTCTTCAACATTCTGAGCTAGGATTCTGTGCTGCTCTTGAAAGTCATAGAATATGTTCAGCTCCCGCTCTTGTAACTTCGCGGTGAGTGCTTCCGCTATCCCTCGAACCTCTCCGGCAAAAGAAAGAGCGAAGTCGTATTGCTGAGGGAAGTCAATTCCCTTGAAGCCTACCTGTCTGCAAAAATTAGACCAAGCAATGTTTTTTATATAAAACATGAACTTTGGGTCTTCTATTGCCAGTACTCCAGATTGTTGATCGAAATGAAGAACAGCTTGGATGTCTTCATTTTCGGAAATATGTTCTGTTAGAAAGCCCTTCTCAACTATCTGGCCGACGCTACCTTTGTGCGAAGGATTGATGCTCAAAATATCATCAACTGAAATAGACCAGTCGTCACTTGAGGAAAGCCAGTACAGAAGCATCAAATAAGGCGCTCGCCCTTCTGGTCTTATTCTTTTTCCGGATGAGAATTTTTTCGCTTTTGGGAAAAAATTCATAGAAATCGTATCAATAACTTTTTCTTTTACGAATTGATAGCTTACATTTATCTCTTTAAGGCATTCGGTTCTTTCTATCGCGCCGGCCTCAATGCATGCTTGTAGGCAAAGACTTTGAGCTATTTGTAAGCTCCCATGAGAGTTTTCCGCGATCTCCTGTTTGAGTAGAAGGCTTACATTTAAGGCATCCTCTCCCTTCCCAATCATTTCGAGGATTTTCGAATCACTATTTGCCTCAAATTTTATAAAGTCCAACCGATCTGTCAGGTCATGGGCGTAATCAATTAGTGTTTTTCCCGCCTTGTTGATTCCTATGGCGACTATCTTACGATTCGGATCTTCAATGTCGGCCAGCAGCTTCATGTAGTCCGCAAATTGAATTTTGTGATCATCACTTAGTCTATGGAAGTCATCTATTATGAAGAAGCCCTCTGGCCTATCTTTTAGTACCTCGCTTATACGTTGTTTGTGAGAAGGATTTCTTCCTGATAGGAGCGTGGTTTCTTTTCCGCTGTTCAAGCTCTCTAATATCTTTAGTACACAAGTTGTTTTCCCAATTCCAGACGGGCCCTCAATGATTGAGCATTTACCTGGGGAGCGTAAGGATATGAGAAGACTTGTGTATTCTGCAGGTTCCACAAAGGTGTAGGTTGGTATGCCAGAAGTTTTGTATACTGACTCAACAAATACTTTTTCAAACATCAAATACAGCTCCAAAAAAAGCCCCATTTTAGGGGCTTTAAAATTTGCTCGCGGTCAATCCCAGCTCAACGCCCCACCGGTCTGATACTCGATCACGCGGGTCTCGAAGAAGTTTTTCTCCTTCTTCAGGTCCATGATCTCGCTCATCCAAGGGAAGGGGTTGGTGGCGCCCGGGTATTCTTCCTTGAGACCGATCTGGGTCAGGCGGCGGTTGGCGATGAACTTGAGGTAGTCCTCCATCATCGCCGCGTTCATGCCCAGCACGCCGCGGGGCATGGTGTCGCGGGCGTATTCGATCTCCAGCTGGGTGCCCTGGAGGATCATCTGGGTGGCTTCGTCCTTCATCTGGGCATCCCACAGCTGCGGGTTCTCGATCTTGATCTGGTTGATCATGTCGATGCCGAAGTTCAGGTGCATGGACTCGTCACGCAGGATGTACTGGAACTGCTCGGCGGTGCCGGTCATCTTGTTGCGGCGACCCATGGAGAGGATCTGGGTGAAACCGCAATAGAAGAAGATGCCTTCCAGCACGCAGTAGTAGGCGATCAGGTTCTTGAGGAACTGGCGATCGGTCTCCGGGGTGCCGGTCTTGAACTCGGGGTCGGAGATGGAGCGAGTGTACTTCAGGCCCCAGCTCGCCTTTTTCGCGACGCTCGGGATCTCGTGGTACATGTTGAAGATCTCGCCTTCATCCATGCCCAGCGACTCGATGCAGTACTGGTAGGCGTGGGTGTGGATCGCCTCTTCGAAGGCCTGGCGCAGGATGTACTGGCGGCACTCGGGGTTGGTGATCAGGCGGTAGACGGCCAGCACCAGGTTGTTGGCGACCAGGGAGTCGGCGGTGGAGAAGAAGCCGAGGTTGCGCTTGACGATGCGGCGCTCGTCCTCGGTGAGGCCGTCCGCGCTCTTCCAGGTCGCGATGTCGGCGTTCATGTTCACTTCCTGGGGCATCCAGTGGTTGGCGCAACCATCCAGATACTTCTGCCAGGCCCAGTCGTACTTGAAGGGTACGAGCTGGTTGAGGTCGGCACGGGCGTTGATCATCTGCTTGTCGCCGACGTGCACGCGCGCGGAGGAGCCTTCCAGGTCGTCCAGGCCTTCCTGGATGTCCAGCTCGTTCAGCGCGGCCTTGGCGCGGGCCACGGCGGCGGAATCGGTGGCGTCCACGGCGCGGGCGTCATGGGCCAGGGCGTCGCCTTCGGAGTCCAGGCGCTCGGTCTGGGCCGGAGCTTGCTGGCCGGCGGCCTGCGCGGGCTTGGCGGGGGTGGCGTCGTCGTCTTTGTCGAATTCTTCCCAGTTCAGCATGGGGTGTCTCCTGGGTGGGCCCGGCCTGGAAGGGCCGGGCGGATAGAAAGGATCGCGGCCATGGGCCGCTCCTACAGGACGTGTAGGAGCGGCGGCGCGGAGGTTACTGGCAGGCTTCGCACTCGGGATCGTCGAGGCTGCAGGCCTTTGGCACCGGCGCCGGGGCGGCGGCGGGAGCGGCTTCGACCTTCTGCGCCGGGGCGGGCGCGGCGCTGGCCTGGACGCCGGTGATGGGGTCGGCGCTCACGGCGTTCAGCTTGCCGGTGTTGATGGTGGACTTCTCGGTGCTGGTGGCGGCCAGGGCACGGAGGTAGTAGGTGGTCTTCAGACCGCGGAACCAGGCCATGCGGTAGGTCACGTCGAGCTTCTTGCCCGAGGCGCCGGCGATGTACAGGTTCAGCGACTGGGCCTGGTCGATCCACTTCTGGCGACGGCTGGCGGCCTCGACGATCCACTTGGTCTCCACTTCGAAGGCGGTGGCGTACAGGTCCTTCAGATCCTGCGGAATGCGCTCGATCTGCTGCACGGAGCCGTCGTAGTACTTGAGGTCGTTGACCATCACCGAGTCCCACAGGCCGCGGGCCTTGAGGTCGCGTACCAGGTAGGGGTTGATGACGGTGAATTCGCCCGAGAGGTTCGACTTCACATAGAGGTTCTGGTAGGTCGGCTCGATCGACTGGGACACGCCGGTGATGTTGGCGATGGTCGCGGTCGGCGCGATGGCCATGATGTTGGAGTTGCGGATGCCTTTCTTGGCACGCTCGCGCAGCGGGGCCCAGTCCAGGGTCTCGGACAGGTCGACCTCGATGTACTTGGCGCCGCGCTCTTCGATCAGGCGCTTCTCGGAATCGATCGGCAGGATGCCCTGGGACCACAGCGAACCCTGGAAGCTGGAGTAGCTGCCACGCTCTTCGGCCAGGTCACAGGAGGCCTGGATGGCGTAGTAGCTGATCACTTCCATGGAGGTGTCGGCGAACTGCACGGCGGCATCCGAACCGTAGGCGATGTGCTGCAGGTACAGCGCATCCTGGAAGCCCATGATGCCCATGCCGACCGGGCGGTGCTTGAGGTTGGAGTTCTCCGCCTGGGGCACCGAGTAGTAGTTGATGTCGATGACGTTGTCGAGCATGCGCACGGCGGTCTTGACGGTACGGGCAACCTTGGCGGTGTCCAGCTTGCCGTCGACGATGTGGTTCACCAGGTTCACCGAACCCAGGTTGCACACGGCGATCTCGTCCTTGTTGGTGTTCAGGGTGATCTCGGTGCAGAGGTTGGAGCTGTGCACCACGCCCACGTGCTGCTGCGGGCTGCGCAGGTTGCACGGGTCCTTGAAGGTCAGCCACGGGTGGCCGGTCTCGAACAGCATGGACAGCATCTTGCGCCAGAGGTCCTTGGCCTTGATGGTCTTGTGCAGCTTGAGCTTGCCGTACTCGGTCAGGGCTTCGTAGTACTCGTAGCGCTCTTCGAAGGCCTTGCCGTAGAGGTCGTGCAGATCGGGCACGTCGGCGGGGGAGAACAGGGTCCAGTTGCCGTCCTCGAAGACACGCTTCATGAACAGGTCGGGGATCCAGTTGGCGGTGTTCATGTCGTGGGTACGACGACGGTCATCACCGGTGTTCTTGCGCAGCTCGAGGAATTCCTCGATGTCCAGGTGCCAGGTTTCCAGGTAGGCGCAGACCGCGCCCTTGCGCTTGCCGCCCTGGTTGACCGCCACGGCGGTGTCGTTGACCACCTTGAGGAAGGGCACGACGCCCTGGCTCTTGCCGTTGGTGCCCTTGATGTAGGAGCCCAGGGCGCGCACCGGGGTCCAGTCGTTGCCCAGGCCGCCGGCGAACTTCGACAGCATGGCGTTATCGTGGATGGCGCCATAGATGCCGGACAGGTCGTCGGGCACGGTGGTCAGGTAGCAGCTGGACAGCTGCGGACGCAGGGTGCCGGCGTTGAACAGCGTCGGGGTGGACGCCATGTAGTCGAAGCTGGCCAGCAGGTTGTAGAACTCGATGGCGCGGGCTTCCTTGTCCTGCTCCATGTGCGCCAGACCCATGGCCACGCGCATGAAGAACAGCTGCGGCAGCTCGAAGCGGGTGCCGTGGCTGTGCAGGAAGTAGCGGTCGTACAGGGTCTGCAGACCCAGATAGGTGAACTGCTGGTCGCGCTCGTGATCGATGGCGGCGCCCAGCTTGGCCAGGTCGAAGGTGGCCAGCTTGGGGTCCAGCAGCTCCAGCTCCACGCCCTTGGCGACGTAGGCGGGCAGGGCCTTGGCGTAGAGGTCGGCCATCTCGTGGTGGGTGGCGGAGTCGGCCACGCCGAGGAAGCTCAGGCCTTCGGCGCGCAGGCTGTCCAGCAGCAGGCGGGCGGTGACGTAGGAGTAGTTGGGCTCGCGCTCGACCAGGGTGCGGGCGGTCATCACCAGGGCGGTGTTGACGTCCTTCTCGGCCACGCCGTCGTACAGGTTCTTCAGGGTTTCCTTCTGGATCAGCTCGCCGTTCACCTCTTCGAGGCCTTCGCAGGCTTCGCTGATGATGGTGTTCAGGCGGCCCATGTCCAGCGGCTGGGTGGTGCCGTCGGTCTTGGTCACGCGAATGCTCGGGTGCGGCTCGGCGATGTCGCTGGCGGCGCCCTGCTTGCGCTCCTGGCTGCGGGCTTCACGGTAGATCACGTAGCTGCGGGCGACCTTCTGCTCGCCGGCGCGCATCAAGGCCAGTTCGACCTGGTCCTGGATCTCCTCGATGTGGATGGTGCCACCGGAGGGCATGCGGCGCTTGAAGGTGCTGCTGACCTGGTCGGTGAGCTGCTTGACGGTGGTGTGGATGCGCGAGGAGGCCGCGGCGGTACCGCCTTCCACGGCGAGGAAAGCCTTGCTGATGGCCACGGTGATCTTGTCGTCGGTGTAGGGGACGACGGTACCGTTGCGCTTGATGACGCGCAGTTGACCGGGGGCGGTGGCGCCCAGGTCCTGGCTGGCCTCTTGCGCCGGGCGGCCCTGCTGGGCTTGCTCGCGGGTCAGGTCGGTGTGCATGCGGATCTCCCTTGATCTGAAACATAGGGGACCGACGGCGAGCCGGCGGTCCGGAAGCGGGTTGGCTCTAGGCCTGCGCGACGCGTCGCGCGACTACCAATGAAGATTCCAATGAAAAGCCGTGCCGACGCCGACTCCCGAGAGCGTCGACGGGCGGGGTCCAGGACCCTGGAAATTCATAATTCGGGCAACAGGATAAGCCCTCCTCGCAAGGAGAGACAGTCTTGACAGAGGGGTGTTTCGCCGTCCCAGCCTCCACCGACGAACTGCTATATATGGTGGTACGCAGCGCCAATGGCCACTAGATGTCGCGTTTGTCACCTTTAGGGCTGTGGATAACGCGTGGATAAGCTGTTCGGTACTGGGGGGTATCCTGGGGGTGGGGCCAAGCCAGTGCCCGTGGACGCCGGAGTCAGGGCCTAGTGGTCAAATAACGTACAGGCGCGGACCATGTCGCATCTGGAAAGGTCGCGGGATATACCGGTTCGCTATGAGCCACTCGGTGGACATAAGAAAACGGTAGATAGACGGTGCGACCTTCCGCCTCGGCGCCGTTTCCATCCTGGTCACCGTCGCCTTCTTATATAGCTAGGTGATGTGGGCGTGGTCCTGGGCGCGCACGGCCAGGAGGGTGAGCAGTCGTTGCTCGTCGTCCAGCTGGAAGTGACCAGTGAGCTCGGCTCCGGCGCTCCAGCGTGGGGACAGGTCGCTGAGCAGGCGGATGGCGAAGCGACCGGACGCTCGCTCCCAGGCGAGGACCTCGGCCTCCTGGAAGAAGAACATCTGCTGCACTTGGGGATAGAGGGCCTTGAACAGACTTTCCTTGGCCGAAAAGGCCAGGGTGATGGCGAAAGCCTGCTCGCTTTCGTCGCAAGGATGCAGGCGCGCGAGTTCGTCCGGGGTGAGGATCTGGTCGACCAGGCGCAGGGCCTTGGCGGGTTCGAGCAGCGACTCGGCGTCCAGGCCTATGCCCAGGTAATCCTGCTGCTGACCCACCGCCGCCGCGGCCCAGCCATGGCTATGGGTGATGGCGCCGACCTGGCCTGCCGGCCACTCAGGGCCGCGATCCTGGCGGCGGTGTCCCGGGACTCTGGCGCTGCCGGTCAGGCGCCGCAGGGCCTCCCGGGCGCAGAGGCGCCCCGCGAGGTATTCGGCCTGGCGTTTGGCCACGGCGCGCCGGAGGTTGTCCGGTGGCTGTGCGCCCAGGCGCAAGGTGTCGCGCTCGAAGTCGACATGGCCGGCATCGAAGCGGCAGCAGAGGATTTCCAGCGACGCCAGGTTTTCGCCCCAGGGGGCGAGGGGAGTGGGCGCGGTGCAGCAGCCCGGTAGATCCTTCTCTTGCATGGTGCGCAGGGTGTCAGGGAGATCCTGGCATTCTACGTGACCAGGGAGGCAGCAGTTCAGCGCGCAGGCCCCGACAGGCTGCCGAGGATAGCCTGCTACCCATCCGCGTGGGCGGAAAACCGCCTGGGGTCGTGGGGGATTTCCGCCCGTTTTCGTCGGATGGCGGAGTCCCGCCCCGGTTCCGCAACTAGACTTTTGGCTGAAAGGTGCGTGAAAGCTGGCCATTTGATTGCGCAGGCAAAAGTGGAACGGCTATTGCTTAACTACAGGCAGATACCGGTGTCACCGTCGTGCGGCCATCGGATCCACAACAAAAAGCTCTCAGGATGAGAGAGCCAACTTCAGTCAGGTGCCCACCCAGACAGGACGTCAGGTAGTGGCCACAAGGGAAAGAGCCATGACAGCAACCGTCGACACAACAACAACTACCACAGCTCCCGCGCCCAAGCGTCCCGTCAAGCAGCCGCTCTACAAGAGTCTCTACTTCCAGGTGATCGTCGCCATCATCCTGGGTGTGCTGCTCGGCCACTTCTATCCCCAGACCGGCGCTGCCATGAAGCCGCTGGGTGACGGTTTCATCAAGCTGATCAAGATGGTCATCGCGCCCATCATCTTCTGCACCGTGGTGACCGGTATCGCCGGTATGCAGAACATGAAGGCCGTGGGCAAGACCGGCGGCATGGCGCTGCTCTACTTCGAGATCTTCTCCACCATCGCGCTGCTGATCGGCCTGATCGTGGTCAACGTCGTCCAGCCGGGCGTCGGCATGAACGTCGACGTCAGCACCCTGGACACCAAGGGCATCGCTGCCTACGCCGCTGCCGGCGAGAAGCAGAGCACCATCGACTTCCTGATGAACATCATCCCGTCGACGGTCGTCAACGCCTTCGCCACCGGTGAGATCCTCCAGGTGCTGTTCTTCGCCGTGCTGTTCGGCTACGCCCTGCACCGCCTGGGCGAGACCGGTCAGCTGGTGTTCAACTTCATCGACCGCATCTCCCACGTCTTCTTCAACATCATCAACGTCATCATGAAGCTCGCCCCCATCGGCGCCTTCGGTGCCATGGCGTTCACCATCGGCAAATACGGCGTCGGCACCCTGGTGCAGCTGGGCTACCTGATGGCCTGCTTCTACATCACCTGCCTGCTGTTCGTCCTGATCGTGCTGGGCGCCGTGGCACGCATGCATGGCTTCAGCATCCTCAAGTTCATCAAGTACATCCGCGAAGAACTGCTGATCGTGCTGGGTACCTCGTCCTCCGAGTCCGCCCTGCCGCGCATGCTGACCAAGATGCAGAAGCTGGGCGCCGAGAAGTCGGTGGTTGGCCTGGTGATCCCCACCGGCTACTCCTTCAACCTCGACGGCACCTCCATCTACCTGACCATGGCTGCGGTGTTCATCGCCCAGGCCACCAACACCCAGATGGACATCACCCACCAGATCACCCTGCTGCTGGTGCTGCTGATCTCCTCCAAGGGCGCCGCGGGCGTCACCGGCAGCGGCTTCATCGTGCTGGCCGCCACCCTGTCCGCAGTCGGTCACGTACCGGTCGCCGGCCTGGCGCTGATCCTGGGTATCGACCGCTTCATGTCCGAAGCCCGTGCCCTGACCAACCTGGTCGGTAACGGCGTGGCCTCCATCGTGGTCGCCAAGTGGTGCGGCCAGCTGGACGAGCAGACCCTGAAGACCGAACTCGCTCGCGGCCCGAACGCCGTCGAAGTAGAGGAAGCTCGCCAGACTGCCTGAGCCTGACGCGAGGGCTGCTCCTGGAGCGGTCCCTGCGGTAACGACGAAACGCCCGTATCGAAAGATACGGGCGTTTTCTTTTGCCTGGGATCTGGCCAGGGCAGGGTGGTCGCGCCGGGCCCGGTCGAGAGGTCGGGCCCTTCGATCGGCAGGCAAGGGCGCGCCCGTAGCCGTTTTGCCCAGGCCAATAGCCTAGAGCAAGGCAGGGCAGTCCGACGGCCGCTCCTGATACTGCACAGGGGAAGGCTTGGGGAGGGCGCAAGGTGGGCCGGATGGCTCGCGCAGCGGCGCACAGCCCGTTATCCGGCAGATGCGCAGGTCGGTCAGTCTGACGCGGAAGAAGGAAGGGGGGAGAGCGGAGGGATGGCAGGAGGGCCGAAGCGCTGGCAGGTCGCCAGCGCTTCGAGGGGGATCAGCGACGCAGGGTGGGGCGATAGCCCATCACGCCGTAGAACAGGATGTAGAGGTAGCAGACCAGCGGGATCAGGAAGGAGGGCAGCAGGCCGATGGTGTCGGCGAAGTAGCCCTGGATGGCCGGCACCAGCGCGCCACCGACGATACCCATGCACAGCAGGCCCGAACCCTTGGAGGTGAACTTGCCCAGGCCCTTGAGTGCCAGGGAGAAGATGGTCGGGAACATGATGGAGTTGAAGAAGCCGATGGCCAGCAGCGCCCACATGGCGACCTTGCCGCCCTGCAGCACGGCCACGGCCAGCAGCGCGCCGATGGCGATGGCATTGAAGGTCAGTACCAGGTTCGGCCGTACCTTGGTCATGATCACGCCGCCGATGAAGCGACCGACCATGGCGCCACCCCAGTACAGGGACAGGTACTTGGCGGCGGTGGCGGCGTTCAGGCCGGCCACGTCCGGGCTTTCCATCAGGCTCACCAGGTAGCTGCCGATGGACACTTCCGCACCCACGTACATGAAGATGCCGACCACGCCGAGCAGCAGGTGGCGATAGGCCCAGACACTGCTGGCGGTGAGGGCGTGCTCGTCGGCGGCGTTGTCCTGTTCGGTGTCCTTGATCTGCGGCAGGCGGAAGAGGCCGATGATCACCGCCAGGGCGACCAGCATGCCGGCCAGGATCAGGTAGGGCAGCTGCACCGAATGGGCGGCGGAATCTTCACCGACCAGCGCCAGGATGGTCACCGCGCCCACCAGCGGGCCGACGGTGGTACCCAGGGAGTTGAAGGCTTGGGTCAGGTTGAGGCGCGAGGCCGCGGTTTCCGGCTTGCCGAGGATGGTGACGTAGGGGTTCGCCGCCACCTGCAGCACGGTGATACCGGCCGCCAGCACGAACAGGGCGGTCAGGAAGAAGCCGTAGGAGTGGGCTCCGGCGGCGGGGTAGAACAGCACGCAACCGACGCCGGCGGTGAGCAGGCCGACGATGATGCCCTTCTTGTAGCCCAGGCTTTCCACCAGGCGACCGGCCGGGAAGGAGACGATGAAGTAGGCGGTGAAGAAGCAGAACTGGATCAGCGAGGCCTGCAGATAGCTGAGGGTGAAGACCGCCTTGAGGTGGGGGATCAGGATGTCGTTCAGCGAGGTGATCAGACCCCACATGAAGAACAGCATGGTGAGGACGATCAAGGGTCCGCGGTAGCTCTGGTTTTGATTGTGCATTGGGGCTCCATGGGTACAACAGTGTCTTGTCTCTGCCCGGGTTTCCGGACAGCGCTGTCTAGGGCGGCTGCGCAGGCACAGCGAAGCGGCGCGAGATTAAGCTATTCGTGCTGCTGAATCCATTCTTCCTGGAGGTTCGCAGGCGAAGTGCCGGCGGCTTCGACCGCAGGGCCCGTGACCGGTTCAGCGGGGCGGGGAGCGGAAATGAAAAACGGCGCCAGAGGCGCCGTTTGGGTCACACCAACAGGGGCTATCAGCCCTGCCAGCGCTTGAGTACCAGGGTGGCGTTGGTGCCGCCGAAGCCGAAGCTGTTGCTCATGATGAGGTCCAGCTTGGCGTTTTCCTTGGTCTCGCGCAGGATCGGCAGGTCGGCGACCTCCGGGTCCAGTTCGTCGATGTTGGCCGAGCCGGCGATGAAGTTGCCTTCCATCATCAGCATGCAGTAGATGGCCTCGTGCACGCCGGCCGCGCCCAGGGAGTGACCCGACAGGCTCTTGGTGGAGCTGATGGCCGGCGCCTTGTCGCCGAACACGGCGCGCACGCCCTTGATCTCGGCCACGTCGCCCACCGGGGTGGAGGTGCCGTGGGTGTTCAGGTAGTCGATCTCGCCGTCGACGGTGGACAGCGCCTGCTGCATGCAGCGGATGGCACCTTCGCCGCTCGGGGCGACCATGTCGTAGCCGTCGGAGGTCGCGCCGTAGCCGACGATCTCGGCATAGATCTTGGCGCCGCGGGCCAGGGCGTGTTCGAGTTCCTCGACCACCACCATGCCGCCGCCGCCAGCGATGACGAAGCCGTCACGCTTGCTGTCGTAGGCACGGGACGCCTTTTCCGGGGTCTCGTTGTAGTCGCTGGAGAGCGCGCCCATGGCATCGAACAGCATGCTCTGGGTCCAGTGCTCTTCCTCGCCGCCGCCGGCGAAGACCACGTCCTGCTTGCCGAGCTGGATCTGCTCCATGGCCAGGCCGATGCAGTGGGCGCTGGTGGCGCAGGCCGAGGCGACGGAGTAGTTCAGGCCCTTGATCTTGAAAGGGGTGGCCAGGCAGGCGGAGACCGTGCTGCTCATGGTCCGGGTCACGCGGTAGGGGCCGACGCGCTTGACGCCCTTCTCGCGCAGGATGTCCAGGGCTTCCATCTGGTTGAAGGTGGAAGCGCCACCGGAACCGGCGATCAGGCCGGTGCGGGGATTGGAGACCTGCTCTTCGGACAGACCGGAATCCTTGATCGCCTGCTCCATCGCCAGGTAGGCGTAAGCGGCGGCATCGCCGACGAAGCGCTTGACCTTGCGGTCGATCAATTCTTCGAGGTTCAGGTCGATGGACCCGGAAACCTGGCTGCGCAGACCCATCTCGGCATATTCCGGATTGTGACGGATGCCGGCACGACCCGCGCGCAGGTTGGCGGAAACGGTGTCTTTATCATTGCCCAGGCACGAAACGATACCCAGACCGGTAATGACGACGCGACGCATGCGAAAAGCCCTTAGAAGCTATCGGTGGAAGTGAACAGGCCGACGCGCAGACCTTCGGCGGAGTAGATCTCGCGGCCGTCCACGCTAACGGTGCCATCGGCGATGGCCAGGATCAGCGACCTGTTGATGGTGCGTTTGATATGGATATTGTAGGTGACCTTCTTGGCGGTCGGCAGTACCTGGCCGAAGAACTTCACTTCGCCCGAGCCCAGGGCGCGACCGCGACCCGGATTGCCCTGCCAGCCAAGGTAGAAACCGACCAGCTGCCACATGGCATCCAGGCCCAGGCAGCCCGGCATCACCGGATCACCTTCGAAATGGCAACCGAAGAACCAGAGATCGGGACGGATATCGAGTTCCGCCACCAATTCGCCCTTGCCGTATTTCCCGCCTACCTCACTGATATGCACGATCCGATCGATCATCAGCATGTTCGGTGCGGGCAATTGGGCATTGCCCGGACCGAAGAGCTCGCCGCGGCTGCAGCGCAGCAAGTCTTCGTAGGTAAAGGCGTGTTGTTTGGTCATGCAAGCTCCTGTAGCTGGCCCAGGTCCAGGCTCTGGCGACTCCAATGGTCGCTCTGGGTATGGCTTCGTGTAGCAGTAGACTGCCGGGGCATGGGGAAAGTCACAGGCCAGCGCCCCGCTCGTTAACGGACCATTGTGCACTTTCCGCCGTCATTTCTCCATCCTGGGAGCCCGCTCCGGGTCTCGCGGGGCTCGCGGCAGCGCGGCGGGCGGCATCGCGAAAGGGGCGTGGACCCATCCTGGATGAGTATTCCCCAGGCGTTTTCGATACCGTTCGGCCGCTGCGCGGCAGACCGTGAACGGGCTCTGAGGCTGGCGCGCGGCTACCGTATACTGGGTGACGAGGCCGCGTGAGTGCGGTGAAGCCGAGAGTTTCGATGACAGTCCAATCCCCCATCGCCGTCCTGGGCGGCGGCAGTTTCGGTACCGCCCTGGCCAATCTGGTCGCCGAGAACGGGCTGCCGGTGCGCCTGTGGATGCGCGATCCGCAGCAGGCCGAGACCATCCGCCGCGAACGCGAGAATCCGCGCTATCTCAAGGGTATCAAGGTGCACGCCGCGGTCGAGGCCACCAGTGACCTGGAGGGCGCCATTCGGGGCTGCGAACTGATCTTGGTGGCGCTGCCGTCGAGCGCGCTGCGTCAGGCCCTGGCGCCCATCGCGACGGCGCTCGAAGGTCGCTTCCTGGTCAGCACCACCAAGGGCATCGAGGCGCATTCCTTCATGCTGATGAGCGAGATTCTCGCGGAGATCGTGCCGCGGGCGCGCATCGGCATCATCTCCGGCCCCAACCTCGCCCGCGAGATCGCCGAGCACCAGCTCACCGCCACCGTGGTGGCCAGCGAGGACGAAGAGGTCTGTCGGCGGGTCCAGGCGGCGCTGCACGGCCGCACCTTCCGCGTCTATGCCAGTGCCGACCGCCTCGGCGTGGAGCTGGCCGGCGCCCTGAAGAACGTCTACGCCATCATCGCCGGCATGGCCGCGGCCCTGGCGATGGGCGAGAACACCCGGAGCATGCTGATCACCCGGGCCCTGGCCGAGATGACCCGCTTCGCCGTGCAGCGCGGCGCCAATCCCATCACCTACCTCGGCCTGGCCGGGGTAGGGGACCTGATCGTCACCTGCTCGTCGGAGAAGAGTCGCAACTATCGCGTGGGCCATGCCCTGGGCCGTGGACTGAGCCTGGAAGAGGCGGTGGCGCAGATCGGCGAGACGGCCGAGGGCGTCAACACCCTCAGGGTGCTCAAGGAAAAGGCGGACGAGCTGGGCGTCTACATGCCCCTGGTCAACGGTCTCTATGCCATCCTGTTCCAGGGACGCAGCCTGGGGCAGGTGATCGAGGCCCTCATGGGCGGCGAGCCCAAGACGGATGTCGATGTCGCGGATGCTACCTTCGGCTGAGAGCCCGTTGATGATCTGTCGCGCGTCGGCCACATGGCGTTGAAAAATGCCCGGTTCGGCTCCGGCTCACGAGATCCTCAACTGGCGCTGAGACGCTACACTGTTCGAAAAGAGGAATTTTCATGTCCGACCCCACGCATTCCCGCGAGCTGCTTGGCCTGCGCCTGATCTGGATGCTGCTGTTCCTGTTCGTCTGGCTGGGCGCGCAGTATGTGCTGGCGGTAGTGGTACTGGTGCAATTGGTGGTGCGCCTGATCAAGGGTGAGCCCCATCCAGGCCTGATCGGCTTCGGCGTCGCGCTGGCGACCTATCTGGCGCAGATCGTGCGTTTCGGCACCTTCGCCAGCGAGGTGAAGCCCTGGCCGTTCGCCGACTGGCCGGCCGCGGAACTGCCCGAAGATCGCTCCGCCACCGCCCCATGAAGCTCTGGCTGCTGCGGCACGGTGAAGCCGAGGCGCGCGCGCCGAGCGATGAGTTGCGCGAGTTGACGCTGGCGGGGCAGGCCGCCGTCCTGCGCAGCGCAGACCAACTGCACGCCGCCGATCTGCAACTGATCCTCACCAGCCCCTACGTGCGCGCTCGCCAGACCGCCGCCCTCGTGCAACGCCAGTTGGCCTGGATCGGCGAGGTGCGCGAGGTGCCCTGGGCGACACCCGAGGGCCACCCCGAGCGTGCCCTGCTGGAGCTGGAGCGGCTGGGCGTGGAACGCCTGCTGCTGGTGACCCACAATCCCTTCGTCGGCGAGCTGGCCGGTTGGCTGTTGCACGGCCATCGCCAGGCACCGGTACCCATGGGGACCGCCTGCCTGCTCGGCCTGGAGGCACCGCTGCCGCTGGCGGGTGGCTTCGATCTGCGCAGCCGTTTCGACGCCTGACATTCCTTCAAGGAAGCACGATGAGTATCTGGCAAACCCCTCCCGACCCCGCCGCCCTGACCCGGCTGCTCGACGATACCCTCGGTCAGCACCTGGACATGCGTATCGAGGCCTGGGACGACGCCAGTCTCACCGCCAGCATGGTGGTCGACCGGCGTACCCACCAACCCATGGGCCTGCTGCATGGCGGCGCCTCGGTGGCCCTGGCCGAGACCGTCGGGTCGGTGGCCAGCATGCTCTGCGTCGATCGCTCGCGCTTCTATTGCGTGGGCCAGGAGATCAACGCCAATCATCTGCGTGGCGTACGTTCCGGGCGCGTCACCGCGGTCGCCCGGCCCTTGCATCTGGGACGCAGCAGCCACGTCTGGGACATCCGCCTGAGCGACGAGGAAGGGCGCTTGACGTGTGTCTCGCGGCTGACCGTCGCTGTGGTGTCGCTGCAGCGGGATGCCTCCTGAGCAGGGTTGGCGGCGAGGACCAGCGTCCGTGACGCCGCCTGTCCAGGAGCTGCGGCTGGAGCTGCCCCATGTGGAGCTGAGCGCGCGGGTGTGCGGTCCGGAGGATGGCTACCCGGTGCTGGCGCTGCATGGCTGGCTGGACAATGCCATGACGTTCGCCCGTCTCGCGCCACGCCTGGCAGGGCTGCGCATCGTCGCCCTGGACCTGCCTGGGCACGGACTGTCGGCCCATCGTCCGCCCGGCGTCGGCTATGCGATCCAGGACTACGTGCTGGATGTCCTGGCGGCCGCCGACCAGCTGGGCTGGGCGCGGTTCGGCGTGCTCGGCCATTCCCTGGGCGCCATCGTCGGGACGGTCGCCGCGGCCGCCTTGCCGGAGCGGATCGAACGGCTGGCGCTGATCGATGGTCTGCTGCCCTACACCACGCCGGCGGACGAGGTGCCCGAGAAGCTGGGCAAGGCACTGCTGGCGGAGCGGGAGCTGCCCAATCGCCGCAAGCCGGTCTATGCCCAGGTGGAAGATGCCTTGGCAGCGCGCCTGAAGGGCGCCCTGACGGTCAGTCGGGAAGCCGCGGAGCTGCTCGCCGAGCGCGGCCTGATGGCGGTGCCGGGCGGCTATACCTGGCGCTCCGATCCCTCGCTCCGCCTGCCCAGCCGACTGAGATTCACCCCGGAGCAGGCCCGCGCCTGCGTGCGCGCCGTGCGTTGCCCGACCGCCCTGGTGATCGCCGCGAAGGGTCTGCTGGCGCCCCACGCCGACGCCATGGCGCTGGCCCGGGGGCAGTCCTCCTTCACGCTGCACGAGTTGCCGGGCGGCCATCACCTGCACCTCGATGACGAGGCGGGTGCCGCGGCCGTCGCAGATTGTTTCAATGCCTTCTTTGCCGCCAGGGGCGGGCTGCCTGAATAATGCGGCATGCCTAGCCGTCGTTGTGATCCAGCTCTCATCCTCGCCTGCCGTTTACTGCTGGCTGGCCTGCTCCTGTCCGTGGGTCTGGTCCAGGCAGCCGTGCTGGCCGAACTCGCCCCTTTCGACCATGCCCAGCTCGTCCGCGAGAGCGAACCGGCAGTAGCCGAACGCCGCTACCCCCTGGGGCCCGCCAGTCGCATCGGCGGTCGGCTACGGCTGGAGGATTCGCTGCAGGTCGAGGGTGAGCTGCAGGCTCAGACCTTCGAGCTGGCCAGTGGTCATCCGCCGCTGGCGCGCCTCGATGCCGAGCGGCAACGTTTGCAGCAAGGCGGCGCGACGCTGTTGTACTGGTGCGAGGGACGTGATTGCGGTGCCAGCAATGTCATCGCCAACAACATCCTCGGTGAGGCCATGCTCTATGGCCCCGACGATCAGCAGGGGCTGTTGGTCATGCAGTTGGCCGAGCCGCAGTCGGTGCTGATCCTCTACGGCATCACCCGGGGCAATCGCCGCGGTTACCTGCATGCCGAGCGCCTGCGCTCCACGCAGCCATTGCCCGCCCTGTTGCCCGGCGCCAGTACCCTGCTCAAGGAGCTGCAGCGCGATGGCCAGTTGCTGCTGCCGATGCTGGCGGCGGCGCCGGAGCCGTCCTGGGTGGAGCGCCTCGCCGCGGCCCTGGCGCTCAATGGCGACGTGGCGGTGACGCTGGGTGGCGACCAGGCCGACGCCTGGCGGAACGCCTTGGGCCGAGCGGGCATTCGCGCGGCCCGACTGGACAGCGACGCGACCCGGGCGCCTGGTCTGTACCGACGTTCCTAGACGTCGTTGACGTAGCGGGTGCGACCGGCGCCGAGGCCGAACAGCGTGGCCAGCACGGCGATCAGGGTGAACAGCGCGCCCATGGGTGCCCAGCTATGGGTGGCGTCGTGGAGGATGCCGACCAGCAGCGGACCGAGGGAGGCCAGGCTGTAACCAGCGCCCTGGGCCATCCCCGAGAGCCGTCCGGCGGTCTCCGCATCGCGCGAGCGCAGTACCAGCAGGGCGAGCGCCAGGCTGAAGGTGCCGCCCTGGCCCAGTCCCAGCACCACCGCCCATAGCCAGAGGCTGCCCAGGGGTGCGTAGAGGCAGCCCAGCAGGCCGGCGAGGGTAGCGGCCATCACCACGACAATGGCCAGGCGCTGATCCTGGCCGCGGGTCGCCAACCAGGGTGCGCTCAGCGCACTGACCAGTTGGGTCAGCACCGATCCCGACAGCATCAGACCGGCTTGCACGGTACCGAGGCCGCGGTCCACCAGCAGGGTCGGCAGCCAGCCGAACACGATGTAGGCCAGCGACGACTGCAGACCCATGTACAGGGTGATCTGCCAGGCCAGGCGATTGCGCCACAGCGAACCGCCGGTCCCACGTCGCGGTGCGCTCGTGGGCGGCTGGCGCAGTTGTGGCAGCCAGACCAGCAGGGCGAGCAGGGCGACGGCTGCCCAGATCGCCAAGGCCGGTTGCCAGCGACCGTCGAACGCCTCGGCCAGCGGGGCGGTCGCCCCGGCGGCGAAAGCCGCGCCGATGCACAGCATCATGGTGTAGACGCCCATGAGCTGCCCGGCCTGGGCGGGGAAGTCGCGCTTGACCAGGGCCGGCAGCAGGACGCCGAGGATGCCGATGCAGGCGCCAGCGATCAGGCTGCCGAGGAACAGGCCGGCGGGCGGCAGCAGGCTGCGCAGGACGATGCCACCCGCCAGCAGCGCCAGGATGGCGGCAAGGGCGCGTTCGCTGCCCCAGCGGCGGGCCAGCCGGGGCGCCAGGGGCGCGAACAAGCCCAGGCAAAGCACGGGCAAGGTGGTGAGCAGACCGATGGCACTGCTGGAAAGGCCGGTATCGCTTTCGATCTGGCGCAGCAGCGGCGCCAGGCTCGACAGCGCCGGGCGCAGGTTGAGGGCGATGAGCATGAGGCTGGCGAGCAACAGGCCGCGTTGCCACGGCGAACGGCAGGAAAGGCTGGAGGAGGGCATGCGTACGCTGGTCATGGAGGAAACCGCCAATGCTAGCTCACTCCGGCCATAACGCACGGCGCCTCCGGCCGCCACCCTGTCAGGAAAAAAAATAGTCCGGGAGGCGGCTAAAAAATCGCCAGATCGTTCATCGCCGCACCGTCGCTCGCTTGTCCGGGTGCGGTCGGGGGTTTTCCACGAGGTTATCCACAGCAACTGTGGATTACCACCGAAAAACAGGCCTTTTGCTTTGTCCAACGATCTGCTAAGCCCGGCGCCTGCCGTCGCCGGGCGGGGTTTTGCTACTATGGCGACCCTTCGCGCTGCTCGTCGACCGAGTGCCACGCTGATCCGGAGTTTCCATGCCCCATCCCATTCGCCTCACCCAATACAGCCACGGTGCCGGTTGTGGTTGCAAGATCGCCCCCAAGACCCTGGAGACCATCCTGGCGGGGAGCGGTGCCCAGCACCTGGACCCGCGCCTCTGGGTGGGTAACGCCTCGCGCGACGATGCCGCGGTGTACGGCCTGGACGAGGAGCGCGGGGTGGTGTCCACCACCGATTTCTTCATGCCCATCGTCGATGATCCTTTCGATTTCGGTCGCATCGCCGCCACCAATGCCATCAGCGACATCTACGCCATGGGCGGTGATCCGCTGCTGGCCATCGCCATCCTCGGCTGGCCGGTCAACGTGCTGCCGCCGGAAGTGGCGCGCGAGGTCATCGCCGGTGGCCGACGGGTCTGCGACGAGGCGGGCATCCCCCTGGCCGGTGGCCATTCCATCGATGCCCCCGAGCCGATCTTCGGCCTGGCGGTCACCGGGATCGTCGAAAAGCGCCATCTCAAGCGCAACGACACCGCGACCTTGGACAGCCGCCTCTACCTGACCAAACCGCTGGGCATCGGCATCCTCACCACCGCCGAGAAGCGGGCGCTGCTGCGCCCGGCGGACCAGCACCTGGCGCGCGATACCATGTGCCAGCTCAATCGCCCCGGCAGCCATTTCGGGCGCCTGGCGGGAGTCACGGCCATGACCGACGTCACCGGTTTCGGCCTGCTCGGTCACCTGGTGGAAATGGCCGACGGCAGCGGCCTCACGGCTGAGCTCGAGTTCACGGCGATCCCCCAGTTGCCGGGGGTGGACTTCTACCTCGAGCAGGGCTGCGTCCCGGGCGGAACCGAGCGCAACTTCGACAGCTATGGCGCCCGTATCGCGCCGCTCGACGAGCGGCGCCGCCAGCTGTTGTGCGATCCCCAGACCAGCGGTGGTCTGCTGGTGGCCGTCGCGCCCGAAGGCGAGGCGGAGTTCCTGGCGGTGGCTGACGAGCAGGGCCTGGCCTTGCAGCCCATCGGCCGGCTGGTGGCTCGGCGTACCCATGCCGTCGAGGTGGCCTGATGGCAGGACGTGAGGATGCCCGCGACTTGCAGGCGCTGTTCCTGAGCGATGTACCCTTGATCGACGTGCGCGCCCCGGTGGAATTCGCCAAGGGCGCCTTTCCCCTGGCGAGCAATCTGCCGCTGATGAACGATCTGGAGCGCCAGCGCGTCGGCACCCGCTACAAGCAGCAGGGCCAGCAGGCGGCGCTGCAACTCGGTCACCAGTTGGTCTCCGGTGCGGTGAAGGCGGAGCGTATCCAGGCCTGGGCCGATTTCGCCCGGGCCCATCCGGACGGCTACCTCTACTGCTTCCGCGGCGGCCTGCGTTCGCAGCTCAGCCAGGAATGGCTGCGCAGCGAGGGCGGCATCGCCTATCCGCGCGTGGTGGGTGGCTACAAGGCCATGCGCACCTTTCTCATCGAGACCTTGCAGCAGGCGCTCGCCGAGTGCCGCTTCGTCGTGGTGGGCGGCATGACCGGCACCGGCAAGACCGAGGTGGTCGCCCAGCTCGCCAACGCCATCGATCTCGAAGGTCATGCCAATCACCGTGGCTCCAGTTTCGGCAAGCGGGCCACGCCGCAGCCGGGGCAGATCGATTTCGAGAACCGTCTGGCCATCGACCTGCTGCGGCGGCGTCACGCCGGACAAACGCTATTCGTCCTGGAAGACGAATCTCGCCTGGTCGGCCGCTGCTCGCTGCCGCTGGAATTGCACCAGGCCATGCAACAGTTCCCGCTGGTCTGGCTGGAAGACAGTCGGGAGAGTCGCGTCGAACGCATCCTGCGCGACTACGTCATCGATCTGGCGGCGGAATTCGTCTCCCTTCATGGTCAGGAGCAGGGCTTCGCGCTGTTCGCCGAGCAGTTGCGCAAGAGTCTGGCCGGGATCGCCAAGCGCCTGGGTGGCGAACGCTTCCAGCGGTTGTCGGCCATCCTGGAAGTGGCCCTGGCCGAACAGGAACGTTCGGGCGAGGTGGCGGCGCATCGTGGTTGGATCGAGGGTCTGCTGGCGGAATACTACGATCCCATGTACGCCTACCAGCGCGAGAGCAAGGCATCCCGGGTGGTGTTCAGTGGCGACCAGGCCGCGGTGGTCGACTATCTGCGCCGCGCCCGCTGAACAGCGCCGCTCGAAAGCGGTCTACGCAGCGACTATCCGGCGCTTTCGGCTAGTCGCCCCCGCTCGCAAGGAGAAGAAGATGAAGTCGAAACTGGTCCCCGTGGTGTCTGCCGCCCTGGCACTTGCCGTGCTCGCCGGCTGTTCGGGCAAGGTGGTCAATCGCGACAGCTGCGCCAGCCAGACCCGTTCCGCCTGGCAGGAACTGGACTTGGCCAAGGCCGAGGGGTTTTCCGGCACGGTGAGCTATTCCAAGGCGTTGGCGCTGCTGTCCACGGCCAAGACGCAGCAACAGGTCGAGGCCTACGACGGTTGCGTCAAGAATGCGGAAAAGGCTCGTTTCTACATTCGCGAGTCCCGCGCCGGACGGTAAACGTCAATCCAATGGCCTAGGGCCGGCATCGAAAGCGACCGGCACTTAACCAATCGCGACGGATTGCGAGGTGGCGGTCCTGCAATACCTCAAGAATCGGCCTCCGCAGGCGACAGCCAGGGGAGAACCGATTCTTTTTGGGGATGCCCGTATGCAGGGAATGGCGAAGTACCGGCTGGCCAACTGGCGCACCGCGACCAAGCTCGCGGTCGGCTTCGGGCTGGTCCTGCTGCTCACGCTGGTGGTCGCGCTCCAGGGGGGCTATGCACTCAAGGACGTGGAGCACCGCTTCGATTCGCTCAAGGACATGGCGTCGATCAATCGCCAGATGATGCAGGTCCGGACGCTGGAGCAGGGCTTTCGCCTGACGGGTGACAAGGCGCTGTCCGAGCAACTGCAGAAGGCCCTGCCCGATGTTCTCGCGGGACTCGCCGCTCTTGCCCGCGACCTGGCGGGCGCCGATGCGATGAGCGTCAGCGCCGCCAGGGAAACCGTCAATGCCTACAGCGCGGCCTTCGCCGAATACGAAAGGCTCAACACCTCGCGGCGGCTGGCCATGGATGGGGCGACCTTCCTGGTGGAAGGCGCGGCCAACAGCCTGGATATGCTGCAGTCCGGCCTGCTGGACGATGGCGCCTACGCCCTGCGTGACTCCCAGGGCAAAACCGGTGCGGAGCTGCTCACCCTGTCGCAGCAGGTGGGCGAACTCTACCGGCTGATGCTCAAGAGCCTCGACGAGGCCCAGGTCCGGGCGAGCAGGAACGCGGTGGACGATTCGCCGCTACCGTCGGCGGCCGCGGCGCTGGCGCAACTGGCCAAGGTGGAGCCGCAACTGACCGATCCGGCCTATTCCTCGGTCATCCAGGACGTCTCCACCAACATCAAGGAATTCACCACGCGGCTCGGCGAATACGCCGCCGTGCTCGCCAAGGAGCAGGCCGCCAGTGCGGGCGTGACCACGCTGGCCGAAACCGCCGTGCAGCGCGTGGATGCGCTTTATGCGCGGCAAGAAGCCGAACTGCAGGCGATGATGGCGAAGCGCATGCTGGCCATCGCCGGTATCGCCCTGCTGGCGCTCCTCGTCGGGGCCCTGGCGGCCCTGTTCATCACCCTGGCCATCGTCCGACCGCTACGCCAGGTGATCGCCGCCGCGGAGCGGATCGCCGAAGGCGATCTGGCGGTCGACCTGAAGGTCGATCGCGCTGACGAGATCGGCCAGCTGCAGCGGTCCAGTGCCAGCATGGTGTCCGCGTTGCGCGGCATGGTACTGCAGTTGCAGGGGGGAATCGGTCGTCTTGGCGAAGCCGCCGAGGCGTTGGCCAATCAAGCGCGCGAGGCGCAGTCGGGCATGACGCGCCAGCGCGAGGAAACCGATCAGGTCGCCGCGGCCATGGCGGAACTGGCGGCGACCGCCCACAGCGTCGCCGCGGATGCCGAGGGCGCCGCAGGAGCGGTGGACCAGGTGGAGCGTCAGGTGAACGATGGCCATGCCGTGGTGGGCAGGAGCGTGACCGGCGTCGAGACGCTGGGCGTGGACGTGCGAGCGGCGGCTGAAAGCCTGCAAGGCGTGTCCCGCGACAGCCAGGCGATCAGTGCCGTGCTCGACGTGATCAAGGCGGTGGCCGAGCAGACCAACCTGCTGGCGCTCAACGCTGCCATCGAGGCCGCGCGCGCCGGGGACCAGGGGCGAGGGTTCGCTGTGGTCGCCGACGAGGTACGGGCCCTGGCCAGGCGCACGCAGCAGTCCAGTGTGGAGATCGAGCAACTCATCGGCGTGCTGCAACGGGGCAGCGGCGAGGCGGTCGGGCGAATGCAGCAGAGCGAGCAATTACTGGCGGGAACGCTCGGCAATGCGGCCGCGACCCGCCAGGCTTTCGCCGAGATCGCGACGGCGGTGGCCAGTATCCAGCAGAAGAATCAGCAGATCGCCGCCGCCGCGGTGCAACAGAGCGCGGTGGCGGAAGAGGTGGCGGTCAACGTGACACGGATTCGCGTTGGGGCGGACCAGACCGGCGAGGTGATGGCGGCAACGGCGGCGGCCAGTCGTGAATTGGCCGATCTGGGCGACCAACTCAGTAAGCTGGTCCGTCGCTTCCGCGTCTAGTCCCGCGTCACTGGGCGTTGAGCGCCTGGCCGGTGGTAACCCGGCCCGCGGGGCCCAGCAGATAGAGATAGACCGGGAGGATGTCTTCCGGCGCGGCGACGCGTGCCGGGTCTTCCTCGGGGTAGGCCGCCGCGCGCATGGCGGTACGGGTGCCACCCGGGTTGACGCTGTTGACCCGGATACCGGCGTCCGCCAGCTCCTCGGCCCAGACCTGCATCAGGCCTTCGGTGGCGAACTTGGATACCGAATAGGCGCCCCAGCCGGCCCGTCCCTTGCGCCCGACACTGCTCGACGTAAAGATCACCGAAGCGTCGTTCGAGGCCCTGAGCAGCGGCAACAGCGCCTGGGTGAGGGCGAAGCCGGCGTGTACGTTGACCTGCATGACCTGCGCCAGCGCCGTGGGGGACGTGTTCTCCAGCGGCACGCGCGGCCCCAGCAGCCCGGCGTTGTGCACCAGGCCATCCAGGCGCCCGTGGCGTTGTTGCAGATGCTCGGCCACGGCGGCATAGGCGGCCATATCGGCCTGCTCGAGATCCAGGACCAGGGTCTCGGCCTGGCCACCGCTGGCCTGGATTTCCCGGGCCAGCCGCTCCAGCGCCGCGGCATCGCGTCCTTGGAGGATGATGCTGGCGCCCAGGGCAGCGCAGCCCTTGGCCAGGGCGGCGCCGATGCCGCGATTGGCACCGGTGACGAGGATGAGGCGGTCTCTGAGCAGCTCGGCCGGAGCCTGGTAGTCGAACATCTGACCCCCTAGCAGCCGCACAGTGCGCGATCGAGCAGGGCGCGCAATTCCAGCGGATGGTCGATGATGGCGTCGGCGCCCCAGTGCTCGGGGCGGTCCTCCGGATGGATGTAGCCGTAGCGCGCTGCCACCGTCCTGCTGCCGGCGGCGCGACCGGATTCGATGTCGCGCAGGTCGTCACCGATGAACAGGGCGGCCTGGGGCTCGATCTTCAGTTGCGTGCAGGCCAGCAGCACCATTTCCGGATCGGGCTTGCTGCGCGTGACGTGATCCGGGCAGACCAGGCAGGCCGAGCGCTCGGCCAGACCCAGGCGCCGCATGATCGGTTCGGCGAAGCGCACCGGCTTGTTGGTCACCACGCCCCAGCGCAGCCGGGCGGCCTCGAGGTCGCGCAGGATATCGTCCATGCCGTCGAACAGCCGGGTATGGACCGCACAATGCTCCTGGTAGCGCTCGAGGAATTCCAGGCGCAGGGGCTCCAGCTCGTTACCGAGCGGGTCAACCTCGAAGCCGGCCAGGATCATGGCCTTGGCGCCACCAGAGATGACCCCGCGCAGGCGGGTTTCGTCGGCAGGGGCCAGGCCCCGCTCCTGGCGCATGGCCTGGACGATGGCGATGAAATCCGGCGCCGTGTCCAGCAGGGTGCCGTCCATGTCGAAGAGGATCGCTTGCAGACGCATGGATCAATCCTCGCGCTGGGTACGCACCATGTAGTTCACCGTCACGTCGCCTTCCAGCTTGTATCTCTTGGTCAGCGGGTTGTAGGTGAGGCCGATGATGTCGCGCAGGTTGAGACCGGCGGCGCGGGCCCAGGCGCCCAGTTCCGAGGGCCGGATGAACTTGCGGAAATCGTGGGTGCCACGGGGCAGCAGACGCAGCACGTACTCGGCGCCGACGATGGCGAACAGGTAGGCCTTGGGGTTGCGGTTGATGGTGGAAAAGAACACCTGGCCGCCCGGCTTGACCAGGTCATGGCAGGCCCTGATCACCGAGGAGGGGTCCGGCACGTGTTCGAGCATCTCCAGGCAGGTCACCACGTCGTAGCTGCCGGCGTGCTTGCGCGCATGGTCCTCGGTAGTTTCCTGGATGTATTCCACCGGTACGCCGGACTCCAGCTGGTGCAGGCGAGCCACGGCCAGCGGTGCCTCGGCCATGTCGATGCCGGTCACCTGGGCACCGCGCTGGGCCATGGCCTCGCTGAGGATGCCGCCGCCGCAGCCGACGTCCAGCACCTTCTTGCCCGCCAGGCCGGCGTGCTGGTCGATCCAGTTGACCCGCAGCGGATTGATATCGTGCAGCGGCTTGAATTCGCTCTCGCGGTCCCACCAGCGGTAGGCGAGGGCCTCGAACTTGGCGATCTCGGCGTTATCGACGTTGGACATGGAATTCTCCAGAGGCAAGGGAAGCGGAGCGCATCAGGCGCCCTGCTGGATACGGGTGGCCCACTGCTGCGCCTTGGCTATGAGTTCGGCCTCGTCCAGGCGCACGAGTTCGCTCCGGCGTAGCAGCGGCACGCCGCCGACCCAGACGTCGCTGACGCGGTCGCGGCCGGTGGCATAGATGAGTTGCGAAACGGGGTCGTAAAGGGGCTGCTGGGCGAGGCCGCCGAGGTCGACGGCGGTGAGGTCGGCGGCCTTGCCGACTTCCAGCGAACCCAGGCAGCGATCGAGACCCAGGGCGCGGGCGCCGTTGAGCGTGGCCAGGCGCAGGGCGCGATGGGCATCCAGGGCGGTGGCGGAACCGGCGACGGCCTTGGCCAGCAGGGCGGCGGTACGGGTCTCGCCGAGCAGGTCGAGGTCGTTGTTGCTGGCTGCGCCGTCGGTGCCGATGGCGACGTTCACGCCGGCCTGCCAGAGCCGCTCCACCGGGCAGAAGCCGCTGGCCAGCTTGAGATTGGATTCCGGGCTGTGGATGACGTGGCTGTTGGTCTCGACCAGGTTTTCCAGGTCCTCGTCGTTCACCTGGGTCATGTGCACGGCCTGGAAGCGTGGCCCCAGCAGGCCCAGGCGGCGCAGCCGGCTGAGCGGCCGCTCGCCGGTCTGCTGTAGCGCCTGCTCCACCTCGAAGGCGGTCTCGTGGACGTGCATCTGGATCGGCGCCTGCAGTTGCTCGGCCAGGACCAGGATCTGCTCGAGCTTGGCGTCGGCCACGGTATAGGGCGCATGGGGCCCGAAGGCCACGCTGATGCGCTCGTGCAGCTTCATGTCGTCGAACAGTTCCAGGCCACGGCGGATCATGTCGTCCGCGGTGCGGGCGCCGGGAATGGGGAAGTCGAGGATCGGCAGGCAGACCTGGGCGCGGACCCCGGTGCGATGGATCGCCTCGCAGGCCACCTGGGGATAGAAGTACATGTCCGAGAAGCAGGTGATGCCGCCGCGGAGCTGCTCGGCGATGGCCAGGGTGGTGCCGTCGCGGACGAAGTCCTCGTCGACCCAGCGCCCTTCGGCGGGCCAGATGTGGTCCTGCAGCCAGGTCTGCAGTGGCAGGTCGTCGGCCATCCCGCGGAACAGGGTCATGGCAGCGTGACCATGGGCGTTGATCAGCCCGGGGATCAGCACCTTGCCCGGCAGCTCCAGGGTCTCCTTGCTCGGGTGGCGCAGGGCCTCGGCGCGCGGCGCGAGCAGGGCGATGCAGCCGTCGCGGACGCCCAGGGCGTAGTCGCGCAGGACCACTCCGGCAGGCTCCACCGGCACGATCCAGCTGGGGAGCAACAAGAGGTCCAGGGGCGCGGGGGTGGGCATCGGCGGCGGTTCCAAGAGGGGCGAGCCGGGAGTATAGCGGTCCTTGCGGCGCCACCGCTAAATCCGCACGCCGATGCCGGTATACTGGCGGGCTACGGATTCAGGTCGAGGAGAGATCATGCGAGAGCGTCTGCTGGCGGCGGAAAAGATCAAGGCGATCGACTGGCGGGATGGTGCCCTGCACCTGCTCGACCAGCGCCTGTTGCCGCTGCGCGAACACTGGGTGGCCTGTCACAGCGCCGCCGAGGTGGCCCAGGCCATCCGCGACATGCTGGTACGCGGCGCCCCGGCCATCGGTATCAGCGCCGCCTATGGCGTAGTGCTGGGTGCCCGGCAACGGGCCGCGGCGGGTGAGGACTGGCAGGCTACCGTCAGCGCCGACTTCGAACTGCTGGCAGCGTCGCGCCCCACCGCGGTCAACCTGTTCTGGGCGCTCAACCGGATGCGCGAGCGCCTGACGCGGGCGGCCGGGGAGGGCGCCCTGGCGGCGCTGGAAGCCGAGGCGGTGGCCATCCACCTGAGCGATCGCGAGGCCAACCTGACCATGGCCCAGCTGGGCGTCGAGCTGATCCGCAAGCACGACGCCAGCAAGCAGACCTTCCTCACCCACTGCAATACCGGCGCCCTGGCCACCGGTGGCTTCGGCACCGCCCTGGGCGTCCTGCGCGCGGCCCACCTGGACGGCCTGGTGGAGTGCGTCCATGCCGACGAGACCCGCCCCTGGCTGCAGGGCTCGCGCCTGACCGCCTGGGAGCTGGCCGGCGAGGGCATCCCGGTCAGTCTCAACGCCGATGCCGCCGCCGCTCACCTGATGAAGACGCGCAACGTCGCCTGGGTGATCGTCGGCGCCGATCGCATCACCGCCAACGGCGACGTGGCCAACAAGATCGGCACCTATAATCTGGCGGTCATCGCCATGCACCATGGGGTGCGCTTCATGGTGGTGGCGCCCAGCTCCACCATCGACATGAAGCTGGAATCCGGTGACGACATCCCCATCGAGGAGCGCGCCGGTCACGAGTTGCTGGAGGCTGGTGGCCAGCGCATCGCCGCCGAGGTCGAGGCCTTCAATCCGGTGTTCGACGTCACCCCGGCCGATCTCATCGATGCCATCGTCACCGAGCGCGGTGTGGTGGAGCGGCCGGACGCCAAGAAGATGGCCGAGCTGATGAATCGGCGCCGCCTGCATTGAGGTGATCGCCAGGGGCGGATACATCCCTGAATGTGTTAGAATTTCGCTCTTTGCACAGGCTTCGTTCGAAAGCCCTCGGCAGGCGGTGATGCAGTGCCGAAAACCGGCTGGAGCGCCTTCGCGCCGCCGGTGGCAGGCGCCGCCAGACGGGCTTTCGCCTCCCCTATATCCAGGCTCGGCCGACGTGCGGACGAGCCCTAGCGCTTTTCAGATCAGAAGGAACCAGGCTTCTCATGGGTGAACTGGCCAAAGAAATCCTCCCGGTCAATATCGAAGACGAACTGCGACAGTCGTATCTCGACTACGCGATGAGCGTCATCGTCGGCCGGGCCCTGCCGGATGTGCGCGACGGCCTCAAGCCGGTGCACCGGCGCGTGCTCTACGCCATGAGCGAGCTGGGCAACGACTGGAACAAGCCGTACAAGAAATCCGCGCGGGTGGTGGGTGACGTCATCGGTAAGTACCACCCCCACGGCGACACCGCCGTCTACGACACCATCGTGCGGATGGCCCAGCCCTTCTCGCTGCGCTACATGCTGGTGGATGGCCAGGGCAACTTCGGTTCGGTGGACGGCGACAACGCCGCGGCCATGCGTTACACCGAAGTGCGGATGTCCAAGCTCGCCCACGAACTGCTGGCCGACCTGGACAAGGAAACCGTCGACTGGGTGCCCAACTACGACGGCACCGAGCAGATCCCGGCGGTGATGCCCACGCGCATCCCCAATCTGCTGGTCAATGGTTCCAGCGGCATCGCGGTCGGCATGGCCACCAACATCCCGCCGCACAACCTCGGCGAGGTCATCGATGGCTGCCTGGCGCTGATCGAGAACAGCGAGCTGACCGTCGACGACCTGATGCAGTACATCCCCGGTCCGGACTTCCCGACCGCGGGCATCATCAACGGTCGCGCCGGCATCATCGAGGCCTATCGCACCGGCCGTGGCCGCATCTACGTGCGGGCCCGCGCCGAGGTCGAGGACATCGACAAGAGCGCCAATCGCCAGCAGATCGTCATCACCGAGCTGCCCTACCAGCTCAACAAGGCGCGGCTGATCGAGAAGATCGCCGAGCTGGTGAAAGAGAAGAAGATCGAAGGCATCACCGAGCTGCGCGACGAGTCCGACAAGGACGGCATGCGCGTGGTCATCGAGCTGCGCCGCGGCGAGACCCCCGAGGTGGTGCTCAACAACCTCTACGCCCAGACCCAGCTGCAGACGGTGTTCGGCATCAACGTGGTGGCCCTGCTCGACGGCCAGCCGCGCACCCTGAATCTCAAGGAACTGCTGGAAGCCTTCATTCGCCACCGTCGCGAAGTCGTCACTCGGCGCACCGTCTACGAACTGCGCAAGGCGCGCGAGCGTGGCCACATCCTCGAAGGCCAGGCGGTCGCCCTGTCCAACATCGATCCGGTCATCGAACTGATCAAGAGCTCGCCGACCCCGGCCGAGGCCAAGGAGCGCCTGATCGCCACGCCCTGGGAATCCAGCGCGGTACGCGAGATGGTCGAGCGCGCCGGTGCCGATTCCTGCCGTCCGGACGAGCTGCCCGAGCAATACGGCCTGCACGAGGGCAAGTACCACCTCTCGCCGGAACAGGCCCAGGCCATCCTCGATCTGCGTCTGCACCGCCTGACCGGCCTGGAGCACGAGAAGCTCATCGCCGAGTACCAGGAGATCCTGCAGCAGATCGGCGAGCTGATCCGCATCCTCACCAATCCCGAGCGGCTGATGGAAGTCATCCGCGAGGAGCTGGAAAAGGTCAAGGCCGAGTTCGGCGACAAGCGGCGTACCGAGATCGTCGCCTCCCAGGTGGACCTGACCATCGCCGACCTCATCACCGAGGAAGACCGCGTCGTCACCATCTCCCATGGCGGCTACGCCAAGTCCCAGCCGCTGCACGCCTACCAGGCGCAGCGCCGGGGCGGTCGCGGCCGCTCGGCTTCGGCGGTCAAGGACGAGGACTACATCGAACACCTGTTGGTCGCCAACAGCCACACCACCCTGCTGCTGTTCTCCAGCCTGGGCAAGGTCTACTGGAAGCGCACCTACGAGATCCCCGAGGCCTCCCGTGCCGCCCGTGGCCGGCCGCTGGTCAACCTGCTGCCGCTGGCCGAAGGCGAGCGCATCACCGCCATGCTGCCGGTCGACCTGGAAGCCGTGCGCCAGCAGGCACCGGCCGGTGACGAGGACCTGGGCGAGCAGGACGACAACCTGGACATCGAAGACGCCGTGCTGGTGGAGGACGACGTCGAAGCCGAAGTGGAAGGCGAGGAGGGCGAACTCCTCGACGCCGGTCAGGACGAGCCCACCGGGGCCTATATCTTCATGGCCACCCGCAACGGCACCGTGAAGAAGACCCCGCTGGTGCAGTTCAGCCGTCCGCGCAGCAACGGCCTGATCGCGCTGAAGCTGGAGGAGGGCGACAGCCTGATCGCCGCCGCCATCACCGATGGTGCCCGCGAGGTCATGCTGTTCTCCGACGGTGGCAAGGTCATCCGTTTCAAGGAGCGCCACGTGCGCACCATGGGCCGTACCGCCCGCGGCGTGCGCGGCATGCGCCTGGCCGAGAGCCAGCGGCTGATCTCCATGCTGATCCCCGAGCCCGGCGCCGAGATCCTCACCGCCAGCCTCAACGGCTTCGGCAAGCGCACGGCCATGGCCGAATACCCGCAACGTGGTCGGGGTGGCCAGGGCGTGATCGCCATGGTCATCAACGAGCGCAACGGTCCCCTGATCGGCGCCATCCAGGTACTCGACGGCGAGGAGATCATGCTGATCTCCGACCAGGGCACCCTGGTACGGACGCCGGTCGAAGGCATCTCCCGCACCGGTCGCAACACCCAGGGTGTCACCTTGATCAAGCTCGGCAAGGGCGAGAAGCTGGTAGGCCTGGAGCGGGTGCAGGAGCCTTCGGTGGATGAAGAGCTGCTGGACCACGAGGCCGAGCTGGACGGCGAGGTGCTGGACAAGGAATTGCCGGTCGACAGCCACGAACCGGACCAGGACGATGTGCTGCCCGGCGCCAGCGACGTGCCGAGCGATGACCTTCCCGACGAGGATGACGAGCGATGAGCAAGCGTGCCTACAACTTCTGCGCCGGTCCGGCGGCCCTGCCCGAAGCGGTGCTGCGCCAGGCCCAGGCCGATCTGCTGGATTGGCAGGGGCGTGGCCTGTCGGTGATGGAGATGAGTCACCGCGGTGAGGACTTCACCGCCATCTCCAGCCAGGCCGAGGCCGACCTGCGCGAGCTGCTGGTCATCCCGAACAACTACAAGGTGCTGTTCCTGCAGGGCGGCGCCAGCCTGCAATTCGCCCAACTGGCGATGAACCTGATGCCCGAGGGCGGCAAGGCCGACTACATCGACACCGGCATCTGGTCGCGCAAGGCCATCGAGCAGGCGCAGCACTACGGCGCCGTCAACGTCGCCGCCAGCGCCAAGGGCTATGACTACTTCGCCATTCCCGGACAGAACGAATGGCAGCTGTCCAAGGATGCCGCCTACGTTCACTACACGCCCAACGAGACCATCGGCGGCCTGGAATTCGACTGGATTCCGGAAGTCGGTGACGTGCCCCTGGTGGCGGATGCCTCCTCCGACATCCTCTCGCGCCCGCTGGACGTCTCGCGTTTCGGCCTGATCTACGCCGGCGCCCAGAAGAACATCGGTCCGAGCGGCCTGGTGGTGGTGATCGTCCGCGAAGACCTGTTGGGTCGCGCCCGGGCCGCCTGCCCGACGCTGCTGGACTACAAGGTCGAGGCCGACAGCGGCTCCATGTACAACACCCCGGCGACCTTCTCCTGGTACCTCTCGGGCCTGGTATTCAAGTGGCTCAAGGAGCAGGGCGGGCTGCCCGCCATGGAGCGCCTGAATCGCCAGAAGAAGGACCTGCTGTACGGCTTCATCGACAACAGCGACTTCTACAGCAACCCCATCGCCAGGAACGACCGCTCCTGGATGAACGTGCCCTTCCGCCTGGCCGACGAGCGCCTCGACCAGGCCTTCCTCAAGGGCGCCGAAGCGCGCGGACTGCTGTACCTCCAGGGCCATCGTTCGGTGGGTGGCATGCGCGCCTCCATCTACAACGCCGTCACCCTGGAGGCCGTCCAGGCCCTGGTGACCTATCTGGCCGAATTCGAGAAGGAGCACGGCTGATCATGTCGGAACACGAGCTCAAGGCCCTGCGCCTGCGCATCGACAGCCTGGACGAACGCATCCAGGAGTTGATCAGCGAACGTGCCCGCTGCGCCCAGGACGTGGCACGGGTCAAGATGGGAACGCTGGCGGAGGGCGAAAAGCCCGTGTTCTACCGGCCCGAGCGCGAAGCCCAGGTGCTCAAGCGGGTGATGGAGCGCAACGGCGGTCCGGTCCGTGACGAGGACATGGCGCGGCTGTTCCGCGAAATCATGTCCTGCTGCCTGGCCTTGGAGGAGCCGCTGCACGTGGCCTATCTCGGCCCGGAAGGCACCTTCTCCCAGGCCGCGGCGCTCAAGCACTTCGGCAAGGCCGTGGTGACCCGGCCCATGGCGGCCATCGACGAGGTCTTCCGCGAGGTCGCCGCCGGTGCCTCCAACTTCGGCGTGGTCCCGGTGGAAAACTCCACCGAAGGGGCGGTCAACCACACCCTGGACAGCTTCCTCGAGCACAACCTGTCGATCTGCGGCGAGGTGGAGCTGCGTATCCACCACCATCTGCTGATCGGCGAGAACACCAAGGCCGACAGCATCACCCGCATCTATTCCCACGCCCAGTCGCTGGCCCAGTGCCGCAAGTGGCTGGACTCCTACTACCCGAGCGTCGAGCGGGTGGCGGTGGCCAGCAATGCCGAAGCGGCGCGACGGGTGAAGGGGGAGTGGAACAGCGCGGCCATCGCCGGCGACATGGCGGCCTCGCTCTATGGCCTGACCCCGGTGCAGCAGAAGATCGAGGATCGCCCGGACAACTCCACGCGCTTCCTCATCATCGGCAACCAGGACGTGCCGCCCAGTGGCGACGACAAGACCTCCATCATCGTCTCCATGCAGAACAAGCCGGGGGCCCTGCACGAGCTGCTGCTGCCGTTCCACACCAACAACATCGACCTCAGCCGGATCGAGACGCGGCCGTCGCGCAGCGGCAAGTGGACCTACGTCTTCTTCATCGACTTCCTCGGTCACCAGGCCGATCCGCTGATCCGCGATGTTCTGGAACGACTGTCCAGCAGTGCCGTCGCGCTGAAGGTGCTGGGCTCCTATCCCCGCGCCGTGCTCTGACGGCGCGGCACCGGCTGCGCGCGTCGGGTCAGCGCCGACGCACGCAACCATCCTCGTCGAAGGTGATCAGGCGCGCGCGTTCCTGTCGATTGCGGGCATCGTAGTGATAGCGGGTCAGGGTATCCAGCTGGGAAATCCGCCGCGGCTGGCCTAGGGCGTTCTCCACGTCCGCCCGACTCATACCTGCCTTGACCTGGCCGCGAATGATCGCCTGGCGGCGCTGGCGAGCGGTGAGCAGATTGCCGCAACCATCCGTCTTCCCGGCAACCACCGTGGGGGCCGGGCTCGCCGCATGGCGAGAAGGCGGCTTGGGTTTGGCCATCGGTGTGGGTTTGCCATTGCCGGGTCGCGGATTCTCCGCGCGCTGCAGGCTGGCTTCGCTGGCCGGGGCGCACCCCGTGGCGGAGAAAGTGACATGGCCGCCGGTATCCGTGCAGCGGTATACCGTGGCGGCTTGAGCGAGAGCGCAGCCCAACAGCAGGCCGAGCGCGAGCAGCTTCTTCATCGAGCGTCCTCCCTGACGTCCAGAGGCGAAGCTTAGCGAAATATTCGATGCCCGACGATGGCTGTGGCCACTGCCATCACGGCCTGCGAAAGCCTCTTGCAAATGTCTGTTTTGAAACCCTTTTGCCTTCGCGCCAGCGAGCGGTCCGGTGTATCATCCCCGCCGTCAGCCCCGCCGGGGCAGTGGTCACCCCTCTATGGACTTACCCAGTCAACACTCAATCGCCTTTTTCGTCCCGTTGTTGAAATAGGGTTCGTCGGTGCGCTCCGCCGGCGGGCCGGAGTGCGCTATGACCGTAGTGAACGAAGCAGAAGTCAGAAAGCCCCACGAGACGCTGCAAGAGCGACTCGCCCAGGTCGTGGAATTGCTGGAGCGCTACGACCTCGCCGTCGAGGCTCGTGAAGATCAGGATCGCGCGCCCGTAGCCCCCGCCGATATTCCCGAAGAAGGCCTCGAGGAGCTGCGTGCCCGTCTCGACGAGCTGCATCCGGCCGACGTCGCCTTCATTCTTGAGGCCCTGCCGCAGGAAGATCGCCTGACGGTCTGGGGGCTGGTCAAGACCGAGCGTGACGGCGAGATCCTGCTGGAAGTCTCGGACGCCGTGCGCGAGACCCTGATCGCCGACATGGACGACCAGGAGATCCTCGCGGTCGCCGGCCAGCTCGATGCCGACGAACTCGCGGATCTGGCGCCCGACCTGCCGCGCGACGTGGTCCATGAGCTCATGGAGGCCCTCGACGCCCAGCAGCGCGAGCGCGTGCGTTCCGCGCTGTCCTACGAAGAGGATCAGGTCGGCGCGCTGATGGACTTCGAAATGGTCACCATCCGCGACGACGTCGCCCTGGAGGTGGTGCTGCGCTATCTGCGGCGGCTGAAAGAGCTGCCCGATCACACCGACAAGCTGTTCGTCGTCGATAACGACAGCATCCTCAAGGGCGTGCTGCCGATCAAGCGGCTGTTGGTCAACGACCCGGAAAAGCTGGTGGTGGAAGTCATGGCCAAGGAGGCCGTGGCCTTCCATCCGGACGGCGACGCCTATGACGCGGCCCAGGCCTTCGAGCGTTACGACCTGGTCTCGGCGCCCGTGGTGGACAAGAACGGCAAACTGATCGGTCGTCTCACTATCGACGAAATGGTCGACCTGATCCGTGAGGAGAGCGAGAGCGAGGTCCTCAACATGGCCGGTCTGCGCGAGGACGAAGACGTCTTCGCCTCCGTCTGGAAGTCGGTGGGCAACCGCTGGACGTGGCTGGCCACCAACCTCATCACCGCCTTCATCGCCTCGCGGGTGATTGGCCTGTTCGAAGGCTCGATCGAGAAACTGGTGGCGCTGGCCGCGCTCATGCCCATCGTGGCCGGCATCGGTGGCAATTCGGGCAATCAGGCCATCACCATGATCGTCCGCGCCATGGCGCTGGGGCAGATCAGCGTCACCAGCACCGCGCGCCTGCTGCGTAAGGAAATGGGGGTCGCGCTGTGCAACGGGGTAATCTGGGGTGGGGTGATAGGGCTGGTGGCCTTCTATCTCTACAGCAGTTGGTCGCTAGGCCTGGTGATGATGGGTGCCATGACCCTGAATCTGCTGCTGGCCGCCTTCATGGGCGTGCTCATTCCCATGACGCTGCAGCGCTTCGGCCGCGACCCGGCGATGGGCTCCAGTGTGCTCATCACCGCAGTGACCGACAGCGGTGGTTTCTTCATCTTCCTGGGACTCGCCACCCTGTTCCTGATGTAGGCAGGGTGTCACGAGGCTGCCCGATCAGCGGGCAGCCTCGCCAGGACTAGGACGCCGCGTCGATGTCGTGGGCGATGAGGGAGATCAAGGCGTTCTGCTGTCGGCCGGACAGTTGGCGAAAGCGCTGCAGCAGCTCCCGCTCGTTGGCATTGATCTCCGGGCTGTCCAGGCGCAAGCCCGGCTCGTCGCCCAGGGCGCCTTCCTGCTGCAGGCTCTGCTCGAGACGCGCGATGATCTCGGAGTTCATGCTGCGATGATGATTGCGGGCCACATCCGCGATGCGCTCTCGCATGCCCTCGGGCAGGCGCACGACGAATTTGTCAGCGGTACGACTTGAGTAGGATCTAATGGCCTGGGTCATTGGGGTACTTCATCTGGAGTCAAAAATCAGTGAAGGCAAAAGCCCTCGTTCGTTCCGCTAGCACTCACGGCACCTGGGACGCAATAGAGCACCCTTCCCTAGGTATCTGTTTTTATTGACGTCAATTTACCGACGTGCTGCTCAAATTGCAAAGCCATAAGCTCGAATGGCAGGACGATCGACACTCCGGCAAGCCGAACCCGCCCCAGTCGGAGCATGACAAACTTCTCCATGCTCGTTACCATTGGCGCCCTTTCCTGTCCCAGTAGCTCAATTGGATAGAGCATCCCCCTCCTAAGGGGAAGGTTGGTGGTTCGACCCCACTCTGGGACACCAGATTCCTTTCCGCTTTCCTCTCGGCCGTCCGCAGCCACTTTCGCTTTGCCGAACCGTTACAGCAGTTCCGCAGCATAGGATAAAAACAGCGACGTTGTCGGACTTCCAGGCTCTTCAGATGGCGATTTGTGGCTATGGTCACAGCGCAGAGCAGCAGAATAAAACCAGACGAATTTATCTGTACTCTCCGATGGCTAACCGTCTGCATTGCATGAATCTGGAACGCCTCTGGAGGTTCGCGTCATGGCCTTTTATCCCGTCCTACTTTCAGTCGTGTTCGTCGTTCGTAATCAGGCAACCGAGCTGCAGGGCGCCCTCGAGCGTGCCGCGGCTGTCGTCGGTCCTCTGGTAAGTGACTACGAACTTATCATCGTCGATAACGCCTCCTCTGATGACAGCGTAGCTCGATTAAAGCAACTGACCAGTGTCGATGGACTACCCAATCTCCAGGTATACGCCCTGACCAAGGAAGTGGACTCGGATACCGCGGCCTGGGTAGGCCTGGAGAACGCACTGGGTGACTTCGCGGTAGTTATAGATCCGGAAGCGGACGACATCGCCTTCCTGCCCGATATGCTGCGCCGCGCGGCGGAGGGTACCGACGTGGTGTTCGCCAACAATCAGCAGAAAGTTCGACAGACCCTTTCCTACAGTCTTTGCGCCAGGGGATTCAATAGCCTCTACAAGAGGTTCAACGGCGTCGACCTGGCCAAGGACGCCCCCCAGTACCGGATGCTCAGCAAGAAGGTCATCAACTATATCCTGCGTCATCCGGCGCCCGCCCTCACTTACCGCCATCTTCCGGCCACCGCGGGCTTCTCTCGCAGCAACCTGGAATACAGCGTGGCACCGCGTAGCACCCGGCCCAAGCGTCTGTCCGGCAGCTTCGACCGGGGCGCGCGGTTGCTGGTGTCCTCCACGCGCAAGCCGATGCGGATGGTCAGTTTCCTTTCCATCGTCGGTGCCCTGTCGAACCTGCTCTATTCGATCTATGTCATCGGCGTGGGATTGTTCAAGGACGACGTGGCGCCGGGCTGGGTGACGATTTCCTTACAGCAATCGGGCATGTTCTTCCTTATATCGCTGGTCTTGCTGGTCCTTGGCGAATACGTACTCCAATTGACCCACAGGGCCAATGAGGGTCCGCTGTATCACGTAGCCCAGGAGTTCACCAGTGCAGTCATGACGCGTCGGGACAAGCTGAACGTCGAAGTGGTGCAGGGCGGTAGTGCGAGACCGGCAACCCATTCCGGCGCGGCCTGAGGGCGATCATGAAAGACGCGATCGTCATAGGCGGCGGGTTCTATGGAGCGATGACCGCCCTCTATCTGATGCGGGTGAGAGGTTTCGCGAAAGTTACTCTGATCGAGCGGGAGGCGGGACTGCTCAAGCGTGCCTCTTATCACAACCAGGCACGGGTCCATAACGGTTATCACTATCCGCGAAGTTTCGTCACGGCCTTTCGCAGTCGGGTCAACTTGCCCCGTTTCCTGCAGGATTATCCCGACGTCGTGGTGAAGGACTTCACCAAGTTGTATGCCATCGCCCGTAACAACTCGAAGGTCACCGCCAAGCAGTTCGAACGCTTCTGCCAGGGTATCGAGGCTTCGCTGCAGCCGGCGCCCGAAGAGTTTTCCCGACTCTTCGACGACCGCCTCATAGAAGCCGTATACCTGACCGAGGAGTACGCCTTCAACTCCGCCATCCTCGCCGCCGAGGTGGCCCGCGAACTCGCCGCCACCGGCGTCGAGCTGCTGTTCGACAGCCGGGTCACCGCCATCCACGGTGCGACGGACGGCCTGCGGGTCGAGGTGGCGGGGAAGGACGGCGCCCAGCTGGAGCGGCAGGGGCGCTATCTGTTCAATTGCACCTACAGCGGGCTCAACCAGTATGGGGGTGATTTTCCCGGTACCACGACCCGTCTGCGCCATGAGATCACCGAGATGGCGCTGGTGCAGATGCCGCCCGAGTTGCGCAATCTCGGCGTCACCGTGATGGACGGTCCGTTCTTTTCGATGATGCCCTTCCCGGCGCGGGGGCTGCACACGCTGTCCCACGTCCGCTATACGCCGCACCTGAACTGGGAGGATGCCAACGGCACGGACCCCTACGGGCTGCTCGACGATTACGATCGCGCCTCGCGGGTCGACTGGATGGTGCGTGACGTCGCGCGCTACATGGCGGATGTGGCGCGGGTGGAGTACCGGGACTCGCTGTTCGAGGTGAAGACCATCCTGATGAAGAACGAGGGCGACGACGGCCGTCCCATTCTGTTCGAACAGCATCCGCAATTGCCCGGCTGCTACTCGATGCTGGGCGGCAAGATCGACAACATTTTCGATGCCTTGGAGCGCCTCGATGCCGAACCCTTCCACTGACGCGGCGCCCAGGGGGGCGTCTAGCATCGCCGGCTTCATCACCGTTCTGGTCTTTTGCGTCATCAATTTCTTTCTGTTCGGCAAGGGCGTCATCCTCGATCCCTTTCACCAGGGAGAATACTTCGCTACCTTGCCGACCCTGCTGCACAGCCAGCCGGGTGCCCATGCCTTCACCATCCATGGCGGCCTGGATTTCGTCCCCGTATGGCTGGCCCAGAGCTGGTTCGGCGCCCAGCACACCTTCCTGGTGACGCAGCTTCTCTATGGTCTGTGCAACACCGCGGCGGCCCTGCTGCTCTGGGGCACGGCGGTGCTGTTCTGCCCGCTGCCGAGCGGCCGTGGCCGGCTGATCCTGCTGGTGGCGGTGGGCGCTCTGGCCACCCAGGTAGTGGGCTACCGCGATCTGTTCCTGCTGCTGTCGCTGTTCCTGTTCTGCCTGCACCGCAAGGTGGAGAGCCCGACCGCGCGGCTGGTCTGCGAGCTGCTGCTGGGGCTGGCCGCCGGCTTCAACGTGTTCTGGTCCTACGATCGCGGCATCGCCGGGGTACTGGCCATCGGCTCCGCGGTGGTACTCGCCCTGCTGCTGCAGCGTCGGCACCTGGTGTCGATCCTGACCTTCGGGGCGACCGTCGCCTGGCTCGGTTTTGGTACCGATTTCTTCGCGCTGACCGACTATGTGAAGAACCTGACCTTTCTGCTGGAAACCTCGTCCCAATGGGGCTACGGACTCGCGGCCAGGCCGGTCGCCCTGAGCCTGTTGCTGGCGATACCCACCGCGCTCGCAGCCTTCGCGCTGCTCCGCTGTCTGCCCTGGCCGTGGCGCTGGAACGAGGACCTGCCGCTGATCGGGGCACTGGCGGTGCTGCTGGTCATCTTCTTCAAGATCGGGGTGAATCGGGCGGATTTCCAGCACATCCAGATGGGCTTCTGGGTACCGTTGCTGAGCCTGCTCTTCGCCGCGCGCCGGCAGCGCCTGGCACGCAACGGCGGCTGGGATCTCTCGGCCCATCCCCGGGCCGCCTACGTCTGCGTCGCGGCGGCGGTGCTGCTCGGTCTGGTGGGGCTCAATCCTTCGCCTTTCTTCGCAGTACTGCTGGTCGTGGCGCTGCTGGCCTTCACCCGGCGCCTGCTGGTACCGGCGCTGGCCGCCCTGGTCGTACTGCTGGCGGCGTTCAACCTCTACAAGTCGCCGGTCGAGCGGGTCTGGGCACAGGGCCTGGCCTGGATACCGGAGCTGGCCACCATGCCGGACGATGCGGCGCTCGCGACGCCGGGCGTGCAATGGGCGTCCCAGCGGCTGCTGGACAGCGGTGCCCGCTGCGTATTCGACCTCGCCAACAACGGCGTGATCAATGGCGTGACGGACCTGCCGGCGTGCACCAAGTACATCTATCCGGTCTATGCCACGGCTCCCTACGAGGCGGATCTGCTCGGCGACCTGCAACGCGCCGACCCGCCCGCGGTGGTGTATTCCACGACGTTCTGGTCCTTCAACCTGAACAACCTGTCCATGCACGACAAGTTTCCGCGACTCAAGGCCTACCTGGACGAGCGTTATCCCGTCGAGGAGTGCCAACCGGACTATTGCCTGAGATTCAAGACCAAGGGGTGAGCAACATGAAGACCGACGCGTTGATAGGGTACAGCGGCTTCGTGGGGTCGACACTGCTCAAGCAGAAGGCCTTCGGTGCGCTGTTTCGCTCCACCAACATCGATCAGATCGGCGACCGGCCCTATGGCCAGGTCATCTGCGCCGGTGCGCCGGCGCAGAAGTGGATCGCCAACCGCGACCCCGAGGCGGATCGCCAGAAGATCGATGGACTGATCGCCCACCTGTCGCGCATCCAGTGCGATTCCTTCGTGCTGATCAGCACCGTGGACGTCTTCAAGCAGCCGATCGGGGTGGACGAGACCACGCCGGTGGACGAAGAGGGCCTGCACGCCTACGGCGCCAATCGCTACCGCCTCGAACAATTCGTGCGCGAGCACTTCGCCAAGGCGCTGATCGTGCGCCTCCCCGGGCTGGTCGGCCCGGGACTGCGCAAGAACGTGATCTACGACCTGCTCAACGGTAACAATCTGCAGGCGGTAGAAAGTCGCGGCGTCTTCCAGTTCTATCCCATGGTCAATCTCGGCTACGACATCCAGACCGCCCAGGCGGCCGGGCTGGAGCTCGTCCACCTGACCGCCGAACCCATCGGCGTGGCGGACATCGCCAGCCAGGGATTCGGCCGGGAATTCGGTAATACGCTGGAGGGGACACCGGCGCGTTACGACTTCCGCAGTGTCCATGCCGAGGTCTTCGGCGGGCGCGACGGCTACCAGTACAGTGCCCGCGACACCCTGCTGGCGGTGCGATCCTATGCGCAATCGGAGCCGCCGGTGATCAAGGCGGAGGGTCAGTGATGCGTGTCGCCATTTCCAACATCGCCTGGGACGTGGCCGACGACGCCATGGTCGCCGAGATCCTGCAGCAGTACCGGGTGGATGCCATCGACATCGCGCCCGGCAAGTACTTCGCCGATCCCAAGACGGCGACCGCCCAGGAAATCCAGCAGGTACGGCAGGCGTGGCAGGCCCGGGGCATCGAGATCACCGGGATGCAGGCGTTGTTGTTCGGCACCTCGGGACTCAACGTGTTCGGTAACGACGACGTCCAGCGGGCGCTGCTCGCGCACCTGGAGGGCGTCTGCCGGGTCGCCGAAGGCCTGGGCGCCACGCGCCTGGTGTTCGGCTCGCCGCGCAACCGGGATCGCTCGGGATTGAGCGACGACGAGGCCCTGGCGCAGGCGCGTGACTTCTTCCGCCGCCTGGGCGACGTCGCCCAGGCCCGCGGCGTGCTGATCTGCCTGGAGCCCAATCCGCCGCGCTACGGCGCCAACTTCATGATCGACAGCGATTCCACCGCCGCCGTGGTACGGGCGGTGGAGCATCCGGCCATCCGCATGCAGCTCGATACCGGGGCGCTGACCATCAACGAAGAAGATGCCGCCCGAGTACTGGAGGAACACGCCGAACTGATCGGGCATGTCCACGCCAGCGAGCCTGATCTGGTGACCCTGGGGGAGGGCGGTACCAATCACGAGGGCATCGCCTTCGCCCTGACCCGGCGGCTGCCGGAGCAGGTCGTCAGCATCGAGATGCTGCCGGCCAAGCAGGGTTCCAATCTGGCGGCGCTGGAGCGCGGGGTGCAGGTGGCGATCCGGGCCTACCGCGATCTGCCGGAGGCGGCCGCATGAAGTGGCTGATCCTGATTCTCGGCATCGCCTCCAACGCCTCCGCCAGCGTGCTGGTGAAAATGGCCATGATGCCGCCGCGCCGTTTTCCCAGTCTGAGCGATCCCCTGGGGGCCTTGGCCAACTGGCCATTCTGGCTGGGCCTGTTCATGTATGGCCTGGCCTTCCTGCTGTACGCCGCCGCCCTGGCGAAGCTGCCGCTGAACGTCGCCCATCCGGTCCTCACGGCCGGGGCCATCGCCAGCGTCGCCCTGCTGTCGGTGGTGATCTTTCGCGAAGCCTTTCCCTGGACCACGGCGGCGGGGATCGTGCTGATCATCGCCGGCGTGGCGCTCATCACGGCCCGTGTCGGTTGACCCTGGAGGATTCATGACTACCCAAATTTCCGCCGCCGAGCGTGCCCTCTGGCAGGTACCCAGCTACACGACGACCTTCTGGAACGGCCGTAGTCGCCCGCATTGCGTGGTGATTCCGGTCATCAACGAAGGCGAGCGCATCCTCAATCTCTTGCGACGCATGGCGGCGATAGACATCGCCGCCATCGCCGATGTCATCATCGTCGACGGCGGCAGCACCGACGGCTCGCTGGAGCCGCAGCGCCTCCAGGAGCTGGGCGTACGCGGTCTGCTGGTGAAGACGGCGTCCGGCAAGCTCAGCGCCCAGCTGCGCTGCGCCTACGCGTTCGTGCTGGACGAGGGCTATACCGGCATCGTCACCATCGATGGCAACGACAAGGACGATCCCGACGCCATCCCGCGCTTCATCGAAGCCATCGAACAGGGCTACGACTTCGTGCAGGCGTCGCGCTTTCTCGCCGGCGGCGTAGCGGAGAACACGCCCAAGTCGCGTGATTTCGCCATCCGCTTCATCCACGCGCCCATGCTCAGCCTGGCGTCGGGCTTCCACTGGACGGATACCACCCAGGGATTCCGCGCCTATAGCCGGGCCATGCTCCTCGACCCTCGGGTGGCGCCCTTCCGCGACGAATTCGCCACTTACGAGCTGCTCGCCTATCTTTCCTATCGCGTGCCGAAATTGGGTTACCGCTGCGTGGAACTCCCCACCGTGAGACGCTATCCGAAGGGCGAGGTACCCACCAAGATCAGCAGCGTCAGAGGTAATCTGTCGGTGTTGCAGGTACTGATGAAGGCCTGTGCGGGCCAGTACAATCCACGCCTGGGCGCGGATGCCCAGATGGCGGCGCAACGACGAAGCTGATCCCGTCGCGCTCGCCCGGTGCGAACGAGACGATGGAGTAGGCAATGGGGCGTGTGCTGTCGGCGTTTCGCGGACTCTATTTCGCGACGCTGTTGATGTTGATCGGGACCGGTCTGCTGAGCACCTACCTGGGGTTGCGGCTGGCCGCGGAGCAGGTGCAGGGGCTCTGGGTAGGCGCCCTGACCGCCGCCTATTACCTGGGACTGGTGATTGGCGGGAAGCTGGGGCACCGGCTGATCGCCAAGGTCGGCCACATCCGTGCCTACGTGACCTGCGCCGGAGTCGCCGGTGCCGCAGTACTCGGCATCGGCCTGTTGCCCTGGCTGCCGGTCTGGGTGGCGCTCAGGGTCCTCATCGGCATGGGCATGATGTGCCAGTACATGGTGCTGGAGAGCTGGTTGAACGAACAGGCCGGTCCCGGTGAGCGGGGCAAGGTGTTCTCCGGCTACATGACCGCCTCTTACCTCGGGCTCGCCCTGGGCCAACTGGTGCTGGTGGCGTCGCCCGATCTCGGCGTCGACAAGCTGATGCTGGTGGCCATCTGCTATGCCCTGTGCCTGGTGCCGGTAGCCGTGACCGGCAAGATCCACCCGGCGCCGCTCAAGCCGGCGCCGCTGGAGCCGGCTTTCTTCATTCGCCGTATTCCGCAATCCCTGACCACCACCCTGGTCGCCGGGCTGGTGATAGGCGCCTTCTACGGTCTTGCGCCCCTCTATGCCAGCGCCCAGGGCCTGCCCACCGAGCGCATCGGTCTGTTCATGGCCTGCTGCATCTTCGCGGGTCTGATCGCCCAGTGGCCGATCGGCTGGCTGTCCGACCGTCACGATCGCAGCTGGCTGATCCGGGTGGTCGCCATCGCCCTCACCGTGGCGGCCTTGCCACTGGCGTTATTGCCCCACGTGCCACCGGTGGTGCTGTTGCCCCTGGGGCTGATCGCCAGCCTCCTGCAGTTCGTGCTCTACCCCCTGGCGGTGGCCTTGTCGAACGACCACATCGAGGGCGAGCGGCGGGTGTCCCTGAGTGCCATGCTGTTGGTGACCTTCGGGATGGGAGCCTGTATCGGTCCACTGGTGGTAGGCGCCCTGATGAATCTGGTCGGCCCGAACATGCTCTATGCCTTCGTCGTGCTCTGCGGAGGGATACTCATCTGGCGCATTCGGCCCGATGCCGTCACCGGCAAGCACCTGGTCGACGAAGCGCCCCTGAACCACGTGCCCATGCCGGAGGGTTCCACCAGCTCGCCACTGGCGGCCGCGCTCGATCCGCGGGTCGACAGCCAGGTGGTACAGGAGCAGATGCAGGGCGAGCCGGTGGCCGCGGAAGCCAGCGTGGCGGAGCAGGCCACCGCCGCGGTCGCAGCGGAGGAAGGCGACGGGCCGCCGGCCAAGCCTACGGCGTCATGATCGCGAGCGGCTCGCTTCGACCGACCTGGGCGGTCAGTCGAAGCGGCGATGTTCCCGCTGCAGCTGATAGACGAAGCGCTCGATCTGGCGCTGGGCGACGCCGCCCAGGTTGTGGAAGCTGACGCCCACGTCGCTGTATTCCAGACGGTTGAGGCAGGCCACGTGGCGGATGTTCACAGCGGCGTCGAGGGTGCCTATGGGCAGCTCGGCGGTGAAACGCTGGATCAATTGACCGGGTTGCAACAGATGGGTGACATTGCCCGGGAACCGGAGTTTGCAACCGGTGGCGGACAGGTCGATCAGTTGTCCTTGGAGTTGCAGCTGATCGCCGCCCTGGAGCAGCCGGGCCTTCGCCGGCCGATTCAGCAGCAATTTGACGCGGTAGGCGTTGCGTCGCTGATGGTAGGTGAGGGTGGTGGGCAAGGCGATCCAGTAGCAGCGTGTGCCGTTCAGTTCGCCCCGTTGCGCCGACTGTTCGCTGCGCCAGGTCACCTTGATGCCATCGTGGAAGCTGTCCACCAGGAACGGCAGGCCCCGCTCCAGCAGGCGCTCGCCGTCACCGGGGACGAATTCGTCCAGGGCGATCAGGCCCTTGGCTTCGTCGAGTTCGACGATGAAGCTCTGGAACTGCGGGCCTTCCTGACCGAAAGTGATCCGCAGTGGCAGATGCTGTTCGAGGGCCGGGCGCAGGCACGTCAGGATTTCTCCCCTGGAGCGGTAGACCTGGGGTGGCTGGGGAGCGTTTTCGCTGACCGAAGAGCCTTGCACCTTGGAACTCCTGTAAGTGACGGTACGCAAGGATAATGGCTACCAGCCAGCAATGCAGCTAAAACACCGTGGCAGACGAACGGCGGTCGTCAGGCCGAGCTCAACGGTCGCTGGTAGCCACCGCCGGTCTGGCCGCCGCGGCTGTTGTACAGCGTGGGCGCCGAGGTGCCCTGCAGGACGTTGAGCAGTTTACCCACCACGAAGCGATTGGCCTGGATCACCTGGCCATTGCGCGTATTGCGGATCTTGCACTGCTCCATGAGCTGAGCGAGCTGATCGGAGGCCACCAGCAGCTCCGCGCCGTCGACCTGGGTGGCGGCGTAGGCGCGCAGGCCCTGCAGATCGGTCTGCAGACCGTGGTGACGAAGTAGCAGCGTGCGGTACTGGGCGTGCTGATCGAGCTGCTTGAGCAGGATCTGCTTGCTGCCCAGCAGGGCCTCCAGGGCATCGAGCTGCCGCTCGGAAAGAGCCTGGAATTCCTGGTCGATCAGCGCGAGCAGCTGCTCGCTCAGGTCGATATCGTGCCGGGTGATCTCGAGCAAGGTGGCATTGGACATGGCGGAACTTCCCTTCGAACGTGAGTTGCGATCGTCAGGAAGGCCAGGCCGGAACCGGGCGTCAGGACTCGAACGCCAGCAGTTTGTCGGCCACCTTCTGGCTGTCGACCTTGTAGGAGCCATCGGCGATGGCCTGTTTCAGGCGGCTGACCTTGTCGCTGTCGACCACCGGCAAATCCTTGAGTCCTGCCGTCAGGGAGCTCAACTGCTGGGCCTGGGCGCTCAGGCTGACCGACTCGCCGGAGGCGGTACTGGGAGTAGCCTTGACATCGCTGGTCTGAGCCGAGGCCGCTTCCTTGTTGCTTGCAGCCTTGGTGCCGCCCATGCCGGAAGTGGAGGACGGATTCAGGCGATTGATATCTAGAGCCATGAGTGAAGATCCTCGTGTCGTCTCGTTCGCATACCCGGCTTATCGGCGTGTCAGACCGAAACTTTAGCCATAGACCTGTGCGGCCGTTCACATCCTTCGACAGGACGTTGCGCAGAGGTTCAAGGGTGCGGACGCTCCAAGGTACTCCTTTTGGCTCTCTGACTAAAGCGCTACCTCCACCTGTCCCTGATCGACCACGCGGCCCCGGATCACCCGGTTCGAGCTGAGGTTGCGGACGCGGATCTCCTGGTCCTTGGCGCCGTCGGCCAGGGCCTCGCCCTGCATACGGATGTTGAAGGAGGCGCTGCGGGCGTTGATGACCACCTGCTCACCCTTGCGGATCAGCTCGGCCTGCTCCAGAAAGACCGGGGCGAGTATCTGTTCGTTGACCACCTGGCGCTTGAGCTTGGTTCCCACAACCTGTTCCAGGCTGGTCAGATAGCCCTGGGTCAGAGTGCCGACGTCCCTTTCCATCAGCGCGACGTTCTGGTCGTCCAGCACCGTTCCCCGCAACAATGGCTGGACGGCGACCGCCACGGGACGGTATAGCTTCACCTGTACCGGCACGAACACCGTCCAGGGACTGCTGCCTTCGCAGCGCACCTTGATGCTGATTCTGCCCACCGGGGTGGGAGCGCCTTGCTGGGACAGCGTCAGCGGCTTGTCGCAGGCGGCGAGGCGCAGGCGCGGGTCGAGGGCGTTGATCTGATTCTTGTGGCGGGCGTTGAAACCCGCTTCCAGCAAATATTCCTGCACACGTTCCTCAAGAAAACTTTCGACAGCGCCGATAAGTTCGTCAGATGAGGTGTAGTCGCCTTCTGCAAAGGCCTTCCCGCCCAGGCATGCCAGGATCAACACGAGATTCGCTGCCCACCGGTTGGAGGTTTTCATAGGTCGGAAACACGTCGCTTCGGTCTTCATGATTTAACCTAAGCAAGCCCTGTGCCGAGTTTTCCGACCGGCTCGCGGCAACGAGAGGAGTCGCCAAATGGCTGGTGTATTGGACGCCGTCAACCAACGTACCCAATTGGTGGGCCAGAACCGTCTGGAGCTGCTGCTGTTCCGTCTGGATGGCTCGCAGCTCTACGGCATCAACGTCTTCAAGGTGAAAGAGGTGCTGCAGTGCCCCAAGCTCACCGTGATGCCGAAATCGAGTCGGGTCGTGCGGGGCGTGGCCAGCATCCGGGGCGGCACCTTTCCGATCATCGACCTGGCCATGGCCACCGGTCGCCGTGGGCTGGAAGACATCAACAACTGTTTCGTGATCATCACCGAGTACAACACCAAGGTGCAGGGCTTCCTGGTGCGTTCGGTGGAGCGCATCGTGAACATGAACTGGGAAGGCATCAATCCGCCGCCCAAGGGGACCGGTCGTGACCACTATCTGACCGCCGTGACCCGGGTCGATAACCAACTGGTCGAGATCATCGACGTGGAGAAGATCCTTTCCGAGGTGGCTCCGTCGGTGGAGACCGTCTCGGCCGGCGTGATCAGCGAGGTGGTCCAGGCCAAGGCCGTCACCAAGCGGGTATTGATCGTCGACGACTCCTCGGTGGCGCGCAAGCAGGTGAGCCGGTGCCTGGAAACCGTAGGCGTCGAGGTCATCGCGCTGAACGACGGTCGCCAGGCCCTGAACTATCTGCAGGCGATGGTGGGCGAGGGCAAGCGTCCGGAGGACGAGCTGCTGATGATCATTTCCGACATCGAGATGCCGGAAATGGACGGCTACACCCTCACGGCGGAAATCCGTCATGATTCGCGGATGCAGAAAGTGCATATACTGCTGCATACCTCCTTGTCCGGTGTCTTCAACCAGGCGATGGTCAAGAAGGTCGGAGCGGATGACTTCCTGGCCAAGTTCCGCCCCGATGATCTCGCTTCCCGAGTAGCCGAGCGCATCAATGCGGTCGACGGCCAGTAGGTGAAGGCGTCCTTATCCCGGTATCCAGAAGGCGGAGCGGCAGTGTCAGCAGTCAACGCGGATTTTGTGCTTTTTCGCGATTTCCTCGAGAAATCCAGCGGGATCCTGCTCGGCGACAACAAGCAGTACCTGGTCTCCAGTCGGCTGAACAAGCTGATGGAGACCGAGGGAATCAAGACCTTGTCCGAGTTGGTGCAACGCATTCAGATGCAGCCCCGGGGCGGCCTGCGGGAAAAGGTCATCGATGCGATGACGACCAATGAAACGCTCTGGTTCCGGGATACCTATCCCTTCGAGGTGCTGAAGAACCGCCTGCTGCCGGAACTGACCAAGAACACCTTCGGCCAGCGCCTGCGGGTTTGGTCGGCGGCCTGTTCGTCGGGGCAGGAGCCCTATTCGCTGTCGATGACCATGGACGAGTTCGAGCGCAGCGCGCCGGGGCAGGGGCGCGCCGGCATGCAGATCGTGGCGACGGATCTCTCGGGTGCCATCCTCACCGCGGCCAAGTCGGGCGAGTACGACTCGCTCGCCATCGGCCGGGGACTGTCCCAGGAACGGCTGCAGCGCTATTTCGATGTCCTCCAACCCGGGCGTTGGGCGGTCAAGCCGCCGATCCGCAGTCGCATCGAATTCCGGGCGCTGAATCTGCTCGACAGCTACGCCAGCCTGGGCAAGTTCGACATGGTGTTCTGTCGCAACGTGCTGATCTACTTCTCCGCCGAGGTGAAGAAGGACATCCTGACGCGCATCCACGGCACCCTGAAGCCCGGTGGCTATCTGTTTCTCGGCGCGTCCGAGGCCCTCAATGGGCTACCGGATCTCTATCAGATGGTGCAGTGCAATCCAGGCATCATCTACAAGGCCAAGTGAGCCGATCCCCGCTACGACAAGGCAGACTTCGGTCTGCCTTTCTTTTGCGCCAAAGTTTTGCCGCCCGCTTCGTCCCGGCCGGCAAAGGCGGCGGAAAAACCTTGCCGCTTGCCGCTTCTTCCCTTGCCGTAATGTCGTAACCCATTGATCTTAAAGGATGCTGGAGGCTGGCACGGGGCTTGCTAAATCTCACGCAAGCCACGTCATAGGTCTCTCGACATGAGCATCAGTTTCGATAAGGCACTCGGGTTGCACGAACAGGCGCTGAACTTTCGTTCACAGCGCGCCGAGGTGTTGGGTAACAACATCGCCAACGCCGACACTCCCGGCTACAAGGCGCGGGACCTGGATTTCAGCGCGGTGCTGGCGGAGCAGGCGGCCAAGGGGGCGTCGGGCACCTCTGGTCACTACCAGCTGGAAACCACCAACAGTCGGCATATCGCCGCCGACGGCTTCGACATGGGCATGGGCGACGCGGCGTTGAAGTATCGCATTCCCACTCAGCCTTCCGTGGACCAGAACACCGTGGATGCTCAGGTGGAGCAGGCCAACTACGCCGAGAACGCCATGAATTTCCAGGCCAGCTTCACCCTGCTCAATAGCAAGTTCAAGGGGCTGATGTCGGCCCTGCGCGGAGAATAGCCATGTCCCTGAGTTCGCTGTTCAACATTGCCGGTAGCGGGATGAGCGCCCAGAACGTTCGCCTCAATACCGTGGCCAGCAACATGGCCAACGCCGATTCCGTCGCCTCCAGCGTCGACCAGACCTACAAGGCGCGGCATCCGGTATTCGCCACCCAGCTCAACGCGGCGCAGGGCGGTGCCTCGCTGTTCGACGACCAGGGCCAGGCCGGCGTTGGCGTGGAGGTGAAGGGGATCGTCGAGGACCCGAGCGAGGTGCAGAAGCGCTACGAGCCCAACCACCCCATGGCGGACCAGGAAGGCTACGTCTATTACCCGAACGTGAACGTGGTGGAGGAGATGGCGGACATGATTTCGGCCAGTCGCGCCTTCCAGACCAATGCGGAAATGATGAACACCGCCAAACAGATGATGCAGAAGGTACTGACCCTCGGTCAGTAAGGAAACGGCGCCATGGCCATAAGCACGACCAACTCCACCGCTCAATCGGTGCTCGACAAGTACTCGCTCAACAAGACGAGTGCGACGGGCGACGGGAGCGGCAGCGAGACCAAGAAGACCAGTCAGCTCGGCAAGGACGAGTTCCTCAAGCTGATGGTCGCCCAGATGAACAACCAGAATCCGCTGGAGCCCCAGGGCAACGGCGAGTTCATCGCGCAGCTGGCGCAATTCAGTACCGTCGAGGGCATCACCAACCTGAACACCAGCGTCAGCTCGATCCTGTCCGGCAGCCAGTCTTCCCAGGCGCTGCAGGCGTCCAGCCTGGTCGGCCGCAAGGTGATCGTCGACAGCGACAAGGTCAAGGTGGATACCAGCGCGGACTTCAAGGGCGCGCTGAATCTGACCGCCTCGAGTTCGAACGTCTGGGTCAACGTCTACGACACCACCGGCAGCCAGGTGAATCGCCTCAACCTCGGCCAGCAGTCCAGCGGCCTGGTGAACTTCACCTGGGACGGCACCGATGCGAACGGCAACAAGCTCGCTGCCGGGACCTATCGCTTCGAGGCCCAGGCCAGCATCGACGGCAAGACCGAGGCCATGAAAACCAGCCTGCCCGCCAACGTCGACAGCGTGACGCTGGGACAGAATGGCGGGGAAATGACGCTCAACCTTGCCGGCGTCGGCAGTATCGGCATCTCCAAAGTCCAGGCGGTCGGCCAGTAAGGCGCGGCGCGAGAGAGGAATCCAGCATGTCTTTCAATATCGGTTTGAGCGGCATCAAGGCCGCGTCCAGTGACCTCAACATCACCGGCAACAACATCGCCAACGCCAGCACCGTGGGCTTCAAGCAGTCGCGAGCAGAATTCCAGGACCTCTACGCCGCCTCGGTGCTGGGGACCGGCAAGAACGCCCAGGGCAGTGGCGTGCTGCTCGGCAACGTCGGCCAGCTGTTCAACCAGGGCACCATCGACTCCACCCAGAACGCCCTGGACATGGGGATCAACGGCAACGGCTTCTTCATGACCAGCAACAACGGTGCGATCCAGTACACCCGTGCGGGTTACTTCGGTACCGACAAGAGCGGCTACATCGTCGACAACAACGGCTACAAGCTGCAGGGCTATACCACCAATGCCCAGGGTCTGCTGCAGCCCGGCGTACGCAGCGATCTGCGCATCGAGACCGCCAGCCAGGCGCCCAAGTCCACCACCCAGATCGCCCAGCAGTTCAACCTGAACTCGACCAGCACGCCGCCGACGCTGACGCCCTTCGATCCCTCGGATCCGAAGACCTACAATTCCTCGACCTCGCTGAACATCTACGACAGCCAGGGCAACTCGCACGTCATGTCGCAGTACTTCGTCAAGGCACCGGCGCCGGCCACCAACCAGTGGACGATGCAGGTGCTGATCGACGGGCGCAACCCGCTGGACCCGGGTATCGCGACCAAGACGGCGAACACCGCGGCCGGCGTGGCCGGTGCCACGGCAAGCAGCGTGGCAACGGCGGTCAACAACATGTCCGGGGCGACGCCGCAGGTGAAGGCCATCGCCAACAACGCCGCCGCCGCGACCGGCGCTACCGCGGCGTCCGTTGCCGCGGCCGTGGCGGCCTACGGCACCCAGCCGCAGAGCTTCGGGGTGACCTTCGATGCGTCCGGCAAGCTGAGCACCGTGACCTCGTCGTCGTCGGGCGTCAGCATCGATCCGAAGACCAACATCATCACCTTCGCCGCCGATCCCACCGGATCGAGCGGCAATGGCTGGATTCCGGCCATCTCCGATGGTGGCAACCCGGCCAACTACAGCTGGAACGGCGCCCTGGGCAGCACCGGCGGTTTCACCTTCGATCCGCGCGGCTCGACGCAATTCTCCACCGCCTTCGCGGTGAACAGTGTCAACCAGGATGGCTACACCACCGGTCAGCTGTCGGGTCTGGAGATCGACGATACCGGCCAGATCTTCGCCCGCTACACCAACGGGCAGTCCAAGGTGCAGGGGCAGGTGGTGCTGGCGAACTTCGCCAACGTCCAGGGCCTGACGCCCATGGGCAAGACCTCCTGGACGGAGTCCGCGGAGTCCGGCCAGCCGGTGGTGGGCACGCCGCGCTCCGGCACCCTGGGTGCCCTGCAGTCCGGAGCGCTGGAGGCGTCCAACGTGGACATCTCCACCGAGCTGGTCGACATGATCGTGGCGCAGCGCAATTACCAGGCGAACGCCAAGACCATCGAGACCGAGAACGCCATCACCCAGACCATCATCAACCTGCGGTGATGTCGTTTCTCTGACGGCCTGACCGCCAACCGCCGGAAAAAGCCTCCCTCGGGAGGCTTTTTCTTTTTCAACCAGTTGATACATAGGGCTTTTTGGTTTCTGGAACGGCGCTTGCTATAGAACCTTCGAACGCACGTTTTGGCGGCAATCTGCCGCCGTCGGAGGATCAGATGGACAAGCTGCTGTACGTCGCCATGACCGGCGCCAGCCAGAACGAGATGGCCCAGCGCGCCCACGCCAACAACCTGGCCAACGTCTCGACCTCGGGATTTCGCAAGGATCTCGAGCAGGCGCGCTCGATGCAGGTGTTCGGCGAAACCATGCCGTCGCGCGTCTATTCCATGAGCGAACGGCCGGCGACGGACTTCACCGCGGGCTCCCTGCAGGAGACCGGTCGCGACCTGGACGTGGCTATCCAGGGACCGGGCTTCGTCGCCGTCCAGGACCCCTCCGGCAAGGAGGCCTATGTGCGGACCTCCAGCCTGCAGATCGATGCCCTCGGCATGTTGCGCACCGGCAATGGTTTGCCGGTGCTCGGCAACGGCGGTCCCATCGCCGTGCCGCCCGCGTCCAAGGTGGAGATCGGTCAGGACGGCAGCATCACCGTCCGCGGCATGGGGCAGGCTGCCAACGCCCTGGCCCAGGTCGACCGGATCAAGCTGGTCAATCCCGATACCAAGCAGATGGAAAAGGGCCTCGACGGCCTGCTGCACATGAAGCAGGGGCAGGGCGCTCCGGCCATGGACGCCAATGTGTCCCTCATATCGGGCTTCGTCGAGTCGAGCAACGTCAACGCAGCCGAGGAAATGACCTCGATCCTGTCGCTGTCCCGCCAGTTCGAGCTGCAGGTGAAGATGATGCGCAGCGCCGAGGACAACGACGCGGCGATGGCAAAGGTTTTGCAATTCTCCTGATAACGGCTAGCGCCGACGTAAAACCGGCACTTCGAGGAATACCATCATGATGTCGTCACTGTGGGTCGCCAAGACCGGTCTGTCCGCCCAGGACATGAACCTCACCACCATCTCCAACAACCTGGCCAACGTGTCCACCACGGGCTTCAAGCGCGACCGGGCCGAGTTCCAGGACCTGCTCTACCAGATCCGCCGCCAGCCGGGTGCCCAGTCCACCCAGGACAACCAGCTGCCCTCCGGCCTGCAACTGGGTACCGGTGTGCGCATCGTCGGCACCCAGAAGAACTTCACCGAAGGCTCGCTGCAGACCACCGACCAGCCGCTGGACATGGCCATCAACGGCGACGGCTTCTTCCAGGTGACCATGCCCGACGGGACCATCAACTACACCCGTGACGGCACCTTCCACCTCAACGCCGACGGCCAGGTCGTCACCGCTAACGGGTTTCCGCTGCAGCCGGCCATCGTGCTGCCGGCCGACACCAAGACGTTCACCGTCGGCGAGGACGGCACCGTGTCGGTCACCACCGCCGGCCAGGCGGCGCCGCAGATCGTCGGCAACCTGCAGATCGCCCAGTTCGTCAATTCCGGCGGTCTCCAGGCGGTGGGCCAGAACCTGTTCAGCGAGACCGCTTCCAGCGGCGCGCCCCAGGTCGGCACCCCGGGGTTGAACGGGCTCGGCACCGTACTGCAGAGCACCCTGGAAAACTCCAACGTGAGCACCGTCGAGGAGCTGGTGAACATGATCACCACCCAGCGCGCCTACGAGATGAACTCCAAGGTCATTTCCACCGCCGATCAGATGCTCGGCTTCGTCACCCAGCAGCTCTAATCCCCTGTGAGGACGCGCTCCATGAAACCTCTGTTCGCCGTCGCCCCGCTCATGGGCGCGCTCGTACTCGCAGGATGCGTAGCCCCGGCCGCCAAACCGGACGATCCCTATTACGCCCCGGTGCTGCCGCGGACCCCGGTCCCGGCGGCGCAGAACAACGGCGCCATCTTCCAGTCGGGGTTCGAGCAGAACCTCTACACCGACCGCAAGGCCTTCCGCGTGGGTGACATCATCACCGTCACCCTGCAGGAGAAGACCCAGGCCAGCAAGAACGCGAGCTCCGACGTCGCCAAGAACAGCAAGGCGACCCTTGGGCTGACCTCGCTGTTCGGCGCCAAGCCGTCGATCCCCAATCCGCTGGCCGATGGCGACCTGAGCCTGGACGCCGGCTTCTCCGGGGCCCGTTCCAACACCGGCAAGTCCACGGCCGCCCAGGGCAACAGCCTCTCCGGTTCGCTGACCGTGACCATTGCCGAGGTGTTGCCCAACGGCATCCTGGTGGTCCGCGGGGAGAAGTGGCTGACGCTGAACACCGGCAACGAACTCATGCGCATCCAGGGCATGGTCCGCGCCGACGACATCGCCACCGACAACACCGTTTCCTCGACCCGCGTGGCCGATGCCCGGATCACCTACTCGGGGACCGGGGCCTTCGCCGACGCCAGTCAGCCGGGCTGGTTGAGCCAGTTCTTCGGCAGCCCGCTAATGCCGTTCTGAGGATGAGCGCCATGTTCAAGTCTTTCTTCGCCGCGGCGGCGTTGGTGCTGGTGATGCCCCTGGCCCAGGCGGATCGCCTGAAGGACATCGCCAGCATCCAGGGCGTACGGACCAACCAGTTGATCGGCTACGGCCTGGTGGTGGGCCTGCCCGGCACCGGTGACCAGACTACCCAGACGCCGTTCACCGTGCAGACCTTCAACAACATGCTGGCCCAGTTCGGCATCAAGGTGCCGCCGGGTACCACGGCGCAGCTGAAGAACGTCGCGGCGGTATCCATCCACGCTGACCTGCCGGCCTTCGCCAAGCCTGGCCAGACCATCGATATCACGGTGTCCTCCATCGGCAACTCCAAGAGCCTGAGGGGCGGCAGCCTGCTGCTGTCGCCGCTCAAGGGGATCGATGGCCAGATCTACGCCATCGCCCAGGGCAACCTGGTGGTCGGCGGTTTTGACGCCGAAGGCCGGGACGGTTCGAAGATCACCGTCAACGTTCCGTCGTCGGGTCGCATTCCCAACGGCGCCACCGTCGAACGACCGGTGCCGAGCGGCTTCGATCAGGGCAATAGCATCACGCTGGACCTCAATCGCAGCGACTTCACCACGGCCAAGCGCATCGTCGACAAGATCAACGAGACACTTGGCGCGGGTGTTGCATCCGCTCTCGATGCCGGGTCGATTCGCGTCACGGCGCCGGTGGACCCCAGCCAGCGCGTCGACTACATCTCGATCCTGGAGAACATGGAAGTGGACCCGGGACAGGCGGTGGCCAAGGTCATCGTCAACTCCCGCACCGGCACCATCGTCATCGGCCAGAACGTCAAGGTCTCGCCGGCGGCGGTGACCCAGGGCAGCCTGACCGTGACCATCAGCGAAGACCCCCAGGTGAGCCAGCCCAATCCCTTGTCGGGTGGGCAGACGGTGGTGACTCCCCAGTCGACCGTCAAGGCCAAGCAGGAGGCCAAGCCGATGTTCAAGTTCGGGCCGGGTACCACGTTGGACGAGATCGTGAGGGCGGTGAATCAGGTGGGCGCGGCGCCCAGCGACCTGGTGGCCATCCTCGAAGCGTTGAAACAGGCCGGCGCCTTGCAGGCCGATCTGATCGTTATCTAAGGAGTGCGGGCGATGGAATCTCGTCTGGGTGGCAATTACGGCAACGTCAAGGATTCGGGGGCCTTCACCGACCTGAATCGGTTGGCCCAGATGAAGGGTAAGGATCGCGACAGCGCGGAGAACGTCAAGAAGGTCGCGGGCGAGTTCGAATCGCTGTTCCTCAACCAGATGCTCAAGTCCATGCGCAGCGCCAACCAGGCGCTGGCGGACAAGGACAGCCCCTTTTCCAGCGAAACCACCAAGCAGTACCAGGACATGTACGACCAGCAGCTGGCCGTGTCGCTCTCGCGGGACGGTGGCGGCATCGGCCTGGCCAACGTCCTGGAGCGCCAGCTGAGCAAGACCGGCCAGCATTCCACGCGGCCCAATCCCTTCGCCCAGGTCGGCCAGGCCGCGCCCACCGAAGGTCAATTGGCCGTGGGACGTACCGCCAAGCTCAACGAAGCCGGTAGCCGCGGCCTGACCCCGGCGGCCGCTGGCGCCGCGGCGTCCGGCCGGGACGACTCCGCCGCCCTCAACACCCGCCGCCTGGCCCTGCCGGGTCGCGTGGCCGAGCGCATGGCCGCCAATATCGCCGGCGCTGCCGAGCAGGGCGCGACCCTCAAGCAGAGCTTCCAGGACGTGGCGGCGGCGCAGAGCGCCTGGCGCCAGAACGCCAATCAGGCGACCGCCAAGACCGCGGCCGGCAGCGATGCCGTGGCGGGCGTCGACAGCACGACGGCCACCGGCAAGACGCGTTTTCGTACCCGCCAGGAATTCGTCGACACCATGATGCCCATGGCCGAGGCCGCGGCGAAGCGCCTGGGCGTCGATCCCAAATTCCTGGTGGCTCAGGCCGCGTTGGAAACCGGCTGGGGCAAGCACATGGTCAAGCAGGCCGATGGCAGCAACAGCAACAACCTGTTCGGCATCAAGTCCCATGGCTGGGATGGCGGCAGCGCCACGGCCGTGACCCAGGAATTCGTCAACGGCAAGGCGGTGAAGGAAACCGAGAAGTTCCGGACCTACGATTCCTTCGCCGACAGCTTCCACGACTACGTGAACTTCCTGCAGAGCAACGACCGCTACGACAAGGCGCTGTCCACCAACGGCAATTCCGAGCGCTTCATGCAGGGCCTGCAACAGGCGGGCTATGCCACCGATCCGCAGTACGCACGCAAGGTGATCCAGATCGCCCGCAACATGAACACCTATCAGACGGTCGCCTCCCTGGGCACCAGTCCGTCGCGCGGTTGAGGTGAGCCATGGCTGATCTTCTTTCCATCGGTCTGTCGGGCCTGCGATCGACGCAGAATGCCCTGACGGTCACCGGCCACAACATCGCCAACGTCAATACCCCGGGGTACTCGCGGCAGGAGGCCATCCAGCAGACCAACATCGCCCAGTTCAGCGGTGCGGGCTACATCGGCTCCGGTTCCCAGACGGTGGACGTGCGTCGACTCGCCAGCGACTTCCTCACCGGCCAGGTGCGTACCGCCAATAGCCAGAACAGCGAGCTGCAGACCTTCAAGTCGCAGATCTCCCAGCTGGACGGCTTGCTGTCGGACAGCACCACCGGCATCACGCCGGCCATGCAGAAATTCTTCGCCACCCTGCAGACCGCCGCCCAGGACCCGTCCTCGGTACCGGCGCGGGAGGCGGTACTGGCCCAGGCCCAGGGCCTGACCAAGTCGTTCAATACCCTGTACGACCAGATCGACAAGCAGAACGGTCAGATCAACGACCAGCTCACGGCGCTCACCGGGCAGATCAACTCGCTGGCCAAGAGCGTCGGCAGTCTGAACGACGCCATCGCGCGTTCCAAGGCATCGGGTGCGGCGCCCAACGACCTGATCGATTCCCGCGAGCAAGCCATCAAGCAGCTGTCCAGCCTGGTCGGTCTGCAGGTGGTCAGCCAGGACGACGGCTCGCTGAACCTCTTCGTCGGCACCGGCCAGCCGTTGGTGGTCGGCAGCAATGTCTCGTCGCTGAACGCCCAGCCGGGTAACGACGATCCGTCGCGCTACCAGATCACCCTGACGGCCGGCAGCACCTCGCAGATCATCACCTCGCAGGTCAGCGGCGGCGAAATGGGCGGTTTGCTGTCCTATCGCGATACCGCCCTGGACCATGCCTACAACAGCCTCGGGCAGTTGGCGCTGACGCTGACCGATACCGTGAACAAGCAGCTCGGCCAGGGCCTGGATCTGGCGGGCAACACCGGTTCGCCGCTGTTCAGCGACGTGAATGGTGGGCAGAGCACCGCCCTGCGCGTGCTCGGTCGGTCGACCAACTTCGGGTCGGCGACGGCGACGCTGAGCATCAGCGACACCTCCAAGCTGAATCCCAGCGACTACCGGCTGGATTTCGACGGCACCAACTTCAAGGCGCTGCGCGTCAGCGACAGCACCAACATCACCGTGACCCGCAGCGGTACCGATCCGGTCACCCTGACCTTCGCCGATGCCGGCGGCACCGACCAGGGCTTCAAGGTGCAATTCAGCGCGGCGGAGCTGGCCAAGGCCCAGGCCGGTGACGTTTTCAGCCTGCAGCCAACCCGCCGCGGCGCGGCGCAGATGAGCGTCGACCTCAGTCAGTCCAGCCAGCTCGGTTTCGCCGGTACCGCCAAGGCGTCCAGCACCACCAACAACCGCGGCACCGGGGCCATCACCCAGCCCGATCTCAAGAGCGCCCCGTCGCCGGTGAGCACCGCCGATCTGGGCCGGCTGTTCGGCAGTTCGGGCATCAAGCTGACCTTCGGTTCCGCCAGCGGGACCTTGACCGGCACCTTGCCCGCCGGCGCCACCCTGAGTTACGTGTCGCCGTCGACGACGGGGCTGACCTCGGGGCAGACCAACACGCTCCGCCTGCAGTACACCGACCCGACCACCAACAACAGCTACAGCTACGACTTCAACGTCAGTGGCGTGCCCCAGGACGGCGACAGCTTCACCCTCGGCACCAACACGGGAGCGGTGTCGGATAACCGCAACGCCCTGAACCTGGTGGCGCTGCAGACCAAGAACACCATGGGTGGCTACGGCACCACCGGCACCACCTACAACAACGCCTACGGCGGCCTGGTGGAGCGGGTCGGGACCCTGACCGCGCAGGTGCGGGTGGATTCCGCCGCCAGCGAGACGGTGCTCAAGCAATCCGAGGACAATCGCGACTCCCTGTCAGCCGTGAACCTGGACGAAGAGGCGGCCAAGCTCGTCCAGTTCCAGCAGTATTACGGCGCCTCGGCGCAGGTCATCAAGATCGCGCAGTCGCTGTTCGACACCCTGATCGGCGCCTTCAGATAAGGAACCCGCCCATGCGTATCTCTACCGTCCAGGCGTTCAACAACGGCATCAACGGCCTGCAGAGCAACTATGGCGACGTCAGCCGCACCCAGGAGCAGATCAGCACCGGCAAGAAGATCCTCACGCCGGCGGACGACCCGGTGGCCTCGATCAAGTTGCTGCAACTGAGCCAGGAAGGGGCGCTCAACGAGCAGTACAACACCGGCATGACCGCGGCCAAGAACGGCCTGAACACCGAGGAAGCCATGTTGACCTCGGTGGAGACGGTGCTGACGCGTATCCGCGAGATCGCCGTCCAGGCCGGCAACGGCGCGCTCGATCCGACCGACCGGGCCTCCCTGGCCAAGGAGGTCGGGCAGCGCGAAGACGAGTTGATGAACCTGATGAACAGCAAGGACGCCAGCGGCAAGTACCTGTTTTCCGGTTCCATGGGCGATACCCAGCCCTATGTGCGCAACGCCGACGGCACCTACAGCTACCAGGGCGACGAAGGCCAGCGCAGCGTGCAGATCGCCAGTTCCACCTTCGTGCCCGTCAGCGACAGCGGCAAGGATGCCTTCGAGAACAATTTCAACGCCAACCGCGTGGACACCGCCAAATCGGCGACCAACACCGGTACCGGCCGGATTTCCCTGGGGCTGGTGGACGACAAGGGCGCCTACGACTCCACCTTCCCGGCCAGCAGCCCGCCGGTTGCCACCGATGGCATCGGCATCCACTTCCTGGACAGCCAGAAATACGTCATCTACGACCTGAAGAACGCGCCTACCGCTGCCCAATGGGCCGCCTACGATCCGGCCAATCCGCCCGCCGGCCAACTCAAGGCGGACAGCCTGAGCAGCACGGCGGAATCCAGCCGCTTCGTGCGCTACGGCGGGGTCAAGGTCCAGCTGGATGGCGCCCCGGCCAGCGGAGACGAATTCAAGATCACCCGCGACACCGCCAACGAAAAGCGCAGCTTGCTCAACGTCGTCTCCGACCTGCGCAAGGCGTTGGAGAATGGCGACGGCAGCACCGAGGGCGTCTACCAGATCCGCGACAGCGCCGCCGTGGCCCTGAGCAACTTGGACACCGCCTACACCCAGGTCGACGGGATTCGCGGCAAGGTCGGCGCGCGCCTCAACGTCATCGATTCCACCAGCGACTTCATCGCCAACGTCACCCTGGTGAACAAGTCGGTGCAGTCCGACCTCGAGGATCTCGACTATCCTGAAGCCCTGTCGCGCTATGCCCTGCAGAACACCGTGCTGCAGGCGTCGCAGCAGAGTTTCGTGAAGATCGCTCAGCTGAGCCTGTTCAAATACCTGTGACCTAGCCGGAGCGGCCGGAACTGTCCATCTCCCGAGGATCTATCCATGACGAAAGTAGCCATCGTCCAGTCGAATTACATTCCCTGGCGCGGCTATTTCGATCTGATTCGAAGTGCCGACGTCTTCGTGTTGTATGACGATGTGCAGTTCACCCGCCGGGACTGGCGCAACCGCAACCTGATCCGGACGCCCCAGGGGCTGCACTGGCTGAGCATTCCGGTGAAGAACCGGGGACGCTATACCCAGAAGATCCAGGACGTCGAGGTCAGCGACCGCGACTGGGCGGCGAAACACTGGCAGACCATAAGCGCCAGCTACCGCAAGGCCGCGGGCTTCGCAGCGATGGGCGGTCCCCTGGAGGAACTCTATGCCCAGTGTCAGCCGCTGGAGCGACTTTCCGACATCAACCAGCGCCTGCTCGGCGGCATCAATCGGTTGCTCGGTATTCCCACACCGCTGATCTTCTCATCGAGTCTGCCGACCGTACCCGGACGTACCGAGAATCTGGTCAATCTCTGCGCGGCGTTGAAAGCCGATACCTATCTCTCCGGGCCTGCCGCGAAAGTCTATTTGCAGCACGATCTTTTCGAACAGAGAAACATCGCGGTCCAGTACTTCGACTATGCCGGCTACCCGGCGTACCCGCAGGTACACGGCGAGTTCGAGCCGGCCGTCAGCGTACTGGACCTGCTGCTCAATACCGGACCCACAGCGGCCACCTACTTGCAGAGAAGCGCCCATGACTGAAGTGCTGCAGGGTCTCGAAGGGGCAACGGAAGAATACTATTCGAAGAAGATCGTCGAATTCGGGGCCACCCCAAGGGGAGTGGACTGGAACGGTCTGGAGTCGCAGCAGCTCAGGTTCCGCCAGTTGGCCAGGATCATCGGCGAATCCGGCCCGGAGCCGCTATCGCTCAACGACCTGGGCTGCGGCTACGGCGCCTTCTACGACTACCTGAAAACGCACGGCATTGCGCTGAGCTACCGGGGTACCGACCTATCCGTCGCCATGATCGAAGCGGCGCGAAGGGCTCATCCCGGAGCCGCCGACGCCCGTTTCGAGGTCGGGCGAACCTGCGCGGGTATCGCCGACTATTCGGTCGCCAGTGGCGTGTTCAACGTCCGCCAAGCGGCGTCCGTCGCCGACTGGCAGGCCTATGTGCTGACCATGCTGGATGAACTCGATAGCCACAGCAGTCGGGGCTTCGCCTTCAATTGCCTTAGCGCCTATTCGGACCTGGACCGCCAGCGCGCCGATCTCTATTACGGCGATCCGCTGTTCTTCTTCGATCATTGCAAGCGGCATTTTGCGAAAAACGTCGCCCTGCTCCATGATTATGATCTATATGAATTCACGCTACTCGTGAGGAAGTCATGAGCGTGGGCGTTCTTCACGCCGCCAATTGAAAGTCGGACCGACAATAAAAGGGTGAGACACATGGAAATTCCGTTGGTCATCATCGGCGATGGGCTGTTCGCCGATATAGCCTATGAATATTTCACTCATGATTCTCCCTATCGGGTCGTGGCCTTCAGTGTCGATCAGGATTACTTGCGCAGCACGGAAAAGTTCGGGTTGCCGGTACTGCCTTTTCACTCGCTGGCGGAACACTTTCCCGATGTCGATGGCCGGCCCCATTTCTATGCCGCCGTCACCTACGGTCAGCTGAATCGCACCCGCGAACGCTTCTACCGGGAAGCCAAGGCCATGGGCTTCCGGGCGGCGAGCTATGTCAGCTCCAGCGCCTTTGTCTGGCGCAACGTGGTGGTGGGTGAGCATTGCTTCATCTTCGAGAACAACACGGTGCAGCCCTTCGTCACTCTGGGCGACAACGTCGTGCTATGGAGTGGCAATCACATCGGCCACCATTCGGTCATCGGCAACCATGTGTTCATCGCCTCCCAGGCGGTGATCTCCGGCAACTGCCGGATCGGCGACCACCAGTTCATCGGGGTCAATGCCACGCTGGTCAACGACGTCGCCCTGGCCGACGATGTCCTGGTAGGGGCGGGCGCCCTGGTCACTCGCAGCGTCGCCACGGACCACATCGCCAAGGGCGTCGCCGCGACCAATGTCGCCGGAGCCCGGCGCTACTTCAAGGTCGAGCATGAGTGAACAGCGCTGGCAGCGCCTCGGGCCGGTATTCGTTCCGGCCCGGCAGCGCTCCTGGCTGTTCAGTCACGCGGCCAATCCCCAGGCCGTTGCGCTTGCGCATTCCGACCTGCACCGCATCTATTTCAATTTCCGCGACGAGCGCGGACGCGCCGGGATCGCTTGGCTGGACTGGCGGCTCGCCACCAACGAAGTGATCTCGCTGTGCGCGCACCCCGTGCTCTTGCCGGGCGACGCCGGACGTTTCGACGAAGACGGCGTCTCGCTGGGCAATGTCGTCGTCCGGGACGAGGAGCTGTGGTGCTTCTACGTGGGCTGGAACCTGAGCGTCAGTGTGCCCTGGCGCAACTTCATCGGACTCGCTCGCGGCCAGCCCGAGCAGCCGCTGGAACGGGCAGGGCGGGTACCCATCCTCGACCGCAGCGAAGCGGACCCCTTTTCCCTGTCCTATCCCTGGGTGCTATGGGATGCCCGCCAATCCCGCTGGCGCATGTGGTACGGCTCGAACCTCGCCTGGGGCGCCCAGCCGGAGAGCATGCAGCACGTCATCAAGTACGCCGAGTCGAGCGACGGCCGTGCCTGGCAGCGCTCGGGCACGGCGGTGTTGCCGTTGCGCGAGGGCGAGCTGGGCCTTTCCCGGCCATGCGTCCTGATCGACCCTGAGGGCCGACACCGGCTGTGGTACGCCATTCGCTCGGCGCAAGGCTATCGGCTGGGGTATGCCGAGTCCGCCGACGGCACGAACTGGGCGCGGCTGGATCAACTGATCAACTGGAGCGGACCGGTCGAGGCCTGGGAAGGCGAGAGCCAGACCTATCCCTGCGTATTCATGGCCGAGGGCGCGCTCTACATGCTGTACAACGGTCACGGCTACGGTCGCCACGGTTTCGGTCTGGCACGCCTGGAAGAGTAACGTCCCATGAGTACATCCAAGCTGGACATCGAAGAGCTGAAGATTCTGCTCGATACCCAGGGCTACGCCGTCGTGCCCGCCGTGGTCCCTCCGCCATTGCTCGCCCGCCTGGGCGACGGCCTCTACCGGGTGCGCGAGCGGATCGACGAGGAAGTGGGGCGGTTCCGCCTGGAAAGGGCCAGGGAAGTGGGCGTCCTGCGGCTGATGATGAGCTTCGATCCGGTTTTCACCGAGTTGCTGGAATTGCCGGTCCTGCTCAGGCTGGTCGACGAGCTGCTGGGGAATACCGCCATCCTGCACCTGCAGAACGGCTTGCTGCTGCCGCCCAGTGATGCGCCCGCCGCGGACGTCTTCCAGTATCGTTTCCACCAGGACTTCCCGCGCTACCTCAATGGTTATCGGGCCTCGCTGAACGTCATGATCGCCATCGACGCCTTCACCGAGGTGAACGGGGCGACGCTGGTGGTTCCGGCGACGCACCAGCGCGAGATTCCGCCGTCGGGGGACTTCTGCCAGCGCTGGGCGCTACCCATGGTCTGCGCCGCCGGCGATGCCATCGTCTTCGATTCGACGCTGTGGCACGCGGCCGGGGTCAACCGCAGTGGCCGTGATCGCCTGGCGATCAATCACCAATTCACCCGATCCTGGATAAAGCAGCAGATCGACTACTGCAGGGCCCTGGATGCGTCCCTGCTGGCGAGCCTGCCAGAGCGCAGCCGCCAGTTGCTGGGCTACTACACCCGGGTCGTCGCTTCGCTGGACGACTACTACCAGCCCACGGAGCAGCGCCTGTACCGAAGCGGCCAGGGCTGAACGCAGGATGTCGAAAAACCGGCGGGTCCGGTTCTTGCACTCAACGGATTGCGGACTTCACGTCGGAAGCTTGAGCGCGCTCGCGTCGCTCGTGGCCTACGATCCACTCCATCTAGGGAGACCTCATGGCACGAGCGCGTATTCCCTTCGCAAAGCCATTCATCATGGGCAAGGAGTTGTTCTACATCGCCCAGGCGGTGATGAGCGGCTCCATCGCTGGCGACGGCGAATTCACCAAACGCTGTCAGGCGCTGCTGGAGGAGCAACTCGGTTGCCGGAAGGTCCTGCTGACCCACTCCTGCACGGCGGCGCTGGAGATGACCGCCATCCTGGCCGGGATCGGTCCGGGAGATGAGGTCATCATGCCCTCGTTCACCTTCGTCTCCACCGCCAACGCCTTCGTCTTGCGCGGCGCCGTCCCGGTGTTCGTCGACATCCGGCCGGATACGCTCAACATCGACGAGCGCCTGGTCGAGGCGGCCATCACGCCACGCACCAAGGCCGTCGTCGCCGTGCATTACGCGGGACAATCCTGCGCCATGTACACCCTCAAGGCCCTCTGCGTGCGCCATGGCCTGCGACTCATCGAAGACGCGGCCCAGGCGATCCTGGTCAAGAACGAAGGCCAATCCCTGGGTACCATCGGCGACATGGGCTGCCTGAGCTTCCACGAGACCAAGAACATCATCGCCGGCGAGGGCGGCGCGCTGATGATCAACGACGAGAGCCTGATCGAGCGCGCCGAGATCATTTGGCAGAAGGGCACCAACCGCAAGGCGTTCTTCCGTGGCGAGGTCGACAAGTACACCTGGGTGGACATGGGTTCGTCCTTCCTGCCCAGCGAATTGACGGCCGCCTTCCTGTTCGCCCAGCTCGAGCATGGCGAGCGGATCAATGCCCATCGCCGGGAGCTCTACGAGTACTACTATCAGGCCCTGCTACCCCTGGAACGCGACGAGTTTCTGACGCTGCCCACCTATCGTGGCGATGCCTCGGCCAATGCCCACATCTTCTTCATCCTCACGCGGGACAGCGATGAGCGCAGGGCGCTGATCGCCCATCTGCAGGCGCTGGGTATCAGCGCGGTGTTCCACTTCGTCCCGCTGCACGACTCTCCGGGCGGCCAACGCTTCGGCCGGGCCTCCGGGACGCTGCCCGTCACCAGCGACATTTCCGATCGCATCCTCAGGCTGCCCTTGTTCTCGGACCTGACCCACGAGCAGGTCCGCCACGTCACGGAGGCCGTCATCGACTTCTACAAGCCGACCTCCCTTTCTCTGTTCAATGTGGAATCCAGGAAGGACCGCGCATGAATCCCTCGTCGACCGCGGGCGTACCGACAGACAGCAGGCTGCACCAGATGCATCTGGGGCTGGGGCATCCCTACTACATCCATGCGCCGGACTTTCGCGACACCTCGGCCGGGGTGGCCTGCCTCCACTATCTCTGCCACACCCTCAACATCCATGGGCGCGACGCCTATGTGATGAACTGCAATCAGGTCAATCCCAACCTGAAGACCCCGCCGCTGAGCCAGGCGCTGGTGGATGGCCACAGGCAGCAGGGCAAGGTGCCCATCGTCGTCTACCCGGAGGTGGTCAGTGGCAACCCGGCGGGTGCGGACGTGGTGGTGCGCTATCTGCTCAATTTCGAGGGCGCCCTGACCGGTCGGGGGATGGAAGCGGGACGCGACGATCTACGGATCTATGCCGGGCCGGTCCTCGTCCGGGATAGCGACGAACGGGTGGATGGCTTTCTCGACGTACCCTGCATCAACACCGTGCTGTTCAATGCCGAGGCGTGTGGGGCCCGCCTGGGGCGCTTCCTCTATCGTCATCGCTACCCGCTCGATCAGGTGGACTTCAGCCGGTTCCCGGCGGACATCCAGGAACTGTCGATGCACGAGCCCCTGCCCCTGCCCAGGCTGGCGCAACTGCTCCGGAGCGCCGAAGTCCTCTACACCTACGAGTGGTCCATCACCTGCGTGCTGGCGATCCTCTGCGGTTGCCCGGTACTGTTCATGCGCGAGGGGGGAATCGACGAGGCCTTCCTGGAGCAGAGCTACATCGGCTCCGGAGGCTTCGCCATGGTCGACGCGCCGGGGGCGCTGGCGGTCGCCCAGGCGGGCCTGGCGGACGCCATGGTCCGGTATGCGCGTCTCGAACAGGGCTTCTGGGAGCAGCTCGATCGCTTCATCGCGCTCACCCAGGCACGCAGCGAGCAGCACGTCGGTGCCGGGCGCCGGAATGAGCACTACCAGCGGTGGCTGGGCGAGCGTGCGCTGCAGGGCACCCGGTTGCGTCTCTACGAGCAGGCCCTGGTGGTGGGCGAGCGGCCGCTGCATTTCGAGGTCGTGGTGTTCGGCGGGGCCGGCGAGGACGAGCGGACCCTGGCCAGCCTGGCGCAGCAGCACTATCCGGCCACCCAGGCCTTCTTCCTCCCGGACGCGACGGACTACCTGGCCGGCTGGCAGGCGCTGGCGCAAGCCAGTCATTGCCAGTGGTTCGTGCTGCTGCCCAACGGCGACGAAGTGACGGCCGACCTGCTGCTGCTGGCGGCCGAAGCCATTTCACTGAAGCCGCACCTGCAGGCGCTCTACGTGGACCAGGACGAGCTGACGGCTCAGGGCCCGGCCAACCCCGTGTTCAGGCCGGACTTCAATCTGGACCTGCTGCGCAGCTACTCCTATACGGGCTCGCTGCTGCTCGTGAGTCGCGACGCCTTGCTGGCGACCGTCGCCAGTGTGACCGCCGCCGGTGAAGCCATCCTGAGCGATATCCTGTTCCAGAGCGTCGAGCGGGATGGGGTGACGGCCGTCGGTCATCTGCCCGCCATCCTTCATCACGGTCGCCAGGGATTCGCGACCTGGCTGGCCGGAAGGGCCAACCCCACGGCCGGGCGCGGCATCGTGCAGGCGCATCTCCAGCGGCTGGGCCTGGCAGGCCAGGTCGAGGCCTGCTGGCTGCCCTTCGTCAACCGGACCCGCCTGGAGTGGCCGGGCGATCCGCTGGTGTCCCTGATCGTCGCTACTAATGGGCCGACCTCCCAGGTGGCGCAGTGCCTGGAAAGCCTGCTGCAAACCCGTGCTGTCCAGTACCAGATCCAGCTCGTGGAGTCGCCAGGGGTGGGGCCGGAGTTACGGGCCTGGCTGGCGCAGATCGAGGCGATGGGCGAACCGCTGGTAAGGGTCGTACGCGCGCCCCTCGCTGAGGTGATCGAGGCCGCCGCCGGTGAGTACCTGGTGCTGCTCGACTCGGCCTGTCGTGCCACCGATCCCGACTGGCTGCGGGAAATGGTGACCCAGGGGCGGCGCCAGGAAGTCGCAGCGGTGGGCGCCAAGCTCGTCGACCAACGGGATCGCATCGTGTCGGCCGGCCTGGTGCTGGGCTTGCGCGGCGCTGTCGACTGCCTGTTCGAGGGCGAATCCGATGCGCAGGCCGGCTATCTGCACCGCCTGCAGGTTGTGCAGAATCTCAGCGCCCTGGACGGCAGGTGCCTGTTGCTCAAGGCGTCGGCGCTCAGGGAAATCGGTGGCCTGGGCGATCTCGCCTGGGAGCAGCGCGGGGCCGATGCCGAGTTGAGTCTGCGACTGACGCAGGCCGGCTACCTGCTGGTCTGGACGCCCTACGCGCGGCTGTCCTGGCAGGACCAGGCGCCGGACGGGGCCATCCTCGACGAGGTCTCGCCGGGGCTTTACGAGCGCTGGCTACCGAAGCTGGTCGACGATGCCGCCTACAGCCGCAATTTCACCCGTGAAGGTCGGGATTTCGAACTGGAGACACGGCCGCAGCACCTCTGGCGGCCCCTGGCATGGCGGCCCTTGCCGGTCGTCCAGATCGTGCCGGGCCAGTCGACCGGGTGCGCCTATTACCGGGTGCTGCAACCTTTCCGGGCGTTGGAGCAGGCGCTCGAAGTCGAGGGCATCGTCACCGAGCGGCCGAAGTCTCCCGTACTGCTGGCGGGCATCGCCGCCGACGTCGTAGTCGTCCAGCGCGAGCACCAGCCCCTGCAGATGGATGCGCTACAGACCCTGCGACGAGCCACGAACGCCTTCGTCGTCTACGACATGGACGACTGGATCGCCGATGGCACGCCGGCGAGCGCCGCGCAGCCCCTCGCCGACCTCGAAAGAGCGCTGGCCAACGTCGATCGCGTGGTCGTCTCCACCGCTGCGCTGGCCAACCGACTCGACGGCAAGCACCAGGACATCCGCGTGGTGCCCACCCGGCTCCCCGCCGCCCAGTGGGGCTCGCTCACCCGAGGCCGTCGGCGCCAAGGGCGCCCCCGGGTGGGTTTCGCCGGAAACGCCGGCCATATGGCGGATCTGGCCCTGATCGAAGAGGTCATCCTGGCACTCGGGCAGGAAGTCGAGTGGGTATTTCTCGGAATCAGGCCCGCCGCGGCGCAGATCGATGAGTTCCACGCGCCGGTGCCGATCGAAGACTATCCGCGGAAACTGGCCGGCCTGGACCTCGACGTCGCGCTCGCGCCCCTGCTGGAGAACGGATTCAACGAGTGCAAGAGCAACCTCCGGCTGCTGGAAATGGGCGCCTGCGGCTATCCGGTGATCGCTTCGGATATCACGCCCTATCGGGGCGGGCTTCCGGTACAGCGGGTCGCCAACGAACCCTCGGCATGGCTCGCGGCGATCCGTGCCCATCTCAATGATCTCGACGCGGCCTTCATCCAGGGGCAGCGGCTCCGCGAAGCCGTACACCGCGACTGGCTGCTCGAAGTCGCCAACCTGAGAAGCTGGAAGCGGGACTGGTTGCCCGATTGAGGCCGGTTCGCCAGCCACCGGTAGCGGCGTCGCCCGGGGCTGGCGAGTCAGAGCGCCCGCCCCCTGGACGGGGTGCGGACTGCCGAGCGGTACAGGGCCAACGCCGACGAGGGCCAGGCCGGTACCAAGGCCGTCCCCTACGCCGTCTGGTACGGCCGTTCCCGAGGCGCGGGTGGCCGGATTTGGTTAGGTTCTTGCTTGTATCGGTCATTCGCCCTCTGCCGCCGACTTCTTGACTGCAGCCGAGGCTAACCCGCAAGAGGTCTCAACATGACGGGCAAGGCTCCCGAAGACTCACCGGCCAGTGTGTACTGCAATGCCGATACCGCCTCGGGCGTGCGCCCCCTCGTGGCCGAGGCCGAGCGGAGCCATGCGCAATGGCTGGCCGACCGGCGCTCGGGCCCGGCGCGCCTGGAGATCTATCGCCAGGCGTTGATCCAGGATGCTCAGCTGCACTTTCTGGTGGTGATCGTCGGTACGTCGGCGGAGGCCGGCGCGACCCTGGCCTCGTTGGATGAGCAGCATTATCGCCACTTCAGCACCACCGTCCTGCCGGCATCGGCGGATGAGCTGGCGGGCTGGCAGGCAGCGGTAGCCGGTAGTGACGCGAACTGGTCGCTGAAGCTGCCGGCGGGCGATCGCCTGGAGCCGGAAACGCTGTTGCGTCTGGCCGAGCGCATTCTGGTGACCGAGGGGCTTCACGCCTGCTATTGCGACCAGGATCATCTCGCCGACAGCGGTCTCGACTGTCCCATCTTCCGGCCCGCCTTCAATCTCGACCTGCTGCGCAGCTATCCCTACACCGGCTCGCTGCTGGCCCTGAGTCGCGAGGCCTTGCTGGCCTCCACCGCCAGCGTCGCCGCCCCCGGTGTGGCCCTGGTCCAGGACCTCTTGCTCCAGGTGGTCGAGCGTCAGGGCATCACGGCCATCGGCCACCTTGCGGAAGTGTTCCATCACTCGCGACAGACCTTTCCCGACTGGCTGCAGCAGTGCGAACCCGCGGCGACCCACGGCATCGTCCGCGCACACCTGGCGCGCCTGGGCATGCCGGCGGAGGTCAGCGCCGGTGCCCTGCCGTGCGTGAGTCGCATCCAGTACCAGGGCGATCACCAACCGCTGGTTTCCATCCTGATCGAAGCCCGGGGTCCGCTGGAGGAACTGGGTCGCTGCCTGGAGTCCATCCTGGGCGACACCGCCTATCCCCGTTACGAGATCCTTGTCGGACGGCCGGCGGACGTCGCGGCCGATATCGGGCTCTGGCTCGATGAACTGATGACCCTGGGCCTCGCGCAGTTGCGGGTCATTCCCTGCGATGGCGCTCAGGCCCTGGCCAGCGCCGCCGAGGGCGAATACCTGCTCTGGCTCAGTGCCGGTTGCCTCAGCATCAAGGCCTCTTGGCTGGATGAGCTGGTCAACCAGGCGCGGCGCCCGGAGGTCGGCGTCGTCGGTGCCAAGCTGCTGGATCGCGAGGGCCGGGTGGCCATGGCCGGGCTGGTCCTCGGGCTGCGCGGTCCGGCCAGCAGTCTTTTCCTGGGTGAACCGGACGACCGCGCTGGCTACCTCTATCGCCAGCAGGTCGTGCAGAACGTCAGCGCCGTCAGCGGCCGCTGTCTCCTGGTGCGCGCGGAGATTTTCCACGCCGTCCCCGATTGCGGCTCCTTCGTCACCGAGCCGCTCGCCGACGTCGCCTTCTGTCTGCAGGTCGGCCGGGCCGGTTATCTGGTGGTCTGGACGCCGCACGCCCGGCTCGGGTGGGAGTCCGAGCAGGGCGTCGAGGTCTCGGCGTGGCTGGACGCCGAGGCGCGTCTCCTTGACCAGTGGCTACCGGTTCTGGCGAACGATCCCGCGTACAACCCCAACCTGGCTCTGGACAAGGCCGACTTCGCGGTGGAAGTCGAACCGGACAACCTGTGGCGACCGCTCTCCTGGCGTCCGCTGCCGGTGATTCAGGTCCTTCCCGGTGACCGCTGGGGTTGCGGTCACTATCGCCTGATCCAGCCGCAACGGGCGATGGACGCCGCTCTGCTGATAGATTCCAACGTGCAGTTCCGCTACCTGCGCCTGGTCAACCAGGAACGCGTCCAGGCGGACAGCATCATCGTCCAGCGCCAGCTCGGCGATCCCCAGATCGAAGAGATGCAGGCGATCAAGCGCCATACCTCGTCCTTTCTCGTCTACGACCTGGACGATCTGCTGGGCAACCTGCCGCTCAAGAGCATCCATCGCGAGCTTTTCCAGCCATCCCAGGTGGCCCGGGCGCTGCGCAACGGGCTGGCCATCGCCGATCGGGTGACGGTGTCCACCGAGCCCTTGGCAGAGGCGATGCGCGGCTTCAATGCGGACATCCGTGTCGTGCCCAACCGCTTGCCCGTCGGTTGGTGGGGCGGGCTGCAGGGCGGGCGCCGTGAAGGACGCCCGCGGGTCGGTTGGGCGGGCGGCTCCAGCCATACCGGCGACCTGCAGGTTGTCGTGGACGTGATGAAGGCGCTGGCGGACGAGGTGGAGTGGGTGTTTCTCGGCATGAGTCCGCCTGGCGCGCCGCCCCACGAGTTCCATCCGGGGGTCGAGATCGAGGCGTTTCCGGCCAAGGTCGCCAGTCTCGATCTGGACCTGGCCATCGCGCCGCTGGAGATCAATCCGTTCAATGAATGCAAGAGCAATCTAAGGTTGCTGGAGCTCGGCGCCTGCGGTTTCCCCATCGTCGCCACCAACATCGAGCCCTACCGCTGCGGTCTGCCGGTAAGCCTGGTACGCAACAAGTACAAGGACTGGCTGGATGCCATCCGTGAGCACCTGGCGGATCGCGAGGGCGCCCAGCGGCTGGGGGCCGAATTGCGCGCTGCCATTCAGCGCGACTGGATGCTGGAGGGGGACAATCTGCTGGCGTGGCGCGCCGCCTGGCTACCCGGCTGATCGCGCTGCGCGGTGCGAAGTCCGCCCCGCCGTCCTTTCGCTGTACAGGCGCCCGTCATCCGGGCGCTTTTCATTTCATCACGCTCCTATCACCCCACCGCCCGCTACGACCCTGGTCCTCGCGCCGTCGTCCGCGACTCGACGGCATCACCAGGCTAAACAAACCGCCTGGCCAGTCGATAACCCCTCTGCAGAGGTCGGGACATCGCTCGCTGTCAAGCTCTTGGCGAAGAAAGTCGCCAAAAAATTCTAAAGATTTGACGCCAGGCACCGATAACTATCTCGAATGCGAATTACAGGGGCGCCTGAGCAAGCAGGCCCCGCTCGCATGCTCAGGCACTTAAGGTTCTACTGGAGGACGCCACCATGGCCCTTACCGTCAATACCAACATCCCGTCTCTGAACACCCAACGTAACCTGCAGAACGCGTCCAGCTCCCTGGCCACTTCCATGCAGCGCCTGTCCACCGGCAGCCGCATCAACAGCGCCAAGGACGACGCCGCCGGCCTGCAGATTTCCAACCGTCTGACCAACCAGATCAATGGTCTGAACCAGGCGACCCGCAACGCCAACGACGGTATCTCCCTGTCGCAGACCGCTGAAGGCGCCATGCAGCAGTCCACCAACATCCTGCAGCGCATCCGCGATCTGGCCGTGCAGTCCGCCAACGGCTCCAACAGCGACGCCGACCGTTCCGCGCTGCAGAAGGAAGTGACCGCGCAGCAGAACGAACTGACCCGTATCGCCCAGACCACCACCTTCGGTGGCCGCAAGCTGCTGGACGGCTCCTTCGGCACCACCAGCTTCCAGATCGGCGCCAACGCCTACGAAACCATCGACGTCACCCTGAAGGACACCTCGGCCACCGCCCTGGGCTCCAACCAGATCGGCAGCGGTGCCAGCACCACGGCCGGCAGCGTCGTGGCCGGTAGCGGCGGCGCACTGACCTCCAGCGGTAGCATCACCCTGGTGGGTGGCGGCAAGAGCACGGCGGTGACCTATGCCTCCGGCGACTCCGCCAAGACCATCGCCGGCAACATGAATGGCCAGATCCCGGGTCTTTCCGCCACCGCGCGGACCGTGCTGACCGTGACCGACACCATCTCCAGCGGTTCGGCCAACATGACCATGAACGTCGGCGGCAATTCGCTGAACCTGGTGGGTGTGACCAGCACCAAGGACATGGCCGACCAGATCAACGCCAACGCCGCCAAGCTGGGCGTCACCGCCAACTACGACAGCCAGGCCAAGAAACTGACCATCACCTCGGCCACCGGTGACAACATCACCTTCGGCCAGGACACCGGCAACGCCTCGGGCAACATCAACGTCGCCTCGCAGAAGTCCGACGGTACCTTCAGCGCCGCGGTCGACGTGCGGGCGAACGGTGGCCAGGCCATGGGCTACGTCAAGCTGGATTCGCCGACCACCTTCGCCATGACCGGCGATACCACGGCGCTGTTCGGTAGCACCTCGTCCTCGTTGAGCAAGGTGTCGGACGTCGACATCTCCACGGCGGACGGTGCGCAGAAGGCCCTGTCGGTGATCGACCAGGCCCTGGCCAACATCGACAGCCAGCGCGCCGACCTCGGTGCGGTGCAGAACCGCTTCGACAACACCATCAGCAACCTGACCAACATCTCGGAGAACGCCACCTCCGCCCGTAGCCGCATCAAGGACACCGACTACGCCGCGGAAACCGCGAACCTGTCGAAGAACCAGGTGCTGCAACAGGCCGGCACCGCGATCCTGGCCCAGGCCAAGCAGCTGCCGCAGTCGGTACTCAGCCTGCTCCAGTAAGGCGAGGCGGTGGATGGAAGGGAGAAGGGGGCGACCTCTTCTCCCTTTTTTTGCGTCGGCGGTGCGCCGGGCGTTCGGGCCTGTCCAGCAGCTGCCCGGTCTTTGGCCGACCATCCGCGGCGAGAGCTCGCTCCGGGGCCAGCCAAGTGCAGGGCGCGTCAGCGCTACCGAACGGTTGGGCAGCAAAAAGCTATTGCGCGGAACTAAAGTTTCGCCGAACGGCGCCGATATCTTCCATGAGTGCGAAATACAGGGACGCTTGAATCAGCCGTTCTAATTCGCAGGTTCAGGCAATCAAGGCTCTACTGGAGGACGCCCACCATGGCCCTTACCGTCAATACCAACATCCCGTCTCTGAACACCCAGCGTAACCTGCAGAACGCGTCCAGCTCCCTGGCCACTTCCATGCAGCGCCTGTCCACCGGCAGCCGCATCAACAGCGCCAAGGACGATGCCGCCGGCCTGCAGATTTCCAACCGTCTGACCAACCAGATCAATGGTCTGAACCAGGCGACCCGCAACGCCAACGACGGTATCTCCCTGTCGCAGACCGCTGAAGGCGCCATGCAGCAGTCCACCAACATCCTGCAGCGCATCCGCGACCTGGCCGTGCAGTCCGCCAACGGCTCCAACAGCGACGCCGACCGTTCCGCGCTGCAGAAGGAAGTGACCGCGCAGCAGAACGAACTGACCCGTATCGCCCAGACCACCACCTTCGGTGGCCGCAAGCTGCTGGACGGCTCCTTCGGCACCACCAGCTTCCAGATCGGCGCCAACGCCTACGAAACCATCGACGTCACCCTGAAGGACACCTCGGCCACCGCCCTGGGCTCCAACCAGATCGGCAGCGGTGCCAGCACCACGGCCGGTAGCGTCGTGGCCGGTAGCGGCGGCGCACTGACCTCCAGCGGTAGCATCACCCTGGTGGGTGGCGGCAAGAGCACGGCGGTGACCTATGCCTCCGGCGACTCCGCCAAGACCATCGCCGGCAACATGAATGGCCAGATCCCGGGTCTTTCCGCCACCGCGCGGACCGTGCTGACCGTGACCGACACCATCTCCAGCGGTTCGGCCAACATGACCATGAACGTCGGCGGCAATTCGCTGAACCTGGTGGGTGTGACCAGCACCAAGGACATGGCCGACCAGATCAACGCCAACGCCGCCAAGCTGGGCGTCACCGCCAACTACGACAGCCAGGCCAAGAAACTGACCATCACCTCGGCCACCGGTGACAACATCACCTTCGGCCAGGACACCGGCAACGCCTCGGGCAACATCAACGTCGCCTCGCAGAAGTCCGACGGTACCTTCAGCGCCGCGGTCGACGTGCGGGCGAACGGTGGCCAGGCCATGGGCTACGTCAAGCTGGATTCGCCGACCACCTTCGCCATGACCGGCGATACCACGGCGCTGTTCGGCAGCACCTCGTCCTCGCTGAGCAAGGTGTCGGACGTCGACATCTCCACGGCGGACGGTGCGCAGAAGGCCCTGTCGGTGATCGACCAGGCCCTGGCCAACATCGACAGCCAACGTGCCGACCTCGGTGCGGTGCAGAACCGCTTCGACAACACCATCAGCAACCTGACCAACATCTCGGAGAACGCCACCTCCGCCCGTAGCCGCATCAAGGACACCGACTACGCCGCGGAAACCGCGAACCTGTCGAAGAACCAGGTGCTGCAACAGGCCGGCACCGCGATCCTGGCCCAGGCCAAGCAGCTGCCGCAGTCGGTACTCAGCCTGCTCCAGTAAGGCGGGATACCGGTCTAGGCAGGGAGAAGGGGGACGCCCCTTCTCCCTTTCACGCGTTGTGAGGACATTATTATGGACATCGTCAAGATCACGGGTTTCGCAGCTGCAACCCCCTATGGCGCTCAATCCGGCACCCCGGCCCCGACGGCCAGCAGCGACTCGGTTTCTCCGGAAAAATCCAAGGCCCAGCCGGCGGGACAGGAGCAGACCGACAGGCCGGAGGACGGCAACGTCGACGATGCGCTGTCCAAACTCAAGTCGAAGTTCCAGGAAGATCATCGCAACCTCGACTTCAGTATCGACGACTCCACCGGCGAGGTGGTGGTCAAGGTGCTGGATGGCGAGTCCGGCAAGCTCATCCGGCAGATGCCCAGCGAGGAAGTGCTCAAGCTGGCCAAGCAGCTGGAGGATATGCGCAGTCTGATGTTCAAGGCCGAAGCCTAGTTGGCGCGGAACTTGTATTGGATCGGTGGGAGTAGGGACGGCGACGTAACGTTGGCGCAGGAGGTCTGAAATGGCAGGTATCAGTGGGATTGGCGGCTCGGGTCTGGACATCGACTCCATCGTCAGCAAGATGGTGGCGGCGGAAAAGGCGCCCAAGCAGGATCAGTTGAGCGCGACCCAGAGCAAGGCGACCGCGCAGCTCACCGCGGTGGGTTCGCTGAAAAGCGCCATCAGCGATTTCCAGACCGCGCTCACCACGCTCAACAGTCCCACCAGCTTCCAGGCGCGTGCCGTCACGCTGTCGAAAAGCGATTACCTCACGGCGACCGCCAGCCCCAGCGCCAGCATTGGCAGCTACCAGGTCGAGGTCACTCGACTGGCCAGCAGCAGCAAGGTGGCCCTGGCGGCCGTGCCCGCCAACTCCTCGTCTACCTCCAGTTCCGGCACCACCACCACTTCTCCGTCCACCTTCGGCAAGGGCACCCTGACCATCAAGATCGGTGACACCGCGCTGTCGGACATCCAGGTCGATGCCACCAACAACACCCTGAGTGGCATTCGCGATGCCATCAACAAGGCCGGGCAGAGCCAGGGGCTCAGTGCCAACATCGTCAATGACAACTCCGGTGCCCGCCTGGTACTCAGCAGCACCAAGACTGGCGACAACAAGGACATCTCGGTAGCCGTGAGCGGCGATGACGGTTCGGGCACTCAGAGCCTGACCAAGCTGGCCTACACGCCGGGCGGCAGCGACTCCAGCGACCCCGCGGCGGCCCGCACGCTCACCAAGGCCCAAAGCGCCCAGATGACCATCGATGGTCTCAACGTCACCAGCGATTCGAATACCGTGAGCGACGCCGTGGGTGGCTTGAGCTTCTCGTTGAAGGCCACCACCACGGCGGGCAGTCCCATGACGGTAGGGGTCAGCCAGGACGAGGCCGGCGTCAAGAGCAACATCAAGGGTTTCGTCGACGCGTACAACAAGCTCATGGGCGTGATCAAGACCCAGACCTCGGTGACGAAGGTGGGCGACAACAGCGCGCCCATCGCCGCCGCCCTGGTCGGCGACGCCACGGCACGCGGTCTCACGTCCACCATTCGCAGCGAACTCAGCACGCTGCAGGGCACGGGTTCGGTCAGAGCGCTCGCCGACCTGGGCATCACCACCCAGAAGGATGGCACCCTGGCCATCGACGACACCAAGCTGGGCAAGATGGTGAGTTCCAATTTCAGCGATCTTTCCGGCTTCTTCACCGGTGACCAAGGCTTGGCGGCGCGTCTGAAGGGCAAGCTCGATCCCTACACCATGGCCAATGGCATCCTCGAGCAGCGTTCCACGTCCCTGAGCAACACCCTGAAGAGCGTGGATGCTCAGACCGCCACGCTCAACACCCGCATGACGGCGCTCTCGGATCGGCTCTACAAGCAGTACAACACCATGGACCAGCTCTACTCGTCACTGTCGACCACCGCGTCCTCGCTGTCCCAGCAACTGGCCGCCATGCCCTTCGCCAACACCAACAACTAAGGTGTCGGGTCAAGCCAATTAGGTCGATAAAGTCGTCAAGTTCTCCAGGTCGCGACCGATAAAGAGAGTATCGGAAACGCACAGAGGTCGTGACATGAACGCAATGACAGCCATGCGCCAATACCAGCAGGTCGGCCTGCAGGCGCAGGTATTCGAAGCCAGCCCGCATCAACTGATCCAGATGCTCATGCAGGGCGCGCTGGACCGGCTGGCCAAGGCGCAGGGCGCGCTGGAGCGCGGTTGGCTGTCCGAGAAGGGTGAGCTGATCGGCAAGGCGGTGTCCATCATCGCCGGTTTGAAGGACGTACTGGATTTCGAACAGGGCGGCGACATCGCCATCAACCTGGATCGACTGTACGACTACATGATCCGTCGCCTCAGCGAAGCCAATCGCGAGAACGATCCTGCTATCCTCGAAGAAGTATCCGGCCTGATCCGCGAGATCAAATCCGGCTGGGATGCCATCGCCCCCTGATCTGGAGTCGACCGATGAACGTCGCCATGCAAAAGACCCCGGTAGCGCGCGTCGAGCTCGTCTATGAGCAGATGGCGGCTGCGCTCAAGGCCCGGGACTGGACGCGGATCGCCGAGCTGGATCTGGACTGCCGGCTGTTCGTCGACGAGGCCCTGTACGCGACCGGCGACGAGGCCCTGGCCCTGCGCGCCAGCCTCGAGCGACTGCTGGTGCTCTACGCCTCCATGCTGGACGCCTGCAAGGCCGAGCGGGATGCCACGGGTGAAGAACTGGCCAAGGTCAACAAGTCGAGCCAGGCCGCCAAGGTCTATCAGCTGTTCAGCTGATCGGGGTCTGGCCGGTATCGCGGCAAAGTTTTGCGAATCCACCGCCATAAAATTGACCCCGCCTCACTATTTGTCTTAACTTGCGCAAGATGCCGACCAGTTGGCACTTGGAGTAGGCCTAGCGCCTGCGCGTAGCGAGACGACAAGCCGGATGAGGCAGGGACATGTGGCGTGAAACCAAGATCCTTCTGATCGACGATGAGCCCGAGCGGCGCCAGGCCGTATCCATCATCCTCGACTTTCTCGGCGAAGCTCATATCGCCTGCGCCAGTTCCGACTGGCAGCCCTCTCTCGAAGCTCTCGACACCAGCCGCCAGATCAGCTGCGTGCTGGTCGGTCGCGTCGACAGCCGCGGCAACAGCGTCGAGCTGCTCAAGCAGGTGGTCGCCTGGGACGAGATGGTGCCGCTGCTGCTGCTGGGCGAGGCGGCCCAGCCGGACTGGCCGGACGACGTCCGCCGGCGCGTGCTGGTGTCCCTCGAGTACCCGCTGGCCTACAACAAGCTGCTCGATTCCCTGCACCGTGCCCAGGTCTATCGCGAGATGTACGACCAGGCCCGGGATCGTGGCCGGCAGCGCGAACCCGAGCTGTTCCGCAGTCTGGTCGGAACCAGTCGGGCGATCCAGGGCGTACGCAAGATGATGCAGCAGGTGGCCGATACCGAGGCCACGGTGCTCATCCTCGGCGAATCGGGCACTGGCAAGGAAGTGGTGGCGCGTAACCTGCACTTCCACTCCAAGCGACGCGAGGCACCCTTCGTGCCGGTCAATTGCGGCGCCATTCCGGCCGAGTTGCTGGAAAGCGAGCTGTTCGGCCACGAGAAGGGCGCCTTCACCGGCGCCATCACCAGCCGCGCCGGTCGCTTCGAATTGGCCAACACCGGCACCCTGTTCCTCGACGAGATCGGCGACATGCCGCTGCCCATGCAGGTCAAGCTCCTGCGGGTGCTGCAGGAACGGACCTACGAGCGGGTCGGCAGCAACAAGACCCAGAGCGTGGACGTGCGCATCATCGCGGCGACCCACAAGAACCTGGAGCAGATGATCGCCGCGGGCACCTTCCGCGAAGACCTCTACTACCGTCTCAACGTCTTCCCCATCGACATGGCACCGCTGCGCGAACGGGGCGAAGACATTCCGCTGCTGATCAACGAACTCATCGCGCGGATGGAGCACGAGAAGCGCGGTTCCATTCGTTTCAACTCGGCGGCCATCATGTCGCTCTGTCGCCACGAATGGCCGGGTAACGTCCGGGAGCTGGCCAACCTGGTTGAGCGCATGGCGATCATGCATCCCTATGGGGTGATCGGCGTGGCCGAACTGCCGCTCAAGTTCCGTTACGTGGAGGACGAGGCCGATCCCATGGTCGAGTCGTTGCGCGAGGAGCTTCAGGAACGCGAGGCCATGGCCGGGATCGGCACCCTCGAGGTGTCGTCCTCGGCGCTGTTGCCCAGCGAAGGGCTGGATCTCAAGGACTACCTGGCCAACCTGGAAAAGAGCTTCATCCAGCAGGCGCTGGACGATGCCGGTGGCGTGGTCGCCCGGGCAGCGGAACGTCTGCGCATCCGCCGCACCACCCTGGTCGAGAAGATGCGCAAGTACGGCATGGGCCGTCGCGACGACGAATTCGACGAAGAGCTCTAGCGTACCTTCCGCGGTGCTGAACGTAGCGAGGTAGGTGGATGACGGCGCAGCCTCATCCACCTTCTGCTCTGCCGCGCAGCACCTGGCAAAGGTTGCGCCGTTTTCCACGCTCCGGCACCTTTGCGCCAGGGCGGCATGGGTCTTGCTCCGGCCTGGACAATGTCAATAGTCCGTCGCGAGCCCCAGCCGATGCCTGCGCAAGCCCTTACTTCCGCTGTCCCTGCCGACGCTGCCGTGGAGGCCTCCGCCTCCGCGCAAGCCCGCGAGGCCCTGGGGCAGATGTCACGCCAGCTCAGCGAATCCTTCCAGTTGCTCGAAGCGCGGATGAACTCGCTGCAGGGCGAACTGGAGTGGGTGTCCGCGCAGCGCCTGCAGGAGCTGGCGGAAAAGGAGCGCCTGGCCAGTCGGCTGCAGAATCTGCTCGATGTGTTGCCGGCCGGCATCGTGGTAGTGGATGGCGGTGGCCGGGTGCGCGACGCCAACCCGGTGGCCAGTGCCCTGCTGGGCGAGCCACTGGTGGGGGCGCTGTGGCGCGAGGTCATCGCCCGCGCGTTCGCGCCACGGCATGACGACGGCCACGAGGTATCCCTGCGTGACGGTCGCCGGCTGTCCATCGCCATTCGTTCGCTGGATGGCGAGCCGGGCCAGCTGGTGTTGCTCAACGATCTGACCGAGACGCGCCAGCTGCAGGGCCAGCTGGCGCGCCATGAACGACTGTCGGCATTGGGGCGCACCATGGCCTCCCTGGCCCATCAGATCCGTACCCCGCTGACCGCTGCCTTGCTCTACGCCAGCCATCTGGAGGAGGGCGGTCTCGCCGCGGAGCAGCAGCAGCGCTTCGCCGGTCGGCTCAAGGAGCGGTTGCACGAACTGGAGAACCAGGTCCGCGACATGCTGGTGTTCGCCCGTGGCGAATTGCCCCTGGCGGATCGACTGACGCCCAGCGCGCTGTTCACTGCCTTGCGCGAGGCGGCGACCCCGCATCTCGGGGACTGTCCCGTGCGCTGGCAACTCGATGCCCAGGGCGGGCTGCTCGTCTGCAACCGCGACATGCTGGTGGGCGCAGGACTCAACCTGATCCACAACGCCCTGCAGGCCCTGGCCGGCAGTGGTCGTCCGGGGCGGCTCAAGGTACATCTCTATCGCCGCGACGCCGAGTTGCGCCTGAGTATCAGCGATGCCGGCCCCGGCATTTCCCCGGCTGTGCTGCAGCGCCTGGGCGAACCCTTTCTCAGCACCAAGACCACCGGCACCGGTCTCGGCCTGCCCGTCGCTCTGGCGATGGCCAAGGCCCATGGCGGCCGGCTGACCGTGCGCTCGCGGTTGGAGCGTGGCACGGTGGTGACCTTCATCCTGCCATTGCTGGCGCGCGAGGAGAGCTCGGCATGACCCTGCCCATCCTGCTGGTGGAAGACGATCGCGCGCTGCGCGAAGCCCTGGCCGATACCCTGGAACTCGGCGGTTACCGCTATCGCGCGGTGGACAGCGGCGAGGCGGCGCTGCTGGCGCTGGGCGAGGAGCCCTTCGGCCTGGTGATCAGCGACGTCAACATGCCCGGCATCGACGGTCATCAATTGCTGGCCAGTATCCGGCTGCGCGATCCGGCGTTGCCGGTGCTGCTGATGACGGCCTTCGGCAGCATCGAGCGCGCCGTCGATGCCATGCGCGGTGGGGCGGCGGACTACCTGGTCAAGCCATTCGAGCCGCGCCTGCTGCTGGATACCCTGGCGCGCTGCTGTCCCCACGGGCGCCGCGCGGCCGGTGCGCGTCAGCCGGTGGCGGCCGATCCCCAGAGTCGGCAACTGCTGGAACTGGCCAGCCGGGTCGCCCGGAGCGAGGCGACGGTGCTCATCACCGGCGAGTCGGGCACCGGCAAGGAGGTGCTGGCGCGCTTCATCCACGATCAATCGGCGCGGGCGGATGGCCCCTTCGTGGCGGTCAATTGCGCCGCCATTCCCGATCATCTGCTCGAAGCCATCCTCTTCGGCCACGAGAAGGGCGCCTTCACCGGCGCCATCGCTGCCCAGCCCGGCAAATTCGAGCTGGCCCAGGGCGGCACCCTGTTGCTGGACGAAATCTCCGAAATGCCGCTGGGGCTGCAGGCCAAACTGCTGCGGGTATTGCAGGAGCGCGAGGTGGAGCGGGTCGGCGCGCGCAAGCCGCTGGCGCTGGACATCCGCGTGGTGGCCACCAGCAACCGCAAGCTGGCGGAGGAGGTGGCCGCCGGTCGCTTCCGCGAAGACCTCTTCTATCGGCTGTCGGTGTTTCCGCTGGCCTGGCTGCCGTTGCGCGACCGGCCGGCGGACATCGTGCCACTCGCCGAGCGCCTGCTGGCGCTCCAGGCGGCGCGCATGAATCGAGCCATACCGACCCTGAGCGCCGCCGCGCGCCAGGTCCTGGCCGAGCATCCCTGGCCGGGCAACGTGCGGGAACTGGACAATGCGGTGCAGCGGGCCTTGATCCTGCAGGCAGGGCACGAGGTGCAGCCCGAGGATTTTGGCCTGCAATGGCTGGCGACCGGTTCGGCTCCCGCAGCCGTTGCCGCCTACCCGGCACCGCCGTCGCCCCTGGAGGCCTCGCGGCCCCTGGATGTCGACCTGCGCGATCGGGAGTTCCAGGTGATCCTCGATACCCTGAGGGCCGAGCGCGGCCGTCGCAAGGAAACCGCCGAGCGCCTGGGCATCAGTGCCCGGACCCTGAGGTACAAGCTGGCGCAGATGCGCGACGCCGGGCTGGACGTCGAGCAGGAATTGCTCGCCGGTTGATGATCGCGCGAGTCGATAGCCGGCTATCGACCTAGAGGGAACCAACCATCCAAGGCGCTGTTCTAGAGAAAGGATCGCGACTGCGGCGTGGGGTCGCAGAGGAAGCTCGCCCCCGCCGCCCCGGACCTGGTCCGGCCGCTTTGCCTTCTTCTTCTCGGGCGTCGCCTTAGCTGAAAACGGTTTCACGGACGGTGCAGACCGTTTTTGTCGCGGGTGGCGCTCCTGCCAGCACGAGGACGCTTGCCATGGGTTCCACCGCACCTTCCAGCTCCAATGCCGACCAGCTCGTCATCGATACCATCCGTACCCTGTCCATGGACGCGGTGCAGAAGGCCAATTCCGGTCATCCCGGTACGCCGATGGCCTTGGCTCCGGTCGGTCACACGCTGTGGAGCCGCTTCCTCCGCTATCACCCCGAGCATCCGGATTGGCCCAACCGTGACCGCTTCGTGCTGTCCGTCGGCCATGCCTCCATGCTGCTTTATTCGCTGCTGCACCTGGCGGGGGTCAAGGAGATCGACGAGCACGGCACCGCCACCGGCAAGGAGGCGGTCAGCCTCGAGGACATCAAGCAATTCCGCCAGCTGGATTCCAAGACCCCCGGTCACCCCGAGTACCGCATGACCACCGGCGTGGAAACCACCACCGGTCCCCTGGGCCAGGGCTGCGGCAACAGCGTCGGCATGGCGCTGGCGCAAAAATGGCTGGCCACGCGCTTCAATCGTCCCGACGCGACCCTGTTCGACTATGACGTCTACGTCCTCTGCGGCGACGGCGACATGATGGAGGGGGTGTCCGGCGAGGCCGCTTCCGTGGCCGGTCACCTGGGCCTGGACAACCTCTGCTGGATCTACGACAACAACACCATCAGCATCGAAGGCCACACCGAGCTGGCCTTCAGCGAAGACGTGGCCGAGCGCTTCCGCGGCTATGGCTGGCACACCCTGCACGTCAAGGATGCCAACGACGCCGAGGCCCTGGCCGCTGCCCTGCATCGTTTCAAGGGCAATACCGGCAAGCCCACGCTGATCGTGGTCGACAGCCTCATCGGCTACGGCGCGCCCAACAAGCAGAATACCGCCGCCGCCCACGGCGAACCCCTGGGTGCGGATGAGATCAAGCTGGCGAAGAAGGCCTATGGCTGGCCCGAGGATGCCGACTTCCTGGTGCCCGACGCAGCCCGTCATCACCTGCGTGATGCCCTGCTAGAGCGGGCCAGTGGCCTCTACGAAGACTGGAATCGTGCCTTCGACCGCCTGCGCCAGGACGATCCGCGCCGTGCCGACGAACTTCAGCGCATGCGTGCCGGCGAGATGCCGGAGGGTTGGGACGCGAAGCTGCCCAACTTCGAGCCCGACGCCAAGGGCGTGGCCTCGCGTGAGTCCGGTGGCAAGGCGCTCAACGCCTTCGCCGAGCAGATTCCCTGGCTGATCGGCGGGGCGGCGGACCTGGCGCCGTCGACCAAGACCAATCTCAAGTTCGAAGGCGCGGGCAGCTTCTCGGCGCGTGAGCCATCCGGACGCAACCTGCACTTCGGCATCCGCGAGCACGCCATGGGTTCCATCGCCAACGGCATGGCGCTCTGCTACCTGCGCAGCTTCACCGCCACCTTCCTGGTGTTCAGCGACTACATGAAACCGCCGATCCGCCTGGCCTCGATCATGGAGCTGCCGGTGGTCTTCGTCTTCACCCACGATTCCATTGGCGTCGGCGAGGATGGTCCCACCCACCAGCCCATCGAGCACCTGGCGCAACTGCGCGCCACCCCGGGCCTGCTGACCCTGCGTCCGGGCGATGCCAACGAAACGGTGCAGGCGTGGAAGATCGCCTTGCAGCAGACCGACCGGCCCTCCTGCATGGTGCTGTCGCGGCAGCCGTTGCCGACCTTGGATCGCGCGAAGTACGCCAGCGCCGAGGGCGTTGCCCAGGGCGCCTACGTGGTAGCCGATGCCGAGGGCGGCAAGCCCCAGGTCATCCTCCTGGCCACCGGTAGCGAGTTGGGCCTGGCGATGCAGGCTTACGAACAGCTGCAGGGCGACGGGGTCAAGGTGCGGGTCGTTTCCATGCCCTGCTGGGAACTGTTCGAGGAGCAGGACGACGCCTACAAGCAGTCCGTGCTGCCCGACGAGGTTCTGGGGCGCGTCGCCATCGAGCAGGCGGGTCCCTTGGGCTGGGAGCGCTACATCGGTCGCAAGGGCGCCTCGGTGACCATGAGCACCTTTGGCGCCTCCGCCCCGATCGGCAAGCTGCAAGCCAAATACGGCTACACCGTGGAGAACGTGGTCAAGCTGGCCAAGGAGCAGGCGCAACGCCAGGGGAGCGCCCAATGAGCAATCCACTCAAGCAGTTGACGGAGCAGGGCCAGGCGGTCTGGCTCGACTTCGTCAGCCGTGAATTCCTCGCCAAGGGTGAATTGCAGAAGCTGATCGAGCGAGACGGCCTGACCGGCGTCACCTCCAACCCCTCGATCTTCGAGAAGGCCATGGGCCACGGCAGCGATTACGATGCCAGCCTCGAAGCCTTTCTGGAAAAGGCCGATGCCGAGCCGGTGGACGTCTACGAACACCTGGCCATCGAAGACATCCAGCGGGCGGCAGACATCCTCCGACCGGTCTACGACCGGCTCGACGCCCGTGACGGCTACGTCAGCCTGGAAGTGTCGCCCTATCTGGCCCTGGATACCCGTGCCACCCTGGAAGAGGCGCGCCGGCTCTGGCAGGCGGTGGATCGGCCCAACCTGATGGTCAAGGTGCCGGGAACGCCGGAAGGGGCCGTGGCCATCCGTACGCTGATCGAGGAGGGGATCAACGTCAACGTGACCCTGCTGTTCGATCGCAATGCCTACATGGCGGTGGCGGAAGCCTACATCGCCGGTCTGGAAGCGCGGTTGCATCGTGGTGAAGACATCTCCCGTCTCGCCAGCGTCGCCAGTTTCTTCATCAGCCGGGTCGACGGCGTGCTGGACAAGCTGATCGACGAGCGCAAGGGTGCGGAAGCCGAGCTGAGCGAGCTGCGTGGCAAGGTCGCCATCGCCAATGCCAAGCTCGCCTACCAGGACTATCGACGGTTGATCCAGTCGCCGCGCTGGAAGGTGCTGGAAGCCGAGGGTGCCCGTCCGCAGCGCCTGCTGTGGGCCTCCACCGGTTCGAAGGACCCGGCCTATCCCGATACGCTGTACGTGGATCAATTGATCGGGCCGGATACCGTCAACACCATGCCCCCCAAGACCATGGATGCCTTCCGCGATCATGGCACGGTAGCTCCCATGCTGGGCACCGACATCGAAGCGGCCCAGCGGGTGATGGACGCCTCGGCGCGTTTCGAGCTGGATCTGGATGGCGTGGCCAGGCGGCTGGTGAAGGATGGTGCTCGCCAATTCGAGGATGCCGCCGATGCGCTGCTCGGCGCGGTCGGCCAGAAGCGCCTCGATTTCCTCGGCGAGCGCTTGAATGGCGTGGATTATCGTCTGCCACGCACGTTGAACGAGGCCGTCGAGACTCGACTCGACGAGGCGCGGCGTGAAGGTTGGTCGCGCCGCCTGTGGCAGGGTGATGCCTCGCTTTGGACCGGCCGCGACGAGGATCAGTGGGTCGGCTGGCTCGCCGCTGCCCAGGGCCGTCGGGCCGATCCCGAGGCGCTGGCGACCTTGGTCGAAACGGTACGCCGGGAAGGGCTGGACACGGTGGTGCTGCTGGGCATGGGCGGTTCCAGTCTGGGGCCGGAAGTCTTGGCCAATACCCTGGGAACTACGGCAACCGGCCTGACCCTCAAGGTGCTCGACTCTACCGATCCGGCGCAAATTACCGCCTTGGAAGAGCAACTGGATCTTGCCAGGACGCTATTTCTGGTTTCCAGCAAATCCGGCTCGACCCTGGAACCGGAAATCCTGCGCGCCTATTTCCACCAGGCCGTCGAACGGGCGTTGGGCGCAGACGAGGTGCAGCGGCGCTTCGTCGCCATTACCGATCCCGGCTCCAAGCTCGAAGCCAGTGCCACGGCCGAGGGTTACCGCGCCATCTTCCAGGGCGATCCCCATATCGGCGGCCGCTATTCGGTGCTGTCGGTATTCGGCATGGTGCCCCTGGCGCTGCTTGGGCACTCGGTGGCCGACTTCTTCCAGTTGACCCAGCCCATGGTGCTGGCCTGCAGCCCCAGTGCGCCTCCGGCGATCAATCCGGGCATCCGCCTGGGCGTGGTACTGGGTGAGGCCGTTCGCGCCGGACGCGACAAGGTCACCCTGATCGCCTCGCCTGGGGTCGCCAGTCTCGGGGCTTGGCTGGAGCAGCTGCTGGCCGAGAGTACCGGCAAGCAGGGCAAGGGCATCATCCCGGTGGACCTGGAGCCGCTCGGGAACCCCGCCGTCTATGGCGAAGATCGCGTGTTCGTCAGCCTGGTACTGGCGGGTGAGGAAGACGCCGAGCGCGACCGTCGCCTGCAGGCCCTGGCCGCGGCCGGGCATCCGGTGGTGGACATCCGCCTCGCCCGCGCCGAGCTGATCGGTCAGGAGTTCTTCCGCTGGGAGGTGGCCACCGAGGTAGCCGGTGCCGTCATTGGCATCAATCCGTTCGACCAACCCGACGTCGAGGCCAGCAAGGTCAAGACCCGGGCCCTCACCGAGGGTTACGAGCGCGAAGGCCGGTTGGCCGGCGAAGAGCCGCTGCTGGAGGAGGGCGACCTGGCGTTGTTCGGCGATGCCGATCTGCGCGGGCAGGACACCGCCCGGGCAGCGATCAAGGCGCATCTGGCGCGACTGCAGCCCGGCGACTACCTGGCGGTGCTGGCCTATCTCGAGCGCAACGCCGCGCACGGGGAGGCCTTGGGCGCCATGCGTGATAGCATTCGCGACAGCAAGCGCGTAGCGACCGTCGGCGGCTTCGGCCCCCGCTTCCTGCACTCCACCGGGCAGGCCTACAAGGGCGGTCCCAACTCGGGTGTGTTCATCCAGATCACCGCCGATGCCCAGAACGATCTGGAGATTCCAGGGCGGAGTCTGAGCTTTGGTGTCGTCGAGGCCGCCCAGGCCAAAGGCGATCTCGAGGTGCTGGCCGAACGGGGACGGCGCTACCTGCGCGTGCATATCAAGGGCGGCGACATCGACGCCGGCCTGCAACAAATCGTCGAACTGGTCGAGGCGGCGGTCGCCTGACCTCAAGGAGTCATCAGCATGCAATTGGGAATCATCGGACTGGGCCGCATGGGCGGCAACATCGCACGGCGTTTGATGAAGCATGGCCATGAAGTCGCGGTCTACGACCGCAGTGCCGAAACCGTGGCCGGCCTCGGCCAGGAAGGCGCCATCGCCACCGACGGCCTGGATGGCGTCATCGCGGCCCTGGCGCAGCCCCGCGCCATCTGGGTCATGCTGCCCGCCGGCGAGCCGACCGAGCAGACCATCGCCGAGCTGGCCGACCGCCTGGCTCCCGGTGACGTCATCATCGACGGCGGCAACACCTACTACAAGGACGACATCCGCCGCGCCAAGACCCTGGCCGAGAAGGGCATCGACTACGTCGACGTCGGTACCTCCGGTGGTGTCTGGGGCCTGGAGCGCGGCTACTGCATGATGATCGGCGGCAAGACCGAGGCGGTCGAGCGTCTGGAGCCCATCTTCGAGGCCCTCGCCCCCGGCTACGGCAGCATCGAACGCACCAAGGGCCGCAACGCCCCGGACGAGCGCGCAGAGCGCGGCTTCATCTTCACCGGTCCGGCTGGCTCCGGTCATTTCGTCAAGATGGTGCACAACGGCATCGAGTACGGCCTGATGCAGGCCTACGCCGAAGGCTTCGACATCCTCAAGATGAAGAACAGCGACAAGCTGCCGGAAGACGAGCGTTTCGACCTGGACCTGGCCGACATCGCTGAGGTCTGGCGCCGTGGCAGTGTGGTCTCCTCCTGGCTGCTGGACCTGACCGCCCAGGCCCTGGCCGGCGACGTCGCCCTGGAGAAATTCTCCGGCTCCGTGGCCGACAGTGGCGAAGGTCGCTGGACCATCGAAGCGGCCATCGAGGAAGCGGTACCGGTCAACGTCCTGTCCGCCGCCCTCTATGCGCGTTTCCGTTCCCGCCAGCAAGCCACCTACGCCGACAAGCTGCTGTCGGCCATGCGTTTCGGCTTCGGCGGCCACGTCGAAATCCCGCAGTAAAATCCCGGCCGTTCCCCTGTGGAGCGGCCACGGGCCGCGTCCCCGGGGGACGGCACCAGCCGCCCTCGTGGCCAAGGCCCTGTCATGACCGAATCTCCTGCCGTCACCCCCAGCACCGCCGCCCAGGAGCGCCGCTCCTGCACCAAGGCGCCCGCCGCACCACCGGCCACGCTCTTTCTGTTCGGCGCCAACGGCGACCTGGTCAAGCGACTGCTGATCCCCTCGCTGTACAACCTGTTGCGTGATGGGCTGCTCGACGACCGCACCCAGATCATCGGCGTCGATCACAATCCCAACACCGACGAGGGCTTCGCCGACCGGCTGGAAGCCTTCATCCGCGACCAGGCCGAAGCCAAGGGCAAGTCCCGGGACGAAGCGCTGGATGCCGATCTGTGGGGCCAGCTGCGCGGGCGCATCCGCTACCTGCAGGGCGACTTCCTCGAAGACGCCACCTACCAGGCGGTAGGCGAGCGCATCGCCCAGGCCGACACCAACAACGCCGTCTTCTATCTGGCCACCGCCGCACGCTTCTTTTGCGACGTCGCCGAGCGCCTGGGCAAGGCCGGGCTGCTGGAAGAGGGTGAAGACGCCTACCGCCGGCTGGTGGTGGAAAAGCCCTTCGGCGCCGATCTCGCCAGTGCCCAGGCGCTGAACCAGCGCCTGCTGGCGAACATGGACGAAAAGCAGATCTATCGGATCGACCACTACCTGGGCAAGGAGACGGTGCAGAACATCCTGGTCAGCCGGTTCTCCAACGCCCTGTTCGAGTCGTTCTGGAACAACCACTACATCGACCACGTGCAGATCACCGCGGCGGAGACCGTGGGCGTCGAATCCCGCGGTGACTTCTACGAGAAGACCGGCACCCTGAGGGACATGGTGCCCAACCACCTCTTCCAGCTGCTGGCCATGGTCGCCATGGAGCCGCCGGCGTCCTTCAACGCCACCTCCGTGCGCGACGAGAAGGCCAAGGTGGTCGGCGCCATCCGTCCCCAGACCACCGAGGAAGCCCTGGCCAATTCGGTACGCGGCCAGTACGCCGCCGGCACCCTGAATGGCAAGCCGGTGCCGGGCTATCGCGAGGAGGAGCGGGTCGATCCCGACAGCCAGACCGAAACCTACGTGGCGCTCAAGTTGTTCGTCGATAACTGGCGCTGGGCCGGGGTGCCCTTTTACCTGCGCACCGGCAAGCGCCTGACCGCCCGCGACACCGAGATCGCCATCTGCTTCAAGCACGCCCCCTATGCTCAGTTCCGCGATACCAAGATCGACCGGATGAGGCCCAACTACCTGATCATCCAGATCCAGCCCGACGAAGGCATGTGGTTCGACTTCCACGCCAAGCGCCCGGGCCCGTTGGTGGAGCTGGAAAACATCCGCATGGGCTTCGCCTACAGTGACTTCTTCGAGATGCAGCCCTCCACCGGCTACGAAACCCTGATCTACGACTCCCTGATCGGCGACCAGACCCTGTTCCAGCGCGCCGACAACATCGAGAACGGCTGGCGCGCCGTGCAACCCTTCCTCGACGCCTGGCAACAGGGCGGCGCCGTGGAAAGCTATGCCGCGGGCAGCGCCGGTCCCGTCGGTGCCGATGCACTGCTGAAGAAGGACGGCCGCTCATGGCATCCGCTGACCTGATCCCCATCGATCTGCTGGTGTCGGACATCGACGGCACCCTCGTGCGTGACGACAAGAGCCTAAGCGAGGCAGTGATCGCCGCCGTCGAGCGACTGCAGGCCGCCGGCAAGGCCATCACCCTGGTCAGTAGCCGTCCACCGCGGGCGCTGCTGCCGCTGGTGCGGCAACTCGGTATCCAGCAGGCGGTAGCCGGCTTCAACGGCGGCAATCTGGTAGAGGCGGACGGCACCCTGATCCGCGCCCACCGCCTGGCCGAGCAGGTGACGCGCCAGGTGCTGGAGCGACTGGAGCGCGAGGCCTTCGAGGTTTGGCTGTTCGCCGACGATCTCTGGCTGACGCGCGACGGGGAGGGGCCCTATGTCCCCCGCGAGACCCGGGCACTGGGTTATGGCCCCACCGTGGTGGACTCCTTCGAACCCTACCTGGATCGCGTCGACAAGATCGTCGCCGCCGGCAGCGATCACGCCGGCCTCGAAGCCCTGGAGGGTGAGTTGGGCGAGCGGCTGGGGGAGGGCGCCACGGTGCTGCGCTCCCAGCTCTACTACCTGGACATCACCCACCCCAAGGCCAACAAGGGCGATGCATTGATCGAACTGGCCCAGGCCGCGGGCGTACCCGTGGCGCGCACCGCGGCCATTGGTGACGGCAGCAACGACGTCCCCATGTTCCGTCAGGCGGGCCTGGCCATCGCCATGGGGCAGGCAGGTATGGCGGTACGGGAGGCGGCTGACCGGGTGACCGCCAGCAACCAGGAAGATGGCTTGGCCCAGGCCATCGACCGGTGGATTCTGGGTAGCTGATGGCGGGTTGGTGAGGTAGGGCTGCGGCGGCCCCATCGCCCAAGCCCTACAGGATCTACCATCGCGCCAGGTGGAAAAGGCTGCGCCGTTTTCCACACTACGCGAAGTCCGCCTGTGCGCCCTCTCCCTCCGGGAGAGGGCTGGGGTGAGGATAGCCCAAACCCCGCTCTATCTCTCGTTCTCCTCCCGATACCCCCGTAACAGGGTCTGCCCTCGCGTCAGGTGGAAAAGGCTGCGCCGTTTTCCACGCTACGCGGTATCAGGCGGGCGCCCCCTCTCCCTCCGGGAGAGGGCTGGGGTGAGGGTAGCCCAAACTCCGCTCTATCTCTCGTTCTCCTCCCGATACCCCCGTAACAGGCTGCCCTCGCGCCAGGTGGAAAAGGCTGCGCCGTTTTCCACGCTACGCGGTATCAGGCGGGCGCCCCCTCTCCCTCCGGGAGAGGGCTGGGGTGAGGGTAGCCCAAACCCCGCTCTATCTCTCGTTCTCCTCCCGATACCCCCGTACCAGCTCCACCAGCGCCCTCAGCTTCGGCGCCAGGTTGTGCCGACTCGGATAGTAGAGATAGAACCCCGGAAAGGGCGGCAGATAGTCCCCCAACACTTGTTCCAGCTCGCCCCGCGCCAGATAGGGTCGGAAGGTGTCCTCCATGCCGAAGGTGATGCCGCCGCCGGCCAGCGCCGTGCGGATCATCAGCAGCATGTCGTTGGTGGTGATCCGCGGCGAGACGGCCACGTCGAAGGCTCTGCCGTTCTCGCTGAATTCCCAGCGCCAGGGCGCTACCTCCGGAGCCGGACGCCAGCCGATGCAGCGATGCTCGGCCAGCTCACGGGGGTGGGTTGGTCGTCCGTGCTGGGCGAAGTAAGCCGGGGTCGCCACTGCCACCTCGCGCTGCGGGCCGGTCACCGGGATGGCGACCATGTCCTGCTCGATCACCTCACCCAGCCGTACCCCGGCATCGAAGCCGCGTTCGACGATATCGAATTCCTCGTCGGTGACGGTGATATCGAGGGTCACCTCGGGATAGGCCTCGACGAAACGCGCCAGCAGCGGCCCATCGAGAAAGCGCTCGGCGATGGAGGTGACCGCGACCCGCAACAGGCCACGCGGTGGTCCTTCGACGCTGGCGTCTTCCAAAGCGCCGAGCAAGCCGCTCAAGGGACCGCTGACCTGGCGGTGCAGACGCTCGCCAGCCTCGGTCAGGCGCACGCTGCGGGTCGTGCGCTGCACCAGCGAACTGCCCAACTCGTCTTCCAGACGGCGAATGGCTTGGCTGACCGCGGAGCGACTGACGCCCAGGCGATCGGCCGCCACGCGAAAGTTATCGGCCGTGGCCACCACGGTGAAGACCTTGAGCAGATTCAGATCGGTAGGCATTGGTAAGTCCGGCTAACCATGGCGGTCAGGGTAGGGGGAGTTATCACGACAATGGCTCCTCGCTAAGGTGGTGGCAAGTCTTATCGCCATCCCCAGGAGGCCGTCATGAGTCCTTTCGCAACGTCCTACGATCTCTCCGGCAAGGTCGCGCTGGTCACCGGGGCCGCCCGCGGCATCGGCCTTGCCACCGCAGAGCTGCTGCGCAGTCGCGGCGCCTGCATCGTTGCCAGCGATCTGTCCGAGTCTGTACTGCAACTGGCTGACGACGACGTCCTGGCGCTGGCCGGTGACGTCGCCGACGAGACCTTCGCCGAGCAGTCTGTGTCGGCGGCCCTGGCACGGTTCGGTCGCCTCGACATCCTGGTCGCGAATGCCGGTCGTACCCTCAATCAGCCCCTGGATACCACCGAACTTGCCGACTACGAGCGTATCCAGCAAGGCAACGCTCGGGGTGTCTTTCTCGCTGCCCGCGCGGCCCTGGCCCCCATGCGCGAGGCCGGTGGGGGCGCCATGGTCGCGGTGTCTTCGGTATCGGCTCGGGTCGGCTTCGCCACCCAGGCCGCCTATGCCGCGTCCAAGGCGGCCGCCGCCCAGCTCATGCGCGTGGTCGCGGTGGAGCAGGGACGTCACGGCATTCGCGCCAATGCCGTACTGCCCGGGGTAATCGACACCGACATCCTGGACGGCGTGGCCGACGACGGCCGGGCGCTGCTGCGCAGCTACGGCCCCGCGCATCCGCTCGGTCGCATCGGCCAACCGGAGGAGGTGGCCGAGGTCATCGGCTTTCTCGTCTCACCCGCGGCGAGCTTCATCACCGGCGCCGAGGTGCTGGTGGACGGCGGCTATACCGCTCAGTGATCCCCAACCCTGCAAGAGGAACATCTCATGGCTATCGACAAGGTCGTACTCATCACCGGCGCGTCCAGTGGCATAGGCGCGGGCATCGCGCGCGAACTTGGCGCGGCCGGCTGCAAGCTGCTGCTCGGCGCCCGTCGCAGCGAACGGCTGGAAGCCCTGGCGGCAGAGATCAACGCCGCGGGCGGCGAGGCGGCCTGCCGCCGACTGGACGTCACCAACGGCGCCGACGTAGCCGCCTTCGCCCAGGCCGCCCGCGAGCGCTGGGGCCGAGTGGACGTCATCGTCAACAACGCTGGCGTCATGCCGCTGTCGCCCCTGGCGTCGCTCAAGACCGAAGAGTGGATGCAGATGGTCGACGTCAACATCAAGGGCGTGCTCAACGGCATCGCCGCGGTACTGCCGGAATTCACCGCCCGCGGCGCCGGCCACGTCATCAGCCTGGGCTCCATCGGCGCCCTGTCGGTGGTGCCCACGGCGGCGGTCTATTGCGCCACCAAACATGCGGTGCGGGCGATCTCCGAGGGATTGCGGCAGGAGCACGATGATCTGCGGGTCACCTGCATCCACCCGGGCGTGGTGGAAAGTGAATTGGCTTCCACCATCACCGATCCGGCCGCCCAGGCGATGATGGACAGCTACCGCGCCATCGCCCTGCAACCCGATGCCATCGGCCGCGCGGTGCGCTACGCCATCGAGCAGCCGGAAGACGTGGACGTCAACGAGATCGTCGTCCGCCCGACCCGCAGCGCCAACTAGACCGTTTCGGCCAGGGCTTCGAGAAAGCGCTCCAGCACCAGATTCGGCCGCCGACCCTTGCGGGTGACAGCGGCCAGGGTGGTGTCGAAATGGAAGCGTTCGGGATTGAGTGCGCGCAACTGGCCCTGCACCACCCAGGGCTGGGCGACGTGGTCGGGTAGGTAGCCGATGTAGCAACCGGTGAGGATCAGGAAGGCCACACCCTCGCGATCCGAGGCGCGGGCGGTGCAATTCAGCGCGGCATGGCGCTCGTGGCCGTCCTGGTTGAGCAGATGGTTGGGGCCGACGGCGTCCTGCACCGCCAGCACGCCCTCGTCCAGCTCGGTGTCGGCCACGGCGAACAGTGGATGGGCCCGGCTGCAATAGAGCAGGGCGCGTTCTTCGTAGAGCGGCAGGTAATCCAGGCCGGCCAGGGCATTGATCAACGGCAGCACGCCCAGGTGCAGATGGCCGTCCAGCACGCCGGTCTCGATCTCGCCGGGCAGGGTCATGCCGATGTTGACCACCACCCCCGGCGCGGCGCGCTTGAGGGCGGCCAGGGCATGGGTGATGCGCATGCGCGGCTGGGTCACCAGGTTGTTGATGATGCCCAGGTTCAGCTCGCCGCGCAGGTGCTGGTGCAGCTGGTTGACCTCGCTGCGAAAGCCTTCCAGGGCGGCGAACAGCGACTGGCTCGCCTTGAGCACCTCGCGGCCTTCGTCGGTCAGGGAAAAACCGGCGCGCCCGCGCTGGCAGAGGCGCATGCCCAGGCGTTTTTCCAGATCGTTCATGTGCAGGCTGATGGCCGAGCGGGTGATGCCCAGCCGGCCTTCGGCGGCGGTGAAACTGCCGCATTCCACCACCGTCTTGAACAGCCGCAGCAGGCGGATCTCGAAATCGCCGACCTGGGCGAGCAGGGCCTTGCGCGTCGTCTTCATGGCTGCCACCGCAAATGCGGGACAGCATAAGGCGCCGCCGACAGCGGCGCCAGCGACCGGCGTCAGGCGCCGATCAGCACCCGGCTGCGCTGCCGGGTGACCTGCTTGACCAGCCGGACCGCGGCGATGCAGCAGAGCAGGGTGATCAGCGTCAGGCACAGACGGGTGCCCAGGTACTGGGCGAAATTCTGCTCATCGAGCAGGCGCCCCAGCACCCGGTAGGCGCCCGCCAGATAGCCGTGCAGGAAATAGATGGCGAAGCTGTAGGCGCCGAGCAGCCCCAGGCCCCTGGCCAGGCGGCTGTCGGCGCGTTCCGGCGTCTTGACCTGCTGGCTGAAGACGGCGAACAGCAGCAGGCACAGCGCCAGTTTCTGCAGGCCGTAGAAGGCGCTATCGAGCACCGCCGCGCCGCTGAGCACCACCAGGGCCGCCAGCAACCAGAAGCGCGCCTGGGGTCGTTGCAGGCGCTCGCGCTGTTCGCAGGCCAGCATGCCGCAGAGGTAGATCGGCAGGAAATGCAGCGCCGCCAGCAGCGGATCGGCATCGTTGGCGGGACGGTCGGACACCAGGAAATACAGCAGGCCGACCATGGTCGCCGCCGGCAGCAGGCCACGCTTGACGATCCACTCCAGGACCGGCGCGAGCAGGAAGATCAGCGCCAGCGCCGGAATGAACCACAGCGGGCCGAGGTGGGCGCCGGTGGCCAGCAGCAGGGCGGTCTGGGCGAAGGGCGGCCAGTCGTGGAAGGCGTTCATGTCGATCCACTCGTGCTCCTGCTTGAGCCCGGAGACATAGAGCAGCACGGCGGGGATCGAGATCAGCAGATAAGGGAGGATGACGTTCTGCAGCTTCTTGCCCAGATAGACCTGGTAGCTGTACTTGCCGAGGTCAAGCGAAAGAAGAAACCGGAGAGGGCGACGAAGATGCAGGTGGTTTCCAGCGACAGCAGATTCAAGGCGATCTGCTGGTGTTCGGTGGTCCGGTAGCTGCCCACGGTCATGTGGTGGAAAACGATGAGAACGGCCGCCAGGCCGCGGATCCAGTTGAGCTGAATCAGCATGGAGATTTCCTCGAGGAATAGGCAGGCCACGCGCTCGCCTCGGAGGAGGGGCACGGGTAGCGAAAGCGGAAAGGTTGGGTGCGCGGCAGAGACGGCGGACAGGCTACCGCGCCCGGCAGGACTACGCGCCGGGAAGAGAGGTGAGGCGAGGGGGCCTCGGCGCCACGGGACTGCAGCGGCGGGCGGCTAGCTTAAGGTTTTTCTTCCAAGTCATTGATTGCTAATCATATTTATTCGTTTCGTCATGTTGCGAAGCAGTCTGGAAGGGCTCTGGAGCGGGCCTTTGGCTAACCGTTTCCCAGGGCGGTCGACGGTGAAGAGGCACTTTTGGCAACCGCTTCTTCCGTGCGATGGCGTTTCCATCTGGTCGCAACGCCCAGCTGGCGTTTGCGCCAGCGGTCCACCGATACCCCCGACCACACCATGGTGAGTTTTTATGAATATGAGAGAAAGAAAAAGGCTATTTAACTCACGCAAGTCCGGGCGCACTCTACAGGCTCAACGTCACCGCCCGAGACCCCGTCATGAACCAGCCGCTGACCGTTTCCCCGCCCGTCGCCGCCCAGCTCAACCTGCGCGCCCACTGGATGCCCTTCACCGCCAATCGCGCCTTCCAGAAGGACCCGCGCATCGTGGTGGCCGCCGAAGGCAGCTGGCTGACGGATGACCAGGGCCGGCGTATCTATGACAGCCTCTCCGGGCTCTGGACCTGTGGCGCCGGGCACTCGCGCAAGGAGATCCAGGAGGCCGTGGCGCGTCAGCTGGGCACCCTCGACTACTCGCCGGGCTTCCAGTACGGCCATCCGCTGTCCTTCCAATTGGCGGAAAAGATGACCGAACTGACCCCGGCCGGTCTCGACCATGTGTTCTTCACCGGCTCGGGTTCGGAAAGCGCCGACACCTCGGTCAAGCTGGCCCGCGCCTACTGGCGCATCAAGGGCCAACCGGCCAAGACCAAGCTGATCGGCCGCGCCCGTGGCTACCACGGCGTCAACATCGCCGGCACCAGCCTGGGCGGTATCGGCGGCAACCGCAAAATGTACGGCTCCTTCATGGACGTCGACCATCTGCCGCACACCCTGCAGCCTGGCATGGCCTTCACCAAGGGCATGGCCGAGACCGGCGGCGTGGAACTGGCCAACGAGCTGCTCAAGCTGATCGAACTGCACGATGCCTCCAACATCGCGGCCGTCATCGTCGAGCCCATGTCCGGTTCGGCCGGGGTGATCGTACCGCCGGTGGGCTATCTGCAGCGCCTGCGGGAGATCTGCACCCAGCACGACATCCTGCTGATCTTCGACGAGGTCATCACCGCCTTTGGCCGCATGGGTCGTCATACCGGCGCCGAATTCTTCGGCGTGACCCCGGACCTCATGAACGTGGCCAAGCAGGTCACCAACGGCGCCGTGCCCCTGGGCGCGGTGATCGCCAGCAGCGCCATCTACGACACCTTCATGAACCAGGCCACACCCGAGCACCTGGTGGAATTTCCCCATGGCTACACCTACTCGGCCCACCCCGTGGCCTGCGCCGCCGGCCTGGCCGCGCTGGAGCTGATGGAGCGGGAAAACCTGGTGCAACAGGCGGCCGAGCTGGCGCCCAAGTTCGAAGCCTCGCTGCATGGCCTCAAGGGCGCCAAGCACGTGGTGGACATCCGCAACTGCGGCCTGGCCGGCGCCCTGCAACTCGCCCCGCGCGACGGCGATGCGGTGATCCGCCCCTACGAAGCGGGCATCGCCCTGTGGAAGGCGGGCTTCTATGTCCGCTTCGGCGGCGACACCCTGCAATTCGGGCCCACCTTCAACGCCAGGATCGAAGACCTGGATCGCGTCTTCGCTGCGGTGGGCGACGCGTTGCACGGAGTGGCGTGAGATGGGCGAGCGGATTTCCGCAACTGCAACCGTTCAGCTCGATGACGATCAGGTACGGGTCACCGAGTGGCGCTTCGCGCCCGGTGCGGAAACCGGTTGGCATAGACACGCCATGGACTATGTCGTCGTTCCCTTGACCGCCGGAGAGCTGCTGTTGGAAACCGACCAAGGTGAACGGCGAGCGCAGCTCCTGGCGGGGCAGAGCTACAGCCGGTTGCTGGGCACGGAACACAACGTGGTCAATGCCGGTACCGAAGAAGTCGTGTTCATAGAAATAGAACTCAAGCGGAATGCCGACCGGCCAGGACCGACCTGAGACGCGGAATCCACCGAAACAATGGCTGCTGGTCAAGCCAGCCGTAGCTCACCAACAGGAAAGAAGCAGCAATGATCATTCAACATCTCATCGGCGGCCAACTGGTCGACGGTGGCAGCCGTCACGCCCCGGTCTACAACCCCTCCACCGGCGCGGTGATCCGCGAAGTTCCGCTGGCCGATGCCGCCACGCTGCAGCAGGCCCTGGATGCCGCCCAGGCCGCCTTTCCGGCCTGGCGCAACACCCCGCCGGCCAAGCGTGCCCAGGTGCTGTTCCGCTTCAAGCAGCTGCTGGAGAGCAACGAAGCGCGCCTGGTGCAGCTGATCAGCGAAGAGCACGGCAAGACCCTGGAAGACGCCGCCGGCGAATTGCGCCGTGGCATCGAGAACGTCGAATACGCCACCGCCGCGCCGGAGCTGCTCAAGGGCGAATACAACCGCAATGCCGGTCCGAGCATCGACACCTGGTCCGACTTCCAGCCCCTGGGCGTGGTGGCCGGCATCACCCCCTTCAACTTCCCGGCCATGGTGCCGCTGTGGATGTATCCGCTGGCCATCGCCTGCGGCAATACCTTCATTCTCAAGCCCAGCGAGCGCGATCCCAGCTCCACCCTGGCCATCGCCCAGCTGTTCGAGGAAGCCGGGCTGCCCAAGGGCGTGCTCAACGTGGTGCATGGCGACAAGGAAGCCGTGGACGGCCTGATCGACGCCCCCGAGGTCAAGGCGCTGAGCTTCGTCGGCTCCACCCCCATCGCCGAGTACATCTATGCCCGCGGCACCGCCAAGGGCAAGCGCGTCCAGGCCCTGGGCGGCGCCAAGAACCACGCGGTGGTCATGCCCGATGCCGACCTCGGCAATACCGTCAATGCACTGATGGGCGCCGCCTATGGCTCCTGCGGCGAACGCTGCATGGCCATCTCGGTGGCGGTCTGCGTCGGTGACCAGGTCGCCGATGCCCTGATCGCGCGACTGGTACCGGAGATCGAAAAGCTCAAGGTCGGCCCGGGCACCCAGTGCGGCCTGGATATGGGGCCGCTGGTCACCGGCGCGCACCTGGACAAGGTCACCGGCTACGTCGTCGAAGGCGTCGCCGCGGGCGCCAAGCTGGTGGTGGATGGCCGCAGCCTCAAGGTCGCCGACCATGAGGAAGGCTTCTTCCTTGGCGGCTGCCTGTTCGACCAGGTCACCCCGGAGATGCGCATTTACCAGGAAGAGATCTTTGGTCCGGTGCTCTGCGTGGTGCGGGTCAAGAGCCTTGAAGAAAGCATCGCCCTGATCAATGCCCACGAATACGGCAACGGCACCTGCATCTTCACCCGCGACGGCGAAGCGGCGCGCCTGTTCGCCGACCAGATCGAAGTGGGCATGGTCGGCATCAACGTGCCCCTGCCGGTGCCGGTGGCCTACCACAGCTTCGGCGGCTGGAAACGCTCGCTGTTCGGCGACCTCCATGCCTACGGCCCCGACGGCGTACGCTTCTACACCCGCCGCAAGACCATCACCCAGCGCTGGCCGCAGCGCGAGACGCATGAAGCTTCGCAGTTCGCTTTCCCCAGCAACGGCTGATCTTCGATAGTCCATTCCTTGGCCTGCCGCACAGCAGGCCGGCCAGGGAAGGCTTTACCCTTCGGCTGCCCTTAGCCGCCGATGTCCCCATGCCTGCCCCTTCCTTCACAGCCGTCGCCCGTCTCGGGTGTGTGATTGGTCTCCTCGCGAGCCTGACCGGTTGCACCAGTCAGTCCGCCCAGGACATCGCCCGGCAATTCGGCAAGACCCGCCCCAGCGAATTCCTGCAGACCAGCTCCGACCGCATGGCCACCCTCGCCATGCAGGCCAATCTGCAGAGCCTCTATCGCCTGATGAATAAGCTCTACCTGCGCAATCCGGCCGAGTGGAGGAAGACCGGACTACCCGATGCCGCCAGCGCGGAACGTGAGATCCGCACGGCCATCGAGCAACGCCGCAGCCTACCGGCGCTGGGCGGCCGCAAGGACGTAGCGGCCCTGAGCTACGTGCTGGGCGACGACTATCGCGGCGACCGGGTCGGTGCCTTCATCTACGCCATCGGCAGCATGATCATCGCCGCCCACGGCAATCGCACCGAGTTCTACATCACGGACGTGGTGGATGCGCGCTTCGTCAACAACGCCGCGCGCAACATCGAGAAGGCCACCTGGTTGCTCGGCCAGCGCAAGGACGCCGAGGGCGCCCCCCTGCTGTTCGCCAACGAGATCTCGGAGGAGGGCAGCAACCTCAGCTTCGCCACCGAGTTCGGCAAGATCGTCGCCCGCCTGGACCTGCTCGCCCAGCTGCTGGATGAACGCTACCGGCGCATCGGCGTCAACTATGCCCAGAGCCTGCTGTTCATCAATTTCCTGCCGGTGCAGTAGCCATCACAGTGGCTTGGTGAGTTCCTTGGCGCGGTCGTAGGCCTTGGAAAAGCCCTTGAGCGACAGGCTTTCGCTGGCGGTCTCGCCATTGGCCACCGGAGTGGTCACGGTCAGGCGACTGCCACGCTGCAGCTGCTTGAAGGCGTCGCCGAGGAACTCCACCGGCACCACGCAGCCCTGGGGAATGCAGGTGTGGAAAGGACGACTCTCCGGGCTGCGCTTGTCGACTTGCAGCGAGATCGGTTTGGTCACCGCCACGCCGAAGGGCAGCACCAGGATGCCATCCACGCCTTCGCGATTGGGCCGCAATTCGGTGACCAGCATACGCTGGCCCTTGGCGCTGTCCTTCTGCTGGGTGAGGGCGCACAACTGCGCGGAGCGCTCGCCGTTACGGGCGATGCGACAGATCACCTGCCAGTCGCCGTATTTTTCCGTGACCGAGGGCTGCGGTTCCTGCTGCGCGGGTGGCGCCGACTGGGCGAAGGCCTGGCCGGCGAGCAGCAGGGGCGCGAGGAACAGGGCCGGGCGGAGGAACCGATGAGACATGGAAAGTCCTTGGCAGGGGGAAAGACGCCAAGGGTAGGCCATCGCTCCGCCAGGGAACACCCCGCCACGACGATCAGACCTTCTTGACGAACTCGGATTTGAGCTTCATCGCACCTATGCCGTCGATCTTGCAATCGATGTCGTGATCGCCGTCGACCAGGCGGATGTTCTTCACCTTGGTGCCGACCTTGACCACCAGGGACGAGCCCTTGACCTTGAGGTCCTTGATCACGCTGACGCTATCGCCATCCTGCAGGGTGTTGCCCACGGCATCGCGGACCACCTTGGCCTCTTCGCCGCCGCCGGTATCGCCGGGCGTCCACTCGTGGGCGCACTCCGGGCATATCAACTGGTCACCGTCCGCATAGGTGTAGTCGGAAGCGCAGCGGGGGCAGGGCGGTAGAGCGGTCATGGTAGTCACCAGAGGGGAAAAGCCGCGCATTGTATAGGGTTTTAGGCCGCCGGGGAGCCTTCCCGCGCGGCGTCCCTAGGCGGCGAACTCCACCTCGATCACCGTGCCGTTGTCGTTGCGGTAGAGCGCCTCGCCTCCGAGTTGCTCCGCCAGGCCGTTGATGATCTTGAAGCCCAGGCGCTGGCTGGTCCGGGGATTGAAGTGCCGCGGCATGCCCCTGCCGTTGTCGGCGATGCGCAGCAGCAGCCGCTGGTCATCCCTGCGCTGCAGGCTGATGCTGATCAGGCCGCGCTGGTCGCCATCGAAGGCATGCTTTAGCGAGTTGGTCACCACCTCGGCGACCAGCATCGACAAGGTGGTGAGGCGCGACAGATCGAAGCTCAGGGTTTCGGCGCTGATGGTGCAGGAGACCTGGCTGAGCCCCGTGGCCTCCAACAGGTCACTGGTCAGCAGATGCAGGTGATGGGCCACTGGCTGGTCGGCGTCGGCCGGATCGTGCAGGCGGCGATGGATGCGCGAGATGCTCTCCAGGCGGGAACGGGCTTCTTCCAGTGCCCGGGAGGCTTCGCTGTCGCCGGGCAGCTTGAGTTGCTGCAGCATCAGTAGCGAGGCGATGAACTGGATGTTGTTGGCGACCCGGTGCTGCAGCTCCTGGAACATGGTGTTCTGCTGGCGATAGAGGCCGTGGATCACCTGCTGCTCGGCGCGCAGGCGAGCGCCCGCCGTGTGCATGTAGTGGATCAGGGCGATGTCCACGCTGACGATGATCACGTAGAAGGCTAGCGCCAGCACGCCCTGGCCATTGATCACGAAGGACCAGTCCGGGGGGATGAAGAAGTACCAGGCCGCCAGTCCCGAGAGCAAGGCGCAGAGAGTGCCGGCACCGGTGCCGCAAAAAAAGGCGGTGAGGATGACCGCCGGGAAGAAGGTCAGATAGGGAAAGCCCTGGGCCAGCACGTCCACCAGGGCGAAGCGGGCCGCCAGGGCCAGCGCGAACGCCAGGATGGCCAAACCATAGGCGAGCGTCTTCCTGGCTCTGATCGCACTGCTCACATCGCTGATCCAGGCACGGCTAGGCGACGACTTCAAGGCTCTAACCCGCAAGACAGAAGGCCGCCGGAGTCTAACGCAACGCCAGCTCCGCTGGCGCCGGTGGCAAGGCCAAAGGCGCCTTTCTCGGGTTCGACGGCTCTGACTTGTACAACTATTGAACGCAGCCAGCCGAATCACCCAGGAAACCGCTTCCGGAGCGGCATTACTTGTACAAACCGGTCTATTCGTCGTACAGGCGGGAAGGCTGGAGCGCCGACACGGTCGAAAAGCTGCCTTGATCGAGACAGGACCTGCCCCCCATGAACCGCCCTCGTGTGCTGGTCGCCGAAGATGAGCCTGTCCTGTTGGATCTGCTGCAGGAACTGTTCGAAGACTGGGGTTGCGTGGTGTACGCCTTCCACAGCGCCGATGCAGCCTGCAGCTTCTTGCATGACGAGCGACCGCAGCTGGATCTGCTCTTCACCGACGTCAGGATGCCCGGCGTGCTCAGTGGCATCGACCTGGCGCTGCAGGCGCGCCGCTGGCAAGCAGGCTTGCCCATCGTCATCACCTCCGGCTACCACGACGAGCGACCGGCCTGTACCGTTCAGGCCGTGTTCCTGCCCAAGCCGTGGGATCTGCATACACTGCTGGATCGCTGTCCCCTGCCGATCGGGCTACGGCGCTCCGCCTGAGCGCGGGTCACCGTTCTCGACGATGGCCTTCGGCGACCCACAGCAAAAAGCCCGTAGCGGTCACCCGCTACGGGCTTTTCAGATTCTGGCTCCGCGACCTGGACTCGAACCAGGGACCCAATGATTAACAGTCATTTGCTCTACCGACTGAGCTATCGCGGAACAACGGAGCGCATCTTACTGATAACTAACGGGAAGTCAACCCTCGGCGACGCCGCGAGAAGGCGCCGCCGAAAAGGTCGCCGTCAGCCCTTGAGGACCGCTGCGATCGCCTGGATGGTCGGCTGAAGGTTATGGCCGTTCAGGGCCGCCACACAGATACGACCGGTGCTCACGGCGTAGATGCCGAAATCGGTCTTCAGCCGCTCCACCTGCTCGGCGGTGAGGCCCGAGTAGGAGAACATGCCGCGCTGGGCGTTGACGAAGGCGAAGTCGCGGGTGGCACCGGCAGCGGCCAGGCCTTCCACCAGGGCGTTGCGCATGCTGCGGATGCGCTGGCGCATCTCGCCCAGTTCGGCCTCCCATAGGGCGCGCAGCTCGGGGTTGCTCAGCACCGTGGCAACGATGGTGGCGCCATGGGTCGGCGGGTTGGAATAGTTGGTACGGATCACGCGCTTGATCTGCGACAGCACTCGCGCGCTTTCCTCGCGGCTCTCGCTGACCAGGGTCAGGGCACCGACCCGCTCGCCATACAGCGAGAAGGATTTGGAGAAGGAACTGGAGACCAGGAAGGTCAGACCGGAATCGGCGAACAGGCGTACCGCCTGGGCGTCTTCCTCGATGCCGTCGCCAAAGCCCTGGTAGGCGATGTCGAGGAAAGGCACCAGGTTGCGCGCCTTGACCACGTCCAGCACGGCCTGCCAGTCGGCCGGTTGCAGATCCACGCCGGTGGGATTGTGGCAGCAGGCGTGCAGCACCACCACCGAGCGCTCCGGCAACGCCTGGAGATCGGCCAGGAAGCCGTCGCGATTCAGGCCATTGCTGGCGGCGTCGTAGTAGCGGTAGGTCTGCACCGGGAAACCGGCACCTTCGAACAGGGCGCGATGGTTTTCCCAGCTCGGATCGCTGATGGCGACCACGGCATCCGGCAGCAGCCGCTTGAGGAAATCGGCACCGACCTTCAGCGCGCCGGTGCCGCCGACGGCCTGCACGGTAATGGCGCGGCCTTCCCGCACCAGGCTCGACTCGGCGCCGAACAGCAGGTGCTGCACGGCCTGGTCGTAGGCGGCGATGCCCTCGATGGGCAGGTAGCCCCGCGGTGCCTGGGCGGCCACGCGTTGCTTCTCGGCCTCGGCCACCGCGCGCAGCAGCGGGATGCGGCCCTGCTCGTCGTAATAGACCCCCACGCCCAGATTGACCTTGTGCGGACGGGCATCGGCGTTATAGGCCTCGTTCAGGCCAAGGATGGGGTCACGGGGTGCCATTTCGACGGCGGAGAACAAACTCATGGGGCAGGGGCTCGAATGAGGGGTGAAGGGAAGGGCGGAACGCTCAGGAAGCGGAAGTATAGCCCCCTGCAGGCGCCCTCGCGACCCGACCTCCGTCGAAGTTTTCCTGACGTGCGGCGGCGTAGGCGGATTGCAAAAGGGCGCTTGCGACCTCACCTAGGACGTTCCAGCATTTTCCTCGTCCACACCGTCTTGACCTGGCGTCAGCGCGGTGATGTCCGTGCATTTCCGCGCTCTTGAGGCAGCCATGTCCGCATTCCAGCTCTCCACCCGCTACACCCCGGCCGGCGACCAGCCCGAAGCCATTCGCCAGATGGTGGAAGGCCTGGAAGCAGGGCTGTCGCACCAGACCCTGCTCGGCGTGACCGGCTCGGGCAAGACCTTCAGCATCGCCAACGTCATCGCCCAGGTGCAGCGCCCGACCATGGTGCTGGCGCCGAACAAGACCCTGGCCGCCCAGCTCTACGGCGAATTCAAGGCCTTCTTCCCGAACAACTCGGTGGAATACTTCGTCTCCTACTACGACTACTACCAGCCGGAAGCCTATGTGCCCTCGTCGGACACCTTCATCGAGAAGGATTCGTCCATCAACGACCACATCGAGCAGATGCGCCTGTCCGCCACCAAGGCGCTGCTGGAGCGCAAGGACGCCATCATCGTCGCCTCGGTGTCCTCCATCTATGGCCTGGGCAGTCCCGAGGCCTACCTGAAGATGGTGCTGCACCTGGATCGCGGTGATCGTATCGACCAGCGCACCATCCTGCGCCGGCTGGCCGAGCTGCAATACAGCCGCAACGATATGGAGTTCGCCCGGGCGACCTTCCGGGTGCGCGGCGACGTCATCGACATCTTTCCGGCGGAATCGGATCTGGAAGCCGTGCGCGTCGAACTGTTCGACGACGAGGTGGAAAGCCTGTCGGCCTTCGATCCCCTGACCGGCGAGGTGATCCGCAAGCTGCCGCGCTTCACCTTCTATCCCAAGACCCACTACGCCACGCCGCGCGAGACCCTGCTGGGCGCCATCGAGAACATCAAGCTGGAACTGGCCGAGCGCCTGGAATGGCTGCGCAGCCAGAATCGCTTGCTCGAAGCCCAGCGCCTGGAGCAGCGCACCCGCTTCGACCTGGAGATGATCCTCGAGCTGGGCTATTGCAACGGCATCGAGAACTACAGCCGCTACCTGTCCGGTCGCGGTCCGGGCGAGCCGCCGCCCACTCTCTACGACTACCTGCCGAGCAACGCCCTGCTGGTGATCGACGAATCCCACGTCACCGTTCCGCAGATCGGCGCCATGTTCAAGGGCGACCGCTCGCGCAAGGAAACCCTGGTGGAATACGGCTTCCGCCTGCCCTCGGCGCTGGACAACCGGCCACTGAAGTTCGAGGAGTGGGAAGCCGGTGCGCCCCAGACCATCTTTGTCTCGGCGACCCCGGGGCCCTATGAGGAAGAACACGCCGGGCGCGTGGTCGAGCAGGTGGTACGACCCACCGGCCTGGTCGATCCGGTGATCGAGATCCGCCCGGCCACCACCCAGGTGGACGATCTGCTCTCCGAGATCCGCCTGCGGGTGGCCCAGGAGGAGCGGGTGCTCTGCACCACCCTTACCAAGCGTATGGCCGAAGACCTCACCGACTACCTGGCCGACCACGACGTGCGGGTGCGCTACCTGCACTCGGACATCGATACCGTCGAGCGGGTGGAGATCATCCGCGACCTGCGCCTGGGCACCTTCGACGTCCTGGTGGGCATCAACCTCCTGCGCGAAGGTCTGGACATGCCCGAGGTCTCCCTGGTGGCGGTACTCGACGCCGACAAGGAGGGCTTCCTGCGTTCCGAGCGCTCGCTGATCCAGACCATCGGCCGGGCGGCGCGCAACCTCAACGGCAAGGCCATCCTCTACGCCGACAGCATCACCGGCTCCATGCAGCGCGCCATCGACGAGACCGAGCGTCGCCGCAACAAGCAGCTGGCCTTCAACGAAGAACACGGCATCGTGCCCCAGGGCATCAAGAAGGACATCCGCGACATCATGGAAGGCGCCGCAGCCCCGGGTGCCAAGGGCAAGCGGCGTGCAGCCAAGGTGGCCGAAGAGCAGGGCGAGTACGCCGCCGAGCTGCGCTCTCCCAGCGAGATCGGCAAGCGCATCCGCCAGCTCGAAGAGAAGATGCTGCAACTGGCGCGCGACCTGCAGTTCGAGTCCGCCGCTCAGCTGCGCGACGAGATCCAGGCGCTGCGCGAGCGTCTCGTGCAAGTCTGAGGCTAGGGCCCAACTGGCAGCGTCGACCCCGGCGCTGCTACCATTCCGCCTTTGTCCCTTCGCGTTTTCGAGAAAGCCGATGACCACCGTTCGCACGCGCATCGCGCCGTCGCCCACTGGCGACCCGCATGTCGGTACCGCCTATATCGCCCTGTTCAACCTCTGCTTCGCCCGTCAGCACGGCGGTCAGTTCATCCTGCGCATCGAGGATACCGACCAGGTCCGCTCGACCCGCGAATCCGAGCAGCAGATCTACGACGCCCTGCGCTGGCTGGGCATCGAATGGGACGAGGGTCCGGACGTCGGTGGCCCCCATGGTCCCTACCGGCAGAGCGAACGCGGCGAGATCTACTGGAAATACGCCCGGGAGCTGGTGGAGAAGGGCCATGCCTTCCACTGCTTCGCCACGCCCGAAGAACTCGACCAGATGCGTGCCGAACAGCAGGCGCGCGGCGAGACCCCGCGCTACGACGGCCGCGGCCTGCGCCTGTCGAAGGAAGAGGTGCAGCAGCGCCTGGACGCCGGTCAGCCCTATGTGATCCGCATGAAGGTGCCGGAGGAGGGCGTCTGCGTCGTCCCCGACCTGCTGCGCGGCGATGTCGAGATCCCCTGGGATCGCATGGACATGCAGGTGCTGATGAAGGCCGACGGCCTGCCCACCTATTTCCTCGCCAACGTGGTCGACGACCACCTGATGGGCATCACCCACGTCCTGCGTGGTGAAGAGTGGCTGCCCTCGGCGCCCAAGCTGATCAAGCTCTACGAATACTTCGGCTGGGAGCAGCCGCAGCTCTGCTACATGCCGCTGCTGCGCAACCCGGACAAGAGCAAGCTCTCCAAGCGCAAGAATCCCACCTCGGTGACCTTCTACCAGCGCATGGGCTACCTGCCCGAAGCCATGCTCAACTACCTCGGGCGCATGGGCTGGTCCATGCCCGACGAGCGCGAGAAATTCACCCTGGACGAGATGGTCGAGCATTTCGACCTCCAGCGCGTCTCCCTGGGCGGCCCCATCTTCGACGTCGAGAAGCTCTCCTGGCTCAATGGCCAGTGGCTGCGCGAGCTGAGTCCCGAGCGCTTCGCCGCCGAGGTGCAGCAGTGGGCGCTCAACCCCGAGTACCTGCTCAAGATCGCCCCGCTGGTGCAACAGCGGGTCGAAACCTTCAGCCAGATCGCCCCGCTGGCCGGTTTCTTCTTCAGCGGCGCCCTCAACCTGGACCCGGCGCTGTTCCAGCACAAGAAGCTGTCCGCCGACCAGGTGCGGCTGGTCATGCAGTTGCTGTTGTGGAAGCTCGAAGCCTTGCGGACGTGGGACAAGGAGCGCATCACCGCGGTGATCCAGACCGTTGCCGAGCACCAGCAACTCAAGCTGCGTGATGTCATGCCGCTGCTGTTCGCCGCCATCACCGGCCAGGCCAGCTCGGTCTCGGTGCTCGACGCCATGGAGATCCTCGGTCCGGACCTCACCCGCTTCCGCCTGCGCCAGGCGGTCGAACTGTTGGGCGCGCCTTCCAAGAAGGAAACCAAGGAGTGGGAGAAGCTGTTGGCCGAACTCGGCTGATCGCCTCCCGGCCGACCCCGACGTCGGGGTCGGCCTCTCTCTCGCGCCAGGACGGCCCATGACCTCCGTGACTCCCCAGCGGCACAATCTGCTCGAAGACGTGCTGGCCTTGCTCAGCGCGACCCTGATGATCGCCCTGGCGATCAACCTCTATCGCCACGCGGGCCTGCTCACCGGCGGTACCGCGGGCCTGGCCTTTCTCGCCCAGTACGGCACGCGTCTCTCCTTCGGTCAGGCGTTCTTTCTCATCAATCTGCCGTTCTACTGGCTGGCCGTGCGGCGCATGGGTTGGGCCTTCACCCTGCGCACCCTGGCGGCGGTGACCCTGGTGTCGCTGCTCACCGAGTTGACCCCGCACTTCGTCGCCTTCAGCGCCCTGCAACCGCTGTATGCCGCCGTGGTGGGTGGCGTGCTGATGGGCGTGGGACTGCTGATCCTGTTCCGCCACCAGGCCAGTCTCGGCGGCATCAATATCGCCGTGCTGTATCTGCAGCAACGCTACGGCTGGCGGGCGGGCAAGGTGCAGATGGGCATCGACTGCCTGATCGTCCTGCTGGCGCTGTTCGTCGTCGCGCCGGGCGCCATTCTCACCTCCGTTCTCGGTGCCGTGATCCTCAATCTGACCCTGGCGATCAACCATCGGCCCGGTCGCTACAGTGCCATCAGCTAGGGGCTTTCCGTCGCGCCGGCGCAACTTTGATTGGTCCGCGACCCGCCTTGGCTTTAAGATGGCGCCCATTTTCGGCGGCCACGGCCGCCGTCATCGCAAGTTGAAGAGGTCTCCATGAGCTGCGATTTCCTGGCACAAGCCCTTCCCGGCGTACAGAAACTCTCGCCCTACGTGCCCGGCAAGCCCGTCGATGAACTGGCCCGCGAACTGGGTATCGCACCGGCGAGCATCGTCAAGCTCGCCAGCAACGAGAACCCCCTCGGCCCCAGTGCCAAGGCGCTCGAAGCCATCCGCGCCGAGCTGGCCGAGCTGACCCGCTATCCCGATGGCGGCGGCTTCGACCTCAAGCAGGCCCTGAGCCAGAGGTTCGGTGTGGCCGCCAACGGCATCACCCTGGGCAACGGCTCCAACGACATCCTCGAACTGGTCGCCCGTGCCTACCTGGCGCCCGGCTACAACGCCGTGTTCAGCGAGCATGCCTTCGCCGTCTATCCGCTGGTCACCCTGGCGATCGGCGCCGAAGGCCGCAGCGTCCCCGCCAAGGACTATGGGCATGACCTCGCGGCCATGCTCGCCGCCATCGATGCCGACACCCGGGTGGTCTTCGTCGCCAACCCCAACAACCCCACCGGCACCTGGTTCGACAGCGAGGCCCTGGCACGCTTCCTCGCCCGCGTGCCCGAGCACGTCCTGGTGGTGCTGGACGAGGCCTACATCGAATACGCCGAGGGCGATGAACTGCCGGACGGCCTGGCCTTCCTCGCGCAGTACCCGAACCTGATCGTGTCGCGGACCTTTTCCAAGGCCTATGGCCTGGCCGCCCTGCGGGTGGGCTACGCCTTCTCCTCGCCGACCGTGGCCGATGTGCTCAACCGGGTGCGTCAGCCGTTCAACGTCAACAGCCTGGCCCAGGCCGCTGCCTGCGCCGCCCTGGCCGACAGTGACTACCTGGCGCGCAGCCGCGCCTTGAACGACGCCGGCATGGCCCAGCTGGAAGCCGGTTTCCGCGAACTGGACCTGCAGTGGATTCCATCGCGCGGCAATTTCATCGCCGTCGACCTGGGACGCGATGCTGCGCCGATCAACCAGGGACTGTTGCAGGAAGGCGTCATCGTCCGTCCCGTCGCCGGTTACGGCATGCCGACCTTTCTGCGCGTCTCCATCGGCACCGAGGCGGAAAATGCCCGTTTCCTGGCGGCGCTCGGCAAGGTCCTGGGTCGTGGCTGACGTGGCCACCCCCCTGATCGAACGCCTCGTCGTCGTCGGCCTGGGGCTGATCGGTGGCTCCTTCGCCAAGGGTGCCCGTGCCAGCGGTCTCTGCCGTGAGGTGGTCGGGGTCGATCGCGATCCGGAAACCCGCCGGCTGGCGGTCGAGCTGGGCGTCGTCGACCGCTGCGTCGCCGAGCTGGTCGAGGCCTGCCCGGGTGCCGACGTCATCCAGCTCGCCGTGCCGATTCTCGCCATGGAGCGGGTGCTGGCCGAGCTTGCGGCCCTGCCACTGCAGGGCGCCATCCTCACCGACGTCGGCAGCGCCAAGGGCAACGTGGTGCGCGCCGCGCGTCAGGCCTTCGCCGGCCAGTCGCTGCGCTTCGTGCCCGGTCATCCCATCGCCGGCTCCGAACGCAGCGGCGTGACGGCGGCCAACGCGGCGCTGTTCAATCGCCACAAGGTCATCCTCACACCGCTGGAAGAGACCCTGCCGGCCGATCTGGACAAGGTCGATCGGCTCTGGCGTGCGATCGGGGCCGATGTCGAGCACATGACCGTCGAGCACCACGATCAGGTCCTCGCCGCCACCAGCCATTTGCCGCATCTGCTGGCCTTCAATCTGGTGGACTCCCTGGCCAAGCGCAGCGAGAACCGCGAGATCTTCCACTACGCCGCCGGCGGCTTCCGCGACTTCACCCGCATCGCCGGTAGCGATCCGACCATGTGGCACGACATCTTCATCGCCAACCGCGAAGCCGTCCTGCAGGCGCTGGACACCTACCGCGCCGATCTCGACGAACTGCGTGGCGCCATCCAGGCCGGCGATGGTCAGTTCCTCATGGAGGTGCTGACCCATGCGCGCGGCGCGCGCGAACATTTCGGGCGCATCCTCGCCAGTCGCACCCAGGCCGGCGCTCAGGTCGCCGCCAATCATCCCATTACGGAGGGGCACTCATGAGCAGTACCGCACCCGTCATCACCCTCGATGGCCCCGGTGGTTCGGGGAAGGGCACCCTCGCGGCGCTGGTCGCCCGTCAGCTCGGCTGGAATCTGCTGGATTCCGGCGCGCTCTATCGTCTGCTGGCCTTCGCTGCCCGCAATCATGGCGTGGACTACACCAACGAGGAGTCGCTCAAGCTGCTGGCGGCCCATCTGGACGTCCAGTTCCTCGCCGGGCATGAACACGGCCAGCGCATCATCCTCGAAGGCGAGGACGTCACCGACGTCATCCGGACCGAGGAAGTCGGCGCCGGTGCCTCCCAGGTCGCCACCCTGCCGGCCGTGCGCGATGCCCTGCTGCAGCGCCAGCAGGCCTTCCGCGAAGCTCCCGGCCTGGTCGCCGACGGTCGCGACATGGGCACCGTGGTGTTCCCGGACGCCGAGCTGAAGATCTTTCTGACCGCCGGTGCCGAAGAACGGGCACAGAGGCGTTATCTTCAGTTGAAGCAGAAGGGCGAAAATGTTAGCTTGCCTGCCCTCCTGGAAGAGATCCGTGAGCGGGACGCCCGCGATAGTCAGCGTAGCGTTGCTCCGCTCAAGCCGGCCGACGATGCCGTCGAGCTGGATTCCACGCATCTCTCCATACAACAGGTATTGGAACGCATCCTGACCCTGGCCGCCGAGCGCGACCTGGCGGGATGAAGGCCGAGACTCATCCGGGTCGTCGGTGAAAGCTGCCGGGAACCAGTCGCATCCCGGCAGCCGGATGGTAACCACTCACCCCGCATGGGCTGGTCATGCGGTAGCCGGATACATCGGGTATCCATACAACAGGTATGAACATGAGCGAAAGCTTCGCAGAACTCTTTGAAGAAAGTCTGAAATCCCTCGACATGCAGCCGGGCGCCATCATCGTCGGCACCGTGGTGTCGATCGATGGCGACTGGGTTGTGGTCGATACCGGCCTGAAATCCGAAGGCCTGGTTCCGCTCGAGCAGTTCTACAACGAACAAGGCGAGCTGACCATCAACGTGGGTGACGAAGTCCACGTAGCCCTGGATGCCGTCGAAGACGGTTTCGGCGAAACCAAAGTGTCTCGCGAAAAGGCCAAGCGCGCCGAGTCCTGGCTGGTCCTGGAAGCCGCGTTCAGCGCCGACGAAGTGGTCAAGGGCGTCATCAACGGCAAGGTCAAGGGCGGTTTCACCGTCGACGTCAGCGGTATCCGCGCGTTCCTGCCGGGCTCCCTGGTCGATGTCCGTCCGGTGCGTGACACCACCCACCTGGAAGGCAAGGAACTCGAGTTCAAGGTCATCAAGCTGGACCAGAAGCGCAACAACGTTGTCGTTTCCCGTCGTAGCGTCCTGGAAGCCGAGAACAGCGCCGAGCGCGAAGCCCTGCTGGAATCCCTGCAGGAAGGCCAGCAAGTCAAGGGTATCGTCAAGAACCTCACCGACTACGGTGCGTTCGTCGACCTGGGCGGCGTAGACGGCCTGCTGCACATCACCGACATGGCCTGGAAGCGCATCAAGCATCCGTCGGAAATCGTCAACGTCGGCGACGAGATCGACGTCAAGGTGCTGAAGTTCGACCGCGAGCGCAACCGCGTCTCCCTGGGTCTGAAGCAGCTGGGCGAAGATCCGTGGGTCGCCATCAAGGCCCGCTACCCGGAAGGCACCCGCGTTCAGGCGCGCGTCACCAACCTCACCGACTACGGCTGCTTCGCCGAGCTGGAAGAGGGCGTGGAAGGCTTGGTGCACGTGTCCGAAATGGATTGGACCAACAAGAACATCCACCCGTCCAAGGTCGTTCAGGTCGGCGACGAAGTGGAAGTCATGGTCCTGGATATCGACGAAGAGCGTCGTCGTATCTCCCTGGGCATCAAGCAGTGCCGCGCTAACCCGTGGGAAGAGTTCTCGGGTCAGTTCAACAAGGGCGACCGCATCTCCGGCACCATCAAGTCGATCACCGATTTCGGTATCTTCATTGGTCTGGAAGGCGGCATCGACGGCCTGGTACACCTGTCCGACATCTCCTGGAACGAAACCGGCGAAGAAGCCGTGCGTCGCTTCAAGAAGGGTGACGAGCTGGACACCGTGATCCTGTCGGTCGACCCGGAGCGCGAGCGCATCTCCCTGGGCATCAAGCAGCTGGAAGACGATCCGTTCTCCAACTATGCCTCCCTGAACGAGAAAGGCACCATCGTGCGCGGTACCGTCAAGGAAGTCGATGCCAAGGGCGCTGTCATCACCCTGGCCAACGAGATCGAAGGCGTCCTGAAGGCGTCCGAAATCAGCCGTGACCGCGTCGAAGACGCCCGTAACGTGCTGAAGGAAGGCGACGAAGTCGAAGCCAAGATCATCAGCATCGACCGCAAGAGCCGCGTGATCAGCCTCTCCGTCAAGTCCAAGGACGTCGACGACGAGAAGGAAGCCATGAGCTCCCTGCGTAGCAAGCAAGAGCCTGCTGCTGGCCCCACCACCATCGGCGACCTGATCAAGGCGCAGATGGAAAGCCAGAACTAAGTTCGAGCTCGAATAAAAGGCGACCCTCCGGGGTCGCTTTTTTTTGTCCGGAAGAAAGCGGGCAGGGCGGTCACGACCCGTAAAAAGTTGTGGAGGCCTAAGCCGCCGGCTTGACTTTTCAAAAATAGGCCAGCGTGCTAAAAGTCCTTGGAGGTGATCTAGCCGCTTGATAACGAAGGAAAAATCCATGACCAAGTCGGAGTTGATCGAGCGCATCGTTTCCTATCAGGGGCAGCTGTCGTCCAAGGACGTGGAGCTGGCGATCAAGACCATGCTGGAGCAGATGGCCCAGGCGCTGTCCACCGGTGATCGTATCGAAATTCGTGGGTTCGGTAGCTTTTCCCTGCACTACCGCGCGCCCCGTACCGGACGCAATCCCAAGACCGGGGAGTCGGTGCTGCTGGATGGCAAGTTCGTGCCGCACTTCAAGCCCGGCAAGGAGCTGCGAGATCGCGTGAACGAACTCGAGCCATAAAGTCGGCGCCCGGATCGGCTTATCTTTTCAGCAGTTCTCAACCTATTGATTCAAAAGCTCTTTTCGCGAAAGGCCGAATCGTCAAAAAAGCGTTCTCACGGTGATTGGTATCGGTATTTTGACGTTTACAAAAAAAGTCAAGTCTTTTTGATATTTTTGTAGACGGGTTCCGTTTTTTGTATGAGACTTCGCTCACATAAGGTCCTGGTTGACCTCGTAGTCCACTCCGAGTGAGGAAGTTGTCATGCGCCACTATCTTTTCATCTGGATCGGTATCGCCGCCTGCTTCACCAGCATGCAACTCGGACATCCTTTCCTGGCGGTAGCTGCCCTGGCCGGTAGCTGGCTGGTTGCGCTGTTCCTGCAGCCCGCCCAGCGTGTCGAGACCTTCTCGCGCCACTACGTCGCTCAGCCGGCCGTACGGATGCATGGCGTCGACACGCCCGTCGCTGCCAAGACGCTCTGATTCAAAACGTTTTCATGGCCCACCAGGCCTTGCCTGGTGGGCTTTTTTTTGGCCGGTGCTTTTTCCACCGCTAGGTACCCGTCGAGCAATGTCATACCATGGGCGCCGATTTGGCTGCTGGAAGGACGCTTGGCATCGATGGAACGCAGTATTCTGGTGACGGGAGCGGGAGGGTTCGTCGGAGCCTTCCTGGTCAGGCATCTGCTTGAAAAGGGCTACCCGGTCGTCGCTGCGCAGCGCCAGGAGACCGTTGCCGCGCCTCGCAGTGGACTGGCCTACGTGAGCCGCGAGCTGGCGGCGGATACCGATTGGTCGGCAGCCTTATCGGGTGTCGATACCGTCATCCATCTGGCCGCGAGGGTGCATCAGCTGGGCGAGCAGCAAGACGCTCTCAGCGAAAGGCGCTACGACGAGGTGAATCGGGTGGCAACCCTGAAGCTGGCGCGGGACGCCGTTACCGCTGGCGTCCGTCGCTTCATCTTCGTCAGCAGCATCAAGGTCAACGGAGACTGGACGCTGCCTGGCCAACCCTTTCGCGCGGACGATCCTCCCGGCCCCACCGATGCCTACGCACGTTCCAAGGCTGCCGCCGAAGGGCAGTTGCTGGCGCTCATGGGGGAGGCGGGGCTGGAAGTGGTCATCGTCCGGCCGCCCCTGGTCTATGGGGTCGGCGTGAAGGCCAATGTCGCCCGTCTGCTGGCTGTCTTGTCCCGTGGCATACCTTTGCCCCTCGGCGGAGTGCGCCACAACCGGCGGAGCCTGGTCGCCGTGGAAAACCTCGTCGATCTGCTGACCCTGTGCATCTCTGCGCCTCAGGCGGCGGGAGCCACGCTACTGGTCAGCGACGACGAGGATCTGTCCACCGCTGAACTGCTCGAACTGCTGGGCGATGGGTTGGGCAGGAAGGCCAGGTTGATCCCGATCCCCGCCGTCTGGCTCGACAGAGTCGCCCGTCTACTGGGGCGTGCTGAGGTGGCGCAACGGCTGTGCGGTTCGCTGCAGGTCGATATTCGGCCCACCAAGGCCCTGCTGGGATGGCAACCCCCGGTGTCGGCCCGCAGCGCGCTGCGGGCGCTGGGTGCCCGGCGAGCGGAGGCGGCGAGGTGCTGACGCTGTTGCTCATCGTGGCGCTCGGCGGCAGTTGGTTGGGGACGGCGGCGTTGCGTCGCTATGCATTGTCCGGTGGTCTGCTCGACGAGCCCAACGCGCGCAGCTCGCATCGGGTAGCGACCCCCCGTGGTGGCGGTCTGGCCTTCGTGGTGGCGTTCGTGCTCGGCTGCCTGGGGTTGTGGGCGCTGGGCTGGCTGGAGGCTGCCACTGGCGCAGTGATGGTGGCGGCCGGGCTACTGGTGGCGGTGCTGGGTTTCATCGACGATCATCGGCACGTCGGTGCGGGTTGGCGGCTGCTCGGCCATTTCTCCGCAGCCTTCCTGGCGTTGCTGTGGCTCGGTGGCTACGCCGTGCTACCCGTTCGCCTGGCGGAGACGCTGGGCCTGCCCGTCGCGGTGATCCTGATCGTCGGCGCCCTGTACCTGGTCTGGCTATTGAATCTCTACAATTTCATGGACGGCATCGACGGTATCGCCGCGATCGAGGCGCTGAGCGTCTGTCTGGGCATGGCACTGCTCTATGGCCTGGTGGGACATTCGCAGTTGCTGGCGGCCCCCTTGCTGCTGGCCGCGGCCGTCCTGGGGTTCCTGCTCTGGAACTTCCCGCCCGCCCGCATCTTCATGGGGGACGTCGGCAGCGGCTTTCTCGGTCTGGTGTTGGGCATGCTGTCGCTGCAGGCGGCCCTCGTCGAGATGTCGCTGTTCTGGGCCTGGGTGATCCTGCTGGGCGTCTTCGTCGTCGACGCCACCTGGACCCTGCTGCGTCGTCTGCTGCGCGGCAAGAAGCCCTACGAGGCCCATCGGACCCATGCCTATCAGTGGGCTTCGCGGCGCCATCGAAGCCACCGGACCGTGACCCTGGCGGTGCTCGGCATCAATCTCATCTGGTTGCTGCCCATCGCTTTGCTGGTAGGCACCGGGCATTTAGGTGCCATACTGGGGCTATTGCTCGCCTACGGGCCCTTGCTGGGCCTGGCCCTCCGATACGATGCTGGGACCGATGAGGCAGTTGCGGCTGCGCCGTCCACCGGGTTCAGGGAGTAGGAACACTGCTATGTTGCGTGACCATCTGGTCAAGCTGAACCGGCGTACCAAGCGAATCATCCAGGTCGGGGTCGACCTGTTGTTGATCTGGGTCTCTCTGTGGCTCGCGTTCTACCTGCGCCTGGGGTCCGCGCAGATGATCGAGCCCCTCAGCGGCCACGCCTGGCTATTTCTCACCGCTCCGGCCATCGCCATTCCGCTGTTCATCCGCTTCGGCATGTATCGCGCGGTGATGCGCTACCTGGGCAACGATGCGCTGATCGCCATCGCCAAGGCCGTGACCCTGTCGACCCTGTTGTTGTCGGTGGTCATCTATTGGTATCGCGATCTGCCGGAGATCGTTCCGCGTTCGATGATCTTCAACTACTGGATCGTCAGCCTGATCCTCATTGGCGGCCTGCGTCTCGCGTTACGTCAGTATTTCCTGGGCGATTGGTATCGTGCCATCACCGTGCCTTTCATCAAGCAATCGGATGAGCTGCCCCGCGTGGCCATCTATGGAGCCGGTTCGGCGGGCAATCAGCTGATCGCGGCCCTGCGCATGGGGCGGGCGATGCGCCCGGTCGCCTTCATCGACGACGACAAGAGCATCGCCAATCGGATCATCGCCGGCCTCAAGGTCTACACGCCCAAGCACATCCGGCAGATGATGGAAGAGACCGGGGCCGAGGAGATCCTCCTGGCCATCCCGTCGGCTACCCGTGCCCGGCGCCGGGAAGTCCTCGGGCTGCTGGAGCCCTATCCGCTGCATGTCCGTACCGTGCCGCGGATCAGCGATCTGGCGTGTGGCAAGGTACAGGTCGACGACCTGCAGGAAGTGGATATCGCCGACCTGCTGGGGCGCGATCCGGTGGCGCCTCGCCCCGAACTGTTCACCCGCTGCATCAGTCAGCAGGTAGTGATGGTGACGGGAGCGGGGGGCTCCATCGGCTCCGAGTTGTGCCGGCAGATCATCGGTCAGAAGCCGCGGGTACTGATCCTGCTCGATCACGCCGAATTCAATCTCTACAGCATCCACCGGGAGCTGGATGCCCACGTTCAGCGCGAAGCCCTGCCGATCACTCTGGTTCCCGTCCTGGGGTCGATTCGCAATGCGGCGCTGCTGCTGCAGGTGATGCGCCATTGGAAGGTGGCGACCCTCTATCATGCCGCCGCCTACAAGCATGTCCCCATGGTCGAGCACAACATCGCCGAGGGATTCGGCAACAATGTGCTGGGCACGCTCAATGCCGCTCAGGCGGCCATTCAGGCCGGCGTCACCAGCTTCGTGTTGATTTCCACCGACAAGGCGGTGCGGCCGACCAATGTCATGGGCAGCACCAAGCGCCTGGCCGAGATGGTGCTGCAGGCGCTCAGTCGTGAAGCGGCGCCCGTGCTGCATGGCCAGGCCGATGGCATCCACCAGGTCAATCGTACCCGTTTCACCATGGTCAGGTTCGGTAACGTCCTTGGCTCGTCCGGCTCGGTCATTCCGCTGTTCCGCACGCAGATCCGCAAGGGCGGGCCGGTCACCGTCACCCATCCCAAGATCACGCGCTTCTTCATGACCATCACCGAGGCGGCGCAATTGGTGATCCAGGCCGGGGCGATGGGCGAGGGAGGCGACGTCTTCGTACTGGACATGGGCGAGCCGGTGCGTATCGTCGAGCTGGCCGAGCAGATGATCAAGCTCTCGGGCCTCAGTGTCCGCTCACCCGGCAATCCCCATGGGGACGTGGCCATCGAGTTCACCGGCCTGCGACCTGGCGAGAAGCTCTACGAAGAATTGCTCATCGGTGACGACGTCAGTCCCACGTCGCACCCGAAGATCATGCGGGCCAGCGAGGATTTCCTCGCCTGGGAGGACTTCCGGACGGCGCTCGTGGAGCTGAGTCGGGCGGTCGATGCCGGCGACTACGTCCGGGTGCGCCAATTGCTGCGCGACACCGTCGCCGGTTACGCGCCGGAAGGGGATATCGTCGACTGGTTGCATATCAACCGCTCGACCGAGTGACCTGGAAGGCTTTCTCGCGTCCCGTATTTGAAGCCGAGCACAGAAGCGGCATCCCCTTGTCGTCGGGCTGAACTTTCCCCTCCTGCCACTGTTTAACTCAGGTCTTTGGGCGCGCGGCGTTGGCCGCGGCTCGAGCCAGGGATGGCTGCGCCGTCCTCCGATGTCCTACCCGCCGTTTCGGGCAGGATGATGTACAAATCGATATAGGCAGGATTCAGGATGAAGGTACTGGTAACGGGTGGCGCGGGTTTCATTGGTTCCGCCGTAGTACGTTTTCTTATCAACGAAACCCCATGCAAGGTCGCCAACGTCGACAAGCTGACCTACGCCGGTAACGTGGACTCGCTGGCGGATGTCGCGGCGTCCGAGCGTTATGAGTTTCACCAGGTGGACATCTGTGATTTCGCCGCGCTGCAGAAGGTGTTCGCCGCCTTCCAGCCCGACGTGGTGATGCACCTGGCCGCCGAGTCCCATGTGGATCGTTCCATCGAGGGTCCTGCCGCCTTCATCCAGACCAACGTCGTCGGTACCGGCGTGATCCTGGAAGTCACCCGTGCCTACTGGAACGAGCTGGAGCCGGAGGCCAAGGCGGCCTTCCGTTTCCACCACATTTCCACCGACGAGGTCTACGGCGACCTGCACGGTACCGATGACCTCTTCACCGAGACCACCCCCTATTCCCCGAGCTCGCCCTATTCGGCCAGCAAGGCCGGCAGCGACCATCTGGTGCGTGCCTGGGGCCGGACCTACGGCCTGCCGGTTCTGGTGACCAACTGCTCGAACAACTACGGCCCCTATCACTTTCCCGAGAAGCTGATCCCCCACGTCATTCTCAATGCCATTCATGGCAAGCCGCTGCCGATCTATGGCGACGGCTCCCAGGTGCGTGACTGGCTGTTCGTCGAGGACCACGCGCGTGCCCTCTATACCGTGGTGACCCAGGGTGAGGTCGGCGAGACCTACAACATCGGCGGGCACAACGAGAAGCGCAACCTGCAGGTCGTCGAGACCATCTGCGATCTGCTCGAAGAGCTGGCACCGGAGAAGCCGGCCGGCGTCGAGCGTTATCGCGATCTCATCACCTTCGTCAAGGACCGTCCCGGCCACGACATGAGATACGCGATCGACGCGAGCAAGATCGGGCGCGAGCTGGGCTGGACGCCGGAAGAGACCTTCGAGACCGGCATGCGCAAAACCGTCACCTGGTACCTGAACAATCGTGAGTGGTGGCAGCGGGTGCTTTCCGGTGCCTACCGCCTCGAGCGTCTCGGCGAAGCCGTTTAACGATTCGATCCCGGGCGCGTGATCCACGCGCTCGACCGACAGCGACAGTCAATTTTCAGAGGACGATTGCCATGAGCAAATACAAGGGAATCCTGCTGGCCGGTGGTTCCGGTACCCGGTTGCACCCCATTACCCTGGGCGTATCCAAGCAATCGCTGCCGATCTACGACAAACCCATGATCTACTACCCGCTGTCGGTGCTGATGCTGGCCGGCATCCGGGAAGTGCTGGTGATCTCGACCCCGGCCGACCTGCCCGGTTTCCAGCGCATGCTGGGCGATGGCAGCCAGTTCGGCATGCAGCTGAGCTATGCCGAGCAGCCCAGCCCGGACGGTCTGGCCCAGGCCTTCGTCATCGGTCGCGAGTTCGTCGGCGATGACAATGTCTGCCTGGTGCTGGGCGACAACATCTTCTACGGCCAGCACTTCAGCGAGACGCTGCTCAAGGCGGCGAGTCTGGAGAAGGGGGCCACGGTCTTCGGCTACTACGTCGCCGATCCCGAGCGTTTCGGCGTGGTGGAGTTCGACGACCAGGGCAAGGCGCTGAGCATCGAAGAGAAGCCGAAGAAGCCGAAGTCCAACTATGCCGTCACCGGTCTGTATTTCTACGACAATGACGTGCTGGACATCGCTGCCAACATCAAGCCCTCGCCCCGTGGCGAGCTGGAAATCACCGACGTCAACAACGAGTACCTGCGTCGCGGCAGCCTGAACGTTTCCCTGCTGGGCCGTGGTTTCGCCTGGTTGGACACCGGTACCCACGATGCCCTGCTCGAGGCCGGCCATTTCGTGCAGACCATCGAGAAGCGTCAGGGTCTGAAGGTCGCCTGCCTCGAAGAGATCGCCTTCCAGAAAGGCTGGATCACCTGCGAACAGATGGCCCTGCAGGCCGAAGCCCTGAGCAAGACCGGGTATGGCCAGTACCTGGCGCGTCTGTGCAAGGAGCAGGACTGATGCAGGTCTTCGACACCGCGATCCCGGACGTCAAGCTGATCGAACCCAAGGTCTTCGGTGACGACCGCGGCTTCTTCCTGGAATCCTTCCAGGCGGAGCGCTATGCCGAGCAGGCGGGGATCACCCTGGCGTTCGTGCAGGACAACCATTCGCGTTCCGCCCGCAACGTCCTGCGTGGCCTGCATTTCCAGCGCAGCAAGCCGCAAGGCAAGTTGGTGCGGGTGGTGCGCGGCGAGGTGCTGGACGTGGCCGTCGACATCCGTCGCGGTTCGCCCACCTTCGGCAACGTGGTGGCCGAGATCCTTTCGGAGGAGAACAAGCGCCAGCTCTGGATACCACCGGGACTAGCCCATGGCTTCGTGGTGCTGTCTGAAACCGCTGATTTTGAATACAAGTGCACAGATTATTACGATCCCTCTGATGAAGGGTCTTTGATCTGGAATGATCCGGATCTGAATATCGATTGGCGGGTAACGGATCCCATCCTGTCCGCCAAAGATGCACAAGGACTTCGATTGGCGGAGCTGTATAGATGAAGATACTGGTTACCGGAGCGAACGGTCAGGTCGGGCGTTGTCTGACCGACCGTCTTCAGCGTTCAGAACTGGCATGGGAGGCCCATGGACGTGCCACTCTGGATATCGCTGACGAAGGTTCGGTAACCAGCCATCTGGAGCGGTTCGCTCCGGACGTCGTCATCAATGCGGCGGCCTATACCGCGGTCGACAAGGCCGAGCAGGAGCCGGAGATCGCCGCTCGCGGCAACATCGAAGGCCCCGCGGTCCTTGCCCAGGCCTGTGGTGCGGCGGGTGTCACGCTGTTGCACCTGTCCACCGACTACGTGTTCGACGGGACGGCCAGCCAGCCCTATCGGGAAAGCGACCCGGTGAGTCCCGCCGGGGTCTATGGGATGACCAAGCTGGAAGGCGAGAATCGCATCCTGGCCGCGTGTCCGCGATCCGTGATCCTGCGAACGGCTTGGGTATTCAGCGAGCACTGCAACAACTTCCTCAAGACCATGCTGCGTCTGGCCGCCGACCGTGACGAGCTCCGGGTGGTGAGCGACCAGGTGGGTTGCCCCACCTATGCCGGCCATATCGCCGACGCCTTGCTCGAAATCGCCGCCCAGACCCAGGCACGGCCTGCGCAAGGGAGCTATGGGGTCTACCACTATGCTGGCGACAGTGGACTCAGCTGGTGCGACTTCGCCCGCTACATCATCGATGCCGGTCAGGAAGTGGGCATGCTCGAGCGGGCGCCCCTCATCACCGGGATCACCTCCGCCGAATTCCCCACCCTGGCCAAGCGACCCGCCTATTCGATGCTGGATTCGAGCGCGCTGCGCAGCGTATTCGGCATCGCTCCGAGCGACTGGCGCCTAGGCGTGCGGCAAACCCTGGCGGCGCTGAAGACCGAGCGGGAACGCACTGGATCGCTGGTCAGTTGACAGTCTGACGGAGCGCGATAAGCTTTCGGTCCTGCACGGCGGAACAAGGAGGTTCCCCTATGAGACTCGTCTGGCTCGTCGTCTTTCTCGCGGTGTTCAGTCCCTGGGCCGATGCCTGTGAACCCGCCACCGGTACCCAGGCCAGGACGGCCGTCGGCACCCCGCAGGCGCCCCTGAATCTCAATGACGCCGATGTCGCCGAACTGCAGCGCCTGAGCGGTATCGGCGCGGTGAAGGCCCAGGCCATCGTCGATCATCGCCAGACCCATGGCGCCTTCGCGTCGGTGGACGAGCTGCTCGAGGTGAAGGGAATCGGCAAGGCGCTGCTGCAGCGCAATCGCGCCCAACTGACCGTCGACTGATTCCCGTCGAACTTTAACCGGTTTTCTTGGACGAACACTCAAATCCTTGTTTTTGCTGGAATTTAAAGTTCTGGCACAGGCATTGCTCTATCTCTGGCACGAGTGGGTACGGCGTCAATTTCCCGTGCCGGAGGAGCAGCGCAAATGGTTCAAGGTGTCGAGTTCAATCGGTTGATGCTGGAAATGCGTTCCATGCAGACCGAAGCCATGGCCCGGTCGAAAGCCGTCGTAGCTCCGGCTGCCGGCGCGGAACAGGTCCAGGGTCCGAGCTTCGCCGACATGCTCAGCAAGGCCGTCGGCTCCGTTGCCGAAACCCAGCAGACCGCCAGCGAGATGGCCAAGTCCTTCGAGCTGGGGCAGGGTGGCGTCGACCTCACTCAAGTCATGATCGCTTCGCAGAAGGCCAGCGTTTCCGTGCAGGCCTTGACCCAGGTGCGCAACAAGTTCGTACAGGCGTACCAAGACATCATGCAAATGTCGATTTGAGGACGGTCTAGACCATGGCTGACGCTCTTACCAACGCCCCCGTCCCCACCACCAAGCCCGAGGCCGAGGACAAGCCGAAGAAGCCCCTGCTGGGTCTCAGCTTCCTCGACAACCTGTCCGACATGCCGCTGCTGCGCCAGCTGGGCCTGCTCATCGGCCTGGCCGCCAGTGTCGCCCTGGGTTTCGCCGTGGTGCTCTGGACCCAGCAGCCCGACTATCGGCCGCTGTACACCAGCATGAACGGCCTGGACGCCAACCAGGTGCTGCAAGCGCTGGGCGCCGCCGATATCGGCTACAAGGTCGACCCGAATTCCGGCGCCCTGCTGGTGAAGTCCGATGACCTGGGCCGGGCCCGCATGAAGATGGCGGCTGCCGGTATCACTGCCTCCGACGGCAACGTCGGCTTCGAGCTGCTGGACAAGGAGCAGCCGCTAGGCACCAGCCAGTTCATGGAGGCGGCGAACTATCGGCGCAGCCTGGAAGGCGAATTGGCCCGGACCATTTCCAGCCTGAACAACATCAAGGGTGCCCGGGTGCACCTGGCGATCCCGAAGAGCTCCGTGTTCGTCCGTGACGAGCGCAAGCCGAGCGCGTCCGTGCTAGTGGAGATGTTCCCCGGCCGTACCCTGGACGCCGGCCAGGTCATGGCCATCATCAACCTGGTCGCCACCAGCGTGCCGGAACTGGACAAATCCCAGGTCACCATCGTCGACCAGAAGGGCCAGCTGCTGTCCGACCAGCAGAACATGTCCGAGCTGTCCATCGCCGGCAAGCAGCTGGACTACACCCGCAAGATGGAAAGCTCCCTGACCCAGCGCGTGCAGAACATGATGCAGCCGGTGGTCGGCAGCGGTCGCTTCAAGGCGGAAGTGGCGGCCGACGTCGACTTCAACGCGGTCGAGTCGACCTCCGAACAGTTCAACCCCGACCAGCCGGCACTGCGCAGCGAGCAGCAGAACAGCGAACAGCGCCAGACCTCCGGCGGCGGCGCCCAGGGTGTGCCGGGCGCGCTGTCGAACCAGCCGCCGGGGCCTTCTTCGACCCCGGAGCGGGCCGGTGCCCAGGGCGCTGGCGGCGCCAACTACATCGCGCCCGGCCAGCCGCTGCGCGACGCCAACGACCAGTACATCTACGACAGCAAGACCAGCCTGCCGGCCACTCTGCCGTACCCGACCGACAAGCGTGAACAGAACACCCGTAACTACGAACTGGACCGCAGCATCAGCTATACCCGTCAGCAGCAGGGTCGCCTGCGCCGGCTTTCCGTCGCGGTGGTACTGGACGATCAGGTCAAGGTAGATGCGACCGGCAAGCTGACCCATACGCCCTGGTCCACCGAAGACCTGGCCCGCTTCACCCGCCTGGTGCAGGATGCGGTGGGCTTCGATGCCAGCCGCGGCGACAGCGTGAGCGTGATCAACGCGCCCTTCGCGCCGGTACAGCCGGAGGAGATCGAAAGCATTCCCTTCTACCAGCAGTCCTGGTTCTGGGGCGTGGTCAAGCAGGCCCTCGGCGTCCTCTTCATCCTGGTGCTAGTCTTCGGGGTACTGCGGCCGGTGCTGAAGAACCTGTCCGGCGGCAACACCAAGGACGCCGCTGCCCTGGCCGCCGCCGGTGGCGCGGGCGCCCTGGGTGCCGGTGGCCTGGACGGCCTGTCGGACGATCTGGCCGACGACAAGGTGAGCCTGGGCGGCCCGGCGCCGCTGCTGCTGCCGAGCCCCAGCGAGGGCTACGACGCCCAGCTGACGGCCATCAAGCAACTGGTCAACGATGATCCGGGCCGTGTAGCCCAGGTAGTGAAGGATTGGATCAATGGCGACGAATGACGCGCAACTTTCCAAGGTCGAGAAGGCCGCCATCTTCCTCCTGTCGCTGGGCGAAGCCGATGCCGCACAGATTCTCCGGCACATGGGTCCCAAGGAAGTGCAGAAGGTCGGCACGGCCATGGCGCAGATGCGCAACGTCAACCGCGAGCAGGTCGAGCGGGTGCTGGGGGACTTCATCGAGGTGGTTGGCGACCAGACCAGCCTGGGCGTCGGCGCCGATGGCTACATCCGCAAGATGCTCACCCAGGCCCTGGGCGAGGACAAGGCCAGCGGTCTGATCGACCGCATCCTGCTGGGTGGCAACACCAGCGGGCTGGACAGTCTGAAGTGGATGGAGCCGCGGGCGGTGGCGGACGTGATCCGTTACGAGCACCCGCAGATCCAGGCCATCGTGGTGGCCTACCTCGATCCCGACCAGGCGGCCGAGGTGCTCAGCCACTTCGACCACAAGGTGCGACTCGACATCGTGCTGCGCGTCTCCTCGCTGAACACCGTACAGCCGGCGGCACTGAAGGAACTGAACCTGATCCTGGAGAAGCAGTTCTCCGGCAGTGCCAGCACCACCCGCACGGCCCTGGGCGGCGTCAAGCGCGCGGCCGACATCATGAACTACCTGGACAGCTCGGTCGAAGGGCCGCTCATGGATGCGATCCGCGATGCGGACCAGGACCTGTCGGGACAGATCGAGGATCTGATGTTCGTCTTCGACAACCTGGCGGACGTGGACGATCGCGGCATCCAGGCGCTGTTGCGCGAGGTGTCTTCCGACGTACTGGTGCTCGCTCTCAAGGGCGCCGACGAGGGTATCAAGGAGAAGTTCTTCCGCAACATGTCCAAGCGCGCCGCCGAGCTGCTGCGCGACGATCTGGAAGCCAAGGGGCCGGTCCGGTTGTCCGAGGTGGAAGGCGCGCAGAAGGAAGTGCTGGCGGTCGCTCGGCGCATGGCCGATGCCGGCGAGATCGTGCTGGGTGGCAAGGGTGGCGAGGAAATGGTCTGACGCTCGGCGGGGGTTGGCCTGTGCTTTGCTAATGCCCTGTCAGTAGCGGTTTTCTGACGGATAGGTGATGAGCAAAGAAGCGGCGAGCGAATTGATCAGGGCGCGGGACCTGGAAGCCTTCGACGTCTGGCGACTGCCGGCCTTCGACAGCTTCGACGAGCCCAGGCAGGCTCCTGCGCCCGCGGTAGCCGAGCCCGAGCCTCAGCCGGAACCCCAGATCGAAGAGGTTCCGGTCGACGAGGTCCAGCCGATCACCCTCGAAGAACTGGAGGCGATCCGCCAGGAGGCCTACAACGAAGGCTTCGTCACCGGGGAGCGCGACGGCTACCATGCCGGCCAGCTCAAGGCCCGCCAGGAGGCCGAGGCGGCGCTGGTCGCTCGGCTGGCCAGCCTGGAAACCCTGATGAGTCATCTGCTCGATCCCATCGGCGAGCAGGACCAGGCCCTGGAAGCCGGCATGGTCCAGTTGGTGCGTCACATCGCCCGCGAGGTCATCCAGCGCGAACTCAGGCTCGACTCCAGTCAGCTCACCCAGGTGGTGCGCACGTCCCTCAAGTTGTTGCCGATGGGCGCCGAGAACATCCGCATCCACGTCAGCCCCCAGGACTTCGAGTTGATGAAGGCCCTGCGGGATCGGCACGAGGAAAACTGGCGTATCCTCGAGGACGAGACGCTGATGCCCGGTGGCTGCCGGATCGAGACCGAGAGCAGCGTCATCGATGCCAGCATCGAGACGCGATTGGCCCAGGCGCTGACGCAGCTCGCCGAGCAGCAGCGCCAGCAGGCCACTCAGCCCCAGGACCCCGATCTGCACATCGATATCCAGGAGGCGCCCCATGCGTCTTGACCGCTTGAGTTTCGAACGGCGTCTGGGCGGCTACGAAGAGGCCATCCGGGTCGAGCAGCAGCCGGTGATCGAAGGCCGCCTGTTGCGCATGGTTGGCCTGACGCTGGAAGCCGAAGGGCTGCGCGCCGCCGTCGGCAGCCGTTGCCGCCTGATCAACGGGGGTGGCTACCAGCCAGTGGAAGTCGAGGCCGAGGTGATGGGGTTCAATGGCAACAAGACCTTCCTCATGCCGGTGGGCAGCCTGGCGGGCATCGCCCCAGGCGCCCGCGTGGTGCCCGTGCCCGACACCGGGCGCTTGCCGATGGGCATGTCCATGCTCGGACGGGTGCTGGATGGCCTGGGCAATGCGCTGGACGGCAAGGGCCGCATGCGCGCCGAGGACTGGGTGCCGATGGACGGGCCGACCATCAACCCGCTCAAACGCGAACCCATTTCCGAGCCACTGGACGTGGGCATCCGCAGCATCAACGGCTTGTTGACGGTGGGGCGTGGACAGCGCCTCGGCCTGTTCGCCGGTACCGGCGTCGGCAAGAGCGTGTTGCTCGGCATGATGACCCGCCTGACCAAGGCCGAGATCATCGTGGTCGGGCTGATCGGCGAACGGGGTCGCGAGGTGAAGGAGTTCATCGAGCACATCCTGGGCGAGGAGGGGATCAAGCGAGCCGTGGTGGTGGCTTCGCCGGCGGACGATGCACCGCTGCTACGCCTGCGGGCCGCCATGTACTGCACCCGGATCGCCGAGTATTTCCGCGACAAGGGCAAGAACGTCCTGCTGCTGATGGATTCGCTCACCCGCTATGCCCAGGCGCAGCGGGAGATCGCCCTGGCCATCGGTGAGCCCCCGGCGACCAAGGGTTATCCGCCATCGGTGTTCGCCAAGTTGCCGCGGCTGGTGGAGCGGGCCGGCAACGCGGAAAAGGGTGGGGGTTCGATCACGGCGTTCTATACTGTATTGTCGGAAGGCGACGACCAGCAGGACCCCATCGCCGATTCGGCGCGGGGCGTGCTGGATGGTCACTTCGTGTTGTCGCGGCGGTTGGCCGAAGAGGGCCACTATCCCGCCATCGACATCGAGGCGTCGATCAGCCGGGTGATGCCCCAGGTGGTCAGTCCCGAGCACCTGCGCAGCGCCCAGCGCGTCAAGCAGCTCTGGTCGCTCTACCAGCAGACGAAAGATCTGCTCAGCGTCGGTGCCTACGTGCCCGGCGGTAACGCCGAGACCGACCTGGCGATCGCTCGCTATGCACCCATGCAGCAGTTCCTGCGCCAGGGTTTGCGCGAGAGCGAATCACTGGAACAAAGCGCCGCCAATCTCCAAGTTGTGTTGGGAGGCTGATAGATCATGAAAGGCAGAGCGGAACGCCTCGGTCCCGTGGTGGACATGAGCGAGCGCGAAGAGCGCGACGCGGCCCAGCGCCTGGGACAATGCCAGCAGCAGCTGGCCCAGGCCGAGTTCAAGCTGGGAGAACTGCAGCGATACCGCGAAGACTACCAGCAGCGCCTGGTGGTGAATGGCAGTCGTGGCGTCACCGGTCAGTGGCTGATCGGCTACCAGCGCTTTCTCAGCCAGTTGGAAGAAGCCATCGGCCAGCAGGAGCGCAATGCCCAATGGCACCGCGATGTGGTGGCCAAGGCCCGCGTCCAGTGGCAGGAGCGCTATGCGCGGCTGGAAGGGCTGCGCAAGCTGGTCGAGCGCTATCGGCAGGAGCAGCGGCTGGTGGAAGACAAACGCGAACAGAAACAGATGGACGAGTATGCCCAGCGGGCCCGCTCGGCCTATCTCTAGCTCGGCCTATCTCTAGACGGGGCCACTCCCCGTCTCCTGCCCTCCGCCCAGTGAGACTTCAATGCTTTCCATGCATCTCGATCCGGAAACGCTCGCCACCCTGCGCGACTGCATGGAGGAGGAGTACGTCGGGCTCATCGAAACCTTCCTGGTCGACTGCGACGAGCGCATCGCGGCGCTCAAGCGCAGCGTGATCGGCGGTGATGCCGAGCAGGTGCGCCAGTTGGCCCACAGCTTCAAGGGTAGCGCCGGCAATATGGGCGCCGCGCCCCTGGCGATGCTGTGCCAGGACGTGGAGGAGGGTGCGCGGCGCCGTGCGTCGACGGCCCAGCTGGCGATGGGGCTGGCCGCGATAGAGCGCGAGTTCGCCATCGTCCGCATCCTCTTCAAGGTCGAGCGCCAGCGCTACGCGACCTAGGCGTCGTCAAAGCCCTGGCGTTTGTCGCTGGCGCGTAATTTGCTTCGTATCCGAAAACCCGTCGCTCGGAGCATTCCATGGCCGTCGTGCCCGATTTTCTGTTGAATACCGCGAATTCCCCCGCCATCTCCGGCAGACCCGCGGTCAAGACTCCCGTTACCCAGGATCGCCCGGTGACTCAGGAGCGTTTTGCCGACGTTTTCGCCCAGGAACAGCCCCGCGAAGCGGCCCGTGGCGAGAAATCCAGAGATACCGCGGAATCCAGGTCCACCAGCCAGGCGCGCCGAAACGAGCCGGCGCGGGCGCGCGACGGTGATGACCGGGCGAAGCGCTCCGCGGACGATGACCGTACCGCCGATGCCAAGCCGGGGGACACCGCGGCAAAGACCGATGGCCAGCCGGCAACCGCTGCCGAGGGAGACGGCAAGACCTTGCCGGTCGCCCAGGAGCAGGACGGCCAGGAACCGGGCGCGACGCAGCTGGACCCCTTGTTCCTGCTCGGCATGACCGGCCAGTTCCCGATCCCTGCTACTGCCCCGGTGCCCGCCATCCCCGTGGCCGAGGCCACCCCGACGGCCGCCGGCCCGAGCACCGCGCCCGCCGCCCAAGGCCTCGATCCAGCGGCCATTCCCGGCGCGACGACGCAGAGTGCCCAGGCGGCCACGGTCGGCTCGGCGAACGCGACCTTGCCCGGCGCCATCCAGCCCGGTGAGGCCCCGATCCAGGACGACGGCTTGGCGCAACTGCTCGGCCAGGCGCCGCAGCAGGCCCAGGGCGACGCGCACAAGGCAGCGACCAACGCCAATACCCTGGCGGCGCAACTCGGTGTCCTCTTGCCCGCCCAGGCCACGCCCGTAGCCGGTACGGAGCAGGCCGCCACGGCAGCGGCCCTGGCAGCGACGCTGGACCAGACGGACGCCAAGGATACGGCGGTCCCGGCCAAGGCCGATGCCTTCGCCGACAAGCTCACCGCCTTGTCGCAATCGCTGAGTACCCCGGCGCAGACCGCGCGACCCGTCACGGCCACGGTTCCCGGCCAGGCGCTCAACCCCCAGGCTGGCAACTTCAGCGAGGCCGTGGTCGACAAGGTCATGTGGATGTCGAGCCAGAACCTCAAGACCGCCGATATCCAGATGGAGCCGGCACAATTGGGCAAGCTGGAGGTGCGCATCGACATGACCCAGGACCAGACCCAGGTGACCTTCGCCAGCCCCCATGCGGACGTGCGCGAGGCCCTGGACAATGGCAGCCAGCGCTTGCGCGAACTCTTCGCCCAGCAGGGCATGAACCTGGCCAACGTGAACGTTTCCGACCAGTCCTCCGGACAGGCCTGGCAGCAGTCGCAACAGGGCGGCCAGAGCGACGGTTCGCGGCGCGGCCGCGGCGGCGCCGCGAGCGGCGGCGAGGAAGAGCCGCTGGCGAACGTGGCCGAAACGCGCGGTGCCACGACCCTGGCCGCACGCAGTCTGGTCGACTACTACGCGTGATGGCGGCCACCGGCCGGCAGGTGACAGCCTCGGCTGCACCTGCTATATCCCCTATGCATCAATAAGTTAGCCGCGCTGCCCGGTAGGGTGGTGCTCCGGACAAGGGTCGGTCGAGCGTATATGGCGAAGAAGCAGGCGCCTGCGGCAGAGGGTGCAACCGCGGAAGGCAAGGGCAAGGGCAAGCTCAAACTCATCATCATCATCGTCGTGGCCCTGCTGCTGGTGATCGGCGCCTCGGTAGGGGCGACCTGGTTCCTGCTCGGCAAGAAGAGCGCTGAACCCGAGCACGCCGCGGCGGCCGCACCCGCGGCGCCAGTGCACCTGGCGGCGGTCTACCAGCCATTGCTGCCCGCCTTCGTGGTCAATTACAACGCCGAGGGGCGGCAGCGTTACATGCAGGTGACGGTGACCCTGCTGGGGCGCGATCAGGCGCAGATGGATGCCCTCAAGGCCCAGCTGCCCCAGGTCCGCAACCAGCTGGTCATGCTGTTTTCCGGCCAGGACTTCGCTAGTCTGGTGACGCCCGTGGGCAAGGAGATGCTGCGCCAGCAGGCGACCAGCAAGGTTCAGGAGCTGGCGAAGAAACTGACCGGCCAGACTGTCATCGAACAGGTACTGTTCACCAATCTCGTCCTGCAATAGGTAACGCCATGGCCGTGCAAGATCTGCTCTCCCAGGATGAAATCGATGCCCTGCTGCACGGGGTCGACGATGGCATCGTCGAGACCGAGACCGATGTCGAGCCGGGGGCGATCAAGGGGTACGACCTCACCAGCCAGGACCGGATCGTCCGCGGGCGGATGCCGACCCTGGAGATGATCAACGAGCGCTTCGCCCGCTACACCCGGGTCAGCATGTTCAACCTGCTGCGGCGCTCGGCGGACGTTTCCGTGGGGGGGGTACAGGTCACCAAGTTCGGCGAGTACATCCATTCGCTGTACGTGCCGACCAGCCTGAACATGGTCAAGATGAAGCCGTTGCGCGGTACGGCGTTGTTCATCCTGGACGCCCGCCTGGTGTTCAAGCTGGTGGACAACTTCTTCGGCGGCGATGGTCGCCATGCCAAGATCGAAGGTCGCGAATTCACCCCTACCGAGCTGCGCGTGGTGCGCATGGTGCTCGACCAGTGCTTCGTCGACCTCAAGGAAGCCTGGGGCGCCATGCTCGATTGCCAGTTCGAGTACATGAACTCGGAGGTCAACCCGGCTCTGGCGAACATCGTCAGCCCCAGCGAAGTGGTGGTGGTGAGCACTTTCAACATCGAACTCGATGGCGGCGGTGGCGAGCTGCACGTGACCATGCCCTATTCGATGATCGAGCCGATCCGCGAGATGCTCGATGCCGGCTTCCAGTCGGACGTAGACGACCAGGACGAGCGCTGGGTCAAGGCCCTGCGCGAGGACCTGCTGGACGTACGGGTACCGCTGGAGGCGACGGTTGTCCGGCGCCAACTCAAACTCCGCGATATCCTCAACATGCAGCCTGGCGACGTGATCCCGGTGGAGATGCCGGAAGAGATGCTCATGCGCGCCAACGGCATGCCCACCTTCAAGGTCAAGATGGGCGCGCGCAAGGGCAACCTGGCCCTGCAGATTCTCGAACCGGTCAGCCGTAGCCGCTGAGCGATACCCGTTTTCCCCGTCCGGGCCGAGGCCCGGCGTTGCGCGAGACATGAACGATGGCAGAGAACCCCGAAGAACAAGCCCTGGCGGACGAGTGGGCTGCGGCCCTGGCCGAAGCCGGCGATGCCAGCCAGGACGACATCGATGCCCTCATGGCCCAGGGCACCGCGCCCGAGGCGCCCAAGCCACCCAAGGCGCCGGTCGAAGAATTCGGCCAGAGCAGTGGCGGGCTGATGGTGAGCGGCATGGAAGGCCCCAACCTGGATGTGATCCTCGACATCCCGGTGACCATTTCCATGGAGGTCGGTCACACCGACATTTCCATCCGCAACCTGCTGCAGCTCAACCAGGGGTCGGTCATCGAACTCGACCGCCTGGCTGGCGAACCGCTGGACGTGCTGGTGAATGGTACCCTGATCGCCCACGGTGAGGTGGTGGTGGTGAACGAGAAGTTCGGGATCCGCCTGACCGACGTCATCAGCCCCACGGAACGCATCAAGAAACTGCGGTGATCCATGAAGAGTCTGCTATTGGCGCTGGGTCTCCTGCCCCTGACCGCGAGCGCTGCCGAAGCCACTCACCCGGGGCTGGACGTCGGCGCCCAGCTCGGGCAGCTGCTGCTCGGCCTGCTGCTGGTGATCGGCCTGATCCTCGGCCTGGCCTGGCTGGTGCGGCGGGTGCAGTTGCAGGGACCGCGCGGAGAACAGGTGATCAAGGTGATCTCCACCCAGCACCTGGCGCCTCGCGAGCGGCTGGTCCTGGTCCAGGTCGGCCAGGAGCAGATCCTGATCGGGATCGCGGGCGGGCGCATCACGCCGCTCCACACCCTGCGCGAGCCGGTGAGACCGGGCGAGGTCGATGCCGCGGCGCCGGAATTCGCCCAGCGGCTGCTGGAACTCATCAGCCGCGAACCCAAGGCCAAACCATGACCAAGGTGCGTCTACCGGCCGGTCTCGGGCGTACCCTGGGCTGGCTGCTGGGACTCGCCGTGCTGCTGTTCGCGCCCCTGGCACTGGCGCAGCAGGCGGGGCAGGGCAATCCGCTGTCCGTGCCCGCCATCACCCTGAGCACCAACGCCCAGGGCCAGCAGGAGTACTCGGTCAGCCTGCAGATCCTGCTGATCATGACGGCGCTGAGCTTCATCCCGGCGTTCGTCATGCTGATGACCAGCTTCACCCGGATCGTCATCGTCTTCGCCATCCTGCGCCAGGCGCTCGGGCTGCAGACCACGCCGTCCAACCAGGTGCTGGTGGGCATGGCGTTGTTCCTGACATTGTTCATCATGGCGCCGGTGTTCGATCGCATCAACACCACCGCGGTCCAGCCTTATCTCGCCGAACAATTGAGTGCCCAGGACGCCATCGGCCGGGCACAGGTACCGATGAAGGACTTCATGCTGGCGCAGACTCGGCAATCGGACCTGGAGTTGTTCATGCGGCTGTCGAAGCGCACCGACATCGCCAGCGCCGACCAGGCGCCGCTGTCGATCCTGGTGCCGGCCTTCGTCACCTCCGAACTCAAGACCGCCTTCCAGATCGGCTTCATGATCTTCATCCCCTTCCTGGTCATCGATCTGGTGATCGCCAGCGTGCTGATGGCCATGGGCATGATGATGCTCTCGCCGATGATCATCTCCCTGCCGTTCAAGCTGATGCTGTTCGTGCTGGTGGATGGCTGGGCGCTGATCATGGGTACCCTGGCCAGCAGTTTCGGCACCGTCTAGCGGTGCTCCCCGCGAGGAGAAGCGAAATGACCCCTGAAGTCGCCGTCGATCTGTTTCGCCAGGGTCTCTGGCTCACCGCACTGCTGGTGACGGTGCTGGTGGTGCCGAGCCTGATCGTCGGCCTGATCGTGGCGATCTTCCAGGCGGCCACCCAGATCAACGAACAGACGCTCAGCTTCCTGCCACGGCTGATCGTCACTCTCCTGACGCTGATCGTGCTCGGGCCCTGGATGGTCCGGCAGCTGATGGAATTCATCCAGGTCTCGGTGACCAACATCCCGCGGTTGATCGGCTGACGAATGCTCGAGCTCAGCAACGCCCAGATCGGCGGCTGGGTCGGCAGCTTCCTGTTTCCCCTATTCCGCATCGCCGCGCTGCTGATGACCATGCCGATCATCGGGACCACCCTGGTTCCGGTGCGGATACGGATGTACCTCGCCCTGGCGCTGAGCCTGGTGCTGGTCCCCACCTTGCCGCCCATGCCTCAGGTGGATGCCATCAGCGTCCAGGCCCTGCCGCTGATCGTCGAGCAGATCCTCATCGGCGCGGTGATGGGCTTCAGCCTGCAGCTGTTCTTCCATGTGTTCGTGGTGGCGGGACAGATCATCTCGACCCAGGCGGGCCTGAGCTTCGCGTCCATGATCGACCCGGTCAACGGCGCCTCGGCGCCGGTGATGGGGCAGTTCTTCACCATGCTGGTGACCCTGCTGTTCCTCGCCATGAACGGCCACCTGGTGGTCTTCGAGATCCTCGCGGAAAGCTTCGTCACCCTGCCGGTGGGCGACACCCTGAGCGTCGAGCATTTCCGGCAGGTGGCCGGTCGTCTGGGTTGGGTGCTAGGGGCGGGCATCCTGCTGGTGTTGCCCGCGATCACCGCGCTACTGGTGGTCAACATCGCCTTTGGCATCATGACCCGTGCCGCGCCGCAGCTGAACATCTTCTCCGTCGGCATGCCGCTGATCGTGGTGCTGGGGATGGTCATCGTCTGGCTCGGCACATCCGATATCCTCTCCCATTACGAAAGTCTCGCCAGCGAGGCGCTGCAGTGGCTGCGCGAACTCGCCCGAGCCCGCTAGGTTCTGTACGAAAATGCCTGCGCTCGGTGATGCTTCGTTGAAAAAGGCTTCGGAATGCTCATTTACCGCTCGTAAACTCCGCTTCCTCAGCCTTTTTCGCCTCGCCTGACCTTCGCTCGGCGACTTTTCGTACAGAACCTAGGAGGGCTAGCGCATGGCTGAATCCGATGGCGAAGACCGCACAGAAGACCCCACAGACAAACGCAAGCGTGAGTCCCGGGAGGAGGGTCAGCTCCCGCGCTCACGCGAACTCGGCACCGTGGCGGTCATGCTCTCCGGCGTGGGCGGCCTGCTCATGTACGGCGCCTTCCTCGGTGGCAAGCTGCTGGAGGTGATGAGAAGCAACTTCTCGCTGCGTCGCGAGGAGGTGATGGACGAGCGCTTCATGGGCACCTTCCTGCTGGCCTCGGGCAAGGCCGCCATGGTGGGCATGGTACCCATGATCGTCTTGGTGGTGATCGCTGCCATCGTCGGCCATATCGCCCTGGGCGGTTTCCTGTTCTCCGGCAAGGTTCTGGCGCCCAAGGCGAGCCGGATGAATCCGCTGTCCGGAATCGCCCGGATGTTTTCCAAGAATTCCCTGGTGGAGCTGTTCAAGGCACTGGGCAAGTTCTTCATCATCCTCGGGGTGTCCGTGCTGGTGCTGATGAGCGAACGCACGGCCTTGCTGCAGATCGCCAAGCTGCCGCTGGAGCAGGCGCTGCTGCACAGCATGCAGGTGGTCGGGCATGCCACCCTGCTGCTGGCCCTGGGTCTGTTGATCATCGCCGCGGTGGATGTGCCCTTCCAGATCTTCAGCAACCGCAAGAAGCTGATGATGACCAAGCAGGAGATCAAGGACGAGTACAAGGACGCCGAGGGCAAGCCCGAGGTCAAGGGCAAGATCCGTCAGATGCAGCGGCAGATGGCGCAGCGGCGGATGATGGCGGAGGTGCCCAACGCCGATGTGGTCATCACCAACCCGACCCACTTCGCCGTGGCGCTCAAGTACGACGCCACCAAGGGCGGAGCACCGATCCTGGTGGCCAAGGGCAGCGATTTCACCGCCCTGAAGATCCGCGAGATCGCCCAGGAACATCAGGTCTCGCTGTTGGAATCGCCGGGGCTGGCGCGAGCGGTGTACTTCTCCACGGAGGTGGATCAGGAAATTCCCGCCGGCCTCTACGTGGCCGTCGCCCAGGTGCTGGCCTATGTCTACCAGCTCCGGCAATTCCGCGCCGGGCGTGGCCGCAAGCCCAAGCTGTCCGATCTGCCCATCCCGCCGGATCTGCGGCGGGACGAGGAGGGGAAGGCGCCTACTTGATGACACCGCAGGCGACGCGCGCGCCGCCACCGCCCAGAGGCTTGGGCTGGTCGGCGTAGTTGTCGCCACCGGCATGCACCATCAGGGCATGGCCCTTGAGCTCTTCGAGGCGCTTCAGTCGCGGTGCCAGCACTGGCTGGGTGGCCTGACCGTCGGCCGTCACATAGAGCGCCGGCAATTCGCCCAGGTGGCCGTCGTCCGACCATGGCGCGCTGTGCTTGCCGGTGTTGCGTGGGTCCAGGTGGCCTCCCGCGGCGCCGCCGGCGGTCAGGGTACCGTTCACCTCGGCCGCGCCGCAGTTGGGCTTGGTGTGGACGTGGAAACCGTGGATGCCCGGCTCCAGGCCCTTGAGGTCCGGGGTGAAGACCAGGCCGTATTTGGAACGGGTCACCTGCACGCTGCCCACGCTTTCGCCCACGCCGTCGGTGGTGACCTTGTTCAGCGGGATGGTCAGGGATTCGGCGGCCTGGGCGGTGCCGGCCAGGCAGGCGGCCAACAGCGTCGCGGTCCAGATCGTTTTCATGGTCTTCTTCCTCGGATAGGCGCGCTAGCGCGGTCCCTAGACAGACCCGTGTCTTTCTCGGCGGGTTCACCGATCATTCCGGCGATCCATTACCAGGCCTGTCGGGCCAGGGGAAAACCTCGTCGTTTCAAGGCGTTGAGCAGTTGGCCCGGAGCTTGCTCAAGCCCTGACGAACAGTGCGCTGCGTCAACTTTCCGTGATGCGGCGCGGGCGAGCGAGGAATGGGCGTGAAAGTCGACAAATCCCTGATGATGGGCAACATGCGTGGTCTGGCGCGCGGCAACCTGGGTGTGCCGCTGGCCGTCCTGGCGATGCTCGCCATGATGACCCTGCCGATGCCGCCGTTCCTGCTGGACGTGCTCTTCACCTTCAACATCGCCCTGTCGATCGTGGTCCTGCTGGTCAGCGTCTACGCCCTGCGGCCGCTGGATTTCGCCGTCTTCCCGACCATCCTGCTGGTGTCGACCCTGCTGCGCCTGGCCCTGAACGTGGCCTCGAGCCGCGTGGTGCTGTTGCACGGCCAAGACGGCCACGACGCCGCGGGCAAGGTCATCCAGGCCTTCGGCGAGGTGGTGGTCGGCGGCAACTACGTGGTCGGTGCGGTGGTGTTCGCCATCCTCATGATCATCAACTTCGTGGTGGTGACCAAGGGTGCCGGCCGCATCTCCGAGGTGTCGGCGCGTTTCACCCTGGACGCCATGCCCGGCAAGCAGATGGCCATCGACGCCGACCTCAACGCCGGCATCATCGACCAGGCCGAAGCCAAGAAGCGTCGGACCGAAGTGGGCCAGGAAGCCGACTTCTACGGTTCCATGGACGGTGCCAGCAAGTTCGTCCGCGGTGATGCCGTCGCCGGTCTGCTGATCCTCTTCATCAACCTCATCGGCGGCATGGCCATCGGCATGGCCCAGCACGGCCTGCCGTTCGGCGAAGCGGCGCGCATCTACGCCCTGCTGACCATCGGTGACGGCCTGGTCGCCCAGGTCCCCTCGCTGCTGCTGTCGGTCGCCGCGGCCATCATGGTCACCCGGGTGTCCTCCGCCGAGGACATGGGTCAGCAGGTCAATCGTCAGATGTTCGCCTCGCCCAAGGCGCTGGCGGTCTCGGCCTTCATCATCATCGCCATGGGCCTGGTACCGGGCATGCCGCACCTGCCGTTCCTCGGGCTGGGTGGCGCCGCCGCCGCGGGCGCCTGGCTGATCTACAAGCGTCAGCGCCAGGCCAAGCAGACCGCCGAGGTCGAAGCCAAGAAGCAACAGGACCTGGCGCCGGTGCAGCGTCCGGCCGAAGCCAAGGAACTCGGCTGGGACGACGTGACCCCGGTGGACATGGTCGGCCTGGAAGTCGGCTACCGGCTGATCCCCATGGTCGATCGCAACCAGGGTGGCCAACTGCTGGCGCGGATCAAGGGCGTGCGCAAGAAGCTGTCCCAGGATCTCGGTTTCCTCATGCCCTCGGTGCACATCCGCGACAACCTGGACCTGCTGCCCAACGCCTATCGTCTGACGTTGATGGGGGTGAGCGTGGCCGAAGCCGAGATCTATCCGGATCGTGAGCTGGCCATCAACCCCGGTCAGGTCTACGGCACCCTCAACGGCGTCGCCGCCAAGGATCCGGCATTCGGCCTGGAGGCCGTCTGGATCGACGCCACCCAGCGCGACCAGGCCCAATCGCTCGGCTACACCGTGGTGGATGCCAGCACCGTGGTCGCCACCCATCTCAACCAGATCCTGTTCAAGCACGCCCACGAGCTGATCGGTCACGAGGAAGTCCAGCAACTGCTGCAGGTGCTGGCCAAGAGTTCGCCCAAGCTGGCCGAGGAGCTGGTGCCCGGCATCGTTTCCCTGTCGACCCTGCTCAAGATCCTCCAGCAACTTCTGCAGGAACAGGTGCCGGTCCGCGACATCCGCACCATCGCCGAAGCCATCGCCAACGTCGGTCCGCGGAGTCAAGATCCCGCCGCCATCGCCGGTGCCGTGCGGGTCGCCCTGTCCCGCGCAATCGTCCAGAACATCGTTGGAATGGAGCCTGAGCTGCCTGTCATCACCCTTGAGCCAAGGTTGGAACAGATGTTGCTAAACAGTATGCAGAAGGCCGGTCAAGGCGCCGAGGACGGCATGTTCCTCGAGCCTGGCATGGCGGAAAAACTGCAGCGCTCTCTCATCGAGGCGGCGCAGCGTCAGGAGATGATGGGTAAGCCAGTGGTGCTGCTGGTGGCCGGTGCGATCCGCGGGATGATGTCCCGCTTCGCCCGGATGGCGGCCCCGAACATGAGTGTGCTGGCGTACCAGGAGATTCCGGACAACAAGCAGGTCACCATCGTCGCTACCGTTGGCCAGAATGGCTGAGGTCTAGATCATGCAAGTCAAACGTTTCTTCGCCGCCGATATGCGTCAAGCCATGAAGCTGGTACGCGACGAGCTGGGCCCGGACGCCGCCATCCTCAGCAACCGCCGGGTCGCCGGTGGGGTCGAGCTGACCGCTGCGCTGGACTACCAGGCGCCGGCGCCGGCTGCGCCCAACGCCGAATTGCAGGCGGAGCTGCGCAAGACCCACGCGAAGATCGCCCAGGCCCATGCCGACCTCAGCATTCGCGCGCCGGGGGTTCCCACCACCGCGCCCAAGGACAAGCAACTGCTGGGTGCCATCAGCGCCGCCGACAGTCGTCGTGAGCCGGTGATCGCCCCGCGCGTCGCCCAGCCCGCGGCCGCCGCTCCGGCCACCAGCGCCGCGCCGGAAGATCGCCGTGCCCTGGATGCCATGCGCAGCGAACTCAGCGGTCTGCGTGAACTGCTGGAAGTCCAGCTCGGTTCCATGGCCTGGACCCAGGTGCAATCCACCCGTCCGCAGCAGGCCGGCCTCTGGCGCCGTCTGCAGCGCATGGGCCTGCCGGCCGAACTGGCGCGGCACCTGCTCGACAGCGTGGCCAAGATCCAGGACCCGCGTCATGCCTGGCGCATGCTGCTGGCCAATTTCGCCCAGTTGGCCAAGACCACCGATGCCAAGATCCTGGAGGAGGGCGGCATCGTCGCCTTCGTCGGTCCGGCCGGCATGGGCAAGACCACTTCCCTGGCCAAGCTCGCCGCTGCCTACGTACTCAAGTACGGCCCGCAGAGTCTGGCGCTGGTCAGCATGGACAGCTTCCGCATCGGCGCGCAGGAGCAGATCAAGACCCTCGGCCGCATCCTCGACGTACCGGTGACCCTGGTTGATCCCGGCCAGTCGCTGGCCCAGGCCCTGGCCCCCCTGGCGCGCAAGCGCCTGGTACTGATCGACACCGCGGGCATGCCCGCCAACGATCCGGCGCTCAAGGTGCAGCTCGAAGCCCTGGCCAATCGGCAATTGAAGATTCGCAACTACCTGGTGCTCGGTGTCACCAGCCAGAGCCAGGTGTTGAAGGCGGCGTACCACAGTTATCGGCGCTGCGGCCTGAGCGGCTGCGTGCTGACCAAGCTGGACGAAGCCGCCAGCCTTGGCGAAGCTCTGGGCCTGGCCATCAGCCAGCGTCTGCCGGTGGCCTACATCGCCGACGGCCCGCGCATCCCGGACGACCTGCACCCGGCGCGCAGCCACCAGTTGGTGAGCCGTGCGGTGAGCCTGCAGGCACCCGAGGAGCCGAGCGAAGAAACCATGGCCGGCCTGTTCGCCGGCCTGTATCAAAACGCCGCCCGCCGCGCCGGCTAGCGCAGACGAACGGTATAGGTGCATCGCATGCCTGGGCACGCCAAATGCACTTGGTCTAAAGTGTGACGGATTTCAATCAAAGGTATCAGGCAATGGGTAGCATGCATCCCGTCCAAGTCATCGCGGTAACGGGCGGTAAAGGCGGTGTCGGCAAGACCAACGTGTCGGTCAACCTGGCCTTGGCCCTGGCCGATGTCGGGCGGCGCGTCATGCTGCTCGACGCCGACCTCGGCCTTGCCAACATCGACGTTCTCCTGGGCCTGTCGCCCAAGCGTACCCTGGCCGATGTCATCTCCGGCGAGTGCGACCTGCGCGATGTGCTGCTGCAGGGCCCGGGCGGCATTCGCATCGTCCCGGCGGCCTCGGGCACCCAGGCCATGGTCAACCTCACGCCTGCCCAGCATGCCGGTCTGATCCAGGCCTTCAGCGATATCAGCGAGAACCTCGACGTGCTCATCGTCGATACCGCCGCCGGCATCGGCGATCAGGTGGTCAGCTTCGTCCGCGCCGCCCAGGAAGTGCTGGTGGTGGTGTGCGACGAACCCACCTCCATCACCGATGCCTACGCCCTGATCAAGCTGCTCAATCGCGACCATGGCGTCACCCGGTTCCGGGTACTGGCGAACATGGCGCTGACGCCCCAGGAAGGTCGCAATCTCTTTGCTAAGCTGACCAAGGTGACCGACAGGTTCCTGGATGTCGCCCTGCAGTACGTGGGCGCCATTCCGTTCGACGAGGCGGTGCGCAAGGCGGTGCAGAAACAACGCCCCGTGTTCGAAGCCTTCCCCCGAGCCAAGGCCTCGCTGGCCTTCCGGGCGGTGGCGCAGAAAGTCGATGGCTGGCCGCTGCCGGCCAATCCGCGCGGCCATCTCGAGTTCTTCGTCGAGCGCCTCGTGCAACCAGCCACCGGTACCCACGCATGACAGCATCCAGCGGGCTTCGCATGTACAGCAAAACTTCCGAACGTACCCAGCAGGAGCAGCTCATCAACCGCTACGCGCCGTTGGTGAAACGCATCGCCTACCACCTCCTGGCCCGCCTGCCCGCCAGCGTGCAGGTCGAGGACCTGATGCAGGCCGGCATGATCGGCCTGCTGGAGGCGTCGCGTAAATACGACTCCGGCAAGGGTGCCAGCTTCGAGACCTATGCGGGCATCCGCATCCGTGGCGCCATGCTCGACGAAGTGCGCAAGGGCGACTGGGCACCGCGTTCGGTGCATCGCAATACGCGCATGGTCACCGACGCCATTCGGGCGGTGGAAGCGCGCACCGGTCGCGACGCTAAAGATTCCGAAGTCGCGGCCGAACTTAAATTGAGTCTGGATGAGTACTACGGCATCCTTGGCGACACCATGGGGAGTCGCCTGTTCAGCTTCGACGACCTCATGGAGGGTGGTGAGCATGGGCTCGAGGAGAGCGGTTCGCATGAACTCGAACCCGGTCGCGGTCTGGAAGACGAGCGCTTCCGCAGGGCCCTGGCCGACGCCATCGCCAATCTTCCGGAGCGTGAACGTCTGGTGCTCTCGCTGTATTACGACGAGGAACTCAACCTCAAGGAAATCGGCGAGGTACTGGGGGTGAGCGAATCCCGGGTCTGCCAGCTACACAGTCAATGCGCGGCGCGCCTGCGGGCTCGGCTGGCGGAATGGCGTTCGCGTTAACGGGCTGGTACTCAGGCTACTACGATTGCTTAGGCGCGCTTCACGGCGTGTGTGCGGATTAGGACGGAGGTCGACTTGGACAAGAACATGAAAATCCTCATCGTGGACGATTTTTCCACGATGAGACGGATCATCAAGAATTTGCTGCGTGATCTGGGATTCACCAACACCGCCGAAGCGGACGACGGCAACACCGCACTGCCGATGCTGCAGAGCGGCAACTTCGACTTTCTCGTCACCGACTGGAACATGCCCGGCATGACCGGCATCGACCTGCTGCGTCAGGTCCGCGCCGATGCGCGCCTGAAGACCCTGCCGGTGTTGATGGTGACCGCCGAAGCCAAGCGCGAGCAAATCATCGAGGCCGCTCAGGCCGGCGTGAACGGCTACGTGGTCAAGCCATTCACCGCCCAGGTACTGAAAGAAAAGATCGACAAGATCTTCGAGCGGGTGAACGGCTGAAGAAAGCCGCGGGGACGTTATGGATCAGCTTGGCACCAACAGCTTCAGCGACTTCGAGTCGGTTCTAAAACAGCATGCCCAAGAGCTGGTGAAATGCCTGGAAGGCGGAGATTTCGCCCAGGCCGTGCAGGTCATCAACGAGCTCAACCAGATTCGCGATCGGGGTCTCTACCAGGAAGTCGGCAAGCTGACCCGCGAATTGCACAACGCCATCGTCAACTTCGAGATCGACCCGCGCGGCATGGCCGGCGAGGAAGTCTCGCAGATCAGTGATGCCACCGATCGTCTCTCCTACGTGGTGAAGATGACCGAAAACGCCGCCAACCGGACCATGGATCTGGTGGAAGAGAGTGCCCCGCTGGTGGGCAACTTCGGCGACGAAGCCCGGGCGGTACATGCCGACTGGAAGAAATTCATGCGCCGCGAGATGGGCCCGGACGAATTCCGCGAGCTCGCCAAGCGCGTTGACGCCTTCCTGAGCCACAGCGAGAGCAGTGCCGGACAACTGTCGGCCAAGCTCAACGACATCCTCCTCGCGCAGGACTACCAGGATCTCACTGGGCAGGTGATCAAGCGAGTGGTCAATCTCGTCGGGCAGATCGAGAAAGACCTCGTCAAGCTGGTGATGATGGCCAGCCAAGTCGATCGCTACACCGGTTTCAGCCATGATCACAGCGCATTGATCGAACAAAACCGAAAAGAAAAGACGATGAAGGGTGAAGGTCCGCAGATTCATGCCGATAAGCGTGAAGACGTCGTGGCCGCTCAGGTCGACGTCGACGATCTTCTATCCAGTCTGGGCTTCTGACCCAGACCCTCTTGGGGAGTGCAGGAATGAGCTTCGACGCCGATGAAGAAATCCTCCAGGATTTCCTGGTTGAGGCCGGCGAGATTCTCGAACAGTTGTCTGAACAATTGGTCGAGCTGGAAAGCCGCCCGGACGACATGGATCTGCTGAACGCCATTTTCCGTGGCTTCCATACCGTCAAGGGCGGTGCCGGGTTCCTGCAGCTCCATACGCTGGTCGAGTGCTGCCATATCGCGGAAAACGTCTTCGACATCCTGCGCAAGGGCGAACGCCGCGTGGATGCCGAGCTGATGGACGTGGTGCTGCAAGCCCTGGATTCCGTGAACGAAATGTTCGGTCGGGTCCGGGAGCGGGAAGAGCCCCAGCCGGCCTCGCCCGAACTGCTCGCGGCCCTGGCTCGCCTGGCCGAGCCGGCGGGTAGTGCGCCTGCCGCGGCGCCTGCTCCCGCACCGGTGGCTGCTGCACCTGTCGTAGCGCCGGTCGCGCCGCCCGCCGTCGCTCCAGCCGCCGAGCCGGAACTGAGCGACGCCGATTTCCAGAACCTGCTCGACGCCCTGGGTGGCGAGCCGAGCGCCGAGCGTACGTCCGAGGTGGAAGCGCCCAGCGCCACCGATGGCGGCGACATCACCGACGATGAATTCGAGGCGCTGCTCGATCAGCTGCATGGCAAGGGCAAGTTCAGTGAAGCCCAGGCGCCTGCCGCCGCTGTGGCAGCACCTGTCCCGGCTGCCGCTGCGGCCGGTGGCGACGACATCTCCGACGACGAATTCGAAGCCCTGCTCGACGAACTCCACGGCAAGGGCAAGTTCGCTACCGCCGAGGTGCCTGCGCCCGTAGTCGCCCCCGCCGCCGCCGCGTCGGCGGCAGCCGGTGACGAGATCACCGACGACGAATTCGAGTCGCTGCTCGATGAATTGCATGGCAAGGGCAAGTTCAGCGGCCCCGCCGTGGCTGCCGAGCCGGTAGCCCCTGCCGTGGCCGCCGCGCCCGCGGCAGCCGCTCCGGCACCGACTCCTGCACCAGCGCCGAAACCGGCACCGGTCCCGGCCGCCGACGCCGCGCCGATCCGCGCCGAAGCGCCCAGGCCGGCCGCACCGGCGCCCGCGGCCGGGGGGGAGCGCCCCACCAGCGAAGCGGAAACCACCGTCCGGGTCGATACCGCGCGCCTGGACGAGATCATGAACATGGTCGGCGAACTGGTGCTGGTGCGTAACCGCCTGGTCCGCCTGGGACTGAACAGTGGCGACGAGGCCATGGCCAAGGCCGTGTCCAATCTCGACGTGGTCACCGCCGATCTGCAGACCTCGGTCATGAAGACCCGGATGCAGCCGATCAAGAAGGTGTTCGGCCGTTTCCCGCGCCTGGTCCGCGACCTGGCGCGCAGCCTGAAGAAAGAGATCAACCTGGAACTGGTCGGGGAAGAGACCGACCTCGACAAGAACCTGGTCGAGGCCCTGGCCGATCCGCTGGTCCACTTGGTGCGCAACGCCGTCGACCACGGCATCGAAGACCCGGCCGAGCGCGAAGGCAACGGCAAGTCCCGCGCCGGTCGCGTGGTCCTGTCCGCCGAGCAGGAGGGCGACCACATCCTGCTGTCGATCTCCGACGACGGCAAGGGCATGGACGCGGACCTGCTGCGCAACAAGGCGGTGGAAAAGGGCCTGCTCGACCGCGACGCGGCCGATCGCCTGACCGAGACCGAGTGCTTCAACCTGATCTTCGCCCCGGGTTTCTCCACCAAAGCCGAGATTTCCGACATCTCCGGGCGCGGCGTGGGCATGGATGTGGTCAAGACCAAGATCAGCCAGCTCAATGGCACCCTGAATGTCTTCTCGACCAAGGGCCAGGGTTCCAAGATCGTCATCAAGGTACCCCTGACCCTGGCGATCATGCCGACGCTGATGGTGATGCTGGGCAACCAGGCCTTCGCCTTCCCGCTGGTGAACGTCAACGAGATCTTCCACCTCGACCTGTCCCGGACCAACGTCGTGGACGGCCAGGAAGTGGTGGTGGTGCGCGACAAGGCGCTGCCGCTGTTCTACCTCAAGCGCTGGCTGGTGCCCAACGCGGCCCACGTCGAACAGGGCGAGGGACACGTGGTGATCCTCTCCGTCGGCACCCAGCGCATCGGCTTCGTGGTCGATCAGCTGGTGGGCCAGGAAGAGGTCGTCATCAAGCCGCTGGGCAAGATGCTGCAGGGTACGCCCGGCATGTCCGGGGCCACCATCACCGGCGATGGCCGCATCGCGCTCATCCTCGATGTGCCCAGCATGCTCAAGCGCTACGCCCGCCGCGGGATCTGAGCCGACACGGCACGAGCGGCGTCGGTCCCCGAGGACCGGCGCCATCGGGTGGCCTGCGCCGCCCCAGGTTAGGAGTTTCAACGTATGCCGGTAAAAGTACTGGTGGTGGACGATTCCGGCTTCTTCCGGCGTCGGCTCAAGGAGATCCTGGCGGCCGATCCCAACATCTCGGTGGTGGGCACGGCCAGCAACGGACGCGAAGGGGTCGACCAGGCCCTGGCGCTGCGCCCCGATGTGATCACCATGGACTACGAGATGCCGATGATGGATGGCATCACCGCCGTCCGTCACATCATGCAGAAATGTCCGACGCCGGTGCTGATGTTCTCCTCGCTCACCCATGAGGGCGCCCGGGTTACCCTGGACGCCTTGGATGCCGGCGCGGTCGACTACCTGCCGAAGAACTTCGAGGACATCTCACGCAACCCTGCCAGCGTGCAGAAGCTGCTGTGCGAGAAGATCCATCACATCGCCCGTTCCAATCGCCGCTTCGCCGTGGCGCCCGGCGCCGCGCCCGCGACGCCGACTCCCGCTCCGGCTGCGAATGCGTCGCCCAGCGCCCGCCCGGCACCCCGTCCGGCCCCGGTGCCCGCGGGTGCGGCCCAGGCACCGGCCAATCCTGCATCGCCTCCACCCAAGCGCAAGCACTATCGGCTGGTGGCCATAGGCACTTCCACCGGCGGCCCGGTGGCGCTGCAGCGAGTGCTCACGCAATTGCCGGCCAATTTCCCGGCGCCCCTGGTGCTCATCCAGCACATGCCGGCCGCCTTCACCAAGGCCTTCGCCGAGCGCCTGGACAAGCTCTGCCGCATCAGCGTCAAGGAAGCGGAAGACGGCGACCAGCTGCGTCCGGGCCTGGCTCTCCTGGCGCCAGGGGGCAAGCAGATGATGGTGGACGCCCGTGGCACGGTGAAGATCCTGCCCGGTGACGAGCGCCTGAACTACAAGCCCTGCGTCGACGTCACCTTCGGCTCCGCGGCCAAGGCCTATGCCGACAAGGTACTGGCCGTGGTGCTCACCGGTATGGGCGCCGACGGCCGCGAAGGCGCGCGGATGCTCAAGCAGGCCGGTAGCCAGGTGTGGGCGCAGGACGAGGCCAGTTGCGTCATCTACGGTATGCCCATGGCCATCGCCAAGGCCAATCTGGCCGACGCCATCTATGGCCTGGACGATATCGGCAAGTACCTGGGGGAGGCCTGTTCGTGACGGCAGGACCGCGGTCGCGAGCAGGCGATTGAGCGTGGACGTCCTGAGTCTCATCGGCATCCTGCTGGCGTTCACCGCCATCATGGGTGGCAACCTGCTCGAGGGTGGCAGCTTCGCTGCCCTCGCCAATGGTCCCGCGGCGCTCATCGTGGTGGGCGGTACTCTCGGCGCGGTGTTGTTGCAGACCCGCCTGCCGGTGCTGCGTCGTGCCCTGACCATGCTGCTGTGGGTGTTCCAGCCGCCCCGGCTGGACATGACCGGTGGCATCCGCAAGGTGGTCAACTGGAGCGCCGTGGCACGCAAGGAAGGCCTGCTGGGCCTGGAGCCGCTGGTCGCTCGCGAAACCGATCCCTATGCCGCCAAGGGCCTGCAGCTGCTGGCGGACGGCACCGAGCCGGAAACCCTGCGCAGCATCCTGGAAGTGGACCTCTACGGTCAGGAGGACCATGACATCGCCGCCGCCAAGGTCTTCGAGGCCATGGGTGGCTACTCGCCCACCGTCGGCATCATCGGCGCCGTCATGGGGCTGATCCACGTCATGCAGAACCTGGCCGATCCCTCGCAACTGGGTAACGGCATCGCCGTCGCCTTTGTCGCCACCATCTACGGCGTCGGTTTCGCCAACCTGCTGCTGATCCCCATCGGCAACAAGCTCAAGGCGCTCGCCCTGTTGCAGTCCCGCTACCGGGAAATGCTCCTCGAAGGCCTGATGTCCATCGGCGAGGGCGAGAACCCCCGTTCCATCGAACTGAAGCTGCAAGGTTTCCTGGACTAGGAGGACGTCGCATGCCTCGTCGCCGCCGTCCCGAAGAGCACGAGAATCACGAACGCTGGCTGGTTTCCTACGCGGACTTCATCACCCTGCTGTTCGCTTTCTTCGTGGTCATGTATTCCATTTCGTCGCTGAACGAGAGCAAGTACAAGGTCCTGTCGGACAGTCTGTCGGGCATCTTCAGTCAGCCGGAGCGCTCGCTGAAACCCATTCCCATCGGCGAGCAGAAACCTGCCGGGATAGCGCCGGCCGTCGTGGATGCCAACGCCAATCCCGCTCAGGATGGCAGCAAGGCACCGCACGACCCGCTGCAGCAGATCGCCGACAGTGTGCGCGCCACCTTCGGCGATCTGATCGCCGGCGATCAGTTGAACATCAGGGCCAGCGAGATGTGGCTGGAGATCGAGCTCAGCTCCAACCTGCTCTTCGCCAGTGGCGACGCCCTGCCGAGCAACCCGGCTTTCGGCCTGCTGGAGAAGGTGGCCAAGATCCTGGCGCCGTTCAGCAATCCGATCCAGGTCCAGGGCTACACCGACGACCGCCCCATCAGCACCGCGCTCTATCCCACCAATTGGGAGCTCTCGGCGGCCAGGGCAGCCAGTATCGTGCGCTTGCTCATCGGCAATGGCATCGCCCCGCAGCGGCTGGCCGTAGTGGGCTACGGTGCCTACCAGCCGGTGGTTGCCAACAGCAGTGAGGCCGGCCGATCGCGCAATCGGCGCGTGGTCCTGCTGATCTCGCGCAATCTCAACCTGTTCCGCCCGCAGAGCACCTTGCAAAATTCGTCGACTGGCACACAATCTGCAGCATCGCCTGGAGAATCGGCGCCCGTGACGGCGCCCGTCAAATCTTCGTCGCCGGCTGCTACGCCGGCACCTTGACCCGGCCGGTCGTGTCGTCGGGAGGAAGTCTGCACATGAGAGTCTGGGCTGTCGCCAATCAGAAGGGTGGGGTGGGCAAGACCACCTCCACCGTGGCCCTCGCCGGGTTGCTCGGCGATGAAGGCAAGCGTGTCCTGCTGGTGGACCTCGATCCCCATGGCTCGCTGACCAGCTATTTCGGGCAGGACCCGGATAGCCTGGAGCACAGCGTCTTCGATCTGTTCCAGCATGGCGGCCAGGTTCCCGAGGGGCTGCCGAAGCGACTGCTGCTGCCGACCAGCCATCCGCAGCTGTCGATGCTGCCGTCCAGCACCGCCCTGGCGACCCTGGAGCGCCAGTCGCCGGGTCAGAGCGGCCTGGGCCTGGTGATCTCCAAGAGCCTGGCGCAGCTGTGGAACGACTTCGATCATGTGCTGATCGACAGTCCGCCGCTGCTCGGCGTGCTGATGGTCAACGCCCTGGCGGCCAGCCAGCATCTGGTGATCCCGACCCAGACCGAGTTCCTCGCGCTCAAGGGCCTGGAGCGCATGGTCAACACCCTGACGATGATCAATCGCTCGCGCAAGCAGGCGCTGCCCTACACCATCGTGCCGACGCTGTTCGATCGCCGCACCCAGGCGTCCATCGGGACCCTCAAGGTGCTGCGCAACAGCTATCCGCAGCAGCTGTGGCAGGCGTTCATCCCCATCGATACCCGGCTGCGCGATGCCAGCCGTTCCGGGCAGGTGCCCTCGCGCTACGAGAACAACAGCCGGGGCGTGATCGCCTATCGAGCGCTGCTGCGGCATCTGCTCGACGGAGCGCCCAGTACCCAGGTCGCCTGATTCAAGTTTTCCCCCGTGCCGGCCGATAGGCTGGACAATCAACCCATGTAGATCGCCATGAGCCAAACGACGTCCCTCGACAACCGTCCTCAGCGTGTCCTCCAGGGCTATCTCGATGCCCTGTTGCTGGACGCGTTCCTGGAGCTGCCGACCGCCGAGAGCCCAGCGGTCGCGACGCCCGTGGTGGCACCTTCCGCGCCGGTCGCCAGCGTCAGCGAGGACGAATTCGCCGCCGCGGTGCGGGAGGAGCTGGAGCGTGATGCCGCGCGACAGCCCCGTATCGTGCCGCTGACCACCCGTCGCCCGTCCGTTGCCCTCGCCGAGCGGACCATGCCGGACACCGGCCTGCCGGCGGTCCTGCCTACCGCGGTGCCGGAGGCCGATATCGAACTGGACTGGCGCGTGCCCGAGCTCGCGCCGACGGTGGAGCCGGCGCGTCCGGTCCTGGAAGGCATCGCCCTCGGTGTCGACGCTCCGCTGCAACCGGCCGTGGCGGAAGGCGTGCCGCCCGGTCCGCTGCGTCTGGACGGCCGGCCGGAGTGGGGCGAGGAGCCCTTCGAGTGCCTGTTGTTCGACGTGGCGGGCCTGACGCTGGCCGCGCCCCTGGTATGTCTCGGCTCCATCTATCCGCTCACCGACGAAGAGTTGACGCCGCTGTTCGGTCAGCCAGACTGGTTCCTGGGCCTGTTGCCCTGCCAGGCAGGTAACCTGCGGGTCCTCGACACGGCGCGCTGGGTGATGCCCGAGCGCTACCGCGACGACTATCGCGAAGGCTTGAAATTCGTGATATCGCTGCAGGGCCTCGACTGGGGGCTGGCGGTACATGGCGTCAGCCATTCGGTACGCCTGGACCCCGCCGAGGTCAAATGGCGGAATCAACGGGCCAACCGCCCATGGCTGGCCGGGACGGTGATCGATCAGATGTGCGCGCTGCTGGATGTGGCGGCGCTCGCGGAACAGGTGGTTGGCGGCCGTCGCTAGGGCGCTCGCCAGCAGCAACTAACCAGCGGGTTCGCCCGCTTCGCCGCACGTGCGGTATTTGACGAGGCTAGGGAACATGAAAAAAACGTCCGCACAGGGTTCCGAAGATCCGGTCCTGCAATGGGTCACCTTCCGCCTGGACAACGAGACCTACGGCATCAACGTGATGCAGGTCCAGGAAGTCCTGCGCTACACCGAAATCGCCCCGGTCCCGGGTGCCCCGAGCTACGTGCTGGGCATCATCAACCTGCGCGGCAACGTGGTGACGGTCATCGACACCCGCCAGCGCTTCGGCCTGCTGCCCACCGAAGTCACCGACAACACCCGCATCGTCATCATCGAGGCTGACAAGCAGGTCGTGGGTATCCTGGTGGATAGCGTTGCCGAGGTGGTCTACCTGCGGCAATCCGAGATCGAGACCGCACCGAGCGTGGGTAACGACGAATCCGCCAAGTTCATCCAGGGCGTGTGCAACAAGAATGGCGAGCTGCTCATCCTGGTCGAGCTGGACAAGCTGATGACCGAAGAAGAGTGGTCGGAGCTGGAAAGCATCTGATGCTCGCCGGGCTCATCCTGCTCAGCGTCGCGCTGGGACTGGCCTGCGCCGGTCTCGGCGGTTGCTGTTGGCTGCTCTGGCAGCGCCAGCGCCAGCAGCTGGCGAAGCAGGCCGAGCGCGATGCCTTGATCGACAAGCGGATGCAGATCCTGCTCAAGCGCCTGGAAACCTACCAGGCCGGGCAGGTGCGGATGGGGGAGCAGGTCCAGGGGCTGGCCCAGGTGGTGGCGCCCCTGCCCGATCGCCTGACCCAGATCGAACAGAGCGATCCCACCAGCCTGTCCTTCTCCCAGGCCGCACGCCTGGTGGGACTCGGCGCCAGCGCCGACGACCTCACCCAGGCCTGCGGACTTTCCCAGGCCGAGGCCGAACTGGTCACGCGGTTGCACAAGCAACGTCAGCAGCGTTCCGGCTGAGCGGCTGGACCGTCCGCCTCAGCTGACGATCCAGCGATACAAGGCGATCACCACCAGCACCGCCAGTACCGGCTTGGCGATGCGATAGGCCTTGGGATGGCGTCGTTTGAACTTCTTCACGCCGCCGCCGACGCGATCCCCGAATCTCTTGCTGAAGGCATAGGCCTGGTTGATGCCACCGACGCGCTCGCCTTCGACGTTCTGCGGTGCGGTGGCGCTGCCGAGGAAGCGGCTGACCGCCTGGTTGACGCGGGTCAGCAAGCGGTTGCGCAGCGGCCGCTCGACGTCGCAGAAGAGGATGACGCGGGTCTGGTCGGTTTCGTTCTTCACCCAGTGCACATAGGTCTCGTCGAACATCACGTCTTCGCCATCGCGCCAGGCATAGGGCTGGCCGTCGACGTAGATGCGGCAGGCGTCCGAGTTCGGCGTGGCCAGGCCCAGGTGGTAGCGCAGCGAACCGCCGAAGGGATCGCGGTGCGGATTCAGGTGACTGCCACCCGGCAGCAGGGCGAACATGGCACCCTTGACGTTGGGGATCTGGCGCACCAGTTCCACGGTGCGGGGGCAGAGGGTCTGGGCGGAGGGCAGGGGCTCGCCGTACCAGGTCAAATAGAAGCGCTTCCAGCCCTTCTTGAAGAAGGAGCCGAAGCCGGCGTCGTTATCCTTCTCGGCCGCGCGGATGTAGCCCTCGTCGAACAGCCGCAGCGCCTCGACGCGGATCTCCTGCCAGTTGTCCTTGAGCACATCCAGCTCCGGGAAGCGGCTGCGATCCAGGTAGGGCTTGGAGGGCACCCCGGAGAACAGGTACATCAGGGCGTTATAGGGCGCGAAGACCGCCGAGTGATTGACCAACTGGCGCAGGAAGGGCAGGCGTGCACGTCCGCGAAGGTGGACGAAGAGCACGCTGGCGACGAAGAGCAGGACGATCGCGAGAGTAATCATGGGGAGAATTCTGATCGGCAGCGCCCGAACCAGGGGCGGATAGGTAATAGGAACATTATTTCACCCCCGCGAAAGGCTTGCACTCGGTTCGTCGGCTGCGCAGGATGGACACCCTGGCGCGCGGCCCTTCCCAGGCTGCGCCCCCTTGGATGATCTAGACGAGTCGTATCGATGAGCATGTCCCTACGCGACCAGCTGCTGAAAGCCGGGTTGGTCAATGAAAAGCAGGCCAAGCAGGCCGTCAAGCAGAAGCAGAAGCAGAACCGCATGGAGCATCGCGGGCAGGCGGAAAAGGATCGCTCCCAGGAGTTGGCCGTCCAGCAGGCCCAGGCGGAAAAACTGGCCAAGGACCAGGAGCTCAATCGCGCCCAGGAAGAGAAGAAGAAGCGCAAGGCCGAGCAGGCGCAGATCAAGCAGTTGATCGAGACGAGCCGCCTGCCCAAGCTCACCACCGAGGATTACTACAACTTCGTCGACGACAAGAAGGTCAAGCGTCTGTCGGTCAACGTCATGATGAGGGACAAGCTCAGCAAGGGCAGCCTGGCCATCGTGCGCTACGAAGGGCGCTACGAGGTGGTACCGCGCGCCACCGCCGAGCGCATCCAGGAGCGTGATCCCAAGCGGGTGGTGCTGCTCAACGTGCAGAGCGGCGAGCCCGACCCGGACGATCCCTACGCCGCCTACCAGGTCCCTGACGACCTGATGTGGTGACGATCAGGCCTTGGGCCTGACCAGCATGTACACCCGATAGACGGCGATACTGGGGATCAGCTGCAGCAGGCCCGAAAAGGTCTGCAGGGCGATCTCCGGGAGCGCTGCCTTGGCGAAGTGCTCGGCAATCCAGGCGTCGATCAGCCAGGCCGGCAATACCGTGACCAGGATACAGGCCAGCAGCGTGAAGAAATGGCCGCGGGTCATGCGCAGGCTGCCGCGCAAGGCGTCCAGTGGCGCGCGTCCTTCCAGCACCAGCAGGTTCTCGGCGAAGGCCAGCAGGGTCATGATCAGGAAGCCGGGAACGATCAGCAGCGAAAAGCCGAGCATCACCAGTCCCGAGGTCAGGGCGGCGAGGATGGCGAAGCGTGGCCAGAGCAGCAGGGCCGCGCCCCAGACGCCGCTCAGGCGCGGCGTGTTGCCCTGGGTCCGTGCCTCCAGAAAGATCAGCAGCGCGGCGGTGTACAGCGGATAGCACAGCAGGCTGACCAGCATGTCCCAGAGGCCGTTGCTCACGCCGAAGCGCTCCAGCACCTGGTAGCGCAGCAGGGATTCGAGCAGCAGCCAGGGCAGGGTGAGGACAGCCAGGGGACGTAGGTTGCGAGCGAAGAAGACCAGCGAGTCGCGCAGGATATCGACGGGGTTCATGCAGCTATTCCAGACGGGCAGGGCGGCAGTCTAGCAGGCGGACCCACCTGCCCGCAGACGTTCGAGCAGCGCGGTGGCGGTGGTGACAGTAGCGTATTCGCCATGCAGGTTGGCCATGGCCATCGCGTGGACCTCCTCGGCGCTACGCGCGCGTCCGGCGAAGTCGGCCTTGGCGAAGGTGTAGCAGGCATCTTCCGCCACCCAGGTACGGAAGCCGAGATTGCCGGCGCTGCGCGCCGTGGCCTCCACCGAGTTCTCGCTGGCCACGCCGCAGATCAGCAGCTCCTCGAAACCCCGCTGCAACAGCCAGCGCTCCAGGCCGCTGTGGGCGAAGGCATCGGGCACCTGCTTGTCGAATACCGTCTCCCCGGGCAGGGGCGCCAGCTCCGGCTGGAACTCGACACCGGGTTGACCGGGCCAGAACACCGAGCTCGGACTGCGCGACAGGTGCCGGACGTGAATCAGCGGCGCGCGCGCCAGGCGCCAGGCCGCCAGCAGCTCGGCCATCCGTCGTTCTGCCTCGGGGTGGTTGCGCGGCCCCAGGCGCGGCGAGCGGATGCCCTGTTGCTGGTCGATCAGGATGAGCACTGGCGTCATGGTCGTGTCTCGACGAAAGTGCTCAGCGTCCCGCAGTACCCGCCGATTGTCCAGCCGCGGCGGTGTCCAGGAACTCCCTGGAGCGCGCTCATTTCAGATGTCGGGTGGCGGCTGATCGGGCCCAGGCTGAATCCACGCTGAACGCAGCGGCGGTCGGTCTTGAAAAGGCGCTGGTCAGCCATTATCTGGAACAACGGCGCGGGTCATCGCGCCTTTCGACATCCAGGCCGTTCCGTCAGGGGAACGCCGTTCAGTAGACCGTCTGCGGGAGGGTCATCATGCAACGCGAAGAAAGCCAGCTGATCGAGGGTCTGTTCGACCGTCTCAAGACCACGGAAGCCCAGACCGCGCCCCGTGATCGGGAAGCCGAGGCACTGATCCAGCAGCGCCTGCGCGAGCAACCGGCCGCCCCCTATTACATGGCGCAGGCGATGCTGATCCAGGAAGCCGCCATCAAGCGGCTGGACCAGCGCGTCAAGGAGCTGGAGAGCCAGATGGCTCAGCTCCAGCAGAATCGACCCAGCAGCGGTGGCTTTCTGTCCAGCCTGTTCGGCGGTGGCCAGTCGTCCAGTGCCCAGGCGCCGGCGAATAACGCCACGCCGTCGCGTGGCTGGAACGACCCGGGTCCGGCGGCGCCTCGTCCCGGCTACGGCCAGCCCAATCCCGGTTATGCCCAGCCAGCCCCCGGCTATGGCCAGCCGGCACCGGGTTACGCGGCACCCCAGGCCGCGCCGTCGCGCATGGGCGGCTTCATGGGTGGCGCGTTGCAGACGGCCGCTGGCGTAGCCGGGGGCGTGCTCGCCGCCCAGGCCATCTCCGGGCTGTTCCATCATTCGCAGCCCGAGGAAATCGTCAACGTCATCAACGAGACGCCGGCGGCCGATCCCGGCCTCGCCAATGGGTCCCAGGATGCCTGGGCGGACAACGCCAGCTACGACCAAGGCGGCGGTTTCCAGGACGCGGGTAACGTCCAGGATAGCAACGGCTTCCAGGACAACGGTGGGTTCCAGGACGCTGCCGATTACGGCGACAGCGGCGGTGGCTTCTTCGACGACAGCGGCGACGACGACTCCTTCATCTGAGGCGCCGTGCCCGACTGGCCCTGGTACCGCGAGGTCCAGGGCTTTTTCATGGGCGCCGTCAACTGGGAGCGGGCGGGAGCGGACGTTCGAAGGGCGTCGACAGCACCACCACGGTGTGACTCATGCCGAAGCTCATCAACTGGTCGAGCAGGGCTTCCAGCTCGACCATGTCGCGTACCGCTGCGCGGAGCATGGCGCAGTCTTCGCCGGTGACCCGGTGGCAGGCGATCAGTTGCGGAATGGCCTCCAGCTTCTTGAACACCTGGCCGTGGCTGGTGCTGTGCAGCTTCAGTGAAATAAGGCACTCGGTACCGTAGCCCAGGGCGCGGCGGTCGATGCGCGCGGCATAGCCGGTGATGATGCCGGCGTCTTCCAGCTTGGCGACCCGCTCGGCGATGGCCGGGGCGGAAAGCCCGAGGCGCCGGCCCAGCTCGGCGTAGCTGGCGCGGCCATCGGCCAGCAGCAGGTCGATGAGGCGTCGATCGATGTGGTCCACTCTCTGCTCCTTGGCCTTCGAATCGAAGGCTATTTCCCTAAAATGCTGCAGAACCTAGACCCGCTAGGGCTCTTTCTCCGCTGACTCTATCTTAGTCGTCCCGATGCGCGCTCCTACAATGTCAGCCTGACGCCTTGGGACCTTCTCGCGCATGGACACCTCCGCTTTGCCCTCGACCGCCTCGCCCCGCCTGCCCACCTGGCTGCCCTTGCTCGCGGCCTTCTTCGCGCTCTATGTGATCTGGGGCTCCACCTACCTGGTGATCCGCCTCGGGGTGGCCCACTGGCCACCGCTGCTGATGGCCGGGCTTCGCTTCACCCTGGCCGGCGCTCTGTTGCTGGGCTGGCTGCGCTGGCGCGGCGTGGCCTGGCCCACGCGACGCGAAACCTTGGCGGCCGGGGTGATCGGCATCCTCCTGCTGGGGTTCGGCAACGGCGGCGTGACCCTGGCCGAGCACTGGGGCGTGACGTCGGGTGTCGCAGCCCTGTCCATCGCCACGGTGCCCCTGTTCACCCTGTTGTTCGGCTTGTGCTGGGGGCATCGTAATACCGGGCTGGAATGGGCCGGCATCGCCCTCGGGCTGGTGGGGATCGCCTTGTTGAACCTGGGCGAGACCATGAGCGCGACGCCCCTGGGCGCGGCGGTGATCCTGCTCGCGGCGGCAGCCTGGGCCTTCGGATCGATCTGGAGTCGCTACCTGCCGCTGCCCAGGGGGGCCATGGCCAGTGCCGTGGAGATGCTGGTGGCGGGGGGCGGACTGCTGCTGGTCGGTTGGCTCAGTGGCGAGCGCCTGCAGCACTGGCCGGCGCTGGGTGGCTGGCTGGCGCTGGGCTACCTGGTGGTGTTCGGCTCGCTGATCGCCTTCAGTGCCTATCTCTACCTGCTGAGCCGGGTGCGACCGGCGGCGGCCACCAGTTACGCCTACGTCAATCCGGTGGTGGCGGTGCTGCTGGGGACGCTGTTCGCCGGCGAGCGGATCGGCCTGGCGGAGCTGCTGGCGATGCTGGTCATCGTCGGTGCCGTGGTGTTGATAGGGCTGCCGCAGTGGCGACGTCGCTAAGAGCCTGATCAAAGTCTGCTGCGCGTCGGCCAAACCGCGTTGAAAATAGCTTCGGAATGCTCATTTACCGCTCGTAAACCCGAGCGCGGATCCGCTCCGCTTCCTCAGCCATTCTCGCGGGGCCGCCTAGGCCTTTTGGCTCTAGCTCGCGAGACGTTGAACAGGCTCGGAGGGCAGGCTAGGCTGGCGCGTCATCCTTGCGGAGTCCGCCATGAGCCAAGACGTCACCCCAGCCTTCGCCGAAGAACCGCTCGAGATCGCCGAACTCCGCGTGCTCGGCAGCCTGATCGAAAAGCAGCTGACCACTCCGGAGACCTATCCTCTGACCCTCAATGCGCTGGTGTTGGCCTGCAACCAGAAGACCAGTCGCGAACCGGTGCTGAACCTCACCCCGGGCGAGGTGGGCCAGGCGCTGCGGCGCCTGGAGGAGCGGGGCCTGGCGCGCCTGGTCATGGGCAGCCGTGCCGATCGCTGGGAGCAGCGGCTGGACAAGACCCTGGAACTGCCACCGCCCCAGTGGGTACTGTGCGCGCTGCTGTTCCTGCGGGGGCCGCAGACGCTGGGCGAACTGCTCGCCCGCAGCAACCGCCTGCATGCCTTCGACGATACCGAGCAGGTGCGCCATCACCTGGAGCGGCTGATCGCTCGGGGACTGGCCACCGGGCTCGGGCGCCAGCCCGGGCAGCGCGAGGAACGCTATCTGCATCTGTTCGGCACGCTGGCGGAGCGCGATGCCCAGGTCGCCCAGCTGGGTAGTGCCGGTGAGACCGGGGCGCCCACTGGCGGTCGCGAAGGACGCCTGGACGCGCTGGAAGCCCGTATCGCGGCTCTCGAAGAGCGCCTGGCGCGCCTGGAGGAGGGCGCTCAGCGCGGATAGAGCGGCGGTAGCTTGTCGTGGATGGCTTCCGGTGTCAGCGGCGGCAAGGCGTTGATCGCCTGCCAAAGGGTTTCACCCTGCCAGCGCTGGCCGGCTTCGCTGTAGAGCGCGCCGTTGAGGTCGTCCAGGGCCGCGGCCAGGGGCTCGAAGCGAGCGCCCATGGCCGCCAGGGTTTCCGGCTGCTGCCGGGCCCAGGCGTCCAGCGCATGGCGAGTGGCGTGGGGGTCGTTGCTCTGGCAGGCGCGACGCAGTTCTTCGCGCTGCAGGCGGCTGTCCACGTCCGGCACCGCCGGCAGCACCGCCGGTTGACGCCGGGCGCGCCACCAGAGGCCGAAGCCGAGCAGGGTGGTCAGGGCGAGGAAGGCCGTCGCCAGCTGCCAGCGCCACAGGCCCGACTCGACAGAGCTGGCCTTGGCCTGGGGGGTCGCCTTGGCGCTCTGCAGGGCGGGGTCTTCCGCTACCGCCAGGGTCTGCGCCGACAGGGTCGCCCGCTCCAGGGTATCGGTCTCGGTGTTCCACCAGACGACTTCCACCGGCGGCAGCGCCTTGTCGCCCGGGGCGCTGGGGATCAGGGCGATGCGTTCCTCGCGCAGGCCGACCAGGCCACGAGTCTGGGTTTGCGTGGTGAGGCGCGGTTGCTCGGCATAGCGCTTGATACCTTCCACCTCGGGCATCGCCAGCGGCGGCAACTGACTCGGCGCCAGACCCTCGGCCCGGACCTGCAGCGTCCGGGTCAGGGCGCTGCCTTCGCGCGCACTCTCGGGGGCGGGATTCCATTGCTGGGTGAGGGTGAGGCTGCGCGCCGGAACCCAGGGCGTCTGCGCTGGATAGCTGGCGGGTTGCGGCTGGACGTCCAGGGTCAGCGGGGGAGTGCGCAGCTGAATCGGCTGGCCGGCCCTCGAGCTGTCATCGATACCGCCGGCCAGGGTCGCACTGAAGGTCTGGGGCGGCAGGACCAGGGTGCCACTCTGCAGCGGATGAACGGCGTAGCGCCATTCGATCACGCCGTGCCGCACGCCGTCGACATCGCGTTCGTAGACCTGGGGCGTGCCCAGCAGGTCGACGCGGGCGTCGCTGGGGTTGGGCGGCGTGAGGACGTGGTCGTCGTAGAGTGCCACCGCGTGGTAGAGCCGAATGGTGAGAACGGTCTCCGCCTGGACGTAAAGCCGGGGGCGGTCCACCGCCGCCTCCAGATAGACGGGTTCGCGACTGTGCCGCTTGGCGGCACTCGCCTCGACGGTGATACCGAGCGGCTGGCTGCGGGCCCCGTCGAGGGTCAGGGCGGGAATGGTCAGGGCGCCACTGGACTTGGGCTGCAGGGTCACGTTCCAGCGAGTGGTCACCCGTTCGCCGGGCGGCAGACTGTTCTGGCGGACGCCCAGCACCTTGAAGTCCTGCTCCAGCGGGGCGAGGTCAGGCTTGCCGAACTGGGCGGGATCAGTGGTTTCCAGGATGAGTTCGAGGGTTTCGTTCTCGCTTAGTTGGCTGCGTTCCAGACGGGCGCTGAGGTCGACGGCCTGGGCGAGCGGTGGGCTGAGGGCAAGGGCCACGAGCAACGGATAGGGCTTCATTGCAGCGCGGTCTCCTCGCGTTGTTGCTGCTGGTACCAGAATTTGCGGCGGAGCAGGTCGGCGGGATTGTCGGGGATCTCCCGCAACCATTGTTCGGCGGCCTGGCGCTGCTCGTCCTCTCGGGGATCGTCGATCCCGCTGGGGCTGACCAGCCAGTCCGCGCCGGCCTGGGCCTGGAATTGCGGACTGGCGGCGGCGGTGGTCTCGGGCATGCCGCTGCTGGCACTGCTCGGCTCATCGGCCGTGGCGCTGGCGGCAGCGGCGGCCTGGGCTTTCTGCCGCCGTGCCGCCGCGTCGGCCTGGGCGGCGGCGCGCTGGGCGAGCAGGCGCTCCAGGCGATGACGATTGCGCAGGGCCGCCTGCAGGTCCGGGCGCAGCACCAGGGCGGCGGCATAGGCCCGCAGGGCCTCGTCGTAGCGACCGGCCATGGCCAGGGCGTTGCCGCGATTGTAGTGGCCATCCGCCGAAGGGTCGCGGGCGAAGGCCGCGGCGGCACCAGCATAGTCGCCGCTGCGATAGAGCGCGACGCCCCGCCAGCGTTCGTCGGTGAAGCGCTCGGCAGCCGTGGCGGCCTGATCGTCGCTCAGCAACTGCATGGCCTGCTGGTCGCGCCGCTGCCAGAGGTCGTCCCAGCCCCCGGCCTGGGCCGGGGGTGGCGTCAGCAGCAGGCAGAACGGCAGGCAGAGCAGCCAGCCGCGGCGTGCACCACAGGCGACCAGCACCAGCAGCGGCAGGAGCAGCAGATAGCCCTGGTCGCGCCAGCCGGTGGGACCCTGGCCGGTGCCGAGGCGGACCTCGTCGGGACGTTCCAGCAGGCCCAGTCGGCGGAGGTCCTGGTCGTCACGCTGTAGGCGCTGATAGCGGCCACCCAGTTCGCGGGCGAAGCCCTGTAACTGACCCTCGTCCAGGCGGGCGATGCGGATGCCGCCGGCGGCATCGCTCAGGTAATTGCCGGTCTCGGCGGCTACCGGAGCGCCCTGGGGTGTCCCGGGACCAAGAATCGCCAGCTGGCGCAGGCGGCCCTGCAACAGCCGGTCGATACCCTCGCGTTCACGACTGTCCAGTTCGCTGGCGATGAGCAGCAGGCGGGCACTGGCGCTGGGCGCCGGGCCGAGCAGCTCCAGGGCCTGGGCGACGCCAAGGTCGGCGCGCCGACCGGGGACCGGCATGATCGAGGGCCGCAGGGCCATCAGCAGGTTGTCGATGGTCGGCAGGTCGTCGGTCAGGGGTACCAGGGTGTGGGCGCTGCCGGCGTAGACGACAATGGCGGTCTCGCCGTCCTGGCGCGCCTTGAGCAGGTCCTGCAACTTGCGCTGCACGGCCAGCAGGCGCGTGGGCGCGACATCGGTGGCGAGCAGGTCCGGGGTCAGCGCCAGTACCACCACCAAGGCGTCGTCACGGCGGAAGCTCTGCTGTTCGCCTTCCTGCCAGCTCGGTCCGGCCAGGGCAACGCAGGCCAGGACGCCAGCGGCGCCCAGCAGGCCGAGCCCGAGCGGCGAGCGTCGCCGCTCGCTGTCGCTGAGCAGCCAGGGCTGCAGCGCCGGGGGCAACAGGGCCTGCCAGTTGCCATGTCGATGGCGGCGTCGGCGCAATGCCCAGAGCGCCAGCACGACCGGCAGCAACGCCAGCAGCCAGGCCGGTCGCAGGAACAGCGGTAGCCAGTCGCTCATGGCCGGCGTCCCAGGCGGCGCCAGCTGTCGCGCAGGGGCAGGCGGGCGAAGGTCAGGGCCAGGCCGAGCGCCAGAGCCAGGGCCAGCGGCCAGGGGTAGAGCTCCCGAGTGGGGCGGGCGTGATCGGGCTGCTGGCGGATGGGTTCCAGTCGGTCGAGCTGGCGTGATACCGCGGCGAGCTCTCCGCTGGATCTCACCCGGAAGTAGCTGCCGTTGGTGAGCTCGGCGAGGTGCCGCAGCATGGGTTCGTCGAGGTCGCTCGACGTCGCGCCGCTGGCGAGGGTATCCGGTTCGGCACCGATGCCCAGCGTATAGACGCGGACCCGCTCGCTCGCCGCCAGGCTGGCCGCCACCTCGGGTGTCACTACGCCGCCGTTGCTGGCGCCGTCGGTGACCAGGATCAGGGTACGGCTGTTGTCCGGTCGCTTACGCAGGTGCTTGACCGCCAGGCCCACGGCGTCGCCCACTGCGGTGTTGCGCCCGGCCAGGCCGATCTGGGCTTCTTCCAGCAGGGCATGCACGGTGCGCCGGTCGGCGGTCAGCGGCGCCTGCAGATAGGCCTGGGAGCCGAACAGGATGAGCCCGACGCGGTCGCCCTGGCGACTGTCGATGAAGCGGCCGAGCAATTGCTTGACCAGGGTCAGACGGCTCACGCTCTCGTCACCCAGCTGCATGTCGGGGGTGTCCATCGAGCCGGAAACGTCCACCGCCAGCAGCAGGTCGCGACCGCTCACGTCGAGCGGCTGGGGCGGTCCGACCCATTGAGGACGCGCCGCGGCCGCCAGGATCAGCAGCCAGCCCAGCAGGAAGGGCAGCAGTCGCCAGCCCCCGGTCAGGCTTCCCGGACGGGCCGAACGTCCACCGAGATGTTCGAGTTCACCGAGGAAGTCGACGCGTAGCGCGGCCTGGCCGCTGTCGGCGGCGGGCAATAGCAGCCGCAGCAGCCAGGGCAGCGGTGTTAGCAGCCAGAGCCAAGGCCAGGCGAACTCAAACATGCTTGCGAATCCAGGTGGCGACCGCGTCCTGCAGGCCGTCGATGGTGCGGTCCTCGAGCCGGCAGTCCGGGCGGTAGCCACCGTCGACCAGGATCATGTAGCGGGTCAGGCCCGCGGCCGGACAACGGGAGTCGAGGAAGGCCAGCCAGTCGCGACCGCTCAGGGTCTGGCTGAGCTGATCCGGGTAGCTGGCGCGGCTCAGCCGCTTGAGCAGGGCGTTCAGCGCCTGCAACCAGGGGCCGGCCGGAGCGCCATAGGGGCGGGGCAGGCGGGCCAGCTCGGCCAGTGCGGTGGTGCGCAGATCCGCTTCCGTGGTGTCTGCCGCGACCGGCGCGGAGACCAGCGGGCGCCGGCCATGCCGATGGCGCAGGAAGAAACCCAGGGCCAGGGCGATCAGCACCAACAGCCACCAGCCCGGCGCGGGTGGCCAGAAGGGTATTTCCGGCGGCAGCCGCAGTGGCTCCAGATTGGCGACGCCGGGACTCATGAGGTATACCCCGGACGATGCTGGCGCAACTGATGGCGCAGTTGCTCCACCAGATCGTCGGCCGTGGATAGCGGCAGCAGCGGGATGCCCAGGCGCAGGCTGAGTTCGGTCCAGCGTTCGCGGCGCTGCGCGGCCTGCTCCGCATAGCCCTGGCGCACGTCCGCGCGATCGGTATCCAGTTCGACCTCGGCAGCGCCGCTGGTGAAGCGCAGCAGACCCGCCTGGGGCAGGTCGTGGTCGAGGGGGTCGGAGAGCGGCAGCAGCACCAGGTCGCTGTGCCGCGAGAGCAGGGTGAGGTGCTGCTCGGTGGCCACGTCGAGGCTGCGCTCGTCGCAGATCACCAGCGCCAGGCTGCCAGGCCGGAGCACCTCGCGGGCGCGCCGCAGCACCTGGTTGAAGGTGATGCGCGGCACCTGCGCCAGCGCCGGGTCCTGCAGCGCCCGGTTGGCGCTGAGCAGGTGATCGAAGAAGCGCAGCAGGTTCTGCTTGCTGCGCCGGGGACGTACCTCGTGCAGGCGTTCGCCGCCGAAGATCATGCCGCCGATGCGGTCGTTGTGCTCCAGCACCGCCCAGCCGATCAGCGCGGCCAGGCGCCCGCCCAGCACCGACTTGAATTGCTCGCGGGTGCCGAAGAAGGTGCGCGGACTCTGCTCCAGCAGCAGATAGACCGGCCGCTCGTGCTCTTCGTGGAACAGCTTGGTATGGGGTTCTCGAGTACGGGCGGTGACGCGCCAGTCGATGGCCCGGACATCGTCACCGGGCTGGTAGGCACGTACCTGGTCGAAGTCCACGCCTCGACCACGCAGGCGCGAATGGTGCAGGCCGATCAGCGGACTGCGACGCCCGGCGGCGGAAAACAGCTGTACCTCGACCACCCGGTGGCGCATCTCGATGAGTTCGGCCAGGCCCAGGGTCACGCCGCTGCGCTCGGGCATCTCAGGCCACGGCCACCAGATCGAGGATGCGCTGCACCACCCGGTCGTGATCGATGCCGGCGGCCTCCGCCTCGAAGGAGAGGATGATCCGGTGGCGCAGGACGTCGAAGACCACCGCCTGGATGTCTTCCGGGCTGACGAAATCCCGGCCGGCCAGCCAGGCATGGGCGCGGGCGCAGCGATCCAGGGCGATGGAGCCCCGTGGGCTGGCGCCATAGGTGATCCAGTGCGCCAGATCCTGGTCGAAGCGACCCGGGGTACGGGTCGCCATGATCAGCTGGACCAGGTATTCCTCCACGGCATCGGCCATGTACAGGCCGAGCACCTCGCGCCGGGCCGCGTTGATGGCCGCCTGGGTGACGCGCTCGGTCGGCAGGGTCTCGCCCTCCAGCGCTTCGCCGCGGGCCTGCGCCAGGATGCGGCGCTCCACCGAGGCGTCGGGATAGCCGATCTTGACGTGCATCAGGAAACGGTCGAGCTGCGCCTCGGGCAGCGGGTAGGTGCCTTCCTGCTCGATGGGGTTCTGGGTGGCCATCACCAGGAAGAGGTCGGGCAGGGGATAGGAGGTGCGGCCGATGCTCACCTGGCGCTCGGCCATGGCCTCCAGGAGCGCCGACTGGACCTTGGCCGGGGCGCGATTGATCTCGTCCGCCAGCACCAGGTTGTGGAAGATCGGCCCCTGCTGGAAGGAGAAGCTGGCGGTATCGGGGCGGTAGATCTCGGTGCCGGTGATGTCGGCGGGCAGCAGGTCGGGGGTGAACTGGATGCGATGGAAATCCGCTTCCAGGCCTTCGGCCAGGTCCTTGATGGCCTTGGTCTTGGCCAGCCCCGGAGCGCCCTCGACCAGCAGGTGTCCATCCGCCAGCACTGCGATGAGCAGCCGCTCCACCAGGGATTCCTGGCCGAGGATCTGGCTGGTCAGGTAGGTGCGAAGCACCTGCAGAGCGTCACGGTGAGCCATGGGGCATCCTGAATACGGCGCTGGAGCGGTGAAAGGTGCGCAATTTTACTGCAAGCCGCGGCTGCCGCCCATGCCTGCGCGGAGGTCGTCTCCAGGCAACGGCTTGACGAAAATTTGACGACACCTGCGTCACGCTGGGCGTTTGCCGCCGCGACCGCTGTCGCACTTCGCCTGCCTGGCGCTGCTCGATGCTGACGCTGCGGCAGCGGATGACTAAACTCGTCCGCCTGCCGACCGCGCCCGAGGCCTCCGCGTGGGCGGTCCCGAGTCGCTGGCGCCGCGCAGCGCCACGAATCCTCGCTTCCTCTGACAAGGTGTTTACATGTCGCAAACGGATGTCCCGCAACCCCCACGCCTCGCCAGCCAGCGGCCGCTGCCGACCCTGGGCAGCCACCTCGGCTTCGTCCTCGGCTGCGCCCTGGCCCTCATGGTCATGTTCACCCTGTTGCGCCTGGCGCTGCTGGGTTACAACACCGACCTGATCGGCAGTTCACCCTTCGCCACCTTCGCCGAAGCCTTCTTCAACGGCGCCCGCTTCGACCTGCGCCTGGTGGTCTACCTCTGTGCGCCCTCGCTGTTCTGCCTGTTCAGCCTCAGGGCCATGGCTGCGCGCCGCCTGCAGGCTGGCTGGTTCACCCTCGCCGCCAGCATCTGCCTGCTGCTCGGCGTCGGCGAGCTGAACTTCTACCGGGAATTCCATCAGCGGCTGAACAGCCTGGTGTTCCAATACATGCAGGAGGACCTGCAGACCGTCACCAGCATGATCTGGAACGGTTTCCCGGTGGTGCGTCTGCTATTGGCCTGGGCCGTGGCGACCCTGCTGCTGGGCCTGGTGTTCTTCGGCATCGAGCGAGCCACCCGGCGCTACGCGGCGCCCAAGCCTGCCGCCTGGTATCGTCGCGGCGCGGTGTTCCTGCTCTGCCTGGTGGTGGCCGTGATCGCCGCCCGCGGCACCCTGAGATCCGGTCCGCCGCTGCGCTGGGGCGATGCCTACACCACGGACTCCATGTTCGCCAATCACCTCGGCCTGAACGGTACCCTGACCCTGATCGACGCCGCCGAGAACAGCTTCTCCGATCATCGCGACAACAGTTGGAAGGCGACCATGCCGGCCGCCGACGCGCTGGCCACCACCCAACAACTGTTGCTGACGCCGCGCGACCAACTGATCGACGCCGACAAGGCCGCCATTCGCCGGGTCTACACCCCGCCTACCGACGGCCAATTGCCCAAGGTGCGTAACGTGGTGGTGATCCTCATGGAAAGCATGGCCGGTCGCTACATAGGCGCCCTTGGCAACGAAGACGGCATCACGCCGAACTTCGATGCCCTGGCCAAGCAGGGCACCCTGTTCACCCGCTTCTTCTCCAACGGCACCCATACCCACCAGGGCATGTTCGCCACCATGGCCTGCTTCCCCAACCTGCCGGCCTTCGAGTACCTGATGCGCATGCCCGAGGGCGCCCACCAGTTCTCCGGCCTCCCGCAACTGCTGAGCACCCGTGGCTTCGACGACGTCTACGTCTACAACGGCAACTTCCAGTGGGACAACCAGTCCGGCTTCTTCAGCAACCAGGGCATGACCCGCTTCGTCGGTCGCGAGGACTTCGTGAATCCGGTGTTCATGGACCCGACCTGGGGCGTTTCCGACCAGGACATGTTCGATCGCTCGGTGCAGGAACTGGACAAGCTGGCCAAGGCGCCGGACGGCAAGCCCTTCTATGCGCTGCTGCAGACCCTGTCCAACCACACCCCCTATGCGCTGCCCAAGGACCTGCCAGTCAGCCCGGTCACCGGTCACGGCTCGCTCGACGAACACCTCACCGCCATGCGCTACGCCGACTGGTCGCTGGGTCAGTTCTTCGCCAAGGTCAAGAATGAGCCCTGGTACCAGGACACCCTGTTCGTCATCGTCGGCGACCACGGCTTCGGCAACAACGAGCAAATCACCGAGATGGACCTGTCGCGCTTCAACGTGCCGCTGCTGCTGATCGGTCCGGGCGTACAGGAAACCTTCGGCGCTCGCCGCGACACGGTCGGCAGCCAGATCGACGTGGTGCCCACCGTCCTGGCCCGCTTCGGCCAGCCGACCCAGCACCAGTGCTGGGGCCGGGACCTGCTCGGTCTGCCCCAGGGCGATCCGGGCGTGGCGGTGATCAAGCCGTCGGGCAGCGACCAGACCGTGGCCCTGGTCACTGGCGATCGTATCCTGGTCAAACCACGGGATCGCGACGCCGTGCTCTATCGTTACCACCTGGGCACCGAGGCCGGCGGCGAAGTGCTCAAGGGCGACCCCAGCGCCCCCGAGTTGCAGAAGCGCCTGGAAGCCTTCATCCAGACCGCCACCGGCAGCCTGCTGGGCAACACCACCGGCATGACCGACAGCAAGGCCGCCGCCGCTCAGCGCCAGTAGTTCTCGCCCCATGAAAAAGGCCGCCCGAGGGCGGCCTTTTTGATTGGTCGGCGGAAATCAGGCGGCGATGACCACGTCTTCGGCCTGCAGGCCCTTGTCACGCTGGATCACCGAGAACTCCACCCGCTGGCCTTCCATCAACACGCGATGGCCTTCGCCGCGGATCGCGCGGAAGTGCACGAAGATGTCGTCGCCGGTATCGCGGGAGATGAAGCCGAAGCCCTTGGAGGTATTGAACCACTTCACCGTGCCGCGCTCGCGGTCATCGGCCAGCGGGCGCACCGGAGCGACCGCGACAGGAGCCGGGCGCGCGGCCTGACGCGGGCGAACCTCGTTGTCTGCCACCGCGGCGTGGCCCGCCGGGGTGCGAAACTTTTCCGGCAGGCTGGCCAGGGCGGCGACCAGGGTCAGCCCCAGCGGCAGCAGCTCGGCCGGCAGGCCGCCGATCCGCTCGAGGGGCGCCAGCAGGATGAAGGTCTGCACCACGACGGCGATCACCAGTAGGGCGCTGGCGAGTTTCTGGGTACCGCTGCTGCGGCTGCGGGAGAAGGGCGTGAAGAGCAGGGTGGCCAGACCCAGCAGGGCCAGATGGATCGACTCGGGTTGATCGAAGGACGAGGTATCGGACTGCAGTCCGGGAATGGCCGATAACAGGAGCGCGGCAGCGCCCACCACGACATGGACAGTAGATAACGTGTTCAATGTGAAATCACCTTGGGGTCAAGAACACGGATCTGCCGAAACTGCCGTGGCGATGCACGGCAGCGGCGTGACCCGGCGCGAAAAGCGCGTCCTTATTAAACCCAAAAGGCGAGGGTCACTCAATCGTGGCACCGTCGCCGGCCGCGGCCCGCGACGGTAGCCGGGCTCAGGCGGCGAGCAGGCTGCGCAGCATCCAGGCGGTCTTCTCGTGGATCTGCATGCGCTGGGTCAGCAGGTCGGCGGTAGGCTCGTCGCTGACCTTGTCCAGCAGCGGGAAGATGCCCCGGGCAGTGCGCACCACGGCTTCCTGACCCTGCACCAGCAGGCGGATCATCTCCTGAGCATCCGGAATGCCTTCCTCTTCCTTGATGCTCGACAGGCGGGCATAGGCGGCATAGGTGCCCGGCGCCGGGAAACCCAGGGCGCGGATGCGCTCGGCGATGTCGTCCACCGCCACGGCCAGCTCGGTGTACTGGGTCTCGAACATCAGGTGCAGGGTGTTGAACATCGGCCCGGTCACGTTCCAGTGGAAGTTGTGGGTCTTCAGATACAGGGTGTAGGTGTCGGCCAGCAGGCGCGACAGGCCCTCGGCGATCTGGGCACGATCCTGTTCGGCGATTCCGATGTTGATTTCCATGCTGACGGCTCCTTTGCGGTCGGTTGCGAAAGACCCGGAGGCTACCATAGAACCGCTGGCCGTTTAGCCAGTGTTCGCGTGTCGAGCTGCGTGGCCTGCTACGGTAAAATCGTGCCGGATGATATAGAATCTCCCGTTCAGTCGAGCGCCCGGCCTCGCCGGCCTGGCGCCTCCACGCATTCAGCCTGTTCTAGAGAAGCGAAAACACGATCATGATGCGCAGCCACTATTGCGGCCAGTTGAACGAGAGCCTGGACGGCCAGGAAATCACCCTCTGCGGTTGGGTCCACCGCCGCCGTGACCACGGCGGGGTCATCTTCCTCGACATCCGCGATCGCGAAGGCCTGGCTCAGGTGGTGTTCGATCCGGATCGCGCCGAGACCTTCGCCAAGGCCGATCGCGTGCGCAGCGAATACGTGGTCAAGCTCACCGGCAAGGTGCGCCTGCGTCCCGAAGGCGCGCGCAACGCCAACATGGCCTCCGGCGCCATCGAGGTGCTGGGCTACGAGCTGGAGGTGCTCAACGAAGCCGAGACCCCGCCGTTCCCGCTCAACGAATACACCGATGTCGGTGAAGAGACCCGCCTGCGCTATCGCTTCATCGACCTGCGTCGCCCGGAGATGGCCGAGAAGCTCAAGCTGCGTTCGCGCATAACCTCCAGCATCCGCCGCTACCTGGACGAGAACGGTTTCCTCGACGTCGAGACGCCGATCCTGACCCGCGCCACCCCCGAGGGTGCCCGCGACTACCTGGTGCCCAGCCGCACCCATCCCGGCAGCTTCTTCGCCCTGCCGCAGTCGCCCCAGCTGTTCAAGCAGCTGCTGATGGTCGCCGGCTTCGACCGCTACTATCAGATCGCCAAGTGCTTCCGCGACGAAGACCTGCGTGCCGACCGCCAGCCGGAATTCACCCAGATCGACATCGAGACCAGCTTCCTCGATGAACAAGACATCATGGACATCACCGAGACCATGGTGCGCAACCTGTTCAAGGAAGTCCTGGACGTCGAGTTCGGTACGCTTCCGCACATGACCCTGGCCGACGCCATGCGTCGCTTCGGTTCCGACAAGCCGGACCTGCGCATCCCGCTGGAGCTGGTGGACGTGGAAGACCAGCTCAAGGACGTCGACTTCAAGGTCTTCGCCGGTCCGGCCAACGATCCCAAGTGCCGCGTCGCGGCGCTGCGCGTACCGGGCGGGGCGAGCATGCCGCGCAAGCAGATCGACGACTACACCAAGTTCGTCGGCATCTACGGCGCCAAGGGCCTGGCCTACATCAAGGTCAACGAGCGCGCGGCGGGCGTCGAGGGCTTGCAGTCGCCGATCGTGAAGAACATCCCGCTGGACAACATCAACGTGATCCTGGATCGCGTTGGTGCGGTCGACGGCGATATCGTCTTCTTCGGCGCGGACAAGACCAAGATCGTTTCCGAGGCCCTGGGCGCGCTGCGCATCAAGCTCGGTCACGACCTGAACCTGCTGACCTGCCAGTGGGCGCCGCTGTGGGTGGTCGACTTCCCGATGTTCGAGGAAAACGACGATGGCAGCCTGACCGCCATGCATCACCCCTTCACCTCGCCCAAGTGCAGCCCGGACGAGCTCAAGGCCAACCCGGGTGCGGCGCTGTCGCGGGCCTACGACATGGTGCTCAACGGTACCGAACTGGGCGGCGGCTCCATCCGTATCCACGACAAGAAGATGCAGCAAGCCGTCTTCGAGGTGCTGGGGATCAGTGAAGCGGAGCAGGAAGAGAAGTTCGGCTTCCTGCTCGACGCCCTGAAGTTCGGCGCGCCGCCCCATGGTGGCCTGGCCTTCGGCCTGGATCGCCTGGTGATGCTGATGACCGGCGCCTCGTCGATTCGCGAAGTCATCGCCTTCCCGAAGACCCAGAGCGCCGCCGACGTCATGACCCAGGCGCCCGGCGCGGTCGACGCCAAGGCCCTGCGCGAGCTGCACATCCGCCTGCGCGAACAGGCCAAGGCGGAGTAAGACCTACCGGAGGAGGGCGGCCGTAGCGGACGCCCTCCGTATCTTAGTTTTCGCTGCGCCGCGGCCCTTGCCGTCGGCGCAGTCATCGTCAAGACAGTGGAGTAGCTCATGGCCGGTCATTCCAAATGGGCCAACATCAAGCACCGCAAAGAACGCCAGGATGCCAAGAAAGGCAAGATCTTCACCAAGATCATCCGTGAGCTGACCGTGGCCGCGCGCCAGGGCGGCGGCGTTCCGGCCGACAACCCCCGCCTGCGCCTGGCGGTGGACAAGGCGCTCACCGCCAACATGACCCGCGACACCATCGACCGGGCCATCGCCCGCGGCGTGGGCGCCGGCGAAGGCGAGAACGTCGAGGAACTGACCTATGAAGGCTACGCCCCGAGCGGCGTCGCCATCATCGTCGAGGCCATGACCGACAACCGCAACCGCACCGCAGCCGAAGTCCGCCACGCCTTCAACAAGTGCGGTGGCAACCTGGGCACCGACGGCTCGGTGGCCTATCTGTTCGAGCGCAAGGGCCAGATCAGCTACGCCCCCGGCCTGGACGAGGACGCCCTGATGGAAGCCGCCCTGGAAGCGGGCGCCGACGACGTGGTGGCCAACGACGATGGCTCCATCGACGTCTTCACCAGCTTCGCCGACTTCATCGCCGTCAACGAGGCCCTGACCGCCGCCGGCTACAAGGCCGACGAAGCCGAGGTGACCATGATCCCCTCGACCTCCGCGACCCTGGACCTGGAAACCGCGCAAAAGGTACTCAAGCTGATCGACATGCTCGAAGACCTGGACGACGTGCAGAACGTCTACTCCAACGCCGACATCCCCGACGACGTCATGGCGCAGCTCGGCTGATGTCCCTCTACGAGCGCGCGCCCTTCGAGCCGGATGCCGGAACCCTGGTGCTGGGTATCGACCCGGGCTCCCGGTTGACCGGCTTCGGCGTGGTGCGCGACACCGGGCGCGGCTGCGAGTACGTCGCTTCGGGCTGCATCCGCACCGGCAACGGTCCCTTGCCGGAGCGGCTGCAGATCGTCTATCGCGGCGTACGCGAGGTCATCGCCCAATACGGGCCGGTGACCATGGGCATCGAGCAGGTGTTCATGGCGCGCAACGCCGACTCGGCGCTCAAGCTGGGTCAGGCCCGGGGTGCGGCCATCGTCGCTGGCGCCGAGGGTGGCCTGGAGATCTCCGAGTACACCGCTAGCCAGGTCAAGCAGGCCGTGGTCGGCAACGGCGGGGCGGACAAGCAGCAGGTGATGCTAATGGTCATGCACCTGCTGCGCCTGACCGAGAAGCCGCAGATCGATGCCTCCGATGCCCTGGCCATCGCCCTGTGCCATGCCCATACCCGGCAGAGCCTGGTGCCCCATGGCCTGCTCGCGACCCGCCGCCGTGGCGGTCGCCTGCGTCTCTAGTCTCATCCGCCAAACATTTCGCTCCAACGGTAGGAAGGTACCCCTGTGATCGGTCGTCTACGTGGCACTCTGGCGGACAAGCAGCCGCCCCATCTCCTGCTCGACGTGGGCGGAGTCGGCTATGAGGTCGAGGTGCCCATGACGACCCTTTATCGGCTGCCGGCCCAGGGCGAAGTCGTCACATTGCATACCCACCTCGTGGTACGGGAAGATGCGCACCTGCTGTACGGGTTCGGGGAAAAACGCGAGCGTGAGCTGTTTCGCGAGCTGATCCGGCTCAATGGTGTCGGTCCCAAGCTGGCCCTGGCGTTGATGTCCAGTCTCGAGGTGGATGAATTGGTGCGCTGCGTGCAAGCCCAGGATACGGCCGCTCTGGTTAAGGTCCCTGGCGTGGGCAAAAAGACCGCCGAGCGTCTGCTGGTCGAGCTCAAGGACAGATTCAAGGCCTGGGAAAACCTGCCCGCCATCGCCCCGCTGGTCCTGCCGAATCAGGCTCCGGTCGTCGCGAGTGCCGAGGCCGACGCGGTCAGCGCCCTGGTCGCCCTGGGCTTCAAGCCCCAGGAAGCCAGTCGCGCCGTGGCCGCCGTGGAAGGGGAAGACCTTTCCAGCGAGGAACTCATCCGTCGCGCCCTCAAGGGCATGGTCTGATTCCATGATAGAAACCGATCGTCTCATCTCGGGTAGCGGCCGCGACCGTGAAGAATTCCAGGACCGCGCCATCCGCCCGGTGCGCCTGGCGGACTACATCGGCCAGCCGGTGGTGCGCGACCAGATGGGGCTGTTCATCCAGGCCGCCAAGGGCCGCGGCGAAGCGCTCGACCATACCCTGATCTTCGGTCCGCCCGGGCTGGGCAAAACCACCCTCGCCAATATTATCGCGGAAGAAATGCGGGTGTCCCTGAAGAGCACCTCCGGCCCCGTACTGGAGCGTCCGGGCGATCTCGCCGCGCTGCTGACCAACCTGGAAGCGGGCGATGTCCTGTTCATCGACGAGATCCATCGGCTGTCGCCCATCGTCGAGGAGGTGCTCTATCCGGCGATGGAGGACTACCAGCTCGACATCATGATCGGCGAAGGCCCGGCGGCGCGCTCCATCAAGCTGGATCTGCCGCCTTTCACCCTGGTCGGGGCGACCACCCGTGCCGGCATGCTGACCAATCCGCTGCGCGACCGCTTCGGGATCGTCCAGCGCCTGGAGTTCTACGGCACCGCGGACCTGGCGACCATCGTCACCCGCTCCGCCGGCATCCTGGGTCTGGCCATCGAAGCCGAAGGCGCCCTGGAGATTGCCCGCCGCGCGCGAGGGACGCCGCGGATCGCCAACCGGCTGCTGCGTCGGGTGCGCGACTTCGCCGAGGTGCGCGGGCAGGGGCACATCAGTCATGACATCGCCGGTCGCGCCCTCGATCTGCTGGACGTCGATGCCCAGGGCTTCGATCACCAGGATCGCCGGCTGCTGCTGACCATGATCGACAAGTTCGACGGCGGACCGGTCGGCGTGGACAGCCTTGCCGCAGCCATCAGCGAAGAGCGTCACACCATCGAGGACGTCTTGGAACCCTATCTGATCCAGCAAGGCTATATCATGCGCACGCCGCGCGGGCGGGTGGTGACCCGGCATGCCTATCTGCATTTCGGACTCAACCTGCCCGCGCGCCTGGCTCAGGGTGGTACGCCCGATCTGTTCGAGGTCAATGGTAACTAAATGCAGTTGCGAACATTTCTGATTGGCAACGGCGAGGCTAGGTTCTAGAGTATGCACGCGCAACCGCGGAGCCCGTCGCCGCCCGTCCTCAGGTGTCGTGTCTATTACGAAGATACCGATGCCGGCGGCATCGTCTACTACGTCAACTACCTCAAATTCATGGAACGCGCCCGCACCGAGCGACTGCGCGCGCTGGGCTATGCCCAGTCCGAACTCGCCCGGGACAATCTGCTCTTCGTCGTCCACAGCAGCGAGGCGCGCTACCATGCGCCCGCGCGCCTGGATGACGAACTGCTGATCGGCGCCGAGGTGGTCGAAGTGAAGCGCGCCAGCCTCAGATTCCACCAGGAGGTTCGGCGGGCGAAGGATGATGTCCTGCTCTGCGAAGGGTGGGTGACGGTCGCCTGTGTGCGTGCCGACAGCTTCAGGCCCAGGGCTATCCCTGCAGCCATGCGAACGGTTCTTGCCGGACATCCGGCGTCAATTCAATCAGGAGATTAAGCGTGCAACCCAACGTCGACCATACGTCCATGTGGAGCCTCATCGCCAACGCCAGTCTGGTGGTACAGCTGGTGATGCTCATCTTGGTCGCAGCTTCCGTCACGTCCTGGATCATGATCATCCAGCGCGGCAACGCCATGCGTGCCGCCAAGCGTTCCCTGGATGCCTTCGAAGAGAAGTTCTGGTCGGGCATCGACCTGTCCAAGCTCTATCGTCAGGCCGGCAGCAACCCCGATCCGGATTCCGGCGTCGAGCAGATCTTCCGCGCCGGCTTCAAGGAGTTCTCCCGTCTGCGCCAGCAGCCCGGCGTCGATCCCGATGCCGTGATGGAAGGTGTCGCCCGCGCCATGCGCGTCGCCATCTCCCGTGAGGAAGAGAAGCTCGAGCAGGCCCTGCCGTTCCTGGCTACCGTCGGTTCGACCAGCCCCTATGTGGGCCTGTTCGGTACCGTCTGGGGCATCATGAACTCCTTCCGTGGCCTGTCCACCGCCCAGCAGGCGACCCTGGCCACCGTGGCCCCCGGCATCGCCGAAGCCCTGATCGCCACCGCCATCGGTCTGTTCGCCGCCATTCCCGCCGTCGTGGCCTACAACCGCTTCGCCGCCCGCTCGGAAATGCTGATCAACCGCTACTACACCTTTGCGGACGAGTTCCAGGCCATCCTGCACCGCAAAGTCCACACCAGCGACGAATAAAGAGGTATCCCATGGTCCCTCGCCGCCAGAAACGCAAGCCCGTCGCCGAGATGAACGTGGTGCCCTACATCGACGTGATGTTGGTACTGCTGGTCATCTTCATGGTGACCGCGCCCATGCTCAATCAGGGAGTGAAGGTCGACCTGCCCAAGGTCGACAGCCAGGCTCTGCCGCAGGACAACGACAAGCAGATCCTCACCGTCTCGGTGAAGGCCGACGGAACCTACTACTGGAACGTCGGTTCCGAGGTGGATACCGATCAGAAGGCCAAGTCCGCTACCGCGGTGTCCTTGCCCCAGCTGAGTCAGCAGGTCGGTGCCATCATGCGTCAGCGTGCGGACACCCAGGTGTTCATCCGCGGTGACAAGGCCGCCAACTATGGGGTCGTCGCCGGCGCCATGGGCGCCTTGCAGCAGGCCGGCGTGCCCAACGTCGGGTTGATTACCGAGGCGCCTTGATGCGACACCGCGAGCGTTCGTCGTCCGAAAGTTATTTCTGGCCGGTCATCTGGGCGGTTGCCCTGCATGTGCTGATCTTCGGCCTGCTGTTCGTCAGCTTCGCCTTCACACCTGAGTTGCCCCAGTCCCGCCCCGTCGTGCAGGCGACCCTGGTCCAGCTCAAATCCAAGAGTTCGGCTCAGGTCCAGACCGAGCAGAAACTGGCGGGTGAAGCGAAGAAGACCGCGGCCAAACAGTACGAGCAGGAGCAGCTGGAGCAGCGTCGCCAGCAGCAGGAAGCCCAGCGTGAGGCGGCGGCCGCCAAGGCGGCCGAGCAGCAGAAGGAAGCCCAGCAGCAGGCCGCGGAACAAAAGAAAGCCGACGACGCTCGAAAGGCGCAGCAAGCGGAAGCGGCGGCCAAGGCCGCCGAAGCCAAGGCTGAGGCCGAGAAACAGGCGGATGCCGCCAAAGCGGCTGCGGAAGCCAAGCAGGCTGCCGAGCAGAAGAAGCAGGCGGACATCGCCAAGAAGAAAGCCGACGAGGCCGCCAAGCAGAAGGCAGCCGACGAAGCGGCCAAGGCGAAGGCGGCCGAAGCGGCCAAGCAGAAGGCTGCGGAAGAAGCCAAGCAGAAAGCGGCTGCCGAGGCGGCCAAGAAGGAAGCGGCCGCGGAAGCGGCGAAGAAGAAAGCGGCTGACGACGCCAAGAAGAAGGCCGCCCAGGCGGCTGCGCGCAAGGCGGCGGAAGACAAGAAGGCCCAGGCCCTCGCCGAGCTGTTGTCCGAGGATACCCAGCGGCAACAGGCCCTGGCCGACGAGCAGGGGGATGAAGTGGCGTCGAGCTTCGATGATCTGATCGTGCGTCTGGTCAGCGAGCAGTGGACCCGCCCGCAATCGGCGCGCAACGGCATGAGCGTCGAAGTGCAGATCAACATGCTGCCGGATGGCACCATCACCAGCGCCACGGTGACCCGCTCCAGTGGCAACAAGGAATTCGATAATTCAGCGGTATCGGCCGTGCGTAACGTCGGTCGTATCCGCGAGCTGCAGCAGCTGGATCGCAAGACCTTCGATCAGCTGTACCGCCAGCGCCGCATGATCTTCAAACCGGAGGACCTGAGTCTGTGAACACCCTGATCCGTTACATTCTGCTGGGCATCGTCCTGGTGGTGGGCTCCGCCCAGGCGGCCGATCCGCTGGTGATCTCCAGCGGTAGTGATCGCGCCATCCCGATCGCCGTCGTGCCGTTCGGTTGGCAGGGTGGTCAGCCGCTACCGGAGGACATCGCCAACATCGTCAGCGACGATATGCGCAACTCCGGGGTGTTCTCGCCCATTCCGCGGCAGAACCTGCTCAGCCAGCCGACCCAGGCCAGTGAAGTGATCTTCCGTGACTGGAAGGCGCTGGGCGCCAACTACGTGCTGGTCGGCAACGTCGTACCCAACGGCGGCCGTCTGCAGATCACCTACGCCCTGTTCAACGTCTCCACCGAGCAGCAGGTCATGACCGGCAACGTCGGCGGCGGTACCGATCAGCTGCGCGACATGGCGCACTTCATCTCGGACCAGGCCTACGAGAAGCTGACCGGCGTCAAGGGCGCCTTCTCGACGCGCATCCTCTACGTGACCGCCGAGCGCTTCTCCGCCACCAACACCCGCTACACCCTGCAGCGCGCCGACTACGACGGTGCTCGCTCGGTGACCCTGCTGCAGTCCCGTGAGCCCATCCTGTCGCCGCGCTTCGCCCCGGATGGCAAGCGTATCGCCTACGTCTCCTTCGAACAGCAGCGTCCGCGCATCTTCCTGCAGTACATCGATACCGGTCGCCGCGAGCAATTGACCAACTTCGAAGGCCTGAACGGCGCCCCGGCATTCTCGCCCGATGGCAATCGTCTGGCCTTCGTGCTGTCCAAGGACGGCAATCCGGAAATCTACGTGATGGACCTGGGCTCCCGTGCCATTCGTCGAGTGACGAATGACTCGGCCATCGATACCGAGCCGTTCTGGGGCAAAGATGGGCAGACCATCTACTTCACCTCCGACCGTTCCGGCAAGCCGCAGATCTACAAGAGCAGCGTCAATGGCGGCGGGGCTGAGCGCGTGACTTTCGTCGGTAACTACAACGCCAACCCGAAACTTTCGGCGGATGAAAAGACCCTGGTCATGGTGCATCGCCAGGAAGGTTTCACCAACTTCCAGATCGCCGCCCAAGACCTGCAACGCGGCTCTGTGCGGGTACTTTCCAACACCAGTCTGAACGATTCGCCCACTGTTGCGCCCAATGGCACCATGCTAATCTACGCCACCCGCCAGCAGGACCGAGGCGTACTGATGCTTGTCTCCATCAATGGTCGCGTCCGGATTCCTCTTCCCACCGCCCAGGGTGATGTGCGCGAGCCTTCCTGGTCTCCTTACCTGAACTGACGGCCAATTAGAAAAGTCCTTAGAAACACCAACATTGCGGTTCTTTTAGGAGTTACATGATGGAAATGCTGAAATTCGGCAAGTTCGCTGCACTGGCTCTGGCCATGGCCGTGGCCGTGGGCTGTTCCTCCAAGGGCGGCGACGCCTCCGGTGAAGGCGCTGGCGCTGGCGCTGGTGCCGTAGATCCGAACGCTGGCTACGGTGCCAACGCCGGTGCCGTCGACGGCAGCATGGGCGACGAAGCCGCTCTGCGCGCCATCACCACCTTCTACTTCGAGTACGACAGCTCCGACCTGAAGCCGGAAGCCATGCGCGCTCTGGACGTTCACGCTCGCGACCTGAAGGCCAGCGGCCAGCGCGTCGTCCTGGAAGGTCACACCGACGAGCGCGGTACCCGCGAGTACAACCTGGCTCTGGGCGAGCGTCGTGCCAAGGCCGTTCAGCGCTACCTGGTGCTGCAGGGCGTTTCCCCCGCTCAGCTGGAACTGGTTTCCTACGGCAAAGAGCGTCCGGTTGCCGTCGGTCACGACGAAGCTTCCTGGGCTCAGAACCGTCGCGTCGAGCTGAAGAAGTAATAAACGATGTCCAAGCGCCTGCAGTTCTTGATCGCCCTGACCCTCGCCGTACCGGTTGTCGCCGGGGCTCAGGTTCCCGTCCAGGATGGTAGCTATGCCCCCGCCCAGTCCTCTGGGCAGGGCTATGGCAACGCAGGCGCGGCCGGTGCCGGAAACGGGGCTCCCGTTTCCGGCATGGGTCAACTCTTCATGCAGTTGCAACAGATGCAGGACGATATCGCTCGCCTGCGTGGCCAGGTCGAGGTTCAGGAAAACGAGATCCGCCAGCTCAAACAGGAAGGCTTGGATCGTTACCAGGATCTGGACGGCCGTATCTCCCAGCTTTCTTCCGCTCCTGCCAGCGCGGGTGCCGGAGCCGCTGCGGGCGCCACCCAGGGTGGTGCCATCGCGGCCAATAGCGCGCCGATCCCGCCTGCGTCCGCGGGTGCGCCGGCCGCCAGCAGCGAGCCGGGCGATCCGGCGAAGGAAAAGCTGTATTACGACGCTGCCTTCGATCTGATCAAGGCCAAGGACTTCGACAAGGCCAGCCAGGCATTCAATGCCTTTCTGCGCAAGTATCCCAACAGTCAGTATGCGGGCAATGCCCAGTACTGGCTGGGTGAGGTGAATCTGGCCAAGGGTGATCTGCAGGCCGCGGGCCAGGCGTTCGCCAAGGTCAGTCAGGCCTATCCCACCAGTAACAAGGTGCCGGATTCGCTGTACAAATTGGGTGGCGTCGAGCAGAAGCTCGGCCGCACCGATCGGGCCAAGGGCATGTACCAGCAGGTCATCAGCCAGTATCCCGGAACCTCCGCTGCGCAACTGGCGCAGCGGGATCTGAAAAGCCTGCCCTAGCGCAGGCTTTTTTCTTTCATCTACCGCAACGGAGGCGGATGGCCTGTTCAGCCGTCACGCCCGTGGCTTTCCATGCAAAAAGATACCCTACGTCTTACCGAGATCTTCTATTCGCTCCAGGGCGAGGCCCGCACCGCCGGTCTTCCCACCGTCTTCGTGCGTCTCACCGGTTGTCCGCTGCGCTGCCAGTACTGCGATACGGCCTATGCCTTCACCGGCGGCGAGATCCATCACCTCGACGCTATCCTGGAGCAGGTGGCGAGCTATCGCCCGCGACACATCTGCGTGACCGGTGGCGAGCCGCTGGCCCAGCCCAATTGCCTCAAGCTTCTCACGCGGCTGTGCGACGCCGGCTATGAGGTGTCGCTGGAAACCAGCGGCGCCCTGGACGTCAGCGGCGTGGACGCCCGCGTCAGCAAGGTGATCGACCTCAAGACGCCGGGGTCGGGGGAGATGGGGCGTAACCTCTACACCAATCTGGACCACCTGACGCCCAATGATCAGCTCAAGTTCGTGATCTGTTCGCGCGAAGACTATGACTGGGCGGTTTCCAAGCTTATCGAGTATCGCCTGGAACAGCGGGCGGGCGAGGTGCTGTTCTCGCCGAGCCATGGCCAGGTGGTGCCGCGGGAGCTGGCGGAATGGATCGTGTCGGATAACCTGCCGGTACGCTTCCAACTCCAGCTGCACAAGATTCTCTGGAACGACGAACCGGGACACTGAGCATGAGCCAGCCAAAAGCCGTCATCCTTCTTTCCGGGGGCCTGGATTCCGCCACCGTGGTCGCCATGGCCAAGGCCCAGGGTTTCGCCTGCTACACCATGAGTTTCGATTACGGCCAGCGTCATAGAGCCGAATTGCACGCTGCGGAACGCGTGGCGCGTCAGCTGGGCGTCGTCGAGCACAAGGTGATAGGTCTGAATCTCGATGGTATCGGCGGATCGGCATTGACCGATCCGGACATCGCGGTACCGGAAACGCCGGGGGAGGGTATCCCCGTCACCTATGTGCCGGCACGCAATACCGTGTTCCTGTCCCTTGCCCTGGGCTGGGGCGAAGTGCTCGGCGCACGCCATCTCTTCATCGGGGTGAATGCCGTGGACTACTCCGGCTACCCGGATTGCCGACCGGAATTCGTCGAGGCCTTCGAACGTCTGGCCAATCTCGCCACCAAGGCCGGTGTGGAAGGGGACACCTTCAGGATCGAAGCGCCCTTGCAGTTCCTGTCCAAGGCCCAGATCGTTCAGGTCGGAACGCAGCTGGGGGTGGACTACGGCCTGACCGTATCCTGCTACCAGGCCGACGATGAGGGAAAGGCGTGCGGTCGCTGCGACAGCTGCCGCCTACGCGCCGAAGGCTTCAAAACCGCCGGAATCGTCGACCCGACTCGCTACCAACAAAATATTTGATCTAGGGTGTTGATTATCCTGAGAAAATCGCTAGAATGGCGGCCACTAACGGGTCGTTAGCTCAGTCGGTAGAGCAGTTGGCTTTTAACCAATTGGTCGTAGGTTCGAATCCCACACGACCCACCATCTTCACCAGAAACCCTCCGCAAGGAGGGTTTTTGCGTTTCTCGCAGTCCAAAACAGCAGCCGTCCGTGTTAGAGCCCGTTCCCGGGTTCGACGAGGCGAGAATCGATCATCTGGCGTCAGGAAGCCTCATACCGACCGACTTGGACGAGGCTGCCCCGCTCGTTGGCGACGTCCGGCCACCCCTGTTTTCCAGCCTCGGAGAGGAAGTGGCTACCGGTCTCGGTCGGGAAGAGTCGGCCATTGGCAGGGATCGTCTGGCCAGAGGAAGCGCGTCTGGCCGAGGTGGGAAGCGGCCAGGAGCCTGACTAGGCCGCCAGCTCCCGCGCAGGAACTTCGCGTAGCTCCGCCACCAGCTCTAATAGCAATGTCTTGACCGCCTGGGCGGGAAGCGACAGGGGCAAATGGTCGGATAGACAGAGCGCCAGGGGGGCTTCTATCCCGGGTTCCACCAGCGCCGCCATGTACAGGGGCTGACTTTGGCTCAGGGCGCGGGCTGCCGATTCCGGCAGGATGGTGGCACCGAAACGTTGGGCCACGGCGGCCGCCAGGGTGGTCGCCGATTCGATCTCGGCGATCACGTTGATGGAGCAGCCGAGCCTGGCACAGGCTTCGTCGACCAGGCGGCGGGTGACGTTGTAGGGACGCGGCAACAGCAGGTCCAGTTCGCTCAGGTGCGCGAAGCCGAGCTCCGCCTGTTGGGCGAAACGGGGATCGGCACTCACCAGATAGAGCCGCTCGCGCAGCAGGGGTACGAAGCTCAGGCCGTGGACGTCGCGACCACCGTAGAGCACGGCCATGTCCATGCGACCGTTCATGATGAGTTCGCTCAGCGTCGTGCCGAAATTTTCGTTGAGATAGAGCACGATGCCGGGATGCACCTCGCGTACGCGTTGCAGCAGGGGTACGGCCAGCGTCGAAGCGGCGGTACCCGGAGCCAGCCCGACGGAGACCTTGCCGGTAAGGGCGTCGCTGGCGGTCGCCACGTCGCTCAAGGCCTGCTCGCACTGCCGCAGGATGAGCTGGGCGTGGGCATAGAGGGTCTTGCCCGCATCGGTGGCAATGACGCCACGCTTGGTTCGGATCAACAGTTGCTGCTGCATTTCCGCCTCCAGGGTGACCAATTGCTGACTGAGTGCCGGCTGGGCGATATGCAGCAGGTCGGCAGCCTGGGTCAGGCTGCCGACGTCGACGATCTTGACGAAGTACTTCAGGCGACGAAAGTTCATGACCGGTTCTCCTTGCATCACTGACGAAGTGGAGCAAGACACGGGCCAGCGCGCTCGCAGCCACCGCTGCGGCGTGCCTGACCGGGGCGGGCGAGCCCAAGGCAGTGAAAGCTGGGGCGTCCCCGATGGGCGCCGCACCAGCAGAGGGCAACTCGACCGCGGGTCATAAGGCGCGCTTATCCGTACACAGCGAAGTTGTCTTTTGCGCTGGGCCACGCTGCTCTTAAGGTAGGGCTCGTCAATCCGCCCTGTCCGCGCCGGGACTGCCGCGATGTACCTCATGCCAGTAGCCTTTCGTCATTTCCCCTGCGGTGACGCTCCACCCAGACGGCCGGGGCGCCCGCGCCGTGAGGTGAAGGCGATCGTCGAGGTCTTCCAGGACCGGCGCTTTTCGATCGGCTCGCCCTCAAGGACGTTCGCCATGACGTTTTCTGCTCTGCCCGCGCTCGACCCCATTCCACTCTGGCACGTGCCTACCGACCAGGCCCGGCTCTCGATGATCGGTTCCCGGGCGTTCCTGCTCGATGCGGTCGGTCCGCTCGATCTGCCCTTGCAAAGGCGGATCTGGGCGCTGGCCCAGACCGTACGCCAGCATCCGGACGTCGCCGAGCTGGTGCCAGGGATGACCAATCTGTTGATCGTGCTACGGCGGACGCCCAGGGATGTCGAGGGCGTGGTCGGCTTTCTCCAGGCGTCCTGGGCGGCGGCCGGTGAGCTACGGCAGCCGGGACGGCTGATCGAGATCCCTACCTGCTACGGCGGCGAGCACGCCGACGACCTGCCGGGTATCTGTGACTACACCGGGTTGAGCGATCGCGAGGTGGTCAGGCGTCACCAGCAGGGCCTGTACACGGTGCTGGCCCTGGGCAGTGCTCCTGGATTCGCCTATCTCGCCGGACTGGACCCGAGCATCCAGGTGCCGCGCAAGAAGGTTCCGTCGCTACGCATGCTGCGCGGTACCCTGACCATCGGCGGACCTCAGACGGGGATCGCCGCGCTGACCGGCCCCAACGGCTGGAATGCCCTGGGTTTCGCCGAACTGGAGGTGTTCGATCCATTGGCGTCGCCGCCGACGCTACTGGCGCCCGGCGATCAGGTCCGCTTCGTCGCCGAGAGGATCGAACTATGATCCGGGTGACGGCCAGTGGGCCGCTGAACACCGTGCAGGACCTCGGTCGTGAAGGTTACCGGCATCTCGGGGTGAGCCTGGGCGGTGCGATGGACAGCCTGGCGCTGCGCCTGGGCAATCTGTTGCTGGGCAATGCCGAGGGGGCGGCCGGGATCGAGATCCAGACCTTTCCCTTCTCGCTCGAATTCACCGCTGCGGGGGCCTTCGCCTTGACCGGCGCCGATTGTCACGCCCGGCTGGACGACCGACCGCTGCTGCCCTGCTGGGTGCACCCGGTTCGCGCCGGTCAACGGCTGACGCTGGAGCGACCGGTACGGGGCGCCCGCGCCTACCTGTGCGTGGGGGGCGGCGTGGACGTTCCCCTGGTGCTCGATTCCCGCAGTACGGCGCTGCGTGGCAACTTCGGCGGCTTCGGCGGCCGTTCGCTGCAGGCGGGCGATCAGCTGGCGACCGGGGTCGCTCCGGCCCTGTCGCTACCGGTCGAGGGGATCGGCGTGATACCGCCGGAATTGGCGCTGGCAGACCTGTTTCCCCAGGGTGCGGACGGCACCCTGGTGATTCGCGCCATTCCCAGCGGCGAGCACGATCTGTTCGTGGATGTCGCGACGAGCTTCTGGGGGCAGAGCTGGAAAATTTCCGCGCAGAGCGATCGCACCGGCTACCGCCTCGCGGGTACGCCGCTGGTCGCGCGGGAGCCCCTGGAGATGCGGTCCTACGGGCTGATGCCCGGCATCGTCCAGGTACCCCCCGCGGGGGAGCCGATCATCCAGTTGAGCGATGCCAATACCGCCGGCGGCTATCCCAAGGTAGCCGGGGTGATCGAGGCGGATCTCTGGCGACTGGGGCAGGCGCGCGTCGGCAGCCGGTTGCGGCTGCAGCCAGCGAACGTCGGAGAGGCGTTGGCCGTGGAGGCGGGGATAGGCGATTACCTGGGGCGATTGACGCAGCGGTTGCGCCTGCTGGGTATCACCAGCGACGCCTGAAGCCGGCCAAGGTCCCGGGGATGACCTCTGGGACCTTGGCCGCCGCCGCCCGCTATTGGCTGGCCGAACCGCCGCCGGCCCCCTTGATGAGGGTCAGGGCCTCTTGCGCGGTACGTTCGCACTGGTCGAGTTCACCGGCCTGTTGCTGGCGATGCGCCTTGGCGATCAGTTCGGCGAGTTGCGGTGGCTGGGGCTGGGTGGCGTTGCCGGGCTTGGTGGTGGTCGCCTGGTCGTCGAGCTTTTGCAACTGCAGGCTGCACAGGTCTTCGGCCGCCTGGGCATTGCCGGCCAGTATCGCGCCGGTGAGGATCAGCGGAAAGCGCATGGCGAAACTCCTAGGGTGGTGAGGGATGGGCCCAACGGGGGCGCGCGACTCGAGGTGCCTCGGCGACCGCTGCCCGGATGGATCTGGCCGGGCTGGCACCGCTCACCGGAGGCGACGGGGCCAGCCTGACGATGCGCGCGGAGCCCTCAGTCCGAGTGGGGGCGAGTGGTCTGCAGGCCGCCCGGTACCTGGAGGGTCGGGGTGATCTCCATGTGGCCGATGTTCATGGCCACCGGCGCCGCGATGGCGAAGGCGATGGCGTCGGCGATGTCTTGGGCGCGCGGCAGCTCGAAGCCCTCGATGTACTTCCGGTAGGACGCCTCGGGATCGCCGTGGACATGGGCGAAGATGTCGGTGGCGACACGTCCGGGGCAGATCTCGGTGACCCGCACCCGTTTGCCGAAGACGTCCTGGCGCAGGTTGCGCGATAGCATGCTCACCGCGGCCTTGGTGGCGTGATAGGTGGTGTTGCCGGCGAAGTTGTAGGCGCCCGCGATGGAGCTGATGTTGATGACGTGGCCGCGGTCGCGCGCCACCATGCCGGGTACCAGCAGGCGTGTGAGTTGCAGGACGGCACGCAGATTGACGTCGATCAGGGCGTCGATCCCCGCGGCGTCGGCGCTGAGGATGGAACCCGGCCGATCCACTCCGGCGTTGTTGACCAGGATGTCGATGTCCAGCCCGGCGACGGCCGCGGTCAGCTGTTCCAGGTCGGCGACGTCCACGGCATGGACGACGCAACCGGTCTGCCGTGACAGCTCGGCGAGCTTGTCGGCGCCACGCGCCAGGGCATGCACCTGGATACCTTCCTGGCTGAGGCGCGCCACGGTGGCAGCGCCGATTCCGGAGGAGGCACCGGTGACCAGCGCGGTTCGATAATCGGAAAAGGGCATTGGGGATTCCTTCGACGGTGGATACGACGGTGCCGGACGTCTGCCCGGCGCCGGGTGGGTCGTGCTAGCGCGACACGGCGAGCAACTGCGACAGGGGCAGGACGCGGCCCCCGCCCTGTTCGAGTTCCTGACGGATGCCTTGGGCCAGGGAGACGGCGCCGCTGGTGTCGCCATGCAGCAGGATGGAACAGGCGGGCATGGCGATGCGTTCGCCGGTGTAGCAGGTCACGGTGCCTTCGTCGAGGAACTGGCGAACCCGCTCGCGGACGCGCTGAGGGTCCTTGACGACCGCATCCGGCAGGCGCCGCGGCACCAGCAGGCCCTCGCGGTCGTAGGCCCGATCGGCGAGGAAGGTGGTGGCGACCCGTAGGCCGTGACGTGCGGCGGCGCGCTCGATGGCGCGGCTGCTGGAGGAACTGACGACCAGCCGGGCGTCGAAGGCGGCGACCGCCGCGATCAGGGGGTCGGCCAGTTCGGCATCGGCGGCGGCCATGTTGCCCAGGGCACCATGGAAGCTCATGTGGGTCAGCCGATGCCCGGCGGCGGCGGCGATCCCGGCGAGAGCGCCCAACTGGTAGATCACGCAGGCCGCCAGTTCGGCGGTGGCCATCTGCATCGGGCGTCTGCCAAAGCCCTGCAGATCCGGAAAACCGACGTGGGCGCCGACGTCGATGCCCCGGTCCAGTGCCAGCCGCACCGTGGCGTCCATGATCGTCGGGTCGCCGGCGTGGAAGCCACAGGCGACGTTGGCCGAGGACACCACCTCCATGAGTGCCGCGTCCTCGCCCAGGGTGTAGGCGCCGTAGCCTTCACCGAGATCGGCATTGAGATCTATCTGCATGGGATGTCCTGTCTAGGGTAGGTCGGCCAGGGCCAGAAGGGGAGTACCGAAGTCGACCAGTTGGCCGTCCTCCACCAGGTAGGCGCCGGCGCGGCCGGCGACCTGGGCCACCACTGGCAGCAGCAGCTCGCCTACCGCCAGCACCCCGATCGGCGTACCGATCTCGAGGGGCGCGCCGGGTTGTAACTGGACGTTCGCGCGCGCCGGATGGCGGGCGTGGAAGTGTCCGCAGCCGGTGGCCGTGGCGGCGTGGCGTGGCCTGGTCGCGGTGGTTGTGGCGGGCGACGGCGGGCGCGGTGCGCTGGGCGCGGCGCCTGGCCGCACCAGGCGTAGCTGGAAGGTCGGGCTGTCGAGCTGCAGGTAGCCCAGTTGGCTGGCCTGCAGGTGCTGCACGAGCCGGTGCAGGAGGGCGATGTCCATGGGCACTACCTCGTCGCCTGGCGCTGTTCGATCCAGCGTCCCAGGTAATGGATGTCCACCCCGCCGGCGAGCACTCCGGGGTCCGTGAGCAGCGCCTGATGCAGGGGAACGTTGGTCTGGATGCCGGCCACGCCCAGCTCGGCCAGCGCTACCCGCAGCCGGGCGATGGCCTGGGCGCGATCGGCGCCGTGGGCGATGACCTTGCCGATCATCGAGTCGTAGTAGGGGGGCACCCGGTAGCCGGGAACCACGTGGGAATCGACGCGGATGCCGATTCCGCCCGGGACTTCCCATCGCGTGACCTGTCCGGGCGTGGGCGTGAAGGTCGTGGGGTCCTCGGCGTTGATGCGGCACTCGATGGCATGTCCCTGGGCCCGGACGTCGGTCTGGTCGAGGGTCAGGACCTCGCCGCGGGCCATCCGCAGCTGCTGTTCGACGATGTCGATGCCGGTGGTCATCTCGGTGACCGGGTGCTCCACCTGCAGCCGGGTGTTCATCTCGATGAAGAAGAACTCGCCGTCCTGGTAGAGGAATTCGAAGGTGCCGACGCCGCGGTAGCCGATCTGCCGGCAGGCGGCCACGCAGCGTTCGCCCACGCGCGCCAGGGCGGCGGGATCGATGCCGGGTGCGGGTGCCTCTTCGAGCACCTTCTGGTGACGTCGCTGCAAGGAGCAATCGCGGCTACCGAGCCAGACGCCGTGGCCGTGGTCGTCACACAGCACCTGGATCTCGACGTGGCGCGGATGACCCAGGAATTTCTCCAGATAGACGTCGGCGTTGCCAAAGGCGCGGCGGGCTTCTTCACGCGTCAGGGCGATCGCCCGGGTCAGGTCGGCGGCCCGCTCCACCACGCGCATGCCGCGGCCACCGCCGCCACCGGCGGCCTTGATGATCACCGGGTAACCCATGTCGTCGGCGAACGCCTGACAGGCCGCCGCGGAGTCCGGCAAGCTGCCTTCCGGGCCGGGAACGCAGGGCACCCCGGCTTCGCGCATGGCGCGCTTGGCCTGGACCTTGTCACCCATGCGCTCGATACAGCGGGCGTCGGGTCCGATGAAGGTCAGACCGGCGGCCTTGACCGCCGCGCTGAAGGCGGCATTTTCGGACAGGAAGCCGTAGCCGGGATGGATCGCCTGGGCGCCGCTCGCCAGGGCGGCCTGGATCACCGCGGTCTGGTCCAGGTAGCTCTGGCCGGGCGCCGCCGGGCCGATGCACAGTGCCTGGTCGGCATGGCGCAGGTAGGCCGCGCCGGCATCGCCCTGGGAGAACACCATCACCGTTTGCAGATCCAACGCCCGACAGGCCCGGTTGATGCGCAGGGCGATCTCGCCCCGATTGGCGATGAGTACCTTGTCGAACATCCTCATTCCTCCCCATCCGGAATCAGCACCATCACCGCCTGGCCACTCTCGACCTCCTGACCGGATTCGACCAGCACGGTGCTGACGATGCCGGCGCAGGGAGCGGTGACGGAGGTGAACATCTTCATGGCTTCCACCAGGCAGAGCACCTCGCCTCGCGCGACGCGGCTGCCGACGCTGACGAAGGCCGGTTCCTGGGGCGAGGGGGTGAGGTGCAGGACGCCATACAGCGGTGCGGCAACCTCGGTGCCGGTCGCCGGCAGGGCATCGCGGCCCGTTGCCTGGGGGGCGTCCGCCGCGGGCGGAGGCGGGGCCACGTTCCCGCTCGACACCGCCAGGCCGCCGGGTCCGGCATGGGAACCGCTATCGCCCTCGCGTCTGAGCGTCAGGGTGCTGCCGCCTTCGCTCAGGGTGAGTTCGCTGAGATCGGACTGGCTCAGGAGGTCCATCAACTGTCGGATGCGCTGTTCGTCCATCGGATCTGCCGTCACAAGGTCGCTGGAGCCAGACGCAGGCCAGCCGGGCCAGTCGCGCCTGGAACTGTCGAGGTCTACTCTAGCCAGGCGTTCGGTCGGGCCGCCAAGACTCTTTGCCGCTGAGGCAATAAGGCCGGCTTATGACCCGCCGCCGTCCAGGCGGAAGACGGCCGCGCGGCACGGATGACCAGCGGCGCCGGGAACGACGCCCGCCCCGGTGCGGCAGCCGAACCGGGGCGGTGGTGCGCAATGGACGCCGCGACTAGAGGGCGATCTGCACCTTCATGGCACGGCTACGGTCACCGGCCCGCTCGAAGGCGGCGACCGCATCCTCCAGCGGGTAGACGCCGCTCAGCAATGGCTGCAGATCCACCCGCCGGGCATTGATGAGATCCACCGCCAGACCGAATTCCTCATGGAAGCGGAAGGTGCCGCGGATATCGATCTCCTTGGCGACCACCAGATTCTGCGGCAGGGCGACGTCGCCGCCCAGGCCGAGCTGCACCAGGACCCCCCGGGGTCTGAGCACCTCGAGTCCGGTACGCACCGCCTGTTCGTTGCCCGAGGCTTCGAACTGGACGTCGAAATAGCCTTTGTCGGCACCATAGGCCGCCAGTTGCTCGGGCTGGGTCGCCACGTTGATGACCCGGTCGGCACCGACCGCCAGCGCCTTGGCCAGCACCGCGTCCATCACGTCGGTGGCGACGATCTCGCGGGCGCCGGCAGCTCGGGCAGCGACGACGGTCAAGGCGCCGATCGGCCCGCAACCGCTGACCAGCACGCGCCTGCCCTGCAGCGCGCCGGCCCGCGCCACGGCGTGCAGCGTCACCGCGAAGGGTTCGGCCATGGCCGCCAGTTCGGCGGAGATGCCTTCGGCCACCCGATGGCATTGCCAGGCCTCGGCCACCAGGCGCTGACGGAAGGCACCCTGGATATGGGGCATGGGCATGGCGCTACCATAGAAGCGCATGTCCAGGCATTGGTTATGCAGGCCGAGGAGGCAGTAGCGGCAGCCATTGCAGGGACGGCTGGGCGATACGGCGACCCGTTGCCCGATGGTCAGCGCCCTGACCCCCGAGCCGACGGCGACGATACGGCCAGCCACCTCGTGCCCGAGGATCATGGGCTCACGCAGGCGCACCGTGCCGAAGCCGCCGTGCTGGTAGTAATGCAGATCGGAGCCGCAGATGCCGCCGATCTCGACGGCGACTTCCACCTGGCCGGGACCGACCGCTTCCGGCTCGCGCTCTTCGATCCGCAGATCGCGGGCGCCATGGATGACGATGGTTTTCATGGGGCGTCCTCGTCAGATGACTGGAGTGAGCAGGGGGTGACCGGCGAAATGCGCGGTCAGATTGTCGCGCAGCAACTGGCCCATGGCGCGGCGCGTTTCCACCGTGCCGGAGGCGTGATGTGGCTGCAGCAGGACGTTGTCCAACGCCAGGAAGCGGGGGTCGAGCCGGGGTTCGCCGTCGAAGACGTCGAGCGCCGCCGCGCCCAGCCGGCCCTGTTCGAGGGCTTCGAGCAGGGCCTGTTCGTCGATGTTGGACGCCCGCGAGATATTGATCAGCATACCCTCCGGGCCGAGGGCGGCGAGCAGGTCGTGGGAGACGATGTGCCGGGTGTCGCTGGACGCGGCCAGGGTGACGAACAGAAAGTCCACTTCGCGCGCCAGGGCTACCGGATCGGCGATGTAGGTGAGGCCTTCGGCATAGGACTTGGGTTCGAGGTCGCTGTAGGCGATGCTCAGGTCGAGCCCCCGCAGGCGCTTGGCGACCTCGAAGCCGATGCGCCCCAGACCGAGGATGCCGGCCCGCTTGCCCCAGACCCGGCGTTTGAGCGGATAGAGACCCTCACGCACCCAGCTGCCGTCGCGCACCCAGGCTTCTGCCCCGATCATCCCGCGGGACTGGCAGAGCAGCATGGCCACCCCGAGGTCGGCCACGTCGTTGGTGAGGACATCGGGCGTATTGGTCACCCGGATGCCGCGTTCGCGGCAGGCGGCCAGATCCACCGCATCGAATCCGACACCGTAGACGCCGATGACTTCGAGCCTGGGGCAGGCGTCGATCACCGCCCGATCGGCACCCAGTTCACCGCGGGTGGCGATTCCCTGGATCTGCGCTCCCACCTCCGCCAGCAGCGCGGCGGGATCGGCCGCGGCGAAGTAGCGGTGCACGGTGAAGGTCCGTTCCAGGGGTTCCTGGTCCCACTCGGGATAGGGACCCATCTGCAGGATGTGCGGCTTTGCCATCTTGTTCTCTCCGGCTTGACAAGGGTGTGTGATCGATAACATATGGGAGGTATCCGAGGCTGTCGAGAGCGATGCGAGAGAACTATGACTACCCAGCTTTTTGATTTGACCGGTCGGCGCGCCCTGATCACGGGCTCTTCCCAGGGCATAGGTCTCGCCCTGGCCCGCGGCCTGGCGGCAGCCGGTGCCGAGGTGGTGCTCAACGGGCGCGACCCGGCCAAGCTCGAACGGGCGGCCGCGAGTCTCGGCCGGGCGCGGGTGCTGGCATTCGACGTCACCGACCATGCCGCCACGCGCGCGGCGATCGATGGCTTCGAGGCGAGCCAGGACGCCTTCGACATCCTGGTCAACAACGCGGGCATGCAGCACCGCACGCCGTTGGAGGACTTTCCCGCCGATGCCTTCGAACGCCTGCTGCGCACCAACGTCTCCTCGGTGTTCAACGTCGGCCAGGCGGTAGCCCGCCACATGATCGGTCGCGGCGCCGGCAAGATCATCAACATCGCCAGCGTCCAGACCGCGCTGGCGCGCCCGGGCATCGCCCCCTATACCGCCACCAAGGGCGCCGTGGGCAACCTGACCAAGGGCATGGCCACCGACTGGGCCCGCCACGGCCTGCAGTGCAACGCCATCGCCCCGGGTTATTTCGATACCCCGCTCAACCAGGCCCTGGTCGAGGATGCGGCCTTTTCCACCTGGCTGGAGAAACGAACCCCGGCCGGGCGCTGGGGCCGGGTGGAGGAGCTGGTGGGCGCCTGCATCTTCCTCGCTTCACCGGCCTCGTCCTTCGTCAACGGCCATGTCCTGTACGTCGACGGCGGCATCACGGCGAGCCTCTAGCGAGGTGCTCGGCCGGGTGGAGACGCCGCGGCCGTGTCCCTTTCCGGCGTTTGGGCCATGGTTGCCCCGGGCCCTTGCGCAACCGCTTGCGGCTCTCTTTAATGCCGCCATCCAGCTAAGGGGGAGGGGTGGTGGTGTCGAACGATAAGCGGGCAACCATGGCCAGTATCGCGCGCCTGGCCGGGGTGTCGTCCATGACGGTGTCGCGCGCGTTCAAGCGCGATGCCCGCATCAATCCGGACACCCGCGAAGCGATCCTGCGTATCGCCGACGAACTTGGCTATGTGGTCGATACCACCGCCGCCAGCTTTCGCCTGCGCCAAAGCGATTTCGTCGCGGTGACCTTGCCTTCGCTCAACAACGCCAATTTCGCCGACACCGTGGAAGGGCTGTCGCGGGTATTGGCGACGCGGGATCTGCAGCTGTTGCTCGGGCATACCAACTACCAGGCCGAGACCGAGGAACGCCTCATCGAGCAGATGCTCGGCTGTCAGCCGCGCGCCCTGGTGGTCACCGGCGGGCGCCACAGCGAGCGCTGTCGTCGGCTGCTGCGCGGGTCGCGGGTGCCGGTGATCGAGATCTGGGATGTGCCGGCCGAGCCGCTTGGCTATCACGTCGGCTTCTCCAACGCCCGGGCGCTGGAACGGCTGGTGGATCACGCCGTGGCCGTCGGTTACCGGCGCCTGGCCTTCATCGGGGGCGAGGACGCGCGCGACAGTCGGGGCGTGGAGCGGCGTCAGGGATTTCGCCGAGCCCTGGCGCGGCATGGCCTGGAAAGTCATCGACTGGTACCGGCGGGCGCCCCGCCCATCGCCATGGCGGAAGGCGCACGGGCGCTGGCGCTGTTGCTCGAGACCTGGCCGGACGCCGATCTGGTGGTGTGCGTATCCGATCTCTGCGCGTTCGGCGCGCTCAGCGAATGCCAGCGAAGGGGTATCGAGGTCCCCGGGCATCTGGCACTGGCCGGCTTCGGCAACTATGAGATCGGCCGCCTTTGCGTACCGGCGCTGACCACCGTGGATACCCAGGCGCGGTTGATCGGCGAGCGCACCGGTCGCCTGATCCTCGACCTGCTCGACGGCGCGCCGGAGGCCGCCAGCGTCGTCCTGGAGCCCGGGCTGGTCGCCCGCGCCAGTAGCCGCTGAACGGTGAGTGCTAGTCTTCGACGACCAGGCCCTTGGCCTGCAGCACGGCGCTTAGGTTACTGACCTCCACCACCGATTTCCCCGCCTGGTAGGCCGCGATGTAGCCGGCCTCGGCTTCCTCGCGGGCCTGCGCCAGCGCGATGACCTCGCGGACCTCGTGCTGGCGCACGACCACCAGGCCGTCGGCATCGCCGACGATCAGATCGCCCGGATGGATCAGCTCACCGCCGACGACGACGGGATCGTTGGTGCTGGTGAGGGTTTCCTTGACCGTACCCTTGATGCAGACGCTCAGGGAAAAGACCGGGAAGCCCAGGTCACGCAGTTGCAGTGAGTCCCGTACGCCGCTGTCGGTGACCAGGCCGCCGATGCCTTTGGCCAGGCAGGCGTTGGCGAGGACATCGCCGAAGCATCCGGCTTCTTCGTATTCGCCACCGGAGACGACGATGATGTCGCCCGGCTGCGCATAGTTGATCGCCAGTTGCAGCATGAGGTTGTCACGCGGCGCGCAGCGCACCGTGAAGGCTGGTCCGCAGAGCTTCATGCGGTAGTCCACCGGCTTGATCCGCGAAGACAGGGCGCCGCGGCGACCCTGGGCCTCGTGGAGGGTGGCGGGCGAGAACCGCGCCAGGGCCTCGACGTCGGCGGCCGCGGGGCGTTGGGGCATTTTCTTGATATGCATGGCTTGACTCCAGCGAGGCTGCGGCGGACGGCGAGTCCTGCCGCGGAAAGGCGCGCATCGAAGCGGCGCGGGTGAACGGATCAGGGAATGGCGTCGAGGTCGAGCTGCGCCAGGGGCACCACCTTGTCGGTACGCGCCAGCTTGTACTCGGTGTTCGGGCCCAGCCAGCGATCCCAGATCCGGTTCAGCTCGCCATCGGTGTCCAGCTTGACGAGGATGTCGTTGATCCTGGCGGTCAGCGCCGGTTGATCCTTGGCCATGCCGATGCCGATGGGCTGCGGCAGCATGGGCTCGGTGATCATGCGCATCTTCCGGCCACGAACCTGGGACTCGTTGACCAGCTTGGTGGTGGTCATGGTGTTGGCGACCATGCCGCGTGCCTTGCCCTGCTGCACGGCGAGGTAGGCGGAGGCGGTGTCCTGGAAGGTCAGGGGGATGGAGCCGTTGAGCTTGATCGACAGTTCCGACGTGGAGCCCTTGGCCGAGGCCAGGCGCTGGCCGGCGAAGTCCGCCTTTTTCTGGCCGGGGTCGTCTACCGGCACGATCAACATCTCCTTGGCCAGGTAGTAGGGGTCGCTGTACTGGATCTGTTCGGCACGGCTCTTGGTGTAGGCCAGGTTGGCCACGGTGATGTCGACGCGTCCCAGTTTCACTTCCGGCACCCGCGCCTCCACCGACACCGGCTTGATCTCGGCCTTGACCCCCAGTTGCTGGGCGATGGCCTTGCACAGGTCGACATCGAAGCCGACCATCTCGCGGGTCTGGAGATCGGGTGCGGCGAAGGGGGGCACGTCGGCGAAGGTCGCGCAGCGCAGCGTTTTGCTGGCCAGCACGTCGCCCAGCACGTCGGCCTGTGCCGACAGGGACGCCAGCGATGCCGCCAGTAAGGTCGTTGTAACCAGGGTCTTGCTCTTCATGACGGAATCCTCTGTTCGGCGGTGGAAGGATGGCTCAGTGCCGGAGATCGGCGAGAAAGCGCTTCGCCCTGGCGTGCTGCGGCTGGGTGAAGAATTGTTCCGGGCTGGCCTGTTCGATGACCTCGCCGCCATCGACGAACCAGATGTGGTCGGCGACTTCCCGGGCGAAGCCCATTTCGTGGGTCACGCACATCATCGTCATGCCCTCGGCGGCCAGGGACTTCATGACGCTCAGCACCTCGCCCACCATCTCCGGATCGAGGGCGCTGGTGGGTTCGTCGAAGAGCATCACCGGCGGCTCCATGGCCAGTGCCCGGGCAATGGCCACGCGCTGCTGCTGGCCACCGGAGAGCTGGCTGGGGTAGCAATGGGCCTTGTCGCGCAGCCCTACCCGCGAGATCAGCGCCAGGGCCTTGTCATAGGCTTCGCTCCTGGCCATGCCCTTGATGCGGATCGGCGACAGGGCCACGTTGTCCAGCGCGGAGAGATGCGGAAAGAGATTGAAGTTCTGGAAGACGAAGCCGATGCGACTGCGCAGGCTGTTCAGGCGCCGACTGCGCATCTGCGCGTGGATGTCCTGACCCTCGACCAGGATGGCGCCGCTGTCGATCTCTTCCAGGCGGTTGACCGTGCGGATCAGCGTGGACTTGCCGGACCCGGAAGGACCGCAGACCACCACCACCTCGCCACGGGCCACGCTGGCATCGATGTCCTTGAGCACGGTGAAATCACCGTAGGTCTTGTGCACCCGGGTGAAGCGGATGGCACAGTCCGCTGCCGCGGGCGTCTGGATGTTGGTCATGGCTGCTCCGAGGCTTTGGCCGAGAAGGGAAGAGGGGCACCGGCGAGGCGCGGCGCCTGGAGTCCGGCCCGGCGGCGAGTGATGCGACGCTCGATCCGGTTGGTCAGCCAGGTCAGCGACCAGCAGAGTACGTAGTAGACGGACGCCAGCAGCAGAAACACCTGGAACGGCTGGGTCAGGACCTGGTTGTTGATCTGATTGGCGGCGAAGGTGAGGTCGGGCACGTTGATCACGTAACCCAGGGTGGTGTCCTTGATGGTCGCCACGAAGGTGGAGAGCATGCTCGGAATCATGTTGTAGAGCGCCTGCGGCAGGATCACGTAGCGCATCGCGCCGAAGTAGCCGTACCCCAGGGCACGAGCGGCGTCCATCTGGTTGCGGCCGAGCGCGACGATGCCCGCCCGGACGATCTCGCTGAGGAAGGCGCTCTGGTAGATCACCAGAGTGACCAGCATGGTGAGGAAGCTCGGCACGTCAGCGCCGGTCAGCTGGGGAATCAGGAAATAGCTCCAGAGCACCAGGATCAGCAGTGGCACGCCGCGGGTGACGTAGACCAGCGCCGTCGCTGGCCAGGCCAGCAGGCGCAGCGGCGACAGCCGGGCGAAGGCCAGCAGGATGGCCAGCGGAAAGGCCAGCAGGATGCTCAGGGACGACAGGATCAGGGTGTTGGCCAAGCCGCCCAGTGGCCCGTGCGGGTACTGGCCGACCAGTAGCAGCAGCCAGTACTGGTCGATGAGCGTGATGAAGTCCTGGATCATCGGCCGACTCCATACGCCAGGTTGGCCTGGCGATTGACGTAGGCACCCACCGTCATGATCACGCAGGAGATCGCCAGGTAGATCACCGTGGCCACCAGATAGATCTCGAAGGTGCGGAAGCTGAGGTTCTCGATTTCCTTCACCGCGTGGCTCAGTTCGGGTGCCCCTATCACCAACGCCAGGCTGCTGTTCTTGAACAACGAGACGCTGTGATTCACCAGGGCCGGCAGGGCGTTGCGTATGCCCTGGGGGATCAGCACGAAGCGCAGCGCCGACAGATAGCCGTGGCCCAGTGCGCGTGCCGCCTCGAGCTGCCCCGGACCAACCGAGCGCAATCCCGAGCGCAGGTCCTCGCTGAAATAGGCCGCCTGGCACAGGCCCAGGCCGAGGACGGCGAAGATCATTTCCGCCGAATGCGCGGCCAGCCAGTCGGAGACGGCGGTGGGCAGCAAGGCGTAGATGCCGAAGTACCAGAGCATCAGCTGGACCAGGGTCGGTACGTTGCGGTGGTAGGACACGTAGGGCACCACCACCAGGGTGCCGAAGGGACCCGGAGCGAAACGTATCGCCAGCAGCAGCAGCGCCAGGATCATGGCCAGCGACCAGGAGCCGAGCGCGATGATCAACGTCATCTGGATGCCGTGCCAGAGCATGGCAATGTAGTCCGGTTGGCCAAGAATGGCGCCGAGGTCGAAACCTGTCACAGGGGCGTCTCCTTCGATTCTGCTGGGCGCAGGAATTTCTGTTGGCGCGTGATCGTCCGACGATGTCCGGCATTCGGGATCGTCAGCAGAGCGTCGATGGCGGCAGTAGGGCAAACAGCGGCGTTGGCGCGGATCTTCCGGCGTCCGTCCGTTACGGGCAGCGCTCTGGTGGCGCCTGGATAACGATGGTCCGCAGCATCGCGGCCACCGGTTGCCCCGCAGGAAGGAGGCATCGCGATCATGGCGAGGAGCATCTTCGATCCCCTTATTCTTCTTGTGGCTTGGAGGTTAACGAAGCCTCGCCGAGCTGCCTAAGACGGATTGACTCTGGATCGATAAGCAAGCCTTATGGCACCGGATTTTACAAAAATATCACTATTTTTCAGTTGCTTAGCGGCCTGCGAGAGTGGGGTCGCGGTCGCCGCAGCGCAGGCCCGGCGTTGCAAAAGCCTGACCGACTTGTAGCATCGCCAGCGAAAACAACGAGGAGTCCGTCGTGGATACCAGGCGCCTGAAGTCCTTCATCGTCATCGTCGACACCGGTAGCATCACCCGGGCGGCGGACATCCTGCATATCGCGCAGCCGGCGCTCAGTCAGCGGCTGGCGGCCCTGGAAGAGCATTTTCAGCAGAAGCTGCTGATCCGTAGCCAGCACGGCGTGACCATGACCGCGGCCGGGCGCGCGGTGTATCGCCACGCCCAGATCATCCTGCGGCAGCTCGAGCTGGCCCAGGCCGATGTCCAGGCGGCGGGCGACACCCTGGCGGGTAAGGTGTCCGTCGGCCTGATTCCCTTCAGCAGCGCGGCGACCCTGTCGGCGGACCTGCTGCTGGAAACCCGACGCCGCTATCCCGGCATCCTGTTGCACCTCACCGAGAGCGTTGGCCAGACCTACAGCCAGATGCTGGTCAACGGCCAGTTGGACATCGCCCTGTTGCATGGGCAGGGGCCGATCAAGGGCGTGCACTTCGCGCCGGTGCTGGAGGAAGAATTCCAGTTGGTCGCCCATCGTCGCTTCGGCTTCGTGGCGAGCGGCGATCCGCTGCCGATCGCCGCCCTGGACGACCTGCCGTTCCTGCTGCCGCCGCCCTACAACTTCGTCCGTCGGGCAGTGGACCTGGCCTTCATGCGCGCACGGGCATCGCTCAACGTGGTGGCGGAAATCGAGGTGGTGCGTACCCTGGCGCAGGTGGTCGGTGCCGGGGTGGGCGTCACCATCGTCCCCAAGGCCGTCAGCGAGCGCCTGCAGGCGGAAGCCGACGAGACGCTGGTGATCCGTGCGCTGAGCCCTTCGATACAGGAGACCCTGTCGCTCTGTGTCTGCGACCAGAGCGAGCCGTCCGATCCGGCTCGCGCGGTCAGGGCGCTCCTGCTGGAACTCACCGCGCGCTTCGCTACCTGAGGCGCGCGCTGGCCCGGTTCAGCGCAGGCCGGTGCAGAACGCTTCCAGCCGGTCGCAGGCTTCGCGGAGCTGCGCCAGGCTGGTGGCGTAGGAAATGCGGATGAAGGGACTCATGCCGTAGGCGGCGCCCTGCACCGTGGTCACGTGATGCTCGTCGAGCAGCGCCAGGGCGAAGTCGGTATCCGTGGCGATGCGTCTACCGCCACGGCTCGTCCGACCGAGCAGTTCGCCGATGTGGGGAAAGACGTAGAAGGCGCCCTCCGGGCGATGGCAGTCGATGCCGTCGATGGCGTTGAGACGGTCCACCACGAAGTCGCGTCGCTCCCGGTAGCGGGCGGCCCGCTCGCGCAACAGCGTCTGCGGACCGTCGAGCACCGCCGCCACGGCGGCCTGGGTGAGGGTCGAGGTTCCGCCGCTGTTCTGGCAATTGACGTTGCTGATGGCCTTGATGAGGTCGCGTGGGCCGCCGCAGTACCCCAGGCGCCAGCCGGTCATGGCGTACGCCTTGGAGGCGCCGTTGACGGTCAGTACCCGGTCGAACAAGCGGGGCTCCACCTCGGCCAGCGTGCAGAATTCGAAGTCGTCGTAGATCAGGTGTTCGTAGATGTCGTCGGTGAGGATCCAGACGTGCGGATGGCGCAGCAGCACCTCGGCCAGCGCCTGCATTTCGCGGCGCGAGCAGGCGGCGCCGGTGGGATTGTTGGGAAAGTTCAGGAACAGCCACTTGGTGGCCGGGGTGATGGCCGCCTCGAGATCCTCGGCGCGCAGCTTGAAGCCATAGTTGCGGGGGCAGGGCACCGCTACCGGGACGGCGCCCGCGAACCGGACGATGTCCGCATAGCTGATCCAGGACGGCGCCGGGATGATGACCTCGTCCCCGGGGTTACAACTCGCCAGCATCGCGTTGAAGATCACCTGCTTGCCACCAGCGGCGACGAGGATGTCCTGGGGGTCGTAGTCCAGGTTGTTGTCGCGCTTGAACTTGCGGGCGATCGCCTCGCGCAGCTGACGGGTACCATCCAGCGGCGGATACTTGGTATCCCCCTCGAGGGCGGCTGCATGCGCCGCCTCGATGGCGTTGGTGGGGGTGGGGAAGTCGGGTTCTCCGGAGGACAGACTGATCACCTCGACCCCGCTCGCCGCGAGATCGCGAGCGCGCTGGGACATGGCGGCGGAGGCTGACACGGATACGGTTCTCAGACGATCTGCACTGACGAACATGGGCTTCTCTCGAGTCGGGATCGGCGCGCGGCGGTGACCTGCGCGAGGCTTCACTCTAGCCAGCCCTCCGGACCCTCCGCCAAGAGTCTTTGCCACTGATCCTATAAGTCCTGCCTATGACGCTGGTGGTCACCGACGTCCCTTCATAAGCGCTCGCTATCCCGTCAAAACAAAGTTGTCTTAACCGCCGCTCCGGGGCTTTACGTAACGTGCCCCTCGTTGTCGCCAATCGGGTATCCACACCAATAACGATCTCCGCAGCGCCCCGGTCGTGGGCGGCGAAAGCGCGGCCTGTCGTTGGCCCGCGCCTCGCGCCCGCCTCGGGAACACCGCAGGGAAGGAGCAAAAGATGAATTCGTTCAAGTGTTCACTGGGGGTGCTGGGCGTGGCGCTCGCGCAATCGAGCCTGGCGGCGGGACTGCTCGACGACAGTCACGCCACCCTGCTGCTACGCAACTTCTACAGCAACGCCGATAACCGCGACGGGGCCGCCAACCCCAACTACACCCAGGAATGGGGCCAGGGCTTCGTCCTCAACTTCACGTCTGGTTTCACCCGGGGGACCGTGGGTCTGGGCGTCGACGCCGTCGGCATGCTGGGCCTGCGCCTGGATTCGGGCAAGGGCCGTCACTACAATCCCACCAGCACCGCGAGCAACGGCAACATCTTTCCGACCGACCACGATGGGCGCGCGGTGGAGGACTTCGCGAGTCTCGGACCGACGCTCAAGGCCCTGGTGTCCAAGACCGAATTCCGCTACGGCACCCTGCAGCCGAAGCTGCCCATCCTGATGGCTAGCGACCGGTTGGTGTTCCAGACCTTTCGGGGCGCCCAGGTGGAATCGCGCGAGATCGACGGGCTGACCCTCACCGCGGGCCGCATCGACCGCGTCAAGGAACGGGGCTCGACCGACTGGGAGGGGATGTCCATCAATGGCGCCAACGCTACCCGCGAACCGGTGAATCCCGGTATCAACACCGTGCGGAGCACCCGGAGCAACGAATTCTGGTATGCCGGTGGCCAGTACCGCGTCAACCAGGACCTGACGCTGCAGTACTACTACGCCAACCTCACGGACTTCTACCGCCAGCACTTTCTCGGCGGGGTCTATGGCCTGAACCTGGGGCCGGGGCGGCTGACCACCGACGTGCGCTTCTTCGACAACCGCTCCGACGGCGCCAATGGTCACGATCCCGCTTACTACAGCCTCGGTTATTACGGTAACGGCGTTACCCGGGGCGAAGTGGACAGCCGGGTCAGCAGCGTGCTCTTCACCTATGCGCTGGGCAACCATACCGCCGGGCTCGGTTATCAGCGCGTGGACGGTCGCAGCGACGCGGTCTGGGTCAACGAAGGAGCGGGTACCACCAGCTATTTCATCACCGAGACCATGTCGGGCAAGTTCCAGCGCGCGGGAGAGCGGAGCTGGCAAGTCCGTTACGCCTACGACTTCAAGGGCTGGGGATTGCCCGGCTGGACCCTGCGTACCGCTTACTGGAGCGGTGACCACATCAAGACCGCGACCTCGGACAAGCAGGAGTGGGCGCGGGACATCACCCTGGCCTATGCCTTCGCCAATGGCCCGGCCAAGGGCCTGACCACGGCGTTCCGTTATGGCGTGTTCCGCACCGACATGCAGCGCGATACGGACGAGTACCGGGTGATCATCGACTACCCGCTGTCGCTCTTCTAGAGACGTCCCCGATCCCCCCAGTGGCCTCCGGCGGACGCGGTTGCCGAGCAGGGCGCGGCCGCTGGCAGCGCCCTGCCCCGGAGTGGTAGCGGTGCGGCGCCGGCGGGCCAAGCGCATCCTCGTCAGCGCACGCTCGATCGCCCTGAAGGACCGCGCCGATCAGCGGCCACGGCGCCCGTTCGGGAGCACTCGCTCCACGGGGTTCGAGCCAACGAGAAGGGAGGGATAGCCGGTGATACCCGGAGCGCTGGGGGGCTCGAAAGCCTACGGCGCCTGCCATCCTCTTCCGACCCCAGGGCGTTTCGCGTCGATAGTGGCTAAAAGCCATTTTTCTGTCGCCAATATATTGGTAATGTTCATGGGCCTTGAGTCAGACTCTTACATCCCTCGCATCCGCCGTATTTTCCTGTCCGCATGACCTCCTCACGAAGACCACTCCACAACGCCGGCCGTAGCGCCAAGCCCGATTCGCTGCGCGCTGCCCATGAGCAGATCACCCGCAACAACGGCACCCTCGCGGATATCGCCGACCTCATCGAGCTGGAGGGGAGGGCCAAGCCTTCGCGCCTACCCCCGGGTCAATCCTCGCGCCCGGCGCCCGGGCGTGACAAACCGGCGCCTGGTCCCAAGGCGCCGGTCCGGGCGGAAGCCCGGGGCGGCCAGCCGCTGGAACAGCCGGCATTCGGCATCCCGGTCCTGGCAATGCTGGTCGGCGCCCTGATCGTGGGCATGGCCGTCGGGGTGCCGCTCGGGGTCCTGACCTATGGCAGCGCGATCTATTCAGCGGTGATGGACAGCCTGGCGGGGTTCTAGACAGGGCTCCACGCGGGAGCGGCGAGCCCTGCTTCCGACGCTAGACCTTGAAGCGGCGGGTCAGCTCCTGGAGGCTGACGCTGATGCGCGCCAGTTCCATGCTCGAGGACGCCGTTTCTTCGCTGGCCGCGGCGGTCTGGTCGGAGATGTCGCGGACGTTGGTCACGCTCCGGCTGATCTCTTCCCCGGCGGCGCTTTGCTGCTCCGCGGCGCAGGCGATCTGTTCGTTCTTGGCCTCGATATCCTTTACCGAACGGGTGATGCGCTTGAGCATCTCGCCCGCTTCCCGCGACAGGCCGACGCTGCTTTCGGTCAGCTGCACGTTCTGTTCGAGTACCGCCGCCATCCGGTCGGTGCTCTGGTTGAGACCGGTGACCAGTTGGGCGATCTCGTCGGTGGAGGATCGCGTCCGTTGGGCAAGGCCCCGGACCTCGTCGGCGACCACGGCGAAGCCGCGTCCCGCTTCGCCCGCGCGCGCGGCTTCGATGGCCGCGTTGAGGGCCAGCAGATTGGTCTGTTCGGACACGGCCTTGATCACGTCCAGCACGCCGCCGATGCTCTCCGCGTGATTGCGCAAGGTCGCCATGGCGGTCTTGGTCGACTCCATCTCGTGGGCCAGGAGTTCAATCTGGGCCACCGCCCGGTCGACCGCCTGGTCGCCCTGCAGGGCCTGCTGGCTGGCCTCCAGCGCGGACTTGGCCGCCGCGCCCGCATTGTGTGACACCTCATGGGTGGTGGCGGTCAGCTCCTGCATGGCGGTGGCGATCTGGTCGGTCTCGACCTTCTGCGACTGCACCCCGGCGCTGGTCTGTTCGGTGACCGCCGACAGCTGCTCGGCCGCACTGGCCACCTGCACGACGCCGTCCTTCACATCGCCGATCAGCCGGCGCAGGTTGACGGTCATCCGCTGCATGCTGCTCTGGAGGGCGCCCAGCTCATCCTTGCGGGTCACTTCCTGCCGGTGGGTGAAATCGCCGTTGGCGACCGTTTCGACGAGCGCCACGGTCTCCCTCAGCGGACCCACGATGGAGCGGGTGATCAGCCAGGCACCGAGCAGGCCCAAGGCGACGGCGACCGTCAGCCATACCAGCAGCAGTTGGTGGGCGCGGGCGACGTCCTCGGCCTGGAAGTCCTGCTGGATCGCGGTCAGCTTGTCCGAATGGGCGAGGAGCGTGGTGATGGCCGCCGTGATGCTGGCCTGGCCTTCGTCCACCTTCACCTGCTGGGTGACCAGCTGTTGCAGCCGTTGCAGATACCCGTCGATCTCGCCGTCGAGCTTCTGCACGACGTCGCTCGGCAGGGCGGTGCTGTCCAGGGCCTTGACCTGCGCCCGAACGCTGGCGATAGCCTGGCGTGCGCCCGCTTCGGCTTCCTGACTCGGCGCCGCCGCATAGGTACGCAGGTTGATCCGCATCTTCTGCAGCCCGAGGAACAGGGCCGCCAGCTGCTGGCGATCAGCGAAACGACCGCCCTCGGCATTGGCAATCGCGGCCAGGCTCAGTAAATGGCTGTTGGCCGTTTCGGCGGAGGCGGTGGCCACTTTCTGGATGGCGTCACGCTCCCGCGTCGCGCTCACGACCTGGTTGTAGGCGTCGCGATAGCGCACGAGCGTGGCGGTCGACTCAGCCAGCAAGGCCGCGTTGGCCTTCGACATGAAGTTGGGCGAGATGCTCCGCAGCTGGGCGTCGGTCTTGTCCAGCGCGGCGAGCCACTTCGCGGCTTGGGTATCGTCGGCTTTGATGATGTACGTCAGGCGTTCGATACGCATGTTCCTGACCAGCGTGCTGAAGCTGGCGATATCGCTGATCCGCTCGCTGCGATCCCGCAGCGTAGCGGTCGCCTGCCAGCCGGTGTAGGCCACCAGCAGGATCATGCCGATGAGCAGCGAGAAGCCGAGCGAGAGCTTGGCGCGGACGCTGAGATTGGTGAACGGATTCGAGCCGGTTGTGGACATTGGATTACCTGGATAGAGGCCATCGATGACAGGACGTTGAAAACGGCGACGTGCCCGGCTGCCTTGATTATCGCAATCATTATCGGTTGCGCCGTGACCCCGTGGTTGGCATGGGCATCCTAGGCAGCCATCGGCAGGTGGCCTGGTGCGCTCTGACGGGATGTCCGTGCGAGCAAAGGAGTTACGAGGGGCAGACCGTGCACCGCTTCGGTGTGCTGGGACCGCTGAAACGGCTAAAAGTGATGCAGTTCACATTTAATGGCAGATGGCCGGTACAGGCGCCGGGATGGACGGTGCGTTGTCCGCAAGGGACGCCGTTCAAGTCGAGCGTGGCCGGATGCACGGGTCGTCGCGGAACGGCCAGAAGGCGCCCATGAATGGTCGCGTTCCGGACGGCTGCGGCCGGTGGCGTGATCTGCCTCGGGTAGTGCGGGTGACGTAATCCGCGCGTTAGACATCTCGCGTGGCAAACCCGGCGGGTTCAGCCGAAACCAACGCTCGTCGCTACGGGTCTGTGGAAAGACCATTTTTCAAGGAGTGCCCATGCCAAAGCTTCTCTCGCCCGCGCTCGTGCTGGCTGCCGCCACGATCCTCGCCGCCTGTGACAAGACCTCCGAAGACCATGCTCGCGACGCCCAGGCGCATACGCAGAATGCCCAGGAACATGCCGCCGAAGGCAAGGTCCAGCGGGCGACCCAGGAGCAGGCCAAGGCCCAGGATGATCGTACCCAAGCCAGGGCCGCCGCGGCCGACGAGGGGCGTCATGCCGCGCCGGATTCGGCGGTGCCCGGGTATATCAAGGCACCCGACAAGAGCACGCCCTGACGTGCCGGTACCGCGCCGGGATCTCGGGGCAGGGCGGTAACGACAGTCAGGCGTTGGCCTGAGGATACGACCCGGAACAGGAGGCGGTGCCATGAGCGAGCGTATCACCGAGCAGGCGGCTGGGATCGCAGCGCCGGCTGGCAACAAGGGGCTCGCCCAGGGCAGGCTCGGCTTCCTGGCCTGCGTGGTGCTCGGGATTTCCACCATCGCCCCGGTCTATACCCTCACCGGGGCCCTCGGACCCACGGTTCGCGAGGTGGGCACCCAACTGCCCGCGGTGTTCCTGGTGGGTTTCTTGCCGATGCTGTTGGTTGCCCTGGGCTACCGCGAGCTCAATGCCGCCGATCCCGACAGCGGTACCTCGTTCACCTGGTCGGCGCGGGCGTTCGGGCCCACCATCGGCTGGATCGGCGGCTGGGGCATGGTGGCGGCGACCACCATCGTGCTGTCCAACCTGGCCGGGGTCGCGGTGGATTTCTTCTATCTGTTCCTCGCCCAGGCAGCGGGGCGTCCGGAGCTGGCCGACCTGAGCGGCGTGCTGTGGATCAACGTGCTGACCTGCTGCCTGTTCATCGCCCTGGCGGTCTGGATCTGTTGCCGTGGCCTGGCGACCACCCTGGGGGTGCAGTACGCGCTGGTCGCCCTGCAGGTGCTGGTGCTGCTCGGCTTCTGTCTGGCGGCCTTCACCCTCGAGAGCGAGGCGCGGACGCCCAGCTTCGACTGGCACTGGTTCAATCCGCTGGCCATCGAATCCTTTTCCGCCTTCGCCGCGGGTCTGGCGCTGTCGATCTTCGTCTACTGGGGCTGGGACGTCTGCCTGACAGTCACCGAGGAAGCGGTCAGCAGCCACGCGGTGCCGGGGCGGGCGGCCACCTGCACCGTGCTGCTGATCCTGCTGCTCTATCTGCTGACCGCCATCGCCACCCTGACCTTCGCGGGCGTGGAGGAGTCCGGGCTGGGCCTGGGCAATCCGGCGATCCAGGAAAACGTCTTCGCTCATCTCGCCGGACCGGTACTGGGACCGCTGGCCATCCTGATGTCGGTGGCGGTGCTGGCGAGTACCGCCGCCTCGCTGCAATCGACCTTCATCACGCCGGCGCGCACGCTCTTCGCCATGGGCCACTACCGGGCGCTACCCAAGCGCTTCGCCCGGGTCAGCGCCGCCCAAATCCCACGCTTCGCCACCCTGTGCGCGGGTCTCGCGGCGGGTGTCTTCTACCTCGGCATGCGGCTGCTCAGCGATAACGTCCTGGCCGACACCATCACGGCGCTGGGCATGATGATCTGCTTCTACTACGCGCTGACGGCCTTCGCCTGCGTCTGGTTCTTCCGGCGCAGCCTGATGCTCAGTCTGCGCCATTTCCTACTGCGCGGACTCTGCCCGCTGCTCGGCGGGCTGGCGTTGGCCATCACCTTCCTGCAGACCGCGGTCGACAGCCTTTCACCGGATTTCGGCAGCGGCTCCCACATCGGCGGCGTCGGTCTGGTCTTCGTCATCGCGCTGGTGATCTTCCTGCTCGGGCTGGCGCTCATGCTGCTGTTCCGCTGGCGCGCGCCGGCGTTCTTCGCCGGTGCCACGCTGGGTGACGGACCCGGGCGTCCCGCCGCCTCTCCGCACGGGTAGCGGGCCGAGCGGGGCGGTTTACCGGCAGGGGTCGAGCTGCTCGTCCGCCGAGCAACGGCTGTTTACATTGGGGCCAGGGTGATTAAAGTAGGGCGTCCGGCGCTCCACTACAGGAGTCGCCCCCGCGCCCATGCCCAGGAGCCGCCATGACCCCTTCGCGATCGATCCGTTGGTATCGTGCTCGCCCCACGTTCGAAGTCGTAGCGTTGGGCCTGGGCGTCATCGCCTTGCTGGTAGCCTGTGATCAGGGCCTGCGCAATTCGCCTGCCGAGCATCTGGCCGACTATCACGCCTGCAAGGGCGATGGCGGGCTGGCGCGGATGAATGCCATCGGGGAGATCGTCTGCCGGCTGCCCAGTCCGGTGCTCGGTCAAGTCGAGGGTAAGACGCCGGCCGTTTCCGGGCTCTGAGCCGCCACGCCCTCCGTTCCACCCGCTGTTTCGAGGCCGTTTAGTCGCGGCCTTGCCTCCCTCTCGACGGTGCCGTCCCGGTCCCGTCAGCGCAGCCGCCCGTCACCACTTCAAGATTCCGCCCAACCAGGGGCCGGGGATGCCGGCTGGCTTCGAGCCGCGCCAATCGGCGACATCTCTTAACGTAACATTTGATAATGAGAGTTTTTATCATTTAAAGTGCTCGCCCCTCGCGCGCGCTTCGACGAGGAGCAGCCTTCAAGTGCACGGCGTCGGCTGCAACGCCACGGTCACAAGGATCATCATGAACACCCAAGGAATTCTCTGCCAGCCTCTACGCCCCCGTCATGCAGCGCTTCGGCAACTGCTCCTGGTCGGCGCGCTGATCCCCTTTCCCCTGACGGCCCTCGCCGCCACGGTGGCAGAACAGAACGCCACGGAACTGGACACCCTGACCATCGAAGGCAATCGCCTCTACGACATGGCGCCCTCGGAACAGACCGGTGGCTACACCGTGGATTCGGCGACCGTGGGCACCAAGACGCCGGCGGCCCTGCGCGACATCCCCCAGTCGATCACCTCCTACACCAGCGACTACATCAAGGATCGCAACTTCAACACCCTCGACGACCTGGCCAAGTCCACCGCCGGCCTGCGGGTACTGACCAACGACAGCGGGCGTTCCTCCATCTATTCGCGTGGCTACGAATACGACGAATACAACATCGATGGCCTGCCGGCGCCCATGACCAGCATCTTCGGCACCGTGCCGATCCTGTCGCCCTTCGACCGGGTCGAGATCATGCGCGGGCCCTCGGGGCTGTTCAACAGCACCAGCGAACTGGGCGGCATCGTCAACATGGTGCGCAAGCGTGGCACCGAGGACTTCCAGGGCCACATCACCGGGCGCTACGGCTCCTGGGACACCAACTACCAGGAGATCGACCTGGCCGGTCCGCTCACCGCGAGCAAGAACGTGCGTGGTCGCTTCGTCGCCTCCCGTGCCGACACCAACGGTGAGGTGGACTACAACGCCAGCACCAACGAGAGCTACTACGGCGACCTGGACATCGATCTGTCCGATGCCACCCAGATCTCCTTCGGTCTGATCCATCAGGTCAAGGACATCACGCCCAACAACGGCTTCCCCACCGATGCCAACGGCAACCTGCTCGACTTCGATCACTCGCGTTTCTACGGCGCCGACTGGAACTACTTCGACGGCAAGACCACCGACGGCATCTTCGAGCTGACCCACAGATTCGACAACGGCGGCTACGGGCGGATCGCGGCGCGGGCGTCGCATCGGGAGACCGATTATCTGTATGCGTTCACGGGCAGTGCCGTGCGGCCCGATCAGACCGTTTTCATCAACGGTACGACTCGTAGCTTCGAGCAGGATGCTTACTCGTTGGATGCCAGCTACAGCCAGCCCTTCGAGGCGCTGGGGCAGGTCAGCGAGTTCGTCGTGGGGACTGACTACAAGCACTACGACACCGATTACCAGAGCGGTAACTACAACGGCGCTTCTACCGGAGCGCCGCGCCTGGGCGTTAGCAACGCCAGCGGCTATCGGCCGAACTCCATCGCCAAGCCGGCGAGGGTATATCAGACTGACTTCGACAGTGAGGACCGCGAATTCGGCCTCTACTCCAAAGTCACTTTCCGTCCGATCGAGCGCCTAGCGCTCATCGGTGGCGCCCGGGTGTCCTGGTACAAGGGAGAGGCGTATACCACTACCCTATCCAGCGGTACCGAGGCGGGCGAAAGCCAGAAGCACAGTGCTTTCGTCACGCCCTATTTTGGTACCGTCTACGATCTTGACGACCATCATTCTCTCTATGCCAGCTACTCGAAGGTCTACAAGCCGCAGAACGAGCTGGATGCCCAGGGTAAGGCGCTAGATCCACGTGAAGGCGACCAGTACGAGGTCGGCATCAAAGGCAGCTACTTCAACGGTGATATGAACGCACGTCTGTCGATCTTCCAACTGACCGACGAGAACCGCGCTTCAACGCCGTTCACCGCCAATGGCCTACCTATCTCCGGGTACTCCGTTGGTTCCGGTAAGACGCGAGCGAAAGGCGCCGAGATCGAGGTCAGCGGCAAGCTTACCGAGCAGTGGGAAATGCTCGCCGGCTACACCTACATGGATACCCAGAACCTCAGCGGCGATGGCAACACCCTGTTCGAGGCCATGCCCAAGCACATGGCCTCGCTGTGGACCAAGTACACCCTGGCGGGCGGTCCGCTGACCGGCCTGAGCATCGGTGGCGGGGTGACTGCCATGAGTGATTTCTCCCAGACCAACCAGACCTCTGGCGTCACCGTCTCCGCCCCCGGCTATGCCACGGTGGATGCCAAGTTCTCCTATCCGGTCACCAAGCAACTGACCGCGACCCTGGACGTGAACAACCTGCTCGACAAGGAATACTGGTCGCGCGTAGGTTCGGTTTCCACCTTCAACTTCCAGGGTCCCTCGCGCAGCGTGATGGTCGGGGCGCGCTACGACTTCTGAGTCCCAGACCGACCCGGGCACGGCCCGGGTCGGCCGCCGCGATGCAGGCCATGACGATCCTCGTGACGATGTACCTAGATGCGATGAAAAACTCTCTTTTCCAGCGGGACGATGTCGGCAGCGAGCCCTGGTGGCAGGCCGTGGCCTGCCGTGGCACGCCGCTGATCGAGCCCACCGTGGCTGGCCGCTATCGCCTGACCTTCGTCTGGCGCGATCCCGAAGGGCTGGCCGGGCGCTCCGGCACCCAGCGGGTCTGGCTCAATATCACCGGTGTCACCGACCATCATCAACCGGGCCTGCCGCAGAGTCTGCGGCGCCTGCCAGGCACCGATGTCTGGGCCTGGGAGACCGAACTGGCGGGCGATTGGCGCGGCAGCTACTGCCTGATCCCCAGCGGGGAGCCGGCGCCTTTCGAGCGCGAGGCCCAACCCGACCTCCAGAGCATCCGCCTCTGGTGGCGCAGCGTCTTTCCCCTGGCTCAGGCCGATCGGCTCAATCCCCGGCGTGCCTGGCAGGGTGGGCGCGGGCTGGCCGTGTCGGGCGTGCATCTGCCGGAGGCGCCTGCCCAACCGGCCTGGGCGGCCTTCGATGCCGACCGCAGCCTGGCGCCAGCGGCCTGGCCGAGTCTGCAACAGTACCAATGGCAGAGTGCGCGGCTGGGCAACAGCCGTCCGGTATGGGTCTTCACCACTGGTAATACCAACCCATCGGCGCGGCCGCTGGCCATCCTGCTGGATGGGCAGTTCTGGGCGCAGACGATGCCGGTGGGCGCGCCGCTGCAGCAGCTCACCGACGCCGGCCAGCTGCCGGAGGCGGTCTATGTGCTGATCGACAACAGCGATCGCGCGCTGCGCAGCGGCGAGTTGCCCTGCAATCCGGACTTCTGGCTGGCGCTGCAGGAAGAGCTTCTGCCCCAGGTGCGCGACGGGGCGCCCCATGCGCAGTCGCCGTCCTCGACGGTCGTCGCCGGGCAGAGCTTCGGCGGGCTGGCGGCGCTCTACGCCGCGCTGCACTGGCCGGAGCGCTTCGGCTGCGCGCTGAGTCAGTCCGGGTCTTTCTGGTGGCCGCAGCGTGGCGCGCCGGGACGGCTGTGCCAGGCGCTGGCGAGCGGGCAGGGGAGCACGCATCCCTTGCGGCTGTTCATCGAGGCCGGACTGCGCGAACCGGCCATCCTCGAAGCTTCCCGGGCCCTGGTCCCGCGCCTGCGCGAGCAGGGCCACGCGCTCGACTATCGCGAGATCGACGGGGGGCACGATGCCCTCTGGTGGCGCGGCGGCCTGCTCGACGGCCTGGTCCAGCTCTGGCGACCCCCGGCCGTCGCCGACGTCCAGCGTTAATCCCTATTGCCAGGAGGTCCGATGGACGCTCTCAATCCTTTCGACGATCCCGCCCAGGTGCTGCTGATCCTGCGCAATGGCCGCGGCCAGTGCAGCCTCTGGCCCGCGGCCATGGCCGTTCCCGCCGGCTGGGAAGCCGTGTTCGGACCGGCGTCGCGCGCGGCTTGTGACGACTGGCTGACGACGCATTGGCGCGATATCCGCCCGGCCGTCTCTTCGTATTCCTGACAGGAGCTCTCGTGTCCTTCTCCGCCCCTTCCGCCGCCCTCGAACTCCCCCTGGTCGCCGCCCAACCCGGCATCTGGATGGCCGACCAGCTGTCGCCCCATGCCAACGCCTTCGCCGTCGCTCATCTGGTGGAACTGCGCGGCCCCGTCCAGCACCAGGCGCTGGTCGCGGCCATCGTCCAGGGCCTGGGCGAGCTGGACAGCCTGCAGTTGAAGTTCGCCGAGCGCGAGGGCGAGTTGGTGCAGTGGATCGATAGCGAGGCGGTGATCCCTGCGCCCGAGTGGCTGGACCTGCGCGGCGCCATCGATCCGGAAAGCGCGGCACGGGCGGCCATCCGCGCCGATCTCGACGGCGACCTGAGAGCCACCAGCGCTGGTCCGCTGTGGCTCAACCGGATCTACCAACTGGGTGACGACCACCTGTTCTGGTACCAGCGCTATCATCACCTGCTGATCGATGGCTATGGCTTCGCCGCCCTGGCCAAGCGGGTGGCGGCCCTGTACCGCGCGGCGGTGCGGGGCGAGACGGCCGAGGCCTCGCCGTTCGTCTCCTTCGCCGAGGTGGTACGCGAGTACCGGGACTATCAGCAGTCGGCGGTTCGCGAGCGCGATGAAGCCTTCTGGCGTGAGCGTGGCGCGGCCTTGCCACCGGCTGCCTCCCTGGCACCCGGTGGTCTGGCGGGGCAGGTGCCCACCCCGCGGGTGGTGGAGGCCCGCACGCGCGTGCCCGCCGAGCTGTTCGCGCGCTTGGCCGAGCAGGGCAGGACCCAGGGCGTGACGCCGGCCGACCTGGCCGTGGCCCTGGCCGCCACCTGGTTCGCGCGCCTCAGCGGCCAACCGGCTTTCAGCGCGGGTTTCATCTTCATGCGCCGCATGGGCTCGGTGGCACTCAAGTCCGGCGGGGCGACGCTCAATGTCTTGCCCCTGGGCGTGCATACCGCCTCGATCCAGACCCTGCCACAACTGGCCGCGACCCTGGCTGCCGAGCTGAAGAAGATTCGTCGCCATCAGCGCTACGACGCCGAGCAGATCGCCCGCGACCTGGGCCGGCCCGGCGATGCCGAGCCCCTGACCGGGCCGGTCTTCAACCTCAAGCTGTTCGACTTCGCCCTGGATTTCGCCGGAATACCCGGGATTACCCACGAGCTGGCTTCCGGCCCGGTGCGCGACCTGGAGATCGCCCTCTACCTGGAAGCCAGCGGCGCCCTGGACATCAAACTGCTGGGCAATGCCGAGCGCTATGCCGCCGATCTCTTGCAAGGACACGCCGAGCGCTTCGGCCTGTTGGCGCAGCAATTCGCGGCTCAACCCGGGCTGACACTGGGGGCGGCGGAACTCCTGGGTCCGACGGACCGTGCCTGGCTGGCCGCCATCAATGCCACCGAACACGCCTTGCCGGAGACCACGCTGGCAAGGCTGCTGGCCGAGCAGGCGTCCCGTACGCCTGAGGCTCCAGCGCTGGCCGACGAGCAGCTCGCTTTCAACTATCGTGAAACCCGCCAGCAAGTGCTGGCCCTGGCTCAACGCCTGAGCGTGGCCGGGGTAGGGCGCGGCGACATTGTCGCGGTGGCCTTGCCGCGCTCGGTCTTCCTCTCCCTGGCGCTGCTGGCCACGCTCGAGCTGGGCGCCGCCTACCTGCCGCTGGACAGCGGCTATCCCGACGAACGCTTGCAGCTGATGCTCGACGACGCCCGGCCGCGGGTGCTGGTGACCGATGCCAGCCAGCGTGGGCGTTTTCCGGGGCTGCGCGAGGAGCAGGTGCTGATCCTCGACACGCCCCTGGCCGTCTTGGACGAAGCGCCGACGTTCGCGGGGCCGCGCCCCAGCGATCCGGCCTATCTACTCTATACCTCCGGCTCCACCGGGCGACCCAAGGGCGTGGTGGTGGGCCATGCGGCCATCGTCAACCGCCTGCTGTGGATGCAGGACAGCTATCCCATCGGCGCCGGCGATACCGTCCTGCAGAAGACGCCGAGCAGCTTCGACGTCTCGGTCTGGGAATTCTTCTGGCCGCTGCTGGTGGGCGCCCGGCTCTATCTGGCACCGCCCGAGGCTCATCGTGATCCCGCGGCGCTACAGGAGCTGTTCGCCCGCGAGCGGGTCACCACGGTGCACTTCGTGCCCTCCATGCTGGCGGCCTTCGTCGCCAGCCTGGACGAGCCGGCCGCGCTGGCCCGTTGCGCCAGCCTGCGCCAGGTCTTCTGCAGCGGCGAGGCCCTGCCCACTGAGCTGGCGCGTACCTGGGAACGTCGCGTCGGTGCGCCCCTGCACAACCTCTATGGCCCGACCGAAGCCGCGGTGGACGTCTCCTATCATCCGGCCCACGGCGCCACCCTGGCGGCGGTCACCGGCAGCAGCGTGCCCATCGGCAAGCCGGTGTGGAACACCGGGCTGCACATCCTCGACGAACGCCTGCGGCCGGTACCGCCGGGAGTGGCGGGCGAACTCTATCTGAGCGGGGTGCAACTCGCCGATGGCTATCTCGGCCGCCCCGAGCTGACCGCCGCGCGCTTCATCGCCGTGCCGGACGGGCAGGGCGAGCGCCTCTATCGCACCGGCGACGTGGCGCGCTGGCTGCCCGAGGGCGTCGTCGAATACCTGGGGCGCAGCGACGACCAGGTGAAGATTCGCGGCCAACGCATCGAGCTGGCGGAAATCGACCATGCCCTGCTGGCGCTGCCGGGGGTCGCCCAGGCGGTCACCCATGCGCGGGTACTGGGCGAGGCGAGCAACGCCGCCGGCGGCGATGCCCGCCAACTGGTGGGCTATCTGATCGCCCAACCCGGGGCGCGGCTGGACCTCGAACGCCTGCGCGCCGGCCTCGGTGATAGCCTGCCGCCGCATCTGGTGCCGGTGGCGCTGGTGCAGTTGGAGGCCTTGCCCCTGGGCGCCACCGGCAAGCTGGATCGCAAGGCGCTGCCGGCTCCCCAGGGCGTCACCCGTGCTGCCAGCCGGCCTCTGGCGCCGGGACTGGAGACCGAATTGGCGGCAGCCTTTGCCGAAGTTCTCGGCTGCGCCATCGTCGGCGCGGACGATGACTTCTTCGCCCTGGGCGGTCATTCGCTGCTGGCCATGACCCTGGCCGCCAACCTGCGGCGGCGTTTGCGGCGGCCGGTGTCCATCGGCCAGATCATGGTGGCCTCCAGTGTCGCCCGCCTGGCGCGCGAGCTGGAGCGGGACGTCGCCGACGACCGCCGCGCCGGCTTCGAGACGCTGCTGCCGCTGCGCCCGGGCGAGGGGCCGACGCTGTTCTGCTTCCATCCGGCCTCGGGCTTCGCCTGGCAATTCAGCGTGCTGCAGCGGCACCTCGATCCGCGCTGGTCGCTGCTCGGCATCCAGTCGCCGCGGCCCGATGGCCCCCTGGCCCAGGGCGCCGACCTGGAAGCCGTCATCCAGCACCATCTGCGCACCCTGCGCGAGGTGCAGCCGCGGGGTCCCTATCATCTGCTCGGCTATTCCCTGGGCGGTACCCTGGCCCAGGGGCTGGCGGCGCGCTTGCAGGCGGCAGGAGAGACGGTGGCCTTCCTCGGCCTGCTCGATACCTATCCGCCGGAGACCCAGAACTGGCAGGAGCGCGAAGGCCAGCGTGAGCTGGACCCGGAGGTGCTGGCCGAGGTGAATCGCGAGCGCGAGGCCTTTCTCGCCGCCCAGCAGGGCCTGGCCGATCCGGCGCTGGGCGAGGGGGTGGAGCTGTTCGCCACCATCGAGGGCAACTACGCCGATTCGGTGCGGCTACTGGCGACCGCGCGCAGCGCCCGTTTCGACGGCGAGGCGCTGATGTTCGTCGCCCGTCGCACCCTGCCGGCGGGAATGGACGTCAAGGCCACCTGGGCGCCCTGGATCACTCGCCTGCAGGCCCACGAGGTGGATTGCGCCCACGTCGACATCATCGCCCCGGCCCAGTTGGCGCAGATCGGTCCGGTGTTGAATCGGGTGCTGAAGGCGCTCTAGCCGGCCGACCGTCGCGCCAGGGGCACCACCATGGGGGTCCCGGCCACCGGGTCGTCGATGATCAGGCAGTCCAGGTCGTAGACCGCCTTGATCAGCGCGGGGGTGACCACGTCGCGCGGGCGGCCGGTGGCCAGCACCTTGCCGTCGCGCATGGCCACCAGGTGGGTGGCGTAGCGACAGGCGTGGTTGAGGTCGTGCAGCACCATCACCAGGGTATGCCCCTGCTGGCGATTGAGGTCTTCCAGCAATTCCAGCAGGTCGATCTGGTGGGTGATGTCGAGCCAGGTGGTGGGCTCGTCGAGCAGCAGCAGCGGGGTTTCCTGGGCCAGGGCCATGGCGATCCACACGCGCTGGCGCTGGCCGCCGGAGAGGGTGTCCACCGCCCGGTCGGCCAGCTCGAAGACGCCGGTGGCCTGCATGGCGTGGGTCACCGTGCGCTCGTCGTCGGCGCGCACGCCGCCGAACAGCGTCTGGTGCGGATAGCGCCCGCGGGCCACCAGGTCGCGTACGGAAATGTCGCCGGGGGCCTGGGAGCTCTGCGGTAGCAGCCCCAGCCGCCGGGCCACCTCCTTGGTGCGATAGCTCTGGATCGCCTGGCCGTCGAGCCAGACCTGGCCCTGGCTGGGCGCCAGCAGTCGGCTCAGGGTGCGCAGCAGGGTCGACTTGCCGCAGCCGTTGGGACCGATGATGACGGTCAGCTCGCCATCGGGGATGGTCAGCGACAGGTCTTCGGCGATCAGCTTGCGGCCGTAGCCCAGGGTCAGGCGCTCGGCGTGCAGGCGCGAGGAAGGGGCGTCGTTCATGAGCGGCGGGACTCCCAGATGAGCAGGCCGATCAGGTAGAGCCCTCCCAGGCTCACGGTGACCAGGCCCACCGGCAGGACATAGGGCAGGAACAGGCGCTGGGCGAGCAGATCCGCGCCCAGCAGCAGGACCGCGCCGGTCAGGGCGGCGGCGGGCAGCGCCAGGCGCTGGGTGCCGGTCAGGCGGCGGGCGATCTGCGGCGCGGCCAGGGCGATGAAGGAGATGGGACCGGCCACGGCGGTACCGGCGGCGGTGAGCACCACGCCCAGACCCAGCAGCGACAAGCGGGTGCGCTCCACCGGCACGCCCAGGGCGCAGGCGGTGTCGTCGCCCATCTCCAGCAGGAACAGTCGGCGACTCAGTGCCAGGCTGGCCGCCCCCGCCAGCAGGATGAAGACCACCGCCGGCCAGGCCTTGGCCCAGGTGATACCGTTGAGCGAGCCGGCGCTCCACAGGCCGGCGCTGAAAGCGGCCTCCAGGGAGGCGTGGACGATCAGCCAGGTGTTGAGCGCCATCAGCAGGGCGCGTACGCCGATGCCGACGATGATCAGCCGCAGCGTATCCACGCCGCTGCCGCGCCAGGTGAGGGCATAGACCAGGGCCGCGCTGAGCAGCCCGCCGATCAGAGCGGCGGTGGTGCTCCAGAGGATGCTGGCCTGGAACAGCACCAGGGCCACCAGCACCCCGCTGTAAGCGCCGGTGTTGAAGCCCATGATGTCCGGGCTGCCGAGGGGATTGCGCAGCAGCGATTGGAACAGCGCGCCGCTCAGGCCCAGGGCGGCGCCGATCAGCAACGCTAGGGCCACCCGCGGCAGGCGCCACTGGGTGACCACCAATTCGATGCCACGGGGTGCCTCGCCGAGCAGCGCCGCCAGCACCTGGGAAGGGCTCAGGGCCAGGCTACCGCTGCCCAGGGCGAATACCGCCAGCAGCAGGCCACTGCCGAGCAGGGCGAGCAGCACGCCGGGCAGGCGCAGGTGACCGGGGCGCTTCATGCCCGACCCCCCTGGCGCTGACGGCGGGCCAGCCAGATCAACAGCGGCGCGCCGAGGAAGGCGGTCACCACCGAGACGCGCAACTCGTTGGTGACCAGCAGGCGGCCGACGATATCGGCCGTCAGCAGCAGGCTGGGGGTGAACAGCAGGACGAAAGGCAGCAGCCAGCGATGATCCTCGCCGATGGCCCAGCGCCCCAGGTGCGGCACCATCAGGCCGACGAAGGCGATGGGGCCGACCGCGGCGGCCGCCGCCCCGCAGAGCAGGGTGATGGCCAGCAGGCCGAGCAACTGGGTCTGACGGACCCGGGTGCCGAGGGCCACGGCCAGATCGCTGCCCAGGCTCAGGGCATTGAGCGCCGGGGCCAGCAGCAGGGCGATGACCACGCCACCCAGCACCGGCAGGCTGGCGCTGCGCAGCAGGTCGAGCTGACGCACGTCCAGGGAGCCGAATTGCCAGAACCTCAGTTGATCGTAGACTTGCGGATCGAGCAGGGCGATGCCCGAACTGACGCCTTCGAGCATGGCCCCTAGGGCCACCCCGACCAGCACCAGGCGCATGGGGTTGAAGCCGCCGCCCCCGGCGATGCCGGCCAGCAGCACCACCAGGCTGGCCAGCAGGGCGCCGCCGAAGGCGAAGCCCAGGTACTGCTCGGGGCCGCTGGCACCGAACAGGGCGATGCCCAGCACCACGGCGAAGCTGGCACCGGCATTGACGCCGAGGATGCCGGGATCGGCCAGGGGATTGCGGGTCAGCGCCTGCATCAGGGTGCCGGCCACACCCAGGGCGGCGCCCGCGAGCAGGCCGGCGAGGGTGCGGGGTAGCCGCGCCTCGCCCACGATGAGGCAGGCCGGTTCGCTGCAGCCGTGGCCCAGCGCCCGCCAGACGTCGGTCAGGGGAATGGCGGTGGCGCCGAGCGCCAGGCTCGCGGCCATCACCAGGAGCAGCAACAGACCGGCGCAACAGAGCAGGAGGACGCGGCGCATGGTCATCCGTGACGGCAGGCGAAAGAAGGGGTAGATGAGAACAAGGCTTATTAACACATGCTAGTCTGTATTACATGCTAACAGCCTTGCCCCGGCGGCTCGATAGCGTTCCCTGTGTTTTTCCGGTGATTCATGTCCAAGACGTCCTTCCTGCTCGACTTCGGCCTACTCAGGTCGCATGCCGCCTTTCGTACCCTGTTCATCGCCCGCCTGGTGTCCGTGCTGTCCCTCGGCCTGCTGGCCGTGGCGATACCCATCCAGGTGCAGGCCCTGACCGACTCGCCGCTCAAGGTGGGCCTGGCGCTGAGCATGGCCGGCATCGGCATGTTCGTCGGCCTGCTCACCGGCGGGGTGCTGGCCGACCGCCTGGAGCGGCGCCGCCTGATCCTGGCGGCGCGCTCCATCTGCGGCCTGGGTTTCATCGGCCTGGCGATGAACGCCAGTTTGCCCGCGCCCTCGCTGACGGCCATTTACCTGCTGGCGCTGTGGGACGGCTTCTTCGGTGCCCTGGGCGTCACTGCCCTGCTGGCGGTGACGCCGATCCTGGTCGGCCGCGAATCCATGGTCCAGGCCGGTGCGCTGAACATGCTCAGCGTGCGGGTGGCGGCCATCGTCGCGCCGCCGCTGGGCACCCTGCTGATCGCCCACAGCGGGGTGGCCTGGAACTACGGACTGACCGCCGGCGGCACCCTCGTCACCTTGCTGGTGCTCTTGCGCCTGCCGCCGCTACCGCCGCCGGAGCAGCCGCGTGAAACGCCCTGGCAGGCCCTGGGTGGCGGCATCGTCTTCCTGTTCGAGAATCGACTGCTGGGCGCCGTGGCGCTGGTCGGTGCCCTGGTGACCATGGCCAATGCGGTACGGGTGCTCTATCCGGCGCTGGGGGAGGGCTGGGGCCTGGATACCGGTCATCTCGGCTGGCTCTATGCCGCCGCGCCGCTGGGCGCAGCGCTCGGCGCCCTCACCAGCGGCCGGCTGAACCAGGCGGCGCGCCCAGGACGGACCCTGCTGCTGACGGCGGTGAGTACCTTCCTGGCCATGGCGGTCTTCGCCCTGTTACCGAGCTTCTGGCTCGCGGCCCTGTGCCTGGTGCTGTTCGGCTACCTGGGTGCGCTGAATTCCCTGGTGCAGTACGCCCTGATTCAGAAGCTCACGCCGGATCGCCTGCTGGGGCGCATCAATGCCTTGTGGACCGCGCAGAACATCGGTGGCGAGGCGATCGGCGCGGCGCTGTTCGGCGGCCTGGCCAGTCTGCTGCTGCCGGCCCAGGCCGCACTGGTCTTCGGCCTGGTCGCCATGCTGGTGGCCGCCCTGTGCTGGACACTGGCCAGCGGTCTGCGCCGGGCCGAAGGCCTGGGCGCCTGATCGACTCCGGCTTTCCATACGTAGCGTGGAAAACCGCGCAGCGTTTTCCACTGGACCATGGTGATGAGTGGTGGACAAGACCGATCGCGGCCATGGCGGTCCGCCGAGGCGGCCGCTCCTCCAGGGGGGGAGGCTTTTGTAGGAGCGTGTAGGAGCGGCCCATGGCCGCGATCAGAAACGTAGCGTGGAAAACCGCGCAGCGTTTTCCACGACTGCCTTGCTCAGGGCTTGGCGTAGCGCTGTTCCAACCGATCCAGCAGCAGGTTGGCGCTATAGGGGTCGAGGCGGAAGGTCTCGGCACCCAGGGCTTCCACGCGGTTGTCCTTGACCGCTGGCAGGTGCGCCAGCAGCGGATTGGTGCGCACCGCTTCGGCTTCCTTGGCATCCGCGGCGAACAGCAGGAAGGTCTGGCCGTTGAGCCCGGCGGCGACGTTCTCGCCGGCCAGTTGGAGGATGTCGTGGCGTTGACCCTGGCTGTGACTCGTGGTGAGACCGGCCGGCAGCTCCGCCAGGCGGAAGCCCAGGCTTTCCAGCAGTTGCCCCTGGGAGGAGGCGGCGGTCCAGAGATTGGCCTGGCGGGTCGCCGGGTTGTAGACGAAGGCGGATACCGGCTGCGGTGGCAGCCGCAGGCGCGCCTTGAGGTCGGTCACACGCCGCGCGAAGTCGGCCACCACCCCGGCCGCCGCATCCTCGCGGCCGGTGGCCTGGCCGAGCAGTTCCACCACCTGCTGCCAACTGCGATTGTCGTAGCCCACCACCAGTACCGGGGCGATGGCCTCGAGCTGATCGACCAGGCGCAGCGCCGAGTCGTTACCGGCGGCGCTGACCAGGATGAGATCCGGTGCCTCGGCGGCCACGGCTTCGGCATTGGCTTCGCCGATGTACAGCCGCTTCACGTCGCGCTGCTTGGCGACCGCGCCCCACTGGCGCAGGAAGCCTTGGTCATCGGCGAATCTGTTGTTGGGCGAGGTGGCGCCGCTGGCCACCACCGGCGCGCCGATGGCGAGCAGGGAGCCGGTGAGGGTGACGCTGGTGGAGACGATGCGCTGGGGCTTGGCGGGTAGGGTCAGCTGGCTGCCATCGGCGCTGATTTGCCGTGGCCAATCCGCCGCCTGGACGGTACTGCCCAGGGCGAGGATCAGAGTGATGAGAATGCGAAACGCTGACGACGAGCTGAACATGGACGCTTTCCGGTTGTAAGATAATCACTCTCATTTTCAAAGATGCATCCTGCGGCGGCAAGCGATCTCGGCGAGGCGCTTCCGAGAGGCACACCGACAGATCCCGTGGCAGCCGCGAAGAATGTCCGCCCAGTGGATATTCTTCATGAGAATCAGGGGCTTGCGATCCTGGTGGAAAGATCGTTCGGTGCCTAACGAATTGACTTTCCCGCATCCAGGCGGTAGTTTTGCTTATTGATAAGCATTATCATTCGTGTAGAGGTCCAGTGACATGACGAGCAAGAGGGCTGAGATGGTCGGGCAAGCGGTTGCCGATCGTCGGGAACAGGCGGCGTTCCTGTTCCAGTCGGGAGACCGCGTCCTGCAGGGGCGTGGCATCTTCGCCCGGATCGAGACGCCGGCCAGCGGCGGCGCCCACCGCGACAGCCTGTTCCTCCATGCCGTGGAGGATGCCTTCGTCCGTGCGCGCCAGGCCGGCATCGCCGAGCCGGTGGTCATGGGCGCCATTCCCTTCGACACCACCCGGCCCTCCTCCCTCTACGTGCCCCGGGAACACGCCTGGGCGGCGCGCCCGGCGCCGGCCAGCGGCGCAGCGGTCGCGCCGGCGCAGGTGCGTGAAGTGCGCAGCCTGCCCAGCGCGGACGGCTTCTGCCTGGCGGTCGAGGAGGCCATCGAGGCCTTCCGTCGTGGCGAGCTGAGCAAGGCGGTGCTGTCGCGCATCCAGGAGATCCGCCTGGCCGAGCCCGCCGACGTGGAGACCATCCTCGCCAACCTGGCGCGGCAGAACCCCACCGGCTATCAATTCCGCATTCCCACCGCCGAGGGCGGCGAGCTGGTCGGCGTCAGCCCCGAGTTGCTGGTGCGCAAGCAGGGCGCGCTCGTCCATACCAATCCCCTGGCGGGTTCGGCCAAGCGCCGCGGCGACCCCGTGGAAGACCAGCGCGTCGCCCGCGACCTGCTGGAGTCCAGCAAGGACCACTACGAGCATCGCCTGGTGATCGAGGACATCCGCCAGCAGCTGGCGCCGCTGTGCAGCCGACTGGACGTGCCCGAGGGGCCGTCGCTGCTGAGCACCAACGCCATGTGGCACCTGTCCACCGCCATCGACGGCGAATTGGCGGACAGCCGCACCTCGGCGCTGCAACTCGCCTGCCGCCTGCATCCGACCCCGGCCGTTTGCGGCTTTCCCACCGCGGCGGCGCGCCAGTTGATCCAGCGCATCGAGCCCTTCGACCGCGGCCTGTTCACCGGCATGGTCGGCTGGTGCGATGCCCAGGGCAACGGCGAGTGGGTGGTCACCATCCGCTGCGGTACCGTACAGGGCGACTGGCTGCGGCTGTTCGCCGGCGCCGGCATCGTCGCAGCCTCCGACCCCGCGGCGGAGTGGGCCGAGGTCACCGCCAAACTGGGCACCATGCGTGCCGCCTGTGGTTTGCTCGACGAGGAGAATAACACGTGAGCCTGGAATTCACCCCCTGGCCGGACGACCTGGCGGCGCGTTATCGCGCCCTGGGTTACTGGCCCGACCTGCCGATGACCGAGATTCTCGCTCGCAGCCGCGCGGCCCTGCCGGAGGCTCCGGCAATCCTCTGTGGCGAGCGGCAGCTGAGCTATGCCGAGCTGGACGAGCGCTCCAGTCGCCTGGCCGCCCACCTGCAGGCCGCCGGGCTCCGCCGTCATGACACGGCGCTGGTACAGCTGCCCAACGTGGCCGAGTTCTATGTGGTGTTCTTCGCCCTGCTCAAGGCTGGCATCGCGCCGGTCAATGCCCTGTTCAGCCATCAGAAGCTGGAACTGCTCGCCTATGCGCAGCAGATCCAGCCCCGGCTGCTGATCGCCTCCACCGAACACAACCTGTTCCGCGACGACAACTTCCTCGCCGAGCTGCGCGACGTGGCGCCGGGCCTCAGCGAAGTGCTGCTGGATGGCGCCGACGACGCGCGCGGTCTGCAGCGGCGCCTGGACACCCCGCTGGATGGCTACCAGCTGACCCCCACCGCGGGTGGCGAGGTGGCCTTCTTCCAGCTGTCCGGGGGCAGCACCGGCACGCCCAAGCTGATCCCGCGCACCCACAACGACTACTACTACAGCCTCCGACGCAGCGTCGAGATCTGCCGGCTCACTCCGGCGACGCGCTTTCTCTGCGCGCTGCCGGCGGGGCACAACTACACCCTGAGCTCGCCCGGCGCCCTGGGCGTCTTCATCGCCGGCGGCTGCGTGGTCATGGCCCGCGATCCCGAGCCGCTGCGCTGCTTCGCGCTGATCGAGCGCCATCAGGTGGATTGGGTGGCCCTGGTGCCGCCGGCCGTGGCGCTCTGGCTGCAGGCCGCGGCCGCACCCGAGCAGCGCGCGCGATTCGCCAGCCTGCGCGTGGTGCAGGTGGGCGGCGCCAGTTTCGCCGAAGCCCAGGCCCGCCGCGTGCCGGCGGAACTGGGTTGCCAGTTGCAACAGGTGTTCGGCATGGCCGAGGGCCTGGTCAACTACACCCGCCTGGACGACGAGCCCGAGCGCATCTTCACCACCCAGGGCCGGCCCATGAGTCCGGACGACGAGGTGCGCATCACCGACGAAGACGGCAACCCGGTGCCCGATGGCGAGCCCGGCCTGCTGTCCACCCGCGGTCCCTACACCTTCCGCGGCTACTACCGCAGCCCCGAGCACAACGCCCAGGTGTTCGATGCGGAGGGTTTCTACTTCTCCGGCGATGTGGTCCAGCGCGATGCCGCCGGCTACCTCAAGGTGGTCGGCCGGGTGAAGGACCAGATCAACCGCGGCGGCGAGAAGATCGCCGCCGCGGAGATCGAAGGCCTGCTGCTGCGCCATCCCGGCATCACCCACGCGGCCCTGGTGGCCATCGCCGACGAGCTGATGGGCGAGAAGAGCTGCGCCTGCCTGGTGGTAAGCGATCCGTCGCTCAAGCCGGTGGCGCTGCGCCGTTACCTGCGCGAGCAGGGCGTGGCCGAGTACAAGTTGCCCGACCGTTTCCAGTTCCTCGACCAACTGCCGCTCACCGCTGTCGGCAAGATCGACAAGCGTCGCCTGCGCGAGCAGCTGCAGACCCCTTCCACCGAGCGTTCCTAAGGTTTCCCATGGCTATTCCCCGTCTCGCCTCCTATCCCTTGCCCCAGCCCGACGGCTTTCCCGCCAACAAGGTCGACTGGGCGCCCGTGGCCAATCGCGCCGTACTGCTGATCCACGACATGCAGCGCTATTTCGTCGAGTTCTATGGTGACGACAGCCCGCTGATCGACCAGGTGGTGGCCAACATCGCCGCCCTGCGTGCCTGGGCCGATGCCCAAGGCGTGCCGGTGGTCTATACCGCCCAGCCCACCGATCAGCCGCCGGCCGATCGCGCCCTGCTCAACGACATGTGGGGCCCCGGCCTGACCCAGGCCGATCCCGCGCTGCAGCAGGTGGTAGACGCGCTGGCGCCCAAGGACGGTGACGTGGTGCTGACCAAGTGGCGCTACAGCGCCTTCCACCGCTCCAACCTGCAGGACCTGATGACCGAATGGCGGCGCGATCAGCTGATCGTCTGCGGCGTCTATGCCCACATCGGCTGCCTGACCACTTGCACCGATGCCTTCATGAGGGACATCCAGGCCTTCCTGATCGGCGACGCCGTGGCCGATTTCAGCGAAGAGGAGCACCGCATGGCGCTGCGCTACGTGGCCACTCGCTGCGGCAGCACCCTGAGCACCGCCCAGGTCACCGGCGCGGGTGCGGCCGTGCTCGATGAAGCCTGGCTGCGCGCCCAGGTCCAGCCGCTGCTGGACGCCGACGACGAAGAGCCGGCGCTGGACGACAACCTCACCGACTTCGGCCTGGACTCGGTACAGGTCATGACCCTGGTGGGCGAGTGGCAGAAGCGCGGCCTGCCCGTGACCTTCGCCGATCTCGCCGCCCAGCCGACCCTGCAGGGCTGGCTGGCTCTGCTGCGCGCGCGCGCCTGAGGAATCTGCCGATGACGCAACTGGATTTCACCGGCAAGCGCGTCTGGGTGACCGGCGCAGGGCAGGGCATCGGGCTGCAGGTAGCGCGCCGCTTCCAGGAAGCAGGCGCCGAGGTGATCGGCCTCGACCGGCAGTTCGCCGAGAGCAGCTATCCGTTCCGCACCCAGTTGCTGGACGTCGCCGACGCGGCCCAGGTGGAGGAAGTCTGCCAGGCGCTGCTGGCGGAAGAACGCCGCCTGGACGTGCTGGTCAATGGCGCCGGCGTGCTGCGCCTGGGCACCAGCGACAGCCTGAGCCTGGACGACTGGCAGGCGTTGCTGGACGTCAACGTCTCCGGACCCTTCTACCTGTTCCGCCAACTGGTGCCGCTGTTCAAGGCCCAGGGCCAGGGCGCCATCGTCAACATCGCCTCCAACGCGGCCCATGTACCGCGCCTGCAGATGGCCGGCTACTGCACCTCCAAGGCGGCACTGGTGTCCCTGAGCCACTGCGTGGCCTTGGAACTGGCTGGCTCGGGCGTGCGCTGCAACGTGGTCTCGCCGGGCTCCACGGCGACCCCCATGCTCGCCGGCATGCTCGGTTCGCCCGAGGGCTATCAGCGCCTGGTGGACGGCCTGCCGGAAGACTTCAAGCTGGGCATCCCGCTGCGCAAGATCGCCCAACCCGACGAGATCGCCAACACCGTGCTGTTCCTCGCGTCGGACCTGGCCAGCCATATCACCATGCAGGACATCGTGGTGGACGGCGGCGCGACCCTGGCGGCGTAAGGGACTTTCGTAGCTTGGGTGAGCGTGAGCTAACCCCGACTCAGGAGTACCCGGCAAATGCGGTGTGTTGGGCTTCGACGATGGAGCCGTCTCAGCTCAACAATCGCGGCCATGGGCCGCTCCTACAGGTTGAACACCCACTGTAGGAGCGGGCGCATCGGCGGACCGCCACGGCCGCGATTGAAGTCGCCGGGCGCTTGTCAGCCAAGCCCCAGCATCAACGCCCTTTACCCCGCCACCAACACCCGAATCGCTTCCAGGCGCAACGAGGCCTTGTCCAGGTAGGTCAGGCCTTCTTCGCGCTGCTGGCGCAGGCGGTCGATCTCGTCCTGGCGAACGCTGGAGTTGACCGCGCGCAGCGCCTCCAGGCGGGCGATTTCCTCGTCCATCCCCGCCAGGTAGGCCTGACGCGCCTTGGCCACGCGTTCCTCGTGGCGGGGCAGGGCCTTGCCTTCACCACCGCCGATCAGCTTGGCCAGGGAGTCGCGCTGGGCCTGGACGAACTTGTTGGCGCTGGTGCGCGGCACGCTTTCAAGTTGGTCGTTCAGCGTCTCGAAGGCCACCCGGGCGGCCAGGTCGTTGCCGTTGGCGTCCAGCAGGCAGCGGATCGCCAGCGGTGGCAGGTAGCGACCCAGTTGCAGGGCCCGCGGGGCCACCGCCTCGCTGACGTAGATCAGTTCCAGCAGCACGGTGCCCGGCTTGAGCGCCTTGTTCTTGATCAGCGCCACGGCGGTGTTGCCCATGGAGCCGGACAGCACCAGGTCCATGCCGCCCTGGGCCATGGGATGCTCCCAGGTCAGGAACTGCATGTCTTCGCGGACCAGGGCCACGTTGCGGTCGTAGGTGATGGTCACGCCTTCGTCGTCGCCCAGGGGGAAGCCGGCGTCGAGCATCTTCTCGCTGGGCTTGAGGATCAGGGCGTTGTCCGAGTGGTCCTCGCTGTCGATGCCGAAGGCATTGAACAGTTCTTCCATGTACATCGGCAGGGCGAACTGGTCGTCCTGTTCGACGATGTCCTCGACCAGTTGCTCGCCAGCGCCGGCGCCGGAGGAATTGAGTTCCAGCAGGCGGTCACGGCCATTGTGCAGCTCCGCTTCCAGCGTGGCACGCGCCTGGGCGCCCTGTTCCAGCAGCGCCTGCCAGGCGGCCTCGTCGCCACCGGCCAGCTGCTCGTCCAGTTCGCTGGCGAAGCGTGCCTGCAGGGCGCTGCCGGTCGGCGAAGTGGCCAGGAAGGCATTCAGCGCCTGGTGGTACCACTGGAACTGCCGCTCCTGGCGGCTGCCTTCGAGGTAGGGCACGTGCAGCTGGATGGTGTGGCGCTGGCCGATCCGGTCGAGACGGCCGATGCGCTGCTCCAGCAGGTCCGGGTGGGCCGGCAGGTCGAATAGCACCAGGTGATGGGCGAACTGGAAGTTGCGGCCTTCACTGCCGATCTCGGAGCAGATCAGCACCTGGGCGCCGAATTCCTCGTCGGCGAAGTAGGCGGCGGCACGGTCGCGCTCGAGGATGCTCATGCCCTCGTGGAACACCGTGGCCGGGATGCCGGACTTCAGCCGCAGGGCGTCTTCCAGGTCCAGGGCGGTTTCCATGCGCGCGCAGATGACCAGCACCTTGTGCGGCTTGATCGACTTGAGGGTCTCGATCAGCCACTCGACACGGCCGTCGTGACGCCACCAGCGGTCATTATCGTCTTCCGGGGCGAATTCGGTTTCCGGCTGCAGCGACTGGCCGGGCATCACACCCTCGTCCAGGTAGGCATCCGGGAAGGGCAGGGCGTGGGCGTGCAGCTCGCGCTCGGGGAAACCCTTCACCGCGGCGCGGGTATTGCGGAACAGCACCCGGCCGGTGCCGTGGCGATCCAGCAGCTCGCGCACCAGGCGCGCGCGGGCGTCGGCATCGCCAGCGGCGGCGGCATTCAGCAGGGTCTCGCCTTCCTGGCCGAGGAAGCCGCCGATGGCGTCCTGGGCGGCCGGGCTCAGGGCGTCGGCGTCGAGCAGTTCCTGCACGGCCTCGGCCACCGGGCGATAGTGCTGGGACTCCTGCTGGAAGGCGGCGAAGTCATGGAAACGGCTGGGGTCGAGCAGACGCAGGCGCGCGAAGTGGCTGTCCTGGCCCAGTTGCTCCGGGGTCGCGGTCAGCAGCAGCACGCCGGGGATGACCTCGCCGAGTTGCTCGACCAGGCTGTATTCGCGGCTGGCGCCCTCGGGGTGCCAGACCAGGTGGTGGGCTTCGTCGACCACCAGCAGGTCCCAGCCGGCGGCGAAGGCGGCATCCTGGGCCTTTTCGTCGCGCACCAGCCAGTCCAGGGAGACCAGGGCGAGCTGGGCGTCCTCGAAGGGGTTGCCGTCTTCGCTGGCCATGAAGCGCTCGGCGTCGAACAGCGCCACTTCCAGGTTGAAGCGGCGACGCATCTCCACCAGCCACTGGTGCTGGAGATTCTCCGGGACCAGGATCAGCACCCGGCTGGCGCGTCCGCTGAGCAGTTGGCGATGGATCACCAGGCCCGCTTCGATGGTCTTGCCCAGGCCCACTTCGTCGGCCAGCAGGACGCGCGGGGCGACCCGGTCGGCCACGCTGCGGGCGATGTGCAGCTGATGCGGGATCGGCTGGGCACGGGCGCCGCCCAGGCCCCAGAGGCTGGACTGCAGCAGGCGGTTGCGGTGCTCGTGGGTGTGATAGCGCAGGCCGAACCAGGGCAGGGGATCGATCTGCCCGGCGAACAGGCGGTCGCTGGCCAGGCGGAACTGGATGAAGTTCGACAGCTGGGCCTCGGGCACGCTACGCGCCTCGCGCTCGGCGGTGAAGCCGTGGTAGGTCAGCAGGCCGTCCTCTTCGGAGACCTCGCGCACGGTGAGCTTCCAGCCCTCGAAATGGGTCACCTCGTCGCCCGGCGCGAAGCGCACCCGGGTCAGGGGCGCGTTGCGCTGGGCGTACTGGCGCGTCTCACCGGTGGCTGGATAGAGCACCGTGAGCAGGCGGCCGTCCAGGGCCAGGATGGTTCCCAGGCCCAGTTCGGCCTCGCTGTCACTGATCCAGCGTTGTCCCGGTTGATGTGACGCCATGTAGAAGCTTCTCCCCAGCTATCAAAAAGCCGGCTATTTTAGCCAAAGCGGAGTCATAAGCCCAACGTGCTCTTTGCCGCGTTCCGCTAATTTCGAGGTATCCGTCATGATCCCCATCATCGCGCCGCCCGGCGTGACCCCGCCGAACCAGCTGGACCCGGCGCCGGTACGCCCACCTGTAGCCCCGGTGGCGCCCGTGGAGCCGGCGGCCGAGACGGCCCACGCCCCCCTGGAAGACGAGGCCACCCTGGATCGCGAAGCCCGTCGGCGGCGGCGCCAGCGCGAAGCCCTGCGGCAAGGGCTGGGTGCCGAGCGCGCCCAGGCGCTGGAAGAGCCGGAGCAGGTGGGCGCCCAGGTGGATCTGCGCGTCTAGCCCATGGTCGAGGTCCCGTACCTGGCCGATGCCGAGCTGCACTTCCATCCGCAGTGGCTGCCACCGGACACCGCCGACGCCTGGCTAGGGCAGCTCGACGCCGACACGCCCTGGAGCCAGCCACGGGTGCGGGTGTTCAACCGCTGGCACCCGGTGCCGCGGCAGGTTGCCTGGTATGCCGATCCCGGGGTGATCTACGGTTACGCCGGTTTGGATCATCCGACTTTGCCCTGGACGCCGCTGTTGCAGGAGATCCGCGCGCAGGTCGAGACGGTCTGCGGCCAGGCGTTCAACGGCGTGCTGCTCAATCGCTACCGCGACGGCCAGGACTCGATGGGCTGGCACAGCGATGACGAGGCCAGTCTCGGCCGCAATCCGCTGATCGCTTCACTCAATCTCGGCGCCACCCGGCGCTTCGATTTCCGGCGCAAGGGCACCAGCCGCATCGGCCATTCCCTGGAACTCGGTCACGGCAGCCTGCTGGTCATGGCCGGCGCGACCCAGCATCATTGGCAGCACCAGATCGCCAAGACCCGCAGGGCCGGTGGGCTGCGGCTGAATCTCACCTTCCGTTGGATAGCCCCATGAGCGACGACAGCAACAACCTCATCGACTTCACCACCGAGCGCGGCAAGCGCATCCACGACCTCAAGGAGCGTCGCCTGCAGGAGGTCCGTTCGGCCTTCGAGCAGGCCTTGCCGCTGGCCGCCGCCAAGAAGAAAAAGCGCAAGCCGAAGAAGAAATAGGGGGACTACCGTTCGTCGGGATTCGCCCTTGAAATTTTTTGGGGAATTCCTATCTAGGTTCGTGCGGGATGCCGAAGTCGGGTCCCGCAGGCAACACCGAAACTTGCTGAACCTATCAGGAGATTCACCATGAGCAACGTACTGTCCCTGGCCCCGCTGTTCCGTCATTCCGTCGGCTTCGACCGGTTCAACGACCTGTTCGAATCCGCCCTGCGCAACGACGCTGGCAGCTCCTATCCGCCCTACAACGTCGAGAAGCACGGTGACGACCAGTATCGCATCGTGATCGCCGCCGCCGGTCTCCAGGAAGATGACTTGGAAATCGAAGTCGAGCGTGGCGTGCTCACCGTCAAGGGTGGCCGGCGCGAAAACAGCGCCGAGAGCGTGACCTTCCTGCATCAGGGCATCGCCCAGCGGGCCTTCAAGCTGTCCTTCCGCCTCGCCGACCATATCGAGGTGAGGGGGGCCGATCTCAAGCACGGCCTGCTGAGCATCGAACTGGTGCGCGTGATCCCGGAAGAAGCCAAGCCCAAGCGCATCGCCATCGCCGGCCAGCGCCCGGCCCTGGACAACTGATCGTCCAGGCGGCCCGCCTGAAGAAGCCCCAGCCCCGTGCTGGGGCTTTTTCGTTTGCGGCCCTTACCCCGACCCTCTCCCGAGGGGAGAGGGGGCGCCATTGTCGAGCTGGGCGTAGGGTGGAAAACCGCGCAGCGTTTTCCGCAGCCAGCACAGCCTTTCTCTAATCCTCGGCGACTGTTCCTAGCAAGGTACCTATACCGCCTTCCACGACGAATCCCGCCTTTTCATAAAGCATCTGCGCAGGGTGTTCGCCTTCAGCGACGATGACGAAGGCATCCAAGGCCTGACGCTGCTGTTGGAGTACCCGACCGAGCAGCGCGTGGCAGAGGCCGCGCCTACGCCAATCGACGCGAGTGGTGACGGCCTGGAAGCGTCCCAATCCACCGAGGCGGTAGAGACCTAGGTACGCGAGCAGTTGCCCATCGCCAGCGAAAACGCCCCACCAGTCGCCGAGGCCTCGCTCGCACAGTGATCGGTAGCGCTGCGTCTGGTAATCCAGATAGCGCCAATGCGCTTCCGGACGTTCGGCACCTGGAGTCACTTCCCTCTGGAGTTCACGCCACTGCTGCCAATCGGCGGCCTGCTGGAAGGTTCTGATCTGAAGGCCATCAGGCAGTTCAGGGGCCGGACGTATGGCGTCGGCCCCAAGGCGCATCGACACCAGCCGCTGATAGTCGTAGCCGCAAGGCAGGTTCGCCAGGGATTCCTGAATCTCTGATTCCGGCCAGACGAAGGCCCGATGATCCAGCCTGTGCGGGCTGCCCAGCGACCTTTCGAAGTCGGCTGCCCATGCGCCTACCTGCTTGGCAGTTGGACGTCGATCCAGCAGGAGGTAATTACCGAAGTAGTAGTCGGGACAGTCTGGTGTGCAAACCGCCACGTGACGCTCGCCATAGGTCAGGCAGCTTTCCGGCGCCAACTGCAATTGGGTAAGCAGTCCGGCGTTAGCGCGAATGGAGGCAGGTAGGCGCAGCGGATTCACGGGCATAGGTCGTCCTCTCGTGACGACGCGGACAGCCCCGGATGCACCCCCAACTCCCGCTGCGGACCGTCCTTCCACTGCCTGTCACCCAGGCTCGCGGTGAATTCAGGATGCAGCGGATAGTGCAGCCGATTGTCCGCGCGGCTGGTATCGCCCACCACCAGCAGTTCCACCGTCTCGTCGGTCTCGTTGATGAAGGTGTGGGCGACGCCATCGCCGGCCTTGAAGCCGACCCCGTCGCCCGGTTCGAGTCGATGGACGTGGCCGTCGATCCAGGCGGTGGGATGACCGGCGATCACATAGATGAATTCGTCTTCGGTGGCCTCGGCATGAGGCCGCGAGGTGCGGCGGCCGGGTGGTAGCAGTTCGTGATGGATGCCCAGGCGGGCGAAGCCGAAGTGGCGGCCGAAGGCGGCGCCGAGGGAAAAGCGTTCGTCGCTGTCCGGATAGCCAGGGCCGTCGGGGGCCTGGAGCCGGGACCAGTGGACGATCTTGTCGAAATCTTTCCGGGATTGCATGGGGTGCTGCGCCTCGCGGGAAAATAGCTCAAGCTTAGCCGCTCGGGCGGACGCTGCCGCCTCAGGTATCCATCGGTACAGGAACGCGATGCCCAGACTGTCCAGACAACTCCTCGCGCTGCTGACCCTGGCGCTGCTCGGTGGCTGCTCGCCAGGCGACACACCGATCAACAGCCCGTACCGCGCCGGGGCCGAGGGGCAGAATACCCTCTACACCGCCTTCACCACCCGCTCGCCCAAGTACCTCGATCCGGCCAGTTCCTATTCCGGCGACGAGACCAATTTCACCTACAACATCTATGAGCCGCTCTACGGCTATCACTATTTCAAGCGACCCTACGAATTGATCCCGCGCGGCGCCGAGCGGGTGGTCGCGCCCTATTACCTGGACGCCCAGGGCCGGCGGCTGGCGGACGATGCGCCCGCGGAGCGGATCGCCCAGAGCGTCTACGACATTCCCATCCGCCGCGACGCCCGCTACGCGCCCCATCCGGCCTTCGCCCGCGATGCCCAGGGCCGCTACCGCTACTTCCCGATCAAGCCGGAGGATCTGGCCGACCGGTACCGGATTCCCGACTTTCCCGAGACCGACAGCCGCGCCCTGACCGCCGCCGACTACGCCTATGGCTTGCGCCGGCTGGCCAGTCCACGTCTGGTTTCGCCCAGCTACGCCATCTTCGCCGAGCACCTGGTCGGCATGCAGGCCTTCGGCGACAGCCTGCGCGCCGCCGACAAGGCCCTGCGCGCCAGGCTGCCCAAGGGCGCGCCGCTGCCCTGGCTGGACTTGCGCCAGGGCGACCTGCCCGGCGTGGAGGTGCTGGACGACCACACCCTGAGACTGCGGGTGATCGGCAAGTACCCCCAGTTCAACTACTGGCTGGCCATGACCTTCGCCGCGCCCATTCCCTGGGAGGCGGAGCGTTTCTACAGCCAGCCCGGCATGGCCGAGCACAATCTCAGCCTCAACAGCTGGCCGGTGGGCACCGGGCCCTATCGCCTGGCCGAGTCCATTCCCAACCGTCGCCACGTGCTGGAGCGCAATCCCAACTACCACGCCGATCCCTATCCCTGCGAGGGCGAGCCCAGTGATCGCGAACAGGGGCGGCTGGACGACTGCGGCAAGCCCATGCCGCTGATCGAGCGGGCGGTGTTCAGCCTGGAAAAGGAAGGGGTGCCGCTGATGGGCAAGTTCATCCAGGGCTACTACGACGCCCCCCAGATCGAACGCGGCGAATACGGCGTGGCCCTGCGCACCCGGGCCGGCGACTCGGCCGATTCCGCCGAACTCTATCGCGAGCGCGGGCTCAAGCTGCCCACGGCGGTGGAGGCCTCCAACTGGTACCTGGGCTTCAACTGGCTGGACCCGGTGGTGGGGCAGGGCGCCACGCCCGAGCAGCAGGAACGCAATCGCAAACTGCGCCAGGCGTTGTCCATCGCCTTCGACTGGGAGAGCTACATCACCGTCTTCCTCAACGGCAACGGCCTGGTCGCCAACGGGCCGCTGCCGCCGGGGGTGCTGGGCTACGAGGCACCGCCCGCGGGCAGCAACCCGGTGGTCTATCGGTTGGTCGACGGCAAGCCCGAGCGGCGGCCCATCGAGGACGCCAAGCGCCTGCTCGCCGAAGCGGGCTACCCCGACGGGCGAGACGCCAGGAGCGGACGGCCGCTGATCCTGCAGTACGATGCCCAGAGCAGTGGCGACAGCGCCATGTTCGACTGGATGCGCCAGCAGACCGCCAAGCTGGGCATCCAGCTGGAACTGCGCGGCACCGACTACAACAGATTCCAGGACAAGATGCGCAAGGGCGCGGCGCAGCTGTTCTTCTGGGGCTGGAATGCGGACTATCCCGATGCCGAGAACTTCCTCTTCCTCTTCTACGGCCCCCAGGGCAAGGCCAAGCATGGCGGCGAAAATGCCGGCAATTACAGCAATCCCGAGTTCGACCGGCTGTTCGAACAGATGAAGAGTCTCGACGACGGTCCGGAAAAGGTCGCCCTGATCCGGCGCATGGTGGCCATCGTGCAACAGGACGCGCCCTGGCTGTTCGGCTGGAATCCGCTCTCCGGTGGCGCCTACCAGCAGTGGGTCTACAACGCCAAACCGACCCAGATGGTGCGCGATCAGTTGCGCTACCTGCGGCTGGACCCGGCCCTGCGCGAGCTCAAGGTCCAGGAGTGGAATCAGCCAGTGCTCTGGCCGCTGTGGCTGCTCTTGGGCCTGGCCCTGCTGCTGGTGTGGCCAGCCTGGCGCATCCTCAAGCGCCGTGAGCGCCAGACCGCCTTTGGCGATTCGGCAAGGGAGGAGCGGCCATGATCGGTTACCTGCTGCGACGCCTGGCGTACGGCGTGCTCATCCTGATCGGCGTGAATCTGCTGACCTTCGTGCTGTTCTTCACCGTCAACACCCCGGACGACATGGCGCGGCTGGCCATCGGCGGCAAGTACGTCACCGCCGAGGCCATCGAGGACTGGAAGGCGGAGCACGGCTACGACAAGCCGCTGCTCATCAATACCACCCGTGAAGGGCTGGAGCGTGTCACCGATACGCTCTTCTTCGAGCGGTCGGTCAGCTTGCTGGTATTCGACTTCGGCACCTCCGACAACGGTCGCGACATCGGCCGGGAGATCGCCGAGCGGGCGGGGCCGAGCCTGGCGCTGGCCTTGCCGACCTTCATTCTCGGGTTGACCGCCAGCATCGGCTTCGCCCTGTTGCTGGTGTTCTTCCGCGCCAGCCGCCTGGACTTCTGGGGGGTGGTGCTCTGCGTGCTGCTGCTGTCGATCTCTTCGCTGTTCTATATCATCGCCGGTCAGTGGCTGTTCGCGAAGATCCTGCGCCTGGTGCCTTATTCCGGCTATGAAGAGGGTTGGAACCTGCTGCGCTTCCTGGCGCTGCCGGTGCTGGTGGCGGTGATCTCCGGGCTGGGCAGCCAGGCGCGCTTCTATCGCGCGCTGTTCCTCGAAGAGATCGGCAAGGACTACGTGCGCACCGCTCGGGCCAAGGGCCTGGCCGAGCGCCAGGTGCTCCTGCGCCACGTGCTGCGCAACGCGGCGCTGCCGATCCTCACCGGGGTGGTCTCGGCCATTCCGCTGCTCATCATGGGCAGCCTGATCGCCGAGTCCTTCTTCGGCATTCCCGGCCTGGGCAGCTACACCATCGACGCCATCAACGGCCAGGACTTCGCCGTGGTGCGCACCATGGTGTTCCTGGGCTCGGTGCTCTACATCGTCGGGCTGATCCTGGCGGACCTGTCCTACACCCTCGCCGATCCGCGCGTCCGTTTCGAGTAGCCACCATGCCGACCTTCGTCTTGCTCTGGACCGACTTCGCCCTCTTCCTGCTGGTGGCCGGCATCCTGGTCTACGCCTGGCGCGCCCGGCGCCAACCCGCCTTGCGTGCCAGTTGGCGCCGGGTGCTGGAAGATGCGCCAGCGATGAGCGCGGCCGTGGTACTGGCCAGCTTCGTCGCCATCGCCCTGCTGGATTCGGTGCACTATCGACCGCAACTGCCGGCCGCGCCCGGGGCCACGGCACCGGTCTATTCCCCCACGGTGCTCTCGGCCCTCGATGGCCTGCTGGCCGATACCAGTCTCACCCGGCGCGAGAAGACCTATTCGGCGCCCCTGGCCACCCACCAGTTCACCAAGGAAACCCTGGGTACCACCGCCGACGGCAAGCCGCTGCGGGATTTCCCGCGCCTCAAGCACGCCGGCACTACGCTGGGCGAGCCTGCCAGTGAGTGGCGTGGCGATGTCCTCAGGCGGCTGGCGCTCGGGCTGCTCGGTGGTCTGGCGCTGGCCCTGCTCACTGCTGCCCTGGCGGCGGTCCGGCTGCGCGAAGCCGGTCGCTTCAAGACCCGCTGCGAGCTCATCATCCGTGGCCATACCGCCACGCCCTGGCGGGCGATCCTGCTGACCTGGCTGGGCGTCTGCCTGGTGGTCGGTAGCGTGATCGGCCTGGCCAGCGGTTACCACGTGCTGGGTACCGACAGCACCGGCAACGATGTCCTCTACCAGTCGCTCAAGAGCATCCGCACCGCCTTCGTCATCGGCAGCCTGACCACCCTGGCCATGCTGCCGCCGGCCATCGGCTTCGGCCTGGCCGCCGGCTACTTCAAGGGCCGGGTGGACGACGTCATCACCTACCTCTACACCACCCTGACCTCCATTCCCGGGGTGCTGCTGGTGGCGGCCTGCGTGCTGATGATGCAGGTGTTCATCGACCGCCACCCGGAGCTATTCGACACCGGCGCGGCGCGGGCCGACCTGCGGCTGTTCATGCTCTGCCTGATCCTTGGCCTGACCGGCTGGGCCGGCCTCTGCCGCCTGCTGCGCGCCGAGGCGCTCAAGTTGCGCGAGCTGGAATACGTACAGGCGGCGCGGGCCTTCGGTGTCTCCCATTTCACCATCCTGCGCCGGCACCTGCTGCCCAACGTCTTCTACCTGGTGCTCATCACCCTGACCCTGGAATTCTCCAGCCTGGTGCTCTACGAGGCGGTGCTGTCCTACCTGGGCATCGGCGTCGATCCGACCATGAATTCCTTCGGCTCCATGATCAACGACGCCCGCACCGAGATGTCGCGCACGCCGATGATCTGGTGGAACCTGTTCAGCGCCTTCGCCTTCATGCTGGCCCTGGTGCTGGCGGCCAATCTGTTCGCCGATGCCGTGCGTGACGCCTTCGACCCGCGCAGTCGCCGGCTGAGATCCGCCTGGCTCAGGCGGCGGCCCGGCCAGGGCGAGGTGCGGCCATGAAGCCGGTGCTGGAACTTCGCGACCTGGAGATCCTGATCGACAGCGAGGAGGGCACCCGCCTGGCGGTCAAGGGTCTGGCGCTGACCATCGCCCGGGGCCAGACCTTCGCCCTGGTGGGGGAGTCCGGCAGCGGCAAGAGCGTCACCGCGCTCTCGCTGTTGCGGCTGCTGCCTCCCTCGCTGGGCATCGCCCGTGGGGTGGCGCTGCTGGCCGGTACCGATCTGCATCGCCTGCCGGAGCGCAGTCTGCGTAAACTGCGCGGCGGGCGCGTCGGTACCATCTTCCAGGAGCCCGCCACCAGTCTGAATCCGGTGATGCGCATCGGCGAGCAGATCGAAGAGACCCTGCGCGCCCATACGTCGCTGCGCGGCGCCGCGGTCCGGGCCAAGGTCGTGGAATGGCTGCGGCGGGTGGGCATCCCCGAGCCGGAGCGGCGCATCGACGACTATCCCTTCCAGTTCTCCGGCGGCCAGAAGCAGCGCATCATGATCGCCCTGGCGCTGGCCGCGGGGCCCGATCTGCTGATCGCCGACGAGCCCACCACGGCACTGGACGTCACCGTCCAGGCGCAGATCCTGGCCCTGCTGGCCGATATCCAGCGCGAGCTGGGCATGGCCATCCTGCTGATCACCCACGATCTCGCGGTGGTGCGCCAGGTGGCCCATCACGTGGCCCTGATGCGCCACGGCGAGATCGTCGAGAGCTCCCCGGCGGTGGACTTCTTCCAGGCGCCCCGGCATCCCTATGCCCGCGAGCTGTTCGCCGCCATTCCCACCTTCGCCAAGCGTGGTCAGACCCTGGCCGGTACGCCGCGCGCCCTGCCCGAGCGCCGTGCGGGCGAGCGGTTGTTGGAGGTGCGCGACCTCGCCGTGCACTATCCCGTCCGGCGCGGTGCCTGGGGGCGGACGCGGGACTGGGTGAAGGCGGTGGACGGCGTGACCTTCGACCTGCACGCCGGCGAGACCCTGGCGTTGCTGGGTGAGTCCGGCTGTGGCAAGACCACCACCGGCAAGGCGTTGCTGCGCCTGCTCGAGGGTCCGCGCATCCAGGGCAGTGCCCGTCTTGGCGGCGAGGACCTGCTCGGCGCCGATCGGCGCAGCCTGCAACGGCTGCGGCGGCAGATCCAGATCGTTTTCCAGGACCCCTTCGCCTCCCTGGACCCGCGCATGCGCATCGGCGCCACGCTGGAGCAGGGGCTGCTGGCGTTGCGCCCGGAACTGGACGCCGCCGAGCGCCGCAAGCGCGCCGCCGCCCTGGTGGAGCGGGTCGGCCTGCCGGGTGACACCCCGCAGCGCTTTCCCCACGAATTTTCCGGCGGCCAGCGCCAGCGCATCGCCATCGCCCGGGCGCTGATCGTCGAACCCCGGGTGCTGGTCTGCGATGAGCCCACCTCGGCGCTGGACGTCTCGGTGCAGGCGCAGATTCTCGACCTGCTGCGCGAATTGCAGGCGGAACGAGGGCTCGCCTATCTGTTCATCACCCACAACTTCGGCGTCGTCGAGTATCTGGCCGACCGTATCGCGGTGATGGACGGTGGCCGTATCGTCGAACAGGACAGTGCCGGACAGGTGCTGCGCGCGCCTCGCCACGCCATGACCCAACGCCTGCTGGCCGCGGTACCGCGGCTGGACTTCGGGCCAGCGACTTGAACTTTCCGCCGCGGATCGCCCTGACCGGTTTCGCGATGGTCTGGCCCCAACCGCGCCTGGCCGTGGCCTTCGCCGAGGCGCTGAACTGGAGCTACGCCGAGCATCGTCGCTTCCTCGGCTGGGCGCGCGAACAGACCACCGTGGCCCAGGCTCGCGACAGCCTGCTCGCCGCCCGCGGTGCCTTCACCCTGGCCCGGGGCGAAAAGCGCTACTTCCTGGTCCGGGACGACGAACTGCTCGGCTGCCTGGGGCTGACGCCACTGGACGACGGACGCCGCTACGAAGTAGGTTACTGGATGCATAGCCTCCACGCCGGACAGGGGCACATGACCACCGCCTTGCGCCACTTCGTCGCGTGCCGCGGCGACAGCGGCCTCTACCTGACCACCTCGGCTAGCAACCGCCCCAGCCAGCGCCTGGCCGAACGGGTGGGTTTTCGCCGCGTCCGGGTGCTGGAAGACGACCGTGAGGGCCCGGCCGGCGCGCGCTGCGCCACCTGGGTCTACGAACTGCCGCCGGACTCACCCCGATGACTACCCTGAGCGTACCGCTGCTATCTCCCCTACGCTTCGCGGTGAACGAGGCGGTGGAACTGATCGACCTGACCCTGGCCGATCCCGCCGCGGTGGCCGACTACTACCGGCGCAATCGCCGGCACCTGGCGCAGTCGATGCCCCGGCGCTCCGACGCCTTCTTCACCCTCGCCCAATGGCAGGGCCAGACGACGGCCTATCGCGCCGGTGGACCTGGCTTGAGCGAACTGCGCCTGGTACTGCGGGCAGGGGCGCTGGTGATAGGTACGGTGAACTTCAGCCAGATTTTCCGTGGTGGCTTCCAGGCGTGCTACCTGGGCTATGGCCTGGATGAGGCTTGGCAGGGGCGCGGCCTCATGCGTACGGCGGTGCGGTTGGGCCGGGATTTCGTCATTGAAGGGCTCGGCCTCAATCGCATCATGGCCAACCACCTGCCGGAGAACGCCCGCAGCGCCAGGTTGCTGACGAGCCTCGGCTTCGAGCGCGAGGGCCTGGCGCGCCGTTACCTGGAAATCGATGGCGTCTGGCGGGATCACGTGCTGACCAGCTACGTGCGTCCCGCCCCGGTCCCGCCGGCCGGCTAGACGTGGAAGGCGTCCAGGGTCCGCTCCGCAGCCTTGGTGCCCTGAGTCATCCGCTCGGTCAGGCGGGCGACTTCCTGGGCCTCGGTAAGTGCGGTTCGGCCCAGTTCGCGCATGACCTGGGCATTGCGTTCCACTCCGGTCACCACGGCCACCTGTTCCTCGGTGGCCGTGGCGATTTGCGCGGCATGGCTCGCGATCTCCCCGACGTCGCGAGTGATCTGTTGGAAAACCGTTGCGGTCAGCTCGATCTCTTCGCGCGCCCGGATCACGCCCTGCTCGTTGGCGGCGATGGCGGTAACCGCCGTTTCCACCTGGGTCTTGAGGTGGCCGACCATGACGTCGATGTCCTGGGTCAGGCTCCTCGAACGGCGCGCCAGACTGCGCACCTCGTCGGCCACCACGGCAAAGCCGCGACCGTGTTCGCCGGCTCGGGCCGCTTCGATGGAGGCGTTGAGCGCCAGCAGGTTGGTCTGCTCGGCTACCGCATTGATCAAATCCAGTACCTTGGAGATGTTCAGACTCTCGATCTCGACGGCCTGGATGGCCGCGGACGACGTCTGCATCCCGGCTACCAGGCCACCTATGCCCTGCACCGCCGCCTGCATCTGCCGCTCGCCGTTCTTGCATTCGCCGCCCGCGCGCCGTGCCGAGTCCGCCGAGACCAGAGCGCTGCGACTGATCTCCTGGACGCTGGTGGTCAATTGAGCCATGGCGGTGGCCACCTCTTCCATGGCGTTGGCCTGGCGATCGGCGCGCTGGGCTCCGGCGGCGACGGCTTCATCGAGCTGGGCGGCCTGGGCGGCCGTGCTACCGGTGAGACGGGTGACATCGCTGATCAGCGCGCGAACGCGATGCTGCATGCGGTTGAAGTCGCCGACCAGTTCGCCCAGCTCATCACGCGCAGGGGTCTCTATGTCTTCGCGCAGGTCGCCGTCGGACAAGCGCTGGGTGCCGTTGCGCAGGACCTTGAGTGTGCCGACCACCGACAGGTAGAAGCCGGCGAACAGATAGAGCAGCACCAGAATCAAGCTGGCGGCCAGAATCGCATAGAGCGTCAGGGCACGCTGTTTCTCGGCCACCCGCAGGGCCAAGGCCTGATCCACCTGCGCCAGGGCCGAGGCACCTTGAGCCTGCAGCTCGCCGCTCAGGCGTCCATAGGCGGTGAACACCTCCTGTAGCTGATCGCTGCCGCCGGTCTGGGCGGAGAAGGCCTCGTAGAATTTCTCGATGACCTCGCGCTGATAGAGCTGGCCGAGTTGCGTGAGACTTTGCGCGAGGCGGGCGCCGGCCGGGTTCCGCTCGGCAGCGGCGGCCTGGGTCAATTGCCCGATGGCTTCGCGCAGATTGTGTACCGCCGGCTTGGACGTGGCGAACAGCATGCCCACCACTGTGAGATAGCCGTTGTAACCCTGAGCGCGGGCGATCAGCTCCTGGCCTTCGAGCAATGGACCGAGCAGCAGCGCAATGGGCTGGGCTACGGCGGGATCGGCGTCGGTGCTCAGACCGCTACCTGCGGCGAGCTCGCCCAGGGCTGCGCGCAGGATACGGCCGTTGGCGTTGAAATCGCTATAGAGGGCATCCAGCGGACTGGAAGGGTCCGAAATGTCCGCCGACAGGGCGCTGGGTGGCAACTGGACCTTGTTGTAGCCGCTGACGTCACTCAGGGTGCTCAGGCGTTCTAGCGCGGCGGCGTAGCGGGTTTGACTGGCATCCAGCAGCGAGGCGGCGCCGCTCTGGTCGCCTGTGCCGCCGCTCTTGACCAGCAACTGGGCCACGGTCCGCTGCAGGGCGGCGTCATGGGCGGCGACGGCCTGACCCAGGAGCAGTACGCCGTCGCGTTCGTGGAGGGCGCCCTTTCGTTCTTCGTCGAGGGTGGCCAGCTTGTCGAGCGACAGCCAGCAGTAGGGCACCATGAACACCAGCAGGATGAGGCTGAACTTGGTGGTATAGCGGCTCCGGTTCATCAGCCAGAGTACTGGACGTAGCAGCATGGCTTCCCTTCCTTGTTGTTTTTCTTCGAGGGTGACATCGCTGTCGGTGGATCAGCCAGAGCGCTTAAACGGTTGAGGTACGAATGGCCATTTGCGCCGATGAGAGGTCGGTCGACTGCTGGCGGCTGGGGACCAGGATCAGGCGGCGGGAAGTCCCGGCGGGTACACCCGCCGCCTGCGCTCAGACCCGGGCCGCGGTGACGGCGGCGGAGCCCCAGGTGGTGCGCCAGCGGCGCTTGACGCTGAGCAGCCCGAACCAGGCGAGAATGCCGAGGGCGGCGAACAGCCAGAGGCCGAGCTGATAGTCGCCGGTGGCCTGCTTGACGGCGCCGAGGCCGGCGGTGAGGGCGAAGCCGCCGATACCACCCGCCATCCCGATCAGGCCAGTCATGACGCCGATCTCCTTGCGGAAGCGCTGGGGCACCAATTGGAACACCGAGCCGTTGCCGGCGCCCAGACTGAGCATGGCGACCACGAACAGGGCCAGGGCGGCCATGGCGCTGGGCAGGTGGAAGCCCACCGCGGCGATGCAGATGGCGGCCACGGTATACATGCCGAGCAGGGCGCGAATGCCACCGATGCGGTCGGCCAGGGCACCGCCCAGGGGCCGCATCAGGCTGCCACCGAAGACGCAGGCCGCGGTGTAGTAGCCGGCCACCACCGGGTCGAGGCCGTACTGGTCGTGGAAGTAGCCGGGGAGGGTGCTGGCGAGGCCGAGGAAGCCGCCGAAGGTCACGCTGTAGAAGAACATGAACCACCAGCTGTCGCGGTCACCCAGGGCGCGGGCGTAGTCGCCCAGGGTCTTGGGGGCCGGTCGCTCCGGCGCATTGCGGGCGCAGAGGACGAAGACCACCAGGGTCAGCACCAGGGGTACCAGGGCGAAGCCGAACACGTTGGTCCAGCCGAAGGCCTTGGCCAGGGCCGGGGCGAAGAGCGCGGCGAACACCGTACCGGAGTTGCCGGCGCCGGCGATGCCCAGGGCCTTGCCCTGGTGCTGCGGCGGATACCACTGGGACGCCAGCGGCAGGGCCACGGCGAAAGAGGCGCCGGCGAAACCGAGGAACAGGCCCAGCAGCAGGGTCTGCTCGTAGCTGTGCACGCCGAATTGCCAGGCCACCAGCAGGGCGACGATCACCACGACCTGGCCGATGATGCCGGCGGTCTTGGGTGACAGCCGGTCGGCGACGAAGCCCAGGATCAACCGCAGCACCGCACCCGCCAGGATGGGCGTGGCCACCATCATGCTGCGCTGTTGAGTGGTCAGCTGCAGGTCGGTGGCGATCTGCACCGCCATCGGGCCGAGTACGTACCAGACCATGAAGCTCAGGTCGAAGTAGAGGAAGGCGGCGAACAGGGTCGGCGCATGGCCGGCTTTCCAGAAACTGGGACTCATGGGGCACCTCGGGCACATCGCAGGCATGAAAAAGGCGCCAGTCACCCGCCCCGTTGCCGGGAGGTGAACTGACGCCTTTGTCGGTTGGGGTGACCGCCGTTGGCCACCGCTAGCGGATGCACTGCAAGAGCGGCGCCAAGTTGCCCAAGCCCGCGGTTGAGCGAGGCTGACGACGTCGGCAGCGTCTGGACAGAATGAATCGCTGCACAATGATCGGGCGCCGTTAGCGGACATTGCCCTCTGTTGGCGCTTTGTCGAGCAGCGGACCGGTTTGATCGCAACCATGACGCCCCGCCGATGCGACCGCTTCCAGGGAGTGGCCGACGGCCGCTCACCAGCTCGCCGGTGCTGATGAAGCCGAACGCCTGGCCGGATAGCCCCTCTCCCTTCGGGAGAGAGCTGGGGTGAGGGCGCCCTTCGCCAAGAAGCCCCGTGGAAAAGGCTGCGCCGTTTTCCACGCTACGCCTAGCTCGCCGGTGCTGATGGAGCTGAGCGCCGGCTCGGATAGCACCTTCTCCCCTCGGGGGAGCGCTGGGGTGAGAGCGCCCTTCGCCACGAAGCCCCAGTGGAAAAGGCTGCGCCGTTTTCCACGTCCAGCTCGCCGGTGCTGATGAAGCTGAACGCCTGCTCGGATAGCCCCCTCTCCCTTCGGGAGAGGGCTGGGGTGAGGGCACCCTTCGCTACGAAGCCCCAGTGGAAACGGCTGCGCTATTTTTCACGTCCAGCTCGCCGGTGCTTGTGAAGCTGAACGCCTGGCCGGATAGCCCTCTCCCTTCGGGAGAGACTGGGGTGAGGGCACCCTTCGCCACGAAGCCCCAGTGGAAACGGCTGCGCTATTTTTCACGTCCCGCTCGCCGGTGCTGATGAAGCTGAACGCCTGGCCGGATAGCCCTCTCCCTTCGGGAGAGGGCTGGGGTGAGGGCGCGCTTCGCCACGAAGCCCCAGTGGAAAAGGCTGCACCGTTTTCCACGTCCAGCTCACCGGTGCTGATGAAGCTGAACGCCTGCTCGGATAGCCCCCTCTCCCTTCGGGAGAGGGCTGGGGTGAAGGCGCCCTTCGCCACGAAGCCCCAATTGAAAAGGCTGCGCCGTTTACCATGCTACGCCACTATCAGCGCGTCTTGGTGCGGGTAGGGGCCTATCGCGGCCATGGGCCGCTCCTACGAAAGCCTTACGCGCTGTAGCAGCGGCCGCATCGGTGCACCGCCGTGGCCGCGGTATCGGGCTTGCGGCTACTTCGCGTACTTGGTCTGCAGTGCCTTGGCCTGCTCCAGGTGATGCTCCAGGTCCGGCAGCAGCTTCTGGGCGAAGGCCTTCAGCTCGGCATCGTCGCCGGTCTGGGCTTCGGTGCGGAAGATCTGGATGGTCTGCTCATGGGCTACGACCTGATTGTTGGCATAGGAGCGGTCGAAGGAGTCGTCGCGCACCTGCAGGATCATGGCCTTGGCCTTGTCCATCAGCTCGGCGTCGCTGGACACTTCCAGCTTCTTCTGCTGGGCCAGATTCTTCAGCTGCTCGTTGGCCTTGGTGTGGTCATCGATCATGCGCTGGGCGAAGGTCTTGATGTCCTGGGACTGGCTCTTCTCCAGCGCGAGTTTGCCGGCTTCGACTTCCGCGATGCCCTTGGCCGAGGCCTCGTCGACGAACTGGGCCGGGGAGAGTTTGTCGGCGGCCTGGGCCAGTCCGGCGCCGGCGGCCAGCAGCAGGGCGAGGGACAGGCTGGAAGCTTTCTTCAGCATGGGCGTCATGAGGGTACTCCTGATTCGCTAGGCAGAATGAGAGGCGGCACCTGGCGGTGGCCACCCTGCAAATGGGACCTGCCTAAAAAGTCATACGTTCCCTTCGAAAGTCCCTGGAGGCCGCGTCAGCCGCGGCTTACGCTTGAGCGAAACGCTTCATAGGCGTCGAAATCGAAGCGCGTCGCCGAGACGATCTGGCTCTGTTTCAGGGTCAGGTAGATGTCCTTGCCCTTGTCCGCGTAATGGGTGGTGAAGGTCACCCAGAGTTTGTCCTTGTCGCGATAGCCGCTCATGATCGGCTTGATGCAGACGTCTTGGTCGGCGCCCTCCGTTTCGCTCGGTTCGCCCAGGGTGGTGATCCGCCCGACGTACACCTTGCGCTCTTCCAGCGTGAGCATCAGCGTCTCCCGGTTGATGGAGGCGGTCATCAACAGGTCGTCCAGCGGACTGTCCTTGAGGATGCCGGCGAGGATGAAGGTGCGGTAGTTGTCTTCGGTCAGACCGTACTTGCGCAGGATGGTGAGCCGCGCCAACGCCGCCCAGGCGCCGGGGACGAGCAGGGCGGTCACCGTCACCACCAGAATCCAGGCGGCCTGCAGCGGGTCGTCCAGGGTGCCGGTGCGACGCAGCAACTCGGCCAGGCCGGCGAAGTAATCGAGGGAGAGGCGCCAGCCCGCGAGTACCCAGGCGGTGCCCTGCACCAGTTGGGCAACCAGCAGGTGCAGGATGACCGCGAGCAACGTGCAGAACAGCCCGAAGCGGGCACTCTGCAGATAGAGGTATTGCCCCTCGTAGCGGTGCAGGCGATAGAAGTACAGCGGATGCTTGTGGCAGACGAGAAAACCGCTGACCAGGATCGGCAGGAGCAGCAGCAGGAACATCAGAGCTCGATGAGCCGCCGGGCGCGGTCCAGGTCTTCCTTGAATTCCGGGGAATCGAAGACTTCCGCGGGATCGATGCGCACCGTCCCACGCCCGACCACGCGCATGGACTTGTAGGAATTATTGATGCTCGCGGCCAGCTTGAGCTCGTCCGCGGAGGGCGATTTGAGCAGATTGAACAGGCCTTTCAGCATGGCGGTATCCTGAGGATGCACTAGGCGCTTATAGCTTGGAACACCCGGACTGACAAGGATTCGCCGCGCCGTCGGTCGACGGCGCGGCGGCGCCTCAGGCCGGTTCGACCCCGGATCGACGGGCGGCCGCCTTGGGCAGCAGGCCGTCGGCACGGAACATCTGCTTGATGCCGCGCACGGCCTGGCGGATGCGGTCCTGATTCTCGATCAGGGCGAAACGCACATGGTCGTCGCCGTAGTCACCGAAGCCCAGCCCCGGCGAGACGCAGACCTTGGCCTCGGCCAGGAGCTTCTTGGCGAATTCCAGCGAACCCAGGTGGGCGTAGGGCTCGGGAATCTTGGCCCAGACATACATGGACGCCTTGGGGTTCTGCACCATCCAGCCGGCTTCGTGCAAACCGCGCACCAGCACGTCACGCCGTTGCTGGTACTGCTGGGCGATGTCGCGCACGCACTGCTGGTCGCCTTCCAGGGCGGCGATGGCCGCTACCTGCAACGGGGTGAAGGTACCGTAGTCGTGATAGCTCTTGATCCGCGCCAGGGCAGCGACCAGCTCGGGATTGCCGACCATGAAGCCGATCCGCCAACCGGCCATGTTGTAGCTCTTGGACAGGGTGAAGAACTCCACCGCGATGTCCTTGGCGCCGGGCACCTGCATGATGGACGGTGCCTGCCAGCCGTCGAAGACGATGTCGGCATAGGCCAGGTCGTGCACCACCAGCACGTTGTAGCGCTTGGCCAGCTCCACCACCCGCTCGAAGAAGTCCAGCTCCACGCACTGGGCGGTGGGGTTGGAGGGGAAGCCGAGGATCATCATCTTCGGCTTGGGAATGCTCTCGCGGATGGCCCGCTCCAGTTCGGCGAAGAAGTCCATGCCCTGCACCAGGGGCACCGAGCGCACCTGGGCCCCGGCGATCACCGCGCCGTAGATGTGGATCGGATAGCTCGGATTGGGCACCAGCACGGTGTCGCCGGCATCCAGGGTGGCCAGCATCAGGTGCGCCAGGCCTTCCTTGGAGCCGATGGTGACGATGGCTTCGCTGTCGGCATCGATCTCCACCTGGTAGCGGTCGCGGTACCAGTGGGAGATGGCGCGTCGCAGCCGGGGAATACCCTTGGAGCTGGAGTAGCCGTGGGTGTCTTCGCGCTGGGCGACCTGGCAGAGCTTCTCGACGATGTGCGGCGGGGTAGCGCCGTCGGGATTACCCATGGACAGGTCGATGATGTCCTCGCCACGACGGCGCGCGGCCATCTTGAGTTCGGCGGTGATGTTGAAGACGTAGGGGGGCAGGCGATCGATGCGCGCAAAGCGGCGCACGGGACTGGAGTCAGTCATGCGTTCCTCGAGGTACGTAAGCGCCCGGAACCGTCCGAGCGACGTGGGTCACGGGAGGTGACCTGGAGCGGACATTAGCCTCAGGTCGCTGCGCTTGTCGAGCCTTTTGTCCGGTCCTGATGCACCAGGGGTCTCAGGGTCTCCAGTCGGGCGTCGATCAGCGGCGTGAACAGGGCGAAGCAGGCTTCCGGACCGAGCGTGACCCGGGGCGCCTCCAGCAGCTCCCTCCGCAACCGCTCCAGGGCCTGGGCCAGGGCGGGTTCCACCGCACCCCTGCGCAGTTGCTCGCAGAGATAGTTCAGGCGGATCTGGAGTTCCAGGGGACAGTGCGGAAAACGGGCTGCCCGGACGCCCAGGCCACGGATCAGGCCCAGATTCTCGATGGCCTGGCAGTGCTCCACCAGCGAGGGACGAGTCGGCTGCAAGGATCTCAGGCGCAACTCGAGCAGCCGCCAACGCTGCAGCAGCAGTTCGATCAACTGGCAGTGGGCCTCCAGATCGGCCGGCGTCTGGCGGACCTCCTGCCAGCGTCGGTGCTGCTCGGTGTCATCCCACTGCTGCCACAGCGGCTCCAGTCGCCGTTGCAGGGCCGTGCGGCGTTCCTGGGCTTCGCGGCCGTCCTGGCCGCCGAGTCCGCGGTGCTGCTGGACGCCCTGCAGCAGGTCCAGGCCCACCTGCAGGCTCAGACCGAGGGCCTGGCTGGCGTCCTGCTCGCGGCGGCGCTCCAGCCGGTTCCAGCCGACGACCAGTCCGGCGGACAGGCCGGCCGCGGTGATCAGGGTGGTCAGGGGCGTCATGGCTGCACGCTCCCGGTCAGCTTGCGCAAATAGGCGGTGAGGCCGTGCAAGGCCTGGCGCTGTTCGGCATAGGCCTGGGCCCCGAGGTGCAACTGGTGCAGCTGTTCGCTCAGGGCATGGTTGGCTTGGCCGTGCTCGGTGAGCGCCTGACGCATCTGGCCGAGCTGTTCGAGGTTGGCGTGACTGCGCTGGGCGATGGCGTCCAGTTCGCCGGCGAGACCGGCGCAGCGATGCTGCTGCTGATCGAGCAGGCTGTCGTGCTCGCCGACCTGGCTGGCGACCTGGCGGATCGCGGCGACGATGGTGGCGGTGACGTCGGTGATGCTGCGGGTCGCCTGATCGGTGGCCTGGGCGAGCCGTCGCACCTCTTCGGCGACCACCGCGAAACCGCGACCCTGCTCGCCGGCCCGGGCCGCCTCGATGGACGCGTTCAGCGCCAGCAACTGGGTCTGCCGCGCCAGTTGCTGGATGCCCACCACCGCCTGCTCCACGTGCCGGGTACCGCCAAGCAAGGTGTTCACCGTCATCGAGGTGGCGTCCAGGCTGTGGCGGATGGACGCCATGCCGTCACCCAACTGCCCGGCGCTGGCGTGGCCGGCGAGACTCTGGCCGTGGCTGTCGGCGAAGGCCTCGCCAGCGGCGTCGGCCAGGGCGCGGATGCTGGCCAGGGTGCGTTCGATTTCCTCCGCGGCGGCGGCGATCATGGCGATTCCGCGGGCCTGCTCGTCGCCCTGGCGCCGGGACTGCTCGCTCAACTGGCCGAGGGCCTGGCCGGCGTAGTCCGTCTCGCTACGGATGCGCTCGCTGCGCTCCAGCCGTTCGGCCGCGGCGACCAGCAGGGCGGCGGGGTCGACATCCAGCGGGGTGTCGAGCAATCGGGCGAGCTCGGCGTGCCAGAAGCGTTGTTGGCGATGGCGCTGATTCAGCGTCAGCTGGCAGCGCCAGGCCAGCATCAGCAGCAGGCCGAGGCTGCCGATGGCGGCGACGACCTGGTCGTGGGCCGCCAGCACGGTGGCCAGGACCGCCAGCAGGAGACCGCCGCCCAGGCCGGCTCCGACGGAGTGCAAGGTGCCCGGCGCGTGGTCGGGAGGGCGCACGGTGAGGACGCTGGGAGCGGTAGCGAAAGACGATGCGGCCATGACGACTCCAACCGATACGGTATCCATGGGGCCGCCGCGCTAGGCGGCCGGCCGTGCCGAACGACCCAAGCAATACCTTTGCCAGGGCGCCTCGGTCGGCGCGGCGCCAGGGACCTGGCCGGCGCCGCCGCCGCTGGCTGCACCCGCATCGATCGGCGTGCCCCACGGCGGGGCGATGCGGCGCTCGATTCCCAGGGGAGCCTGGCATCGCTCAGCCCGGTCGCGGGTTCGCCTGGCCGCCCCACGGGCCTCGATCGCCGCTGCCGTCCTGGCGTCCAGCCAGGCGGCATCGGCGCAGGGCGCGCCTTGGCGCAGCTGCTCGATGCCCTGCCGAGCGAAAGGCTTGGTGGTCCGGTGCGGAGGCTGCACCAGCAGCAATGTGGCAACGTCCGTCAGCCCAGGAGTTCGCTCATGGCGATGATCTGGTCGGCCACCTGGATCAGCTTCTGCTGCTTGCTCATGGCCTGGCGGCGCATCAGGGTGTAGGCCTCGTCCTCGCTGCAGCCACGCATCTTCATCAGCAGACCCTTGGCCTGGTCGACCTTCTTGCGCTCCAGCAGCTGCTGCTCGCGGGCCTGGAGTTCGGCGCGCAGCGCCTGGTCGGTCTCGAAGCGGGCCCGGGCGACATCGATGATGGCCTGCAGCCGACTGGTCTGGATGCCTTCGACGATGTAGGCGCTCACCCCGGACTGGATGGCCCGGCGCATCACCTGAGGGTCGTGCTCGTCGGTGAACATGGCGATGGGCCGCGGCTGGTCGCGGGTGACCAGGCAGACCTGCTCCATGACGTCTCGCCCCGGGGACTGGGTGTCGAAGAGGATGACGTCCGGCCGCAGCGCCTCGATGCGGGCCGGCAGGTCGATGGTCAGGCCGGACTCTTCGATGACCTCGAAGCCGGCTTCGATCAGTGCGGCCTTCAGCCGCCCGACCTTCTTGGGGGTGTCGTCGATGAGCAGGACGCGCAAGGTCGTTCTCCCTAGTGGTCGGTGAGGGCGTGGAGGTCGAAGCTGCGGGCGTAGCCGGCCGGATCGCTGCCATCCCAGGCGCGGCCATCCAGCAGGATGCTGAGACGCCGGGTGGCCGGCACCGCGAGACCTAGGCTGGTGGCCGCGTCGCGATACAGCGTGGTGCACTGCACCGCTTCGGCGATGGCCAGGTAGTCCGGCTCTTCGCGCAGCAGGCCCCAGCGACGGAATTGGGTGAGGAACCAGAGGCCGTCGGAGAGATAGGGTGGGTTGACTTCTCCCTGGCGATGGAAGGCCAGGGGGTGGGCGTCCTCCCACTGGTGGTCCAGGCCATCCCGATAGCGACCGAGGAAACGCTCCGTCACCAGCGCCGGCTCGGCGTTCACATAGGCCGCGCCGCTGATGAGCTGGGCGGTGCTGGCGCGGTTCTCCGGGTTCTCCTCGATGAAGCGGCTGGCGTCGAGCAGGGTGCGGATCAGTGCCCGGGCGGTGTTGGGATAGCGCTCGGCGAAGGCGCGGGTGCAGGTCAGCACCTTTTCTGGATGATCCGGCCAGATGGCCTGGGAGGTGGTCAGGGTGAAACCCTGTTCGCCGGCTACCGCGGCCGCGCCCCAGGGCTCGCCTACGCAGTAGCCATCCACCCGGCCGGCGGCCAGGTGCTCGGGCATCTGCGGCGGCGGCACCAGCACGGTGCGCACGTCGCGCAGGGGATGGATGCCCTGGGCGGCCAGCCAATAGTAGAGCCAGAAGATGTGGGTGCCGGTGGGGAAGGTGTGCGCCAGGGTCAGCGGCTGGGCGCCGGACTCGCGGACGCGGGCGACGAAGGAGGCGGTATCCTGCACGCCGGCCAGCGCCAGGCTGCGCGCCAGGTTGATGCTCTGGCCGTTCTGCGCCAGGCCCATGAGCACCGCCATGTCGGTCGCCGGGGCGCCGCCCAGGCCCAGATGGATGCCATAGACCAGGCCGTAGAGGCTGTGGGCGGCATCCAGACGGCCGCCGAGCAGGTTGTCGCGCAGGGCGGACCAGGACGGTTGCCGGTGCAGGTGCAGGGTCAGGCCGTGGGGTTCGCCGAAGCCCTGGGTGGCGGCGACGATCAGCGAGGCGGCGTCGCTCAGCGGCAGGAAGCCCAGGTTGAGTTCGGGTTTTTCCGGGGCATCCGACCCGGCGACCCAGAGGTGAGCGGCAGATGGAGGGGATGAGGCAGGCATGGTGTCTCCGACGGCTGGCGAGGGACAGACGAATCCTCGCGCACCGTTATGGATGTCTCTGAAGCTGCGCGCACCATAATGGTGACGAGCGCAGGGCCATCCCGGGCCTCGCCTGAAGGCTGCCGTCCCGCATGAGGCAGGGCTGTCACGGCTTCAACGACGCGGGTCCGGTGGTGTCTGCCCAAAAAGGGGGCAAGACCCGCGCCAAGTGGTGGGGCAGCAGTGCGTCACCGTTGCGGAATCAGCAGCAGCCGGTCGCGGCCATAGACCCGGTCGAGATTCTGCGGCTGTAGCGGCAGACTCTGGTACTGACCCTTGCTCCAGCCGTTGCCTGTGGTACCGGCCTGGCTCGCCTGCAGCGGCTCGCTGAGCCCGAAATCCACCACCAGGCGCAGCGACGGGGCCAGCCAGGCCTGCTGGTCGCCCCCCCAGTGGCTGGCGGTCAGATCGAGGGTGGACGAATCGCCACCGCTGCCGACGCCGGCCAGGCGATGCAGGCGGCCCCACTGCCAGCCGGCGCGGTCGCCGCCCAGCTGTTTCTCGCAGGCGGCGATGGCGCCCGCCAGGGCGCGAGCGAAGATGGCCGGCTTGTCCTCGCGGGTTGCGGTCCGGACGTCGTCCCAGTAGGGGCTGTCGTCACGCGCCAGCAGATGGTCGACGATGGGGTTGTAGCCGGTGTCGCTGAGGGTGGTGAAGGCCTGCCAGGTCGGGCTGGCGGTGCCGCCGAGCTCATCGGCGAAGGTCTGCTCCGCCAGGGTCTGGAGGAAGGACTCGTAGAGCGCCGCGTCGGCGGAGCCGGCGGCCAGGCGACCATCGAAAGCCTGCAGGCGAGCCAGGGCCTCTTCCGCCGCGTGGCGCTGGTCGGCGGGCAGGACGGCGATGGCCTGGCGCAGCGGGGCGGCGAAGCCGGGAGCGCCGAGTTGCGTCTTCAGCTTGGCGGCCAGGGTGGTGGTCTGGTCCTGCTGCAGGGCCATGGCGTCGCGGGAGTCCAGGCGCGCCGAGCGGCCGGCCAGTTGCGCCAGGCGCTCCTGGCGTTCGGGGCCGGCCCAGTTGCTGGATAGCTGCATGCCATAGCCTCGTGGCACCACCCGATTGTTGGCGGTGCCGAGCCAGCCCTGGGCGGGGTCCTGGTCGTAGGGGTGCAGCATGGGGTCGGCGTAGCCGTCCCAGGCGTAGCGTTCGTCCCAGCCAGGCGAGGGCAGCAGACCCAGGCCGCTGCGCCGGTTGGGATAGCGCCCGGTCACCTGCCAGCCGATGTGCTCGGCATCGGCGAACACCAGGTTCCAGTCGCTGGCGCGCAGGTCCCGCGCCAGTTCGAAGGCGCGTTCCACGTCCTTCGCGCGGGAGAGATCGAAGAGCGCATCCAGGCTCTTGTCGGCTTCCAGGCGACTACTGCGCAGCGCCAGGCCGTAACCATTGGCGTCCGGTGCCAGCGCCAGATTGAGCAGCGGGCCGCGCGGGCTGGCGTAGAGGGTTTCCCTGCGCGGCTTCTCGCCACGGACGAAGAAGGTTTCCACCCGCTCGCTGGCGGGTTGCCAATGGCCGTCGCTCTGCACCTGCAGGCGCCCGCCCTGGCGTTGCAGACGCTCCAGGTAGAGGTCCTGGCTATCGCCCATCAGGGTGGCGGCGCCCCAGGCCAGCTTGCCGTTGTAGCCATCCAGCAGCAGCGGCAGGCCGGGCAGGGTGGTGCCCACGGCCTCGAAGCGCGGTGCTCTCAGGGTCACCAGCATGAAAGGCGACTGGCCAGCGACGGCGCTGACCTTGTCCACGCCCAGCAGGCTGCGGCCGCTGCGGGTGTGACCGGGCGTTGCCGCCCAGGCGGTGCCGGTGGGACCGCCGAAGGGCGCGAACTGGGCCAGTTGCCGCTGGACGTCCAGCAGGGCGTCGAGAGCGGGAACCTGGCCACGCAGGTTCAGGCCGCGCAGCTTGGTGGCCTCTTCCTCGGGCAGGGGCTCATCGGGGTAGGTGGGCAGCAGCCAGGCCAGCCGCTCGGGGCCGACCTGGGCCGCCAGGGCCAGGGCCGCGGTTTCCTTGCGCAGGTCCACGGCCTGGGCGAAGTTCAGCAGTTCGAAGAGCAGGGCGCTGTCTTCGGGCTTCCAGTACTCGGCGCGATAGGCGTGCCCGGCCAGGTCGACCCGTTCACCGGCCCGGTAGAGATAGGCGTTCACGCCGCGGGCATAGACCTCGAAGAAGGTCTTCAACCGCGGCGAGGCGTTGGCGAAGGCCACCTGGGCCGCCTTGCGCAGGTCCACGGCGCGCATGAAGCGATCGGTATCCAGCCGGCTGTCGCCATGGGCCTCGGCCAGCCGGCCCTGGGCCAGCAAGCGCAGCTCGATCATCTGCGCCAGCCGCTCGCTGGCATGGACGTAGCCCAGGGCGAACAGGGCGTCGTGGAAGGTGGTGGTCTCGATCAGCGGCTGGCCGTCGGCACTGCGCCGGACCGAGGCGGTCTGCGCCAGGCCGCGTAGCGGCAGGCTACCCTTGAGTTGCGGCTGGCCCGGGGCCGGCGACTCGTCGGCGAAGTACTGGCAACCGGCGAGGCTGACCAGCAGTCCGAGGATGGCGAGGCGCAGGGGCGCGCGCTGGGATAGGCGTAGGGACGAGACCATGAAGAACGGGCACTCCGGTGGGTGGATACCAAGGGTGCGCTACGTTAGCAGGGTCCGTCGGGGGAGCAAGTCTCTGGCGAAGGGCGGCGCTCGCCTGCTGCCGACAGGTCGTCGCGCGCGGTGTCGCGGCGCCTAGCGCAACGCCATCCAGATCAGCAGGGCCGCCTGGAACAGGCAGAAGACCGTCAGGCAGCCGATGGCGAATCTCAGGGAGACGTCGTCCCGGCGATAGAGGGCGATGCGATCTTCCAGCTGGCGCAGGCTGGCGTCCCGCTCGTCGAGCGCTCGGTCGCATTGCTCCAGCAGGGTGGCGCCGTCCAGCAGCGACAACAGCTGCACCTTGTCGCCATTCCAGTCGTCACGGAGCTGGCTGACCCGGGCGGCCCGGCAGAGCAGCTGTCGCTCGTCGTCCGCCGAGTGCTCGACCACGAACCCCTGGCGGGTGAGAACGTGATCGCGGCGCGTGCGGCTCTCCTCATCGAGGGCGTCCCGACGCGCCAGCGGCAGGTCGGCTACGCCGTAGTGGCCCCAGCGTGATTTGGCCCAGGCGGCTGCTCGGGCGAGCAGGAAGCGACCCAGGCCGCGCTCCTCGGGTTCGATCTGCAGGCCGCGCTCCGGACCGAAGCGGACCTCGCCGAGTCGGTGATCGACCCAGACTTCCAGCACGTTCACTTCGCGGTGCAGCAACTGCCCGGGAATCTGCACCGTCAGTCGCAGCAGGCTCTCTTCCGCGCCGTGGCGCTCCACCTGGCCGAGTTGTACGAAGCGCAGGGGGCGTGGCCCGACCCGCCGATCCACCGGCAGGGGCATCAGCCGCAGCAGCTGGAAGCGCTCGGGCGGCAGCGCGGCCCAGGGATGGGGCTCGTGGGGGGCGGTCTCGACGGCCGCGGATTCTGGTTCGGTGGCTTCCACAGGCAGGCTCCAGGTGGCGCGCCTTCTGGGCGCCTTTGCCGGCTTATCGGCCAGGCGCTGCGGAACCTGAGCGTTCGACGAAATTGGCTACCCGTTCGACGAGTTCGCGAGCCAGTGGCCGATCGGGGTCGTCGTAGGTGGGCAATTGGGCCCGGAGGTCGGCCGGGGCGATGCGCAGGACGTGGTTCATGCCGGGGATGATGGCCAGCTCGGCATCGGGCTTGGCACGCTTGAGCGCCCGGGCATCCGCGACCTCCACCTGGACGTCATGGGTGCCCTGGACGATCAACGCCGGTGCCTGGACGGCCGCGAAGGCCTGGGCCGGGTGCTGGCGGAACAGCGAGATCAGGTAGGGCTGCACGCTGGGCCGCAACAGTACCAGCAACTCGCGCGGCACCTCGGGCACCGGGGTACCACGCAGCAACTGGTCGATGATCCACTGGGCGCTGGCCAGGGTGGCGGGCGACAGCTTGCCAGCCAGCTGTTCGCGCAGCACCACGTCGATGGGGCGCCCGCTGCCGGCCAGGGTCACCACCCCGGCCACCGGTACCTGGTCCGCGGCGAGACTGGCGATCAGGGCACCCTCGCTGTGGCCGAGCAGGATCACCCGGGAAAAGCGCGGATCGGCGTCCAGCGACCTGATCCAGCCGACCAGGTCAGCGACGTAGCGCTCCACGCTGAGCTGGCTTTCGTCCGGCTCGGCCCCCCGGCTGGCGGCGACGCCACGCTTGTCGAAGCGCACGCTGGCGATGCGTCGCTTGCCCAGCGCCTCGGCCAGCCGCTGCAGGGCGGCATTGCGCGCGCCGGGGCCATTGCCGTCGCGGTCGGTGGGCCCCGAGCCGGAGACGAACAGCACCACCGGTTGCGGGCGCTCGCCGCGCGGCAGGATCAGGCTGCCCTGGAGCACGCCGCTGCCGGTATCCAGCTGGATGGGACGGTACAGCACGGGATCGGCCGCCTTGGCGAGGGAGGGCAGGGCGAAACTCAGCAGGAGCGAAAACAGCAGACGCATGAGGACGAGAGCACCGGAAGCACAGGGCGTGTGGGGCCTATCCCGCACACAATCGGTTTAAAAGACAACGACTCGTGTAAAATCGCCCAATTAAGTTGCATCCATACCTTTCACCCGTAGCGCGGAGCCCTCGCATGTCCGGCAATACCCTCGGCACGCTGTTCACCGTCACCACCGCCGGCGAGAGCCATGGTCCGGCGCTGGTCGCCATCGTCGATGGTTGCCCCCCCGGACTGCCGCTGGACATCGCCGACCTGCAGCGCGACCTGGACCGCCGCAAACCCGGTACCAGCCGCCACACCACCCAGCGCCAGGAAGCGGACGAGGTGGAGATTCTTTCCGGGGTCTTCGAAGGCGTCACCACCGGGACCCCCATCGGCCTGCTGATCCGCAACACCGACCAGAAGTCCAAGGACTACTCGGCGATCAAGGACCTCTTCCGCCCGGCCCACGCCGACTACGCCTACCACCACAAATACGGTGTGCGCGACTATCGCGGCGGCGGTCGCAGCTCGGCGCGGGAAACCGCCATGCGCGTGGCCGCCGGTGCCATCGCCAAGAAGTATCTGGCCACCCAGGGCATCCGCGTGCGTGGCTACATGAGCCAGCTGGGTCCCATCGAGATCCCCTTCAAGACCTGGGACAGCGTGGAGGAAAACGCCTTCTTCAGCCCCGATCCGAGCAAGGTGCCCGAGCTGGAGGCCTACATGGACCAGCTGCGCCGCGACCAGGATTCGGTGGGTGCGCGCATCACCGTGGTCGCCGACGGCGTACCGCCGGGCCTGGGCGAGCCGATCTTCGACCGTCTCGACGCCGAGCTGGCCTATGCGCTGATGAGCGTCAACGCGGTGAAGGGCGTCGAGATCGGTGCCGGCTTCGCCAGTGTCGCCCAGCGCGGCACCGAGCACCGTGACGAACTGACTCCGCAGGGCTTCCTGTCCAACAACGCCGGTGGCGTGCTGGGCGGCATCTCTTCCGGTCAGCCCATCGTCGCTCACCTGGCGCTCAAGCCCACGTCCAGCATCACCACCCCGGGTCGCTCCATTGACGTGCATGGCAATCCGGTCGACGTCATCACCAAGGGGCGCCACGATCCCTGCGTGGGCATCCGTGCCACGCCCATCGCCGAAGCCATGATGGCCCTGGTGCTGATGGATCACCTGCTGCGCCAGCGTGCGCAGAACCTCGAGGTGAGGGTGACCACGCCCGTTCTGCCGCAACTCTGATCGGCAGACGGACCATGCCGGTGCCCTATTGGCGGCTGTCGGGCTTCTACTTCGCCTACTTCGCGCTGCTGGGGGCTACCGCCCCTTACCTGGGGCTCTACTTCCACCACCTGGGCTTTTCCGGTAGCGCCATCGGGCAACTGGTGGCCATACCGATGCTGATGCGCGTGCTGGCGCCCAATCTCTGGGGCTGGCTGGCCGATCGCACCGGCCGCCGCCTGAGCATCGTTCGCCTGGGCGCCGCCTGCACCCTGCTGTGCTTCTCCGGTATCTACTTCGGGCAGGGCTTCGTCTGGCTGGCGCTGATCATGGCCAGCCACGCCTTCTTCTGGCATGCGGTGCTGCCACAGTTCGAAGCCATCACCCTGGCCCATCTGCGCGACCAACCCCAGCGCTATGCCCGTATCCGCCTGTGGGGTTCGGTCGGCTTCATCGCCGCGGTGGCCGGGCTCGGCTGGGCCTTCGAACTCGTCAGCCTGGATCTCTATCCCGCCTACCTGACGCTGGTGATGACCATCATCCTGCTGGCGTCCCTCGCGGTGCCAGGGGTGAAGGTGGAGGCTGGCCAGCGCCCCGAGGCGCCCGCCGAGCCCTTCCTGACCACCCTGCGCCAGCCGCGGGTGCTGGCCTTCTTCATCGCCGCAGGACTGATGCAGCTCTCCCATGGTCCCTACTACACGGTCTTCACCCTGCATCTGGAAGCGCTGGGCTATGGCCGCGGGGTCATCGGCCAGCTCTGGTCCCTGGGGGTGATCGCCGAGGTGGTGATCTTTCTGGTCATGCCCCAGCTGCTCGCCCGGATCGACCTGACCCGGCTGTTGGTCGCCGCCTTCCTGATCGCCGCCGGACGCTGGCTGCTGCTGGGCGCGTTGGCCGACCACCTCGGGGTCCTGCTGTTCGCCCAGCTGCTGCACGCGGCCACCTTCGGCTGCTTCCATGCCGCGGCCATCCAGTTCGTGCAATCCCACTTCGACCGCCGCCGCCAGGGCCAGGCGCAGTCCCTCTACGCGGCGCTTTCCGGGGCTGGCGGCGCGCTCGGTGCGCTGTATGCTGGCTATGCCTGGCAGGTGTCCGGTGCCCTGGCCGCCTTTGCCGGCGCCTCCCTGGCGGCGCTGGTAGGTGCCTTCCTCATCCTTTCGTCCATTAGGAGAACCCTTCATGATCCAGCAGCGTGAGCAACTGGCCCGGGAAATCATCGACGCCGGTCGCTTCCTCTATGGCCGCGGCTGGTCGCCGGCCACCAGCAGCAACTATTCCGTGCGGCTGTCCGACAGCCGTCTGTTGCTGACCGTGTCCGGCAAGCACAAGGGCCAGCTGGAGCTGGACGATATCCTCGCCACCGATCTCGATGGCACGCCGCTGGAGGCCAAGAAACCGTCCGCGGAAACCGCGCTGCACACCCAGCTCTATCGCTGGCAGCCGGAGATCGGCGCCGTGCTGCACACCCATTCGGTGAACTCGACGGTGCTCTCGCGCCAGCTCGAAGGGGATCGCCTGCTGTTGGACGGCTACGAGCTGCAGAAGGCGCTTCACGGCGTCACCACCCATGAGGTGCGGGTGGAGGTGCCGATCTTCGACAACGACCAGGACATCCCGCGCCTGGCCGACCAGGTGCAGACCTGGCTGGACGTGCATCCCGACTGCGTGGGGTACCTGATCCGCGGTCACGGCCTCTATACTTGGGGGCCGCGCATGGCCGATGCCCTGCGTCATGTGGAAGCCTTCGAGTTCCTCTTCGAGTGCGAACTCAAGACCCGGAGCCTGCGAGCATGAGCCGACTGACCGTCTACCACGATGCCGAACCCAATCAGCCGCTGAAGGTGATCAGCGATGGCGAGCACATCGCCGCCACCCTGGCCGAGGTCGGGGTGCGCTTCGAGCGCTGGCAGGCCACCGCCCCGGTGGCGCCCGGCGCCAGCCAGGACGAAGTGATCGCCGCCTACCGGCCGGAGATCGATCGCCTCATCCAGGAGCGCGGTTACCAGACCGTCGACGTCATCAGCATGCATCCCGAGCATCCGCAGAAGGATGCCCTGCGTGCCAAGTTCCTCGAAGAGCACCGCCACAACGAAGACGAGGTGCGCTTCTTCGTCGCCGGCCAGGGCCTCTTCACCCTGCACATCGACGATCACGTCTACGCCGTGCTCTGCGAGAAGAACGACCTCATCTCGGTCCCGGCCGGTACGCCGCACTGGTTCGACATGAGCGAGTCGCCGTCTTTCGTCGCCATCCGCCTGTTCGACAATCCCGACGGCTGGGTGGCTCACTTCACCGGCGTCGACATCGCCCGGCGCTTCCCGCGCCTGGAGGTCGAGGCGTGACGATCAAGGCCATCCTCACCGACATCGAAGGCACTACCAGCGCCGTCAGCTTCGTCTTCGACGTGCTCTTCCCCTATGCCCGCGAGCACCTGCCGGCCCATGTCCGCGCCCATGCCGAAGAGCCGGCGGTGGCCGAGCAGCTCGATGCCGTGCGCGCCGAGGCCGGCGAGCTGGACGCCGACGTGGAGCGGGTGATCGCCCTTCTGCTGGAGTGGATCGCCGCCGACCGCAAGGCCACACCGCTCAAGGCACTGCAGGGGCAGGTATGGGAGGAGGGCTATCGCGCCGGCACCCTCAAGGGCCACGTCTATCCCGACGCGGTCCTGGCCCTGCGCCAATGGCACGCCACCGGGCTGCCGCTGTACGTCTATTCCTCCGGATCGATACAGGCGCAGAAGCTGATCTTCGGCTGCTCGGAACACGGCGATCTCACCCCTTTGTTTTCCGGGTATTTCGATACCCTGACCGGCGGCAAGCGCGAGCCTTCGTCCTATGCGCGCATCGCCTCCGCCACCACCCACGAGCCGGCAGAACTGTTGTTCCTCTCCGACGTGGTGGAAGAGCTGGACGCCGCGCGCCAGGCGGGCCTGCCGACCTGCGGCCTGGTGCGTGCCGGTGGCCAGCTGGGCGATCATCCCTGCGTTGGGTCCTTCGCGGACATCGATCTTTCCCGCTTCGGTTGAGTGCGTGGCCGGCACCGCTGCCCAAGCGAGCCGGCCGAACTAGCCGCCGCCATCGCCAGTCCCACGTGACGAGACCTGTGTCCTCGCAACGGGAGTCGCGACATGATCAATTCCACCATCGGCGGTGTACTGGGCTTCATCGTCTTCCTGCTCGACATCTGGGCCATCGTCAATGTCATCCGCAGCGACAGCACCAACAACGCCAAGATCGGCTGGACGGTGCTCATCATCGTGCTGCCGGTGATCGGCCTGATCGCCTGGGCCGCCGCCGGTCCGCGCGGCAATCGCTCGGCTACGGCGCCTACCCACAAGGGCTAGCGCGCAACGCTGGAGCCTGTCACATCCAGCTCTTACAATGCCCGGCTTTTGGCCGGGCATCGTTCGTCTCGGCCTGCCACCTGCGGAGAGCGACATGAGCGACTACCTGGAAACCCTCTACGACGGCTACGGCCAGAGATTCACCGTCGAACGGCTGCTCCACGAGGTGCGCACCGAACATCAACACCTGGTGATCTTCCAGAATGCCGTGCTGGGCAAGGTGATGGCCCTGGACGGGGTCATCCAGACCACCGAGGCCGACGAGTTCATCTACCACGAGATGCTCACCCACGTGCCCCTGCTGGCCCATCCGGCGCCCAGGCGGGTGCTCATCATCGGCGGCGGTGACGGCGGCATCCTGCGCGAAGTGGCCAAGCACCAGGGTGTCGAGCACATCACCATGGTCGAGATCGACGGCTCGGTGGTGGAGATGTGCAAGGAACACTTCCCCGGCCATTCCGCGGGTGCCTTCGACGATCCACGCCTTAACCTGGTGATCGACGACGGCATGAATTTCGTCGCCAACACCACCGAGCGTTACGACGTCATCATCTCCGACTCCACCGATCCTATCGGCCCGGCCGAGGTGCTGTTCTCGGAGAACTTCTACCAGGCCTGCCATCGCTGCCTGAACGACGGCGGCGTGATGGTCGCCCAGAACGGTACCCCCTTCCTGCAACTGGACGAGGTCAAGACCACCGCCGGTCGGATGTCAGGGCTGTTCGCCGACTGGCACTTTTACCTGTCGGCGGTGCCTACCTACATAGGGGGCGTCATGACCCTCGCCTGGGGCAGCAAGGACACGACCTTGCGTCGGCAACGTGCCGAAACCCTCGCGCAGCGCTACAGTGATACAGGCATCCAGACCCGTTACTACACCCCGGAGCTGCATGCTGCTGCCTTTGCTCTACCTCGATACGTACTGGAGGCCATCGGCAAGGCGTAAGCCCTGGCGGTCGCGGTACCGTTCGAGTGCTCAGCCGCGGCTCGACGGGCGTCGGTACGACGTGTCGTCGAGAAGATCATCCGAACCAGAGGAGGGAAGTCCTATGTCCTTGTCGTTTGCCGATGATGTGAGCTTGAACCTGCTGCAGCGGATGAAGGAGGGCGGCTTCGACTTCGCCCGCTTCCACCCGATCGACTTCTTCGCCATCTTCGCCGACGAACGCAGGGCCCGCCTGGCGGCGGACCAGTTTCACGGCGAATCCCTCAATGCCCAGGTGATGCCCCATGAGGATGGCGGTTGGCACCTGCAGGTCAGCAAGGTGATGTTCGCCACCCATGCCACCATCGACGATTTCGAGAGCGATCTCGAAGCCGTGGTGCTACCGCTCGGTGGTCAGCTGGACGGCTGGGGTGTCACCCAGGAAGTCACCCGTACCCACGCCTGATCCGTGCTCCTCGGAACCGGGCTGCCGCAAGGCAGCGCCGGTTTCTTTATGCCGCTCCTCCTCCCTCCTGGCGCCGCACTTTCCGTGGCGCGCACCGTCTTAGTCCCAAGACCGAAACGTAACGGTGCGAGGGCAAAGCAGCGTGCCTGAATTTGGTGCAACGTCAGACGTCCGGGCTCGCGAAGGCCAGGATTTGACGCCTTGCGCTCTGGCACGCGGCTTGCGACGCTCGCTAGGCGAGTGATAAGGAGATCGGCATGAGCCGCCCACTGTATAACGAGATGTATGACGTCCAGGCGCAGTGTCGGCCGCATTATGGTCGCTATGCCAAATGGCTGAGTGAAACCCCCCCGGAACTCCTGGCGCAGCGCCGGCGTGAGGCCGACCTGCTGTTCCATCGTGCCGGCATCACCTTCACCCTCTACGGCGACGAGCAGGGCACGGAGCGCCTGATTCCCTTCGACGCCCTGCCGCGGGCGATTCCCGCCAGCGAATGGCAGATCATCGAACGTGGCTGCATCCAGCGCGTCCAGGCGCTGAACCTGTTCCTCCACGACCTCTATCACGACCAGCGCATCATCAAGGCCGGCGTCATTCCAGCGGAACAGGTACTGGCCAACGACCAGTATCAGCTGGCGATGCAGGGGCTGGACCTGCCCAATGGCATCTACGCCCACATCGCCGGGGTTGACCTGGTGCGCGATGGCGATGGCGCCTACTACGTGCTCGAAGACAACCTGCGCACCCCGAGCGGGGTGTCCTACATGCTCGAGAACCGCAAGATGATGATGCGGTTGTTCCCCGAGCTGTTCACCCTCGAACGCATCGCCCCCATCGATCACTATCCCAACCTGCTGCTGGATACCCTGCGCAGCTCGACGCCGGTGAACAACCCCACCGTCGCGGTACTCACCCCCGGTCGCTTCAACAGCGCCTACTTCGAGCACGCCTTCCTCGCCCGCGAGATGGGCGTGGAGCTGGTGGAGGGCGCCGACCTGCTGGTGCGTGACGAGCAGGTGTTCATGCGTACCACCTCGGGCTTCCAGAAGGTCGACGTCATCTATCGCCGCCTGGACGACGCCTTCCTCGACCCCCTGGCCTTCAACCCGGACTCCATGCTCGGCGTCCCCGGGCTGCTGGCCGCCTACCGCGCGGGCAACGTCATCCTGGCCAACGCCATCGGTACCGGGGTGGCCGACGACAAGTCCATCTACCCCTATGTCCCGGAGATGATCCGCTTCTACCTGAGCGAAGAGCCGATCCTCTACAACGTGCCCACCTGGCAGTGCCGCAAGCCGGAGGAGCTGTCCCACGTGCTGGCCAACCTGCCCGAGCTGGTGGTCAAGGAGGTCCATGGCTCCGGCGGCTACGGCATGCTGGTCGGTCCCGCGGCCACCGCCGCCGAGATCGAGGTCTTCCGTGCCCGGCTCAAGGCCAACCCCAGCGCCTACATCGCCCAGCCGACGCTGTCGCTGTCCACCTGCCCGACCTTCGTCGAGAACGGCATCGCGCCGCGCCACATCGACCTGCGCCCCTTCGTGCTGTCCGGGCGCAAGACGCGCCTGGTGCCCGGTGGCCTGACCCGGGTCGCGCTGCGCGAAGGTTCCCTGGTGGTGAACTCGTCCCAAGGCGGCGGCACCAAGGACACCTGGGTGGTCCAGGACTAGACCGCCAAGAAACAGTGGCCGCCACGGCGGCCCCGCAAGGACTTTTGAAAGGCGACCCCACCATGTTGAGTCGTACCGCTGCCGATCTGTACTGGATGTCCCGCAATCTGGAGCGCGCCGAGAATCTCGCGCGGATGCTGGACGTCAGCTATTCGCTGTCCATGATGCCGCAGAGCGGGCAGGGGGGCGGGCTGGACGAACTGGCCATGCCGCTGCTCATCACCGGCACCCTGGATGACTACCGGGAAAAGCACGGTGCCCTGCATCCCGAGCGCCTGCTGCACTTCTTCGCGCTCGACGAGCGCAATCCCGGCAGCATCTATTGCTGCCTCCAGGCCGCCCGCGCCAATGCCCACGCCGTACGCGGCCGGATCACCGCCGACATGTGGGAGAACGTCAACGCCACCTGGCTGGAGATGCGCGAGATCGCCGTCACCGGCCTGATCCGCTTCGGCATCAGCCGTTTCTGCGAATGGGTCAAGGAGCGCTCCCATCTGTTCCGCGGTGCCACCGTCGGCACCATCATGAGGAACGATGCCTATCGCTTCATCCGCCTGGGCACCTTCGTCGAGCGCGCTGACAACACCCTGCGCATGCTCGACGCCCGCTATCAGGTGCTGGGTGAAGAGGAAGCCGAGGCCATCAGCGACGCCTCGGCTCGCGGCTTCTATCAGTGGAGCGCCCTGCTGCGCGCCCTGAGCGCCTTCGAGGCCTACACCGAGCTGTATCGCGATGCCCTCAACGTGCGCAACGGTGCCGAGTTGCTGCTGCTGAAGGAAGACCTGCCGCGCTCGCTGCTGTCCTGCGTGATCGAACTGCACCGGGTACTGGCCAGCCTGCCGGGCGAGAACGGTCGTGAGGCCAAGCGCCTGGCAGCCGGCCTCGAGGCCCGACTGCGCTACACCAGCATCGACGAGGTGCTGAGCGAAGGTCTGCATCCCTGGATCGGCGATTTCATCGTCCATATCCGCCAGCTTGGCAGCACCATCAACACCGCTTACCTGGAGACCGTATGAGACTCGCGATCCATCATGAAACGCTGTATCGCTACGCCGACCAGGTCCGCGCCAGTATCCAGTACCTGCGCCTCACACCTCAGGCCGACGCCCACCAGAAGATCCTCGACTGGGAACTGTCGCTGCCGCGCCCGGCCCGCGCCCAGCGCGACCCTTTCGGCAACATCCTGCATGTGCTGACCCTGGACACGCCGCACGACGCCATCACCATCACCGCCAGCGGCCAGGTGGAGATCGACGAAAGCTTCGAAGCGGAGCCCTGCCAGGCCTCGCCCTTTCCCTTCCTGCGCCAGACCCGGCTGACCGAGGCCGACGAGGCCCTGGCGGACTTCGCCCGCGAGGTCTGTGACGGTAGGCGGGATCGGGCGGTGCTGATCCAGCTCATGGAACGCCTGCACGAGCGCATGGCCTATCTGCCTGGCTCCACCGAGGTGGACGGCGATGCCGCCCAGGCCTTCGCCAAGGGTGCTGGCGTCTGCCAGGATCATGCCCATGCCTTCCTCGCCTGTGCCCGCAGCCTGGGTATCCCGGCGCGCTACGTGTCGGGCTACCTGTGCACCGACGACAGCGAGCATCTGTCCAGCCACGCCTGGGCCGAGGCCTGGCACGATGGTGCCTGGTACAGCTACGACGTCACCAACCGCCTGGCCCGTCCGGAACGGCACCTGCGGCTGGCCATCGGCCTGGATTACCTCGACGCCTGTCCGGTACGCGGCATGCGCCGCGGCGGCGGGGTAGAGCAGATGGAAGCCAAGGTGCTGGTCGAGCCCTTGCAGCAGGTGCAGCAACAGCAACAATAATCTGCCACAGTCACCCGGGGAAACGAGGCCGCCACTGTGCGGCCTCGTCGTCTCGCGGTGCGTCTCGCCGCTGTCAGAACGACGGCAACCCGCCTTTTCCGCCCGAGGTTCGCATGACCTATTGCGTCGCCATGAAGCTGCACGATGGCCTGGTATTCGTCGCCGACTCCCGGACCAACGCCGGCGTCGACAACATCGCCACCTTTCGCAAGCTGCATCTGTTCAACGTGCCCGGCGAGCGCCTGATCGCCATCCAGTCGGCGGGCAACCTGGCCACTTCCCAGGCGGTGATCAGCCTGTTGCGCCAGCGGCTGGACAGCGAACACGCCAATCTGCACGACGTACCCACCCTGAACCATGCCGCGGTTTTGCTCGGGCAGACCTTGAGGGAGGTACTGCAGCGGGAGGCCCAGGACGCACCCAGTGGCCATGGCCTCGACCTGAGTTGCTCGTTCCTGCTGGGCGGGCAGATCAAGGGCATGGAGCCGGAGCTGTTCAACATCTATCCCCACGGCAACTTCATCAGTGCCACCGAGGACACGCCCTTCTTCCAGATCGGCGAGAGCAAGTACGGCAAACCCATTCTGGATCGTGCCTTGACGTTCGAGACGCCGCTCGAGGAGGCGCTGCGCTGTGCGCTGCTGTCCTTCGACGCGACGATTCGCAGCAACCTGTCCGTCGGCCTGCCGCTGGACCTGGTGGTCCTGCCGCGTGATCGGCTCGAGCGGGTGAACAGCCACCGCGTCGACGAGCAGGACGACTATTTTCAGGAGCTGCGCCGGGGGTGGGGCGAGGGGCTACGCGACCTGCTCGGGGCGCTGCCGGCTCCGCCCAACGACTATTGGCGCTGAGGGGGTCAGCCGAAGAACCGCGAGAGGTTGGGGATGACCAGCACCACGGTGGTGACGATGAGCACGAAACTCGCCTGGCGCCACTTGGGCATGGGATTCTTGAACATGACTTGGGGCCTTTATTGTTAGCTGTTTAGAGCCTTTACGTCTTCAGCGGGAAGCGCTTGCGCAACAGCGGCATGCAGTTACTGATACCCGCAGGCTTGAGCACTATCCAGTAGCTATAGAACATAAATTTCAGTTTTGTGGCGGCGCCCGGCTGGACGGTTATCAAAAATGTCGTTCAGCTGGATTTTTCCAGTATTTTCAAATCGTTACGAAATCGGCTGCGACGCTACCGTTGGTCGGCGCTTTTCTCGTCAGCGGACGCCGCGAGCGCGACCAGCCGGTCATCCCGTGAACGGGTCTCGTTGCGCCCCAGCTTGGCCTCGTCGTGCAAATGTATGAATCGATTGAAGAAAAAGCTTGCCATCGAAAACGCCTTTGCCTATAGTTGCGCGCCTCGGTGATGCAGACGCAGCTGCCGAGCAAATCTGGTGAGGTGTCCGAGCGGTTGAAGGAGCACGCCTGGAAAGTGTGTATAGGAGAAATCTTATCGAGGGTTCGAATCCCTCCCTCACCGCCAGATCAAGAAAAACCCCTGAGAGCCCAGCTCCAGGGGTTTTTTCTTGTCTGCGATTTGGCCAGGTCGTCCGTGGATCAGGCAGCCTGGGCAAAGGTCGCGGCGGTATCCCGGGCGTTGGGCAGCACGGCCGTCAGCTGTTCCAGGTCGATGCTGGCGAACAGCGGACCGCTCAGGTCTTGCACCTTGCTGTCGCCGGCATTCTCCTGCAGCACTTCGGCCACGGCGACCGCCTGGGCCACGATCAGCGCATAGCCATTGCCCTCCGGTGCCTGCAGCGGGCGGGCCTGGTAGCCGATGGCGTCGCGCAGCACCTGGGGCAGTTGCCAGCGGCGCGCCAGTTCGGCGCCCACTTCCGGATAGCCGAAGCCCAGTTGCAGGGTCTCGTCCGCGGCGCGATGGCTGCTGGCAGTGGCCGGGCCGGACAGGCTCGGGGCCAGTTCCGGGGCGCCGCTCTGGATCAGCAGCTCGCCGATGTCATGCAGCATGCCGCAGGTAAAGGCGGTCTCCTGATCCAGACCGGCCTGCTTGGCCAGCGGCTTGCACAGGCTGGCGACCAGGAAGCTGTTGTACCAGAAGGCCTGCAGATCGAAGCCGGGCGCGGCCTTGAAGCCGCCGGCGAAGGCCGAGGCCAGGACCAGGGTGCGCAGGGTGTTGAAGCCGAGGCGCAGGGCGGCGTCTTCGATGCTGGTGGATTCGCGGGCGCCGCGGAAGCGCGCCGAGTTGGCCAGGCGCAGTACCTTGGCGGCGATGACCGGGTCACGGGCTACGGTACGGGCGAGTTTTTCGATGCTGGTGTTGGGGTCGTCGAATTGCTGGATGAGGATCTGCGCCACCTCGGGCACGTTGGGCAGGTTGTGCAGCTGGTCGAACAGGGTTTCGAGTTGCATGAACGGTCTCCGAGAGATGGATATATCTCCTTACATCCTCATCATCGGTCGCTCGCGCGGATTTCTGTAATCGGTATGTGACGATCGGTCGCAGGAGCCTGGGAGCATAGGCTTTGGCAGAGAAAAAAAGCTTTAAGCGATAGATAGTTAGGCCACCGGAACCGAGTTCGCGGGGATGTCCCGTTACCGTTCGTCGAGTGCGAAGCTGCGTTGCGTCATGCCGGCGGGTGTGGCTTCCAGTACCCAGCCGCAGTGGTCCCAATCACCCAGGACGATGCGTTGTGCGGGCTCGCCGTTGACCTGCAGCTCGTGGGTGGCGGGTCTGTGGGTATGGCCATGGATGAGAGTAGCGACGCCGGCGACGCGCATCTCCCGCTCGACCTCCGCCTCGGTGACATCGGTGATGTCCATGGCTTTGGCCCGGGTCTGCTGGCGGCTCTCGCTGCGCAGCTTGCGCGCGAGCTGCTGGCGGCTGGCCAGCGGCAGGTGGCGCAGGACGAAGAGGGTGAGGGGGTTGCGCAGGAGGCGGCGCAGCTTCTGGTAGCCCTCGTCGCGGGTGCAGAGGGTGTCGCCGTGCATCAGCAGCACGCGACGGCCGTGGAAGTCGGCGATATGGCGATCCGGCAGCAGGCGGCAGCCGGCCTGGCGACAAAAGGCCTTGCCGATGAGAAAGTCGCGATTGCCATGCATCAGGTAGATCGCTGTGCCGCTGTCGGCCAACTGGCGCAGGGCGGTGGCGATCTCTCGTTCGAAAGGCCCCATGGCATCGTCGCCGATCCAGGCCTCGAACAGGTCGCCGAGAATATAAAGCGCCTCGGCGCCGCGCGCCCGCGTCTCGAGAAGATGCAAAAACGCCCGGACGATGTCCGGGCGTTGCGGTTCGAGATGCAGGTCGGAGACCAGTAAAATCACTCGACGATCTCGGCCTTCTCGATGATGACGTCTTCGCTCGGCACGTCCTGGTGACCGGCCTTGCTGGTGGTGGCGACGCCCTTGATGGCGTTGACCACGTCCATGCCCTCGACCACCTTGCCGAACACCGCATAGCCCCAGCCCTGGCTGGTGGGCGCGGTGTGGTTGAGGAAGGTGTTGTCGGACACGTTGATGAAGAACTGCGCCGAGGCGGAGTGCGGGTCCATGGTGCGGGCCATGGCGACGGTGCCGATCGCGTTGGAGACGCCGTTGTTGGCTTCGTTCTTGATCGGGGCGCGGGTCGGCTTCTGCTTCATGCCCGGCTCGAAACCGCCGCCCTGGACCATGAAGTTGCTGATCACACGGTGGAAGATGGTGCCGTCGTAGTGACCGCTCTTGACGTATTCCTTGAAGTTGGCCGCGGTTTCGGGCGCCTTGTCCTCGAACAGTTCCAGGGTGATGACGCCGTGGTTGGTGTGCAGCTTGATCATGGCAGCGAATCCGTAAGCTAAGGGGGACAGCATCCAGACCCGGCGAGGGCCTCAAGGGTTTCGCCGGGACTTGACGGGTTGGGCTATGATACGGGTTTACCTTTGCCCGGCCTACCCTGGCCGTGCGTCTGCCCAGTTAAGGATCCCATGAGCAAGCCGACTTCCGACTCGTCCACCGCCGCCAAAGCCGCCCCCGCGCATTTCCTGCGGCAGATCGTCCAGGCCGACCTGGACGCCGGCAAGCAGGCCAAGATCGTCACCCGTTTTCCCCCGGAGCCCAACGGCTACCTGCACATCGGTCATGCCAAGTCGATCTGCGTGAACTTCGGCCTGGCCAAGGAATTTGGCGGCGACTGCCATCTGCGTTTCGACGATACCAACCCGGCCAAGGAAGACCAGGAATACATCGATGCCATCAAGAGCGATGTGCACTGGCTGGGCTTCGATTGGGCCGGTGAGGTGCGCTACGCCTCCAGCTATTTCGACCAGCTCTATGCGTGGGCCGTCAACCTGATCGAGCAGGGCCTGGCCTACGTCTGCGACCTCACCCCTGAACAAGCCCGCGAATACCGTGGCAGCCTCACCGAGCCGGGTCGCAACAGCCCCTTCCGCGACCGTTCGGTGGCCGAGAACCTGGACCTCTTCGCCCGCATGAAGGCCGGTGAATTCAAGGACGGCGAAAAGGTGCTGCGCGCCAAGATCGACATGGCCTCGCCCAACATGAACCTGCGCGATCCCATCCTCTATCGCATCCGCCATGCCCATCACCACCAGACCGGTGATGCCTGGTGCATCTATCCGAGCTATGACTTCACCCATGGCCAATCCGATGCCATCGAGGGCGTGACCCACTCCATCTGCACCCTGGAGTTCGAGGACCATCGTCCGCTTTACGAGTGGTTCCTGGCCAAGCTGCCGGTACCGGCCGAGCCGCGCCAGTACGAATTCGCTCGCCTTAACCTGAACTACACCGTCACCAGCAAGCGCAAGCTGAAGCAACTGGTGGACGAAGGCCACGTGCACGGCTGGGACGATCCGCGCATGTCGACGCTGTCGGGCTATCGCCGTCGCGGCTACACCCCGGCGTCCATCCGCAACTTCTGCGAGATGATCGGTGTGACCCGCTCCAACGGCGTGGTCGACGTGGCCATGCTGGAATTCGCCATCCGCGAGGACCTGGACCAGAACGCCCCGCGCGCCATGTGCGTGCTGAAGCCGCTCAAGGTGGTGATCACCAACTATCCCGAGGGCCAGGTGGAGAATCTGGAACTGGCGCGGCATCCCAAGCAGGACCTGGGCGTGCGCCAGCTGCCCTTCACCCGCGAGCTGTACATCGACCAGGGTGATTACGAAGAGAATCCGCCCAAGGGCTACAAGCGTCTGGAGCCGGGTGGTGAAGTACGGTTGCGCGGCAGCTATGTGATCCGTGCCGACGAGGCGATCAAGGACGCCGACGGCAAGGTCGTCGAACTGCGCTGCAGCTACGACCCGGACACCCTGGGCAAGAACCCCGAGGGCCGCAAGGTCAAGGGCGTGATCCACTGGGTGCCAGCCGAGGGCAGCGTGGAGTGCGAGGTGCGCCTCTATGATCGCCTGTTCCGTTCGGCCCAGCCGGAGAAGAGCGAGGAGGGCGGCAGCTTCCTCGACAACATCAATCCCGAGTCCCTGGTGGTGCTCCAGGGCTGCCGCGCCGAGCCGTCGCTGGCCCAGGCGCAGCCGGAAGACCGCTTCCAGTTCGAGCGTGAAGGCTACTTCTGCGTCGATCTCAAGGATTCGACGCCCGGCAAGCCGGTGTTCAACCGCACCGTGACCCTGCGCGATTCCTGGGGGCAATGATGGCGCTGTACCTCTACAACACCCTGACCAAGACCAAGGAAGCCTTCACCCCGCTGGTGCCGGGCCAGGTGCGCATGTACGTCTGCGGCATGACCGTCTACGACTACTGCCACCTGGGGCATGGGCGCAGCATGGTGGCCTTCGACGTCATCACCCGCTGGTTGCGCCATAGCGGCTACGACCTCACCTACGTGCGCAACATCACCGACATCGACGACAAGATCATCAACCGCGCCAATGCCAACGGTGAGCCTTTCACCGACCTGGTGGCGCGGATGATCGAGGCGATGCACGAGGACGAGGCGCGGCTGAACATCAGGAAGCCCGACCAGGAGCCGCGCGCCACCGATCATATCGATGGCATGCACGCCATGATCCAGACCCTGATCGACAAGGGTTACGCCTATGCCGCAGGCAATGGCGACGTCTACTACCGGGTCAATCGCTTCGCCGGCTACGGCAAGCTGTCGCGGCGGCGCGTCGAAGACCTGCGCATCGGCGCGCGCATCGAGCCGGGCGAGGCCAAGGAAGATCCGCTGGACTTCGTGCTGTGGAAGGCCGCCAAGCCGGGCGAGCCGAGCTGGCCGTCGCCCTGGGGCGAGGGTCGGCCGGGCTGGCACATCGAGTGCTCGGTGATGTCCACCTGCTGCCTGGGGGAGACTTTCGACATCCATGGCGGCGGCAACGACCTGGAATTCCCGCATCACGAGAACGAGATCGCCCAGAGCGAGGCGGCCACCGGCAAGACCTACGCCAATGCCTGGCTGCATTGCGGGATGATCACCATCAATGGCGAGAAGATGTCCAAGTCCCTGGGCAACTTCTTCACCCTGCGCGAGGTGCTGGAGAAGTACCACCCCGAGGTGGTGCGCTACCTGTTGATCGCCAGCCACTACCGCAGTCCGATCAACTATTCGGAAGACAACCTGCGTGAAGCCAAGGGTGCCCTTGAGCGCTTCTACCATGCGCTCAAGGGACTGCCCCAGGCGCCGGCCCAGGGTGGTGAGGGCTACGCCGAACGCTTCGCCCAGTGCATGGACGACGACTTCAACACCGCCGGTGCCTGTGGCGTGCTGTTCGAGTTGGCCCGTGAGATCAACCGCCTGCGCGAGAGCGATCCGGCCGCGGCGGCTGGCCTGGCCGGGCGGCTGCGCGAGTTGGGCGAGGTGCTGGGCGTGCTGCAGTTGGAGCCGGAAGCCTTCCTCCGCGCCGATGCGGCGGGCCGGGTGGATGCGGCCGAGGTCGAGGCGCTGATCCAGGCCCGTCTCGCTGCTCGTGCAGAAAAGAACTGGGCGGAATCCGACCGCATCCGTGACCAGCTCACCGCCCTGGGCGTGGTACTGGAAGACGGCAAGGGCGGCACCACCTGGCGCTTGGCAGAGTAAGCGACGCCAAGGGTGGAAAACGGCACAGCCTTTTCCACCCCTCGAAGTTGTATCGTGGCCATGGGCCGCTCCTACAAAATGATCCGTACCTGTAGGAGCGGCCCATGGCCGCGATCAGCGCGTGGTGTGATCACGGCGCTAGCTCCCTAAGACAAGTCGCAAGGCCGCCCCCGGAAAACGCTGCGCGGTTTTCCAGGCTACGGAGCCCTGACTTACGGCTTCTTGCGCGCCTTGCCGAAACCCGGCGCCTTGCGCACCGATTTGACCTTGGGCTTGCCGTCTTCCACCCAGCGACCCAGGGGCTTGTCCGATACCGGACCGCCCACCTTGGGTTTCTTCGGCTTCTTGGGTTTCTTCATCACCAGGCCGCCGGGGCCCGTCTGGGGCACGCGATGGTCGGGGATGAAGTCCGGCTCGTCGCGGCGCATGAGGATCTGGCCGATCAGGGTCTCGATGGCCGCCAGCTGCTCCACTTCATCGGCGCAGACCAGGGACACCGCCTGGCCCTGGTTGCCGGCGCGGCCGGTCCGGCCGATGCGGTGGACATAGTCCTCGGCGACGATGGGCAGGTCCAGGTTGACCACCAGCGGCAGGTCCTGGATGTCCAGGCCGCGGGCGGCGACGTCGGTGGCCACCAGGATGTCCGCCTCGCCGGCCTTGAAGCGGGCGAGGGAGCGCAGCCGGGCGGGCTGGGGCTTGTCGCCATGGATGGACTCGGCGGCCAGGCCCTCGGCCTGCAGGGCTTCCACCAGTTGCTCGACGCCCTTGCGGGTCTTGGCGAACACCAGCACCTGGCCATGGCGACCGCTGCGATAGAGGTGCAGGAAGAGTTCGGTCTTGCGCTTCTTGTCGACCGGCACCACCCACTGCTTGACGGTGACCGCAGCGGTGTTGCGCGGACTGACGTCGATAGTCTGGGGATCGCGCAGCACCGGGGCGGCCAATTGGCGCACGGCGTCGGAGAAGGTCGCCGAGAACAGCAGGGTCTGGCGCTTGCGTGGCAGCATGACGAACAGCTCGCCCAGTTGCCGGGAAAAGCCCAGGTCGAGCATGCGGTCGGCCTCGTCCAGCACCAGCAGTTGCACCTGGTCGAAGCGCACGGCGTTCTGGTTGAACAGGTCGAGCAGCCGGCCCGGCGTCGCCACCAGCACGTCCACGCCCTTGCGCAGCTTCATCATCTGCGGATTGATGCTCACGCCACCGTAGGCCACGGCGGTACGCAGGGGCAGGTGCTGGGCATAGTCGCGCAGACTGGCATGGACCTGCTCGGCCAGCTCGCGGGTGGGGGTGAGGATCAGCGCGCGGATGTGGTTGGCGGTCACCGCCGGTCCTTCCTGCACCAGCCGCTGCAGCAGCGGCAGTCCGAAGGCGCCGGTCTTGCCGGTGCCGGTCTGGGCGGCGGCCAGCAGATCGCGGCCGGCGAGCACCGCCGGGATCGCCTGGCGCTGGATGGGCGTGGGGGAGCTGTGCTCCAGGGCGGTGAGCGCCTGCAGCAGCGGATCGATGAGGCCGAGGTCGGCAAAGGTCATGACGGGCCCGGAAGGCGACGAAAAGGGAGCGAATTCTAGGCCGACTGTGACGCTCGCTCAAACTTTGTAGCCAAGCGGCGGCTGCGCGCTGAATCCCGGCGCGGCATAGTGGTCTGTCGTGCGTCCCTAGGAGAATCCATGATCGCTACGCCATCCTTGCCTCCGGTATTGGCCGGCCCGCTGCTGCGGCGCACGGAGGGCTCCCGGTTGCTGCTCTGGCTGGTGACCACCTCGGCCGCGGCGCCTGTCCCGCAGCTTTGGCGGGGAATGACCGAGCTGGCGGTGCAGTGCGAGGTTCACTGCCTGCGGCTGGGCGAGCGGGCCTATCTGCAGTTGATCGAGGTGCGGCCGGCCGCCGAATTGCCGGTGGATACCTTCATCCACTATGACCTGCAGCTGCCCGCCGGCGGCGTGCGGGACTGGGCACCTCACCTGTTGAGTGGCGAGGGGGAGTTGCCGCGCTTCGTCCTGCGGCAGCGCTACGACCATCTGCTCCACGGCTCCTGTCGCAAGCCTCATCACGCCTCGGCGGACGGCCTGGTCGCGGTCGACCGGCTGTTGCAGGGCTGTGCCACCGCCGAGGAACGGCCCGCTGTCTTGCTGCTCACCGGCGATCAGGTCTACGCCGACGACGTGGCCGGTCCCATGCTGCTGGCCGTGCAGGCACTGATCCGCCGCCTCGGACTGTATGGCGAGTTTCTCGAAGGGGCCGTGGTGGAGGATAGCGAAGCGCTGATGGCCCATGCCGCCAACCTCTATCATCGCGAAGACCTGCTACCGGCCTTCAAGTCCAACCGGGCGCTGCGCGAGCGTTTCTTCGGTGGGGTGGAAAAGCCGATCTTCACCTCCACCAACGCCCACAACCACCTGGTGACCCTGGCGGAGGTGCTGGCGCTCTACCTGCTCTGCTGGTCGCCAACGCCCTGGACGCTGATCGAGGTCGTGCCGCCGGCGCTGGACGACCAGGACCGCGAGCGCTACGCCCGGGAGTCGAGCTGCATCGACGGATTCGTCACGACGTTACCCCAGGCCGCTCGGGCCCTGGCCAACGTGCCGACGCTGATGATCTTTGACGACCACGACGTCACCGACGACTGGAACCTCTCCGCGCGCTGGGAGGAAACCGCCTACGGCCATCCCTTCTCCCGGCGGATCATCGGTAATGCGCTGCTGGCCTATCTGCTCTGCCAGGCCTGGGGCAATGCGCCCGAGTCGGTGGCCGAACCTCTGGCGGTCACCGAGCGGCTCCTGGCCACGGCGGGCGCCGATGCCAGGCTGGATTGCCCCACGCAGAATGCCTGTATCGACGAACTCCTGCGCTTCCAGGGCTGGCACTACGTACTCAAGACCGAACCGCCGCTGATCGTGCTGGATACCCGCACGCGCCGCTGGCGCAGTGAGCGCCGCTTGGAGCATCCCTCGGGGCTGATGGACTGGGAGGCCCTCTGCGAGCTGCAGCAGGACCTGCTGGATCATCCCTCGGCGGTGATCGTCTCGGCGGCGCCCATGTTCGGCGTCAAGCTGATCGAGACGGTGCAGCGGATCTTCACCTGGTTCGGCCAGCCGTTGATGGTGGATGCCGAGAACTGGATGGCCCATCCCGGTGCGGCCAAGACCATGCTCAACATCTTTCGCCACCGCCGCACCCCGGGCAATTACGTGGTGCTTTCGGGCGATGTCCACTATTCCTTCGTCTACGACATCCGCATCCGCGATAGACGCGGCGAGCCGCGGCTCTGGCAGATCACCAGCAGCGGCATCAAGAACGAATTTCCACCGCGCCTGCTGGCGACCCTTGACCGGCTCAACCGCTGGCTCTACGCCCCCTGGTCGCCGCTCAACGGCTTCACCAAGAGACGCAAGCTGGAGCTGCAGCCGCGCCTGCCGGATCGGCGCGACGCCGGCGAGCGGCTGTGGAACGGCGCGGGCATCGGCCAGGTGCTGCTGGATGGGGAAGGGCGGCCGGCGGTGATCCGCCAGCACAATGCCGATGGCTCAGTGGCCACCGAGTTCGTCGAGCGCCCGGCCTGAGCTAGCGCTGCTCCAGCCAGCGCAGTACGCCCTGGCCTGCCGCGCGGCCACTGGCGAAGCAGGCCGTGAGCAGGTAGCCGCCGGTAGGGGCTTCCCAGTCGAGCATCTCGCCAGCGCAGAAGACGCCGGGCAGTTGCCTTAGCATCAGCCCATCATCCAGGGCTTCCAGGGGTACGCCACCGGCGCTGCTGATGGCCTCGGCAAGGGGGCGTGGTCGGACCAGGGTCAAAGGCAAGGTCTTGCACGCCTGGGCCAGCCGGGCCATGTCCTGGAAGGCATCAGCCGGTGCCAGCTCGCGCAATAGCGCGGCCTTGGCCCCATCGATCCCGGCGTGGCGGCGCAAATGGCTGGCGAGGGACTGGCTGCCCCGGGGTCTGGCCAGGGCGCGACCGAGAGCGACGAGGTCGCGCTGCGGGGCGAGGTCCAGGGTCAGATTCGCCTGGCCATCTCGGGCGATGGCTTCGCGTATCTCTGCCGACAGGGCATAGACCAGACTGCCTTCGATCCCCGTATCGGTCAGCACGAACTCACCCTGGCGCGGCGGCAGTCCAGGCAGGGCGAGAGCAGCGGGCTTGATCGGCGCACCGGCGTGGCGCTCTTTCAGGAAGTCGCTCCAGCCGGCCACCTCGAAGCCACAGTTGGCCGGTTCCAGGGGCCGTAATGCCACGCCACGTTCAGCCAGCCAGGCTTGCCAGGCGCCATCCGAACCCAGGCGCGGCCAGCTGCCACCGCCCAAGGCCAGGACGCAAGCCCGTGGCTGGATGGCTCGTTCACCCTCCGGAGTGGCCAGACGTAGGCTGCCGTCAGGGTTCCAACCCAGCCAGCGGCTGCGGGTATGGATACGCACGCCTTGGTCACGCAAGCGATGCAGCCAGGCGCGCAGCAGGGGCGCGGCCTTCATGTCGGCGGGAAAGACCCGCCCCGAGGTGCCGACGAAGGTCTCGATCCCCAGTTCATGGATCCAGGCACGCAGGGCGTCGCTGTCGAAGCCATCGAGCCACTCGCCGACACTCGCCTCACGCTCGCGATAACGCTGGCGGAAAGCGATCTGGCCCTCGGCATGGGTGATGTTCATGCCGCCCACCCCAGCCAGCAGGAATTTGCGGCCAACCGAGGGCATGGCATCGAAGAGATCTACTGGAATGCCCGCAGCGGCCAGGGTTTCCGCCGCCATCAGACCAGCAGGGCCACCCCCGATGACAGCGGCGGTGGCGATGGCAGAGGAGAGAGGCATGGCGGCATCCAGCAGAACGGAAAACCGCCATTGTACGCGAGGTGATCAGACCACGCCGGCCTGCCCCAGCGGCGCTGCCAGAGGTTCTTCCAGCTTCTCTGGAATCACAGGCTCCGTGCGCCCGGGCGTGAGGATCACCTTGCGGCAATCCTCCTGCTTCTTGTCGAAGATCTTGTAGCCCGCGACCGCCTGCTCCAGGGACAGCCGGTGGGTGATGATGGCTTCCGGCGCCAGGTCGCCGCGCTCGATGTGTTCCAGCAGCTCCGGCAGATAGCGTTGCACGTGGGTCTGGCCCATCTTGAAGGTCAGGCCCTTGTCGAAGGCATCGCCGAACAGGAAGCCGTGGATGAAACCGGCGTAGACCCCCGGCACGCTGACGCTGCCGCCGCGCCGCACGGCAGCGATGCACTGGCGTAGGGCCTTGCCGCTGCTGCCTTCCAGCTTGAGGTTGGCGAGGATGGTCTCGGTGGTGCTGCCCTTGGCCTCGAAGCCCACGGCATCCACCACGCCGTCCACCCCACGCTTGCCCGGGGTCTGCTCGATAATGGTGGCGGCCGGATCATCGTCCTCGTCGAAGTTGATCGGGATGACGCCATAGGTCCGCTGGGCGTAGGCCAGGCGATAGGGGTGGTGATCGACCATGAAGATGCGCTCGGCGCCGAGCATCCGGGCGCAGGCCGCCGACAGCAACCCGACCGGTCCGGCACCGTAGATGGCGATGCTGGAGCCCTGGCCGATGCCGGCGTTGAGCACCGCCTGCCAGGCGGTGGGCAGGATGTCGGAGAGGAACAGTACCTTTTCGTCGGCCAGGGTGCCGGGCACCTTGAAGGGGCCGGTGTTGGCCTTGGGCACCCGCACGTACTCGGCCTGGCCGCCGGGCACGCCGCCGTAGAGATGGCTGAAGCCGAACAGCGCCGCGCCCGGTGGAATCTGCTTCTTGTTGAGGATGGCGCCACGCCCGGTATTGGTGGTCTCGCAGGCGGCGTAGAGATCCTGGTTGCAGAAGAAGCAGCTGCCACAGGCGATGACGAAGGGAATCACCACCCGGTCGCCTTTCTGCACGGCGGTGACCGCCGAGCCGGTCTCTTCGACGATTCCCATGAATTCGTGGCCGAAGATGTCACCGTGCTCGACGGTGGGAATCTTGCCGCGATACAGGTGCAGGTCCGAACCGCAGATGGCCGTGGCGGTCACCCGCAGGACGATGTCGTCGGCATCCTGGATGCTCGGATCGGGCACGGTATCGACGCGGACATCGTGGGCACCGTGGTAGGTCAAGGCTCGCATGGCGGTCTCCGTTAGGCTGCGTTCACCCTAGGGTGGAGGCTGCCGTCAGTCGTGGGGTTCCACGCCGTCTGACCGGTGGTATGGCCGCAGGATGGCCACCGTTCGAAGATTTTCGGCGCTTTTGCCCGGACCAGAGCCGGGCAGGCGCAGCGGCGTCAACGATTGCGGATATAGACCGCCTTGCCGGCACTGCCATCGGCCGGATCGCGCTCCTGCACCTCGAAGCGGTCGCCGTGGGCCTTCACCAGGCCACTGAACTTGCGATGGCCGTAGAGCCGGGCGTCGAAATCGGGACGGACCTTGCCGAGGTTGGTGCCGACCAGCCCGAGATTGGCCCAGCCGCCTTCGTCGGAGGCGTCTTCGACCGCCTGTTCGATCAGCTTGAGGATGGTGCTCAGTTTGGGCTTGCCCCGGCTGCTCGTGGTGGTCTTCTCGGCGGCCACCGCCTCGCGTCCCTCCTCGCGCGGCTTGGACCTGAGGATCTCGGTGTAGATGAAACGGTCGCAGGCGGAAACGAAGGGATCAGGTGTCTTTTCCTCGCCGAAACCATAGACCGTCAGCCCCTCCTCACGCAGTCGCGCGGCCAGCCGGGTGAAGTCACTGTCGCTGGACACCAGACAGAAGCCGTCGAAGCGGCGGGTGTAGAGCAGGTCCATGGCATCGATGATCAGGGCGCTGTCGGTGGCGTTCTTGCCCTTGGTGTAACCGAATTGCTGCACCGGCTGGATGGAATGATCCAGCAGTACCTTTTTCCAGCTGTTCAGCTGGGGTTGGGTCCAGTCGCCATAGATGCGCTTGACGCTGGCCACGCCGAAGCGGGCGATCTCGGCCATGAGGCCGTCGACGATGGCGGCCGGCGCGTTGTCGGCGTCGATCAGCACGGCCAGGCGGGCCTGGCTGGATTCGGCAGGTTTGGCGGTCTTGCTCATGGAAACTCCCGTTCAGTCCAGGCCCAGCTCCTGCCAGACCTGGGTCGCAGTGTGGTGGAGGATGCCGTGGCGGCGGGCCAGGGCCGCGCGATCGGTCGAATAGCCACCGCCGATCACCCCGGCCACCGGTATATCCGCCGCCAGGCAGCGCCGCAAGACGAAGCCGTCGCGGGCGGCGAGGCCGGCGTCGCTGAGGTCGAGATAGCCCAGGGCGTCGTCGCGATGGACGTCCACGCCGGCGTCGTAGAGCACGACGTCCGGTTGGTAGAAGGGCAACAGGTAGCTCAAGGCGTCGTCGAGCACCCGCAGGTAACCGGCATCGTCCAGGCCGCGCGGCAGGGGAATGTCCCAGTCGCTCTCCGCCTTGCGTGCCGGATAGTTGGTGGCGCAATGCAGAGAGACGGTGATGGCGTCCGGTACCCCGGCGAGGATACGCGCCGTGCCATCGCCCTGATGGACGTCGCAGTCCAGGATCAGTACCCGCCCGGCCCGACCGCTCTCCAGCAGCGATAGCGCCAGGATCGCCAGGTCGTTGAAGATGCAGAAGCCGGCCGGATAGTCGTGGTGGGCATGGTGGGTGCCCCCGGCGAGATGACAGGCCAGGCCATGGCGCAGGGCCAGCTCCAGGGTCAGCAGGGAGCCGCCCACGGCGCGGATGGTCCGGCGCACCAGCGGCTCGCTCCAGGGCAGCCCCAGTTGGCGCTGCAGGGGCGGCGCCAGTTCGCCGGCCTGGAAGGCGCGGATGTAGTCAGGGGCGTGGGCCAGGGCGAGCAGCTCGTCCGGGCAGGGTTCGGGGCGGTGCCAATTGTCCGCGCCCAGGATGCCGCTTTCGCCCAGGTGTTCGTGTAGCAGGCGGAATTTCTCCATCGGAAAGCGATGGCTGGCAGGGAAGGGTGGACTGTAGTCCTCGTGGTAGACGAGCGGCAGACGTGTGCTCAAAGCACCAGCAACTCCAGGATGAACCAGACGATACCGGTGCAGAAGCCCAGCGCCAGCAGGAAAAGCAGGCCGTCGCGGGCGATCAGCGACAGGGCGAAGGAGGTCAGCGCCAGTCCCGCCGTGGTGTTGGCGAAGGGCACCAGATCCAGCACCGGCATGGTCGCCGCGATCAGGATGCAGAGCAGGGCGGTGACGAAGTGCGCCGGCCGCGAGGTGAGCACCCGCATGCGTGACTTGACCACCTTGTCCACCCAACGGGCGGGTTTCTGCAACAGTCGGAGCGACTTGCGCAGCTTGCGCCGCGAGACGTTGCGCTCCAGCACCCAGCGGGGCAGCCAGAAATGGTCGCGTCCGAGCAGCAGCTGGCCACTGACCAGCATCACGAAGACGGCGATGGCCGTGGCGATACCCGGGATACCGGTGAGCGGCGAGATGGCCAGCACGCCCGGGAGGAGGATCATGGGGCCGAAGGAGCGGCTGCCGATGGCGTCGATCAGGTGATGCACCGACACCTGTTCGGGGCTCTTGCCCACCCGCTCGAGGCAGGCCAGGAAACTCTGGAGGTCGACCGGTCCGTCCTGCCCGGTGTCGCAGCTGGTCGGTTCGCGTTCCAGGGCCTCCTCGTTCATGGGCGGGTGGCATCCAGCATGTGGCGGATCGAGCGGGTCAGGTCCTGGCGGCCATAGGGCTTGTTGAGAATGGGAAAGCGCTCGCCGTTGCCTTCGTCGAGTTCCAGCGCGTTGTTGGCGTAGCCGGTGGTGAGCAGGATACGCAGGTCCGGCTGGCGACGTTGCGCCTCCTTGGCCAGCACCACCCCGTTCATGCCGCCCGGCATGATCAGGTCGCTGAACAGCAGGTCGATGGAGGTCTCCCGCGCCAGCAGGTCCAGCGCCTGCTGGCCGTTATGGGCGACGTACACCTGATAGCCCGCTTCTTCGAGAATCGCCTGGGCCAGGGCGGCGACATCGGGACGGTCGTCCACCACCAGGATGCTTTCCGAGCCGCCGACGTCCTCGGCCGGCGCTGCCGGGGGCGTCGGCTGTTCGCGTACTTCGTCCGCCGAGACCGGAAAATAGAGCCGTACCGAGGTGCCGACGCCCTCTTCGGAGTAGAGCCGGACCAGCCCGCCCGACTGCTTGAGGAAGCCGTAGACCATGGATAGTCCGAGACCGCTGCCCTGGCCCTCCTCGCGCGTGGTGAAGAAGGGGTCCAGGGCGCGCCCCAGGATGTCGGTCGACATCCCGCAACCGGTGTCGGTCAGGGCGATGCAGACATAGTGCCCCTGCGCCAGGCCACCATGGGCCAGGTCCTGGCCGGTGACCTCCACGTTGAGGGTTTCCAGGGTGAGGGTGCCAGTGCCGCGTTCGAGCATCGCCAGCCGGGCATTGTCGACGATGTTCAGCAGCGCCGTTTCCAGCTGGATCGGGTCCAGACGGCAATTCCACAGGGCCGGCGCAAGGCGGAGAATGAAGCGGAAGGGCGTCCCCAGGGCGTGGGTCAGGCGTCCCTGCCGAGCTTCGATGAGCTTGTTCAGATCGACGTCGCGACCGGTCAGGCGTTGCTTGCGCGCGAAGGCGAGCAGCTGCTGGGTCAGGGTCGCCGCACGATTCACCGCGTCCCGGGTGTTGTCGACGTGGCGTCTGGCCTTGTCGCGATCCAGCTCGGGACGATCCAGGTTGATCCTGAGAATGTCCAAATAGCCGACCATCACCTGGAGCAGGTTGTTGAAGTCATGGGCGATGCCGCCGGTGAGTTGGCCGAGCGCTTCCATCTTCTGTGCCTGGCGCAAGGCGTCTTCGGCATCGCGCCGCCGGGAGACGTCCAGCTGGGAGGCGAAGTAGTAGATCAGCTCCCCCTGGGGATCGAGCACCGGCGAGATGAACAGCGCATTCCAGAAGGTGGTGCCATCCTTGCGATAGTTGAGCAGCTCGACATTGCAGTCACGCTGCTCGTGGAGCGCCTGGCGGATCTCGGCGAGCTGTTCCGGGCGGGTGTCGGGGCCCTGGAGGAAGCGGCAATTGCGGCCCATCACCTCGTCCAGCGCGTAGCCGGTGGTACGCAGGAACGCCTCGTTGGCGAAGATGATGGGATTGTCCGGCTGATGCGGGTCCGTCACGATCATCGGCATCCGGGTCTTCTTCACCGCGGCGAAGAAGACGTCGTTGTGTCCAAGACCCTTGCCCAGCTCCGCGATCGGCGAAGCCGCGGATGGAGCGGAAGCGGAAGTGGCTGAGGTTTCGGTCATGGAGGGAAGCCTGCGATGGGACAGCGATACCCTCATTGTGACCGCTAATGTGCCCACAAGCTCCACCAATCGTCGTCATACGATGACGTCAGTGTCCCGAGACGGGGACACCGCCCAGGATGCGACCGGTTTGCGTATGATGAGTGCTCTCTGTCAAGGAACCCTCCCCATGAGCAAGGTGCTGGACAACCTGGTCGATCTGCTGACCCTCGAATCCCTGGCTCCCGACCTGTATCGGGGCGGTAGCCAGGACCTCGGCTTCCCGCAGCTCTTCGGTGGGCAGGTACTGGGCCAGGCGCTGTCGGCGGCGAGCCAGACCGTGGCGGTGGAGCGTGGCGTGCATTCCCTGCACGGCTATTTCCTGCGCGCCGGCTCCGCCGTGGCGCCGGTCACCTATCAGGTGGATCGCATCCGCGATGGCGGCAGCTTCTCCACCCGTCGCGTCACCGCCTTCCAGGGCGAGCAGCCGATCTTCTTCTGCAGCGCGTCCTTCCATATGGAGGAGCCCGGCTTCGAGCATCAGACCAGCATGCCGGACGTGCCCGCACCCGAGACCCTGCAATCGGAGATCGCCCATGCCCAACGCTATGCCGAGTTGATCCCCGCGCCGCTGCGCGACAAGCTGCTGGGGCCACGGCCGATCGAGATGCGGCCAGTGATCTTCACCGATCCTTTCCAGCCCGAGCCGAGCGAGCCGGTCCGCCACGTCTGGTTCCGCGCCACCGGCGACCTGCCCGACCAGCCGGCCCTGCATCGCTACCTGTTGGCCTACGCCTCGGACTTCAACCTGCTGCCCAGCTCGTTGCTGCCCCATGGCACCAGTTTCTGGGATCGCTCGTTGCAGATCGCCAGCCTGGATCATGCCGTCTGGTTCCATCGCGACTTCCGCCTGGACGACTGGCTGCTGTATGCCATCGACAGCCCCTGGGCGGGCGGCGCCCGTGGTCTGTGCCGTGGCAGCATCTACGACCGGACCGGCAAGCTGGTGGCGTCGGTCGCCCAGGAGGGTCTGATCCGCAAGCGCGGTTGAGATCGATCCCTCTAGCTGGCTATTTCCGCGGTACGCTTATAGGCTCTTGCCTGCGAAGGACCGGGCGCCCCTCCGCTGGGCGTCCAGACACATCTTATAGTTGAGGCATCGTTCTTGAATCGACTCGAGCGCGTCGTAACCGGTATCCAGGGGCTGGATGAGATCTTGAAGGGAGGTCTCGTCGCAGGCGCGTCCTATGTCATCCAGGGTCGGCCGGGCTCCGGCAAATCGATCATGGCCAACCAGATCGCCTTCAACCACGTACGTAACGGCGGCAGGGTGCTCTTCGCCACCATGCTGTCGGAAACCCACGAGCGGATGTTCCAGTTCTTCTCCACGCTGGATTTCTTCGATCGCTCCTGCATCGGCGATCAGGTCCAGTACCTCAGCGCCTTCGATACCATGGAAGGCGAGGGGCTGGACGAAGTGGTCCGCCTGCTGCGTCGGGAAATCAGTCGGCAGAAGGCGAGCCTGCTGGTGGTAGATGGCCTGCTCAACGCCCGCTCGCGCGCCGAGACACCCATCGATACCAAGAAATTCATCGCCGAACTCCAGGGCCATGCGGCCTTCGCCGGCTGCACCGTGATCTTCCTCACCAGCGCCCGCCTGGAAGACGGCAGTCCCGAGCACACCATGGTCGACGGTGTGCTGGACCTGCACGAGGAAGAGATCGGCAGTCGTAGCATCCGCCGCCTGGCGTTGCGCAAGACCCGGGGCAGTGGTGCCCTGCCGGGCTTCCATGAATTCACCATCTCCGAGGCGGGCATCACCGTCTTCCCCCGCCTGGAGACCCTTTATCGCGACCCCTCGGCGAGCGCGACGTACCGAGTGAGCAATGCCCGGGTCACCAGTGGCATCGCCTCCCTGGACGCCATGGTCGACAAGGGACTGCCGGAGAGTTCGACGACGCTGTTGATCGGACCTTCGGGCGCTGGCAAGACCTCTCTGTGCCTGAATTTCCTCGCCGCCTGCAACCCCGAGGCGCCCGGCCTGATGTTCGGCTTCTACGAGCCACCGGAGCGCCTGCATCTCAAGGCCGGTTCCCTCGCCCTCGATCTGGCCGGTCGCGTGGAGGAGGGTGCGCTGCACCTGCACTGGCAACCCACCACCGAGTTGCGCATCGACGATGTCGGCCACCAGTTGCTGGCGATGATCAAGCAACACGGCATCAAGCGCCTGGTGATCGACAGTCTTGGCGCCATCGCCCGCTTCGCCATCCCGCAGGGACGGCTCATCGAATACTTCAGCGCCCTACTGAACGAGCTGCGGACCCAAGGCGTCACAGTGATAGCGACCTGGGAACTGCGCGACGTGTTTGGCGCGGACATCTCGGCCCCGGCACCCGAACTTTCCAGCATGGTGGACAATCTCATTCTGCTGCGCTTCGTCGAGGCGGAGGCGGAGATAAAGAGGGTCCTGTCCATTCTCAAGGTGCGTGACAGTCTCTACGACCCGGCGTTGTGCGAACTGGTGATAGGCAGCTCGGGAATCGAACTGAAAAAGGCGTTCAAAGACATGGTGAAGGTTCTCTCAGGTTCAGCCATGCCCTCAGCGCAGCCATGATCGCGTCGGAGGGGAGAGTTTCCGCATGACGACGATACTGGTAGTCGACGACGAATTCCTGATAGCGGACATCCTGGCCTTCGCCCTCGAGGACGAAGGCTACATGGTGGTCAAGGCGAGCAACGGGCGCCGGGCGCTGGACGTTTTCGATCGCGAGCTACCGTCATTGGTCATCACCGATTTCATGATGCCGGTCATGAACGGACGCGAGCTCGCCGAGGCGTTGCGCGAGCGCCAGGGTCTGCAGCACCTGCCCATCATCCTCATGAGTGGCGCCCAGGCACATCTGGCCCAAGAAAGCGCCGAGCTGTTCGATGCCGTCTTTCAGAAGCCCTTCAACATCGGCGAGATCGTCGACAGCGTGCGCCGGCACCTCGTGATCGCCGGCGAGTGAGCGCCCTCAATGCAAAAGGCCTGCTCATGCAGGCCTTTTGCATTGAGGGCTGGCATCGCTGCCAGCCCTGCGACTCCCCGATCAGGAGCGCGAAAGCAGTACGCCGAGCACGAAGCCGATACCACCGGCGACGGCCAGGGCGGTGAAGGGCTTGTCGGCGGTCACATTGCGTGCGGTGTCGATGGCCTGGCCATACTGCTGCTGCAGCTTGCCTTCCAGTTGCCGGGCCTTGCCCTCGGCTTGCCAGTCGGCATTGCCGGTCGCGGCGCCGAAGCTGTCCTGGACCTTACCGGTGGCGTCCTTGGCATTGCCTATGATTTGATCGGTATTCATGAATGCACCTCGTGTTGTGGTAACGGGAGAGGTCATGCCAAACGGCATGCTTCCTCTATTGATCCGCGCCAGACGCATTTCGTTCAGGCCAATTTGCTGTTCGCGACTTCCGTCGCGGTCCCTGCCGAGAGGACCCATGACCCCGAGCCGTCTTTCCCCCTGCTGTCTGTTCGCCCTATTGGCTGGCTGCGCCACCCCGCCGCCACCCGAAACCGCCCCGGATGCCGAGGGTCTCTTCACCCGGCCGGTGGTCGCCGGGAGCGCCTTGCGCGAGGGCTCGCGCCTGCAGCTGGCGCTGGCCCTGCCGGATGGTGGCAGCGCCCTGGTGGCCCTCGACTGCACCCGGGACGATGCCCGGCTGCTCTATCTGGACGGTGCCCAGCGGGTCTATCCCGGTCGGGTGAATGGCTACGCCGCGCCGCTGTCCCTGAGCGCCGCCAAGGTGGCGGTCCTCAAGGCCAATCCCGAGGTGCAGGCGCTCTGTGCGCAGCCGGCCAGTACCGATTGGCGCACCCTGGCTGCGGCGCCCGGGGGCGATGCCCTGGTACTGGACCGCAACAGCCTGGTGGATGCCGGCGGGATCCGCCGCTTCTGGGGTGGCCAACAACTGGCCGCGACGATCCGGACACCAGGCTATGGCGCGCCCGTGCGCCTATGGCGTGAATCCCTCGCCGCGGACTGCACCGCGCGGCGGTACGTCCTGCTCGCCCGTTACGGTCTCGATGACGGCGGGCTGATCACCGACGGCGAGTCGGCGAAGCTGACCCAGGAGGCCTTCGCCGTTGCGCCGGTGGACCGCCGTACCCTCTTGGAGACTGCCTGCGATCGCCGTGACGCCCTGCTCGCCGCGCCGCGGTCCCGGGCTGTCAGCGCATCGGCCGCAGCGCCTGCCGTCGCAGCGCCGCCGGCCGAGTTGCCCGCCGTCCAGCCGCAGCCGCTGCAGGCACTCCAGAGCCTGGCTCTGCCCTCCGGACGAAGCGGGGTGCAGCGCTACGTGGAGGAGGGGGAAAGCCGCTACGACGGCCAGACGCATCCCTATCGGGAGGAGGTCCAGGTCAAGGCGGCGGGTACGTCGGGCCTGCTGCAACTGACCGCCGCGGGCAAGCTGGCGCGGGTGGATGCGCTCAATTGGCGCGGTCTGCTCGACCTGGTGCGCCGTACCCGGGTCGACAACGGCAGTCTGCCGGTCGAGGAGGTCGCTATCCTCGAGCAACTGAACGTCACGGGCGACTGGCGCACCCTGGCCGTCGGCAGTCAGGTCGGCTACCAGGCACGGCAGGCGCTGACTGGCACCCTGAAACAATCCGAGCGACGGGAGATCAAGGTGTCCTGCAACGTCACGGGCGAAAGCGATGCTCGCCAGGTACTGGCGACCTTGAGCGGTCGTGCCAAGACTCTCGATTGCCGACACGGAGGCGCCGGCGACGGGCCGCGGAGCCGCTGGGTGTATCTGGAGGACTACGGTTTCTTCTACATGACCGGCGTCGGGGCGGGCGGCCCCATGGGCCTGGAAAAACATCTGAGTGAGTTGGAGTGATCCTCGATCGGGCCATTGCTGAAGCAGGCTGAGCCGACGAAACGCTTAAGAAAATCACGAATATCTTTTCCTATAAGGTAAAGATCACTCTCGCGAACGTCACTTTTTAGCGAATTGGTACAGGGAGTACGCTGTATCTATCGAAACAGCACAGCCAAGAGGTATTCGCTATGAAAGTCGTAGGTATCCAGGCCCTCGTCGCCATCGTCTGCATGGGCCTGCTGTCCGGCACGGCATCCGCCGCCAGCCGCGATGTGTCCAGCAAGTCGATCCGCGCCAATGCTCAGGCCCAGTTCCAGTCCGAACACCCGGCACGGACCTCCGCGCTCTATCAGAACAACGCCAACTGATACTGGCGCTCGCCACGACGCCCTCGGCGATCCACTCATCGCCAGGGCGTCGCCTCATCCGTTATCCGTTATCCGTTATCCGTTATCCGTTATCCGCTATCGTCGCCCCCGTCGCGACATCCCGCCTCGACCTCTCCACCCCCATGAGCGTCTTGATCGTCGCCGCCGCTCCCGTCAGGCTATCGCCGTTGAGGCTATCGAGGGAGATACGGTCATGAGAATCGGCGAGCTGGCCAGGCATAGCGACTGCGCCGTCGAAACCATTCGCTATTACGAGCGGGAAGGCCTGCTCAGTCCGGCGGCCCGCGACAGCAGCAACTACCGCAGCTACGACGAGGGCCACGTCGAGCGGCTGGTGTTCATCCGCCACTGCCGATCACTGGACATGACCCTGGAAGAGATAAGGGCACTGCTGGCGTTGCGCGATACCGGCGAGCCCGGCTGCGATCAGGTCGACGCCCTGATCGGCGCCCACCTGCATCATGTGGAAGTCCGCATCCGCGAACTGAACCAACTGCGCGAGCAACTGGTGACCTTGCGCCACCGGTGCCAGGGGGAGGGGGCTGGTGATCGCTGCGGCATCCTGCGCGAGCTCGGCCAGCCGGCGGCACCGTCTCCCATCACCGCTCAGTGCAATGCGGCCGGGCACGCCCATGTGCCCGGCACCCACCGGCTACTCGACTAGACGGCTTCCGCCCAGAGATCGTATTCGTCGGCGTCGGTGACGCGCACCCGGACCTTGTCACCGGGTTGCAGCGGCGTCGCGCTGTCGACATAGACGTTGCCGTCGATTTCCGGGGCATCGGCATAGGAACGACCGATGGCGCCCTGCTCGTCGACCTCGTCGATCAGCACCTCGATCTCGCGACCGATCTTCAGCTGCAGGCGCGCCGCGGAAATGGCCTGCTGATGCGCCATGAAGCGCTCCCAGCGGTCCTGCTTGACCTCGTCCGGCACCGGGTCCAGTCCCAGTTCGTTGGCCGGTGCGCCCTCGACCGGCGAATACTGGAAGCAACCGACGCGATCCAGCTGGGCTTCGGTGAGCCAGTCCAGCAGGTACTGGAAGTCTTCCTCGGTCTCGCCGGGGAAGCCGACGATGAAGGTGGAACGAATGGTCAGCTCCGGGCAGATCTCCCGCCAGCGCTTGATGCGCGCCAGGGTCTTGTCCTCGAACGCCGGGCGCTTCATGGACTTGAGTACCTTGGGGCTGGCGTGCTGGAAGGGGATGTCCAGGTAGGGCAGCAGCTTGCCAGCGGCCATCAGCGGGATGACGTCATCGACGTTGGGGTAGGGGTAGACGTAGTGCAGGCGCACCCAGACACCCATGCCCGACAGCGCCTCGCAGAGTTCCAGCATGCGCGTCTTGACCGGCTGGCCGTTCCAGAAATCCAGCTTGTACTTGAGGTCCACGCCGTAGGCGCTGGTGTCCTGGGAGATCACCAGCAGCTCCTTGACGCCGGCCTTGACCAGGCGTTCGGCCTCGGACAGCACGTCACCCACCGGGCGGCTGACCAGCTTGCCGCGCATGGAGGGGATGATGCAGAAGCTGCAGCTGTGGTTGCAGCCTTCGGAAATCTTCAGGTAGGCGTAGTGGCGCGGGGTCAGCTTGATGCCCTGGGGCGGCACCAGGTCGATCAGCGGATTGTGCTCGACGTGCGGCGGCACCACTTCATGGACGGCATTGACCACCTGCTCGTACTGCTGCGGACCGGTCACCGCCAGCACGCTGGGGTGCACGCCGCGGATGTTGCCTTCGTCCACGCCCATGCAGCCGGTGACGATCACCTTGCCGTTCTCGGCGATGGCCTCGCCGATGGCATCCAGGGACTCGGCCTTGGCGCTGTCGATGAAGCCGCAGGTGTTCACCACCACCACGTCGGCGTCTTCGTAGGTCGGTACGATTTCGTAGCCTTCCATGCGCAGCTGGGTGAGGATGCGCTCGGAGTCAACGGTGGCCTTGGGGCAGCCGAGGCTGACGAAGCCGACCTTGGGGGCGGACGTTTGGATGGACATGGGCTAACCTCGGCGGGCGCTCAGGAGGCGCCTTGATCAAAAAACGCGCGATTCTAGCCATCTCTGCCGTTGCTTGGAAGGGGTATGTAGCCGCTGGCGACGGCGCAGAGCTTTTTGCCGACCGAAGAGTCTATGGAGCGTGAGGTGCGCTGCTGAGAGGTTACTGGCGCCTCGCCCTCGGTCTTTTCAACTTGATCCCGGCGCCGCTTCGGCGCAGGATGCGCCGATTTTCGACTCTAGGAGCCCTGCATGAGCCGTCCGGAACACGAGCACGGTGGTAAAGCCCCTTCGGCACTGGGAATGATCGTTCTCGCGACCGGCGTGGTGTACGGCGACATCGGGACCAGTCCTTTATATACGCTCAAGGAAGTCTTCTCGCCGCACTATGGCCTGGCGCTGAATCATGACAGCGTGCTGGGCATCCTGTCGTTGATCTTCTGGTCGCTGATCTGGGTGGTCACCCTCAAGTACATCACCTTCGTGATGCGCGCCGACAACCAGGGCGAGGGTGGGATCATGGCGCTCACCGCGCTCGCGCGGCGTGCGGCGCAGGGCTCGCCACGCCTGGCCACTACCCTGGTGCTGCTGGGGCTGTTCGGCGCGGCGTTGTTCTATGGCGACAGCATGATCACGCCGGCGGTCTCGGTGCTCTCGGCGGTGGAAGGCCTGGAACTGGCCTTCGACGGCCTCGAGGCCTGGGTCGTACCCATCTCGCTGATCATCCTGGTGGGCATCTTCGCGATCCAGAAGCGCGGTACCGCCACCATCGGCAAGTTCTTCGGACCGGTCATGGTGCTCTGGTTCACCTCGCTCGGCGCCCTTGGCGTCTACGGCATCGTCCAGCAACCCGAGGTGCTCAAGGCTTTCAACCCCTATTGGGCGGTGGAGTTCTTCGCCAGCAATCCGGTGAGCGGCTTCATCGTGCTCGGTGCGGCGGTACTGGCGCTGACCGGTGCCGAGGCGCTCTATGCCGACATGGGGCACTTCGGCCGCAAGCCCATCGCCCGTGCCTGGCTGCTGCTGGTGCTCCCAGGGCTGGTACTCAACTACTTCGGTCAGGGCGCGCTGCTGCTGGCCGATCCTTCCGCCGTGCGCAATCCCTTCTATCTGCTGGCACCGGAATGGCTGCTGCTGCCGATGATCGGGCTGGCCACCCTGGCGACCGTCATCGCTTCCCAGGCGGTGATCACCGGGGCCTTCTCCATGACCCGCCAGGCCATCCAACTGGGCTATATCCCGCGCATGCAGATCCAGCACACCTCCAGCCAAGAGCAGGGGCAGATCTACATCCCGCTGATGAACTGGACGCTGATGCTGGGGGTGATCTTCCTGATCCTCACCTTCCAGTCCTCTGCCAACTTGGCCGAAGCCTACGGGGTGGCCGTGACCGGCACCATGCTGATCACCAGCTGCCTGGTGTCTGCGGTGATCCTGCTGCTGTGGAAGTGGCCGCGCTGGGTCATGGTCCCGTTGCTGATCGGCTTCCTGCTGGTGGACCTGCTCTACTTCTCCGCCAACGCGCCGAAGATCTTTTCCGGCGGCTCCTTCCCGGTGATCGCCGGTATCATCATCTTCATCCTGTTGACCACCTGGAAGCGTGGCCGGCAACTGGTGGTCGATCGTCTGGACGACGGCGCGCTGCCACTGCCGATCTTCATCAGCAGCATCCGCGCCCAGCCGCCGTTCCGCGCCAAGGGTACCGCGGTGTTCCTCACCGCGCGGACCGACGTGGTGCCCCATGCCATGCTGCACAACCTGTTGCACAACCAGGTGCTGCACGAGCAGGTGGTGTTGCTGACGGTGCGCTACGAGGACCGTCCGCGGGTATCGCGGGGAGAGCGCATGGAGGTCGAGGACTTCGGCGACGGCTTCTTCCGGGTGGTGCTGCACTATGGCTTCATGGACGAACCCGACATCCCCCTGGCGCTCAGCCATTGCCCGCATCAGGGACTGGACTTCACGCCGATGCGTACCACCTATTTCCTCAGCCGGGAGACGGTGATCGCTTCCAAGCGCCTGGGTATGGCGCCCTGGCGGGAGAATCTCTTCGTGTTCCTGATGAAGAACGCCAATGGCAATCTGAGGTTCTTCAAGCTACCGGTGAATCGGGTGATCGAGCTGGGTACCCAGGTCGAGATCTGATCGGTCCCGTCATGAAAGAGGCTCCCGAGGGAGCCTTTTTCATGTCGGGGGTGGCGAGCACCCGCCGTCAGTTGACGGCGGGCGGGGGCAGGGCGTCGGGATCGGTGATGAAGGGCATCTGCCAGCTGTCCAGCGTCTGGCCACGGCTTTCCAGTTCGCCGCGCACCATGCCGATGTAGCCAGCCAGGCGCAGCGGATCACGGTAGTCGGCTTCGCTCAGCTGCTCTTCGGTGTAGAGGGTCCTGCCCCTGGCGTCGACCACGCCCAGGGCGAGGTCGTGGCCGTCCGCGCCGGAGGACACCACGCAGCCCAGGGGTTGGAAGGCATCCACCAGGATCTTGCTGGCGGCGTCGGCGGAAAGAGGTGTGGTCATGACGGGTCTCCGTGGCTGTTGCAGCCATAGACCGCCGGGCACCGCCCGGTTGTTCCAGCCGTTCGTCCGGGCCCGTGGGCCCGGACGGGATACGCTATTGCGGCGTACGGGCCTCGATGGCCTTGACCATGAAATCGGCCAGATTGTCGTAGTTCTCGTCGAAGTGGTGGCCGCCCGGGCGGGCCAGCTTCTCGCCGGGCTGGCCCGGCTGGGTGCAGCCACTGTCGTCTTTCTCTTCCTCGCCGTAGACGCAATACAACTTGCCCGCCGGGATCTTGCTGGTTTCCGGCAGGGTGTCGGCCTCGTCGCCCGGCTTGCCGAGCCAGCCTTCCACGGCGATCTCGAAATTGCTCTTGCGACTGAACGCCAGCAACAACAGGGTCGAAACCTGGTCCTGGTCGGCCTTGGGCAGGCGATTGTAGACCGCGGGCAGAATGTCGGCACCGAAGGAGTAGCCAGCCAGCACGAAGTGCTTGGCACCCCACTTTTCGCGATATTGCTGCATCAGGTTGGTGAGATCGGCCGCGACCTGTTCCGGGCTCTTGTGTTGCCAGAAGTAGCGCAGGGCGTCGACCCCCACTACCGGGTAGCCGGCCTCGTTCATGGCCTGCGCCGAGAGACGATCGATGTCGCGCCAGCCGCCGTCACCCGAGTAGAAGATGGTGACGATGTCCGGGTGGCCGGGCTTGACGTCCGGATCGGCCGGCATCTCGATGGTCGGGATGTCGTTGTGCTGGCCCAGCAACCGCGTCTTCAATTGCTCGCGCAGCACCACCGGCAGGGCCGTGCCGTAGTCGGCGATGGTCAGGTCGGCATTGCTCTGCTGCCGCACGAAGATGGCCGACTCGTCGGTGGGGTGGTCGTTCCAGGCGATGTGCCACTGGCCCGCCGGCGCCTTGGACGGCAGGGCGTCCGGGCAGTCCAGGGTGTCCAGATTGAAGCCGACGCTGAGGGCGGCGGCCTTGGCATCGCTCTGGGCCGCCAGCCAGCGCCAGGCACGCGCGGCGCCGGGGCCGATGCCCCCGACGAACGTGGGCGCGCCACTCAGCTGCTTGGTGGCGCTGGCGAAGTCGTCGGCCTGGGCCTGGCAACTGTTGAGCACCTTGACCTCGTACTGCACGATCTCGGCACCGGTGTTGGTGGCGAGGCCGAGCAGATCGGCGTCGGACAGTTGCAGGTCGGGCGGGGTGGCCAGGACTACCCGCGAATGGGGCTCGCCCTTGGGCGCCGCCATGGTCAGCAGGCGGCCATCCGGCTGCGCCTCGACCCTCACCAGCGGCGCCGACGGCCAGCGATGGAACCACCACCAGCCGAGGCCCACGGCGATCAGCAGGATGACGAGCAGTACCGCGAGTACGCGTTTCAGCATAGGGATCTCAACGTTTGACCAGGCCGGTGTAACCCCCGGCGATTAGGGCAGCAGTGTCGGCGAAGGCGACCAGAGGGTCCAGGCCTGCCGGGACGGCCATGTAGCGTGGCTCCCATTCGGGGTCGAACTTGTCCTTGAACCGACGCAGTCCCTGGAAGTTGTAGAACTGTTCGCCGCGCCGGAACACCATGGCGCCGAGGCGCTGGGTGATCGGCGCGCCGCGACGGGGATGCAGGCCGGCCAGGGGCACCATGCCGAGGGAGAAGCGGGCGAAGCCGGCGGCCTTGAAGTGCAGGATGAGCCCGAGCATCAGGAATTCCATGGTCTGCTTGGGCGCATCCGCGGTGACCCGCATCAGGTCGATGCTGGCCAGGTCCGGGCGCTCGGTCTCCAACAGGTTGGCGAAGGCCACCGCCCGGCCCTGGAAGCGAACCACGGCGATGCGGAAGTGACTTAGATAATCCGGATCGAAGCGGCCCAGGGAAAAGCCCTTCTCGCGCACCTGCTTGCTTTCCAGCCAGACGTCGGAGATGGCCTTGAGTTCGTCGAGGGGGGCTTCACCCGGCGCGTGGAACTCGATGGCCAGGCCGTCGCGCTGGCCGCGATTCCAGGTGTAACGCAGGTCCTTCTTGCCCTTGCTGTCCAGATCGAAGGCGTGCAGATCGACCCTTGCCTCCTCGCCGAGCTTGAGCGCGGTGAGGCCGATGTCCATGTAGAAGGGCAGATTCTCGGCGCGGACCTGGTAGAACACCGGGCGGGCGTGATGCAGGTCGCAGAGGTCGCGGAACTTCCAGATCAGTTCGGCGCGCGGTTGGGCACGGCCGATCGGGTCGAACAGCGCGATCAGGCTGCGGCCCCGGCGGCCGTACATCAGGAAGGCGGCGTCGCTGTCGTGGAAGAGCAGGGCCTTGTCGCCGGTCATCACCAGGCCGCCATCCGGCTGGCTGGACTTCCGGACGATCGCGAAGGCGCGCTGCAGGTCCTCGGCCGAGGGCGCTTCAATGGCGGGCGGGGCGGCGCGCAGTAGCCAGCCCAGGGCGATGATCAACAGCAGCACCGAACTGCCCAGGGCGGCCCGCAGGCCGCGGGGCGCATCGCCGTCCAGGGCGAACTGCCACCACAGGCGGGTCTCGTAGGGCACGTCCTGGTAGGCGAACAGCAGCAGCCACACCGAAGCCGCCACCACACAGATGCTGGCGGTGACGTACAGCGGCGAAAAGGGTTGTTCCATGAGCCGGCTGCGGCGATAGAAGGACTTGCGGAAGGTGGCCAGCAGCGCGGCCGTCAACGCCAGGATCGAGGCTTCCTCCCAGTCGAAACCTTTCAACAGGGACAGCAGGGAGCCGAGCAGCAACAAGACCAAGGTCACCGCCCAAGCCGCGGACAGGCGCCGACGCAATCCCTGCGCCAGCAATAGACAGACGACGCCGATCAGGCTCGCGCCCAGGTGGGAGGCATCGATCAACCGCTGGGGGAGCAGGAAATCCATGCCCTCCAGGCGGGTGTCTATTTCAGGGGTGACCCCAGAAAAAAGCAGCACCACCCCAGAAAAAAAAACCAGGATGGCCAGGATGGGTGCGGCGAGGCCGGACGCCACGCGTACCGCCGGGCTGTTCGACAGCAGTCGCCGCCCTTCGCTGAACAGCAACACCAGGCAGGCGAGCACGAATGGCAGGAGGACGTAGAGCAGTCGGTACACCACCAGCGCCGCGGCTAGTTGGGCGGCGCCCAGTTCGTTGGCGAAGGCGGCCAGCAGCACCGCTTCGAAGACGCCGACGCCACCTGGAACGTGACTGAGCACGCCAGCGGCCAGGGCCAGCAGGTAGACCAGCAGGAAGGCGCCGAAGGGTGGCGCGGTCGGCAACAGCAGGTACAGCACCATCGAGGCGGCGATGACGTCGAGGATGGTGATGGCCAGCTGGAGGGCCGACAGCCGCAGCGTCGGCAGGCGCAGCGCGCGCTTGCCGATGCGGAAGTGCAGCGCATGGGCGCAGGGCTGCTCCGGTGCGCGCCAGCGACGCAGGGCCAGGATGCCCACGGCATAGCCCACCAGGATCAACCCGGCCACGGTGACGATCACCGACTCCGGAACGCGCAGTGCCTGGGTGGAGGCTTCGAGATTGGTGAGTGCGGCGATGGCGGCGAGGGGCGGCAGGGCGGTACCCAGCGCCAGGCTGGAAAAGACCGTCATCTGCGCCACTTCCAGGGCGCTCAGCCCCTTGCGCGCGTAGAGGCGGTAGCGCACCGAGCCGCCGGACAGCATGGACAGGCCCACGGCGTTGCCGATGGCGAAGGCGGTGAAGCCACCCATGGTCCAGGTCTTCGCCGGCAGCTTGACGTCGGCGAAACGCATGGCCGACCACTCGTAGCCCAGCAGAATGGTGAAGCCGGCCGCCGCCGCGATCAGGGCACCGATCAGCGCCGAGTGCGGGATGTCCCGCAGGGCATCGTGCAGCGCTTCGCCGTCGATGCTGCTCAGCAGGTGCCAGCAGACCACCAGCGCCAAGGCGAACAGCACCAGCGTGACGCCCAGCTCGATGGGTTGCCGATAGGCCGTCAGCTTTTCCAGCAAGCGCCAGGGCAGAGCGGGAGGTGGCGAAACGGGATGCTCCGAATGGGCTGCCGGCTTCGAGGAGACCTCTTCGGCTGGATCAGGTGCAGTCATGCAAACTCCTCTGAACGGGAAACGCGCGTCAGATTACTGGTCGCGTGCGGTTTGCCAAGCCTTGTACAGGTAAAAAAAGCGCTGTTCCATTCTTTGTAGCCGTTCCGGCTACAGAGTTCGCATCGACGAGTTGCGGTGATGAAGCCAAATCGCGCGCAAAAAAAAACCACTCAAGAGAGTGGTTTTTTCGAATTTGGTTGCGGGAGCTGGATTTGAACCAACGACCTTCGGGTTATGAGCCCGACGAGCTACCAGACTGCTCCATCCCGCGTCCGATGTGGCTCAGTATAGGGCCGAAAAATAAATCGTCAAGAAAAATTTAATATTCATCAATGAGTTATTGGGCGGGATGCGGCGGACCTCATTTGTTGCCGTCGTTCTTCTGCATCTGGACCGAGGCCTTTTCACCGCTGGAGCGGTTCTGCTGGTCCGATTGGTCTCGGTCGAAGCAGCCGCCGAGCAAGAGGGCGGCGAGCAGGGTGGAGCTGAGCAGCAGGGGGCGTTTCATGAGCGGTCTCCTGGTTGTACGTCTTCAGTCGACCTGGCTGGCGGAGAAAGAGTCCGGAAACCCGATGAGAGTCCTGCGGCAATCCCAAATGAGAAGGTGATAGCAAATCGCCGGCCCGCCGGTGGGGTGGGTACTGGCCATATGCTATCTTGGCGCGTGGCATGGAGGACCCTATGACCCCTTCTCAGGAATCCAGCTGTCTGGATCGACGCATCATGCGCGTGATGGAACAGGATGTGGCGGCCCTCGTGGCGCACCTATGCAATCTTTCCCTGGCCCTGACCGGCAGCAGCGCCAACGGAGCGGCCGACATGGCACTTCAGGTCGTACAGAAAGTCGAATTGCTCGTCGACGACATGAAGACGCTCGGCGCCGCGGCGCAGGAGCTACTGGATATGACCTCTCGTCAGGTGCGAGCGAGCCATCTGGATGAGCGCATCGTCGCTGCTGGCGACGAGGATGTGCCCTTCGACGATGGGCAACGCGACTGAGCGATTCGACCAGGACAGTCCGAAGGGGCCATCATGAATCTCTTGCTGGAAACCTTGCTCGATCACCTTCGTAGTCTGGGCCGGATCGAGTTCCACGAACGGAGCGAGCATTTCGCGCGACTGATGATCATCACTCCCGATGGCGTCATCGCCGAGCGTGACCTCTACTACGACCAGCTGCATCACGCCCACGACCTCAAGGCGCTGGTCGACGAGTTGCGCGAGGAAGTGACCCACCGTCAGCGGCTGCTGCAGGACGTCGGCTGAGTCCGTTTCGTCGTCCGCCGTGGACAAAACCGCCTGGGCTTGGCTTACTGTATGGATGATCAGCCGCCATGCCCGGCCCGGCATCTTCCACCATGGCCCCGGACAGTTCCCCCGCCCAGCTTCCACCCCAGCGTCAGCGCAAGATCGTCCACGTCGATTGCGACTGCTTCTACGCGTCCATCGAGATGCGTGACGATCCGCGCCTGGGCGGCAAGCCGCTGGCGGTTGGCGGCACGCCGGACCGGCGTGGCGTGGTCGCCACCTGCAACTATGAGGCACGGGCTTTCGGCGTGCGCTCCGCCATGTCTTCCCACCAGGCGCAAAAGCTGTGTCCGGACCTGGTCTTCGTTAAACCGCGCTTCGACGTCTATAAGGAGGTGTCGCGACAGATCCACGGCATCTTCCAGGACTACACCGAGCTGATCGAGCCGCTGTCGCTCGACGAGGCCTACCTGGACGTCACCCACTGCGAGCTGTTCAGCGGTAGCGCCACCTTGATCGCTCGCGACATCCGTCGACGGGTATGGGAGGAGCTGAACATCACCGTGTCCGCGGGGGTAGCGCCCAACAAGTTCCTCGCCAAGATCGCCAGTGACTGGAAGAAGCCCAATGGGCTGTTCGTCATCGCGCCGCAAGAAGTGGCCGACTTCGTCGCCGTCTTGCCGGTCGCCAAGTTGCACGGCGTGGGCAAGGTGACCGCGGACAAGCTCAAGCGGCGGGGTATCGTGCTGTGCAGCGATCTGCAGAGCTGGTCGCGCTTCGACCTGCTGCGCGAGTTCGGTGGCTTCGGCGAACGCCTCTGGTCCCTGGCGCACGGGATCGACGACCGCCAGGTTAAGGTAGACAGTCAACGGCAATCGGCCAGCGTGGAACGTACCTACGATCAGGACCTGCCCGATGCGGCGGCCTGCGTGAAGGAATTGCCCGAGCTGCTGGCCAAGCTCGAGGAGCGGTTGACGCGGCTGGCGGATCGTTATCGTCCGGAGCGACCCTTCATCAAGGTCAAGTTCCACGACTTCACCCAGACCACGCTGGAACAGCAGGGCGCGGGGCGGGACCTGGACAGCTACCGGCGCCTGCTGGAGCAGGCCTACCGGCGCGGCAATCGGCCGGTACGCCTGCTCGGCGTGGGGGTGCGCCTGACCGATCTGCGCGAAGCCGCGCTGCAGCTGCGGCTATTCGAAGACTAGCCTGGTGTTCCAGTCGCCGTCGGCACTCCCCCTTATCGCGTTGTTTCGCCGCAGCGAGGGACCGCCCGGGTGGCGTCGCCGCGCCTCGCCATGGCCTTGCCACGAATCGTCACCGCGCCCCGCTCGGCGGGGCATCGAGTCGACCGGAGAGCCTTCCGCCGGTTCTCGCGCGAGCGTCCGAAACACCCCGCCGTGCGCCTAGAGCGGACTCTTGGCCTGGGCGGAGAGATTGACGATGGCGGCGTCCAATTCCTCCAGCGCCGGGCTGGAGGTCGGTGCGCCCTGCTTGAGCAGAGTCTCGCTGTGCTGGCAGGCGGCGCGCAACTGGGGCACGCCGCAATAGCGGGTGGCGCCGTGCAGGCGATGGACACGCTCGATCAGCGCGATGCGGTCGCCGTCCTCACGGGCCTGGCGGATGGCCTGACGATCCGCTGCGAGGGAGGCGAGCAGCATGCTCAGCAGGTCCTTGGCCAGATCCGGCTTGTTGGCCGCCAGGCGCAGGCCTTCGTCCGGGTCCATCACCGGCAGGGTGGAGATGTCCTGGCCGCCGCTGCTGAGGCTGGTCACCTCGGGTGCCGAGCTGTGCAGCAGGCGCAGGCCGGTCCATTTCAGAATGACCTGGGCCAGTTGGCGGTCGCTGATGGGCTTGGTGAGGTAGTCGTCCATGCCACTCTGCAGCAGGGCGCGCTTCTCATTGGCCATGGCGTGGGCGGTAAGGGCGACGATGGGCACCGGGGTACCGCCTTCGCTGGCTTCCCAGTCACGGATGGCTTCGGTGGCCTGGCGACCGTCCATGCCGGGCATCTGCACGTCCATGAACACCAGGTCGAAGCGCTCCTGCTGCACCGCCTCCACCGCGGCATAGCCACTGTCGACGGCGGTGACCTGGGCGCCGAGGTCGGTCAGCAGGGTTTCGACCAGCAGCAGATTGGCCGGGTTGTCGTCCACGCAGAGCAGGCGCGGCGGCCGGTCGGTGATGCCCAGGCCACCGCTCTCGTTGCGTTGCGGGCGCTGGTTGAGCAGTTCAGCCACCGCCTGTTCCAGCTTGCGACTGCACGCTGGTTTGGAGTGCAGTTGGCAATGGACGTCCGGCAGGGAGGCATGGAACACCGCCTGGTCGGTGGTCGGACAGTAGACCAGGGTGTTGCACTCCAGTCGGCCCAGTTCCCAGATGCGCTCGGTGAGCAGGTCCGGCGGAATGCTGCGCGCGCTCACGCCGAGGACGGCGAGGCTGACCGGCAGCTTGCCGGAAACCGGATGGGCGACGGCCTCGCTCAGCTGTTCAAGGGTCTCGAACAGCTCCACGCTCAGGCCGCATTCCTCCAGCTGGTGTTGCAGCGCCTGGCGGGTGAGGGGATGGGGCTCGACCAGGCCGACCCGGCGACCGGCCAGGGCGATGCGCTTGTGGCTGTCGATGCTGCCATGGGCCTTGGGCAGATTGAGGGTGATCCAGAACTCCGAGCCTTCGCCCGGCACGCTTTCTAGGCCGATTTCACCCCCCATCTGCTCGATCAGTCGCTTGGAGATGACCAGGCCGAGGCCGGTGCCGCCCGCCTGGCGGGTGAGGGAATTGTCGGCCTGGGAGAAGGCCTGGAACAGCAGCTGGCGATCCTCTTCGGCGAGGCCGACGCCGGTATCCTGGACGCTGATGCGCAACTGGGCGTGGTCTTCGGTCTCTTCCTCGACCATGGCGCGCACGGCGATGGTGCCGGAATGGGTGAACTTGATGGCGTTGCTGACCAGGTTGGTGAGGACCTGGCGCAGGCGCTGCGGATCGCCGACCAGATGCGTCGGGGTATCCCGGTAGACCAGGCAGACCAGTTCCAGATGCTTTTCATGGGCGGAGGGCGCCAGGATGGTCAGGGTGTCCTGGATCATGTCGCGCAGATTGAACGGAAGGTTCTCCAGGACCAGCTTGCCGGCCTCGATCTTCGAGAAGTCGAGGATCTCGTTGATGATGCCCAGCAGGCTTTCCGCGGAATTCTGGATGGTGCTCAGGTAGTCCTGCTGGCGCGGCGTCAGCTCGCTCTTCTGCATCAGGTTGGTGAAGCCGATGATGCCGTTGAGCGGGGTGCGGATCTCGTGGCTCATGTTGGCGAGGAATTCCGACTTGATCCGGCTGGCTTCCAGCGCGGCCTTGCGCGCCAGGTCCAGCTCGATGTTCTGGATCTCGATGGTTTCCAGGTTCTGGCGAACGTCCTCGGTAGCCTGATCGATGTTGTTCTGCATCTCGAACTGGGCATTCTCCATGGCTTCGGCCATGCGGTTGATGCCGGTCGCCAGCTCATCGAACTCGGGGCTGCCGAGCTGCAGCGGCAGGCGCGTTTCCAGGCGCCCCTCCTGCAACTGGCCGACGCCCTGGGCGATCACCTGCAGCGGGCGGTTGATCCGGCGGCCCATGCGCACCGCGACGAAGGCGGTGAAGGCCAGGCCCAGCAGGATCAGCAGCAGACCGGCCACCAGGTTGCGATAGCCGCGCAGCAGGGTGGCGTGATGGGACAGTTCGAGCTGGATCCAGCCAAGGGTCTGGGGACTGGCGGTGCTGCCGTCGCTGCGGGTGAGGCGCAGGTCATGGGTCTGCACCGGCAGGTTGAAGTGGGTGATGTCCAGGCCCGATCTCATGCTGATGGTCTGGAAGTCGCGGCCGGTCAGCTCGATGGTCATCGAGGGGCCGGCATGGGCGAGGACGTTGCCCTCGGCGTCCAGGAAGCTGATGGCGCGGACGTCGGCCTGGTCCAGGGCGCGCTGGGCGATGCGGTTGAGCTGGTCGTGGTCGCCGGTGCGCATGGCCGGCGCGATGAGGGGCGCCATCTGCTGGGCCACCAGCTGGCCGTGTTCGATCAGTTGGCTACGCATGTCGGACAGCTGGACCCAGCTGAAATAGACCCCCAGCAGGGCTGCCATGCAGCAGGTGGGCAGGACGCTCAGCAGCAGAATGCGCCCCTTGAGTCCCAGTTCGTCCAGCACGGCTCGTCCCCCGGCAAATTGGCGAGTCTAACCTCTTTACCAAATGTAAAGAGAGTCTTTGCGAAAGGGATCGCACCCCCTCCGACGCTGATCCGCGAAAATGGGCGAACAATGCCACGGCGTGCGTCCGGAAGGCACAACCAACGCTCCCGAAGGTGGTCTGGTATGGATTGCCGGTCACTCCGGCGTGGTTCGTTCGAGGAGATCCTTTGAAGAAGAGTTGCAGTCTGCTGCTGATGGGCGCCCTGGCGCTGGGTACCGGCTGGACCGTGCAGGCCCAGGCCCTGGAGCCGCGCAAGGCCACGCTGGTGGAGCGGGGCTCGATGTACTACAGCTTCGAGACGCATCTGCTGGATTCGGCGGATGGCAAGCGGCGGTACCGGGTCTATCTCGGCATTCCCAAGCAGCCGGCACCGATGATGGGCTATCCGGCGCTCTTCCTGCTCGACGGTGACGCCGCCCTGGCGCAGTTGCAGGATGTCTGGCTGTCACCTCACAAGCTGAAGAATCCGCCCGCGCTGGTGGCCATCGGCTACGCCGATGCGGCCGATGCCATGCAGGAACGCACCTACGACTACACCCCGGCGGTGGGTGGCGGACGAGGCCGCGACGACGTGCGCAAGGACTGGCCGGCCGGTGGATCGGGCGCGTTTCTCGAGCTGATCGAGCAGCGCATCAAGCCATTGCTGACCCGCAGTGTACCGGTGGACCCCAATCGTCAGACGCTCTGGGGGCACGGCTATGGCGGGCTGTTCGTGCTCGACACCCTCTATCGGCGGCCCCAGGCCTTCCAGCGTTACGTGGCGAGCGACGTGTCCTTCGGCTGGCAGCAGGGTCACATCCTCAAGCGCGCGCAGGAATTCCAGGGGGTGGGCGGTGCGCGGCCGGTGCACCTCTGGCTGTTTTCCGGCAGCGAGGACCTGACCCGCAAGGTCGCCGCCGAGGCACCCAGGCGGCTGGCCGAGCGCCTGGCGGGTCTGCCAGGGTTGCAGGTGACGCCGCAGGTGCGGCCCAATCTGGGCCCCGAGGCGATCCTGTCGCTCAGCCTGCCCGCGGCGCTGGAAGTGGCCAGCGACGGGGCGACCGCGCCGCGGTTGTAGCCAGGCGCCCTTTGGGTAGGGTCGACGCGGGTTTGGGGGTATCATGGACGGCTTTCACCCCTGGCTGAACGAGCTGATCCATGAGTCTGCACTATCCCACCATCGCCGATTGCATCGGTAACACGCCGCTGGTGCGCCTGCAGCGCCTGGCCAGCGATACCCGCAGTACCGTGCTGCTCAAGCTGGAAGGCAACAATCCGGCGGGTTCGGTGAAGGACCGGCCGGCGCTGTCGATGATCCGCCAGGCCGAGGCCCGCGGCGACATCGTGCCGGGCGATACCCTGATCGAGGCCACCTCCGGCAACACCGGCATCGCCCTGGCCATGGCCGCCGCCATCATGGGCTACCGCATGATCCTCATCATGCCCGACAACTCCAGCGCCGAACGCAAGGCTGCCATGACCGCCTACGGCGCCGAGCTGATCCTGGTCAGCAAGGAAGAGGGCATGGAAGGTGCGCGGGACCTGGCGACGCGCATGCAGGCGGAGGGCCGCGGCAAGGTGCTCGACCAGTTCGGCAACGGCGACAATCCGGTCGCCCACTACCTGGGGACGGGGCCGGAAATCTGGCGCCAGACCCACGGCAGCATCACCCATTTCGTCAGCTCCATGGGTACCACCGGGACCATCATGGGCACCTCGCGTTACCTCAAGGAGCAGAATCCCAAGGTGCAGATCGTCGGTCTGCAGCCGGAGGAGGGTGCGGCCATCCCCGGCATCCGTCGCTGGCCGGAGGCCTATCTGCCGAAGATCTACGAAGCCAGCCGGGTGGATCGCATCATCGACATGGGGCAGCAGGAAGCCGAGGACACCATGCGCCGCCTGGCGCGGGAAGAGGGCATCTTTTGCGGCGTGTCGTCCGGTGGTTCGGTGGCGGGCGCCCTGCGCATCGCCCGGGAAGTGGACAATGCGGTGATCGTCGCGATCATCTGTGACCGAGGCGATCGCTACCTGTCGACCGGCGTCTATGACGCGCGCTAAGCGGGGTGGTGGCGGACTGCGCTTCCAGCCGGCCGGTGGCGCCCGGGCGACCGGGGTGCCGACCGGCAAACGGCAGCTGCTGGGCATCGAGCGGCTGTCCCATGACGGGCGCGGCATCGCTCACGAAGGCGGACGGACCTGGTTCGTCGCCGGCGCCCTGCCGGGCGAGCGGGTCGAAGCCCGGGTGCTCGGTGCCCGCAGCCAGGTGGTGGAGGCCCGTACCCTCAGGGTGCTGGAGGCCAGTCCGGCGCGGCGCACACCGCCGTGCAGCGTGGCTGACCGTTGCGGCGGTTGCACCCTGCAGCACCTGCCCCACGTCGATCAGTTGACCCTCAAGCAGGAGGCCCTGGCCGAGCAGTTCCGCCGGCTGACCGGGGTGCAGCCGCTGGCCTGGGCCGCGCCCATGGTCGGTCCCGAATTCGGCTACCGGCGGCGCGCCCGGATCGCGGTACGCTGGGACGAGCGTCAGGCTCGCCTGGAGGTGGGCTTTCGCGCCGAGGCCAGCCAGGACATCGTCACCCCCGACGACTGCCTGGTGCTGGTGCCGGAACTGCAGCCCCTGCTGCGGGCGCTGCCCGAGCTGCTGAGCGGGCTGGAGCGACCCCAGGCGATCGGTCATGTCGAACTCTTCCAGGGGACGGCAACCGCCTTGCTGGTGCGCCATACCCAGGCGCTGCTGCCCGATGACCAGGCGCGCCTGCGCGACTACTGCGCGGATCGGCAGGTGCAACTCTGGTGGCAGGGCAAGGGCGAGCCGGTACCCGACCAGGCGGACGCCGTGCTGGGCTACGCCCTGGCGCCCTGGGGACTGACGCTCGGCTATCGGCCGGGCGACTTCGTGCAGGTCAATGCCGCCATCAACGAGGCCATGGTCGCCCAGGCGCTCGACTGGCTGGCGCCCAGCGCAGCCGACTGGGTCCTGGACCTGTTCTGCGGCCTGGGCAACTTTTCCCTGCCGCTGGCGCGCCGGGCACAGGCGGTCACCGGCATCGAAGGCGTAGCGGCGATGACATCACGGGCAATACAAAATGCACGTGACAACGGCATCGGCAACGCGCACTTTCTACAGGTGGACCTGTCGAACCCGCTGCCTGCCGAACTGGGCGCCCATTCGCTGGCGCTGCTGGACCCGCCGCGCGATGGCGCGCTGGAGGCGGTCCGGCAACTGGGGCGGCTCGGCGTACGGCGACTGGTCTACGTGTCCTGCAATCCGGCCACCCTGGCACGGGATGCCGGTGAGCTGGTGCGGCAGGGCTACCGGATGACGCGGGCGGGTATCCTCGACATGTTCCCGCAGACTGCCCATGTGGAAGCCATGGTCTTGTTCGAAGCGGGCGGGATGCCCGGGTAACGACGGCTCGCCAACCGACGCGAGCCAATCCGGCGAGAAGGCTACGCCGTGAGGAAGGGGTAGATGGTACAGGTCAGAGCGCATCAGCCAGTCAACGTCGATGGCAGCATCAACCTCCACGCCTGGCTGGATCATATCCAGAGCGTGGATTCGAATCTCGATCGCGAGGCCTTGCTGGATGCCTGCGGCTTCGCCCGCACGGCGGAGGAGAACTCGGGGCAGGTCGAGCATACCTGGGCGGAAGGCACCTCCAGTTTCCATACCGGCCTGGAGATGGCCGAGATCCTCGCCGATCTCAAGCTGGATCAGGACAGCCTGATCGCCGCCATCGTCTACCGCGCGGTACGCGAGGGCAAGGCGACCCTGGAGTCGGCGGCCGAGCACTTCGGGCCGGTGGTGGCCAAGCTCATCGAAGGCGTGCTGCGCATGGCCGCGATCAGCGAGAGTCTCAATCCGCGCAAATCCATGGTGCTGGGCAGCCAGACCCAGGTCGACAACCTGAGGCGCATGCTGGTGGCCATGGTCGACGACGTGCGTGTCGCCCTGATCAAGCTCGCCGAACGCACCTGCGCCATCCGCGCGGTGAAGAACGCCACCGAGGAGCGCCGCAACCGCGTCGCCCGCGAGGTCGCCGACATCTACGCGCCCCTGGCCCACCGCCTGGGCATCGGTCATATCAAGTGGGAGCTGGAGGACCTGTCCTTCCGCTACCTGGAGCCTCAGCAGTACAAGCAGATCGCCACCCTGTTGCACGAGCGGCGGTTGGATCGCGAGCAGTACATCGCCGACGTCATGCAGCAGCTGCGCGATGAGCTGACCGCCACCGGCGTCAAATCCGACATCAGCGGCCGGGCCAAGCACATCTATTCCATCTGGCGGAAGATGCAGCGCAAGGGATTGGAATTCAGCCAGATCTATGACGTCCGCGCCGTGCGGGTACTGGTGCCCGAGGTGCGTGACTGCTACACCGCGCTGGGTATCGTGCATACCCTGTGGCGGCACATTCCCCGCGAGTTCGACGACTATATCGCCAATCCGAAGGAGAACGGCTACCGCTCCCTGCACACGGCGGTGATCGGCCCGGAAGGCAAGGTGCTGGAAGTGCAGATCCGCACCCACGCCATGCACGAGGAGGCGGAACTCGGGGTCTGCGCCCATTGGCGCTACAAGGGGACCGACGTCAAATCGGCCTCCAACCACTACGAAGAAAAGATCTCCTGGCTGCGCCAGGTGCTCGAGTGGCATGAGGAACTGGGCGACATCGGCGGCCTCGCCGATCAGCTACGCGTCGACATCGAGCCGGACCGGGTCTATGTCTTCACGCCCGACGGCCATGCCATCGACCTGCCCAAGGGCGCGACGCCGCTGGACTTCGCCTACCGGGTGCACACCGAGATCGGCCACAACTGCCGTGGCGCCAAGATCAACGGGCGCATCGTACCGCTGAACTACCAGCTGCAGACCGGCGAGCAGGTGGAGATCATCACCGGCAAGCAGGGTTCGCCCAGTCGCGACTGGCTCAACCCCAACCTCGGCTACGTCAATACCTCGCGGGCGCGGGCGAAGATCGTCCATTGGTTCAAGTTCCAGGCGCGCGACCAGAACGTCGCCGCCGGCAAAGCCATGGTCGAGCGCGAGTTGTCGCGCCTGGCACTGCCGCCGGTGGACTTCAATACTCTGGCCGAGAAGGTCAACTACAAGGGTGCCGAGGACATGCTGGCGGCCCTGGGCGCCGGTGATCTGCGTCTGGCCCATGTGATGCACGCCGCCCAGCAGCTGGTGGAGCCGGACAAGGGCGTCGATACCCTCGAGCTCCTGCCGCGCAAGCCGACCAACAAGCCGGGCAAGCGCGGCGACGTGCAGATCCAGGGGGTGGGCAACCTGCTCACCCAGATCGCCGGGTGCTGCCAGCCGGTGCCGGGCGATGCCATCGTCGGCTACATCACCCTGGGGCGCGGCGTGACCATCCATCGGCAGGACTGCGCCAATGCCCTGCAGCTGGCCAGTCGCGAGCCGGAGCGGACCATCCAGGTGAGCTGGGGGCCGGTGCCGGTGCAGACCTATCCGGTCGATATCGTCATCAAGGCCTTCGATCGCTCCGGTCTGCTGCGCGATGTCTCGCAGATCCTGCTCAACGAGCGGATCAACGTGCTGGCGGTGAATACCCGCTCCAATCGCGAGGAAAACACCGCCAACATGCTGCTGACCATCGAGATCCCCGGTCTGGACGCCCTCGGCCGCCTGCTCGGGCGGATCTCCCAACTGCCCAACATCATCGAAGCCCGGCGCAATCGCGCCGCCTGAGCCGGTGACGATGCCCCGACGAGGCGCCTCCTGGCGCCTCGTTCTTTTTCCAGTGACAGGATTCATCCATGTACCAACTCGACGACCTGCTGCACCTCATGGCCCGGTTGCGCGATCCCCGGCACGGCTGCCCCTGGGACTTGCGGCAGGACTACGCCAGCATCGTGCCCCACACCCTGGAAGAGGCTTACGAGGTGGCCGATGCCATCGCCAAGGGCGATTTCCCCCAGGTGCGCGATGAACTGGGCGATCTGTTGTTCCAGGTCGTCTATTACAGCCAGCTGGGTCGCGAAGACGGACATTTCGACTTCGCCCAGGTGGTGGATGGCATCACCCGCAAGCTGGTCCGTCGCCATCCCCATGTTTTTCCCGATGGTGACCTGCATGGCCCGCTGGACCTGCCGCGGCTGGACGAGGCGACCATCAAGCGCCGCTGGGAAGAGATCAAGGCCGAGGAGCGCGCGGAAAAGGCCGCGGCGCCCGAGCAGCTGTCGCTGCTGGACGACGTGCCGGCCGCGCTGCCGGCCCTGAGTCGCGCGGCCAAGCTGCAGAAGCGTGCGGCCAACGTGGGTTTCGACTGGGCCGATGCCACGCCGGTGGTGGCGAAGATCCAGGAGGAACTGGACGAGGTGCGCGAGGCCATGGCCAACGGCCAGGCCGCGCAGGTGGCGGAGGAGGTCGGTGACCTGCTGTTCGTGATGGTCAACCTGGCGCGCCACCTGCACGTCGATGCCGAGGACGCCCTGCGGCAGGCCAATGCCAAGTTCGAGCGACGCTTCCGCTTCATCGAAGAGGCGCTGAAAGCCCAGGACCGCACGCCCCAGGAGGCCAGTCTGGAGGAGATGGATGCCCTGTGGGACGCCGCCAAGGTGGCAGAGAAGGGCGCCGTCGGGCATTCGTTGCGGCGGGGGTAGCTGGGTTTTGCCGGTACGGGTTCCTGATCGCGGCCATGCCGGTGCGCCGTAGCGACCGCTCCTACAAACCCGATCAGCCGTAGGAGCGGCCGCATCGGCGGACCGCCATGGCCGCGATAAGAGAGTTGAGCTGGATATCTACGGCATCCGCTCCCAACCCGGCGACAGGTCCGGCTGGTCGGCCAGGTGCGCCGGGCATTTGCCCTTGAGGTGCCAGGCGAAGGCGATGATCTCCGCCAGGGTGCGATACAGCGCTTCGGGGATTTCCGCGCCCAGCTCCAGGCGCGCGAGGATGCGCACCAGGTCGGCGTTCTCGTAGATGGGTACCTCGTGTTCGCGAGCCGTGGCGAGGATGAGTTCGGCCAGCTCGGCGTCGCCCTTGGCCGAGAGGATGGGGGCGCTGCTGCCGTCGTAGGAGAGGGCGATGGCTTGGCGGGGGGCGGGTGTGCTCATGCGGTGTCGTCGATCCAGCGTTGTTCGAGGGCGGTGCGCGGATGGCGGGTGGGTCGGCCCTGGCGGCTGCTGAGGTCGCCGACCACGAAGCCGGCGGCCAGCAGGCGCTCGCGCAGGTGGGGCAATTCGGTGTCGATCAGTACCGCGGTAGCGCCCTTTTCCGCCCAGAATTCGCTCGACAGCCGGCCGCTGGCAAGTTGCGCCTTGACCTGCAGCGGGCCGAGCGGGGCGAGGTCGAAGGCCAGTTCGACCTTCCACAGGCTGTCGCGGGCTTCGCCGCGGGTGTCTGGCGGTGGTCGCTCTTCCTGGAAGCGCACCTGGACCGCGCCGAGGCGTTCACCGTCGCGCCAGGGGATTTCGGTCTGCCAGGTGGAGAGGTAGTAGCCATCCGGCAATACCTGGGTCTGGGCCAGGCTGGCGAGCTGGTGGGTCTGCAGCCGGGCGATGACGCCGGTGGCCAGTTGCAGCAGTTCGTCGAGCTCGGCATTGGTGGCGGCCAGGCCACGGCCATCGCGCTCACCGAGGGGGAAGTCCAGGGTGCTGGGTTGGCGGCCGACGGTGGCCGCGCCGCCCAGGGCGCGGCGCAGGGCATCGGGCAGGTTCTGTTGGGCGGTCTGGGCCAGTACCTGGGGATTGCGCAGTGGATCGCCCGGCACGCTGGCCAGGAGGCGGTCGACCAGGCGCAGGAGATTGGCCTTGAAGTCTTCGCCGACGTCGGGCCCGGTACGATCCAGCAGTTGCTGCTCCAGCTGTAGCCCGCTGCGGGCCAGGGCGCGAGTCCAGCCCTGGGGCGTGGTGAGGGCTTCGGTGTCGGCCATGTTGGCCAGCAGCGCCTTGAGCGCGGCACCCACCGTTGGCGGCAGTTCCTGGTCGGGGAGGGCGTCCTCCAACCACTGCAGCAGACCGTTCATGGATAGCTGGCGCTGCCCTTGGCTCTGCAGCTGGCGATCGATGTCGAGCTGGTCGAGGCGCTGGGCCAGGGGCATGACCGCCACTTCCTGACTGTCCTTGATCACCACGGTGAGCAGGCTGCCCACCGGCACCGGACGGGGCGATTCCAGCTTGAGCTGACGGCCTTCGAGACTGGAGCTGAGCGCCTTGGCGAGCACCTCGTAGCTGGGCGCCGCGCCGGGCGTCTGCTGTAGCAGACTGCTCAACACCCGCAATTGCAGGGTGGTACCCACCGGCAGCTGGCGCAGGTCCAGTTGCTGCAGTGGCGGGGGCGGCCCCTCGCCGCCCTCCAGGCTCTGCAGCAGCACGGCCAACTGGGTGGAGCCCAGGGTGCTCACCAGCAACTGGCTACCCACCGGCAGGCTGTTGCTCGGACTCTGGGTGGTGAGCAGCACGCTGCCGCCCTGGGCGAGCTGCAGTTGCAGCAGGAATTGGAAATTCTGGCCGGCTGGACGGGTGGCGAGCACCTCGGCGGTGGCCGTGGTACCGGGCGGGATGAGGTCGTCGAGGGACTGCAGGGCCTGGAGGATCTGCGCGCCGGCGTCGGACGCCTGCGCCGCCGCGGCCCGGACGGGCAGGGTGGGCGTGACGCCGGTGCTGGGCAGGATCGCGGAGATGGAAGTCATCGGCAGGTCCGAAAAGTCGCCTCTGTGCTGCCTATGTATAATGGCAGGCTTGCCTTCAGGGGTGTGTGCCGGGTTAACGGCCGCTACCTGACCGACTTTAGTCTCCTGGAATCTCATGCCGTGAATCCGCCCCTGCTCGACGCCGTCGCGCTCCGTTGCGAACGGGGCGATCGCCTGCTGTTCGACGGGCTGGACGTGCGCGTGCGCCCGGGCGAGCTGCTGCAGGTCGGAGGGGTGAACGGCAGCGGCAAGACCAGCCTGTTGCGCATCCTGGCGGGACTGTTGCCGGCCACCGCGGGGCGGGTCCGGCGTCCGGCGGCGACCGAGCTGCTCTGGCTGGGCCATGCGCCTGGCATCGCCGATGGCCTGAGCGCCCTGGAAAACCTGCTGTCGCTGGCGCGGCTGCGGCAGTCGCTCACGCGTGCGCAGGCCCTCGCAGCTTTGGCCGCGCTGGGCCTGGAGGCGTGGGCGGACGAGCCCTGTGCCCAGCTGTCGGCCGGGCAACGGCGTCGGGTGGCTCTGGCGCGACTGTACCTGCCGGCGCCCCCAGGGCTGTGGCTGCTGGACGAACCCTTCACCGCCCTGGACGCGGCCACTTGCGCGGCCCTGGAGCGGCGGCTGCAGGCGCACTGCGCGGCGGCTGGCGCCGTGGTGCTGACCAGTCACCGCGAATTGGAAAGCGGCTTCGCCGGTCACCGGCGCCTGTTGCTGGAGGCCGGGCGATGATCGCAATCTGCCTGGTCATCCTGCAGCGCGAGGGGCGCCTGGCCTGTCGTCGGCCGGCGCAGTGGCTGACGCCGCTGGCCTTTCATGCCCTGATCGTCACCCTCTTTCCCCTGGCCCTGGGACCGGATAGCCGGCAATTGGCGCTGCTGGCGCCGGGTCTGCTGTGGATCGCCCTGCTGCTGGCCCTGCTGCTCGGTCAGGAAGGGCTGTTTCGCGGCGACTGGCAGGACGGCTCCCTGGAGCTCTGGTTGCTGGCGCCCCAGCCACTGGCGTTGCTGGTGCTGCTCAAGCTGCTGGTGCACTGGTGTTTCACCGGCCTCGCCCTGGTGGCCCTGACCCCATTGCTGGCGCTGATGCTCGGCCTGCCCACCGCCGTCCTGCCGGCGATGCTGGCGGCCCTGACCCTGGGCAGCCTGACGCTGACCCTGGTCGGTGCCATAGGTGCGGCGCTCACGGTGGGCCTGGCACGCGGCGGCCTGCTGCTGGCGCTGCTCAATCTGCCGCTGCAGATTCCGGTGCTGATCCTGGGCACGCTCAGCCTGGACGCGGCGCGCAGCGGCCTGCCGGTCACCGGTTACCTGCTGTGGCTGGGCTGCCTCACCCTGCTGGCCCTGACCCTGGCGCCCCTGGCAATCGCCGCCGGCCTGCGTATCGGCGCCGCCCAATGACGAGGAACCCATGACCTGGACCTGGCTGCACCGCCTGGGCTCACCCGCCATCTTCTATCGCCTGGCCGGCCGGTTGCAGCATCCGTGCCTGATGCTGGCCGGAGGGCTGCTGGCCGTCGGCCTGCCCTGGGGACTGTTCCTGGCACCGCCGGACTACCAGCAGGGCGACAGCTTCCGCATCCTCTACGTCCATGTGCCGGCGGCCTTCCTGGCGCAGTCCTGCTACCTGTTGCTGGCCATCGCCGGGGCGGTCGGCCTGGTCTGGCGCCTCAAGCTGGCCGATGTCGCCCTGCGTGCCGCCGCGCCCCTCGGCGCCTGGATGACGGTGATCGCCCTGGCCACCGGCTCCCTGTGGGGTATTCCCACCTGGGGCACCTGGTGGATCTGGGATGCCCGGCTCACCTCGATGCTGGTGCTGCTGTTCCTCTACCTGGGCATCATCGCCCTGGGACAGGCGATCGGCACGCGGGACGACGCGGCCCGGGCCTGCGGCCTGCTGGCGCTGGTGGGCGCGGTGAATCTCCCCATCATCAAGTATTCGGTGGACTGGTGGAGTACCCTGCACCAGCCGGCTACCTTCAGCCTGGTGCAGCGCCCGCCGATGCCGCCAGCCATGTGGCTGCCGCTGCTGGTGATGGTGCTGGGCTTCTATCTGCTGTTCGCCGGGCTGCTGTTGCAGCGCATGCGCCTGGAATTGCTGCGCCGCGAATGGCGTAGTCGCTGGGTGCAGGCGGAAGTGGGCGAGGAGCGGTCATGAGCGGGATGGACTGGGCGACGGCCCTGAGCATGGGGCGTCACGGCCTCTACGTCTGGCCGGCTTTCGGCCTCACCCTGGCGGTCCTCCTCGGTCTGCTGCTGCATGGCTGGCGCGAACGCCGGCGGGTGGAGCGTGAGTTGCGCCAGCGCTGGCGGCGGGAGCGGCGACCATGAATGCCGTCCGCCGCCGGCGGCTGCTGTGGGTGCTGGTGCTGCTGCTCGGCGTGGCTGGCGCGGCGGCGCTGGCGCTCAGCGCCTTGCAGCAGAACCTCAACCTTTTCTACACCCCGAGCCAGATCGCCCAGGGCGAGGCACCGCGGGACACCCGCATCCGGGCCGGTGGCATGGTGGAGCAGGGCAGCCTGGTGCGCGCGGCGGATTCCCTCGCCGTAAGCTTCGTCATCACCGACTTCCAGCGCGAGGTGCGGGTCAGTTATACCGGTATCCTGCCGGACCTGTTCCGCGAGGGGCAGGGTGTGGTCGCCCTGGGCCGACTGGATGACCAGGGCCGGCTGGTGGCCGACCAGATCCTCGCCAAGCACGACGAGAAGTACATGCCGCCCGAGGTGAGCCAGGCACTGCGCCAGGCCGGTCGCCCGCTGGATGGTACGAGGCCGCCGCCATGATTGCCGAACTCGGTCAGCTGTGCCTGCTGCTGGCGCTCGCCATGGCGCTGGTACAGGGCACCCTGCCGCTGCTCGGCGCCTGGCGGGGCCAACTCGATTGGATGCGCCTGGCGCGCCCGGCTGCGTTCGGGCAGTGCCTGTTCCTGGTGCTGGCGTTCGCCGCGCTGGTCTGGGCTTTCCTGCAGGACGACTTCTCGGTGGCCTACGTGGCGGCCAACTCCAACAGTCGCCTGCCCTGGTACTACAAGGTCAGCGCCACCTGGGGCGCCCACGAGGGTTCGCTGCTGCTCTGGGCTCTGACGCTGTCGGCCTGGAGCCTGGCGGTCGCGGTCTTCTCCCGGCAGTTGCCCCAGGCGCTGCTGGCCCGGGTGCTCGGTATCCTCGGGCTGGTGGCGCTGGGCTTCCTGGCCTTCCTGGTCGCCACCTCCAATCCCTTCGCCCGGCTGCTGCCGCAATTTCCGCGCGAAGGCAACGACCTCAATCCGCTGCTGCAGGACCCCGGCCTCATCCTGCATCCGCCGATGCTATACATGGGCTACGTCGGCTTCTCGGTGGCCTTCGCCTTCGCCCTGGCGGCCCTGCTGGAAGGGCGTCTGGACGCCGCCTGGGCACGCTGGGCGCGGCCCTGGACCCTGCTCGCCTGGGCCTTCCTCGGCTGCGGCATCGTGCTGGGGTCCTGGTGGGCCTACTACGAGCTGGGCTGGGGTGGCTGGTGGTTCTGGGACCCGGTGGAAAACGCGTCCTTCATGCCCTGGCTGGTGGGCACGGCACTGCTGCATTCCCTGGCGGTGACCGAGAAGCGCGGCCTGTTCAAGGGCTGGACGGTGCTGCTGGCCATCGCCGCCTTTTCCCTCAGCCTGCTGGGGACCTTCCTGGTGCGCTCGGGGGTGCTGACCTCGGTGCACGCCTTCGCCAGCGATCCCGCCCGTGGCGTGTTCATCCTGGCCTTCCTGCTGCTGGTGGTCGGCGGTTCCCTGGCGCTGTTCGCCTGGCGCGCGCCGGCGCTCGGCGGGTCGGCATCCTTCGGCCTGGCCTCGCGCGAGGCGCTGCTGCTGATCAACAACCTCATCCTGGTGACGGCCGCGGCGACGGTACTGCTGGGCACCCTCTATCCCCTGGTCATCGACAGCCTCACCGGCGCCAAGCTGTCGGTCGGGCCGCCGTATTTCGATCTGCTGTTCGTGCCCTTGATGGCGCTGCTGATGCTGGCCCTGGGGATCGGCGTGCTGGTGCGCTGGAAACGTAGCCCCGGCCGCTGGCTGGCACGTCTGCTGGCGCCCATCCTGCTCGCCTGCGTCATCCTGGCGGGACTCGCCGCCTGGTGGCTGGAGCAGTCCGCGGCGGCCATCCTGGCGGTGCTGGCGCTGGCGGCCTGGGTGGTGCTGACGGCACTGCGCGATGTGGCGGGCAAGGTCGCGGCGCTGGGCTGGCGCCGCGGCCTGGGCGGTCAACCGCGCAGCTACTGGGGCATGCAGCTGGCGCACCTGGGCCTGGCGGTGCTCGCCCTGGGGGTGGTGCTGGCCAGTCAGCTGGACGTGCAGCGCGACCTGCGCCTCGCGCCCGGCGAGCACGTCGAGCTGGGTGGCTATCGCTTCGGTTTCGCCGGTACCCAGCACTACGAGGGGCCGAACTTCACCGCCGAGCGCGCCTTGCTGCAGGTGGAACGTGACGGCCGCGTGGTGGCGCTGCTGACGCCGGAAAAACGGCGCTACCTGGCCGGCGGTGCGGTCATGACCGAAGCCGCCATCGACGCCGGCCTGACCCGCGATCTCTACGTCGCCCTCGGCGAACCCCTGGGCGAGGGGGCCTGGGCGGTCCGTATCCAACTCAAGCCCTTCGTCCGGCTGATCTGGCTGGGTGGACTGCTCACCGCCCTGGGCGGGCTGCTGGCGCTGGCCGATCCGCGTTATCGCCAGCGCCGTCGAGCTTCACGCTCTACCTCTGCGGAGTCACTCTAGATGCGCCGTCGCCTGTTGCTCTGCCTGCCGCTACTGGCCTTCCTGGTATTGGCCGGCTTTCTCTTTCGTGGACTGTATCGCGATCCCCAGGCCCTGCCTTCGGCGCTGGTCGGCCAGCCGTTCCCGGTCTTTTCGCTGCCGGGCGTGCTGGACGAGCGCCTGTTCAGTCGCCAGGACCTGCTCGGTCGCCCGGCGCTGGTCAACGTCTGGGGCACCTGGTGCGTGGCCTGCCGCGAGGAGCATCCCGTGTTGAATCGACTCAAGGCCCAGGGCGTGGTGATCCACGGCATCAACTACAAGGACGACAACGCCAGTGCCCGGCGTTGGCTGGCGGAATTCCACGATCCCTACCAGCTAGACATCCGCGATGACGAGGGCCGGCTGGGGCTGGACCTGGGCGTCTATGGCGCGCCGGAGACCTTCCTGATCGACGCCCAGGGCAGCGTGCGCTATCGCCACGTCGGCGTGGTCGACCAGCGCGTCTGGGACGAAGAGCTCGGTCCGCGCTACCGCGCTCTGGTGGCGGCGCCATGAAGGCCAGGGGGTTGTCCATCGCCCTGTTGCTCTGGTCGGCGCTGGCCGGTGCGGCCATCGAGACTTATGCCTTTCGTGACGACGCCGAGCGGGCGCGCTTCCAGGCGCTGACCCGCGAGTTGCGTTGCCCCAAATGCCAGAACCAGGACCTGGCCGATTCGAATGCCCCCATCGCCGGCGATCTACGCCGGGAAATCCAGCGGCTGATGGCGGCCGGACAGAGCGATGAGCAGATCATCGTCTACCTGGAGCAGCGCTATGGCGAATTCATCCGCTATCGCCCGCCTTTCGAGGGGCGCACCCTGCTGCTCTGGACCCTGCCGGCGCTGGGGCTGCTGGGTGGTGCCGGGGTGCTGCTGGTGCTGACCCGGCGGCGCCGCGTCGAACCGGCGCTCAGCGCCGCCGAGCGCGAACGGCTGGCCGCGCTGCAGGCGGAGGAGAGGCCTTGACGCTGATCTTCTGGGGACTGGCCGGACTGCTGGCGATCCTGGCGACGCTGATCCTGCTGGTGCCCCTGCTGCGCGGCGGGCGAGCGGAGCAGGACAACCGCGCGCTGCTCAACCGGACGCTCTACCGGGAGCGCCTGGCGGAGATTCGCCTGCGTGCCGGGCGGGGCGAGCTGGATGCCCTGGCCCTCCAGGACGCGGAGACGGAGGCGGCGCGAAGTCTGCTGGCCGACAGTCCGTCCCAGGAGTCGCCGCCGCCCCGCCGCGGCCGGCGTATAGGCATCGTCGTCGCCTGCGCGGTGCCTGGCCTGGCCCTCGGTCTCTATCTGGCACTCGGTGCCCTGCCGGCGCTGCAGCTCAGCCAGCGGCTCGCGGCACCAGCGTCTTCGCCCCAGACGCTGGTCGTCGATCTGGAAGCGGCCACGCGGCTGCAGCCCCAGGCCGCGGACAATTGGTATCTGCTGGCCCGCGCCTATGCGGGCCTCGGTCGCTACCAGGCCGCGACTAGGGCCTTCGAGCAGGTACTGCGCCTCGATGGGCGGCGCCCGGAAGTTCTCGGTCAGTTGGCGCAGGCGCGCTTCTTCGCCGCAGGCCGCATCCTGGATGCCCGGACCCAGGCGCTGGCCGACGAAGCCCTGCGGGCCAAGTCGGGCGAGCCCACCACCCTGGGGCTGCTGGGCATCGCCGCCTACGAGCGTGGCGACTATGCCCAGGCGGCCGCGCGCTGGCGTCAGCTGAGCGCCGCTCTCGATCCCGCGGACCCCCTGCACCAGGCCCTGGCCGAGGGTATCGCCCGCGCCGAGCGGTCGGCGCGAGCGGCGGAGCAGGGGATGAGTACCTCCGGATTCGCCTTGGAGGTCAGTCTGGCGCCGGAAGTGGTGCGGCAGGTGCGCCCGGATGACAGCGTCTTCGTGCTGGCGCTGGCCGTCGACCAGCCCGGTCCGCCCCTGGCGGTGCGGCGTCTGCGGGTGGCCGAGTTGCCGCAGCGGGTACGACTCGACGACAGTGATGCGATGCTCCCGCAGCGACGCCTGTCGGACCATCGGCGGGTACGTCCGGTGGTGGTGATCGCACGGAACGGCGATCCGCTCAGGGGCGACTGGCGGCACGAGGGAGCGCCGCTGGACCTGCCGACCGCAACGGTCGGTCGAGTGCGCGTGGCAGCGGAGGATGCCACGGCGCCATGATGCGCCAGCGAAATCAATCAGGACAGGGATGCCATGAATACCTACCCGGTAGTGAAGACCTACGAAGAAGCCGTCGCCGTGACCCAAGCCCTCTGCGACGCCATTCGCGACGACCCGCAAGCGCGGCGTGCGGTCCGCGAGTCCTTCTACGAGCAATTCGGCGATGCCGACAACGACGGCCTCAGCTATGGCGATTCGGAGCTGGCCTTTCTCGATTGGGAAATCCGCGCCGGGGTACTGGCCCCCGACACGGGCAGTCGCTGGTGGCGCAACGTCAACCTGCACTTCATCTACCTGTCCGAGTTGGCCGGTTGCCTGGCGCACCATGGCCTGCCGGGCGATCAGGCACCCTTCCCGACACGCTGCTGGCTGGACTTCATCGCCGAGCCCACGCCGCGCCATTGGTATCGTGCGCACAACGCCTCGATCCTCGCCGGCTTCCAGCGCCATGAAGACGATGCCCGGTTGGAAAATGCCATCGGCCAGGACTTTCTCAACATCACCCTCTATCGCCTGATGTTCGCCCAGGCGCTGGTGGAGGATGCGACCCTGTTCGGCGAGCTAGGCGCCTGGCTGGCCGATCCCCGCGGCTTCTCGGTGACGCTGCTGGTGCACCTGGCGGACTTCTATCCGCCGCACTATCCGCTCACGGAGGCGGACCGGCCCATCATCGAAGGACGGGGCCTAGGTCTGGAAGAGACCGCGGTGCGCCTGATGGATGGCCTGATTCGTCATTACCTGCGCGAGCTGTACGCGCGGGCGGCCGTCTGGAATCAGGCGCCGGCCCTGCTCGGCTATCTGGACGGCGACGACCCGGCCTATCCACCCGCCGCGGGCCACCGCGAAAGCCTCGCGGCGGCCCGGGCGGCGGCATCACTGGAAGGCGTCCTCGCCGGGCAGGACCTCGCCGTGGCCGAGGATGGCGCGAGCGGTCTGCAGGCCGGATAGGGTCGCCGACTCCACGCAGCCCATGTTGAAACCGTTGCGGATCCAGTCGCCGGTCAGATAGAGGTTGCGGCAGACGCTGCCATCGGTGGCCAGACGATGGCGACTGCTGCCGGCCACGCTCTGCACGTAGCGTTCGCTGGGATCGACGTTGGCGCGCCAGTATTGGTGGTCGAAGCGCGCCACGCCGCTGACCGCGTCCGGCGCCACCAGGTACTCCCAGTGATAGCCCTGGTCGGTACCGGCATTCGGCCAATAGTCGCGCAGGTTGCCGTTCATGAATTCGATGAAGTCCCCGTGTACCCGCTCGGCCTGACGCTGGGGATAATCGTTCCTCTCACCGATGGGCGGCGCGGCGTCGGCGGCGAAGACACCACAGAAGTAGCTGATGTCCCGGGGCGGGGTGCCGCTCGACCAGTCCTCGCGATCCACCAGGTAGCTGACGTCGGCCCAGGAATCCATCGCCTGGGCGGCGAAACCGAGCAGCTCCGGCGCCTGGCCGCCCTTGGGCGAGCCGGTCCAGCCGAGTTGCCAGACGTCTCTGTCCTGCCATAGCTGGACCGCCTGGGTGGCCACGGTGGCCACTTCCCGGGTCATGAGCGCGAAAGCCGGATCGAGGGCGCAGAGGCTGGGCGAGAGGGCGGCCAGGCCGGCCACGGAAATGCCCAGCACCACCTCGTCGAAGTCCTGATCCACCGTCAGTACCAACTGGCCCACGCCCGGCCAGCCGCTCCAGTTGGATTCCAGATTGATGTCCTGTTCCTGCAATTGCCGGGCGATGTCGTCCTGGATCTGCTCGTAGCGCGGCGTCGAGGGCCAGCAGGGCAGGCCCTCGACGTCCACCAGCGGCTGATAGGTGGAGTGCTTGAGCGGCACCTGGCGCTGGATCTGCAGGCGGGTGATCCGCGGCCCCTGGCCGTCGTCGGCGGCCTCGATACCGGTCACCTGGTGGAAGAACTGGAAATTCACCCCGCGTCTGGCCAACACCTCGTAGTAGGGCGCGAAGACCACGTCGCCCATGCCGGCCTGCATGCGCCAGATGAAAGAGCCCTTGGACGTGGTCAGTGCCAGCAGGGCGGCGCGCAGCACGGTGCCGGCTTCGACGTCGGGGCTGCCCAGGTCACCGTCGCGATAGGCGAAGATGCCGCCGTGCAGCGACTTGACCACGGCGCCGTCCAGGGTGGCGGCGCTGGCGCCGTGGCGCTCCAGCCAGGCGAGGAAGGTCTCGCCGTTGAGGGACTCGAAGCCCTTGGCGTAGACCTCGTCGGCGAGCATGCCGATGAGCACGGTGAGGCCGAAGTCCAGCAGCAGCCAGAGGCGGTGGGCGACCAGGCTGGTCTCGGCGCGTTCCTGCAGCACCTTGCCCAACAGGTCGCGGGCTTCACCCAGGAGCCAGAGCAGCAACGGATGATCGACCCCGTCGGGCAGGCCTCGGCGGGCCTGCTGCAGGTGACGCTCCGCCTGGCCCAGGGCCAGTTCCTGCAGCTCCTCGCGACAATGGGCGCGCAACCGGTCGAACAGCCCGTTCGGCGCGGCGGGCGCCGGGGTGTCGTCCACTTCGCCCAGGCGCAGCAGCCATTCCAGCAGATCGCCCAGGGCGGTCATGAAGGGCTTGGGGTTCCAGCCCTCGCCGGGCTTGCCGGGCAGCGCCAGGGTATCGATGGGCCACGTGGTCCAGGCGTTCTGGAAATTGTCGGCGAAGGCGGTATGGGAATGGGCGAAGAACGCCTCGTCGAGGGTGGCCAGGGGGGCGCCGGCCGGACGTCCGAGTTCCTCGTAGCACTGGCGCAGGCTGTGGAAGGCGTTGTAGTAGAAGCCGAACCACACGTGGATGCCGTGCTCTTCGATGCGCTGATGATCGGCGGCGTTGCGCCCGCTGGCGCCCTTGCCTCCCAGGCGCCAGCCCTGCTGGTAGAGGGTGATCTGGTAGCGATCCTGCCAATTGGGCTCGCTGGTAAGACGAAAGGCGGCGGTGACGGCGGATACACCGCCGCCGAGAATGACGATCTTGCGGACAGAAGGTGACGCATCCATGTCGTTTGCTCCGAAGTGCGCAATTTCTTGCGCGAGTGGACGAAAGCCGAGTGATGGCTAAGGTAGTATCACTGTATCGAAAAGTTCCCTTGAGACTTTAGGGCCTGCGTTGGAAAGTAGCTGCGTATTGGCGATACGGCGCCCCTGAGTCGGCGTCCTCGACCACCGCCTGGCGACGCTCCAGCCGGCCCGGGCAAGGCAATGGTGACAGTTGAGGCGACGCTCCGGCACGGGCGTCCCAGGATCGAGGCGAGCGCGGTGTTGAGGATTCCAGGTTATAGCTGCAAGGCACGGGTGAGTGAGAGCCGCCATGCGCTGATCTACCGTGGAACCCGCCTGGAAGACGGGCAACCGGTGATCCTCAAGCTGCTGGCTGCCGACTACCCCACACCCCAGGCCCAGGCAGGCCTGCGCCAGGAATTCGAGCTGACCCGGCGGGCCAACGCCACTGGCGCGGTGAGCGCGGCCCTGGACCTGGTCGATCACGAAGGACGGCAGGTGCTGGTGCTCGAGGATATCGGGGGTACCGATCTCGCGGCGCTGCTGGGCCAGGGACCGCTCGCCCTCGACGACTTCTTCGACTGGGCGCTCGCCATCGTCCGGGCGCTGGCGCGATTGCACCGGTTGCGCATCGCGCACAACGATCTCAATCCACGCAATATCGTCTGCAACTGCGCGACCGGTACGCTGCGGCTCACCGATCTGGGGATCGCCACCGAGTTCGGCGCCGTGGCCAGTGGCGACAGCCGCCTGGAAGGCTCCCTGACCTATCTGGCGCCCGAGCAGAGCGGACGGACCGGACGCCACCCGGACTATCGCAGCGACTTCTACGCCCTGGGCGTGACCTTCTACGAGATGCTCTGCGGCGAGCCACCGTTCCGCGCCCAGGACCCGCTCGAGCTGGTGCATGCGCATCTGGCCATGCGTCCGCCCGCCCTGTCGGAGCGGGTGCCGGGCATCCCGTCCGCACTGGCGGCCCTGGTGGAAAAACTGATGGCCAAGGCCGCCGAGGAGCGCTATCAGGGTTGCTTCGGCATCCTGCGCGATCTGCAGCGTTGCCAGGCGAACCTGCAGGCCGGGCGTGACGAGGCGTTCATCCCGGGCAGCGAGGACCCGCCAGCGCGCCTGGTGATGTCGCGCTCGCTGCATGGCCGGGCCACTGCCATGCGCCTGCTCGACGAAGCCCTGGCGCGGGTCACCCTCGGCCAGGTCGAGGCGGTGTTCGTCAGGGGCGCGTCCGGGGTCGGCAAGTCGGCCCTGGTCCAGGCCTTCGTGCGTCGCCAGGGCGACCGGATGGTCGTGGTCCACGGCAAGTTCGAAGCCCTGGGCAGCAGCGTGCCCTACAGCGCCCTGCGCCAGGCGGTCAAGGAGCTGGTCGAACTCGGCCAGACGCTCGGCGCGGCCTTCGCCGATCGCCTGCTCGGGCTGCTGGAGGGTAACGCGGGCGTCCTCACCGAGGTCTCGCCCGAGCTGGCCGCCTGGCTCGGACCCCAGCCGCCAGTGGCCGAGTTGCCGCCCCAGCAGGCCGAGCAGCGTTTCGACGACGCCGTCAGTGCCCTGTTGCTGGCCTTCGCCACGCACGACCGTCCCCTGCTGCTCTGGCTGGATGACCTGCAGTGGGCGGACGGCGCCTCGCTGCGCCTGATCGAGCGCCTGCTGTCGCGCCGCCATCCGGGCTCCCAGTTGCTGGTGGCAACCCTTCGCGAGGAGCAACTGGCCGGCGGCGTGCTGGAGCGCTTCCCGACGACGGCGCCGATTCGCAACCTGACGCTGGAGCCCCTGTCGCGGGAGGAGATCGAGCGACTGATCGCCGATGTCCTGCCGGCACCGGCCGCCGACCAGGCCGCCCTGGCCGGTCTGTGCCTGGACAAGACCCTGGGCAATCCCTTCTTCATCGAGCAATTGTTGCGCAGCCTGCAGCAGGAGGGCCTGCTGGAATTCGACGGCGAGCACGGCCAGTGGCACTGGGAACTGGCGCGCCTGCAGGCGCTGGACGTCTACGACAATGTGGTCGACTTCATGGTCGGCAAGCTCGGGGACCTGCCCCCGGCGACGTCGCAATTGCTGCAGTGGGCCGCCTGCCTCGGCACCCGGTTCTCCTGCGAGCGACTGGCGGCGCTCATCGCCGAGACGCCCGCTACCGTCCGGCGCCTGTGCCAGGTGCTGGTCCAGGAGGGCCTGCTCACCGAGGCCGACGCCGAGCGTGACGCCGCGCCCATCTTCTTCAGTTTCCCGCACGACCAGGTCCGCCATGCCGCCCACACCTTGCTGGCGCCCGCGGAACGTGAGCGGGTCCACCTGCGGGCGGGCCAGCTGTACCTCGCCGAGGGCGGGTCGGTGCGGCTGGAAGCGGTCGCCCATCTCAATCTGGCGCTGGCGCTGCTCGAGACCTCCGCCGAGCGCCTGCAGCTGCTGGAACTCAATCTGGAGGCCGCGCGCCGGGCGCGGCAGGCCAATGCCTATCCCGCGGCGCTGGAGTTCCTGCGCACGGCGGTGACGCTGATCGACGAGGCCGCCTGGCGCGGTCGCCACCTGCTGCTGTTCCAGCTGCATCGCGAGTGGGCGGAAGTCGCCCATCTCTGTGGCGACGCCCTGGAAGCGCTGCGGATCTGCGAGCTGTTGCTGCCACGGGCGCGGACGTCGTTCGAGGAAGCCGGCGTGCGCGCGCTGCAGATCGATCTGTTCAGCGGATTGGGCCGTTTCGCCGAGGCCCTGGCGGTCGGCGTCGCCGGCGTCCGGGCGCTGGACGAGCCCTGGCCGCAGGACCCGGCGGATATCAACCAGGCCATCGGCGCCGACAGTGCCGAGGTGGACGCCTGGCTCGCCGCGCGGTCGCCGGCGGCGCTGCTCGATCTGCCGACCATGACGGAGCCGCGCGCCCAGCTGTTGATCCGGCTGCTGGGCCTGCTGTGGGGACCGGCGATCAACGTCGACCTGCCGATGAGCCTGTTGGCGGTGATGCGCATCGTCAAGCTGTCGATCCAGTACGGCAACGGTGACCTCTCGCCCTTCGGCTATGCCAACTACGGCTCGCTGCTGTCGGCCTTCCATGGGCGCTACGAACTGGGCTACCAGGTCGGCCGCCTGGCCGTCGACCTGGTGGATCGCACCGGCAATCTGCCGCTCAAGTGCAAGGTCTACACCATGTTCGCGGTGACCAACAGTCCCTGGTCGAGCCCCATCGCCGCCAACGTGGCGTTGCTGCGCGAGGCCCTGGCCGCCGGCCAGCGCACCGGCGAGATCATCTTCACCGCCTACAGCGCCTTCCACATTCTCAAGCATCTGCAGCACGCCGGCGCTCCTCTGGACGACATCCTCGGTGAAGCCGGGGAGATCGAGCGGATTCTGCTGGGCATCGGCGATCCCAACACCCTGGAGATCTTCACCATCCTCCGCCAGTCGCTGCGCCTGCTGCAGGGACTGACGCCGAGCCAGGAACGCTGGGACGAGGAGGGCCAGGACGAAGCCGCGCTGGTGCGGCAGATGCAGGACAGCGGCCATGTGCTCTGCCTGAATTTCTACGACTTCAACAAGATGCAGGCGGCCTTCCTGTTCCGCCGGCTACCCGCCGCCCGGCAACACGCCGAATCCATGGAGGCGTCGCTGGCGGCCACCTTCGGCTGGTTCAGCATCGCCGAGCATGCCTTCTACCAGGCACTGATCCTGCTGGCCGCGGACGCCCTGACGGAGGCCGAGCGGGACCGGGTCCAGGCCGCCCGCGAGCGGTTGGCGGGCTGGGCGACGCATTGCCCGGAGAACTTCGCCCACAAGCGTGACCTGGTGGATGCCGAACTGGCCCGCCATGCCGGCCGCGTCGATGCTGCCATGGACCTCTACGAGCAGGCCCTGGAGTCGGCGCGGCTGCACGGCTTTCGCCAGGGCGCGGCGCTGGCCGAGGAACTCTACGGGCGCTTCTGGCTGGCGCAGCAGCGGCCACGGCTCGCCCGCACCTATCTGCAGGACGCCCAGCGCAGCTACCTGCACTGGGGCGCGGCGGCCAAGGCCCAAGCCCTGGAGAACGAGTTCCCGCACTGGCTGCGCGTGGCCGAAAGCCGCTCCCTGACGGTGCAGCGCACCCACGACCAGAGCACCGGCGACATGATGCGCCTGGACTGGCTGTCGGTGCTCAAATCGCTGCAGACCATCTCCAACGAGCTGGCGCTGGACCAGTTGCTGGCGCGGATGATGCGCATCATCCTCGAAGAAGGTGGTGCCCAGCACGGTCTCCTGCTGCTGCCCGAAGGCGGACGCTGGCTGGTGCAGGCCTCGGTGTGCAGCGGCGTGGCCGAGCCCGAGGTGCTGCAGGCCCTGCCGGTGGCGCTGGGCGAGCAGGACCCCGGCGAGAGCCTGGTGCCGCTGACGCTGGTTTCCCATGTCATCCGGAACCGTGAAGCGATCATCCTCGACGATGCCGCCCGTGCCGGCCGTTTCGTTCGCGACAGCTACATCCGCGCCCGGCGGCCGCGCTCCATCTGCTGCATGCCGGTGTTGCGCCAGGGCCGTCTGATCGGCGTGCTCTACCTGGAAAACAATCTGTTGGCCCAGGCCTTCACTCCGGGTCGGCTGCAGGTGCTGAGCATCCTCGCCACCCAGGCGGCGATCTCCCTCGAACATGCGCAGATCTACGAGACCCTCGAGCAGCGGGTCACCGCCCGGACCCTCGAACTGGATCAGGCGCGCATCCGTGCCGAGGAAGCCGCCACGGCCAAGTCGCTGTTCCTGGCCACCATGAGTCACGAGATCCGCACACCGCTCAATGCCGTGATCGGCCTGAGCCGCCTGACCCTAGGCACCCGGCTGTCCGGCGAGCAGCGGGGACATGTCGGCAAGATCCTCGATTCCGGCGAGAGCCTGCTCGGCGTCATCAACGACGTCCTCGACTATTCCCGCAACGAAGCCGGGGGTACCCGACTCGAACGACTCGGCTTCAACCTCGGCAAGGTGTTGGAGCGGACCCTGAACCTCTGTGCCCTGAAGGCCCATGAAAAGGGTGTGGAACTGGTACTGGACTGCGGACCGGACATCCCGCTGCAGCTGGAGGGCGATCCGTTGCGGCTGCAGCAGGTGCTGGTCAACCTGTTGAGCAACGCGGTCAAGTTCACCGAGGCGGGCCATGTGCTGATCCGTGTCGGCGCGTTGCGCGACGGCACGCAGGTGCAACTCTGCATCGCGGTCGAGGACACCGGCATCGGCATGACCGAGGCGCAGCTGGGCCAGCTGTTCCAGCCGTTCACCCAGGCGGATGGCTCCATCAGTCGCCGTTATGGCGGCACCGGCCTGGGCCTGGCCATCTCGCGCCAGCTCACCGAGCTCATGGGCGGTTCCCTGGAGGTCCACAGCGAGGCGGGCCGCGGGTCCTGTTTCACCCTGCAGCTGAAGCTGCCGGTGGTGGGCGAGCCGGACCGGCTGCCCAGCCCGGAGGCACGCCGGATACTGCTGGTGGACGACCACGAGCTGGCGCGGCGCATCCTCGCGCAGCGCCTGCGCGAGCTGGGCATGCAGGTCCGCGAGGCCGAGTCCGGCGCCCAGGCCCTGGCGACGGTGACGACCGGGCACGAGACCTTCGAACTGGCCATCATCGACTGGCGCCTGGGCGCCGAGGACGGTCTGGTGCTGGCGCGGCGCCTGCGTGAGCGGCAACCCGGATTGGCCCTGGCCATGCTGGCCTCGCCCTACGAGGCGGAAGAGGTACGTAGCCTGGCCGAGGACATCGCCGGCCTGGAGCTGCTCGACAAGCCGGTTCCCGCGCCGCTGCCCCAACGGCTGCTGGCCGGCCTGGGTCTGGCATCCGCCGTGGCGCCGACGCTGGGCCAGACGGCGATCGACCTGCAGGGCATCCGCCTGTTGCTGGTGGACGACAACGCCATCAATCGTCAGGTGGTGATCGGTTTCCTGCAAGGCACCGGCATCGACATCGAGGTGGCGGAAGACGGTCAGGCCGCGCTGGATCGGCTGGAGCACGCGGCCTACGACCTGGTGCTGATGGATGTGCACATGCCGCGGCTGGACGGCCTCACGGCCACCCGCCTGCTGCGGCGCCGGCCGGCGCTGGCACGGCTACCGGTGATCGCCATGACCGCCAACGGCCTGCCGGGAGACCGCGAGCGCTGCCTGGAGGCCGGGATGAACGATCATCTGGTCAAGCCACTCGACCCCAACGAGCTGTTCCGCATCATCGCCGCCTGGGCCAGTCTCGAACAGCTGCAACGCGCCGAGCGCAAGGCGGTCGCCGAGGTGCAGGAGGCGAGTCTGCTGGTACGGGCGCGTGGCAGCGCAGCCCTGGAGCCGGAAGCGGCCCTGCGCCTGCTGCGTGGCAATACCGAACTCTACGAGCAGTTGGTCCGCGACTTCCGCGTCCAGCAGGCCGATCTTCCCGCTCGCATCGCTACCTGGCGCGCGGCCGATGACGTGGCGGGTCTCTTCGAGTGCGCCCATGCGCTGCAATCCTCCGCCGCCTACGTCGGCGCCATGGCGTTGCAGGAAGCGGCCCAGCGACTGACCAAGCGCATTCGCCTGGCCCAGCCGCTCGGCGAGGAGATTCGCCTGCTGCACGCCGAGGCGGAGCGCTGCCTGGCATCGCTGGACGAATTGCTGGAGGAGGCCGGAACGGCGCCGCCGGAGTCGTCCGCGGACGGGCTGGAGACCCTGCTCGAGCGCCTCCTGGAGCTGGTGCGGGCCTCGGACTTCGCCGCCGAGGCCGTGCTGGACCGACTCGTCGAGCGCTGCGCGGAGACTCCCCTTGGCATCGACGTGGCCCGCATCCGTGAGTGGGTGGACGAGGTCGAGTTCGAGCATGCCGCCGATGCCACCCTCGATCTGCTGCGCCGCGTGCGGCAGCTCGACCAGCGGTCGGGATGAGGGCCGATGGAGGGACGGGGTAGCGATCTGCCGCTGATCCTGATCGTCGACGATCAGAAGAGCAACCTGCGTGTCCTCGCCGACCTGCTGCGCGACGAGGCCCGCATCATGCTGGCCAAGAGTGGGGTACAGGCCCTGACCAAGGCGGCCCGCGAGCATCCCGACCTCATCCTGCTGGACGTGGTGATGCCGGGCATCGACGGCCTGCAGCTGATCCAGCTGTTCAAGCGGCGGGCCGAGACCAGCGCCATTCCGGTCATCTTCATCACCGCGGCCAACGATCTCAATCGCGAGGTCGAGTGCTTCGAACTCGGTGCCAGCGACTTCATCCAGAAACCCTTCAATCCCCTCGCCGTGCAGGCCCGGGTCCGGCTGCACCTGCAACTGGCTCGCCAGCGCCGCCTGCTCGAGGAGCTGGCGCACCTGGACCCGCTGACGGCGGTCGGCAACCGGCGGCGCTTCGACGAGCAACTGGCGGTCGAGTGGCAGTTGGCGGTCAGCCGCCACCGCCCCATCGCCATCGCCATGCTCGATATCGATTACTTCAAGCAATACAACGACACCTACGGCCATGCCGCGGGCGACCAGGCGCTGTCCCGGGTGGCCCAGGTGCTGGAGCAGCGCATTCGCGAACGCGACTGCCTGGCGCGCTATGGTGGCGAGGAGTTCGTCCTGCTGCTGCCAGGCGCCTCGCTGGCCGCCGCCGAGGCGGTGCTGGACCGTTGCCGACAGGGGGTCGCCGAACTGCGGATCGCCCATCCGCTGGCGGAGGATCGTCTCTGGCTGACGGTGAGCATGGGCCTGGCCTGCTGCCATCCCACGCCGGAGCAGGAACCCCAATGGCTGCTCAAGTCGGCGGATTCCCTGCTGTACCAGGCCAAGGCGGCCGGCCGCAACCGGCTGGTCAGTGCGGGCCTGTAGCGGCGGGTTCAGGCGTCGCTGGCGGGGCCGACCAGCAGTTCCACCCGGTTGCGGCCGCTGGCCTTGGCTTGATAAAGCGCCTGGTCGGTGCGTTCGAGAAAGGCTTCGTAGTCGTCACCGCTCTGCGGCTGGATGCTGCCGACCCCGATGGAGATGGTCACCACCCCGATCTCGCTGCCACTGTGGGCGACCTGCAGGCGTTCGACGCCCGCGCGGCAGGCTTCGGCGACCTGGCGCGCCCCCTCGGCGTCGGTATCCGGCAGGACCATGGCGAATTCCTCGCCGCCGTAGCGCGCCACCAGGTCGGCCGGGCGCTTGAGCTGTTCGGTCAGTACCGCGGCCACCTTTTTCAGGCAGAGGTCGCCGCTCAGGTGGCCATAGGTATCGTTGTAGCGCTTGAAATGGTCGACGTCGCAGAGCAGCAGGGCCAGCGGCTGGCGACTGCGGCGCGCGCGCAGCCATTCGCCTTCGTAGGTCTGATCGAAATGCCGCCGGTTGTTGATGCCGGTGAGGCTGTCGATGGCGACCAGCTTCTGCAGCTGGATGTTGGCCTCGGCGAGTTGGCGCTGGCTCTCGCGCAGGAAGCGGAAGGCTTCGTCGCGCTGGGCGCGCAGGACATAGGCCTCGGAGTGGTAGCGGACCCGCGCCAGCAGCTCCAGCTTGTCGGGCAGCTTGACCAGGTAGTCGTTGGCGCCGGTGGCGAAGCTCTGCGCCTTTACCTGCGGGTCCTCCTTGGAGGAGAGCACCACGATGGGGACATCGCGCAGCGCCGGGTCCGCGCGGAAGCGGCGCACGGTTTCCAGGCCGTCGATCTCGGGCATGATCAGGTCCTGGAGCACCACCGTGGGCTTGAGCTGCAGCGCCATGGTCACCGCCTGGTGCGCGTCCAGGCAGTAATGCAGTTCGATGTCGGGTTGATCCGCGATCATCCGCCGCAGGGCTTCGATGATGATCAGTTGATCGTCCACCAGCAGCAGCCGCACCTTGGGGGCGGTCAGACTGTCCAGGGCTCCACCCTCATGCGTGGCCATTACTGCGCGTCCTTCTGCGAGCGGGAGCGAGAATCCCGCGTCTCAACTTGGCCACTCCCTGCCGCTGCGCCAGCCAACGCTCCTGTTGGCGGCCTGTCATGTTCTGCCCCCGGGGGGCGTGGCGAAGCGCCGCTGCAGCCAGGCGCCGATCTGCGCGGGACTGAGCACGCGCTCCGCGGCTCCCATTCTAACCGCAGCCGCGGGCATGCCGTATACGGCGCAACTGGCTTCATCCTGCGCCAGTGTCGGGCAGCCGCTCTGACGCAGGGCATAGAGGCCGCTGGCGCCATCGCGGCCCATGCCGGTGAGGAGGATGCCCAGGGCCTCGCGACCGACGCGGGGGTGGCCGGCGAGACTGGCGAAGAACACGTCCACCGACGGTCGATAGGGATAGTCGAGCGGCTCGGCGGTGTAGGCGAAGCGCCCCTGGCCATCCAGCAGCAGGTGGTCATCGCCCAGGGCCACGCAGACCTGACCGGGCTGCGGCTGGGCGCCGGGCAGGGCCGCCGTGACGGGCCAGGCGATCTGGGTGCCGAGCCAGCCGATGAAGCTGGGAGCGAAACGACGGTCGATGTGCTGGACCAGGACCACGCTGGCGGCACTGGTCGGGGTCCAGCCCTCGAACAGGCTCACCAGGGCCGCCGGGCCGCCGGTGGAGGCGCCGATGGCCACCAGGGCGCCCGGCGCCTCGCGGGGCGTGGCGAGGGCTGCCGCCGTCCGCGGCAAGGGGGGGTGGCTGGTGCGCTCCGGCAGGCGCACCAGGGGTTCGATACGGCCGATCTTGTGCAGCAGGGCGCCACCGTCGGCGCCGCCGGCGAGGGCGGGGGTGGCGGTCACGTCGAGCGCGCCGGCGCCCATGGCCCGGAACACTCCTTCGCAATCGTCCGGGGTGGCCGTGACCACCAGGATGGCGCAAGGCGATTGCGCCATGATCCGGCGGGTGGCCTCGATACCGTCCAGCCGCGGCATCTGCAGATCCATGAGGATCAGGTCGGGACGGTCCTCGGCGCAGCGCGCCACGGCTTCCTCGCCATCGTGGGCGATCCAGGCGACCGTATGGCGGCCATCGCTGGCCAGCAGGCGGCGCAGCGCTTCGGTGGCCAGCAACAGGTCGTTGACGATGGCGATTCTCATGGGGCTCCGATGAGGTCCTGCACGGCGGTGATCAGGGCGTCGTCGTGGAAACTGCCCTTGGTCAGATAGTAGTCGGCACCGGCCTGCATCCCCTTGAGCCGATCTTCCGGACGATCCTTGTAGGAGACGATCATCACCGGCAGGGCGTGCAGCCGCGGATCGCGACGCACCAGTTCCACCAGCTCGATACCGTTCATGCGCGGCATGTCGATGTCCGACAGGAGCATGTCGAATTCACCGGCGCGTACGGCGTTCCAGCCGTCCATGCCGTCCACCGCGACCTCCACCTGGTAGCCCTGGCCTTCCAGCAGCTTGCGCTCCATCTCGCGCACGGTGAGGGAGTCGTCCACCACCAGGATGCGCTTGACCCGGCGGACATCGGCGACCTGGCCGCCCTGAACCTGGCGTAGCCGGCCTTCGCCCAGCAGCCGCTCGATGCCGGTCAGCAGGTCGGCGACGTCCAGCAGCAATACCGGGCTGCCGTCGTCGAGCAGGGCGCCGGCGGTGACCGAGCGCAGCTTGCCGAAGATCTCGTCCAGCGGCTTGAGGGCCAGGCCCTGCTCGCCGCGCAGGCGATCCACCACCAGGCCGTAGCGGCGCTCGCCGCTGCCGATCACCAGCACCGCCAGGTCGTCATCGGCCGGGGTCGCCTCGAGTTCGAGCAGTTGGTGGGCGGCCACCAGTCCCAGGCGATCCTCGCCGAGCAGGAAGAAGGCCTTGCCTTCGAGGGAACGCACCTCGCTCGCCGCCAGGCGCAGCACCCGCTCGATGCGATTGACCGGCAGGGCATAGGCCTCGCCGGCGATGTCGACGATCAGGGCGCGGACGATGGAGCGGCTGACCGGCACCAGCAGGTGGGTGCTGAACCCCTCGCCCGGACGCGTCTCCAGGCGCACCTCGCCGTCCAGGGCGCGGATGGCGTCGGCCACCACGTCCAGGCCCACGCCACGGCCGGACAGCTCGGTCACCTTCTCCTTCAGGCTGAAGCCGGGCAGCAGCAGGAATTCCAGCAACTCGGCAGGACTGAGATCGGCGGCGACCGGGGCGGGACTCAGGCGCCGGGCGATCACCGCCGCGCGGATGAGCTCCAGGTCCAGGCCCCGACCGTCGTCGTGCAGGCTCACCTGCAGCCGGCCGGCGACATGGCGCGCCTCGAGGCGGATCTGGCCGCTCTCCGGCTTGCCCAGCGCGCGGCGTTCGGCGGGGGTCTCCAGGCCGTGGTCCAGGGCGTTGCGCAGCAGATGGTTGAGCGGGCTTTCCAGACGGGCGAGCACCTCGCGGTCGATCAGGGTATCGGCGCCGTCCACCTGCAGGGTGGCGTCCTTCCCCAGACTTCTGGCGAGGTCGCGTACCAGCCGCGGGAAGCCTTGGACGGCATCGCGCAGCGGACGCATCCGCACGCCGAGTACCTCGTCCAGCAGGCCCTGGCAGACGCCGAGCAGGCGTCGCTCGTAGGCCTCCAGCGCCTGCAACTGCTGCTGGTAGCGATCGAGCAGGCTCTCCTGCCGCTGGCGCAGCTCGTTGCTCGCCGCCGGCACCTGGCCGAACAGCGCCTGCAGCTCCCCGCGATAGCCCTGGAAGCCCTGCACCAGGCCGTGCAGGCCGAGACCCATCACCCGCGCCTCGCTGGTGAGGGCGAGAATCTGGTTGAAGCGACCGCTGTCGACCCGCAACGGGTCCCGGGCGCGTTCCGCCTCGGCGACGGGCTCTTCCACGACGGGGGTGGCCGTCGGCACGTTGGGGGGCGGTGCTTCGGGGCTGGCTGCCGCGGGGCTCGCCGCCGGTTCGGTCCCGGCGCTCCCGAGGGCCTGGGCCAGGGCACGCTGGGCGTCGCGCTGTTCGCGCTGCCAGCGTTGGCTGGCGGCCTCGTCCAGCCGGCTCACCTCGCCGAGCACATCCACGCAGCGGAACAGCCGGTCGAGATCCGCCGCGCCCAGACGACGCTGGCCGGCCTGCACGGCCACCAGGCAATCCTCCATGGCATGGGCCAGTTCGACCAGACCGTCCAGGTCGACGATGCGGGCGGCGCCCTTGATGGAGTGGGCCGCGCGCATCATGGGTTCGATGACCCCGGTCTCGGCGGGATCGCGCTCCAGGCGCAGCAGACCGGCATCCAACGCCTGCAGGTGGCTCTGCACCTCACTGGCGAACAGGTCGTAGAGCGACATCTCGCGCACGTCGCGCGGGGGCTGAGTCATCGCAGCGCCTCTTCCAGGGCCCGCTCCAGGCGCGCCGGGTCGATCAGCCCGACCTCGTGCGGTCCTTCGCGATAGACGCCGCCGAGATAGCTGAGCAGCTCGCCGCCGAGGGTCGCCGGTGCCGCCTGCACCGCGGTCGGCGCATAGCGCTGCAGGCCCAGCACCTCGTCGACCTGGACCGCCCAGTCGCGGCGGCCGATCCGGATCAGCAGCAGGCGCGGGAAACCCTGGCTACGGCTGGCGGGAGCCACGGCGAACAGCAGCTCCAGGGCGATGCAGGGATAGAGCTGGCCGCGCACCGGGACGACGCCGCGCAGCAGGGGCGAGCGGCGATGGGGCACGCGGTGGGTGGCGGTGGGATCGGTGGCGGTGACCAGGCAACCACCCGGCAGCCCCAGCCATTCGCCGCCGAGACGAAAGACCAGGGCGCTCGCCGAGCGTGCCTGGGTATCGGCCACGGGGGTCGCGTAGCGCTCGGACCAGGCGGCCCGCTCGGCGTCGCTGAGTTCACGGGTCGGACTCATGCCTGGTCACCTGTGCGGCTCTGGATGCGGGCCGCGCGCTCGCGCAGGCGGCCGGCTTCGTCGAGTCGACCGGCGCGTTCGCAGATGAGTGCCAGTCGGCAGAGTGCCGGATAGTGCGCGGGTTCCAGGTAGAGGGCCTGGCGCAGCGCCCGCTCGGCTTCGGCGGCGCGTTCGTCGGGCAGGATCAGGGCGAGCAGGAAATGGGCGCCGGCCTGGCTGCGATCCCGCTCCAGCAGGCCGCGCAGCAGGGCCTCGGCTTCTCCACCCCGGCCGGCATCGGCCAGCCGCTGCGCCTGCTCCAGCGCCGGCGGCGCGGAGGGGGCGGGGGCACTGGCGGGGAGGGCAGGTTCGCGCGGCGGCGGCGGCGGCGCCGATGCCCGTGACGGCGCGGCTGGTCGGACTGTGGCCCTGCGCCTCGGCGCGGCGGCCACCGTCGGCCCGGCGGCAGCGTCCGCCACCTGCGCCTGGCGCTTGACCAGCGCCGAGGCGTGGGCCACGCCGAGGCTGGCGAAGCCATGGCGCATGGCGCTGACCATCTCCGAGCTGCCCACGCAGAGCAGGCCGTCGTCGTGCAGTAGCGCGGCCAGGTGGCTCAGGGCGCGGCCCTGGGTCTGGTCGTCGAAGTAGATCAGCAGGTTGCGGCAGAGCACCACATCGAAGGGTGCGCCGTCGCGCAGGCTGCCGAGCTGGAGGATGTTGCCCTGACGGAAGCGCACCTGGTCACGGACGCTTTCCGCCAGGCGCTGGCGATCGCCCTCGGCGCTGAAGTAGCGGTCGCGAAAGCCGAGGTCCTTGGCGCGGAAGGAATTGCGCCCATACAGGCCGCGCCGGGCCCGTTCCAGGGAGGGTTCGTTGATGTCCACCGCGGTCACCTGGAAGGACTTGGCCGGCAGGCCGGCATCGAACAACGCCATGGCCAGGGTGTAGGGCTCTTCGCCGGTGGAGCAGGGCAGGCTGAGCAGGCGCACCGGCAGGCCGGTCCGCGTGTGGCGTTCCTGGGCGAAGCGTGCGGCATGGGTGATGGCCTGGGGATCGCGGAAGAACCAGGTTTCCGGGATCACCAGCAAATCCAGCAGGTCGGCGAATTCGGCCTCGTCGTCGAGGATACGCGCCATGTAGAGCTCCGCCTCGCTTTCCTGCCGCTCGCGCAGCCGCTGGCGAATGGCGCGCCCCAGCATGTCGTCGGCGATGGCGAGCCCGGTGCGGGAGCGCACCAGGGGGGCCAGGCGCGGATCGAGTTTCACGCGGCCTCCCGGAACAACAGGGCGGCCAGGGTGGGCGAGAGCAGCTGTCGCAGGTCGAGCCAGAGCCAGAGGCCCTCGGGGGTTTCCAGTACGTCGCCCAGCCAGGGGTAGTCGGGGAGCGCAACACCGGCCGGGCGCGGGGCGGTGGCGGTCACCCGACGTACGCCGGCGACACCTTCCACCACCAGACCGAGGGGCCGGCTGCTGCCTGGCGAGGTGGGTAGCGGATAGTCCACCAGCAGGATGCGGGTGTCCTGCCGGGCGCGGGCGCCGGGTCCGCCGGCCATCGCGGTGACGTCCACCACCGGCACCGCCGTACCCTGCAGGTTCATCAACCCGGCGACGCCCGCCGGCGCCGCGGGAAAGCGGGTGAGCTGGAGATAGGGCAGCACTTGGCGGATGGCGGTCGTCGGCAGGGCCGCGGCCGCTTCGGCCAGGCGGAACACCAGGATCTGCATGGTCAGCGGGTGACCGAGAAGGTGGCGACACTGCTCTGCAGGTCCTGCGCCGCCTGCTGCAGGTACTGGACCGCCTCGCTGGTGGCCTTGAGCGCCTCGGTGGTCTGCTGGGTGCTGTCGTTGAGCTGGGTGATGGTCTCGGCGATCTGCACGGCGCCCACCGCCTGGGACTGCATGCCCTCCAGCACGATGTCGAAACGGGCCGGCAGTTTCTGCACGTCCTCGATGACCTCGGCCAACTGGTCGCTGACGCTGGCCACCTCCTGCACGCCGCGGCGGATCTCCTCGGAGAACTTGTCCATGCCCATGACGCTGGCGGAGACCGCGGAATTCATGTCCTTGAGCATCTGCTCGATGTCGTCGGTGGCCGCGGTGGTCTGGTCCGACAGCCGGCGGATCTCGGTCGCCACCACCGAGAAGCCGCGACCCGCCTCGCCGGCCTTTTCCGCCTCGATGGCGGCGTTGAGCGACAGCAGGTTGGTCTGGTCGGCGACCTTGGTGATGGTGGTCAGCACCTTGTTGATGTGACTGGACTTCTCCGACAGGGCGGCGAGCTTGGCATTGATCGAGTCGGTGGCGGCGACCATGCGCTGCATGGTGCCGTCCATGCTCGCCAGGTTGCTGCGCGCCTGCACGGCGCCATGGGTGGTCTCGTCGGCCACCTGCACGGCTTCCTCCATGGTCTTGAGCAGGGCATTGGCGTTGGCGGCGATTTCCCGCGTGGTGCTCAAGACCTCCACGCTGGTCTGCGCCTGCTCGATGCTGGTGGCTTCCTGCTGGCGGGACGAGGCGGCGATCTCGGTGGTGGAGGACGTCACCTGGATGCCGGCGCGCTGGACCTTGGCGATCATGCCGCGCAGGTCTTCGATCATCTTGCCCAGGCCACGGGCCAACTGGCCGATGGCATCGTCGCCGCCGACCTGGGTGCGCCCGGTGAGGTCCCCCGCGGCGGCCCGGTTGACCAGACCGAGCAGGTCGTCGACGTCGTCGCGCAGGCGCTGCATCAGCGCCTGCTCCCGGCGGTGGTCGTCCTGGATCTGCTGGGCCATCTGATTGAAGGCCAGCCCGACCTGGCCCAGTTCGTCCCGTCCCCTCACCTGGACGCGCGCGTCGCCTTCGCCGGCGGAAATCCGCGCCACGGTGTCGGTCAGGCCGCGGATCGAGCGCAGCAGCCCATGGGAGAGCACCCAGGCGATGAGCGCGGCCAGCAGCACGCACAGGGCGCCGCCGGCCAGCAGGGTCCAGGTCAGGCGGCCGCGGGTGTTCTCGGTGTGCCCGGCGCGCTGCGCCGATAGCTTGCGCTCCTCGTCGGCGATGGCCTGGATCTGCTGACGGATGCCGGCGATGCGGGCGTTGAGCGCATCGATCAGGGGTTCGCTGGCCAGTTGCGCCGGGCTGAGGTTGCCGCTCTCGCGTAGTCGCAGCAGGGGCTCGAAGACGTTCTGCCGCCAATCGTCGAGACTGGCCGTCAGGCGGGCGAAGCGCTGTTGCTGCTCGGGGTTGTCCTGGGTCAGTTGCTGCGATGCACGCACCGCGTTGGTCAACGCTGGCAGGGCCTGGCGGGCCGTGTCGGCGTCGGCGGGCGTACCGGAATACCAATAGGTGCGCAGCTTGGCGCGGGTCTCCAGCAGCGTGTTGTCGAGCGCCGTGACCGACAGCAGGACGTCGGCGGTGTGGCGATCCCAGCGATTGGCGTCGACCAGGCTCTGCAGGGCGGCGTAGGTCAGCCAGAGCAGCAGCACGACCAGGGCGATGATGGCGGCGAAGCCGGCGAAGAGTTTGTTCTGGATGCGGATGTTATCGAGCATGGGCACCGGCACGCGCGGACGGAAGAGGAAGGAGCGAACCCCTAGGGAACACCCTGACTGTCCGATAAAAGTAGCACGGTCATGCTTTTGTGTGAGTTGTGACGCAGTAGCGCGGTGATCGGCAGGGGCCGGTCGCCGGTGGGTGAGCTGGCGTTCGGGAGGGCTGACGACAGCTGCGAACGGCAAAGCACCGCGCAGCCGCCGTTTGGTCACTGGGCGTCAGGTCGGGGCGGCCTCGCTCGTCGCCTCGCTGCGACGGGTGCCATGGCTGTTCTGGCCCCCCTTGCGTCCGGCTTCGGACGCCCGTGTGGGATTGTTGGCGAAATTGCCGCCGCTGGCCCGTCCCCCCTTGCGTCCGGCTTCGGCAGCGCGCTCGCGGTTGTTGGCGAAGTTGCCTGGATTGCTGCTCTTGTTGGCCATAAGAACTTCTCCTGGTTGCGACTCTATGAAATTGAGCGCCGGAAAGACCTAGCGGCTCGTTGATTGAGAGTAGCCCGTATTGAAGGGAGTTCTGGGCAGGCGATGGAGGGAGATTTTGCTGGACTGATTGCAGTTTCGATATAACTTTCCGCCGGAAATGTCTGCTTGTAGAGCTGTTCGTGACAAGCTGTACAAAGGTTGTAGAAGTTTTCGTAGAAGTAATGTCCGCGGAGCGGAGACCTGCGGTTTAACGTCAGATAATATTTTGAAATATTCCTGGGGGTGGCGTCGCTTCTGGCTTTCGCGGATATATCGATTCAGACGGCTGGTCCTGGACAAGGTTCTCGACGAGGTAACGGCGCTCGTCGGCGCAGCGCTGTTCGCGGTGACAGCGATAGTGAAGATGACAACTTATTATTCAGTGTCCGCCTTTTCCCGGAAGACAAGGTCGCCAGAATGGTTCGGCGAAGTAGATAAGGGACAATTCGCTGGTCGTCGGGCGTTCGATTTTTCGAATACTTGATTCGATAAAATTTAAGGCGATAGCCGGGATCGCCGTAATGCATCGTTCAGCAAGGAAAAGGATTTGCTCTGGACGCTCTTATGTGGGAAAAAATCCCATTTTCGGGAGGATGACATGCTGGACGAACACCTGGCACTGAGGCTGAAAGCGCTGCGTCTGGAGCATGGACTGTCGTTGGAGCAATTGGCCACGTGCAGCGGCGTGAGTCGGGCTGCCCTATCGCGCCTGGAGAATGCCGAGGTCAGTCCGACCACGGCGGTTCTCGCCCAGCTCTGCACGGCCTACGGTCTGACCCTCACACGCCTGTTGCACAGCGTGGAGGACGCCTTTCCGGCGCAGGTGGCACGCTCGGCGCAACAGCTATGGGCCGATCCCGTCCAGGCCTTCCTTCGCCGCTCCGTGTCGCCGCCGTCCCGGGCCCTGGCGGGCGAAGTGATCGAGAGCCAGTTGGGGCCGGGCGTGGACATCCGCTATGACACCTCGCCCCGCCCCGGTCTCGAACATCATCTGCTGATGCTCGACGGCGAACTGCGGCTCTGGGTGGAAGGGCGGCATCATCGCCTCGGTGTGGGTGACTGCCTGCGCTATCTATTGTGGGGCAGCAGCCGCTTTCTCGCCGGCGACGCCGGTGCCCGCTATGTCCTGTTTCTCGTCTGAGGGTTACGTCATGTCAGCCAGGCTTGCCATCGAGCAGCTCGACGCCGCCGCCTTCGCCGCGCGGCTGGCGGAATTCCAGCGTCTCCTGGCCGCCTGCGTGGCCGAGGGGGCGAGCATCGGCTTCATCCTGCCGCTGGCCGACGCCGTCAATCGGGGCTTCTGGGCGGACCTCGTGGCGCCGGGCGTCGCGCGTGGCTCCCGGTTGCTGTTCGCCGCTCTGCGCGATGGGCGTCTGGTTGGCAGCGTCCAGCTGGTGCTCGATACGCCGGCCAACCAGCCGCATCGGGCCGAGGTGGTCAAGCTGCTGGTGCATCCCGAGCAGCGCCGCCAGGGGATCGCCCGCCGGTTGATGCTCCGGCTGGAAGACGCCGCCCGCGCCCATGGCCGTGACCTCCTGACGCTCGATACCCGCAGCGACGACCACGCCGAGCCGCTGTACCTCTCCCTGGGCTACGCGGTCGCCGGCAGGATTCCCGGCTACGCCCTGGATGCCCTCCAGCCCGCCCGCCGCGACAGCACTACGCTGATGTACAAGACGTTGCCCGCCGTGGCCGCTAAGCTTGACGACCCTCTTTCCTAGGAACGCCGTCCGCCATGCCTCCTCGCCCCGCTTCCGAACTCTGGCAACTCCTGCGCGCCCAGGCCGAGGCGGGGCGTCGCGAGGCGCCAGCCCTGGCCGACGGCCTGGTGCGCGCGCTGCTGCAGCCCGACGACTTGGCGAGCGCTCTGGCGCGGCGTTGCGCCGATGCCCTGGCGGAGGACCCACGGCAGGCCGAGCAGCTCGCCTGGCGCTTCACCGCGTTGCATGCCGAGCTGCCGGAGCTGGTGATGGCCGCCTGTGCCGACCTGGAGGCGGTCCTGGCGCGAGACCCGGCCTATGCCAGCCTGCTGGAGATCTTCCTGTTCTCCAAAGGCTTCCTGGCGCTGCAGAGCCAGCGTCTGAGCCATGCCCTCTGGCGCAACGACGAGCGGCTGCTGGCGCTGCACCTGCAGGCGCGCTGCAATCGCCTGCTGGCCATCGACATCCACCCGGCCGCCCGGCTGGGGCGCGGCATCATGCTCGACCACGGCACCGGTATCGTCATCGGCGAGACCGCGCTGGTGGAGGACGATGTCTCCATCCTGCAGCAGGTGACCCTCGGTGGCACCGGCAAGGAGCAGGGCGACCGCCATCCCAAGGTGCGCAAGGGGGTGATGATCGGTGCCGGCGCGAAGATCCTCGGCAACCTGGAGATTGGCGAAGGCGCCAAGGTAGGTGCCGGCAGCGTGGTGTTGCACCCCGTCGCGGCCCATACCACGGTGGTGGGCATCCCCGCCCGGCCGGTGGGACACCCGCGCGACGTCCATCCGGCCGAGAGCATGGATCAGTCCTTCGACGACTGAGCCAGGAAGACCTCGGCCTTGGGATAGCGTTCGCTGTTCAGCGCACTCGGCCGCAGACCCTCCGCCTGCGCCAGGCTGCGCACCAGCTCGCGATTGAAGGCGCTGTTGCCCGGGTCCGCCAGATACTCGGGCAGCGCTAGCCAGCGGGCGTCCTCGATCTCGTGCAGATCCTGGATGGCGATGTCCGCACTGAGCGGATCGAGGCGACAGACCACGTAGAGATTGGACTTGCCGAAGCGGTAGGGGTGGGTGGTCACCAGGCCGACCACGCTGCGAAAGGCACTGCGGATGCCGGTTTCTTCCCAGACTTCGCGCACTACCGCCGGCGCCAGGTCTTCGCCCAGGTCGACATGGCCACCCGGCAGCTTGTAGCCCTGGCTGCCGCGCTCGCGGATCACCAGCAGCGCGCCGCGCCCGTTGAGTACCAGGCCGCCCACCCCCAGGCTGTGGGTCGGGACGAAGGGCGCGAAGGCCGTGGGCGCGCCGCGCCAGACCAGGGTCAATTCCTGTTCGAGACAGTTGTGGAAGACGAAGCCCGCCGCGGTGGCGACCCCCACCAGCTCGCCAAGGGCCAGCGGCAAGGTCAGCCAGATCAGATTGCGGCCCTCACGCCGGGCCTGGTCGAGGAGTTCCGCCAGGGCCGGCGCGAAAGCCTCGCGGCTCGGCGGCAAGGACGCGGCGTCGATGATCAGGCCATTGAAGGCATCATGGCGATACTGCACGGCTATTCCCCGGGGCGCGGCTGGACGGGCGCCGACGGTACCACGCCGGCCTCGCTCGGTAGCAGCAGACTGGCGCGCGGATTGGCGATCTCGATGCCGCACTCGCGAAAGCGCTCGAGAATGCGTCGATTGAGTTCGCGCTGCACACCCCAGCGACCCTTGTCGATGCACCTCATCTGTCCGGCGAGGGTGACCATGGAACCGTCGACGGCATCCACGCCCCAGATTTCCAGATCGGCGAGGATCAGGTCCTTGAAGGCATCGTCGGCGCGCAGGCCGGCCCCGATGTCCTTGAGTTCGGCGATGACGCGCTCGATGTCTTCCCCATAGCCCACGCTGATGCGCAGCGCGGCGTTACCGATGCCGCGGTTGATGTTGTTGACCGCCGACACCGAGCTGAAGGGCACGATGTGCAGCGAACCGTCGCCCGCGCGCAGCCGCACGGTGCGGATCGATAGATACTCCACGGTCCCCGAGACTCCGGCCACGGTGACCCAGTCGCCCACCTGCATGGCGTTTTCCAGCAGCAGGAAGATGCCGGTGATGAAGTCCTGCACCAACTTCTGCGACCCGAAGCCCAGCGCCACGCCGATGATGCTGGCGCTGGCCAGCAGGGGGGTGGTGTTGATGCCCAGTTCGCTCAGGGCGGTGAGACCGACGATGAGGGCGACCAGGAGAAACAGACCGGTGCGCAGCATGGGCAGCAGGGTGCGCAGACGCGCCGCGCGGACGGTGTCGCCACGCTCGCTCCAGCTGCTCAGCCGCCGGTTCACCGCGGCGTTGGCGCCTTCCCAGATCACCACGGCGATGATGGCGGCGATGAGGATGGTGAGGAAGGCGGACAGCAGGTTGCGACCGATGCTGCCATCGTCGAACCAGTCCAGCACGCTCCAGCCCCAGGACTGGAACAGCGCCAGGGCGGTGACCAGGGTGACGATCACCCCCACCAGCCAGCGCGCCAGCGGATAGTAGCGCTGCCGGTGCAGGTCGGTGCCGCCGGTGCTTTCGGAGCTTACCGGCTGGAACAGCCGACCCAGCAGGCCGAGCAGGAACACCGCCGCCAGCCGCCCGAGGATGACGATGCCGGCGGACAGCGCGACGAAGTTCATCAGCCGCGGCAGGCCGTTCTCGATGTCCAGCGCCCACATGGTCCAGCCGCCCATGACGAACACCGCGGCGAACACCGCCCAGACCTGACCCAGCCAGGCACGCAGCACGGCCAGGGCACCATTGCCGTCCTGGCGCCCGGCGATGCGCGCGGCCACCGGCCGGCGCACGTGGAAGATCAGCCCCACCACCAGCAGGTGGGCCAGCAGCGAGACCAGCTTGACGATGGCCTCGCGGCCTTCTTCGTTGGCGCCGAGGATGTCGGCGGCCTGGGCCAGCGCCAGGCCGAAGGTGATCAGGGCGACGAAGGCGTGCAGCCAGCGCAGCAGGGTGCAGGCGAGGGGCGCCTTGACCTTGAGCAGGCGGATGCCATGGGCGGCGGGGTCGATCAGCAGGTGGATGACGATCAACGCCAGCCGGGTGGTGAGGTAGGCGCCGAGGAAGCCGCCGACCAATTCGCGCAGGTTGGCATCCGCGCCCACCAGATAGTGGACGAGCAGCGCCGCCATGGCCCAGAAGGCCAGCAGCGGCAGCACCTCCAGCACCAGCAGCCCCAGCGCGAAGGGCAGGTGGCGCAGGGTGGTCCAGTGTTCTTCGGCGCTGGCTCGGGCGGGCCGGGCGGGCGCGGGGTCGGGCGGGGTAGCGGCGGGCGCCGGCTCGTCGGGCACGGGTGCAGCGCTATCGGCCGGAGCGATGGGCACCGCTTCGAGTTGATCCACCCCATCGCGCTGGGTCTTGACCAGGGCCACCGCGGCTTCGGTCGGGCGGGTGGCCGCCTCTTCGGTAGCGGCTGCCGGGTCCGCAGGCGGTGGTTGCTGGGCCGCCTGTTGCTGATCCTGCCGACGGGCGCGGCTGTCGGCGTGATCGGCCTGGCGCTGCAGCCGTTGCCGGGGGCGCTGGAGTGCGCGACGGATCAGCCACTCGACGAGCAGGCCGGCGGCGAAGAGGGTGGCCAGGGTCAGCAGGGCCTGCAGCAGGGCACGGCGACCCGCTTCGGAGGTGAAGCTGGCGCGTGACCAGTCCGGCAGGGTGCGCACCGCCCGCTGCACCTGATTCAGTTCGCTGCCCAGGTTGTCGGCCCAGCGCCCGACGCGACTGAGCGTCTGGGCGATCAAGCCATTGGCTTCCAGGGGCACCAGCGCCTTCGCTTCACCCGCCGCCGGGGTGGTGGCCGTGGCCGGTGCGGTGATGGTGGCGGGCGCCGGGGCTGCCGGCGCCGCCTGCGTTCCGGTCGCGTTCGCCGGCTGGTTGGCGATGGCCTGCAAGGTCAGGATCAGTTCCTGGCGCCGTTGCGGGTCCTGCAAGAGGGTGGCGACCGCGCGCGCCTGTTGGGGATCGAGGCCGGCGGGTGCGCTGGCGGGCGCGTCGGCGGCGTGCAGCCGGGTACCGAGGGTCAAGAGGAACAGGGCGAGCAAGGCTTTGAACATGATTGGGGCCTGAGCGATGCCGGAAGGTGAGTCTGGCCACATAGACTCGTCGAGCGGCGCGATGACTCCCCGGCGGATGACCACGCCAGGTACGGGCTGATCCTGGGCGCCGTTCAGATTAGATGTCCATTTTGCATATTAGATTAGCTCTAAATTGAATTTTACCGAGACGCTTCCGGTGTTTTACCGTCGCGCTGCTGGATCGCTTCACGGCGAGTCGACCGCTTTACATCCTCATCGGCACGCCACCCGACGCTGTGGAGCCTGCCTGTAGACGTTCAGGAGGCTTCATGACCATCCACAGGTTCAATCGCCGCCGCCTGCTCGGCATGGCGGGCGCCGCTACCGCCGCCGCGCTGGTCGGCCGGCTGGGCTTCGCCACCGAGGCGGACGTTGTCCATGCCGGGCACGCCGGCCATGGGGCGGCCACCGCGGCCAGCCCGGCGGATTTTCTGCAGGACACCGCCCGCTGGGCCTTGCCGGAGCCGCGCAAGGTGCGCTTGGCGGTCAATCTCAACGCCGTCTGCCTGGCACCGGTGACCGTCGCCGATACCCAGGGCATCTTCAAGCAGCACAACCTGGACGTGGAATTCGTCAACTTCGGCAACTCCACCGAGGTGCTGCTGGAATCCATGGCCACCGGCAAGGCCGACGCCGCGGTGGGTATGGCGTTGCGCTGGCTCAAGGCCCTGGAGCAGGGCTTCGACGTCCAGCTCACCGGCGGCACCCACGGCGGGTGCCTGCGGCTGCTGGCGCGAGAGGGCGGTCCCGGCGACCTGGCGGCGCTCAAGGGGGCCACCATCGGGGTCACCGACATGGCCGCGGCGGACAAGAATTTCTTCGCTCTGATGCTCAAGCGCCATGGCGTCGATCCCAGTCGCGACATCACCTGGCGGGTTTATCCGGTGGATCTGCTCGGTCCGGCGCTGGACAAGGGCGAGATCCAGGCAGCCAGCGGCTCGGACCCCATGATGTACCGGGTCAAGCAACAGCCCGGTATCGTCGAGCTGTCCAGCAATCTCATGGCAGACTATGCCAACCTGAGCTGCTGCGTGATCGGGGTCAGCGGCACCTTGGCGCGCGAGCAGAAGCCGGTCGCAGCGGCCATCTCCCATGCCATCCTGCAGGCCCACGCTTGGGCGGCACGGCATCCCGAGGCCGTGGCGGAGCGCTTCCTGCCGCTCACGGTGAACAGCTCCCGGGAAGAGCTGCTGGCCATCCTCCGCGAGCACACCCATGCCCACTATTCGGTGGGCGAGGCCTTCGTCAGGGAGATCGCCGTGTACGCCCGGGATCTCAAGCAGATCGAGGTGCTGCGCCCGCGGACCGATCCCCTGGCCTTCGCGGAGAGCATCCATGCCGACGTCTTCGCTTGAGCGCAGCCGGGCGCTCCCGCCGATCGCTCTCGCCTGGCGGGATGGCCTGCTCGCCGCGACGGCTTGGCTGGCCCTGGCGCTGTTCCTGCCGTTCTATCCCGAGCACGGGCGGCCCTGGCCCTTCACTCGCGAACTCGCCGTGGCGGCCACGCTGGTCGCTGCCCTGCTGGCCTCGCTGGCGCTGCTGTCCGGGCGCCGCGAACGACTGCTGGCGAGGCTGCGGCGTGCGGGTCCCTGGCTGAGCGCGCTGCCCGTGCTGCTGGGGCTCTGGACCTTGCTGACGGCCAAGCTGCGGCTGCTGCCGGTCCCCTTCTTCGCCCCGCCCCAGGCGCTGGTCGAGGTGTTCGTCGACGACTGGCCGCGACTGGGCCTGAGTCTGGTGCATTCCTTGTGGCTGTTGCTCAACGGGGTAGCCGTCGGCGCCCTCTGCGGTTTTCTCGCCGGTCTCGCCATCGGCTGGTCCCAGCGCATCGGCTACTGGGTGCACCCGGTGCTGCGCCTGCTCGGCCCCATTCCGTCCACCGCGCTGCTGCCCATCTGCTTCTTCTTCTTTCCCACCAGCTGGAGCGCGAGCGTCTTCCTCATCGCCCTGGCCACCTGGTTTCCCGTCACCGTGCTGACCTGGTCCGGTGTCGCCAGCGTCGAACGGGCCTACTACGAGGTGGCGCGTACCCTGGGGGCGAGCGATGCCTTCCTGATCGTGCGGGTGGCCATACCGGCGGCCTTGCCCCAGGTCTTCGTCGGCCTGTTCATGGGCTTGGGGGCGTCTTTCTCGGTGTTGGTGGTGGCCGAGATGATGGGGGTCAAGGCCGGTCTGGGCTGGTATCTGCAGTGGGCCCAGGGCTGGGCGGCCTACGCCAACATGTATGCGGCGCTGCTGGTGATGGCGTTGCTCTGCTCGGGGTTGATCACCCTGTTGTTCGCCATCCGAGACCGGGTGCTGTCCTGGCAGAAGGGGACGATGAAATGGTGAAGGCAAGGGCTTTCCTGGCCCCGGACGCTCCGGGAACGAGTCTGGCGATACGCGGCCTGAGCCATGCCTTCGAACTGGCGGATGGTCCCTTGCCCGTGCTGGAGCGGGTCGATCTGCACCTGGCCGCTGGCGAGAGCCTGGGGTTGCTGGGCCCGTCGGGCTGTGGCAAGTCGACCCTGCTGCGCCTGGTGGCAGGCCTGGAGCGGGTGCAGAGCGGCAGTCTGCTGGCCGACGGTGCGGCCATTCCCGGGCCGCATCATTCCCGCGTGCTGATGTTCCAGGACCCAACCCTCTACCCCTGGCGCCGCGTATGGGACAACGTCGCCCTCGGCCTGCAGGCCCGCGGGCTGCTCGCCACCCAGCGCGGGCGGGTGGACGAGGCGCTGCGCCGCGTCGGTTTGCTGGAGTTTCGCAACGCCTATCCGCGACAGCTGTCCGGGGGCATGGCCCAGCGCGCGGCTCTGGCCCGGGCGCTGGTGAACGAGCCGCGGCTGCTGCTGCTCGACGAACCCCTGGGCAAGCTGGATTCCCTCACGCGTATCGCCATGCAGAGCGAGTTGATCCGCCTCTGGCAGCAGCAGCGTTACAGCGCCTTGCTGGTGACCCATGACGTCGAGGAGGCCTTGCTGCTGTGTGACCGGGTACTGGTGTTCTCGGCGCGACCGGCCCGGGTGCTGGCGGAGATCGTCGTCGACCGGCCGTATCCCCGCCGGCGAGACGATCCCCGGCTGCTGGAATTGCGCCACCACGCCCTGGAACTGCTGGGGCAGGGCAGCGACTGGTAGCCCCTGGAGCGAGACGTCAGGCGCGGCGAGCTTGGCGCCGCCAGTCGCCCGGCGTCTGTTCGGTCCAGCGTTTGAACGCGCGCTGGAAGGCGGCCGGGGAGGCGAAACCGAGCAGGTAGGCGATCTCGCCGAAACTGGCCTCGGTATCGCGGATATAGGCCAGGGCCAGGTCACGACGGGTCAGGTTGAGCAAGGCACGGTACTGGGTGCCTTCCTCGGCCAGCTTGCGCCTGAGCGTCCAGGAGGGCAGGCGCAGTCGGGTAGCGATCTGCTCCAGGGTCGGCTCGCCGTGGCGCAGCAGCGGCCCCATGACTTCCACCACCCGCTCGGTGAGGCCGCGGGTGCGGGTCAGGCGGCCATGTTCGGCTTCGCTCAGGTCCAGCAACTGGCGCCAGGTGGCGGGGCAGTGGTCGGGGCCGGGCAGGGCCAGGGTCGCCGCGTCGAGCAGCAGGGCGTTTTCCGCCGCGCCGAATTCCACCGGGCAACCGAAGGCGGTCTCATAGGGGGCGAGATCGGCCGGCGCCGGGTATTCGATCAGCACCCGGCGCGGCTGCAAGGGCGTATCGGCCACGCTGCCGAGCAGCGCCAGCCAGGCGCTGAGCACCGCGTCCACCACGAAGCTGTTGTAGGCGTTGTAGGGGCTGATGCTATAGAAGTGCAGCCAGGCATCGCGGCCCTGGGCCGCATAGCGCGACCGGCCCCGGTAGTTGCGGCCATAGAGCGGCTCCAGCCCGAGCAGCGTCTCGGCGGCGTGGCGCACGTCCGGCGCCTGGCCCACGGTGATGCCGGCGAGACCGAGAAAGGCCGGTCGCATCGCCCGGCCCATGGCCAGCCCCAGGGCCGGATCGCCGGTCAGTTCCAGGGCGGCGTGGCCAAGGCGCATGTAGTGAGGGATGGACAGCCGTCCGCCGGGCTCGGCCAACCGCGCCGCAGTGAGGCCGAAGCGACTCAGCAGGCTGGCGGCGTCGGTGCCGCGGGCGGTCACCGCGGCCGCCAGCGCCAGCACGAAGCCGGTGGACAGATCGCCCAGGCGCAGCGCGGGAGCGCTCATAGGCGCAGATTGATCAGCTTGGCGCCGCCGCGGGCGGGATCGGCGACGGCCGCCGCATCCGCGGTGAAGCCCTGGCTGGTGCCCTGCGCCTGCCACTCCCACAAACGGCCATGCAGCTGAACTTCCAGGGCCGCGCGGATACCCGCCGCACGCAGGCGCTGAGCGTCGAAAGGCGCCGGCGCTGGGGTTGCGCCCGAGGCCAGGGCGGGAATCGCCAGGACGTCCACCCGGGGATCGTCCAGCACACCGACGCGGCCGGTATCGCTACCCTGGATCACGCCCAGGCGGCCCAGGGCGGTGTCCAGGCGCAGCAAGGGTGGACTGAGGTCGCCGCCGTCGTCCTGACCGGGTAGCGGCCGGATCAGCGCCGGCCCCAGCGGTTGACCCTGGGGGTCGAACACCAGGGTGACGTTGCGCAAGGGGCCGTTGCCGACCTGGAGTTCACCCTCCACCAGGCGCGGGCCGGGCAGTACGATGGAGCCGGCTACCAGGGTGACCCGGTAGCGGCGCGCCAGGCCGGCGAAGAGTTGCTGGTAGGCGCTGGCCATGTCCCAGGCCTTCATGCGTAACAGGCCGTCGGCCAGGCGCTGGTCGCCCTCGGCCTGGAACCAGGCGCGCGCGAAGCGTAGCGGATTGCCCAGCACCAGCCAGTGGAAGGCGTCCTCGCTGCGGACCGCGGCATAGACCTCGGGCTTCTCGCCCATCAGCGCCAGCGGGGTACCCAGGTGCTCGGGCAGCACCACGACGGTGTGCGTGCCGAGCAGGCCCAGACGCCGGGCGTGATCCAGGTAGGCGTCGAGCTTGAGCCTCAGGCGCTCGGGATTGCCGTAGTCCAGGGCGAACAGCTCGGGCTCTATGCCCAGCAGGTTGCCAGTGCTGGCCGCGTTCGGCGCGGTGGCCAGATCCACCGCCAGACTGCTGCGCAGATCCGACAGGTAATGGAAGGCTGGCCGCTGGGCCACCCAACCCGCCAGCACGGCGAACAGGGCGATCAGGACCAGGAACACGAGCTTGCGCATCGACACTCCGCTTCGGGCCCGGCGTATGGCCGGGCGGAACAGGGTGCTCAGGGTAGGAGACGAGGGCGTCCCTGCCAAGTCGTTGCTGTGCATTTGGGTAAAGAGGTTGTCATTTCTGGTGATTGAGGCGCGCGACAGCTGCTCCTATCGTGGCGGTAGGCCTTCCCAGAAGGGCCAACCGACCGGAGACCGCCATGATCGAGCTTGCCCCCCGTAATACCACCCCTGTAGATGTCTATCCGCATCTGCTCGAACCCCTGCAGCTGGGGTCGATCAGGTTGCGCAATCGCGTGGTGATGGGCTCCATGCACACGGGGCTGGAGGAGCGTCCGGGCGGTTTCGCGCGGATGGCGGCCTTTTTCGCCGAGCGGGCGCGGGGCGGGGTCGGCCTGATCGTCACCGGTGGCATCGCACCCAACGAAGAAGGGGCGGTGGCCAAGGGCGCCGCCAAGTTGACCACCGTCGAGGAAGCCGAGCACCACCGCCCGGTGACCGCGGCGGTGCACGCTGCCGGTGGACGCATCTGCCTGCAGATCCTGCATGCCGGACGCTACGCCTACAATCCGCTGCTGGTGGCGCCCTCGGCGCTGCAGGCGCCGATCAATCCCTTCACCCCCCGCGAACTCGAGGATGCCGAGGTGGAGGCGCAGATCGAGGCCTTCGTGCGCTGCGCGGAACTGGCGCAGCAGGCTGGCTACGACGGGGTCGAGGTGATGGGCTCGGAAGGCTACTTCATCAACCAGTTCATCGCCGCGCGGACCAACCACCGCAGCGATCGCTGGGGCGGCGACTTCGCCAGTCGCTGTCGCTTGCCACTGGCCATCGTCGAGCGCATCCGCGCGGCGACCGGTCCGGATTTCCTCATCATCTTCCGCCTTTCGCTGCTGGACCTGGTGGAGCAGGGCAGCACCCCCGAGGAGTGCCTGCAACTGGCCCAGTGGCTGGAGGCCGCGGGCGTCAGCCTGATCAACACCGGCATCGGCTGGCACGAGGCGCGCGTTCCCACCATCGCCACCCTGGTGCCGCGTGGGGCCTTCGCCGCCGTGACCGCCCAGCTCAAGGGCCGGGTCGGGGTGCCGTTGATCGCCACCAACCGCATCAACACCCCCGAGGTGGCCGAGCGCATCCTCGCCGCCGGCCAGGCCGACCTGGTGTCCATGGCGCGGCCATTGCTGGCCGATGCGGACTTCGTCGCCAAGGCCGCCGCGGGCCGGGCCGACGAGATCAACACCTGCATCGCCTGCAACCAGGCCTGCCTCGACCACACCTTCGCCGGCAAGCTGACCAGTTGCCTGGTCAATCCCCGCGCCTGCCACGAGACCGAGTTGCTGATCCTGCCCGCTGCCGAGCCGCGCACCTATGCGGTGGTCGGGGCGGGGCCAGCCGGCCTGGCCGCCGCGACCACCCTGGCGGAGCGCGGTCACCGGGTGGTGCTGTTCGAGGCCAGCGAGCGCATCGGTGGCCAGTTCAACGTCGCCAAGCGCATTCCCGGCAAGGAAGAATTCGACGAGACCCTCAGGTACTTCCAGCGCCGTCTGGAGCGGCTGAACGTCGAGGTGCGTCTCAACCAGCGGGCGAGCGCTGCCGACCTGCGGGCCGAGGGCTTCGCCGCGGTGATCCTGGCCACCGGGGTCACGCCGCGGATTCCCGCCATTCCCGGCGTCGACCATCCCAAGGTGCTGGGCTATCTGGACGTCCTGCTGGAGCGCCAGCCGGTGGGGCGCCGGGTCGCCCTGATCGGCGCCGGCGGCATCGGCTTCGACGTGGCGGATTTCCTCACCCACGGTCACCAGGACGCCGAGCCCATCACCGCGTTCTACCGCGAGTGGGGCATAGACCCGAGTTTCGGGAGTCGCGGTGGCCTGGCCCCGGCGGCGCCGCCGGCGGGGGAGCGCGAGGTCTGGCTGCTGCAGCGCAAGCCGGGCAAGCCCGGCAAGGGCCTCGGCAAGACCACTGGCTGGATTCACCGTGCCCGCCTGCAGCAGCGCGGCGTCAAGGCGGTCGGCGGGGTGGAATACCTGCGCATCGACGATGCCGGTCTGCACCTGCGTCTTCCCGATGGCGCCGAGCAACTGCTGGAAGTGGACAACGTGGTGCTCTGCGCCGGGCAGGAGCCGCTGCGCGACCTGGAGGACGAGCTCGCCGCGGCCGGTGTCGTGGTGCATCGGGTCGGCGGAGCGGATGTCGCGGCCGAGCTCGATGCCAAGCGCGCCATCGACCAGGCCACGCGACTGGCCGCGCAACTGTAACTCTTCGTTGCAGAGAGGGGAGATTTCTGTGACCTGTTCCGCATAACATTCTTTCCAAACCGACCGCCGTCCCAATGTCCGGCCCAGGCCCCATCGTGTCGCCCAGGATTGGCTAAGCTGCCGTCCTGCCGCGTCGGCGGCTGATTTGCCCGCCCGATGCGGCAGGGGGTGGGTAGGACTCCATTGGTCCCGCGCCGGCCGGTAGAGGTAGGATGCACCTCCAGTCGCATCGACCCCTCGCCATGCCCATGCCTGAGCGAGTCACGGGGACGGACGCTGGCCTCGGTATTTATGTGGGATCGACAGGGCAAGCGGCACAGATGGCAGAGACGTTGAACGAAGAGGCGGTACTGACCCCGGTGGTGCTGGGGTTCGGCGACCAGGGCGTGAACCGCGCATTGCTCTTTCCCGATTTCCAGGCGCTCTGGCGTGGCGAGGGGCCGCTGCTCGATTGCGCGGGACGACGCCATCGCTTCGTCTATCTGTTGCTGGACGACCACCGCCGGGTCAAGGCCGCGGTGTTCTTCCTGCTGGCCTTCGACGCCCAGGGCTGCCCATTGCCCGAATGGGATCTGCCGCTGATGGAGCTGGCCGAACGTGGCGGCGCCGGTCCCGACCTGGGCGCCGGGCCGATCCGCCTGGCCAGCCGCAGCCAGTGCGCCATCTCCTGGCACCAGGGCGATCTCTGGGACCCGCGCAGCGATGAGGAGCATGACGACTGGCAGGCGATTCGCGACTGTCTGGGCCTGGTCGCCCCGCGCGACGGCGAGGTCGAGCTGGCCGGGGAGTACCATCCCAGCGCGGCGGATGGCATCGACGTCGAGGCGCGCCTGGAGCGGGTGCGGCGCATCCTCGCCCAGGAACACCAGGAGGCGCTGGACAAGCTCATCGCCGGCCAGCGCACCCGCCTGCTCACGCTCACCCGTCAGCATCAGGAAGACCTGGCGCGGCTGCAGCGCGACGCCGACGAGCTGCGCACCGCCAAGGCCGAGCTGGAGGTGCGCTACGCCGCCCTGGCCCAGCACCTGGAACAGCAGAACGACCTGGCCCGCCAGCAGCGCGAGGAACTCAACGAACAGATGCGCACCCTGGAACGCAATGCCCTCTACAAGATCGAGGCGCTGCGCATCCAGGCCGAAGCCGAAAGCGAAGCCCGGGTGGCGTCCGCGGTGAACGAGCTGAAGAACCAGCTCTCGATCCGCGAAGTGGAACTCAAGTACCGTGACGAACTGGATGGCCAGCTGCAGGACGACATCCGCCAGTTACGCGAGCGGTGCGCCCAATTGATGGCCGACAGCAACGAGGGCCAGCTGGAGCGTCTGGCGCGCCAGGGTATCCTCTTCGTCACCTTCCAGCCCGGCGCCGGGCACCTGATCCTCGGGCGCCAGGACGTGCCGCGGTTCAGCGCCGATCCCCTGGGGTTCGTCGCCGACCACTGCAAGGTCAGCCGCGAGCAGTACCAGCGCTGGCTGGAGCATCACCAGCAGCCGGTGTGCCAGGCGGAGGTGGACGGCGAGCGCTGCGGTCGCCCGGTGGCCCGGGTGGAGCATCCGGTCCAGTTCGATCCGCTGCGCTCGACGCTGTGCGCCGAGCACCGCGGCGATGACAGCGATGGCGACGTCGCCAATCTCTAGATCCCCGGCGGATGATATCTCTCCCACCCGCCGCGCTGCAGGAGGTGCAGCTCGCCGTCCTGGCGGCGCGCGACCTGCGCCTGGCCGTGCTGCGCCTGGATCAGCGCCCGGCCGCGCATAACGGCAACAAAGGCTACAAGCTGCTGCCCTGGCGCGAACGCCTGGCCCGGGGCGAAGGCCGTGGGCTCATCAGCCTGGGCGGCGCCCACTCCAATCATCTGCATGCGCTGGCCGCCCTGGGCCGGGAGGACGGCTTCGCCACGGTCGGTCTCCTGCGCGGCGAGCCCTGCCTGACGCCCACCGTCCAGGATCTGCAGGCCAATGGCATGACCCTGCACTGGCTGGGGTATGGCGGCTATCGCCGTCGCCACGCTGCCGACTTCTGGCAGCCCTGGCAGGCCCGCTATCCCGACCTGCTGCCCCTTCCCGAAGGGGGCTGCGATGAGCGGGCCGCCCAGGCCTGCGCCGGGATCGTCCGCGAGGTGCGCCAGGGCCTGGCCAGCCTGGGTTGGCCGGACTGCCAGCAACTCTGGCTGGCCGCCGGTACCGGCACCACCCTGGCCGGCGTGATCCGCGCCGCCGAGCCGGCCTGGCAGGTGGTGGGTGGGCTGGCGGTGCCGCCCGGGCATGGCGTCGAAACCCATCTCGCGAGCCTGCTCGCCGACGCAACCGTGCCGGACTGGCGCCTGGTCAACGCCTGCCGCGGCGGCTTCGGCCGGATCGACGCCGAGCTGGCCAGGGCCATGGCGGACTTCGAGGCGCAGACCGGCATCACCCTCGACCCCCTCTACACCGGCAAGCTCTGGCTCGCCCTGCGGGACGAGATCCAGCGGGGCGCCGTACCGCTAGGCAGTCGCCTGGTATTGGTGCACAGCGGCGGCCTCCAGGGCCGCCGGGCGCTGGAGACTCAGCTGGCGGCGCTGGCCGGGGGTTGATGCGGCCAGCCCGCGGGGACCAGGAACAGCCGCGCGGCCTCGTCGCCCCGATCGTCCCGGCGCACCAGCAGTTGCGGCCAGACCGGCTCCCCATCCGGCAGCGGCAGGCAGGGCGTGCCGGTCACGGCCGGCGCCAGCCAGTGGCCCTTGGGCAGCACTTCCCAGGGCCCGTCGGGCAGTCGCGCGCGCACGCACCACAGCTGGGGTCGCGCGGGCGGCAGGGCGCCGGCTGGCCAGCTCAGGGGCGCGGCGAGGGGTTGGAAGAGGTAGCCGCCGATCCACAGCGCCGCTCGCGGTGACGCTATGTCCAGGGTCGCCAGGCTGGCCCGGGCCAAGGGCGTGGCCGACAGCGGCAGCTGCCGTTCGCGCAGGTGGGCCAGCTTGCGCGCCAACTGGTCTTCGCCGCCCGGTCCCAGCCAGCGTGGCGCTGCGGAAGAGCCTTCGCCGAGATAGAACTTCACCGCCAGCTCCAGATGGTGGGTGCCTTCGGCGTCTTCCACCAGCAGGTCCAGCTCGCCGAGGGTGCGCTCCCCGTCGCGCAGCGGCAGGTTGGCGGCCAGCAGGCTGACCCCGGGGGCTCGCTCCAGGGCGAACTGCCAGAGTCTTTCGTACCGCCGGCCCAGGCGCCGGTCGCTGCCCTGGGCGAGCCAGGCGACCAGTTCGGCAGGCGCCGCGTCCTGTTGCCGCAGCCAGTCGGCCAGCCGTTCGGGCCGGCGCGCCCAGTCGCTGGCGATCAGGGGATGGCGGGTATCGGCAGCCACCAGCAGCGGCGGGGCGACCAGCGTCCAGGCGAGCTCGCGCACCTGGGGCTGGTTCAGGCGGCGGGGCAGGGCGTGCAACTCGGCGAAGGGCGTCATGGGCCCAGCATAGGGCAAGCGGGGCCGCCGTGGATCAACCGTGGCGACCCGTGGTCGGATGCAGGCGGTTTGCCGCTGCCACGGGCTTTCGCCCATACTTTCCGCCCAATCCAGCCAACGGGGCCGCCGGCGCGTCATGGACTCCTTTCGTAACATCGGCATCATCGGCCGACTTGGCAGCACCCAGGTGCTCGACACCATTCGCCGGCTGAAGACCTTCCTGCTGCAGCGCAACCGCAACGTCATCCTGGAGAACACCATCGCCGAGGTGCTGCCCGGCCATGGCCTGCAGACGGTATCGCGCAAGCTCATGGGCGAGATCTGCGACCTGGTGATCGTGGTCGGTGGCGACGGCAGCCTGCTCGGTGCGGCCCGGGCCCTGGTGCGTCCGCGGGTGCCGGTGCTGGGCATCAACCGGGGCAAGCTGGGCTTCCTCACCGACATCCGTCCCGACGAGCTGGAGACCAAGGTCGCCGAGGTGCTCGACGGTCAGTACCTGATGGAGACGCGCTTCCTGCTGGACGCCTTCGTCGAGCGTGGCGGCGAGATGATCGGCCAGGGCGATGCCCTCAACGACGTGGTGCTGCACCCCGGCAAGTCCACCCGGATGATCGAATTCGAGCTGTACATCGACGGCCAGTTCGTCTGCAGCCAGCGCGCCGACGGCCTGATCGTCGCCACGCCCACCGGCTCCACCGCCTACTCGCTGTCGGCTGGCGGACCCATCATGCATCCCAAGCTGGATGCCATCGTGGTGGTGCCCATGTACCCGCACACCCTGTCCAGCCGACCCATCGTGGTCTCCGGTGACAGCACCCTGTCGATCCTGGTGTCGCCGAACATGACCATCTACCCGCAGGTCTCATGTGATGGCCAGAATCATTTCACCTGCGCACCCGGCGATACCGTGACCATTCAGAAGAAGCCCCACAAGCTCAGGCTGATCCATCCGCTGGATCACAACTACTACGAGATCTGCCGGACCAAGCTCGGCTGGGGCAGTCGGCTGGGAGACGATTGATGCCGCTGGGCTACGATCTCATCGGCGACCTCCACGGCTGCGCCCACACCCTGGATCTGCTGCTGGAGCGCCTCGACTACCGCCAGGTGGACGGCGTCTGGCAGCACCCCGAGCGCCAGGCGATCTTCCTCGGCGATCTGGTCGATCGCGGTCCGCGCATCCGTGGCGCCCTGCGCCGGGTGCGCGCCATGGTCGAGGCTGGCCACGCCCACTGCATCCTCGGCAACCACGAACTCAATGCCCTCGCCTGGCACACCCCGGCCGCGCCCGGTAGCGGCCAGACCTGGGTGCGCGAGCACACGCCGCGGCATCGCCAGCTGATCCAGGAGACCCTGAGCGCCTTCGCCGAGCATCCCGAGGAATGGCAGGACCACCTGCGCTGGCTCTACACCCTGCCGCTGTGCAAGGACTTCGGCCACTTCCGCATCGTCCACGCCTGTTGGGATCAACGGTTGATCGACGAATTCCTGCACCACTACCCCGACGCCTGCCTCGACGAGGACTTCGTTCGCCAGTCCATCCGAGCCGGCAGCCTGCCGAGCCGGGTCGCCTCGCGGCTGCTCAACGGCGTCTCGCTACCCTTGCCCCATGGTCTGCGCCTGACCGGCAGCGATGGCTACGTGCGCGCGCGCTTCCGCACCAAGTTCTGGGAAAGCGATCCCCAGACCTATGGCGACGTGGTCTTCCAGCCCGATGCGCTGCCGGCGGAAATCGCCTGCGAGCGCCTGAGCGACGAGGAAAAGGCCGGGTTGCTCTGCTACGGCGAGGATGAGCCGATGCTGTTCGTCGGTCACTACTGGCGCGATGGCCACCCCGAACCGCTGCGGCCGAACCTGGCTTGCCTGGACTACAGCGCGGTCAAGTACGGCAAGCTGGTGGCGTACCGGCTCGATGACGAGCGGGTGATAGACCCGGACAAGTTCGTCTGGATCGACGTGCAGCGGGAGGAGGGGCGATGAACCAGCCGCAACCCGTGCTCCGAGTGCCTCTGGGCCGCGATCTGCTCGGTTTCACCCGCCTGCTGCGCCGCCTGGAGATCCGCCACCGCGTGGTGGAGGAGGGCGACAGCCAGGTGCTCTGGGTCCTGGACCCGGCACGGACGGAGGAAGCCCGCAGCCTCTATGAGCGCTATCCCGACGGTGATCCGCGCGGTGAGGTGGTGGCAGCGCCGCGATCCCGCGGCCCGGGCCTGTTGGGGCAGTTCAAGGCCAGTCCGATCAGTGCCCTGTTGCTGATCGTCACCCTGGCAATGGGGCTGGCGACCGAGTTCGGCGACAACCTGGCGCTGATCCACTACCTGACGCTGCAGGAATTCCGCCTGGTCGATGCCGACCACATCGCCTTCCTCGACCTGGGCGTCAGCCTGTCCCGTGGCGAATGGTGGCGGCTGATCACGCCGATCTTCCTGCACTTCGGGGTGCTGCACCTGGCGATGAACGCCCTCTGGTTCTGGGAGCTGGGCCGCCGTATCGAATTCCGCCAGGGCGGCCTGCTGCTCCTGGCGTTGACGTTGGCCTTCGCCGCCGGCTCCAACCTCGTCCAGTACGCCTGGAGCGGACCCGCCTTGTTCGGTGGTCTCTCGGGGGTGCTCTACGGCCTGCTCGGCCACTGCTGGCTGTTCCAGTGGCTGGCGCCCAATGCGGCCTATCGCATGCCGCGTGGCGTGGTGGCGATGATGCTGATCTGGCTGGTGATCTGCCTGACCGGCGTCTTCGACCTGCTCGGCTTCGGCTCCATCGCCAACGGCGCCCACGTGGGTGGGTTGGTGCTGGGTTGCCTCACCGGGCTACTGGGCGGTGGCCTGGCACGCCTGCGGCAGCGCTAGCTAGCGCCGCCGCTTGAGCTCGGGAGAGAGGCTCAGGGCATTGCGATAGCGCCAGCGCCGTTGGCTGCGGCGGCGCAACCAGAGCCCGATGAGCAACAGCAGCGCGCCGCCGCCCAGGAAGCCTTGGGCGGTCTCGCGGGCCAGGGTCAGATAGGGGGCCAGCTGCGGCAGCTGCGCCAGGGCGGCCCCGCCGGTCAGCAGTGCGCCCAGGCCGACCAGCACCGAGAGGGTGCCGAGGCCGGCGGCGAGGGAGGTCAGGAAGGGCCGCCGCAGGCGCAGCGGCGGCGGATCGAAACGGTCTTGCTCGGGCAACTGCATGCTCATACCCCAGGCTCTGTGAGGCCGCCGAGGTTATACGCCTCGACGATCCTTGGCGAGCCCGGGAGGCGCGGACTAGCGCAGCAGCTGCCGAGCCCCCTGCTTGAGCATGTCCCAGCCGTTCGGGTCGCCACTGGCGATGGAGCCGAGGAAGGCGCGCGCCTGCTCGAAACTGATGTGCGGCGGCAGCGGCGGCACGCTGGGGTCGGTGACGAATTCCAGCACCACCGGGCGATCGGCTTCGAAGGCCTGCTGCCAGGCATCGGCCACCTCGTCCGGGCGGTGGATGCGCAGGCCCTTGAAGCCCAGCAACTCGCCGTAGCGGGCGTAGGGGAAGTCGAGCACGTCCTGGGCCGGGGCGAATTTGGGATCGCCGGCCAGGGCGCGCTGTTCCCAGGTCACCTGGTTGAGGTCGCCGTTGTTGAGCACCATGACGATGAAGGTCGGGTTGCTGAATCTCTTCCAGTATTGCTGCAGGGTCACCAGCTCGGCATTGCCGTTCATCTGCATGGCGCCGTCGCCCACCAGGGCGATCACCGGGCGATCCGGATGGGCGAACTTGGCGGCGATGGCATAGGGAATGCCGCAGCCCATGGTCGCCAGCTTGCCCGACAGCGAACCCAGCATCTGCCCGCTCATGCGGATGTCACGGGCATACCAGTTGGTGTGGGAACCGCTGTCGCCGCAGAGGATGGCGTCCCGTGGCAGTTGGCTGGAAAGTTCATGGAACACCCGCTGCGGATTGATCGGATCGGCGGGTGCCAGGGCGCGCGCCTTGATTGACTTCCAGGAGGCGGCCACGCTCTCTTCGATACGCGTTCGCCATTTGTCGTGGGGCTTGCTCTGCAGCAGCGGCAGCAGCCGGCGCAGGGTCTCCGCGGCATCGCCCAGCAGCGGCTGCTCGATGGGATACCTCAGGCTGATGTTGCGCGCCTGCAGGTCGATCTGCACCGCCCGCGCCTGGCCCTCCTTGGGCAGGAATTCGGTATAGGGAAAGGTCGAGCCGACGATCAGCAGGGTGTCGCATTCCTTCATCAACAGGTCGCTGGCCTCGGTGCCGAGCAGGCCGATGGAACCGGTGACATAGGGCAACTCGTCCGATAGCACGCCCTTGCCCAGCAGCGCCTTGGCCACCCCGGCGCTGAGTTTCTCGGCCACCGCCATCACCTCGCTGCGTGCCTGCAGGGCACCGGCGCCCACCAGCAGGGCGACCTTCTTGCCGGCATTGAGGATGTCGGCGGCAGCCTGGAGGTCGTCTTCCTGGGCGTAGGGCCGCGGTGGGATGGCGCCGGCGCCGGACAGCACGTTGGCGTGCCGATGCGGTGGGCTTTCCACCGCCGGCAGTTGCTGGATGTCGTTGGGGATGATCACCGTGGCCACCTGGCGTTCGGCGATGGCCACGCGGAAGGCGCGGTCGAGCACATGCCGCAGCTGCGCCGGATGCACCACCGTCTCCACATAGGCGGAGACGTCCTTGAACAGGGTGTGCAGATCCACCTCCTGCTGGTAGTCGCTGCCCAGCGACGAGGCCGCCTGCTGGCCCACCAGGGCGACCACCGGCATGTGATCCATCTTGGCGTCGTACAGGCCATTGAGCAGGTGGATGGCGCCGGGCCCGGAGGTGGCCAGGCAGACGCCCACCTCGCCGGTGAACTTGGCATGGGCGCAGGCCATGAAGGCGGCCATCTCCTCATGACGCACCCGCACGTAGTCGAACTGGTCGGCCACCCGACCCAGGGCGCCCATGATGCCGTTGATGCCATCGCCGGGATAGCCGAAGACCCGCTCCACGCTCCATTGGCCGAGGCGCTCCCAGAGATGATCGGCTACGGTCTTGCTCATGACGTTCTCCTAACTGGACCTTTAGGGTTAGTAAGAAGGGGCCCGGCGTTAAGTTCCTGCAGCCGGACCGGGCGCGGGTTAGAATGGGCGGCTGATCATCCGGAGCCTTTCATGAGCGAATCCCGCCTGCGCACCTTGCGCGACCACATCCGCTGGGCCGTCAGCCGCTTCCATGCCGAAGGGCTGTTCTTCGGCCATGGCCACGACAACGCCTGGGACGAGGCCCGCGCCCTGGTGCTGGGCGCCGTGCACCTGCCCTGGGATACCGCCGACCGCTACCTGGATTGCGCCCTGGAAGACGACGAGCGCTACGAACTCGGGGTGCTGCTGCACAAGCGCATCCAGGAGCGCGTGCCGACCGCCTATCTGCTCGGCGAAGCCTGGTTCTGTGGCCTGCCGTTCACCGTCGACGAGCGGGTGCTGGTGCCGCGTTCGCCCATCGGCGAGCTGATCGAGGCGCAATTCGCCCCCTGGCTGCCGGCCACGCCGGCGCGCATCCTCGATCTCTGCACCGGCTCGGGCTGCATCGGCATCGCCTGCGCCTATGCCTTCCCCGAGGCCGAGGTGGCCCTGGGCGATCTGTCCTACGACGCCCTGGAAGTGGCCTGGCAGAACATCGAGCGCCACGGCCTGGAGGATCGCGTCTATACCGTCCAGGGCGACGGCTTCGCCGGTCTGCCGGGGCAGCGCTTCGACCTGATCGTCAGCAATCCGCCCTATGTGGATGCCGAGGACTTCGCCGACATGCCCGCCGAATACCAGCACGAACCGGCCCTGGGCCTGGCCTGTGGTGACGACGGCCTGGATCTGGTGCGGCGGATGCTGGCCGAGGCCGCCGATCACCTCACCGAGCAGGGCATCCTGGTCGTGGAGGTGGGCAACAGCCAGGTCCACGTCGAGGCGCTCTATCCGGAAGTCGATTTCACCTGGCTCGAATTCGAGCGCGGCGGCCATGGCGTCTTCCTGCTCGCCGCCGCCCAGTGTCGCGAGCACCAGGCGCTGTTCCGCAGCCGTCTGGTCCCCTGATCACCTGCGGTCGCCGGTGGCGGCCGCCTTTCTTCACCGAGGTCTACCCCGTGTTTACCGAACTCGCTCTGCACGAGCGCCTGCTCAAGGCCCTCGACACCCTGGGCTTCAAGACGCCCACCCCGGTCCAGGCCGCCGCCGTGGGCCCGGCCCTGGCAGGCCACGACCTGCGCGTCACCGCCCGCACCGGCAGCGGCAAGACCGCCGCCTTCCTGCTGCCGTTGCTGGATCGCCTGCTCAAGGACCCCAAGCCCAAGTCCGGCGCCCGCGCGCTGATCCTGCTGCCGACCCGCGAACTGGCCCAGCAGACCGCCAAGGAGATCGAACGCTTCGGCCAGTTCACCTTCCTCAAGGCCGGCCTGGTGATCGGCGGCGAGGACTTCCGGGTCCAGGCTGCCGGCCTGCGCAAGAATCCGGAGATCCTGGTCGCCACGCCGGGGCGCCTGCTGGAGCAGCGCAACGCCGGTAACGTCGATCTCAAGGACATCGAGCTGCTGGTGCTGGACGAAGCCGACCGCATGCTCGACATGGGCTTCTCCGAAGACGTGCTGCAGATCGCCGTCAGCTGCGAACGAGCGGGCCGCCAGACCCTGCTGTTCTCCGCGACCAGCGGGGGCAACGGCCTGCGCCAGGTGGTCGAGCAGGTCCTGCGCGAGCCGCAGAATCTCCTGCTGGACCGCACCGGCGAACTGAACGAAGCCGTGGTGCAACAGGTGATCCTGGCCGACGAGACGCCGCACAAGGAGCGTCTGCTGCAGTGGCTGCTGGCCAACGAGACCTATCGCAAGGCCATCGTCTTCACCAACACCAAGGTGCAGGCCGACCGCCTCACCGGGCGCCTGATCGCCGAAGGGCTCAAGGTCTTCGTGCTGCACGGCGACAAGGACACCAAGGATCGCAAGCTGGCCGTCGAGCGGCTGCAGAGCGGTGCGGTCAAGGTGCTGATCGCCACCGACGTGGCCGCCCGTGGCCTGGACGTCGACGGCCTGGACCTGGTGATCAACTACGACCTGCCGCGCAGTGGCGACGAGTACGTTCACCGCATCGGCCGCACCGGTCGCGCCGGCGAGGCCGGGCTGGCGATTTCCTTCGTTACCCATGGCGACTGGAATCTGATGTCCAGCATCGAGCGCTATCTCAAGCTGAGATTCGAGCGCCGTCAGCTGCCGGGCCTCAAGGCCAGCTATAACGGCCCGAAGAAGCTCAAGGCCTCGGGCAAGGCGGCGGGCGTCAAGAAGAAAAAGACCGAGGGCAAGAAGGACGGCAAGGCCAAGAGCAAGGCCAAACCCAAGTCCGAACGTCGTCCCGGCGCCTTGGTGCCCACCTCGGCCGACGGCTTCGCCCCGCCGCGCAAGCGCACGACGGAGTGACGCCCGCGGGCGATCAGTGCTTGGCGACGCCGTCGAACAGCTGGAACACCGGCGCGCGGCGCGTCGGGCGCTGCAGGTCCGGTTGCTGCACCAGCAGCCAGGCCTGCAGCTCCGGTTCGGCCATGGGCTTGCCGATCCAGAAGCCCTGACCCTCGTCGCAACCCATGGCGAGCAGGCTGGCCAGGGCTTCGGCGGTCTCGATGCCCTCGGCGGTGATGCGGAAACCCAGGTGATGGGACAGTTCGATCAATGAACTGACGATCAGTCGGTCCTTGTCGCGATGGGGCAGCTCGCGCACGAAGCTGCCGTCGATCTTGATGGTATCGGCGGGCAGCTCGCGCAGGTGCGACAGGTTGTTGTAGCCGGTACCGAAGTCATCGATGGCGATACCGATCCCCAGTTCGCGCAAGGTGGCGAGTTGGCGATGGATCAGGGTGTCGTCGCCCAGCAGGGCGTTCTCGGTGACCTCAAGCTCCAGCCGCCGCGGGCTGACCGGATAGCGTTGCAGCAGCGCCACGGCCTGGTCGGCGAAGTCCGGATCGTTGAGGTCGTGGGCGGAGATGTTGATCGCCATGCCCAGGGTCCGGCCTTCGCGCTGCCAGGCGTAGGCCTGGTTGATGGCAGTGCGCAGCACCCAGGCGCTCAAGGCGGTGATCAGGGCGGTCTGCTCCGCCAGGGGGATGAATTCCGCCGGGCTGACGGGACCCAGGTGCGGATGCTGCCAGCGCAGCAAGGCCTCGACGCTATGGCAGCGTCCGGTGGCCAGGTCGATGCGTGGCTGATACACCAGGCTCAACTGGTCTTCGCTGCGCAGGGCCTGGGGCAGGGCGCTGAGCAGGGCGAAGGCGCGGCGGTAGGCCGCGTCGTGCTGGGGATCGAAATGGCGGCAGCCGCGCATCTCGGCGCGGGCATCGTCGGCGGTGGCGATCAGGGCGCGCAGCCAGTCGGTGGGATGATCGTCGGTCAGGGACATCACGCCCAGGCCGAGGCGGGTCTGGATCGGTATGCCGTTGTAGTCGATCACCCCGGTGAGTTGGTTCTGCAGATTCCCCAATAGGTCCTGCTGAGCCGCCTCGTTCAGGTTGTGCAGCAGGAAACCGAAGCGGGCGACGCCCAGCCGGTACAACGGCTGGCCATTGGGCAGCAGGCGGCGCAGGTGCTGTTTGATGGCACGCTCCAGGCCGTCCAGGTGGGCCTGGCCCATGGCCTTGATGAAGTCGTTCAAGTAGCTCTGGGCGAACAGGTCCGCCGCCACCGCGATCACTTCATGGCCGCCACCGGTCAGGGCTTCGGCGTCCTGAATGAAGCGCTGGCCGTTGGGCGACTGGGTCACCGGGTCCCAGTAGGCACCGGTACGCAGCAGTTCGATGTGCTGGGCGGCGAGATCGGCCAATTGCTGCAGGACGCGCAGCCGGTCATCGCTCAGGGCGCTACGGGGCTCCGGCGCGAACAGGCACAGGCTGCCCAGCATCAGGCCTTCGGCGGTGCGGATCGGCGCGCCCAGATAGAAGCGGATGTTGAGCGGCGCGGTCGTTCCCGGCAGTTGGGCGAAACGTTCGTCGAGCCGGGTGTCCTGCACCTGCAAGGGCAGCTCCCGATCCTGTAGGTGCGCGCAGAAGGACGCTTGCCGCGGCACGGAGAAGGGGCGGCAGCCGACCGTGGCCCGACAGTGCACGTCCTGGCCGTCGAGAAAGCAGATCATGGCGTAGGGCGTGTCGAACAGCTGGGCGCCCAGTTCCGTGATGTCCTGGAAAGCACGGTCCGAAGGACGGTCGATCAAGGCGAGGTCGCGCAATAGGGCGAGACGCTGGCGTTCGTTGGCTGCAGTCAGGGGTGCAGGCTCCATGGCGTCTTCCCGTTACGCTGTAATAGCAGATTGCTACTTAGAGCGTGAACGGGTCGAGAGTTCCCTTGTACGACTTGTCACAGTCATACTTTTCTCAGGCGCATCATGCCGCGAAGTAGAAGACCGCGAACAATCTGGCGGGGTCCGTCCAGACGCGTACCTGCCTGAATCCAGCGTCTTCGGCCAGCGCCCGGAAACCTTCCAGGCTGTACTTGTAGGAGTTTTCGGTATGCAGGCGTTCGCCGGCGCGGAAGGTGAAACGCCGGTCCTCCAGGCGTACGGTCTGGTCGCGGGTACTGACCAGGTGCATCTCGATGCGCGAGGCGCCGGGATCGAAGAAGGCCAGGTGGCGAAAGCGCGTCGGGTCCAGGTCGGTATCGAGTTCGCGGCGAATGCGTTCGAGCAGATTGAGGTTGAACCGGGCGGTGACCCCGGCCGCGTCGTTGTAGGCCGCGTCCAGGCGCGCCCGGTCCTTGACCAGGTCCACCCCGATCAGCAGGCCGCCCGTGTCCGGCAGCATCCGGTGCAGGTTGCGCAGGAAGACGCCAGCCTCTTCGGGGGTGAAGTTGCCGATGCTCGATCCGGGAAAGAAGGCCACCGGCCGCAACCCGTCGAGGCTGTCGGGCAGGGCCATGGGCCGGCAGAAGTCGGCGCAGGCCGCACTGACATCCAGCCACGGATAGTCGGCGGCCAGGCGCTGGGTGCTGGCCAGCAGGAATTCCCGCGAGATGTCGATGCCCAGGTAGCCCACCGGGCGCATGGCTTCCAGGAGCAGGCGCACCTTGCGACTGGCGCCACTGCCCAATTCCACCAGGGCGGCGTCGCGTCCGGCCAGGCGGGCGATCTCGCCACTGGCCGCAGCGAGGATGGCTTCCTCGGTACGCGTGGGGTAGTACTCGGGCTGGCGCGTGATGGCTTCGAACAGCTCCGAGCCGCGCTGATCATAGAAGTACTTGGGCGGCAGCGCTTTCTGTGCCTGGGCGAAACCCTGGATCACGTCGTCCCGCAGCGAGCTGTCGGCGACGTCCACCGGTTGCTGATCGAAGAAGCGCACGGCAAGGGCCATGGATCAGACCTCTCTGGCCAGGCGCAGACCGGCGAACTGCCAGCGCATGGTGGGATAGAAGAAGTTGCGATAGGTGGCACGGACGTGGTCCTGGGGCGTGGCGCAACAGCCACCGCGCAGGACCATCTGACCGGACATGAACTTGCCGTTGTATTCGCCGAGGCTGCCCGGCAGCGGCTTGAAGCCGGGGTAGGGACGGAAGGCGCTGCCGGTCCATTCCCAGACGTCGCCGAACAGCTGGCGCGTGCCGGTGCCTTCGCTGGCGACGGGCTGCAGGTGATCCTGGTCGACGAAATTGCCGGCGATGGCCTGGCGCGCCGCCACGGTCTCCCACTCCGCTTCCGTGGGCAAGCGGGCGCCGGCCCAGCTGGCGTAGGCATCCGCCTCGTAGAAGCTCAGGTGGCAGACCGGCGCCGCTGGATCGATGGGCGTAAGGCCGCCGAGGGTGAAGTGGTGCCAGACGCCATCCAGCTTCTGCCAGTAGAGTGGCGCTTCCCAGCCCAGGCTGCGGATCGCGGCGGTGCCATCCGACAACCAGAGATCGCTGCGACCGTAGCCATTGTCCTCGATGAAGGCCAGGTATTCGCCATTGGTGACCAGGCGATCGGCCAGCTGGAAGTCATCGACGAATTGCCGGTGTACCGGGGTCTCGCAATCGAAGGCGAAACCCTCGCCGGTATGACCGACATGGCGGACGCCACCCGGATGGCTTTCCCACCCCAGGGGCGCCACCGGGCCTGACCCGCCCTTGGCCAGGTCGGCCCGGTAGACCGGGAACAGCGGGTTCTGCGCGAGGATGTGCTTGATGTCCATCAGCAGCAACTCCTGGTGCTGCTGCTCGTGGTGCAGTCCTAGCTCCAGGCGACGTTCGATCTCGGCGGCGTGCTCGGCTGGCGGCGCGCCGAGTAGATCGGCCATGGCTTCGTCCACCGAGGCGCGGAAGCGGTAGACGTCGTCCACGCCCGGCCGCGACAGGTGCCCGCGGGCGGTCCGGGGGAAGGGTTTGCCGTGGGTTTCGTAGTAGGAGTTGAACAGGTAGTCGTAGGCCGGGTTGGGTGTCCGGTAGCCCTTGAGGAAGGGCTTGAGGATGAAGGCCTCGAAGAACCAGGTGACGTGGGCCAGGTGCCATTTCGGCGGACTGACGTCAGCCATGCTCTGGATGACGTAGTCCTCGATGGCCAGGGGCGCGCAGAGCGCTTCGCTGGCAGCCCGGACCCGACGGTAGCGGTCGAGCAGGGTAGCGGGGACGGAACTCGCTGCGGGCAGTTCGCGGGCGAGAGGATTCATGACGGGCTCCCTGGTCGGCGTTTTGGTCGTCTAGAAACCGACCGGGAGGCATAAGCAAAGTTCGCCTGGTTATGACGGGCGGTCCCGTTTGCGTGCGGCTACCACCAGGTTTCCAGTTGCACGCCGAAGTTGTTGCCGTGGCGGGCGTCGCCGAAGGCGCCGCTGTCGGACAGGGCCGTACCGGCCACCGCCGCGTCCTGGGCACCGCGGTTCCAGCTGGCGTAGGTCCAGTAGAGGCGGATTTCCGGACGATCCATCAGGCCCATGCCGCCCAGGGCCAGGGTCGGCGCCACGGTGACCTTGTTCAGCTTACGGGTGGCGCCGCTGTCGGGGTGGATCTGGTCGTGGCCGAATTCCACCTGCAGCTTGAACAGGCGGGTGAAGGCGTAGCTGGGCCGGACGCCGAAGGAATACCACGTCTGGCCGCCATCGCCGGGTGCCCGGTCGCGCTGGTAGAGCGCCAGCAACTGGCCACCGAAGCGGGGGGTGAGCTGCCAGCGGGGCGATTCGAGGACCCGCAGGCTTTCGTAGTCCTGATCCGCGGTCAGGCTGCCGGTGGCACCCAGTCCGGTGCCCGGCCCGCGGCCATACTGCACGGTGAAGACGTTCACCCCGCCGAAGAACTGCGCCTGCTTGTGCTCGGCGGTGGCGGACCAGCCGCTGTGGGCGTTCTGGACCTGGCCGGCGCGCTGGATATAGGACAGCCCCAGCTCGATCTCGCCACCGGGATTGGTCTTGATGCCGCCCAGGTTGAGGTCGTGACGGTTGGCCTTGTCCGGCTGGTCGATGTTGTCTTCGCGACTGAAGGCGTAGCTCAGCCGCAGGCCGCTGTCGCCCAGGCCATAGTCCTCCACGCCGAACCCGGTGCCACTTGGATTCCAGTAGTAGAAGTCGTTGATATGGATGTCGTGACGCTTGTAGTAGCGGCGACCGGCCCAGAGTCCGCCGCCATTGAGCGCCGGCAGGCTGAGACTGGTCCAGATCTGCGGCAGGCGTACGTTGCCGTTGTCGCCGCTGAAGGTGGGGGTCTGGTCGTAGACGTTGTAGAGGCTGGCCATGCCGTGCACCTTGAGCTCCGTGCCGTCGGCACCCTTGTACAGCGTCTGGTGCAACTCGAGTTCCCAGTAGGTCTCGCATTCGTTACCCAGGCGGTACTTGGCCGGGGCGCCGGGCAGTTGGAAGCAGCTCTGCTTGCCACCTGCGGCGGCGCCGCCGACACCCACCCGGCCGTAGCCGCTGAATTCCAGCGCTGCGGCGGTCAGCGGCAGGCCGCCGGCGAGCAAGGCAAGACAGCAGGAGGTGCCGGCCTGGCGGAGAACTCTGGTCATCCCGAAAATCCCTGTGTGGTTGGCGGACGCCGATCGGACCTGGGCCCGGGTCGACAAGTTGCGCGAATTCCTCGCCAATCAAGGACTTGGCCTGATTCGGGAGCGCCGATGAAGACCGCCGGAACCGGCAGCCTAAAGAGAATGGTTGACGACCACCGCTCCCGCTGGCGACGCTTGGGTTTTTGCCCAGGGAAAGTATTACAAGATGAAACCGACGCTGCTGATGGCCCCGCAATTGCCCCAGGGACTGGTGACCCAGCTCGAAGCCCATTACCGCGTCCTGGGTCCCTTTCCCTCGGCTGATCCTGCGGCCCTGCCAGCGGGCGCCGAGGAGGCAGTGGCGCTGCTGACCATCGGCGGGCTGCCGACCCGCGCCGCGCTGCTGGATGCCTTGCCGGCGCTGCGCCTGGTGGCCTGCTACGGCACCGGTTACGAGGGTGTGGAGCTGGACGCCTGTCGTGCCCGCGGCATAGCCGTGACCACCGCCGGTGACGCCAATGCCACCGCCGTGGCGGAATTCGCCTTCGGCCTGATCCTGGCCAGCGCCCGGCGTCTGCTGCAGGGCGATGCCTTCGTTCGTAGCGGCCGCTGGCAGGGCAACGCCATCGAGCGCATGCCCCAGGTGCCGGGCCTGGCCGGCCGCCGGCTGGGCATCTACGGCCTCGGCGAGATCGGTCGGCGCATCGCGCGGCGCGGCGAGGCCTTCGACATGGAAATCGGCTACTTCAACCGCTCGCCCCGTGCCGATTCCGCCTATGTCTACCAAGGCAGCCTGCTGGAGCTGGCGCGCTGGAGCGACGTGCTGGTGGTGGCGGTGCGGGCCAGCGCCGAGACCGTCGGTGCGGTAGACGCCGGGGTCCTGGCCGCGCTCGGCGCCGAAGGCCATCTGGTCAATATCTCCCGCGGCAGCGTGGTCGACGAAGACGCCCTGGCCGATGCCCTGGAGCAGAAAGTGATCGCCGGCGCGGCGCTGGATGTCTTCGCCCGCGAACCCGAGGTGCCCGAGCGCCTGCGCCAGCAGCCCAACCTGGTGCTCAGCCCCCATGTCGCGGCCAATGCGGCCTCGGCCCAGCAGGCCCAGCAAGAGGTGATGCTGGCCAACGTCCAGGCCAGGCTGCAGGGCGGCGAATTGCGTAATCGCATCGCCTGAGCCGCCGGTCGGCCTGGGTTGTGGCCCCTCATGGCCGCTTCCATAGTGGGGGCATGATCTCGAACTCGCCCGCCGCCGTCCTGGCGGATTTTCACGAAGCGCCGCGCAGCTGGTTCACCACGCGCTTTCCCGCCCCGACCGAGGCGCAGTTGCAGGCCTGGCCGGCCATTCGCGCCGGGCAGTCGGTGCTGGTGGCGGCGCCGACCGGCTCGGGCAAGACGTTGACCGCCTTCTTCGCCGTACTCGATGGCCTGGTGCAGGAGGCATTGCGCGACGGCGAGCTGCCCGAGGCCTGCCTCTGGCTCTATGTGTCGCCGCTCAAGGCCCTGTCCAACGACATCCGCCTCAATCTCGAAGAACCCCTCGCCGGCATCGGCGCGGCGCTGGAAGCGCGGGAGTTGCCGCCACTGGCCTTGCGCACGGCGGTGCGTACCGGCGATACCCCGCAAAAGGAGCGGGCGGCCATGCGCCGACGCCCGCCACACCTGTTGGTCACCACGCCGGAATCTCTCTATGTGTTGCTCGGCTCGGACTCCGGCCGCCGGATGCTGGCCAGCGTGCGCGGCGTCATCGTCGACGAGATCCATGCCATCGCCGATGGCAAGCGGGGTAGCCATCTGACCCTGAGCCTCGCGCGCCTGGAGGCCCTCACGGGGGCGCCGCTGCAGCGCATCGGTCTGTCCGCCACCCAGAAACCCTTGGCCGCCGTGGCGGCCTTTCTGGTCGGCCGCGATACCGAGGGGCGGCCTCGGCCCTGCACGGTGATCGACATCGGTCACCAGCGCGCCCGCGACCTGGCGCTGGAGGTGCCCCCCGTTCCCCTGGAGGCGCTGCTGTCCACCCAGGCCTGGGAGCTGGTCTACGACCGCCTGGCCGAATTGGCCGAGGCGCATCGCACCACCCTGGTGTTCGTCAACACCCGTCGCCTGGCCGAGCGCATGGCCCGCCAGCTGTCGAATCGCCTCGGCAACGCCCAGGTGGCCGCCCATCATGGCAGCCTGGCCAAGGAGCAGCGGCTGGACGCCGAGCAGCGCCTCAAGCGTGGCGAGTTGCGCCTGCTGCTGGCGACCGCCTCCCTGGAGCTGGGCATCGACATCGGTGACGTCGACCTGGTCTGCCAGATCGGCTCACCCGGCTCCATCGCCGCCTTCCTGCAACGCGTCGGCCGCGCCAATCACCAGGTCGGCGGCCTGCCCAAGGGACGGCTGTTCCCCACCTCGCGGGACGACCTGGTGGAGTGCGTGGCACTGCTCGACTGCGTGCGCCGCGGTGAGCTGGATACCCTGCACATTCCCGTGGCGCCGCTGGACGTCCTGGCTCAGCAATTGGTGGCCGAGGTCGCCTGCCAGGAGTGGTCGGAAGCAGGCCTGCTGGCCGTGCTGCGCCAGGCCGAACCCTATGCCGCACTGAGCGAGGCCGACTACCGGGCCGTGGTGGAGATGCTCAGCCAGGGCTATACGGATCGCCGCGGTCCGCGCGCCGCCTATGTCCATCGGGACGCGGTCAACGGCCTCCTGCGCGGTCGGCGGGGCGGCAAGGCGACCGCGGTGATGAGCGGTGGCACCATCCCGGAGAGCGGCGATTTCACTGTGCTGCTCGAACCCCAGGGCCATACCGTCGGCAGCGTCAACGAGGATTTCGCCTTCGAAAGCCTGGTGGGCGACGTCTTCCAGCTGGGCAACACCGCCTACCGCATCGTCAAGATCGAAGGCAGCAAGGTGCGGGTGGAGGACGCCAAGGGCCAGCCGCCGAACATTCCTTTCTGGCATGGCGAGGCGCCGGGCCGTAGCGACGAGTTGTCGGCAGGGCTGGCGCGGTTGCGGGCCGAACTCGAACCGCTGCTGCCCGCGAAGGACGAGGCGCCGGACCGGGCCATCGCCCGCATCGGCGCGGCCTATGCGCTGGACGAGGGCGCGGCGCGCCAGCTGGTGGACTATCTCGGTCGGGCGCGCCAGGTCCTGGGCGCCCTGCCGACGCAGCAGACGCTGATCATGGAGCGCTTCTTCGACCAGGCCGGCGGCATGCAGCTGATCATCCACGCCCCCTTCGGCAGCCGCATCAACCGCGCCTGGGGCCTGGCCCTGCGCAAGAGATTCTGCCGCAACTTCAACGTGGAGTTGCAGGCGGCGGCGACCGAGAACGCGCTGATCCTGTCTTTGGCGACGAGTCATAGCTTCGTGCTCGACGAAGTCTGGCGCTATCTGCACCCGGCCACTGCGGAGCAGGTGCTCGTCCAGGCCCTGCTGGACGCGCCGCTGTTCGCCGTGCGCTGGCGCTGGAACGCCACCACGGCCCTGGCCCTGCCGCGCTTCAGCGCCGGGCGCAAGGTGGCCACCCAGGTGCAGCGCATGCGCAGCGAAGACCTGCTGGCCACGGTCTTTCCGGATCAGGTCGCCTGTCTGGAAAACCTCGCCGGCGAACGCCGGGTGCCGGAGCATCCGCTGGTCCGCCAGACCCTCGACGACTGCCTGCACGAATCCCTCGACAGCCGCGGTTGGCTGGCTCTGCTGGCGCGCATCACGGCGGGCCAGCTGAACCTGCTGACCCGCGATCTGCCCGGGCCTTCACCGCTGGCCGCCGAGGTACTCACGGCCAAGCCCTATGCCTACCTCGACGACGCTCCGGTCGAGGAGCGGCGGACCCTGGCCGTGCAGAATCGTCGCTTCGGCGGTGCCGATCCCGACGACCTCGGCGCCCTGGACCCGACGGCCATCACCCTGGTGCGGGAGGAAGCCTGGCCGAGGCTGGAGACCGCTGACGACCTGCACGAGGCCCTGCTGGGCGTGGGCTTCCTCACCGAGGCCGAAGTCGCAACCCGGCCGACCCAGGCCCGGCTGTTGATCCAGGCCGGGCGGGCAGGGCGGTTACGGCTGCCGGCCGTTACCCTCTGGATCGCGGCCGAGCGACTGCCGTTGTTCCAGGTGCTGTTCCCGGGAGTCGCCACGGAGCCAGCGCTCGAGGCACCGCCGGGTTTCACAACGCCAGCCGATGCCGAGACGGCGCTGATCGAGGTGCTACGCGCGCGCCTCACCGCCCTGGGTCCGGTCGACCAGGATGGACTGGCCGCCAGCCTCGGGTTGCCGCCGGCGCAGCTCACGCCGGCGCTGCTGGCCCTGCAGGGCGAAGGCTATGTCCTGCAGGGTCGCTTCACCGCGGCGGACAGCGCCGTGGAGTGGTGTGAGCGCCACCTGCTGGCGCGGATCCATCGCTATACCCTGGGGCGACTGCGCAAGGCCATCGAGCCGGTGGCCCTGGCCGACTACCTGAGATTCCTGCTGGAGCACCACCAACTGGCCGGGCCGGCGACCCTCAGAGGTAACGAGGGCCTGGAGCAGGTGATCGGCCTGCTGGAAGGCTTCGAGGTCGCCGCCGCCGGTTGGGAAGGCGAGATCCTGCCCAGTCGGCTGCCGGACTATCAGTTCACCTACCTCGATGATCTCTGTCGCGCCGGTCGGGTGGTCTGGCTGCGTCTGCCCCACGCAGGGCGTGGGGGTAACGGACCGGTCAAGAGCTCGCCCATCGTCCTGCTGCCCCGGCGGCACCTGGCCGATTGGAACGGCCTGACCGAGTCGACCGGTGCCGAGCTGCTGTCACCCAAGGCGCAGCGGGTACTGGAGGTGCTGACGCGCCGCGGTGCCTCCTTCTTCGATGAGCTGCTCGGCGAGGCACGCCTGCTGCGCAGCGAGCTGGAGACGGCCCTGGGCGAGCTGGTGGGTGCCGGTACGGTCAACGCTGACAGCTTCGCCGGTCTGCGCGCCCTGGTGCAGCCGGCAGCCAGGCGCGTCAGCGGTCGCAGCGGTTCGCGCCGCGGGCGTATGGCGCTCTATGGCGGGATGGAGGATGCCGGCCGCTGGGTCGCCTTGCGGCCTGCCGAGGCGCCGGTCGCAGCGCGGCTGCCGGATGCGCTGCTGGAGCGCCTGGTCTGGGTGCTGCTGCGTCGCTATGGCGTGCTCTGCTGGCAACTGTTGCAGCGCGAAAGCGCTGTGTTGCCGCCCTGGCGCGACCTCCTGCGTGCCTGCCAGCGCCTGGAAGCTCGTGGTGAGATCCGCGGTGGCCGCTTCATCGCCGGCCTCTCCGGCGAGCAATTCGCCGATCCGGCCGCCATCGCCCCCCTGCGCGAGTGGCGCCAGCGTCCGGCGGAGGATCTCTGGGTGTGCGTCTCGGCGCTGGACCCGCTCAATCTGGTCGGCACCCTGCTGCCCGGTGCCAAGGTGCCCGCCGTGGCCGGCAATCGCCTGCTCTATCGCGACGGGGTACCCATCGCCACGCGCGTGGGGACGAAGGTCAGCTGGTTGGTGCAGTTGGCGGCCGGGGAACAGGTGCGGGCGCGGCAGGCCCTGCAGCTACTGGGCCGGGAACGCCCCCAGGTCGGCGTGGGGCGTAGCCTGCTGCGGCAGTAGCGGACTAGAAGAAGGGGTGCGACGCCTTGAGCATCAGGGCGTTGTCGCAATAGGTGTTATGGCCCGAATACACCGAGCAGTCGGCGCCTCTCAGGCTGGTGCCGCTGTAGGTGAGGTTGAACAGAGTGTTGACCCACTTGCGACTCAGGTTGACCGACCAGTCGTTGAAGCTGCGTACCAGACCACCGCTGTCGAGGGTGGCAGGGGTATCCATCACGTAGTTGGTGTACTTGAGCGAAACACCGGTGTTGATCAGGGGCAGGGTGCCCAGATCGGCATACACCGAGGCATTGTGCCGTCCCGGATCGTTGGCGAAGGCGGCACCCAGGCGCTTGCCGTAGACCGTCATCCCCGAATACAACTCGCGGCTCGGGTCGACGTTCTGGATCAGGTTGCTGTAGTTGATCACCCCCAGTTCGTAGCCGTAGCCGGGTGCGAAGCGGTGCTTGTAGCCGGCGTAGGTGTCCATCTCGAGCAGGGGCGCATCGGCGGACGAGGCGTTGTTGGTCGTCCACTGGCCGAAGTAGAGGCCACTGTCGTGGGTGAGGTCGAAACCCCCACCCATACCGGCCGAGGTAGGCGCCACCAGACCCTGGGCCATGCTGCGCGCCGGGGCCGTGCCCATCTTCAGATCGAAATCCCCGACCTCGCGCTGCATGCCCCAGGTGGCGGCCAGCGTCGGACCGCTGAGCAATCCGAGCACGATGAGGCAAGGCAATGATCTGGTCATGGAAGCACTCCCGCCGTGCCGGTGAATTGATAAAAGAGGCAGAGATATAGGGATAACAACAAGCAGGGAATACACCAGGGTGAATCCACCCGGGTGACTTCGTTGTTATTGGATGAGGTACAGCGGCTAACCCGTTCTTGCCCGTCGATGATAACGAACGATCGCCGCTTTTTTTCACCACTCGTCAGGTAGTTCTTCTTGAATTGAACTAGATCCAGGCGAGGCGACTGCCGAATTTGATATGGGTTCTGATATCAGTTAAATCGGCGGATGATTGGGGTGGGCCAACTCTCCGCCAGGTCCAGCCGCTGCTTTCAGTCATATTTATTGACAAAGGGTGGCGCCATTGCGACGAACAACCGCAGATCGGTGGATTGAATCCGGCGCGGATGACTCAATATGGTTAGCGAGAGGGACGGCGAGCGCCGTCCCGTGGTGGCTGTCCCCCGATTGAGCACTGGCTCGAGGAGTTTCCATGAACGACCGTATACAGGCCCTGGTGTTGGACGTGCTCAGCCGACTCGGACTGGTGAAGGCCATCCCCATCCGCAGTCGCGAGCGCGAGCGGCTGGCTGCCCAGCGTCGTCGTGAGCAGCAGCGCCGCTGAACGGCGTTTGGTGACTGGTACGCAATGGCGTCGCCGAGGGCGCCGGGTTCGTGCCGGGTCCCCGGTCGGGGACCCGGGCCTACTTGAGTCCAGGCCTACTTGAGATTGCCGCTGAGGAACTGGCGCAGCCGTTCGCTGCGGGGATTCACCAGGACATCGGCTGGCGCGCCTTCTTCCTCCACCAGTCCCTGGTGCAGGAAGAGTACCTGGGTCGATACCTCCCTGGCGAAGGCCATCTCGTGGGTCACCATTAGCATGGTACGACCTTCTTCGGCCAGCGCCCTGATGACCTTGAGCACTTCGCCGACCAATTCCGGGTCGAGCGCCGACGTGGGTTCGTCGAACAGCATGATCTCCGGTTCCATCGCCAGGGCGCGGGCGATGGCGACCCGCTGCTGCTGCCCGCCGGACAGGAACGCCGGGTACTGATCGGCGACCCGCGCCGGCAGACCGACCTTGTCCAGGTACTTGCGCGCGCGCTGTTCGGCTTCCGCCTTGCTCACGCCCAGTGCCTTGCGCGGCGCCAGGGTGATGTTGTCCAGCACGCTCAGGTGGCTCCAGAGATTGAAGTGCTGGAAGACCATGGCCAGGCGGGTGCGTAGATTTTGCAACTGGGCGGCATCGGCCACCCGGATGGCGCCGCGATCCTCGGCCATGCGAACGGTCTCGCCATCCAGGGTCATGGTCACGGCGTTGGGCTGCTCGAGGAAGTTGATGCAGCGCAGGAAGGTGCTCTTGCCCGAGCCACTGGCGCCGATCAGGCTGACCACGTCGCCGGTCTTGGCCTTGAGCGAAACGCCCTTGAGCACCTCGTGGTCGCCGTAACGCTTGTGCAGGCCTTCGACGGTCAGTTTGTACATGGATAGGGATTCCACAGCTGAAAAGGGGGTAGGGATCACGGCGAGAGCAGGTAGCCGCTGCGATAGGCCTCGGTGCCCGCCACATGGGCGATCACCATGCCGGCCGTGGCCATGCGGCGATTGGAGCGCGCATAGAGGATGCCGGCAACGGCGCTGCGGACCTCTTCGACGCGATCGGCGATGGGATCGATCACCTGCGCCAGCACCTGGCCGACCGCGATGCGCTCGCCCACCTGGGCCTTGAGCACCAGCACACCGCCCTGGGTGGTCGCCACGGGCTCCACGGCCGCCAGCGGCGTGGCCGGTTGCAGCAGCGGCGGCAGGGGTGCGGCAGCGCCGCTCAGGAAGCCCTGGTGGCGCAGGTAGTTGACGATGGCCTCGGCATCCGCCGCGGCGAGATCATCACGCACGTCCAGTTGGCCGCGCAGTTCCAGGGTCACCGACAGGCTGCCCAGGGGCAGGCGTTCGCCGAAGCGCTGGTTGAGATTCCACCAGAGCAGGGTGAAGCATTCGTCGAAGGACTGGCCGCCCGAATCGGTGGCGAGCAGGCTGGCTTCCGAGCCGAAGTAGCGCGCCAGCGGCTCGACCTGAGGCCAGGCCTCCGGCGTGGTGTAGAGATGCGCCACGGCGTCGAAGTCGCAGTGCAGGTCGAACACCACCTCGGCGTCGCAGGCCAGGCGCTGCAGGGTCAGCCGCTGACTGTCGAGCTGGGTGGTGGCGGATTCCGCGGCCAGGGCCTCGCGGAAGGCCGCGCGGACCAGGGCCTGGTTGGCGGCCACGTCATCGCCGAGGCGCTCGGCGATGACCGTCTCTACCTGGGCAGTCATGTCGCGGAAGCGGCGATTGAAGTTCTGCCCCGTCTCCAGCTCATAGCGGCCGAGGTGGACGTCGGCGACCTGCTGGTCCTGGCCGATGGGGTTGGCTACCGGCACCAGCACCACTTCCGCCAGGAGTTCACCGGCGGCTTCGAGCGCCTTGAGGCGCTGCTTGAGGTGCCAGGCGGTGAGCATGCCGGGCAGTTCGTCGGCATGCAGCGAGGCCTGGACGTAGACCTTGCGACCGCTGTCGGCGGGGCCGAAGTGGAAGCTGTGGATGCAGCGCTCGGTGCCCGGGACCGGGGCGACCAGCGGATGGGTGAGATGGCGCATGACAACTCCGGGGCCGCGCCGGGCGCGGCCGCTTGGGTCAGTGGGTCGGGCCGAGGAAGGCCAGCCAGCGGCGCTCCGCCAGGCGGAACAGGCCGATCAGGATGAAGGACACCGCCAGGTACAGCAACGCGGCCAGGCCGAAGGCCTGGAAGGTCAGGAAGGTGGCGGTGTTGGCATCGCGGGCGATCTTGAGCAGGTCCGGCACCGTGGCGGTAAAGGCCAGGGTGGTGGAGTGCAGCATCATGATCACCTCGTTGCTGTAGAACGGCAGCGAGCGCCGCAGCGCCGAGGGCAGGATCACGTGCACATAGAGGCGCCAGCCGTCCAGGCCATAGGCCTTGGCCGCCTCGACCTCGCCGTGGGGAGTGTTGCGGATGGCCCCGGCGAAGATCTCGGTGGTGTAGGCGCAGGTGTTCAGGGCGAAGGCGAGGATGGTGCAGTTCAGGCCGTCGCGGAAGAAGCTGCCCAGCATCGGCTGGTCGCGCACGAAGCCCAGGCTGTAGATGCCGGTGTAGCAGATGAGCAACTGCAGATAGAGCGGGGTGCCGCGGAAGACGTAGGTGTAGAAGCCGATCGGCCAGCGCAGCCAGCGGCGTTCCGATACCCGCGCTACCGACAGCGGCACCGACACGATGAAACCGATCACCACCGAGGCCACCAGCAGCCAGAGGGTCATGGCCAGGCCGGTGATGTGGTAGCCATCGGTCCACAACAGCGGTTTCCAGTATTGCTGCAGGAGTTCGATCATCGCTTGGCCTCCCGCACGCCGACGTGATAGCGCCGTTCCAGCGCGCCGAGGATGGCGTTGGTGACGGCGGTGATGAGCAGGTAGATGACGCCGGCGACGATCAGGAAGTAGAACAGCTTGAAGGTACCCTTGCCGGCTTCCTGGGAGGCGCGCACCAGATCGGCCAGGCCGATGATGGAGACCAGCGCGGTGGCCTTGAGCAGCACCTGCCAGTTGTTGCCGATGCCGGGCAGGGCGAATCTCATCATTTGCGGGAAGGTGATCAGGGTGAAGGTCTGCCAGCGGCTCAGGCCGTAGGCCAGGGCGGCCTCACCCTGGCCGCGCGGCACGGCGAGGATGGCGCCGCGGAAGGTCTCGGTGAAATAGGCGCCATAGATGAAGCCCAGGGTGGCGATGCCGGCCGCCATGGGATCGATGTCGATGTAGTCCCAGCCCATGTAGTCGGTGAGGGCGCCCAGCCAGTTCTGCAGGCTGTAGAAGATCAGCAGCATCAGCACCAGATCGGGTACGCCCCGGATCAGGGTGGTGTAGCTCTGGGCGACGAAGCGCAGGGGCGTGAAGCGTGACAGCTTGGCGGAGGCGCCGAGCAGGCCGAGGATGACGGCCACCACCAGCGCGAAGCCAGCGAGCTTGAGGGTCGTCAGGGTGCCTTCCAGGATCAGGGGGCCGTAGCCGTGCAGGCTGAACGCGCCCAAGCCGATGGACTGCAAGAAGGAGTCGAAGGAATTCTGCATGCGTCTAGGAGAATCGCCTGGTGAGACCGCGGGCGGCGAGCGCCGGCGGTCATACGTAGAACGCCCCCGGTGGCACCGGGGGCGTCGACCGTGCGGACCTTACTTGGGATCGTAGAGGTTCAGGTCGCCGAAGTACTTCTTCTGGATCTTGTCATAGGTGCCGTCGGCGTGAATGGCCGCGATGCCCTTGTTGACGAAGGTCTTGAACTCGTCGTTGCCCTTGCGGATACCGATGGCGGTATCGGCCGGCAGCAGCTCGTCGTGGATGGCGGTGTTCACGTAGCCCTTGCCCTGGGGCGACTTCATGAAGCCACCATCGGCCTGCAGCATGTCCTGCATGGCGACGTCGATGCGGCCCGACACCAGGTCGGCATAGACCTGATCCTGGTTCTGGTAGCTCTGGACGTTGACGCCATTGGGCGCCAGCTTCTGCTTGGCGAAGGTTTCCTGGATGGTGCCCTGCTGCACGCCCACGGTCTTGCCCTTCAGGCTTTCCGCGGTGGCCTGCAGGTTGGCGCCTTCCTTGGTGACCATGGAGGAGGGGCCCGACCACAGCAGGTCGGAAAAGTCGATCTGCTCGGCACGCGCCGGAGTCTTGGTCAGCGAGGACAGGATGCCGTCGAACTTGCGCGCGCGCAGGCCGGGGATCAGGCCGTCGAAGTCACTCACCACCCACTTGCACTTGACTTCCAGCTTCTGGCAGATGGCCTCGCCCAGCTCGATGTCGAAACCGACGAAGCTGCCGTCGGCGGCCTGGGATTCGAAGGGCGGGTAGGTGGTGTCCACACCGAAGCGGATCTCTTTCCATTCCTTGGCCATCGCCGAACCGGCGGCCAGGCACAGAGCGAGCGCAGAGAGAGTCAGCCAGCTTTTTTTCATGTCGGATCCTAGTGCGAATGTGGATGAAATCATGGGGCCAGTACGACACCCGTGCCCTCGCGGGAGCAATAAGCTTACCAGCCGGGGAAAACCGTCCCAAATCTGTACGCAGTTGCCGCGCTGGTTACATCTGGTAGCAGGTAGGGACGAAGGGCGGCGCGCATTATGCACTGTAAGGATGCGGCTTTCCTGCTTGGTGCAGACGAATGCCCTGCTTTGGGTCTAAAAAGACACGGGTGCGCCAAAGGTGGGCAAAAAGGTAGCAGAAGAGCCAATTCTATTGGACATCGTATCTGTTCGGTAGCAATGGCGGTGGGTGGCTGGGTGCAAAGGAAACGGGAGCGACACGAGATGACCGGTAGGGGAAAAGCTGGGGTGCCAGGCGATATCCAAGTGGCGACGGTTGACCAGGCCGCGGTGGTCGCCCGCGGTTTTCAGGCTTTCGTCAGCGCCCAGCATCCAGAATTGGCTGACGAGTCGGCCGATGTCCTGCTGCAATTGGTCGTCGTCGAGGATTCCGTGGTCATTGCCGGTCTCCTGGGTCGCGTGTTCTGGCAGGTGCTGGAGATCGAGGTGCTCTGGGTGGACGAGGCGCACCGCCAGCGCGGATTGGGTCGCGAGCTCCTGCAGCAAGCGGAGGTCGAAGCCCGCGCCCTGGGGGCTCAGGTGGCCTACCTACGTACTGCCCAGGCCGCAGCCTTCTACGAGCGCTGCGGATACCAGCACTGCGGTTTCCTGCCGCGACCGCTGGGGACGGGGCTGCACAGCTTCCAGAAGGCGCTGGGCTAGCCGGTGGCGCGGGGTCTGGCTAGATGGCTGGCGTTGATCGCCCTGGCCGCGCTCTATGGAGCGCTGCATGATCAGGTCAGTTACAGCCTGGGTCCGGATTACTTCACCTGCCTGAAATTTCCGCAGTTCGGGCTGCTCGACAGCGACGCGGCGCCCCGCTGGCGAGCGGCCCGGGTCGGCCTGCAGGCCGGCGCGGTGGCCGGACTGCCGCTGGGTCTGGCGCTGCTCTGGCTGGCGCGCGGGCGGCCTGCCGGTGACCGCTATCTCTGGCGCGGCAGCGCGGCCGTGCTGCTCGGGGCGCTGGGCTGCGCCCTGCTGGGCCTGGGCCTGGGCTGGTTCGCCCTGGAGCTGGGCAGCGTTCTGCGGGTGCCGGCCTGCGTCCAGGATCGTCGTGGGTTCCTGCTGGCGGCCTGGATGCACGATGGCAGCTACCTGGGTGCCTTGCTGGGTTTGCTGGCGTTCGCCTGGCGCAATCGGCGCCGCCGCTGAAGGCGGATGAGTCCCCGTTCGACGACGGTCTCCAGCGCCAGCAAGAGCAGGGCGATGACGCCGCCGAGCAGGGTGCTGCCGATCCGCTCGCGGGCAACGCTCGCCTCGGGGGCGCCGGCCAAGGCGACCATCAGTACCGTGGTCCCGGTGATGAACAGCGTCTGCAGCGAATAGCGCCCGTCCTGCAGCAGATAGGCACCCGCCGCGCAGAGCAGGCAGGCAGCGGCCAGGACGGCGCGGGTGTCGTCGAGCCAGACCACCGCGCCCGCCAGCAGGCAGCCGGCCAGGGTGCCGCCCAACCGCCCGAGTCCGCGTCGCCAGGTGTCGCCCAGGCGCGGCTTGAGCACCAGCAGCGCGGTCATGGGTGCCCAGTAGCCGTGACCGTACTCGAGCAGGCCGGTCAGGGTCTGGCAGAGGGCGACCACGGCGGCGGCATAGAAGCCGTAGCGGCCGAGGCGAAATCTGTCTTCGAACAGCACCACCACGTCCCTGAAGTGGGCCTTCAGGGAGCCGGTGCGCAGCCGCCATTGGGAACGATAGAGCGTCTTTTGCACCAGGGCGAACAGCAGCAGTTGCAACAGCCCGCCGCCGAGCACCAGGCCGCCCCGCAACAGCGCCTGATGCAGATCACCGGGAAAGCCGCCGGCCACCAGCAGGGCCACCGTCCATTGCTGGGTGATCCACCAGGGGCCGTTGCCAACGGCGAACAGCCAGGCGCAACAGGCGGCCCAGAGGGCGCCGGCCAGGACCAGCGCTGGTAGATGCTGGCCCAGCAAAGAGCCGATCACGGCGGAAAAGGCCATCCCCAGCGCCGCCACCAGCATGGGCGCCAGGGGTTCGGCGGCGAAGCTCTTGTAGGCGCCGAAGCCGACGGTATAGGCGCCGCCCAGAGCCACCACGCAGGGCAGCCAGGCCTGGGTCAGCAGGCCGAGGAGCAGGATCGTCGCCAACGCGGGCAGGCAGGCGAGCGCCAGCGTCCAGCGGGGTTCCCGCGGCGCGCCGGGGGCGGGTGGCTCGTCATCCATCGCCTAGAGCAACAGGTTCTGCAGGATGTCGAGGGTATCCGCTTCGGCTACCGGCTTGTCGTGGCGCCAGCGCAGCATCCGCGGAAAGCGTACGGCGACGCCGCTCTTGTGGCGCTTGGACAGGGCGATACCCTCGAAGCCCAGTTCGAACACCAGGGTCGGCTCGACGCTGCGCACCGGGCCGAACTTCTCTACCGTGGTGCGTCGGACGATGGCGTCGACCTTGCGCATCTCTTCGTCGGTCAGGCCCGAGTAGGCCTTGGCGAAGGGCACCAGGGTTCGTTCCGAGCTGTCCGGTGGGCCGTCCCACACCGCGAAGGTGTAGTCGGAATAGAGGCTGGCGCGTCGCCCATGGCCACGCTGGGCATAGATGAGCACCGCATCCACCGAGAAGGGATCGACCTTCCACTTCCACCAGGTGCCCATGTCCTTGGTGCGACCGACCCCGTAGAGCGAGTCCTGGGCCTTGAGCATCATGCCTTCCACGCCCAGGGTGCGGGAGGCCTCGCGCTGGCGGGCGAGATCCTGCCAGTCTTCGCCGTGCAGCAGCGGCGAGGGCCGCAGCAGCGGACTGGCGCAGCGCGCCACCACGCGTTCCAGCTCAGCGCGCCGTTGCCGTTGTGGCTGGCTGCGCAGGTCGTGGCCCTGCCATTCCAGCAGGTCGTAGGCGAGCAGGATGACCGGCACGTCCTCGAGGATCTTCTTGCCGAGGGTCTTGCGGCCGATGCGTTGCTGCAACAGGGCGAAGGGCTGCACGCCGAAGGGGATGGGCGCGGCCGGATCGCGGCCGTCCTGCTGCTCGCTCACCTCTTCGCTGCTGAGCAGGGTGTCGGGGGCGGCGTCCTCCTTCCAGACCACGATCTCGCCATCGATCACGGTGCCGTCCGGCAGCAGCGCGGCCAGCGGGTGCAGCTCGGGGAAGCGATCGGTGACCAGGTCCTCGCCCCGCGACCAGAGCCACAGGCGGCCGTCGCGCTTGACCAGCTGGGCGCGGATGCCGTCCCATTTCCATTCCACCTGCCAGTCCGCGGCCGGGCCCAGTTGCGCCTCGAATTGTTCCACCGGCAACTGCAGGGCGTGGGCGAGAAAGAAGGGATAGGGCTGGCCACCGCGCTGGGCATGTTCGTCCGGGCTCTCCGGGGCGACTAGGCGGGCGTAGCTCTCGGCCGTGGGGCGATGGGATAGATCCGTGTAACCCACCAGACGCTGGGCGACCCGCTTGGGATCGAGATCGGCCAGGGTGGCCAGGGCACGGGTCACCAGCAGCTTGGAGACGCCGACGCGGAATTCGCCGGTGATCAACTTGATGCAGACCATCAGACTCTGCCGATCCAGCTGGTCCCAGAGCGGCGGCAGGCGCTCGGCCAGTGCCTCCGGCGGCAGGCCGCGCAGGGGCAGCAGGTACTCCTCCAGCCAGAAGGCCAGGCCCTCGGCATTGGCGGCGTCGGCGGTGGGAATCAGCAGCGCCATGGTCTCCGCCAGGTCACCTACCGCCTGGTAGCTCTCTTCGAACAGCCACTCCGGCAGGCCGGAGAGGGCCATGGTCAATTCGCGCAACTGCCGGGTCGGTACCAGCCGCCGCGGTCGTCCGCCCGCGAGGAAGTACACCGCCCAGGCGGCATCCGCGGCCGGTGCGCTGCCGAAGTAGTCCACCAGCGCGGCCAGCTTGGCGTTACTGGACGTGGTGGCGTCGAGACGGCCGTAGAGTTCGGCGAAGGCCTTCATGCCTGGGCCTCCGCGACGACGTGGGTGTCGTCTTCCTCGCCGTACTCGGTGGTGAAGCCCTGGGCATCCAGCCCCTGGTCACGCAGGTAGCGCACCAGGATGGCGACCGAACCGTGGGTGACCATCACCCGTTCGGCGCCGGTCTGCTCGATGGCCCACAGCAAGCCCGGCCAGTCGGCGTGGTCGGAAAGCACGAAGCCGCGATCCACGCCGCGCCGTCGGCGGGTGCCGCGCAGCATCATCCAGCCGCTGGCGAAGGCGTCGCTGTGCTCGCCGAAGCGGCGGATCCAGGTACTGCCCCCGGCCGAGGGCGGCGCGATGATCAGTGCCCGGCGCAGGATCGGGTCGCTCTTCTTGAAGTCGCCCGCGTAATGGGTTTCCGGGATGCGGATGCCGGCTTCGCGGTAGACCCGGTTCAGGGGTTCCACCGCGCCATGGGCGAGGATGGGACCGATCTCCGGATCGAGGCCGTACAGCAGGCGTTGCGCCTTGCCGAAGGCATAGCTGTAGAGCACGCTGGCCAGTCCCTGGGCCTGGTTGGCACGCCACCATTGGTTGACCTCGGCGAAGATCTCGGCCTGGGGTCGCCAGCGATAGATCGGCAGGCCGAAGGTGGATTCGGTGATGAAGGTGTGGCAGCGCACCGGCTCGAAGGGGGTGCAGGTCCCGTCGGGCTCGACCTTGTAGTCGCCCGAGGCCACCCAGACCTCGCCGCGGAATTCCAGGCGGACCTGGGCGGAGCCCAGCACATGGCCGGCGGGATGGAAGCTCAGCTTCACCCCGTGGTGGTCGATGACCTCGCCGTATTCCAGCGTCTGCAGGTTGATGTCGGCACCCAGTCGGGCGCGCAGGATGCCGGCACTGCCCGAGGTGGCGAGATAGTGACCGTTGCCGACCCGGGCATGGTCGCCGTGGCCATGGGTGATGATCGAACGTTCCACCGGATGCCAGGGATCGATGTAGAAGTCGCCGGGCGGGCAGTAGAGGCCGTCCGGGCGAGCGATGACGAGGTCCATGGGCGCCGCTCTGCTGGGGGATTACCCATAGGAACGGCGGCTGGGCTCCGGAGTTCGCCGCTCAGGCCTGGGCGGCGAAGCCCAGGGCCTGTTGCAGGGCGGCCTGGCCGACCACCTCGCCGATCACCAGGATCGCCGGGCTTTTCAACTGGAAGAGGGCGGCGTCCACCTGCAGGTCCCGCAGGGTCGAGCGGCACTCGCGCTGGCTGGGCAGGGAGGCGTTCTCGATCATGGCCACCGGGGTCGTCAGCGCCAGGCCGCCGTCCAGCAGGCCCTGCTGGATCTCGACCAGCCGGGCGACGCCCATGTAGACCACCAGGGTGGTACCGGTGGCAGCCAGGGCCGGCCAGTTGGGCGCGCTGTCGTCCTGGGTATGGGCGGTGACCAGGGTCACGCCACGGGCCACGCCTCTCAGGGTCAGGGAGATGCCGCAGGCGGTGGCACCGGCGAGGCCGGCGGTGATGCCGTTGACGATCTCGCTGCTGACGCCGCGGGCGGCCAGCCATTCGGCTTCCTCGCCGGCGCGACCGAAGATGCAGGGATCGCCGCCCTTGAGCCGGGCCACGCAGCGCCCCTGACGGGCGTAGCGCAGCATCAGCCGGTGGATGAAGGCCTGGGGCGTGGAGCGGCAGCCGCCGCGCTTGCCGACGCGGATCACCCGGGCGCTCGGGCAGTGTTCGAGCACCGCCGGATTGACCAGGTCGTCGATCATCACCACCTCGGCCTCGCCCAGGGCGCGCACGGCCTTGAGGGTGAGCAGCTCGGGATCGCCAGGGCCGGCGCCGATCAACCAGACTTTCCCGCTCATGGGGTTACCTCTCGTGTTCAGGGGTGACTGTAACGCAAAAAAAAGGCGTCCCGCTGCATGCAGCTGGGACGCCTTTGTCCTGGAGCGCCTTTCCTCGCCGTTGAAGAAAGACCTATGTGATTGGGTAGTTGCAGGCTTCGTGCCAGTTGCCCCAGTGAGTCAGACTGCGGCTTGGCGCGCCGGGTGCACGGCGAGATCGCCCCGTTTCGAGGCGTCTTGCCTCGAAACGGGGCGACTTCTCAGGCCACGGCGCCGGGATGGCTGTGCTTTTCGTAGAGGAAGCTCAGTACCGCGTGGCGATAGCCGTTGTAGCGCGGATCGTCGACCAGGGTGATGCGATCGCGTGGCCGCGGCAGGTCGATGGTGAGGATTTCGCCGATGGTGGCCGCCGGGCCATTGGTCATCATGACGATCCGGTCCGAGAGCAGCACCGCCTCGTCCACATCGTGGGTGATCATCATCACCGTGTTGCGCAATTCGCTCTGGATGCGCATCACCTCATCCTGCAGGTGCGCACGGGTGAGGGCGTCGAGGGCGCCGAAGGGCTCGTCCAGCAACAGCACCTTGGGCTCCATGGCCAGGGCGCGGGCGATGCCGACCCGCTGCTTCATGCCGCCGGAAATCTCGCTGGGCCGCTTGTGCAGGGCATGGCCCATGTTGACCATTTCCAGGTTGTGCAGGGTCCAGGCCTGGCGCTCGGCCTTGCTCTTGGTGCCCTTGAACACCTTGTCCACGGCCAGGGCGACGTTCTCGTAGACCGTCAGCCAGGGCAGCAGCGAATGGTTCTGGAACACCAGGCTGCGCTCCGGGCCGGGCCCGCGCACTTCGCGGTTCTCCAGCAGGATGGAGCCGGAGGTGGGTTCGATCAGGCCGGCGACGATGTTCAGCACCGTCGACTTGCCGCAGCCGGAGTGGCCGATGATGGAAATGTATTCGCCGCGTTCGATCTTGAGGTTGACGTCGCGCAGCACCGTGGAGGTCATGCCGTTGCGGGTGAAGCTCTTGTCGACGTGCTCGATGCTCAGGTAGGGCTGGGCCATGGTGGGAATCCTCTAGTTCGCGGTGCCGCGGGTGACCAGGCGGCCGATGAGGGCCATCAGGCGGTCGAGCAGGAAGCCGATGACGCCGACGTAGACCAGCGCCAGGATGATGTCGCTGATGCGCGAGGCGTTCCAGGCATCCCAGATGAAGAAGCCGATGCCCACGCCGCCGATCAGCATCTCGGCGGCGATGATGGCCAGCCACGACAGGCCGACGCCGATGCGCAGGCCGGAGAAGATGTAGGGCGCCGCCGCCGGCAGCATGATCTTCTGGAAGTATTCCCAGCCGTTCAGGCGCAGTACCCGCGCCACGTTGCGGTAGTCCTCGGGAATGTTGCGGATGCCCACCGAGGTGTTGATGATGATCGGCCAGATGGCGGTGATGAAGATGACGAACAGCGCCGAGGGGTGGCTGTCCTTGAAGCCGGCCAGGGACAGCGGTAGCCAGGCCAGTGGCGGCACGGTGCGCAGCACCTGGAACAGCGGGTCGAGGCCGCGCATGGCCCAGGCCGACTGGCCCACCAGCACGCCCAGGGCGATGCCCACCACGGCGGCCATCAGGTAGCCGTAGGCGACCCGTTCCAGGCTGGCCAGCAGCTGCCAGGCCATGCCCACGTCGTTGCCGCCGTTATCGTAGAACGGCTGGGTGATCAGCTCCCAGGTGTCGCTGACCACCTGGCTCGGTGGCGGCAGGGCCGCGCCGGGGCGGCTGCACAGCAGTTGCCAGACGATCAGCAGCACGGCGCCCACCACCAGCGGGGGCAGGCCGTTGCGCAGCACCTGCTGGCCGAAGCGACGCAGACGGGTTTGCGGGCGGAAGGTCGCGAGGGCCTTGGGCGGCCGGGTGTGGGCGTTCATGGGCGGCACTCCTGGGGGGATGGGGACGTCAGGCCTTGAGCGTCAGGCTGGCGAGATAGGCCTTGGGATCGGCAGGATCGAATACCTTGCCGTCGAAGAAGGTTTCCTTGCCCCGCGAATCGCCGGTGGGGATGTCGCCGGCCGGCACGCCGATGGCTGCCGCCGCCTCGCGCCAGAGATCGGCGCGGTTGACCTTGGCGATCAGGCCCTGGGCATCCAGGTCGCCGGGCAGATAGCCCCAGCGCTGGTTCTCGGTGATGAACCAGAGGTCGTGGCTGCGGTAGGGGAAGGAGGCGTGCTCGTTCCAGAACTTCATCAGGTGCGGACTGTTCTGCACCACCCGGCCGGTGCCGTAGTCGAAGGTGCCCTGCAGGCGGCCGACCACGTCCTCGGCGGGCGCACCGATCCAGCGGCGTTTGGCGCAGATCTCGGCGACCTTCGCCTTGTTCGCCGCCACGTCGCAGTATTGCTGGGCTTCCAGCACCGCCTTGAGCAGCGCCACCGTGGCCTTGGGATTGGCCTGCACGTAGTCGCCACGCAGGGCCAGGGCCTTCTCCGGGTGATTGGCCCAGAGCTCGCCGGTGGTCAGGGCGCTGTAGCCGATGTTCTGCTTGATCAGCTGGGCGTTCCAGGGTTCGCCGACGCAGAAGGTGTCCATGTTGCCCACCTTCATGTTGGCCACCATCTGCGGCGGGGGCACCACCAGGGTGGCGATGTCCTTGTTCGGATCGATGCCGTTGGCCGCCAGCCAGTAGCGAATCCAGAGGTCGTGGGTGCCGCCGGGGAAGGTCATGGCGGCCGAGGTCTTCTTGCCGCTGGCCTGGCGCGCGGCCAGGGCGCTCTTGAAGCCGCTGGCATCGAGGCCGATCTTCTGCTCCTTGTAGTCGTTGGACAGGGAGATGCCCTGGCCGTCGACGTTCAGCCGCGCCAGCAGCGCCATGGGCAGCGGCTGGTTGTTGGGCGTGATCTTGCCAGTGGCCAGGTGATAGACCATGGGGGTGAGGATATGCGCACCGTCGATGCCGTTGGCGGCCGAGCCCAGCACCAGGTTGTCGCGGGTGGTGCCCCAGGAGGACTGCTTGAGCACCTCGACCTCGGTCATGCCGTACTTGGCGAAGAGTCCCAGTTCGTCGGCGACGAACAGCGGCGCCGCATCGGTGAGGGCGATGAAGCCGAGCTTGGCCTTGGGCGTCTCCACGGCATCGCTGCCGGCGGCCCAGGCGGCGGACCTCAGGCCAGGCGGCAGCAGCGTGAGCGCGGCGCCAGCGCCCAGTACGCCGAGTGACTGCTTGAGGAAACTGCGGCGGGGAAGAGCGCGACCGGCCTGGTCATCGTTGCGGGAGCTGTCGTCCATCGTCCTGTCCTTATTTCTCGGGCACAAAAAAAGGCATCCACTCTCGGCAGGCTTCGGCTGCGAGCGTGGACACCTTCGTCCGGGGTGAATGCTGTGGGAGCGCCTGGCGCTCGACTGGACTTCTGCAGGGACTGTGCCAAACCCGGAAATGCGGATGATCCAGGTCTTTTGGTCATCTCGGGCGCACAGTCACGGGGCGTTGCGGCGTTGGGGTGCGCCCTGGCGGCGCATGGACGGTGCCGATCTAGAGATCCTGGCCGAGCAGTTGCCGGACCACCTCGGGCAGCGGTCGGCCGTTGCGCATCGCCAGCTGCTGCAGGTGCTGGTGGGCGTCTGCCTCCGGCAGTTGCAGCTGTTGCATGAGTCGCTGCTTGGCTCGCTCCAGCAGCTTGCGCTCGACCAGGGAGCGGCGGGTTTCCTGGAGCTCCGCCTCGACCTCGTGCAGGCGTCGGGTCTGCTCGTGCAGCAACTCGAGGATGCCAGGCTGGCCTTCGCCCGGTCGGGCTTCACCCAGCGGATTGGCGGTCAGGCTGAACAGCAGCGGCGTGCTCGGCTCGCGGTCCAGCTCGGCCAGGCGCCTGGACAGCTTGCGATGGCTGTCCAGGTCGGCCTGGGCCTGGGCGATGCTGGTCGCACAGCGCGCGCGGAGTTCCAGTACCAGGTGCTGGGCGACTTCCTGCATGGCGTCCAGGCGGCGGGTATTGAGTTCGAACCAGAGTTCGGCCAGCGCCGGCTCCACCCGGGCGCTCGCCGAGGTGCGCTGGGCGACGCCTCGCAGCCGCTCGATCTGCAGGCGCGAGGCGCAATCCTGCATCTCATGCCAGAGCTGCAGGGCCTGGGGATCGGCATGGTCGAGGAAGCCGGCGAAGCAGCGCGCCTGGCCGCCGTCCAGTTCGTCCAGGCGGGCCAGCAGGGGAGGCTCGAAATGTCCGCGGGCGAAGCCGACCACGCCGGTCGCCCGGGCCTGGCCCGCCAGCTCCTTGCCCTGCATGAAATTGAACAGCGCCACCAGGGCCCGGCTGAGGCCGGGATCGCTCGCCGTGTCGGCCGCCTCGAAGATGACCGCCAGCAAGCCACCGATCAGGTGCGAGAACGCGGCGGTGGTCTCTTCCATCACCAGGCGGCGGTCGAGAATGCCGCGCCTCAGGCCGGGCAGGCCGTCGAGCAGATGCAGGACGCAGGCGATGCGGTTGAGCAGTCTTGGACGATCCTGGGCCACGCTGGCGTCGAGAGTGTCCAGGCAGTGGCGCAGGCGTGCTTCGCTGCCGCGGGTGGTGGCCGAATGCTGCTCCAGGGCAGTGCAATAGCGATCGCTGCCCGTTCCCAGCAGGATGTTGCTGAAGCCGCGCTCGCGTTGCAGGTCATGCACCAGCGCGCTGGCGTCTTCCACCAGTTCGCAGGTCAGGGCGAGGCTCTCCAGTTGCTGCAGCTCGCAACGCCGGGCCGCCAGCATGAAGCGCAGGGCAGGGGGCATCTGTCGATCGGACATGGCGCGAGACTCTTGCGGGGGAGTGGCCAATGGCCTGCAAAAGCTGCTCCAGCCTGGGCGATCTCAGTGGCGGTAGAGCCAGAACAGGACGAGCAGCAGATTACCGACCAGGGACAGGGCCGCCACCGTCTGCCAGGTCCTCAGCGGGTCTCGGTGCAGCAGGGGCAGGGCCCGGGCGGCGGGTTGGCGTTCGCCCTGTTCCAAGCGCAGCAGGGCTTCCTCGGCGGTCTCGAAGCGCTCGCCGGGATCGACCGCTACGGCGCGCTGCAACCAGTCTTCCAGCCAGGCCGGCACGTCCGGGCGGCGGCGCAGTACGCTGGCGGGCGTGCCGAAGCGCGGCCGCTGGAAAGGCTCTACCTCGCCGTAGGGATAGCTGCCGGTGAGCAACTCGTAGAGCGTAACGCCGGCGGCATAGAGATCCTGGGCCGGACTCGGGGCGGCGCCTTCGAAGGACTCGGGGGCGCGGTAGCTCGGGGTGCCGGGCGCATCCTGCAGGTCCTGGGACAACTGGGGGCAGTAGGCCAGGCCGAAATCCAGCAGACGCAGTTCCCCGTCCTGGCCACGGTGGAGATTGTCCGGCTTGATGTCGCGGTGGAGGATGTTGCGCCTGTGCAACTGGCCGAGGGCGCGCAGCAACCGGGAGGCGACGTCCAGCCAGTCGGCCAGGGCCAGGGGGCCGTCGCTGCGCAACTGCTGCGCCAGGGTGCGCCCGGGATACTCGCGTTGCACGAAATAGAGGTGCGCCCGGCGCGGTAGCGGATGCACCTCGACGAAAGCGCGCCCGGCGACGCGGCGCAGGAACCATTCCTCCATCAACAGGGCGTGGCCGGCGAGGGTATCGTGCTGCAGATTGCCCGGCAGCGTCTTGAGCAGCCAGGGGCGACCGCTCTCGTCCTGGACCCGGTAGAGCAGCGACTGGCGCGATTCGCCCAGCCGCTCGAGTACCGTCCAGCCTTCGAAGCGCTGGCCGGGCTTGAGCGCCGGCAGCGGTGGCCAGGTGTCGGCACTGGCCAGGGTATCGGCCAGGGACACGTCGGGCAGCCGGTCGACACGCACCAGCAGGGCGCTGGCATTGTCCTGGCCACCGGCATGCAGGGCCCCGGCCACCAGTGCCTGCGCGGTAGCGTCCGGGTCGGTCACGCCATCGGCGAGGATGCGCCTCATGCTGTCCTCGCCCAGGGCCGCCCAGACGCCGTCGCTCACCAGCAGCAGCGTCTCGCCGGCTTCCAGTTCGCCTTCGCGGAAGTCCACCACCAGGTGCGTCTCCAGCCCCAGGGCGCGGGTCAGCACGTGCTGCATGCCGGTCTGTTGCCAGACGTGGTCGACGGTGAGACAGGTCAACCGGCCCTCGTGCCAGCGATAGGCGCGGCAATCGCCGACGTGGGCCAGGGTGAAGCGCCGCCCGCGGATCACCAGGGCGGTGAGGGTGGTCAGCAGCGGCTGGCCGTTGCCGGCGGCCTGCAGCCAGCGGTTCTGCGCCAGCAGCAGCCGTTCGAGGGCCTGCGCCACCGGCCAGGTTTCCGGGGTGGAATAGTAGTCCTGGGCCAGGGCCTGCAGGGTGGCGCGGGCGGCCAGGCCACCGTCCGGGCAACCACTGACGCCATCGGCCAGGGCGAACAGATGCCCCTTGGTCGCCGCCAGGGCCGCACTGGGCTGGACGCTGCGCAAGGCATCCTGGTTCTCCTTGCGCGGACCGGTGGCGGTGGCTTCGGCGGTAACGAGTTCTAGAGGCATGGACGGGGCGCCAGGGCAGGGGAATGCAGGCCGATGCAAAAGCGATACCTATGACCCGGCCGCCCCGTTGGCCTCACCAGATTTCCACGCGCTGGTCCTCGGGCCGTACCATGGCGTCGCCGCTCTTGCAACTGAACGCCTGGGCGAAGGCCGGCATGTTGGAGGGCGCCCCGATGGCGCGGAATCTCATCGGCGCATGGGGATCGGTATTGAGCGAGAGACGTAGCTGTTCTTCGCGCACGGAGCTGCGCCACACCCGTGCCCAGTTGAGGAAGAAGCGCTGCTCCTGGGTATAGCCGTCGATGCGGCGAGCGGCTTCCTCCGGCTTCTTCGCCAGCGCCAGTTGCAGGGCATCGTAGGCCGCGTTGATGCCGCCCAGGTCGCCGATGTTCTCGCCCAGGGTGAGCTTGCCGTTGACGTGCAGCGCCGGATGGTCCGGCAGCGGCTGGTAACCGTCGAACTGCGCGACCAGCTTGCCGGTACGGGCCTCGAAGGCTTGCCGATCGGCCGGCGTCCACCAGTCCACCTGGTTGCCGGCGCCGTCGAACTTGCTGCCTTGGTCGTCGAAGCCATGGCTGGCCTCGTGGCCGATAACCGCGCCGATACCGCCGTAGTTGATGGCGTCGTCGCCGTCCGCATAGAAGAACGGTGGTTGCAGGATGGCGGCCGGGAAGTTGATGGTGTTGTCCGTCGAGCTGTAGTAGGCGTTCACGGTCTGCGGATACATGCCCCATTCCTGGCGGTCGGTGGGCTTGCCGACCTTGTCCAGGTCATGCCGGTAGTTGAAGCGCGAGGCGGCTTCCAGGTTGGCATAGAACCCCTGGGGCTGGAGGGTCAGGCCGCTCCAGTCACGCCAGCGCTCCGGATAGCCGATCTTGGGCAGGAAGCTGTCCCACTTGGCCAGCGCCTTCTGCTTGGTCTCCGGACTCATCCAGTCCAGTTTCTCGATGCGCGCCTTGAGCGCCTGCATGACGTTGTCCACCAGCTCCTGGGCGCGGGCCTTGGCCTGGGGCGAGAAATGCTCCTGCACATAGAGCTGGCCGAGACCCTCGCCCATGGCGCCATTCACCGCGCGCAGCACCCGTTTCCAGCGCTCGCTCTGCTGCTGCTGGCCGCTCAGGGTCTTCTGGTTGAAGGCGAAGCTTTCCTGCTGGAAGGGCTTGGACAGCCAGGGTGCGGCGTCGTCGATCACATGGGCGCGCAGATAGGCCTGCCATTGCGCGACGGGAGTCTCCGCCAGCATCCGGTCGAATTCGGCGAAGAAGCCCGGCTGGGACAGCGAGAAACCCTGCTGGCCGGTCACGCCCTGGCTGGCGAAGAAGGCCTGCCAGTCGAAATGTGGCGTCACCTGGTTGGCCTCGGCGAAACTCAGGTAGTGATACTGGTTTTCCGGATTGCGCAGCTCCACTGGCTTCACCGAGGCCCGGGCGAGGCGACTCTCGAAGGCCAGCACCAGCTCGGCCTGGGCGGCGGCCTGGGCCTTGGGTACGCCGGTGAGGACCAGTAGTCGGGCGATATGACCCAGGTAGGCTTGGCGCAGCTTGGCGTAGTCGGCTTCGGTGTAGTAGTCGGGGGTCGGCAGGCCCAGGCCGCCCTGGTAGGCATAGGCGATCTGCTGCTTGGCATTCTGGTAGTCGGCGCCGGAGCCGAAGGAGAACACCTGCATGTCGCCCTGGGCGAAGCTCTGCTGCAGGTACTTCACGACATCGGCCGTGGTGCGCAACCCGTCGATGGCGGCGAGCTGCGGCTGAATCGGCCGATAGCCGGCCCGTTCGATGGCCGCCTCATCCATGCCCGAGCGATACAGCCAGCCGATCTTCTGTTCCACCGAGCCCGCTGCCGCGCGATCGGCCGTATGGGCCGCACGCTGTAGGATGGCGTGCTGGTCGTTGAGCGATTTCTCCCCCAGGGCCATGAAGGAACCCCAGCGTGACTTGTCCGGCGGGATCGGATTGGCGGCGACCCATTTCTGGTTGACGAAGGTGTCGAGGTCGCTGCAGGCGGTGGCGGGGTCACCCAGTTCGGTGACGTCGAAGACAGGGGCGGCGAAGGCCTGGCCGCCGAGCAGCAGGCCGATGGCAAGGGTGAGGGGTTTCAACGCAGGCATGGGAGAAAAGGGTCTCCAGAAAGTACAGGGGCAGTGGAGTAGGGCGTCGAGGGTAGCCGCCGGGGCGCGGCACTGCCAAGGGCAGCTGTTTCACGAATGCCAGAAACGACGATCCCCGCCGAAGCGGGGATCGTGGGCGACGCCTCGGATCAGAACACCGTCAGCTGCGCCAGTTGCAGCAGCGGCTGCGGATAGACACCGAGGACGAAGGTCGCGATGGAAATGGCGATCAGCATCACGCCACCGGCGCGCTGACCCCAGTTCATCGGCGCATCGTGGCGCTGCAGGCCCTGCTCGGTCAGGTACAGGGTGACCATCACGCGCAGGTAGTAGAACAGGCCGATGGCGCTGCCCAGCACGATCGCCGCGGTCTGCCACCACATGCCCGCTTCCACGCCCACGGTGATGACGTAGAACTTGCCGATGAAGCCGGCGGTGAGCGGGATGCCGGCCAGGGACAGCATCATCACCGTCAGCGCCGCGGTCAGGTACGGACGGCGCCAGAACAGGCCGCGGTACTCGAACAGGGCATCGGCGTCGCGCTGGCCGTTGCTCGGGCTGGACATCAGGGTGATCACGCCGAAGGCGCCCAGGCTGGTGAAGACATAGGTCACCAGATAGACGGCCACGGCTTCCATCGACAGGCCTTCGCCCGAAGACACCGCCACCAGCAGGTAGCCGAAGTGGGAGATGGAGGAGTAACCCAGCAGGCGCTTGAGGTTGCTCTGCATCAGCGCCAGCAGGTTGCCCACCAGCATGGAGGCGATGGCGATGAAGGCGACGGTATCGTGCAGCCAGCCGTCCTGGGAGGCCATGGGCATGGTCTGGAACACCCGTACCAGCACGGCGAAGACGGCCACCTTGCTGGCGGTGGCCAGGAAGGCGCCGATCGGCGCCGGAGAGCCTTCGTAGACGTCCGGCGTCCAGAGGTGGAAGGGCACCAGGGACAGCTTGAAGCCGAGCCCGACGATCAGCATGCCGAGGCCGATTTCCATCAGCAGGCCGGTGCTGGCCGGGGCGTCCATCTGCATGCCGATATCGGCGAAGTTCAGGCTGCCGGACTGGGCATAGAGCAGGGCCATGCCGAACAGCAGGATGGCCGAGCCGGCGGCGGACAGCACCAGGTACTTCATGCCGGCTTCCAGGGAGCGGCGATTGAAGTAGCTGTAGGCCACCAGGCCGTAGACCGGTACCGACAGCAATTCCAGACCGATGAACAGACCGGCGACGTTCTGCGCCGCCACCAACACCAATCCGCCGGTGGCGGAGATCAGCAGCAGCAGGTACAGCTCTTCGCGATTGCCCGGATAGCCTTCCATGTAGGCGTGCGACAGGGTCATGCAGGCCAGGGTGGCGATCAGGATCAGCGCCATGTAGAAGCAGGTGAAGCCGTCGATGCGCAGCAGCGGAGTGACGTCGATGGCACCGACGCCCAGGGCCGGGATGCAGGACAGCAGGGCCAGGTTGAGACCGATCACGCCCAGGGTCGGGATGATGGTGTGATCCCGCCGCCAGGCGATGCCCAGCATCACCACCACGGCGGTGAAGCCGGTGATGATGATCGGCAGGAGGGCGATGAAGTGTTCGTAGGTAAAGGTCATGGCGCTCTTACCGGGCGGAAACGAGAGAGGAGAAGGCTTCGCCGAGCCACTGCTGCACACCGGCCATGCTCGCGGCCGAGGTATCCAGCACCGGCTGCGGATAGACGCCGAGCAGCACCAGCAGCACGCCAAGCAACAGCAGCATCGACAGCTCCCGCGCATTCAGGCCATGCAGCGCGCCGTCGGCCTTGGCCGGACCGAAGTAGGCGCGGTGGATCATGATCAGCGAGTAGACCGAGGCGAACACCAGGCCGAAGGTGGCGATGACGGTGATCATCGGCACCACCGGGAAGGCCCCCAGCAGGATCAGGAATTCGCCGACGAAGTTGCCGGTACCCGGCAGGCCCAGGGAGGCCGAGGCGAAGAACAGACTCAGGGCCGGCAGATAGGGCAGCCGCGCCCAGAGACCGCCCATCTGGCGCATGTCACGGGTGTGCAGGCGCTCATAGAGCTGGCCGCAGAGGATGAACAGGCCGGCGGCGGAGAGGCCGTGGGCGATCATCTGCACCACCACGCCCTGCAGCGCCTGGGGGCTGCCGGAATAGATGCCGATCAGCACGAAGCCCATGTGCGAGACGCTGGAGTAGGCCACCAGGCGCTTGATGTCGGTCTGGGCGAACGACAGGATGGCGCCGTAGAAGATGCCGATGATGCCCAGCCACATGGCGATCGGCGCGAATTCCGCCGAGGCGTTGGGGAACAGCGGAATGGCGAAACGCAGCAGGCCGTAGGCGGCGGTCTTGAGCAGGATACCGGCGAGGTCGACGGAGCCCGCGGTGGGGGCCTGGGCGTGGGCGTCCGGCAGCCAGGAGTGCACCGGCACCACCGGCAGCTTCACCGCGAAGGCGATGAAGAAGCCCAGCATCAGCAGGTATTCCAGGCGGGGGTCCAGTTGCAGTTGCAGCAGGTCTTCGTAGTCGAAGGTCAGGACGCCGGTGGCACCGTAGTTCACCAGTACCAGGGCGATGATGGCCACCAGCATGATCAGGCCACTGGCCTGGGTGAAGATGAAGAACTTGGTGGCGGCGGTGATGCGGCTCTTCTTGCCGTCCGCGGAGCTATGGCCCCACAGCGCGATCAGGAAGTACATCGGCACCAGCATCATTTCCCAGAAGAAGAAGAACAGGAACAGGTCCAGCGCCAGGAACACCCCCACCACGCCGCCGATGATCCACAGCAGGTTGAGGTGGAAGAAGCCGACGTGGCGCTGCACTTCGCGCCAGGAGCAGGTCACCGCCAGCACACCGAGCAGGCCGGTGAGCAGGATCATCAGCAGCGACAGGCCATCGAGACCGAAGTGCAGGCTGATGCCGAAGCGCGGAATCCAGTTCATCTGGAATTCCGCGGTCCAGGCGGTTTCGGCGCCGGGGGCCGGGGCCAGGCTGTAGTCGCCGTGGGCCCACAGCCACAGGCCGAGTACCAGCTCCAGCAGCATGGTGAACAGGGCGATCCAGCGGGGCACCAGCGGGCCGGTCTTTTCCGTGAGGAAGCAGAGCAGGCCGCCGATGAAGGGGATCAGGATTAGCCAGGGCAGAAGCATGACGTGTACTTATCCTTAGTCAGAGGGTCAGGCCAGCAGCAGCGCGCCGAGCAACAGCACGGCGCCCCCCACGATGGACGCTGCGTACCAGCGCAGACGACCGTTCTCGGTGATGCTCAGTGCCAGGTTGCCACCGCGCGCCAGCAGCGGGATCAGGCCGATGCCCTGGTCGATGGGGTCGCGGCGCAGCAGGCGGGCCAGCAGCAGGTACGGCTTGACGAAGATCAGGTCGTACAGCCAGTCGAAGCCCCAGGCGTGATACCACCAGGTCCCGAAGAAGCGACCCGGTGCGCTCTTGGCCAGGCCGCTGACGAAGGAACGCTTGCCCAGGAAGAGCAGGGCGGCCAGGAGGATACCGGCGATGGCGATGGCGCCCGAGGTGATCTCCAGCGCGTGCTGGCCTTCACCACCGGCATGGCCGACCGATTCCGGCAGTACCCCGGCCAGCGGCGGGGTGATCAGCGCGCCGACGAAGGTCGAGAGCACCAGCAGCACCGCCAGCGGCAGGTTGTGGGCGATACCGTGGCCGGCATGGGCCTCGGTGTGGGCCTGGCCGTGGAAGGTGATGAAGATCAGGCGGAAGGTATAGATCGAGGTCAGGAAGGCACCGGCCAGGCCTGCGTAGAGCAGGTAGGTGTGACCGCTGGCGAAGGCTTCCCAGAGGATCTCGTCCTTGGAGTAGAAGCCGGCGGTGACCAGGGGCAGCGCCGCCAGGGCCGAACCGCCCACCAGGAAGCTGGCATAGGCCAGGGGGATCTTCTTCCACAGGCCGCCCATCTTGAAGATGTTCTGCTCGTGGTGGCAGGCCAGGATCACCGAGCCCGAGGCGAGGAACAGCAGGGCCTTGAAGAAGGCATGGGTCATCAGGTGGAAGATGGCCGCCTGCCAGGCGCCGACGCCCAGGGCCAGGAACATGTAGCCGATCTGGCTCATGGTGGAGTAGGCCAGGATGCGCTTGATGTCGGTCTGCACCAGGGCGGCGAAACCGGCCAGCACCAGGGTCACGGCACCGACGATGCCGACCAGGTGGAGGATCTCCGGGGCCAGCAGGAACAGGCCGTGGGTCCGGGCGATCAGGTAGACGCCCGCGGTCACCATGGTCGCCGCGTGGATCAGCGCGGAGACCGGGGTCGGACCGGCCATGGCGTCCGCCAGCCAGGTCTGCAGCGGTAGCTGGGCCGACTTGCCGACGGCACCGCCGAGCAGGGCCAGGGTGGCCAGCACGATCAGCGGATCACCGCTGGCGAAGACGTCGGGCGCCTTCTGCAGCAGCTCCTGGATATCCAGGGTGCCCAGGGTCATGAACAGGATGAACAGGCCGAAGGCCATGAAGACGTCGCCGACGCGGGTGACGATGAAGGCCTTCAGGGCCGCGTTGCCGTTGGCGCGCTCGCTGTAGTAGAAGCCGATCAGCAGGTAGCTGCACAGGCCCACGCCTTCCCAACCGAAGTACAGCAGCAGCAGGTTGTCGCCGAGGACCAGCAGCAACATGCTGAAGATGAACAGGTTGGTGTAGGCGAAGAAGCGCGAATAGCCCTCTTCGCCACGCATGTACCAGGACGCGAACAGGTGGATCAGGAAGCCGACGCCGGTGACCACGCCGAGCATGGTCAGCGACAGGCCATCCAGGTAGAGCGCCATGTTGGGCGCGAAGCCCTCCACGTTCATCCACTGCCAGAGGACGAGGGTCAGGTGGCCGTCGGCGGGCGGTGCGACGTGGAAGTTCCAGCCGACCCAGGCGGCGACCAGCGCCGCCAGGCCCACCGAACCCACGCCGATCAGGGCGGAGAGATTCTCCGACAGCCGACCGCGGGAGAAGGCCAGCAGGAAATAGCCGACCAGGGGAAAGGCGAAGGTGAGGGGTAGCAGGTTCATCCGTGCATCTCGCTGGCGGCATCGACGTCGAGGGTGTGGAAGCGGCGATAGAGCTGCAGCAGGATCGCCAGGCCGATACTGGCCTCGGCGGCGGCCAGGCTCAGCACCAGGATGAACATCACCTGGCCGTCGGGAGCGCCCCAACGACTACCCGCGACCACGAAGGCCAGGGCGGCGGCGTTCATCATGATTTCCAGACTCATGAGCACGAAGAGGATGTTGCGGCGGACCATCAGGCCCACCAGGCCAAGGGCGAACAGGGCACCGGCGAGGGCCAGTCCGTGTTCCAGAGGTATGGCGTTCATTGGCTGTTCTCCAGTCCTTGGCGACTCACTCGCCGATCCCGTCTTTGACGTCGCTGCGACCCAGGTGATAGGCCGCGACCAGGGCACCCAGCAGCAGCATGGAGGCCAGCTCGACCGCCAGCAGATAGGGTCCGAACAGGCTGATGCCCACGGCCTTGGCTTCCACCGAGGTATGGCCGATGGTGGCACCGCCCGGGGTACGCGAGAGCACCACCAGCAGTTCCACCAGCAGCGCCGCGGCGAGGATCGACGGACCGATCCAGACCTTGGGCGTCAGCCACTTGCGCTCCTGGTCGGAAATCACCGGGCCGAGGTTGAGCATCATCACCACGAAGACGAACAGCACCATGATGGCGCCGGCGTAGACGATGATCTCCAGCGCACCGGCGAAGGGCGCGCCCAGAGCGAAGAACACCATGGACACGGCCAGCAGCGAGATGATCAGGTACAGCAGCGCATGCACCGGATTGGTGTTGGTGATCACCCGGAAGGTGGCCAGGACGGCCACCCCGGCGGAGAAATAGAAGGCGAATTCCACGACAGCTCCTTAGGGCAGCAGGCTCTTCACGTTGATCGGCTCTGCCTCGCTCTGCGCGGCACCCTTGGGCTTGCCCGCGATGGCCATGCCGGCCACGCGGTAGAAGTTGTATTCCGGATACTTGCCCGGACCCGAGATCAGCAGGTCCTGCTTCTCGTACACCAGCTCCTGGCGTTTGAACTCGGACATCTCGAAATCCGGGGTCAGCTGGATGGCGGTGGTGGGGCAGGCCTCCTCGCACATGCCGCAGAAGATGCAGCGCGAGAAGTTGATGCGGAAGAACTCGGGGTACCAGCGACCGTCTTCGGCTTCGGTCTTCTGCAGCGAGATGCAGCCGACCGGGCAGGCCACGGCGCACAGGTTGCACGCCACGCAGCGCTCCTGGCCGTCGGGGTCGCGGGTGAGCACGATGCGGCCGCGGTAGCGCGGCGGCAGGTACACGGGTTCCTCGGGGTATTGCAGGGTGTCACGCTTGCGGAAGGCGTGGCCGAAGACCATCACCACGCTGCGCAACTGGGTGTAGGTGCCATGCAGGACGTGCAGGATTTCCTTGATCATGACGGATACCTCACTGGCCGATGGCCGGCGTGGCGCTATAGAGCACCACCGCACCGGTCACCAGCAGGTTGATCAGGGTCAGGGGCAGGCAGAACTTCCAGCTGAAGGCCATTACCTGGTCGTAGCGCGGACGCGGAATGGACGCGCGCAACAGGATGAAGATCATGATGAAGAAGGCGGTCTTCAGGGCGAACCAGAAGAACGACAGCCAGGGCAGGGTATCCAGGAAGGGACCGTGCCAGCCGCCGAAGAACAGGGTCACCAGCAGCGCCGAGATCAGCACGATGCCGATGTACTCGCCGACGAAGAACATGCCCCACTTCATGCCCGCGTATTCGATGTGGTAACCGTCGGCGAGCTCCTGCTCGGCTTCCGGCTGATCGAAGGGGTGACGGTGGGTGACGGCGATGCCGGCGATGAAGAAGGTGCAGAAGCCGAAGAACTGGGGAATGATGAACCACCAGCCCTGGTGCTGCGCCTCGACGATGTCCCTCATGTTGAAGGAGCCGGTCACCGCGACGATGCCCATCACCGACAGACCCATGAACACCTCGTAGGAGAGGGTCTGGGCCGAGGCGCGCATGGCGCCCAGCAGCGAGAACTTGTTGTTGCTCGCCCAGCCGGCGAAGAGCACCGCATAGACGTTGACGCCGGCCATGGCGAAGAAGAACAGCAGACCGATGTTCAGGTCCGCCACGCCCCAGGTGGGGGTGATCGGGATGACCGAGAAGGCCACCAGCAGCGAGCCCATGGCGATCACCGGTGCCAGGGCGAAGATCATCTTGTCGGCGAACGGGGGCGTCCAGTCCTCCTTGAAGAACATCTTCAGCATGTCGGCGCCCAACTGGAAGGCGCCGAAGGGACCGACCCGGTTGGGACCGTAGCGGTCTTGCCAGAGACCCAGCAGGCGCCGCTCGACGAAGCTCAGCAGCGCCCCGCAGATGACCACCGCCAGCAGGATGACGATGGCCTTGAGGACGCCGATCACCACGGCGATGAGGGTGGGGGTGAGCCAGGTCATGCCGCGGCCTCCTGCAGTCCTTCCACGGTGAGGCCGGCGAAGTCCACCGGAATCCCTTCGAAGCCGGCGGGCAGACCGACCAGGCCGGCGGACAGCTCGGGCTTGATCTGCAGCGGCAGGCGCAATTCCTGACCGGCGACCTGCAGGCGCAGCAGGGCACCTTCGTTGACGCCCAGGCGGTCGGCATCGGCCTTGGCCAGCGCCACGTAGGCGGCCGGGATGCGCTCACGCACCGGCTCGGCGCGCGAAGAGGTCTCTTCGCTGCCGAACAGGTGGTACAGCGGCACGGCCTGGAAGCCGGACGCGGTACCGCGCACGGCGGCGGCCGGGACGGCGAACCAGCTCAGGCGATCGCCCTGGGTCTCGATCAGGCGCACGCCCGGATCGCCGGCGCGCAGGTGACCGCCGACCTCGTCCTGGAACTTGTTCCAGGCCTGGGGCGAGTTCCAGCCCGGGGACCAGGCGAAGGGGATCTGCTGACGCGGCTCGGCGCTGCCGGCATAGCCTTCCATGGAGAAGGCGAAGGCGGTGTCGGCGTCCTGGGGCGCACGCGGCTCGTGCACGCTGAGGTTGGCGCGCATGGAGGTGCGGCCGCTATAGCGGTGCGGTTCGCGGGCGAGCTTGAGGCCCTTCACCCGGAAGCTGGCGTTGGGTGCGGCGTCGCGGATGCCGTCCAGTTGCGGCGCGGCGGTGGCCACGGCGTCGGTGACGTGGTCCAGCTGGGTCCAGTCCACCGGACGGTTGTCCAGGGTGTTGCGCAGGGCGTGCAGCCAGCGCCAGCCTTCGCGGACCAGGCTGGAGGGATCGTAGTAGCTCGGCTCATAGACCTGGAAGAAGCGCTGGGCGCGACCTTCCTGGCTGACCAGGGTACCGTCGCCTTCGGCGAAGCTCGCCGCCGGCAGCACCAGATCGGCACGCTGGGCGGTGGCGGTGCGCTGGTGATCCAGCACCACCAGCACCTGGGCGCGGGCCAGGGCCTGATCCACCCGCTGGGCAGGGGCGCGGCGATAGAGGTCGTTCTCCAGCACCACCAGGGCATCGGCCTGGCCGTTTTCCAGGGCCGCGAAGGCGTCTTCGACGGACTCGCCGCCATAGAGCGCCAGACCCAGGCTGTTGGCTTCGGGCACCACCAGGCTCAGGGAGCCGGCCTTGCCCTTGGCGGCCAGGGCCTTGGCCAGGTTGGCGGCGGCCTCGATCAGCGCCGGTTCACCCAGGGAAGTACCGGACACCACCAGCGGACGTTCGGCCGCCAGCAGGGTTTCGGCCAGCAGGCGCGCCTGCTCGGCGACCTCGTCGCTCAGGCCGTCGACGGCCGGGGCGCTGGCATCGATGGCATGGGCCACGGCATGGCCGAAACGGGCCAGTTCCAGCGGCGAGCCATGCAGACGGGCGTCGGCGACGTCGTCCAGGCGGGTGGCGGCGACGCTGGCGATGAACAGCGGATTGCGTTCGCTCTGGCCGATGTTCTGCACGGCCGCGTTGAGCCAGGGCTGGATCTTCTGCGCCGCGGCCATGGCCTCGGGCTTGCCCTTGACCGACTGCCGCAGGGACAGCGCCAGGCGGGCCGCGGTCTGAGTCAGGTCCTCGCCGAGAACGAAGACGGCGTCGTGCTTTTCCATGGCGCGCAGGGTCGGGACGGGCAGGGGGCTGTCCTTGAGCACCTGCAGCACCAGGCGCACATTGGCCAGGTCACGGGCACTCATGCCGCTGTAGAAGTTCTCGGCGCCGACCAGTTCGCGCAGGGCGTGGTTGCTTTCCAGGCTGGCACGCGGCGAGCCGATGCCGATCACCTTCTTGCCGCGCAGCAGCAGGGCGGCGCGGTCCAGGGCGGCGTCGATCCCGGTTTCCAGGCTGCCGTCTTTTAGCAGGGCCTGGCGCGGACGATCCTTGCGATTGACATAGCCATAGCCGAAGCGGCCACGGTCGCAGAGGAAATACTGGTTCACCGAGCCGTTGAAGCGGTTCTCGATGCGGCGCAGTTCGCCATAGCGCTCGCCGGGGCTGATGTTGCAGCCCGACGAGCAGCCATGGCAGATGCTCGGGGCGAACTGCATGTCCCACTTGCGGTTGTAGCGCTCGGAGTGGGTCTTGTCGGTGAATACCCCGGTGGGGCAGACCTCGGTCAGGTTGCCGGAGAATTCGCTCTCCAGGGCACCGTCCTCGACGCGGCCGAAGTAGACGTTGTCGTGGGCGCCGTAGACACCCAGGTCGGTACCGCCCGCGTAGTCCTTGTAGTAGCGCACGCAGCGATAGCAGGCGATGCAGCGGTTCATCTCGTGAGCGACGAACGGGCCGAGGTCCTGGTTCTGGTGAGTACGCTTGGTGAAGCGATAGCGGCGCTTGTTGTGGCCGGTCATCACCGTCATGTCCTGCAGGTGGCAGTGGCCGCCTTCTTCGCAGACCGGACAGTCGTGGGGATGGTTGGTCATCAGCCATTCGATGACCGAGCTGCGGAATTCCTTGGCTTCGGCGTCTTCGATGGAGATGTAGGTCTTGTCGCTGGACGGGGTCATGCAGGACATGACCAGGCGCCCGCGGGTGTCATTCTCGTCGGCGAACTGCTTCACCGCGCACTGGCGGCAGGCACCGACGCTGCCCAGCGCCGGGTGCCAGCAGAAATAGGGGATGTCGAGCCCCAGGGACAGGCAGGCTTCGAGGAGGTTGTCCGCCCCGTCGACCTCGTACGTCTTGCCGTCTACGTGGATAGTGGCCATAGGGTTTTCTTCTCACCCGCGCAGGGCGGGTCTGGCTAATGGGAAAACGTTCGCGCCGCCCTGGTATCGCCAGTGGCAACGCCGGCCGGGTCGGGCCCGGCCTGGAAGCTGTGAAGGCAGCCCCGAGCGGGGCCGGTCTTCAGGTCACCGTCGCGGAAGCGGTCGGCCGCGGCTCGCTGGGCGCCTTGCGCACACCGGCCTCGAACTCTTCGCGGAAATACTTGATGGCACTACCCAGGGGCTCGACGGCACCCGGTGCGTGGGCACAGAAGGTCTTGCCCGGGCCGAGGAAGTTGACCAGTTGCAGCAGGGTGTCCAGATCGCCCTGTTGCCCCTCGCCCTTCTCCAGGCTGCGCAGGAGCTTGACGCTCCAGGGCAGGCCATCGCGGCAGGGAGTGCACCAGCCACAGGATTCCCGGGCGAAGAACTCTTCCATGTTGCGCAGCAGCGAGACCATGTTGACGCTGTCGTCCACCGCCAGGGCGAGACCGGTCCCCATGCGGGTGCCGACCTTGCCGATACCGCCGGCGTACATCTGCGCCGAGAGGTGCTCGGGCAGCAGGAAGCCGGTACCGGCGCCACCGGGCTGCCAGCACTTCAGCGTGAAGCCGTCGCGCATGCCGCCGGCGTAGTCCTCGAACAGCTCCTGGGCGGTGATGCCGAAGGGCAATTCCCAGACGCCAGGGTTCTTCACCTTGCCGGAGAAGCCCATGAGCTTGGTGCCCATGTCTTCGCTGCCTTCGCGGGCCAGGCTCTTGTACCAGTCGACGCCGCCCGCGACGATGCCCGGCACGTTGCACAGGGTCTCGACGTTGTTGACGCAGGTCGGCTTGCCCCAGACGCCGACGGCGGCGGGGAAGGGCGGCTTGGAGCGCGGGTTGGCGCGGCGGCCTTCCAGGGAGTTGATCAGCGCGGTCTCTTCGCCACAGATGTAGCGACCGGCACCGGTGTGGACGAACAGCTCGAAGTCGAAGCCGCTGCCGAGGATGTTCTTGCCCAGCAGGCCGGCGGCCTTGGCTTCTTCCACCGCGCGCCGCAGGTTGGCGGCGGCGTCGACGTATTCGCCACGCAGGAAGATGTAGCCGCGATAGGCCTTGAGCGCCCGGGCGCTGATCAGCATGCCTTCCACCAGCAGGTGCGGCAGCTGCTCCATGAGCAGGCGGTCCTTCCAGGTGTTGGGTTCCATCTCGTCCGCATTGCACAGCAGGTAGCGGATATCGAGGGATTCGTCCTTGGGCATCAGGCCCCACTTCACACCGGTGGGGAAGCCCGCACCGCCGCGGCCCTTGAGGCCGGAATCCTTGACTTCCTGGACGATGGCATCGGGGGCCAGCTCGGTCAGCGCCTTGCGCGCCGCGGCATAGCCGTCCTTCGCCTGGTATTCCTCCAGCCAGACCGGGGCGCCGTCTTCGCGCAGGCGCCAGGTCAGGGGATGGGTCTCGGGGGTACGGGCGATGCTGTTGGCAGGCCCGAAGGAGGTCAGTCTCATGCGTATCCCTCCAGCAGTTTGGCCACGCCCGCGGGTTGGACATCGCCATGGGTGTCGTCGTCGATCATCAGCGCCGGGGCCTTGTCGCAATTGCCCAGGCAGCACACCGGCAGCAGGGTGAAGCGGCTGTCGGCGGTGGTCTGGCCCAGGCCGATGCCCAGCTGGCGCTGGATCTCGCCGACCACGGATTCGTGGCCGCCGATGTAGCAGGTCATGCTGTCGCACACCCGGATGATGTGGCGACCGACCGGCACGCGGAAGATCTGGCTATAGAAGGTGGCCACGCCCTCGACGTCGCTGGCCGGGATGCCCAGCACTTCGCCGATGGCGTAGATGGCGCCGTCCGGCACCCAGCCACGTTCCTTCTGGACGATCTTCAGGGCCTCGATGGACGCCGCGCGCGGGTCCTCGTAGTGATGCATCTCGTGCTCGATGGCCGAGCGCTCGGTGTCGCTCAGGACGAAACGGTCGGTTTGGATCAGGGTTTCGGTGCTCATGCTCAGCGGTCCACGTCGGCCATGACGAAGTCGATACTGCCCAGGTAGGCAATCAGGTCGGACACCATGCTGCCGCGGATGACGGCCGGGATCTGCTGCAGGTGCGGGAAGCTCGGCGTCCGGATGCGGGTGCGGTAGCTCATGGTGCTGCCATCGCTCGTCAGGTAGTAGCTGTTGGCGCCCTTGGTCGCCTCGATCATCTGGAAGGCTTCGCCGGCCGCCATCACCGGACCCCAGGACACCTGCAGGAAGTGGGTGATCAGGGTCTCGATGTGCTGCAGGGTGCGTTCCTTGGGCGGCGGCGTGGTCAGCGGGTGATCCGCCTTGTACGGGCCTTCGGGCATGTGCTGCAGGCACTGCTCGATGATGCGCAGGCTCTGGCGCATCTCCTCGACGCGCAGCATGCCGCGGTCGTAGCAGTCGCCGTTGTGGGCGATGGGCACTTCGAACTCGAAGTTCTCGTAGCCGGAGTAGGGGCGCGCCTTGCGCAGGTCGAAGTCCAGACCGGTGGCGCGCAGGTTGGCACCGGTGACGCCCCACTCAAGGGCTTCCTTGGTGTTGTAGGCCGCGACGCCCTTGGTCCGGCCGATGAGGATGCTGTTCTTCATCGCCGCCTTTTCGTACTCGTCCAGACGCTTGGGCATCCAGTCGAGGAATTCGCGGACCAGCTTGTCCCAGCCACGCGGCAGGTCATGGGCGACGCCGCCGATGCGGAACCAGGCGGGGTGCATGCGGAAGCCGGTGATGGCCTCGATCACCTTGTAGGCGCGCTGACGGTCGGTGAAGGTGAAGAACACCGGGGTCATGGCGCCGACGTCCTGGATATAGGTACCCAGGTACAGCAGGTGGCTGTTGATGCGGAAGAACTCGGCCATCATCACGCGGATGAAGTCCACCCGCGACGGCACCTTGATGCCGGCGAGCTTTTCCACCGAGAGGACGTAGGGCAGGTTGTTCATCACCCCGCCCAGGTAGTCGATCCGGTCGGTGTAGGGGATGTAGCTGTGCCAGGACTGGCGCTCGGCCATCTTCTCGGCGCCCCGGTGGTGGTAGCCGATCTCCGGCACGCAGTCGACGATCTCTTCGCCGTCCAGCTGCAGGATGATGCGGAAGGCACCGTGGGCGGAGGGGTGGTTCGGACCCAGGTTGAGGAACATGAAATCGGAATTCTCCGCATGCTCCTTCATGCCCCATTCCTCGGGCTTGAATCTCAGGGTTTCCTGTTCGAGATCCTGCTTGGCGGCATTCAGCGCATAGGGATCGAACTCGGTGGCGCGCGCCGGATAGTCCTTGCGCAGCGGATGACCGTGCCAGTTGTCGGCCATCAGCATGCGCTTGGGCAGCGGGTGACCGTCGAAGTGGATGCCGTACATGTCCAGCACTTCCCGCTCGTACCAGTTGGCGTTGGGGAAGATGCCGGTGGCGGTGGGCAGGCGCAGGTCGTTGGCGGACAGGGCCACCTTGAGCATCACATCGCTGTTACGGTCGATGGACAGCAGGTGGTAGAAAACGGTGAAGTCCGCGTTGGGCAGGCCGCGGCGGTGGGTCCGCAGGCGCTCGTCCACGCCATGCAGGTCATAGAGCATGACGTAGGGGCGGGGCAGGTTGCGCAGGAAGCGCAGTACTTCGATGATTCGTTCGCGTGCCACCCAGATCACCGGCATGCCGGTACGGGTGTCTTGCAGGGTCAGGGCGTCGGCGCCGAATTGGCCCTGGAGTTCGCCAACCACCGACGCTTCGCCGGCAGGGGCGAGCGCAGAGGCGGACAGAGCGGTGTCTGCGGTCATGATGTTCCGTCGCTAATCGATCGTCGTCAGCGTGCAGGTCCCGAAGGGGACCTACACTTCGTCTGGGCTGCGCAGGTTGGTGACCTGGATGCGGCGCTCGCGGTTCTGCTCGCGCTGCGAAGGCATCTCGGCGCGGTAGATACCCTGGTCGCCCACTACCCAGGAAAGGGGGCGGCGCTCTTCACCGATGGAGTCCTGCAGGAGCATCAGGCCCTGGAGGAAGGCTTCGGGGCGAGGCGGGCAGCCGGGCACATAGACGTCGACGGGCAGGAACTTGTCCACGCCCTGAACGACCGAGTAGATGTCGTACATACCGCCGGAGTTGGCACAGGCGCCCATGGAGATCACCCACTTGGGCTCCAGCATCTGTTCGTACAGGCGCTGGATGACCGGAGCCATCTTCATGAAGGGGGTGCCGGCGATGACCATGAAGTCGGCCTGACGCGGCGAGGCCCGGATGACTTCGGCGCCGAAGCGGGCGATGTCGTGGGGCGCCGTGAAGGCGGTGGTCATTTCCACGTAGCAGCAGGACAGGCCGAAGTTGTACGGCCACAGGGAATTCTTGCGTCCCCAATTGACCGCGCCCCGCAGGACATCTTCGAGCTTGCCCATGAAGATGCTGCGGTTGACCTGACTTTCGACGGGGTCGGCCACGGTTTCCCGCTGGCCGGCCGGATAGCGGTCTACTGCCGCATCGGGATCGATCCGGGTGAGATTGTATTGCATTGCCAAAGCCTCATTGTTTCGACTTCGCCTGCCGCTCGCGACGGCTCGCAGGCGCCCAATCGAGCGCTCCGATTCGCCACAGGTAGACAAGACCCGCCAACAGAATTGCTATGAAAATGGAGGCTTCCACGAAGCCGGCCCATCCCGATTCACGGATGGACACCGACCAGGCGAAGAGAAAGAGGGCTTCGACGTCGAAGATCACGAAGAGCATCGCGACCAGGTAGAACTTGGCAGAGAGACGGAGCCGGGCACCCCCGGTGGGTACGATGCCGGACTCGAAGGGATCGTTCTTGCTGCGACCTACGGCCTTGCTGCCGAGGAGGCTGGAGACTCCGAGCATGAAGGCGATCAGACCGACCACGCCCAGGAGGAATACCGCGAAGCTCCAGTTGTGGGTCAGTAGGCTGATCGACTCAGACATGCTTTGAATCCTTAATTATGGGTATCAGGCGCAACCAGTGCGACACGGTGTCGCAAGGCGAACAGATTTTATGCTCCATCGATTCATTCTGTAAATTTATTAGCTTAAAAAGATTCTATTTGACTGCCTTGAATCAAATTAAACAGAACTTCTAGTTTATTTGAGAATGAATATAAGAATTATTCTCGAATGGAGTTGCGCGGCGTATGACTCCTAGATTGCCTCGCGTGGCGAGAGTTCTACACCCAACGGATTTCGTCAGTCGATCAGGTCGGCGCGGATGCTCAACTGACGGTCGTCGCGGCCTTCGGTGGAGTAGTACCGGGTCAGGCCCGAGCGATCGTCTTCGGACTGTTGGCGGAAGCCTCCCAGGTCCAGCCACTTGCCGAGGGGACCGCTGATGCGGGTAGCGGCGCTCTGTGTCGCCACCGTGCCGGGGTGCATCGGCGCGGCGCGATCATCGACACTGTTGATGTCCAGATGCACCAGGTTGCCGCTCAGACGGGCGGTGACCTGAAAGCCTCGTTCGAGGCGGCGGTAATCGGTCTGGGCGTAGCTCTGACCATAGGGCGAGGTCTGGTAGGTGGTCACCGGCACGTCCTCGCCGAAGCGGATGAAGGCGGGGTAGCCTTCGGTGACCTGGACGCGCTGGGCGCCATCCTCTCGCTGGTCGGTGCTGTCCTCGATGATGCGCACCTGGGGCGCACGCACGTCGCCGTTTACCGAGTAACCCTGGCTGGCGCCCGAGCTGCCGGCGCGGGTGGCCAGGGTGATGAGCAGGCGCCGCGGCTGGGTGTCCAGCTGGGCCAGCAAATTCTTGAGTTCGGCCAGCTTGGCCGGCTCGGCATTGATGATCAGCTGATTGCCGTAGACGTTGACCCTGCCTTCGCTGCCAAGGACGGCTTGCAGGGTGGGCAGCAGGTCGTCGGCGGTGCGGTATTGCAGGGGAATGACCTCGGTACGAGGCGCCGCCCAGGCGCCGGCCGCCAACAACAGCAAGAACGCCAGCAGACCTCTCACAGCACCATCCTCCGCAATTCCTGATCCGGCTGGCTGCTGGCCCAGAGGCGATCGAAGACCTGCTGCTGAACCTTGACGGCGGCGCGGTCGCCATAGCGGACGAAGCCCGTGGGCGCGCTGCCCGTGCGGCGCAGCAGGGCCTGGTCGTCGACGATGAGGCAGCTGCCTTCCGGTTGCTGATCGACCGATGGCCGCCGGATCAGCAGATTGCTGGACAGGCGTTGCGCCAGGGCGATGAGTCGGTGCCCCTGGCGCATGGCGAGGGCGCTGTCGTTGATGAGGATGCGGACCTGATGCCGCGGATGGCCCAGCAGCAGCCGCTTGATCGCCGCCTCGACGGCGAGATTGTCGTAGAGCGGTGCTTCCAGGTCGGGCGTCTGGATGCTCAGCTGGCGGCTGGCTTGGCCGATGAGGCGGACACCGTGCTCACGCAGGGCGTCCAGGCCTTCGAGGCGCAGGGCGAGGTCCTGGCCGAGCTGGGGTTCGGGCAGTCCGTCCAGGGTCAGATCGGCAAAGGACTCGTCCACGGCGGCTCCCTATCACTCGTCGTCGTCTTCTCCGGCGAAGATCAGGCTGCCCTGCTGGAGCAGTTCGCGGATCAGGCGCATGGCATCGTCGTCCTGCAGCCAGGGCGCGAGATTGGCCTCGTGCAGGACGTCCGCCGAGCATAGCAGGTCGAGCAGCGGTTGCAGCCGCATGGGCAGCAGGCGGCTCTGGCCGCTGGCGAAGACCATCACCTCGTCTTCCAGGCGACTCCAGGCGATGCGGCCGCTGGGGTTGCGCATCAGCAGGGCGCCTTCGTCGAGTTCCTTGCGCAGCTGCTTGGCGCTGAGGTTTTCCCCGGAGACGCGCTCCGGGTAGCGCGGCTCGGTCATGTGCTGGCCGAACCAGGCCAGCAGCAGGCGATCCTCGCTCAGGTGACGCTCCATCAGGCCGCGCAATCGCTCGATGGCCTCGGGCGGGATCTCCGCCGGATGCTCGCTGGCCGGGGCGCAGCCGGCGTCGCTGTAGCGCTCGTCCTCGGGGATGAACTGGTTGAGGAAGTCGGTGAAGTGGGTGAGCACCTCGCCGGCACTGGGTGCGCGGAAGCCGATGGAGTAGGTCATGCACTCGTCTTCGGCGATGCCGTCGTGGGCCAGGCCCGGCGGCAGATAGAGCATGTCGCCCGGTTCCAGGACCCATTCGTCGATCTGCTGGAAGTCGGCGAGGATCTTCAGCTCCAGGCCGTCGATCAGCGGGCTGTCGGCGGTGCATGGCTGACCGATGCGCCAGCGACGGCGGCCATGGCCCTGCAGCAGGAAGACGTCATAGTGATCGTAGTGGGGGCCGACACCGCCACCGGGGGCGGCATAGCTGATCATGACGTCGTCGACGCGCCAGCTGGGCAGGAAGCGGAAGGCTTCCAGCACCTCGGCCACCTCGGGAACGAACTGGTCGACCGACTGCACCAGCAGGGTCCAGTCGCGCTCGGGCAGGCTGGCGAAGGTGTCTTCCGGCAACGGGCCACGGCGCAGCTCCCAGGTGCGGTCCCGGCCGATGATCAGGCGGGATTCGATTTCCTCTTCCAGCGACAGGCCGGCCAGCTCGTCCGGTTCCAGGGGGCTCTGGAAATCCGGGATGGCCTGGCGGATCAGCAGGGGTTTGCGCTGCCAGTAGTCGCGGAGGAATTCACGGGCGGTCAGGCCGCCGAGCAGTTGCAGGGGTTGATCCGGGTTCATGCACACCTCGCGCAATGAAAAACGCCCGGCGAGGCCGGGCGCGAGAAAGAGATAGAGGTTAGACCCGACGGGCCTGCTCGGCCGCATTACCGATATAGCCGGCCGGGGTCAGCTGGCGCAGTTCGGCCTTGGCCGCCTCGGGGATTTCCAGGCCGTCGATGAAGTCCTGCAGGGCGCTGGCGCTGATGCCCTTGCCGCGGGTCAGCTCCTTGAGCTTCTCGTAGGGGTTGGCCACGCCATAGCGGCGCATCACGGTCTGCACCGGCTCGGCCAGGACTTCCCAGCAGGCATCCAGGTCTTCGGCGATGCGCGCGGCGTTGAGCTCCAGCTTGCCGATGCCCTTGAGCGTGGCTTCGTAGGCGATCACGCCGTGGGCCAGGCCGGTGCCCAGGTTGCGCAGCACGGTGGAGTCGGTCAGGTCGCGCTGCCAGCGGGAGATCGGCAGCTTGCTGGCCAGGTGCTGGAGGATGGCGTTGGCGATGCCCAGGTTGCCTTCGGAGTTCTCGAAGTCGATGGGGTTGACCTTGTGCGGCATGGTCGAGGAGCCGATCTCGCCGGCCACGGTCTTCTGCTTGAAGTAGCCGAGGGAGATGTAGCCCCAGATGTCCCGGTCGAAGTCGATCAGGATGGTGTTGAAGCGGGCGATGGCGTCGAACAGCTCGGCGATGTAGTCGTGCGGTTCGATCTGGGTGGTGTAGGGATTCAGGGTCAGGCCGAGGTCGTCTTCGATGAAGGTGCGCGCATTGGCTTCCCAGTCGACGTCCGGGTAGGCGGACAGGTGGGCGTTGTAGTTGCCCACCGCGCCGTTGATCTTGCCCAGCGGGCGGATGGCGGCGATCTGCTCGATCTGGCGCTCCAGGCGATAGACCACGTTGGCCAGTTCCTTGCCCAGGCTGGTGGGGGAGGCGGGCTGGCCATGGGTGCGCGACAGCATGGGCACGTCGGCGAAGCGATGGGCCAGCACGCGGATCTCGCCGGCGATCTGGCGCATCAGCGGCAGCAGCACCTGGTCACGGCCTTCGCGCAGCATCAGCGCGTGGGACAGGTTGTTGATGTCCTCGGAGGTGCAGGCGAAGTGGATGAATTCGCTGACCGCGGCCAGCTCGGGCAGGCCGGCGACCTCTTCCTTGAGCAAATACTCGATGGCCTTGACGTCGTGGTTGGTGGTGCGCTCGATGTCCTTGACCCGCTGCGCCTGCTCGACGCTGAACGCGGTGGCCAGCTTGTCCAGCAGGGCATTGGCCTCGGCGGAGAAGGGCGCGACCTCGGGAATGCCCGCGTGGGCGGCCAGGCGCTGCAGCCAGCGGACCTCGACCTGGGCGCGGAACCGGATCAGGCCGAATTCGCTGAAGATGGGGCGCAGGGCGGCGGTCTTGCCGGCGTAACGGCCGTCGATGGGCGATACGGCGGTGAGCGAGGAGAGCTGCATGGGCATTCTCTTGGTAGCGGGGGAGAAAGGGGCGGAATTCTACACGCAAAGGCCGGGGCTTTAGTACCGCCGCCGGCCGGTCCGGGATCAGCCGTTGCGCAGGGGATAGAGGTTGTCGAGCAGCTTGCGACGATTGAGCACCAGTTGCCAGCGATGACCGCCGAGCTGGCGCCACAGACGGGCCGAGCGGATGCCGGCCAGCAGCAGGGCGCGCACCCGCGAGGCGGTGGCGGGCTGCTGCAGATAGCGCATCTCGCCGTGCACCTGGATGCGTTGCTTGAAGGTGCTCAGGGTGTCCTCGTAGAGGCCCCCGCAGGCGGCGATGACGTTTTCGTGGGCCACGCCGAAATGCTCGACCTGAGACTGGATCTGGGTGAGGCGCCGGCCAATGAGATCCAGCAGGTCGCCGCGCTTCTCCAGCTTGCGTTCCAGGGCGGTCATCGCCAGCGCATAGCGCAGGGGTTCGCGCTGCAGGCTGTTGGGGTTGCGCTCCAAGGTGCTGGAGAGGGCGCCGAGGCCCTCGCGCAGCGGGGTGACGCTGCCGCCGTAGACCTCCAGGGTGCTACCCGGATCGCGCACCAGCAGGCTGCCGAGCAGGCAGGCGAGAGGTTCTTCCGGGATCTGGCCGGTGCGCGCCAGCTGGTCGACCAGCACGGCGGCCTGGAAGACGCCGCCCAGGGCGATGAGTTGTTCCTGGGTGCGATTCATGCGGCGGGGGCCTCGGCGCAGGCGGGTTGATAGTGTTCGATCACGCCGCCGCCCAGGCAGACGTCGCCGTCGTAGAAGACCACCGACTGGCCGGGGGTCACGGCGCGCTGGGGTTCGTCGAAGACCACCCGGTAGCCGGCGCCCTGGCGTTCGATCCGGCAAGGTTGGTCCTGCTGGCGATAGCGGACCTTGGCGGTGAGGCGGCGCGGCTGGGCGAGCTCCAGCTCGTTGACCCAGAACATCTCGCTGACGGTCAGGGCCTCGGCGAACAGCCAGGGATGGGCATTGCCCTGGCCGACGATCAGTACGTTGCGGGTCAGGTCCTTGCTCAGTACGTACCAGGGATCGTCACCGGCGTCCTTCATGCCGCCGATGCCCAGGCCCTGGCGCTGGCCGATGGTGTGGTACATCAGGCCGTGGTGGCGGCCGATGACCTCGCCGGTGGTGGTCTCGATGTCGCCCGGCTGGGCCGGCAGGTACTGCTTGAGGAAGTCACTGAAGCGACGCTCGCCGATGAAGCAGATGCCGGTGGAGTCCTTCTTGCGCGCGGTGGCCAGGCCATGCAGCTCGGCGATGGCGCGGACCTCGGGCTTTTCCAGCTCGCCCACCGGGAAGAGGGTGCGCGCCAGCTGCTCGCCGCCCACGGCGTGGAGGAAATAGCTCTGGTCCTTGTTGGCGTCTAGGCCCTTGAGCAGCAGGGTCTGGCCGTCGACGTCGCGACGGCGCACATAGTGGCCGGTGGCGATCAGGTCAGCGCCCAGGGCCAGGGCGTAGTCGAGGAAGGCCTTGAACTTGATCTCGCGGTTGCAGAGGATGTCCGGATTCGGCGTCCGGCCGGCCTTGTACTCGGCGAGGAAGTGCTCGAAGACGTGATCCCAGTACTCGGCGGCGAAGTTGGCCGTGTGCAGCTTGATGCCGATGCGGTCGCAGACCGCCTGGGCATCGGCCAGGTCTTCCTTGGCCGTGCAGTACTCGGTGCCGTCATCCTCGTCCCAGTTCTTCATGAACAGGCCCTCGACCTGATAGCCCTGCTCCTTGAGCAAGAGGGCCGAGACCGAGGAATCCACTCCGCCGGACATGCCGACGATGACGCGGGTGCCGTTCACTTCAAAAACCTCTCATATCTACGATCATCGACAGGGGATAGCGGTGCCCGTCCAGGTACTTCTCGATGGCGTCCAGGACCAGGGGGCTGCGCAGTCGGGCCTGCTCGGCGCGGATCTCGTCGAGCGTCAGCCACACCGCGCGGGTGATGTCGGCGTCCAGGGCATGCTCCGGCTGGTGGGCCAGGGGGCGGGCATGGAAGGCGGTGCGGTAGTAGGTGACGCCGTTGCTCGGCGCGGTATAGAGCCCGATGCCGATCACGCCTTGGATGTCCACCCGCCAGGCGGTCTCTTCCAGGGTTTCACGGTAGGCGGCCTCGACCAGGCTCTCGCCCGGCCCCAGGTGCCCGGCCGGTTGGTTGAGCACCAGGCGGCCCTGTTTCTCTTCCTCGACCAGCAGAAAACGGCCGGCGTCTTCCACCACGGTGGCCACGGTGACGTGGGCGTGCCAATCCATCTCGGACTCCGCTATCGGTAATCGCGCAGTATACGCCCTAAGCTTTGCGTGCCCCAAATGCAGCGAACCCCGGTCGGGGCCGGGGTTCGCTGTGATCACCCATTCAGGCTGCGGGCGCAGCCCTCAGGCTCAGCCCTTGAGCTGGGCCAGGGCGGCGTTGAGCGTGGCGCTCGGACGCATCGCCTGGCTGGTCTTGGCCTGGTCGGGGTGATAGTAACCACCGATGTCCACCGGTTGGCCCTGAACGCCATTCAGCTCGGCGACCACCTTGGCTTCGTCGGCGGTCAGCGACTGGGCAACCGGCGCGAACTGGGCTTTCAGCTCGGCGTCGTCGTTCTGTTCGGCCAGGGCCTGGACCCAGTACAGTGCCAGGTAGAAATGGCTGCCGCGGTTATCCAGTTCGCCCGCCTTACGCGACGGCGACTTGTTGCTGTCGAGGAATTTGCCGTTGGCCTGGTCCAGGGTCTTGGCCAGCACCTTGGCCTTGGCGTTACCGGTGGTCTCGCCCAGGTGGTTCAGGGATTCGGCCAGGGCCAGGAATTCGCCCAGGGAATCCCAGCGCAGGTGATTTTCCTGCACGAACTGCTGGACGTGCTTGGGCGCGGAACCGCCGGCACCGGTCTCGAACAGGCCGCCGCCATTCATCAGCGGGACGATGGACAGCATCTTGGCGCTGGTACCCAGTTCCATGATGGGGAAGAGGTCGGTCAGGTAGTCGCGCAGGACGTTGCCGGTCACCGAGATGGTGTCCTCGCCCTTGCGGATGCGCTCCAGGGATACGCGGGTGGCTTCCTCGGGCGCCAGGACGCGGATGTCCAGGCCGTTGGTGTCGTAGTCCTTGAGGTAGCGCTCGACCTTGGCGATGACCTGGGCGTCGTGGGCACGGTTCTGGTCGAGCCAGAAGATGGCCGGGGTGCTGCTGGCGCGAGCACGGTTGACGGCCAGCTTGACCCAGTCCTGGATCGGCGCGTCCTTGGTTTGGCACATGCGCCAGATGTCGCCGGCCTCGACCGGATGCTCGAAGACTACCTTGCCCTGGTCGTCGGTCACGCGCACGGTGCCGTCGGTGGGAATCTGGAAGGTCTTGTCGTGGGAGCCGTATTCCTCGGCCTTCTGCGCCATCAGGCCGACGTTGGGCACGCTGCCCATGGTGCTGGGATTGAAGGCGCCGTGCTGCTTGCAGTCCTCGATGACCACCTGGTAGACGCCGGCGTAGCAGCGATCAGGGATGATGGCCTTGGTGTCCTGCAGATTGCCTTCGGCGTTCCACATCTTGCCGGAGTCACGGATCATGGCCGGCATGGAGGCGTCGACGATGACGTCGCTCGGCACGTGCAGGTTGGTGATGCCCTTGTCGGAGTTGACCATGGCCAGCGCCGGACGCTGGGCGTACTGGGCGTCGAAATCGGCCTTGATGGCGGCCTGGGTGGCTTCCGGCAGGCTGGACAGGCGGGCGTAGAGGTCGCCGATGCCGTTGTTGCGATCGAAGCCGGCTTCCTTCAGGGCGGCTTCGTGCTTGGCCAGCACGTCCTTGTAGAACTCGCCGACGATGATGCCGAACATGATGGGGTCGGAGACCTTCATCATGGTGGCCTTCAGGTGCACGGAGAACAGCACGCCTTGGGCCTTGGCATCTTCGATCTGGGCGGCGATGAAGCTCTGCAGGGCCTTGCGGCTCATGGTCGAGGCGTCGACGATCTCGCCAGCCTTGACCGCGGTCTTCTCTTTCAGAACCTTGGCGCTGCCGTCCTTGCCGATCAGTTCGATCTTCAGGCTGCCGGCGTTCTCGATGGTGGCCGAACGCTCGCTGCCATAGAAGTCATGGGCGTCCATGTGGGCGACGTGGGACTTGGAGTCGGCGCTCCAGGCACCCATACGATGGGGGTGCTTGCGGGCGTAGTTCTTCACCGACAGCGGCGCGCGGCGGTCGGAGTTGCCTTCGCGCAGTACCGGGTTCACGGCGCTGCCCTTGACCTTGTCGTAGCGGGCCTTGACGTCCTTTTCCTGGTCGTCCTTGGGCTCGTCCGGATAGTCCGGCAGGGCGTAGCCCTGACCCTGCAGTTCCTTGATGGCGGCCTTGAGCTGCGGGACCGAGGCACTGATGTTGGGCAGCTTGATGATGTTGGCTTCGGGAGTGGTGGCCAGTTCGCCGAGTTCGGCGAGGTGGTCGGAGATGCGCTGCTCTTCCTTCAGGTGCTCGGGGAAGAGGGCGATGATGCGGCCGGCAAGGGAAATGTCACGGGTTTCGAGGGCGACGCCGGAAGAGGCGGTGATGGCCTCGACGATGGGTAGCAGCGAATAGGTCGCCAGGGCGGGCGCTTCGTCGGTCAGGGTGTAGATGATCTTCGACGTGGTGGACATGTCTTGCTTTAACTCCTCTTTATCACAGCTGTGGCGCGAAGCCGGGCGAGCGAGGATCGACCCTGGAGTCGATAGACGCCCCAAGAAGGCGTTATCGGGCCGCGCGACAGGCGCGACGACGATGGACGTGCGATGCGACAAAGCGTCGCTGCGGAATGTGCGCGGTAGGCCGATACAGGCAGCGAGACCGGCAGGGCCTGCAGCGACCCGTCAGTCGCGGGAGTATACCAGCGCGGCGCCAGGCGTGCATTCGTGTAGCCGCGAAGGGATTGGCAGGTCTGGCTGCCTCGCCGCAGCAAGGGTGGGACGCCACTGGAACGGCGGTAGGTCGGGTCAATGGCCTTGACCAATCGACGATCGGCTCTGCCGGAAAAATGCTTAGGCGACTACACTATCGTCCCTCCGAATTTCACGAGGTCGTTATGAAAACCAAGGACAATGCGTCCAAACCCCGCTCCTGGGCCATCGTCGGGCTGGAAACGCTCGTCATCGTCGCCCTGTCGCTCTACGTCGCCTTCGGTGCCGGCTTGTTCATCAAGCACCATTGCTGGGACACCCTGACCCCGCAACAACGTGACCAGATCCTCGAGCAGATGAGCCGCAGCGCTCAAGAAAGCAGCCTGCTCACCTGATTCGTCCGAATCACCGCCGCTCGAACAATCACAAGAATCCTCCTCCATGCTCACCCATCCGCGTACCCCGGGGCACGTCGGAACGGTAGTCTCGTGCCCGTTTGAGACTGGATCAGCAAGCCAGGTGCTTGCGTGTCGTCACGGGTGAGGGCGCGTCGATCTTGTTGGCGAAGCGAGGCGTGCTGGCCAGGGTAGGGCGTGCACGACGCGCCAGGCGCAGCATGGCCCAGAGTACGGCCAGCGAGAGGGCTAGCCAGCCAAGCACGAGAAGGAGGATGTAGGTCGCGGGGCTCATTGACGTTCACCGTACGGCTGTCTCGGAAAAGTGCCTGTCGCACACATTTCACTAGACTCGTCAATAGCTATCCTGTTCAGGTTTTCCCGACGAGGGGTCCAGCCGGGCACCGCACGCGCGGCGCCCGGCTGGCGGGAATCAGAGGAACAGGTGCGCCAACCAGAACAGGCCGGCGGAGAGGGCCATGGAGGCCGGCAGGGTCAGCACCCAGGCCATGAGGATGTTGCGCACCGTGCTGCCCTGCAGGCCGCTGCGGTTGGCGACCATGGTGCCGGCCACGCCCGAGGACAGCACGTGGGTGGTGGACACGGGCAGGGCGAAGACGTTGGCCATGCCGATGGCGGCCACTGCGGTCACCTGGGCGCTCACGCCCTGGGCATAGGTCATGCCCTGGCGACCGATCTTCTCGCCCACGGTGAGCACCACGCGGCGCCAGCCGACCATGGTGCCGATGCCCAGGGCCAGGGCGACCGCGATGATGACCCAGAAGGGGGCGTATTCGGTGGTGGTGGTGAGGTCCTTGCGCAAGCGGCTGAGGTCGTCGCGATCCCGCGCGGTCAGGACCGGCAGCTTGCTCACCTTCTTGGCGGTGTCGTCCAGGCACAGCAGGTAGCGGCGCACCTGCTGGCGATGTTCGTCGCTCATGGCGCGGTAGTCGGTGACACCTTCCAGATCGGCCAGCAGCGCCTGCAGGGTCGGCACCGTCATGTGCGGGGCGCAGCGGAATTCCTGGGGCAGGTCGCGATTGCCGGGCACTTCGGCGAGGAAGTCCTTGAGGTTGTCGCCCTGGCGCTCGTAGAACTGGCCCAGGTGGACGGCGGCGTCGCGGGTGCGTTCGATCTGGTAGGTGGTGCTGTCCAAGTCCAGCACGAACTTGGCCGGGACGATGCCAATCAGCACCAGCATGATCAGGCCGATGCCTTTCTGGCCGTCGTTCGAGCCGTGCACGAAGCTCATGCCCATGGCCGAGAGCACCAGCATCAGGCGATTCCAGAAGGGCGGGTGCTTCTTGGCGTCCAGTTCGCGGCGTTGTTCCGGCGTCTTGTGCATCTTCGACAGCGGCCGCCAGCGCTTGAGGGCCAGCAGCAGCAGGCCGGCGACGGCGAAGCCGGCCAGCGGCGAGAAGATCAGCGACAGACCGATGTCGATCGCCTTCTGCCAGTTCACGCCCTCGCTCACCGGGATGCCGGTGAGCAGGGCGTTGGTGACGCCGACGCCGAGGATGGAGCCGATCAGGGTGTGGGAGCTGGAGGCGGGGATGCCGAAGTACCAGGTCCCCAGGTTCCAGGTGATGGCCGCGGCGAGCAGTGAGAACACCATGGCCAGACCATGGCCGGTGTTGACGTTGATCAGCAGCTCCACCGGCAGCAGGTGGACGATGGCATAGGCCACGCCGACGCCGCCGAGCAGCACCCCGAGGAAATTGAAGATGCCGGAGAAGAACACCGCGAGATGCGGCGGCATCGCCTTGGTGTAGATCACCGTGGCGACGGCGTTGGCGGTGTCGTGGAAGCCGTTGATGAATTCAAAGGCCAGCACGAAGGCCAGGGCCAGGACGAGGCTGATGGCGACCCAGGCGTGGAGTCCGCTGAAAAGTTCGAACATGGGAATACGTCGACAGTTGGCAGGCGCGAATTATGGCAGAAAAATGACTGCCACCATCGCCGCCTTGAATGGGAGGGGCGAATTAGTCGCCGCGGTAGATGCAGCCGCAGGTGCAGGTCTCATGGACGCGGACCTGGCTGAGCTCGGGCAACTGGGGCTTGAGTTGCTGCCAGATCCAGCGGGCGAGCACCTCGCTGGTGGGGTTCTCGAGTCCCGGGATGTCGTTCAGATAGTGATGGTCGAGACGCTCGTACAGGGGTTTGAAGGCGGCCTTGAGGTCGGCGAAATCCCGGACCCAGCCGGTATGGGGATCGACCGCGCCTTCGATGTGCAGGCCTACCTTGAAGGAATGCCCATGGAGACGACCGCACTTGTGGCCCGCTGGAACATTGGGCAGGAAGTGTGCGGCTTCGAACACGAACTCTTTGAAGATTTCCACGATAACCACTCGCGTTGGGCCACGGGGTGTGGCGGCTGCGGGCCGGCAGTCTACCAGCTCGACGTCGCCTTGCCGAACCTCGCGGCACTGGCCTGGTGGAGCGGGCTCCGCAGAGCCTCGACCAGGGCACCGGCGCCTGACCGTGCCGCGCCGGCTGCGGGGCGGTCGCCGCGGAGAATTGGCATTTGCCTTCGCCGCCGGGCTTAGGCAGTCTCCCGGTCTTTGTCTGGACGAACTCCCATGCGCAGCGCCAATCCCCGCACCTTCTGGACCCTACTCGTAGTGGCCGGCCTCTTCGGCCTGGCCGGTCTGATCGGCAATCGGATCGGTTGGGACCGGTTGGAAATCGGCTATCGGACGGCACCGTCGCCCAGTGGGCTGGACATCGGCGTCGCCGGGCAGGTCATCACCGGGCTACCGGCGCTGTGCATCGCCCTCGCCCTGGTGACGGTGGTGACCGCCCTGGTCATCCGTGGCGGTCGGCGCTTCCGCGCGCGGTTGCCCCTGCCGGTGACCGCCGCGATCCTCTGGATGATGTTGGCGACGCTGCTGGTGCTCTTCTATCCCAGCACCTTGGCGTTCCAGTGGGAAAACCATCGCAGTGCCGCGGACATCGACTTCTATGTGCTGCAGCAACGTCCGGGCTCCTTCAAGGGCACGCTGCAGAAGAGCCAGCAGCTGACCTACTACCGCGACTGCGGCCAGGCCGGGCAGGCCGCCTGCCCAGTGTTCGACTGCGTGGTGGAGCGCCGTAGCTGGCTAGGCGGCTTCCAGAAGATCGAAGGTTTCTATCCCGGCCTGGATCAGGAGCGTCAGCTGGAACTGCTACGCACCCGCTGCCTGCCCGGCACGCCCTGACCGACGAAACCGCCGGTCTGGTGGCGCCATAGGCGGGCATAGAGGCCGTTGTAGGCGATCAGTTCGTCGTGGGAGCCCATCTCGACGATCTGGCCGCGCTCCATGACCACCAGGCGATCCATGCGCGAGATGGTCGAGAGGCGGTGGGCGATGGCGATCACCGTCTTGCCTTCCATCAGGGTTTCCAGGCTTTCCTGGATGGCCGCTTCCACCTCGGAATCCAGTGCCGAGGTGGCCTCGTCCAGCAGCAGGATGGGTGCGTCCTTGAGCAGGGTGCGGGCGATGGCGATGCGCTGGCGCTGGCCGCCGGAGAGCTTGACGCCCCGTTCACCCACCTGGGCGTCCAGACCGGTGCGGCCATGGGCGTCGGTAATACGGGCGATGAAGTCGTCGGCCTTGGCCTTGCGCAGGGCGGCATGGAGTTCCTCGTCGGTGGCCTCGGGGCGACCGTAGAGCAAATTCTCGCGAATCGACCGGTGCAGCAACGAGGTGTCCTGGGTGACCACGCCGATCTGGCATCTCAGACTTTCCTGAGTGACGTGGGCGATGTCCTGGCCGTCGACCAGGATGCGACCGCCTTCCAGGTCGTAGAGGCGCAGCAGCACGTTGATCAGCGTCGACTTGCCGGCCCCGGAAGGGCCGACCAGGCCGATCTTCTCGCCCGGTGCCACGTCGAGGGTCAGGCCTTCGATGATGCCGGCGCCCTTGCCGTAGTGGAAATGGATGTCCTCGAACAACACGGCGCCGCGAGCCACCTGCAGCGGCTTGGCGTCGGCTGCGTCGCCGACCTGGCGCGGCTTGGCGATGGTGCTCATGCCGTCCTGCACCATCCCGATGTTCTCGAAGATGCCGTTGACCACCCACATGATCCAGCCGGACATGCTGTTGATACGGATCACCAGGCCAGTGGCCAGGGCGATGGCGCCCACGCTTATGACGCCCTGGTGCCAGAGCCAGAGGGCCAGGCCGGTGGTGCCGGCGATGAGGAAGCCACTGAGGATGGCGATGGTCACGCCCATGGCGGTGATCAGGCGAGCGGCGCTCTCGGCCTTTTCGGTCTGCTCTTCCATGGCCTGGCGGGCGTACTGCTCTTCCTGGGCGGAATGGGAGAACAACTTGAGGGTGGAGATATTGGTATAGCCATCGACGATGCGCCCGGAGAGTTGCGAGCGTGCTTCGGAGGCGATGGCCGAGCGCTCCTTGGTCTGGGGCACGAAATACCAGAGGGCGATGACGTAGCCGATGATCCAGAGGATCAGGGGCACCATCAGCCAGACGTCGGCCTGGGCGAAGAGGATCAGCGAGGTGACGGCGAAGATCAGCACGTGCCAGATGGCGTCGACTGCCTGCACTGCCGAGTCGCGTAGAGACACGCCGGTCTGCATGATGCGGTTGGAGATGCGCCCGGCGAAGTCGCTGTGGAAGAAGCCCAGGCTCTGCTTGAGCACATAGCGGTGATTCTGCCAGCGGATCAGGGTGGTCAGGCTGGGAGTGATGGTCTGGTGCACCAGCAGGTCGTGCAGGCTGATGAACAGCGGCCGGATCACCAGGGTCACCACCGCCATCCAGACCAGGGTTCCGCCATGCTCCTGGAAGAACACCGTGCTGTTGGGCGCGCTGCCGGCCAGGTCGACGAGTTGGCCGATGAAGTTGAACAGGGCGACCTCGATGAGGGCGCCGATCAGGCCGACGACCAGCAGCAGGGCGAAGGCGGGCCAGGCTTGCTTGAGGAAGTGGAGATAGAAGGCGCCGACGCCTGTGGGCGGCATTTCATCGGGGGCTTCCCGGAACGCATCGATGAGGCGTTCGAAGCGGCGAAAGATCATGCGGGGTCCTTGTGAGGAGGAGACGGCGTCGCGCACTGGGGCCTCGCCTGGCTTACCGGACGACCGCCAGCGGATCGTCCGGCAGGACGGGTCGGCTACAGCCGTTTGGCAGCGAGAATCATGACCGGTTCACGGGGAATGTCGCGCAGCATGCCCTGGCGGGTGGTCTGGACGCCGGCGATCTGATCGACCACCTCCATCCCGCGTACGACCTTGCCGAACACGGCGTAGCCGAAGTCGCGCGAGCCGTGGTCGAGGAAGGCATTGTTCTCGACGTTGATGAAGAATTGACTGGTGGCGGAGTTGACGTCCGAGGTGCGCGCCATGGCCAGGGTGCCGCGCAGGTTCTTCAGGCCGTTGTCGGCCTCGTTCTTGATCGGCGCGCGGGTGCGCTTCTCCTGCATGTCGCGGGTGTAGCCGCCGCCCTGGATCATGAAGCCGGGGATGACCCGGTGGAACAGCGTGCCCTTGTAGAAGCCGCTGTCGACGTAGGCCAGGAAGTTCTCGGTGCTGACCGGTGCCTTGGTCGCCTCCAGCTCGACCTCGATGTCACCCTTGTTGGTGCTGATGAGTACGTGCGGATTGTCCGCGGCCCAGGTGGTGGAGGCGACGAACAGCGCGCAGGCGGCAAGCAGGGCTTTGAACATGATGAATCCTTGAGTGGACGGAAACGACTGGCGAACGATAGCAATCCGGCGGACACCCCGCCACGGTCAGCGCGGCAGGGCGTGCTGGCGCAGCAGGTTCATCAGGATCTGGGAGGCCGGGCCCAGTTCGTGCTGGCGGGTCTTGTAGAGCTGGAACGGATGGAAGCGCTGGGCGCCCTGTTCCAGGGGTAGCGGCTTGAGCAGGCCCTGGTCGAGATCGCCCTGGATGGCGTCCCGCGGCAGCCAGGCGAAGCCCAGTCCATCGCGCAGGAAGGTCGCCGCCGTGCTGATGCTGCCCACCGTCCAGCGCTGTTCGGCGGCGAGCCAGCCAGCGTCCCGCGGCTGGGCGCGGCCGCTGTCACGAATCACGATCTGCAACTGTTCTTCCAGATCGGCGGTCACCAGCGTGCGCTGCAACAAATGCAGGGGATGTTCGGGGTGGGCGACGGCGACGAACTCTACCGTACCCAGGGAGGCGCCCAGGTGGGCGGCGATCACCAGGCCGGTGATCGCCAGGTCCGCCGACCCGTCGAGCAGGGCCTCCTCGACGCCCGAGAGTACCTCTTCACGCAGGCGCACCCGGCAGCCGCGACTCTGCGGCATGAATTCGCGCAGGCAGCGCAGCAACTGGCGAGTGGGGTAGGCGGCATCCACCACCAGGCGTACCTCGGCTTCCCAGCCCTGCTCCATGTGGTAGGCGAGTTCCTCCAGTTGGCTGGCCTGCTGCACCAGGCGTCGCGAGCGGCGCAGCAGCACGGCGCCGGCATCGGTCAGCACCGCGCGGCGGCCCTCCAGACGTAACAGGGGAACGCCGAGTTGCTCCTGCATGCGGGCGACGGTGTAGCTGACCGAGGATTGGGAGCGGTGCAGCACCTCGGCGGCCTGGGCGTAGCCGCCATGGTCCACCACTGCCTGCAGGGTGCGCCATTGGTCGAGGGAAACGCGGGGAGTCTTCATCGAAAGCGTCGTGGCTACGAAAGCGGGCATGTTAGAGCGTGGCGGGGCAATGGGAAAACGCGGCGTGAGTCACGGGATGGAAAAATGCCGGATGTCAGACCAAACATCCGCTCCAGGCGACTCTCCAAGCCCGTCGATGAGTTTCCCACTCTAGGCAAGACAAGGAGTCTCCATGTCGTCATTCAAGGCGTTGCTGGGTTGCTGTCTGCTCGTCGCTCCCCTGTTGGTCCATGCCGAAGAGCGGACCGCCGAGCCCATCGAGATCGAAGGACTCAATCTGACCCGTACCCTCGATTGCCAGGGCCGGGACGTCTCCCTCTCCGGCGAGGGCAATACCCTGACCCTGAAAGGCCAGTGCGGTGAGGTGGCCATCTACGGCAGTCATCATCGCCTGGTGGTCGACAGTGCGCAAACGCTGGCCATCCATGGCCTGGGCAGTGTCACCACGGTCAAGGGTTCGGTGGCCAATCTGAGCATCGGCGGCGGCTACCAGCAGGTACAGGCCAACGTGCGGGCCGGCAGCGAAGGCCTGGCCAAGGTCGATGCCTACGGCTACGGCGCCAAGGCGCGCCTGACCCTGCTCAGTCAGGCCGACATCGCAGTGGGCGGGTCCAACCAGCAGGTCTATTGGTCCCGTGCCGCCGGGGTGGCCGAGCCGAAGACCCTGGTCTCCGGCGCCGACAACGTGCTGCAGGCCAACCAGTCGATGGCGGCGATCACCAGCGGCGATCCGTCGGGGCTGAACGCCAATCGTTAGGTCGCGGCCCACGGGGCTTTTCCTCCGGCGGCGGGCGCGTTAAGGTCGCGCACCTTTTTCGTGCGTCGCCGTCATGCCTTATCTCCTGCTCGTCACCCTCATATGGGCGTTTTCCTTCAGCCTGATCGGCGAATACCTCGCCGGTCGGGTCGACAGCGACTTCGCCGTGCTGGTCCGCGTGGCCATCGCCTTCGTGCTGTTCCTGCCCTTCAGCCGCTGGCGCGGGGTGCCGGGACGCTTCGCCCTGGGGCTGATGACGGCTGGCGCGCTGCAATTCGGCATCACCTACCTGTGCCTGTACCGCAGTTTCGCCGTGCTGACGGTGCCGGAGGTGCTGCTGTTCACCGTGCTCACACCCATCTACGTGACCCTGCTGGACGACGCCTGGCAGCGACGCTTTCGTGTCTGGTCGCTGCTGGCTGCCGTGGTGGCGGTGGCCGGCGCGGCGCTGATCCGCTTCCAGCCGCTCACCGGTGACTACCTGCTGGGCTTTCTCCTGCTGCAGGTGGCGAACCTGACCTTCGCCGCCGGCCAGGTGCTGTGCAAGCACCTGGGGCATGCCTATGCCGGGCAGGGCGCCCTGCATCGCTATTTCGGGCTGTTCTTTCTCGGGGCCCTGCTGGTGGCGGCGCTGTCCTTTCTGCTGTTCGGCAATCCGGCGCGGCTACCCGGCACCCTGTTGCAGTGGGGCGTGCTGGTGTGGATGGGCGTCTTCGCCACGGCGCTCGGGCTCTACTGGTGGACGCTGGGCTCGCTACGGGTCAATGGTGGCACCCTGGCGATCATGAACGAAGCCCACGTGCCAGCGGGTCTGCTGGTCAGCCTGCTGATCTGGCAGCACCCGGCCGACCTGCCTAGGCTGTTGCTGGGCGGCGGCATCATCCTGCTGTCACTGTTCATCAATCGCCAGGGGCGTCGGGCATGAGCGTGCTGTCGGGCAGGGGGCTGGGTCTTTCCGTGCTGTCGTCGGTGCTGTTCGCGCTGATGCCGGTGTACTTCGCCTGGCTGGCACCCCTGGATGGGCTGCAGGTGGTGGCGCTGCGGGTGGTCTGGTCGCTGCCCATGGTGCTCGTGCTGGTGGTGGTGCTGCGGGAGGGCCGGGCGCTGTGGGCCACGCTCACGCGGCTGGTGCGCGAGCCCCGGCTCTGCCTGGCGATCCCGGCGGCGGCGTTGCTGATGGGCATCCAGTGGTGGGTATTCGTCTGGGCGACCATGAATGGCGAGGCCATGGCCATGTCCCTGGGGTACTTCCTGCTGCCCCTGGCCATCGTACTGACCGGCCGGCTGATCTATGGCGAGCGCCTGCGGCCGCTGCAGCGGCTGGCGGTCGCCTGCGCGCTGGTGGGGGTGATCAATGAGGTCTGGGTGACCGGGGCGCTGTCCTGGGTCAGCCTGCTGCCGGTGGTGGGCTATCCGCCGTATTTCGTCCTGCGGCGCTGGATGGCGGTGGACGCCCTGTCCGGCTTCGTCCTCGAGATGGTCTGCCTGCTGCCCTTTGCGCTGCTCGCCCTGCACTGGTTCTCGCCCGGCGTCATCCTGCAGCAGTCGCCCGGGCTCTGGGTGCTGTTGCCGGGGTTGGGGCTGCTCAGCGCCATCGCCTTCGCCGCCATGCTGGCGTCCAGCCGGATGCTGCCGCTGAGTCTGTTCGGCATCCTGAGTTACGTGGAGCCGGCGCTGCTGGTGTTCGTCGCCCTCTATGTCCTCGGCGAGCGACTGCCGGAGGGTGCGATCTGGACCTATGGCCCCATCTGGCTGGCGGTGGCCTGGGTCTGCCTGGACAGTGCGCGCCTGCTGCGCAAGCAGCTCAGGCGCGCGCCGGTAGCGCCCTAGAGCGCCAGGGTCGGGCATTCCTGCGCGGTGAAAAAGAATTCGTCGCAGTTGGGTAGGGTCCCGCTGCGGTCGACGATGAGGAATTCGTCCTCGTCGCACAGGGCCAGCACCGGGTGGTGCCAGACGCCGGCATGGTAGTTGATGCCCTGGCGGCCATCGGTGCGGAAGACGCGGATGGCGCCGACATCCGGGACCGCCGCCGGCGGCGCCACCACCACCAGGAAAGGTTCGCCGCGCAGCGGCACGAAGGCCTGGCTGCCGTGGGGATGGCGTTCGAGCATGGCAATCGTCAGCGGGTATTCCAGGCGCCGGGCGCGAAAGATGCTGATGATCGCCGCGCCGTCCGCCGGCCCCGTCTCGACCCGCGCCAGGGCGTGGTACCTCTGGGTCGAACCGTTGTTGATGGGAAACCAGTCCCGGCCTTCCGTCTCGATGACCTCGCCGAAGGGCGCGAAGCCCTCGGCGGTCAGCGGCTCGATGGGCAGTTGCCGACTCATGCCTGGCCCCGCGCCACCTTGCCGAACAGCCGCAGTCGGCTGACGCCGCCGTCCGGGAAGATGTTCAGGCGCACGTGGGTGATGGGGCCGAGGTCGCGCACCTGCTCGCGGAAGCTGTGCTCCTGGTGCATCTGCAGCTTTTGCGGCGGCAGCAGCTCTTTCCAGAAGAGACTCTGGGTCTCGATCTGGCCATCGGTGCCGCCGCGCACATAGGCGCCCTGGATCTGGCAGCTGTCGGGGTAGTTGCCCTTGAAGTGCAGGGTGTCCACCAGGATTTCCTCGACGATGCCGGCGTGGCCCAGGGCGATGATCACCCAGTCGTTGCCGGGGGTGCGGCGGCGCGCGGTTTCCCAGCCGTCGGCCATGCTGGCGGCGCGGCCCGGGTTGAGAATGTTGCTCATGCGACCATAGTGCTCGTCGTTGCAGGCCAGGGCGCGACCGCCATTGAGGGCGGCGGCGAGGTCCAGCACCTCGTCTTCGGCTTGGGCCGACCAGTCGCGATGGGGAATGCCGTAGACCCGCAGGCGGGCCACCCCGCCGTCGGGGTAGATATTGAGTCGCAGATGGGTCCAGGGACGCTCATCGGCGATGGCGTGATAGTGGTGGCTGTTGCCCTGCATCTCGATGGCCGGCAGCACCTCGGTCCAGGCAGCGTCGTCGGCCGGGTCACCCTCGGGGCAGAAGCAGGCTTCCAGGGAGGCGGACGGCGGGTAGTTGCCGGTGAACCAGCGGGTGTCGATGTCGACGCCCTTGATCGAGCCGGGCACGCCCAGGCGGATCACCGCGTGGTCATAGCCTTCGAAGCGCTTGCGGCGCGACTCCCAGCCATCCATCCATTTGCCGTTGTCGTCGTAGACGCCTTCTTTCCATTCGGGTTCGTGGGGCTGGAGCATGCGGTCGGCGGCGGCGAACCAGTCGTCGCTGACGCTGATGACCCGCGTGCCGAGGCGGGCGTCGGCGAGGTTGAGGTACTTCTCGAAGGGTGCGGCGTAGGTGCGTTTCATGGGGGACTCGTATGCGGGATGAGGTCAGAGGGTCTGCAGGCGGAAGAGGGCGATGCGGTCGATCTCGGCCAGGGCGCGCTGGAATTCCTGCTCCGGGGTGTTGGGCAGGCGTTCTTCGAAGGCCGCCAGGATCAGGTGTCGATTGCTGCCCTTCACCGCCATGATGAAGGGAAAGCCGAACGTGGCGCGGTAGGCGTCGTTGTAGCGGGTGAAGCGCTCCAGCTCGTCGGCGTCGCACTGGTCAAGGCCGGCGCCGGCCTGTTCGCCAGTACTGGCTGCAGTCAGTTCGCCGGCGAGGGCGGCGCGGCCGGCGAGATCCGGGTGGGCCTGGATCAGCGCCAGTTGCTCGGCCTGGCTGGCCCGGGCGACCTGGGTGGACAGTCGCTGGTGCAGGGCCTCGATGGTATCCGGCAGGGGCTGGCCCTCGTCGAAGGCGCGCTCGGCGACCCAGGCGGAGTGTTCGTAGATGCCGCCGAAGGCCGCGACGAAGGCGGCGCGGTCCAGTTGGCTCGGGGTCAGGGTCTGGAAGGTGCTCATGCCGGCGGATGCTCCCGGTGCCAATGACGGGCGATGTCCACCCGGCGGGCGAACCAGACGCGCTCGTGGCTCTGGGCGTATTCCAGGAAGCGCTTGAGGCCCACCAGGCGCCCGGGGCGGCCGATCAGCCGGCAGTGCAGACCGATGGAGAGCATCTTCGGCGCGGTGGCACCTTCTTCGTAGAGGGTATCGAAGGCGTCCTTGAGGTACTGGAAGAATTGCTCGGCGGTGTGGAAGCCCTGGACCTGGGTGAATCTCATGTCGTTGGTGTCGAGGGTGTAGGGGATCACCAGGTGCGGCTTGCCGGTCGGGGTATCGGGTTCCCAGTAGGGCAGGTCGTCGTCGTAGGTGTCGCTGTCGTAGAGGAAGCCGCCTTCCTCCATCACCAGGCGTCGGGTGTTGGGGCCGGTGCGGCCGGTGTACCAGCCCAGGGGGCGCTCGCCGGTCAGCTCGGTGAGGATCTCGATGGCGCGCTGCAGATGGGCGCGCTCCTCGGCTTCATCCAGGTACTGGTAGTCGATCCAGCGATAGCCATGGCTGCAGATCTCGTGGCCAGCCTGGACCATGGCGCGGATGACCTCGGGATGGCGTTCGGCGGCCATGGCCACGGCGAAGATGGTCAGAGGCACCCGATGCTTGGCGAACAGCTCCAGGATGCGCCAGACCCCGGCGCGACTGCCGTATTCGTAGAGCGATTCCATGGACATGTTGCGTACGCCCGGCAAGGGCTGGGCGGCGACCATCTCGGAAAGAAAGGCCTCGGATTCCTGGTCGCCGTGCAGGATGTTGCGCTCGCCACCCTCTTCGTAATTGAGTACGAAGGACAAGGCGATGCGGGCGTCACCCGGCCAGCGGGGGTGGGGCGGCTGGGCGCCATAGCCGATGAGATCACGGGGATAGGTCATGGGAGGAGCATCCTGGCAGTCGAGAGGTTTTGTATACAATATTTGAAGACCCAAGCCGAATACCAGCAAGAATCCTGCCTAACTGGTCAGACCGGTCTGAGCGCATTGCCAGGCTAGAGAGCGGACGGCTCAGCCAACTACGGCCCTGAGATCGGCTGTATACAATCCAGCAATGAAAAACTGCTAGGCTGGCGGCTTTCCCGCTAAGGAGTCACCCATGTCCGCCCCGTCCTCCACCGGCTACCTGACGACCCATGTACTGGATACCAGTGGCGGCTGCCCTGGGGCGGGTATCACCGTACGGCTGTATCGCCTGGACGCGGGTTCGCGGAAGGCCCTGGGCGAGGTACGGACCAATGTTGATGGTCGCACCGACGCTCCCTTGCTGCGGGACGAGGCGTTCCAGCGCGGCAGCTACGAGCTGGAATTCGAGGTGGGCGGCTACTATCGGCAGCGCGGCGTGACGTTGGATGAGCCGGCGTTTCTCGACACCGTGGTGCTGCGCTTCGGTCTGGCCGATGAGGCCGCGCACTACCATGTACCGCTACTGGTATCGCCCTATAGCTACTCGACCTATCGCGGTAGCTAGCCTGGGCTGCTCCGCCGCGGTGCGTATGCCAGCGGCCTGGCACCAGGGTAGGGCAACGGACTAGTGGGCGGTGGTTTCACTCGCCACCCTGGCCGTGGCCAGTAGCGGTCGGTCCGGCACCGCGCTGCCCGGCCAGGTCTGGGCGATCCGTTCCAGCACCACCTGGGCCAGCATGCTGTGGGTACGACTGGCGAAGTGGCCGCGGGCGCCGAAGATATAGGCCTGGTCGGCACCGGGCTCGACGTAGCTGTCGGGCTCGCAGAACTCCCGCCCGGGCAGGCAGGCATCGCCTTCGGCGTGGCTGAAGCCGTAGTTGCCGTAGTGTGCATAGACCTCTTCCAGCACCCGATAGGCGTCGATCAGGAGCAGGCGGTCGCTGCCGGGCAGGTTGGATTGCAGGGTATCGTTGTAGAGCCGCACCAGGTCATGGTTGCGTTCGGCGAGGACCGGGGTCCAGGGCTCCAGGTAGGGCGCCTTGCCGTAATCGGTGTTGTTGAGCACCACCAGGCGCTGGGCGCCCAGGCTGAGCAGATAGCGCAGCAGCTTGACCTCGTTCATCGCCGTATGGCGGATGCGGGCTTCGACCTGCTCGCGGACGTCCTGGGGGAGCGGGGCGTCGGCCATCAGCGCGGCCTTCACCTTCTTGTCATAGAAGGGACCGATGATGTCATTGCCGCCGATCTGGACCAGGACCAGATCCTGCTGCCGAAAGCGACCGTGCTGCATCTCGAAATTGCGGATCTGCTGGGAGAAGGCCAGCGGCGCCTCACTGTGATCGAAACCCGGTTCGGTGAAGCTCCCGGTCACCGCGCCCCCTTCGGCGTAGCAGAGGCCATCGGGATCGGCCGGGCCGTCGTGCCCGTAGCCCTCGACCTGCCGGTTGGGGCCGAGTTCGATGCCATAGGCGTCGGCGATTTCCTGGGGATAGGTGCGCCCGGGGTTGGTGGCGTAGATATGGCCGAAGGTGCCACAGTCCATCAGGCTGTCGCCGAAGGCAATGACGCGCTGGATGCCCCGCGCCTCGGCGACGGGTTCAGGGCTGGGCACGAGGGCGAGCAGCGCGGCGACCCCTGCGAGCGCGGTCGCCATTCCCCAATGCTTGCCCATCACCCACCTCCCGGCAGCGTTCAGCGTCTATGCTGCCAATGTCTTGTGCAACCTTCATACCGGGAAGAGCGGAAAAAACCACCGCGAGTTCCTTGGCCTCGGGATAGACGGGTTGCCAGCCGATGATAGGCAGTCGGGCCGCCGCCCGGCAGGCTTCGCGAGACAACCGCGGACCTCGGCTCACCGAGCGGGGAGGTGGTGGTCAGTCGGCCTTGATGATCGGCTCGGAGGACTGCGCCAGGATGGCCGCCATCAGCCCGGGAAAGCGCAGGTCCAGATCCTCGCGGCGCAGCTGGTTCATGTGCGTGGTACCGGCATTGCGGGTATGCACCAGACCGGCATCGCGCAGCACCCGGAAGTGGTGGGACATGCTGGACTTGGGCCGGCCGCCGTCCAACTCGCCGCAGGTGGCCTCGGTCACCCGGGCCAGGTAGCGGACGATATCCAGGCGAACCGGATCGCTGAGCGCGTGGAACAGGCGTTCGAGGGAAAATTCTTCGGGGCTTGGGTGTTTGAAAGGGCGCATGAGCCAATCATACACCGGGGGTTGGCGATCCGGCTATGTTCGATTAGTATCGAATTAACGAACCAATAGTCGTCCTCTTGGAGACCGCTCAGATGTCCGCATTGTTCCAACCCTTCACGCTCAAGGATGTAACCCTCCGCAATCGCATCGCCATTCCGCCCATGTGCCAGTACAGCGCCGTGGACGGTCTGGTCAACGACTGGCACCAGGTGCACTACGCGGGTCTGGCCCGGGGCGGTGCCGGGGTGGTCATCGTCGAGGCCACGGCGGTCTCTCCCGAAGGCCGGATCACCCCTGGTTGCACCGGCATCTGGTCCGATGCCCATGCCCAGGCCTTCGTGCCGGTGGTCAAGGCGATCAAGGCAGCCGGCGCGGTACCCGGCATCCAGATCGCCCATGCCGGGCGCAAGGCCAGCGCCAATCGTCCGTGGGAAGGTGATGACCATATCGCCGCCGACGACGCCCGCGGCTGGGACACCATCGCCCCGTCCGCCGTGGCCTTCGGCGCGAACCTGCCCAAGGTCCCCAAGGCCATGACCCTGGACGACATCGCCCGGGTCCGCCAGGACTTCGTCGATGCGGCGAAGCGTGCCTATGAAGCCGGCTTCGAATGGCTGGAGCTGCACTTCGCCCACGGTTATCTGGCACAGAGTTTCTTCTCGGTGCACTCCAACCAGCGTGACGACCAGTACGGCGGCGACCTCGCCGGCCGCAGCCGCTTCCTGCTAGAAACCCTGGCCGAGGTGCGCAAGGTCTGGCCGGAACATCTGCCGCTGACCGCGCGTTTCGGCGTGATCGAATACGACGGCCGTGACGAAGAGACCCTGGCCGAGTCCATCGAATTGGCCCAGGGCTTCAAGCGCGAAGGCCTCGACCTGCTAAGCGTCAGCATCGGCTTCTCCACCCCGACCGCCAACATCCCCTGGGGCTCGGGCCTGCTGGCCCCCATCACCGAGCAGGTGCGCAAGGCCACCGGCCTGAAGGTGGCCTCGGCCTGGAACATCGACACCCCGGCCCTGGCCAACCAGGTCGTGGCCGACGAGCAGCTGGATCTGGTGATGGTGGGTCGTGCCCACCTGGCCGATCCGCACTGGCCCTACTATGCCGCCAAGGCCCTGGGCGTCGACAAGCCGTCCTGGGTGCTGCCGGCGCCCTATGCCCACTGGCTGGAGCGCTATCGCAGCAGCTGAGTCGGCCTAGGCTGAAACGTGAAAACCGCCCCTTGGGGCGGTTTTTTTATGCGTACTGGATGGGGTGTGAGCGGGGTCTGTTGGGCTTCGCTACGCTTAACCCAACCCACGAGTTGCGCGGGTTGGTAGGTTAGGTTGAGGTGGCTCCATCGCCGAAGCCCAACAGTGCCGTTTTGCTCCACCAGTGGAAAACGCGGCGCGGTTTTCCACGCTACGGGATAACGGCGTCAGGCGTCGCGGTTGTGTACCCGGCGACCAGCGGCGTGGGTTTCGCGCACCACGCGGTCGTCGGCCAGGGTGGTGAGGACGAACAGGGTTTCCTCCAGGCTCTTGGACTGCTGCAGGCGATAGTCCAGCAGCGGGGTGGCCTTGAGGTCGAGGACGACGAAGTCGGCATCGTGACCAGGAGCCAGGCTGCCGATGCGATCCTCCAGGCGCAGGGCGCGGGCGCCGCCCAGGGTGGCGAGGTAGAGCGACTTGAAGGGGTGCAGGCGGTTGCCGCGCAGTTGCTGCACCTTGTAGGCCTCGCCGAGGGTTTGCAGCAGCGAGAAGCTGGTGCCGGCGCCGACGTCGGTACCCAGGCCGACGTTCACCTTGAAGGCTTCCATCCGCTCGAGATCGAACAGGCCGCTGCCGAGGAAGAGGTTGGAGGTGGGGCAGTGCGCCACCGCCGAACCGGTGTCGTGCAGGCGCTGGCATTCGGCGTCGCAGAGGTGGATGCCGTGGGCGAACACCGAGCGTGGGCCGAGCAGCTGGAAGTGGTCGTAGACGTCCAGGTAGTTGGCGCGCTCCGGGAACAGCGCCTTGACCCAGTCGATCTCCTTGAGATTCTCGGAGAGGTGGGTGTGCAGATAGACGTCCGGGTGCTCGGCCAGCAGGCGCGCGGCTGCTTCGAGTTGCTCGGGGGTACTGGTCGGCGCGAAGCGGGGGGTGACGGCATAGTGCAGCCGGCCCTTGCCATGCCAGCGCTCGATCAGCGCCTTGCTGTCGGCATAGGCGGACTCGGCCGTGTCCTGCAGATAGTCCGGAGCGTTGCGGTCCATCAGCACCTTGCCGGCGATCATGCGCAGGTCGAGGCGTTCGGCGACCTGGAAGAAGGCGTCCACCGATTGCGGATGGACGCTGCCGAACACCAGGGCGGTGGTGGTGCCGTTGCGCAGCAGTTCGCCGACGAAGACCTCGGCCACCTCGGCGGCCTTGGCCGGATCGGCGAAGGCGCGCTCGGTGGGGAAGGTGTAGGTGTCCAGCCAGTCCAGCAGCTGCTCGGCGTAGCTGGCGATCATGCCGGTCTGGGGATAGTGGATATGGGTGTCGATGAAGCCGGGGGTGATGAGGGCGTCGCGATGTTCGATCACCTCGGTACCGGCGGGCAGGGTGGGCAGCAGCTCGGCGGCCGGGCCCATGGCCTGGATGCGGCCGTCCTCGACCAGCAGCAAGCCGTCGGCATGGTATTCGTAGGAGGCGTCCAGCCCTACCTCGGCCGGGTCGGCGAGGCTGTGGAGCAGGGCGGCGCGATGGGCAATGGCGGTCATAACGATCTCGGATAGGGGATAACGCTAACTGGGGGTTGCGGTGACCAGGCGCAGCGGCTGGTCCGCCTGCTGGGCCTGGCGGCCGTAGTGGGCGATGACCTCGCCGGCCACGGCGATGGCGATCTCCAGCGGCAACTTGCCCTGGACCTCGGGCAGGCCCAGGGGGCAGCGCACCCTGGCCAGGCGCTCGGCGCCGTGGCCACGCGCCGCCAGACGGTGGCGGAACTTGGCCCACTTGGTCTTGGAGCCGATCAGGCCGAAGTAGCCATGGTCGCCGCGGGCGAGGATGGCATCGCTCAGCTCCAGATCCAGGGGGTGATTATGGGTCATGACGATGTAGTAGGCACCCGCCGGCATCCGGGCGATCTCGTCGACCGGCTCGTCGGTGACGATCTGCTCGACGCCCGCGGGCAGCGGATCGGGAAATTCCTGGGGCCGCGAATCGACCCAGCGCACGGCGCAGGGCAGTCCGGCCAGTAGCGGCACCAGGGCGCGGGCGACATGGCCGGCGCCGAACACCACCACCGGCACGTCCTGGGCCAGCAGCGGCTCGAACAGCAGGGTGGTGACGCCGCCACAGCACTGGCCGAGGCTGGCGGCCAGGGAAAAGCGCTCCAGGCGCGGCTGGCGGGTGCCGGCGGCGAGCAGCTCGCGGGCGATCTCCACGGCACGGTATTCCAGGTGGCCGCCGCCGATGGTCAGGTGCTGCTCGGTCCGACCCACCAGCATCTTGGTGCCGGCGTCGCGGGGCGTGGAGCCCTGTTCATCGGCCACGGTGACCAGCACGCAAGGCTCGCCGCGCGCCTCGAAGTCGGCCAGCAACGCCAGCCAGCCACGTTTCGGGGTCATGCCGGTTCCTCCGTGGCGGACGCCGCTACGGCCTGGGTCTCGGCGGCCAGGCGGCGCATCCGCTCCACGCCCCAGAGCACCCGCTCGGGGGTGGCCGGAGCATCCAGCGCCGGGTGGAAGCGGTAGTCCGCCACGCTGGCGACGGCGTCCTGCAGGGCGCACCACACCGAGATGCCGAGCATGAACGGCGGCTCGCCCACGGCCTTGGAATGGAACACCGTGGCCTCGGGATTCTGGCGATTCTCTACCAGCCGTACCCGCAGATCCGGGGGCACGTCGCTCACCGCCGGAATCTTGTAGGTGGAAGGACCGGCGGTGAGCAGCTTGCCGGCGTCGTTCCACACCAGTTCTTCCATGGTCAGCCAGCCCAGGCCCTGGACGAAGCCACCCTCGACCTGGCCGATGTCGATGGCCGGATTCAGGGAGGCACCGACGTCGTGGAGGATGTCGGTGCGCAAGAGGCGGTATTCGCCGGTGAGGGTGTCGATCAGCACCTCGGAGCAGGCGGCGCCGAAGGCGTAGTAGTAGAAGGGCCGGCCGCGCGCCTGGTCGCGGTCGTAGTGGATCTTCGGCGTGCGGTAGTAACCGGTGCTGGAGAGCGATACCTGGCCGACGTAGGCCAGCTGGATCAGTTCCTCGAAGGTGAGCAAGCGGTCGCGTACCTTGACGTGGCCGTTGCGGAAGTCGACCTCTTCGGCCCCGACGTGGAAATGCCGGCTGGCGAAGTCGATCAAGCGATCCTTGATGGTCTGGGCGGCGTTCTGCGCGGCCTTGCCGTTGAGGTCGGTACCGCTGGAGGCGGCAGTGGGCGAGGTGTTGGGCACCTTGTCGGTATTGGTGGCGGTGATCTGGATGCGGGTTATGTCGACCTGGAAGACCTCGGCCACCACCTGGGCGACCTTGGTGTTCAACCCCTGGCCCATCTCGGTGCCGCCATGGTTCAGGTGGATGCTGCCGTCGGTGTAGACGTTGACCAGGGCGCCGCCCTGGTTGAGGAAGGAGGAGGTGAAGGAGATGCCGAACTTCACCGGCGTCAGCGCCAGGCCCTTCTTCAGCACCGGGCTGCCCTGGTTGAAAGCACGGATGGCTTCGCGGCGGGCCTGGTAGTCGCTGCTGGCGGCGAGGTCCGCGGTCATCTCGTCGAGCAGGTTGTCTTCCACCACCTGGTGGTAGTGGGTGAGATTGCGCGTCTCCTTGCCATAGTAGTTGCGCCGCCTGACCTCCAGCGGATCGAGACCGCGATGGCGGGCGATGGCGTCCATGACGTTCTCGATGGCCAGCATGCCCTGGGGTCCGCCGAAGCCGCGGTAGGCGGTGTTGGACGCCAGGTGGGTCTTGCATCTATGACCGGTGACCTGGGCGTTGCCGAGAAAGTAGGCGTTGTCGGCATGGAACATGGCGCGGTCGATGATGGCGTTGGACAGGTCCGGCGAATAGCCGCAGTTGCCCGCCAGTTCGAAGCGGATGCCCAGCAGCCGGCCGTCATCATCGAAGCCGACGTCGTATTCGACGTGGAAGGGGTGGCGCTTGCCGGTCATGTGCATGTCTTCGAAGCGCGGCAGGCGCATCTTCACCGGCCGCCCGGTGAGGCTGGCGAACACCGCGCAGAGCGCCGCGGGCATGCCGGCCTGGCTCTCCTTGCCGCCGAAGCCGCCGCCCATGCGCCGCATGTCGACGGTGACCTTGTTCATGGACACCCCCAGCACCTCAGCCACCTGCTTCTGCACCTCGGTGGGATTCTGGGTGGAGGAATAGACCAGCATGCCGCCGTCTTCGGTGGGCATGACCGAGGCCACCTGGGTTTCCAGGTAGAAATGTTCCTGGCCGCCGATGGCCAGCTCGCCTTGCAGGCGATGGGGCGCGGCGGCCAGGGCGGCGGCCGCATCGCCGATCTGGTGGCTGTGGCTGGGCGAGATGAAGTGCTCGCGTTTGAGCGCTTCCTTGACGTCGAGGATGGCCTCCAGCGGTTCGTATTCGACGAGGGCGGCCTGGGCGGCGCGGCGGGCGGCGTCCAGGCTGGTGGCGGCCACCGCCAGCACCGGCTGGCCGAGGTACTGCACCTCGCCATCGGCCAGCAGCGGATCGCCCGGCAGCACGGCGCCGATGTCCAGTTGGCCGGGTACGTCGGCGGCGGTGATGGCCAGGGCCACGCCGGGGATCTGGTAGCAGGGTGAGAGATCGATGTGTTTGATGCGCGCATGGGCGTGCTCGCTCATCCGGGCATAGACGTGCAGCTGGTTGGGAAACTCCAGGCGGTCGTCGATGTAGAGGGCTTCACCGCTGACGTGCTTGTCGGCGCTCTCGTGCTTGAGCGGCTTGCCGACGCCGGTGGCCAGGCCCGCGGCGAAGGCAGCGGCCATGTCCTCGGGCGTGCGGACGGGGAGGTGGCTAGACATGGGCGGTGACCCTCGTGGCGAGCGCGGGCTGGGTGATCTCCAGATGACACTTGCGTAGCAGGTTCTGCGCCGTCAGCAGGCGATACTCGCGGCTGGCACGGAAATCCGACAACGGGGCGAAGTCCTCGGCCAGGGCCTGGACGGCGCGCTCGATGGAGGCGGCGTTCCAGGGCTGCCCGAGCAGGGCCTGTTCGCACTGAGCGGCGCGCTTGGGCGTGGCCGCCATGCCGCCGTAGGCGATGCGCACCGCCGCGACGCGGTCCTGCTCCAGTTCCAGGGCGAAGGCGGCGCAGACCGCGGAAATGTCGTCGTCGAGGCGCTTGGACACCTTGAAGGCACGGAAGACAAGGCCCTCACGCGTCCGGGGTATCCGCACCGCCTGGATGAATTCGCCGGCCTCCAGCGCGGTCTCGCGGTAGCCGAGGAAGAAGTCGTCGAGCGGCAGTTCGCGCAGGCGTTCGCCCTGACGCAGCAGCACGCTGGCGCCCAGGGCCAGCAACAGCGGCGGGCTGTCGCCGATGGGCGAGGCATTGCCGATGTTACCGCCCAGGGTGCCCTGGTTGCGGATCTGTAGGGAGGCGAAGCGCTGCAGCAGGGCGCCGAAGTCCGGATAGTCGGCGGCCAGGGCGGCGGCACAGTCGGAAAGGGGCGTGGCGGCACCGATCTCGATGCTGTCGTCGGTGACGGTCACGCCCCTTAGCTCAGGCAGGTTGCCCAGGTAGATCAAGGTCTCCAGGCGGCGATGATTCTGGGTGACTTCCAGGGCCAGGTCGGTGCCGCCAGCCAACAGCCGGGCCTCGGGATGGGCCTGGTAGAGGGTGGCCAGTTCGGCGAGGGTAGTGGGGCTATGACTGCGGCTGCCTGCGCCTTCGAGACGGGTCGCGGGCGCGGGGGCCAGGGCTCTCAGCCGCTCCAGGGTCTGCTGCTCGCGGGCATCGAAGTGGTCCGGCTGACGGCTGGCGCAGGCCTGTTCGGCGGCGGCCAGGATCGGCCGGTAGCCGGTGCAGCGGCAGAGATTGCCGGCCAGGGCCTCGTGGGTGGCGGCGCTGTCCGGCGCGGTGACGTTCTTTTGCAGGGCGAACAGCGACATCACGAAGCCCGGGGTGCAGTAACCGCACTGGGAGCCATGGCAGTCAACCATGGCCTGTTGCACGCCGTGCAGGCGGCCCTGGTGCTTGAGGTCTTCCACGCTGATCAGTTGCCGGCCGTCCAGCGCCGCGACGAAGGTCAGGCAGCTGTTCACGGTGCGATAGCGTAGGCGGTCACCGTCGGGCTCGGCGAGCACCACGGTGCAGGCCCCGCAGTCGCCCGAGGCGCAGCCTTCCTTGGTACCGGTCTTGCCGCAGCGCTCGCGCAGGTACTGGAGCACGGTGAGATTGGGATCGAGCTGCTCTTCGACGCGCAGCTCCTGGTCCAGCAGAAACCTGATCAAGGCCGCTCTCCACTTGAGACTTGGTTGATCCGATGGTGGGTAAAGCTGACCGATAGGTCAACAAATCCCCGGGCGAGCGGACCGCGACTGTCGTTTTTGGGCATGGCTGTCGGGCACGGGATGCCTGGCCTGCTCAGCCTTGGGGCGGGTGCGAGCGCAATGCACGGCGTTAGTGCAAAAAACCTGCAATTGAGCGTCGACGAAAGGCATACTTTTGCAATCAAGCCGTTACTGCGATTGCCGATATCCAAAGCTGAGGGTATGGCCAGGTCTGGCCTTGCCTCCTTCCTCTCCCAGCATGGATCTTCGCCGTGCCCGCCAAGTTGAATCATGTCGCCAGTCAGGCGTCTGCCGGTTTCTTCGCGCTGATCGCCGTGGTCTTCGCCGCCGCGGGTCTGATGTTGTTCACGCTGTGCGAACGGATCGACGAGCAGCAGCGAGCGCACAGCACGAGCGATGCACAGCGCGCCATGGCGATCCGCCAGACCACCCTCGGCAACGTGTTGGCCGATTATGCCTTCTGGCTCGAAGGCTATGTGCGGACCGCCAAACGGGTCGACACCACCTGGGCCTTCGACGAGGACAATATAGGACCGTCGCTGTACAGCAGCTATGGACTGGAGGGTGCCTTCATCGTCGGTCCCACCGGCAAGACCCGCTATGCCGTGGTCGAGGGCGCCCGCAGTGCCCTGGCGCTGGAGGATTGGCTCGGTGACGACCAGACGGCGCTGCTCGCTCGGGCGCGTGCCCGTTCGCCGCAGAGTGGCTATGCCCAGGGGTTTTTCCTGGTGAACGGCAAGCCGGCGCTGGTGATGGCGGCGGTCATTCGCCCGGAGGCGTCCTACCAGGACTTCAAGCGCCTGTCGTACCTGGTGTTCGTCGACGAACTCACCCCGCCCAAGGCGGAGGCGCTGGGCGAGGCCTTCGATCTGCAGGAGCTGCGCATCTCGGCCGCGACGGCCACCACGGCCGACGCGCCCAGTCTGGTGGTGCGCTCGGACCTCGGTAACCCGCTGCTGCTGCAGTGGCGATTCCACGCCATGGGCGCCGAACTGCTGGCTACCTTCCTGCCGCTGCTGGCCGTGCTCTGCGGCGCGGCATTGCTGCTGGTCTGGTACCTGCGGCGGCGCATCACGCTGGCCGCCAGGCGGATGCAGGACGCCGAGCAGGCTCTGCGGCACAGCGAGCAGCGCTTTCGCTCGGTGTCGGAGGCGGCGTCGGACTGGATCTGGGAGACGGACGCCGAGCAGCGTCTGGTGTACCTGTCGGAGCGCTTCGTCGATGTGACCGGTCTGCATCCGCAGCTTTGGCTGGGACGGCCGCTCCACGAGTTGCTCGACTACGAGCCGGCGCGGGCGGCCGAGCTGGCCCGCGCCCCGGCTTTCCTGCAACGGGCGCGGCGAACGCTGCGCTGCGAGATGCGCGACGTGCGGGACAACCAGCGCTACTGCCAGCTGTCGGCGCAGGCGATCTTCGACGATGAGCGGCTGGTCGGCTTCCGCGGTACCGTGTGCGACGTCACCGAGGAGATCCAGGCGAAGGCGCGCATCGAGCACATCAGCCAGCACGATGCCCTCACCGGGCTGGCCAATCGGCGTCATCTGCAGCGCTATCTGGAACGCCGCTTTGCCGAGGGCTTCGGCGACTCCCCGCCGCTGCACCTGCTGGCCGTCGACCTGGATCGCTTCAAGCCGGTCAACGACGCCCTCGGTCATGCGGCGGGCGACCAGGTGCTCGGCCAGGTCGCCCGGGTGCTGCGGCAGAGTGTACGAGAGGGCGACCTGGTCGCCCGTATCGGCGGCGATGAATTCGTCATCGCGGTGAATGGCGCGCTCGGCAGCGAGCAGGTCCAAGCCCTGTGCCAGCGGATCATCGAGGGTATCGGCGATTCGATGACGATCAACGGGCACGACGTCACCATAGGCGCCAGCATCGGCATCGCCACGGCACCGCTGCACGGTACCTCCGCCGAGGATCTGCTGCGCTATGCCGATATCGCGCTGTACGAGGCCAAGGCGGCGGGGCGCAATACCCTCAGGTTCTACGAGCCGACCATGAATCAGCGCATCCTGGCGCGCCGGCAGCTGGAGACGGAGTTGCGCCTGGCGCTGCAGCGCCAGGAGTTCGAGCTGGAGTTCCAGCCGCGCTTCGATGCCAGCGGCCAGCGGCTGCTGGGGGCCGAGGCCCTGGTGCGCTGGAACCATCCGGTCCGCGGTCGGCTGGCACCGGCGCATTTCATTCCCATGGCCGAAGAGACCGGTCTGATCCTGGCGCTGAGCGACTGGGTGTTGCAGGACGCCTGCAGCCAGGCGGTGAGCTGGGCACCGCAGCTGATCGTGTCCATCAACCTCTCGCCGCTGGAGTTCCAGCGCGATGACCTGGTCGCCCGTGTCCAGCAGGTGCTGGAGCGCACCGGCATCGCGCCGGCGCGGGTCGAGCTGGAGCTGACGGAGAACGTCCTGCTCGACGATGCCGCCGGCGCGCTGGAGTCGATGACCCGCTTGAAAGCGCTAGGTGTGCGCCTGTCGATGGACGACTTCGGCACTGGTTATTCCTCGCTCAACTACCTGCGTACCTATCCCTTCGACTGCCTGAAGATCGATCGCAGCTTCGTCGCCCAGATGGAAGCCAGCGCCAGCAACGCGGCCATCGTCGAGGCCATCGTCAGCATGGGTCGGGCGCTGTCGCTGACGGTGGTCGCCGAGGGCATCGAGACCGCCGGCCAGCTGGCGCGCATCGCCGATCTCCAGTGCGATCAGGCCCAGGGCTTCCACCTGCAACGACCTATGTCACAGGCGAGTTTCGCCGCGCTGCGCCAGCAGGCGCAACTGCGGACCCCGGTCGGGCTGGCGTTCGAAGAGGTCTGAGCGGGCGGCGTTCAGGTCAGGGCGCGAAGACGTCCGTAGAGGGCGGCGGGCAACACGATGTCCGCGCGGCTCATCCCCTTCGCGAGGCGCGTGATGCCGGGCAGGTGGACGCCCTGGTCCGCGAGCCGGGTCAGCTGGGCGCCGAGGCGGCCGGGAAAGTCGTCGTCCAGCAGCCGCGGGGCGATGGCCACCACCAGCAGGCCGGCACCCGGACTGCGGGAGCCGTGGCGAAAATCGCCGGCATCCAGCGACCAGTTCGCCCCGGTCAGGCCGGCGGCCAGGACCTCCACCATCAGGGCGATATTGGCGCCGCGGGCGCCACCGAAGGCCAGCAGGGTGCCGCGCACGGCGTCGCGGGCAGTGCGCGTGGGCTGGCCGGCGGCGTCCAGCGCCCAGCCCTCGGGGATGAGCGCGTCGCTCTCGGCCGCGTGCAGCAGGTTGACGAAGGCGGTGGCGCTGCACGCCTGATCGATCGCCAGGAGGCGACCGTCTTCAGCCTGGGCGGCGAAGGCCAGGGGATTGGTCGAGTAGAGCGCCCGGCTAGTGCCCTGGGGCGCCAGCAAGGGTGGTCCGTTGGTGAAGGCCAGTGCCACCAATCCCTCTCTGGCGAGCCGGCGCGTGTAGTAGCCCAGCTCGCCGCAGGTGAAGGCTGCGCGCTGGGCGAACAGACCGAGGCCGAAATCGCTGGCCGTCGTGCAGAGCGCCGCGAACGCTCGGTCGAACCCCAGCTGGGCGATGCCGCGACGGGCATCGCTCTGGACCAGCGCGGGTGCCGGGCGCGTGATGACGGGCTCCGCGGCAGGATCGATGCGGCCCTGACGAAAGCCATCGAGGTAATCGGGAAGATGGGCGAAGCCGAGGGTGGGCAGTCCCCAGCGTTCGGCGGCCAGCGTCGCGGCGGTGAGGGAATCGGCGACCGCCGGACTCGCGCCCTGGCGCAGGCAACAGGCCCGCGCCAGGCTTTCGGCTTCGGGCTGCGTCAGTGAATGGCGGTCGGGCGCGCTCATGCTGGCCTGGCCCGAGCGTGGGCCGAGGTGTAGAGGGCGTGCAGCAGGAATACCTGCAACTCCCGGTCTGGCACTGGCCAATGGAATTGGCCGCTCAGGGCGCCGAGCAGCAGGCGTGCCAGGTCGTCACGCGGGGTCTCCGCCCCGAGCGCCAGGGCGCGCAGGACCTCGCTCAGTTCCGCCAGGTAGGCGTTGCGCAGGGCCTGGATCCCCGCCCTGGCCTCGGCGGAAAGCAGGTGAGGCTCCTGGGCCAGCAGGCGTAGTCGGTCCTCGTGTTCGTCCTTGAAGTCGAAGTAGGTGCTGAAAAAGGCCGGTAACCGAGCGCCAGGCGAGGTCCGGTCGCGCACTGCTCGTCGCGTCAGGTGCAGCAGCTCGCTCAAGGTGTCTTCCAGCAGCTCGACCAACAGGTCCTCCTTGCTCTGCACATGGTAGTAGAGTGACCCCGCCTGAACGCCCAGGCAACGCGCCAGGTCACGCATGCTCACGGCGTGGTAGCCGCGGGCGACGAACAGCCTCAGGGCCGCCTGGAGCAGCCGCTCCCGTAGGGGCGGGCGACCGTCCTGGCCCGCGTCGGCCGACGTCGAATTCACGGCAGCCGACCCTGTCATTCGATCAACCGCGGGGCGCCGACTTCGGTGATCCGCTCTTCGAGCCCGTAGCGGGTGACGATCTTGCGCAGGCCGCCGTTCTGGTGCAGTTGTTGGATGTGTGCCGACAGTGCCTGGCCCAGGGCTTCGTTCTGCTTGGCGAAGAGGACGGCGGCCTGGCCGGGCTGCTGTGAGGCCTTGACCCGCGGATCGCCAGCGGCGACGTTGATGCTGGCCCCCGGATAGGCTCCTTTCTGCTGGGCGGTCTTGGCCACGGCGAAACTGTCGGTGGCCACGTCCAGGCGGCCCGAGGCCAGATCCTGGGCCATGGCCACGGGGTTGGGGTAGAGCACCAGGTTGTCGCCCAGCACCTTCTTCAGGTCAGCCACCCAGAGATAGCCCTGCACGGTGCCCACGCGCTTGCCTTCGAGCTGGTCGATGCGGCTCAGGTTGTCCCTGGAGATGATGCCCATGACGTCGAGAAAGGTCGGGGCGGAGAGACCCAGCACCTTGGCCCGCTCGGCGGTGCGATACCAGTCGCCGATACCGACGTCGGCACGCCGGGTGATCACCGATTGCACCACCGCCGCGGTGTCCACCGTGGTGGCGCGCACGGTCAGGCATTCGGCGGCGGCGAAGCTGTTGAGGATATCGCCCTCCACGCCGCCGACCTGACCGTCGGGGCCGGGAATGGCATAGGGCGGGAAGACGTAGGTGGCCACCTTGAGCACGCCTTTTTCCAGGGTGTCGAAGGTGTGCGCGGGCGTGCAGTCGGCCAGGGCGGTGGCGCTGCCGCACAGCAGCAGGCCGGCCAGGGTGAGGCGCTTGAAGAGGGTAGCTGCAGCGGTCATGGCGGTGGTCCTTGGGGTGATGATCGGCAGATGAATAGGCTGTAGATCAGGCCCGTTCCGGGGCCAGGCGGCGCTCCAGGTTGCCCACCAGCAGGGCGGCGGGAATGCACAGGGCCGCGTACATCAAGCCCGCCAGGACCAGCACGGGCATGTATTGGAAGGTGCTGGAGCCGATCATCGACGCGCGGCTCACCAGCTCCGGCAGGGCGATGGTGAAGCACAGCGACGAGGCCTGGAAGATCATGATGGAGAAGCCCAGCAACGACGGAATCGCGATGCGCAGCGCCTGGGGCAGGATGATGAAGCGCAGCGAATCGAGCGCGTTCAGGCCGATCACGTCCGCCGCCTCGCGCTGGCCTTGGGCGACGGCGTCCAGGCCGCCCCTGATGATCTCGCTGGTGTAGGCGCCGGTGCAGTAGGCCAAGGCCAGGGCGGCGGCGCTGTAGGCGGTGAGGGTGATGTGGGCGGAGGGCAGGCCGAAGTAGAAGTACTGCAGCAGGATCAAAGCCGGGGCGCCGCGACCCAGTTCCACCAGCACCACGCTCAGCCACCGCAGCGGCCGTACCCGGCTGGACACGCCCAGGGCGAACATCAGGCCCAGGGGGATGCCGACCAGCAGGGCCAGGGCGGTCACCTGCAGCGAGAGCAGCAGGCCGTGCCAGAGATCGGGAAACCATTCGACCCAGTTGGCGAGGAGTTCGCTCATCGCTGGATTCTCCGGCTCAGGTGGTCGCCCAGGCGCCGGGCGAACAGCGCCACGGGCACGCTCAGGGCGATGTAGAGCAGCGCCGCCAGGCTATATACCGGCAAGCCCTGGAAGGTCTGCTGGGTCTGCTGGTAGGCGGCGGCGCTGATGTCGGTGACGCCCAGGGTCGAGGCGATGGCGGAGTCCTTGATCAGGCCGATGGCATAGGTGGCGGCGGCCGGGATGGCGATGCGCACCAACTGCGGCAGGATGACGTCGAAGAAGCGCTGCCGGGCGCTGAGGTTGAGCACCAGCGCCGCCTCGTACTGGCCGCTGGGGATGCCGGTGAGGGCGCCGCGGTAGACCTCGGCCATATGCGCGGCGGTGATCAAGCCCAGGCCGAGGGTGGCCGCGGCGAAGGGCGACAGGGTCAGCCAGCCGCCGCCCAGACCGAAGAAGATGAAGAACAGCCAGACGATGGGCGGGATGGCGCGCAGCGTGAGGATCACCGCGAAGGCCAGCAGCCGCAGGGCCTTGATCCGGCAGACGCGCAGGCCGCACAGCGGAAAGCCCAGCACCAGGCCGATGGCGAAGGCGGTCGCGGTGACCGCCAGGGTCCAGGGAATGCCCTGCAGCAGGGCGAGCAGGATGGTGCCCATCAGCGATTCCTCACCGCGGCCAGGAAGCGCTGGACCCGCTCGTGTTGCGGATGGCGCATGACCTGGGCGCTCGGCCCCTGCTCGATGATGCGCCCTTCCGCCATGACCACCACGCGGTCGGAGACGGTCTCGGCGAAGTGCATCTCGTGGGTGACCATGATCATCGACATGCCTTCCTGGGCCAGCTCCTGCATCACCTTGAGCACCTCCATGCCCAGCTCCGGGTCCAGTGCCGAGGTGGGCTCGTCGAACAGCATCAGCTCAGGGTCCAGGGCCAGGGCGCGGGCGATGGCCACACGCTGCTGCTGGCCGCCGGAACACTGGCTGGGATAGGCCTTGGCCTTGGCCGCCAGGCCGACGCGTTCGAGCAACAGCAGCGAGCGTCGATCCGCCTCCTGGCGACTGCGCCCCAGGCTGCGCACCTGGGCCAGGCTGACGTTCTGCAGCACGGTCAGGTGCGGGAACAGGTTGAAGGACTGGAAGACCATGCCGATGCGCCGGCGCAGGGCCACCAACTCCTGGCGGGAGACCTGGCCGGCCTGCAGGCTCAGGCCTTCCAGCGTGACCGTACCGCAGGTGGGTGGCTCCAGCTGGTTGATGCAGCGCAGCAGGGTGCTCTTGCCCGAGCCGCTGGGGCCGATGATGGCCAGGACTTCGCCCTTGGCCATGTCCAGGGACACGTCCTGCAAGACCTCGTAAGGGCCGAAGCGCTTGCCGATACCTTCCAGGCGCAGGAAGGTCGGGCGCTCCCGGGGTTCCGGCTGCGCTGGCGACACGGGGGTTCTGACGATACTCATCGGGCTCATCTCGTTATCCTCGAGGGCGCCTCCGCGAGGGAGGCGGGGGCCATCAGTGCAGGTCGGGGTCCAGCAGCGGCGTGCGCGACAGTTTCACCGCGCCCGCTGCCGTGATCACCACCTGCTCCTCCAGCTTCACCCCTTCGGGGCCGCCCTGTTCACCGATGAAGCTCTCCACCGAGACCACCATGTTCTCGGCGAAGGTGCCGTCGTAGCCCCAGTCGGCGAAGTCGGTGGCGTAGGCCACGCTGGGGTACTCGTCCACCAGGCCGACGCCGTGCAGCATCATCATGTAGCGGTTGTGCCGGTACTTGTCCGGCACCGGCCAGCAGCGTTCGGCGAATTCCCGGAAGCCCAGGCCGGGGCGCAGCAGGTTGATGTTCTGCGTCAGCTGCTCGGCTGCGGTCTGCAAGAGGTCGCGTTGGCGCGCCGTGGCTGGTTGGCCGGGACAGACGAAGCTGCGGGAGATGTCCGAGAGGTAGCCGCCGGGACCGACCATGTCGGTATCGAAGCAGACCATTTCGCCGGCCTGGATGGGTTTATCGGTGGCGTCCTGGAACCAGGGGTTGGTGCGCTGGCCCGAGCTGAGCAGGCGGCTCTCGGCCCATTCGCCGCCGTGGGCGACGTTGGTGCCGTGCAGGATGCTCCATAGCTGGTTCTCGGTGATGCCGGGCCTGAGGCTGGCGCGCATCCGCGCGATGGCCAGGTCGCAGACACCCATGGACACCCGGTGGCTGGCCAGCTCCTCGGCCGACTTGATCAGCCGCGCCTGCTCCATGAGCGGCTGGGCATCGTGCAGGCTCAGGCCGAGGTCGACCAGCTTGGTGGCGCCCCAGGGATCGCAGCGATCCACCGCCAGGCGCCGGTTGCCGCCGCCGTGGTGCAGCACCAGTTCGGCCACCTCGTGGGCCCAGGAGCTGGCCTTTTCCTCGACCCGCGGACCGGCAAGGAAGTACAGCCAAGGCGTCGCCGGACGGATCTCGTCGAGGGTCTCGATGTGTTCGCTGTTGTGCTTGCTGCTGGTGAAGTCGAACAGGATCACCGGACCCGTGGCGGTCACCAGCACGTAGCGGCTGGGCGAGTGCATCACCCACAGCCCGAGGTTGTTGGTGTCGGTGGCGTAGCGGATGTTGATCGGATCGGCCAGCAGCGCCGCAGCGTAGTCGTGCGCCACCAGTTGCGCACGGATGCGCTCCAGGCGGTAGCGGCGCAGGGCGTGGCGGTCGATGGCGGCATGGGCGCGCAGCAGGTCCTGGTCGAGCGGGGCGAGCTGGTGCTCGCTGACGCTGGGGTCCTGGCGAAAGCTCAGGCGGGCGTCGACGAGCGGATCGAAGCCGGGGAGAGACTCTGGGTGCTGCATGGGGACCTCGTCTGGCCAGCCGGGGCTGGCATGTTCTTGTGAGACGTCGAAGAGGCAGTAATAAAAGGGTGTAGCGGGCCCGTCGCGGGACGAGTCGACCTTCTTAGAGGTCTTTCACCAGGCGCAGCGCGTCGTAGATGGCGGCGTGGGTATTGCGCGAGGACACCGCATCGCCGATGCGGAACAGCTGGAAGCGCCCCGCAGGGTTGGTGGCGAGCTGCTGCGGCCGCCCGACGATGAGGTCCTGGTACTCCACCGCGCCCTCGTTGCTGGCTAGCGGCTTGAGGTCGAAATAGAGCTCGTCCAGGGGCAGGGTGCCGTGGTTGACCACCACCTGGTCGTAGTGGCAGACCTTTGCCAGGTCGCTGTAGTCGGTGCCGACGATGGCCTTGAGCAGGTCGCCGTCGCGCTCCACGGCCTTCAGGCGGTAGGTCACGGTAAAATGGGTATCGAGCCCTTGCAGGGATCTCATGTAGGGCACCAGGTTCATGCCCATGACCTCGGGGGCGAAGCTGCGGTCGGGCGTCATGATCTCGGTGCGCGCCCCGCTGCGGGCGATGAACTCGGCCGCCTGCAGCCCGGCGTGGTCGCCGGCGTCGTCGTAGACCAGCACGTTGCGCCCGGGCTTGACGTCGCCGGCGATGATGTCCCAGCTGGACACCACCAGCTCGTTGCCGCGTTCGAGCACCTCGGTATGGGGCAGACCGCCGGTGGCGACGATCACCACGTCGGGGTCTTCCGCCAGCACCCGCTCGGCATCCGCCCATGTGTTGAAGTGGAATTGCACGCCGAGGCGATCGCACTGGGCCAGGCGCCAGTCGATGATGCTCTGCATCTCCTTGCGCCGCTCGGACTGGGCGGTGAGCCGCACCTGGCCCCCAGCCTGCTCGGCCAACTCCAGCACCACCACCTGGTGGCCGCGCTCGCCAGCCACGCGGGCGGCTTCGAGTCCGCCAGGGCCCGCACCGACCACCACCACCTTGCGCCGGGTCGCGGCCTTGGGGATGGTGTGGGGCATGCTGGTTTCGCGGCCGGTGGCGGCGTTGTGTATGCAATAGGCGGCGCCGGCGTTATAGATGCGATCCAGGCAATAGTTGGCGCCCACGCAAGGGCGGATGTCGTCCTCGCGGCCCTCGATCAGCTTGCGCACCAGGTGCGGATCGGTCATGTGCGCGCGGGTCATGCCGACCATGTCCACCAGCCCGGCGGCGATGGCGTGGCGAGCGGTGGCGACATCGGGAATCTTGGCCGCGTGGAAGGTGGGGAAGCCGGTGCGCGAGCGGATCTCGCCGGCGAAGTCCAGGTGCGGGGCGTTGCGCATGCCCTGTACCGGGATGATGTCGGTGAGGGCGGCATCGGTGGCGATGTTGCCGCGGATCACGTTGAGGAAGTCGATCATCCCGCTGTCCTTGAGCAGCTGCGTGATGGTCAGGCCTTCCTCCTTGGTCAGGCCACCCTTGGCCACCTCGTCGGCGGTATAGCGGATGCCGACGATGAACTGGTCGCCGACTCGGGCGCGGATGGCCTTGAGCACCTCGAAGGTGAAGGTCAGGCGATTGCGCAGGGAGCCGCCGTAGGGTTCGTCCAGGTCGTTGGTCAGCGGCGACCAGAACTGATCCATCAGGTGGCCGTAGGCCTGCAGCTCGATCCCGTCCATGCCGGCGGCCACCATGCGCTCGGCGGCGTCGGCGTAGTCCTTGACGATGCGCGCGATGTCCCAGCTTTCCAGACGCTTGGGAAAGGCGCGATGGGCCGGCTCGCGGCTGTGGGAGGAAGACACCACCGGCAGCCAGTCACCCTTGTCCCAGCGGGTGCGGCGGCCCAGGTGGGTCAGCTGGATCATCACCGCCGCGCCGTGTTCGTGGCACTCGTCGGTGAGGTCCTTGAGCCAGCCGACCACCTCGTCCTTGTAGGCCAGCACGTTGTTGAACACCGGCGGGCTGTCGCGGGAGATGGCCGCGGAGCCGGCGGTCATGGTCATGGCCACGCCGGCCTTGGCCCGCTCCACGTGATAGGCGCGGTAGAGCTGCTTGGGCATGCCTTCCTCGGGGTAGGCGGGCTCGTGGGAGGTGATGATGACGCGATTGCGCAGGGTCAGGTGCTTGAGTCGATACGGCTGCAGCAGAGGATCGTTCTTCATGTCCGGGTCCACCAGCGCTCATCAGGTGACTAGACCTTAAAACCCTCTGTACACAGGTGTCAACTATCATGACGCAGGTGAACATTTTCCCTTGGCGCACGTCCGGGGGCGCGGTACCATCACCCCATGAACGCACCTGCCCCTGCTGTTATCGAACCCTCACGCGGCTCTCTGGAGAGCTGGCTCAACGCGGCCTACGAAAGCCTCAAGGACGCGGGCGTGGATGCCGTGCGCATCCAGCCGCTGGCCAAGAAGCTCAAGCTGTCGCGCACCAGCTTCTACTGGTTCTTCGAGGATCGGGAGGCGCTGCTGCAGGCGCTGATCGACCAGTGGAAGAGCAAGAACACCGGCAACCTGGTGGCCCGGACCGAGGCCTATGCCGAGTCCATCACCGAGGCCATCCTCAATGTCTTCGACTGCTGGCTGGACGCCCGCTTGTTCGACTCCCAATTCGAATTCGCCATGCGCAGCTGGGCGCTGCAGTCCGCCGAGGTGGCGCAGGACATCGCCGAGGCCGATGCCTTGCGCATCGCCGCGCTCAAGGCCATGTTCGACCGCTTCGGCTTCGCGGACCGCACCGCCGAGACCCGCGCCCGCTCGATCTACCTGACGCAGATCGGCTACATCAGCATGAAGACCGTCGAGCCGCTGGAGCATCGCCTCAAGTTCATCCCCGAGTACCTGAAGATCTTCACCGGCCTGGAGCCCGAACCCCGCGAGCTGGAACGCTTCTTCAGCCGCCACCAGCTCAGCGTCCCTGCGGTCTGATGCAGCCCGGCGGCTATGGATCTCCCGTCGTGGCGCTAGGACCAGGGCATGCCGGGCAGCGCGGCCAGCAGCAGGACGGCGAATGACAGGAAGATGCCGCCCGCGGTCCGATTGAGCGTGGCCACCAGGCCGCCCGAGGCGAAGCGTCTACCCAGCACCGCGGCGAGCTGGGCGTAACCGCAGTGGATCAGCAGGCTCAGCCCGCAGAAGGTCGCCACCAGCAGCGTGATCTGCGGCAGCACGGGGTGGCGGGTGTCGAGGAAGGGAGGGAAGAGCGCCAGGAAGAAGACCAGCAGCTTGGGATTGGTAGCGGACACCAGCAGCCCCTGGAGCACCAGTCTTCCAGGGCGGTCAGGAGCGGAAGGGGCGCCGGAGGGTGTGGCGGTCGCTGCGCTACCGCGCAGCCGCACCAGGCCGAGCCAGCCCAGATAGAGCGCAGCCAGCCACTGCAGCCCGAGCAGTATTCCTGGCGATGAGCTGATCAGCGCGCCCAGGGCGGTGCTGGCCAGGCTGGCCACTGCCAGCATCCCCAGGACCACCCCGAGGATACCTGGCAGGGCGCCCCGCCAGCGCAGCGACAGGGCGTTGTCGATCGTGAACAGCACGCCCGGTCCGGGACTGGCGATGGTCAGGCTGCAGAGCAGCAGGTAGAGGGTGAAATGTTCCATGAGCTTTTTCCTGGTCGTCGCGGTGGAGAGCGACCCCGACGGTCGCCTCCTGCCTGAACCGGCCGTAGCCGTTCCGTGACGTCCAGTCTGCCCGGCGGCCTTCGCCTGGTCGCCGTGCAGACCCGCTCTTTTCGCACCGAACAGTGGCTCGGGCGCCGCCATGCCGGCGGCGAGCGCGCCGTCTCAGCGCTGGCTGAGGGTGGTGGCGCCAGCGGGTTGCCAACCGCCACCCAGTGCCTTGAACGTCGCGACCGCTGCGCGCGCGGCGGCCGTTTGCGCCTGGGCCCGCGCATCGGCGGTGCGCAGCAGGCGTTCGTCGGCCAGCAGGACGTCCGTCAGGGGTATCACCCCCGCGCGATAGGCCAGCGCGGCGGACTGGCGGGCCTGGGTGAGGGAGCGCTCGCCGGTGGCCAGCAGGGTGGCTTGCTGTTCGCGGCGCAATTGGCCGGCCAGCGCGCCTTCCACGTCTTCCGTCGCCCGCAGCACGGCCAGTCGATAGGCCGCCAGCAACTCGGCGTCGCGGCCTCTGGCCGCCTGGATCTGGGCATCGATGCGACCGAAATCGAACAGTCGCCAGCGGACGCCCACCGCGCCCAGGGCCTGGTTGGCATCCTGGTTGAACAGATGACCGGCGGAGAGGGTGGTCGCGCTGCCGAGCAGGGCGCTCAGGGAAAACTTGGGATAGTACTCGGCGATGGCCACGCCGATCCGAGCATTGGCCGCGGCCAGCTGGCGCTCCGCCACGATCAGGTCGGGACGGCGCCTGAGCAGGTCGGCGGGATCGCCGGCGGTTTCGATACGTGGCGCCGCGGGAATGGGCCGGGTCTCCGCCAGCCTGCCGCGGTGGGTACCGGGCGGAGCGGCCAGCATGACGTCCAGGGCATTCGAGGCCAGCTCCAATGAATACTCCAGCACGGGCACCGTCGCCTGGACCTCCGCCAGGCCGCCTTCGGCCTGGTGCAGCTCCCGCTCGGTCGCCAGCCCCTTGCCGTTGAGCAGCCTGATCATCGACAGCAGACCCTGCTGGGTCTCGACCTGGCGGCGCGCGATGCCCAGGCGTGCCTGGAGGCCACGAATGTCCAGGTAGAGATCGGCCGTCTGGGCCGCCACGGCGAGGCGTACGGCGTCGGCACCGGCAGCGGTGGCCTGGTAGTCGGCCCGCGCGGCCTCGCGATTGCGCCTTAGCCCGCCGAAGACGTCGAGCTCCCAGCTGGCGCCGAGGTTGGTTTCATAGGATGAACCGTTCCTGTCGTAGCCAGGGGTCGCCGCGAGGACCCGCCCCAGCGGCGTCTCCAGGGACTGGCGGGCGCGCCCGGCCGAGACGTCCAGGTCTCCGGCCGGCAGCATGGCCGACCGGGCTGCGGCGAGTCCCGCGCGCGCCTGGGCGAGGCGGGCATCGGCCTGGGCCAGGTCGAGATTCTGCGCCAGGGCCTGCTCCACCAGCTGGCTCAGCAGCGGATCGTCGAAGCGCGCCCACCAGCCCGCCAGCGCCTGGTCGTTCAGCGGGGTCGTCTGGGACTGCCGCTGATAGCTCGCCGGCAAGCTCAGGGCGGGGGCACGATAGTCGGGGCCGACGGTACAGCCGCTCGCCAGCACGGCGCTGGTGAGCAGAATGATCTGGAATCTTGTGCGCATGGGCTTTTATCCTGAGCGACGCCTAACGAGTCTAGTGACTAATGTGTATATTGGTCACTGACCGTCTCCTTTGCAACTGCCGGAACGCCAATTCCCATGACTACCGAATCCACTGCATCCGTTCCGTCACGTGGACCGGCCGAGCACGATGTCCGTCACCAGATCATCGTGGCGGCCCGGGAACACTTCAGTCACTACGGGTACGAGAAGACGACGGTGTCGGAACTCGCCAAGAGCATCGGTTTCTCCAAGGCCTACATCTACAAGTTCTTCGATTCCAAGCAGGCGATCGGCGAGGCCATCTGCGCGGACTGCCTGCAAGGCATCGAGGCCGACGCCAGGGCCGCGGTCGCCTCGGCATCCAGTCCGCCGGAACAGCTAAGACGCCTGTTCCAGAGCCTTCCAGCGGCTGTGCTGCGGCTGTTCTCGGAGGACCGAAAGCTCTATGAGATCGCCATTTTCGCAGCTGCCGGTCGCTGGCCGGCGACCCTCACGTACGAAGCCCGGCTGCAGGAGCTGCTCAGGGACATCCTGGTGCAGGGTCGCGCCGAGGGTCAGTTCGAGCGCAAGACGCCGATCGACGACGTGACGATCGCGACCTACCTGGTGCTCCGTCCCTACCTGAATCCACTGCTGCTGCAGCACAGCTTCGCGCACTTCGACGTCGCGCCCACCCAGCTGGCCAACCTGGTACTGCGCAGTCTCTCACCCTGAATTCCAGTGTGACTATTGACTAAATTGGTCACTGGTAGCACAGTGCGAACTCTGTCGGCATCCTCCCGGAGCTTCCATGTTCGCGCGTCGTCCGCTTGCCACTGCCGTGGTCGCTGTACTCCTGCCGTTGTCCCTTGCCGGGTGCAACGCGCCCGTTCAGGTCGATCCCCGGACGCAGCCGCCCCTGGTGCGCGCCGCGGCGGTAGAACCGGCCGAGAGCGCCAGCCGTAGCTTCACCGGTATCGTCGCGGCGCGCGTCCAGAGCGATCTTGGCTTTCGGGTGGCAGGCAAGGTCGCCGAGCGGCTGGTGGACGTCGGTGAAACCGTCAAACGCGGGCAGCCGTTGCTGAAGCTCGATCCCATCGATCTGCAACTGGCCCTGCAGGCGCAGCGCGAGGCCGTGGCAGCTGCGCAGGCACGGGCTCGCCAGGCGGCGGACGATGAAGCGCGCTACCGGGACCTGCGCGGGACCGGAGCGATCTCGGTGTCCGGTTACGACCAGATCAAGGCCGCGGCGGATAGCGCCAGGGCCCAGCTCAAGGCGGCCGAAGCCCAGGCCGAGGTGGCGCTCAACGCGAGTCGCTATGCCGTGCTGATCGCCGACGTCGACGGTACCGTGGTCGACACCCTGGCCGAGCCCGGCCAGGTGGTCGGCGCGGGACAAAGCGTGGTGCGTCTGGCCCGGGCGGGCTCCCGCGAGGTCGCCGTGCAGCTACCGGAAACCCTGCGTCCGGCGCTAGGTTCCCTGGCTCAGGCCAGTCGCCTGGGCGATGCCGAACGGGTACCGGCCCGGCTGCGGCAGTTATCGGACAGCACCGACCGCGAGACCCGCACCTTCGAGGCGCGCTATGTGCTCGACGGCGCGCTGGCCAATGCTCCCCTGGGCACCACGGTCAAGCTGCGCATCCCGGAGGGACCGGCGGAGCAGCGGGCGACCTTGCGGGTGCCGATCGGCGCCCTGTACGACGGGGGCAAGGGGGCAGGGGTGTGGCGAATCCAGGGCTCGCCCGAGCAGGTGGCTTGGGTCCCGGTACAGGTCCGGCGTCTCTCCGATGACGACGCCCTGGTGGACGGCTCGCTGCAGCAGGGTGATCGCGTGGTGGCGCTGGGCGCGCACCTGCTTCACGAAGGCCAGGCCATCCGCCTGGCTACGGCTGGCGACACCACCCTGGAAGGACAGCAGCCGTGAGCGAGAGTCGGTTCAATCTGTCGGCGCTGGCCGTTCGCGAGCGCTCGATCACCCTGTTTCTGATCCTGCTGATCTCGGTCGGTGGGGTGCTGTCGTTCTTCAAGCTCGGCCGGGCGGAAGATCCGGCCTTCACCGTCAAGGTCATGACCATCATCACCGCCTGGCCTGGTGCCACCGCTCAGGAGATGCAGGATCAGGTGGCCGAGAAGCTCGAGAAGCGTCTCCAGGAATTGCGCTGGTACGACCGTTCCGAAACCTACACCCGTCCGGGCCTGGCGTTTACCACCCTGTCGCTACTCGACAGTACCCCGCCGGCCGAGGTGCCCGAAGAGTTCTACCAGGCGCGCAAGAAGCTCAGCGATGAAGCCAAGACCCTGCCCGCTGGCGTCATCGGGCCAATGGTCAACGATGAATACGCCGATGTCACCTTCGCGCTCTTCGCGCTCAAGGCCCGGGGCGAGCCGCAGCGGTTGCTGGCGCGCGAGGCGGAGACGTTGCGCCAGCGCCTGCTGCATGTGCCGGGGGTCAAGAAGGTCAACATCCTGGGTGAGCAGACCGAGCGCATCTATGTGGAGTTTTCCCATGATCGCCTGGCGACCCTGGGCATCGCGCCCCAGGATGTCTTCGCCGCCCTCAATGCCCAGAATGTCCTCACGCCGGCGGGCTCCATCGAAACCCGGGGCCCCGAGGTGTTCGTCCGTCTCGACGGTGCCTTCGACCAGCTCGATGCCATTCGCGACACCCCGGTGATCGTCAACGGCAGGACCCTCAAGCTGGCGGACATCGCCACGGTCAAACGCGGCTACGAAGACCCGGCGACCTTCGTCATCCGTAGCGGCGGCGAGCCCGCCCTGTTGCTCGGCGTCGTCATGCGCGACGGCTGGAACGGCCTGGATCTCGGCAAGTCGCTCGCAAGCGAAGTCGGCGCCATAAACGCGGAAATGCCCTTGGGCATGAGTCTGACCAAGGTGACCGATCAGGCGGTCAACATCGCCTCGTCGGTCGACGAGTTCATGGTCAAGTTCTTCGTCGCGCTGCTGGTGGTCATGGTGGTGTGTTTCGTCAGCATGGGCTGGCGGGTGGGCATCGTGGTCGCCGCTGCGGTGCCCCTGACGCTGGCCGCGGTCTTCCTGATCATGGCCGCCACCGGCAAGAATTTCGATCGCATCACCCTGGGCTCGTTGATCCTGGCCCTGGGTCTGCTGGTGGACGACGCCATCATCGCCATCGAGATGATGGTGGTGAAGATGGAGGAGGGCTATAGCCGCGTCAAGGCGTCGGCCTATGCCTGGAGTCACACCGCCGCCCCCATGCTGGCCGGCACCCTGGTGACGGCCGTGGGCTTCATGCCCAACGGTTTCGCCCGCTCGACCGCGGGTGAGTACACCAGCAACATGTTCTGGATCGTCGGCATCGCGCTGATCACCTCCTGGGTCGTGGCGGTGGTGTTCACGCCCTACCTCGGGGTGAAGCTGCTGCCGGAAACCAGGACCGTCGAAGGCGGCCATACCGCTCTCTACGACACGCCGCGCTACAACCGCTTTCGCCGAGTGCTCGGCCAGGTGATCGCGCGCAAGTGGGTGGTCGCGATACTGGTAGTCGCCCTGTTCGTCGGCGCCATCCTGGGCATGGCCATCGTCAAGAAGCAGTTCTTCCCCATCTCCGATCGTCCCGAGGTGATGGTGGAGGTGCAGATGCCCTATGGCACCTCGATCACCGAGACCGAGCGGGCGACGGCCAAGGTCGAGGCCTGGCTCGCCCGCCAGGACGACGCTCGCATCGTGACCTCGTACATCGGGCAGGGTGCGCCGCGCTTCTTCCTGGCCATGAGTCCCGAGCTGCCGGACCCGTCCTTCGCCAAGATCATCATTCGCACCGACAACCCCGAAGCCCGCGAAGCGCTCAAGTTGCGCCTGCGCGAGGCCATCGCCGCAGGCCTTGCGCCCGAGGCACGGCTGCGGGTCACCCAACTGGTGTTCGGTCCTTATTCGCCGTTCCCGGTCGCCTACCGGGTCAGCGGTCCCGATCCCCAGGTGCTGCGCCGGATCGCGGGCGAGGTGGAGCAGGTGATGCGTGACAGTCCGCTGATGCGCACGGTCAACACCGACTGGGGCACCCGTACGCCGGTGCTGCGCTTCAAGCTGCAGCAGGATCGCCTGCAGGCGATAGGTCTGAGCTCGAGCGCCGTGGCGCAGCAGCTGCAATTCCTGCTCAGTGGCGTGCCGGTGACGGCGGTGCGCGAAGACATCCGCACCGTCCAGGTGATGGCCCGTGCGGCGGGCGACGTGCGCCTCGATCCGGCGCGGCTGGGCGATCTCACCCTGGTCGGGGCTCAGGGACAGCGCATTCCGCTGGCGCAAGTCGGCGACGTGGAAGTGCAGCTGGAAGAGCCCATCCTGCGGCGGCGCGACCGGGTGCCGACCATCACCGTGCGCGGCGACATCGCCGAAGAGCTGCAACCGCCGGACGTTTCCACCGCCGTGCTCAAGCAACTCCAGCCGATCATCGACCGCTTGCCGGCGGGCTATCGAATCGTGCAGGCGGGCGCCATCGAGGAGTCCGGCAAGGCCTCCGTCGCCATGTTGCCGATCTTCCCGATCATGATCGCGCTGACGCTGCTCATCATCATCCTGCAGGTGCGTTCCATGGCCGCGATGATCATGGTCTTCATGACCAGTCCGCTGGGGCTGATCGGCGTCGTACCCACGCTGATCCTGTTCCAGCAACCCTTCGGCATCAATGCCCTGGTCGGATTGATCGCGCTGTCCGGCATCCTGATGCGCAACACCCTGATCCTCATCGGCCAGATCCACCAGAACGAGCGGGACGGCCTGCCACCCTTCCAGGCGGTGGTCGAGGCCACCGTCCAGCGGGCGCGGCCGGTGATCCTCACGGCGTTGGCGGCGGTACTGGCCTTCATCCCGCTCACCCATTCGGTGTTCTGGGGCACCCTGGCCTACACCCTCATCGGCGGCACCCTCGCGGGCACCGTGCTCACCCTGGTGTTCCTGCCGGCGATGTATGCCATCTGGTTCAGGATCAAGCCCGCTCAGGCGCAAGGCTGATCCCTTCTCTCCCTGCTACACCACGAAAAGGCACTGACATGTCGAAAGCGGAAGTCGTTCTCATCACAGGCGTGTCGTCGGGCATCGGACGCGCCACCGCCATCCAGTTGGCGGCGCGGGGGTGCCGGGTGTTCGGCACGGTACGCAACAAGGAGCGCGCGCAAGCCATCCCCGGCGTGGATCTCGTCGAAATGGATGTCCGTGACGAGGACTCGGTGCGGCGTGGCGTCGCGACCATCCTCGCCCGGACCGCGCGGATCGATGTCCTGATCAACAGTGCCGGGGGGACCTTGCTCGGCGCGTTGGAAGAGACGTCGATCGGTGAGGCCAGGAGCCTGTTCGACACCAACGTCTTCGGCCTCCTGCGCACGATCCAGGCGGTGCTCCCGCACATGCGTGCGCAAGGCGCCGGACGCATCGTCAATGTCAGTTCGGTGCTGGGTTTCCTGCCGGCGCCATACATGGCGCTCTATGCGGCCTCCAAGCATGCGGTGGAAGGGCTCTCGGAAACGCTGGACCACGAGGTACGCCAGTTCGGGATTCGCGTGGCCCTGGTCGAGCCCTCGTTCACCCGGACCAACCTGGATCTCAATGCGCCCCAGACCGCCGTCAAGATCCCGGAATACCAGCAGCAGTTCGGCGTGGTCGCCCAGACCATTCAAAAGGCGGTTCAGAAGGCACCCGATCCCGAGGGTGTGGCCAGCACCATCGTCGAGGCGGCGCTGGGCGCCTGGAGGATGCGGCACACGCCCAAAGGGGAGGCGACGCTGCTGGCCAGGCTGCGTCGCTTCCTGCCCGCCGGTCCCGTCGAGAAGGGCTTGCGAAAGACCTTCGGGCTGGCTTGATCCGATCCGCGCCAACCTGCGGCACCCGTGCCTTGCAGGACATGCCCCTGAGTCCACTGAGCGAAGACCTCCCATGACCCACCTGGACAGCACCCCTACCGAGATGGCACCGCTTCCCGGCGAAAACGCACCGATAGGGGTAGCGACCGCGATCGCTTCACCCTGGCCGGTATTCTGGGTGGCCGCCATCGCGGTGTTTCTCGTGGCCATGGACGGCACCATGCTGTTCGCGGCCTTCAGCGCCTTGCGGGCCGGGTTCCCGGACGCAACACCGGCAGACCTTTCCTGGGTGCTCAACGCCTACACGGTCGTTTACGCGGCCATGCTCATTCCGTCCGGTGGCCTGGCGGACCGGCATGGTCGCAAGAAGGTATTCCTCGCCGGGGTCTGGCTGTTCGTGGGCGCGTCCGTTGCGTGCGGCCTCGCGAGTTCCGTCGAGTGGCTGGTGGCGGCAAGGGTGGCACAAGCCATCGGGGCTGCCTTGCTCACGCCCGCGTCGCTCTCCTTGGTGCTGGCCGCCTTTCCGGTCACCAAGCGGGCGGTGGCGGTAAGCCTGTGGGGAGCGGTCGGGGGCCTGGCCGCGGCCGTCGGTCCCAGCCTCGGCTCTTTCGTCGTCGCCTCGCTCGGTTGGCAGTGGGCGTTCTACCTGAACGTACCCCTGGGCGTCTTCGCGCTCTGGCGCGGAGCGAGGCTGCTGACGGAGACGAAGCGACAGACCGAGGGGCGGCCGCTGGACCTGGTGGGCATGGGCTTGCTGGTGGTCGGCATCGGTGCCCTGGCGTTAGCCCTCGTGCAGTCCGACTCTCCGGCCTGGTCACGGCAGGCGCTGCTGGGCGCGCTGGGCGTCGGGTTGGCGTGCCTGGGCGGATTCGTCGTCTGGGCGCGCTCTACCGCGGCTCCGCTGGTGGACCTGCGCCTGTTTCACCACCGCACCTACCGTTACGTCAACCTCGCGACTCTGAGCTTCGGTATCGCGTTCTCTATGATGTTCTTCGCCTTCTTCTTCTACATGAGCGCGATCTGGAAGTACCCGCTGCCCCTGGCCGGTCTGGCCATGATGCCGGGACCGCTGCTGGTGGTACCCACCGCGGCACTGTCGGGCCGGGTAGCGAGCCGCTATGGCCACCGTCCGCTGTTGCTGAGCGGATGCCTGGTCTACGCCATGAGCGGACTGTGGTTCCTCCTGGTGCCAGGGCTCGAGCCCGCCTACCTGACGCAATGGCTGCCGGGCATGGTGCTCAGTGGCGTGGGCGTCGGCCTGGTGATGCCTTCGCTGGCGGGCGCGGCGGTCAGTGGCCTGGCGGCGGAGCACTATGGGGTGGGGGGCGCCGTCAATCAGGCCATCCGCCAGATCGGATCGGTCATGGGGGTCGCTCTGACCGTCCTGCTGCTCGGCGGTGCCAGCCTGCAACGCGCCGACTTCGATCCCCTTTATCTGTGCCACATCGCTCTGGCTCTGGTCACCGCAGCGCTGTGCGTGCCCGTGAACACCCTTCCTGTGGCCAGCAACTTCCGTGCTCCGGATGCGGGCAAGAACGCCTTGGCGGAGGGGCGCTCGGAAGACCTGTCCTAGACCGTTGCGGGAAACGATCAGGATCAACGCCGCAAGGTCCAGTCCAGCGGACACCGACCTTGCACCTGCGCCGCGATCGAGCGCGAACAAGACCGGAGGCCGCCTGCGGGCGCCTCGTCCATCGAGAAAAGAGGTGATGCAATGCAAGGCAACGACAGAACACGCATCGTGGTGACCGGTGTGGGTACCGTCAGTCCCCTGGGCTGCGGTACCGCGGCCGTCTGGGCGCGGCTGCTGGCCGGTCGCTCGGGACTCAGCCTGTTGCCGGCCGAGGTCAGCGACGGCGTGGGCAGTCTCATCGCCGGTCAGGTTCCCGACCGCGCCGCAGATCCGGAAGCGGGCTACGATCCCCTGGTGGCCATCGCCGCCAAGGACCTGAAGAAGATGGATCGCTTCATCGAGTTCGCCCTGGTGGCGGCCAAGGAAGCGCTCGACCAGGCCGGCTGGCGACCGGCCAGCGAGGCGCAACGCGAGCGGACGGCGACCATCATCGCCTCCGGGGTCGGCGGCTTCGGTGCCATCGCCGAGGCGGTACGGACCACCGATGCGCGCGGCCCGCGCCGCCTCTCGCCCTTCACCGCACCGTCCTTCCTCGCCAACATGGCTGCGGGCAACGTGTCCATCCAGCACGGTTTCCGGGGTCCGCTGGGGGCGCCCATCACCGCCTGCGCCGCGGGTGTCCAGGCCATCGGCGACGCCGCCCGGCTGATCCGCAGCGGCGAGGCCGACATCGCCCTCTGCGGGGGTGCCGAGGCCGCCATCAACCGTGTCAGCCTGGGCAGCTTCGCCGTGGCCCGCGCCCTGTCCACCGGGTTCAACGAGCGGCCACAGGAAGCTTCGCGGCCTTTCGACCGGGATCGCGACGGCTTCGTCATGGCCGAAGGCGCGGGCCTGCTGGTGATCGAGACGTTGGCGCATGCCTTGGCACGCGGCGCCAGGCCCCTGGCCGAGTTGGTGGGCTATGGCACCAGTGCCGATGCCTATCACCTCACCGCCGGCCCGGAAGACGGCAGCGGCGCCCGCCGTGCCATGACCCAGGCCCTGCGTCAAGCCGGGGTCAGCCCCGCGGACGTTCAGCACATCAACGCCCACGCCACCTCCACCCAGGTGGGCGACAAGGGCGAGTTGGCGGCCATCCGGGCGCTCTTCGGCACCGATTCCCCGGTCGCCATCACCTCGACCAAGTCGAGCACCGGCCACCTGCTGGGCGCCGCGGGCGGTATCGAGGCCATCTTCACCGTGCTCGCCCTACGCGATCAGGTCGTGCCGCCGACGCTGAACCTGCACCATCCCGACCCGGCCGCCGAAGGCCTGAACCTCGTCGCCCTGCAGGCACGCCAGATGCCGATCGAATATGCGCTGTCGAACGGCTTCGGTTTCGGCGGGGTGAATGCCAGCGTGCTGTTCAGGCGTTGGATGGGAGCCTGATTGCCGCTGAACTCGGCAACACAGGCAGCGCGGCCGCTCATGCCTACCGCGTTGCCCAGGGATTTTGGACTCGCGTAGCGGTAGGAGCGGCGTTTCCCTGCGTCGCTTTCAGATAGACATTGAGTCCACCAGGAAGAGAAGGCTCTCTTCCTGTTCTTTCTCCCGCCGCTGTCCGTCATCCCTAACCAGGCAAATGGCATCCAGGCAGTTCCCGGGACCGGCGAGCATGCCGCCCGCGAGAATGCGGGAGGTGATCTGCGAGAGCATACATACAGGATTGTTTGTAAAAGGCGATCTAAGCGTTAGACTGACGAAATTGACGCCTCTGAGACGAGATACCCATGCGCCGTACGAAGGAAGACGCTGAGCAAACCCGGCAGGCCATCCTGGATGGAGCTGAGGCATTGTTTCTCGCCAATGGAGTATCACGCACCAGCCTCGAAATGATCGCCAGAGAGTGTGGAGTCACCCGCGGAGCGGTGTACTGGCACTTCGCGGACAAGGCGCAGCTGGTCCATCAGATGCTCAATCGCATCCGCATTCCGCTCGATGAGTTCACCCAGCAGTTGAGTGCCGACGGGGAGGGCGACTGCCTGATAAGGCTGTACGAGCTGTGCGTGGAGTGCATGGAGAAATTCGTTCAGCCGGGACGGGAGCGGCGTGTCATGACCATCCTCATGCACCGCTGCGAATTCACTCAGGAATTGCACGAAGTGCAGCAGCGGGAGAATGCCTTGACCCGCGAATTCCTGGCGCTCGTCGAGCGCCTCTTCGACGGCCAACGGCAGCGCCTGCAGGGCGGCGTGACACCGAGAGGCGCTAGCCTGCAGTTGCACAGCCTCTTTTCCGGCACGCTGGCAGGCATCCTGCGTGACCAAGACATCTTCGCGCCGCTCATGGATGTGCGACTGATCTTCACCCTCTACTTCAGATCGCTGGTAAAGGACTGGAAATGACGGAGGCGAGCGCTGCAGGGGTGCACGAGACGATCGCTGACGCCTTTTCCAGTACTGGACGCGGTGCTGGGGTTGCCACGGCAGGTCGTCTTCCGTCTTCGCGGGGCGTCCTGCCAGTGCGATCCCGCTTTTCCGGCAGCGCCCCGTACGCCGTCGGGACGCTACCGCGTTCAGGCTGGCGCGCCGCCAGTCGCTATTTGAAGCGCGCTGCGTAGGTCGCCAGATTATCGGCCGTGATCAGTTCATAGGGCACCCAGACATCCGCCTGGAGCTGTTCCTTGCGGATCATCTTGAGCGCCGCTTGCACCGCCTGCAGCGCCTGACCCCGCGGGTCCTGGAACACCGAGGCCGCCAGCAGCCCGCGCTTGATCGCCGCCTGGCCGTCGGGAAGCCCATCCACACCCACCACCGGTACCTCGCCCTTGGTCTTGCCGGCCTGCTGCAACGCCATGGCGGCGCCGATGGCCATCTCGTCGTTGTTGGCGACGATGGCATCGAAATACGTCCCGGCCGTCAGCCAGTTGCTGGTCAGGTCCATGCCCTTGCTGCGGTCCCAATCGGCGTTCTGCTGGGCGACCACCTTGATGTCGGGATAAGCCTTGAGCGCTTCCTTGAGGCCCTCGGAGCGGCCGCGGGTGGCGTTCTGGGTCAGCTCGCCCATGATCAGCGCGATATTGCCCTTGCCGTTCAGTTGCTTGGCGATGAACTGTCCCTGTAGCTGCCCGGCTTGCAGGTCATCCGAAGCCACGGCCACTACGCCTTCAGGAAGCTTGGGATCGTCCGGGCGCCGGTTGACGTAGACCAGCGGAATCTTGGCCGTGGTAGCGGCGCGGGTGATGTTGACGGTGGCAGCGGTATCCACCGGCAGCACGATCACCGCGTCCACGTGCTGCGCCAGAAAGCTCTGTACCTGGTTCAGTTGGCGCACGACGTCGCCTTGGGCGTCTTCGAATTGGATGCTGACCTTCTCGGCCTTGCCGGCCTCTTCGAGGTTGCGACGCACATAGGTCATGAAGTTATCGTCGACCTTGGCGATGCTGACGCCGATGCGGTAGTCGGCGAGGGCGAAAGGCATCAAGGCGAAGGCGAAGGCGGCACAGAGCAGGTTGCGAAGCGTCATGGATGATTCCTCTTGTTGTTGTTCGAATCGGAGAGTCGCACTGGAGTTACAGGGTGAAGGCCGTTCTGAAACGCTCCAGGGCACGCTCGGTATCACCTTCAGCGGCCCAGCCTTCGAGGCCGACCACCCCGCGATAGCCGAGCGTCGCGAGTGCCCGGGCGATCGCCGGATAGTGGATCTCGCCGGTCCCCGGTTCGCAGCGTCCGGGGACGTCGGCTACCTGGATCTCCCCTATGGCCGGTCCGGCACGGCGAATCAGTTCGATCAGATTCCCTTCGCCGATCTGGGCATGGTAGAGATCCAGATTTAGGCGAAGGTGAGGGCTGGCAACGGCCTCGACGAGGGCCAGGGTGTCTTCGGCACGGGCGAAGGGAACGCCCGGGTGATCCACGGCCGTGTTGAGATTTTCCAGCAGGAAGACCTTGCCGGCGATCGCACCCAGACGGGCGAGGTCCGCCAGGGTGGTAGCGGCGGCCAACCATTGGCCACCGCTCACCGCCGTCAGGGGACTAACCGGCAGGCCGCGACCGTCCAGGCCGGTGCCGTGCAGGTTGAGCGAGGGACAGCCGAGGCGCTCGGCCACGACCAGGGATTCCCGAGCGCTGGCGAGCAGGGCGGCGCGACCCTCGACGCTGACCAGGTCACCGGAGACGTAGCCGGTCATCGAGGTGAAGCGCGCGCCGGTGGCGGCCAGGGCGTCGATGTCATGGCGGGTCCAGTCCCAGATTTCCACGGCGAAGCCCAAGGCATGCAGGCGGCGGACGCGCTCGACGAAGGGCAGATCGAGAAAGACCATTTCGGCGCTGACCGCCAGGATGAAGGGGGACGAGGTCATGGCTTCACTCCGCGACGGCGACCGGTTGGCCGGTTTTCACCGACTCGATGGCGGCCAGGGCGATGGCCAACGCGGCCCGGGCGTCGGTACCTCCGACCGGCACCGGCGTACCCTGGCGCACGGCGTCGACGAAGGCACGCAGTTCGGCCAGATAGGCGTCACGCAGCAGCTCGGCGTCGGAGCGCTGGGTGGTCTGGCTGATGCCCTCGGCGCCGTAGCAGAGCAGCTCGCTGGTACGGGCGTCGCCGGCGGTCAGCATGCCGGCACTGCCAAACACCTCGCCGCGCACGTCGTAGCCGTACACCGCCTGGAAATTCGCCTCGGCGGTGGCGATCGCGCCATTGTCGTAGCGAACGGTGACCACCGCGGTATCCAGCAGCCCCTGGTCGCGGAAGTCGGGACGTACCAGGGCGTCGGCCACCGCGTACACCTGGGTCGCCCGGGCGCCTGGGTTGAAGAAATTGAGGGTATCGAAATCGTGGATCAGGGTTTCCAGGAAGATGGTCCAGGGCTTCACCGCCGCCGGATTGTGCAGTGCCGGATCGCGGGTGAGCGAGCGCAGCAGCTGAGGCGTGCCGATGCGTCCCTGGGTGATCAGCTCGCGAGCGGTTCGAAAGCTGGTGGCGAAGCGCCGATTGAAGCCCACCTGCAGGGCGACGCCCGCTTCGGCGCACGCGGCGATGGCCCGGTCGGCTTCTTCCAGGGTCACGGCCATGGGTTTTTCGCAGAACACCGGCTTGCCGGCCCGGGCGGCGGCGATCACCAGTTCGGCGTGACTGCGGGCGGGCGCGACGATCACCACGGCCTCCACGGCCGAATCGTCGATCAACGCCTGCGGATCGGTATGGCGGTGGGCGACGTCCAGGGCGTCTCCGAGTCGGGCAGCGGCACCGGGCGCTGGATCGGCCAGGGCCACCAGGCGCGCGCCGTGCAGGTGCTGGGCGAGGGCGGTGGCGTGGAAGGTACCCATCCGACCGGTGCCGATGAGGCCAAGGGAAAGGGCGGACTTGGTCTGGGGCATGAGGCTTCCTCTTATGGTTGTTGTAGGGGCGATAGGCCCAAAACGCTAGGAGCAACGGCCATGCCAGAGCCGGAAACGCAGCGCTGGAGCGCCCTGTGGCCCTTGCCAGCCCCGGTTCGTGTCTATAAAAAAGACATGTCCACCTGGACATGTCCAAAGCCTGGGCAAGGAGAGGGAAATGCATGAGCGGATGACGGCGGACGAACTGACGCCTGAGTTGCAGTTCGTCACCGAACTGCAGCGGCCGACGATCGCCGAGTCTGTCAAGCGTGAGCTCGATGCCGCCTGGGCGGCCTGCCTCGCGGGCGCGGATGAACTGGCTCAGGTGAGACCGGTTATCCGGGCGTCCTGGCTGCGCAGCCGTGCGGCGCGCATCGCCGCGGAGGAGTTCCACTATGAGTTCGTGGATTCGCGTGATCTGGCGCTACGGCTGGAGTCGCAGCGCGAGTTGCTGGATATCGCTGCGCCGGTCATGACCGACCTCCTGCGCTACAACCCGAATGGGCACCTCAACCTCGCGGATGCCGACGGGGTGACGCTGGCCGCCTGCGGGGCGGATCTCACGCCCTTGGGCAGCCGCTTGCTGGAGTCGGTGCAGGGTACCAACTGCACTGGGCTGGCACTGCGTGAGCAGCGGCTGGTGTTCGTCCTGGCTAGCGAGAACTTCAAGCGCGAGCTACGCGAGCGGCGGATGCATTGCGCCTCGGCGCCGGTTCGCGATACCCAGGGACGGTTGCTCGGTGCTCTGACCCTCACGGCGGCGATAGGCAACTTTCATTGCCATACCCTCGGCACGGTGCAGGCGGCAGCGGAGGCGATCTCCCGCCAGCTGGCGCTCACCGCGTTGCTGGACGAGCAGCAGCGGGTGCTGGAAGTGCTCAACGAGGGTGTCATCCTGCTCGACGATGACCGCCGCATCCGTAACCTGAATGGCTACGCCCGCCGCCTGCTGCAGCTGGACGATCCACAGCGCGGGCAGCCGTTCGCCCGTTTCATTGCTCAGGACATCGACCTCGACCTTTGGTTGGATCGCCGCTGGGAGCGCCAGGATCGCGAGCTCACCCTGCGGCTACCGGACGGCAGCGGCCTGCCATGCCTGGCATCGGCCGCGCCCATTGCCCGCGGCTGGGTACTGTCGCTGCGGGAGAATCGCCGCATCCGCGAGAACACCCGCCAACTGCTGGGTACCCGGGCGCGTTACACCTTCAACGATATCCAGGGCCGCTCGCCAGCATTGCAGAACGCCTTGCGGCTGGCGCAGACCGCCAGTCGCAGCGAGGCCACGGTGCTGGTACTGGGCGAGAGCGGCGTAGGCAAGGAGCTGTTCGCCCAAGCCATCCACAATGCCAGCGCCCGGCGTCAGGGCCCCTTCGTCGCAGTGAATTGCGGCGCCATCCCCCGCGATCTGGTGCAGAGCGAGCTGTTCGGCCACGTCGCGGGAGCCTTCACCGGGGCCGCTCGCGGCGGTGCGGCGGGCAAGTTCGAGCTGGCCGACGGAGGCACGCTGTTCCTCGATGAGATCGGCGACATGCCCCTGGAGGCCCAGGTGAGCCTGCTGCGGGTGCTGCAGGAGGGGGAGGTGACCCGGGTCGGTGCCAAGCAGGCCCTGGCGGTGGACGTCCGGGTCATCGCCGCTACCCACCGCGACCTGACCCAGGGGGTGATGAGTGGCAGCTTTCGCGAAGACGTCTTCTATCGCCTCAACGTGCTCACCCTGCAGGTACCAGCGCTGCGCGAGCGCCGCGAAGACATCCCGCTGCTGGTGAGCATCCTGCTCAAGCGGCTGGGGCGTCACCTGGAGCGCCCGCCGCTGGCGATCGCCGATGAGGCCCTGGCGCTGCTCATGAGCTACGGCTGGCCCGGTAACGTGCGGGAGTTGGAGAACGTCATCGAGCGGGCGATGAATCTGGCCCAGGGCGCGCTCATCCTGCCAACCGACCTGCCGCCCAGCCTGTCGACCGACGCCGCGCCCACGGCGGGTTCGGCCGACGGCTAGACGCCGCTGGAGCTGAGCCAGCGCGATCTGATCCGCGCCACCTTGGAACGGACTGGCGGTAACCTGCGGCAAACCGCAACCCAGCTCGGCATCTCCCGGGCCGGGCTCTACGTCAAGTTGCGCCGCTACGCGTTGACGCCGGCGGACTTCCGGCCGCCGCGCTGAACGACGACCCTGATCGTGGTGATCGGTCTTCTCGCGGGGCTCCGGCGCCGTGGATGAGCTGCCTGGATCGGTAGCGGGCTGGTCTCGCCATCGACGCGCGCGCTCTTGAACGGGACGCCGACCGCGACGTCCGCAAGCGGACGCCTGCGGTCGACTCACGGGGTCAGCAGGTGTGCAGGGCTACGTCGTTCTCGTCCAGAACCGCCGACAAGGGGGCTGGCGGCAAGGCGTCGGTGATGAGCACGGAAACGTCTTCCAGATCGCCCAGTTCCACCAGGCCGCTACGACCGAACTTGTGGGCGTCGACGGCCAGCATCACCTGGTGGGAGACGCCGATGGCGATGCGGGCGAGGGCGACTTCCTGGTAGTCATCGTCGGCAAGCCGGCCGTCCAGCTCCACCCCACTCACCGAAATGATCGCCAGATCGAAGCGAAAACGCCTGATGAATTCCGCCGCATCCTCGCCGAAGACACTGCCGTCGGCGTTGCGTACGAAGCCGCCGGGTACGGCGATGGTGAAGTCGGTCTGGTCACCCAGCAGGCAGGCCGCGCGCAGGTTGCAGGTCACCACCTTCAACCCGGTGCGCTGGATCAAGGCTTCCGCGATGGCTTCGCACGTCGTGCCGCAGTCGAGATAGATCGCCGCCCCATCCGGTACCAGGGTGGCCACCCGCTGGGCGATGCGACGCTTGGCCTCGATGCGGTCGACGCGGCGTTGGCGGTAGGTGACCACGTCGATGGCCGGGGCGAGGGCGACACCGCCGTGATGGCGGCGCACCCGGCCGGTCGCCGACAGGTCGGCGATGTCCCGGCGGGCGGTCTGGGTGGTCACCTGGAAGCGCTCCGCGAGTTCTTCCACCGAGACGTAGCCGGCGGTCTCCAGCAACAGTAGCAGCGCCTGCTGGCGCCGCGCCTTCTTGCCGGATTCGGCGAGCTCGCCGGGCTGGGAAGGCAGGGGGAGGGGGCTGCGCATGTGTACCTCGAGACGGGGCCGTTTCGCGGGCCAGACGACCCAGGGAGGATCGGCGCGACGCGCTCGGCGCCTGGTCGCTTCCGGACCTAAAGCGAACAGTTTTATCCAAAAGCGACAAACGATCAAAAAAAAATATCCACTCGGTCAATAATGTCTTAAAAACAACAAAAAACAGTGACAGATATTTCATAAAGCTACGTTTTAATGCCTGCCTCATCCAAACGCCGATACCTCACCTCGCTCTGGAGAGTCACCATGCGCTATCTCGTAAGTCTTCGCCGCACCGCCTTGTCCGTTGCCCTCCTGACGTTCGCCGGCTCCGCGTTGGCCGAAAGCATCACGGTCTACACCGCCTACGAAGAGGACGAGGCCGCGGCCTTCCTGGCCGAGGCGAAGAAGGCCATGCCGGATCTGGACATCCAGATGCTGCGGCTGTCCACCGGCGATCTGGTGGCCCGCATCCTGTCCGAGCAGGCCAATCCGCGGCATGACGTGATCTGGGGGGTGGCCGCGTCCTCGATCGTCGATCCGCGCATCGCCACGACGCTGGCGGCCTATCAGCCCAAGGGCATCGAGGCGGTACCGACGCAATTTCGCGATCCGCAAGGCAAGTGGTTCGCCGTGACCGGCTACATGGCGGCCTTCTGCGTCAACAACGAGCGGCTCAAGCAGAAGGGCCTGCCCATGCCCACCTCGTGGAAGGACCTGACCGCGCCGGCGTTCAAGGGCGAGGTGGTGATGCCCAACCCGGCGAGTTCGGGAACCGGTTACGTGCAGATCGCCTCGCTGCTGCAGATGATGGGACCGGAGAAGGGCTGGAGCTTCCTCGACCAGTTGGACAAGAACGTCGCCCAGTACATCAAGTCGGGTTCGCGCCCCTGCAACGTTGCCTCCGCCGGCGAGTACAGCGTGGGGATCTCCTTCGACCTGCGGGCCATCAAGAACATCGCCGAAGGCTATCCGATCACCATGGTGATTCCGGCGGAAGGGGCTGGCAACGAGCTGGAGGCCAATGGCCTGGTGGCGGCCTCCAAGCACCAGGCGGCCGCCAAGCGCTTCCTCGATTGGACGGTCAGTCCCGCCGCCGCCAACGCCTACTACAAGTGGAAGGCCATCGTCACCATCCCCGGCGGCGAGATGCCGAAGAACTTCCGCGAGGCGGGGCTGCCGGCCGACGTCTCCAAGGTGCTCTATCCGGTGGATTTCGCCAAGGCCGGAGCCGAACGCGCCGACATCATCTCGACCTGGCAGAAGAAGTACGAGCGCTAAGCACGGGCCTCAGGAGGCAGCATGAAACTCTCAATCGACGGCGTGACCAAGCGCTTCGGCCATCTCACCGCCCTGGACGGGGTGTCGCTCGACATCCCCTCGGGCAAGTTCGTCTGCTTCCTCGGCCCGTCCGGCTGCGGCAAGACCACGCTGTTGCGCATCATCGCCGGGCTCGACGAGGCCAGCGACGGCGGCATCGAGATCGATGGCAAGGACGTGCTCAGTACTACCGCCAGGGAGCGCAACTTCGGCATCGTCTTCCAGTCCTACTCGCTCTTCCCGACGCTGACGGCCGCGCAGAACGTCGCCTACGGCCTGGAATGCCGGGGCTGGAAGAAGGCCGAAATGGCCGAGCGGGTCACGGCCATGCTGAGGATGGTGCACCTGGAGGCCCACGCCGACAAGCTGCCGCATCAGCTGTCCGGTGGGCAGCAGCAGCGCATCGCCCTGGCCCGGGCGATCGCCCCGCGGCCGTCGCTGCTCTTGCTCGACGAGCCCCTTTCCGCGCTCGACGCCAAGGTCCGCGAGGAACTCCGCAGCGAGATCAAGGCGGTCCAGGAAAAGCTCGGCATCACCACCATCATGGTGACCCACGATCAGGAGGAGGCGCTGGCGATGGCCGACCTGGTGGTGCTGATGCGCAATGGGAAGATCGAGCAGGCCGGTACCCCGGACGAGCTCTATGAGCGGCCCAGGACGCCCTTCGTCGCCGAATTCATCGGCCGGATGAATTTCCTCGACGTGGAAACCGACGGCGCCGGTCGGACCTGGCTCGGCCAGATTCCCCTGCGCCTGCGGGATGCCGGCACCCAGGGACGTTCCCGGGTGTGTCTGCGACCCGAGCACATCGAACTGGGCAACGTGGAGCGCTCCGGTGAGAACGTGGTGGCGGGGCGGGTCACCGAGATTTCCTACCTCGGCAATCTCACCCGGGTGACCATGGAACCGGCCTCGGGGGGCGGTGCGCTGGTCGCCGAACTGCATGGCCGGAGAGCCCCGGTACGCCTGGACGACCTGATCTCCATGCACCTGCCGATGATGTCGCTGCGGAGGTTGTCATGAGCAGCGTCGACATTCCCGAGCGCGCCTCCGCCACGCGCCTGCCCAGGAAGCGCGCCGGTGAGGATCGGCTGGTGCGCGGGGCGCTGAGCGGTCTGGTCCTGGCGGGGCTGCTGCTGTTCCTGGTGATGCCGATCGCCACCATCCTGGTCCGCAGCACCGAGACGCCCACCGGGACAGGCCTGACCAACTTCACCACTGCCTTCGCCAGCGCCCGCTTCTGGGGCCTGATCGGCAACAGCGTCGGCATGGCCGGCCTCACCACGGTCCTGGTCATCCTCCTGGCCTATGGCTACGCCTATGGGTTGCAGCGCACCCTGGTCAGGGGCAAGGGCTTCCTGCGTCTGGTCGCCCTGATGCCGCTGTTCGCGCCGTCGCTGGTGCAGGGCCAGGGGTTGATCCTGTTGTTCGGTCGCAATGGCGCCGTCAATCGCTACTTGGGCCTGGACATCAACATCTATGGATTCCACGGGATCGTCACCGCCAATCTCTTCTATGCCTTCCCCTACGCCTTCCTGATCCTGTCCGCCGCCCTCGCCATCGCCGATGCGCGGCCCTACGAGAGCGCGCGGGTGATGGGCGCCGGTCACTGGCGGACCTTCCGCACGGTCACCCTGCCACCGACCCTCTACGGCCTGGCCGCGGCCTGCTTCGTCTGCTTCACCCTGGTGCTCACCGACTTCGGCAACGCCATGCTGATCGGCGGTGACTTCAACGTGCTGGCGACGGAGATGTACAACCAGGTGATCGGCCAGGCGCAGTTCGCCCTGGGCGCGGTGATCGGCGTCGTGCTGCTGATCCCGGCGGTGATCGCCAAGGTTCTCGAAAAGCGCATCACCCGGCGGCAGACCTCGCTGATCGCGCCCCAGTCAAGGCCGTTGGAGCCGCGCCCGGATCGCCCGCGTGACCTGGGCTTCGGCCTGTATCTCTATGGTTTCGCCGCGATCATGCTGAGCATCGTCGGCATCGTGGTGGTGACCAGCTTCGTCACCCTCTGGCCCTACAACCTGACGCCGACCTTCAAGCACTACGCCTTCGATTTCGCCGATGGCATCACGCCGCTGTGGAACAGCATCCTGATCGCCACCCTCACCGCCACCGTCGGCGTGATCATCGCGGGGCTGGGGGCCATCGTGGTCACCAAGTTCCCCGGCCCGACCACGCCGCTGCTGTCGCTGCTGGCGATCCTGCCCTCGGCGGTGCCGGGCATGGTGCTCGGGCTGGGCTACGTGCTGATGCTGAACAACCCGGTCAATCCGCTGCACGTGCTCTACGGCACGCTGCTGTCGATGGTGATCCTCAACGTCTACTACAACCACAGCCAGGCATTCCTCATCACCAACACCAGCCTGACCCAGGTCGGCAAGAGCTATGACGAAGCCTCGCGCATGCTGGGTGCCGGAGTCCTGCGGACCCTGCGCAAGGTCACCCTGCCGATCCTCTGGCCGACGCTGCTCGGGGTCTGGGTGTTCTACTTCATGCGCGCCATGGTCTCGCTCTCCGCGCTGATCTTCCTCATCACGCCGTCCACCCAGATCGCTTCGGTCGCGGTACTGCAACTCTCCGACCGCGGCGCCATGAACCAGGCGGCGGCCTTTTCCGTATGCATCATGGCCACGGTCGGCGCCTGTCTGCTGATCGTCAGACTCATCCTGCTGCTCGCCGGCGCCAAGGACGTGAAACTCATCCGATGAAAACCACGACGCCCATCAAAGCCATCCTGTTCGACAAGGATGGCACCCTGATCGACTACCACCAGTCCTGGGGACCGACCAACCGGCGTGCCGCCAAGATCGCCGCCGCTGGCGACGCGGCGCTCGAGGCACGCCTCCTGGCCATCGGCGGGGTCGACAGTACGACCGGCCTGACGACCGCGGACAGCCTGTTCGCCTCGGGCAACACCGAGGAAATCGCCCGCACCTGGGTGCGGGCGGGTTGCCCCTATCCGCTGACCGCTCTCACCCAGACCCTGGACGAGCTGTTCCAGCAGAGTGCCAGGCAGGCGGTGCCGGTGAGCGATCTGTTCGCCCTGTTCAAGGCGCTGCACGAGCGGGACATCGCCATAGGTATCGCCAGCAGCGACAGCGAAACCGCCATCCGCTTGATGCTCGAGGTGTTCGGTATCAGCGACTTCGTGGCCTTCGTCGCGGGTTACGACAGCGGCTACGGATGGAAGCCGGAGCCGGGCATGCTGCTGCAGTTCTCCGCCGTGGTGGGCGTGCCGGTCGGCGAGATCGCGGTGATCGGCGACAACCTGCACGACATGGCCATGGCCAAGGCGGGCGGCGCCGGGTTACGGGTGGGCGTTCTGACCGGCACGGGCACCCAGGAAACGCTGGCGCCGGCCGCCGATCTCTGTCTGCCCAGCATCGCCAGCCTGGACCTGGACCGCCTGGTTTCCAGGGCTTAGCCCCGCTTCTGGGGCAGCGTGGTCGCCATCGCAGTGGAACGGCCGCGCTTTTTTATCCGTGGTAGTCGAGCCAGCGGGGGCAAGGTGTCAGCCGCCCGCGCGGGTTTCGGCTACCGAATCGCTGTGTCATCACTACGACGCCGGTGAGTACCTGAACGCCGGAAGGACAGGCCATGCGCTTTTCCCAGCTGACCCTCGCGAAAAAGCTGTTCGTCGCCTTTTCCTGCTGTGCCCTGATGACCCTGCTGGTGGGCGGGCTCGGACTCGTCGGTGCGGAGAGCCTGGGGCAGCAGTTGACCCTGGTGTTCGCCGACCTCGGCAAGATCAACCAGTTGGGCGACGTGCAGAAGCAGGCCATCGAACACAATCGCGATCTGTATCGACTGCTGGCGACGTCCGGCTTCGGCAGCGATCCCAAGGTGCGCGAGGGCATCGTTGCCGATATCGCGACGGCCCGCACGGCGCTGGAGGGCTTCATCGCCTCGTACGCCGACGCCGCGCCCGGCGAGGCCGACGAGCGAGCGGGGATCGCCCAGCTGGGAACGACGTTGCCCGCCTATCTGGCGAGTGCGCAGACGCTGGAAGAGCACCTCGCGCGCAGCGATCTGTTCGCCGCCAGGACCTTGATGCTCAGCGAGACCTTCCCCCGCTACCAGCAGGTGATGGCGGCGCTGAAGGTGCTCACCGAGCACAACGCCACCTCGTCGGCCAGCAGCGTGGCGGCGGCCAAGGACGGCTTGCTGTCGCTGAAGTGGCAACTGGCAGCGGCCGTGATCCTGGCCATCGTCCTGGCCCTGGCCTTCGGCTCGCTCATCGCTCGGCTGATCGCCGTTCCGTTGCGCCGCGCGGTCCAGAGCGCGCAACGCATCGCGGCCGGCGACCTGACGCACCGGCTACAGAGCGAGGGTGCGGACGAGGTCGGTCAGCTGCTGGTCGCGTTGTCCCGGATGCAGGACAGTCTGCATGGCACCCTCCAGGCGATAGGCAGTGCCTCCGGTCAGCTGACGCTGGCGGCCAACGGCCTCAGCCTGGAAACCGATCGGAGCAATGCGGCGCTGGCGCGCCAGAAGGAAGAGGTGCAGCAGGCAGCCACGGCGGTCACGCAGATGACCGCCGCGGTGGAGGAGGTGGCCCGCAACGCCGCCTCGACCCTGAAGGCTTCGACCAGCGCCCGTGAGCAGAGCAGCCGTGGCCTGGGCCAGGCGCGCGAGTCGGTGACGACGATCGACTCCATGGCGGAGGTGGTGGCGGTGTCCACGGAAAAGGTCAATGGTCTGGCAGGCCACGTCAGAAGCATCGGCGACGTGCTCGAGGTGATCCGCGGCATCGCCAAGCAGACCAATCTGCTCGCGTTGAACGCCGCGATCGAAGCCGCGCGTGCCGGCGAACAGGGCCGGGGATTCGCCGTGGTCGCCGATGAAGTCCGGGCACTCGCCCATCGCACCCAGAACTCCACCGGCGAGATCGAGACCATGATCGTCGCCATCCAGGCCAGTGCCGACGAGGCCGTGGGGGCCATGGCGCGAAGCGCGGACCTGGCGAAGGTGTCCCAGCGGTCCACCGCCGAAGCCGGTAAGGCCCTGGAGCGGATCGCCGAGCGCGTCGCCGCGATCAATGATCAGAACGTGGTGATAGCCAGCGCCGCCGAACAACAGACGCAGGTCGCCCGCGAGGTGGATCGCAACCTGCTCAACATCCAGGCTGCGACGCTCGGGGCGGCGGAGGGCGCCATGAGCATCCATCGCTCCAGCGAGGACTTGAAGAGTCTCGCCGGCCAACTCAATGGGATGGTCGGGCAGTTCAGGCTCTGAGCGCGGGGTTCGCTACGAGGTACGGCGATCGCGGGCGGAACAGCGGGTCGTGCTGGCCGCAGGATCGCTCGCCCGGGTCGCATCCGGGCACTTCCCATGATGCTTTTACCTTGAGACACGGAGGTATTTCATGTTGCCAAGACTCCTTTGCCTGCTCGCTATCACGCTGGGCGCCGCCCAGGCTGCCGCTGCCGTGGAGCCCGAGGCCTGCCGGGTGGTGAGATTCGCCGATACGGGATGGACGGACGTTCAGGTCACCACCGCCACCGCGCGCTACGTGCTCAGCGCCCTGGGTTATCAGGTCGAGGTGCAGCGCCTGTCCGTGCCGGACACGTTGCAGGCGCTGGCCGAGGGCAACGTCGACGTCTTTCTGGGCACCTGGATGCCGAGTATGGACGCGCGCCTCAAGCCGTACCTGGAGGACCAGCGCATCCAGCTGGTGCGCGTCAATCTGGAGGGCGCCCGCTACACCCTGGGCGTGCCGCAGCAGGTTTATGACGCCGGCGTCAGGAGTTTCGCCGACCTGGCCAAATACGCCGACCGGTTCGATCACGAGATCTACGGTCTGCCACCGGGCGGCAACGGCAACCGGCGCATCCAGGCCATGATCAGCCAGAACGCCTACGGGCTCGGGGGATTCAAGCTCATCGAGTCCAGCGAAAGCGCCATGCTGGCGCACGTGAAGCGCAAGGAATTGCTGAACGAGTGGGTGGTGTTCCTGGCGTGGGAACCGCATCCGATGAACACCCGCTTCAGGATCGCCTATCTCGCCGGTGGCGAAGAGGTCTGGGGCGCGAACCGGGGGGCCTCGTCGGTCCATACCAGCACCCGCCGGGATTACGGCCGCTACTGCCCCAACGTCGGGAGATTGCTGGCGAATCTGCGCTTCACCATCGACATGGAAAACCAGCTGGCCGCCCGGGTGCTGGACGAGAAGACCAATCCCCGTCGGGCGGTACGCGACTTCCTGAGAAGCGATGGAGCCGTTCTGGAGCAGTGGCTCGACGGGGTGCAAACGGTTTCCGCCACCCCCGGCATCGCCGCGGTCAAAGCGGCTCTGGCGCGCTGAACTTCCGGACTGCGGGGCCCGGCGCCGACGTAGCCCGGGCTCCTGTTCGTCGACCCGCCGGGTTCTGGACCCGCTATCGATGGCCGCAGGACGTCAGCCCCGCCCGACCAGGCGCGAGACCCATCGGGCCAGGCGCAGCTTGGCGGGCGAGTAGGGCGGGAACAGGAGCCGGATCGCCAGCAGCGGGCCCGCCTTCATCACGCTGCGCTCGTGGGAGAAGGTGCGGAAGCCGGCCAGACCATGGGCGCTGCCCAGTCCGGAGTGGTTGACGCCCCCGAAGGGCAGGTTGAGCTGGGTGTACTGCTGCATGCACAGGTTGATGCCCAGACTGCCGGAGCTCGTCCGGATCGCGACGCGCTGCTGGACGTCGCGATCCCTGCTCCAGAGATAGAGCGCCAGGGGTTTGGGCCCGGCGTCGATGCGGGCGAAGACCTGGTCCAGGTCGTCGTAGGCGATGACGGGGAGCAGCGGGCCGAAGATTTCCAGCTCGTCCAAGACAGTGCTGACGTCCGAGCAATCCAGCAGGGTGGGGGCCAGATAGCGCTGCGCGACGTCATGGTCGCCGCCGTGGATCAGGGTGGCACCGGCAGCCTGGGCCTGTTGTAGCCCAAGGGTCAGCTGCGCGGCGTGACGCTCGTGGATCAGCCGGGCGTAGTCCGGACTACGGGCAGGATCGCTGCCGTAGCGACGTAGCAGCAGGGCGCGGCAGCGCTCCATGAAGGCGGGCTGGATGGCGCGGGCGACGAACAGGTGGTCGGGTGCGACGCAGGATTGCCCCGCATTAAAGAACTTGCCCCAGAGCAACAGTTCGGCGGCGGCGTCCAGGTCGGCGCTGGCATCGACGATGGCGGGCGACTTGCCCCCCAGCTCCAGGGTCACCGAGGCCAGGTGAGTGGCGGCGGCTTGCATCACCAGGCGGCCCACGGCCGGCGAGCCGGTGAAGAAGAAATGCTCGAAGGGCAATGCCAGCAGTGCCTGGGCGGTCTCCACCCCGCCCTCGCAGAAGGCTACGGTGTCGGGAGCGAAGGCCTCGGCGAACAGTTCCCGCAGTACGGCGTTGATCGCCGGGGTGAATTCCGATGGCTTGAGCACCACGGTATTGCCCGCGGCCAGCGCGGACACCAGGGGGCCGAGCAGCGTGGATACCGGATAGTTCCAGGGGCCGATGATCAGGCAGCGGCCGCGCGGCTGGTAGCGGACCTCGGCCGGGCAGCCCAGCGAGGTCAGGGTCGCGCTCACTCGGCGCGGCTTCATCCAGCGGCGCAGGTGGCGGCGGGCATGCTGGATCTCTTCCAGGACCGGCATGATCTCGGACAGCTCCACTTCGAGCTGTGGCTTGCCGAAATCGGTACGAAAGGCGGCGTAGAGTGCCTCGCGCCTGGCTACCAGGGCCCGATGCAGGCCGTCCAGCAGGGTCCGGCGCTGCTCGGCGGTCGAGCCGCGCAGTGCCAGTGCCCGTGCGGCCTGGTCGGTGAACAGCTGCCGCGGCGCGTCGATATCGCGGGTGGGCGGGGCAGGATCGGGTTGCTGGGCATGCATGGCGAGGTCCGCGCTGGAGTCGAGAGGGTTGGATAAGGGAACGGCGACGGGCCCGGCGCCGGCCAGGCCGCGGGCGACCGGGCGGCGAGGCAAGGCGCGACCAGCGGCTGGGCCTGGCGGGGCGGCAGGCCGAGCGATGGTGCAACCGGTCCGGTCTATCGTGCGATCGCCGCCTCGATGTCCTTGAATTCCACCACCCGGACGTAGGGCGCGATCTCTCCGCTGATGGAGAAGTGGGCGCCGATCACGGTGACTTCGACGCCCTCGTTTTCCACCAGATACTGGACGACCTCGTGGAAGTCGCCATCGCCGGCGACGAGGTAGAGTCTTTTCCAGCCGCGCTTCGCGTGGGACCGCATCAGATTGAACGCCAGGCCGACATCGACGCCTTTCTGACTTTTCGTCGTGTACTGATCACCCGTCACGGGATGCAGAATCGGGCCGCCGCCCGCCGCTGCGGGCCATTCGTGGGCCTTGCTCTGCAGCCAATAGAGCTTGACCCGCAAGCCCGCCCCCTTGGGCGGGGCCGAGCTGAGAAACTTGTTGAAGCCGGTCTGGGCGATGGTCGGCGGGTCGCTATCGCAGTTGAAGTAGTAGGCGTCGCCGATACGCTCGCCTGCATCCTCTTCGATGAATTGGCGCAGCTTGAGATAATCGAATTTGGCGCCGGAGACGGAGCCGTTCCAGGCGCTCAGGGCGTAGGCGCCATCGACGAACCAGGCCACGCCCGTTCGATTGGTAGTTGCCATCGTATTGCTCGGACCACGCGTTTTGCGATTGATGGGTGGACACCCGCACGCGGGATGCGCGAATCCCTATTGTGAGCGCAGTTGCCGGTTTTTGCCTAACCTCCTGATGGATGCCCCGGATCGGCGTGGGCCTTTCCTGGCGACCTCGCGCCCGGTGGCGCCGCGCCAGCACGACGTGGCGATTGCCTGTCGGATGCGCCTGCCGGCCCTGGGCGACACCGATCCAGTTCAGGGGGTAGCGGTCAGCGTCTGGGGCAGGTCGTCGCCGCCGTTCAGGTCGGGTTCAGAGGGGTTAAGACAGCGTTAAGACGTCAGGGCGCAAGGTGGAGCCGTGACAGACGCCGGACCGCTTGCCGCGACGACGTCAGTCCCCGTGTTCAAGACAGGAGGCTCCACCATGAACGTCTTCAACAAGATGGCCGCATTCGCCCTGCTCAGCACCGCCAGCTATACCGCCATGGCCACCGAGATCAACGAAAGGCGCGCCCAGGCCACGCCGCAGCCGGCCGTCGCCGAAGCGGACGCCAGCCGTAGCCAGAACGGGACGCCGATGGGCTGGGACCAGGTGCTCGATCCCCATGCCTATGGCCAGGTCGCGGTGCGCTACCAGTCGCGGAGCGTCGATCCGGCGCTGCTGCGGGGCCTGGCATTCGGCTAGCAGCCGTGGCCCCCGCGGCGAGTCTGCATGCTAATGTCGACTCCTCGAGACGGGTGGAAGGTGACGAAGATGCAGACTGCCGCGGCCATGGGTGCCGGACTCAAGCCGATACGCTGGGAGGCGCATGCCTGCCTGCCGCTGGTGCCGGGACAGGACATGTCCGGTCTGAGTCGCTATCGCGCGGCCGGCTTTCATCACGTGTCGATCAACGTCGGCATGGACATGACGCCTTTCGCGACGGTGGTGCAGACCCTCGCCGGTTTCCGCGCCTGGCTGGCCCGGCATGACGCGCACTGCTGTCTCGTCGGCGAGGTGGCCGACATCCACCGGGCGCGCGAGCAAGGCAAGCTGGCGGTTTCCTTCGATCTCGAAGGCTCGACCATGTTGCTCGGCGACCCGGCGATGGTCGGGCTGTATGCCTCCCTCGGGGTCCGCCAGATGCTGCTCGCCTACAACCGCGATAACGCCTGCGCCGGGGGTTGCCACGGCAAGGGTGGCGGTCTGACGGCGTTGGGTCGCGAGGTGGTGGCGGCCGGCAATGCCGCGGGCATCACCCTCGACTGCTCCCACGCGAGCGAGCGTGCCAGCCTGGAGATCATGGCGGTCTCGACGCGACCGGTGGTCTTTTCCCACACCAATGTCAAGGCGCTCCACGACCACCCCCGGACGATCAGCGATCAGCAGATCCGCGCCTGTGCCGAACAGGATGGGGTGATCGGTCTGACCGGGCTGAGCCTCTTTCTGGGCGATCCCGAGGCGTCGGTGGCCAGCTATGTCCGCCAGATCGACTATCTCGCGGAGCGGGTCGGTATCCGGCACATCGGCATCGGCCTGGATACCGAATTGTGCCCTGCCGATCATGAACTTCCCGCTGGCGTCGACGCTGAAGACTGGTGGCCGGCGCGTCACTATGGACAGCCCCACGGCCATACCCAGCTGCAACCCGAGGCGCTTCCCGAACTGGTGCGCCAACTGGCGGGTCGGGGCTACGCCGCCGATGACATCGACGCCATCCTGGGCGGAAATTTCCTGCGCATCGCCAGCCAGACCTGGCCGTCGGCGGCTGCCTGACGTTGCGCGCGGAAGACGGTCGGGGCGGCACGCCGGCCCCGGCCTACTAGACGTACTGCGCCGCCGCGTAACCCGAGGCCCAGGCCCACTGGAAGTTGAAGCCGCCCAGGTGGCCGGTGACGTCCAGCACCTCGCCGATGAAGTACAGGCCGGGTGACTTGAGCGACTCCAGGGTCTTGGACGACACCTCGCGGGTGTCGACGCCGCCCAGGGTGACCTCGGCGGTCCGGTAGCCCTCGGTGCCCGCCGGGACCAGTTGCCAGTCGTGCAGGCGCGCGGCGATGGCCTTGAGTTCGTCCGGGGTGTATTGCTTCAGCGGCTTGGACTGGAACCAGCTGTCGGCGAGCAAGGTGGCCATCTTCTTGGTGAACAGCTCGCCCAGCAGCGTCTTGAGTTCGCTATTGGGCCGCGCCTGGCGTTGCTCGGCCAGCCATGGGGCCAGGTCGAGGTGTGGCAGCAGGTCGATGCTGAGACTGTCGCCGGGTTGCCAATAGGAGGAAATCTGCAGGATCGCCGGCCCGCTGAGGCCGCGGTGGGTGAACAGCAGGTTCTCGACGAAGCTCTGGCCGTTGCAGCTGATCCGGCAGTCTTCCACCGCCGTGCCGGACAGGGCGCTGCAGAATTCCTTGAGCTGCGGATCGGTGATCGTGAAGGGCACCAGGCCGGCACGGGTCGGCAAGAGCTGATGGCCGAACTGGCGGGCGACCTGATAGCCGAAGCCGGTGGCGCCCAGGGTCGGGATGGACAGGCCGCCGGTGGCGATCACCAGGGATTCGCCACGTACCGGGCCAAGGCTGGTCCGCAGCTGGTAGCCGCCCTGGTCGAGGCGGGTGATCTCTTGCACCGAGGTGTCCAGGCGGATGTCGACGCCGCCTCGTTCGCACTCGTCCAGCAGCAGGGCGAGGATGTCGCTGGCCTTGTTGTCGCAGAACAGCTGACCGAGCTTCTTCTCGTGATAGGGCACGCCGTGCTTGGCCACCAGGGCGATGAAGTCCCATTGGGTGAAGCGGGCGAGGGCCGATTTGCAGAAATGCGCGTTCTGCGACAGGAAGTTGGCCGGCTCGCAATAGAGATTGGTGAAGTTGCAGCGCCCGCCGCCGGACATGAGGATCTTCTTGCCGGCCTTGTTGGCATGGTCGACCACCAGCACCCGGCGCCCGCGCGCGGCGGCGCTCAGCGCGCACATCAAGCCGGCGGCGCCGGCACCGATGATGACGACCTGGGTCTCTAACACGCTGAACTCCTTGCCTACTGCGTCTGGCCACTGCGGCGGCGCATGTTACCTGATAGGTGGGGAGAATGCCGTTTTCGCGGCACCGGCGGCATCCTGCCGATGCGCGCCCGCGCCCAAGTGCGCGGATTCGAGGGTGTACCCGGGTTGAGGATGGCGGATTCCGCTCTACCGGGCCGGTCCGACCAGTCGCGGGGGCGTTCCGAGCTCGCTCACCAGGTGCGTCGCGGCGTCTGCCACGATTTCCTGCAGGCGCCGCGACAGTGCTTCCACCGAATAGGGCTTGTGGATCAGCTCGAAGCCCCGGGCGCCGTTGGTGGCGAGGACGTGGCTGTAACCGGACGTCAGCAGCACCGGCAGGCTGCGATACAGGCGTCTGATCTCGATGGCGAGCTCCAGGCCGCTCAGGCCCGGCATGACCACGTCGGAGAAGACCACGTCATAGTGATCCGGCCGCTCCGCCAGCAGCGCCAGGGCGAGCTCCCCATTCGCTACCAGCTCCGGGCGATAGCCGAGGTCCCGCAGGGAATCGATGGCGAAGCTGCCCACCTCGGGGTTGTCCTCGACCACCAGCACCCTGATGCCGTGCCCATTGGCCGGCGCCGGCAACTCGCTGGTGACCACCGGCCCCGCCTCGCCGGTCACCAGCGGCAGATAGAAGCGGAAGGTGGTGCCGCGACCTACCTCGCTGGTCACGCGGATCTCGCCGCCGGATTGCTTGATGAAGCCGAACACCTGGCTCAAACCGAGCCCGGTGCCCTGGCCGACGCGCTTGGTGGTGAAAAAGGGTTCGAAGATCTGCGCCAGGTGTTCCGGGGCGATGCCACTGCCGGTGTCGCCGATCGACACCACCACCGCCGGAACGGCGCTATCCGCCGGGGACTGGCTCCCCGGAATGGCGGTGACGGTCTCGATGGCGAGGGTCAGCCGGCCGCTACCCTCCATGGCATCGCGGGCATTGACCACCATGTTCACCAGGGCGGTGTCGAACTGGCCGGGGTCGGCGTAGACCAGGCAGGGAGCTTCCGGCAGGTCCACCGTGATCTGGATGCGCGAGCCCAGCAGCGTCTCCAGCATGTCGTGCAGGGCGCGCACGTTGCCGCTCGCCGAGAAGACCTCCGGGGTGAGCGCCTGGCGCCGCGCGAAAGCCAGCAGTTGCCCGGTCAGCTTCGCCGCGCGGTCGATGGTCGAGGAGATGGCGGTGATGTAGCGCTCGCGGCGTTCTTCGTCGAGGCCGGGCCGCTTGAGCAGCTCGCAGGACGACTTGATCACCGTCAGCAGATTGTTGAAGTCATGGGCCACGCCACCGGTGAGCTGACCGATGGCCTCCATCTTCTGGGATTGGCGCAGGGCGTCCTCGGCCGTCGCCAGATCCAGCGCCTGTTGCCGCTGGTGGGATACGTCGCGGACCGTGGCGTAGATCAGGCCGTCGTTGCACACGGCATTCCACGACAGCCAGCGGTAGGAGCCATCGCGATGCCGATAGCGGTTCTCGAAACTCGAGACCGGCTTGCCCTGGCCGAGGGTGGCGAAGGCTTGCCGGGTAGCCGTCAGGTCATCGGCGTGGACGAAGGTGATGAAGGGCCGGGCCTTGAGTTCCTCCAGCGTCCAGCCAAGGGTCTGCACCCAGGCCGGGTTGAGGCTGACGAAGAAGCCATCGAGGTTGGCCACGCAGAGCGGGTCGTTGGAACACTGCCAGATCTGGTCGCGCTCGGCGGTGCGCGCCGAGACCTGGCGCTCCAGATCGTCGTTGAGCGCCGTGATGGCGTCGGCGCGCGCCTGCTGCGCCTGGCTCGCCAGCACCCGGCTGCTGATGTCACGCGAAACGCAGACGATCTTCAGGCCAGGGTGACCAGCCACCTCGAAGGGCGAACAGGACACTTCCCACCAGCGCGGCTCACGCCGCGCCGTCGGACAGAAGCCCTCCACCCGCGTCGTCCGGCCCTGACCCGCGGCGGCCACGGCCTGCCGGATCTTCCAACGTTCTTCCTCCGGCCAGAGCGCCGCGTATTCCTGCCCCAGGACCTGATCCACGGACTGGAGCTGGTTCAGTTCCAGCCCCTGGCTGTTCATGAACTCGATGTGGCCCTCGGCGGAGAGGACCTTGACGCAATCCAGGCTGGCCTTGAGCAGGCTGCGGGAGAAGGCCTCGCTGTGCAGGACGTTGCGCGCCGCCTGGAAACGGCGCTGCGAGTCGATCTCCAGGGCGATCATGCCGGCGAACAGCACGAAGCTCGCGAGCACCTCCGGGCGGCTGGGTTGAGCCGGTCTGGGATCGATCGCGCAGAGCGTTCCGAAGAAGCTGCCATCCTCCAGCACGATGGGCACGGAGATATAGCTGCGCAAACCGTATTGCCGCGGGGTGTGATGATCGCGATAGCGGTCGTCCTGCGCCACGTCGTCGATCACCACCGGTTGTCGATGGTCACGGATCTCGTCGCAGATCGTCGACTCGACCACCAACTCGTCGCCGGGCCCGAGGCCGAAACCTATGTGGTCCAGGGTGCAGCAGGCGATCCAGCGGTCGTCGGTCACCCGCGCCACCGCGGCAAAGCCCATGCCCGTCAGCCGGCACACCGTGTCCAGGATGCGCGGAATCGCGGCGATCTCCGCCACGAGGTCGACATCCTGCGCAAGGATGGCGGATAGGTTCGGGATCGGGGGTGTAGGGTTCATCGGGCCGCTCGTACGTCGCCCTGGCAGGGCAGAAGGGGAGTTAGCGAGCGACCAGCTGACCTCTCTGCTACAGGATGCTCGAGGCAGTCGCCACAGGCCGTGCGGGGGCAGTATAACGGTCGCCCAAGCGAAGCGGTCGATCCAGTTGTTGCGATAAGGGATAAGTCGTGCACGGCGTGGCTCGTTCGTCATCTTGGCGTGGCGTGGCGCGCAAGCGTGCGCTGCCGAGCCTGACCAGGGCGGTCCGCCCGTGGCCAACGCCGAGGGGTATTGGCAAATGCGACGAACGGTACGGTGAGTCAGGTGCGGTGTCGCTGGTCGCTCACCCGGTACGCCCGATGCAGAGCCTCCGCTGGGCATGTGGACGGCACCTTGGGCTGGGTATCCAGTCGTAACTCAGGCTTCGCCCGGTCGCTGAACCGGCCCCGCGTCCTTCCCCACGCTCCGCTAAGAGACGACTCCTATGAATACCGCGAATTGGGCTTACCTCCTCATCGTCGTTGCCGGGTTCCTGCAGGCCGCGGGCGCAGCCATGAACGGGTCGCTCAACAAGGCCTTGGTCAATCCCTGGCTGGCCACCTCCGTGTCGTTCGTGATGGTCACCTTCGTGGCGGCCGGCCTGTTCATCTGCATGCCCAGGCCGCTGCCGTCGGTCAACCAGATCGGCGACATGCCCTGGTGGGCGCCGCTGGGTGGGATCGCCGGTGCCGTCGCCGTTTTCGCCGGACTGCTCTTCATCCAGCGGCTCGGCGCGGCGCCGGTGAACGGGGTCACCATCACCGCCAACCTCATCGCCAGCCTGGCCATCGACCATTTCGGCCTGTTCACCATGGAGCAGCACGCGATCAACGGCTGGCGCCTGCTGGGGGCGGTGTTGATGATCGCCGGCGTCGTTCTGATCGCTCGTTTCTGACCGCTCGTTTCTGAGGGCGAGCGCTGCCAGGTCCTGCTCGGCGCGCTCCTTCCTCGAGGCGAGGGCCTCGGGGGCAGGGAGGCGGAGCGCCGGTGTCCAGCCGCATCCTGCCGTCGTCCGGAAACGGCTCCCATACCCACTCCGATACCGACTCCAAATCAGTGCGCTGCCGATTCAAGACGGGGCAGTCGGCACAGCGTGAGACGTAACGAATCGATGAAATAGGGCAGTGTGCACAGTGGTGACTGTCACCTCCGCCTCGTTCGAGTCGATATTTCGCCGCCTTCGAATGCGGCCTGCTAATTGCTCTTTCTCCTGTGCGCTTCGTCATCCCACCCCGCACGCGATCAGGAGACATACCGATGAGTTCTGCCGATGACTTCCCGCTGAGCGAGGCTCCCCAATCCGCCAGGAAGGGATTGCTCTCGATATCCATGGTGCTGTTCAGCTTCACCTTTTTCACCGGCACCATGTTCGCCGGTGGCAAGCTGGGAATGGCCTTCGCGTTCTCGGACATGCTCTGGATCGCGGCGATAGGCAACAGTCTCCTGGCTCTCTATGCCGCGGCCCTGGCCTTCATCGCCGCGCGCAGCGGCCTCAATACCGTTCTGATGGGCCGCTTCTGTTTCGGGGAAGCCGGCAGCCGACTTTCCGATTTCCTGCTGGGGTTCGCCGAGCTCGGCTGGTACGCCTGGGGGACCGCGACCGTCGCCATTGTCCTGGTCAAGATGCTCGGGCTGACGCAAGGGCTGACGATTCCCTTGATGGTGCTGTTCGGCTTCGGTTTCAGCCTGACCGCGATCGTCGGCTACAAGGGGCTGGATATCCTGTCGCGCCTCTCCGTTCCCCTGATGTTCGTGCTGCTGGTCATCTCGATGGTAATCGCCACCCACGATGCCGGTGGCCTCAGCGGCCTGGCCGCCGTGATTCCCCACGAGACGATGACCTTCTCCGCAGCGGTGACGATGGTATTCGGGACCTTCGCCAGTGGCGCCACCCAGGCGACCAACTGGACGCGGCTGTCGCGCTCGGGCCGAGTGGCGGTCATCGCCAGCGTCGTGAGCTTCCTGATCGGAAACGGCTTGATGGTCGTGGCGGGCGCCTGGTGCGCCATCGTGTACCAGCAGGCCGACATCGTCGAGGTGATGATCCTGCAGGGTCTGTCCTTCGCCGCGGTGATCATGCTCTGTCTCAATCTCTGGACGATCCAGGGGCCGACCATCTACAACGTCTCGGCAGCGGCCTGCCACCTCCTGCGGAGCGAGCGTCGCCGGACCATGACGCTGATCGCCGCCGGGGTTGGCGTAGTGCTGGCGATTGGTGGGATGTATGAAATGCTGATCCCCTTCCTGGTGCTGCTGGGCTCCATCATTCCGCCCGTCGGCGGCGTGATCATGGCCGACTTCTGGTATCGCCATCGCGGCACCTACCCGCGCCTGGCCCAGGCGACACTCCCGCGCTACAACATCCGGGGACTGATGGCCTACGCCATCGGCGCCGTGGTGGCCTATTGCTCGCCCTGGGTTGCGCCCCTGGTAGGCATCGCCGTGGCGGCGGTCTGCTACATCGGCCTGCTGCAGCTCGGTGCCAGACGCGTGCTGGTGACTGCCCTGCAGGGGGACCGGTGAGTCTCACGGTCTCGGACATCCTCGAGCTGCCCGGGCTCGAGGAACTGGCGATACGGGCGGGCGCCGGCCAACTGCACCGGTCGGTACGCTGGCCCTACGTCGCCGAGAACGAAGGCATCGCCGAATGGGTAATGGGGGGCGAGCTGGTATTCGTCACCGGCGTCAATCACGCGCGTAACGAAACCAATCTGCTGGACATCGTCGAGGATGGGGTAGCGGTCGGGATCGCCGGCCTGGTGATCCTCACGGGCGGCACCTTCATCCAGGCCATCCCCCGTTCGGTCATCGCACGGGCAGAGGAGCTGGGCCTGCCACTGATCGAGCAACCCTACCTGCTGAAGATGGTGGTCGTCACCCAGGTCATCGGGACGGCGCTGGTGCACAGGACGCAGGAAAAACGCTCCCGCCAGGACATCCTCGGTCAGTTGCTCAGCGGCGACTACCCGAGCCTGGCGATCGCCCGGCAGCGTGCCGAGCATGCGCAACTGCCGGTCGAAGGACCCCGGCGACTCGTGGCGCTGCGGTTGTCGTCGGTGAACCTGCTATTCGAGCGGATGCCGCCAGGCGAGGCGGAGCGCGAGCTGCAGCGGACCAGGCAAGTCGTGCAGGACGCGCTGGAAGCCTGGAATCGTGCCCAGCCCGACGCCTTGCCCATCACCCTGCAGGGGGATCTGTTCATCGCCCTGCCGCGCGACGGCGACACGCTGCGCCAGGACCTCTCCCAGTTGCATCGCGCGCTCACCGGGCTGATCGGCGAGCTGACCCTGTTCATGGGAATGGCGCATCGGGTGGACGACTGCGGCCAATACCGGCGTGCCGTCCACCAGGCTCGACAGGCGCTGGACGTCGCGGAAAACCTGCGTCCGGCCAGTGGCTGGTGTGATTTCAGCGAGTTGGGGGTCCTGCGTCTGTTGCAGAGCATCGAGGATCGCTCGGTGATAGATCTTTTCGTGCGGGAGACCCTCGGCCCCCTGATCGAGCCGTCGCGCAAGCACCCCTTCGCCCTGGTCGAGACCCTCGACGCCCTGCTCCAGGAAAACGGCAATGTCCTCAAGGCGGCCGTCCGTCTGGACATCCACCGCAACACCCTCAATCAGCGCCTCAGGCGTATTGAGCAGCAGAGCGGCCAGTCGCTGGACGACCCGCTCTTTCGAATGAACGCTTCGGTCGCCCTGCTGGTGTGGCGAATGACCGAAGTCCACAGCGAGGATTTCTCTTGAACATCATCAACGCCCGTCTACGCGGTAAAAACGGCCTTCATCGAATCGAACTCCAGGGCACTCGCATTTCCGGCATCGTGCCGCAGCCCGGCCCGGCGCGACCAGTCGAGGGCGGTGATCTGGACGCGGCTGAGAACCTGGTCATCGCGCCCTTCATCGAGCCCCATATCCATTTGGACGCCGCCCTCACCGCGGGCGAGCCCAACTGGAACATGAGCGGGACGCTGTTCGAAGGCATCGAGCGATGGGCCGAGCGCAAGGCCCTGGTGACCCACGAGGACACCAAGCAGCGCGCACGGAGGACCATCGACATGCTCGTGGATCACGGAATCCAGCATGTGCGGACTCACGTCGATGTGACCGATCCTTCGTTCGCCGCCCTCAAGGCCATGCTCGAGGTACGAGAGGAAACGCGCCATCTCATCGATCTGCAGATCGTGGCTTTTCCCCAGGAAGGTATCGAGTCGTTCAAGGATGGCAGGGCGCTGATGACCGAAGCCGTGGCGATGGGGGCGGATGTCGTCGGCGGCATTCCGCATTTCGAGAACACCCGGAGCCAAGGGGAGTCCTCGATCACGTTCCTGATGGATCTGGCGGAGCGGATGGGATGCCTGGTGGATGTCCATTGCGATGAAACCGACGATCCCCAGTCCCGCTTCCTCGAAGTCCTGGCTGAAGAGGCGAGGGCGCGCGGCATGGGCGAGCGCGTGACGGCGAGCCATACCGTCGCCATGGGCTCCTATGACAATGCCTACTGCTACAAGCTGTTCCGGTTGCTCAAGCGCTCGAAGATAAACTTCATCTCCTGCCCGACCGAAAGCATCCACCTCCAAGGGCGTTTCGATGGCTATCCGAAGCGACGCGGCCTGACGCGCGTGGCCGAGATCGACCGGGCCGGCATGAACATCTGCTTCGGGCAGGATTCGATCGTCGATCCCTGGTATCCGCTGGGCAATGGCAACATCATGCGCATCCTGGAAGCGGGCCTCCACATCTGTCATATGCTGGGCTACGAGGACCTCAAGCGGTCGCTGGACCTCATAACCGACAACGCGGCGAAGACCTTGTGCCTGGGTGAAGGCTACGGTGTGGAGGTCGGACGCCCGGCGAATCTGCTGGTGCTGTCGGCGCCGGATGACTACGAGATGGTGCGCAGCCAGGGCCAGGCGCTGGTGTCGATCCGCGGCGGCAAGGTGCTGATGCAGCGCAGCGCGGCGCGGGTCGAGCGGCTCGCCATCTGAGTCCCGCTGGGGGCGGAGCGCTTGGTGACGAGCGGCCGCCGCCCAGGCCGAGCGGTACCCGAACAGGGACGCCGTCGTCTCCACGGGATCTTCGCTCGACGTACTCAGGGCGATCGACGACGGACGCCTGGATCTCTCGATCAGCAGGGCCGCGTCAGGCTCGGCGGGGCGAGGTCCTGGGCGTCGCGGCATGAATGCCAGCCCTGCGTGTCGTCAGCTCATTCCTTCGCGGAATTGAAATGGCTTTCCACCGCGCGGAAGGTGAGCAGCAGCAGGCCGGCGATGCCGAGGGTAATGGGGGCGCCTACCGCGCTGGCCAGTAGGCCCGCGAGCAGGCCGCCCACGGCCTCGAAGCCGAAGCGCATGGCGATGTACAGGGCGATCACGCGGCCGCGCAGCGCCGCCGGGGCGTCACTTTGCAGCAGCATGTTGGTGCTGACGTTGTTGGCGGTGATGCCAAAACCCAGCAGGGCGAGCAACGCCAGGGCGAAGGCCAGCGGCAGCTTGAATGCCAGCAGGCACAAGGCCAGGGCGCAGCACAACTCGGCGATGAAGATCACCCGCTTCAGGCGGTGCAGGGCGCCGACCAGGGCGAGCATGATCGTGGCCACGAAGGCACCGGCTCCGGCCGCACCCCATAGCCAACCCAGCATCCGGGCGTCGCCCAGATAGAGTGTCTTGGCCAGCACCGGTAGCAAGACGCTGTAGTTGGAGGCCAGCAGGTTGACGGCGATCACGCCGAGCATCAGCCGCCGGACCGAGAAGGTCCGGTAGACGTAGCCCAAGCCCTCGCGAAACATCTCGCCGGTGGAACCGCTGGCTTTGACGGGGGCACTGCCCTGGACCTTCGCCAGACCCAGCAACAGGGTGGCGAAGGCAATCGCGGTGATGAGGAAGCAGATCGCCTCGCTACTCGCTGCGATCAGGGCGCCGGCCAGCGGCGGCCCGATGAACCGCGCCGCGTTGATCAGCATGGCATTGAGCGCCAGGGCGTTAGGCAAATCCCTGGCGTCGGCCACGAAACTGCCGATAAGGGCCTGGCGGAGCGGGGTCTCCAGGGCGTTCAGCAAGCCCAGGGCCAAGGCCATGGCGATCAGGATCGGCGCATCGATCCAGCCTTGCCAGCTCAAGAGGGCCAGTAACAAGGATTGAGCTGCCAGGAGCGACTGCGCCGCGATCAGACAGCGGCGCTTGTCGCGGCGGTCGATCCAGGCGCCGGCGATCGGACCCACGAGCAATTGCGGGGCCAGCGCCAGGAAGGTGATCACGCCCAGCAAGGTCGCGGAGGCGGTGACGTGATAGGCCATCCAGGACAGTGCGACCTGTTGAATCCATTTGCCGAGGGTCGACACGCCCTGGCACGCAAAATAGATCTGGAAGTCACGATGAGCGAGAGCCCGTACCGCGGCAGGCCAACGTGAAGGCGTTGCAGGTGTTGCCAATGCGACTGTCTCCAGATCGATTCGCCAGGGGCCCGCTGCTTTGACGGCCACCCCACAGGTTGCAGTATCCCGCTTGCCTGTATGACGTCTTGACCTAGGGCATAGGTACGGTGGCTGGCATCGCCGGGCAGGAGCGGAGGTCCCTCGCGACGCGTTGCTTTCCTTGCTGCCTAGGTCCTTTGGCTCGCGTTCGAAGGGCAGGATTCGCCCGTCATCCGGCAAGCGGTTGTCGCGCCCGACGGATACCGGTGCCTCCTGGATGATAATACATTTTTAGAATGGCATTCTTTTTTTCCTGTCTATCGCGGCGAAAATCCCGGAGTACTGCCTACTCGCGGGTTCTCTCTGGGAAAAAAAGACGTATCCCTCTTTCAGGCGCGGACTAGGGCGCGCGAGAGGGACTTTCAGCGATCGTTCGTCGAGCGTCGCTTCGCCGAGCTGCGGCAACCACAGCCGGTTCGAAGGTTGGCGAGGTCAGGGCCCCGGAATGCGAAGTAAGGGCACTCGGCAAGCCCGCCATTGAAGCGAGCCCCGAGGAGTCCTGCTGGCAGAAGAGGGCACTGGCAGACGCCAGCTCGAATGGTCAGGCTGCAAGGGGCTGCTCCGTTTCGCCCTGGAGGACGGGGTGGATAGGGGGCTACCTCGGCCTCAACAGGGTGGCTTCCATCCTGTCCCGGGCCTACTGCTCGCTCTCTTCCTTCGGCAAGGAGCCCCGGCGGAGCAGCGCTACGACGTCCGGTTGCGTCTGGTTGACGGCCCCGAGTCGTTCGATCAGTTCAGCCGCTCGACTGCCGCGCAAGCCAGCAGTGGTGAGCTGTCCGTCATGGACGTAGGTGTAAACGCCTGACACGGCGAAGGCTTTGCTCAAGGCGATATGCTGCGCCTGTTCGCGCAGGCTGAGTTGGAAGGCCTCGCTGGCGAAGAAGCGGCGGCGTTCCAGCGGCGAGGCGAAAACGATTTCCACCATCGACAGGGCCGCCCGGACGCTATCGGCCCTGTGAGCTACGTCTGGGGACGGCGGGTGCTGATCGTCATTGACGAAGGGAACACAGGGATGCACCCGGATCTTCAGGACTGCGGCCTGGGCGGCCAACCAGGGCCCTAGTTGGTTCGTCAGATAGTCGTTCAGGTCGTCCAGATCCTGGCGAGGGTGCAGATGCAGCTGGAGGCGATCCAAGGCGTCGGGACCGTTATGGCAGTCGTCCGCCAGGGTATTCTTGAGCGCCAGGGAGCCGTTGGGCAGATCGTAGGCGAGCGTCTCGGCGAACATGTTCTGCTCGTCGCTGAACAGCACGGGACTGGCCGCCTGGAAGGTGCGCTGGTTCGACTCGTCGGCGAAGCCGATCTCGACCATGCCGTCCAATTCGTAGTGCGGAATCTCTTGGATCCCAGGGCCCAGCGGCCATAGGTGGGCGTCCTGATCACGGTTGAAATGGTACTGCACGTAGTGACCGAGGCCAGGAAGGCGGGCGCATAGCGGGCCGTGCACGTCACGCCAGTAGTGCGCGAAAAGCTCGTGGGGCACGCGTTCACGGCGTCTGACGGTGGTGTAACTGTTGATGGCGATCATGGGGCACGTTCCAGAGGGCAGGGGCAGGAAAGTGGACCCCGAATGCCGGCGATAGACTCCTGACGCTCGCCCGCGATCTCAGCCGCGACCTGAGCCGGCGCGTCCCGCCGGGATCGCTCCTCACCAGCCGTCGATCCCTGTCTGAGCGCGGCTACTCACATCGTCCCGGCTAATTCCTGCAGGAGGAGGCAGCCGCGTCGCGAGGCGTGCCCGCTTGGCGCGATCTCTCCGTCGCCTAGGGAAACAGCCCTGCCGCCTGGTAGCTCCTGATCGCCTGATCGAACAGGGCGAGATCCGCGCGGCTTCGCGCAAGCAGTTGCGCGCCCGCAATGGCCGCATAGATCGCCTGCGCCCGGGCCCGGGCCTCTTCGGCTTCGCCGAGTCCGGCCTCCGCCACGGCCTGCGCCAGCCAGTCGATATTGACCTCGGCGAATCGCTGCACCTCCTGCATCACGGGGGCGGGCAGGTCGTCGTATTCGGCGCCCATGAAGCTGCTCAGGCAGATGCGATTGTCGCTTTCCAGGGAGACGCGAAAGGTCTGGGGGTACTGCCGCAGCCGCTCTTGCGGGTCTGGAAATGCCGCCGTCAGCTCTTCGAGACAGGCTTCGGAATTTTCCCAATAGCGCCTGGCCACCGCCGCGGCGAGCTCCGTCTTGCCGGCGAAGTGGTGGTAGAGACTGGCTGCCTTCACGCCAACCTGCTCCGCCAGGTCGCGCATGTTCAGGCCGCTGTAGCCATGGGCCTGGGCGATCCGGGTAGCGATCTCCAGGATCCTTTCGCTCGAATTACCACCGGCCTGAGCCCTCATCCGTACCTCCAAAAAGCCTGTTGACAGGGCGAACTATACCACCTAGCTTAAAGACTACCTAACGTTAGTTAGGCAAATCTGACGACTTTTCGACGAGGTGATGCCATGAGTAATGAATTGATCTTCCAGGACGCTACCGGCCTTGCCGCCCTGATCCGTAGCAAGGAGGTTTCCCCGGTGGAGGTGGTCAAGGCCCACCTTGATCGCATCGAGGCGGTGGATGGCCAGGTGAATGCCATCGTTACCCTGGCCGAGGGTGCGCTCAGCGCTGCCAGGAGCGCCGAGTCGGCGGTGCTGGCAGGCGAGGAGCTCGGGCCTTTGCACGGGGTGCCGTTCACGGCCAAGGATTCCATCGATACAGCCGGCGTCATGACCCAGCGTGGCTCCCCGATCTTTCGCGGTCGCACGCCCGAACGAGATGCCACCAGCGTGGCGCGCCTGAAGCAGGCAGGCGCCATCCTGCTGGCGAAGACCAACCTGCCCGAATTCTCCTACTGGATCGAGAGCGACAACCTGCTCAGTGGCCGCTCCAACAATCCCTGGGATCTGCAGCGGACGCCGGGTGGTTCCAGTGGGGGCGAGTCGGCTGCCATCGCCGCCGGCATGTCGCCGCTGGGTCTGGGCACTGACCTCGCCATTTCGGTGAGGGGGCCCGCGGCCCAGACCGGGATCACCTCCATGAAGGCCACCCATGGCCGGGTACCCATGACCGGGATCTGGCCGCGGGCGCCGCGTCGCTTCTGGCACGTCGGGCCCATGGCCCGCTCGGTGAGGGACATCGCCCTGGCGTTCTCCCAACTGGCCGGCCCGGATGGCCAGGATGCCCTTGCCACCCTGGCGGCCCGGGACATCGGCGACCTTGGCGCGCAGCTGACGCGCCCGTTGCGAGTGGGCTGGATGGTCGGTCCGGGGTTCGGTCCGGTCGATCCCGAGGTCGCAGCGACGGTGAAGGCAGCAGCCCAGGCATTGGCGGATCTGGGCGTCTCGGTCGAGCCGGTGGGCATTCCGGCCCTGGAACGGGACTTCGCCCTGGAGGTGTTCAATCGCCTGCACGTCATGGAAATGAAACCCGCGTTCGTCCAGGCCACCGCTGGGCGGCGAGCGGATGAGCTCTACAAGATGGCCAAGACGATGCTGTCGCTACCTGACACCTCGATGGGCGACTTCATCGAGGCCGAGCAGGCCGCCGAGCGCATCCGCGATGGCTACGCCGACTACTTTTCCCGGTATGACGCCCTGATCACCCATGTCTTGCCGATCCCCGCGCACGAGCACGGTGTCGAGACCTTCGTGATCGATGGCCAGACGGTGGATGCGACCTATCTCCAGGGGGCCACGGTGCCGTTGAATGTCGCGGGCCTGCCCGGCCTGGCGATGCGCTTCGGGACCAGCCGCGAGGGTTTGCCGATCAATGTCCAGGTGGTCGGAGCCTGGCACGATGAGGCCACCATCCTCCAGGTGGCGACCTTGCTGGAAGGCGTCAGCCCGGTCAAAGGGATGCATCCCGTGCTCGGTCGGGCGTAGGGGCAACCGGGCCGAGCGGCTTCGTCGAAGCTGTGGCGGCGGGGAGAAGGGCGCCTGCAACGGATGCACTCCGCGTGGGTGCCCGCTCTGCCGGCGCCTGGCCAGGGCGAGGCTCAGTTGTCGTTGTAGCAACCATAGCCATACACGAGATAGTCCAGCACATGCTCCTGGCCGCTGTGATCCAGGTAGTCGAGGCGAGCCGGGACGATGCCGCAGCGGTTGGTCAGGTCGGTCTGGCTGACGACCTTGTCGATGTCGAGGTGGACGAAGAAGCCGGGCTTATCGTGGATCGGGGCGGAACCGGCGCTATCGGCCAGGACGGAGCCGGTGGCGAGCAGGCCGAAGATACCGAGAATGAGCGCTTTCATGATGAGTCCTCTTGGGGGCAGCGTGGTGCTGACCGGGCCACTCTAGGAGGGCAGGGAGGGCTGCAGGCTGACCGGCGGATGACAGATTCGTCACCGGGACGCTCGCGACTGCCAACGAGGGGCAGTACGACGGATACCATCCAATGGCTGGAGGTCACTGTTCACGGCCACCGGCATGAGGTGATGACAGCCGGAGCCGGGCGAGTACCGCGCCGAGTGAATCCGTGGAGAGCAGGAGTCGACTCGGATCTGCACCATACCAGGTGCGATACCGGGAAAGCGCCTTGCCGAGCTACACCGACAAGCAACGAGGGCAAGGCGCAGACGACGCTCGAACATCACTACGGTGAACTGCGCTGCCGAACGCTAGCGCGCGGCGCCCACCGCCGTTCGGGCACCTGAATTGACGCCTCGTACGATAACGGATGCTACGATAACCAGCTTCGGTAATGATGGCCTTGAGCTATCTACTGGCCGGTGGTGGCGCTACGGGAGTACGAACGCCATGGGTATCGAAGAAGAAGACGGGGTAGGTCGATTGAAAGGCGCCGGCCAACTGGACGCGAGGACGGTCATGGATCGCGCGCGGTCCGACCGAGCCTTCATGAACAGAATCATCCAGGTCCTCGAAGAATGCGGCGTGGATGACCGCACCGATGAGGAAAACACCCTGCTCGAATGGGCGCGCGCCTTTCAACGTCGGCAGGGTGTCGACGATGAGTGACGCGCAGCTGCGGCTGACCGTGATCGTGCTGGCGATCCTGCTCATCGCCGTCGGAATGCCCTATGTGGCGCTGGTGATGCAGGTCTGGTGCCCCGGTCTCTTCGACTGACAGCGAAGCTGGCTTCGCTGACCGGGCATGCCTCACGGCTGTTCAGGTACCGCCCTGGCTCGACGACGTCGTTCGGCGCTCCAGCCAAATGGCCTTGCGGTTCTTCTTGCAAGTCGATGGCCAGAGTCCGGGTGCGCTGATCGGCAGCGTTCAGGCAGTGGGAAAGGCGCACTGACGCGCCTGCAGGGCCTCCAGCACCCAGCGCCGGTCGCTACGGCCTTCCGCGATGGCCTGCAGCTGGGCGTGTTCGGCTTCGGACTTCGCCTTGGCTTTGGCATAGACCTCATCCAGCTCGGCGAAGGGCACGCACAGCAGGCCGTCTTCGTCGCCTATGATAAGGTCGCCCGGTTCGATCACCATGCCGGCGATGGCGACAGGAACGTTGATTTCCCCGGGCCCGTCCTTGTAGGGACCGCGGTGGGTAATGCCGGCCGCGTACACCGGCAGGTCGTGCTCGGCAATCGCGCGTGAGTCACGGATAGCTCCGTTTATCACGAAGCCGCCCAGGCCCTTCTGCTCCGCGTAGCAGGTCATCAGCTCGCCGATCAGGGCGTTGGTCAGGTCGCCGCCGGCATCCACGACCAGGACGTCGCCCGGTTGGGCGAGGTCGAGGGCATGGTGCAGCATCAGGTTGTCGCCGGGACGACACTTGACCGTCAGTGCCGGTCCGGCCAGTACGCCGCCGCGGTGCATGGGGCGCAGGGTGGCGCCGGCAGCGGTCATGCGGCTCATCGAGTCGCTGATGTTGGCCACCGGCAGGGTACGAAAGCGAGCGATGTGTTCGGCGCTCGCCTGGCGGGTGCGTGGCAAGACTCTGAAGCCTACGGTCATGGTCAGTTTTCTCGTTCAGTGGGGCTGGATGCGGTAAAGCGTGGCGGCGGTTCTGCTGAACAGGCTTGCCCGTTCGGAGGCGCTGGAGCCCTCCGTCAAGCGTTTGAAGGCGTTCCACAGTACGCCGTAGCCATACATGCCCTTGTCTACCGGGAAGTTGCTTTCGAACAGGCAGCGCTGCACACCGAAGTGTTCGATGCAGGGCAGGATGTAAGGTCGCCATAACTGGGCGAGCTGGAGCGAGGTTGGCGGTAGTGGTTGCCGATGCAGGTCGAAACCCGACACGCCCATGCCCAGGCCGCCCAGTTTGACGCTGACGTTCGGGCAGCGTGCCAGGCGAGTGATCGCCGCCATCCAGTGCGCGTAGACCTCGTCGCGCCTCCCCCGATAAGGGCCCGCGCCCAGCGGGCCGCCCAGGTGGTCGAGCACGATCCGCTGATCGGGCAGGCGCTGGGCCAGGGCGATCACCTCGTCGAGCTGGGTGTGGTAGGCCCAGACATCCAGTACGAGGCCGTGCCGTGCCAGGCAACCGGCACCGCGCAGGAATCCGGGCTCGCCGAGCACGCCAGCCGGTGGCGGCACCGGATTGGTCACCAGGCGCGGATCGGGGTGCCAGGCCGTTGTGTTGCGGACGCCACGCAGGCGGCCGCCAGCTCGTTCGAGCATCTCTTCCAGCACCGGCTGCACGGCGTCGCCCAGGCGCAAATCGGCACCGGCGACGATGGCGGCATTCATGCGAGTGGCACCGTACCGGCCGGTGGCGCTGCGCTCGGCAATGCCCGTCGCGAACTGCACTTCCCCGACGCTTTGCAGAGCCTCGGGGCGGGTCAGGTCGAACATCGAGCGGCACTGCACGTACACGGTGGCGACGACATGGTGCCCGGCCCCCTCGATGTCGGCTCGATACTCGTCGAACAGGTAGCGCTGACCGCTCCGGTCCCACAGGTGGTGGTGCGCGTCGATGATCGCCAACGCCGGTTCCAGCGCCGGCTCCTTCACCTGGGCCAGCCAGTCGGGGCGCGGCGCTATGTGGGGGGAGGCAGGGCGCGTGGCGTTCATCAGTGGGCCCGGATGTCGGCGATGAACTTGGCTGCGCGTGGGTGTTCCGGGGCGCTGAAGAAGGTCTCGGGTACCGCCCGCTCGAGCACCTGCCCGGCATCCATGAACCAGATGCGATCGGCCACCTCCCGGGCGAAACCCATCTCGTGGGTCACGCAGATCATGGTCATGCCGTCAGCGGCCAGGGCCTTCATCACCTGCAACACCTCACCGACCATCTCCGGGTCCAGGGCACTGGTGGGTTCGTCGAAGAGCATCACCGGCGGCTCCATGGCCAATGCCCGGGCAATGGCCACCCGCTGCTGCTGGCCGCCCGACAGTTGTGCCGGCATGGCGTCGGCTTTATGTGCCAGGCCCACCTTCAGGAGCAGCTCCTGCGCCTTCTGCATGGTCTGGTCCCTATCCTGCTTGAGCACCGTGAGCGGTCCGATCATCACGTTGTCGAGTACGGACAGGTGCGGGAACAGGTTGAAGCTTTGAAAAACGAAGCCGATCCGGCTGCGCAACGCATTGAGATCATTGCCTTTGCGATGCATGTCATGCCCGTTCACCTCGATCTGTCCGGCCTGGATTTCCTCCAGGCGGTTGACGGTGCGAATGAGCGTGGACTTGCCCGAGCCGGAAGGCCCGCACACCACGACCACCTCACCGGCGGCGACGGTCTCGTTGATTTCATGCAGCGCCCGATAGGCGCCGTACCATTTGTTAACGCCCTTGAACGCGATCATTTGCCTTGCCCCAGCAGTAAGGTGTGGCCCTCGGCAGTGCCGGTGGCGGTGGAAGGGATACCGGCACGCTGGCGCCCGATGGCCACCTCGAGCCACTTGGCCAGCCGACTGAGCGAGAAGCACAGGACGAAGTAGAAACCGGCCAGCAGCAGGTAGACCTGGAATGGCTGGGTCAGCAGCTGGTTGTTCACCTGGTAGGCGGCGAAGGTCAGCTCCTGGGTGCCGATGAGGTAGGCGAGGGAGGTGTTCTTGGTGATCAGGATGAACTGGTTGACGATGCTCGGCAGCATGTTGAACAGCGCCTGGGGCAGTACCACCTTGCGCATCGCCTGGCCGTAGCTCATGCCGATGGCGCGAGCGGCTTCCATCTGGCCGCGCGGCACGGCGTCGATGCCGGCGCGAACCACCTCGCCCAGAAACGCGCCTTCGTACACCACCAGGGCGACGACCATGGTCACGGTGCCGGAGATGTTCACGCCCGTGATGAGCGGGATGACGAAGTAGGCCCAGAAGATCAACAGCAGCAGCGGGATCGAGCGCACCACGAAGGTGTAGCCCGTGGCGAGGTTGCGAACGAAGGCAAGGCTGGAGGTGCGGGCCAGCCCGATGCCCACCGCGAGGGGGAAGGCCAGCACCAGGCTGGAGAGCGCCAGTACCAGGGTGAGCGCCAGGCCACCCAAGGGCCCGTGAGGGTATTGGCCGACCAGCAGCATCACCCCGTAGTCGTGAAGGATATCGAGCATGGGTTACCTCGCCAGGCGCAGGGTGAAGCGGCGTTGCCACCATCCACCCAGCAGCATCAGGGTCCAGGAGCCGAGCAGGTAGAAGAGGCTGGCCACCGCGAACGTCTGGAAGGTCATGTAGGTTTCGCCCTCGATCTGGCGAGTGACGTACATCATCTCGCCGGTGCCGATGGCCATGGCCAGCGCGGTGGACTTGAACAGCGCCAGCGCCTGGTTCACGAGCGACGGTGCCGCGGCGCGAACCGCCTGCGGGATCAGTACCTTGCCCAGGGTTTGCAGGTAATTCATGCCCAGGGCGGTAGCGGCCTCGCGCTGGCCAGCGGGTAGCGCGCGGAATCCGCTGCGCAGGTCTTCACTGGTGTAGGCGGCCGCATTGAGCGTGAGGGCGATGACGGCGAACACCATCTCACCCCCCTGGGCATTGACCCAGTCCTGGGCGGCGACGGGCAGTAACTGGGGAACGCCGAAGTACCACACGAACAGCTGCACCAGACTGGGTACATTGCGGTGGTATTCGACGAAGGCGTCCACCAGCCAGCCGGCGGCCCGGATAGGCAGCAGGCGAATGCCCATCAGCACGCAGGCCAGACCGAAGCCCAGCGCCGCGCAGGTCAGGAACAGCTGCAGGGTGACGGCGATACCGCCGAGGAAAAGGTGCAGGTAGTTACCCTGCAACAGGGACGCGAAGCCATCGAAAAGGTGCACGGAAACCTCCACTAGGGTCGCCGGTCGGCGACCCCGAGCCTGTCACTGGAAGTCGGAGAGCGGGGTCAACTTCTTCTCGCGCACCAACTGGAACTCGGTACTCGGGCCATACCATTTGTCCCAGAGCGCTTGCAGCTCGCCGGTGGTTTCCATGTCCTGCAGCGCCTTGTCCACGGCCTGGGTCAGGGCGTCTTCCCCTTTCTTGATGCCCAGGCAATTGGGCTCGAAGTGCAGCGCCTGGTCGAGGAAATGCATGTTCTGGGCACGCGCGTGGAAGCGAATCGCGGCGGGTTCGGTCATGGCCATGCCCTGGGTCTTGCCCTGCTGCAGGGCCAGGAAGGCCGAGGGAGCGTCTTCGAAGGCCACGACCGTGGAGTCTGGCAATTGCTGACGGGCATAGAGTTCCGGCGTGGAGCTCTTGATCGCGCTGATGCGTTTGCCCTTGAGGTCATCGAAGGTCTTCAGCTTCGGGTCCTTCACCAGGATCTTGATCGGCGTCTGGTAGTAGGCCGCGGAGAAGTTGATCTGCCCGGCGCGGTCCTTGGTGTAGCCCAGGGCGGCGGCGACGACGTCGGCGCGGCCGGATACGAGGGTGGGGATGCGCGCGCTCACCGCGATGCCCTGCAACTCGGGCTTGACCCCCAGGTGCTGGGCCAGCGCCTTGCAGACGTCCACGTCCAGACCCACGATCTCCCGCGTCGCCGGGTCCTGGTAGCCAAGGGGTACGCTGTCGGTGAGGGTGGCGCAGCGCAGGGTACCGCGCTCCTTGATGTCTTGCAGCGCGTCGGCCATGGCCGAGGAACAGGCCAGCAGGCCCACTACAGCGAAAATTGCCCGTTTCATAGTTGGTTCTCTAGTGCATGGTGAGGGCAGAGGGATGACGCGCAAGCATTATTGTTCTAGTCGAAGACGCATCAGACCAGGGCTTCGCAAGCCGTCTTGATGCGTTGGCAGCCGTCTTCGATCACCTCGGTGGAGGTGGCGAACGACAGCCGCAGGTAAGGGGACAGACCATAGGCCGCACCGTGCAATACCGCCACCTGGGCTGCTTCGAGCAGATAGGTACGCACGTCCAGGTCGGTAGTCAGCACCTTGCCATCCGGCGTGCGCTTGCCCAACAGGCCGGCACAGTTGGGATAGGCATAGAAAGCCCCTTCGATCGGTCGGCAATGCAGCCCGGGAATGGCGTTCAGGCGCTCCATGATCAGCGCTCGGCGCCCGGCGAACAGCGTGGCGGCCCGCTCGACGAAGGCTGCGCCGTCGTTCAACGCCGCAATGGCCGCTGCCTGGTTGATCCCCGAGGCGCCCCCTACGCTTTGCGACATCAACTTGTCCATGGCTTTCACCAGCGCGGCCGGTCCGCCCGCGAAGCCGATGCGCCAGCCGGTCATGGCATAGGCCTTGGATACCCCGTTGATCACCAGCGTCCGCGCCTTCAGCGCCGGCGCCAGCAAGGCCGGCGCGGCCAGGGCTTGGCCCTGATAGTTGAAGTGCTCGTAGATCTCGTCGGTCATCAGCCAGACCTGGGGGTGGCGCAGGAGCACCTCGCACAGCGCCTGTAGCTCCGCCTGACTGTAGATGGCGCCGCTCGGGTTGTTCGGGGTGTTGAGCACCAGCCATTTGGTCCTGGGGGTGATGGCTGCTTCCAATTGCGCCGCGGTGAGCTTGAAGCCCTGGTCGTCCGGGCAGGCGACGATAACCGGCACGCCGCCGTTGAGTTTCACCACGTCCGGATAGGACACCCAGTAAGGCGCCGGGATGATCACCTCATCGCCTTCGTCCACGGTGCAACTGAACGCGGTGTAGATCAGCTGCTTGGCCCCAGCCCCGACGATGATGTCGTCCAGCGCGAAGTCCAGGCCATTGTCTCGAAGGAACTTGCGCTGAACGGCCCGCTTGAGGCCCGGAGTGCCGGACGTGGCCGTATAGCGGGTATGCCCGGCCAGGGCGGCGTGATGAGCGGCTTCGATGACCAGTGCGGGGCTGTCCAGGTCTGGTTCGCCCGCGGTGAAATCCAGCACCTTCACGCCCTGCGCCTGCAGCTCCGTCACGCGCTCCTTCGCCGCCACACTGGCGGAGGGACTGAAACGGTCGAGACGAGCGGACAGGGGATACGTCATGGCGGGTCCTTAGCGGGACGGAAAGAGGTGTCAACGACGTTACCGATGGAGGTCTCGAATAAATAACGATATTTTGTCCGAATAATTCATCGCATTTACGCATGTACAGGGGACGGTGGTGATCACGATCAAGCAGATCGAGGCGGTGTACTGGGTGGCGCGACTGGGAAGCTTCGAGGCTGCCGCGGATCACCTCAACACTACCCAGTCGGCCGTATCCAAGCGCATCCAGGACCTGGAAGGCCGCTATGGGCAGGCGCTGTTCGACCGGAGCGGTCGGCGTGCACTGCTCACGCCGCTGGGCGAGCAGCTATCACGCCTGGCCGAGCCCTTGCTCGCGCAACGCGACGTACTGCTCCAGACGCTCGAAAGCCCCGCGACGCTGCAGCGCAAACTCCGCCTCGGCGTGACCGAGTTGACGGCGCTGACCTGGCTGCCCGATCTGGTGCAGGGCATCCGCGAGCGCTACCCGAAGGTGGAGATCCTTCCGGAAGTGGATATCAGCACCGTGCTGTACGCGCGCCTCGAGAGCAACTCCATCGACCTGATCATCGTCCCGGACATTTTCTCCAATCACCGGTTTGCCAGCGAACCGCTCGCGGCGGTGGAGAACGCCTGGCTGTGCGCGCCGGGCCAGGCGGGAAGCCTCGGTCGACTGCCGGTAGCCGCGCTGGCGGAGCGCACGCTGGCGCTGCAAAGCGGGCAGTCGGGCATGGGCCGGGCGTACGGGCAGTGGTTTCGCGAACAAGGCGTGGACGTGAGCCGGGCGATATTCTGCAACAACCTCTTGGCGCAAATCGGCCTGGCGGTCAGCGGTCTCGCGACCTCCTACCTGCCACGACGATCACTGCAGCGCATGATCGACCGCGGCCAACTGGTGGCCCTGGACGTGACTCCGGCCTTGCCACCACTGCAGTATCAGGTGATCTACCGCCCAGCGGAGACGGACCCCTTCCTCGGCGGGATTCTGGAGATCGCGCTGAAAACCTGTGACTTCGGCAAGTTCATCATGCATTAGGGCGCGCCGTACCGACCTGGGCTGAGGGTCCTGACCCTACCGACTCAACTCGAAGACGCACATGTTCACCGTGGCCGCCAGATTCAGGGACTCGATGGCGCCGGAGCCAGCGATGGTGAAGGGCTGGGCGTTCAGGGCCGCGAGTCGCTCGCGGGGAACGCCACGGGCTTCGTTGCCGAACAGGTAGCAGTCGAAGGCGGCAAAATCAGCGGATTGGACGGGCGTGCCCTGCATGTCCAGGCAGGCGATGCGGGGGAAACGCTCGGCCAGCCCGTCGAGTTCGACGTCGAGCTCCAGCGGCGTATGGAAGATGGCGCCCATGCTGGCGCGGACCACCTTGGGGTTGTAGGGGTCGACGCTGCCCGGACTGAGCAGGCAGCGGAAGTGGCCGAACCAGGCCAGGGTGCGCAGGATGGTGCCCAGGTTGCCGGGGTCCTGGATCTCGTGCAGATAGAGGGCGCGCTCGCCGTCAGCCGAGGCGGCCACGGCCTGCTCGGTCGAAGGCAGGGGCACCACGGCGACGATCCCCTGCGGGGTCTTGGTATCGGCAAGCTGTGCCATCTGCCGGTCGCTGACCAGATGCGTGCGGAACGGACTCTGCCAGTGCTCGTAGGTGCTCGTCACATAGAGTTCCGACCGCTGGAGATGCGGATTTTGCAGAGCCGCCTTCTGCAGCTCCAACGCGAGGTGCTCGCCCTCCACCAGGAAGTGGCCGAATTCGGCGCGGTACTTCTTCTGGTGGAGTTTCTTGATGTCGTCGAGCTTCATCAGCCGGCCGCCCGGTCGAGCGGGGCGGTCAGCGCGTCGGCCTCGGCGAGCATGGACCTGGCCAGGGCCTCGGCCACCTTGATGCCGTCCACCCCGGCGGAGAGGATGCCGCCGGCGTAACCGGCGCCTTCACCGGCCGGGTAGAGGCCGCGCAGGTTCAGGCTCTGCAGGCTAACGTTATCGCGGGTGATGCGCACCGGGGAAGAGGTGCGGGTCTCGATGCCGGTGAGGATGGCGTCAGGGCGGTCGAAGCCGCGGATCTGCTTGCCGAAGGCCGGCAGGGCCTCGCGGATGGCCTCGATGGCGTAGGCGGGCAGCGACGGCGCCAGGTCGCCCAGGCGCACGCCGGGCTTGTAGGAGGGCTCCACTTCACCGAAGGCGGTGGAGGGCACCCCGCGAATGAAGTCGCCGACCAGTTGCCCCGGCGCGCTGTAGTCGCTGCCGCCCAGCTCGTAGGCGCGCGATTCGAGCTGCTCCTGCAGCGCGACGCCGGCCAGCGGATCGCCGGGGAAGTCCTGTTCGGGATTGATGCCCACCACGATGCCGGAGTTGGCATTGCGCTCGTTGCGCGAATACTGGCTCATGCCGTTGGTGACGACCCGCCCCGGCTCGGAGGTGGCGGCCACCACGGTACCGCCCGGGCACATGCAGAAGCTGTACACGGCGCGGCCATTCTTGGCGTGATGGACCACCTTGTAGTCGGCCGCACCGAGTTCCGGGTGGCCGGCGTACTTGCCCAGGCGGGCATCGTCGATCATGCCCTGGGGGTGTTCGATGCGGAAGCCGATGGCGAAGGGCTTGGCCTCGATGAACACGCCCTGGCGGTGCAGCATGCGGAAGGTGTCACGGGAGCTGTGGCCCAGCGCGAGTACCACATGGCGGCTGTGCAGCGTCTCGCCGTTGGCGAGCACCACGCCTTCGAGCTGGCCATCGTCGATCAGCAGATCGGTCACCTTGCTCTCGAAGCGGACTTCACCGCCGAGGGCGATGATTTCCTCGCGCATGGCCGCCACCACCCCGGTGAGGCGGAAGGTGCCGATGTGCGGCTTGCTCACATAGAGGATCTCTTCCGGCGCGCCGGCGCGGACGAATTCATGCATCACCTTGCGGGCGTAGAATTTCGGGTCCTTGATCTGACTGTAGAGCTTGCCATCGGAGAACAGGCCGGCACCGCCTTCGCCGAATTGCACGTTGGATTCGGGCGTCAGCACCTTCTTGCGCCAGAGCGCCCAGGTGTCCTTGGTGCGGCGGCGGACATCCTTGCCGCGCTCGAGCACGATAGGCTTGAAGCCCATCTGGGCGAGCAGCAGGGCGGCGAACAGGCCGCAGGGACCGAACCCCACCACCAGCGGGCGCTCGCTGAGATTCGCCGGGGCCTGGCCCACCGGGTAGTAGCCGGTGTCCGGGGCGGGGCGCACCTGCAGGTCATTGGCGAAGCGCGCCAGCACCGCCGCCTCGTCGCGCACGTTCAGGTCGATGATGTAGATGAACAGGATGACGCTGTTCTTCTTGCGCGCATCGTAGCTGCGCTTGAACACGGTGAAATCGAGCAGATCGGCGTCGCGCAGGTTCAGACGGGCGACGATGGCCTGGCGCAGCTCGGCGGGGGTATGGTCGAGCGGCAGGGACAGTTCGTTGAGGCGAATCATGACAAAGATCCTGGCCGGTGACTCCGGCAAAGGAAGGGACGAGGAGGGGTAAGGCGGCGATTGTACCCGCCGGCCCCGGCGCTGTCAGGCCGAGGCGATGGGTGCTCGCGCGGGCCGTCCAGCGGTCGCCCTGGCGATCGCTGATTCGTCCCTGGCCGTTATCGGCTTATAATCGCCGCCACTTTGCGGCCGGCCAGACTTGGCGTGCGGCCGCTTCTCAGCGATTTTCCGTGGTAGCTCCAACATGAAAAGATCCAAAAGCAGCCGTCGCTGGCTGGATGAACACGTCAACGATCCCTTCGTGAAACGCGCTCAGAAGGACGGCCTGCGCTCGCGCTCCAGCTACAAGCTGATAGAGCTCAACGAGAAGGACAAGCTGATCCGTCCCGGCATGCTGGTCATGGACCTGGGCTCGGCCCCCGGTGGTTGGTCGCAGGTGGCCGGTGGCATCGTCGGCGACAAGGGCCGGGTGGTAGCGACCGACATCCTGCCGATGGGCGCCCTCGATAACGTCGACTTCGTCCAGGGCGACTTCACCGACGATGCCGTCTTCCAGAAGATCCTCGGCGTGCTCGACGGCCGCCAGCCCGACCTGATCGTCTCCGACATCGCGCCCAACATCAGCGGTGTCGCGGCCGCCGACCAGGCCGCCGCCATGTACCTGGTCGAACTGACCCTCGACATGGTGCGCCAGGTGCTCAAGCCCGGCGGCAACTACGTGGTCAAGGTGTTCCAGGGCGAAGGCTCCGACGTCTTTCTCAAGGACGTGCGCACCTCCTTCGACAAGGTGTCGATCCGCAAGCCCGAAGCCTCGCGTCCCCGCTCGCGGGAGGTCTATCTGGTGGGCAGGGGCTTCAAGGGCTGAGTCCGCCGCCGTTTGCCTTGGCGCGAACCCGCGGCGACCGGTAACGATCGCGACGGCGAAGCGCTGCGCCCGTCTCTCCGGCGAGACGGCGGTCCTTGTCCCCCCGCGCGACGCGGGCATCCCCAACTGTGAGGGGATGTGTCAGCCGGGAATTAAGTCCTCCACGACTGCTAAGGTTTTTCATTCATCTGCGCTCGTGCAGTTGTCGCGGTACGTCGCCGCTGAAACGCAGGGAGCTGGATAGATGGATGCCTATGTGTTCGAGACGGCCAGAAGATTGCTGACCGGGCTCTACGGATCGCTCTACGAAATGCACAGCGGCAATGGCTTCCGTTGCGTCAGGGCCGCCCGGGGGCAGATCTTCCTGTACCGGCCGAGCGCTGGTCTGGCCGAGGGCAATCTGGGGGAGATCGCCTTCGAGGTCGAATCCCATGCCCGACGGGCCGGCCGGGGTATCGCGGACACCAGGCGCTTCTTCGCCGAGCTGAAAGCCGAAAACGGTCGGGTCACCGAACGCCACCTGCGCTACGACTGGCCGCGCGTGGGCTTCGCGGAAAAGGCCGAAGTCGAGTTCATCGTGCTGAGGCTGCAGGATTTCCTCCGCTTGCACGCTTGAGCGCGGTCGCAGCGTCAGCATCGGTCCTGGTCCAGTGCGGGCGGCCTTGCCGCCGTCATCCCTTGCGCTTCGCCGAGATCGCCGCGGCCGTCGAGATGAGCAGGTCCGCCATGCGCTTTTCGTCGCGCTCCGCATTCCAGCGCGCCCGGGTCACCGCGACGTTGACGGCGCCCACGCCGCGGCCCGAGGCATCGACGATGGCCGCGGCGGTCGAGGTGTCGCCATAGAAGAACTGATCTTCCACGTGGGCGTAGCGCCGCTGGCGCGCCTGCCGGATGTTTTCCCAGACCTTGTCGCGATCGGTGACCGTCGCCGGGGTGTAGGCGATCAACTCGCTGCGATCGAGGATCGCATCGACCTCCTCATCCGGATAGGTGGAAAGGATGGCGAGCCCCGGTGCGGTGCACCAGGCGGGCAATCGGCTACCGACGATGACGTTGGCGTTGAAGACGTGGCGGCTGACGATCCGCACGACGTAGACGATGTCGGTCCCGTCCATGACGGTGAGGTTGGTGGCTTCCTCCGTCTCGCTGCTGAGTTGCTGCAGATAGGGCGCGGCACGATTGACCAGTTCGTTGGACGACAGGTAGTGGAAGGTGAAGTCGAGCAGTCTGGGCGACAGCTCGTATTTCTTGTCGGCGCCCTTCGTGAGATAGCCAAGGGTACTGAGCGTATGGGTGAAGCGCTGGGCGGCGCTGATGTCCATCTCGGCGAGCCCGGCGATTTCCGAAAGCGAAAGATGGCGTTTGCTGCCATCGAACGCGGTGAGGACCTTCATCGCCTTCTCGACGGATTGCACGTAAAGCGAAGAGGCGGTGGGGTCCTTGCGCGGACGTCGCGGATCACTCATGGAGAGACTCCTGCTAGGGGGGCGCGAATTATCGGGTCGCCGGCGCCATATTTCTATCGCGATTCGATAAAGCCAATCCTGGGCCCCTGCTCAGCACCTCCAGGCCTCTGCCGTCGAACGGCTCAGCAAGTGCTTTTTGATACGCTCGCTGGGTGTCAGATCGAAGGCGTCGACCGCTCGATAGAAGGTCGGTCGCTGATAGGCGGCGAGCTTGTCCGCGGACCAGGCCGCGAGGGTGGCGAAGTCCAGCGTCGTGTCAGGCTTGGCCTGCACGTACAGGAGGATTTCCTGCTCGCCGATCGCGGAGGCGACCCCGATGGCCGCGCTGGCATGGACGGCCGGATGGCTATTGAAAATCCGCTCCACTTCCCAGGCCGAGACGTTCTCGCCCCGGACGCGCATGCTGTCGGTTTTCCGGCCCACGAAGAACAGCTCACCGTCGGCGTTGCGCCGGGCCAGGTCGCCGGTGAACAGGCGGCCATCGCGCAGGGTGGCGGCGGTCGCCGCGGGATTGTCGAGATAGCCTGGCAGAAAGGCGCCTTCCACCGCGCTCGACAGCACGATCTCTCCCAGTTCACCGGCGGCCACCGCCTGCCCCTGCTGATCCAGCAGTTCGAGGGTCAACCAGGGCAGGGGGCGTCCCACCGAGCCAGGCGTCCCCCGTTCGTTCAGCGTGGCGAAGCTCGAACATTCGGTCATGCCATAGCACTCGCGCAGGGCACAGCCAAAGCGCGCTTCGGTGTCGGCCCAGCGATTCAGGCCGACCCCGGCGCCCCACAGGACACGCAGTGGATGGCGAACCGGCCAGGCCGCTGGCGGCTGCTGCATCAGGATGTCGATGATGCCTCCCAGATAGTGCAGCTGGGTGGCCTGGGCGGCGGCGCACTGCTCCCAGAAGCGACTGGCCGAGAAGCGCGGCACGATGTGCAACTCGCAAGGGGTCAGCAGGGGCGCCATCAGCATCTGGGCGCCGCCGATATGGCACATCGGTTCCCAGATCAACAGATGGTCGTCCGGCCGGACGTCGGCCACCCGGATGACCGACTCCCCCGCGATGCGCATCATGCGATGGGTGAAGATCACGCCCTTGGGGTGGCCGGTCGTGCCGGACGTATAGATGATGCACAGCGGGTGGTCGAAGGCCACCTGCGCTGGACGAAGCTCGGCAGCGGGCGCGGCCCCGGCCTCGCGCACGAGGTCGGCGAGGGTCACCAGGGGCAGGCGCTGGGCAGCGCCCGCCTGCAGCAGCGGCTGCAGCGCGGACTCGCTGATCACCAAGTCGGGCCGGGCATGTTCGAAGGGATAGTCGAGTCCCGGGCCCCGTAGTTTGGTGTTGATCGGGACCCAGGTGATGCCGCTCAGCGTCATGGCATAGATCAGGGCGACCTGATCGGCGCTGTTGCCGAGGAACGTCGCGATCCGACTACCCACCCCCAGTCCACGCGCCGCCAGGGCGCCCTGCAAGCCGGCGACCCGGGCGCGCAGCGGGTCGCGGTCCAGCGCTTGCTCGCCGAAGACGATGCGCATCCGGCCGGAGGTATCGGTCAGGCGTTCATGGAGGAGCGGGATGACGTCCAGGCGATCCTGGGGGGACCGCGCGGGAAAGAACTCGGTATGGGGATGCATGGCTCAGCGTCCTTGGAGTTTGGCGGTCGCGCGCGACGACACCCAGCGGGCGAGGAGCGCGAATACGACGATGAAGGCGACCAGGGTGGTCGAGACCGCCGCCAGGGTGGGGGAAAGCGCCAGCTGGATGCTGTCCCACATCTGCTTGGGCAGGGTCGTGTTGATGCCGCCGCTGACGAAGATGGCGATGGTCAGGTCATCGAAGGAGGTGATGAAGGCCAGCAGGAAGGCGGATACCAGGCTGCTCGACATCAGCGGCAGGGTGACGGTCCGCAGGCGCGTCAGCGGGGATGCCCCCAGAATCCGCGCGGCATCGTCCAGCCGCCAGTCGTACTGCTTGAAGGCGGCGCTGAGGGTGACCACCACATAGGGCAGGGCCAGCACGGTATGGCCGATGACCAGACCCAGGTCGCGCCCGGCCAGGCCGATGCGCGAGAACAGATAGAGCAGGCCGAGGGCGATGACGATGCGCGGCACGATCAGGGGCGAGATGAACAGCGCGAACAGCAGCTTGTTCCAGCGCGAAGGCAGGCGGGTGAGGGCCAGTGTCGCACCGAAGCCGAGGATCACCGCGAGCAGCGCCGTGAGCACCCCGACGCTCAGCGAGCGCCAGAGCGCCGCCTGCCAGACCGGCGAGAAGAAGAACTCGGCGAACCATTTCAGGCTGAACAGCTTGGGTGGAAAGGCGATATAGGGCGCGCTGGTGAAGGCCAGGGGAATCACCACCAGCACCGGCAGGATCAGCAGGGCGACCAGCAGCACGCTGTAACCGGTGAGGATGAGGCTGTCCCCCTGGCCGTATCGCCGCGGCAGCAGGCTCGACAGGGCATGGCCGAGGCCGATCAGCAGGCGCTGGGACACCCCGGCGCGGCGATTCTTCGGCGCCTCGCCGCTGAGCGACGACAGGCCGGCCACGCGATCGAACAGCCAGAACACCAGCAGCGAGCAGGCCAGCAGCACCACCGACAGGGCGCCGGCGAAATGCAGGTCGAAGAGGTCGAGTACGGACGAGATGACCAGCTGCGCCACCATCATTTCGCGGGGCGAACCGAGCAGGGCCGGCACGATGAAGAAGCCGAGACTGGTGATGAAGACCAGCAGGCTCGCCGCGGCGACGCCGGGCCCGGACAGGGGCAGGAAGACACTGAAGAAACTCATCGTCCGGCTGGCACCCAGGGTCTCCGCGGCGGGCATCAGGCGCTTGTCGATGGTTCTCATGATCGGCAGCAGGGTGATCACCGCGAGCGGCAGCATGGCGTGGACCATGCCGATAAGGGTGCCGGACAGCGCCGGCACCAGTCCGGAAGGGTCGTCGACGACCTTGGCGGCGAGCGTCGTCAGCAAACCCTTGCGACTGAGCAGCAGCATCCAGGCGTAGGTCTTCACCAGATAGCTGGTCCAGAACGGCAGCATGATCCACAGCAGCCAACGCTCCCGCCCATGCGGCGACAGGCGACACAGCAGGTAGGCGATGGGGTAGGCGAGCAGGACCGCGAGTACCGCGGTCAGGGCGGAAATCCAGAAGGTGATCCAGAGCACCCGGGCATAGATGGGCGTCGAGGCGATCCGTTCGAAATTGGCCAGGGTCAGTTCGCCAGCGTTGCCCTGAACGCTGCCCACCAGCATCTCGGCAACCGGGAGCAGAAAGAAGGCGCCCAGGAATAGCAGGGCCGGCAGCGCGGGCAGCAGACCTCGACGCAGGCTCATGGGCGGACCTCCGCCGGCAGCAGCGCGGCCCGTTGCGGGTCCCAGGTGATGCCCACCGCATCACCCGGTCTGACGGTCAGTGGCCGCGGGCACCTGACGTTGAACGCCTTGCCCGAGGGTAATCTGACCTGGGCGCGCAGATCGCTGCCCAGGAAGACGCACTCGTCCACCAGACCTTGCAGCAGCCCATCTCCTGGCGCCGTCAGCCGCGCGGCTTCCGGGCGGACCAGGAGCAGGCCTTCGCTGCCCGCGCACCCCTGATGGGCGTCGAGCGCCAGGGTGGCGTTCTCGACCTGCAGCCTGCGGTCGGCGGTGAAGCGGCCCTCCAACAGATTGGAGTGGCCGATGAAGCCCGCGGCGAAGCGGCTGACCGGTCTGTCGTAGAGATCCTCGGGCGTGCCCAGCTGTTCGATGCGGGCCTGATTCATCAGGCAGATGCGATCGGACAGCGTGAGGGCCTCTTCCTGGTCGTGGGTGACGTAGATGAAGGTGGCACCCAGCTCACGATGCAGGTGGCGGATTTCCAACTGCATGTGCTCGCGCAGATTCTTGTCCAGCGCGCCCAGGGGTTCGTCCAGCAGGATCACCGAGGGGCGATAGACGAAGCAGCGCGCCAGGGCGATGCGTTGCTGCTGGCCGCCGGAGAGTTCCTGCGGGTAACGACGCGCGAAGTCGCGCATCCGCACCATGTCGAGGGCAGCGTCGACCGCCTTCGCGGTGTCGACCTTGCTCCGCTTGCGCATGCGCAGCCCGTAGGCGACGTTGTCCCACACGCTCAGGTGCGGAAACAGCGCATAGCTCTGGAACACCAGGCCGATCCCCCGCTCGCCTGGCGGCGTGCGGGTGGCGTCCTGGCCATCGATCAGCAGGGTACCCATCGAGGGCTGGACCAGCCCCGAGATCATCTGCAGGAGCGTGGTCTTGCCCGAACCGGAAGGGCCGAGCAGGGTGAGGAATTCGCCGTCCTGCACGGTCAGGTCGGTGGGCTGCAGCGCAACGGCGTCCCCGTAGGTCTTGCTGAGGCCGACGGTTGCTAGTTTTGTGGCCATCTCCAGCTCCCCTCAGGACAGAATCCAGGCGTTGAAGCGCTCGGTCACCGCGGCGCGATGTTCCGCCCACCACTGCGGACTGGGCAGCCGCATGTGCTGCAGGTTGCCCGGCTCGGTGGGCAGCAGACGCGCGCGCTCGGCGGGAATGCTGTCGAAGGCCTTGCGGTTGGTGGGGCCATAGGCCAGGGTCTTGGTCAATTCGGCCTGGCGTTGCGCGTCCGCGCAGAAGCGGACGAACTGCTTGGCGAGGTCCGCGCGCGGCGTGCCCTTGGGAATCGCCCAGCCTTCGATGGAGTACAGGCCCTGGTTCCAGGCGATCTCGACCGGGGCGCCATTGTCGATGGCCGCCTGGGCGCGACCGTTCCAGGTGGAGATCATGTCCACCTCGCCACTCTGGATGGCCTGCATGGCCTGGGCACCGGAGGTCCACCAGATGTCGATGTGGCGCTTGATCCGATCCAGGCTCTTGAAGGCGCGGTCCACGTCCAGCGGATAGAGGTCGTCGATGGCTACTCCGTCGGCCATGAGTGCCTGTTCGAGGGTATCCAGCGGGTTGCGTCTCAGGCAGCGGCGACCGGGAAATTTCTCCACGTCCCAGAAGTCGCGCCAGGACTGGGGGCCCTTGCCGGGTGCGAAGGTGTCGGTGCGGTAGGCCAGCACGGTGGAGTAGACGTCCACGCCCAGCCAGTTGGGGGTGACCGCCTCGGGGAGGAGCTCGGGATAGTCCTCCGCCTTCAGCCCGATGGGTTCCAGGAAGCCCTTTTCCTCGAGATAGGGAATGTCTGCCGAGATCGTCAGGGTGGTGACGTCCCAGACGTAGTTGCGGGTCTGCACCATCGCCGAGAACTGGGCGACCGGCTGGGATTCGCGGGCCACGCTGATGACCTTGATACCGGTCGCCTGCTCGAAGGGCGTGTAGAAGGCGCGGCGATAAGCCTCGGTATAGGGGCCGCCAGGGTCCGAGACCACGAGGCGCTGATCCTGAGCGAAAACGATACGCGGCAGACCCGCCGCGGCGGCCAGGAGGGCGCCGGCCTTGAGCACCTGTCGGCGACCTGGATTCTGGAATTGACTCATCTGGACTGACTCCTTGGCAACGAAAACTCGTTTGCAGGTCGTGCCGTGCCGTAAACGCCCGGCAGCGGTGAACCCCTGTCGTCGGCAGAGATAGCGGAAGGCCTCGTGGGCGAGGCGTGGAGGGTGGCGTTCCCGGTCAGGGGCGGCCGCGCTCTTACTTGGCGCGTTGCTGGAAGAAGGCCTCCATCATCCGGGCGGGTTCGCCGGATTCGTAGGCCTCGCGCTGGATGCGGGTGCCCGCCTCGATGCTGTCCTGAAAGCCGGCTTCGGTCATTTCCCGGAAACGCTGCTTGTCCAGGCGCATGGCCACCGGCGGTTTCGCCGCCAGGGCTTCGGCGATCTCCAGGGCCTTGGTGAACACCTGCTCGGCCGGGACGAGGTGATGGATCAGGCCGATGCGGTGGCACTCGTCGGCTTCCATCAGACGGCCGGTCAGGGTCAGTTCGATGGTGCGGGACATGCCGAGCATGCTGTTCATGATCCAGGGGCCGGTCGTGCTGGCGATCCCGGCATTGATCTCGGGTTGACCCATGCGCACGCCGGGATGGCCGACCCGGATGTCACCCAGCAGGGCCACCTGGAAGGCGGAACCTGCCGCGGTACCGTTCAGGGCCATCACCAGCGGCTTGGACAGGCCACGCAGGGCGGCGTAATAGCGCTGCCATTCGCCCACCCAGGCGACGGCGCGCTCACCGTCGAAATCATGCGCTTCGGAGAGGTCCTGGCCCGCGGAGAAGGCCCGGTCACCGGCACCCGTCATGATGATGGCCCGGATGGCGTCGTCCGCTTCGAAGCGCTCGAGCGCCGCGATGATCTCGTTGCGCATGGGGGTGGTCCAGGCATTGAGCTTGGCGGGGCGGTTGAGCGTGATGACGGCCACCGCACCTTGGATATCGATCAGGATGTCGCTCATTGTTATCTCCATTCGATAAAAGTTATTTAAGGGAGATTTACCTTTATCTTTTATCGAGGTGCTGTCAAGTCGTGATCGCTGACGCCGACGGAGCAGCGACAGTCAGCTGGAGGGGAGTGCAATCGACGCGGGCAGCGAACCTCGGGCGACCCTTGGTCAGGTCGCCGCCGGCCAGGCTTCTGCGGTCGGGTCGGTGGACGGATGCCCGGGGTTCAGCCCGGCGTCTGCCGCTGTGGCCGGCCCGCCAGTTGCCGGGCCAGGGCGATGAAGTTCTCCAGGGTGGGAGAGGGATTGAAGGCACGGCAGGCCAGGGTGATAGGGGCGGCCAGCCGGGGACGGGCGTCCAGGATGGGGCAGTAGAAGATGCTGGACCTGTGCAGTTCGGTCATGGACGCCGGTACCGCGGAGACACCCGCACCGGCAGCCACCAGGCTCAGGTTGGTTAGCATACGGTCGACTTCGAAGGCGACCCTGGGCTCGAAGCCGGCATGGCGACAGGCATTCAGCAGATTGGCATACATGCCGGGGGCACCCGGCCTGCGGACCAGGATGAAGTCCTCCTTGGCCAGGGCCGCCAGCGGCAGTCCGCGTCGCGCCAGGTCGTCCAGCGCGCTACCGCGCAGTCCCTCGACGAGGGGATGGTTGCTCGGCAACGCCAGCCGCATCGCCTCGTTAAGCAGGCGGTGATAGGCGACCCCCTCCGGTGCGCCGACCGGAGCGCGCAGAATGCCGATGTCCAACCGCCCCTCGGCCACCCGCTGGGTGAGGCCTTGGGCATTGTCCTCGGCAATGGCGATTTCCACGTCGGGGTAGCGGTCCCGGTAGGCGCGGATGATGCGCGGTATCAGGGCATGGGCCGCAGCCGAGCTGGTGAAGCCGAGCGCCAGCGTCCCGTCGACGCCCCGCGCGACGCGGGCGGCGCGATGGGCACCCTGGCCGACCCGGGCCAGGATATCGCGGGCCTCTGCGAGGAAGGCGGCACCGCCGGCGGTCAGGGCGACGCCCTTGGGGTGGCGGAGGAAGAGGGCGAAGCCCAGTTCGTCTTCCAGGGCGCGGATCTGCTGGCTGAGCGGCGGCTGCTGCATGTGCAGGCGCGCGGCGGCGCGGGTGAAATGCTGCTCTTCGGCCACCGTGACGAAGTACCTCAGATGCCGCAATTCCATTCGCTCGCTGACCTCGTTGACGCCGGTCCGGATGACCGATCGGTTAGGATGGGGCGCAAGGTGTCTGGCGCCACCCATAATAATAACGGCAGGAGTCCGGATGATCGCGCGGATAGCTCGTAACGGCAGTGTGCAGATCGGCGTGGCCCTCGCCAGCGGGCTGGTGCTCGGCCTCTGGCGTCCCGACCTGGCTGCGGCCATGAAGCCGCTGAGCGATCTGTTCCTGCGCATCCTGGGTCTGGCGATCCCCCTGCTGATGGTCGCGCTGATCGTCTCGGCCATCGCCCGTCTCGGGCGGGGCGTCGGCGTCATGGCGGCGCGCATGGTGCTGTACTTCCAGGTGATGTCCTTGCTGTCCCTGCTGGTCGGTCTGATCGTCGGCCTGGTGATCCATCCCGGTCGCGCCGTCGGGCCTGCCCCGATACCGATCAACTGGGGCAGTGCCGAACCGGCCGATCCGCTGCTGCCGGCTGCACCCTCGTCGCTGCCAGGTCTGCTCGATAGCCTTCCGGCCACTCTGCTGGGCGCCTTCACCCAGAGCGCCATACTGCCGCTGCTGTGCCTGGCCATTGCCCTGGGGCTCGTCCTGCGTGCCCTGGGTGAGCGTGGCGCCCCCTGGCTCGCCGGAGTCGAGCGGGCCTTGGCATTCATGCTGCGGCTGCTGCGCCTCTTCCTCCGGCTGGCGCCCCTCGCCGCCTTTGGGGCCATGGCCTTCACCGTCTCCCGTTACGGCGGTGCCTCGCTGTGGCCGCTCCTGAAGTTCCTGCTCGCGATCTATCTGGCCGCCCTGTGTTTCATCTGCGGCGTGCTGGCACTGGTGGCGCGCCTCTGCGGCTTTTCCCTGCTGCGCCTGATCCTCTGGCTCAGGCAGGAATTGCTGCTGGTGGCGGTGACCGGTTCCTCGGTGGCGGCCCTGCCCCTGCTGATCGGCCGCCTCGAACGGGCGGGTTGTCCGACGGAGTTGGTGCGGTTGTCGCTGACCACCGGCTACACCTTCAACCTGGCGGGCTCCAATCTCTACCTTGCCGTGGCGCTGCTGTTCCTCACCCAGTTCGCCGGGATCGAGTTGTCGGCCGCGCAATTGGCGATCTTCCTCCTCGTCGGCCTGATCACCTCCCTGGGCTCCACCAGTGTCGCCGGCTCGGCCTTCCTGACCCTGGCGGCGACCCTGTCGATCCTGCAATTCGTGCCGGTGGAGGCGGTCGGCCTGTTGTTGGGCGTCGAGCGGCTGATGAAGTGCCGCTCGCTCACCAATGTGCTGGGCAACTGCGTCGCCTGCCTGGCGCTGGCGCGCTGGCAGGGGACGCTGGATCGACCGCGCCTGGCGGCGGCGCTCGCCTCCTGATCGGCGCCGGCCGCTCAGTTCTTCAGCAGCTTGCCGAAGGCCTGGTCGAGGGCGGTATCGGCCTGGGCCAGCCGCTGACGCCGTGCCTTGGTCCAGTCCACGTCGGCCTGCAAGGCCTGCTTCGCCTCGCCGAGCAGGCGCTGGACTTCGGCGGGCTGCGGGCCACCGGTGCCGACCCGGGTCTTGACCATGTTGGTGGGCGAAAGGGCATTACGGAACTCGGCTTCCTGCAGCGGCAGCTTGGTCTCCTTCCACTGGTATTTCTCGGCGGCCTGGGTGTAGAGCTGCTGGGCCTTGGCGAAGGGGAAGGTCTTGGGCGTGAAACCCTCGTTGCGGGCCTCGGTGACGATCAGCGAGGCGAAGCTGTGACCGATGCGGAAGGGCACGTGATGGGCGCGCTCCAGGGTGTCGGCCAGCTCCATCGAGGTGGTCCACTCGTTTTCCAGCTCTTCCAGGGCCCGCTGCGGGTTGATCGTGAGCGCATCGAGCACGCGATCCATGCTGGTGAACATGTCGATGGCCGACTCGTAGAAGTCGAGGTCGTCGAAGGCGAACTTGTAGTCGGTCATGCCGGTGGTGACGTTGTGCGCGCGCAGGGTGATGGTCTGGGCCAGGCCGATGGTATCGGAGGCGGCCTCGCGGGTACGCATCAGCAGTCCGGGGTTGCGCTTCTGCGGCATGGCGCTGCTGGTGTAGGTGGCGCCTTCGTCCAGCAGCAGCCAGGGGCGGATCTGGTGGTACTGGGTATGGATGTCGCCGATCATCGCGCCGAGGCGGATGGCCGAGGAGGCGGCGATGTCGGCCGCTTCGATGGGAATGTCGTAGGTGGAGACCTGGCTGGAATCCAGCGAGTTCTGGCGCACGCCATCGAAGCCGAGCAGGGCGGCGAGGCGTTCGCGGTTGAGCGGGTAGGCGGAGTTGGCCAGTACCGCGGTGCCCATGGGGCTGAGATTGAGGCGCTGATAGAGCTGGGCGATGCGCTGGGCGTCGCGGGCGAAGGAGTCCGCGTAGGCGAGCAGGTAGTGGGCGTAGGAGATCGGCATCGCCTGGACACCGTTGGTGTAGGCCGGCACCAGGGTATCCACGTTGGCGGCCGCCAGCTTCAGCAGCCGTTGCCGGGTGGCGTTCATGGCGTCGGCATAGGCCAGCACCTGGCCACGCAGGGACGCCAGTCGATAGGTGGCGTAGATGTCCTGGCGGCTGCGGCCCGAATGGATCAGCGAGGCTTCCGGACCGATCTTGTCGGTCATGATCTTTTCCAGTTGGAGGATGTCGGTGGGTCGCTTGCCGTCCGGTTGAGCACCCTGGTCGACGGCGAATGCGACCCCGCCAGCGATCTTGCGCCCCAGGTCCGGGGTGACGATGCCTTCCTCGGTCAGCATCACGATGGACGCCTTGTTGATGCGATTCAGGCCGTCGAACTGGTCTTCGACACCGCCGGCGCGAGCCCCGCTGTGCGTGGCGGTACCGCCGATCCTGGCGACCTGGGCCTGGCATTCGGCGGTGGTCTTGCAGGGGGCGTCGGCGGTGTTGGCAGCCAGGGCGAGATTGCCGGTGGCCAGGCTGATCAGCAAGGCGAGCGGCAGTAAGCGGGGGGTAGCGGACATGGACGAAACTCCTTTCGAGGCGGCATCGGGGCCGGTGCGACGCACCGACGGCAGGTTCAGAGCAGAGGCAGGGTGTAGCTGAGGATCAGCCGGTTCTGATCGAGGGCCGTGTCGTTGCGGCTGCGGTAGGTGCCGTTGCGCCAGCGCACCTTGAAGTTCTTCAGCGCGCCGGTCTGGAAGCTGTATTCCAGCTCGGTGTCCCGCTCCCACTCCCGGCCGGCGACACCGCCCGGTCCCTCGAAGTGGCTGCCCTTCAGATAGCGGGTCATGAAGGCCAGACCCGGCAGGCCCAGGGCGGCGAAGTCGTAGTCGTAGCGCACCTGCCAGGAGCGCTCGCCGGGATTGGCGAAGTCCGGCGACAGCATCACGTAGTTGACCAGATAGGAATCGGTGCCATTGAGATGGGGAAAGCCGGTCGCACCCTCCATCTGCTGGTAGGCGGCGCCGAAGGCGTGGTGACCGAGGTTGAAGGTGAACTTGGCGCCATAGGCGTCGTTGTCGACGTTGCTGCCGCCGGCCTTGCGCGAGCGGGCGTAACGCAGGTCGGTCTCCAGCGACCGGTCCTTGCCGAGCGGCAGGACGTGCAGCACGTTGAACATGTGCTGTTGGTAGTTCTGGTCGAGACGGCCGTAGTCGTAGAGGGTGGTGAATGCCTTGCTCCAGCGGTAGCTCGCCCCGGCGAAGTCGAACCTGTCGCTGGTGCGGCCACCGGTGACGCCGCTGCCGGCTACCGTCATGTCCTCGTTCGCGCTGTCGTTGCGGACGCGATTCTGGGTGAGGCGTCCGGCGTTGAGGGTCAGCCCCTCGATTTCCTTGGACAGCAACTGGACGCCCTGGAAGGTCTGCGGCAAGAGGCGGGAGTTGCTGCTGCGGACCGTCTGCATCCGCGGGATCAGGGTGCCCACCCTGAGCGTGCTCTGGGACACCCGGACCTTGCCGGTCAAGCCGAGCTTGCTGTAGTCATCGGGCGCTCGGTCGTCGCCCACCGGAAGCAGGCCGGTGTTCTGCCGATCCGGACCCGAGTCGAGCTTCAGACCGAGCATGCCCAGGGCATCCACCCCGAAGCCGACCGGACCTTCGGTGAAGCCGGACTGGTAATCGAGAATGAAACCCTGGGCCCATTCCTCGCGTTTGGACTGCCGGGCGCCTGACTGGCGATAGTCGCTGTTGAAATAGAAGTTGCGGAGTTCCAGTTCGGCCTTGCTGTCCGCGAGGAAGTCGGCGAAGGCATCGGTGGGGAGGAAGGAGGCGAGGGCGGCGGTGCCGACCCCGAAGGCGAGGGGAGCTGGGCGCATGGGAGGTTCCTTGACGCGTTGTTGTTATTGGTCGCGTGTCTGCGTGAAGCCTTGCGAGTTCACGGGAGAAACCTTAAGAGCTTTATAAAAAGATTAAAAATATATGTAAAGTACGTATTCGATATTTTTAAAGTATCAGGTTGGTTGTGGCTTTTGCCCGCATGGGCAGGGACGAGAAAGTCGGCCTGGATCGTTCACGGAGGGGCGCGCGGCCGAGCGGGGCGGCGTCGCTCGGTGGGTTGATGAGCGCTGCAGCGCGCAGGAGAGACGCCTCGCCCTAGAGAAGCGGCGGGGCGCTTTCCAGGGCGCCGTCGCGTCAGGGCGCCGTCTTCAGCAGATGCGCAGGTACCCACGGCCCGCGAACTGGAACCTGGTCGTAGGCCTCGTCGAGGATGCGCAGCTCGGCATCCTTGGGCGTGTTGTCGCCGTCCCCCTGGATGCTGACGATGTCCTGCGGGCAGGCCGAGAAGGCGACGAAGCAATCCATTTCCGCGCGCAGGGTGATGAAGTCCCCCGGACGGGTGACGGTGGGCAGGGTATCGAGGTGGATGTTGTCCGGGCGTACCCTGATGTTCATGAAGATATTGAACGAGGCGAGGCTGCGTCGTGGCGGGGTGACACCCAGTTCCAGCATGCCCTCGAACAGGTTGTCGGCGCAGTTCCTGTGGTAGTGGGTGCAGCCGAGCAGCTCGTAGCGCCGCCGGTCGCAGGCGGCCATGAAGGTGTCGTGAACGCCCGGGGAGATGTCTTCGACCAGGGTCAGGATGGGATGGCGCTCGCTGGTGACGAAGCTGTCGCCGACCACCGGATTGAGGTGCTGGGTGTAGACCCGCGTGGCCTCCATGCACATGTATTCGTTGAGGTCATAGGCGTTCCAGGCCCAGCAGTCGACCACCTGGGTACCGTGGGTGTTGATGACCTGGACGCTCTGGCCCGCGCGGAGCCGGACCGCTTTGCCGTGACCGGCGGGAACGACGATGGAACGGGACGGATGAGACATGGACGATCCTCGAGAATGACTAGAGATGGCGATGGCGAGTGAGGCGGCGCTCCCAGGCGCCGGCGGCGGCATCGATGACGAGCGTGACCAGCCAGTAGCTCAGGGCTACCGCCAGGTAGATTTCCAGCGGGGCGTAGCTTTCCGAAATGGCCTGCTTGGCCGCGTACATGAACTCTTCCACGGACACCACCGAGAGCAGCGCGGAATCCTTCAGCAGGCCGATGAAGAGCCCCGTCGCGGGCGGAATGGCGACCGGTAGTGCCTGACGCAGCGCCACATGGCGAAAGCTCTGCCAGGGCGACATCCCCAGGGCGCTGCAGGCCTCGAACTGGCCTCCGGGAATGGCCGCGAAGGCAGCGCGCAGCACCTGCGCCAGATAGGGGCCGTAGTAGAGGGTCAGGGCCGTGACGCCTACCACCGGCGACGAAAGCGTGAGCCCGTATTCCGGCAGGATGAAGAACAGCACGTAGATCAGCACCAGCAGGGGCAGGCCCAGGATGAAGTTGGTGTAGCCGCGCGCCAGGACTCTGAGCAACGGGCGGCGGCTGCGCAAGCCGATCCAGGCCAGCAGGGCCGCGAAGGCCAGTGCGGGTAGGGCGCTGATCAGTGACAGCTGCAGTGTGTAGCGCAACCCCTCGAACAGCGGGGGGATGTATCTTGCGAGAATGCCCAGATCCATTTCAGATGCTCCGCGTGGGGCTGAAGCGCAGCTCCAGGCGTCGCGCCAGCAGCAGGATCGGCCAGCAGATCAGCAGGTAGCCGGCGACGATCGGCAGCATCACCGGCGTGGCTTCGTAGGTACGGGCGATGATGAGCTGTCCGGCATAGGTCAGCTCCGTGACCGCGATGACGGAGGCCAGCGGCGTCGTCTTGACGATCAGCGTGAATTCGTTGACCAGCGCGGGCAGGCTGGCGCGCAAGGCCTGCGGGGCCAGCACATGGCGCCAGCACTGGAAGGGCGACAGGCCCAGCGCCAGGGAGGCTTCGCTCTGCCCCCGGGAGAGGGTGCGATAGCTCGCCCGCAGGATTTCCGCGGTATAGGCCGCGCTGTTCAACCCGATCGCCAGGATCGCGGCGAGCAGCGGCTTGCCACCCAAGCCCAGCAGCGGCAGCGAGAAGAACACCAGGAACAGCTGGACGATGGAGGGCGTACCGCGCATCAGGCTGACGTACAGCCGTCCCAGCCGACTGGGCAGCCAGGCGCGGCGCTGCCGCAGCCACCAGATGACATGGCCCATGACGAAGCTCAAGGCTGCTGCCGCGAGAGTCAGTTCCAGCGTGACAAACAGTCCCGGGCCGAGCTCCGGCATGGTCTTGAGCAGCTGTTCCAGCACGGGCTACTCCGGAAGATCGCTCAGGCTTTCCGCGACCGACAGGGCGACGGCGGCGACCTGATCGTTGCCGGGAATGCCCGTGCAGCAGGTGGAGACCACGAACAGCATGTCCTGCACCACCCGGCAGGTGATCCGGTCGCCGGCCTTGGTCTTGTTCGGTTGCGGACGGATGCGGCCGTCACGCTCCAGCACTACGTGCATGAACAGGTTGATCGGATCCGGCAGCTTGGGCTGCTGTCGGCCCAGGCGCTCCAGTTCGGCCTGCAGCGCCTCGACGCAGCCGGTCCCCGGGTAGCCCTTGCTGCGCAGGAAGGCGGTGGTGGACGCCGGCAGCAGGAGATCGTGGGTGCCCAGGCTGTCCTTGCCGAGCACCATCACCGGCCGGCGTCGGTTGTTCACCAGGCGCATGCCCGAGCCGAGGACATAGGAGTTGCTGAAGACCCGGGTGTGATGGACGGAGAGGTGCACCAGCGGGTCCGTTTCGCTGAAGCCGAACAGACTGGCGACGGCGCCGTCTTCCAGGGCTTCGATCCGCAGCAGCTGGCCGCGCTTCACCGCGATGGAGCCGACGCTGCCGGCCGCGATGTCGACGCGCTGGGGTGGCAGGGGCGCACGATCGCCCCGGGGTTCTTTCATCAGCAGCATGGTCGGTCCTCAGACGGAAGTGGGAAGGGCATCGGTGATCCGGATGTCGATGGGGGTCACGTGCAGGCCATTGCCGGGGATGATGTCCTGCGGGCAGGACGAGACGGCGCACACCAGGTCCTTGAGCACCTTGAACACCACGCGGTCACCGGCCTGGCTCTTCGGGTCGGTCACCTGCATGCGGCCGTCCGCGGTCACCGGGCCGTTCTGGAACAGGTTGAAGGGTTCCGGCACGTTCACGGCCAGGACGCCGTACTCCGCGAGGCCTTCGTGCAGGTTGTCCAGGCAGTTGCGATGGCCGTCCACGCCGAAGTCGATGCTGAAGCGCGTCGGATCGCAGGCGGGCACGTTGGCATCGTGGACGCCGATGCTGTCGGCGATGACTTCGAGCAGTGGCTCGCCGGTATTGGCGTAGAGGTGGTCGCCGACCGTGAAGAACAGCGAATTCAGCGCGCGGCGAGTGTGGACCGGCGACAGGTGTTCCCGGGTATCACCCAGGACCACGGCGACGAAATCCGCCGCCTGCTGGCCTTCGGTGTCGATGATGGTGAGGTATTGGCCGGCACGGACCTCGAAGGTTCGGCCGTGTCCGGCCGGCACGTGCACCTGATGGACGTTGCAAGACATGGAGAGACTCACTTGCTGGGGATGAAGTCGCTGGAGGGCAGGTCGAAGGTGACCCCGAGATAGCGTTGCTGCAGGCTGGTCAGTTCGCCGGATTGCTTGAGTGCGAGGATCTCGTCGCTGATCGCCTGGTTCAGGCGCTCGTCGTTCTTGCGCGTGGCCCAGGCGATCCACTGGCTGTCGCCCAGTTCACCGGCCTGCTTGACCTTGCCCGGCAACTGCTTGGCGAGACCGCCCAGGACGGTGATGTCGTCGAAGACGAAGTCGGCGCGGCGGGTCATCAGCGCCGCCAGGGTCTGGTCCACGCTGTCGACGCTAACCAGCTTGATCGGCGCGAGATTCCTGGCCTTCAACTCACTGTTGAACTGCTTGAGCAACTGTTCGGGGGCAGTGGTGGACTTGACGGCCCCGGTCAGGCCGGACAGCGACTCGACGGTGAGCGGGCCGGCCTTGAGCCGGGTGTCATCGGCTCGGGTCAGCACGGCGTTGACGCTCTTGCCGAAGGGCACGGTGAAGAGCACCTTGGCGGCCCGCTCCGCCGTGACGTTCAGCGAGGAGCCTTCGGCATCCACCGAACCGGCAATCAGCGAGGGGATGATGCCGCTGAAGGCCATCTTCTGGTATTCGAGCTCGACGCCGAGCTTGGCAGCCACCCGTTTCATGATTTCCGGGGTGTAGCCCACGATCGCACCGCTCTCGTCGGTGTATTCGTAGGGGGCGAAGGTGGGGTCGATGGCCACCACCAGTTTGCCTTTGGCCTTCACGTCGTCGAGGGTGTCGGCGCTGGCGGAACCCAGCAGGCCGAACCCGAGCAGCAGGGCCGAGAGGGTCAGAGCAGAGGAGCAGCGAAGGGTCTTCATGGGGCGCCTTGGTCGTGGGGAAGGACCAGGGGGCCATCGCAGAAAGCATGCCATTTCACCGGCAGGAGCGCCGGGCTGCTGCAAGTGAGTGATGAAACTAGTGTTTCTTTTTTATTTTCTATGAAACTAGGGTTTCTTTGGTCTTTTCGTCCGCCACTGGATCTGCTTCACCCTGGTGCAGGCTGGCTCTCGTTGGTGCATCAGCGATCGACATCCAGCTCGTCGAGCTCCTGGTGCAGGCGCTCGACGCGTTCGAGGTGTGACGCCTTGCCACCGGACAGCTCCCTGCCGACCAGCGAGCAGAGCAGGTTGGTGATGGCCGAAACGCTGGCATTGCTGTCGAACATCAGGGTGCTTTCGGTATGGCAGCGGATCACCCAGGTGGCCAGCAAGGCCGGGCTACCTGCGAGGACATCGGCAAGGTAGAGCAGGCGTACACCACTCCTGGCCATGATGCCCATGGCCTGCTCGAGTTGCGGCATGCGGCGGCGGACACCGATGCAGATGGCCACGTCGTCCTCGCCGAGGGCCGCCAGGTACTCCGCCAGGCTGTCGCCGGGAGCGGGCAGCAGCAGAACGTCTCCCCGTACCTGGATCAGGTGGGTGCGAAACATCTGGGCGATGGTCTGGCCGTAGCGAAAGCCGATGACGACCACGCGCCGCGCGGAGGCGATGGCCTGGACAGCGGCGAAGAGGTCGGCCTGGTCCAGCGATCGGTAGGTCTGGCGGATATTGGCGACTTCGCGTTCCAGCTGCTGCTGCAGCAGCTCTTCGGTGGTGTTCGCCGTCCGGCCGCGGTCTTGCAGATAGAGCGGCGAACCGCCGCCGCGCAGGTCCCGCGCCTGCAGGCGTGCCTCTTCGTAGGAGGCGTAGCCCAGGGAGCGGAAGAAGCGGGTGGCGGTGGCCTTCGACACTCCCGCGCTGGTCGCCAACTCGGTGGCGGTCTGCATGGCGAGCTGCCCGGGCGCGGCGAGGAGGATGTCGGAAAGCTTCTGCTCCAGCGCGGACATCTGGTCGTAGCGTGCCTTGATCCGACCTTCCAGTGAAGTCGCTGTCATTGGCCGGGGCGTATCGGAGTGCAGCATCGAGTGGCTCTGGTGCGCAGGGGAGTTCCCGGCAGTCTAGCGGTAAGCCTGGGGTGAGCGTAGCCCTCCGGGATTGCCTGGCCCCATGGCCAGGCACCGCTTGCCGGTGAGGTCTGGGCCTGCACGGGCGGTCTGACGCCGAGGCGCCAAGGCTATCCGGCGGCTGGGGTTCGGGATCAGGCGGCGGTCGCGGCAGCGAGCAGCGCCCGATCGTCCTCGCCCAGCACCCGATCCATGTCGAGCAGGATGACGAACGCCGCCCCCTGCCTGGCCATGCCGTGGATGAAGTCGGTACGGATCGAGGCGCCGAAGCGCGGCGCCGGCTCGATGTCTTCGGCGGCGATCTCCAGCACTTCGCACACCGCGTCCACGACGACGCCGAACACCTCGGTGACGTCGTCGATCCGGCTTTCCAGTACCACGATGCAGCTCCGGCGACAGGTTTGGGTCAACTGGTTGTGCAGCCGCATGCCCAGGTCCAGCACCGGAACGGCGGCGCCGCGCAGATTGATGACGCCACGCAACGCCGGTGGCAGCAGGGGCACGCTGGTCAGCGCGCCGTACTCGATGATCTCGCGTACGCCGCAGGTTGGCATGCCGTAGCGTTCCCCGGCGAGCTGAACGGTGAGGAACTGCCGGGCCAGCATCAGGCGTGCTCCTCGAAGCGGGCGAAGCCGGCGGGCACACCACCCGGGGACGTGCGGCGGGTGCCGTCGAGCAGCGCCGAGGCGCGTTCCGCCAGCCCGGAGCCAGACCGACCGGCCGCGGGCGTTGCCGTCCGCGGTGCGGCCGGGGCGCCGCTGAGCGTGAAGAACTCCATCAATTGCTGCAGTTGCTCGGCCTGGCTGCTCATCTCTTCCGCGGTGCCGGCCAGCTCTTCGGAGGCCGAGGCATTCTGCTGGGTCACCTGGCTCAGCTGCAGCATGGCGCTGTTGATCTGCTCGACTCCGGCGCTCTGCTCCTCCGAAGCGGCAGTGATTTCCTGCACCAGATCGGACGTGCGGCCGATGGAGGGAACGATCTCGTCCAGCAGCGAGCCGGCGCGCTCGGCCAGGGCCACGCTGCCCTGGGCCACGTTGCTGATCTCCTGGGCGGCGACCTGACTGCGTTCGGCCAGCTTGCGCACCTCGGCGGCGACCACGGCGAAGCCCTTGCCGTGCTCGCCGGCACGGGCGGCCTCGATGGCGGCATTCAGCGCCAGCAGGTTGGTCTGGTAGGCGATGTCGTCGATGATGCCGATCTTGTCGGCGATGGTCTTCATGGCCACCAGGGTCTCGCTGACCGCCTTGCCACCTTCGTTCGCTTCCCGCGCAGCCTTGCCGGCCATGCCGTCGGTGACCTTGGCGTTCTCGGTGTTCTGGGCGATGGAGGCGGACATCTGCTCGACGCTGGCGCTGGTTTCCTCCACGGAAGCCGCCTGTTCGGTGCTCGCCTGGCTGATGCTCTGGGCGGTGGCGGAGATCTCTTCGGAGGCGCTGGCCAGGCCATCGGACGCGCTGCGCACGTCACTGATGATCTGCGCCAGGCGCTGGCTCATGCCGTCCATGGCGCGCAGCAGGGCGGCGGTCTCGTCGCGACCCTCGGCCTGGATGCGCTGGGTCAGGTCACCGGCGGCGAGGCGATCGGCGACATCGACCGCGGCACGCAGCGGTCGGGTGATGCTGCGACTCATCAGAAAGCCGAGCAGCACACCGAACGCCACGCCGATGGCGATGATGCCCATCAGCATGATCCGGCTGCGCTCGTAGAGCTGGTCGGTGAGATCGTTGGCGTCGCTGGCGTTCTGTTCCTTGCGCTTGGACAGCTCGGTCATCAGCGTACCCACCTGGTCGCCATAGCGACGGACGTTGAGGAGCTGGTTGTCCAATGCCGGATCGGCCTCGCGCAGCGCCCGGTCGCGGGCCATGTCCATGGCCTTGTCCAGCTGCGAGGTATAACTGGTGAGCAACTCGTCGATCTCGCGGAAGTTGCTCGCCGAGGCTTCGCTGTTGAACAGCGGACGGGCCCTGGCGAGGTGTTCCCGGACGTTGGCGAGGCCTTGTTTGACTTCCGCCTGGGCGCGAACTCGGTCTTCGTCGCTGGTCGCCAGCAGGAAGTTGCTGCGGGCGCGACCGATGAAGACCAGATTGAGATTGGCTTCCTTGATGTGGGACAAGCCGAGCAGCTCGCGCTCGTAGAGCTGGGTCGCCAGATCGTTGATCTGGCCGCTGTTGTTCAGACCCACCAGGCCGACGACCAGGCTGATGGCGGCGACGGCGATGAAGGACACGATGAGGCGGGTGCCGATCCGGAAATTCTTGAACATCTTGAGCTCCTGCTGAGATGGCTGGCGACGGAGGCGAGCCTAGACCGACGACGGGAAGATGGCGTCAATAGTCAGTCTTTCGGAGCGCGGAGCGAGAAATTTATGCTGGCATAGCGCCATGCGGGCAAATAAAAACAGTTGTCGTGATCAGCGATTCCGTTGCTCCGCCCACGGTGACGATAGTCGAAGACCGCTGGCGACGTGCGGTGTCCGTGTCGCACCCAGGAGTCCGGCCTCAGCACCGCCCGGGTCGAGAGCGCTTTGCTATCGAAAGGCCGCATCCGGACGCTGGAAGGGCGGCGCCCGAGCGACTGAGCGACGTAGTTACTCTAGGGCCACAGCACAGCCTCCATCGCAGGCCAGCTAGGCATCTCCGAGGGGACGGTGAAGGTACACAAGCACAACCTCTACCAACGGCTGGACATTTCCAGCCATGCCGAGCTGTTCCGCCTGTTCATCGACTACCTGACCCAGGCCGGGCACTAGGGCGGCGCCTGGACGCCCGGCTCAGCCATTTCGCCCCGTGAGAACGGCGCGGAACCCATCCGATTTTCAGTGGCTGTAACCCGTCGGCTTGTTGCGGATGGTCTTGAGCAGGTCTTCCGGACTGATACTGGCGAGGGCCTGGGCGGCGGCCTGGCTGCCCGGTAGCGGCAGGTCGAGGATGTGGCCCTTCATCTTGCCCACCACGTGCATCTCGCAGGGCTTGCAGTCGAACTTCAGGGTCAAGACCTCGTCGCCATGGACCAGTTGCATGGGCGCGACCTTGGTGCGGACCCCGGTGACACCCTTGGCCTGCTTGGGGCAGAGATTGAAGGAGAAGCGCAGGCAGTGCTTGGTGATCATCACCGGCACCTCGCCCAGCTCTTCATGGGCCTCGTAGGCGGCGTCGATCAGCTGCACGCCATGACGATGATAGAAATCGCGCGCCTTCTGGTTGTAGACGTTGTAGAGAAACGACAGGTGCGACTCGGGGTACACTGGCGGCGGACTGGTTTCGGCCTTGCGGTGGCCGCGCGGATGGGCGGCGACGCGAGCGGCGGTCAGTTGCTCGATGGCTTCGCGGCGCAGCGCCTTGAGTTGCGAGTTGGGCACGAAGAAGGCCTGGGGCGCGTCCAGGCTCACGTCCAGGGCGTGATACTCGGTGGTGCCCAGCTGGGTCAGCAGATCGCGCAGCCCCTCCAGCGCCTGCTCCGGCTTGTTGGCCGCACCGAAGGGACCGTCCAGGGCAACCGAGACACTTACGCCTTCTTCACTGGTGACGGTCAGCTGTAGCCGCTGCTCGCGCAGCGCGACCTGCCAGCGCACGCCGATGCGGCGCTCGGCGCTGGTCTTGAGCAGGGCCTGCTGCCAGTTGTGGTCAAGGTTGCGCGACAGCGGATGATTCGGGCGCAGGCGGAGCAGCCCCTCGGGCATCTCGTTGGGTTCGACGCGATAGCGATAGCGCTTCTGGCCGTCCTCCTCGAATTCACCCTTGAGTTCGGCGACGTTGGCGCGAAAGCCCACCACCTCGCGCTTGACCAGCACGTTGAGGCCGTCGCCATTGGATAGTGGCTCTCCAGTCACCGCGATGAAGTCGCGCTTGCCGACCTTTTCCACCTGACCCACCGGAAGGCCGGTGAAGGTCGGGGAATCGAAGGCGCCGATATCGATCTTGCGGTCGGTGACGAAGTAGTCGGTGCTGCCGCGGTGGAAGGTCTTGTCCGGATCGGGCACGAAGAAGTGCGCCGTGCGGCCGCTGGAGGCGCGCGCCAGGTCGCTGCGGTCTTCGAGGATCTCGTCGAGCAGCTGGCGGTAGTAGGCGGTGATGTTCTTCACGTAGCCCATATCCTTGTAGCGCCCCTCGATCTTGAAGGAGCGCACGCCGGCCTCGACCAGGGCACGCAGGTTGGCGCTCTGGTTGTTGTCCTTCATCGACAGCAGGTGCTTCTCGTAGGCGATCACTCCGCCTTTTTCGTCCTTGAGGGTGTAGGGCAGGCGGCAGGCCTGGGAACAGTCGCCACGGTTGGCGCTACGGCCGGTCTGGGCATGGGAGATGTTGCACTGGCCGGAGAAGGCCACGCACAGAGCGCCGTGGATGAAGAATTCGATGGCCGCGTCGGTCTCCGCGGCGATGGCCGCGATTTCCTTGAGATTCAGCTCGCGGGCCAGCACCAGCTGGGAGAAGCCGGCCTGGTCGAGAAACTTGGCCCGGCCCAGGGTGCGGATATCCGTCTGGGTACTGGCGTGCAATTCGATTGGCGGGATGTCCAGCTCCAGCACGCCCAGGTCCTGCACGATCAGCGCATCCACGCCCGCGTCGTAGAGCTGGTGGATCAGCTTGCGCGCCGGTTCCAGCTCGTCGTCGTGCAGGATGGTGTTGAGGGTGGTGAACACCCTCGCATGGTAGCGCCGAGCGAATTTCACCAGCTCGGCGATCTCGCTCACCTCGTTACAGGCATTGTGCCGCGCGCCGAAGCTCGGCCCGCCGATGTAGACCGCATCGGCCCCATGCAGGATGGCCTCCCGCGCGATACCGACGTCGCGGGCAGGGCTGAGCAATTCCAGATGGTGCTTGGGCAGGGACATGGCGGTTCTTCTCGATCAGGCGTGGCACGGCAAGGCACGCATTGTAGCGGGCGAGGGGGAGGAGGGCACGTTCGGGGTGCTGGGTGGTTGGCCGGCGGCTGCACGAGGGCCGCCGGATTCCGGAAGGCAGATTCTGCGCCTTTCGAGCGGACGACTGGTCAAGGGCGCCCCGCCACGCCGGGAGGCCGGGCAGCCGCCAGGGCCGGCGAAGCCCTGTGCGGGCGATCGATACACCATGCCGCCGTCGGCCTACCTTCGGGCCGGGACTTTCGCCTGCTCATCGGTGGGAAACGCACCACCATTCCATTAGGTATGGCTTTTTGCTATCAATTATTATCGCAATAATTTGTCCAGACGACCTGGCGGATCTCCTAGAGAAAAACATGGCACTGCCCGAGTACAGCATCAGATTGCCGGTGACGGACTTGCAGTTGGGCATGTACGTCTGCGAGTTGGATCGTCCCTGGGAAGGCACGCCTTTCCTGTTCCAGGGCTTCCCCATTCAAAGCGTCCACGACATTCGTCTGTTGCAGGAGAATTGCGAATTCGTCTGGGTCGACCGCCAGCGGAGCTGGTCGCCGGGCCCGTCATCCGCTGGCCGCTCGGCGAGTGATCAGGCGAAGACCCACGCCATCGACTACCGGGCGGCGATCAGCGCCGCCGAGCCCGCATGGCGCGAGGCGCGGGCAGTGTCGATGCGCCTGCTGGATGCCGTCAGATTCGGCAGAGAGCTGGACGTCGGCGAGGTGCGCCGCGCCGTCGGGGACTGCGTCGAAAGCATCCTGAAACATCCGGCGGCGAGCCTGTGGCTGGCGCGGATCAAGCATCGCGACGAGTACACCGCGGAGCACTGCCTGCGTGTCTCTCTCTACGCCATCGCCCTGGGCAAGCAACTGGGCCTGCTGCCGCTCGAGCTGGAGGAGCTCGGCATGTGCGGCATGCTGCACGACGTGGGCAAGCTGAAGGTCCCTCCAGCGATACTCAACAAGCCAGGTCGGCTGACCGAGGAAGAGTTCCTCGTCATGCAAGCCCATACCACCCATGGCCGACAACTGCTGATGGGCAACGGCGAGGTGCCGCCCGCAGCCGTCGATGTCGCCCATAGTCACCATGAGCGCCTGGATGGGCGGGGCTATCCCCGGCAGTTGACGGCGCAACGCATTCCCTACAAGGCCAAGATCATCGCGGTGGTGGATGCCTACGATGCCATCACCAGCGACCGACCCTACAGCGCGGGACGTTCGAGCCTGCAGGCGTTCCGGATTCTCTTCGAAGGCAGGGGGACGCAATTCGACGAAGCGATAGTCCTGGCCTTCATCGAACTCATCGGTCTCTATCCCCCCGGCGAGATCGTCGAGCTGAGCAACGGCGAGGTGGGGATCGTCGTGGGCTTCGAGGCGGGCAGCAAATTGAAGCCGCGCGTGCTGATGGTGCTGGATGCCGCCAAGCGACCGCGACCGGAGCGAATTCTCGACCTGGCCCTCGATCCCCAGGACGATCTTGGGCAACCGCTTCGTATCCGCTCGGTGAAGCCTGCTGGGGCCTACGACATCGACATCGACCAGTATCGTAGCCAAGGCCTCGTCGTATCCATCTGAACAGCTCAGCCTTCCCGTTGGGCGGCCGAGTTTGCGCGAAGGCGCTGCGGAGCGCTGACCGGCTGCGCCTCGCCCGTGCCGCGGATCACCGATCCACCAGGGGCGGGCGTTCAGGCATCGCTAGCGGCAACACCACCTCACGCGTCAGCGGCGCCAGCGCCAGCTCGCCTGCCGCCGACACGGACACCCACCGTGCTTCCTCGATCTCAGCCGCCGCAACCGCCCGATCTCCCGGCTGCAGCTCGACCCGATACAGGGCACAGTCGACAGTGCAGCCCGGTTCGTTGGCGGCCGGCGCCCGGTAGTGGCCGAGGAAGATTGCATCCTTCGCCGCTACGGCGAGGCCGAGCTCCTCGCTCAGCTCCCGGATCAGGGCGTCCAGCGGTCGCTCACCGACGTCCACCTTGCCGCCGGGCTGCATGAAGGCGGTGGTGCCGCGCTTGCGGACCAGCAGCAATTGTCGCTGTTCGTTCAGCAGGAGGGCGGCGGCGATACGGATGAGGGTCGTCACGGCGGCAGTCTTCGCTTGGGCAGGGATGGGCGCTGCGCCGCCGACCTTTCCCCGAGTGGGCGACGCAAGCCGCCAGTGTACCTCGCGCCACGGCGTTCCCCGGCGTTTTCGGCGCCGCGAATCCGGCGCTCAGTCGAATCTCATCGACAGCGCTTCCGAAGCGTCCAAGCCAAGGGTCGCGAGACCTGGCAAGACGAGCCGCGCTGCCGTCGAGGAGGAGCTCATCGCTCAAGCCCGTCCGCGCAGCACCTCGACCGCCTTGGCGATATCGGGGGCCAGCCAGCGATCCTGCTCGTAGGGTGGCACCACGGCGCGCAAGCGTTGCCACGCCTGCGCGGTACCGTCGCCGAAACGACGCGCCTTGAGGAACTCGAACGCCTGTGCGGCCAGCAGATATTCGATGGCGAGGATGCGCGTGCTGTTCTCGATCACCCGCAGGAGCTTGAGCGCCGAGCCGGTGCCCATGCTCAGATGATCTTCCTGCAGCGCCGAGGTGACGAAGTTGTCCACCACGCCCGGCTGGGCCAGCTGGCGATTCTCGGCCGCATGTGCCGCGGCCACGTACTGCGCGATCATCATTCCCGAGTTCACGCCGGGGTGAGTGACCAGAAACGGGGGTAGCCCGCTCACCAGGGGATTGACCAGGCGGTCGAGGCGCCGCTCGGCGATGCCGCCCAGCTCGACCAGTGCGATGGCCAGCAGGTCGGCTGCCATGGCGACCGACTCGCCGTGCGGATTGGCCTGGGATACCACGCGGTAGTTGTCGGGGGCCCCCAGCACCAGGGGATTGTCGGTGGCGCCCGCCAGCTCCAGATCGATCTGCTGGGCGGCGTGCCTGAGCTGGTCGCGGCAGGCGCCGTGCACCTGCGGCATCGAACGAATGCTCAAGGCATCCTGGGTACGGGTGCCCTGGAAGCTGGCTACCACCTCGCTGTTCGCCAGCAGGGCACGCAGGTTCGCGCCGACCTGTTGCATCCCGGGATGGGGCTTGAGCGCCAGGACGCCTTCGTCGAAGGCCGCGAGCTGGCCGCCGAGGGCTTCGAAGCTCATCGCGCCGATGCGGTCGGCCCACTCCACCAGGTTATGGGCGTCCGCCAGGGCGAGGCAGCTCAGGCCGGTCATGCAGGGCGTGCCGTTGACGAGGCTCAGGCCATCCTTGGCGCCGAGGACCAGGGGCGGCAGCTGCGCGGTCTGCAGCGCATCGTCCGCGCTGAGGATACGGCCGCCCCAGCGGACTTCGCCGTAACCCAGCAAGGCCAGCCCGACGTGGGCCATGTGGGTGAGATAGCCCACCGAGCCGTCGCGCGGGACCAGGGGCGTGATACCCAGGTTGAGCAGTGCCAGCAGGGCCTCGACGACGCTGCGGCTGATGCCGGAGTAGCCGTGGGCGTAGTTGTTGATGGCCACGCAGATGATGGCGCGGGTCTGCTCGTCGCTCAGCGGCTCGCCGACCCCGCAGGCATGGCTGAGCAGCGTGTTGCGTGACAACTCGGCCAACTGGGGGCCTTCGAGCAGGACGTCGCACAGGGCGCCGAGCCCGGTGCTGATGCCATAGGCCCGCTCGCCGCGGGCGACGATGCCCTGGACGATGGCCCGCGCGTTGTCGATCCGTTGCCAGGACGCTTCCGTCAGCTGCAACGGGGCGCCATCCCGGGCGACCGCGACGACCTGTTGCCAGCAGAGGGACGTGTCGCCGCGAACGACGGTGGTGGCGGACAGCGCAGGGGGTGAGGCTTGCGTCATGGACATCACTCACCGCTCCGGAATTGATGGCTGGAAACGAACTGGCGGAATCTTTCGGTCGGCAACGTCTCGAACAGCTCCTCGGGGGTGCCCTCGGCGTCGATCCGACCCTGGTGCATGAACACCACCCGATTGGAGACGTGTCGAGCGAACCCCATCTCGTGGGTGACCACCAGCATGGTCATGCCGTCGTCCGCCAGGGATCGCATGACCTTGAGCACCTCGCCCACCAGTTCCGGGTCCAGCGCCGAGGTCGGTTCGTCGAACAGCAGGGCACCGGGCTCCATGGCCAGGGCACGGGCGATGGCGACCCGCTGCTGCTGGCCGCCGGACAGGTGCGCGGGGTAGTAGTCCTTGCGTTCATAGAGGCCGACCCGTTGCAGCAGGCGTTCGGCCTGCTCGCGACATTCGGCCGGCGAGCGCCTGAGTACCCGCAGGGGCCCCTCCATGACGTTCTGCAGCACACTGCGATGCGACCAGAGGTTGAAGCTCTGGAACACCATCCCCAGACGGGTACGCAACCACTCGACCTGACGGCGGTCGGTGGCCTTGAGTGCGCCATCGCGGCCGCGTTGCAGGCCGATGGACCGGCCTTCCAGGGTGATGCTGCCCTGGTCGGGCGTTTCCAGCAGGTTGATGCAGCGCAGGAAGGTGCTCTTGCCCGACCCGCTGGCGCCCAGGATGGAGATCACGTCGCCCGGCCGGGCCTCCAACGAGATGCCCTTGAGCACCTCGAGGTTGCCAAAGGCCTTGCGGATGTCTTGAACGACGAGGGTCGCCGCGGCTGGTTGACTCATAGCGGACTCCAAAGGCGAATCATAGATCGGCGGACGGTTGGGGAGCAGGCGCTGTGGCCTGGGATGTCGGCGGTAGCCGGCGGGGCGGCGTGAGTAGCCGCTCGAGCCAGGTCACGATGCGTACCAGAAGGAAGTTCAGCACCAGATAGATGGCTGCGGCGCAGACGAATACCTCCATGGTGCGGTAGGTGCGCTGGATGATCTGCTGGGCCACGCCGGTGACGTCCCAGACCGTCACCAGGCTGGCGAGCGCGGTGGACTTGACCAATAGGATGGCTTCGGTGGAATAGGCGGGCAGTGCCTGGCGCAGGGTGATGGGTGCTATGACCGCGCGGAGCACCTGCCACCGGGTCATGCCCACCGCCAAGGCGGCCTCGATCTGACCGCGCGGGACTGCCAGCAAGCCGCCACGGATGATTTCGGCGGTGTAGGCCGCGGTGCACAGTGCCAGCGACAGGACGGCGCAACCGAACGGTGAGCGCAGCAGCGGCCAGGCGAAGCTCTCACGGACCACGCTGAGCTGGCCCAGGCCGTAGTAGATGAGGAACATCTGTACCAGCAATGGCGTGCCGCGGAACAGCGCTATGTAGGTGCGCGCGGGCACGCTCAGCCAGGGGCGGCGATTGACCCTGAGCGTGACGATCAGCAAGGCCAGAGAGACACCGCAGATCAGCGACAGGCTGAACAGCGTCAGGGTGGTGGGCAATGCTGCCAGTAGCCGCGACATGACATCCGCGAGAAAGGCGAGATCGGGCATGGACTAGGCTCCGCTATGCAGGGGACGCTGGGTACGCTGCACCCGGGCTTCGGCGATTTGAAACAGGCGACTCGACAGGCCGGTCAGCAGCAGGTAACCGAGTCCGGCAATGACGTAGAAGGTGAAGTACTGCCGGGTCGAGCCCGCCGCCACCTGGGTGGCACGCATCAGCTCCACGAGGCCGATGACCGAGACCAGCGCGGAGTCTTTCAGACTCATCTGCCAGACATTGCCCAGTCCGGGCAAGGCGAAGCGCCATACCAAGGGGATGACGATGCGTCGCAGGAGCAGGTGCCGGGACATGCCGATCGCCTGGCCGGCCTCGATCTCGCCGGGTGCGATGGCCAGGTAGGCGCCGCGATAGACCTCGGCCTGGTAGGAGCCGGAGATCAGCCCCACGGTCAGGGCGCCGACCCAGAACGGCGGCAGGTCGATGTAGCCTTCGCCGCCGAACCAGTAGCCGACGGCGGTCACCAGCGTCGCGCCGCCGAAGAAGAACAGATAGATGATCAGCAGCTCGGGCACGCCGCGGAACAGGATCGAATAGCCTTCGGCCAGCAACCGCAGGGAGCGCCGCGAGGACAGCTTGGCGCTGGCGACCAGGCCGCCGAACAGGGCGCCGATCAACAGCGCCGAGAGCGTGACCAGCAGTGTGGTCCCCATGGCCAGGAGCAGGGAAGTACCCCAGCCGGTGTCGCCGAACCCGAGCAGTGACAAGACATTCATCAGGGAATCCTGAAGTGACGGACAAGACGTGACGGATGGCGAGGCAGCGCGAGCTGCCTCGCCCCGGGTTCAAGGGGTCAGGTCGACCTTGAACCATTTCTCGCTGAGCTGCTTGACGGTGCCATCGGCGATGGCCGCCTTGAGCGCGGCGTCGAATTTGGCCTTGAGCTCGGGATCGCGATGACGGAAGGCCAAGGCTTCACCCTCGCCCCAGACGGGGCCGGCTAGTTCGGGACCGGTGAACACCACCTGCTGGTTGCCCGGCTTGGCCATGATGGCGTTCAGGAAGGTCACGTCGTCGAACACCGCATCGATGCGTCCGGCGGTCAGGTCCAGCACCGCCTCGGCGGAGGTGGTGTATTCGCGGATCGTGGCGATCTTGCGGAAATAGGTGTCGATGAAGTCGGTATACACGGTGCCCGACTGGATGCCGATGGTCTTGCCGGTCAGGGCCTTCTGCAGGTCGGCGACGCCAGCGGCGATTTCCTCCGGCTTGGTGCTCAGGGTCCGCACGCCCTTGGCGCCGGTTTCGCCGGGCAGCAGATCGGCCTTGAGGGCGGCGAAGCTGGCTGGCGTACGGGCATAGGGTACCGAGAAGGCGACCGCTTTCTTGCGCTCCTCGGTCACCACGATGGCATCCATCAGTACGTCGACCTTGCCGGCATTGAGGCTGGCGATCATGCCGTCCCAGTTCTGCACCACATAGGTACACTTGAGCTGCATCTGGGGACAGAGCTTGTCCATCAGGTCGATCTCGAAGCCGCCGAGCTTGCCGCCCGGCAGCGTGAGGTTCCAGGGCTCGTAGGCGCCTTCGGTGGCGATCTTCACGCTGGTCCACTCCTTGGCCTGAGCCAGACTTCCCATCAGCAGCAGGGCCATACCTGCCGCTAGCACACTCGAACCTCGCTGCTGTCCCATCTTCGCTCCTTGGCGCTGTGTGGAGGATTCCACGGATCTCTGGTTACCGACACATGTATGTACAAGCATAAGCAAATGTGGGGCCAGTACGCCAGGTGCGGGGTTTCTCCCGGTTATACGCGGGTGAGTGCCGGCTAACAGGGCGAAACGAGTACCTTTTGGGTGCGTCGACTTTTTTTCCTGCACCAATTAGAAGCGCTCTGGCGCGGGGCCTGGGCGTTTCGTTGCGCTACCTTAGGTAACAGTTGGGTCGTGAGGGAGGCTACCCGGCCGCTTCAAGCGGCTGGGGCGCGGGTTCGCAGGCGGATTACGCAAAGCTGGGCGCTACCTTGTATAGTCAACCTGGCCGGGATCGGTCCCGACGGGAGGTGCAGGGCATCCAGCGTCCCGAGCTCGACGGACTCCCGCTCACTCCGGATGACCACGGAACCCTGGGCGCAGAACAGGAGCAGCGTCCGCCGGTCCTCCAGCTGCAGGGACCCCTCGACGGGTATCCAGGCGAGCTCGGCCTGATAGCGATCCGCCCGGTAGATCAGGTTGAAGTCGCGAATCGGGCCATCGAGCAGTTCGCAGCTGACCCGGGCGTCGCCGGAAAAGACGAATGCCTGCCAGCGACCGAGCGCGGGCGTGGGGATGCCGTCCACCAGCAGTCTCATCCCGGCGCCTTCGATGACGCTGATGATCCGCGTCATGCCGGCAAATGGGGAGAAGTCGCCCGATTGCGTGACATCGGCCAGGGACAGGCGCCAGCCGAAGTCGTCGGCCGGCGTATCGCGGGCGATCTCGAGGGTGCTGCCCAGGCCGTTGCGCCACGGCATGCGCTGGTAATCGGCCGCTGGCAGCCGGAGGCAGGTACTCATGAGCCGAAATGGCCTTCGAGGCGATAGCGGCTGCCCGGGTACAGCAACCTCGCACTGGTGACGGTACGGCGGCCCGACCAGGTACGGCGGCGGATCATCAGGCACGGTTCTTCGGCGGGAATGCGCAGGAGCAGCTGCTCTTCCTGGGAGGCGAGCACGGCTTCGACCACGTGTTCGCCCTCGGTCAGGGGCGCGAGGCGATTCAGGTAGACATAGGGCGTTTCGGCGCTGAAGTCCTGCTCGAGGTAGTCGGGCGCCACGGCCGGATTGACGTAGCGGTCCTCGATCTGGACCGGGACGTCATTCTCGAAGTGCACGATCAGCGAGTGGAATACTGGCTGGCCTTCGCGAACGCCCAGCGCCATCGAGCGCTCGCCATTCGCCGTCTCGCGCTGCATCCGGATCACGTCGAGTCGATGCCGGTGGCCACGGGAGGCGATCTCGTCGGCGATGTTGTGCACTTCGAAGAGGGCGGCCTGACCCTTCGGCTCGGCGACGAAGGTGCCGACGCCCTGCATCCGTACCAACAGGCCATCACTGGTGAGTTCTCGCAATGCCCGGTGGACGGTCATGCGGCTGAAACCCAGCTGGGCCACCAGTTCCGCCTCGGAGGGTATCTTCTGGTGGGGCGGCCAGGCGCCGGAGTGGATCTGCCGCAGGATGAGTTGTTTGACCTGCTCGTAGAACGGCGCGGGCGCGGCCTTGGCCGAGGGTGCGGGATTCGGCGATGACGGCATGAAAGACCCCTTGAAAAGACGACCAGCAGTTTACCGTTTTGGTTTATGTCTGTATATGTATATACATGTCAGACCTGGCCGGAATGAAATCGATTATGCCGACTTTTTTTGCAGAAAGGGCGCTTCTCCCGGAAGGGTGGGCGGCGAACGTTCGCCTGGAAGTCGATGCGCGGGGATATCTGCGCAGCGTTCAGGCCCAGGGCGCGCCAGACGGAGCCGAGCGACTGCGCGGCCCGCTGCTGCCGGGAATGCCGAACCTGCATTCCCATGCCTTCCAGCGGGCCATGGCCGGCCTGGCTGAAGTGGCGGGTGCCACCCAGGACAGCTTCTGGACCTGGCGCGAGCTGATGTATCGACTGGTGGGACGGCTGGAGCCTGAGCAACTGGAAGTGGTGGCTCGCCAGCTGTACATCGAGATGCTCAAGGCCGGCTACACCGCGGTCGCCGAATTCCACTACGTTCACCATGATCCCCGGGGCGTTCCCTACGCCGATCCGGCCGAGCTGGGTGGGCGTATCGCCCGGGCCGCGCGCAGCGCCGGCATAGGCCTGACCCTGCTGCCGGTGCTCTACAGCTACAGCGGCTTCGGTGCGCTCGCCCCCACTCAGGGGCAGCGCCGCTTCCTGCATACCACCGACAGCTATCTCGCACTGTTGCCACGGCTGGCGGCGGCGCTGGGCGACGGTCAGCGATTGGGCCTGTGCTTCCATTCGTTGCGCGCGGTCAGCGGCGAGCAGATCGCCCAGGTCCTGGCCGCTGCCGATCCCGGCTGCCCGGTGCACATCCATATCGCCGAGCAGCAGAAGGAAGTCGACGACTGCCTGGCCTGGAGTGGCCGCCGGCCCATCGAATGGCTCTACGACCAGGCCGCCGTGGACGGGCGCTGGTGCCTGGTCCACGCCACCCATGCGCTACCCCACGAAGTCGCCTTGATGGCAGGGAGTGGGGCCATCGCCGGCCTCTGTCCGACCACCGAGGCCAACCTGGGCGATGGTCTCTTCCCCGCGACGGACTACCTGGCGGCGGGCGGGCGCTTCGGCATAGGCTCGGATAGCCACGTGAGCGTCAGTCCGGTCGAAGAGCTGCGCTGGCTGGAGTATGGCCAGCGCTTGCGTGATCAGCAGCGCAACCGCCTGGTCACCGGCCGCCAACCCAATGTCGGCCACTACCTGTTCGAGCGGGCGCTGCACGGCGGTGCCGCGGCATTGGGCCAGCCGGTCGGCCAGCTGGCGGTCGGCCGGCGCGCCGACTGGGTGGTACTGGATGGGGCCGACCCCTACCTGGCCAGTGCGCCGGCGGAGGCGGTGCTCAACCGCTGGCTGTTCGCCGGGGGCGATCGCCAGGTGCGCGACGTGATGGTCGGGGGGCGTTGGCTGGTACAAGACGGACGGCACCCCGACGAAGCCGAGAGTGCCAGGGATTTCGGCGAGGTGCTGCGAACCCTGCTCGCCTGAGGGCCGTGCGGTCCCCGTTCGCAGCGGGGATCGCGCCGGTCAGCGCGCGTAACGCTCGCGACCCCAGGACAGCGCGGTCTCCAGCAGTTGCCGCAACAGGTCCTGGGTGGGCGCGGCGAGATCTTCCCGGTAACCGAAGGGATGGGTCTCATCCATGTAGGTGCATTGCGCCAGCTCCAGCTGCACGGCATGGATGTGCCGGTCGGGCGCGCCGTAGTGGCGCGTGATGAAGCCACCCTTGAAACGTCCGTTGAAGACGTGGGTCAGCCGTTGCTGGCTGCCGGCGACGGCCTGCAGGCGACTGGTCAGCTCCGCGGCGCAACTGGCGCCATCGAAGGTGCCGAAGTTGAGATCCGGCAACCGGCCGTCGAACAGCCGGGGTATCCGTGACCGGATCGAATGGGCGTCCCAGAGCAAGGCGTAGCCGAAGGTCTCGCGCAGGCGTTGCAGCTCCGCCGCCAGGGTCTGGTGATAGGGCCGCCAGATCCGTTCCAGGGCCTGCTGACGCGCGGTGGCGTCCGGTGCCCCGCCGTCGACGAACAGCGGGCTGCCATCGAAGAGCACGTCCGGGAAGAGGCCGGTGGTGGCACTGGCATAGAGTGGCACGTCGTCGTCGGGACGATTGAGGTCGATGACGTAGCGCGAGTAGAGCGCTTCCAGGCGACTGGCGCCCAGCTCCTCGGCCAGGGCGTAGAGTCGCGGGATATGCCAGTCGGTGTCGGTGAGCGCGTGGCCGGCGGGCACCAGACCCCGTTCGACGGCGGTGGTGAGGCGGGTCCCGGGGTGGGGCATGCTGATCAGCAGCGGGACCTGTCCTCGGGTGAAACGCAGGGTGTCAGACACGGGTGAGCTCCTTGCCGTGGCGAAAGATTCGGGTTTCCAGTTGGCCGCCGAGCCAGTAGGCCAGCTCGGCGGGACGGGCGACGTCCCAGGCGATGAAATCGGCGTACTTGCCCGCTTCCAGGCTGCCGTAGCGGTCCGCGAGGCCGAGCGCCCGGGCGGCGTTGAGGGTGACGCCGGCCAGGGCCTCTTCCGGGGTGAGGCCGAACAGCGTGCAGCCCAGGTTGAGCATCAGCCGCAACGACAGCACCGGCGAGGTACCCGGATTGGCATCGCTGGCCAGGGCGATGGGCACGCCGTGGGTGCGCAGGGCGGCCACCGGTGGCAATTGCGTCTCGCGCAGGGTGAGGAAGGCGCCGGGTAGCAGGACCGCCACGGTACCGGCGGCGGCCATGGCCACCACGTCTTCCTCGACCAGGTACTCGAGGTGGTCGGCCGACAGCGCGCCATAGCGTGCCGCGAGCGCGGCGCCGTGTTGTACCGACAGCTGTTCGGCGTGCAACTTGACCGGCAGGCCGAGCCGGGTGGCAGTCCGGAAGACGCGCTCGACCTGGGCCGGGGAAAAGGCCAGGTGTTCGCAGAAGGCGTCCACCGCATCCACCAGGCCCTCGGCGGCCAGTTGCGGGAGCCAGTCGTCGCAGATCGCGGTGATGTAGTCATCGGCGCGGCCGGCGAATTCCGGCGGCAGGGCATGGGCGGCCAGGCAGGTGGTGCGGACCGTCACCGGCAGTTCCTCGCCCAGTCGGCGCGCCACCCTTAGCATCTTGCGTTCGCTGGCCAGGTCCAGGCCGTAGCCGGATTTCACTTCCAGCACGGTGACGCCTTCGGCCAGCAGGGGACGAGCCCGGCGCAGGGCGCTGGCCAGCAATTCGTCCTCGCTGGCGGCGCGGGTGGCGCGGACGCTGCTGGCGATGCCGCCGCCGGCCGCGGCGATCTCGGCATAGCTGACACCTTGCAGGCGCTGCTCGAATTCACCGCTGCGATCACCGCCGAAGACCAGATGGGTATGGCAATCGATCATGCCGGGCGTGACCCAGGCACCCGCCAGGTCATGGCGTTCGCTGATGGCGACGGCCGGCAGCTCGGCCAGCGGGCCGACCCAGTGCAGTCGTTCGCCCTCGACCAGCAGCGCGGCGTCTTCCAGGATGCCGTAGCGCCTGTCGACCAGGGTGGCGGCATGGCAGTTGTACCAGAGCTTCATGGGGTGTCCTCGCGGGCGGGGTAGGCCGGTGCGGTCGCGTGACGGCGGGCCAGTAGCCAATAGAGCAGGGCCGGAGCCAGGAGACCGATGACCCAGGAGACATCGACACCTCCCAGGTGAGCGACCAGGGGACCGGTATAGAGCTTGGTCGACAGGAAGGGCAGCTGGATCAGCACGCCGCTGACATAGACGGTCAGGCCGATGCGGTTCCAGCGGCCATAGCGCCCGTCTGGGTCGGCCAGCGCCGCCAGGTCGTAGCGTTCGCGGGAGATGAAGTAGTAGTCGACCAGGTTGATCGCGCTCCAGGGCGTGAAGAACGTCAGCAGGAACAGGATGAAAGACTTGAACGCCAGCAGGAAGTCGCCTTGCCCGAGCAGGGCGATCAGGGTCGCCGCTCCGACGATGGCCAGCACGAAGAACAGTCGCTGGCGCGGACTGATCTCGACTTCGCCGCGGAAGCCGCTGATCAGGGTGGCGATGCACATGAAACTGCCGTAGGAATTCAGGGTGGAGATGGTCACCTTGCCGAAGGCGATGCTGAAGTAGAGCAGGGCCGCCGTGGCGCCGCTGCCGCCCAGGCCGACGATGAAGGCGACCTCATGGCCGACGAAGCGGCCGTTGGCCATGGCCGCGGCGAATACCCCGAGCACCATGGCGGTCTGGGCGCCCAGTACCGAGCCGGCGCCCACGGCGAGGAAGGTTTTGACCGGTGAGGTCCGCGCGGGCAGGTAGCGCGAGTAATCGGCCACGTAAGGGCCGTAGGCGATTTGCCAGGACGCGGCCAGCGAGACGGCGAGCAGGAAGCCGCTCCAGCTGAAGTGCCGGTTCTGCAACAGCGTCGGTACGTCGCCGACGCTGAGCACGCGGCTGAAGAGGTAGCAGAAGGCAATGATCCCCAGCACGCTGGCCACCCGCCCGAGCACGTGGATGGCTCGATAGCCCAGCACCGTCACCAGCACGATGACCGTCGCGAAGATCAGGATGCCGAGGCTGTCGCTGACCTGGAACAGCTGGCCGAGCGCCTGCCCCGAAAGTACCGTGCCGGTCGCGGTGAAGCCCAGGTACATCAGGCAGACCAGTACCAGCGGCACCGCCGCGCCCTGGACGCCGAACTGCACGCGGCTGGAAATCATCTGGGGCAGGCCCAGACGCGGACCCTGGGCGGCGTGCAGGGCCATGACCGCGCCGCCGAGCAATTGCCCGAGCAACAGCCCCCAGAGCGACCAGTAGACATCGCCGCCCAGCACCACGGCGAGGGCACCGGTGACGATGGCGGTGATCTGCAGATTGGCCCCCAGCCAGAGGGTGAACTGGCTGTATAGCCGGCCGTGGCGTTCGTGGGGCGGAATGTAGTCGATGGAGCGCCGTTCGATCAGCGACGGCAAGGAAGCGGACGCGGACATACAGGACCTGCGCGATGACGGGCCTCCACCACTGCCCAGCGCAGGCAGGCGGGGAGGCCGGGACCCGAAAAGACGCCGGTGGCGGCCGCCGGGCCGCCACCGTGCCACTCGTTACGCCTGAGGCTTGGGGATCATCGGCAGGTTCAAGCCCTGCTCGTGCGCGCACTCGATGGCGATCTCGTAGCCCGCATCGGCATGGCGCATCACCCCGGTGGCTGGATCGTTGGTCAGCACCCGGGCGATGCGTTCGGCGGCTTCGTCGGTGCCATCGCAGACGATGACCATGCCCGAGTGCTGCGAGAAGCCCATGCCCACGCCGCCGCCATGGTGCAGGGATACCCAGGTGGCACCGCTGGCGGTGTTCAGCAGGGCGTTGAGCAGCGGCCAGTCGGAGACGGCGTCGGAGCCATCGCGCATGGCTTCCGTTTCGCGGTTGGGGCTGGCGACCGACCCGGAGTCCAGATGGTCGCGACCGATGACGATGGGCGCCTTGAGTTCGCCGGTGCGGACCATCTCGTTGAAGGCCAGGCCGAGTTTGGCCCGCAGTCCCAGACCGACCCAGCAGATCCGCGCCGGCAGGCCCTGGAAGGCGATGCGCTCGCGGGCCATGTCCAGCCAGTTGTGCAGGTGGGCGTCGTCGGGAATGAGTTCCTTGACCTTGGCATCGGTACGGTAGATGTCCTCGGCGTCACCGGACAGCGCCGCCCAGCGGAACGGCCCGATGCCCCGGCAGAACAGCGGGCGGATATAGGCCGGGACGAAACCGGGAAAGGCGAAGGCGTCGCTCACGCCTTCTTCCTTGGCCATCTGGCGGATGTTGTTGCCGTAGTCGAAGGTGGGCACGCCCTGGCGCTGGAAGTCGAGCATGGCGCGCACGTGCTGGGCCATGGAGGCCTTGGCCGCCTTGACCACCGCCGCTGGTTCGCTGAGCGCCCGCGCGCGATATTCCTCCCAGGTCCAGCCGCACGGCAGGTAGCCATTGAGGGGGTCGTGGGCGCTGGTCTGGTCGGTGACCATGTCCGGACGGACGCCGCGCCGCACCAGCTCGGGCAGGATTTCCGCGGCGTTGCCCCGCAGGGCGATGGAGATGGCCCGGCCGTCGCGGGTGTAGCGGTCGAGGCGGGCCAGGGCATCGTCCAGATCCTTGGCCTGCTCATCGACGTAGCGGGTCTTGAGGCGGAAATCGATCCGGCTCTGCTGGCATTCGATGTTCAGCGAAGAGGCACCGGCCAGGGTCGCGGCCAGCGGCTGGGCGCCGCCCATGCCGCCCAGCCCGGCGGTCAGCACCCAGCGGCCCTGGAGGTTGCCGTCGTAGTGCTGGCGACCGGCCTCGACGAAGGTCTCGTAGGTCCCCTGGACGATGCCCTGGCTGCCGATGTAGATCCAGCTACCCGCCGTCATCTGGCCGTACATCGCCAGGCCCTTGGCGTCGAGCTCGTTGAAATGCTCCCAGGTCGCCCAGTGCGGGACCAGGTTGGAATTGGCGATCAGCACGCGCGGCGCATTGCTGTGGGTCTTGAACACGCCCACTGGCTTACCCGACTGCACCAGCAGCGTCTCGTCGTCACCCAGCGTCTTGAGGCTGGCGACGATGGCGTCGTAGCACTCCCAGTTGCGCGCCGCCCGCCCGATGCCGCCATAGACGACCAGCTCCTCGGGATTTTCCGCGACCTCGGGGTCGAGATTGTTCATCAACATGCGCAGGGGGGCCTCGGTGAGCCAGCTGCGGGCGTTGAGCTGGGTACCGCGGGGCGCGCGGATGGTAACGGAGCGATGGCGGGATGCGTCGGTCATGGTGGGTCCTGCGAATGGATGGGCATATGACGGCTCATGTATATACAAGTATAGGTAAAAAGGGAATAGCGGCAAGGTCCCAGGGAGGACGTGAGGAAGGGCGACGACCTGGCGCGGTGCTACCCGCCGGGGCGAGGACCCGGCGGATGAAGGGCGGACACTCAGTCCGCCAACCCTGGCGTCCGCGGCGGCACCACTCGCCTGGCGCCGGTTGCCTCGAACGCCGCGGCCAGTCGCAGCAGGTGCGCATCGTCATAGGCCCGGCCGGCGAAGGTCAGGCCCACCGGCATGCCGATGTCGGCCATCAGGCCCATGGGGACGGTAACGGTCGGCACGCCCAGGTGACGGATGGCGAGGTTGCCGTTGGCGACCCAGACGCCGTTGCTCCAGGCGATGTCGGCGGAGGCGGGGTTGACGTCGGCATCGGCGGGCGCCACGTCGGCCACGGTGGGGAAGAGCACCGCGTCCAGGCCCAGGGCCTGCATCCAGTCTTCCAGGTCGAGCTTGCGGGTGAGCTCCAGGCCACGCAGGCCATCGGGCAGGGTGACGATCTGCTCCAGGGTCTTGAGTCCCCGCTCGGCCATGCGCACGTATTCGGCCATGCCGGCGGCCAGGTCGCCCTCGCGATTGGGCAGGGTGCCGGGCTCGTGGGGAAAGATCAGCTCGCCTTCGACGTCGACCAGGCGATTGAGCCGGGGATCGCCGTTGTCGCGCAGGAAGGTGTCGAAGCCCCAGGCGGACAGGTCCCAGAGCTCGTCGTGGAGAAATTCCCTGGAGACGATCCCGCGGCTGAACACGGTGGGCGCGCCGGGGCGGTCGCCTTCGCAGTTGGAGACCAGCGGGAAGTCCACCTCGATCACGCTGGCGCCGGCCGCTTCCAGGGCGGACCGTGCCTCTTCCCAGAGCGCGATGACCGAGTCACGCGTCCGGATGCGCTGGCCGGTGGGGCCACCGATGCCGGGGTTCTCGCTGGTCCCCGCATCCGGGTCCTGGTTGATGAACATGCGCGGCACGCCCAGGCGCTTGCCGGCCAGGGCATTGGGGCCGGCGGCCAAGGCCGGGTAGCGAGGGGGACGCACCGCCGAGGCCAGGGGCAGCGGCACCCAGGGTTGCAGGCGCCAGAGGTCGCCGGAGGTATCGGGATCGTCCGCCACCACCACGTCGAGCACTTCCAGCAGATCGGCCATGGTGCGGGCATAGGGCACCACCACGTCCATGGTCGGTGTCAGCGGCCAGTTGCCGCGCACCGAGATCACCCCTCGCGAGGGCGTGTAGGCGCAGAGGCCGTTGTTGGAGGCCGGGCCGCGGCCGCTGGACCAGGTTTCCTCGGCCAGCCCGAAGGCGGCGAAGCTGGCGGCGGTGGCGGTGCCGGCGCCGTTGGAAGAGCCGGAGGCGAAGGGCGCGGTGAGGTAGCCGGCGTTGTAGGGGCTCTCGGCGCGCCCATAGACGCCACGCTGCATGCCGCCGTTGGCCATGGGCGGCATGTTGGTCTTGCCCAGGCAGATGGCGCCGGCGGCGCGCAGGCGCTCGATGGTGAAGGCGTCGCGCTGGGCCACCAGATCCTTGAAGGCCGGACTGCCGGAGGCGGCGGTGAGGCCCCTGACCAGGTAGCTGTCCTTGGCGGTGTAGGGAATGCCGTCCAGCGGACCCAGGGTCTCGCCACGGGCACGGCGGCGGTCGGACTCGGCGGCTTCGGCCAGGGCCGCGGGATTGCGCACCACCACGGCGTTGAGCGCGGTGGGGGTACCGGGGACGTCATAGGCGTCGATCCGGGCCAGATAAGCCTCGACCAGCTGTACCGCGGTGACCTGGCTGGATTCCAGGGCGGCGCGCAGCTCGGCAATGGAGCGTTCGGTTACTTCGATCATGATCTGTCGCCGTAAGGGGTTCGTCTTGCGCGTCATGATAGCCGGCTCGGCCGGCAGGGGCACGGGGCCTGCCGGCGCTGGATCAGGTCACGGGCGCGACCTCGGCGCGACCTCGGCGCGACTCGGCGCGCAGAGGCGTTCGACGTCCGCCGCGAGTTGCTGCAGCAGGGAGCGATCCTCGGCCTGGTCCAGGGCGGCCTTGGCGCGGGCGAGCGCCAGCCGGGAGTGGCGTAGGCACTCGCGCTTGATCCGTCCATCGCCCTGGACCGCCAGGCGCGCCAGGGCCTTCTGCAGGCGCATGCCCACTTCCACCAGGGGCGCGGCGTCGCGGCCCACCGGCAGGAAGAAGTCGTCGAAGAGGTCGTCCAGTTCCAGCGCCGGTACCTCGATCCGCGGATAGCGGGGCTCGACCGGCTCGCGCACCTCGGTGAGCAGGGTCAGCAGTCGCTGCGCGCGGCCGAGGATGGCGATGGCGGTGCCCGAGTCGCTGCGCGAGGGCACCAGGGCGCCGGTGGCGATCTCGCCCAGCACCGTGAGGCCGAACCGCGGGTCCTGGTCGTGCAGGCGACGGACGTCGAGGGTGAAGGCGGCGCGCAGGCGCTCGTCGCCTTCCGGCGGCGCGCCTTCGATCCAGAGCAGTGGCTGCGCCGGGTCGACGAAGGCGCCGGGTAGCACCGCCAGACGCACGCGACCCTGCGCGCCGCAGAGGTCGGCCAGCAGCGCCATGTCGATTCGCTGCAGATAGCCCGTCCGGTCGGCCAGCACCGGGCGCCCGGCTGACGGTTCGTCGACCGGTATGGCGACCCCGCCCAGATGCGGGTCGTCCAGCCAAAGCTTCAGGCTGCGCTCGGCGGCGGCTTCGATGCTGTCGCTGGTGGCATCGAGTTGACCGAGACGGGAAAGGTGGTCGATCCAGCGCAGCAGGGTGAAGACGATCAGCAGGATCACCACCAGGGTGACGGCGAAGAGCACCACCCGGCCGTTGTCGCCATAGAGCCCGGTGCTCAAGGCGATGATGCCGACCAGGCTGAACAGGAAGGAGCCGAGGAAGGTGGCCAGGGCGTTCTGGGTGGTGCTGTCCTCCAGCAGCAGTGGATAGGCACGGGGCGTCACGCTGCTGGCGGCGGCGTTGTAGGCCGTCACCATGGTGCTGAGGGAGAAGGTGGTCACCGCCAGCATGCTGCTGGCGATGATGGTGAGGATCTTGTCGACGGCATCGGCGCCGACCTTGGCCGGCAGGGTCGCCGGGATCTGATCGCGCAGCAGCAGGGCGAGCAGGGCGGTCGCCACGCCGGCGACCGAGAACAGGGTGGCGCGAAACCAGAGTCGCCGCTGCAGACCGCGCAGGACCCAGCCCAGACGAGCCAACACCGGTGGTCAGCCCATGGCCTGGGGCACGGGGGTGGCACGCAGTTGCGCGAGGCGCTGGTCGGCCTGTTGCTGGAGCTTGTCGCGCATCTGCCGCGCGGCTTCCCGGGCGTCGCCGGATTTCAGGCCGTTGCGGTCGGCATCGACGGTGGTGAGCACGGCGCCCAGCGCACCGTGCAGCAGGCGGCCGCCGGCCAGGGTATCACTGCGCAGGGGTTCGACGGTCAGCGGGGTGGCGGTGACGGCGAGGTCCAGCGCCTCCAGGCACAGCTGCGCGGTGGCGATGGGGATTTGCACCGCGTTGGCGGCGGCCAGATTGAGCGCCTGCTGGCGTCGCTCGCCCTCTTCGGTGGCGCCGCTGGCCTGGCGATCGGCTTCCAGGTAGTTGGCGAAGGCCTGGACATCGGCATCGGCGCAGGTACCCAGGGCTTCCTGCAGGCGTTCGCCCACGGCGATCAGCTCGCCATGCCGGGTCACCGGTTGCCGCTGCTGGCTGAGCTTGAGGCCCTTGAGGATCAGGGCGACGCCCAGGGACGCCGCCACCGTGGCCGCGGCGCCGGCGCCAGGGGTCGGCAGGGTGGAGCCGGTCCCATCGCGGAACTGGGCGAGGGTCTGCTGCCAGAGAGTAGAGGTTTCGTTCATGCCAACCGCCTGCGAGCAAAAGGGAAGGGGATTCGGTCACGACCGACCGCTGTTTGGATCGTACGAAACGGCCGAGGTTCGCACGCTAAGTGCACTAAGCGACAGGGTTTACCGAGGCTTTACTTCGATTCTCGTCGTACCTCTGCGGTGTTTTCCGCTGAGCCGGGCGTGAAGCCATAGGTTACAAAGAGCTTCTTGTGGAGCCGCCGTCCTCGCCTGGGTCGCTCACCACACCCGGCTGGTCTTCTGTCGTCTGGTCGCCATCCTGGCCATCGTGGTGCCGATCGGCGAGCCCCGCCCGTCGCCCTTCCGGTCCGCTCTCATCGGGACCTTCACCGCCGCCGGTCTGGACGCGGGCCTGCCGGGCTTCGACCTGTCCCCGCTGGTGATCCTGCTGCCGGTGCCGCTGATGCTCGGCAGCACCTTCGCCGAGGGGGCGGAGGGCGCCCAGCTGCCCTGCATACTGCCGGCTTGGCTGATCGCCATGGCACTGCGTCAGGCGACCGGTTCGGCGACGGTGGCGACCACCACGGCGGGCCTGTAGCTCAAGCAGACCCCGTGGGTCTGGTCGGCGTTGCGGACGCTGGTGTCCGTCACCGGTCTCGCGGGTGCGCTATTGTTGTCGCTTTGGCTCTGCCCGAGGACCGCCGATGGACGCCGCCCCCACCACCATTCGTCCTTGTCGCCGCGAGTTGTTCCTCGGCTTCTTCGGCCTGGGCATCACGGCCTTCGGGGGTGTTCTGCCGCTGGCGCGGCGCTACCTGGTGGAGAAGCGCCGCTGGCTGTCGGCAGCGGAGTTCACCGAACTGCTGGGCCTCTGCCAGTTCCTGCCGGGTGGCAACATCATCAATCTCTCGGTGGCGGTGGGCATGAGATTCGCCGGCTGGAGCGGCGCCCTGGCCGCCGCGGCCGGCCTGTTGATCGGCCCGACGCTGGCGGTGGTGGGCCTGGGCGTGCTCTACGACCGCTTCCACGACCATCCGGTGGTGGGCCGTGCCTTCGCCGGACTCGCCGCGGCGGCGGCCGGCCTGCTGGTGGCCATGGCGGTCAAGCTGCTGCAACCCCTGCGCGGGCGCTGGCTGGCCCTGGGTGTCGCCATGCTGGCCTTCGTCGCGCTCGCGCTGCTCAAGCTGCCGCTGCTCTGGACCATGCTGGTGCTCACCCCGTTCAGCGTACTGCTCAGCTACCGGCAGGGCCTATGAGCGCGACCCTGCTGGCGCTGGCGCTGATCTTCGCCCAGCTGTCGCTGCTGGCCTTCGGCGGTGGCAACTCGGTGCTGCCGGAAATGCAGCGCCAGGTGGTGACGGTGCACGGCTGGATGAGCGCCGCGGATTTCGCCGCGCTGTTCGCGCTGGCCCAGGCGGCGCCCGGTCCCAACCTGATGATCGTGCCTCTGATCGGCTGGCACGTGGCCGGCTGGCCCGGCCTGCTGGTCACCTCCCTGGCCAAGTTCGTGCCGTCCTCGCTGCTGACCCTCGGCGTACTGCACCTCTGGCAGCGCTTCGCCGACCGCCCCTGGCGGCGCCACCTGCAAGCCGGCCTGGTACCGGTCACCGTCGGCCTGGTGGCGGCCAGCGCCTGGCTGGTGAGCAGCAGCGTGGCCACCGCGCCGTCGTGGGTACTGGTGCTGATCGGGGCCGCGCTGGGCGCGTCCCTGACCCGTTGGCATCCGCTGTGGCTGCTGGCGGGGGGCGCCCTGGTCGGGGGGCTGTTCGGGTCTTAGTCCGGTTCGCCGGACGGCGGCGTCAGCGCCGTCACCAGCGCGTCGCGAAAGGCTTCCACCGCCGGCGGCAATTCGCGGCCGGCCATGCTCTGCAATTCGATGCGGCGTGCCGCCATGCCTTCGTCCAGTAGCGGCAAAGCCACCAGCTGGCCCTGGTGCAGGCGACTGCGCAGGCTGAGTTCGCTGGACAGGGTGACGCCGCCGCCCAGCGCGGCGAAGCGATAGAGCGCCTGCATGTTGTTGCTGGTCAGCACCGGCTCGAAGGACAGGCCCTGGACCCCGCAGCAGATATCGAACAGCTGGCGCACCGTGGTGTCCGGCATGGAGACCGCCAGGGCATGGCCCTGGAGATCGGCCAGCCGTAGGCCGGGACGGTTGGCCAGGGGATGGGCAGGGTGCATCACCGCCTCGATGGCGCCGCTGAGGATGGCCTCGACGCGGATGTCCGGCTCGGGCCTGAGGCTGAAGGTCAGGCCCAGGTCGGCCTCGCCTTCCTGGACGCGGCGGGTCGCCACGGCGGGCGAGCAGACCTCCAGGGAAAAGTGGATGCCGGCATAGCCCTGGCGAAAGGCGGCGATCACCTCCGGCAGGAAGTCCAGGGAAAAGCCCTCGGTGGTGGCCAGGCGCACCTGGCCGCGGTGCAGGTCGGCCAGGCCACGCAGCTCGGCGACCACCTGTTCGCTGGCCAGTTGCGCCTTGCGCGCATGCACCGCCAGGCGTTCGCCGGCGGCACTCGGCACCACGCCGCGCGCCCGCCGCTCCAACAGCGGCGTTTCCAGTTCCCGCTCCAGCTTGGCGATCTGCCGGCTCACGGCGCTGGCCGCGACGTTGAGCCGTTGGGAGGCTTCGCTGATGGAACCGCAGCGCACCACTTCGAGGAAATAGCGCAGGGCGGTGGACTGGATGCCGTGCAGATGCATGCTGCCTCCTTTGCCGAAATGGCATGGCTTGCATCTAAATATTCTGCTTGTGGCATGGGATGGCAAGACCTAGAGTCGGGCCAAGAGACCAACAACAGGTAACGCCAGCACCCCCTTTCCCGCGCTTCGCGGACCTGCCTTTGACCAACCACCGCCCCGGAGACAGACGGCATGGGACTCAAAGGTTTCGCTTGTGGCATCGCGCTTTCTCTCTTCCTGGCCCAGGGCCAGGCCTTCGCCGGCAAGGCCAACGACACCCTGGTCTACGCCTCGGATACCGAACCCGAGAACGTCAGTCCCTATCACAACGATGCCCGCGAAGGGGTCATCCTCGCCCACCTGGCCTGGGACACCCTGATCTACCGCGATCCCCAGAACGGCGAGTACAAACCTATGCTGGCCACCCATTGGCAGCAGGTCGATCCGCTGACCCTCGATTTCGAGCTGCGCCAGGGCGTCACCTTCCACAACGGCGATCCCTTCAGCGCCGATGACGTGGTCTTCACCTTCAACTACGTGGCCTCGCCCGAGGGCAAGGTGGTTACCCAGCAGAACGTCAACTGGATCAAGAGCTCCGAGAAACTGGGCGACTTCAAGGTCCGTCTGCACCTCAAGCAGCCCTTTCCCGCGGCGCTGGAATACCTCGCCAATCCCTTGCCCATCTATCCCGCCAAGTATTTCCAGCAGGTGGGCCTGGCGGGATTCGCGCAGAAGCCGGTGGGTACCGGCCCCTACCGCATCGTCGCGGTCACCAGCGGGCAGGGCGTCAAGCTGGAACGCAACCCGAACTACTTCAAGGACAGCCCCCAGGGGCAGCCGCGCATCGGCCATATCCAGTTCCGGGTGATTCCCGACGCCGAGACCCGACTCGCCGAACTCATGACCGGCGGTATCGACTGGGCCTGGCGCGTGGCGCCGGACCAGGCCGAGCAACTCAAGGCCGCGCCCAATCTCACCGTGGAAAGCGGGGCCAGCATGCGCATCGGCTTCCTCAGCATGGATGCCCAGGGCGCCTCCTCGCCGGACTCGCCCTTCGCCAAGGCGCAGGTGCGCCAGGCGGTCAACTACGCCATCAACCGCAAAGCCATCGCCAGCCAGCTCATGGGCGGCGGCAGCCAGCCGCTGCAGGTGGCCTGCTATCCAACGCAATTCGGCTGCGATGCCAAGGCGGTGCCGGGCTATGCCTACGACCCGGCCAAGGCCAAGGCGCTGCTCAAGGCCGCCGGCTATCCCAATGGCTTCAGCACCGAGATCTTCGCCTATCGCGATCGCGACGTGGTCGAGGCGCTGATCGGGGACCTACGTGCGGTGGGCATCGACGCCAAGCTGCGCTACCTGAAGTACGCCGCCCTGCGTGACCAGCAACGCGCCGGCAAGGTGCCCATGGCCTTCCTCGCCTGGGGGTCCTTCTCCATCGCCGATGCCTCGGCAGCCACCGGCGTCTACTTCAAGGGCAATGCCGACGACGTGGCCAAGGACCCGCAGGTGATCGACTGGCTCAAGGTGGCCGACACCGCCATGGACCCGGCCGTGCGCCAGGAGAACTATCGCAAGGCGCTGCAGCGGATCGCCGAGCAGGCCTACTGGGCGCCGGTGTTCAACTATTCCGTCAACTACGCCTTCACCTCGGACCTGGCCTTCCAGCCCTATCCGGACGAGCTGCCCCGGTTCGCCCTGGCCCACTGGAACTGACCCGTCCCGGCGCCCCGGGTGGGGCGCCTCAGCCGAGGAGCCGAGCATGTCCGCATACCTCCTGCGCCGCCTGGGCATTGCCCTGGCCGTGGCCTTCACCGTTTCCCTCATCAGTTTCTTCCTGCTGCACCTCTCCGGCGACCTGGCCACCGCCATCGCCGGACCGGAGGCCACCGCCGAACAGATCGAGGTGGTGCGTCATCAGCACGGCCTCGACAAACCCCTGGCGACGCAATACGTCGAGTGGATGGGGCAGTTGCTGCGCCTGGACCTGGGGCAGTCGTTCTTCTTCCAGGAATCGGTGCGCGACCTCATCGCCACCCGCTTGCCGATCACCCTGACCCTGGGTGCCATCGCCCTGGCGGTGGCGCTGCTCATCGCCATCCCGCTCGGGGTGCTGGCCGCGGTCAAGCGCGACACCTGGATCGACCGCCTGGCGCTGACCCTGGCCACCTTCGGCCAGGCCATGCCCAGCTTCTGGTTCGCCCTGGTGCTGATCGTCATCTTCGCCGTGACCCTGAAGTGGCTACCGGTCTCCGGCAATACCAGCTGGCAGCACTTCATCCTGCCGGCGGTGGCCCTCGGTTACTACGCCACCCCCTCGCTGATGCGCCTGACCCGCGCCGGCATGCTCGACGTGCTCGGCGCCGACTACATCCGCACCGCCCGGGCCAAGGGCCTGAGTCCGGCGCGGGTGCTGTTCAAGCACGCCCTGCGCAATGCGCTGATCCCGGTGGTGGCCCTGGCCGCCGTGGAGTTCGGCTTCATGCTGGGCGGCTCGGTGGTGATCGAGGCGGTGTTTTCCCTGCAGGGTATCGGCCAACTGGCCTGGGATGCCATCGCCCGCAACGACTTCCCGGTGGTGCAGGCCATCGTCCTCTTGATCGCGTTGATCTACATCGTGCTGACGCTGCTGGCCGATCTGCTCAATGCCTTGCTCGATCCGCGCATTCGCGTGCGCTAGGAGGCTCCATGACCGTCGCCAATCCCTTCGTGCTCGACGACTATCTTCCACCCCGCCCGACCCTGGGTCGCCAGCTGCGCCGCTGGTTCGGCCACCGCGGCTTCGCCCTCGGCGCCGTGCTGCTCGTCAGCATCGTATTCGCCGCCCTGGCCGCGCCCTGGCTGGCGCCCCACGATCCCTATGCCCAGGACGTGATGCAGCGGATGAAACCACCGGTATGGATGGCCAAGGGCACCTGGGCCCATCCGCTGGGCACCGACAAGCTCGGCCGGGACTACCTGTCCCGCCTGCTCTATGGCGCGCGCATCTCGCTGTTCATCGGCCTTGCTGCGGCACTCATCTCCGGTGCCATCGGCACTCTGCTCGGGGTGCTCGCCGGCTATTACGGCGGCAAGGTCGATGCCCTGGTGAGCTACCTGGTGACCACGCGCCTGGCACTGCCGGTGGTGATGGTGGCCCTGGCCGCCGCCTCCCTGGTGGGTGGTTCGCTGCAGGTGGTGGTGATCCTGCTCGGCTGCCTGCTGTGGGATCGTTTCGCGGTGGTGGTGCGCGCCGCGGTCCAGCAGATCCGCGATGCGGAATACGTCGCCTCGGCCCAGGCGTTGGGCTGCTCCACCTGGCGAGTCATCGTCGGCGAGATCCTGCCCAACGTGCTGGGCGCGCTGATCGTGGTGATCACCCTGGAGATGGCCCACGCCATCCTGCTGGAGGCGACCCTGTCCTTCCTCGGCGTGGGGGTGCAGCCGCCGCTGCCGTCCTGGGGGCTGATGATCGCCGAGGGCAAGCCCTACATGTTCTTTTCGCCCTGGGTGATCGCCATTCCCGGCATCGCCCTGATGCTGCTGGTGCTGGCCATCAACCTGGTCGGCGACGGCATCCGCGACCTGGCCGCGCCCGACGGCCGCAACTGACTGGAGGTCTGACCATGGCACTGCTCGACGTACGCGACCTGCACATCGACATCCCCCTGGGCGACGACACCCTGCACGCCGTGCGCGGCCTCGACCTGCAAGTGGAGCGGGGCGAGCTGCTCTGCCTGGTGGGCGAATCCGGCTGCGGCAAGTCGCTCACCTCACTGGCGCTGATGGACCTGCTGCCCCGTCGGGCCCGGCGCCAGGCGGCGCGCCTGACGCTGGGCGAACACGACCTGCTGACCCTGGGCGAAAAGGGCATGCGCGACCTGCGTGGCAATCGCCTGGCGATGATCTTCCAGGAACCCATGACCGCCCTCAATCCGGCCTACAGCATCGGCGACCAGCTCGCCGAGGTACTGCGCCGCCACCGCAGGCTGGACCGCAAGGCCGCCTGGGCACGGGCCGAGGCCATGCTGGAAAAGGTCGGCATCAGCAACGCCGGCGAGCGCCTGCGCCAGTATCCGCACCAGCTCAGCGGCGGCTTGCGCCAGCGGGTGGTCATCGCCATGGCGCTGCTCTGCGAGCCGGACCTCATTATCGCCGACGAACCCACCACCGCGCTGGACGTCACCATCCAGGCGCAGATCCTGCACCTGCTGCGCGATCTGCAGCGCGAATTCGGCACGGCCATCGTCTTCATCACCCACGACCTGGGCCTGGTGGCGCGCATCGCCGACCGGGTGGCGGTGATGTACGCCGGCCAGATCGTCGAGCAGGCACCCGCCGCCGAGCTTTTCGCCGAACCCCGGCATCCCTACACCCGCGGCCTGCTGGCGAGCATCCCGGTCCCCGGTCGGACCCGGCCCGGGCAGCCGCTGGGCGCCATCCCCGGCCTGGTACCGAACTTGGTGGGCGAGCAGCTCGGCTGCGCCTTCCGCAATAGATGCTCCCAGGCGGTGGCCGCCTGCGCCGACAGCGTGCCTTTGGTGGAGGAGGGGGCGCACCTGGCGCGCTGCCATTTCGCCGTGCGCAGCGAACCCCTGCGTCGGGTCGGAGGTGTGCGATGAGCCGCGAGATCGCCCTGGAGCTGTGCGACATCCGCCGGGAATTCACCCTGGGCCGTGGCCTGTTCCGGTCGCCGGCCACCCTCAAGGCGGTGGACGGCATCTCCCTGCGCCTCTACCGCGGCGAGACCCTCGGCCTGGTGGGGGAGTCGGGGTGCGGCAAGAGCACCCTGGCCAAGCTGCTGCTGGGCCTGCTGGCGCCCACCAGCGGCGACATCCTGGTGGGGGGCGAGCACCTGCGCGGGGTGGACCGCAAGCGCATGGCCCGGCACATCCAGCCGATCTTCCAGGACCCTTACTCGTCGCTCAATCCGCGCAAGACGGTGCGCCAGATCGTCGGCCTGCCGCTCCAGGTGCATGGCCTGGGCACGCCCGCCGAGCAGCAACGGCGGGTCGCCGAGATGCTCGACGTGGTCGGTCTGCCGCGCCGCGCCGCCGACAGTCATCCCGGCCAGCTCAGTGGCGGCCAGCGCCAGCGGGTGGCCATCGCCCGCGCCCTGGTGATGCGCCCGGACGTGCTGATCTGCGACGAACCCACCTCGGCGCTGGACGTCTCGGTGCAGGCGCAGATCCTCAACCTGCTGCTGGAACTCAAGCGTGAATTCGGCCTGACCTATCTGCTCATCAGTCACAACCTGGCGGTGGTGGAACACCTGGCCGACCGGGTGGCGGTGATGTACCTCGGCAAGATCGTCGAGGAACGCGAGCGGGCGGCGCTGTTCGCCCAGCCGGCGCATCCCTATACCCGGGCGCTGCTGGACGCGGTGCTCACCCCCGATCCGGCGCTGGGACTCCCGGCGCTGGGCCTCGGCGGTAGCTTTCCCAATCCCATCAACCCGCCCAGCGGCTGCGCCTTCCATCCCCGCTGCCCGCGCTGCTTCGGCCCCTGTGCCGAGCGCTATCCGGAACGCGAAACCATCGCCGGCGGCAGCAAGCGCTGCCACCTTCCCGAACCCGCTTGATCCCGGAGTCCGCCATGACCAGCCGTACCCATGCCCTCGACCTCGCCGCCGCCCACTTCGACAGCGGCGCCTTCCGCGCGCGGCTCGCCGCCGCCGTCGCCCAGCCCACCGAAAGCCAGGAATCCGAGCGCCACGCCGACCTGGGGCGTTACCTGGACGACTTCATCGCCCCCTACGTCGCCAGCCTCGGCTTCACTAGCCAGCGGCTGGACAACCCAGTGCCCGGCAAGGGGCCGCTGCTGATCGCTGAGCGGATCGAGGCCCCTGGGCTACCGACCCTGCTCAGCTATGGCCACGGCGACGTGGTACGCGGCGACGCCGCCAACTGGCGGGCGGGCCTGGCGCCCTGGACCCTGGTGGAGGAGGGCGAGCGCTGGTACGGCCGTGGCACCGCCGACAACAAGGGCCAGCACCTGCTCAACCTGGCGGCGCTGGAACAGGTCATCGCCGCGCGCGGCGGACGCCTGGGCTACAACGTCAAACTGCTGCTGGAAATGGGCGAGGAGATCGGCTCGGTCGGCCTGCGCACCTTCTGCCAGGAGCAGCGCCAGGCGCTGGCCGCCGACCTCTTCATCGCCTCCGACGGTCCGCGGGTCTCGGCATCCCGGCCCACGCTGTTCCTGGGCGCCCGCGGCACCTTCAACTTCGACCTGCACCTGGACCTGCGCGAAGGCGGTCATCATTCCGGCAACTGGGGCGGCCTGCTGGCCAACCCCGGCATCATCCTCGCCCATGCCCTGGCCAGCCTGGTGGATGCAAGCGGACAGATCCGCGTGTCGGGGCTCAAGCCCGCCGAACTACCCGCACCGGTACGGCGCGCCCTGGCCGACATCGAGGTCGGCGGCGCGCCGGGTGATCCGCAAATCGATCCGGGCTGGGGCGAACCGGGGCTGACGCCGGCCGAACGCGTCTACGGCTGGAACACCTTCGAGTTGCTGGCCTTCACCACCGGCAATCCCGAGGCTCCGGTCAACGCCATTCCCGGCAGTGCCCGTGCCCACTGCCAGATCCGTTTCGTGGCCGGCTGCGACTGCAACACCTTCATCCCGCTGATCGAGGCGCATCTGGCCGAACGGGGTTTCGCCGCGGTGCGCGTCTCCCGGGCCAAGGACGAGATTCTCCAGGCCTCGCGGCTGGACCCGGAGAATCCCTGGGTGGATTGGGCCCTGACGTCCCTGACCCGCACCCTGGGCGAAAAGCCCGCCTTGCTGCCCAATTTCGGCGGCGGCTTGCCCAACGACATCTTTGCCGACATCCTCGAGCTGCCCACCCTGTGGGTACCCCATTCCTATCCCGCCTGCTCCCAGCACGCGCCCAACGAGCACCTCCTGGCCCCGGTCGTCCGGCAGGGGCTGCAACTCATGGCCGGGCTGTTCTGGGACCTGGGCGATCGCTGGAGCCGCAGCTGATGTCGCTTGCCAAGACCACCGCCCTGGAATGGCTCGCCACCCAGCGCGAAGCCATGACCAGCCTCCTGCAACGCCTGGTCGATACCGATTCCAACAGCTACGACAAGGCCGGCGTCGATGCCGTCGGCGCCGTGCTCACCGCCGCCCTGGCCGAAGACGGCATCGAGGTCGTGCGGACACCGGTGGCCGCCTTCGGCGATGTCCTCGCCGCGCGGGTGGGGCCTGCCACGGGCGCCGCCGTGCTGCTGCTCGGCCACCGTGACACCGTCTTCCCGCCGGGTACCGTGGCCGCTCGCGGCTTCACCCGCGACGAGAAAATGGCCTATGGTCCTGGCGTCGCCGACATGAAGGGTGGCCTGGTGGCGAGCTGCTTCGCCCTGCGCGCCCTCAAACGAGCCGGTGAGCTGCCGTTTCCAGTGCGGGTGCTGTACACCGGCGACGAGGAAATCGGCTCCGGCACGGCCCGGCCGCACCTGGAAGCGGCCGCGCGCGAGGCGCGGGCCGTGCTCAACTGCGAGCCCGGACGGGTCAGTGGCCATGTGGTCAAGGCGCGCAAGGGTGGCGCCAGCCTGACCATCACCGTGAGCGGCCGCGCCGCCCACGCCGGGGTCAGCCACGCCGAGGGCGCCAGCGCCATCCAGGCCCTGGCGCTCAAGGTCGTCAAGCTGCACGCCCTGACCGACTACGAGCGCGGTATCACCACCAACGTCGGCCTGATCGAGGGGGGCACCTCCAGCAACACCGTCGCCCCCAGCGCCACCGCGCGGCTGGACGTACGCTTCGTCGCCCTGGCCGACTGGCCCGAGCTGCAGGCGCGCATCGCGGCCATCGTCGCCGAGGTGGAGCTGCCGGGTACCTCGGCCAGCGTCACGCCCACCAGCCTGTTCCTGCCGATGGAAGAGCACCTGAGCCGCGACCTGTTGGCGTTCTACCAACACGAGGCCCAGGCACTCGGCTTCAGCGTGGAGGGGGAGTTCACCGGCGGCTGCGCCGACTCCGGCTTCACCGCCAGCCTCGGCGTGCCCACCCTCTGCGGCCTGGGCCCGGTGGGGGGCAAGGTGCACACTGACGCCGAATTTCTCGTGCTGGATACCCTGGTTCCGCGCACCCAGGCGCTGGTGGCGACCATACTGGCGCTGGCCCTAGAGGCCTGATCTTCTCGTCGGCTTGCGAAGCAGGCGCGACTCCGAGCCGGCGAGGGTCACCTTTGCTGGCGAAGACCTACCTGTCTATGAGAAGGCTGTAGGCCGCCATCCGTCAGCAGGGCGAAACGCCCCTCCTTGACAGCCACGTTATCTGGGCAAATACTCACTGCAAGATTCATATAGATGACTAGATAACAAGGTGAATAAAGTCTGTGAATTCTTTATCCAGTGATGCCCGACTGCCGCTGTACCAACGTCTGCGTGACCAATTGGCTGAGCAGATCGCCAATAATCGCTGGCGTCCGGGTGAGGCGATCCCGACTGAAGCGGCGCTGTCCGCGGAGTATCAACTGTCCATCGGCACGGTGCGCAAAGCCATTGATGCGTTGGTCAGCGAGGGCGTCCTGGAACGTCACCAAGGGCGAGGGACGTTCATTCGACGGGCGCAGTTTCAATCCTCCTTGTTCCGTTTCTTCCGATTCCAGACTGTTTCCGGTGAGCGCCAGGTCCCGGAGAGTCGCATCCTCTCGATCGAACCCGTTGCAGCACCTTCGGCCGTAGCGCAAGCGCTAGGGTTGCCCGCCGATGCGCCGGTCATTCGTATTGTCCGTGTGCGATTGCTCGACGTTGAACCGGTGCTTGCCGAAGAAATCTGGCTGCCCCGCCAGCGGTTCCAGGCGCTGTTGGAGATCGACCTCAGTCGCGAAGGGCCACTGCTGTATCCGATCTACGAGGAAGTCTGCGGACAGGTGGTTGCATCGGCCGAGGAAACGCTGACCGCTGAATCGGTGAATGACGTGCACGCCCGCTTGCTCCAGGTAGCGGTCAACAGTCCCGTGATCGTGATCGAGCGTCTGGCCCGCGATTACGCGGGTAGCCCGCTGGAATGGCGTCGCTCGCGCGGCCACGCGGAGCATTTCCGCTACCGCGTGGACATTCGCTAACGCCTCTTGGCGTAGCGAAGCGTTTCGCGGCGGCTAGCTCGCCGGCCGCTTGCTGTTCGTTTGCCAAAGTCGACCCTGCCGCGGTGGGGTTGGCAGTCGGCTGCCTCGCGTAACACCGATAAGGATAAGAATCATGTTCAGCTGGTATCGCCAAATCACTCCTCGTGAGCGCAAAACATTCTGGGCCTGCTTCGGCGGATGGTCGCTCGACGCGTTGGAAGTACAGATGTTCGGCCTGGCGATTCCGGCGCTGATCGCCGCTTTCGCGCTAACCAAGGGCGATGCCGGCTTGATCAGCGGCGTTACCCTCGTCACCTCGGCACTCGGTGGCTGGGTGGGTGGGACGTTGTCTGACCGCTATGGCCGTGTGCGCACCTTGCAGTTGATGATTCTGTGGTTCTCGTTCTTCACCTTTCTCTCGGCTTTCGTCACGGGCTTCAATCAGCTGTTGGTGGTCAAGGCGCTGCAGGGTTTCGGACTTGGCGGGGAGTGGGCGGCCGGCGCGGTGCTGATGGCCGAGACGATCAATCCGCACTATCGCGGCAAGGTCATGGGCACGGTACAAAGTGCCTGGGCGGTGGGTTGGGGACTGGCGGTCGGGGTGTTCACGCTGATCTATACCTTCGTCCCACAGGACATGGCCTGGCGTGTGATGTTCCTGGTCGGATTGCTGCCGTCGTTCCTGATCATCTGGGTACGTCGTAACGTTGAGGAGCCGGACAGCTTCCGTCGCCTGCAAAAAGACAACGCCATCCCGCAGAGTTTCTTGAAGTCGCTCGCGGGCATCTTTCGCCCGGAACTGCTTCGCGTGACCCTGTTCGGCGGGCTGCTGGGACTGGGCGCGCACGGTGGCTATCACGCGGTAATGACCTGGTTGCCGACCTTCCTCAAGACCGAGCGCAATCTGTCCGTGTTGAACTCGGGCGGCTATCTGGCGGTGATCATCGTCGCCTTCTGGTGTGGTTGTGTGGCCAGCGGCTATTTGATCGATCGCATTGGCCGTCGTAGAAACATCGTGCTGTTTGCCTTGTGCTGCGTGATCACGGTGCAGTGCTACGTATTCTTGCCGCTGACCAATACGCAGATGCTGTTCCTGGGGTTCCCCTTAGGGTTCTTCGCCGCCGGTATTCCGGCCAGTCTGGGAGCCTTCTTCAACGAACTTTACCCTGCCGATGTACGCGGCGCCGGCGTTGGCTTTTGCTACAACTTCGGGCGGGTGCTGTCCGCTGTATTTCCATTCCTGGTGGGGCACATGAGTGCTTCCATGTCGCTGGGTTCGGCGATTGGTATCGATGCCGGAATCGCCTACGGCGTGGCGGTGCTCGCCGCACTTTGCCTGCCTGAAACCCGGGGCAGGGACCTTGAAGCCAGCACCACCTCCGTTCCGGCCACCATCAACGGCGATCAACGCGCTCGGGCGTGATGATCCCAACCTTCAGTAGATGAAACCCATGTCAGCTCCCCGCCCCACGTCGATCACCGGCATTGACGCCCATGCCCATGTGTTCAGCCGCGATCTGCAGCTGATCGGTGCACGGCGCTACAGTCCTGAGTACGACGCCACGCTTGACCAGTACCTCGAGCGTTTGCGAGTGCATGGTCTGAGTCACGGTGTATTGGTGCAACCAAGTTTCCTTGGCACCGACAATAGCTACCTGTTGGCGGCGTTGAAGCAAGCCCCCCAGCAGTTGCGCGGTGTGGTGGTGCTGGAGCCAGGCATCAGTCGTTCCACCTTGAATGACATGGCTCGACTGGGCGTGGTCGGCGTGCGCCTGAACCTGGTCGGCAAAGCGTTACCTGATTTTCGTGACAGTGCCTGGCAAGGGTTCTTCAGCGATATCGCCGATCTCGACTGGCATGTCGAGTTGCACCGCGAAGTCAAGGATCTGCCGGGCTTGATCCAGCAGTTGACGCCGTTCGGCGTGAAATTGGTGATCGATCACTTCGGGCGGCCCGACGCGAATGCGGGTCTCGATCAGCCTGGGTTCGGCGAGTTGCTCGAGGCCGGATCGAAAGGTTCGATCTGGATCAAGGTATCGGGAATCTATCGTCTGGGCGGTACGCCGCAACAGAACATCGATTTCGCGCGAAGGGCATTACCTCTGCTGGAAAAAAGCGTTGGCGTGCATCAGTTGGTATGGGGCAGCGACTGGCCACATACGCAGCATGAGCAAAGCGTCGATTTCGCCACCGTCGTCGACCAATTGCGAGCTTTGGAGCTTTCGGCGCATGCCAGCGCTTCGCTGCTGGCGCAAGCGCCGCGCAGGCTATTTGGTTTCTAGAAAGACGGACGCTGCAACTCAGCCGTTGCAGCTGCCCTTCATCTCACCCACTTACAAGAGTTTAGGCACCAGCCCAACCGAGAACCTTCCATGACTCCCTTAGATATAGATCTGTTACTGACTGCATTGATCAGCGTTGTGGTGCTGGTAGTGCTGATCGTCTCGCGCCTCAAAATGCACCCGCTGCTGGCTTTGCTGGTAGTTTCCGTCGGCGTGGGCTTTGCAACCGGTATGGAGCCAGATCGCATCGTCTCCAATTTGATCACCGGCGCCGGCAAGACACTGGGGGCAGTGGGGGTGGTCATCGCACTGGGGGCAATGCTTGGCAAGATACTGGCGGATGCCGGCATCACCGAGCAGATTGCTGCGGTCATCCTCAAGCGCACATCGGATCGGATGATTCCATGGGCGATGATGATGGTCGCGTTCGTAATCGGCATTCCGATGTTCTTCGAGGTCGGCCTGGTGATCATGCTGCCGCTGATCTTCAGCGTGGCGCGCAAGCTGGAAAGTCAGGCGCGCTTCAAGGGTTCAGCCTATGTCTATGTGGGCGTTCCGGTGATTGCCGCCCTGGCCGCCATGCACGGTATGGTCCCCCCGCACCCTGGCCCGCTGACGGCCATCGCCGCGCTGAAAACCTCGGTCGGGCCGACCATGCTCTATGGGTTCCTGGCGGCTATCCCGGCCATGATTCTGGGCGGTCCTCTGTATGGCGCCTTCATTTCCCCGCGCATGAGCACTCGGCCCGATCAGGTGCTACTGGATCAGTTCACCCTGGCTGAAAAAGCCGACGATAAGCCAAGCCCCAGCGTCTACCTTGGCGTGCTGGCAGCCTTGTTGCCGGCGATCCTGATGCTGATCCACGCGGTCGCCGAGATGGTATTGGCCAAGGACAATACGCTACTGAAAATGGCCGGTTTCCTCGGCAATCCGCTGATAGCGATGCTGCTGGGCGTGCTGTTCGCCGGGGCGAGTCTGGTGCTCGCGCGCGGCGGCGATGCTGAGCTGTTGCGCGAAGCGCTGGGCAAGAGCCTCAAGCCAATCGCCTCGATCATCATGATCATCGCCGGCGGTGGTGCCTTTCAGCAACTGCTGACCAGCGCCAAGGTGGGCGATGCGATCGTGCACCTGACTCAGCAGGTGGCGTTCCCGCCGCTGATCCTGGGTTGGTTGATCGCCATGTTGCTGTCGGTCTCCACCGGTTCCGCCACGGTAGGTATCGTGGGGGCTGCCGGCTTGCTGGCGCCGCTTGCCGGTGCCGATCCCAGCCTCAACCTGCCGCTGCTGGCCCTGTCCATTGGCTGCGGCTCGCTGTTCTTCAACTACGCCAACCATGCAGGTTTCTGGATGGTGAAGGAATCCTTCGGCATGACGATGGGCGAAGCCACCAAGACTATTTCCGTGGTGCAGTCGATCGTCGCCGTGGTCGGTTTGCTGGTGGTGTTGCTGTTGAACGTGGTCGTGTAATGACCTGAGGCGGCGTCTAATCAGGACGCTGCCACCTGTGAAACCCCTCATCTGAACGGGCGCCGCTCGGCACCCGTCCCTCCCTGGGCGCCACCCGCCGAATCAGATAGGCAACAGCCCCTCGCTCTTGACCTCGTTCAGCACGAAGAAGGTGCGCACCTGGCGCACGCCGGGCAGGGCGATCAGCCGCTCGCTGTGCAGGCGATTGAAGGCGGCGATGTCCTTGACCCTGAGCTTGATGAAGTAGTCCACGTCACCCGCCACCAGGTAGCACTCCAGCACCTGGGGCAGGTCCCGTGCCGCCGCCTCGAAGGCCTGGAAGGATTCCGGCGTCGAGCGGTCCAGTACCACGCCCACCAGTACCGCGGTCTCCCGCTGCACGGCCTTGGGGTCCACCTGCGCCCTGACGCCGGTGATGACGCCGCTGTCGAACAGCTTGCGCGTGTGATTCCAGCAGGCGCTCGGACTCAAGCATACCTGGCGCGCCAGCTCGGCATTGCTCAGTCGCCCATCCTGCTGCAGCGCGCGCAGGATCTTGCGTTCGACGGGGGTCAGCTCGGGGGTCTCGCTCATCGAAAGATTCTCCTGCAGAAGCCCTGGTTTCCGGAATGTTCGGGGTTGATGGTCATCCTTTGGTGAAGGAAAGCAGATTTCGTACCGTTCATTCGAAAGCACCTTTTCCCCGGGTTTGCCTAGCATTGGAAGCGTCCGTTCACCACTGGAGTCGCCGCCATGCCCCTGGATCTCGAAAAGCGTTTTCCCCGCGTCAAGCTCGGTTATTTCCCCTCGCCCCTGCACAAGCTGGAGCGCCTGTCGAAGGACCTCGGTATCGAACTCTGGGCCAAGCGCGATGACGTCTCCTCCGGGCTCGCCTATGGCGGCAACAAGGTGCGCAAACTGGAATGGCTGGCCGCCGATGCCCTGGCGCAGGGCTGCGACACCCTGGTGTCCATCGGCAACATCCAGTCCAACCACACCCGGCAGGTCGCCGCCGTCGCCGCGGTGCTGGGCATGAAGTGCCGGCTGGTCCAGGAGGAATGGACCAAGTGGGAAGACCCGGTGTACGACAAGGTCGGCAACATCCTGCTGTCCCGCCTGATGGGTGCCCAGACGCTGCTGGAAGGCGAGGGCTACTCCACTGCGGTGAAGGCCACCTGGGAGCGCGCCCTGGACGAAGTACGCCGTGAGGGCGGCAAGCCCTATGCCATCCCGGCCGGCGCCTCGGACCACCCCCTGGGCGGTCTCGGCTATGCCCATTTCGCCGACGAGCTGGCGGCGCAGGAGCGCGACCAGGGCCTCTTCTTCGATACCGTGGTCACGGCGACCTGCACCGGTTCGACCCAGGGCGGCATGGTGGTGGGCTTTCGCGCCCAGGAGCGCGAGCGTCGCCTGATCGGCGTCGACACGGCGGCGGACGCCGAGATGACCCGCGCCGCGGTGACCAAGATCGCGCGCAATACCGCCGAGATGATCGGCCTCAAGCAAGAGATTCGCGACCAGGACGTCATCATCGAACCGCGTTTCTGCGGTCCGGACTACGGCCTGCCGGATGGCCCCACCGTCGAGGCCATCCGCTACACCGCGCAGATGGAGGGGATGCTCACCGATCCGGTCTACGAGGGCAAATCCATGGCCGGATTGATCGCCATGGCGCGCAGCGGCGAGATCGCTCAGGGCAGCCGGGTGCTCTATGTCCACCTCGGAGGTGCCCCAGCCCTCAACGCCTATCACAACGCCTTCGCCTGAACCCAGGTCAGGCCCGGTCACGAGGAGGTTCCGCATGGCGCTCCACGACGGGACGAGTCTGGCCGACCTCCGGCCGGCCGTGGCGCTGGTCATCCTGCACGGCGGCCTGGACGCCGCCGTGACCGCTGACCTGCGCGCCGGCCTGCCCAGCTGCAGCGAGCTACCGGTGCTGCAGCTGGAAGACGTCGCAGCACTGCATGAGGACTGGACGGCACGTGGCCCGCATAGCCGGGCCGCGGGCCTGCTGAGCCGGCTGGGTAGTGACTGCCTGCTGCTGGTGGTCGAGCCGGATGGCACCCAGAAGCTGGAATGGCTCGGCTCGGTCGCCGGCCAGCGGCTGCTGCACTTCACCGCGGGCGCGGGCATGCCTCCGCGCGATCTCATCGCTCGTCTGCAGCAACTCAGGCGCGAGCGGCTGCTGGCCGTGCTGCCGCTCTAGCGGCTTGGCGTTGGGGTACAGCGCCGGCCATCGGGGAGCGCCATGATCAATCTCAGTGCAGACCCGTAGCGTAGAAAACGGCGCAGCCTTTTCCACGGCTGACCTCGTTGCGCGCCGCGCGCCCTCACCCCAACCCTCTCCCAGAGGGAGAGGGGGCTATCTGAGCGGGGGTTCATTTCCATCAGCCACGGCAAGATCAGATCAACCGTCGCCTCCACCTGTAGGAGCGGCCCATGGCCGCGATCCCCCCGTCAATCCGGTCAGAACGATACCAGTGACATACCTAAACCCCGGCCGCGATACCGCACCGGCCCGCGCCACCGGCGCTACTCCCCGCTGATCCCCGCTTCTTTGGCCCGCCGTCGCGGCCGGCGCACCAGTTCGCCCTGGCAGTTCGGGCAGCGCCCCTGCAAGGGACCCGCCACGCAGTCCACGCAGAAGGTGCATTCATAGGAACAGATCATCGCCCGCTCGCCATCGGCTGGCAGGGGCGCGGTGCAGTGTTCGCAGGTGGTGCGCATCTCGAGCATGGCGCTCTCCTTGGCTCAGGCGCCGAAGCGCGCCGCGTAGTCCTGGGGGCTGACCGCCAGGTGTTTGTGGAAGGTGCGGCGGAGATTTTCCGGATGGCCGAAGCCGCACAGGCGCGAGACCGTGGCAATGGAGGCCTGGCCGTCCTGCAGCAGCACCCTGGCAGTTTCGAGGCGGACCTGCTCGACGTAGCGGCCCGGACCCATGCCGACCTCGCGGCTGAACAGCCGCGACAGCGTGCGGGGCGCCATATGGGCGCGTTCGGCCAGGCGTTCCAGGCCGAGGTCCTCGCCCAGGTGGCCGGGAATCCAGTCCAGCAGGGCGGCCAGCCGCGGCGTGCGGCCCGGATCGGGCGCCAGGCAGGCGCTGAATTGCGCCTGGCCGCCGGGGCGGCGCAGGAACATCACCAGGCGTCGCGCCACCGCCAGGGCCAGGGGGCGGCCGAGATCGGCTTCCACCAGGGCAAGTGCCAGATCGATGCCCGCCGTGACGCCGGCCGAGGTAAAGACGTGGGGGTCCCCATCGCGTCCCTGGGGATCGTAGGTATGCAGCCGATCGCCCTCCACCTCGATGAAGGGAAAGGCCGCCAGCTCCTCGACATAGGCCCAGTGAGTGGTGGCGCGGCGACCATCGAGCAGGCCGGCGCTGGCCAGCAGCAGGGCGCCGGAGCACACCGAGCCCAGGCGGCGTATCCGGGGTTCGAGATCCCGCAGCCAGGCCTTCAGGCCGGCGTCTTCGCGGAGGGCGCCGATGCCCAGGCCGCCCGGAATCAATAGGGTATCCACCTGCGTCGCGTCCAGCTCGTACCAGCTCTGTTCCGCCTGGATGCCGATGCCGGCTGACGTGCGCACCAGCCCCTCCGTGGCACCCAGCAGCCGCAGTTCATAATGCGCGGGCAGTCCCTGGCGCTCGCGCTCCAGATTGGCGGAGGCGAACACCTGCAGCGGACCGGTGACGTCCAGGCTCATGACGTCGGGATAGAGCAGGGCGGCGATCAGCGGCATGGTGGCTCTCCTGGGTGATGCGTCGAGCATGCCCTCCTGGGTCGACTGGCGACAAGGCCAAAGATCCCACGAATCCGGCCAGTTCGTGCCGATTTGGCGCCATCGGCGCGTGGCCTTATCATCGCCGCCCATGAACTACACCGATCCCAAGCAACTGGCGCCCTTGCTGGAAGCCATCCTGCTCGCTGCGGGCCGTCCGCTGACCCTGGAGCGCCTGGCCGAACTCTTCGAAGAGTACGAACGCCCCGAGCCCGCCCACCTGCGTGCCGGCCTCGCCGTGCTCGGCGGTTCCTGCCGCAAGCGCGGCTTCGAACTCAAGGAGGTGGCTTCCGGCTATCGCCTGCAGGTGCGTGAAAAGTACGCGTCCTGGGTCGGCCGGCTGTGGGAGGAACGTCCTCCGCGCTATTCCCGCGCCATGCTGGAGACCCTGGCGCTGATCGCCTATCGCCAGCCCATCACCCGCGGCGAGATCGAGGAGGTGCGCGGCGTGGCGGTCAACAGCCAGATCGTCAAGACGCTGCTGGAGCGCGACTGGATTCGCGTGGTCGGCTATCGCGACGTGCCCGGGCGTCCGGCCATGTTCGCCACCACCAAGACCTTCCTCGACTACTTCGACCTGCGCAGCCTCGACCAACTGCCGCCGCTGGCCGAGGTCCGCCAACTGGAGCCTGAACCGGCTTCGGTGCTGGAAGATCCGGAGCTGAGCCTGGCGGCCCTGGGTGTCGGTGGTGTGGAAGAAGCGGAGGAGGGTACCCTGGTGCTTCCCGAACGCACCAGCTTCCGCACGCTGCTCACCGAACTGGACGCCATGGAAACCGGCCTCAAGACCGACTTCGACGACCTGCGCCAGGCGGGGGACGAGGGAGACCAGGATTGACTCAGGCCCTTTGGGCCTCGCGCCGCTCAGCCCAACCTAAACGTTGCACCGCCCTTTCCGCCGAAAGCAGACCGCTCGCTCGAACAACCCCCTCTCCCTTGGGGAGAGGGCCGGGGTGAAGGCGCGCTTCGCGATGAATGCCCAAGCGGAAAAGGCTGCGCCGTTTTCCACGCTACGGTGCTTTCCTGGCCGCGGAAGACCAACCGCTCGCTCGAACAGCCCTCTCCCTCGGGGAGAGGGCCGGGGTGAGGGCGCGCTTCGCGATGAATGCCCAAGCGGAAAAGGCTGCGCCGTTTTCCACGCTACGGTGCTTCCCTGGCCGCGGAAGACCAACCGCTCGCTCGAACAGCCCTCTCCCTCGGGGAGAGGGCCGGGGTGAGGGCGCGCTTCGCGATGAATGCCCAAGCGGAAAAGGTTGCGCCGTTTTCCACGCTACGGTGCTTTCCTGGCCGCGGAAGACCAACCGCTCGCTCGAACAACCCCCTCTCCCTTGGGGAGAGGGCTGGGGTGAGGGCGCGCTTCGCGATGAATGCCCAAGTGGAAAAGGCTGCGCCGTTTTCCACACGACGGTTTTCTACGGATCTCATGCATGTCGCGGCTTTGGCGGTCCGCCGGTGCAGGCGCACGACGTATCTGTAGGAGCGGCCCATGGCCGCGATCAAGATGGTCGGCATTGCGGCTACGGACCCTTACCAGGCCGCTCTCTCTCCCGCCGCAGGAGGGCTGGGGTGTGGACGCACATCGCGATGAGTGCCGGAGTGGAAAAGGCTGCGCCGAATGGTTCGAGCAGAGGGCCATCGCGGCAATGGGCCGCTCCCACAGATACATCGAGCACCCGTAGAAGCAGCCGCATCGGTGGACCGCCATGGCCGCGGTAACATTCCGCACCTGGGCCGGCACGGCCATCCCGGCCAAAACCAAAAAAGCGCCCGAAGGCGCTTTTTCAGCTGAGCCCTACAGGCATCAGACCGGCGCGTTGACCAGCGCCTTGCAGGTATCGAGCATCCGGTTGGAGAAGCCCCACTCGTTGTCGTACCAGGCCATGATCTTCACCAGCTTGCCGCTCACCTTGGTGTGGTTGGCGTCGAAGATCGACGACAGGCGGTTGTGGTTGAAGTCGATGGAGACCAGCGGCTTGTCGTTGTAGCCCAGTACCGGCGAGGCTTCGGCCGCCGCCTTCATGAAGGCGTTGATGGTCTTGGCGTCGGTTTCCTTGGCGGTCAGGATGGTCAGATCGACCAGTGACACGTTGATGGTCGGTACGCGCACCGCCATGCCGCTAAACTTGCCTTGCAGCTCCGGCAGTACCAGGCCCACGGCCTCGGCGGCACCGGTCTTGGTCGGGATCATCGACTGGGTGGCCGAACGCGCGCGGAAGGGGTCGGAGTGGTAGACGTCCGACAGGTTCTGGTCGTTGGTGTAGGCATGGATGGTGGTCATCAGACCGTTCTCGATGCCCAGCTCGCGCTGCAGCACCTGGGCGACCGGTGCCAGGCAATTGGTGGTGCAGGAGGCGTTGGAGATGATCTGGTGCGACTGGCGCAGGATGTTGTCGTTGACGCCATAGACGATGGTGGCGTCCACGTCCTTGCCCGGGGCCGAGATGATGACCTTGGAGGCGCCGGCTTCCAGGTGGGCGGCGGCCTTGTCGCGATTGGTGAAGAGACCGGTGCATTCGAACACCACGTCGATCTTCATCTCCTTCCAGGGCAGCTCGGCCGGATTGCGGATGGCCGTCACGGCGATGCGATCGCCATTGACCACCAGCTTGTCGCCCTCGACGGACACCTCGGCAGGGAAGCGGTCATGAACGCTGTCATACTGTAGGAGATGCGCATTGATGGCGGCGTCGCCCAGGTCGTTGATCGCGACGACCTCCAGGTCCCGGCGATAGCCCTCGGTATACAGCGCCCGCAGCACGTTGCGGCCGATGCGTCCAAAACCATTGATGGCAATACGAATACTCATTGAGAGAAACCTCGCGATAGCTGGGTTTTGTTGTAAAAAACATTACACATGACGCGTGCTAAGCGGAATAATAGCGCCAATTTGGCTGTGAATGTTTTAAATAACAACAAATTTAGCCCGGTGGAGAATCGAAACCATGCATCCTCGCGTCCTCGAAGTCACACAGCGGTTGGTGGAACGCAGTCGTCCGACCCGTGAGCGTTACCTCGCCATGATCCGGGCCGCCGCCAGCGACGGTCCGCAACGCGGCAAACTGCAATGCGCCAACTTCGCCCATGGCGTTGCCGGATGCGGCTCGTCGACGGACAAGCAGCGCCTCCGTTTGATGGACCAGGCGAACGTCGCCATCGTTTCCAGCTACAACGACATGCTGTCGGCTCACCAGCCCTACGAGCACTATCCCGAGATCATCAAGCAGGCCCTGCGCGAGATCGGCTCGGTCGGTCAGTTCGCCGGTGGCGTGCCCGCCATGTGCGATGGCGTGACCCAGGGCGAGGCCGGCATGGAGCTGAGCCTGGCGAGTCGCGAAGTCATCGCCATGTCCACCGCCGTGGCCCTGTCGCACAACATGTTCGACGCCGCGTTGCTGCTGGGCATCTGCGACAAGATCATCCCCGGCCTGATGATCGGCGCGCTGCGCTTCGGCCATCTGCCGATGGTCTTCGTTCCCGGTGGCCCCATGCCCTCGGGCATCTCCAACAAGGAGAAGGCCCGCGTGCGCCAGGCCTTCGCCGAGGGCAAGGCGACCCGCGAAGAGCTGCTGGAGTCGGAGATGAAGTCCTACCACAGCCCGGGCACCTGTACCTTCTACGGCACCGCCAACACCAACCAGGTGGTGATGGAGATCATGGGGCTGCACCTGCCGGGTTCCTCCTTCGTCAATCCCTACACCCCGCTGCGCGACGAGCTCACCCGCGAAGCCGCCCGCCAGGTGACCCGCATCACCCGCCAGGGTGGCAACTTCCTGCCGCTGGGCGAGATCGTCGATGAAAAGGCCATCGTCAATTCGGTGGTCGCCCTGAGCGCCACCGGCGGCTCGACCAACCACACCCTGCACATCCCGGCCATCGCCCAGGCGGCCGGCATCCAGCTGACCTGGGACGACATGGCCGAGATCTCGGCGGTGACCCCGACGCTGGCCCAGGTCTATCCCAACGGCAAGGCCGACGTGAATCATTTCCACGCCGCGGGTGGTGTCAACTTCATGGTCCGCACCCTGCTCGACGCCGGGCTGCTCCATGAAGACGTCAACACCATCATGGGTCACGGCCTGTCCCGTTACCTGCAGGAGCCCTTCCTGGTGGACGGCACGCTGGAGTGGCGCACCGGCAGCGCCCAGAGCCTGGACGAAGACATCCTGCGTCCGGCCAGTCGGCCGTTCAACGAGGAGGGCGGCCTGCGCGTCATGCAGGGCAACCTCGGCCGTGGCGTGATGAAGGTGTCCGCCGTGGCGCCCAAGCACCAGTCGGTGGAAGCGCCGGCGCGGGTCTTCCACGACCAGAGCGAGCTGGCCGAGGCGTTCAAGGCCGGCGAACTGGAGCGCGATTTCGTCGCGGTGGTGCGCTTCCAGGGGCCCAAGGCCCTGGGTATGCCCGAGCTGCACAAGCTCACGCCCTACCTCGGCGTGCTGCAGGATCGCGGTTTCAAGGTCGCGCTGGTCACCGACGGCCGGATGTCCGGCGCTTCCGGCAAGGTTCCGGCGGCCATCCACGTCTGCCCGGAGGCCGTCGATGGCGGTCCGCTGGCCAAGGTCTGTGACGGTGATCTCATCCGTGTCGATGGCCGTACCGGCGAACTGAAGATTCTGGTCGCGGCGGACGAATGGACGGCGCGTCAGGCGGTCGAAGCGCCCCAGGGCACCGGGGTGGGCTGTGGTCGTGAGTTGTTCGCCTTCATGCGCGGCGCCATGAGCACGGCCGAATCGGGTGCCAGTGCATTCACTTCCAGCCTGGAGGCGCTGAAATGAGTTTGGCTTTGGTCGGAGACATCGGGGGCACCAACGCGCGGTTCGCGCTCTGGCGCGAAGGGCGACTGGAGGCCATCGAGGTCTTCGCCTGTGCGGATTACGCCTGTCCGGAAGACGCGGTACGCAAGTACCTGGCGCAGACCGGCGTGGCCCTGGACGACATCACCGCCGTCTGCCTCGCCTGTGCGGGGCCGGTCGGCGAGGGTGACTTCCACTTCACCAACAATCACTGGGTGATCAAGCGCGAGCAGTTCTGCCAGCAACTGGGCCTGACCCATCTGCTGCTGATCAACGACTTCACCTCCATGGCCTGGGCCATCGCTCGCCTGGACCCGGCGGACTGCGTCCAGGTGCGTGACGGTGTCGCCTTGCCGACCCGTACCCGCCTGGTGATCGGGCCGGGCACCGGCCTGGGGGTCGCCAGCCTGGTGCCGAGCGGCAAGGATCGCTGGATCGTGCTGCCGAGCGAAGGCGGTCACGTCGACCTGCCGATCAACACCCAGCGCGAATTCGATATCTGGAAGATCCTCAAGCGCCAGTTCGGCAATCACGTCTCGGCCGAGCGCGTGGTGTCCGGCAGCGGCCTGGTCAACCTCTATCACGCGAGTTGCGAACTGGACGGCCGGACCGCCGCCCTGCACAGCGCGGCGGACATCTGCGAGCTGGCGCTCAAGGGCGATCCCTACGCCGATGCCGTGCTGGAGCAGTTCTTCATCTGGCTGGCGCGGGTCGCCGGCAACGCCGCCCTGACCCTGGGCGCCCTGGGTGGCGTCTACATCGCCGGCGGCATCCTGCCGCGCTTCGTCGAGCGCTTCCAGAGCGGGGCCTTCGCCCATGCCTTCGCCGACAAGGGCAAGACCAGCAGCGCCTACCTCAAGGACATTCCCGCCTGGTTGGTGACGGCCGAGTACCCTGGCCTGTTCGGGGCCGGCGTCGCCCTGGACCAGACCATCGCCGAAGCGCGCCAGGTCTGATCCACCGAAGTCGGGCGACTACTCAAGGTCGCCCGGCCCCGGTATGCTGCCGGCACTACCGGTAGCTGGCCTCTGGCCAGAACAACAAGAGCGAACATCGCCATGTCCACCCTGGGCAAATCCCTCCTGGTCGTCGACGACGACAGGGAAATCCGTGAGCTTCTCGACACCTATCTCAGCCGTGCCGGCTATCGGGTACGCGCCGTCGGCGATGGCCGCGAACTGCGCCGCGCTCTGGGCGACTTCGTTCCCGACCTGCTGATCCTCGACGTCATGCTGCCCGGCGAAGACGGCTTCGCCCTCTGCCGCTGGATGCGCGAGCAATCGAGCTGCCGCCAGGTGCCCATCATCATGCTCACCGCCAGCTCCGACGAAGCCGACCGGGTCATCGGCCTGGAACTGGGCGCCGACGACTACCTGGGCAAACCCTTCAGTCCCCGTGAGCTGCTGGCCCGCATCAAGGCGCTGCTGCGCCGGGCCGGTTTCGGCGAGACGCGTCCGGCGGCCACCGGTCTGTTGACCTTCGACGACTGGCGCCTGGACCCGGTCAGTCATCGGCTGTTCCACCGCGACGGTGAGGAGGTCATCCTTTCCGGCGCCGATTTCACCCTGCTCAAGCTGTTCCTCGACCATCCCCAACAGATCCTCGATCGCGACACCATCGCCAACGCCACCCGTGGCCGCGAGGTACTGCCGCTGGAGCGCATCGTCGACATGGCGGTGAGTCGCCTGCGCCAGCGGCTGAGGGACACCGGCAAGTCGCCGCGGCTGATCCGTACCGTGCGCGGTTCCGGCTACCTGCTCGCCGCCGAGGTCAGTGGACTGGTCGCCGATGCGGTGTAGCGGTCCCCTCGCGCGGCTGGTGCCGCGTTCCCTGCTGGCGCGGATGCTGCTGCTGACCCTGCTGGCGGTGCTCCTGGCCCAGGGCGCTTCGGCATTGTTCTGGTCAGCCTCTCTGCGCAGCGATCGCAACCAAGGGCTGCAGAGCGCGGCGCGCAGTCTCGGCTACTCCATCGCCGCCAGCGTGCGCTATTTCAGCCTGCTGCCACCGGCCTATCGACCGCTGGTGCTGGAACAATTGCGCAACATGGGGGGTACGCGCTTCTTCGTCTCGCTCAACGAGAAGCCGCTGACCATGCAGGCGCTACCCGACACCCCGAGCCGGCGCGCCGTCCTGCAGGGCGTGGAGGCGGTACTGCGTGAGCGGCTGGGCGCGGCCATGCCGATGTACGTGGAATTCGTCGGTCCGCAGCAGCTGCGGCTGTTCAACGGCGCCGTGGCGCTGGACGAGTTGCCGCGCTCCTGGGCGCACTACGCCCTGAGCCTGGAGCCGCTTGAGCCGCCGGTGCTGGTGACCCAGATCCGCATCGGCGAAGGGGAGTGGGTGTACCTCGCCACCCTGATGCCGGCGCCCTACTACAGCCTGGACGAATCCTGGCTGCCGCTGCAGCAACTGCTGTTCATGGTCTTCAGCAGCGCCTTCCTGCTGCTGTTCATCGGCCTGCTGATCCGCTGGCAGAGTCGCCCGCTCAAGCGGCTGTCGCGCGCGGCGCGAGAGTTGTCGCTGGAAGTCCATACGCCGCCGGTGCGGGAAGAGGGCGCCCAGGAGATCCGCGAGGTCACCCGCGCGTTCAATGCCATGCGCGAACGCATCGCCCGCTATTTGGACGAGCGTGCCCAGCTGTTCAGCGCCATCTCCCACGACCTGCGCACGCCCATCACCCGGCTGCGGCTGCGCGCCGAGCTGGTGGACGACGACGAGATGCAGACCAAGCTGGTGCGCGACCTGGACGAGCTGGACCTGCTGGTCAAGGGCGCCCTGCAGTGCGTCAAGGACACCGACATCCACGAGAACCTGGAGCCGGTCGACCTGCAGGCACTGCTGGAGCAGCTGGTGGAGCCCTTCACCCAGGAGCATCCGCCCCGGGTGAGCCTGACCGGCGAGGTCCGCGGCAGCCTGCTGGGCAAGCCGCTGGCGCTCAAGCGCTGCATCGGCAACCTGCTGGACAACGCCCTCAAGTATGGCTATCGCGCCCAGCTACAGGTGGAAGACGACGGCCATACCTTCGTCCTGCATGTCGACGACGAGGGTCCAGGGGTGCCCGAGCAGGAGCTGGAGCAGGTATTCCAGCCCCATGTCCGCCTGGCCACCGATCGCCACGGCTATGGTCTGGGCCTGGGCATCGCCCGCAACCTGGCCCATGCCCATGGCGGCGAGGTAGAGCTGCGCAATCGCCGCGAGGGCGGTCTGAGGGTCACCCTGACCCTGCCGCGCAGCTAGGTATCCATCTTTCGCTATGTCACCAGCCCGTGACAAATCTCCTTCCCTTCGTTACCCACGGCCTTAATCGTCTGACTAGACTCGGCCCAGCTCCAATAAAAAAACAACAAGGAACGATCCCCCATGAATGCGTTGAATCGTCTCGCTCTCGCCGTTTCCCTTTCCTGCGCCGCGATCGCTGCTCCCCTGACCGCCCAGGCTGGTGAGGTCGAGGTACTGCACTGGTGGACCTCTGGTGGCGAGGCCCGCGCCGTCGATGTCCTCAAGCAATTGATGCAGAAGCAGGGCGACAGCTGGAAGGATTTCGCCGTGGCCGGTGGCGCCGGTGAGGCCGCCATGACCGTGCTGAAGACCCGCGCCGTTTCCGGCAACCCGCCATCCGCCGCCCAGCTGAAAGGCCCGGACATCCAGGAGTGGGCCAGCATGGGCTTCCTGGCCGATATCAGCGACATCGCCAAGCAGGGCAATTGGGACGGCATCCTGCCCAAGCGCGTGGCCCAGACCATGCAGCACGATGGCGAATACGTCGCCGTACCGGCCGGCATCCACCGCATCAACTGGCTGTGGATCAATCCCGCCGTCTTCAAGAAGGCCGGTGCCAAGGTCCCCACCACCCTGGACGAATTCTTCGCAGCCGCCGACAAGCTCAAGGCCGCCGGCGTCGTGCCCCTGGCCCATGGTGGCCAGAACTGGCAGGACGGCACCATCTTCGAATCCCTGGTCATGGCCATCATGGGCGCCGAAGGCTACGACAAGGTCTTCGTGCAGACCGACGCCGACACCATCCGCAGCGACAAGATGGTCGAGGTGTTCAAGACCTTCAAGCGCATCAAGGGCTACGTCGATCCCAACGCCGCCGGCCGCGACTGGAACCTGGCCACCGCCATGGTCATCGAGGGCAAGGCCGGCATGCAGATCATGGGCGACTGGGCCAAGGCCGAATTCGCCGCCGCCGGCAAGAAACCAGGCGTCGATTACGAATGCGTGGTGATGCCGGGCACCCAGGGCGACTTCATCTACAACATCGACTCCCTGGCCATGTTCAAGCTCAAGAACAAGGACAACCAGAAGGCCCAGGACGACCTGGTGCGCACCGTCATCGACAAGCCCTTCCAGGAGGTGTTCAACCTCAACAAGGGCTCCATCCCGGTCCGTAACGACATCGACCTGAGCAAGTTCGACAGTTGCGCCCAGCAGTCCGCCAAGGACTTCCAGGCCGCCAACGCCGACGGCAAGGCCGAACCCAGCATGGCCCACAGCATGGCCAATACCAGCTATGTGCAGGGTGCGATCTTCGACGTGGTGACCAACTTCTTCAACGACGCCAACGCCGATCCGAAGAAGGCCACCGAGCAACTGGTCGCCGCCATCCAGGCCGCGAAGTAAGGGCCAATCGCGGCCATGGCGGTCCGCCGCTGCGGCCGCTCCTACAGCTAGGGTCGACCTGTAGGAGCGGCCCATGGCCGCGATAAGCCCAGGTGCTGTGCCGCGATGCATTCTGAGACCGGCCAGCTCCATAAAAATAATACCACCCCTTGGGAGCGCCCCATGGCTCTTACCGAAACCCTTCCCGTCGCGACCGTCAGTCGCCGCCCGGACCGGCTGCAGCGCCTGCTACCCAAGCTGGTGCTGGCGCCCACGGCCATCGCCATGGTCGTCTGCCTCTATGGCTACATGCTGTGGACGGCGGTGATCTCCTTCACCAACTCGCGCTTCCTGCCCAGCTACAATTTCGCCGGCTTCGCCCAGTACGCCCGGCTCATGGAAAACGATCGCTGGCTGGTGGCCTGCAAGAACCTGGCGATCTTCGGTGGCCTGTTCATCCTGCTGAGCCTGGCCATCGGCGTCTTCTTCGCCATCCTGCTGGACCAGCGCATCCGCCGCGAAGGCTTCATCCGCACCATCTATCTGTACCCCATGGCGCTGTCGATGATCGTCACCGGCACCGCCTGGAAATGGCTGCTCAACCCCGGCATGGGGCTGGACAAGCTCTTGCGCGACTGGGGCTGGGAAGGCTTTCGCTTCGATTGGCTGGTGGACCCCGACCGGGTCATCTACTGCCTGCTGATCGCCGCCCTCTGGCAGGCCTCGGGCTTCGTCATGGCCATGTTCCTCGCCGGCCTGCGGGGTGTGGATTCCTCCATCCTCAGAGCCGCCCAGGTCGACGGGGCAGGGCTGCCGACCATCTACCTGCGCATCGTCCTGCCCAGCCTGCGGCCGGTGTTCTTCAGCGCGGTGATGATCCTCGCCCACATCGCCATCAAGAGCTTCGACCTGGTGATGGCCATGACCGCGGGCGGTCCCGGCTACGCCTCGGACCTGCCGGCGGTGTTCATGTACCAGCACACCTTCACCCGCGGCCAGATGGGCCTGGGGTCGGCCAGTGCGGTGCTGATGCTCGGCGCGGTGCTGGCGGTGCTGGTGCCCTACCTCTACTCGGAATTGCGGAGCAAGCGAAATGGCTAAGGCTCTGAACGTCAATCGCGTGGCCATCCACGCCACCCTGATCGTCGCTTGCGCGGTCTATCTGGTGCCGCTGCTGGTGATGCTGCTGACCAGCTTCAAGACCCCGGACGACGTCCGCACCGGCAACCTGCTGAGCCTGCCCCTGGACTGGACGGTGATCGGCTGGCTCAAGGCCTGGGACGTGGTCCACAGCTACTTCTGGAACTCCTTCATGATCACCGTGCCCGCGGTGCTCATCTCCACCTTCATCGGCGCGCTCAACGGCTACGCCCTGTCGAAGTGGCAATTCCGCGGGTCGAATCTGCTATTCAGCCTGCTGCTGTTCGGTTGCTTCATTCCCTTCCAGGTGATCCTGCTGCCGATGTCCTTCACCCTCGGCCAACTGGGCCTGGCCAACACCACCGCCGGCCTGGTGCTGGTGCACGTGATCTACGGCCTGGCCTTCACCACGCTGTTCTTCCGCAACTACTACGTGGGCATCCCCGACGCCCTGATCAAGGCGGCGCGGCTGGACGGCGCGGGCTTCTTCACCATCTTCTTCAAGATCCTGCTGCCGCTGTCCACGCCCATCGTGATGGTCAGCCTGATCTGGCAGTTCACCCAGGTGTGGAACGACTTCCTGTTCGGCGTGGTGTTCGCCAGCGGCTCGTCGCAGCCCATCACCGTCGCCCTCAACAACCTGGTCAACACCAGCACCGGCGCCAAGGAATACAACGTCGACATGGCCGCCGCCATGATCGCCGCGCTGCCGACGCTGCTGGTCTACATCTTCGCGGGTAAGTACTTCGTCCGGGGCCTGACCTCCGGCGTGGTCAAAGGATAAGGAAGGCCACCATGGCAGCTCTCGAGCTCAAAAGCGTACGCAAGACCTACGGCAACGCCGCACAGGAAGCCCTCAAGGGCATCGACATCCGCATCGACGCCGGCCAGTTCCTCATCCTGGTGGGGCCCTCCGGCTGCGGCAAATCCACCCTGATGAACGCCATCGCCGGCCTCGAAGACATCAGCAGCGGCGCCATCTGCCTGGATGGCGAGGACGTCACCCAGGTCGAGCCCAAGGACAGGGACATCGCCATGGTGTTCCAGTCCTACGCCCTCTACCCGACCATGACCGTGCGCGAGAACATCGCCTTTGGCCTGAAGATCCGCAAGACGCCCAGGGAGCAGATCGACGCCGAGGTGGCACGGGTCGCCAAGCTGCTGCAGATCGAACACCTGCTCGAGCGCAAGCCGGCGCAGCTCTCCGGTGGTCAGCAGCAGCGGGTGGCCATGGGCCGCGCCCTGGCGCGCCGGCCCAAGCTCTATCTGTTCGACGAGCCGCTCTCCAACCTCGACGCCAAGTTGCGGGTGGAGATGCGCACCGAGATCAAGCTGATGCACCAGCGCTTGCAGACCACCACCGTCTACGTGACCCACGATCAGATCGAAGCCATGACCCTGGGCGATCGCGTCGCGGTGATGAAGGATGGCGAGGTGCAGCAATTCGGCACTCCCGAGGAGATCTACAACGATCCCGCCAATCTCTTCGTCGCCAGCTTCATCGGCTCGCCGCCGATGAACTTCGTACCGGTACGCCTGGAAGCGCGCGAGGGCAGGGTAGTGGCGCGCGTGACTGGCGACATCGGCGACAGCCAGGTGGACCTGCCGGAGTTGGACCCGGCGCTCGCGGGGCGAGAGGCTATCCTTGGCGTGCGACCGGAGCAGATCCAGTCGGCACATCCGGCCGACAACGCCGTCCCGGGCATCCTGACGCGGGTCCAGGTGGTCGAGCCGACCGGGCCGGATACCCTGCTCTATGCCGAGTGGAACGGCACCAAGGTCTGCTGCCGGGTAGCCCCGGGCGAAGCGCCCCGGGCCGGCGACCAGGTGCTCTGGCGCATAGATCCGCGACGGGCGGTGCTGTTCGACCCCGCGAGCGGTCGTCGACTTTCCTGATGGGTGCTCATGGCTGAAACGTTACAGCAATGGTAAGGTCCGCCCGCCGCCGCGCCTGACGTCGGGTCGTGGCCCTACCAGAGACCAGGGGTAGCCCTGGTCGCCGTGACAGACAGGAGAACAAGAATGGCACTACCCCGCGTCGTGGTCTTTGGCGAAGCCCTCACCGACATCGTCCAGGGTAATCCTGGCGAATGGCGGGGTTATCCGGGCGGTGCCCCCTGGAACGTGGCCCGCGGCCTGGCCCGGCTCGGCGTCGAAAGCGCCTTCGGCGGTGCCATCAGCCAGGACGGCCTGGGTGACGAGATCGCCTGGCAGTCGGAAACCGCCGGCCTCGATACCCGCTTCCTGCAGCGCGTCGCCGCCGATCCGCTGGTGGCCATCGTGCCGTCGAGCCGTCCGCCGCGCTATTTCTTCGCCGGCGAAGCCGATCTCCTGTTCGATCCGGCGCTGCTGCCCGAAGGCTGGCTGGAGGCCGCCGAGGTCTGCCATTTCAGCTGCATCAGCCTGGCCCGCTATCCGCTGGCCGACACCCTGCTGGACCTGGCCCGCCAGGCCAAGGGCGCTGGCAAGCGCCTGAGCTACGATCCCAACTGGCGCAACCTGATGGACGACCGCTATCGCCAGCAGACCTTCCCCGAGCTGGTGAGCCTGGCCGACGACATCAAGCTGTCCGACGAAGACATCCGCCAGATCTATCCGGGCCTGGACGAGCGCGCCGCGCTGGACGAACTGCGGACGCTCAATCCCCACGCCCGCATCCTCTTCACCCGTGGCGAACACGGCCTGGTGCTCTACACGCCGGAAGGCGAGTGGCAACAGCCCGCCATCGCCGTGGACGTGGCTGACACCGTGGGTGCCGGCGACGCCTGCATGGCCGGTTGGCTGGCCTCCGGCCTGCTGGGCCTGACCGATCTGCAGCAGCGCCTGAGATTCGCCGCGGCCAGTGCCTCGGTGTCCTGCCGTCATGCCGGGGCCTATGCGCCGACCCGTGCCGATGTCGAAGCCCTGCTGCAGGTGAGTCCCCACTAGAACGCCCTACCACAACAACAATAGCCGCCAAGGAAACCCGATGGACTTCCCCGATTTTCGTCGTCGCGAGACCCTGTTGGAGCACGTCCGCCAGACCCTGGCGTTCTACCATCCGCGTTGTGTCGATCCGCAAGGCGGCTTCTATCACTTCTTCAAGGACGACGGCACGGTCTACGACCGCCGGACCCGCCACCTGGTCTCCAGCACCCGCTTCGTCTTCGATTTCGCCATGGCCTACCGGCACTATGGCGATCCGGCCTTTCTGGACGCGACCCGCCATGGCCTGAGATACCTGCGCGAGCGGCATCGCCAGGCCAATGGTGGCTACGCCTGGCTGCTCGACGGCGACAGCGTGGTGGATGGCACCAACCATTGCTACGGCCTGGCCTTCGTGGTGCTGGCCTATGCCCATGGCCTGCAGGCGGGCATCCAGGAAGCCCGCGGCTGGCTGAGCGAAGCCTGGGAATCCCTGGAGACCCATTTCTGGCGTGAAGCCGATGGCCTCTATGTCGACGAGATCAGCGCCGACTGGCAGACCGTGGCGCCGTATCGCGGCCAGAACGCCAACATGCACGCCTGCGAAGCCCTGCTGGCCGCCTTCGAAGCCAGCGGCGAGGTGCGCTACCTGGACCGCGCCGAGACCCTGGCGCGCAACATGACCCAGCGCCAGGCCGCACTGACCCTGGGGCAGGGCGGGGTGGCCGACGAGGTCCCCGGCGGCCTGGTCTGGGAGCACTACCACAGCGACTGGTCCATCGACTGGGACTACAACCGCGACGATCCGGCCAACCTCTTCCGGCCCTGGGGTTTCCAGCCGGGGCACCAGATCGAATGGGCCAAGCTGCTGCTGATCCTCGAGCGCCATCGCCCCCAGCCCTGGCTGCTGCCGCGCGCCCAGGCCCTGTTCGACATCTCCTGGCGCCTGAGCTGGGATGGCGAGCACGGCGGTCTCTACTACGGTTTCGCCCCGGATGGATCGCCCTGCGATCCGGACAAGTATTTCTGGGTCCAGGCCGAGGCCCTGGCCGCGGCAGCGCTGCTCGCGGAGCGCAGTGGCGAGGCCCGTTACTGGGAACACTACGAGGCGCTCTGGCGCTACAGCTGGATGCATTTCATCGATCACGAGCACGGCGCGTGGTGGCGCCTGCTCGACCGTCGGAACCTCAAGTACTCCGACGACAAGAGTCCGGCCGGCAAGGTCGACTACCACACCATGGGTGCCTGTTACGAAGTCCTCAACGTCCTGCCGTAGGTATTAGAGACGCGGGTTTCGGGCCCTGGGTGTCATCACTTCAATAAAAAGGGATCTCAGTAATGAACAGTCAGAATCACAAGAATCGTCGGGGTAACGCACTGCCCCTGGTGTCGCTGCTGGCCCTGGCGGTCGCCGCGGGTGCCCAGGCGGCGCCCCAGGCCAATCCGGGTGGCAACTTCAGTGGCGTCAACAACACCGAGGCCGCCTTCGAACCCCTGGGCAACACCATGACCGGTGACTGGGGCGGCGTGCGCAAGGACCTGCGCGACAAGGGTTGGGACATCAAGCTGGAGTACGTGGGGGAGGGCGCCACCAACCTGCGCGGTGGCTATGACGATGATCGCACCGGTCGTTGGAGCTCCCAGTACATGTTCGGCCTCTGGGGCGACATGAACAAGATCGCGGGTTGGGAGAACTCGGTGTTCAAGGTCGCCATCACCTCACGCGATGGCCGCAACCTCACCGACGACCGCATCACCGATCCACGCGTCGGCGGTTACTCCTCGGTGCAGGAAGTCTACGGCCGTGGCCAGACCTGGCGTCTGACCCAGCTGTGGCTGTCCAAGGGCTTCTTCGACGGCCGTCTGGACATCAAGGCCGGCCGCTTCGGCGAAGGCGAGGACTTCAACTCCTTCGAGTGCGACTTCCAGAACCTGGCGTTCTGCGGCTCCCAGGTCGGTAACTGGGAAGGCGTCTGGTACAACTGGCCGGTCAGCCAGTGGGCCCTGCGCGTCAAGTACAGCCTGACCCCCGAGCTGTTCGTCCAGATCGGCGCCTACGAGCAGAATCCGTCGCTGCTGGAAACCGGCAACGGCTTCAAGCTCAACGGCAGCGGCACCAAGGGTGCGGTCCTGCCGGTGGAAATGGTCTGGTCGCCCAAGGTCAACGGCCTGCCGGGCGAATACCGCGTCGGCTACTACTACAGCACCGCCGATGCCAACGACGTCTACGAAGACGTCAACGGCAACTCGGCAGCCCTCACCGGGCTGGACTACAAGGAGCACTCCAGCAAGCACGGCTACTGGGTCGTGGCGCGCCAGCAGATCACCGCGCACAACGATGACCCGAGTCGCGGCCTGTCGGTCTTCGCCAACTTCACCGCCCATGCCAAGGACGTCAACAAGGTCAGCAACTACGTCCAGGCCGGCCTGGTGTACAAGGGCCCCTTCGACGGTCGTCCCAAGGATGACATCGGCTTCGGCGTCGCGCGCATCAGCACCAACAGCGACTTCCGCGACAACCAGCGCGCCCTCAACCAGGCCGCCGGTGCCACCGACTACGACGATCCGGCCTACACGCCCCTGCAGCACAACGAGTACGACGCCGAGCTCTACTATGGCGTGCACGTGACCAACTGGCTGACCGTGCGCCCCAACATCCAGTACATCAAGAGCCCGGGTGGCGTGCGTGAAGTCGACAATGCCGTGGTGGGTGGCCTGAAGGTTCAAGCGGTTTTCTAAATCGCCCCCATAGCCCGCCATCCTGCCGGATGGCGCTGGACAGGGCCCTGCAGTGGTTATACTGCAGGGCCTTTTTCATTTCCGAGGTTGCCGTGGGTAAGGTCGAAAGTCCCTGCATCAGCCAGTGCAAGATCAAGGACGACGTCTGCCAGGGATGTGGCCGCAAACGCTCAGAGATCAAGGGATGGAAGGAGCTGAAGGACAAGGAGCGCAAGGAAGTCATCGACAAGTCCAGGAAGCGCCTGAAAAAGCTCAAGAAGGGCTGAGCGCAGCGAAGCCCAACGCTGCCGCCGTATCTTGGACTCATCTATCGCGGCCATGGGCTGCTCCTAGAGCACAGGCCAAACTGCGGAGCGACGGCATCGGCAGACCGCCATGGCCGCGATAAGACATCCAGCCCAGGTCGAGCCCGCTGTTGGCGCTGAACCCCTGCTCGGACAGCTCCCTCTCCCTTGGGGAGAGGGTTGGGGTGAAGGCGCCCCCGCTATGCAATGCCCGGTGAAGGAAGCGTCTTTCCACACTACGGCTCTGATTTAATCGCGGCCATGGGCCGCTCCTACAGCACAGGCCGAACTGCGGAGCGACCGCATCGGCAGACCGCCATGGCCGCGATAAGACTTCCAGCCCAGGTCGAGGCCGCTGTTGGAGCTAAGTCCTGCTCGGGCAGCCCCCTCTCCCTCGGGGAGAGGGTTGGGGTGAGGGGCCCCTCGCTATGCAATGCCCGGTGAAGGAAGCGTCTTTTTCACATACGGCTCTGATTTCATCGCGGCCATGGGCCGCTCCTACAGCACAGGCCAAACTGCGGGGCGACCGCATCGGCAGACCGCCATGGCCGCGATAAAGACATCCAGCCCAGGTCGAGGCCGCTGTTGGCGCTGAACCCCTGCTCGGACAGCCCCCTCTGCCTTGGGGGAAAGGGTTGGGGTAGGGCGCCCCTCGCCATCAACCCCCCTTGCGGAAAAGGCTGTGCCGTCTCCACGCTACTTATCTATGAGTACGGAACCTGCCTGTAGGAGCAACTGTCTTCTTACGCTGGCTCTGCTCGCCAAGGTGTGCCGTCTCTGAGCATGGCATTGAGCCGAGTCAGCAAGACGCGTAGGCAGGCGATCAGGGCGACCTTGGCAGGCTTTCCCCGCTGAAGCAGCTCTTGGTAGCGGTGGTTGAAATCGGCCTGGTGCCGCACCACCGACCAGGCTGCCATGTACAGCACGCGCCTGATCGCAGAGCGCCCGCCCGAGATGCGTCTTATGCCTTTCTTGGCGCCACTGTCGACATTGTAGGGTGCCACACCCACCAGGGCGGCTATCTGGCGGCGGTCCAGGTGGCCCAACTCGGGCAGGTAAGCCAAGAGATTCGCCACGCTGACCGGACCGATCCCGCTCACACTGGCCAGACGCTGGGCGCGGCTGCCGTCCAGTGCCTTGCAGGCCTGGGCGATGGCTTGGTTCAACGAAGCGATCTGTTGGTTGAGGAAGTCCAGGCACTGGCGAATATTGGCCTGTACGGCGGGAAGTGACGCTTGAGCGAGGCGACGCCGGTCGTCGTCCCGTTGGGCGACCAAGTGGGTACGACGCTTGACCAGCTCTTGGAGCGCCAAGGCTTGTGCGCTCTGCGCCCGATACGCCGTCCCCTCGATCACCTGGGCCTGATGGGCCAACAGAGCCGCGTCGATCCGGTCGGTCTTGGCCTGGCGACCCATGGCCTGGGCAAAAGCCCGGGCCTGGCGCGGATCGATCCGCATCACGGGTAGGCCTGCCGCCGCCAGGTAACGCAACACTCCAGCCTCGTAGCCCCCGGTGGCTTCGAGCAGCACCCGCTGGACCTCATACCCGCTGAGCTCATCGAGCAGCTCGGTCCAACCATCGAGGGTATTGGCATAGTCACGTTGCCGTTTATCCGGCAATACACAAACGGCCAAGGTGTCCTTGGCCACATCGATTCCTACCCAGGCTGCCTTCATCGTGCGGTCCTCCTATACTGGTGAGGAGAGCGCCTCTGACGAAGGCCCACGCTTGTGCGGTTCGAGGTAGAAGCTCGATCAACTGTTCGGGCTCGGACGTCAGAGGTCAGCAGGGGGCGGGACCGGCTCCTACACGTGCTCGAAACACTGCGGCCCTACAGCCTGCCCCCTGCTGCTCTCACCTTCATCCTAACGCCAAGCCAAGACACAAGCGGCCCATGGCCGCGATCTCACGCACGGCTAATCCCAATCACGGCTCAACCCACCTCATCCAGCAACCCCATGAACGCCTGAGCCGCATTCGAATGGGTACGCTCGGTATGCAGGATGTACCCCAGCCGGCGTTCCAGCTGAATCCCCGGCAACGGCAGGCGGCGCACCTGGTCGTCCAGCAGGGTACGTGGCAGCACGCTCCAGGCCAGTCCGATGGACACCAGCATCTTGATGGTCTCCAGGTAATTGGTACTCATGGCGATATTGGGCGTCAGCCCCTGGGCATCGAACAGGCCGTGGACGATCAGCCGGGTGAAGGTGTTGCCGCCGGGAAACACCGCCGGATGGCGCGCCACGTCGGCCAGGGTGACCTGTGCCTGGTTCGCCAGCGGGTGTTCGGGCGCCGCCACGAAATCCAGGGGATCGCTCCATACCGGCACCGCCTTGATCGGCGCCGCGGTCTGGGGTGCCAGGGTAATGATCGCCAGCTCCACCCGCCCATGCAGGATCTCGTCGTAGGCCGCTTCCGAATCGAGAAAGCGGATGTCCAGCGCCACCTCCGGATACTCCCGAGTGAAGCGTCTGAGGATCGGCGGTAGGCGATGCAGGCCGATATGGTGACTGGTCGCCAGCGTCAGCCGCCCCCCAATGGCACCATTGAGATTGGTCAGCGCACGCCGGGTGTCATCGATCACGCCTAGAATCTGATAGGCGCGGGGGAGCAGGGCGCGTCCCGCCTCGGTCAGGCTGACCTCGCGCCCGATGCGATCGAACAGGCGCAGCCCCAGCTGCAGCTCCAAGGCGGCGATACGCTTGCTCACCGCCGGCTGGGTCAGGTGCAGCCGCTCGCCCGCATCGGAAAAGCCGCCGGTTTCGGCCACCGCGACGAAGGCGTTCAGATTGGCGAGGTCCAAGGTCTCAAATTCCTGTTGGTTATGCGCTTCATGAAAAAGATGAATTTGTTTCATGCGAGCCTAGCGCGGTATCTTTGACCCCACAAGCACCAAGGGCATGCAAAGGCCCGTGCCGTTCCACGCCTGATGAGGAATCCACCCATGGCTGGCAAGACGCTCTACGACAAACTCTGGGATATGCACCTGGTCAAGCAGCGCGATGATGGTTCCGCGCTGCTCTACATCGACCGCCACATCATCCACGAAGTGACCTCGCCCCAGGCGTTCGAAGGCCTGCGTCTGGCCGGCCGCAAGCCCTGGCGGCTGGACGCCAACCTGGCCACCCCCGACCACAACGTGCCGACCACGCCCGATCGCAAGCAAGGCCTCGACTCCATCAAGGACGAGATCTCGCGCATACAGGTCAAGACCCTGGACGAGAACTGCGACGACTTCGGCGTCACCCAGTTCAAGATGAACGACGTCCGCCAGGGCATCGTCCACGTGATCGGCCCGGAGCAGGGCGCCGTGCTGCCCGGCATGACCGTGGTCTGCGGTGACTCCCACACCTCCACCAACGGCGCCTTCGGTGCCCTGGCCCATGGCATCGGCACCTCCGAGGTCGAGCACGTGCTCGCCACCCAGTGCCTGGTGGCCAAGAAGATGAAGAACATGCTGGTGAAGGTGGAGGGTGAATTGCCCTTCGGCGTCACCGCCAAGGACATCGTCCTCGCCGTCATCGGCAAGATCGGCACCGCCGGCGGTAACGGCCATGCCATCGAATTCGCCGGCAGCGCCATCCGCGCCCTCTCCATGGAAGGCCGCATGACCATCTGCAACATGTCCATCGAGGCCGGTGCCCGGGTCGGCATGGTGGCGGTGGACCAGACCACCATCGATTACGTCGAGGGTCGTCCCTTCGCGCCCACCGGCGCCGTCTGGGAAGCCGCCGTCAGCGAATGGCGCGGCCTGGTGTCCGATGCCGATGCCCGCTTCGACACCGTGGTCGAACTCGACGCCGCCCAGCTCAAGCCGCAGGTCAGTTGGGGCACCTCGCCCGAGATGGTCCTGGCCGTCGACCAGCAGGTGCCGGACCCGGCTCGCGAAACCGATCCGGTCAAGCGCGGCTCCATCGAGCGCGCCCTGAAGTACATGGGCCTCAAGGCCAACCAGCCGATCACCGACATCGTGCTGGACCGCGTCTTCATCGGCTCCTGCACCAACTCCCGCATCGAAGACCTGCGCGCCGCCGCCGCCGTGGCCAAGGGCCGCAAGGTCGCCGCGACCCTCAAGCAGGCGCTGGTGGTGCCGGGCTCCGGCCTGGTCAAGGCCCAGGCCGAGCGCGAAGGTCTGGATAAGGTGTTCATCGAGGCCGGTTTCGAGTGGCGTGAACCGGGCTGCTCCATGTGCCTGGCGATGAACGCCGATCGCCTGGAGAGCGGCGAGCATTGCGCCTCCACCTCCAACCGCAACTTCGAAGGCCGTCAGGGCGCCGGTGGCCGTACCCACCTGGTGAGCCCGGCCATGGCCGCCGCCGCCGCCATTGCCGGTCGTTTCGTCGACGTCCGCGACTTCGCCACCGCCTGAGGAGCCTGATCATGCAAGCCTTTACCCAGCACAGCGGTTTGGTCGCGCCCCTGGATCGCGCCAACGTCGACACCGACCAGATCATTCCCAAGCAATTCCTCAAGTCGATCAAGCGCACCGGCTTCGGTCCCAACCTGTTCGACGAATGGCGTTACCTCGATGTCGGTCAGCCCGGCCAGGACAACGGCAAGCGGCCGCTCAACCCCGAGTTCGTGCTCAATCAACCGCGCTACGCCGGGGCCAGCATCCTGCTGGCTCGCGAGAACTTCGGCTGCGGTTCCAGTCGCGAGCACGCGCCCTGGGCCCTGGATGGCTACGGCTTCCGCTCGGTGATCGCGCCGAGCTTCGCCGACATCTTCTTCAACAACAGCTTCAAGAACGGTCTGTTGCCGATCATCCTCGACGATGCCGAGGTGGACGAGTTGTTCCGTCAGGTCGAAGCCAACGAGGGCTACCAGCTGACCATCGACCTCCAGAGCCAGACCGTGCGCCGTCCCGACGGCGTGGCGCTGACCTTCGAGATCGATGCCTTCCGCAAGCACTGCCTGCTCAACGGCCTGGACGACATCGGCCTGACCCTGCAGGATGCCGACGCCATCGCGAGCTTCGAAGCCCGCTATCGCCAGAGCAGTCCCTGGATGTTCCCCAACGCCTGAACCCAGCCGCCGATCCTCCCGGATCGGCGCTCTTCCCGGAGGCTCCATGAGCGGTGAACACGAGCAACACGTACAGCAGCAATTCGGCGCCACCGCCGAGGCCTATCTGACCAGTGCCGTCCACGCCCAGGGCGCCGAACTGCTCGAACTGCGCGATGCCGTGGCGCGCCGCGAGAACGCCAAGGTGCTCGACCTCGGCTGCGGCGGTGGTCACGTCAGCTACAACGTGGCACCGGTGGCAGGGCAGGTGGTCGCCCTCGATCTGGCCGAAGAGATGCTCTCGGTGGTCAAGCGCACCGCCGCCGAGCAGGGCCTGGACAACGTCAGCGTCCAGCCCGGCATGGCCGAGCACCTGCCGTTCGGTGACGCCAGCTTCGATTTCGTCTTCAGCCGTTACTCGGCCCACCACTGGCGCGACATAGGCGCGGCCCTGCGCGAAGTGCGCCGGGTGCTGCGCCACGGCGGCGAAATGGCCATCATCGACGTGGTCTCGCCGGCCAACCCGCGCCTGGATACCTACCTGCAGACCGTGGAGATCCTGCGTGACATCAGCCACGTGCGGGATTACTCCCTGGCCGAATGGCATCGCCTGCTGGATACCGCGCGTCTCGGCGTGACCCGCTGCGTACGCCAGCGCCTGCGCCTGGACTTCGCCAGCTGGACCGAGCGCATGCGCACCCCTGAGCCCCAATGCCAGGCCATCCGCAGCCTGCAGAACAAGATCGGCCAGGAAGTGCGTCAATATTTCGAAATCGACCGCGACGGCTCCTTCAGCGTCGACGTCATGGTTCTCTGGGCCCAGCCCATCTGATTTGGAACAGGAAAAGACAATGAGCAAGCAGATCCTCATCCTGCCGGGCGACGGCATCGGTCCGGAGATCATGGCCGAGGCGGTCAAGGTGCTGGAGACGGTCAATCGCCACTACGAGCTGGGCTTCGAGCTGGTCCACGACGACCTCGGTGGTGCCGCCATCGACCGCTACGGCGTGCCCCTGGCCGACGAGACCCTGGCGCGTGCCCGTGCCGCCGACGCCGTGCTGCTGGGCGCCGTGGGCGGTCCCAAGTGGGACAAGCTCGAACGCGATATCCGTCCCGAGCGCGGCCTGCTCAAGATCCGCTCCGCCCTCGGCCTGTTCGGCAACCTGCGGCCGGCCATCCTCTATCCGCAACTGGCCGAGGCCTCGACCCTCAAGCCCGAGGTGGTCTCCGGCCTGGACATCCTCATCGTCCGCGAGCTGACCGGTGGCATCTACTTCGGTTCGCCGCGCGAGACCCGGGTGCTGGAGAACGGCGAACGCCAGGCTTTCGATACCCTGCCGTACAGCGAAGGCGAGATCCGTCGCATCGCCCGGGTGGGCTTCGACATGGCCCGTCTGCGTGGCAAGAAGCTGTGCTCGGTGGACAAGGCCAACGTGCTCGAATCCAGCCGCCTGTGGCGCGAGGTGGTGGTGGAGGTGGCCAAGGACTATCCGGACGTCGAACTCAGCCATATGTACGTCGACAACGCCGCCATGCAGCTGGTCCGCGCGCCCAAGCAGTTCGATGTCATCGTCACCGACAACATGTTCGGCGACATCCTCTCCGACGAAGCCTCGATGCTGACCGGCTCCATCGGCATGCTGCCCTCGGCGTCTTTGGATGCCCACAACAAGGGCATGTACGAACCCTGTCACGGCTCGGCGCCCGACATCGCCGGCCAGGGCGTCGCCAACCCGCTGGCCACCATCCTGTCGGTGGCCATGATGCTCAGATACACCTTTGGCGCCGCGGCGGCGGCCGAGGCCATCGAGGCGGCGGTGGGCCAGGTGCTGGACCAGGGCCTGCGGACCGGTGACATCTGGTCGGAAGGCAAGCAGCGGGTGGGTACCCGCGAAATGGGCGAGGCAGTGGTCGCCGCCCTCGTAAGGCGTTAATCTGATCGGCCGCCAGGGGCGGCGGCCGTCCTCAAGACAATAAAGGTGCAGTAGCGATGAAGCGTGTAGGTCTGATCGGTTGGCGTGGCATGGTGGGCTCCGTGCTCATGCAGCGCATGCTCGAAGAACGGGATTTCGACTTGATCGAGCCCGTGTTCTTCACCACCTCCAACGTCGGCGGTGAAGGTCCCGCCATCGGCAAGGGCGTGGCGCCGCTCAAGGATGCCTACAGCATCGACGAGCTCAAGACCCTCGACGTCATCCTCACCTGCCAGGGCGGCGACTACACCAGCGAGGTGTTCCCCAAGCTGCGCCAGGCCGGTTGGAAAGGCTACTGGATCGATGCGGCTTCCAGCCTGCGCATGCAGGATGACGCCGTCATCGTGCTGGACCCGGTCAACCGCCGCGTCATCGACCAGGCCCTGGCCGATGGCCGCAAGGACTTCATCGGTGGCAACTGTACCGTCAGCCTGATGCTGATGGCCCTGGGCGGCCTGTTCGAAGCCGGTCTGGTGGACTGGATGAGCGCCATGACCTACCAGGCCGCCTCCGGTGCCGGTGCCCAGAACATGCGCGAGCTGATCCGCCAGATGGGCGCGACCCACGCCGCCGTGGCCGACAGCCTGGCCGATCCGGCCAGCGCCATCCTCGACATCGACCGCCAGGTCGCCGAGACCCTGCGCAGCGAAGCCTTCCCCACCGAACAGTTCGGCGTCCCCCTGGCCGGTAGCCTGATCCCCTGGATCGACAAGGAACTGCCCAACGGCCAGAGCCGCGAAGAGTGGAAGGCCCAGGCCGAGACCAACAAGATCCTCGGTCGCTTCAAGAACCCCATCCCGGTGGATGGCATCTGCGTGCGCATCGGTGCCATGCGCTGCCACAGCCAGGCGCTGACCATCAAGCTGAACAAGGACGTGCCGCTGTCCGACCTGCATGGCCTGATCAGCCAGCACAACCCCTGGGTCAAGCTGGTGCCGAACAACCGTGACGTCAGCATGCGCGAGCTCACGCCGGCGGCCGTCACTGGCACCCTGAGCGTGCCGGTCGGGCGGCTGCGCAAGCTCAACATGGGCTCCCAGTACCTGGGCGCCTTCACCGTCGGCGACCAACTGCTGTGGGGCGCCGCCGAGCCGCTGCGGCGCATGCTGCGGATCCTGCTCGAGCAGTGATCCGTCGGCATAACGTTTGCCAGTAGAGGAGGGCCGCCAGTAAAGTGCGGCCCTCTTTCGTTGCGGACCGCCCCTCATGACTGCCAGAGATATCGCCCTCGTCGGCGCGACCAGCGCCTACGGCGAAGCCATTCGCGAATTGCTCGACGAGCGCGACGTGCCCCTCGGGCGCCTGCACCTGCTCGCCAGTGGTGAGTCGGCGGGTCAGAATCTGCCCTTCCGAGGCAGCAACCTGCGCGTCGCCGGGCTCGAAGGCTTCGATTTCGCCCAGGTCGGCATCGTCATTCTCGCCGTGCCGGCTGCGGTGGTGGAAAGCCTGAGGCCGCGACTCGCCGCTGCCGGTTGCGCCGTGCTCGATCTCAGCGGCGCCTCCGCCGCGTTGTCCGTACTCCCGCGCATCAATGGCGAACGCCTGGACGGCCTCGCGGCGAACGCCTGGCTCGGCGTCCCCCTGGCGGCCGCCCAGGCCGCTGCCAGCGTGGCGGCGGTGCTCGCCCGCCGCAATGCCCTGGCCGATGCGTCCCTGACCGCCTGCCTCGCCGCCTCCGGCGCCGGCCGTGGTGGGGTCGAGGAGCTGGCGCGCCAGGCCACCGAACTGCTCAACGGTCGCCCGGTCGAGGCGCGGCTGTTCGAAGGCCAGTTGGCCTTCAATCTGCTCGGTCGCACCGGTGCTCCCTCCGCGGATGGCTATACTGCCGTGGAACACCGCTTGCTGGACGAATGTCGGCAGGTGCTGGGGTCGGCCTTGCCGGTACTGGATGTCACGGCGCTGCAGGCACCGGTGTTCTTCGGCGATAGCCTGGTGCTGAGCCTGAGAGGCCGGGAGCCCTGGTCATTGGAGCAGGTGCTGGAGGCCTTGGGCGATGAGCCGGGCCTGTCGCTGGACGAAGAGCTGGACTGTCCGTCGGCGGTGGGCGACGCCCTGGGTCGCGAAGAGGTGCTGGTGGGAAGGGTACGCCTGCATCCTGGGGATGCGCGCCGGCTGGAATGCTGGCTGGTGGCGGATAATGTCAGGCTGTCGGCGCTCACGGCCGTTCAGCTGGCCGAATTGTTGCTTAAACAGTCGGCCTAAAAGATACTTCGTGAAACGCTTCGCCCTTTTCGTCTGAGCGACGGGCGTCGACGTAGCACGCAGCGATGGACACAGGCGCCGCCCGGACGGCGCGATCGACAGCTTCTAAAAAGGGACGGTCATGGTTCGAGTTCAGAAACTGGTGCGGGCAATTGCAGCGGCGAGCGCCTTGATGTCCGGCGCGGCACAGGCCCTCAGCCTGGGCGAGATCCACCTCAATTCCGCCCTCAACCAGCCCTTCGATGCCACCATCGATCTGTCGGACCTGCGCGATCTCGGTACCGCCGAATTGCGGCCCAATCTCGCGTCCGCCGAGGAATTCGGCAAGGCTGGGGTGGACCGCGCCTTCTTCCTGAACGACCTCAAGTTCACGCCGGAATCGCGCAATGGCCGTATCGTCATCCGCGTGACGTCGGCGCGCCCGGTACGCGAGCCTTACCTGAATTTCCTGCTCGAGGTGAACTGGCCCAGCGGGCGCATTCTCCGCGAGTACACCGTGCTGCTCGATCCGCCGCTGTACACCCCCCAGGCGGCCGCGGCGCCGTTCGCGCCCCAGGTCCCGGCGACCCCGCGGCCCCGCACGACCCCGGCCGAAGCGCCGCGGACGGCGGCCCCCGCCGCGCCGACGCCCAGCGCGCCCCAGGCACCCGGTACCTACACCACCGAGTCCCGCGACACCCTCTGGGAGGTCGCCGCGCGCAACCGGCCCGCGGGCAGCGTCACCGTCGACCAGACCATGCTGGCGATCCAGGATCTCAACCCGGATGCCTTCATCGATCGCAACATCAACCTCATGAAGAGCGGCCAGGTGTTGCGACTGCCCGACCAGGCCCAGGTCAGGACGCGCTCCCAGCGCGAGGCCGTGGCCGAGATCGCGCGTCAGACCCGGACGTGGAAGCAGGGCGGCGATACCGCCGCATCGGGTACGCCGCGTCGCCAGGTGGATGCCGCCAGCCAGCCGGGCGTTACCGAGGCGCCCGCCGCCGCGGCACCCAAGGACAATCTCAAGCTGCTCTCCGGCCAGGCGGCGAACAAACCGGGCGATGCGGCCAATGGCAAGGGTGGCAAGGGCGGTGACCAGGCGCTCGCCGATCGCCTCGCCGTGACCCAGGAAAGCCTGGACACCACGCGTCGTGAGAACGACGAGCTCAAGAGTCGCCTGGGTGACCTGCAGTCGCAGCTCGACAAGCTGCAGAAGATCATGCAGCTCAAGGACGCCCAGCTCGCCCGCATGCAGGCGACCATGGCCAATCCCCAGGCTGCCGGTCAGCCCGTGCCGAATGCGCCCGAGGCGACCGCGCCGACTCCGCCTCCGGCGAATGGCGCAGCGCCCGCTGCCCAGGAGCCGACCGAGGCTGCACCGGCTACCCCGCCGCCGGCGGAGACGCCGCCCGCCCAGCCCGCCACGCCACCGGCCAGCGAGGCAGGCACCGGCACGGCGCCGCCCGCCGCCAGCGAACCCAAGGTCATCCCGGTCACGCCCAGCACGCCTGCCACCGAGCCGACCGAGGCGACCAACAGCTTCCTCGACGATATCCTCAGCAATCCGCTGTGGCTCGGCATCATCGGCGGCAGTGCCCTGCTGGCATTGCTGGTACTGCTGATGGTCAATTCCCGGCGCAATGCGGTGAAGGAAGCCGAGCGCGCCCGGGAAGCCGAAGCGGCGCGCCCCGATACCGCCTTCGATCCGGACCCGGAACTGGGCGATCACCATGCGCTCGCCGGCCTGGAGCTGAACCAGAATCCCCAGGACGCCACCCGTGACGTCGATGCCCAGGACGACGCCCTGGGCCAGGCGGACATCTACATGGCCTACGGTCGCTTCAGCCAGGCCGCCGAAGTGCTCAAGAAGGCCAGCGACCAGGAGCCGCATCGGGCCGATCTGCGCCTCAAGCTGATGGAAGTCTATGCCGAGATGGGCGACCGGGACGGCTTCCAGCGCGAGGAGAGCGAGCTCAAGGAGATCGGCGGGGCTCAGCCGGCGGTCGAGCATCTCAAATCGCGCTATCCAGCCATGGCTACCGTGGCCGTGGGCGCCGCCGCCGTGGGTGCCGCGGCGCTGGCCGCCGCCCACGAGCTGAGCGAAGAATCGGCCCGCAACCAGGGTTTCTCCGCCACCGAGGACAGCCAGGACTTCGACCTGTCGCTGGATGACTTCGGCAGCGACGAGCCTCGTCCGGCCGCCGGCCCGGCCGAAGAGCCGCTCTTCGGCGAAGCCTTCGCCGAGGCGCAGGCCAATACCCGCGATGCCCGTGACGATTTCGACTTCGACCTCAACTTCGATCCGGCGCCCGTCGCCGCACCTGCCAGTCCGGCGGCCAAGGACGATGACTTCGCCCTGGATTTCAGCGAGTTCGAGCGCCAGGGCGATCTGGCGCGGGGCGAGGCCGATGCACCGTCCGCTGCGGATTTGGCGTTCGACGAGCCGCCGAGCGCGCGTGAGCCGGTGGCCGACTCCGAGTTGCCGGCCAACTTCGATCTGGCCGACTTCGACGAGCAACCGGCGGCGAAACGCGAAAGCGACGAGGAGTTCGCTGCTCGCCTGCAGGAGGCCTCCCGCCAGTTCGACGCCGAGACCTCCAAGGGAACCGCCGCCGGTGACGGTCTGGACGACTTCGACTTCCTTTCCGGGGAGGACGAGACGGCCACCAAGCTGGACCTGGCGCGCGCCTACATCGACATGGGCGATCCGGAAGGCGCCCGCGACATCCTCGACGAGGTGCTGGCCGAGGGCAATGCCGGGCAGCAGCAGGAAGCACGGGAGATCCTCGCTCAGCTCAGCTGACGCGCGCCAGACTTGGCAGAGCAGGGGAGGCGGCTATAAGCTGCCTCCCCTTTTTTTCGCCTGGCCGCTGTCGTGGATTTTCTTGACCCCACCATTATCGTTCCGCCGCAACGCATTGCCCTCGGCGTCGAGTACAAAGGCGCTCGTTACCGAGGCTGGCAACGCCAGCAACCCGGCGTGCGCTCCGTTCAGGAAACCCTGGAGGATGCGCTTTCCGAAGTCGCCGCCGCGCCCATCGCCTTGCACTGCGCCGGGCGCACCGACTGCGGTGTGCATGCCACCGGCCAGGTGGTGCATTTCGAGTCCCCCGTTTCCCGGCCGCTCAAGGCCTGGGTGATGGGTACCAACGCCAATCTGCCGTCGGACATCAGCGTGACCTGGGTCAAGCCGGTCAGCGACGAGTTCCACGCCCGCTTCAGTGCCATGGCCCGGCGCTATCGCTACGTGATCTACAACGATCCGATCCGGCCCGCGCACCTGGCCGAGGAGGTCACCTGGAACCATCGGCCACTGCGGATCGAGCCGATGCGCGAGGCCGCCCAGATGCTGCTCGGTACCCATGATTTCACCTCCTTCCGGGCCAAGGCCTGCCAGGCGAAGTCGGCGATCAAGACCATCCACCACCTGCGCCTCTGGCAGAGCGGACGACTGATCGTCCTCGACATCCGTGCCAACGCCTTCCTGCACCACATGGTGCGCAACATCGCCGGCGTGCTGATGGCGGTGGGATGTGGCGAGCGGCCGGTGGAGTGGGTGAGCGAGGTTCTGGCCGCGCGGGAGCGGCGGCTGGGTGGCGTCACCGCCCATCCCTATGGCCTCTACCTGGTGGACGCCGAGTATCCCGAGAGCACGCCGGTGCCCAAGCGGCCGCTGGGACCGCTGTTCCTGGGGCACATCCCGGAGTTGGATAACCCCCAAGGCTGACGCTGCGCGGGCGGTCTGCTAACATCCTTCGATTTGGGACGAGGTCATTCCGGTTTGGCTAACGTTCGAGTGAAGATCTGCGGGATCACCCGGGTCGAGGATGCCCTGGCCGCGGCGGCGGCGGGTGCCGATGCCATCGGCCTGGTGTTCTACGCCCGCAGCCCGCGAGCCGTCAGTGCCGCCCAGGCCCGGCAGATCGTGGCGGCCTTGCCGCCCTTCGTCACCAGCGTGGGCTTGTTCGTCGACGCCTCGCTCTGCGAGATCGAGGAGACCCTGGACGCGGTGCCCCTGGACCTCCTGCAGTTCCACGGCGATGAAACGCCGGCTCAGTGCGCTCGCTATCGCCGCCCGTACATCAAGGCCCTGCGCATGCGCGAGGACATCGACCTCGCCGCCATCGCCCAGGACTACGCCGGTGCCCGCGGGCTGCTGCTCGACACCTACGTCGCCGGGGTACCCGGCGGTACCGGCCAGGCCTTCGACTGGACGCGGGTGCCCCGTGATCCGGCATTGCCGCTGATCGTGGCGGGTGGTCTGGAGGCGGACAACGTCGCCGTGGCCATCGCCGCGGCACGGCCTTACGGCGTGGACGTCAGCGGCGGCGTGGAGCAGGCCAAGGGCATCAAGGACGCTGCGGCGATAGCCCGGTTCGTCGCGGCGGTGCGGGGTGCCCCGGTCGCCTGATGTGACCCTCGCGGGATGCTGGCCGTCCACTCCTGCGACATATTCGACAGGCCCGCCCCGGCAGGCCTGAAGTCCGACTCCGGCGGAGTCGGCATTGAGACGTGGCAATGCCCGCGCCAGCGCGGGCATTGCCGAACCCTACATACGGATGCTCAAGGAAGGCGTGGCCTCGGTCGCGCTGGGAGCCCATGCAAGTGGAGAGAGATGCATGAGCAATTGGCTGGTCGACAAACTGATTCCTTCCATCATGCGGTCCGAGGTGAAGCGCAGTTCGGTACCGGAAGGTCTTTGGCACAAGTGTCCGGCCTGCGAAGCGGTCCTCTACCGTCCGGAGCTGGAAAAGAACCTGGACGTGTGCCTGAAGTGCGGTCACCACATGCGCATCAACGCGCGGCGCCGCCTGGACATCTTCCTCGACGCCGAAGGGCGCGAAGAGCTGGGCGCCGAGTTGGAGCCGGTGGATCGCCTGAAATTCCGCGACAGCAAGAAGTACAAGGACCGCTATACCGCGGCCCAGAAGGAGACCGGCGAGAAAGACGCCCTGATCTCCATGCGCGGAGCCCTCAAGGGCATGCCGGTAGCGGTCTGTGCCTTCGAGTTCTCCTTCATGGGTGGCTCCATGGGCGCCGTGGTGGGGGAGCGCTTCGTCCGCGCCGCCAACGTGGCCCTGGAAGAGCGCTGCCCGCTGATCTGCTTCTCCGCCTCGGGTGGTGCGCGGATGCAGGAAGCCCTGATCTCCCTGATGCAGATGGCCAAGACCTCGGCGGTATTGGCGCGCCTGCGCGAAGAGGGGATTCCCTTCGTCTCGGTGCTGACCGATCCGGTCTACGGCGGTGTCTCCGCGAGTCTCGCCATGCTGGGTGACGTCATCGTCGCCGAACCCAAGGCACTGATCGGTTTCGCCGGTCCCCGCGTGATCGAGCAGACCGTGCGCGAGAAGCTGCCGGAAGGCTTCCAGCGCAGCGAATTCCTGCTGGACCACGGCGCCGTCGACCTCATCGTGCCGCGCAAGGAACTGCGTGACCGCCTGGCGCGCCTGCTGGCGACCTTCCAGCACCAGCCGGCTCCGGCGGCCTGATGGCTCCGCGCAGCCTCGCGCAATGGCTGGCCTATCTCGAGCAGCTGCACCCGTCGGCGATCGACATGGGCCTGGACCGGGTGCGCGAGGTGGCGCAGCGACTGGGCCTGACCCGGCCCGCGGTGCGGGTGGTCACCGTCACCGGCACCAACGGCAAGGGCTCCACCTGTGCCTTCCTTGCCAGCCTGCTGCGCGCCAGCGGTCAGCGGGTGGGCGTCTATGCCTCACCCCATCTGGTGCGCTACAACGAGCGCGTCGATGTGGACGGCACCCTCGCCAGCGATAGCGATCTCTGCGCTGCCTTCACCGCAGTGGAAGCCGCCCGTGGCGAAATCAGCCTGACCTACTTCGAAATGGGGACGCTGGCGGCCTTCTGGCTGTTCGAGCGGGCCCAGCTGGACGTGGCCGTCCTCGAAGTCGGCCTTGGTGGTCGGCTGGATGCGGTGAATCTGATCGACGCCGACCTGGCGCTGGTCACCAGCATAGGCCTGGATCATGCCGAATGGCTGGGGGATACCCGGGAAAGCGTGGCGGTGGAAAAGGCCGGCATTTTCCGGGCTGGCAAACCCGCCCTCTGCGGCGATCCGCAGCCGCCAGCGGAGCTGGCGCAGGCCGCCGAGCGACTCGGTGCGCCCTTCCTGCTGCGCGGCGAAGCCTTCGACCTGCGCATCGACAGCGCCGGCTGGTTCTGGCGCGGGCGCGATGCGCAGGGCAACGACCTGGCGTTGCCCGGTCTGCCGTTGCTCGATCTGCCCATGGAGAATGCCGCCCTGGCCTTGCAGGCCTACGCCTTGCTCGGGCAGCCCTGGCTGCCGGCGCAGATCGCGGCGGCTCTCCAGGCGACGCGCATGACCGGTCGGCTCGATCGCCGTCAGGTCGAGCGGGCAGGGGAGACGCGGCACGTCCTGCTCGACGTGGCCCACAATCCCCATGCCGCCCAATACCTGGCCCGGCGGCTGGCCATGAGGCCCGTCGCAGGCGTACGCCGTGCCGTCTTCGGCGTGCTGGCGGACAAGGATCTCGACGGTATCCTGACCCCGCTGGAACGACACTTCGCCAGTTGGGCGGTAGCCACGTTGCCGACCGGCCGCAGTCGTGACGGTGCGGAAGTGGCCGCCAGCCTTACCGCTCGGGGCGAACAGGCTGAGGCCCACGCTTCCCTGATCGCCGCCTTCGATGCCCAGCTGGCGGCCAGCACCGCCGACGACGAGGTGGTCGTGTTCGGCTCCTTCTACAGCGTCGCCGAGGTACTGGCGCAACTCACTCCTTCATCCGAATCCGCGGAGGCGTAACGCCATGCTCAAGCAACGAGTCATCGGAGCGCTGGTGCTGCTGGCGCTGATCATCATCTTCGTACCCATGCTGTTCAGTCGCCAGGACGATGCCCGCAAGGTGGTGGTCGAGACCCCACCGCAACCCGCGGCGCCGACCGTGCCCAGCACCGCCGTGCAGCCGGTGCAGACGCCCGAGGCGCCGCCGGTGGAAGTGGTGCCGGACGAGCCGGCCAAGCCGCTCGGCAAGCCGCAGACGCCCATCGCCGGTACCGCCGGGCAGGCGCCGGCGCAGAACGCTCCGGCCAGTCCGTCGCCGGCCCAGCCCCAGGCTGCGCCCTCGGCTCCGGTCGCCAAGGCACCGCCGACCACTGCGCCCGCAGCGCCGTCGGCGCCGACCGCTACCCCGGCACCGACAGCCAAGCCTGATACGCGGCTGGGCGCCGCCAACCTGCCGGTCAGCTGGTCGGTTCAGCTCGCCAGCCTGTCGTCGCGTCCCAGCGCCGATGCGCTGCAGTCCAAGCTGCGCAGCCAGGGCTACAACGCCTACGTGCGCACCGCCGATGGCATGAACCGGGTCTTCGTCGGGCCGGTGATAGAGCGGAGCGAGGCCGATCGGCTGCGCGACCAACTCAACAAGCAGAATGGCGTCAAGGGTTTCGTCGTACGCTTTCAGCCGGAGCGCGGTTAACCCGGTCACAAGGCTCTGCTAGAATGCAGGGCCTTTTTGTAAGTGGACCTTGCCGTGGGCTTCACCTGGGTGGACTGGGCGATCGTCGCCGTCGTCGTCGTTTCCTGCCTGATCAGTCTCAGGCGCGGCTTCGTCAAGGAAGCGTTGTCGCTGGCCACCTGGATCGTCGCCGGCGGCGTGGCCTGGGTATTCGGTGGGGCGCTGTCCACCTATCTGGTGGACTACATCCAGGTGCCCTCGGGGAGAGTGATCGCCGCCTGCGTCATTCTCTTCGTGCTGACGCTGCTGGTGGGAGCCCTGGTGAGCTTCTTGCTTGGTGAGCTGATCCGCGTCACCGGCTTGTCGGGCACCGACCGTTTTTTGGGCATGGCCTTCGGCGCCGCCCGTGGCGCCCTGCTGATCACCGTGGCCGTGGGCCTGTTGAGCCTGGGACCGGTGCAGCAGGACGGCTGGTGGCAGCAGTCGGTGCTGGTACCGCATTTCCTGTTGGTGGCCGACTGGTCGAAGAATCTGCTGTTGGGCTTCGCCGGCCAGTGGCTGGGCGCGACGCCCATGCCGAGTCTGCAGTCGTTGCCGCAGTTGGGGCCCAAGGCTCCGTGAACCGTTTTCAGGCTCCGCTCCGCCGGGGTCATCCGGCGATGGTCCGCCATCGCATCACTTGAAACAGTGGGGTCGCGTCACATGTGTGGCATCGTAGGTATCGTGGGCAAGACGAACGTCAACCAGTCGTTGTACGACGCGCTCACCGTCCTTCAACATCGCGGTCAGGATGCCGCCGGTATCGTGACCAGTCGGGACGGCAAGCTGTACCTGCGCAAGGACAACGGCCTGGTCCGTGACGTCTTCCAGCAGCGACACATGCAGCACCTGATCGGGCACATGGGTATCGGCCACGTGCGCTATCCCACGGCTGGCAGCTCCAGCTCCGCCGAGGCGCAGCCGTTCTACGTGAACTCGCCCTATGGCATCACCCTGGCGCACAACGGCAACCTGACCAACGTCGAGCAGCTGTCGCGGGAGATCTACGAATCCGACCTGCGCCACGTGAACACCACCTCCGACTCCGAGGTGCTGCTCAACGTCTTCGCCCATGAGCTGGCGGTGCGCAACAAGCTGCAGCCGACCGAGGACGACGTCTTCGCCGCGGTCTCCGAAGTCCATGAGCGCTGCCGTGGCGGTTACGCCGTGGTGGCCATGATCACCGGCTACGGCATCGTCGGTTTCCGCGACCCCAACGCCATTCGCCCCATCGTCTTCGGCCAGCGTCACACCGAGTACGGCGTGGAGTACATGATCGCCTCCGAGAGCGTCGCCCTCGACGTGCTCGGCTTCACCCTGATCCGTGACCTGGAGCCGGGCGAGGCGGTGTACATCACCGAAGACGGCCGTCTCTACACCCGCCAGTGCGCGCAGAACCCCCAGTACGCGCCCTGCATCTTCGAGCACGTCTACCTGGCGCGGCCGGATTCCATCATCGACGGCATCTCGGTGTACAAGGCCCGCCTGCGCATGGGCGAGAAGCTGGCCGAGAAGATCCAGCGCGAGCGCCCGGACCACGACATCGACGTGGTCATCCCGATCCCCGACACCAGCCGCACCGCGGCGCTGGAGCTGGCCAACCACCTGGGCGTGAAATTCCGCGAGGGCTTCGTCAAGAACCGCTACATCGGCCGGACCTTCATCATGCCCGGCCAGGCTGCGCGCAAGAAGTCGGTGCGCCAGAAGCTCAACGCCATCGAGCTGGAATTCCGCGGCAAGAACGTGATGCTGGTGGACGACTCCATCGTCCGCGGCACCACCTGCAAGCAGATCATCCAGATGGCCCGTGAGGCCGGCGCCAAGAAGGTCTATTTCTGCTCGGCGGCCCCGGCGGTGCGTTTCCCCAATGTCTATGGCATCGACATGCCCAGCGTGCACGAGCTGATCGCCCACGGCCGCACCACCGAGGAAGTCGGCGAGCTGATCGGCGCCGACTGGCTGCTCTATCAGGATATCCAGGACCTCAAGGAAGCCGTGCGTACCCGCAAGGCGCCCAAGGTCGAGCAGTTCGACTGCGCGGTGTTCGATGGCGAGTACATCACCGGCGACGTCGATGCCGCCTATCTGAATCGGATCGAGCAGGCGCGCAACGACGCGGCCAAGGTCAAGCACCAGGCGGTCAGCGCCATCATCGATCTCTACAACGACTAAGGAGCTGCACATGAGCCAAGACTGGGATGCCGGACGCCTGGACAGTGATCTCGAGGGCGCGGCCTTCGAGACCTTGGCGGTGCGGGCCGGGCAGCAGCGCTCGCCGGAAGGCGAGCACGGCGAGGCGCTGTTCCTGACCAGCAGCTACGTGTTCCGGACCGCCGCGGATGCGGCGGCACGGTTCGCCGGTGAGGTGCCGGGCAACGTCTATTCGCGCTATACCAACCCTACGGTCCGTACCTTCGAGACCCGCATCGCGGCGTTGGAAGGCGCGGAGCAGGCGGTGGCCACCGCTTCGGGCATGTCGGCCATCCTGGCGATGGTGATGAGCCTGTGCAGCGCCGGCGACCACGTGCTGGTCTCGCGCAGCGTCTTCGGCTCCACCATCAGCCTGTTCGAGAAGTACTTCAAACGCTTCGGCATCGAGGTGGACTATCCGCCGCTGGCCGACCTGGATGCCTGGCGGTCCGCCTGCAAGCCGAACACCCGGCTGTTCTTCGTCGAGTCGCCGTCCAACCCGCTGGCCGAGCTGGTGGACATCGCCGCCCTGGCCGAGATCGCCCATGCCCAGGGCGCGCTGCTGGCGGTCGACAACTGCTTCTGCACCCCGGCGCTGCAAAAGCCGCTGGCGCTGGGTGCCGACATCGTCATCCATTCGGCCACCAAGTACATCGACGGCCAGGGTCGGGGCATGGGGGGCGTGGTCGCGGGCCGTGCCGAGCAGATGAAGGAGGTGGTGGGCTTCCTGCGTACCGCCGGGCCGACCCTCAGCCCCTTCAACGCCTGGCTGTTCCTCAAGGGTCTGGAGACGCTGAAGATCCGCATGCAGGCGCACAGCCAGACCGCACTGGAGCTGGCCCGTTGGCTGGAGCAGCAGCCGGGTATCGAGCGTGTGCATTACGCCGGCCTGGAAAGCCATCCCCAGCACGACCTGGCCCGCCGCCAGCAGAGCGCGTTCGGTGCGGTGGTGAGCTTCGAGGTGGCCGGTGGGCGCGACGCCGCCTGGCGTTTCATCGATGCCACCCGGATGATCTCCATCACCACCAACCTGGGCGATACCAAGACCACCATCGCCCATCCGGCGACCACCTCCCATGGGCGGTTGTCGGCGGCCGAGCGGGCCAACGCCGGTATTCGCGATAGCTTGATCCGCGTTGCCTTGGGACTCGAGGACCTGGGCGACCTGCAACGGGATCTGGCGCGCGGACTGGCCGCACTATGAGTCTGGCGTTCGCGCCGACGGAGCCGCGGGTCGCCCTGGTCACGGGCGCGGCGCGGGGTATCGGGCTCGGCATCGCCGCCTGGCTGATCGCCGAGGGCTGGCGCGTGGTGGTGGCCGACGTCGAGCGGGAGCGCGGTGCCAAGGTGGCCGAAGCCCTCGGTGAGCGGGCCTGGTTCGTGGCCCTGGACGTGGCCGACGAGACCCAGGTAGAGGCCGCCGTCGCCCAGGTGATCGGCCAGTTCGGTCGCCTGGATGCCCTGGTCAACAACGCCGGCCTGGCCACGGCGCAAGGCCAGCCGCTGGAAAGCCTGCCACTCGGTGAATGGCGGCGGGTGCTCGGGGTGAATCTGGACGGGCCCATGCTCATGGCCAAGCATTGCGCGCCCTATCTGCGCGAGCAGCAGGGCGCCATCGTCAACATCGCCTCGACCCGAGCCCGGCAATCAGAGCTCCATAGCGAGGCCTATGCCGCGAGCAAGGGCGGATTGCTGGCCCTGACCCATGCGCTGGCCATCAGCCTGGGGCCGGAGGTGCGGGTGAACGCCCTCTGTCCGGGCTGGATCGACGCGCGCGATGCCCATGTCCGCGAGGCCGAACCGCTGTCCGCCGCCGATCACCAGCAGCATCCGGTCGGACGGGTAGGGACGGTGGAGGACGTGGCGGCCTGCGTGGCCTGGCTGCTCGGCGGCAATGCCGGCTTCATCACCGGCGAAGCCATTACCCTGGACGGCGGCATGACCCGCAAGATGATCTACGCCGACTAGCCCTCCCAAGAAAATAAAATGGAAAAAATCCTTGACGGATCAAGGGGCTACGAGCAGAATGCGCGTCACCCGAAGGGGATGGCTGATTAGCTCAGCTGGGAGAGCACCTGCATCACACGCAGGGGGTCGGCGGTTCGATCCCGTCATCAGCCACCAAACTCTTCGGGAAGTGTTCCGCAAGGTACACGCACTGCGCGGCGGTAGTTCAGTCGGTTAGAATACCGGCCTGTCACGCCGGGGGTCGCGGGTTCGAGTCCCGTCCGCCGCGCCATACGAGTCGTTCCGGGTCCTCTGAACTGCCCGAACGACGCAAGAGAAGCTGCCCTAGGGCAGCTTTTTTTGTGCCTGGAAGAAAGCTCGGTGCAATGCCCGAGCGGCCTGCCGCTAGCGCGCGCCGCCGAACAGCGCCATCAGCTCGCTGCGCAGCCAGCGGTTGCCGGCGTCCTGGTGGTAGCGGACGTGCCAGTGCTGCTTGACGGTGAAGCCCTCGATGGGTAGCGGGCATTCGAGCACACGCAAGCCGTAGCTGTCCGCCAGCGTCTGGCCGATGTGCCGGGGGAGGGTGACGAGGAGGTCGGTGTCGCGGACCACGGCGCCTACGCCCAGGAAGCCCGGCAGTTCCAGCACGGTCCGCCGTTTCACCGCGGCCCGCACGAGAGCCGCCTCCAGCAGCTTCTGGCCGGTGCCGGCGCTGACCTGCACATGCCCTTCGCTGGCGTAGTGCTCGGCGGTCAGCCGGTCGGTGATGCGGGGATGTCCGCTACTGACCAGGCACACCCAGTCCTGGGGATACAGCACCTGCTGATAGATACCGCCCCCCAGCCAGGGAATGAAACCTATCGCCAGGTCGGCCTCGCCGATCTCCAGGGCCTGCTCGGTGTTGCCATCGATCCGCGCCACTTCCAGGCGCACGCCCGGCGCCAGCTCGCGCAGCCGCTCCAGCAGGCGCGGCAACAGGGTGATGTGACTGGCGTCGCTCAGGCAGAGGCGAAACAGGCGCTGGGCGGTCGCCGGGTCGAAGGCCACCTCCCAGTCCACCAGGCGGCGCAGGGATTCCAGCACTTCCCGGCAGGGCGTGATCAGGGCTTCGGCCTGGGGCGTGGGCTTCATGCCGCCGGGCGTCCGCACGAACAGCGGATCGCGTAGTTGCTGGCGGAGCTTGGCCAGCCAGAGGCTGATGGTGGGTTGGCTCTGGCCCAGCTGTTCGGCGGCCCGGGTGACGCTACCGGTGCTGTAGAGTACCTCGAACAGCAGCAGTAGCTTGGGTTCCGGCAGGCCGTCGCTGACTGGCATTATCAGAATTCCTGATGGGCGAATTGACTTCATTGTATAGCTCAAAGTGGATGCTGGGCCTAGGGTAGGGACTCAACAAGGAGCCCTGATCCCATGAGAATCTGCATCCTCGGCGCTGGTGCGCTGGGCAGTACCTTCGGTGCCTGGCTGAGCGAGGCGGGGCACGAGACCTGGCTGCTGAACCGGCCCAATGCCCATATCGACACCCTTGGCCGGGACGGCCTGGAGATCGAGACGCCCGACGGCAGCCGCCGGGTTCCGGTCCGCGCGGCGGTGGGTGCCGAGACCATCGGGGTGGTCGACCTGGTGGTGGTGCTGGTCAAGTCCTTCGCCACCGCCGAAGCCATGACCCGGGCGCGCTCACTGATCGGCCCCCATACCCTGGTCCTGTCGTTGCAGAACGGCCTGGGTCATGAAGAGCTCCTGGCCGGGATCGTCGGCTCGGAGCGGGTGATCGCCGGCAAGACCTATGTCGGCGGCGTACTGCTCGGTCCGGGGCGGATTCGCAGCGGGGTAATGGGTAAGCGCACGATCATCGGCGAGCTCGATGGCCAACTTTCCGCGCGGGTCCAGGCCGTCGCTGCCGTCTTCGAGGACGCCGGACTGGCCACCACGGTCAGCGGCAACATCCGCGGCACCCTCTGGGACAAGCTGCTGGTCAATGTCGCCACCGGGGCGCTCACCGGCATCACCCAACTCACCTACGGGCAGCTCTACAGCGAGCCCGTGTTGCGCGACATCGCCCTGCAGGCGGTGGCCGAGGCCATCGCGGTGGCTCGCGCCGCCGGCGTCGAGCTGGGACTGCAGGAGCCGGAAGCCGCCTGGCAGCTGGCGCGCGAGGGCCTGGCGCCGTCGTTCAAGACCTCCATGCTGCAAAGTCTGCAGAAGGGCTCCGTCACCGAAATCGACTTCATCAATGGCGCGGTGGTGCGGCTCGGCCAGCAGTACCGCGTACCGACCCCGGTCAACGCCACGCTGGTCGCCTGCATCAAGGGCATCGAGCGAGCCATGGCCGACCGACAACAAGAGGACGCCAGATCTTGAGCATTCCCAAGGCTTATCTCGAGCACGTGGCCATCTGGGTGAAGGACATCCATTGGCACATCCGTTTCTTCCACGAGGTGTTCGGCATGACCCTGCGCGAGGTGCAGGGCACGGTCGAAGAGCCGACCCAATACTGGACGCTGGGCGGTATGCAGTTCATGAGCGAGCCGGACTTCGCAGGCCCCGAGGGGCGCCTGGGTCATCTGGGGCTGATGTGCGAAGACCTCGACGCTGCCCTGGCCGCTGCCCGCCGCTTCGAAGGGGTGGAGCAACTGCCTCAGGGCCATAACTGGCTGCGCCTGCCCGATGGCCTGGCGTTGGAGTTCATCCAGGCCGTGCCCGCCCGCGCTGTACATGAAGCCCTGGCGGTCAACGCCAGGCAAACCGAGTGACAGCGACCATGACCGTACCAGAAAAATACTTCGAGGACGCCCGCGAGGGCGACGAGGCGATCACGCCGACTTACCTGGTCACCAAGGAACGCATCCTGGCCTATGCCGACCTCACCGGCGACCATACGCCCGTCCATGTCGACGAGGACTACGCCAATGCCAGCCACTTCGGTGGCCTGGTCGCCCATGGCCTGATGGGGTTGTCCATCGCCGACGGGCTGAAGACCCAGTGCGACTATCGCTTCCTGCCGGGGATGTCGCTGGGCTGGACCTGGGATTTCCTCTTGCCGATCCGCGTCGGCGACGAGTTGCACGTGAAGCTGCGCGTGGGCACCATGCGCCCCAGCAAGAGCAAGCCGGGCTGGGGCATCGTGGTGTTGCCCTCCGAGCTGATCAACCAGAAGGGTGAGGTCGTCCAGCGCGGCGAGCACCGGCTGATGGTGCCGCGGCGGGAGGGTGCGGTATGAGCCAGTCTCTTCCGCTGCAAGGCCTGAGGGTCATCGACTACAGCCACTTCCTCGCCGGTCCCTACGTGGGGCGCTGCCTGGCGGCGCTGGGCGCCGAGGTGATCAAGGTGGAACGGCCCGGCAGCGGCGATGCCGGCCGCCAGCACGCCTTCGTCCTCGACGACCAGCAGAGTGGCTATTTCCTGCAACTCAACATGGGCAAGCAGGGCGTCAGCGTCAACATGAAGGACCCGCGCGGCAAGGCCTTCATGCAGCAGCTGTGCGACAGCGCCGACGTCTTCATCGAGAACTACCGGCCCGGCGCCCTGGACAGGCTCGGCCTGGGCTACCAGGAGTTGTCCGCGCGCAATCCGCGGCTGGTCTACTGCTCGATTTCTGCCTATGGCCACTCCGGTCCCGACGCCCATCGCGCCGGCTTCGGCCTGATCGCCGAGGCAAAGAGCGGCATCATGCAGATGGTCGGCACGCCCGGCGAGGCACCGCCGCTGTTGCGGATTTCCCTGGGCGACATGTACACCGGCGCCCATGCGGTGGCTGCCATCAACGCGGCGCTGCTCGGCCGGGTCACCAGCGGGCGTGGCCAGCACATCGACATGGCGCTGTATGACACCCTGGTCTCCATGCACGAGTACGCGGTGCAGTGCTATACCCTGTCCGGCGGCGAGATCCTGCCGCAGCAGACCGGTCACGACATGCCCACCTCGACCCTCTATGGCGTGTTCCGCGCCCAGGACGGCGACCTGGTGATCGCCGCCCAGGTGGACGACGCCTGGAAGCGCTTCGCGGCGCTGGTCGAGCAGGACGCGGGGCAGCCAGGCTTCGGCAGCGACGTCCGCTTCCATAATTCCACCGGACGCAATGCCCATCGCGAAGTCATCCTGCCTATCGTCAAGGCCTGGGTAGCGGCCAATCCGGTGGCGCGGCTGCTGGCGTTGCTCGATGAGATCGACGTGCCCTGCGCCAAGGTGCAGCGCATCGACGAGGTGATCGAGGACCCGCAGATCAAGGCCCGCGGCATGATCCAGGAGCAGCAGCATCCGCGCTTCGGCACCCTGCGGATGCCCAATCTGCCGTTCCGCTTTTCCGAGTGCGACACCACCATCAACCAGGTGGCGCCGGACCTCGGCCAGCACAATGCCGCCGTGGCCCAAAGCCTGGGCTATAGCGCGGAAGACATCGCCCGGCTGCAGGCCGACGGCGTGCTCTTTACCCAGGAGATACCGGCATGACCGACCGATATGCGGTGATCGGCCGTCCGATCAATCACACCAAGTCACCCCTTATCCATGGGATGTTCGCTGCCACCACCGGCCAGGACCTGGAGTACGGCGCCATCGAAGGCTCGCTGGAGGACTTCGCCGGTGACGTGGCGCGCTTTCGCGCCCAGGGCGGGCGGGGCCTGAACGTGACGGCGCCCTTCAAGCTGCAGGCCTTCCAGTTGGCTACCGAGCCCAGTGAAAGGGCGCGCTTGGCCAAGGCGGCCAACGCGCTGAAGTTCGAGGGTGAGCGGGTGCTGGCGGAGAACTTCGACGGCATCGGCCTGCTGCGCGACATCGAGATCAACCTCGGCCAGCCTTTGGCTGGCAAGCGCGTGCTCTTGCTGGGGGCGGGTGGTGCTGTACGCGGGGCGCTCCTGCCTTTCCTCGCGGCTGGGCCGGCAGAGCTGGTGATGGTCAATCGCGATGGGCAGAAGGCCACAGGGCTTGCCCAGGAGATCGATCATCCGCTGCTGAGCGTGCGCAGCTACGAAGCTTTGGCGGGGGAGAGGTTCGATCTGGTGATCAACGCCACCTCGGCCAGTCTGGTCGGCGAACTGCCGTCGGTGCCGGCGGGCGTCTTCGCCCAGGCGGTGCTGGCCTACGAGCTGGCCTATGGCAAGGGGCTGACGCCCTTCCTGCGCCTGGCGCAGGAGCAGGGCGTGCCCCAACTGGCAGACGGCGTGGGCATGCTGGTGGAGCAGGCCGCCGAAGCCTTCGCCTGGTGGCGCGGCGTGCGCCCCGAGACCCGGCCGGTCATCGACCAGCTGACCATTCCCCTGACCTGAGCGGTCCCATGAAGATCCTGATGCTGCACGGTATCAACCACAACATGTTCGGCAAGCGCGATCCGCTGCAGTACGGCACCGTGACCCTGGCCGAGATCGATGGCGCCCTGGCGGCCCTGGGCGATGAGCTCGGCGCGGCGGTGGAAAGCTTCCAGAGCAATCACGAAGGGGAGATCGTCGAGCGCATCCATCGCGGCTTCGAAGACGGCGTCGATGGCGTGCTGATCAACGCCGGCGCCTGGACCCACTACAGCTACGGCATCCGCGACGCCCTGGCGATCCTCACCGTACCGGTGGTGGAGCTGCACCTGTCCAACATCCATGCGCGGGAGAGCTTCCGCCATCACTCGGTGTTCGCCGAGATCGCGCTGGGGCAGATCGCCGGCTTCGGGGTGGACAGCTACCTGCTCGGGTTGCGCGCGGTGGTCAGCGCGGCAGCCCGCCAGCAGGGCTAGTCGCACTAGCGCCAATCAGGGATAGGGCAGCCGCGACGACGAGGTGCGTATCCCTGGCGGCTCTTAGCCGGGATAATGGCGGCCAATTCGTCTGCCGTCCGGAACGCTGTACATGGAAATCAAGGTCAATTTTCTCGACAACCTGAGGCTCGAGGCCAAGTTCGACGACTTCTCGGTGATCGCCGATCAGCCCATCCGCTACAAGGGTGACGGCTCGGCGCCGGGGCCCTTCGACTATTTCCTGGCGTCTTCGGCGCTCTGCGCGGCCTATTTCGTCAAGCTCTACTGTCAGACCCGCGACATCCCTACCGACAACATCCGCCTGGCGCAGAGCAACATCGTCGACCCGGAGAATCGCTACAAGCAAACCTTCAAGATCCAGGTGGAGTTGCCAGCGGACCTGTCCGACAAGGATCGCCAGGGCATCCTGAGGTCCATCGACCGCTGCACGGTGAAGAAGGCCGTGCAGGCCGGTCCCGATTTCATCATCGAGGCGGTGGAGAGCCTGGACGCCGACGCCCAGGCGCTGCTGCTGCCCAGCGATACCGACAGCAGGACCTACATCCCGGGCAAGGACCGGCCGCTGGAAGAGACCATCGCCAAGCTCTCGGGCATCCTCGCCGAGTTGGGCATGAAGGTGGAGATCGCTTCCTGGCGCAACATCGTGCCCAACGTCTGGTCGCTGCACCTGCGCGACGTGCAGTCGGCGTTGTGCTTCACCAACGGCAAGGGCGCGACCAAGGAAGCGGCCCTGGCTTCGGCCCTGGGCGAGTTCATCGAGCGCCTGAACTGCAACTTCTTCTACAACGACCAGTACTGGGGCGAGGCCATCGGCAACGCCGCCTTCGTCCACCACCCCAGCGAGCGCTGGTTCCAGCCGGGGCCCAAGGACGCCTTGCCCCGGGAGATCCTCGATCGCTACTGCCGCAAGATCTACGACCCGGAAGGGGAATTGCGTGCCTCGCACCTGTACGACACCAACTCCGGCAACCCGGCCCGCGGCATCTGCGCGCTACCCTTCGTGCGCCAGTCCGATGGCGAGGTGGTGTACTTCCCCTCGAACCTGATCGAGAACCTCTACCTCAGCAATGGCATGAGCGCCGGCAACACCCTGGCCGAAGCCCAGGTTCAGTGCCTGTCGGAGATCTTCGAGCGGGCGGTGAAGCGCGAGATCCTCGAAGGCGAGCTGGCGCTGCCCGACGTTCCCGACGAGGTACTGGCCCGCTATCCCGCCATCGTCGAGGGCATCCGTGGCCTGGAGGCCAAGGGCTTCCCGGTGCTGGTCAAGGACGCCTCCCTGGGTGGCGAATTCCCGATGATGTGCGTGACCCTGATGAATCCGCGCACCGGTGGGGTGTTCGCTTCTTTCGGCGCCCATCCGCGCCTGGAGATCGCCCTGGAGCGTAGCCTCACCGAGTTGTTGCAGGGCCGCAGCTTCGAGGGCCTCAACGACCTGCCGCAGCCGACCTTCGAGAGCCAGGCACTGATGGAGCCGAACAACTTCGTCGAGCATTTCATCGATTCCAGCGGCCTGGTGTCCTGGCGCTTCTTCAGTGCCAAGGCCGACCATGAGTTCGTCGACTGGGACTTCTCCAGCGAGGGCGAAGACGCCACCGCCCAGGAAGCCGCCACCCTGTTCGGCATCCTCGCCGAGCGGGACCTGGAAGCCTACATGGCGGTGTACGACGAATTGGGCGCGCCGGCCTGTCGCATCCTGGTGCCGGGCTATTCGGAGATCTATCCGGTCGAGGACCTGATCTGGGACAACACCAACAAGGCCCTGCCGGTGCGCGAGGACATCCTCAACCTGCACCGCCTGGACGATGCGGCCCTGGAATCCCTGCTCGAACGCCTGGACGACACCCAGGTGGACGACTACACCCGCATCGCCACCCTGATCGGCGTGGAATTTGACGAGAACACCGTCTGGGGCCAGCTCACCGTACTGGAGCTGAAGCTGCTGATCCACCTGGCGCTGCAGCAGTTCGAAGAGGCCAAGGAAGAGGTCGAGACCTTCCTGCAGTTCAACGACAACACCCTGGAGCGCGGCCTGTTCTACCAGGCGCTCAATGCGTTGCTGGAAGTGGAGCTGGACGACGAACTGGAACTGACCGACTTCGAGGTCAACTTCCGGCGCATGTTCGGCAACGAGCGCCTGGACGCCGCCCTGGGTTCGGTCTCGGGTGAGGTGCGCTTCCATGGCCTGACGCCGACCAGCCTCAAGCTGGAGGGGATCGACAAGCATCTGCGGCTGATCGACAGCTATCGCAAGCTGCACGCGGCGCGGGCCAGGGCGGCCGGCATCGCGCTCTGAGGTAGCGCCCCGCCCGTAGCTGAGCGGGGCCTTCCCGGCGGTCAGCAGACCGCGATATGGGAATCCGCGCGCGGTTCGGTGCCGCCGCAGAGCACGCCGGTTGCCGGATCGCGGACGATGATCTGGCCGCGACCGAAGTCGGTGGAGTCGTGGGCGATCTCGATCTGGTGGCCGCGCCGCGCCAGGCCATTGGCCAGGGCGCGGGAGGCCGCCTGCTCGATGCCGACCCTCATCTCCCCCAGCCACTGCCAGCGCGGCGCATCCAGCGCCGCCTGGGGATTCAGGCCGAAGTCCACCAGGTTCATCACCATCTGCACATGGCCCTGGGGCTGCATGTAGCCACCCATGACGCCAAAGGGCCCTATGGGCACGTCACCCTGGGTCAGGAAGCCGGGGATGATGGTGTGGAAGGTCTGCTTGCCCGGCGCCAGGGCGTTGGAATGCGCGGCATCCAGGCTGAATTCCGAGCCGCGATTCTGCAGGCCGATGCCGCTGTCGGGCAGCACCACGCCGGAGCCGAAGCCGTGGTAGGCGCTCTGGATGAAGGACACCATGTTGCCCTCGCCATCGGCGGTGGCGATGTAGACGGTGCCACTGGCCTGGGGATCGCCGTGCAGCGGCGGCTGGGCCTGGTCGGTGATCTCGGCACGACGGCGCTCGGCGTAGGCGTCGTCCAGCAGCACGCTGGCGGCGACTCTCATGTGCTCCGGATCGGTGATGTAGTGCAGGCCGTCGGCGTAGGCCTTCTTCATGGCCTCCAACTGGCGGTGCCAGGTGAGCTGGCTGTCGCGCTGGTCGAAGTCATAGCCCTTGAGGATGTTGAGCGTCATGAGGGCGATCAGGCCCTGGCCGCTCGGCGGGATCTCCCACACCTGGTAGCCACGGTAGTCGACCTTGATCGGCTCGACCCAGCGGGGCTGGTAGCCAGCGAGATCCGCGGCGGTCAGGTGACCGCCGGTCGCGGCGGCATGGGCGGCCAGGCGCTGGGCGAGGGCGCCGCGGTAGAAGCTTTCGCAGCGGGTCTGCGCCAGCTCTTCCAGAGTGCGCGCCTGGGCCGGATTGCGAAACAGCTGGCCGGCGACGGGGGCCTTGCCGTCGATGAGAAAGGTGTCGAACCAGGCCTCCAGCTCCGGGCATAGGTCTCGACTGGCCCGGTACTCGGCCTGGGCGATGCGCCACTGGTGGGCGACCACCGGCGAGACCGGGAAGCCATCGTGGGCCAGGGCGATGGCGGGCTCGAACAGGGTGGCGAAGGGCAGCTTGCCGAAGCGCCGCGACAACTCGGCCCAGGCCGCCGGACAGCCCGGCACCGTGACCGGCAGCCAGCCGTGCACCGGCATGCGCTCATACCCGGCGGCCTTGACCGTGGCGATGTCGAGACTGGCCGGGGCATGGCCGCTGGCGTCCAGCCCGTGCAACCTGTCCTTGACCCAGACCAGGGCGAAGGCATCGCCGCCGATGGCATTGCCGGTGGGCTCCACCACGGTCAGGGCGGCGGCGGTGGCGATGGCCGCGTCGATGGCGTTGCCGCCCTGGCGCAGCATGGCGATGCCTGCCTCGGCGGCCAGCGGCTGGGAGGTGGCGACCATGCCATTGCGCGCGAAGACGCTCTGGCGTTGCGAGGCATAGGGGTAGTCGTGGGCGGAGAAATTCAGCATGGCAGGCTCTTCGTCTTCAATCGGGTAGCGGCGTGCGTCGGCTCAGAGCACGCGACTGAGGAATTCACGGGTACGCGGATGGGTGGGGTTGCCGAACACCTGGGCCGGCGGGCCTTCCTCGATCAGTTCGCCCTGGTGCAGCACCACCACGCGATCGGCCACCTCGCGGGCGAAGCCCATCTCGTGGGTCACCACCACCATGGTCATGCCGTCCTCGGCCAGTTCCTTCATCACCTGCAGCACCTCGCCGACGGTTTCCGGGTCGAGGGCGCTGGTGGGTTCGTCGAACAGCATGGCCTGGGGCTTCATGGCCAGGGCGCGGGCGATGGCGACCCGCTGCTGCTGGCCGCCGGAGAGTTGCGCCGGATAGTGGTCGGCCTTGTCGGACAGCCGCACCCGGGCGAGCAGGGCGCGGGCCTGCTCCACTGCGGCGGCGCGCGCCACGCCCAGTACCTGGATGGGCGCCTCGATGATGTTTTCCAGCACCGTCATGTGCGGGAACAGATTGAACCTCTGGAACACCATGCCGATGTCGCGGCGGCGCCGGGCGATGTTGCGTTCGGAATCCCGCACCCGGCTGCCATCGGGGCGCTCGCGAAAGCCCATCAGCGCGCCGTTGACGCGGATGGTGCCGCCCTGGATGTCTTCCAGGTGGTTGAGGCAGCGGATGAAGGTGGTCTTGCCCGAGCCGGAGGCGCCGATCAGCACCACCACCTCGCCGCGACGGACCTCCAGGGTCACGCCCTTGAGGATGTCCAGCTCGCCGAAGGCCTTGTGCACCTGCAGCGCCTGGATCACGGGTTCTTGGGTGGTCGTCATGGCTAGCGTCCCCTCAGCTTGAAGCCCTGCAGGCTGAACAGCCGGCCGGTGGCGGTCGGTCGCTGGCCGTCGGCCTTGCCGAAGCGCCGCTCCAGCCAGGCCTGGAAGAAGCCCCAGAGGGTGGTCAGGATCAGGAAGTAGATGGCCACCACCAGGTACAGCTCGAAGACGCGGAAGGTCGCCGAGGTGATCATCTGGGTGCTGAGCAGCAGCTCTTGCACCCCGATGACGCTGACCAGGGTGGTGTTCTTGAGCATCACGTTGAACTCGTTGCCGAGCGGCGGAATGATCACCCGCAGCGCCTGGGGCAGCACGATGCGCCGCATCAGCTTGGCCGGCGTCATGCCCAGGGAGCGCGCCGCCTCGTACTGGCCGCGGTCCACCGCACCGATGCCGGCGCGGATGATCTCGGCCATGTAGGCGCCTTCGTTGAGACCCAGGGCGATGATGGCCGCCTGGATGTTGCCGGGGATCACCAGGAAGCCGAGGTCCAGGTCTTCGAAGCGGAAGATGCCCCCAGCCGCCAGGGCTGTGTAGAGGAAGACGATCTGCACCAGCAGCGGCGTCCCGCGCATCAGCCAGACATAGAAGCGCACCGGGTATTGCAGCGCCCGGTAGCGCGACAGTCGCGCCAGCGCTGCCAGCAGGCCGAGCACGCAGCCCAGCAGCATGGCGCCGACGGCGATGACGCAGGTCAGGCCGAGGCCATAGAGGTAGACGTCGCTCGGGTGCAGCAGGTACTGCCAGAACACATCCCAGCTGAAGTTCATCGTGACCGTCCCTCAATCGAGCTTGTCGCCTTCCAGGTGCCACTTGGCCATGAGGGTGGCGTAGCTGCCATCGGCCTTCATGTCGGCGAGGATCTGGGTGAGGGCGGTGCTGAGCTGGCTGTCGTCCTTGCGCACGCCGATCCCGGTGAGGATGCGGGCGAAGGCCGGCACGCCGGTCTCGAACTGGCCGGGCGCCACGCCCTGGTAGTAGGCGGCGGTTTCCACCGTGGTGCCGTAGGCGTCGGTCTGGCCCAGGCGCAAGGCCTGGAAGGCGTCGGTATCGCTGTTGTAGGCCACCAGCTTCATGGGCGCCTTGCCGGCCTTCTTCAGTTCTTCGTTATGGGCTTCCAGCAGGGTGCGGATGGTGGAGCCGTTGAGTACCGCTACCTTCTTGCCGGTGAGGTCGTCCAGGGTATGGACGCCGGCCTTGTTGCCGGCCGGCACCACCACTGCCTGGCTGGAGTACATGTAGTTGACGATGTCGATCACCTGGCGGCGCTCGGGCTTGTCGAACAGCTGGTCGATGAGCAGGTCGCACTGGCCGGCCAGCAGCGCCGGGATCAGGCCGGAGAAGGGCACCACGCGCCAGTCGACCTTCTTGTCGCCGAGGCGCTTGGCGATCTCGGCGCCGAGGTCGACGGTGAGGCCCTTGGGCTTCTGGGCTTCGTCGAAGAAGCCGATCGGCGGGGTATCGAGGGCACCGCAATAGGTGATCTTGGACGCCTTGGCCAGGCGGTCGGGGATCTGGGGAGCGGCCTGGGTGAAGCCGGCAGCGAGGGTCAGGGCGAGCAGACTGCAGGAAAGCCGGTGGCGGGTCATGGTCTTCTCCGGAAGGACGGGGGTGGGCAGGGCGGATGGCTCAGCGCGAGGGCGCAGGTCGGGTCTGGTCGCCCGATCGTTCGATGAAGGTCAGCAGGTCGGGCACCGTGCCCTCGATGTGCTCGCGCAACACCCGCTCGGCCTCGGCGGCATCGCCGGCGCGCAGGGCGGCGAGGATGGGCGCGTGCTCGTCGCGGGCCGACTGGGGCCGGTCGGCGTGCAGCCAGAGCTGCATGTGCGGCTCGATCAGGGCATAGAGGCCGTTGATCTGGCGCAGCAGCCGCGGCCGGCCGGCCAGGCTGCACAGGTATTCGTGGAAGGCGCGGTGCTGGGCGACCCAGGCGCCGGGTTCCTGCTCGTCGTCCAGGTCTTCCAGCAGACGCTCCAGGCGCGTCATCTCGCGGGGGCCGACATGGGGCGTGGCCAGGCGGATGGCCAGGCCTTCGAGGGCGCTGCGCATCTCGAATACCTCGCGCATGTCGTCCAGGTCCAGGCCGCTGACCACTGCGCCGCGATGCGGCCGGAGGATCACCAGGCCTTCGGCGGCGAGGCGCTGGAAGGCGCTGCGCACCGGCATGCGACTCATGCCCAGGGTGGTGGCGATGTCCTCGGCGATCAGTCGTTCGCCATTGCGATAGTGCCCGGCGCAGATGGCCTGCAGCAGATGGCGATAGGCCTCTTCTTCGGCGCTCAGGGCGGTGGAGCGGGACAGGGCGGAGAGCGGCATGGGCTGGCTTCCTGGATTTTTGTATCCAATCTGCCAAGGCAAGGCCCATGCCAGGGAACCAAATGCTTGCCAGCGCTGGGCCGCGGCTCAGGGCGGCCCGGCGCTGGCGTTACCTTTTGCACCAGCCTGGGTCGCGGTTGAGGGCTCTTTGCTACCTCAAGACCCGAAACGGGGCGCCTTCAGTCCAGCAATTGGCCGTCATCCGCGAAGAAGGGGTAGGGCCCGGGATAGTCGCCCAGCGGCAGATGGTGGGTGACCAGGGCGCCGTCCGCCCAGCGATGCAGCAGCAGGCCCGGCGGCTCCAGGCGGAAGCGCGACGGCGCGGCCTCGCGCAGGTCCAGATCGACCTGGTGCGACACCCCGGGACAGACGCACGCCAGGGTGCCGCCGAAGCGCCGTTGGATCAGCCGGTGCAAATGGCCACACAGCAAGCGCTCCACCTGGGGATGGCGGTGGATCACGGCTTCCAGTTCGGCGCCGCCGGCCAGGCCGATGCGATCCATATGGCCGATGCCGACCGGGAACGGCGGGTGGTGCAGGAGCACCAGGGTCGGCTGGTCGGGTGCCTGGCCGAGCTGGTCGTCGAGCCAGGCGAGTTGGGCTGCATCCAGACGACCACCGTGCTCGCCGGGAATATGGGTGTCCAGGCCGATCAGCCGTAGCGGGCCGCAGTCCTGCTGCCAGTCCAGGGTGCCCTGGGCCGGCAGATAGGGGTGATCGGCGAAGGCGGCGCGCAGGGCGGCGCGGTCGTCGTGATTGCCGGGGATGACGAAGAAGGGCATGGCCAGCTCGGCCAGCGCCTCGCGCAGGGTGGCGTATTCCTCGGGGGTGCCGAAGTCCACCAGGTCGCCGGTGATGACCAGGGCATCCGGGCGCGGTTGCAGGGCGTTGAGGCGGTCCACCGCCAGGCGCAGGGCGCCGAGGGTATCGACCACCCCGTAGGACAGCCGGCCGCCGGCCTTGATGTGCAGGTCGCTGAGCTGGGCCAGCAGGAAGGGCGCGTGCATTAGGGTCTCCAGTCAGGAAGCCAGGGTGAAGAGGGCGTCGGGGCGCACGTTCAGGTGCAGCAGGTCGCCCGGTTGCGCCTGCAGCGGCTGGGCGGTGTCGACCAGCAGCGGCTGGCCGGTGCCCACCTCCACCAGCAGCCGCGAATGGGCGCCCTGGAAGAATTGCCCGACCAGGATGCCGGTGAGGTGTGCGGGCGTCGCGCTCGGCTCCAGGTGTTCCGGGCGACAGAACAGGGTGCTGGCCGCGCCGGTCCAGGGCAGGCGCCCGCCGGCGACCGCCACCTCGGCGCCGCTGTGGTCGCGCACCTCGAAGCGGTTGAGCTGGCCGACGAAACCGGCGACGAAGCGACTGGCCGGGCGCTGGTAGATCTGCGTCGGGGTGCCGATCTGGGCGATGCGGCCTTCGCCCATCACCACGATGCGATCGCCCAGGGCCAGGGCTTCCTGCTGGTCGTGGGTGACGTAGACGGCGGTGGTGCCGAGGTCGCGCAGCAGCGCGCCGATGTCGGCCCGCAACTGCTCGCGCAGCTGGGCGTCCAGGGCCGCCAGGGGTTCGTCGAACAGCAGCACCCGCGGGCGCGGCGCCAGCGCCCGGGCCAGGGCCACGCGCTGGCGCTGGCCGCCGGACAGCTGCTGGATGCGCCGCTCGGCCAGGGCCTCGAGGTGCATCATGGCCAGCAGCTCGGCGACCCGGGCATCGCGCTCGGCGCGCGGCAGGCCACGGATCTTCAGGCCGTAGGCAACGTTGCCGGCCACGTCCAGGTTGGGAAACAGGGCGTAGTTCTGGAACACCATGCCGACGTCGCGCCGCTCGATGGGCAGGCCGGTGACGTCGCGGTCGTCGAACAGTACCTGGCCACCGGCATCGGGCTGCTCCAGACCGGCGATCAGGCGCAGGGTGGTGGTCTTGCCACAACCGGACGGGCCGAGGAACACCAGGGTCTCGCCCGGGTGGATGTCGAGGTCCAGGGGCTGCAGCACCTGGCGGCCTCCGGCAAAGGTCTTGGCGCAGTGGCGCAGGCGGACGGCGGTACCTTGGGTCATCGCAGGGCTCCACGGGAGAGGCGGGCGCTGAGGGCCTGGAGGGCGACCAGCAGCGGCACGATCAGACAGAGGAAGATCAGGGTGTAGGCGGAACCTACCTCCAGCCGCGCCGAGGCGTAGCTGTCGGCCAGGCCCACCGGCAGGGTCTTGGTCAGGGGCGTGTGCAGCATCCAGGTGAGGTTGAATTCACCCAGCGACAGGGTGATCACCATGAGGCTGCCGGCGAGGATGCCGGCGCGGGCATTGGGCACCACCACGCCGAAGAAGCGCCGCCAGGGACCGGCGCCCAGGCTGGCGGCGGCTTCCTCCAGCAGCGGCAGCTGGCTGCGCCGGAGTACCGCCATCACCGGGCGGATCAGGAAGGGCAGGGTGAACAGCAAGTGGCCCACCAGGATGATCGCCGGACTACGGCGAAAGCCGCCCAGGTGACCGTAGGTCAACAGCAGCGCCAGCGCCGAGGCGAAGCCGGGCATGGCCACAGGCAACACCAGCAATTCCTCGAAGGCGCGGGCGAAACGGTTGTCCAGGCGCACCAGGGCATAGGCCGCCGGGACGCCAAGCACCACCGCGAGGGCTGCCGTACCCAGCGCCAGTTGCAGCGACAGCCAGACGGTGGGGGCATAGGCCTGCCAGACCTGCAGCACCCAGTCGAGGGTGAGGCCGCTGGCGAGGCCCTGGAAGTAGTTGCGGGTGAGGCCGGCCAGCGCCGAGAGCAGCACCGGCACCAGCAGGAAGGCCGCCACCAGCAGGGTGAACAGCAGTTGCAGCCAGAAGCGCAGGGGTCGATTCATCGCAGGTCTCCCTGGACGCCGCCGAGGCGCCGCGCCAGCAGCAGGACCAGCCAGGTGACGAGGCCGAGCACCACCGAGAGCGCCGCGGCCACGCCGAAGTTGGCGAAGTTGGTGAAGGTGTCGTAGATGGCGATGGGCGTCACCGCCAGTCGCGTGCCGAGGGTGAAGGCGGTGCCAAAGGCGCCCATGGCGGTGGCGAAGCACAGGGCGCCGCTGGACAGCAGCGCCGGGGTCAGGCCCGGGATCAGCACGTCGCGCACCACGGCGAAGAGGCCGGCGCCCAGGGAGCGGGCGGCTTCTTCCAGGCTGGTGTCGAGGGTCTCGCAGGCCGCCATCACCGTGAGGATCACCCGCGGGATGGAGAAATAGAGATAGCCGAGAAACAGCCCGAACAGCGAATAGGCGAACACCCAGGGCTCGCCGACCAGGCTGCGGCCGAGACCGGCGAACAGCCCTTGGCGGCCGCCCAGCAGGATGATCAGAAAGCCCACCACCACGCCCGGAAAGGCCAAAGGAAAGGTCAGCAGGGCCACCAGCAGGCTGCGCCCGGCGAAGGCGTGGCGCGCCAGGAAGCAGCCAGCGATGCCGGCCACCAGCAGGGTGGCCAGGGTGGTGACGGCGGCCAGGGCCACCGTCTGGGCGAGTCCGGACAGATAGCCGGCGCTGGTCAGCACCTGCCAGTAGCCGGAGCTGCCGGCAGCGTCCGGCCGGGCGCCGAGTACCAGCAGATGCGCCAGCGGCAGCAGCCAGAAGGCCAGCAGAAAGGCGCTCGCCGGTGCCAGGGCGACGAGCACCGGCCAGGGCAGCCGGCGCGGCACCCGGCGGCGCCCGAGGGAGACGGCGAGGCCCTGCATCTCAGCGCACCTCGGCCTGATAACGCTTGGCGAAGGCTTCCTGGACCGCCGCCATGTGACCGTAGTCGACGGTGCCGGCGCGGGCATAGTCGGCGTCGGGCAGGAAGCGCGCCTTCACCTCTGCCGGCAGCGGCACGTCCCGCACCGGGCGCAGATAGGCCTGGGCCCAGAGCGCCTGGCCCTTGTCCGAGAGCACGAAGTCCAGCACCTTCTCGCCATTGGCGCGATGCGGCGCGTCCTTCACCAGGCTCATGGTGTAGGGCACCGTCAGGCTGCCGTCCTGGGGGATGACGAAGGCCACCGGGGCCTTGTCCTTGTAGCGGGCGCGGTAGGCGTTGAAATCGTAGTCGACCAGGATCGGAATCTCGCCGGAGAGCAGGCGGGCATAGGCGGTCTGCTTGGGCACGATGGGATCGTTGGCGGCCAGCTGCTTGAAGAAGGCCATGGCCGGGCCGAAGTCGTCGAGGTTGCCGCCCAGGGCCTGGTTGAGCGCTACCGCCGTGACGTAGCCGACGAAGGCGCTGGAGGGGTCCAGGTAGCCCACCAGACCGCGGTACTCGGGCTTGAGCAGATCGGCCCAGCGCTGCGGCACCGGCTTGCCGCCCAGGGCCTGGGTATTGACCATGAAGCCGAGGGTGCCGGAATGGATGGCGGTCCATTCACCCTGGGGGTCCTTGAGGCCGGCCGGGACCTGATCCCAGTGCTTGGGCTGGTAGGGCTGCAGCACCCCGGCCTTGTCGGCCTGGATGCCGAAGGTCACCCCGTAATAGACGACGTCGGCCACCGGGGCGTCGCGTTCGGCCACCAGCTGGGCCAGCGACTGGCCGGAATTCTTGTTGTCCTGGGGGACTTCGATGCCGGTGTCGGCGGCAATGGCCTTGAGCTGGGCACCCCAGTCGGCCCACTCCAGCGGGCAGTTGTAGCAGATGGCGGTTTCGGCGGCCTGGGCGTTGGCCAGGCCACAGGCCAGGACCACGCCGGCCAGGAGACGACGCACGGGGAAGAGTGATTTCATCGGTAGGGCTCCTTCAAGGGGCCGGCACTGGTGCCGGGACGGACGAGGCAGGGCAGGCACTGCTGGTGGGTGGCACTGCCGGCGATCAGCGCCAGCAATTCGGTGACGAGCACGGCGCCCAGGCTCTGCAGGGGCTGCATGACGCTGCACAGGCTGGGTTCGAGGCGGGCGCCCATGGCGATGCCGTCGAAGCCCACCACCGAGAGATCGGCGGGCACGGGCACCCCGTGGCGCTGCAGTTCGGCGATGACGCTGATGGCCAGCAGATCGTTGGTGCAGAGCAGGGCGGTTGGGGCGTAGCGCTCCAGCAGCGGCGCCAGCTCCGTCCAGTCGGCGTCGGTGTGGCTGGCCAGTTCCAGGCGCGGCAGCGTCGGCAGGCCGGCGGCGGCCATGGCCTGGCAATAGCCGGCGAAGCGTCGTTCGGCACGATCCGACTGCTGGACCGGTCCGGAGACCAGGGCGATACGACGGTGGCCCAGGCCGAGCAGGTGCTCGGTGGCCATGGCCATGCCCTGGCGGTTGTCCACCGCCACCGCCGCATAGGGGCGCTGGGGTTCGTGATAGGCCAGGATGAAGGGCGTCTGCTCCTGGCTCAGCTCGGCCAGCACCTCGCTGCGGTCGGCATCGGCCACCGTCAGCACCAGGCCGGCGACGCGCTGGCGCAGCAGTTCCTCCACCACCGCCGCCTCGCGCTCGGGCTGGTAGTCGGTGGTGGCGATCACCAGGGAATAGCCCCGGCCCCGCGCGGTGCGCTCCATGGCGTGCAACTGTTCGGCGAACACCGGGTTGAGCAGGCTGGGCACCACCACGCCGATCAGCCGGGTGCTCTGCTGGCGCAGCTGGCGACCCAGCAGGTTGGGGCGGAAGTTGAGACTGCGCGCGGCGTCCAGCACCCGCTGCCGGGTGCTCTCGCGCACCTGTTCGGGGGTGGCGAAGGCGCGTGCCGCGGTGGCACGGGAGACTCCCGCCTGTTGCGCTACCTGTTTCAAATCGGTCATGCCGGCCTCGTTTGAGATCGATCTCATCGGAGGCAGACAATGCCGGCGGCAGATGGCGGGACGATGACAGCGAGATGAAGCTTCTGCTCTGGCCCTGCGCGCCGGTAGGTCATCCGGCGCGCAGGGCATCAGGCGAGGGCGGGATATACCTTGGTATAGCCAAACGTCCATCGTTTCGATGGCTGGGACGGGGTGGCGCGCCTAGATTAGCCCGGTGTCCGGACCCTGCGCGGCAGGGCCGGCCGCTCTCCCAAGGCCCCCCTTCAAAGAGGTACGCCATGAAGCCCCTTCCTGGCCTCTACACCCCCGCCGTAGCGCCGCGCTCGCTGCGACAGCGTCCCACCTCCCTATGGGCCGATGCCCTTTGCCTCGCCCTCGGGCTGATCGCCCTGGCGCTGATCTGGCATGGCGTCGCCGAGATGCGCGCGCCCCTGGCCGTGCTCGACGCCGATCCCATGACCCTCGACCTGGCGCGACTGCCCGAGTACGCCCTGCGCACCACCCTGCGCATGTTCATCGCCCTGGGCGCCTCGCTGCTGTTCACCTTCGTCTTCGCCACCCTGGCGGCCAAGAGTCGCAAGGCGGAGCTGCTGATCCTGCCGGCCATCGACATCCTGCAGTCGGTGCCCATCCTCGGCTTCCTGACCTTTACCGTCAGCTTCTTCCTGGGGCTGTTCCCAGGGCGCCAACTGGGCGCCGAGTGCGCGGCCATCTTCGCCATCTTCACCAGCCAGGCCTGGAACATGGCGTTCGGCTTCTACCAATCGTTGCGCACCGTGCCCGAGGACCTGCAGCAGGTGAGTCGCCAGTTCGGACTGTCGCCCTGGCGGCGGTTCTTCCGCCTCGAGCTGCCGTTCGCCATCCCCGGCCTGGTGTGGAACACCATGATGTCCATGTCCGGTGGCTGGTTCTTCGTGGTGGCCTCGGAAGCCATCACCGTGGGCGACAACACCATCAACCTGCCCGGTATCGGCTCCTGGCTGGCCCTGGCCATCGCCCGCCAGGACATCGCCGCCATCGGCTGGGCGGTGCTGGCCATGGGCCTGGTGATCCTGGTCTACGACCAGCTGTTCTTCCGCCCGGTGGTGGCCTGGGCCGATCGCTTCCGCGTCGAGCAGACCGCCAGCCAGCAGGTGCCACGTTCCTGGGTCTACGACCTGGTCCGCCGTGCCCGCCTGGGCCGCGCGCTGGCCGGTTTCGGCAGCTTCTGCAGCCAGCTGGCCACGCCCCGGGTCCGGCTTGGCTGGCCGCACTGGCAGCTGGCGCCGCAGGGGCGCGCCTGGCTGCAGCGGGGCCTGGACGTGCTCTGGTACGGTCTGCTGCTGGTGGCGCTGCCCTATGGCGTCTATGCGCTGTACCGCTTCATCGCCGCCGACGTCTACTGGGTCGAAGCGGTTTCGGTACTCGGGCTGGGGCTGTTGACCATGACCCGGGTGCTGCTGCTGATCGCCGTCGCCAGCCTGATCTGGGTGCCCATCGGCGTCTGGATCGGCCTGCGCCCCGGCTGGTCGCAGCGCCTGCAGGCGGTGGCCCAGTTCCTCGCCGCCTTTCCGGCCAACGTGCTGTTCCCGGTGGCGGTGGTGGGCATCGTCAGCTTCCACCTCAATCCGGACATCTGGCTGTCGCCGCTGATGGTGCTCGGCACCCAGTGGTACATCCTGTTCAACGTCATCGCCGGCGCCAGCGTGCTGCCCAACGACCTGCGCGAAGCGGCCCGGCTGTTCGGTCTCAAGCGCTGGCAGTGGTGGCGGCAGTTGGCCCTGCCGGCGATCTTTCCCTACTACGTCACCGGCGCCCTGACCGCCGCGGGCGGCTCCTGGAACGCCAGCATCGTCGCCGAGGTGGTGAGCTGGGGCGATGAACGCCTGCAGGCCCATGGCCTGGGCGCCTACATCGCCCAGATGACCACCGCCGGCGATTTCCCCCGGGTCACCCTGGGCATCGTGGTCATGTCGATCTTCGTACTCGGATTCAACCGGCTGCTCTGGCGGCCCCTGTATGCCTATGCCGAACGGCGCCTACGGCTCGACTAAGAGCCTGTTTAAAGGCTGCTGCGCGTCGGCCGAACTGCGTTGGAAATGGCCTGGAGGGCCAGCCCCGTCGGAATGCTCATTTACCACTCGTAAACTCGAACGCGAGCCCGGTCCGCTTCCTCAGCCATTTCCGCCTTGTCTGTCTCTAGCTCGCTAGCCTTTAAACAGGCTCCAGAGGAGAAATGCCATGAACCTGACCGCGCTGAATTCCCGTCCCCTGATCGACGTCCAGAACGTCCGCCAGCTCTATGGCAACGCCGGCGGCCCGGCCCGGGTCGTGCTGGACGAAGTCTCCCTGACCCTGCACGAAAACGAGATCGTCGGCCTGCTGGGGCGCTCCGGCTCGGGCAAGTCGACCCTGCTCAGGTCCATCGCCGGCCTGCTCACCCCCAGTGGCGGCACCGTCGATTTCCCGCCCAAGGACGACGGCCAGCGCGCCCGCGTCAGCATGGTGTTCCAGAGCTTCGCGCTGTTTCCCTGGCTGACCGTGCTGCAGAACGTCGAGATCGGTCTGGAAGCCCTGCACGTGCCGCTGGACGAGCGCCGTCGTCGCGCCCTGGCCGCCATCGACCTGATCGGCCTGGACGGCTTCGAGAGCGCCTATCCCAAGGAGCTCTCCGGCGGCATGCGCCAGCGCGTCGGCCTGGCCCGTGCCCTGGTGGTGCACCCGGACGTGCTGCTGATGGACGAACCCTTCTCGGCGCTGGACGTGCTGACCGCCGAGACCCTGCGCACCGACCTGCTCGACCTCTGGGTCGAAGGGCGCATGCCGATCCGCTCGATCCTCATGGTCACCCACAACATCGCCGAGGCGGTACTGCTCTGCGATCGGGTGCTGATCTTTTCCAGCAACCCCGGGCGCGTCGCCAGCGAGATCCGCATCGACCTGCCGCAGCCACGCAATCGCCACGATCCGGCCTTCCGTGAGCTGGTCGAGGAAATCTATGTGCGCATGACCGGCGAGACCACGCCGGCGCCCCACGACGCGGGTGTTCCCGGCAATGGCCTGGGCCTGCGGCTGCCGACGGTATCGACCAACGCCCTGGCCGGTCTGTTGGAGGCGGTCCAGGCCGCGCCCTACGACGGTCGCGCCGACCTGCCGGAACTGGCCGGCGGGCTGGGCTATGCGCTGGACGAGCTCTTTCCCCTGGCCGAGGTGCTGCAACTGCTGCGCCTGGCGGTTCTCGAAGGCGGCGATCTGCATCTGCTGCCGGCCGGGCGCGCCTACGTCGAGGCGGGGGTGGACGTGCGCAAGCAGCTGTTCGCCCGCCAGTTGCTCAACTTCGTGCCCCTGGTGGCCCATATCCGCCGGGTGCTGGACGATCGCCAGGGCCACACGGCGCCGGCGCGGCGCTTCCGCGACGAACTGGAGGACTTCATGGACGAAGCCGATGCCGCCCGCACCCTCGGTAGCGCCATCCAGTGGGGGCGCTATGGTGAGCTCTTCGCCTATGATCAGGCGGCCGATATGTTCAGCCTGGAAAATCCAGGCTAAGAGCGACCACGAACGAGAAACTGGCCATGGATCGACGACCCTTCGCCACCACCACCCACTGGCTGCGGCTAGGGGGCCTCTGCGCCCTGGCGCTGGGCATCGCCCTGCTGGACACCTTCACCGACCGGGAGATCGCCATCGGCGTCTTCCAGGTGGTGGTGGTGCTCCTGGCGGCGGGCTTCCTGTCGGCGCGCGGGGTCACGGTCACTGCCTTGGGTTGCACCCTGCTGGTGCTCTGCAGCTATCTCGCCACCCGCAGCGGCGACCAGGAGGCGGGGCTGGTCAACTGCATCATCAGCCTGTCGGCCATCGTCGCGGTCGCGGCCCTGTCGCTGCGCCTGGAGGCCGCCAAGCGCGCCGCCGATGCGGCCCGGACGCGCCTGGTCCAGGCCGGGCGCCTGAGCCAGTTGGGTGAACTGGCCGCGTCCATCGCCCATGAGGTGAATCAGCCGCTCACCGCCATCGCCGCCAGTGGCAACGCCTGCCAGCGCTGGCTGAGCAGTCAGCCGCCGCAGGTGGAGCGCGCCGTGCAGGCCGCGCAGCGGGTCATCGACGATGCCCACCGGGCCAGCGCGGTGATCGCCAGGGTACGCAGCCTGGTGCGCCAGGCCCAGGTGGCCAAGGATTGGCTCAACGTCGCCGATACCGTGGAGAAGGTGCTGGATTTCGTCCGCGCCGAATTGAACCAGCGCCAGGTCGCCGTGGAGGTGCGCCTGCAGGAGGGCCTGCCGCCGCTGCTGGCCGACGAAAGCCAGCTGCAGCAGGTCATCCTCAATCTCCTGCTCAACGCCCTCGATGCCCTGGAGGCGGTGCCCCTGGAGCAACGCCGCCTGGTCATCCAGGTGGCGCTGGATACCGCCGGTGCCATCCGCCTGGGGGTGGAGGACAGCGGCCGCGGGCTGAGCCCGGAAGCCCGCGAACGGATGTTCGAGGCGTTCTACACCACCAAGACCCAAGGCATGGGCCTGGGCCTGGCGCTGAGTCGTTCCATCGTCGAAGCCCACGGCGGTCGTATCTGGGCGACGTCGCTGCCGGAGGGCGGCACCGGGGTCTATTGCAGTCTGCCCAAGGAGCAACAGCCATGAGCGCGCCCGCCTCGCCCACCCTGGTCCACCTGGTGGACGACGACGCCTCGGTGCGGCTCGCGCTGGAAGACCTGCTGGCCTCCGTCGGCCTGGAGAGCCGTAGCTACGTCTCCGCCGCCGATTTCCTCGCCAGGGCCACCTTCGAGGTGCCGGGCTGCCTGGTACTCGACGTACGGATGCCGGGCATGAACGGCCTGGACCTGCAACAGGAGCTGCTCCGTCGGGACGTGGTCCTGCCGATCATCTTCATCACCGGCCACGGCGACATCCCCATGTCGGTGCGGGCCATGAAGCAGGGCGCCCTGGAATTCCTCACCAAGCCCTTTCGCGAGCAGGACCTGCTCGACGCCCTCGACCAGGCCCTGGCCCGGGCCCGCGAGGTGCATGCCCAGCAGGTCCAACTCCGCGACCTGCAGGGGCGCCTCGACAGCCTCAACGAAGGCGAATGCGCGGTGCTGGCGCGGGTGGTCACCGGCCTGCTGAACAAGCAGATCGCGGCGCAACTGGGCGTCAGCGAAATCACCGTCAAGGTGCGCCGCGCCGCCCTCATGCGCAAGCTGCAGGCCGGCTCCCTGGCGGAACTGGTGAAGATGATGGAGCGGCTGGAGGCGCGTCGGCGCTGATCGCCGGCCTGCCCGGCTTCGGCTGAAGGCTGCCGAGCGCGGCCGGGGAGGGTCGTGACGGGCGCCGTGCGGACAGCCCCGCGACGGCATTCGATGGCTGGCCATGCTCCAGCCACCCATCGAGGCCGCACCGGCCACCGGGCGAAGGGGCGGTCTCGATGATGCCCGGCCAGGACTGCTGGACGCGGGCGTTCGGCCAGCCGACGGCGGGTGTCAGTTACCCAGCGAAGCCTTGACCACGTCGGCGGCGGGCTTGCCATCGCGGCTGGTCACGCCGGCCAGCCACTGGTCGAGCACCTGCGGATGCGCCTTGAGCCAGACCTTGGCGGCGGCATTGGCGTTCTGCTTCTCGTTGAGGACCTTGTCCATCAGCTGGTTCTCCATGTCCAGGGTGAAGGACAGGTTGGTCAGCAGCTTGCCCACGTTGGGGCATTCCTGGACGTAACCCTTGCGCACGTTGGTGTAGATGGTGGCGCCGCCGTAGTTGGGGCCGAAGACGTCGTCGCCACCCTCGAGGTAGGCCATCTTGAAGCGGGTGTTCATCGGATGGGGTTCCCAGCCGAGGAAGACCACCCACTGCTGGCGCCGCTCGGCGCGCTGCACCTGGGACAGCATCCCGGCTTCGCTGGACTCCACCAGCTTGAACTTGCCCAGGTCGAAGGTGTTCTTGTCGATCATGCCCTGGATCAGGCGATTGCCGTCGTTGCCCGGCTCGATGCCGTAGATCTTGCCGTCGAACTTGTCGGCGTTCTTGGCGATGTCGGCGAAGCTCTTCACCCCGGCGTCGTAGACGTACTGGGGCACGGCCAGGGTGTACTTGGCGCCCTCCAGGTTGGCGCGGACGGTCTCGACGCTGCCGTTGTCGGCATAGGGCTTGATGTCGGCCGCCATGCTCGGCATCCAGTTGCCGAGGAAGACGTCGATGTCCTTGTTCTGCATGGACTTGTAGGTGACCGGCACGGAAATCATGTTGGTGGTGGGCTGATAGCCGAGCGCCTTGAGGATCTCGCTGGTCACCGCCGTGGTGACGGTGATGTCGGTCCAGCCCACATCGGCGAAGCGCACCTTGCCACAGGACTCCGGCTCGGCCGCGAAGGCCGCCAAGGGAGCCAGCAGCGCGATACCCAGCAAACGACGCGAAACACCTTTCATGAGCGAGTCTCCAAACGATTATTGATTGATTGTTCAATTAACATTGGCAGAAGCCAGCTTGTAACAAATCCGGGCCGTAGCCGACTATCACCAGTGTCGTAGGACAGGCTGGAGACGTCGCTGGCGGGAATAGTAGCGTCGTTTTGGGGCTGCCAGGATGGGTTTATGGGGCGGTGCTACTCAACTAATGGCTAGCTCTCCGAGCAACAGCCCGGTTCGACGCTGAGCTTGGTGCTGCGCTGGTCCTTCATCGATAGTCTGGACCCTGGATACCGTCACCGGCTGCATCGGTAGGGTGGCTGAGCGTGAAGCCCTATGAAGCCGTTGCGAACAGCACTCGCCTCCGACGTGAAACGCTAACGTTCCCTGGCAATTCGACACGGACTTCGAGGTCATTGGCCGGGATAGCCCCCACGCCCCGTTCGATGCGCAACTCGATGTCCGTGGGCTCCTGCGTGCCCAGAACCGCATCGAGTGGGTGATCATCTCCGCCAGGATGTTCACCAGCTTCCTGTCCGAACCCGTGTTCGGGGTGGCCGATTTCGACATGGCTAAGGTCAATTCCCCGGTGCAGCCTGGATACCTCCCTCACTCTGACCACGCCTGACGACCTCGGCAGGCTGACCGCGGATACCCTGTCTTCGAACCGCGCTTGCGCAATGAAATCGTCTATCTGGCAGGTGATACCCTGGCCTGCTGAAGCGCGTCCTGGGTCGCCGCTTCGCAACCCACGTCTGGTCGGTTGCCTACCCGCTGGACATGCTGACCCACGCGACCGTCGAGCACGCCGCACTTCAGGAAGCACCGCGCGGTCTTTGCCGAGGACCGCGGCGTGTCCTGACCGAAGGACGCTACCTGCAATGCGCGGCAGGGCATCGCGGTGACCATCGGGCTCGCGAGCATCAGGAGCAAACGAGTGATTAGGAGCTCGAGAGACGAGCTGATGACGTTGGGTAGGTTATCGATGGTTCATGGCCCCAACTCTTTCGGAAATGCGGATTTCATTGAAGACTCTTGGTAGTGGTGAACGTTGGGCTGTGCTCCTGTCAGGAAATCCAGTCGCATTGCTGGAATGAAAGTTGATTTTAGCTGGGCGTGCCCAGGAGCTACGCCTTTCGACCGTGGCGAGGCATACGTCGCTTTCACGATTCGCCAATCACCGGTAGTTTTGATCCACAAGTCGTCAAGGGTCCGAACGCGTGAGTCGAACCAGAACCTTATCCACTCCTTCCGTAGCCAATTTCCCTTGCTTTTGATGGGAGGGAAGTCTTTAAGTACCAGAAAAATGTAGGGTATCTCATGCTCCTGGATGTTTATGTACTGCCAGATGCGATGCTGATCAGCATAGCGGACGAGCGCGATGAATTCGCTGATGTCAGCAAAAGGCGCATAAGTTCGGAGTAGCTGCCAGTGGAGCTTCCAGTGCAAGAAAAACGATTCTCTTAACCGCTGGGCTGCGGCAAGATCTGGGTTTGTCGGCGAGAGTATTTGGTAGGGTAGGGCAGCTGATTGTTTGAGCGGGCAATATGCGGCTGACCTGGGTTTGTGAGCAAACACGCCATCCACCGCCGGATCGGCCTCTCCTCGTAGATGCATATGTTCATCGCACGCGGGACAGCGCGCCGGGGGCCTGGCTCTTCGATTGCCGCAAGGGTCCAGTCTCTGCCCGAACAGCCAATATAGTCCTGTACGGTGATGGGGGTGTTCTTGGTTGGGTGTAGCGCTTCTTTCATAAGGTCTCCTGTTCAATACCGATAAGTGCCAGAAGGCTAAAGGAAACGCTGCGATGTTTCCATGTGGTCATCGAAGGTGTTCCCTTTCGTGTCGCTAACGCCAATCTGTTTTCGTAGAGTGGCGTTGGCGAGTTATAGGACAGCTGGCCCTGTAAGGTGAAGTCACTTTCTATCTAGTAACGCCTTTACCTGGCTAGCCATATGATCCTGCCGATCTGACGGAAGTCTGCGAACTTTCCTTCCGCTAGCGATGCCCACGCCACATCCCGTTACATCCACCTTTTTGACGGTTCCCCGCCTCCCACCTAGCGTCAAAAGTTGCGCATTCGTCTGACGATTGCGCCTCATCGGAATACCAATTCAGGCAATGGGAGTGTCAGATGTCTTTTGCTCGTTCGGCCTTGGCCCACCGCTTTTCCGCTCTAGTGCTCACCGCCGCGACCGCCACCCTGGCGTTGCCCCTGGCCGCCGCGCCGGGTGTCGGGGGTTCCCTGGCCGCCGTGCAGGGCGATGCCCGGGTCGCCAAGGCGCTGGAGGCGCTGCGCGCCGACGATGGGCGTACCTTCGAGGAACAGCAGCGCATCGCCCAGATTCCGGCGCCGCCGTTCAAGGAAAAGGTGCGCGCCGAGTACTACCTCAAGCGCTTCCAGGAGTTGGGGCTGAAGGACGCCAGTATCGCTCCGGAAGGCTATGTAATCGCCACCCGCAAGGGCACTGGCCAGGGGCCGCAGCTGGTGGTGTCGGCGCACCTGGATACGGTGTTTCCCGAGGGCACCGACCTGACCCTCAAGGAAAAGGATGGCAAGACCTACGGCCCCGGCATCGGTGACGATGCTCGCGGCCTGGCGGCGCTGCTGTCGGTGATCGACGCCCTCGACAAGAGCGGTATCGAAACGGTGGGCGACCTGGTCTTCGTTGGCACCGTGGGCGAAGAAGAGCTGGGCAACCTGCGCGGGGTGAAGGCACTGTTCAAGGATCGCCAGGGCATCGACGGCTTCATCTCGGTGGACGGCACCGACGTGCGCCGCATCGTCAATCGCGGCACCGGCAGCCACAGATACGAGATGACCTTCAAGGGGCCGGGTGGCCACAGCTTCGCCGAATTCGGTCGGCCCAGCGCCATCCACGCCATGGGCCGCGCCATCGCCAAGATCGCCGAGGTCCGTCCGCCCAAGGAGCCCAAGACCACCTTCACCGTGGGCACGGTGCAGGGCGGCACCTCGGTCAACGCCATCGCCGGCGAGGCGCGCCTGACCCTGGACATGAGATCCAACGAAGAGGCCGCGCTGCTGGCCGAAGAGAAGGAGATCCTGGCCCTGGTGCAGGAGGCGGTGAAGGAAGAGAACCAGCGCTGGGAGACCGACCAGATCTCGGTGGACATCAAGCTGATCGGCGATCGTCCGGCCGGGGGCACGGCGGAGGATTCGCCCATGGTGCAGACGGCGCAGCGTAGCATCGCCGCCGTCACCAAGGGTGCCAAGGCCACCCTCAGCGGCGGCAGCACCGATTCCAACACCGCCATGTCGCTGGGCATCCCGGCCATGACCATCAGCGGTGGCGGGGAGGGCGGCAGTGCCCACTCGCTGGCGGAGTGGTACAAGCCGGTGGAGGCCTACCAGGGGCCGCAGAACGTGCTGCTGACCAGCCTGACCCTGGTCGGCGTCAAGGGTGTCAGCGAGCCGGTCTTGCCGGTCAAGCGGTAGCCTGGGCGCCGTGCGGTGGCGGCCTGGCGCTCAGGCCGTCGACCGCGCAGCGTGCCGACAGGCCAGGGCGCTGAGCAGGACCGCCAGGCCCGCCAGCGGGTAGACCCAGGCCGGAGAGACCACGGGCAGCAGTACGCCGGCCAGCAGCGGGCCGAGACCGGCACCCACGTCGCGCCAGATGGCGTTGGCCGCCAGCGCCTGGACCCGCGCCGGCCCCGGATGACGCGCCGCCACCAGGGTCACCACCAGCGGCAGTTGCAAGGCCCGCAGGATCAGCACGCCTCCGGCCCCGAGGATCAACCAATGCCAGCCGAAGGCGCTGAGCACCACCGCGGTGAGGGCGGAGAAGGTGACCAGCATGGTCGCCGCGCCATAGCGCTCGGCTGCCCAACCGCCCAGTGGGCTGAGGGTCATTTCCGAGGCATAGCGCAGGGCCATCAGCAGGCCGGCGATGAGCACCGCGTTGCCGCCGAGGGCGGCCTGGGCGAATACCGAAAGACCGAAGATGAACAGGCCATCCAGGGCGACGCCCTCGATGAAGGACCAGATGGCGATGCGGTCGGGCCACTGGAAACGCCGCCCCGTGCTGGCGAGTCGATGAGGCTGCGTCGGCAGGCGGCTGGCCACCAGCAGGCCCACCAGGCAGAGGCCGGCGAGCAGCAGGAAGATCAGGCGTGGACCGAAGTGCAGGGTGATCCAGGCACCCAGGGGCAGCGCCAGCATGGGGCCGATGGCGATCAGGGCACGGGAGGTACCCGAGCGGCGTGCGGCGCCGCCTGGCTCGGCGGTGGCCAGTACCTGGGTGGACAGGTTGAATACGGCGAAGCACAGGCCCCAGCCCAGCCGCAACACCACCAGTAGCCAGAAGCCGGAGAGGGTGGCGTTGCCCAGGGCGCATAGCGCCGCCACCCCGGCGGCCAGCATCAGGCTGTGGCGGTCGCCGAAGCGGGCGTAGCCGCGTACCACGTAGCGATAGCCGAAGATCCGTATCAGGCGATTGGCGGCCAACAGGATGCCGGCCTCGGTGAGGCTGATGCCGAAGGCTGCGGCGTTCATCGGCAGAACGAGGTAGAGCAGGACATCGCTGGGCAGGCACAGGGCGAGAACGGTGGCAGCCCGTCGGGACGTGCGGTCGACGGAGCGGGTGCTGGTCATGGTTACCAGGTCCTGAAATAAAACTGACTTTTTAGCACGCCTCGGGGCGGTAGGGAGGACGGACATCGGTCGTCCGCTGTCCTGGGCGACGCGCACCCAGGCATTCGAGCGCGGGGATGCCCGGACCAGAGGGCATCGCTGGCGAGCAGTCTTTTGCAAGAGGTGTCAGCCTGCTGATCGGGCTGAACTAACCCCGGCTCGGCAGAATCCTTTTCAGTGCATCCTTCCCGCCACAGTGGCCGCCAGTCCCTGGGCGCCTAGCCAAGTAAAGGAGTCGTCAGTGTCCGTAGCTGCCCCTCGTCCCTATCCCGTCCGGCCCGGTCCGCTGCACGCGCTGCTGCTGGCCGGTTCCGTACCCCTGTTCATCGGCGGTCTGCTCAGCGACATCGCCTACTACCAGACCTACCAGATCCAGTGGGCCAACTTCGCCGCCTGGCTGATCGCCGGCGCGCTGCTGCTCTCCGGGCTGGCGCTGCTATTCGCCCTGGGCAATCTGTTCGGCGCGCGTTTCCGCGGTCGTCGACCGGCGGCCTATTTCCTGTTGCTGCTGCTGGCCTGGGCGCTGGGGCTGGTGAACGCCTTCGAACATGCCAAGGATGCCTGGGCGGTGATGCCCGTGGGGCTGATCCTGTCGGTGGTGGTCTCGGTGCTTAGCCTGGTGGCTGCCTGGATCGCGCTCTCCAACCTGCGTTCGGAGGTGGTTCGATGAGCACTCCAAGAGCCTTGAGCGTCCTCGGTCTGGCCATGCTGCTCGCCGCCTGCGGCAACGAGGGCGGCGCCGACACCCAGGCCCGTGGACCCGATCCCAAGCTGCCCGAGCCCCAGCGCGGCCTGCTGCCGAGCATGAAGATCGCCCAACCGGCGCCCTGGGGTGATCGCGTACCCACGGTGCCCCAGGGCTATACCATCACCGCCATCGCCACCGATCTGCGCATTCCGCGGCAGATGCTGGTGCTGCCCAACGGCGACATCCTGGTGGCCGAAGGCCGCGGCGGCAATGCGCCCAAGCTCAAACCCAAGGATGTCATCGCCGGCTACATCAAGGCCCAGGGCAACACCCAGGTGAAGGGCGGCAATCGCCTGACCCTGCTGCGCGACGCCGACGGCGATGGCAAATACGAACTCAAGACGGTGTTCGCCGAGAATCTCAATGCGCCCTATGGTCTGGCCTTCGCCAATGGCCGGATCTATGTGGCCAACCAGGACGCCCTGGTGAGCTTTCCCTACCAGGACGGCCAGACCCAGGCTAGCGGCGCGCCGGACAAGCTGACGGACCTGCCGGCGGCGATCAATCACCACTGGACCAAGTCCTTGGCCGCCAGTGCCGACGGTCGCTATCTCTACGTGGGGATCGGCTCCAACAGCAATGTCGGCGAGCGCGGCATGGATGTCGAGGTGGATCGCGCGGTGATCTGGGAGATCGATGCCCAGAGCGGCGCGCACAAGACCTACGCCACCGGGGTACGCAATCCCACGGCCCTGGCCATGCAGCCCGGCAGCGGTCAGCTCTGGGCGGTGGCCAACGAGCGCGACGAGATCGGTCCGGACCTGGTGCCGGACTACCTCACCTCGATCCGCGAAGGGGGCTTCTACGGCTGGCCCTACAGCTACTGGGGGCAGAACGTCGATACCCGTGCCCAGCCGCAGGACCCGGCCAAGGTGGCCGCGGCGATCAAGCCCGACTACAGCCTGGGCTCCCACGTCGCCGCCCTGGGCGTGGCCTTTTCCAGCACCGCCGTGGGCGGCCAGTTCAGCGAGGGAGTCTTCGTCGGTGAACACGGCAGCTGGAACCGCGACAAACCGGTGGGCTACCGCGTGGTCTTCGTACCCTTCCAGCAGGGCCGCCCGGTCGGCGAGCCCCTCGACTTCGCCACCGGCTTCTTCGGCGACGACGGCAAGACCCGCGGTCGCCCGGTCGGGGTGGCGGTGGACCAGCGCGGCGGCGTCCTCATCGCCGATGACCTGGCCAATACCCTCTGGCGGGTGACGCGTACCCAGTGAGTTCGCCGCTCGCGGTCTGACCGAGGCCGTCGCCCCGTGGGCGACGGCCTTTTTCATGGCGGGCGGAGCGGACTCAGCCGGCTTCGCCCTTCCACTGGCCGAGCAGGATGGCGACGAATTTCTCCGCGGCGGGCGACAGCGAGGCGCCACGGCGGGACACCAGGCCCAGGGTGCGGGTCACCTCCGGGTCGGTGAGGGGGACGCTGACCAGGGTGGGGTGGTCGGCTGCCGGCATCGCCAGGCTGGGCATGGCCGAGACGCCGAGGCCGGCTTCCACCATGCCCAGGGAGGTGGACAGGTGCTGCACCTCGTAGAACCACTTCGGGCGGATGCCGCGCGCGGAGAGGGCGTGGTCGAGCAGCACCCGGTTGCCGCTGAGGCGCCCCACGCCGATCAGGCGGTGCTCGACCAGTTCCGCCCAACTGATCGTTGGACGTCCGGCCAGTTCGTGGTCGCGCCGGCAGGCCAATACGAATTGCTCCTGCACCAGCGGCACGAATTCGATGTCCGGGTGCTGGCCGCTGAGCATGTTGATGCCGAAGTCGGCTTCGCCCCGGAGCACCGCTTCCAGGCCGTCGTTGGCACTGAGGTCCAGCAGGCGGATGCGGATCTTGGGGTACTGCTCGTTGTACTGGCGGATCACCGAAGGCAGGAAGTAGAAGGCCGCGGTGGGAATGCAGGCCAGGGTGACCTGGCCGGTCTGGCGCTCGGCCAGTTCGCGGATGCTGAGGATGGAATCCTCGAAATCGTCCAGCAGCCGGCGGGCCTTGGGCAGGAAGTCCCGCCCGACGCTGGTGAGCCCCACCCGACGAGTGGTGCGCTCGAGCAGCGGTGTGCCCAGGCCGTCTTCCAGTTTCTTGATGCGCCGACTCAAGGCTGGCTGTGACAGGTGCAGGGCATCGGCGGCCTCATGGAAACTGCCGAGTTCGGCGATCTTCACGAAAGATCGGATATCTTGCAGCTCGTAATCCATAGATTTCTCTCGATCATCGGTGCTGAAAATTGATAATTCAAACGGAATAATAGCGACGATATTTGCATTGGATAGATTTATCGACGGCTGTCAGTCTTGTGTCCAGAACATCAATAACCGCTATTGATCAACAAGAGTCAGCAGTCATGCAACGTATTCCCTGCGTCCTCATGCGTGGCGGTACCTCCAAGGGTCCCTTCTTCCACGCCTGTGATCTGCCCCGCGACCCCGCCGCGCGCGACGAGATGCTCATCGATCTGATGGGAGCTGGCCACGAGCTGGAAATCGATGGCATCGGCGGCGGCAGCCCCCAGACCAGCAAGGTCGCCATCATCAGTCCCTCGACCCACCCCGATGCCGACGTGGACTACCTCTTCGTCCAGGTGATGGTCGCCGAGCGCCGTGTCGATACCGCGCCCAACTGCGGCAACATGCTCTGCGCCGTGGGCCCCTTCGCCGTCGAGCAGGGGCTGGTCAAGGCGGGCGACGCCAGGACGCTGGTGCGCATCCGCAACCTGAACACCGACAGCTTCGTCAACTCGCTGGTGGAGACACCCGGCGGCTTCGTCCGCTACGAAGGCGACACCGCCATCGACGGCGTGCCCGGCACCGCTGCGCCGGTGCAACTGACCTTTCTCGATGCCGTGGGCAGCAAGACCGGCAAGCTGTTTCCCACCGGCCAGGCCACCGATGTCTTCGATGGCGTGCCGGTGACCTGCATCGACATGGCCATGCCGATGATGATCGTCGAAGCCCGCCACCTGGGCGTGACCGGCAGCGAGCGGCCGGCCGAGCTGGACGCCAATGCGGCGCTGCTGGCCCGGCTGGAGTCGCTGCGCCTGCAGGCGGGTCGGGCCATGGGCCTGGGCGACGTCAGTGGCAAGGTGATTCCCAAGCCGGTGCTGATCTCCCGGCCGCAGCACGGCGGCACCCTGCAGGTGCGCTACTTCATGCCGCACAGCTGCCATCGGGCGCTGGCCATCACCGGCTCCATCGGTCTGGCCACCGCCTGCGTCACCCCGGAAACGGTGGTGATGGCGCTGCTCGGCGAATCGGCGCGTGACCTGACCCAGGTCCGGCTGGAGCATCCCAGCGGCGGGATCGACGTCGTCCTGTCGCGCGGCGGCGCGGACGGCACTACCATCCAGGCCTCGGTCGTCCGGACCGCGCGCCGACTGTTTTCCGGTCATGTCTACGCGCCCACCGCGCGGAGGCTCGCCGGCTGAGCCGAACCCCCCCCCAAACCCCAAGCGCATCCGCACAACTTCAATAATGGGTGATGCCTCATGAAACTCGCCAAATCGCTGTACTTCCAGATCCTCTGCGCCGTGGTGCTCGGGGTGTTGGTCGGTCACTTCTGGGCGCAACAGGCGGTGGCCCTCAAGCCGCTGGGCGATGCCTTCATCAAGCTGGTCAAGATGATGATCGCCCCGGTGGTGTTCTGCACCATCGTCACCGGCATCGCCGGGATGACCGACAAGAGCACCCTGGGCCGGCTGATGGGCAAGACGCTACTGCTGTTCCTGGTGCTGACCGTGATCAGCCTGTTCATCGGCCTCGGCGCGGTCTATCTGTTCCAGCCCGGCGCGGGCATGAACATCGATCCGGCGACGCTGAGCACCGTGGGCATCGCCCAGTACACCGCCTCGGCGGCCAAACTGAGCGTGGTCGACTTCTTCATGCACATCATCCCGGACACCTTCATGGGGGCGTTCAACAAGGGTGAAGTGCTGCCGGTGCTGTTCATCGCCGTGCTCTGCGGCTTCGCCCTGTCGTCCATGGGCGAGCGCGGCAAGCCGGTGCTGAACGTGCTGGAGTCGGCGTCGCAGATGGTCTTCCGCATCTTCGGCTACCTGATGCGCTTCGCCCCGGTGGGGGCCTTCGGTGCCCTGGCGTTCACCGTCGGCCAGTACGGCATCACCTCGCTGGGCTCCCTGGCCAAGCTGATCATGACCCTCTACGTCGCCTGCGCCTTCTTCGTCTTCGTGGTGCTGGGCGCCATCTGCCGGGCCCAGGGCTTCAGCCTGTGGAAGCTGCTGCGCTACTTCCGCGAGGAATTCCTGGTGGTGCTGGGTACCTCGTCCACCGAGCCGGTGCTGCCGCGCATGCTGCAAAAGCTCGAAGGCCTGGGCTGCAAGAAGGGCGTGGTCGGCCTGGTGCTGCCCACCGGCTACTCCTTCAACCTGGACGGCACCGCCATCTACCTGTCGCTGGCGGCCATCTTCATCGCCCAGGCCTGCAACATCGACCTCAGCGTCGGCCAGACCCTGACCATGCTGGCGATCATGCTGCTGTCCTCCAAGGGCGCGGCGGGGGTGACCGGCAGCGGCTTCGTCGCCCTGGCCTCGACCCTCACCGTGATCCACGACATCCCCCTGGCCGGCCTGGCGTTGCTGATCGGCATCGACCGCTTCATGTCCGAAGCCCGCGCCCTCACCAGCCTGGCCAGCAACGCCGTGGCCACCGTGGTGATCTCGCTCTCCGAAGGCGCCTGCGACCGGGAGAAGCTCATGCGTACCCTGGCCAGCGGCAAGGCCGAACCCCAGGCGGTGCCCGATGCCGCCGAGTGGGTTGCGCCGGACGTCCGCCCGCACGGCTGATCGCCATTCGCTGAAGCCTTCACCGCTGTAGCCCCACCTCCGCGCCGTCAGCTGGCCGGAGGACGGGGTCGGCTGCGCCGCCCGCAGCCGCTCTTACGATAAGAACGCACAACAAGAACTAAGGGATACGCTCATGCTCGCTCTCCTCGGTCTGATCATGGTGGTGACCTTCACCTACCTGATCATGAGTAAACGGCTGTCGCCCATCGTGGCGCTCACCGTGGTGCCCATCGTCTTCGCCCTCATCGGCGGCTTCGCCCCGACCACGGGCAAGATGATGCTCGACGGCCTGAAGATGGTGGCGCCCTCGGCGGCCCTGCTGCTGTTCGCCATCCTCTTCTTCGGCCTGATGATCGATGCCGGGCTGTTCGATCCGCTGATCCGCAAGATCCTCAAGCGCGTCAACGGCGATCCGGTGAAGATCGCCATCGGCACCGCGCTGCTCTCGCTGCTGGTGGCCCTGGACGGCGACGGCACCACCACCTACATGATCACCTGCGCGGCCATGCTGCCGCTGTACAAGCGCATCGGCATGAATCCCATGGTGCTGGCGACCGTCGCCATGCTCTCGCTGAGCATCATGAGCGGCATGAGTCCCTGGGGCGGCCCGGCCACCCGCGCCATCGCGGCCCTGGGGCTGGACGCCACGGCCTACTTCATCCCCATGCTGCCCACGGTGATCGGCGGGGCGGCCTGGGTGGTCTTCACCGCCTTCCTGCTCGGTCGCCGCGAGCGCGCGCGCATTGGCAACGTCGCCCTGGAGAGCGGTGGGGCGGCCGGTGGCAAGTGCTACATCGAGGAGATCCTCGGCGACTCGCCGACCAAACGGCCGCGCCTGGCCTACGTCAACCTGGTGCTGGTGATCGCGGTGATGACCGCCCTGGTCATGGGCATCATGCACGCGGCCATCCTGTTCATGATCGGCTTCGTGGTGGCGCTGATGATCAACTACCCGCAGCTGGAGTTGCAGAAGGAGCGCATCCTGGCCCACTCCGGCAACGCCATGACCGTGGTGCTGCTGGTGTTCGCCGCGGGCATCTTCGCCGGCATCTTCTCGGGCACCAAGATGGTCGATGCGCTGGCCCAGACCCTGGTCGACTGGATTCCGCCGGCCTGGGGGCACTGGTTCCCGCTGGTGGTGGCCATCACCAGCATGCCGCTGACTTTCGTGCTGTCCAACGATGCCTATTACTTCGGCGTGGTGCCCATCCTGGCCAACGCCGCCGCGGCCTACGGCATCGATCCGGTGGAGATCGCCCGCGCCTCGGTGCTGGGCCAGCCGGTGCACCTGATGAGTCCGCTGGTGGCGTCCACCTTGTTGCTGGTGGGCATGGTCGACCGCGACATTGGCGACTTCCAGAAGGCCACCGTCAAATGGGCCGTGCTGACCTCCCTGGTCATCACGGCCCTGGCGCTGCTCACCGGCGCCATCTCCTTCTTCGTCTGATCCCCCGGGAACCGGTGCGCGCCCGCGCACCGGGGCTCCCAGCACCTGCTTTCGACAACAACAAGAGAAATTCCATGTCCCGACTCCTCAAGCGTGGCGCGGGTTGCGCCGCCCTGTGCGCGGTTGTGCCCTTCGCCGATGCCGATGGCTTCCTCGAAGACAGCAAGCTCAAGCTGCAACTGCGCAACGTCTACTTCAACGAGAACTTCCGCGATGAACAGGGCCTGAGCGCCCGCGCCGCCGCCACCGCCAAGAGCGAGCGCACCGAATGGGCCCAGGGTTTCCTGCTGGACTACCGTTCGGGCTTCACCCAGGGCACCGTCGGCTTCGGCCTGGACGCCCTCGGCCTGCTCGGGCTGCGCCTGGACTCCGGGCGGGGACGCAGCGGCACCGGCCTCCTGCCGGTACACGGCGACGGGCGGGCGGCGGCGGAGGCCAGCTCCTTCGGCGCCACCGCCAAGGCGCGCTTGGGCAAGACGGTGGTCAAGCACGGTACCCTGCTGCCCAAGACCCCGGTACTGGTCTACAACGACGCCCGCCTGCTGCCCCAGACCTACCAGGGCACCCAGTTGACCAGCGACGACATCGCCGGGCTGACCCTGACCCTCGCGCAGCTGGACCGTTTCAAGCTGCGCGACTCGACCGACAGCAACGGCCTCTTCGCCGATGGCTACAACGGCGGGCAGTCGGGCGACTTCAGCTACGCCGGGGCGGACTACCAGCTGAGCACGACTCTGCGGATCAGCTACTTCCATGGCGAGCTGAACGACTTCTATCGCCAGGACTTCGCCGGCCTCCAGCACGACCTGCCGCTGGCGGGTGGCGTCCTGACCAGCGACCTGCGCTACTTCAGGAGTCGTGACGCCGGTGCGGCCCACGCGGGCAAGATCGACAACGCCATGCTCAGCGGCCAGCTGACCTATGCCCACAGCGGCCATACCTTCGGTGCGGGGCTACAGCAGCTCAGCGGCGACGCGGGCCTGCCGTACATCGGCGGCGCCACCGTCTATTCCTTCAGCAACGTCGGCATCGGCAAATTCATCGAGGAAGACGAGCGGAGCTGGCTGCTCAGCTACGTCTACGACTTCAAGACCGTGGGGCTACCCGGGCTGACCTTCATGACCCGCTACATCAGCGGTGACAACGGTCGCTCCGGCAACGAGGGACTGCACGAGTGGGAGCGCGACGTGGAGCTGGCCTACGTGGTACCCAAGGGGCCGCTCAAGGGCTTCGGCGCCAAGCTGCGCAACTACGTCTATCGCGCGGACTTCGCACGGGGCCGCGACAGCAATCGTCTGTACCTGACCTACGACCTGGCGCTCTGGTAGCTCAAGGGAAGGGGGGAGGAGTCGCCGCCCGGGCGACTCCCGGAGGGCTCACTGCACGGGAATGGGCTTGAGGCCGCTGTCTTCGATGGCCTTGGCGGCGTCCTTCGACGCCAGGTACGTGAGCAGGGCACGGGCGGCATCCGGTTGGGTGCTCTTGCTGACCACGGCGCCGGAATAGAGGGTCATCTTCTGCGCCTGGTCGGGGATCAGGCCGACGATGTCGATGCCTTGCACCGGCTTGAGTTCGCTCAGCTGCTGGAAGCCCAGCTGGGCTTCGCCACGGGCCACCACCTCACCCACGGGAGTGGCCGGGATCATGCGCGCCTTGGCCTTGAAGGCATCGCTCAGCTGCAGGCGCGGAAAGAGGATGTGCGCCAGGTAGACGCCGCTGGCACTGTCGGAATAGGCCACCGACTGGGCGTTTTCCAGGGTCTGCTTGAAGGCGTCCATGGTCGAAATGTCCGGCTTGGGCGCACCCTTGCGCACCGCCATGGCGATGAACGACTGGCCTAGGTCGACGCGGCTGTCCTTCACGGCCTGGCCATCGGCGATCAGCTTGTCCAGCGCCGAACCCACCATCAGCACCACGTCGGCCGGTTCGTTGCGGGCCAGGCGCTGGGGGATGGCCTGGGGCGTATCGCCCATGGACGGTGCGGCGGCGATCTCGAGTTTCACCCCGGTGGCCTTTTCATAGGCCGGGGCCACCGCGCGAATGGCGCCCATGATGCCACCCGAGCTGAGGATGGTGAGGGTGGTGGGCTGTGCAGCCAGCAACGGGGTGGTGGTGGCCAGCAACAGGGCGCCCAGGGCGAGGGAGGATAGACGTCGGAACATGGCAGAGACTCACGGTGGAAAAGACCGACGATAGACCGCGGGCGAGTCCGATGCGCGTTAGTCCGAATGAAGAAAAATTTAATTTACCCGTCCGGGCGTTTTCCCTAGGGTGTGCGGTCCGCCAGACCGGGCGCCAGATCCAGAGGCCATCATGACCCAGGCTTTGGTCATCGAAGACGACGAGGTGACCGCCCACGCCATCGCCAGCGAACTCCAGGCCCAGCATTACCGGGTCCGTTGGGAAAGCACCGGCCGCGACGGCCTGGCCGCCGCCATCGCCGGTGGCCACGACATCATCACCCTCGACCGCATGCTGCCGGACTTCGATGGCCTGACCATCGTCAGTACCCTGCGCGGCCTGGGCATCGCCACCCCGGTGTTGATGCTCAGCGCCCTGTCCGACGTCGACGAGCGTGTCCGCGGTCTCAGATGCGGCGGCGACGACTACCTGACCAAGCCGTTTTCCCTGGTGGAAATGGTGGCGCGCCTGGAGGCCCTGCTGCGGCGTCCGGCCGCGCAAGCCGCCCGCCATCAGTTGCAGGCGGGGGACCTGACCCTGGATCTGATCGAGAACACCCTCACCCGCGGCGGGGAAGCCATCGCCCTGCTGCCCACCGAGTTCAAGATCCTCACCTACCTGATGCGCCACGCCGGGCAACTGGTGACCCGCACCATGCTCTTCGAGCAGGTCTGGGGCTATCACTTCGATCCGGGCACCAACATCATCGATGTGCACATGGGCCGCCTCAGACGCAAGATCGAGGGCGGCGGCCGGCCGCTGGTGCACACGGTACGGGGAGCGGGTTATGTCCTCGTCGTCCCGGACTAGGCGCTGGCGCTCGGGCAGCAGCCGCCTGCTGGCGCTCTATGCGCTGTTCTTCGCCGCCTGGGGCGCGGTCTTCACCGGGGTGCTCTACTGGCAGATCTCCGGCTACCTGGGCGCGGTGGCGGAGCGCACCCTGCTGCAGCGGGCACACTACTATCGCAAGGTGGCCGACGCCGATCTGCTCACCGAGTTGCAGGCCAGCGAAAGCTATTCCATCCCCGGCATCGACGCCTATGGCCTGTTCGAGGCCGACGGCCGTTATCTTGCCGGTAACCTGGTGAAATTGCTGCGCAGCCTGCCGGACGATGGCCGGGTGCACTATCTGCGACGGGGCCTGAAGACCGCCGATGCGCTGGACGAAACCCGCAGCAGCCACGCCTTCCTGCAACGCCGCCCGGACGGGCGCCTCCTGGTGCTGGCCCGTGACGGCGGCTCCATCTCGGCAGTGGGCGGCATCATCGGCCAGGCGCTGTTCTGGGGCCTGTCGCTGACCCTGATCCCCGGCCTGATCGGCTGGCACCTGCTGCGTCGGCGACCCTTGCGGCGGGTGGAGCGGCTGCAGAGCAGCCTGGAACGCATCGTCGCCGGCCACCTGGCAGAGCGCCTGCCATTGTCACCGCGTCACGACGAGCTGGACATGCTGGCCGATGCGGTCAACACCACCCTGGCGCAGCTGGAGCGCTCGATGCACGAGGTGAAGGGCGTCTGCGATGGCATCGCTCATGACCTGCGCACGCCCCTGACGCGCCTGCGCGCGCGGCTGCACCAGTTGCGGCAATTGCCGCTGGCCGAACCCCAGGCGGAAAGCCTGGGCGAGGCACTGGCCGAGACCGAGGCCATGATGTCGCGCTTCCAGGGCCTGTTGCGCATCTCCGAGCTGGAGGACACCCGGCGGCGCATGGCCTTCGCGCCGCTGGACCTGGCGGCCTTGCTGCGCCAGGTCCACGAGTTCTACGAGCCGCTGGCCCAGGAAAAGGCCCAGACCCTGAGCCTGGAACTGGGCGAGGGATTGCCGGAGGTGCAGGGTGACGCCGAGTTGCTGTTCGAGGCGCTGGTCAATCTGCTGGACAACGCCATCAAGTTCGCGCCGGTCGGCGGACAGGTCCGCCTGCTGGCCATCGGCCTGGGCGGCGCGGTGCGCATCGAGGTGCTCGACGACGGACCCGGCATCCCCGAGGACGAGCGGGACAGCGTCCTGCGCCGGCTCTATCGCGGCGATGCCAGTCGCCAGCAGCCGGGTTACGGCCTGGGCCTGTCGCTGGTGGCGGCCATCGTCCGCTTGCACGGCTTCCACCTCAGCATCGAAGCCGCCGCGCCGACGGGGGCGCGGGTGATCATCGCCAGCGGCGAGTGAGCGCCGGTACCTACCTAAATTTTTCTTCATTTTCCTTCATTTGAGCCCCGGGCAGGGCTTGCCTAGGGTGGCGGGCCGTCCTGCCGAACCGGAACCGCCGCTCGTGAAACGCCCCTTCGTACGCCTGGGCTTCGTTGCCCTGGGTCTCGCCTGGCTGGGCCAGGTGGACGCCGCGCCCACCGCCGATGTCCTGATTCCCGCGCCACCGCAACTCTCGGCCAAGGCCTGGGTATTGCTGGATGCCACCACCGGCCAGGTGATCGCCGAGGAGAATTCCCATGAACATCTGCCGCCGGCCAGCCTGACCAAGCTGATGACCGTCTACGTGGCGACCCGCGACATCCAGGCGGGAAGGCTCGCGGCGGACGATCAGGTCACCGTCAGCGAGCACGCCTGGCGCACCGAGGGCTCGCGGATGTTCCTCGATCCGCGCAGCCAGGTCTCCATCCACGACCTGCTGCAGGGCATCGTCATCGATTCGGGCAACGACGCCAGCGTGGCCCTGGCCGAACACATCGCCGGCAGCGAGGAGAGCTTCGCCAGCCTGATGAACGCCACCGCCCAGCGCCTCGGCCTGCACGACAGCCATTTCATCAATCCCACCGGACTGCCCGATCCCGCGCACTTTTCCTCGCCGTTCGACATGGCGCTGCTGGCCCGCGCGATCATCCAGGACGAGTCGGCCTACTACGAGCTGTACGCCAGGAAGTACTTCACCTGGAACGGCATCCGCCAGCCCAATCGCAACCTGCTGCTCTGGCGCGATCACACCGTGGACGGCCTCAAGACCGGCCACACCGAGGCGGCCGGCTACTGCATGGTGACCTCGGCGCAGCGGGATGGGCGCCGGCTGATCACCGCGGTGTTCGGCTCCAACTCCCTGAACAACAGGGCCGCCGATACCCAGAAGCTGCTGACCTACGGCTATCGCTTCTTCGAGAACCAGACCTTCGACAAGGCCGGCGTCGCCCTGGGCACGCCGGCGGTATGGGAGGGCGAGCGGTCGAGCCTGCCGGTGGGCGTGACCCGGGACGTGGTGCTGACCCGGCCCAAGGGCCAGCAGCCGCCGGAACGCCGACTGGTGCTGGACGAGCCGCTGGTGGCGCCTATCGCCCAAGGCGCCGTGGTGGGGCGGCTGGAGTTGGTGGCGGGCGAGCGGGTCATCCAGAGCCGGCCACTGGTGGCGCTGGAAGCGGCGGAGCAGGGCGGCTGGTGGTCGCGCTGGCCGCAGCACCTCTATCGATTGGTGCTGCAGTGGTTGGGGCAGGTCTGAGGCGACCCGCCCAGGCGTCAGCCCGCAGCTGCTCGCGCGGATAGGCGGTCATTCCCTTCCTCGAGGCGGTGCGCAGCCGCCTGGCCGGTCAGGACGCGGAGCGGCGTTGTCACGAGCGGGACCCGGACGTCTTCGGCGAAGAGCCGGAGGCGGGGGGCTATCCCATACCGACCGTATCGCCGCCGTCCTGCTGACCGTGATCCGTTCGTGCCGGGCACTCGAGCGAGCGACTACACTGGCGGCCGTGCTTTCCCTATCCAGTCATGCCTAGGAGTCCGCCATGCAATTGCTGCTGAACCAGACCTCGCCCTATGCCCGCGCCGCGCGCGTCACCGCCCTGGAAGCCGGCTTCGGCGAGCGACTGGCGCTGGTATGGAGCGATCCCTGGAGCGAAGAGCCGACCTTGCTGGCAGCCAACCCAGGCAACAAGGTCCCGGTATTGATCACTGATGACGGCATCGCCCTCAGCGAGACCCTGCTGATCTGTGTCCTTCTGCACCAGTTGGGTGGCGGCGCTCCGCTCGCTGCCGAGCGCCTGCAACTAGCCGGTCTGGGCCAGGGCCTGATCGACGCCGCCTTCGGCACGGTGATCGCCCGCAAGCATGGCGGCGCGGCCCAGGATGACTCGGTGCTGGGCGCCCGCCGGCTGGCGGCCATCGACCGGCTGCTGGCGCGATTGGCGGAGACTTCGACGCTGGACGCGGAGGACCTCGATTTCAGCCATTACCTGGTGGCCGTCGGCCTGGACTACCTGGGCTTTCGCCTGCCGGAAACGGACTGGTCCGCCCGCTCGCGGCTGGTGGCCTTCCACCGGCGCCTGATGGCACGTCCCAGTCTCGCCACCACGGCTTTCCAATAAGTGGGGGGAACAGCCCGCGCGGCTGGCCCCGCGGTGCTTTCGCCGCCAGGGCTCCGGCCGGCCGGTTAAGGTGGCCGCGGTGGACGGCGAGACGCCACACGCCTGGCAGGCGTCCCGTTCGGCGGCCGAGGCCGCGGTGCTCAGCTTCGGGCAGGCTGCGGCAGTCTGATCAGGGGGGATGGACGATCCGCGGTTCGAATTGTTCAGGGGGCTGCAGGGAGGCCCTGGACCGGTCCGCGCTTCCGGTCCTCCGTTCGGGCTCAATGGTGAATGGCACCCACAGCTGCTACGTCGGCATCCGGCGCGACGACGATCACGGGAGAGAGTGGGTGATGGGCGTGCAAGGCAGCCTCCAGCGGTGGCACGAGTGCCGCGCGGGTGCACAGCAGCGCCGTGGGCGCGACGGCGTCCAGGGTGCTTCGCCACTCCGGCCAGTCCAGTGGCGCCGTCATAGCGAGCTCCAGACGGGGTAGCAGCGGTAGCCCCGTCGCCAGCATGACCTCGCCGTGACCTCGCAACTCGGCCTCCGCCCGGAGGGCGTCAGGCTCCGTGAGCGAGACCAGCAGGATTCGCCGATGACCGAGGGCGATCAGGTGCTGGGTGGCCTCGGCGATGCGCCGGCCCTGGGCCGTCGCCGACCGGACGCGGAAAGCGACCGGGACGGTGGCAGGGTGGGCTGAAGGGGCAAGAGGGGCGACGGCGACAGGCGTATCCATTGGGCGGCCTCGGCCACGGCGGGGCAGATCGGGTACCCAGCTTGGCCGCCGCAAGTGGCAGCTTCGTGACAGCGCCGCCAATCCTCTCCCTGGCCGTTTGCCCCGCCAGGAAGAACGCCAGCACAGCGGTCTTGCGTTCCCTCGCGTGACGGCTAGCCTTGAGGGTAAACGTCTGGGTTTAGCGAGGCCCGGCATGGACAAGTTGCACGAACGTTTGGCCCGGCTCGATCCCCCCCTGCGTCACCAGCTGGAGCAGAGGGATGACGGCCTGCTGATCACCCTCATCGATGTCGATCACAATGCCCGGGTGACGCGACTGATCCGCGCCGACGACCTGCGGGTCGAGCGGATCAACCTGATCCTGCTGCACGCCATCAATGAATTGCGGCGCAAGGGCGCCCAGGTCCCGCTCGACAAGGACAGTGTCTTCATCACCGACCTGTCCGACCAGTGCGTCAGCTTCCATGGCTGACGCCTAGTCTTCCAGCTCCAGATCCAGCAGCGCCGCACCCAGGCCCTTGCCGTGGGCGTCCAGCGCCAGCGAGCGAGTGACGCCACCGCGCAGGGCGCCCGGCAGCACGAAGTTCAGCGCGCCCAGGGCCGGCAATTCGTATCGGCGCACCGGCGCGGCGGCGGCCGGGCGGCTGTCGGCGAACCAGGCCGCGACCCGTTCCGTGGTGAGGGCCCGGCGCAGGCGGTCGAAGTCTTCACGGCGATAGGCGATCACCGCCATGTTCGACATGTCTCCCTTGTCGCCGGTACGGACGTGGGCGATCTCGCGCAATTTCATGGCAGCGTCTCCAGCTCCAGGGTAGGGGTGACGGCCGCCCGCGGCCACAGCAGCGAGGCCACGGCGATGACCTCGCGGACCGCCTTGGTGGCGCCGCCACCGCCGGCCGGGCCGTTGGTGTAGAGGGTTTCCACCTCGTTGCCGATCTGCACCGCCGCCGCCCGGCTGGCGCAGCGGCCGACCACCCGCAGGCGCACCTCCCAGGGTTCGCCAGAGGCACGGGCGGCCAGGGTCGCGCCGTGCAGGGCGTCGCAGCCGATCAGTTCGCAGCGCAGCTCCTCGACCGCTACGCCGCAGAGTTGCAGGCGTTCGCGCACCACGTCAGCCGCCAGCCTGGCCCGGCCCACGGCGCCCGGGCCGGCATAGGAGATCTGGCCTTCGCCGTGCCAGCCGTCGCGATAACCCACAGAGACCTTGAGCTGTTCGGGGCGCGGCTTGCCCCGGGCCCCGCTGACCGCGACCCGGTCGGGCGCGGACTGCTGCAGGGCGACGCCGGAAAAGTCGGCGGTGACGTCCGGGGTCAGGTAGGCCGCCGGGTCGTGGACCTCGTAGAGCAGCTGTTCGGTGCAGGTCGCCGGGGTCACACAGCCGCCAGAGCCCGCGACCTTGGTCAGGGTCGCATGACCGTCGGCGTCCACCTCGGCCAGGGGAAAGCCCAGGCGGGCGAGGTCGGGGACGTCCTTGTAGCCGGGATCGGCGAAGTAGCCACCGGTGACCTGGCCGGCGCATTCCAGCAGGTGGCCGACCAGGGTGCCGCGTCCGCGACGCGCCCAGTCATCCGCCGCCCAGCCGAATTCATGCACCAGCGGCGCCAGGAACAGCGAGGGATCGGCCACCCGGCCGGTGATGATGACATCGGCGTCCGCCTCCAGCGCCTGGACGATGCCTTCCACGCCCAGGTAGGCGTTGGCCGAGATCAATCGGTCGCCCAGTTCGGCCAGGGTCTGGCCGCTGTCCAGCAGGGCGTCGGCCGGTAACTGGGCCAGCACGTCGTCGCCAGCCACGGCGGCGATCTTCAGCCCGGTCACGCCCAGCTCCCGCGCCAGGGCCGCGACCTTGCGCGCTGCGGCGGAGGGATGGGCGGCGCCCATGTTGGTGACGACCCGCAGGCGCGGTCGCCCAGGGTGGCGTAGCAGCGGCAGGATGCGGCGCATCCGTGCCTCCAGCAACGGATCGAAACCGGCCTCGGGATCGGCCAGCCGCGCCTGTTGCGCCAGGGCGATGGTGCGCTCGGCCAGGCATTCGAACACCAGGTAGTCGAGCCGGCCATGCTCGGCCAGCTCCACGGCGGGTTCGATGCGATCGCCGGAATAGCCGGCGCCGCAGCCGATGCGAAGAAGACGGCTCATCTAGAAGACTCCCAGGAGCAGGGCGGTCAGGGTCATCAGCACCGAGGCCGCGAACAGGAAGGGGATGGTGAAGCGCTGGTGATCGGCCAGGTCCAGCTTGCACAGGCCCACCAGCAGGAAGGTCGCCGGGGTCAGCGGGCTGACCGGGAAACCCGTGGTGTGCACCCCGAGCAGCGAGGCCTGGGCCACCTGCACCGGATCGACGCCGAGGTTGCGGCCGACCTCGGCGATCACCGGCATGACGCCGAAGTAGAAGGAATCCGGATCGAACAGCAGGCTCAGCGGCATGGACAAAAAGCCCACCACCGCGGGGATCAGTTGGCCATGCCCGGCCGGGATGCCGGCCACCGCCACCTGGGCCATGGCCTTGAGCATGCCGCTGCCCTGCATGATGCCGGTGAAGACCCCGGCGGCGAACAGGATGCTGGCCATGGTCAGGGCGGTCTTGGCATGGGCGTCGATGCGCGCCTTCTGGGCGTCCACCGAGGGGTAGTTCAGGCACAGCGCGGCCACGGTGCCGAGCATGAACATCACCACCGGATCGACCCAGCCGGCGATCATCACGCCCATCACCACCAGGGTCAGCAGCAGGTTGATCCAGAAGCGCCCTGGGCGACGCAGGGCGCGCTCGGCCTCGCTGAGCACCCGCTCCGGCGCGGCACCGGCGCCACTGCCTTCCAGCCAGGGCGCCTGGCCGGCCAGGGTCAGGCGCTTCTCCTCGCGCCGCCCGAGCCACCAGGCGCTGGCGAAGACGAAGGCCAGGCCCACCAGCTGCACCGGGATCAGCGGCTGGAACAGCTCGGCCACCGGCACGTGCAGGGCGGCGGACGAGCGCAGCACCGGCCCGGTCCAAGGCAGGAAGTTGACCCCGGCGGCCATGGCCGCCACGCAGGCGAGGATGCGCCGGTCCAGGCCCAGGCGGGTATAGAGCGGCAGCATGGCGGGGATGGTCACCAGGAAGGTCACCGCGCCGGAGCCATCCAGGTGCACCAGCAGGGCGAGCAGGGCGCTGCCGCAGACGATACGCGTCGGCCGGGTGCCGACGGTGCGCAGGATGCGGTCGATGATGGGATCGAGCATTCCGGCGTCGGTCATGATGCCGAAGAACAGGATGGCGAAGACGAACATGCCGATCACCGGGGCGACGCCCTTGATGCCGGCGATGATGAAGGCGCTGGTGCCCAGGCCGAAGCCACCGATCAGGGCCGCGGCGATGGGGATGACGATCAGGGCGACCAGGGGCGAGACGCGTTTGCTCATGACCGCGACGAGCAACGCGAGAATGGTGACGACACCGAGCAGGGCGAGCATGGCGGACTCCTTGGACCGTGGCGCGGCGGGCGGGCGCACGGGAGGTTTTGTTGTTGTGGGTCCAGTATTCGAAGACGTCCGAGGTCCTGTAAATTGGAATCTTCCGAAGCAGCGTTCAGAAAAACAAAATGAAGAATCTGCTCCAGCATGTGCAGGCCTTTCTCGCCGTGGCCCGCCAGGGCTCCTTCGCCCGGGCGGCTGAGGAATTGCACCTGTCACCTCCGGCGCTCACCGTGCAGATTCAGCAACTCGAAGCCTGGCTGGAGGTGCAGCTGCTGGAGCGCACCCCGCGGCGGGTCCAGCTGACCACCGCCGGGGAAGAACTGCGCGGCCCCCTGGAGCGCATCCTGGTGGACCTGGGCGATGTCCAGACCCACGCCCGGGACCTGGCCGGTCTGCGCCGCGGGCGGATCACCCTGGCCGCCTTGCCGTCCTTTTTCATGGGGCCCTTTCCCGAATTGCTGAAGACCTTCCAGGCGCGTCATCCGGCCATCGAGGTCCGCCTGCAGGACGTGGTGGCCGGGCGGGTCGAGGCGCTGGTCCGGGAAGGGCAGGTGGACCTGGGTATCGGTGTCCGCCCGCGCGCCCTGGGCCTGGACTTCCAGCCGCTCTACGTCGATCACCTGCAGCTGTTCGTCCCCCGCGACCATCCCTGGGCGGGCCGCACCGAGATCACCCTGGCCGAACTCGACGCCGTGCCCCTGCTGCTCACGGGGCGTGACAGCAGCGTGCGCGAGTGCCTGGACTTCGCCTTCGCCGCCGCCGGCCTGCGCCTGGTGGCGGCGCTGGAGGCCAACTACATGAGCACCCTGCTGGCGCTGGTAGCGGCCGGGCAGGGGCTGGCCCTGCTGCCGGAATCGGCCGACGGCGAGGCGCCGGTGGTGGCCCTGCCGGTCCGCGGCGAGAGCCTGGCCCGGCCGCTGGGCATCCTCACGCCCACCGGCCGCAGCCTCACCCCGGCGGCCCAGGCCTTCGTGGCCTTGCTCCGGGAGCGGCTGCCGGCAGGCTAGTACTCGAAGGGCTGACCCAGCTCCTGTTGCAGCCAGTCGAGAAAGCGCCGCACCCGGGCGTAGCGCGAGTGCGCCCGGGGAAAAACCAGGTGGTGAGCGGCCACCGGCAGGTCGTCATCCTGGGGCAGCACCCGCACCAGATCGCCGCGGGCCAGATAGTCCGCCGCCAGCACCGTGCTCTCCAGGGCGAAGCCCAGGCCATGGCGGGCGGCTTCCAGGGTCATGTAGGAGCGATCGAAACTCAGGGTGTAGGGGCGTTCCGGCAGCGCCAGGCCCTGCTGGGCGAACCAGTTGGGCCACTTCATCAGGGTGGCCTCGGACAGGATCAGCTCGCTGTGCAACAGATCCGCCGGCGAGTGGATCGGGCGCTTTTCCAGCAACTGCGGCGCGGCCAGGACCGCCAGGCGTTCGCGCTGCAGGGTACGGATCTCCAGGTTCGGCCAGCTGGGCAGACCGTGGCGGATGTCGATGTCGACCTTGTCGCGGCTGAAATGCAGGGATTCGTAGGAGCAGGAGAGGTTGATCTGCAGATCGGGATGACTCTGGCGGAACTGTTCCAGCCGTGGCATCAGCCAGAGCAGGCCGAAGCTCGGCGCCGAGTGCAGGCGCAGGCATTCCAGGCCGGCGTCGCTGGCCGCGCGATCCGTGGCCATGGCCAGCCGGTGCAGCACCTCGCTGACCTCTTCCAGGTACTGCTCCCCGGCGGGTGTCAGCGTCATGCCGCGCGCGCCGCGGACGAAGAGGGCGCGTCCCACCAGGGCCTCCAGCTTGGCCAGCTGATGGCTGACCGCCGAGGGCGTCAGCGCCAGTTGCTCGGCGGCGCGGGCGACGTTGGCGAAGCGGGCGGTCTGCTCGAAGGCTTGAAGGGCTTTCAGGGGTGGCAGGGAAAGCGGCTTGCCGGAATCCATGAGTTGCGGGTCCTGTGGCCAGTTCGAGGTCGATTCTCAAGGGGTAAGACCCGACTGCCAAGTCGCAGGCATGATTTTTTTTCAGCACGGTCTGACGCAGGCTGCGTTGCTGGGGCCCCGGGGCAGGGGCACTCTGACCTTCAGCGACAGCCCTCCACAACAACAAGAAGGATAGCGTCATGCCCCTGCACTCCCTGCTGCTGCAAGACAAGATCGCCCTCGTCACCGGCGCCGCCTCCGCCCGCGGTATCGGCCGCGCCACCGCCCAGGCCTTCGCCGCCCAGGGCGCGCGGGTCATCATCCTCGATCTCGATGCCAGCGCCGCTCGCGATGCCGCCGCCAGCCTCGGGGAAGGCCACCTCGGCCTGGCCGCCAACGTGGCCGACGAAGCCCAGGTCAGGGCCGCCGTCGACCAGGCGCTCGCCCACTACGGTCGCCTCGACGTGCTGGTCAACAATGCCGGCATCACCCAGCCGGTGAAGACCCTGGAGATCGGCCGCGCCGACTACGACCGCATCCTCGACGTCAATCTGCGCGGTACCCTGCTGATGTCCCAGGCGGTGATCCCGGCCATGCGCGCGCAGGGCGGTGGCAGCATCGTCTGCCTGTCCTCGGTGTCCGCCCAGCGCGGCGGCGGCATCTTCGGCGGTCCCCACTACAGCGCCGCCAAGGCCGGGGTGCTGGGCCTGACCAAGGCCATGGCACGGGAATTCGGGCCGGACGGCATCCGCGTCAACGCCCTGACCCCCGGTCTGATCCAGACCGATATCACCGGCGGGCTGATGCACGACGAGCGCCGCCAGTCGATCATCGACGGCATCCCCCTGGGTCGCCTCGGCGAGCCCAAGGACGTGGCCAATGCCGCGCTGTTCCTGGCCAGCGATCTTTCCGGCTACCTGACCGGCGTCACCCTGGACGTCAACGGCGGCATGCTGATCCACTGATCGCCCCCTCGTTCTCAACGCTCTGCATCGACAAGGGCGCCCGCGGCTGCGGCGCCCATAACAACAAGAGATCAGACCATGACCACGCTCACCCTGGCAGCGGCCACCTCGGCGCGCGCCAATGCCTATCGCAAGACCGCCTGGCGGCTGATGCCCTTCCTGATGCTGTGCTACTTCTGCGCCTATCTGGACCGGGTCAACGTCGGCTTCGCCAAGCTGCAGATGATGAACGACCTGGCCCTCAGCGAAGCCGTCTACGGCCTCGGCGCCGGCATGTTCTTCCTCGGCTATTTCCTCTGCGAGGTGCCCAGCAACATCATCCTGCACAAGGTCGGCGCCCGCCGCTGGATCGCCCGCATCATGATCACCTGGGGCATCCTTTCCGGGATGTTCGCCTTCGTCGAGACGGCCTGGCAGTTCTATCTGCTGCGCTTCCTGCTCGGCGTGGCCGAGGCCGGCCTAGCGCCCGGGCTGCTGCTCTATCTCACCTACTGGTTTCCCTCCTACCGCCGGGCCCGCATGACGGTGCTCTGGTTCGTCGCCATTCCGCTGTCGGGGATGATCGGCGGACCGCTGTCGGGCTGGATCATGAATCAGTTCGCCGGCGTCCACGGCTGGGCCGGCTGGCAGTGGATGTTCGTCATCGAAGCCATCCCCACGGTAGTGGTAGGGCTGATGGTGCTCGGCTATCTCAAGGATGGCGTGCACCAGGCGACCTGGCTGGACGACGAGGAAAAGGCGCTGATCCAGAAGGAACTGGCCGAGGACAACCAGCACAAGACCGAACACGCCAGCGTGCGCGACTTCATCCGGGATCGCCGGCTGTGGCTGCTGGCCGCCATCTACTTCTGCGTGGTCATGGGCCAGTACGCCATCACCTTCTGGCTGCCGACCCTGGTGCGCAACTCCGGTGTCGCCGATCCGCTGCACATCGGCCTGCTCACCAGCCTGCCCTATATGTGCGCCATCGTCGCCATGCTGCTGGCCGGGCGCAGTGGGGACAGGCATCGCGAGCGCCGCTGGCACCTGGTGATTCCCATGCTGCTGGGCGCCTGCGGCCTCAGCCTCGCCGCGGTTTTCGGCCACAACGTCACCCTGTCGATCCTCAGCCTGTGCCTGGCCGCGGCCGGCATCCTGTCGGCGTCCTCGCTGTTCTGGATGCTGCCTACCACCTTGCTGGGCGGGGTCACCGCCGCCGCGGGCATCGCCGCGGTGAACAGCTTCGCCAACCTGGCCGGCTTCTGCTCGCCCTACCTGATCGGCTGGATCACCACCAGCACCGGCTCCAGCGCCATCGGCATGTTCCTCATCACCGGGGTGCTGGTGATCGGCGCCACGCTGGTCCTGCGCATTCCCGCCGCCCTGGTCAATCGCTAATCGAGGTACAGATCATGACCGTTTCTTCGCCACAGCTCGCAACGCTCTCGCTGGCCGAGCGCGCCCACAACATCCGCCGCCATGCCCTGCGCATGGGCCAGATCCAGGGCCAGGGTTATGTCGGCCAGGCCCTGGGCGTCGCCGACGTCCTCGCCGTCGCCTACTTCCACGCCCTGAGCTACCAGCCCCAGGACCCCGAGTGGGAAGGGCGCGATCGCTTCTACCTGTCCATCGGCCACTACGCCATCGCCCTCTACGCCGCGCTGATCGAGGCCGGGATCGTGCCGCAGGAAGAACTGGAGACCTATGGCTGCGACGACAGCCGCCTGCCCATGTCGGGCATGGCCGCCTACACTCCCGGCATGGAGATCACCGGCGGTTCCCTCGGCCAGGGCCTGGGCATCGCCGTGGGCGCCTGCCTCGGCCTCAAGCGCAAGCAGTCGACATCCTTCGTCTACAACCTGCTGTCCGATGGCGAACTCAACGAGGGTTCGACCTGGGAGGCAGCCATGTCGGCCTCCCACTGGCGACTGGACAATCTCATCGCCCTGGTGGACGTGAACAACCAGCAGGCCGACGGCCATTGCCGCGAGATCCTGGCGTTCGAGCCACTCGCCGAGCGCTGGCAGGCCTTCGGCTGGTTCGTCCAGCGCGTCGATGGTAACGACCGCGCGGCGCTGGTCGCCGCCTTCGACCGCGCCCGCCAGCACCCTCGCCCGCAGCCCCGGATCATTCTCTGCGATACCCGCATGGGCAAGGGCGTGCCCTTCCTGGAAACCCGCGACAAGACTCACTTCATCCGCGTCGAGGCGCACGAATGGGCCCTGGCCCTCGACGCCCTGGATGCCGGGAGGGACTTCTGATGACTACCACCGCCACCAAGCCACGCCTGACCACCTCGGCGATGATCGCCAGCATCGCCGCCGAGGGCCAGCCGACCCGACCAGCCCCGTTCGGCAATGCCCTGGCGGCCCTGGCCGAACAGCGTCAGGACATCGTCGGTCTCACTGCGGACCTGGCCAAGTACACCGACCTGCACCTCTTCGCCAAGGCCCATCCCGAGCGCTTCTACCAGATGGGCATGGCCGAGCAGTTGCTGATGAGCGCCGCCGCCGGTATGGCGCGCGAAGGCTGCGTACCCTTCGCCACCACCTATGCGGTATTCGCCTCGCGCCGCGCCTACGACTTCATCTGCATGGCCATCGCCGAGGAGAACCTCAACGTCAAGATCGTCTGCGGCCTGCCCGGGCTGACCACCGGCTACGGCCCCAGCCACCAGGCCACCGACGACCTGGCGATCTTTCGCGCCATGCCCAACCTCATGGTGATCGACCCCTGCGATGCCCTGGAGATCGAGCAGGCGGTACCGGCCATCGCCGCCCACCAGGGCCCGGTGTACATGCGCCTGCTGCGCGGCAACGTGCCCCTGGTGCTGGACCGGTACGACTACCGCTTCCAGCTCGGCAAGGCTCAGGTGGTGCGCCCCGGACGCGACGTGCTGGTGGTGTCCACCGGCCTGATGACCATGCGCGCCCTGGAGGCCGCCGAGGCCCTGGCCGCGGATGGCGTGGACGTCTCGGTGCTGCACGTGCCGACCATCAAGCCATTGGACGAGGCCACCATTCTGGCGGAAGCCCGCAAGCCGGGACGACTGGTGGTTGCGGCGGAGAATCATTCGGTTATCGGCGGCCTGGGCGAGGCCGTCGCGACCACCCTGTTGCGCAACGGCGTGACGCCCACCTTCCGCCAGATCGCCTTGCCCGACGCCTTCCTCGACGCCGGGGCGCTACCGACCCTGCACGACCGCTACGGCATCTCCACCACCGCGGTCTGCCAGCAGATCAAGGGCTGGCTGTAAGAGGCCTGGCTGCGCGGTCGTTCGAGGCGACCGCGCACGCCGAGCAACTTCGCCTCGGCGGGGCCTTTCCTCCTAATCCAGCGCCTACCCCAGGCGCATTCTCGTGATGCCTCTGCCCAGTTGGCGAATCGGCACAGCGTTGGCCTCGGGTAGGTGATCTCGGGGGATTGCTTCGGCGGCTACAGCCTACGACTGACGCCCGAACCCGAACCGTGCCTATCGCTGTTGAAGCCCGACTCCAGCAGCCAGAGCAACCTGCCTGGCTTGGTGCAGAAAGACACTCCGCCCGCTACGCGGACTGGACATCAATGCCTAGACATCGATGTCCAGTCCGGCTTTCGTCATCAGGGCGTTGATACCGTCTCAATCAGCGGCAGTCTCGATCACCCGCGTCGGCCTGACGTATCTAGCGTCTACCGAGACGAGTGCGGCTGGCAGTGGCCGCCAAAGGGCATACCGCGTTTAGGCTGACCGCCCTTGGCTGGAGGTTACGATCCGGCAGCGGGGCATGACCCTTGACCCACTCAACGAGTCCCGCCAAGCATTGGTTCATCGTGCTCTCTGGGACCCACGGAGGCCGCTTCAAGAGCTCAGACATAGGTAGCGTGGCGGCCGGCCGGACTCGTGTAATATCCGAACGACCGTTCTTGGCTGGCGCATCTTTCAAATGCAGGAGCGAAGTGTCGCGATTATCAGCAGCCGGACTATCGAAGGATGGCGTGGTAGACCTTCCGCCTGCGGCGCTATGCGGGGCGGGGCTCCACTCTGAGCCTGTACGCAAGGCTCACAGGCGCTCGACGAAGGTGCTGAAACGGCTGGGCCCGGAGTTCCAGCGGCGCCCGCGCTACAGGCAAGCTTGCGCGGTGCGCGCCCTTCGGGAAGGAACTCCGCGCGGGTACGGCTCGGCGGTCGGCCAAACAGCCGATAGCCGCTTACCGTAAACGCGCGACACCCTCGATGAGGGCTTGGGCTGGTTGCGGTTGAGCGGTACGGCCTAGGCTCCGCTGTTACGCATTCAATCCCTGGTTGGCAGGGCTCCAAGGGGGTTGGCGAGTACCCTTCTACAACCGGAAGGCTTAGAGTCGATAGAAGCGCTCGGCATTATCGTGGAACAGGCGCAGGCGCTCGGCATGGCTGAAGTCCGCGGTAATGGACTTGAACGCCTCGATGAGGGCGTCGTAGCTGCTGAAGAGCTTGTCCACCGGAAAGTTGCTGGCGAACATGCAGCGCTCCACGCCGAAGATCTCGATCGCGGCCAGTACATAGGGTCGGATGCTTTCCGGCGTCCATTGCCAGTCACCCATGCCCAATCCGGAAATCTTGCAGGCCACGTTGGGCGCCTGGGCCAGTCGGCTCATGGCCGAGCGCCACGCCTGGAAGTGCGCCGGCCCGTCGACCTGCATCCCGGTGTGGTCGAGGATGATCTGGGTATCCGGAAAAGCCTTGGCCAACTGATAACTGTCTTCCATCTGCGGGTAATAGATCTGCAGGTCGAATGACAGTCCGCGCTTGGCCAGTTCCGCGAAGCCGCGTCGCCAGGCTGCTTCGTTGGAGACACCGGGGCGGTCGAGGTACGTCTTGGTCGGGTCGGGATGATAGTTCAGCGACTGACGAATACCCCGGAAATTGCGATGCTCGCCGTGGGCGTCGAGGAGGTCGGCGACGTCCTCCCGCGACAGGTCAGCGTAGCCGACGATGCCATGGGGAAAACCGTGGCGGTCCGCCATCTCTTGCAGCCAGCGGGTCTCGCCCACGGGGTTGCGTGGGTCGTAGCCCACATCCAGGTGCACCGACTTCACCACGTTCTGCCGCCTGGCGTCGGCCAGGAAATCCTCCACCAGGTAGCTCTGGCAGATCGCAGTGTAATCGCCGAAGACGATGGGCTTGACCCCGTCCTGTAGCCAGGGATAGTAGTTGCGCGTCAGGTCATAGAGATGGTGATGGGCATCGATGAAAGGCAGATCGTGCATGGCGAATCCTTGTCGAGGCGGACGTCGATAACGAGCGGCGAGGGTGGTTTCAATAGGCCCCGGCAGACGGCGGATATACCCGCTCCAGCGTCTTGAGCGTTTGCGGGTCCTTCAGCGTCTCGCTGGTCACCAGTGGCATCACCAACGCCAGGTCGCGGGTGGTGGGCTGGCCCTGGAGGGCTCGATGGACCTGTTCGGTGCCGTCGATACCCTGGCCGACCGCTTCCTGCAGGAAGATGCCCTGCAAAGCGCCCTCGCGCAGCAGCTTGATGGTGGTGGGGCTGCCGTCCGCAGTCACCACGGCGACCTTGCCGGTCAGGCCCTGGGTCGCCAGTACCTTGGCGGCACCCGTGCCGGCCTCGTCGTACATGCCATAGATGGCTTTTATAGCGGGATGGGCGGTGAGCATGTCCTTGGCCTGGGTGACGGCCTCATTCACCGTCAGGCCACGGGTTTCGAGGATCTGTACCAGGTCGCAGCCATCGCTGGCGAAGGCTTCACGGGCGCCCTTGAGATACTTCTGGGCGTTCTCTCTGTCCTGCGGCAGCGACAGCATCCCCACCTGATTGCCGCCGCGCTCCTTGGCCAACTGGCAGACGAAGCGACCTTGAGCCTTGCCCGTGTCGTAGTTGTTGGCGGTGACGGCGCTGGTGTAGTCCTGCTGGCCAGCCTGGGGGCCGATGCCGGCGAAGGCCACCGGTATGTGGCGTGACTTGAGATAGGCCAGCAGGGGCGGGGTACTGGTCGAACTGACGGGGCCTATGACCACCGCGTCGACGCCGCGGGTCAAGGCGGTGCGGACGTTGTCCATCTGCTTGGCCGGCGAGTTCTCCGAGGTGTACTCCACATAATCCATGCCGAGCTTGGCCGCCTGCTGCTTGACCCCGTAGCCCACCCACTGCCAGTAGGAGATGTCCAGCGATGGCGCGAGATAGGCCACCGTAGGCTTGTCCGCTGCCTGGACCGCTCCGCTCAGCAGGCTGGCGGCGCAGGCGAGCGCGAGGGGCAGTCGAGTCAAGCGGGAGCGAGGGGAGGTCGAGTTCATTGTTGTTCTTCCTATCGACGAGTGGCTTTGCCGGATTTGCTGAAGCGATCGATCAGTACCGCGACGAGAATCGCCGTACCGGTCACCGAACCCTGCCAGAAGCTGTTGATCCCGATCAGGTTCACGCCGTTCTGGATCACCGTGATCATCAAGGCGCCGAGTACGGCTCCCACCGCCGAACCCGTACCGCCGGCCAGGCTGGCGCCGCCTATGACCACCGCAGCGATGGCCTGGAGCATCAAGCTGGAACCTGCGGTGGATTCGGCGTTGAGGATGTAGGAAACCGTTAGCAGACCGGCACAGGAAGCCAGCAGGGAAGACGCCACGTAGGCGAGGAATTGGGTGCGCTTGACCGGGATGCCCAGCAGTCGCGCGGCGGAGGCGCTACTGCCCACCGCGTACAGCCAGCGGCCAGCCACCACCTTGCGCAGGAACAGCTCCATGACTATCAGCAGTACCAGGCAGAGGGTCAGGTAGTTAGGCAGCCCTGGAATCAGGCTGCCGCCATTGAGCAGCCAGTAGTCGGCATCGTTGATCGGCATGGAGCGACCGTTGGTGACGATGAACGCCAGGCTGCCCGCTACGGCGTAGGTGCTCAGGGTCACCACGAAGGGGGCCAGTCCGGCCAGGGTCACGAGGGCGCCGTTGAGGGCACCGATCGCCAATCCCACGCCTAGGCCGCAGGCACTGGCGGTGACGCTGTCCAGTCCCTGGGCCATGGCTAGCGCGGTAACCATGCCGGTGAGCGAGAACACCGAGCCCACGGAGAGATCGATGCCGCCGGTGATCACCACCAGCAACACCCCCAGGGACATCAGGATCAAGGGCGCCGCCGCCTGGGCGATGTTGCTGGCATTGCCCCAGCTCAGTGCCTGGGGAACCAACCAGCCCACCCCGAGCACGATAACCACCATGGCCGCGGCGATGGCCAGTTCGGTGCGATAGAGCGCCAGCGGATTTTCCCGCTGAGGCAAAAAGGCGGAGGGGACGTCCCCCTGGACTTCGCTGTTCATGCTGCCACTCCTGTCAGTGCGGTGAGCCGATCTTCGTTGAGGTCTCCGTGCTCCAGCAGGCCGACGCAGCGACCTCCCGTGTCGAACGCCAGTACCCGGTCGCAAAGCTCCACTAGCTCGGCGTTCTCCGATGACCACCAAATGACCACGGTCCCGCGCTCGGCGAGTTCCCGGATCAAACGGTAGATGTCGCGCTTGGTGCCGATGTCGACTCCGCGGGTCGGCTCCTCGAGTACCAGCAAGCGAGTTGGCAAACCCAGCCAGCGTGCCAACAGCAGCTTCTGCTGGTTGCCACCGCTGAGCGTCTCCGGCAGGTCAAGCAGGGCACCGGCTTTCACCTGAAGGCTGCGTAGCAATTCAAGGCAGTCCCGGCGCTCGCTGCGTCCCGCCCAGAAACGGCGCTGGACGACGCGGCGCGCTGCCAGGACGTTATCGAGGATCGGCAGGGTGGCGAGGATGCCCTTACCGGCGCGGTCGCCGGAGACAAAGCCAGAACCTAGACGTGCCGCCTGGGCAGGAGAGGTAAAGCGCGCCGGCCAGCCTGGCCATCGTTGGCGCCAGTCTCCGCCATGACCGGCACCTATCAGCATGGCGATAAGCGCAGCGGGACCGGCTGGAGAGCCGGCCAGGCCGAGGATGTTGCCCGGTGCCAGGCTGAGCCGCAGCTCGCCGTGCTCCAGCAGCAAGGGTGTACCGGCCTGCACGGGGCGCTGGGTGCGGGGCGCTGCTGCTACTGCACGCAGCTGGCCCATGCGCTCGACGATGGCGGCATCGCTCAAATTGACCAAGGCTTCGCGATTGGCCACGGTGCGCCCGTCACGCAGGATGGTGCAGACGTCGGCGAGCTGGCGGATTTCCTTCATCCGGTGAGAGACGAAGACGATGGACACCCCACGCTCACGCACCAGCCGCCGCAACACCGTGAACAGCCGATCGGTCTCGCTGGCCGAAAGATTGGTAGTGGGTTCGTCGAGAAAGAGGATATCGGCGCCGGACGCCAGCGCTCTGGCCAATTCCACCAATTGCCCCTGGTGCAGCGACAGTTCGCTCACCGGTCGGCTCAGAGCATCGCGGGCCAGAGTCCCGTCCAGTTGCGATAACGCTGCCTGCGCGACGGCTGCCGCCTGCCGCCGATTGAACAGCCGTCCTCCTTTGCGCTGCAAGGGCAGTACGATGTTTTCCATGACGCTCAGCTGTGGCAGCAGCGCCAGCTCCTGATGGACCACGGCGACGTTGCAGGCCGCCGGTGCCGGGGTCGTCTGGCTCGGTCGCCGCCCATAGACCACGTCTCCGCCGTCGTGGTCAGCGTGGCCCGAAAGGATGCGGATCAGCGTGGACTTGCCTGCACCATTGCCACCGAGCAACGCGTGGATCTCACCTGGGGCAACCTCGAAATCGACTCCCTGCAGGACGTTAGTGGCGCCATAACGCTTGAACAGGCCGCGTGCGCTGAGCAGGGGCTTACGGGGGGAATCAGGTAGTGTCATGACAAGGGGCTCCTCGGAATGCAGCGAAAATTGATTTCGGAGGCGAGGAGTGACTGTCAGGGTGAGGGGCTGCCGCTGTGAAAATGGCGCAAAGCGCGTTGAACCCAGAGGGAGGCGGACGGGAAAGCTGCAGTGACGGCGCGAGGCATGACGACGATCTCCGACTTTTATTATTTTTTTCAGTCTGGAACGCTTGGCTGAAGCTAGAGTGATAGGGCGGCTGAGGGGCAGCAAGCCAGTCGGGCTCACTCGACGCTGAAAAAATTTCAGTACAGCTAATGCCGCGGTCTGCCCGGCCTTCTGGCGAGCACCTGGAGTTCCCGGCCATCGACCGCGTGGCGGCGGTCATAGCTACCCACCCGGGAGCTATTGCCCGCGTGTCGTCCCGCTGGAGGGCGCGCACGGGTAACGAGCCCCAGCCCTCGACGCCGCCCGCCCATCCGGGCAAGGTGGGCAGCTGTCTACCACCGCCCGCTGGCCGCCATGTCCGATACCGATGACCTCACCCTGCGCAAATTGGAGATCTTTCTGGCTTTCATGCGCAGTCGCAACCTGGCGCGGGCCGCCGCCGAGCTGGGCACCAGCCATGTCAGCGTGCACCGCGCCATCCATTCGCTGGAGAACGCCCTGCGCTGTCCGCTGTTCAAGCACGAGGGCCGTACCCTGACGCCGCTGGACGGCGCCTTCGTGCTGGAGGCGCGCGCCGAGCGACTGATGCAGGACCTGGCGGAGACGGTGCGGCTCACCCGGCAGGCGGCGGGCTTCTCGGCCGATCGCTTTCGCCTGGGGGCGCTCTATTCGCTGACGGTCAAGACTGTCCCTCAGCTGATCATGGGTCTCAAGCTCAGGCGCAGCGAACTCAACATCGATCTGGTGCTGGGTTCCAACGCCGATCTCGCCGAACAGCTGCACGACTTCAAGCTGGACGCCATGCTGGTGGCCCTGGACGACGCCGTGGTGGATGCCGACTGCGAGAGCGTCGAGCTGTTCAGCGACGACATCTTCCTGGCCGCGCCCAGCGACTCGCCCTTCGCCGACCAGGCCGAGGTGGATCTGCGCGACCTCGCCGGGGTGCCCTTCGTGACCCTGACCCAGGGCTTCGCCACCTTTCGCGACGGCCGCCAGGTGTTCGCCCAGGCCGGCTTCGAGCCGGAGGTGATCATGCAGGTCAACGACATCTTCTCGCTGATGAGCATGGTCAGCTCCGGGGTGGGCTACGCGCTGCTGCCGGGGCGGGTCGAGGCGGTCTATCAGAACCGCCTCAAGCTGCTGCCCCTGGCCGCGCGCTACCGGCTGCAGCAGCGCATCGGCGCGGTGTTCCTGCGCAGCCGCGAGCGCGATCCCAATCTGCTGGCCTTCGTTGCCGAGTGCCGGATGTACGCGCGAGCTTAGAGCGGCTAGTAAACGTAGCGAGCGGCTGTCAGGCGGGTGCGGCGGCGCGCAGGAACCGCACCGGGCTCGCGCACGAGTGTATGGGTGATACATGAGGATTCCGAGCACTGCACGCGCCCGTCTGGCGGACGCGCAGTAGGTTTATTAGTTGCTCTTAGCCCACCAGCGCCCGCACGCAGAAGAACAGCAGCGACGGCCCCAGCAGGCAGCCCAGGCCGGTGTGGAAGGTGGCGGTCAGGGCGCCATAGGGCACCAGGCGGCGGTCGGTGGCGGCGAGTCCCGCGGTGACGCCGCTGACGGTGCCGGCCAGACCGCCGAAGACCATCGCCGAGCGTGGGTTGTCCAGCGCCAGCAGCCGCGCCGACGCGGGCGTCGCCACCATGACGATGATGGCCTTGATCAGGCCGGTGGCGATGGACAGCGCCATGACGTCGGAGCTGGCGCCCAGGGCGGCGCCGGTCACCGGGCCGACGATGTAGGTCACCGCGCCCGCGCCTATGGTGGTCATGCTCACCGCGTCGCGGTAGCCGAAGGCCCAGGCCACGGCGGCGCCGACGATGAAGGGCAGCACGGTGCCGAGCAGCAGGGCCACGGCGCCGATCATTCCGGCCTTGCGCGCCTCGGTGGCCTGGACCTCGAAGGCGGTGGCGACGATGGCGAAGTCGCGCAGCATGGCGCCGCCCATCAGACCGATACCGGAAAACAGCGCGAGGTCGGCCAGGCCTTTCTGGCCGCCGGTGATGGTCCCGCCGACCCAGGCCAGTACCAGGCCGATGACGATGGCGATGGCCGAGCCGTGCACCCGGCCAAAGGTCAGTCGGCGCGAAAGGATCACCGAGATCCACATGATCAGGCCGATCAGCGCGAAGGCGGCGACCAGGCCGTTGTGTTGCAGGGCTTTGGTGACGATGTCGTTCATCCTAGCGACCTCCGACCGGTGCGGCATGGGTGACCGCTGTCGCGGGGGCAACGGCGGCGTCCGGCAAGGGCGGTAGCGGTTCGCCGCGATGACTGCGGCTGATCAGGGCGATGGTCAAGCCGCAGATCCCCACGGCGCCCACGGCAGCCAGCACCGCCACCGGTCCGCCGTGCAGGGCGGTAACCACGTTCTGCTGGGCCGCCATGGCCACCACCACCGGGATGTACAGCGCGCCCCAGAAGCCGACCCCGAATTCGCATTCCTTGCTCATGCCGCCATGCCGCTCCATGTAGAGCCGGGCGCAGATCAGCAGGAGCATGGCGATGCCCACCCCGCCGACGTTTGACTTGACCCCGAGCAGAACGCCCAGGAAGTCGCCGATGATGACGCCTGCAAGCATGCAGACGGCCAGGAGCGCTACACCGTAGATGATCATTGTTGTTGTCCTCGGTTGTGCTTGGGGTGGGGTGAAGCCTGGGCACCGCTCCCGCTTTCATCCCCTCTTCCTCTGGGAGAGGGCTAGGGTGAGGGCAGCGCCGTGTTCGAAGGTCTCCGTTGGTCCTGCTTGGGTTGAGGTATGGATCGGTCACCGCTCCCGCTCTTCCCCCTCTCCCTCAGGGAGAGGGCTGGGGTGAGGGCAGCGCCGTGTTCGAAGGTCTCCGTTGGTCCTGCTTGGGTTGAGGTATGGATCGGCCAGCGCTCTTGCTCTTACCCCCTCTCCCTCGGGGAGAGGGTTGGGGTGAGGGCAGCCGCCTCGTGCGAAAAGCTCACTCCAGTCGCGCCGCCTCCTCGCGCCGTAGCGCGTCCAGGGTGTCCGGATGGGTATCCTGCCAGGCCAGCACCCCGGCCGCGGGTAGCACCCGCCTGGCCAATTGGGTGAGCACGCTGCCCGGCGCCAGCTCGATGGCCAGGCGCACGCCGCGCTCGCGGGCGGCTTCCAGGGTGGCGTGCCATTCGATGGGCCGCGCCATGTTGAAGGCCAGGTCGTCGCGCAGCTGCTCGGCGCGCACCAGCCGCCGTGCCGAGGTGCCGCTCAGATAGGCCAGGCGCGGCGTGCGCAGCTCCACGCCGGCGAAGGCCTGGTCCAGGGTCGTGGCAGCCTCCGCCAGCAGCGGGCAGTGGGACGGCACGCTCATGGCCAGGCGCTTGGCCGCCGCCGCGCCCTGGGTGCGCGCCGCCTCGGCCAGCACGGCCAGGCCCGCGTCGCTCCCCGCCACCACGTATTGCTGCTCGGCATTGGCGTTGGCCAGGTACAGCGGCGCGTCAGGACGGTGGTGATCATTGACCAGCTTCTCGACCGCGCCACGCCCCAGGCCAAGGATCGCCAGCATGCCGTAGCCGCTCGGATAGGCCGCCTGCATCAACTCGCCGCGCCGGGCCACCAGGCGCAGGGCATCGGCGAACTCCAGGGCCTCGGCCACCACCGCGGCGGCATAGGCGCCGATGGACAGCCCGGCCACCAGTTGCGGCGCCGGGCCGCGGCTCAAGAGCAGGCGCGCCGTGGCGACGCCGGCGATCAGCAGGCAGAGCTGCACGGCGCGGGTGTGTTCCAGGGCCTGGGCGGAGTCCAGGCTCAGGGGGTCGGTGTCCAGCACCTCGGCGGCTTCCGCCAGCGTCCGCCGGATCTCGGCGTCGTCGGGCAGAGCGTGCAGCATGTCGGGCCGCTGGGCGCCCTGGCCGGGAAACTGGAAGAGGGTACTCATGCGGCGCGCGCCTCCGGCCAGGGATCGCCTACCAGCTGGGGACCGGCGGCGGTCTTGAGCAGCACGCGTGGGGCGTTTCCGGCCCAATCGGCCAGGGCCACGCCGCCGAGCGGAGTTTCCAGCAGGATGTCCAGACGACAAAGCGCTTGCCCCTGCAGGGACGTCAGCAAGGCCCGGGCCTGGTCGCGCGACAGCGGGGTTGCGCAGCGGATCAGCAGATCCAGATCGCTCCCGGCGTGCAGCGCCGGCCAGGCGGAGGCCAATTCATAACCCGCGGCGCCGGTGGGTCCCCAGGGCAGCCCCAGGTCATCCAATAGCGGTTCGATAAAGGCCAGGGTCGAGAAGACGGGCAGGTCACGGCAATCACTGGAGACTCTCAGGGCCTCGGGTGAGAGCTGGCGTCTCACGGCAGCAGGCTCCAGCCAGGCCGCCAGCCGTTCGGCGCGGGTGGTGCCGCGGAGGCCGACCGGGATGAGGTCTGTTTCGGGTACCGCACGGCGGACTACCACCGGCAGCCCGGCCTGGACAATCTCTACCGCCCAGGCCGGGGCTTCCGGCGGGAGGCCATCCGGCGTCAGGCCCCAGAGCAGGTCGTGGGCTCCCATCGACCGCCCGCTCATTACGCGCTCCATCCCGCTCTCAGGCGTTCGCGCACCTCGCGGGAGGCCGCGCGATTGGCGCCATCCAGCCGCAGCCTGAGATCGGTGGCACCGCTGGCCAGGACATCCGCCTGGGCGTCGGCCAGGGCCTGGCGCACCTGCTGCACATCTTTGGCCGAGGGCTGGTCGGGCTGGGCCACTTCCAGCTGGCGCCAGAGCAGGCCGAGGGAGGCATAGCTGTCCAGGTCATAGGCCATGGGTGGGATATCGGCCGCCAGGCGTTCCAGCTCCTCGACGCTGCGCAGGGTCACCCGCGCGGCCGAGGCCTTGCCCATGGCATGCACCTGCACCTGGGGATCGCGCAGGGCCAGCAGCCGATTGGCCTGGTAGCCATGGGCGAGAAAGCCGCCGGACATGGCCTTGCCCACGAGTAGCCCCAGCACCGGGTGCCCGGCCAGACGCGCCTCGGCATAGGCTCCGGCGGCCCCGGCCAGGGCCTGGTGGATGCCATAGGCTTCCTCGCGGCGCCCATAGGCTTGGCTGGGGACGTCCACCAGGGCGATCAGGGTGCGTTTCACCGCGGCATCACGATCTTCGGCGATGGCCTGCTGGATGGCCCGGGCCAGGCCCCAGCCTTCCAGCAGGCCCACCTCGCCCTGACGGGCGCGGGGAAAGGGATTCTCGGCATCGGCTACCACCGCCAGCCAGCGCGCGGGGCGTCCGGCCAGTTCGAGGTCGGCGACGCGCAGGGAGGCGGGCAGGCCGTTGACGGCCTCACCCTGGCCGGCCAAGGCCTGGAACCAGGTCAGGCCGCGTTGCGAAGGCTGGGTGCTCATGGCTGGTCTCCGGCATATAGGTGGCGGACCGCGGCGGCGTCCGCCTGTGGGCGGGTATCGAGATCGGCGAGGCGTGCCAGATAACGCTCGGCCTGCCGGCTGCGGAGGGGTGCGGCAACGCCCTGGCTGCAACCCTGGCGGATGGCGGCGGTCACCGCGGTGCTGTCGTCGGCGACGAAGACATCGGCCAGGCCCGTGGCGACCCGCTGCTCGCCGCCGGTCAGGCTCCAGATGAAGGGGCGGTCGCGGGAGTCGTATTCCTCGATCCCGGCTTCCTGCTCGATCACCTGGGGCCCGTTGAGGCCCAGGCGGGCCTCGCGGGTGACGATCAGTTGACTGCACAGCCCTGCGGCGATGGACATGCCGCCAAAGCAGCCGACGCTGCCAGCGATGACGCCGATGACCGGCTGGTGCGCACGCAAGGCGACGATGGCCGCCTGGATCTCGGCGATGGCCGCTAGGCCCAGGTTGGCTTCCTGCAGCCGTACACCGCCGGTTTCCAGCAGCAGCACGGCGCGGGTCGGGGTGCCGGAGAGGTTGTCTTCCAGCGCCAATTCCAGCGCCCCGGCGATCTTGGCGCCGCCCACTTCGCCCATGCTGCCGCCCTGGAAGGCACCTTCGATGGCGCAGACCACCGCCGGCTGGCCGTCGATCAGCCCCTTGGCCACCACCACGCCGTCATCGGCCTGGCAGACGATGCCCTGCCTGGGCAGCCAGGGCGACATCAGCCGCTCGAAGGGCCCGACCAGCTCGCGAAAGCTACCGGCGTCGAGCACCGTGCGCGCCCGTTCGCGGGCACCGAGTTCGACGAAACTGCGGCTGTGCAGCAAATCCTGCACGTCGGGAAGGGTGGCTTCAGCCATGGGTGCTGTCCTCCAGGTCGAGGGTTTCCAGACCCTGCTCCAGGCGCAGGCGGACCACGCCCGGGGTGGCGCCGAAGTCATGGATGTCCAGGGTCAGCGCCGGCAGGTCCTCGCGGGTGGCGAACAGCCGGTCGAAGAGGGCGCGCCAGCGCGGTTCGCTGCCATTAACCGAGGTGGTCACCTTGAGGGTGAAGTCGGCATTGGCGGGTTCGAGGAGGACTTCGAGATCCCCCGAGCCGACGCAGCCCACCAGGGCACGGCCCTGGCGGCGCTGGCTGGCTGGATAGCGGCAGGTGAAGTGTTCCATCAGAGGTCTCCAGGGAGCCGGGGCTCCAGGCGATCGACGAGAAGGGTGGCGGCCAGCAGATCGGCGGCGCCGCCGGGAGAGGCGTTGGCGGCCAGCAGTTGGCGATCCAGCAACAACAGCTGGCGCCGGCCGGCGAGGCTGGCGCTGCCACCGGCGTCCAGCACCGCCTGGGCGCCCTGTTGCATGGTCGCCAGGGCTACGGGGCCGCCGCGGTGCAGCACGCAGGTGTCGTCCAGCCGGGTCATGATCGCCAGCAGGGCATCCAGGCGGGCGTTCTGCTCGCCGGCACCCGCCTGGCGGCTGGCGCGCAATTGCGGCAGGCCGCGCTGGTGGATGGCGGGAAAGCCGGCGGCCGCCTCGGCCCGGGCCCCGCCGACGCCATAGCGCTGGGCGACGCGCTGGCCATGGCTGGGCGCGGTGTGGGGTGCGTCCGGATCGGGCAGGCTGGCCAGGCGCCCGGCAGCCAGGCACAGCGCCTGCGCCGAGCCCGGCCGCGCCTGCACCGCCGCCGTCAGCAGCAGTCCCAGCGCCCAGATGGCGCCGCGGTGGGTATTGATCCCGCCGGTGACCTGCAGCATGGCGGCTTCGCCCTCCCGCCCCAGGTGACCGATCAGGCGGCGCAGTTCGGTGGCGGGCAGCTCCAGTTCGGCGGCTTCGGCCATGGCCTGGAAGCAGGGCCGCAGGGCCTGGGCCGAGGTCAGCATCAGGCCAAGGCTGAGGTCCTGGTGGGCGCCCTGGCCGCGGCGATCCACCAGGGCCGGCTTGGGCGAGAGTTCGGCTTCGTCCACCAGGGCGGTCACGGCCAGGTCGGCCAGGCGCTCGGCGGGTGATGAGGTGAGACGGGCGAGGGCGCGCATCACCAGCTCCTGAACTTGGCCGGGGGTTGATAGAGGCCGCCGGACCATTCCACCAGTTCGCCGATGCTCTTGGCGGCGAGCAATTCGCGACTGGCGTCGGTGCGACGGATGCCGAGGTCCTCGGGCAGGGCCACCAGACCTTCCTGGCGCAGCCGCCGCGCTTCGGCCGGATCGCTGCGCAGGCCGATGGCGGTGACCCCGGCCACGGCGGCGATCATCGCCCGGCGCTCTTCCAGGGAGCGGGCGCGGTAGAGATAGGCGATGCCTTCCTCGGTGAGCAGGTGGGTGACGTCGTCGCCATAGACCATGATGGGCGCCAGCGGCATGCCGCTCTTGCGCGCCACCTCCACGGCATCCAAGGTGTCGACGAAGGTGGGTTTGCCACCTTCCTGGAAGGTCTCGACCATCTGCACCACCAGCTTCTTGCCGCGCTCCAGCAGCGCCGGGGCGCTGTCGCCCGTCTGCTGGCGCATGTCCAGCCAGGCCGGGGTGGGATGGCGGCGGCCGCGCGGGTCATGGCCCATGTTGGGCGCGCCGCCGAAGCCGGCCAGGCGCCCCCGGGTCACGGTCGAGGAATGGCCGTCGCCGTCCACCTGCAGGGTGGCGCCGATGAAGAGGTCGACGGCGTACTGACCGGCCAGCTGGCAGAGCAGGCGGTTGGATCGGAGCGAGCCGTCGCGGCCGGTGAAGAAGACGTCCGGGCGCTGGGCGATGTAGCCCTCCATGCCCAGTTCGGTGCCGAAGCAGTGCACGCTCTCCACCCAGCCGCTCTCGATGGCCGGGATCAGCGTGGGGTGGGGATTGAGCGTCCAGTGCCGGCAGATCTTGCCCTTGAGGCCCAGACGCTCGCCGTAAGTGGGCAGGATCAGCTCGATGGCCGCGGTGTTGAAGCCGATGCCATGGTTGAGCGACTGCACCTGGTGGCGTTCGTAGATGCCGCGGATGGCCATCATCGCCATCAGCACGTGCACCGGCTTGATGTGGCGCGGATCGCGGGTGAACAGTGGTTCGATATAGAAGGGCCGGTCGGCCACCACCACGAAATCCACCCAGTCCGCGGGGATGTCGACCCGCGGCAACTCGGACACGTCGTCCACCAGCTGGTTGACCTGGACGATGACGATGCCGTCGCTGAAGGCCGCCGGTTCGATCAGCGCCGGGCTGTCCTCGGTGCTGGGACCGGTATAGATGTTGCCGGCGCGATCGGCCATGAAGCCGGCGCTGAGCACCACCTTGGGGATGAGATCCACCAGCAGCCGCGCATAGAGTTCGATGTAGGTGTGGATGGCGCCGACTTCGAGCAGCCCGTCTTCCAGCAGTTGGCTGATCCTCAGGCTCTGGGTGCCGGCGAAGGAGAAGTCCAGCTTGCGGGCGATGCCGCGTTCGAAGAGATCCAGGTGCTCAGGGCGCCCGACGCTGGGCATGATCAGGTGCAGGTCGTGCAACCGGGCCGGATCGACCTGGGCGAGACTGCGGGAGAGAAAATCGGCCTGCTTCTGGTTGTTGCCTTCCAGCACCACCCGGTCGCCGGGGGCGAGCAGCTGTTCCAGGGCCGCGACGATGGACGCAGTGGGCAGCACCTTGCCATCGGCCAGCGCGGCCACCCGGTCCAGGCGCTGCTGCTTGTCGCCGCGGCGCCTGGCGATCCGAGCCGGTGGGTGGGATGTCGTTGTCATTGGAGTCTCCACGAATCACCTGTCGTGGAGTCACCCTAGACCTCGCCTTCCTGGCGTTCAATCAACCTGAGCACGCAATCGTTACGCTGAAGTTAACGATTCCACGGTTCCGTCACGCCGGGAAACGGCCGCTCCGGCAGTCCGGATCGGCCGTTTCCCTGGCGCCGAATCAGCGCACCAGGCAGGGCTTCTTGTTATCGAAGGTCCAGTTGGGCGAGAGGAACTGCATGGCCATGGCGTCGTCGCGCGCGCCCAGGCCCTTGGTCTTGTACAGCTCGTGGGCGCGGCCCAGGGCGTCCAGGTCCAGCTCCACGCCCAGGCCACCCTGCTGCGGCACCGCCACCAGGCCACCCTCGATCTTCAGCGGTTGCTTGGTCAGCCGCTGGCCGTCCTGCCAGATCCAGTGGGTATCGATGGCGGTGATCTTGCCCGGCGCCGCCGCGGCGACGTGGGTGAACATGGCCAGGGAGATGTCGAAGTGGTTGTTGGAGTGCGAACCCCAGGTCAGGCCCCAGTCGTTGCACATCTGCGCCACCCGCACCGAGCCCTGCATGGTCCAGAAGTGCGGATCGGCCAGGGGGATGTCCACCGATTGCAGCTGGATGGCATGGCCCATCTGGCGCCAGTCGGTGGCGATCATGTTGGTGGCGGTGGGCAGGCCGGTGGCGCGGCGGAATTCTGCCATCACCTCGCGGCCCGAATAGCCGTTCTCGGCGCCACAGGGGTCCTCGGCATAGGCCAGCACCTGGTGCTGGTCGCGACAGAGGCGGATGGCTTCCTTGAGCGACCAGGCGCCGTTGGGGTCCAGGGTCACGCGCGCCTCGGGGAAGCGCTCGGCCAGCGCGGTGACCGCCTCGATCTCGGCATCGCCGCTGAGCACGCCGCCCTTGAGCTTGAAGTCCTTGAAGCCGTAGCGGTCGTAGGCCGCCTCGGCCAGGCGCACCACGGTCTCGGGGGTCAGGGCCTCTTCGTTGCGTACGCGGAACCAGGCGTCGTCGGCCTCGGCTTCGCTGCGGTAGTCCAGGGTGGTCTTGGTGCGGTCGCCGACATAGAACAGATAGCCGAGCATCTCCACGGCATCACGCTGCTGGCCTTCGCCGAGCAGGGCCGCCACCGGCACTTCCAGGTGCTGGCCGAGCAGGTCGAGCAGGGCGGCTTCCAGGGCGGTGACGGCATGGATGGTGATGCGCAGGTCGAAGGTCTGCAGACCGCGGCCGCCGGCGTCACGCCCGGCGAAGGCCTGGCGCACCTGACCGAGGATGCGCTGGTACTGGCCCAGCGGCTGGCCGATGAGGAATTGGCGGGCGTCTTCCAGCGTCTGGCGGATACTCTCGCCGCCGGGCACCTCGCCGACCCCGGTGCGACCGGCGTTGTCCTTGAGGATCAGTACGTTGCGGGTGAAGTAGGGACCGTGGGCGCCGCTCAGGTTGAGCAGCATGCTGTCCTGGCCGGCGACGGGCACGACTTCCAGGGAGGTGACCACCGGGGTGCTGCTGTGCAGGGCGGGTGCGGCATTGAATTGATTCATGGTCGGGCTCCTTGGCGATCAGCGAGAGGTTTCAGCGGCGAGCGGGGCGTCGGCGGGCGGCGTGGTGACGCCGCGCAGTTCGACCCGCTTGATCTCGCCGACGACGAACAGGTAACTGATGGCGGCCACCAGGGCATTGGCGCCGACGAACACCAGGGCCATCTTGAACGAACCGGTGGCGGCGATGATGTAGCCGATGATGATCGGAGTGGTGATGGAAGACAGGTTGCCGATGGTGTTGAACAGGCCACCGGAGAGGCCGGCGATCTGCTTGGGCGAGGTGTCGGAGACCACCGCCCAGCCCAGGGCGCCGATGCCCTTGCCGAAGAACGCCATGGCCATGAAGCCCACCACCATCCAGTCGGCGTCGACGTAGTTGCAGAGGATCATGCTCATCGACAGCAGCATGCCGGCGACGATGGGCGTCTTGCGCGCCACGCTCAGGCTGTTGCCGCGGCGCAGCAGCCAGTCGGAGATCACCCCGCCCAGCACGCCGCCGATGAAGCCGCAGATGGCCGGCAGGGAGGCGATGATGCCGGCCTTGAGAATGGTCATGCCGCGCTCTTGTACCAGGTACACGGGGAACCAGGTCAGGAAGAAGTAGGTGAGGGCGTTGATGCAGAACTGGCCCAGGTAGATGCCGGCCATCATGCGATTGGTCAGCAGTTGGCCGATGTAGCTCCACTTGGGGCCTTCGCTCTTCTTGCCGGGCGTATCCAGGTCGACCAGGCCGCCGTTGCTGGCGATGTACTCGACCTCGGCGGCATTGACCCGGGGATGTTCGCGGGGGCTGTAGATCACCGCCATCCAGACCGCCGAGAAGGCGATGCCCAGGGCACCCATCACCACGAAGACGTGCTGCCAGCCGAAGTGATAGACGATCCAGCCCATCAGCGGCGCGAACAGCACGGTGGCGAAGTATTGCGCCGAGTTGAAGATGGCCGAGGCGGTACCGCGCTCCTTGGTGGGGAACCAGGCGGCGACGATGCGGGCGTTACCGGGGAAGGAGGGTGCCTCTGCCAGGCCGACCATGAATCTCAGGGCGAACAGCAGGAACACCGCGGTGCCGATGCCGAATTCACCGATGTAGCCTTGCAGCAGGGTGAACACCGACCAGGTGAAGATGCTCGCCGCATAGACCCTCTTCGAGCCGAAGCGATCGAGCAGCCAGCCGCCGGGGATCTGGCCGAGCACATAGGCCCAACCGAAGGCGGAGAAGATGTAGCCGAGGGAGACGGCACTGATGCCGAGGTCTTTTTGCAGGGCGGAGCCGGCGATGGAAATGGTGGCGCGGTCGGCATAGTTGATCGTGGTCACCACGAACAGCATGAACAGGATCAGATAGCGGACGCGGGTCTGCTTGGTCTCTTGCATGAAGGGTTCCCACTGGTTTGTTTTTGTGTGCGGGCTGACATCGTGTAACGGGCTTAGGTCGTAAGTCGTCTGACAACGATAGCGTTATCATCAGGTAGATAACGCTATCATTCAACCGGTAAATTCATGCCCGGCGAAAAAAATGTGCTCGGTCGCTCAGGGCCGGCTGGTCGGGAGTGCCGGCCTTCAGGAGCTCTGCCGCTCGATCAGCGAGAAGCCGGTATCCAGGCGCACGGTGGCACGGTTGCCGGCCAGGCGATCCAGCAGCGACTGGGCGACGCGCTGGCCCATGGCGTCGGCATTGACGCTGACCGTGGACAGCGCCGGCGTGGCGAAGCGGCCATTGCTGGTGTCGCCGAAGCCGACCACCGCCAACCGCTCGGGGATGCGCAGGCCACGGCTGGTCGCTTCGGCGACCACGCCCAGGGCCAGGGTGTCGGAGCTGCACAGTACCAGCTCGGGTGGCTCCGGACGTTCCAGCAGGCGCGACAGACCGACCCGGCCGACTTCCCAGGTGGCGGGTAGCGGCAGGACTTCCATGGGCAGCTCGGCGATACCCAGCTCGGCAAGCCTTGCCTGCAACGCCAGGCTGCGGCGCAAGGCGCGGGGATCGTCCACCGAGATCACCCCGAAGCGGCGATAGCCGCGGCCGACGAAGTGCTCCGCCAGGGCCACGCCGACCTGCTCGTGGGAAAAGCCCACCTGCATGTCCAGGGCCTCGGTGCTCAGGTCCCAGGCCTCCACCACCGGGAGGTTCAGCGCCGCCAGCCGCGCGCGACTGGCCGGGGTGTGCAGGGTGCCGGTGAGGACGATGCCATCGGGGCGGCGGCCGAGGATGGCTTCCAGCAGCTCCTCTTCCTTTTCCGGCGAATAGCCGGTGGGACCGATCAGCGCCTGGTAGCCCGCCTCGGTGAGGCGCTCCATGATCGCCTGCACCACGCTGGCATAGATGGAGTTGGCGATGGTGGGCAGGAGGATGGCCACCAGCTTGCTCTTGCTGGAGGCCAGGCTACCCGCCAGCAGATTGGGCACGTAGCCCAGCTCCTTGACCACGGCCAGGACATGTTCGCGGGTGGCGTCGCTCACCAGGCTCGGGCGGTGCAGCGCCCGGGACACGGTGATCGGCGACACTCCGGCGGCGAGGGCCACTTCGCGCACGGTGAGGGGCAGCTCGGTGGTGCCACCTTGCTGGGCGAGTTCGCGTCGGGACTTCCTGGCCAAAACGGGTCCTTGGATGAGAGAGGTCGCCATTATGGGAGCAAGCTCCGGCGGTTGCCATCGGTGGCCGCCGGATCGCCTGCCCATCAGCCATTCAGATCGCGCGGGCGCGCCCGACCCGCGACTGGTTGGAGCGACCCAGCTGGGTGGAGACCCGCTGTCCCACCTCGACCAGCCTCGCCAGGTCGAGGCCGGTCGCTATGCCCAGGCCATCCAGCAGATAGACCAGGTCCTCGCTGGCGACATTGCCGCTGGCGCCCCGCGCATAGGGACAGCCACCCAGCCCGGCGACGGAGCTGTCGAACACTGCAACCCCTTCGAGCAGGCTGGCGTAGACATTGGCCAGGGCCTGGCCATAGGTGTCGTGGAAATGCCCGGCCAGTTGGCCGAGCGGCACCTCCCGGCCCAGTCGCTGCCAGAGCGCCCGGGTCCGGCCCGGGGTACCGACGCCGATCGTATCGCCCAGGGAAACCTCGGCGCAGCCCAGCTCCAGCAGTTCGCGGGTCACGCTGGCCACCTGGTCGGGGGCGATCTCGCCGTCGTAGGGGCAGCCCAGCACGCAGGACACATAACCCCGCACCCGGATGCCCGCGGCCTGCGCGCCCTCGACCACCGGGACGAAGCGCGCCAGGCTCGCGGCGATGGAACAATTGATGTTGCGCTGGGAGAAGCCCTCCGAGGCAGCGGCGAACACGGCGATCTCATCCACCCCCGCGGCCAGGGCGGCCTCGAAGCCCTGCATATTGGGCACCAGCACCGAACGCATCACGCCGTCCGGCTGCCCGAGTCCTGCCAGCACCGCCGCGGTTCCGGCCATCTGTGGCACCCACTTGGGCGAGACGAAACTGCCCACCTCCAGATGCTGCACGCCACCGGCGACCAGCGCTTCGCACAGTTGGATGCGCTCGGTTATGCCTAGCGCCCGGGGCTCGTTCTGCAGACCGTCGCGGGGTCCGACCTCGACCACGCGCACCCGAGTCGGCAAGGCAGCGCTCATGACGGCGACTCCGCCAGTTCCACCAGCGGCGTGCCCTCGGCCACCAACTCGCCAGGGCTGCAGAACAGTGCCGCCACGACGCCAGCGCGGGGCGCGCGGATGCTGTGCTCCATCTTCATCGCCTCCAGCACCACCAGCGGGGCTCCGGCTTCCACGGCATCGCCGACGGCTACCGAGACCGCCACCACGCTGGCGTTCATCGGTGCGGTGAGACCACCCGCATCCGTCTGGCGCGCGACCTCGGCCAGCGGATCGGCCCAGGTGACGGCTTCGAAGCGACCCTGCCATTCCAGGAACAGCGTCGGCTCACGGCGATGGAGGCGGGCGCTCTGGCGAACGCCGTCCGCCTGCCAGTGGAGCCGATCACCGCTCATTGCGACGGCCAGCGGGTCGACCAGGGTCAGAGTGCGCACCTCCCCACGGCAGGCCAGCCGCAGCGCGATGGACGGTGGGCCGCCCAGGCGCCAGCCCTGGCGGGACGCCCAAGGTGACCCGGGGTCGGCAGCGGGCGGCAGCGTCGCCAGCCAGGCCTGGCCGGCCAGGGTCCAGAAGGCCTCCGGCAGCTCGGCGGGTGCGGGCAGCAAGGCCGCCTGATGACGCTCGATGAAGCCGGTATCCAGCTCCGCCGCGGCAAAGGCCGGATGGGCGAGCAGGCGCTGCAGGAAGGCCAGGTTGGTGGCGAAACCGCCCGCCGCGGTGTCCTGGAGCATGGCCAGCAAGCTCTTGCGCGCCTTTTCGCGGCTGTCGCCCCAGGCGATCAGCTTGGCCAGCATGGGGTCATAGAAGGGCGATACGTCATCGCCTTCCTCCACGCCGCTGTCCACCCGGCGCCCCGGCCCGGCCGCGGGCTCGCGATAGAGTTGCAGAGTGCCCGAGGCCGGCAGGAAGCCCTGGTCGGTGTCCTCGGCGTAGAGGCGCACCTCGATGGCATGGCCATGCAGCGGCACCTGCGCCTGGGTGAGGGGCAGGGCTTCGCCCGCGGCCACGCGCAGTTGCCAGGCCACCAGGTCCAGGCCGGTGATGGCCTCGGTGACCGGGTGTTCCACCTGCAACCGGGTGTTCATTTCCATGAAGAAGAAGTCGCCACGGGCATCGAGCAGGAATTCCACGGTGCCAGCGCCGACATAGCCGATGGCCTGGGCCGCCTGCACCGCCGCCTCACCCATGGCCCGGCGCAATTCGGGCGTGAGACCCGGCGCGGGGGCTTCCTCGATCACCTTCTGGTGGCGGCGCTGGATGGAACAATCCCGTTCGTTGAGATAGAGGCAGTGGCCGTGCCCGTCGGCGAATACCTGGATCTCCACGTGGCGCGGTTGCAGCACGTATTTCTCCACCAGCATCCGCGCATCGCCAAAGGCCGAGAGCGCTTCGCGCTGGGCCGAGGCGAGGCCTTCGGCCAGGTCGGCTTCGCGCTCGACGATCTTCATGCCCTTGCCGCCACCGCCGGCGGTGGCCTTGAGCAGGACCGGATAGCCGATGCGCGCCGCGGCGTCGCGAAAGGTGGCCAGAGACTGGTCCTCGCCATGGTAACCCGGCACCAGGGGCACCCCGGCCTCGGTCATCAGCGCCTTGGCCGCCGACTTGCTGCCCATGGCGCGGATCGCCGCGGCGGGCGGGCCGACGAAGATCAGCCCGGCGGCCGCGACTGCCTCGGCGAAGTCGGCGTTCTCGGACAGGAAGCCATAGCCCGGATGGATCGCTTGGGCGCCGGTGGCCAGGGCGGCGGCGATGATGCGCTCGCCCAGCAGATAGCTGTCGGCCGGCTTGGTCCCGCCCAGGTCCACTGCCTGATCGGCCTGGCGCACGTGGCGCGCCCCGGCATCGATGGCGCTGTGCACGGCGACCGTACCCAGGCCGAGGGCCTTGGCGGTACGCATCACCCGGCAGGCGATCTCGCCGCGGTTGGCGACGAGCAGACGGTCGAAGGTCATGGCGAGGTCTCCTGCCAGGCGGGGCGACGTTTCTCCAGGAAGGCCTGCAGGCCTTCCTGGGCTTCGGGGGTGACGCGCACCTCGGCGATCAAGCCCTCGGTGAAGGAGCGCACCTCGGCGCGGGGGGCAGCGGCGCCCGCGCCGTCCAGCAACCGCTTGCAGGCGCGCAACGCCTGGGGACCATTGTCCAGCAGCCGGGCGATCCAGGTGTCGACCAGGGTCTCCAGCTCGGCGGCTGCGGCGGTCTCGGCCACCAGGCCCAGCTCGGCGGCCCGTTCGCCGGAAAAGCGCTCCGCGCCAAGCATGTAGCGCCGCGCCACCCGCTCGCCCAGGGCGCGGATCACGAAGGGCGCGATGACCGCCGGTACCAGGCCGATACGCACCTCCGACAGGCAGAAGGTGGCGTCGCTGGCGGCCAGGGCCAGGTCGCAGCAGGCGACCAGGCCCACCGCACCGCCAAAGGCCGCGCCCTGGACCACCGCGAGGGTGGGCATCGGCAGGGCCTGCAGGCGATACATCACCTCGGCCAGGCGTTCGGTGTCGGCGCGATTGGCGGCGGCGTCCAGGCGGGCCGCGGCCTGCATCCAGGCGAGGTCGGCGCCGGCGCAGAAGTGCCGCCCGCGACCGCGCAGGAGCAGAAAGCGCAGGGCTTGATCGCTGGCGATCTCGGCGAGCACGCTACCCAGCTCCGTGATCAGCTGCGCATCCAGGGCATTGTGGCGATCCGGGCGGTCGAGCCAGAGGGTGGCGAAGCCGCGCGGATCACGAATCAGTTCCAGAGTGTGGAAGTCAGTCATGGCCTACATCCGGAAGACGCCGAAGGTCGTCGGCTCGAGCGGGGCGTTGAGACTGGCCGACAGGCCCAGGGCGAGGACCTCGCGGGTCTGGGCCGGGTCGATCACCCCGTCGTCCCACAGCCGCGCGCTGGAGTAGTGGGCATGGGCCTGGCGTTCGTATTGCTCGACGATGGGGGCCTTGATCCGCGCCGCCTCCTCGTCGTCGAAGGCCTGGCCGGCACGTTCGGCCTGCTCGCGCTTGACCTGCACCAGCACCCCGGCCGCCTGCTCGGCGCCCATCACGCCGATGCGCGCGTTGGGCCACATCCACAGGAAGCGCGGATCGTAGGCGCGGCCACACATGCCGTAGTTGCCGGCGCCAAAGCTGCCGCCGATGATCACGGTGAACTTGGGCACCCGGGCGCAGGCCACCGCGGTGACCAGCTTGGCGCCGTGCTTGGCGATGCCGCCTTCCTCGTACTTCTTGCCGACCATGAAGCCGGTGATGTTCTGCAAAAACAGCAGCGGGATGCGACGCTGACAGGCCAGTTCGATGAAGTGCGCGCCTTTCTGCGCCGATTCGGCGAAGAGGATGCCGTTGTTGCCGAGGATGGCCACCGGATGGCCGTGCAGGTGGGCGAAGCCGCAGACCAGAGTGGTGCCGAATTGCGCCTTGAATTCGTCGAAGACGCTGCCGTCCACCAGCCGCGCGATCACCTCGCGTACCTCCAGCGGCTGCTTGGGATCGGCCGGCACCAGCCCGTGCAATTCCTCGGCCGGGTAGAGGGGCGGGATAGGCGTCTTCACTTGCAAGTCGCCCAGCTTGCGCCAGTTGAGGTTGGCTATGCAGCGCCGGGCCAGGGCCAGGGCATGGGCGTCGTTTTCGGCGTAGTGGTCGGCCACGCCGGAGGTCCGGCAATGGACATCGGCCCCGCCCAGTTCCTCGGCGCTGACCACCTCGCCGGTGGCGGCCTTCACCAGCGGCGGGCCAGCGAGAAAGATGGTGGCCTGCTGGCGCACCATGATGGTCTCGTCGCTCATGGCCGGCACATAGGCGCCGCCCGCGGTGCAGGAGCCCATCACCACGGCGATCTGCGGGATGCCCTGGGCGCTCATGGTCGCCTGGTTGAAGAAGATCCGCCCGAAATGCTCGCGGTCGGGGAAGACGTCTTCCTGGCGCGGCAGGTTGGCGCCGCCGGAATCCACCAGGTAGAGGCAGGGCAGGCGATTCTGCAGGGCGATGGCCTGGGCGCGCAGGTGCTTCTTCACCGTGAGCGGATAGTAGGAGCCGCCCTTCACCGTGGCGTCGTTGGCGATGATCATGCACTCGACGCCCTCGATGCGGCCGATGCCGGCCACCACCCCGGCGGCCGGTACCTCTTCCGCGTAGACGTCCAGGGCGGCCAGGGCGCCGATTTCCAGGAAGGGCGAGCCCGGGTCCAGCAACAGATCGATGCGCGCGCGGGGCAGCAGCTTGCCGCGCGCGGTATGGCGCGCCTGGGCCCTGGCCCCGCCGCCTTCGCGGATGCGCGCCAGCAGCCTGTCGAGCCGGGCCAGTTGTTCGGCCATGGCGGTGGCGTTGCGCTGGTAGTCCGGGGTGCGCCGGTTCAGCGTGGAGGTCAGCACGGTCATGAAGGCGTCCTCACCGGGTTTCGTTGAACAGCTCGCGGCCGATCAGCATGCGGCGGATCTCGCTGGTGCCGGCGCCGATCTCGTAGAGCTTGGCGTCGCGCAGCAGGCGACCGGTGGGGTATTCATTGATGTAGCCGTTGCCACCGAGGATCTGGATGGCTTCCAGGGCCATCTGGGTGGCCTTCTCGGCGGTGTAGAGGATCACCCCGGCGGCGTCCTTGCGGGTGGTCTCGCCGCGGTCGCAGGCCTGGGCCACGGCATAGAGATAGGCGCGGCTGGCGTTGAGGCCGGTGTAGAGATCGGCCACCTTGCCCTGGATCAGCTGGAATTCGCCGATGCTCTGGCCGAATTGCTTGCGGTCGTGGACATAGGGCAGCACCACGTCCAGGCAGGCCTGCATGATGCCCACCGGGCCGCCGGCGAGCACCACCCGCTCGTAGTCCAGGCCGCTCATCAGCACCTTGACCCCGCCATTGACCTGGCCCAGCACGTTTTCTTCCGGCACCTCCACGTCGTCGAAGAACAACTCGCAGGTGTTGGAGCCGCGCATGCCCAGCTTGTCGAACTTGCTGCCGCGGCTGAAGCCCTGCCAGTCGCGCTCGACGATGAAGGCGGTGATGCCATGGGCCGCCTTTTCCGGTTCGGTCTTGGCGTAGATCACATAGGTATGGGCATCGGGTCCGTTGGTGATCCAGGTCTTGCTGCCATTGAGCACATAGCGATCGCCGCGGCGTTCGGCGCGCAGCTTCATGGAGACCACGTCCGAACCGGCATTGGGTTCGCTCATGGCCAGGGCGCCGACGTGTTCGCCGCTGACCAGTTTGGGCAGGTAGCGAGCCTTCTGCGCGGCGCTGCCATTGCGGTGGATCTGGTTGACGCAGAGATTGGAGTGAGCGCCATAGGACAGGGCCACCGAAGCCGAGCCACGGCTGATCTCTTCCATGGCCACCGCATGGGCCAGGTAGCCGAGCCCTGCGCCGCCGTATTCCTCGCCCACGGTGATGCCGAGCAGCCCCAGGTCACCGAAGGTGCGCCAGAGGTCCAGGGGGAAGCTGTTGCTGGCATCGATCTCGCCCGCACGGGGCGCCACCTCGCGGGCGACCAGGGTACGCACCTGATCGCGCAGCAGGTCGAGGGTCTCGCCCAGGGCGAAGTTGAGACTCGGGTAGCTCATGGGGTCACCTTGTTGTTGGGATTGTCTGGTGCGAGCGGTCAGCCGATCTGGCGTGCGCAGGGCGGCCGCCAGGCACGGCGCGGAGCGGAAAGGGGCAGGGCGGGGCTGCGCCTTTGGCCAGACGCGGGCGTGGCCCGAAAGCGATAAGCGCAAGGACATCGGGCAGGGCCGCCGCCGGCTGGGCAAGGGTGCGCTCGACGCGCGGGTGCGGAACGCGGGCGCCAGGGCGCTCATGGTCCGTCCTCCATTCATTGTTCTTGTCATGGCGACCGCAAGAGGAAGGCGGCGCGCCTGTAGCCTGAGTCTAGGAGGGAAAATGCGTTATCGTGAAACGATAAAAATAGAAACCTGGTATCGGAAAATCAGATGGCCCTGCACAAAGACGTTTCCATGCGCCAGCTGCGCTATTTCGTCGCCGCGGCCGAGAACAGCCAGTTCTCCCTGGCCGCCAGCGCGGTCAACGTCAGCCAGTCGGCGATCACCACGGCGGTCAGCCAACTGGAGGCAACGCTCGCGGTGCGGCTCTTCGAGCGCCTGCCCCACGGCGTCAAGCTCACCGCCGAGGGGCACCAGTTCTATCACCATGCCCGGCACATCCTCGACACCCTGCAGGACGCCGTCAGTCAGCCGCTGTTCCAGAGCCACGCCCTGACCGGCCAGGCCCGCGTCGGCGCCTCCTATGCGGTGCTCGGCTACTACCTGCCGACCCTGCTGGCGCGCTTCAAGCGCAGCTACCCGCAGATCGACATCGACCTGCGCGACATGGACCGACCCAGTATCGAAGCCGGCATCACCGACGGCACCCTGGAGCTGGGTCTCACCGTCATCTCCAACGTCGACGCCACCCAGCCGTTCGAACGTCACCTGCTGATGCGCTCGCCGCGCCAGCTCTGGCTACCCAGCGCCCATCCGCTGCTGGCGCCGGAGCGCGTCACCCTGGCCGACATCGCCCCCTATCCCTACATCCTCGCCACGGTGGACGAAGGCGAGACCTCGACCCTGCGCTACTGGCGCGCGGCAGGCCTGGAACCCAACGTGGTGTTCAAGACCTCGTCCATGGAATCCCTGCGCGGCCTGGTCGCCCATGGCTTCGGCGTGACCATCCTCTCCGACATGCTCTATCGCGGCTGGTCACTGGAAGGCCGCAAGCTGGAGGCAAGGCCCGTCGCCGACGCCATCCCGCCCATGGAGCTGGGTCTGATCTGGAGTCCAGAAGAGCGCCTGGGCGCAGGAGCCCAGGCGTTTCGGCAGTTCCTGCGCTCTGCGAGCGGTTAGGTCTCACCATCGTAGTAACACCTCTGACATAACGGTGACTCGCTAGTAAGGAGCGTAGCGGCGTGGGCCGTTGGCCTGCTCGTGCGCTGTCGCGTCATCACTAAGAAGGCTCTCGCATCCTTCATTTGGAGGATGTCAGAGCAGAAAAACTCTTCCAGGATGAACCTGCGCTGTGGATTAGGGGGAGTTGCTACCTGAGATATTACTCAAACGCCAAGGCTACTTTGGCGTGTTCGCGTATGTATGCTGCGGTCTGGAACTTTATAAAACGTTGCCGAGCGAAGGTTATGCAGGGCGAAAGCCCGTGAGGAAACGCATTTTATGAAGGGTAAATGAGTATTTCGAAAGTCTTTTTAACTTAAAAGTAACATTGCCGTATTGGTCAAGTGACGGGCTGCTGTCTGCTATTGCCGGGGGAGGACTTTAACATGCCCGGGATTGGCTGGTCATTGTAAGAAGAATCATATTTTAAGCCGGAGTATCGAGTTGGAGGCGTCCCCGCTAGATTGAATTTTGATTTGCCGCAATAGCTGTCGAGAGGGGAGATAAGACTGGTGCTGCGGTCTTATGTCTAATATTCGCGCAATCAAGAGGATGGTGCTATGTCTGTAACAGTCCAATCGATCGTTAGTGCTGCGATGAGGGAGTGGGAACACTGGGGGAAGTCTACCTGGAATGTTACCACGGCTCAAAAGCAGATCGGTCACACGGATAAGGAAGATGCTTTTGCCCAGTATATAATCGAAAAATACTGTTCAGTGACGCGCGTCAATCCGACTCGTAGCTCCATTCAGAACGACGAGTTTTTTTGGTCAGCCGTTGGAATGAGTGCTTTTATGTGTATGGGAGGTTTTAAGGAAGATCAGTTTCCCTTCTCTCAACGCCACTCGACTTTTATCCGGAAGTTTGTCGCGGCGCGGAAGGTAAATGACAGCTCCTGTCCATTTTGGGGCTATCGAGCCGAAGAAATTGGTATCTCGCCCGAAGTAGGGGATCTGGTCGCTTATGCCTACGGCGACGGAATAACGGCAGAGCAAGCTGCGACCTACTACGACAAAACATCCCTCTATTCAAGCCACTCCGACTTGGTAGTTGCTAAGCGGCCCACTGAGATAGATGTCATTGGTGCAAACGTTTGTGATTCGGTAACAATGAAGACGCTCCCGATAGATCAAGATGGCCACATCGCCGATCCCCATCATCACTGGTTTGCAGTGCTCAAGCATCGTTTCTAGCGGCACATAGTGAATTTCAGCAAAGCATCAGTCAGCGAAGAAGAGTGGCCTCGCTGGGAAGAGTATGAAATTGCAAGTAGCTCGCTTTGTGTGAGGCCGAAAATAATCTAGAACTCTATTTGATTGGTGTCGCCATTTTTCGGGCTACTTGATATGTGCTACCTGGATGGTTTTTATGTCATTTTATCCTGTGATAGTGTTTGCATTGACGATGGCGATTGTATCTGTGGCGGGTTGTACTAGTTCGCCTTTTGAAAGCGCTTGGCCGATTCCGTCAAAGGAAATTATTGAGTTAAAGCCACCTGCCCTTGGATCTGCACCCGACCGCCAATTAAATGAGGCTGTGAATTATGGCAATGCTCTGCTAAAGTTGATCAATGCCCACTACGACAAAAAGAATCGAATGGACTGGGCTAATGGGGATTTCACCACTTTTGGAGCCTTGGGGGCCTTGGCTGGAGTTGTTAGTGGGCAACCAGGTCTGATGAATAGCGGCGCAGGAATTTCTGCCGTGGGGGCTACTGCATCGACACGCTATCAATACGCTTCGCAGCGCACAATTTACGAAGAGGCTCGCAAGGCAACAGAATGCGTGCTCCAGGTTGCCGGCAGAACAAACGACAACGCCGTCATTTGGGCAGCGAACCAGACCGCGAGCCCTGAGGCATCGACTGTGGCGGTATCGTTTCCAGATGACGTTCTAAGAGCCTTTACAACTATTCAATCGAGACTTGTCAACCGACTCAGTACTCTGCAGAACCAATCTCTAAATACTGGTGATCTTCAAAAGTATTTTGATGCTCAGACTAAGTCCGAGATTATCCAAGGCAAGGCTCGCCAGGGTCTGATTAATCGGCAACAGCAAGTCTATCTGCTTAAGCAGAACATCAATACTGCAAAATCAGGGCGGGGAGTAGAAGCGGAAGAGCATATGGCCATGCAGAACCAAGACCAGTTGCAAAAGCAGGCCGATCTATTCAGATACGAGCTCGAAGCAAGCCGGATACCAAAGGATCGCCAGCAGGAGTATTTAGCCAAACTCATCTCAGCAGGCCCTGACCTTATAGCATGTTACGCTGGCTTTTAGCACTGACCCGCTGTTTTAGTCGCCTACCCGAGCTCCCAATTCTGCACCAATCCGCCCAGCCGTCTCCGCCAACACGGCCAACCCATCCCAAGGTTATGGGCCATCCATCACCGCAGCGAAGCCGGAGACGTCAAGCGCCCCCGCCCGCTGATCTTGAACTCGCTCGTGCACAGGGAAGGTGCGGGCTCCACCAGCGTTATCGGTGACCCCTTCGGAGTCTGGATAGTCGCTTCGACAGCCGGACAGTCATATCCAGAGGAACAGACCTCTGGGACAGTCCGGTTCATAACGGCGCAACCGTGGCTGTCGTGAAGGGCAGGGTTACGTCGCCGTTTGGGTGCTCGGCCCTATCAGACGGCCGTGCGAGCGAGCGCCAGTCCCAACAGCACCTACCGTAAAAGCGGATGGACGTGGTTAAGCAAGGGACGAAGTAACACGTCCTTCCTGTCTTCTGGTATACCATCTTCTGCTGGGAGTCCGCGATTCCCGGTCTTTCCGAGTTGCTTCGCTTCGATACGGAGATGCGTATGCGCACCTGGTTCAAGGATCTGAAGACCACCCGCAAGCTGACCCTGGGCTTCGGTAGCGTACTGCTGCTGACGCTGGCGATTGCCGCAACGGGCTGGAGCGCCATCGGCATGCTGGCGCGCAGCGGCGACCGCCTGGCTGCCATTGGCGGGCTCACCGAAGCTGCCAAGGACCTGCGTATCGCGCGCCTGGACCATGCCCGCCAGGCGGACGAGGCGAGTACTCGGCAAGTCACGGCGCAGGTGACGACGTTGCGCGAGCAGCAGGGCGTCCTGCAGCGTCTGGGCCTCGATGCGGCCAGCCAGCGGCTGCTCGGCGAGCAGAGCGAGCTGGCCGGCAGCTATGGCCAGACCTTCGCCGTGCAGGTGACCGCTCACCAGCGCCAGGCACAGGCAGCGGCCTTGCTCGGCACCCGTGCCGACCAAGCGCTGCAGGCGGTGGGCGAGATCGAACGGAACCTGGCCGGTAGCGACGCACCGGAGCTCTATCCCGGCCAGCGTCTTGGCCAGTTCCGCGCCATCGGCTTGCTGGATCGCAAGGTCCGGGACGTGAGATACAGCCTGCAGAGTTATCTGCTCAGTGGCGATGCCGCCCAGGAGACCCAGGCCACCGGGGACATGGCCGCCACCATCGCCGAGCTGCAACGGCGCCTGGCCACGGCGTCTTCGCGTGATGCGCCCAGCCTGCGTCAGGCCGAGACGGCCCTGCTGCACTACCAGCAGTCCATCGGCGACTTCCAGGCCGCCCATCGCGAGGCGCTCAAGGCCGCCGACACGCTGCGCACGCTGGAGGACCGCATTCTCGACACCGGCCGTCAACTGGCGACCCAGACCATCGCCCAGCGCGAGGCGGATAGCCAGAACGCCTATCGCCGGCTCGCCGGTATCAGCGTCCTGGCACTGCTGGCCGGCCTGCTCGCCGGCTGGACCATCACCCGCCAACTGATCCAGCCGTTGCAGGCCTCGCTGTGGCAGGCACGACGCATCGCCGGCGGCGATCTGACACCCGCCGCCCCGGTGGCGCGGCGGGATGAACTCGGCCAGCTCCAGGCCAGCATGAGCGAAATGACCACCGGCTTGCGAGAGCTGGTCGGCCAGGTCCAGGACGGCACCGCGCAGTTGCAGGGCGCGGCTCAGGGGCTCACCGGCAGCGCCGAGCGCACCCGCGAAGGCGTCGAGCGACAAGGGCAGGAAACCCGTCTGGTGGCGACCGCCATCGTCGAACTGACGGCCAGCGCCCAGGAAGTCGCGGCGCACGCCGAGATGGCCTCGCAGACCTCGCAGCAGGTGGAGCGTGCGGCCAGCGAGGGCGATGCCCAGGTTCGCCAGGCGATCCAGGCGGTGGATAGCCTGGCCCGGGACATGCTCGCGGCCGGCACGGCCATGGACGCGCTGTTGAGCGAGAGCAAACGTATCGGGACGGTCACCGGGGTGATCAAGGCGGTGGCCGAGCAGACCAACCTGCTGGCGCTGAACGCGGCCATCGAGGCGGCAAGGGCGGGCGAGGCCGGTCGCGGCTTCGCGGTGGTGGCCGACGAGGTGCGCAACCTGGCGCGGACCGCCCAGCAATCGGTGTCCGAGATCGAACGGATCGTCGCCGATCTGCTGGGCCGGGCCGGCCAGGCGGCGGCTCGGGTGGACGCCAGTCGCGCTCAGACCGGCCAGGCCGTGACGCTGATCCAGCACGCCGGGGAGGCGCTGCAACTCATCGGTGAGCAGGTGACGACCATGCAGGCGATGAATCTGCAGATCGCCGCGGCGGCGGAAGAGCAGAGCCGGGTGGCGGGGGAGGTCGAACGCAGTGTCCATGTCGTCGAGGAGCTGGCGCAGGCCAGTGTCGCGTCCAGCCAGGAGCTGACCACCGCCAGCGTCGAGCTGGGACAACTGGGCGGCGAACTGGGCGCGCGGATCAGCCGCTTCCGGCTCTGAGCCGGTGGGCGCCAGCCAGCCCCCACGGCTGGCGCCTTGTTCCGCTCCGCGATCCGTCCGCTAGCGCTTCAGGTCGCTTTCGACCACGGGTAAGCCGGGCGCGCCAGTGCGGGTCGTGACGCCCTGCAGCCAACCTTCCACCACCTTGGGATGGCTCTTGAGCCAGGCGCGCGCGGCGCGCCGTGGATTGACGTTCTGGTTGAGTACCTGGTCCATCAGCTCGTTCTCCATGGCGACGGTGAACTCGAGATTTTCCAGCAGGCGGCCGACGTTGGGGCAGCGGCGGCGCAAGGAGGCGTTGGCGACCGTGTAGACCGTGGAGCTGCCGAAGTTGGCGCCGAAGTAGCGATCGGCGCCGCCGAGGTACTCGAAGTCGAGCGCGGTGTTCATCGGGTGCGGTTCCCAGGCGAGGAACACCACCGGCTTCTTCAGCAGCATCTGGTTCTTCACCGTGGCGAGCATCATCGCCTCGCTCTTCTCTTCCAGGGTGAAATGACCGAGTCCATAGGCGTTGTCGGCGACCATCCGGGCGATCCGGGCCGTACCCGAACTGCTCTTCACGCCGAGGATCACCCCACCGAATTCCGCCTGCCGCGCGGCGAGGTCGGTCACCGTCTTGACCCCGGCCTCGTAGGTGTAGCGTGGGACCGCCAGGGTGTAGCGGGCGCCTTCGAGATTGGCCCGGACAATGTCGACGGAGGCGCGGTACTGGTCCAGCTCCGCCTTCTGGCTGGGCATCCAGTTGCCCATGAGCACATCCAGCTCGCCGCTGGCGAGCTGCACGAAGGTGTCGGGCACGCTCAGGCGCTCGACCTGGCTCTGGTAATCGAGTCGCTCCAGCAGGAAGCGCGCGATGCTGGTGATGACCGTGGTATCCGTCCAGCCGATTTCCGCGAAACTGATGGTCTGGCAGCTGGCGTCCTCCGCCGCCCCGGCAGGGACGGACAGTGCCAGCAACAGACCCGCCACCAGCCATTTCCTGTCCTTCATGACCCTTCCCCCCTGGCCTGACCCCGGGGCGCCTGGTCAGGCATCCCCGGCGCGAGCGGCCGTCCTTGACGTACGTTGGTGTGGTACCGCGGAAGCGTCGAGCCGAACCGCTCAGGTCTCGGCCTCGGGCTTTCCGATTGTTTTGCCGGAGCCGGTCGCGCACAAAGCGGCGGCGATGAATGGCGGCTGGGGCGGCGTGACCGGTAGGGCGGGTCGCAGGGCTAAGGGTGGCGGTCCCGGGCGGAGGCCGCGCGCTTGCCGGGCCGGACGGCCGGAGCGCCGCTCCGGCCGACTCAGTGAGCGGCGGCCTTGCTCAGATCGGCGTCGTTCCACTCGGTGTAGACGCAGGCGTCGCTGGCGGCCCAGCGCAGTCGCACCACCTGGCCGGGTTGCAGGCCCGGAGCGTGGGCCAGCGACTTGACCATGAGCTGGGCACCGCCCGCGGTCTGCAGGGTGCAGCTCTGGCTTTCGCCGAGGAACAGGGCCTCGCCGACCCGGGCGGGAATCTCGTTCCAGCCCGCCGGCTTGGGGGCGGTGGCCGCCTGATCGGTGGTCAACAGGTGGAGCTTTTCCGGGCGCAGCATCAACAGCAACGGCTGGTTCGGGCGGACGTTCGCGGTGGGCCGCATCGCCAGTTCCTGGCCCTCGAAGTCGCAATGGGCCTGGGCGCGGGCGGTGACGCGCAGGAAGTTGGAGTTACCGAGGAAGGCGGCGACGAAGGCATTCGGCGGGTTCTGGTAGAGGTCGTAGCCACTGCCCAGGCCGACGATGCGGCCATGGCTGAAGATGGCGATGCGCTGGGACAGGCGCAGGGCTTCTTCCTGGTCGTGGGTCACGTAGACGATGGTGATGCCCAGGCGCCGATGCAGCTGGCGCAGTTCGTCCTGCAGGTCTTCGCGCAGCTTCTTGTCCAAGGCGCCCAGGGGTTCGTCCATCAGCAGGATGCGGGGTTCATAGACCAGTGCCCGAGCGATGGCCACGCGTTGCTGCTGGCCGCCGGAGAGCTGCGCCGGCCGGCGATGGGCGAAGGCTTCCAGTTGCACCAGGCGCAGCATGGCGTCGACCTTCTGGTTGCGCTCGGTGGCGCCGAGCTTACGGATGTCCAGGGGGAAGCCGATGTTGTCGCGCACCGATAGATGCGGGAACAGCGAATAGCGCTGGAACACCATGCCGATGTCGCGTTGGTGCGGTGGCACCCGCAGCAGCGAGCGCCCGGCCACGTTGATGGCGCCGGAGCTGGGCGTCTCGAAGCCCGCCAGCATCGACAGGGTGGTGGATTTGCCCGAGCCGCTGGAGCCCAGGAAGGTGAGGAATTCGCCCTCGTGGATGTCCAGCGAGAGATCGTCCACGGCGGTGAAATCGCCATAGTGCTTGTTGAGGTTCTGCAGGCGGACCAGGGGGGCCGCGGCGGCGGTGTTCTGAAGGACGGCGCTCATGGCAGGGCTCCGGGGATCAGCGGGAGTGGGGCTGGCGGCGGCGCAGCAGGGCGGCGGCGAGCATCACCAGCAAGGAAAGACCGATCAGCACGGTGGAGGCCACGGCGATCACCGGCGTCAGGTCCTGGCGCAGGGTCGCCCACATCTTCACCGGCAGGGTCTGCAGGTTGGGGCTGGCCATCATCACGCTCAGCACCACCTCGTCCCAGGACACCAGGAAGGCGAACAGCGCCCCGGCGAACACGCCCGGCCAGATGCCCGGCAGGGTCACCCGGTAGATGGCCTGCAGGCGCGAGGCACCGCAGATCACCGCGGCATCCTCGATGGACTGATCGAACAGCTTGAGCGAATTGATGATGGCGATCAGCGCGAAGGGCAGGGCGACGATCACGTGGCTGACCACGAAGGCCAGCAGGGTGCCGGTGTAACCCAGGCGCAGGAACAGCGCATAGATGGCCACGGCGATGACCACCAGCGGCACGATCATCGGCAGGGTGAAGATCGCATAGAGCGTCTTGCGTCCGGGAAACTTGCCGCGCACCAGGGCGAAGGCGCAGGGCAGCGCCAGGGCCACCGAGACGAGGGTGGTCAGCAGCGCTACCTTGAGGCTGGCCAGGGCGGCCTGCATCCATTCCGGGTTGGCGAAGAACTGCTGGTACCACTTCAGCGTCCAGCCCGGCGGTGGGAAAACCAGCCACTGGGAAGAGCCGAACGACAGCAGCACGATGAAGACGATGGGCAGCAGCAGCACCGCGGCGATGAGACCGGTGATCAGCAGCAGGCCGCCGCGCAGGCGCCAGCCGATGGCGTTGGGAGTCAGCAGCATGGGTCACCTCGCGTTCTGGGGGTCGACCGGGGATTCCGGTTGCAGCCTGAGATAGAGGGCGAACAGCACCAGGGCGATGACGATGAGCAAGGCCGCGGCGGCACTGGCCAGTCCCCAGTTCAGGAAGGACTGCACCTGCTGGATGATGAATTCCGGCAGCATCATGTTCTGCGCCCCGCCCAGCAGCGCCGGGGTGACGTAGTAGCCGAGCGACATGACGAACACCATCAGCGCCCCCGAGCCCAGGCCCGACCGGCACATCGGCAGGAACACCTTGCGGAAGTTGGTCCAGGGGCTGGCACCGCAGATGGCGCCGGCCTGCAGCACCATGGGGTCCATGGCCTGCAGCGTGGCCTGCAGCGGTAGCACGATGAAGGGGATCATGATGTAGGTCATGCCGATCACCACCCCGGTGAGGTTGTTGACCAGCGCCAGGGGTTCGTCGATCAGCCCCATCGCCATGAGCAGCTTGTTGATCACCCCCGAGCCCTGCAGCAGCACCAGCCAGGCATAGGTGCGGGCGAGCAGGCTGGTCCACATCGACAGCAGCACGATGTTGAACAGCAGGCGACCCCAGCCGCGTGGCATCAGGGTGATGGTCCAGGCCAGCGGGAAGCCGATCAGCACACTGAACAGGGTCACCAGGGCGGCGACCCCGAAGGTGTTGAACAACACCTGGGCGTAGGCGCCGTTGGCGAACAGGGTCTGGTAGTTGCCCAGGCCCGGCGTGGGTTCCAGAACGCCCCGCAGCAGCAGGCCGATCAGCGGGATCAGGAAGAACAGGCCGAGGAACAGCAGGGCGGGGACGAGATGACTCGCCCCCTTCCAGCGTACGGCCCTCTCACCCCGGTTGCGCGCCGGGTCGGTCACCCCGCGCTTGGGGTCCGTGGCGGTGCCGAGCACCGCCCGGCTGGAGCTCGAGGCGGACATGTCATTTCACCAGCCATTCGTTCCAGCGGCTGGCGATCTCGCCGCCGTGCTGGGCCCAGTAGGCGAAGTCCAGGGTCACCTGCTCGCTGGCGTAGGCCGTGGGCAGGTTCTTGGCCAGGTCGGGCGTCAGCTTGGCGACGCTGTCGACGTTGACCGGGGCGTAGGCGGTGAGATTGGCGAAGTCCGCCTGGCCACGGGCGCCGCTGGCCTCGGCGAGGAACTTCATGGCCGCGTCCTTGTTCTTGGCGCCCTTGGGCACCACTAGCATGTCGGCCATGACCAGGTTCTGCTTCCAGCTCACGCCGACCGGCGCGCCGTCCTGCTGCAGGGCATAGACCCGGCCGTTCCAGAACTGGCCCAGGGTCGCTTCACCGGAGGCGAGCAGTTGCTGGGACTGGGCGCCACCGCCCCACCAGACGATGTCCTTCTTGATGGTGTCGAGCTTCTTGAAGGCACGGTCCAGGTCCAGCGGATAGAGCTTGTCCTTGGGTACGCCATCGGCCAGCAGGGCCAGCTCGAGCACGCCGGGGCTGGGCCACTTGTAGAGGGCGCGCTTGCCGGGATAGGTGGCGGTGTCGAACAGCGCCGCCCAGTCCTGGGGCTGTTTGCCGCCCAGCTTGCCCTGGTTGTAGCCGAGCACGAAGGAGAAGAAGAAGGAGCCCACCGCGTGATCGTTGACGAAGCGCGGATCGATCTTGCTGCGATCGATGGTCTTGAAATCCAAGGGTTCGAGCAGCCCCTGCTGGGCGGCGCGCAGGGCGAAGTCGGCCTCCACGTCGACCACGTCCCACTGGACGTTGCCGCTCTGCACCATGGCCTGGAGCTTGCCGTAGTCGGTGGGGCCGTCCTGCACCACCTGGACGCCGGATTGCTGAGTGAAGGGTTCCGCCCAGGCCTTCTTCTGGGCGTCCTGGGTAGTGCCGCCCCAACTGGTGAAGTTGAGGCTTTCCGCCTGGGCCTGGACGCCCAGGGTGGCGAGCAGGCCGGCGACGACCACGGATATGACTTTGCGCTTCAGCAACATCTTGATGCCCTCTCTGTTATTGGATCGACGCGGCGCGGATGCCACGTCCGTTCTAAGAGCAGTGCGGCCAGGGGCCAGAAAAGGGGAGGCCTTGGACTTGTTCTGTCGGGCCCGTCTGGTACGGGCCTTGGCGTAATTCGATATTATGGTATTCCAAACCTTTTGCAAGCCTTCCCGTATGTCGTTTCGCGATCAGCCGGGGAAGGGCAGGGTCTCGACGATTTCCAGCTCGTAGCCGGTCAGGCCGGCGTAGCGCAGGGGTAGGCCGAGGTGACGGATGCGGCCGACGCCCAGGTCCTGCAGGATCTGGGCCCCGGTCCCCACTTCGGCATAGATACGCGACTGGGAGCGCTCGAACAGCCGCCTGGGCTGGGTCAGCGAGGGCACCCGGGCGAGCAGGGCCTGGGAGGATTCGTGGTTGGCCAGCACCACGACGATGCCGTGACCTTCCTCGGCGATGCGTTGCAGGGCGGCCCACAGCGTCCAGCTCGGCGGCCCGCTGTACTCGGCGCCGACGAGGTCGCGCAGCGGGTCCAGGGCGTGGACGCGGACCAGGGTGGGTGTCTGGCGATCGATGTCGCCCATCACCATGGCCAGGTGAACGCCACCCTCGATGCGGTCCTCGTAGGTCAGCAGGCGGAAAGTGCCGTGCACGGTGGGCAATTCGCTCTCGCCGATACGGACCACGGTGTGCTCGTGGCGCAGGCGATAGTGAATGAGGTCGGCAATGGTGCCGAGCTTGATGCCGTGGCGCTTGCCGAAGCGCTCCAGGTCCGGGCGGCGGGCCATGCTGCCATCGTCGTTCATCACCTCGACGATCACCGCGGACGGATCGCGACCGGCCAGGCGGGCCAGGTCGCACCCGGCCTCGGTGTGGCCGGCGCGGGTCAGCACGCCGCCATCGCGGGCGCGCAGGGGAAAGATGTGGCCGGGCTGCACCAGGTCGCGCGGGCTGGCATCCGGCGCCACCGCGGCCTCGATGGTACGGGCCCGGTCGGCCGCCGAGATGCCGGTGGTAACACCGGTGGCCGCCTCAATGGACACGGTGAAGGCCGTGCCGTGGACCGTACCGTTGTCGCTGACCATCTGCATCAGGTTGAGCTGGCGGCAACGCTCTTCGGTGAGGGTCAGGCAGATCAGGCCACGGGCTTCGCGGGCCATGAAGCTGATCGCCGCCGGCGTGCAGGCGTCGGCGGCGAGCAGGATGTCGCCCTCGTTCTCGCGATCTTCGTCATCGACGAGAATGACCATCTTGCCGGCACGGAAATCCTCGATGATCGCTTCGATGGGATGGATGGCCACGGCTACCTCACGACTGAACTGGATTGCTGTGTAATCTGGTATACCATGAGACAAATCGTAGCGAAAGAGGTGAAACACCATGAAAGGTTATTGGATCGCCCAGGTCGATGTGACCGATGTCGAGGCCTATCGCGGCTATACCGAACGCGCGCCTGCGGCCTTCACCCGCTACGGTGGCCGCTTCCTCGCCCGGGGTGGGCGGGCCGAGCAACTGGAGGGCGAGGGTTGGGCGACGCGGCGGGTGGTGATCGAATTCGATTCCTACGAACAGGCGCTGGCCTGCTATCGCTCGCCGGAATACCAGGCGGCCTGCGGCCATCGCCAGACGGCGGCGCGGGCGGAGATATTCATCGTCGAAGGGCTGTGACCCTGGCCAGGCGCGGCTGAGGCCGCACCTGGCCGGCGCGGGCGCGCCTAGCGCTCGATGCGCGGCTCGTCCTGCACCCTCGGGACGAAGAGTTCGCGGGCGACTTCGCCCTCGTGCGCCTGCTGCCGCTGGAGGTAGTCGAGGGCCACCTTGGCGGCGGCCCGGACGTGGTCGACCGAGGCCTGGTGGGCGGCCAGGGCATCGCCGCTACGGATTGCGGCGACGATGCGCTCCATCTCGGCATTGCTCGCCTGGCGGCGATTGGTCTGGGACACCGAGGTGGCGCGCAGATAGCTCACGCGCGCCTGCAACTGGCGCAGCTGGGTCGCGGCGACGCGATTGCCGCAGCCTTCCATCAGCACGTCGTAGAAATTCTGTACGGTCTCGATGACCTCCGGCAGCTCGGCGCCTTCCAGCGCCTTGCGATTTTCCTCCAGCGCCTGTTCCAGGGCCTCGATCTCCCTGGCGCCGGCGCGCAGGGTGAACAGTTGCACGATCATGCCTTCCAGCACGCAGCGCAGTTCATAGAGGTCGCAGGCATCCTCCAGGGTGATGATGGCCACGCGCGGACCGCGGGCGTCGGCGAATTCGACCAGGCCCTCGGATTCGAGATGGCGCAGCGCTTCGCGCACCGAGGTGCGGCTCACGCCCAGGCGGTCGCAGAGATCGCGCTCCACCAGACGATCACCGGGCAGCAACTGGAAGTTCAGGATCGCCTGGCGCAGACGGTTGCATACCATCTCGCGAAGCGTGACGGGGCTGCGGGTGATCTTGAAGCTGTCGTCGAGTTGCGCGCGTCTCATGGGGCTCCCTGGCGGACCGGTTCTACAGGCGACGGACGATGGGGCGGGTCGTGGAAGCGGCCGCGTCTGGGCGACCGCGGGCCGTGTTCACCGCCCGGCCAATGCCTGTCCGAAAGGGCTGAATTCTAGCACGCCCCCCGGCCGCTCATAAGCCCGGCGGTATCCCGCCGGCCTCAGGCATGGACCGGTGCGGCGCCCATCCGTCCCCTGTGATAGAGCATCGGGACGACCTCCTGTTCCGGCACGATCAGATTTTTCACCGCGCCGACGATGATGGCGTGGTCGCCGCCGTCGTACTCCCGCCACAGCTCGCACTCGATCACCGCGGTGGCATTGGCCAGCAGCGGATTGCCCAGGGCACTACGAGTCCACTCGATGCCCTTGGTCTTGTCCTTGCCCTTGCTGGCGAAGGCGTAGGCGATGCTTTGCTGTTCGGCACCCAGCAGGTGGATGGCGAAGCCCTTGCCGTCGCGCAGCAGGGGATAGGTGTCGGAGCTGTAGTTGGGGCAGAACAGCACCAGCGCCGGGTCCAGCGACAGGGCGCTGAAGGCGCTGGCGGTCAGGCCGGCGAGGTTGCCCTCGGCGTCCAGGGTGGTGACCACGGTGACGCCGGACGGAAAGGCGCCCATCACTTGCTTGTAGATTGTGGGATCGATCATGACTGCCATCCTCGTTAACGCATCACAAAGGGGTCGGGCATGGGTGCCTGGGACAGGTTGATCCATACCGTCTTGGTCTCGGTATAGGCCAGTACCGAGTCGATGCCGCTCTCGCGGCCGTAGCCGCTGTTCTTGAAACCGCCGATGGGCGCCATGGCCGAGACGGCGCGGTAGGTGTTGACCCAGACGATGCCGGAGCGGATGTCCCGCGCCAGGCGGTGGGCGCGGCCCAGGTCGCGGGTCCAGATGCCGGCGGCGAGTCCCAGTTCGCTGTCATTGGCCAGGCGCAGGGCCTCGGTCTCGTCCTTGAAGCGGATCACCGCGGCCACCGGACCGAAGACTTCCTCCTGCATGATGCGCAGCGAATGGCGGTCGCATTCCAGCAGAGTGGGTTCGTAGTACCAGCCGGCGCTGCCGGTGTCCGGTCGCTTGCCACCCAGGCGGAGAGTGGCGCCTTCGGCCAGGGCGTCGGCGACTAGGCGCTCGACGATGGCGAGTTGCTGCTCGGTGGCCATGGGGCCCATCTCGCTGGCGTCGTCCCGGGGATCGCCGATGCGGATGCGTTGGGCACGTTCCACCAGCCGGGCGACGAACTCGTCGTAGATCTCGTCCTGCACCAGCAACCGCGAACCGGCCACGCAACTCTGTCCGGAGGCGGCGTAGATGCCGGCCACCGCGCCGTTCACCGCGCTGTCCAGGTCGGCGTCGGCGAAGATGATGTTGGGTGACTTGCCGCCCAGCTCCAGGCTCAGCTTGGCGAAGTTCTCGGCGCTGGCGCGGACCACATGGCGCGCCGTGGCCGCACCGCCGGTGAAGGCGATCTTGCGCACCAGCGGATGGCGGGTGAGGGCCGCACCGGCGCCCGGCCCATAGCCGGTCACCACGTTGAACACGCCGGGCGGGATGCCGGCTGCCAGGGCCAGGCGCGCCAGCTCCAGGATGGTGGCGGAGGCGTGCTCGGACGGCTTGATCACCACGGTGTTGCCGGCGGCCAGGGCCGGGGCGACCTTGATGGCGGTCAGGTACAGGGGACTGTTCCAGGGCACGATGCCGGCGACCACGCCCAGGGGCTCATGCACCGTGTAGGCGAAGAGGTCGGTCTTGTCGAGCGGCAGGGTGCCGCCTTCGAGCTTGTCGGCCAGGCCCGCGGTGTAGTGGAAGAACTCCGGCAGGTAGCCGACCTGGCCGCGGGTCTCGCGGATCAGCTTGCCGTTGTCGCGGCTCTCCAGCTGCGCCAGGGCCTCCTTGTTCTCGGCGATGAGGTCGCCCAGTCGCCGCAGCAGCTTGCCGCGGGCGCTGGCGGTCAGGCCGCGCCAGGCGGGTGCCTCGAAGGCCCGCTGGGCGCTTTGGACCGCGCGATCGACGTCTTCGGCGTCGGCGTCGGGCAGCTCCGCCCAGGCGGTGGCGGTGGCCGGATCGAGACTGGTGAAGGTACGGCCCGAGCGGGCGGCGGTCCATTCGCCGTCGATGCACATCTGAAAGGCTTGCAGGGTCATGCCACGTGTCCCTTGATGGAAGTGGAAGAGGCCGTGCCCAGGGCGTCGTCGAGGAAGTCCAGTAGCAGGGCGTTGACCAGCTTGGGTGACTCGACCGGCATCATATGACGTTGATCGGCCAGCACGGCGGTCCGCGCCTGGGGAATCCGCGCGGCCAGTTGGCGCGCCATCTCCGGGGTGGAACCGCTGTCCAGTTCGCCGGTGGCCACCAGGGTCGGGACCTGGATGCTGTCGAGCCGCTCGGCGCCGTAGCGATCCTGGGTGGCGAACAGGGCGTAGGTGGTGAGGTAGCCCTGGGGGTCATTGTTGGCGAAGGCCTGGCGCAGCGCCTGGATCTGCGCCGGGTTGGCGCCCTGGTATTCCCGGCTGAACCAGCGCGCCAGGGCGCTATCGAGGTTGGCATCGGGTCCTTCCAGTTCCGCCTGGCGGGTCCGCGCCAGCACCCCGCTGCGCTGCTCCACGGAGCGGTTGAACACGCTGTTGAGGACCACCAGGGCGTTCAGCCGGCGCGGGTGGCGCAAGGCGAAGGCGCGGGCGACCAGACCGCCCATGGAGAAGCCCACCACCGCGGCCGTCGGTAAGGCCAGATGGTCGAGCAACTCGGCGAGCTGGTCGGCGTAGTCGTCGAGGGTCGCCGCCGGTGCCGGGCGGTGGCTGGCACCGTGCCCGAGCATGTCGTAGGCGATCACCTGGTAGCGTGGCGCGAGTCCCGCGAGTTGACCGCCCCACATGTCCTTGCTGAGCCCCACGCCGTGGATCAGAACGAGGGGGTTGCCGTCGCCGGCGATGCTGAAGGCGGTGCCGGCGGGGGTCTTGGCGTCTGTAGACCGGATCATTCGCGGATTCTCCTCAGCGGGCCTTTTCAGCCGCGAGTTCCTCGAGGTCGATGTAGCGGTTGCCGATGCGCGGATGCAGGCGCCCGCCGTCGGCGGCGCCCAGCACCACCACGATCTCGTCGGCACGGGGGGCGTCCTCGATGCGCATTTCCAGGGTGATGTAGTGGGATCTCAGCCCTTCGTCATCCTTGTGCATCATGGGGATCTGGATGGAGGTGCCCGGCGCGCCGCGCTTGTTGGTGAAGCTCAGGTAACTCTTGGCCTTCACCGCCTCACGGTAGTGGTTGCCGAATCTCAAAGTGTGGATCACCGCCGAGGCGTGTTCGATCTCGCCGTCGGCGCCCACCACGGCCGCCTTGCCGTAGGCCTCGATGCGCTCGGCGCCGCCGATGGCGCGGGTCAGGCGCTCGACGATGAAGGCGCCGAGGTCGGAGCAGTGGGCCTTGATCTCCGGCTTGAGGTCTTCGACGAAGCCCTTGCCGGCCCAGGGATTGCGGATCACCACGGCGACCCCGGCCATGGTCACCGGCTTGTCGGTGGCCTTGCCGCCTTCGCGGTGGGTTTCTTCGAGGTAGGTGACGACCTTGCGGATTTCGAAACTCATGCTGACTCCAGTTGTGTCTGTTGAATGATGGTATGCCAGGAGACTGGCCGTGTCGTGGCCACCCGCCGCCGGTTGGCCGCTCGTCAGGCGAAAGCCGGCGCCACCTGATCGATGAAGAGTTGCAGCGACTTCTTCTTCTCGGCGAAAGGCAGGCTGTTGTCGCACCAGAAGCTGAATTCGTCGACGCCCAGTTCCTCGTAGTGGCGCAGGCGGGCGATGACTTCGTCGGGGGTGCCGATCATGGTGTTCTTGCGGATGTTCTCCAGCTCGAACTCCGGGCGGCCGGCGAACTTCTCTTCCGGGCTCGGCGCGAGGAAGCCGTTGACCGGAGTTTCCTTGTTGCCGAACCAGGCATCGAAGGTGCGGTAGAAGCGGCCGATGGCCTGGGCGCCGATCTTCCAGCCCTCGGGCTCGGCGGCCGCGTGCACATGGGTGTGGCGCAGCACCATGAGCTTGGGTCGGGGGACGCCGGGGTTGTTGGCCAGGGCGCCATCGAACTTGTGCTTGAGGTCCACCACTTCCTCATCGCCCTTCATCAGCGGGGTGACCATGACGTTGCAGCCGTTGGCCACCGCGAAGTTGTGCGAATCCGGGTCGCGCGCGGCGATCCAGATCGGCGGGGTGCCGACCGGCTTGGGCACGCTGGTGGAGGTGGGGAACTGCCAGATCTCGCCGTCGTGGGCGTAATCGCCTTCCCAGAGCTTGCGCAGCGCCGGGACCAGTTCGCGCAGATGCTTGCCGCCGGCGGTGGCGGGCAGGCCGCCGGCCATGCGATCGAACTCTACCTGGTAGGCGCCACGGGCCAGGCCCACTTCCATGCGACCTTCGCTGATGACGTCGAGCAGGGCGCATTCACCGGCCGCGCGCAGAGGGTGCCAGAAGGGTGCGATCAGCGTACCGGCACCCAGCCGGATGGTCGAGGTGCGCGCCGCCAGGTAGGCCAGGATGGGCATGGGGCTGGGGGAGATGGTGTACTCCATGGCGTGGTGCTCGCCGACCCAGACGGTGCAGAAGCCGCCGGCTTCGGCCAGCAGCGTCAGCTCGGTGAGTTCTTCGAAGAGCTGCCGATGGCTGACGCTGTCGTCCCAGCGCTCCATGTGCACGAACAGGGAGAATTTCATAGATGCCTACCTCTTTGTCTGCCACCGCGGGGCGGGGCCCGGGTGTCTCTTTGTTTGCGGTACGCGGCGGCGCGGCCGATGCATGTGACTATTGGTATACCATAATACGTGGCCTGGCAAGGGCCAGTGATGCGTCGTGAGAGAAGAGTGGCGCGCCTGCCGGAAGGCGGTTGTGTAATCTGGTATACCATAATATTTTCATCTGCCCAGAACGACCTGTCCAGCAGGCGCCTTCCACAACTACAACAATGGAATTCCTGGATGTCTTCAGCCCCACGCTCCGCCGTCGCCATCGAAACCCGTACCGTGGATCACGTCGCCGCGACCGAACGCCATGGCCACAGCCGTGACCTCTTCACCCTCTGGTTCAGCACCAACATCGCGCCATTGCCCATCGTCACCGGGGCCATGGTGGTCCAGTCCTTCCACCTGAATCTGGCCTGGGGGCTGGTGGCCATCGTGCTCGGCCATCTGCTCGGGGGCCTGGTGCTGGCCCTGGCCTCGGCCCAGGGGCCGCGACTGGGCATCCCGCAGATGGTGCAGAGTCGCGGCCAGTTCGGCCGCTACGGGGCCCTGCTGATCGTCGGGGTCACGGCGCTGATCTACGTGGGCTTCTTCACCTCCAACGTGGTGCTCGCCGGTACGTCCATCCATGGCCTGGTGCCCGCGGTGCCGATGCCGCTGGCCATCGTGCTCGGTGCCCTGAGCGCCACCGCCATCGGCGTGATCGGCTATCGTTGCATCCACACCCTCAATCGCTGGGGGACCTGGGTGATGGGCGCGGGCTTGCTGGCGGGTTTCGCCATGATGTTCAGCCAGCCGCTACCGGCGGACTTCCTGACCCGCGGCGGGCTCAATGCCAGCGGCTTCGTCGCCACGCTATCGCTCGGGGTGATCTGGCAACTCAGCTTCTCGCCCTACACCAGCGACTATTCGCGCTATCTGCCCGAGTCGGTGGGCATCGCGCGGCCGTTCTGGGCGACCTACCTGGGGGCGACCCTGGGCACCATCCTGGCCTTCAGCTTCGGCGTGGTGGCGGTGCTGGTGGCACCCCAGGGCGGCGACGCCATGGCGGCCGTGGCCCAGGCCACCGGCTGGCTGGGACCGGTGCTGATGGTGCTGTTCCTGCTCAACATCATCAGCCACAACGCCCTCAACCTCTATGGTGCGGTGCTTTCCCTCATCACCTGCGTCCAGACCTTCGCGGCCGGCTGGACGCCCGGGGTGCGACTCAAAGTGCTGTTGTCCAGCCTGGTGTTGCTGGGTTGCTCGGGGGTGGCGCTGATGGCGTCGACGGACTTCATCGAGCGCTTCATCGGCCTGGTGCTGGCCATGACCATGATCCTGGTGCCCTGGGCCGCGATCAATCTGATCGACTTCTATCTGATCAAGCGCGGCGACTACCACATCCCCTCGCTGTTCGCCGCCGACGGCGGTCGCTACGGCCGCTTCAACGGCCACGCCATCGCCGCCTATGCCGTCGGCATCCTGGTGCAACTGCCGTTCGCCAACACGGCGCTGTTCAAGGGCCCCTACGCCGGGCTGGTGGCGAGCGCCGATCTGTCCTGGCTGGTCGGCCTGCTGATCACCTGCCCGCTGTATTTCTGGCTGGCCTACCAGGGTTCCCCCGCCCAGGCGGCGCGCCTGCAGGCGGCGACGTCGCGTTGAGCCGGACGCGGTCAGCCCAGCGCATGGAGCTGGCCGCTGTCGGCGGTGCCCAGGTAGAGGCCGTGGCGGCCCAGGGCCTGCTCCCGGACCCGCCGTTCGAGGATCTGGTGGATCGAGGGATAGGCCAGCTCCGCCCAGGGCAGCTCGTCCGGCGCGAAGAAGCGTCGCTCCAGCGTCTCGGGACCGATCTCGGCGGCGATCTCGATCAGCTCCGCGCGAAAGATCAGGTAGACCTGGTTGACCGCCGTGGCATTGAAGATGGAGTAGGGCGCCAGGATGCGCGCGGCGATGCCGCTTTCTTCCCAGGTCTCGCGCAGGGCCGCCTGTTCGGCGCTCTCGCCGTTCTCCATGAAGCCCGCCGGTAGCGTCCAGTAGCCCAGGCGCGGCTCGATGGCGCGGCGGCAGAGCAGATAGCGCCCCGCGTGCTCCACCAGGCAACCGGCGATCACCCGCGGGTTGTCGTAGAGCACGTGCTGGCAGGCGGCGCATTGCAGCCGCTCGTGACTGTCACCGACCGGCCGGCGACGGACCAGTTCGGCGCTGCCGCACTGGCAGCAGAAACGCGGTGAAGGGCTCATGCTGACCTCGGCCTGGCCGCTGCTCTGATTGTTCTGGTCTTACGGTATACCAGTTCTTGTCGGGAGCCTAGCGGCTGCCGGTCAGCGCGACGGGCGATGGCCCAATTCGGCGGCGATCCGGGCGGCGGTCTCGGCCAGCACGGCGCCGACCCATTCCCGGGTCGCGGCGGCGTCCATCACGGCATCGGGTCCGGAGACGTTGAGCGCCGCCACCAGTTGGCCGCGGTGATCGCGGATGGCGGTGGCGATGGCGGTGGAGTAGTCGGAGCGGTGCAGCACCCAGCCCTGGCGACGGTCTTCCTCGACCAGCCGCAACAACTCCGGAAGCGTACGCGGCGCGGGTGGCGGCTGGTCGTCCAGTCGCTCGTGCTGGTAGAGCGCGCCCAGCGCCTCGGCGTCCAGGCCGCCGAGCAGCACCCGGCCGAGGGCGGTGCGGGTACAGGGCAGGCGGGTGCCCACCGGGACGTTCACCGTCAATCGCTGGCTGGCCATCGCCCGATAGAGATAGACCACTTCGGTGCGATCGCGTACCCCCAGGTGGCAGGACAGCGAGGTGACATCGCGCAGCCGCTCCAGATGCGGCTGGGCGATATCCACCAGGTCGCGGCTGGCCAGGTAGGCGAAGCCCTGGCTGACCACCTTGATGCCCAGGCCGTACTCGGTCTTGGAGTGACGCTCCAGATAGCCCAGCTCGGTAAGGGTCATGACGATGCGATAGACCGACGAGGTCGAGCCGCCGAGGCCGTCGGCGATGTCCTGCAGGCTCAGCAGGCGCCGCTCGGGACCGAACAGCTCCAGCACCCTCAGGCCGCGCCGCAGGGCGGGTACGAGATAGTCGCTGTCGGCATCGACCGTCGGCGTCGCGATGCGGCTCATGGGAGACCCGCCTCCCGCAGCACCGCGACACCCAGGGCGCCACCCGCGAACTCATCCAGCGCATCGAGCAGCACGTGCCAGAGGTAATGGGCGCTGGCGCGGTCGCAGAGCAGATGGACATGCGGCAGGGCGCCGTCGCCGGCATTGAGCAGGATGGCGTTGAGCCGCGCCACCGAGGTCTGCACCACCTGGCCGACGGCGAAGGGCCTACCCAAGTCCACGCCACAGAGCTTGGCCAGCAGCGCCGGCAACTGGGCGCCGGTGAGGATCAGCCAGGCGTGGGAATCCTGGCGCGGCAGCGGGTAGCAGCCGGGACCGAGGTCGGCGGCCGCGGCTTCCAGGGCGGCGACCCCGGCGCCGCCATCGGCCAGGGCGCCGAGCACCAGGTATTCGCTCTGCGACAGCCGCAGCAGCCATTCCCCGGTGGGCTGGCGCAGTGCCTGGTTGGGGCGGTCCGGCAGTTGGTAACCCTGGCCCTCCAGATAGCTGGCGATGGCCGGTCCGCGCAGGCCGAAGCGTGGCAGATTGCTCAGGTCGGCCAGGCCGCCCCGCGGTAGCAGCGTCGCTTCGTCGCCATCGCTCAGGTGCGCGGCGAAGATCCGTCCTTGATGCTGCAGTACGGGTGTATCCAGCTGCAATTCCGCCAGCGGGCTGCGTTCGTCGAACTCCATGGGATTCAGCTTCATGCGCCCACCTCCTGGCGTTGGCTCTGGGGATCGTAGAAAGGCAGTCGCGCCACCGTGGCCTGGACGATCTCACCGGCCTCGACGCGGATCGGCAGGGTCGTGCCGGGTTCCGCCTGGTCGACGCCGGCATAGGCGAGGCCGACGATGCAGCCGAGCGTGGGAGAGAATTCGCAGGAGGTGACGTTGCCGGCGATATCGCCATCGCGCAGCACCAGATGGCCTTCCAGGGGCTGGCTGGCGGTCGCGGGCAGGGTGAAGCCCACCAGCTTGCGACGCAGCGGCTGGCTTTCCAGGATCTCGATGGACTTCTGGCCGACGAAGAAGGGCTTCTGGCGGCCGATGGCCCAGCCCATGTCGATCTCGGCCGGATGGGTCATGCCGTCGGTGTCCTGGCCGACGATCACGTGCCCCTTCTCCAGGCGCAGCAGACGCTGGGCCTCGACGCCGAAGGGGCGGATGCCGAAGGGCGCTCCAGCGTCCATCAACGCGTCCCAGAGCCGTTCGCCGAAGCGCGCGGGGACGTGGATCTCGTAGCCCAGCTCACCGACGAAACCGACCCGCAACAGCCGCGCCGGAAGCCCGGCGACCCGGCCCTCGCGCACGGCGAGATAGGGAAAGGCCTCCGCCGCCAGGTCCAGCGCCGGGCACAGCTCGCGCAGCACCTCCCGGGCGCGCGGACCGGCGAGGTTCACGGCGGCGAAGGCGGCGCTGACGTTGGCGATGTCCACGTCCAGGCGCCACTGGGCGTTCCACTTGAGCAGGCTGCGATAGACGCGATCCACGCCGCTGGTGGTGGCCGAGACGTAGAAGTGCTGCTCGCCCAGGCGCGCGGCCACCCCGTCGTCGATCACCACGCCGTCTTCGGCGGTCATCAGCGCATAGCGGGTACGCCCGACGGGTAGCTTGCGGAAGCCGAAGGTGTAGACCCGCTCCAGCAGTTCGGCGGCATCGGGACCGCGTACGTCGAGGCCGCCGAGGGTGGAAACGTCGATCAGCCCCACACCCTCGCGCACCTGGCGGACCTCGGCCTGGATGCAGCGCTGGCGTTCGCTGGCCGGGCCATAGAAGGCCGGCCGTTGCCAGACACCGGCCGGCATCAGGCTGGCGCCCAGTTCCAGGTGGCGGCGGTGCATGGCGGTGCGCCGATAGGGATCGAAGGCGCGCCCGGCGACGTGGGCGAGCTTTTCCGCGGTGAAGGGTGGCCGCGCGGTGGTCACTCCGGTATCGCTGACGCTGCGCGCGGTGGCGGCGGCCACCAGGCGCGCGGTGGGCAGCGCCGAATGACGACCCTGGGACGGCCCCATGCCCACGGTGGAGAAACGCTTGACCAGCTGGATGTCGCGATAGCCGTGGCGGGTGGCGTTGATGATGTCGGCGATCTGCAGGTCTTCGTCGAAGTCGACGAATTCCTTGCCCTGGGGATGGGCGAACATCGGCCAGGGGAAGTTGACCTGGCTGTCGTCGGCCTGGGGCGCGGTAGCGAAGAGCGGCGCCAGGTCCAGCTCGGCTAGGGCGCTCGCCGCGGCGGCTCGCCCGTCCGCCAGTACCCGTTCCAGGGCGTGGCGACCATTGACCGAACCGGCCAGGTGCAGGCCACGCGGCAGGTTGCCGAGGCTGAAGGCGGCCTGGTCGTCGACGTAGCCCAGGGTGCCGCCGGCCTGGCAGGCCAGTTGGTAGACCGGCATGTAGCCGGCGGACATGCACAGCAGGTCGCAGTCCAGGGTCAGGCCGCTGGGCCCGACGCGACCCTGGCCGACGATGGGACGGACGTCGACCCGTGCCAGCTGGCGGCCATCGGCATCGGCGTGGGCCTCGTACACCGTATGGCCCAGGTGCACGGGAATGCCGCGCTCGCCTACCGCCTGCAGCAGCTTGGGGTCCAGCGGTGCGGTGCGCAGATCGAGCAGCGCGGCGACGGCGACCCCTTGCTCCTGCAGGTCGAGGGCGGCGAGATAGCCGTCGTCATTGCCGGCCAGGACCACGGCGCGCCGGCCCGGCCGCACGCCATAGAGGCGCATCAGACGCTGGGCGGCGCTGGTCAGCAGGATGCCGGGCAGGTCATTGTTGCGGAAGACCACCGGCTGGTCGAAGGCTCCGCTGGCGAGGACGGTCTGCCGCGCCCTGACCTTGAACATCCGGTTGCCCTGGATGACCGGCAGGTAGTGGTCGGCGAACCAGCCGTTGCACACGGCGGACTCCAGCACCCGGATGCGTGGCTCGGCGCGCACCGCGGCCACCAGCTCCTCGCGCAGACCTTCACCCTGGCCGGCGTCGAGGCCGAAACGGCCCCAGGCCAGAGCGCCGCCGAGCAGCGGCTGCTGTTCGACGAGCAGCACCTCGGCACCGCCCTGGGCCGCGGCCAGGGCGGCAGCGAGACCGGCGGGGCCGGCGCCGATCACCGCCACGTCGCAGAACAGATAGGCCTTGTCGTGGTAGGCGGGGACGAAGCTCAGGTCGAGCACGCCGAGGCCGGCCTTCTTGCGGATCAGCGGCTCCCAGCGTTTCCACATGCCCTTCGGCTTGTAGAAGGCGCGGTAATAGAAGCCCACCGGCATGAACTTGGAGAACTTGCCGAGCAGGGCGTCGCGGTCGCGGTCGAGGCTGCCGCTGACGTTCTGCGCCGTGGCGCTCAAACCTTCGCGCAGCGGCAGTTCATCCGCCAGCACATTGGGTTCGTCGGGCAACTGTACCAGGGTGTTGGCGTCCTGCCCGGCCAGGGTCAGGGGCCCGCGGGGCCGGTGGTATTTGAAGGAGCGTGACAGCAGCCAGCGGCCTTCGCCGAGCAGGGCGCTGGCCAGGGTATCGCCGGCGAAGCCCTGGTAGCTCTGGCCTTCGAAGCTGAAAGTGAGAGTGCGGTTGCGATCAATCAACAGCCCCATGGGGGCGGGCAGGCGGGTCATGCGCGGGCCTCCGCAACGGTGAAGTCGACGCGCTGGGTGAACAGCTCGCGGGGGTCGAAGGTGCGCAGCACCTCATCGGTGCCGGTATGGCGCTCGGCCAGGAACCAGTAGCTGGAAGCATTGTGCAGCCACCATTCGGTGACCACGCCACGGCGGTTCTCGCAGTTGAAGACGTAGTCGGCCCACTCGGCGGTGCTGCAGGCCTGGGGATCTGGCATGGCCTTGAGTTCGCCGCCGTAGGTGAATTCGCTGATGTTGCGTGGCCCGTTGAGCGGGCAGGTGAGGATTTTCATGACTGCTCCTTTAGGTTCTGTACGAAAACTGCCTGCGCATCGGTGATGCTTCGTTGAAAAACGCTTCGAAATGCTCATTTACCGCTCGTAAACTCGAGCGCGAGTCCGATCCGCTTCCTCAGCGTTTTCCGCCTCGCCTTACCTTCGCTCGGCGACTTCTCGTACAGAACTAGTGGCTGGCCGCGGTGGCGCCCATCTCGTTGACCTGCTGGAAGCGACTGAACCTGTCCAGGCCGAAGGGGGCGATGAGCTCGGGCACCCGGCCGCCGCTGGCCACCAGCTCCGCCATGGTCTTGCCGCAGATGGGCGTGGCCTTGAAGCCCCAGGTGCCCCAGCCGGCGTCCAGGTAGTAGCCGTCGATGGGCGACAGCCCCATCAGCGGGCTGTAGTCCGGGGTCATGTCGGTCATCCCGGCCCATTGGCGCATCAGCTTGGCATTGGCCATGAAGGGAAACATCTCGATGGCGTGGGCCAGCAGGCTTTCCTTGAGGTCTAGGGTGGAGCGGGTGTGATACAGCGGGTAAGGGTCCGAGCCGCCGCCAAAGACGATCTCGCCGCGGCTGGTCTGCTGCACGTAGCAGTGCAGGGCGCTGGAACTCACCAGCGGGTCGAGGAAGGGCTTGAACGGTTGGGTGACCATGGCCTGCAAGGGGTAGGTGTGCAGCGGCGCGCGGATGCCCAGCTTGTTCATCAGCAGCGAACTGGTGCCGGCCACCGCCTGTACCGCGCAGCCGCAGCGCACCGTGCCACGGTTGGTCTTGATGGCGGCGATTCGGTTGTTCTCCACCACGAAGTCCTGCACCTCGGTCAACTGGTGGATCTCCACGCCGCGCTTGGCCGCCTGCTTGGCGTAGCCCCAGGCCACGGCGTCGTGGCGGGCGGTGCCGCCATCGATGTGCCAGAGGCCGGCCAGCACCGGCAGGTGGCCCGGGTCGAGGTTGAGGCAAGGCACCAGTTCGCGGATCTGCTGGCGATCGATCAGCTCGGTGCGTCCGCCGAAATGCTTGTTGACCTCGGCGCGCTGGCGGAAGGCGCGCACGGTGGCGTCGGTGTGCGCCAGGGTCAGCTGGCCGCGCTCGGAGTACATGATGTTGAAGTCGAATTCGTTGGACAGCTCCTTGAACAGCCGTACCGACTCGATATAGAACTTCACCCCCTCGCTGGTGAGGTAATTGGAACGGATCACCGCGGTGTTGCGCGCCGTGTTGCCGCCACCCAGATAGGCCTTTTCCAGCACCGCGACATTGGTGATGCCGTGGTACTTGGCCAGGTAATAGGCGGTGGCCAGGCCATGGCCGCCGCCCCCGATGATGACCACGTCGTAGCTGGATTTGAGTTCCTTCGGCGGTGGCAGATCGACCTCCACCGGGTACTCGGCGGACAGGCCGTATTTCAACAGGCTGAAAGGCATGATGGACTCCCGGTCAGGTCGCGACGGCGTGCGGATGCTGGCGCTGGGCGGCGCTCAGGGTGTTGTGCAGGAGCAGGGCGATGGTCATGGGCCCGACCCCGCCCGGCACCGGGGTGAGGGCGCCGGCGATCTCCGCCACCGCGGGGGCGACGTCGCCCACCAGCCGGGCGCCACTGGCGTGCTCCACGCGGTTGATGCCGACGTCGATGACCACCGCGCCGGGCTTGACCCAGTCCGCGGTGATCAGGCCGGGCTGGCCGGCCGCGGCCACCAGGATGTCGGCCTGGCGGCAGAGCGCGGCGGCATCGCGGCTGCGCGAATGCACCAGGGTCACCGTGCAATGCGCCTGCAGCAGCAGGGCGGCCATGGGCTTGCCGACGATGTTGGAGCGGCCGACGACCACCGCATGGCGCCCGGCGAGATCGCCGAGTTGGTCCTGCAGCAGTCGCAGGCAGCCGGCCGGGGTACAGGGCACCAGTCCCGGTTGCCCGAGTGCCAGGGCGCCGACGTTCTCGCGGTGGAAGCCGTCGACGTCCTTGTCCGGGCGAATCGCCTGGATCACCGCCGCCTCGTCGATCTGCGGCGGCAACGGCAGTTGCACCAGGATGCCGTGCACGCCGGGATCGGCATTGAGCGTGGCGATCAGGTCGAGCAGGTCGGGCTGCTCCAGGTCCGCCGCCAACTCATGGCTGAGCGAGCGGATACCCACCTCGGCGGCGCGGCGGACCTTGTTACGCACGTACACCTGGCTGGCCGGATCGCTGCCCACCAGGATGACCGCCAGGGCCGGCTGGATACCGCGCTCGCGCAATTCGGCCACGTCCCGCGCCACCCGCTGCAGCAGGCGCGTGGCGGCGGCCTTGCCGTCGATGAGCCGGGCACTCATCGAAACACCACCACGCGATTGCCATTGAGGAACAGCCGCCGCTCGATGTGGTACTTGACCGCCTTGTACAGGGCGACCGTCTCGGTATCCCGGCCGATGGCGACCAGATCGTCGGGGCGATGGCCGTGGTCGACGCGTTGCACCTCCTGCTCGATGATCGGGCCTTCGTCCAGGTCCGAGGTCACGTAGTGGGCGGTGGCGCCGATCAGCTTGACGCCACGCTCGAAGGCCTGGTGGTAGGGCTTGGCACCCTTGAAGCCGGGCAGGAAGGAGTGGTGGATGTTGATGGCGCGCCCGGCGAGCTGCTGGCAGAGATCGTCGGAGAGGATCTGCATGTAGCGCGCCAGCACCACCAGTTCGGTCCCGGTCTCCTCCACCAGGCGCAGCAGTTCGCTCTCCTGCTGGCGCTTGCTGTCCTTGGTCACCGGCAGATAGACGAAGCGGATGCCTTCCCGCTCGGCCATGGGCCGCAGGTCCAGGTGATTGGAAACGATGGCGGTGATCTCCATCGGCAACTCGCCCTTCTGGTGGCGGTAGAGCAGGTCCGCGAGGCAGTGATCGAACTTGCTCACCATCAGCAGCACGCGCGTGGGGCGGGCGGTGCTGTACAGCTCCCACTGCATGGCGAAGTCAGCCGCGACCGCGTCGAAGCCATCGCGGAGCGCCTCTATGCCGGTACTGGCGCCGGGATTGAAGCGAAACACCGTGCGCATGAAGAAGCGCTCGGTGAACTCGTCGTCGAACTGGGCCATCTCGGCGATGTAGCAATCGTTGCGGGCGAGATAGGTACTGACGGCGGCCACGATGCCCGAGGTGGCCGGGCAGCTGACGTTGAGAATATAGGTGGGCAAGGTTTCCATGTTCGCGTCCGGGTTTCACCAGTGAAGGAAGGTTTCGCTGTGGCGGTATTTCCTGATGGGAATATAAAATTCTCAGTGCTGTTTATAGTGAAATCATCACCCCCCGTCTAGATTCGAGTAATAAAAATTTCCTGATGGTTATCGAAGTGCATTCGCCCACGAATTCCGCTTTTGCCGGTGACGGTGTGGAGCCCTGTCGTCGGCGCTCCTGATCGCCTGGAGCCTTGGGGAGTCGGGGCTCGCCGTGCTCACCTGGGGCGTGCCGACGGTGCCGTGACGCTTGTCGACGATGGGTTCCAGCGATGGATACCGGCGCCGCGCCACCGACGCCCGGCGACCGCCTCCACACCGAGATGGCAGGGCCGCGCTCCGGATGGCCACTGGAAGCAGCGCTGACGGCTGAATTCACCGGGGCGCGGCCAGGTGTGACGATTCGTGTTGCCGACGGCCGACCCGGGAGGGGCGTATCGGTAGGTCACACCTGCGTCGGCCGGCGCGAGGGGCGAGCGGTCCCGGGCCTCACTCCGCCGCTGGCCGTCGAGCCGGGAGCGCCCGTCTCGGCAGGCGAGCGGTGTCCCGGGCGGGGCTCACCCGGCACTGGTCGCCAGGTGATGGGTGTAGCCGACCACCAGCACTCCGGCAGCCAGGACGACGTAGGGCCACTTGCCCGCACGCTGCAGCACGCCCTGTTCGTCGTGGGGCAGCCCGCTCTCCAGGGCATCGGGGAAGCGGCCCTTGTCCTGCACGTAGTGGCGGAACAGGAACACCGGGATGATCAGCAGGGCGAAGCCTATGCCGATGAGCAGGGTGCCGCTGCCCCAGATACTGGCGCCCAGCCCCATGCAGGCGAGGTTGACGAAGCTGAGCAACGCGCCGGCGGCGATCAGCAGTGTCGGTGCCTTGTATGGGCGTTCCCAGTTCGGGCGATCTAGGCGGTGGATCCAGCCAGCGTTGAGATTGAGGAAATTGAAGATGATGTAGCTGACGTTGGAGGCGGCGAGGACGAAAACGTAGTCCGACATCAGCAGGAGGATCAGGTTGAAGCCGAGATCGGTCCACATCGCCCGGGTCGGCGCACCGTGGGCGTTGGCGTGACCCAGGTAGCGCGGTAGCCAGCCATCCACCGAGGCCTGGTAAAGGGTGCGTGAGGAGCCGGCCATCGAGGTCATGATCGCCAGCAGCGTGGCGAGCACCAGCATGATCAGGACGAGATGGCTCACCAGTGGGCCACCGCCGACGCTTTGCGCCATCACGCTGGCGACGCCCATGCCGCTGTAGATGTCGGCGGACAGCATCCCGCTGTAGACCGCTGGGGTGATCACGTTGCCCTGGGCGTCGAGTACCGCGGGCGTTACCAGCTGGCCGAGACCGAGGCTGCCTTGGAAGGCCAGGGGCACCAGGCTGAATACCAGGATGCAGAGCAGCCCTGCGTAGAAGATCGCCTTGAAGGTGTCGCGTTTGGGCTCCTTGAACTCGCGGGTGTAGCAGACCGCGGTCTCGAAGCCATAGGTGGACCAGGCAGCCATGAACAGTCCGCCGGCCATCAGCGTCCAGCCCGAGAGATCCCAGGCGCCGTCGATGACCTGGCCCGCGGCGTCGTGCGCCAGGGGCGCGAGTGGCAGGAAGTTGGCCTGGGTCACGTCACCGGTCAGCAGCGGCACTACCCCCACCAGCAGCAATGGCAATAGGGCGGTGACGCCCAGTATCAAGGTCAGGCGCGCCGAGCGTAGGATGCCGCCATGCTGGATGGCGAATACCACCAGCAGGATGGCTGCGCCGAGGACGAAGGTGGCATTGACCCTCAGGCTCAGGCCGCTCTTGATGAAGCCCAGGTCCAGCAAGGTCAGTTGCCAGGCGTTGATCGCCGCATCCGGGGCGAAGAGTGCGCTGAGCAGGTAGCCGGCGGCCAGGCCCGAGCCGATCGACAGCACCGGTGACCAGGCCAGCCAGTTGCACCACACCGAGAGGGGCGCGATCAGCTTGCTGTAGCGGACCCAGGCCACCGCGCCGTACACCGAGGCACCGCCGGACTTGTTGGGGAACAGTCCCGCGATTTCCGCATAGGTGAAGGCCTGGATGAAGCCGAAGGTGATCGACAGCATCCAGACGATCCAGGCCGGCTTGCCGACGGTGGCGGCGATGGCACCGATGGAGAACAGCACCAGTGCCGGTACCCCGCTGGCTACCCAGAAGGCACCGCGCCAGTCGATCTTGCGCTGCAGCGCCCCGGACGGTTGGGCGACCGCGGTCGGTTGTTCGAGAGTTACTTCCATGACGATCCCCTTCAAAGCGAGTGTTGGGTTAGGGCAGGACGAAGGTGTCAGGCGCTCTGTTGTTGTCACGAATCCGCGCACTAGGCGCGCACGCGGTGCTTCTCGGGATCGTGGAAGACCGGCGCGACCACTTCGGCGTCGAGACGCTTCTGCTGGCCGTCGAGCTTGCCTATCTGCACACGTGTGCCGAGTCCGGCGTGCTCCACGGCGATGCGGCATAGGGCGATGCTGCGCCCCAGCAAGGGCGAGCGGCAGGCGCTGGTGACCACACCGACCCGGGCACGGCCGACGTGTACGCAGTCGCCGTGTGCGGCCGCTTCATTACCCTCCAGCCGCAGCCCCACCAGTCTGAGCTGCGGATGTTGGCTGCGGGCGACCAGGGCCTCACGCCCGATGAAGTCGTCCTGCTTGGTCTTGAGTGGCACCGTGAAGCCAATGCCTGCCTCGAAAGGATCGATCGTGTCGTCGAACTCGTGGCCGGCGAACACCAGGCCCGCCTCGATGCGCAGCCAATCCAGTGCCGCCAACCCGAGCGGCGTCACGCCCAGCGGTTGACCGAGCTCCCAGGCGCGTTGCCAGATGCGCTCGGCGTCGCGCGGATGGCACCAGAGTTCGTAGCCCAGCTCGCCGGTGTAGCCGGTACGCGAGACCATCACTGGACAGCCCTCGGCGCCGTCGAGGCGGCCGACGAGGAAGCGGAACCAGCCCAGCTCCTCCAGCGCTGGCTGGCTGGCCGGGGTCCAGATCATCTGGGCGAGCAATTCACGGCTCTGCGGTCCCTGCACGGCGAGATTGTGGATCTGCTCGCTGGCCGCTTTCACCCAGACCTTCATGCCCAGCTGCCGTGCCTGCTCGCGGAGCCACACGCCGCCATGGTCGTCGCCGCAGATCCAGCGGAAGTTGTCCGGGCCCAGGCGCAGCAGGGTGCCGTCGTCGAGCATGCCGCCATGGGCGTAGCACATCGCCGAATAGACCACCTGACCCGTACCCAGACGCTTCACGTCGCGAGTCAGGCAGTACTGCAACAGCGCTTCCGCATCGGGCCCGAGGATGTCGAATTTGCGCAGCGCCGACAGGTCCATCAGCGCCACCTTCTCGCGGCAGGCGAGGTACTCCTCGGTGGGTCCGTAGGCGGAGTAGTGACTGGGTAGCCAGAACCCCCGGTAGTCGGTGAAGTGCCGGGTGAGGGCGGCGGTCGTACGGTGGAAGCCCGACTCACGGGTGAGTACGGCTTCGCTGTCGGCGGAGGGACGGCTGGCCATGGCGAGGGAAATACGCTCCTTGGCGTCGTAGAGGCGGATGTGGATGTCGCTGGGCTCCCAGCCATTGGCGGGGTCGATGTCGTCCGGGCAGGAACTGCTGGCGCAGACCAGGTCGCCGCTGGCGCGCAGCAGCACATAGTCGCCAGGACGGGACCAGGGCTCGTCGACGGCGATGCGCTGATCGGCGTTGACCTGGGTGTTGAAGAAGAAATTGATCGCCGGCCAGCCCATACGGGCGGTCACGCCATGTTCGGCGAGTACCTGGCTGAGGTTGTCGCTGCAGTTATCGTGGCCGAAGTAGCCCTGGCTTTCGTAGTAGCGCGCGGTACAGGCCAGGGAGAACGAATCGTGACGCCCGACGGTATCGCGCACCACCTCCAGCATCGGTTGCAGATTGCGGTCGAAGAACTTGCTGAACAGCCCCGGTGCCGGGTAGGCGTTGCCGTTCAGGGTACGGGTGGCGGTCTGATCGAGGTCCACTTCGAGGCCGCGCTGGAGCTCGGCCAGCCGCAGCGCGACGAAGTCCGAGCATTGCCGACCGGCGACGTCCAGGACCTGGATGTACTGGCCGGCGCGCACGGCGTAGGCCCGCGCCGTACCCGGACGCACGGTGAACTCGTCGATGGGCGTGGCCAGCGGCTCGGGCAGCGGCGGTATCCAGACCACGCCCGGGTTGGCTCGGCGGATACGCAACAGCAGGTCGGTCGGCGCCGCCTGCAGGTGTACCGGCATGGCCTCGCCGGGCGCGGCTACCAGCACCAGCAGCCCTTGATCGGCTTGCACGTCGCGTTGTTGCCCGGCCGGGCCGTCGGCGTCCCATAGGCGTACGGCGGGCGGCAGGGCCTGCAGGTCCACCTGGCGCCGGAGCAAACGCGTGCGCGCCTGGACGAAAGGGCGCTCCGGTCGCCGCAGTTGATCGGCCAGGAACTGCGCTCCGGGGGTCGGCGCCAGCCCCAGGGCTCCGGGTACCGGGCGCCCGTCTGCGGCGAAGGCCAGCAACTCACAGCTCTGCAGGCCTTCGGGGTCGAGCAGCTGCAGGAGGTCACCGGCGAGCAGCTCGATCATGATGAAGCCGCCGCCAGGGACCCGGTGGTGTTCCAGGCCCGGGCTGCGGCGGTAGAGACCGGGCTCGCGCGGTCGGCTGATGATGGGTGCGTACATGGCGAGGTTCCTCGTCGGCGGCCCTGGCGGGCCGCTCGGCTCAGGCGCGACGTGCCGCCGATGGCGGGTTGAGGAAGGCTTCCAGGGAGTCGTCGAGGGCCTCCAGCCAGGGCGTGTGGTGCTGCGGCGACTGGCTGCCGGTGATGAGCGAGCGGTAGGACCTGTTGCGGTAGCCCATGATGTCGTCGTGCTTGTCCTGCTTCCATTGCAGGAAGGTGCGATTGACCCCGGCGATGTCGAAACTCGGGTAGTCGGTGGCGTCGACCAGTTGCTGGATGTAGGAACCCTGGTACTCGAACATTTCCTGCGCGGTCTGCAATTCTTCCTCGCGTTCGCGCCAGGCCAGGTTCTCGGCATGCATGGCCGTGCGGTCGGGCAGGTCGATGCGCCCGAGGATCACGTCGCGCACGTACCAGGCCTGGGCGTCGAACATGTTGAAGGAGTACCAGAGGTCCTGCATGCCGAGGTAGACCAGGCGCGGGTTGTCTTCCCAGAAGACGCCCTTGTAGAGATTCAGCGGCCACAGGCGGTTGCCGCTCTTGAGGGCCAGCTCGTCGGGCAGGAAGGGAAAATGGTGCAGGTAGCCGGTGCACAGGATGATCGCGTCCACCGCTTTGTGGCTGCCATCGGCGAAGTAGGCGAAGCGGCCTTCGACGCGCAACAGCATGGGCTTTTCCTCCCAGTTCTCCGGCCAGTGGTAGCCCATGGGCGCGGTGCGGTAGCAACTGGTGATGCTGCGCGCTCCGTACTTGTAGCATTGCGAGCCTATGTCCTCTGCGGAGTAGCTGGCACCGACGATGAGGACGTCCTTGCCCTTGAATTCCAGCGCGTCGCGGAAATCGTGGGCGTGCAGCACGCGCCCGGCGAAACTCTCGAAGCCGGGGAAATAGGGCACGTTGGGCGTGGAGAAATGCCCGCAGGCATTGATCACCCAGTCGAACTCCGACGTCTCGTCGACGCCCCGCGCATAGTCGTGGACGCACACGCGGAAGCGATGCGTCGTCGCGTTCCACTCCACGCGCCGGACCACGCTGTCGAAGCGGATGTAGGGACGTACCCCGGCCTTGAGCACGCGGCCCTGGATGTACTCCCAGAGCACCGCCCGCGGCGGGTAGGAGGGGATCGGTCGGCCGAAGTGCTCGTCGAAGCTGTAGTCGGCGAACTCCAGGCATTCCTTCGGTCCGTTGGACCAGAGGTAGCGATACATGCTCGCGTGCACCGGCTCGCCGTGCTCGTCCAGTCCGGTGCGCCAATCGTAATTCCACATTCCGCCCCAGTTGGCCTGCTTCTCGTAGCAGACGATGTCGGGGATCTCGGCGCCCTTGTCCCGGGCCGATTGGAAGGCGCGCAGCTGAGCGAGGCCGCTGGGGCCGGCGCCGATGATGGCGACTCGTTGCTTCATGTCCGTTGCTCCAAGTTCTATGGTGGTCAGGGGAAGGTCAGGGTCCTGTCGCGATCGATGAAGCCGCGGTGTGCGCAGGGGGACTTGAGCGCGCGTGACAGGGCGACCGTCCTGGCGTCGCGCCCGCGGGTCGGGGCTGCGGGCAGGGTCCGCACCCTGCGCTCAGCCTTTGGCCGTGCGCTTCTTCTTCTCCGGATCGTCGAAGGGCAGGCTGTGGGCGATGGCGTCGACGTGCAGGCTGCCGCGGACCTGCAGCGGTACACCCTGCTCGGCGCACGCGGGGCTCAGCCGGGCGATGGCCATGGAGCGTCCCGTCAATCGCGAGTAGCAAGCGCAGGTGATCAGCCCGACCTCCTCACCGGCGTGCCAGAGGCCGTCGCCGGCCTGGGCGGCTTCCTTGCCTTCGAGCAGTACGCCGAAGATGCGGAAGCGCTCCTGGCCCTGGCGCCGGTAGTGCTCGCCAGCACCACGGAAGTCCCGCTTGCCAGGCGAGACGGTGAAGTCCAGGCCCAGTTCCCAGAGGGTGTCGCCGGCCTTCTGATCGGCGAAGGGATACATCTGCGAGTTGTCGTAGGGGAAGAACAGCAGGGAGCTTTCTACCCGCAGCCAGTCCAGGGCGGTGAAGGCGCAGGGAATGATTCCGAGGTCCTTGCCTTTTTCCAGGATGCCGTCCCAGATCGTCGTGGCGTCGGCGGTCTTGCAGAAGATTTCATAGCCACGTTCACCGGTGTAGCCGGTCCGCGAGATCATCACCGGGCACTCGAACAGCTTGCCTTGCAGATGGTGGAAGTAAGGCAGGTCGCGGATGCCCGGTACGTGCTCGGCGAGGAAGTCGACCGCGCGCGGGCCCTGTAGCGAAAGGTCGAGCAGGTCATCGTCGAACAGTACCGCGACCTGGCGACCCTGGGCCGAGCGGGTGAGCAGCTCGTGGCCGTTGCCTGCGCCGTGCACCACCATGAAGGCGTTGGGGCCGGTGCGGTAGACGATGCAGTCGTCGGCGAAGGTGCCATCCTCGTCGAGCATGCAGGCGTACACCGACTTGCCGGGGTAGAGCTTGGACAGGTCGCGGGTGGTCGCCCAGTCCAGCAGGCTTTCCGCGTGGGGCCCGACGTAGTGCACCTTCTTCAGCCCGGAAACGTCCATCAGGCCCGCGCGGGTACGGATCGCCTCGTGGTGGTCGGCGAGGTCGGTCGCGTAGGTCCAGGCGGTACCCATGCCGTTCCAGTCTTCGAGTTGCGAGCCGAGCGCCAGGTGGCGGTCGCGGAGTGCGTTGATGCGCCAGGAATTGGCCATGCGGGAATCCTCGTGTCGGGGCGATTCAGGCTTGGGGATCGAATGGCCGCAGCCAGTCGAGCAGGGCGCCGCGGTAGCGGGTGAGGCCCTTGTAGTCGGCGATGGGGTCGGGCAGGTCACGCAGCACGCGGTACAGGCGTTGCGCCCAGCGCGGCTGGGTGGCCAGCTCGGCCATGCTGATCAGGTAGGTGCGGATGCTGAACATCAGCGCGTGGCTGCGCGGCAGGCGTGCCAGCACCTGCAGCTCGACACGCAGGTACACCCGTTCGCCGGCGTTCTGCGCGGTGACCTTGCCGCGGTCGGCGCCCCACTCGTGGTAGGTCTCGGGCGAGGTGTCCAGGCGCGGATGGATGGTCAGGGTCCAGTTCAGGCGCCGTACCGGCTGGCCCACCTGGATGTTCAGCAGGTATTTCAGCGCGCGGTCGAACACCCCCATCTGATGCGCCAGGGGTACCGGCGAATGCCACTGCTTGAAACTCATGCCGGCGTCGAAGGCCAGTGACCAGTCGGCTGGCCCGGTGACGATGCCGGCGTCCATGAAGAGGTCGTCCTCGCGCTGGTCGAGCAGGACGAAGTCACCCTGCACCTGGCGGGTGATGTATTCCAGTGGCGCGCAAGGCAGGGTGTCGACGTCGCCGAAGGTGAAGGACTGGCGGACGCCCAGCGCGAGGTTGCTCCAATGCCAGCGGTCGCCGTCCCGCTGCAGTTGGAAGAACCGCGGATAGTCGTGGGCGAGCCGCTCCATCAGCAGCGCCAGGGCGTCCCAGGCCGCCGTCTGCATGTGCGGCATCACCAGGTGCCGCGAGGGGTAGCGCTCCAGGACCAGGGCGCGCTCGGCGGTCTCGGAGCGATAGTGCTCGTCGATGTCGAACAGGTGCTCGTACACCGAGCCTGGGTCGCGGGACGCCGCCGGCTCGAGGTTCACCGAGTACTGGTAGCGGTCTTCTGGAAAGGGGAAGGGGAAGCGCTGGATCGCCTCCGGGCTGTTGGCGAAGCTGAAGGATTCGCGGTAGCGCTCCACCGGCTTGAGGATTGGGTTCATGGGAAGTTCTCCTAAAGGTCCAACAGGAGCGAGCCGCGGCCACGTGAGACGCACGGCATGAGGCCGTCGCCGCGTTGGCCGGGGGTGAGGAAGTGGTCGCGGTGCTCCACCTCGCCCTTGAGGTAGCGGGTGTGGCACTGGCCGCAGACGCCGCCGCGGCACAGATTGGGGATGTCTACCCCGGCCCCCTCGAGGGCTTCGAGCAGGCTCTGGTCGGCGCTCACCTCGAGCCGTTGGCCGCTGCGCGAGAGTTCCACGCTGAACGGCTGACCCGGCGCTGGCGCACTGAACGCCTCCCAGTGCACCCGCGAGGCGTGCCAGCCCAAGGCGGCCGCTCGCGCGCGCAGCGCCTCCAGCAGGCGCTGCGGGCCGCAGGCGTAGACGTGGCTCCCCAGCGGGCGTTGGCGCAGTACCTGATCGAGATCGAGGACCCGGCAGTCGCCGTCGTAGCCATGCAGGCGCTCGCCGAGCAGCTCGCGGAGCTCCGCCAGATAGGCATCGCTGAGGCCGCCGCGATAGGCGAAGTGGAGTTCGAACTCGACGCCCCGGCGCAGCAATTCGTGGCTGTACGCAATGAACGGGGTGATACCGATGCCGCCCGCGATCAGGAGGTGCCGCCGGGCCCCGCTATGGAGGGCGAAGCAGTTGGCGGGTGTGCTCAGGCGCAGTAAGTCGCCGACTCGCAGGTGCTCGTGCAGGTAGCGCGAGCCGCCGCGCGAGGCGTCCTGGCGGCGCACGGCTATCCGGTAGCGGTGCGGATCGGCCGGGTCGCCCACCAGCGAGTAAGCGTTGCGTCGGCCATTGGGCAGGCAGACCTGAACGTGGCTGCCGGCGGAGTATCCGGGCAGGGAGCCGGCCAGCGCCTCGAAGGTGAATTCCCGGATCACCGGGGTAAGCAGGCGCGAGGCGGTCACGCGAACGTCGAAGAAGCCACTCATGCCCGCGCCATCCCATAGGGGTGGTCGGCGTCGGCACAGACGCCCAGATAAGCGCCGAGGCGCCAGGAGAAATGCTGGCGTACCTCCAGCCGTACGCCGCACCCCTGGCAGGCGTGATGGTCCGCGGCGCCCGCGAGCTGCACGCTTGCGCAGTGCGCGCAATAGACCGCGCGGCGTGCTTCCCCATGGCGCAGCAGGTGGATTTCCTCGGCTTGCAGGCCGGCGTCTCGCGCCAGGGCGTGCAGCGGCCAGAGGAAGGCCTCGTCGCCGCACAGATAGAGCTGCAGGCCGATGCTGGCCCGGCCGAGGCGGTCGGACAGCGCCTGGTGCAGTGCGGCGGGCGCGGGATAGTCGGCGGCGCGAAGGATGTCGGCGGCGGGCGCCGACCCTTCCAGGACGGCGGCCAGGCAGCCGAGGTGGCTGGCGTCCGCGGTCTGCACGACCACCAGTGCCGGGGTGGTGCCCGGATGTGGCTGGATCTCGTAGCGGGGCACGCTGGGCAGTGACGGGGCGCCGGGAGTGGGTAGGGTTGCGGTCATGCTCTTCTCACTGTGTCGAGTTGGCTGAAGTGCGCTTTCCTGATGCGTCGGCCGTTGCCTGGGTGCGGCGGCGGTGACCCCGGTGGCCGTCTTTGGTGTTTCGCGGCGAGGGCCATGATTTCTTCCGGCGACCAGCCGCTCAATCCGCCCGAGGTGATACCTCCAAAGGGGTAGGGGCTTGGGGATGAGCCGGTCGGGGCATGAGATTTGCTGCCTTTTTTCGCATCGGCGAACGAGGGCTCGGATATGAGTGAAGGGCGTGTGGGATGGCTAGAGCGATGGTGGCGAAAGGGGACGCCCGCTGCCGCCATGGCCACGCCACGCGCTGTCGAGATCGAGCTGTTGCGCGGCCTGCTGGAGGAACCTGGGGCCTGGACGCCACTCGCGCGACTGGTGATCGAGCTGGAGGCTTGGTACCCCGACTGTGCGCCCTGCCTGGTGATCGATGAGCCTCTGCTGCCCGCGCCGCTGCAACGGCCAGCGGTCCTGTGCGGCGAGGCGGAGTGTCCGCTGCGCGAGCTGTCGACGTTGCGCGCCTCGCCATGCCGGCCGTGCGAAGCACGCGCGCGAGCTCGTCAGCTATGGCCGTTGCAGGAGGGCGGCAATGCCGTGCTGGTGCTCCGCGGCCATTCCAGGAAGGGCGTCCGGTCGGTGCTCGCCTGGCTGCCGCTGCTGGCCGCGAGTGTTCAGGGCATCACCCGGTTGCGCGCGCGCCAGCAGCTGGAGCGACATGGGCAGGACCGGCTCCTGGCGCGTGAGCTGCACGACTCGGTGGCGCAGCAGCTGGGCTTCCTGGCGTTTCAGGCGAGCCGTCTGCAGGGCCTGCTGCCGCGGCCGCACCAGGCAACGCCCGTGCTGGAGGAGCTGCGCCATGGCCTGCAGGGCGTGCAGCGCCAGGTCCGGGAACTGATCGGCCACGCCCGTCTCAGCCTCGATGGGCGTGGCCTGCGCCAGTCGTTGCAGGACGCGGTGGACGAATTCGGCCGACGCAGCACCATCGTCTTCGAATTGGACAATCGCCTGCCCGACGACCTGCTCGACAACGAGCAAGCCCTACAGATCCTGCAGATCGTCCGCGAGTCGCTGGCCAACATCGTCCGTCACTCCCACGCGCGTACCGCACGCATCGACATGCGGCTGCAGGACAAGGCGCTGGAAGTCCGGGTGGAAGACGACGGCATCGGTCTGCGTCCTGCTGACGAGAGCGGGCATTTCGGCCTGTCGATCATGCGCGAGCGAGCTCTGGCGATCGGAGCATCGCTGAACATCGAAAGTATCCAGCCGCGCGGAGTCCGCGTTGCCCTGCGGCTGCCCGGGGTGGGCGACCACTTGGAGGAAGGCACCGATGGAAAACGCTACCTTGCTGTTGATCGATGATCACCCGCTGTTCCGCCGCGGCCTGGCCGAACTGTTCGGCGAGAGTGGCGACTTCACCGTGGTCGGCGAGGCCTCGCGGGGACGTGAAGGCATCGCCCTGGCATGCCAGCTGTGTCCACGGCTCATTCTGCTGGACCTGCACATGCCGGGCCTGGGCGGCCTGCAAGTGCTCGATGAGCTTCGTCAGTTGGCCCTGGACAGCCAGGTGATAGTGCTCACCGCCCAGGCCGATCGCGCCGAGCTGGTCGCCGCCCTGCGCCTCGGCGCCGAGGGCTACCTGCTCAAGGACACCGAGCCGGAGGCCTTGCTGGACTACGTGCGGGGCTGCAGTCGGGGCTCGGTGCAGTTGGACGACAGCCTGGTCGCGCTGCTCGCCGAACCGATGAACGTGGTACCCGGCGTCGATGACCTGACGGAGCGCGAGGGGCAGACCCTGGCGCTGATAGCCGATGGGCTGAGTAACAAGCGCATCGCCCGTGAATTGGGCATCAGCGACGGCACGGTGAAGATCTACGTGAAGAACCTGCTGCGCAAGTTCAGTCTGAACTCGCGCCTGGAACTGGCCGCCTGGTTCCATCGGGGCGGTCGTCTGCAATGACGGGGAAATACATGGACATCCAGTGGGTCGACAATCGCGAGCTGGCCGATCGCTATCCGGTGGCCCTGCTGCAGCTCGACGGCCGGGGGCGCATCGTCCGCGCCAATCAGGCCTGGGTACGCCTGATGGGCGCGGACTGCCTCGGCGAGGAATTGCGCGCTCATCTGCACCAGGAGGACGCTACCGCCTGGCAGGCGGCGATGCGGTTGGCGGGAGACGGCGGCGACCAGGCGAATCTTTGCCTGAGATTCATCGATCCGGACGGCGACCTGCGTTGGTTCGAGTTGCACCTGCAGGGGGGCGACGGGGCGTTCTACCTGTCGCTCAGCGACGTCACCAGCCGTCGTCGTCGGGACGCCCGCCTGGAAGCCAGGCAACGTGGCGTACTCAGCCTGCTGGATGGGCTGCCGGGACTGATCTACCGGGGGCGCAACAACCGTCAATGGACCATGGAGTTCGTCAGCGCCGGCTGCCTGCAGCTGACCGGCTATCCCGCCGAGTACCTCACCGACACCTATGAGCGCAGCTACAGCACCTTGATTCTCGAGGAATACGCCGAATACGTCTGGACTCAGGTCCAGCAGGCGCTGTTGCACCGGGAGCCCTATGAGTTGACCTACCGCATCCGCTGCGCCGATGGTCGGATCAAGGACGTGTGGGAAAAGGGCGTGGGAATCTACGCGGAGACCGGAGAAGTACTGGGGATCGAGGGCGCCATCTTCGAGGTCGGTGCCGGCCTGACTGGCGTGCCGAGGGGACCGTCCAGGGAATAGCGCGGCACCCCTCGCCGGTAGGCGACCGCGGTCATCGCCAGGGGCAGGCTGGGGCGGTACCGCCGCTGTATCCGACGACCCGGCCGCCGCCGGCCGCGAGAGCCATCCCGCGCTGCCGTACACCGGCGTCCTGACGCGCGACCCCCGGCATCCCGACCGCTGACGACCAGCCGAGTGACCGGAAGGCATGACCGGGGCACGGGATGCCGGTCGCGGACTCAATCGTCCTTGAAGGTCATGATCGACAGCAGCTTGATCGGCACCTGGTTCAGTCGTTCCGGACCGTGGGGGATGTCGCTGTCGAAGGTGAGGCTGTCGCCCGGGTTCATCTCGTAGAGATGGTTGCCATGGCGATAGATCAGGCTGCCTTCGAGCAGGTGGATGAACTCGGTGCCGGGATGGGAAAAGGTGGGGAATTCCTCGCTGGCATCGTCCATGGAGACGAGATAGGCCTCCAGACTCTTCTTCGGGCCACGGGAATGGTTGAGCAGGTGATAGGTATGTCCCTTGTCGGTCCCCCGGCGCACCACCTCAAGACCTTCGCCCGCCTTGACCAGCAGGGCGTCGCGTTCCTGCTGATCATATTGGCTGAACAACCGTGACAGCGGCAGGCCCAGGGAGTCGCACAGCCGGCCCAGGGTTTCCAGGCTGGTGGAGACCTGGGCGTTCTCGATCTTGCTCAGCATGCCCTGGCTGATCCCGGCCATGCGTGCGACGTCGGCGGTCTTCAGGCCCTGATCCTGGCGCTGCCGACGAATCTGGATACCTATGTACTGCTCGATCTTCAGGCGAGGCTCACGACGTGGGGCTTCTTGCATCATTTTAGTATAGAGAATAAAAAATTCGCACCAGTAAAGTGCATGGCGAGTAGGGGACGCGTAAGGCGCCCGGTGTGGGTTCCCATCATGCCGGAAAAAAGCCTGCTGGGCTGCAGCGGGATTTCCCTTGGCCTACGCGGGTTTAGCCAGATGCCGCCTCGTTGCCGGCAGGCCCGCGAGTCATGGGTCGCCGAGTTGGCAGATTCCTTGCTTTCCTGATGAGAAGATTAAATTCCCATTGGGAATATCGTGGATCTCAGCCAAGGAGCCCGTCATGTTGCCCAGCGAAACCCAGCATCTCATCGACCAGCACGGTATCCGCTACGTGCTGGCCCAGTTCGTCGACATCCACGGGTCCGCGAAGACCAAGTCCGTGCCGGTGGCGGGTCTCGCCGCCGTGGCGGAGGAGGGCGCGGGTTTCGCCGGCTTCGCCATCTGCGGCATGGGCATGGAGCCCCATGGCCCGGACTTCATGGCCCGTGGCGATCTCTCCACCCTGATCCCGGTGCCCTGGCAGGCCGGCTATGGACGGGTGGTGTGCATCGGTCACGTCAATGGCAAACCCCATCCCTACGACAGTCGCTATGTGTTGCAGCGCCAGGTGCAGCGGCTGAGCGATCGGGGCTGGAGCCTGAACACGGGGCTGGAACCCGAGTTCTTCCTCATGCGCCGCGATGAGGCCGGCAAGCTCTCCCTGGTCGACGGCAGCGATACCCTGGACAAGCCCTGCTACGACTACAAGGGCCTGTCGCGCTCGCGAGCGTTCCTCGAAAAACTCACCGAAGCGCTGCAGCCGGTGGGTTTCGACATCTATCAGATCGACCACGAAGACGCCAACGGCCAGTTCGAGATCAACTACACCTACAGCGAAGCGCTGGAGTCGGCGGATCGCTTCACCTTCTTCCGCATGGCCGCCGGCGAGATCGCCAACGAGCTGGGCATGATCTGCTCCTTCATGCCCAAGCCCGATCCCAAGCGCGCCGGTAACGGCATGCACTTCCACCTGTCGCTGGCCAGCCCGACCAGTCGCAACCTCTTCCACGACGACAGCGATCCGCGCGGCATGGGCCTGTCGCGACTGGCTTACCACTTCCTCGGGGGCCTGCTGGCCCACGGTCCGGCGCTGTGCGCCTTCGCCGCGCCCACGGTGAATTCCTACAAGCGCCTGGTGGTGGGCCGCTCGCTGTCGGGCGCCACCTGGGCGCCGGCCTTCATCGCCTACGGCGCCAACAACCGCTCGGCCATGGTCCGGGTGCCCTATGGCCGCCTGGAATTCCGCCTGCCCGATGCCGGCTGCAATCCCTATCTGGTCACCGCCGCGATCATCGCCGCCGGTCTCGACGGCATCGAGCGCGAGCTGGACCCCGGCGCGCCCTGCAACGAGAACCTCTACGACCTGAGCCTCGAAGCCATCGCCGCGCGGGGCATCGAGACCCTGCCGCAGAGCCTCAAGGAGGCCTGCGACGCCCTGGATGCCGACCCGCTGTTCCGCGAAATGCTCGGCCCGGAGATCGTCGACGAATTCATCAAGTTGAAGCGCATGGAGTGGGTGGAATACAGCCGCCACGTCTCCGACTGGGAGATCCAGCGCTACACCGAATTCTTCTGATCGCGTTGGATTTTTCCTGACTGTTTCTTCGGGCGCCCCGGCGCGCCCCCTGCCTGCGAAGGAGTGACACCCCATGTGTGGAATCGTTGGACTCTATCTGAAGAACCCGGCACTGGAATCCCGGCTCGGCAGCCTCTTCGAGCCCATGCTCGAAGCCATGACCGACCGCGGTCCGGACAGCGCCGGCTTCGCCATCTACGGCGACGAGGTGGCCGAGGGCTGGGTCAAGCTGACCCTGCAGGCCACTGCCGAGGGCTATGACTTCGGCGCCCTGGTCGCCGCGTTGCAGCAAAAACTCGCTGCCGAGCTGGACTGGTTCCAGAACGCCAGCGCCATCGTGCTCAAGATCCGCGCGGCGGAGACCGAGGTGCGCGCCGCCCTGGCCGAGCTGGCGCCGGACGTGCGCATCATGAGCGCCGGGCGCAGCATCGAGATCCTCAAGGGCATGGGCCTGCCCCAGGAGATCGCCAGCCGCTTCGGCCTGGCCGGCATGCAGGGCAGCCACATCATCGGCCATACCCGTATGGCCACCGAGAGCGCCGTGACCCTGGAAGGCAGCCACCCATTCTCCACCGGCGCCGACCTCTGCCTGGTGCACAACGGCTCGCTGTCCAACCACTCGCGGCTGCGCCAGAACCTCAGGCGCGCGGGCATCGCCTTCGAGACCGAGAACGACACCGAGGTGGCCGCCGGCTACCTGACCTGGCGCCTGCGCGAGGGCGACAGCCTCAAGGAGGCGCTGGATCGCTCGCTGGAAGACCTGGACGGCTTCTTCACCTTCGCCATCGGCACCCGCAACGGCTTCGCGGTGATCCGCGATCCCATCGCCTGCAAGCCGGCGATCCTCGCCGAAACCGACGACTACGTCGCCATGGCCTCCGAGTACCAGGCGCTGTCGAGTCTGCCCGGCATCGAGCGGGCCAAGGTCTGGGAGCCGGCACCGGCCACCCTGTACGTCTGGGAACGCGAGTCGGCCTGAGGAGCAGCGCACATGAAAACCTTCGATCTCACCCAAACCGCCGTGCGTGACCTCAACCAGGCCCTGCACGACGCCGCCCAGACCGCCGCCGAGCGCGAGTGGGTGGTGACCCATCCCAATGGTGCCCACAACCTCGCCGTGGGCGTGAACGACGCCGTGTCCGTGGATATCCACGGCCATGCCGGCTACTACTGCGCCGGTATGAACCAGCAGGCCGCCATCACCGTGCACGGCAACGTCGGCGTCGGCTGCGCCGAGAACATGATGTCCGGCTCGGTACGGGTCAAGGGCAGCGCCTCCCAGGCCGCCGGTGCCACCGCCCACGGCGGCCTGCTGGTCATCGAGGGCGACGCCGGGGCGCGCTGCGGCATCTCCATGAAGGGCGTCGACATCGTCGTCGGTGGCAGCATCGGCCACATGAGCTGCTTCATGGGCCAGGCCGGGCGCCTGGTGGTCTGCGGCGATGCCGGCGACGCCCTGGGCGATTCGCTCTACGAGACGCGCATCTACGTGAAGGGCAGCGTCGCCTCCCTGGGCTCGGACTGCATCGAGAAGGAGATGCGCGCCGAGCACCTGGCCGAGTTGCAGGAACTGCTCGACACCGCCGGCTTTGCCGAGCGGGCCGCCGACTTCAAACGCTACGGCTCGGCCCGCCAGCTCTACAACTTCAAGGTCGACAACGCCTCGGCCTATTGATCGCGCAGGAGAATCGCCATGACTGACCACAACACCCCCGTGCTGCGCGAATCGGCCACCTTCGATCGCCTCACCATCCAGGAAATCCAGCGTGCCGCCGAGACCGGCATCTACGACATCCGCGGTGGCGGGACCAAGCGCAAGCTGCCGCACTTCGACGACCTGCTGCTGCTGGGCGCCAGCGTTTCGCGCTATCCGCTGGAAGGCTACCGGGAGAAGTGCGGCACCGACGTGGTGCTCGGCACCCGCTTCGCCAAGAAACCCATCCACCTGAAGATCCCGGTGACCATCGCCGGCATGAGCTTTGGCGCGCTATCGGCCAATGCCAAGGAGGCCCTCGGCCGCGGCGCCAGCATCGCCGGCACCAGCACCACCACCGGCGACGGCGGCATGACCCCCGAGGAGCGTGGCCAGTCCCAGCACCTGGTCTACCAGTACCTGCCGTCGCGCTACGGCATGAACCCCGACGACCTGCGCAAGGCCGACGCCATCGAGATCGTCCTGGGGCAGGGCGCCAAGCCCGGCGGCGGCGGCATGCTGCTGGGCATGAAGGTCACCGAGCGGGTGGCCGGCATGCGCACCCTGCCCATCGGCGTCGACCAGCGCAGCGCCTGCCGCCATCCCGACTGGACCGGCCCGGACGACCTGGCGATCAAGATCGCCGAACTACGCGAGATCACCGACTGGGAAAAGCCCATCTACGTCAAGATCGGCGCCAGTCGGCCCTATTACGACGTCAAGCTGGCGGTCAAGGCTGGCGCCGACGTGGTGGTGCTTGACGGCATGCAGGGCGGTACCGCGGCGACCCAGGAAGTGTTCATCGAACACGTCGGCATCCCCATCCTACCGGCCATTCCCCAGGCAGTGCAGGCGCTGCAGGAGATGGGCATGCACCGCAAGGTGCAGCTGATCGTCTCCGGCGGCATCCGCAATGGCGCCGACGTGGCCAAGGCCATGGCGCTGGGTGCCGACGCCGTGGCCATCGGCACCGCGGCCTTGATCGCCCTGGGCGACAACCATCCGCGGCTGGACGCCGAACTGCGCAAGCTCGGCTCCGCCGCCGGTTACTACGACGACTGGCAGAACGGCCGCGACCCGGCCGGCATCACCACCCAGGACCCGGAACTGGCCAGGCGCCTGGACCCGGTGGAAGGCGGCCGGCGGCTGGCCAACTACCTGCGGGTGCTGGTGCTGGAAGCCCAGACCATGGCGCGCGCCTGCGGCAAGTCGCACCTGCACAACCTCGACCCGGAAGACCTGGTGGCCCTGACCATCGAGGCCGCGGCCATGGCGCGGGTGCCGTTGGCCGGAACCAGCTGGGTCCCGGGTCAGAGCGGGTTCTAGGGGCAGGCTCGGTCCCCTCGGGTCGGGGACCTGTTTATTGACCGCGGCCATGGCGGTCCGCCGTTGCGGCTGCTCCCAAGGTGCTCTGTTTGATCGCGGCCATGGGCCGCTCCTACAAAGTCACATACCTGGTAGGAGCGGCCGCATCGGCGGACCGCCATGGCCGCGATCGGGGCACACACGCTAGGTGTTGTTTCGGCAGGCCGTTTGCGTGCCGGGCCGCACGACGACTCACGTTCCCTTTCATCCCTCAGCGAAGGAAGCTCGACATGATCGGTAAAAGCAAGGTGGTTGCGGTTCTGGTGGGGGCCCTCGGGCTACCCGGTATGGCCCTGGCCCAGGAAGCCAAACTCGACAGCGGCGACACGGCCTGGATGATGATCTCCAGCGTGTTGGTGCTGATGATGCTGGTTCCCGGTCTCGCGCTCTTCTATGGCGGTCTGGTGCGGTCGAAGAATCTGCTGTCGATCTTCACTCAGAGCTTCACCGTGGCCGGGGTGATCGGCGTGCTCTGGGTGGTCTATGGCTACAGCCTGTTCGCCGACACCACCGGCATGGTGGCCGGCGAGTTCAATCTGCATAGCCTGATTGGCGGCTTCAAGCACTGGATGCTGCTCGACGTGGTACGCGACAGCCTGGTGGGCACCATCCCGGAAAGCGTCTTCGCCACCTTCCAGATGACCTTCGCGCTGATCACCCCGATGATCATCGCCGGCTCCTTCGCCGAACGCATGAAATTCAGCGCCGCCGTGCTGTTCTGCGCCCTCTGGTTCACCTTCTGCTACCTGCCCCTGGCGCACATGGCGTGGAGCGGTCCGGGTGGTCTGCTCTATGACTGGGGTATCCTCGAATTCGCCGGCGGCACCGTGGTGCACATCAATTCCGGCGTCGCCGGACTGGTGGCCTGCGTAATGCTCGGCCGGCGCCAGGGCTACAGCCTCCAGGCCATGCCGCCGCACAACCTGGGCTTCGCGCTCACGGGCGCGGCCTTGCTCTGGGTCGGCTGGTTCGGCTTCAACGTCGGCTCTGCGGTGGCGGCCAGTGCCAGCGCCGGGATGGCCATGCTCACCACCCAGATCGCCGCCTGCGCCGGCATCCTCGGCTGGCTCGCGGTGGAGTGGCTGCGTACCGGCAAGGCCAGTGCCCTCGGCGTGGCTTCCGGCGCCCTGTCCGGCCTCATCGCCATCACGCCGGCCTGTGGCTTCGTCGGCCCGGCCGGTGCTCTGGCCATGGGTCTGCTGACCGGCGCCATCTGCTACGCGGCGGTGGTCTATCTCAAGCGCACCTTCGGTTACGACGATGCGCTGGACGCCTTCGGCCTGCACGGGATCGGCGGCATCGTCGGCTCGTTGCTCACGGGCGTGTTCGCCAGCAAGAGCCTGGGCGGCTACCAGGACATCGCCATCGCCAGCCAGCTCTTGATCCAGCTCAAGAGCGTCATCTTCACCGTGGTCTTCTGCGGGGTCATGACCTTCGTGCTGCTCTGTGTCACCCGCATCCTGACCCGTGGGCTGCGGGTCTGCGAGCAGACCGAAGAGCAGGGGTTGGATCTGTTCCAGCACGGTGAAAAGGCCTACGGCTGAGTCGATGCCTTCGTACGAGCCAGCCACCGCGACGGTGGCTGGTACCGCTCAGCCCCTGGAGCGTGCGGGGTCGACGCTTGCAGCAGGGCGCGATCGCGCTGCGTCGCTTTGAATTCCCGGCCTGTGTCCGTGGGGAGATGTGTAAGCCCCGCATCGGGCTCCCGGATAGCGGCTGACAGCGGATCGATGGCCTACCAGGTTTCGATCTTCCCGCCCCGACGCACATTCGGGCGGCGCGGCGGATCCGGATAGGCAGAAATTTATTTTCCTCGCACTGTTGTATCTTCCCAGCCAAATCAGTATCTTAGCGGCCGCTGGCGCAGAGAACTCCCCTGAACGGGTACTCCGCACCAAGCCAGCAGGATGCCGCAAGGCTTCCACGCGCAGCGGTAGTTCAGTCGGTTAGAATACCGGCCTGTCACGCCGGGGGTCGCGGGTTCGAGTCCCGTCCGCTGCGCCATATAGGTCCCGAGAGCTCTGGCTCGCGGGAATTCGAAGAAAGCGGCCCTCGGGGCCGCTTTTTTTCGTCCCCTGGTTTTGTCGCCAAGTCTTGCCGGGCGAAACCGCTGCGCTTCGGCGGACTCGAAAGCACTCTGACGTTGCCGGTAGGAGTCGCCATGAAGATTGCCTGTCTGGGGTGGGGGTCGTTGATCTGGAAGCCGGCGGAATTGCCGGTCGCCTCGGACTGGTTCGCCGATGGTCCCTGGTTGCCCATCGAATTCGCCCGGGAGGGCGATAGCGGCGAGCTGGCCACGGTGCTGTGCGACGATGTGGCCGAGGTCCGAGTGCTCTGGGCCTGGTTGAGCGTCGACGACCTGGACGGCGCCCGCGAAGCCTTGCGCGAGCGGGAGGGAGTACCCGCCGAGCAGCCGGAATGCATCGGCAGTTGGCCGAAAGGCCCGGCTACCGACTTCCAGGCCGCCATCGGTGACTGGGCGCGGGGGCAGGGGCTCGACGCCGTGGTCTGGACCGCCTTGCCGCCGCGCAGTGCGGGCCTCAATCGGCGCAAGCCGTCTCCCGAAGCGGCCCTGACCTACCTGCGCACCCTCGATCCCGAACGCCAGGCCCATGCCCGGGACTACATTCGCCGCACGCCGGTTGCCATCGATACCGCCTACCGAAGACTCATCGAGTCGACCTTCAATTGGCGTCCGCTGACGGAGGCGTCGCCTGAGATGGACCGCTCCGCCTGACGGCCGTGGGAAACTCGTCGTTCGCCTGCCACCCTTTCACGCGTCGTCACCGGCGATCGGTTGCCGGTTTCACCAGTGACCTTGTCGTGGCGCGTGACGGCTGGCCACTGCTTCCGCGCCCTATCTCGACGGGCAACTAGCCGAGCGTGCCCATTCATCTTGCAGGCGTGGAGCAGCCGGCCGCTCAAGGCTCGCTTAATGAACTTTATTTGAACGAGATATCTTCTGATTATTTATCGAAAGTTTCTTTTTGTCGCTGGTGCGGCGGCGCGGGATGATTTATCTTCGCTCCACTTTCGCTAGTTAGCGAAGTCTTCCTCATCCTTATTCGTTTTTCCAGGAGGACTCATGTCCCGTCTTGCCGAATTCCGTGCTGCCGAAGAACAACTCCGCGCCCAGTTGCAACTGCTCGAAGATCTCAAGCAGGACTCTTCCTTGCAGAAAGAAATCGAGTTCGAGAGCAAGCTGCAATCGCTGATGGATGAATACCAGATGAACCTGGGCGATATCATCGGCATTCTCGACCCCAATGCCGCACCCAAGCACAAGGCGCAGACGCCGCATCCGGAAAAACCGGTTGGCAAGCGCCGTCCGCGCTCCGTCAAGCGCTACCAGCATCCCAAGACCGGTGAAGTCATTGAAACCAAGGGTGGCAACCACAAGTTGCTCAAGGCTTGGAAGGCCGAACACGGTGCCGATACCGTGGAAGGTTGGCTGCAGTAAGTTTCAGCGTTGCGCTTTTGGCGTCGGTCCCGGGCGCAATGCCCGGTGCCTGCCGGCGTCCGACTTGACCCTCTATGCACTTCGCCTTACGTCTCGCCGGGCGCGGTCGCTCCGCTGCGAAGAGCACTTAACGTCTTCCTGGTGCGGTGGTGATTTCATCAATAGAAGCTGACGCGCTGAGCGCCAGATGTCGAACTCGCTATTTCCGGAAGTTTTCGCGCGCCTTCAGGTCAGGCTGATAACGGCTCGACTCGTCAAAGCGCTCGAGAGTATCCCTCGACAACGAGGCGGGACGCGAAGCTGGCGAGGCGGATTGTCTTGTATTGCCGTCGTCGAGCTTTGCCCAAGTCGCCATCGCCGTACGTCAGCGCGCCCGACACCGTCGGCCACGGGGCAGGTGACGGGAAGCGTCGGTCATGCGTCCGGTCCGCTCAGGTCTCGCTACGCAATCGGTAACCTACTCCGGCTTCGGTGACGATGAAGCGAGGCGCCACGGGGTCATCGGCCAATTTCTGGCGAAGATGACCGATGACGATGCGCAGATAATGACTGTCCTGGGCATGAGTGGGGCCCCAGATATCCACCAGCAGTTGTCTCTGGGTCACGACTCGGCCCGGGTGCTGGGCGAGGGCCGCCAGGACGGCGTATTCCTTGCGCGTCAGGGCGATCTCGCCACCGGCGAGGCTGACCTTCCGGTAGGCGAAGTCCACCCGTAGATCACCCACCTCCAGTGCGGCCGTCTGCTGCGCGGTAGTGGCGGGCGCCTGTCGCAGCAGGGCGCGCGCGCGCGCGAGGAATTCCTGGATGCCGAAGGGCTTGGTCACGTAGTCGTTAGCGCCGGCGTCCAGGGCGCGGACCTTCTCGCGCTCGTCCGCCCGTACCGACAGCACCAGCACCGGCACCGCGGACCATTCGCGCAATTCGACCAGCACCTCCTGGCCGTCGCGGTCGGGCAGTCCCAGGTCGAGGATCACCAGGTCCGGCTGACCCAACGCCGCCTGGGCCAGGCCTTCGGTGCCGGTAGCGGCTTCGCTGACCTGGTAGCCCTGGGCCGCGAGACTGATGCGCAGGAATTTGCGGATCTGGGGTTCATCGTCGATGACGAGGACGTGAGCGGGCATCTGAACGGGTTCCACACGAGAGGGCGTCATCATAGCCGCTGCGGCTGCCGCATGAGCCAGTCTTATGCCGCCGGAGGAGCGGGCAGCGGCAGGTGCATGCGCAGGGTGGTGCCGCGCCCGTCCAGGCCATCTTCAACGCTGACCCGTCCGCCATGGGCACCGACCATGCCCTGGCAGATCGCCAGACCCAGGCCGGTGCCCTGGCCGCCGCGATCGCCGCGCGCGGCGGTATAGAACATGTCGAAGATGCGGGTGCGGTCCTCGGGCGGAATGCCCGGGCCTTCGTCGGCCACGGCCAGCTGCAGTTCACCGTCCTGGCGCAGCAGGCTGATCTCCAGCCGTCCCCCGGGCGGGGAAAAGCGGATGGCGTTCTCCAATACATTCACCAGCGCCTGTTCTATCAGCGCCGGGTGAACCCAGAGTAGCGGCAGGCCGGGCTCCACCCGGGTGGTCACCTGCAGGCCGGCCAGCAGCGGCTGCAAGCGCTGCAGAGCGCTGGCAAGGATGTCGCCGGGATCGACCCAGTCACGAGCCAGTTGCAGGCTGCCGTGGCCCAGGCGGGTCATGTCGAGGAGGTTCTGGATGTAGCGGTCGAGGCGTTCGGCTTCCTGGCGGGTGGCGTCCAGCAATTCCTGCCGGTCCGCGGCCGGGATAGCCTCGCCGAGGGTCGCCAGGGCATCGATGGAGCCGCGCATGACCGTCAGCGGGGTGCGCAGGTCGTGGGATACGGAGGCGAGTAGCGCGCTGCGTAGCTGCTCGGTCTCACCATGCAGACGCGCCGCTTCCAGGTCTTCGCTGAGCCGAACCCGCGCCAGTGCCTGGGCCAGCGGTTGCCCCAGGCTGGCCAGTTGCCGACGCTCATCGTGATCCAACGGCCGGGCTTCGTCGCGGCGCACCCCGAGTACCGCCAGGCTGCCGCTTTCGCTCAGCAGCGGCCACCACCACCAGCGACCGGAGGGCAGGGTGTCGGTCCCATGGCCGGCAGGCTTCTCCTGCTTCCACGCCCACTCGGCGGCGATGCGCTCATTGTCGGCCAGCGTCAGATCCCCCGGTTGGGTCGCCAGCCGTCCGCCGTCCTCGGGAAGCAGCAGGCAGACGTGGCGAGTCGCATCGCCCAGGTGTTTCAGGGTGACGCTGATCACCGCCTGGCGATCGCTGGCGGCGCTCAGCTGGCGGGTGAAGTCCAGCAGCGCCAGGGTCTCGCGCTGGGTCCGGCGCAGCGCCTGCAGCTGGCGCCGCTGGCGGGCGGCGAGGTCGCCGGTGAGCAGGGCCATCAGCAGGAAGAAGGCCAGGGTGAGAACATCCTGCTCGCGATTGATGGTCAGCGAGAAGGCCGGCGGGATGAACAGGAAGTCATAGGCGAGGAAGCCCAGCAGGGCGCAGAACAGTGCCGGGCCGCGGCTGCTGCGTACCGCCACCAGCAGGACGGCGGCCAGAAAGATCAGCGAGATATTGGGCAGTTCCAGCAGTCCGGACAGGCCTTCGGCGATGGCCGCGGCCACCGCGGTCGCCAGGACGGCGGCGCCATAGGGGCCGGGCTTGACGGACCGGCGCGGGCGGGCGGCGGGCGGGGCGTCGCGATCCAGGTCGAGGATGGCGATCTCCAGCCCCTGGGCCAGGCGCAGCAGGCGACTGGCCAGGCGGCGCCTCAGGCTGAAACCGCGCGGCCGGCCGCGGCCGATCAGCAGCACGCTGGCGCGCTGGTCGCGGGCATGGCGGACCAGCGCGCGGGCCGGATCGCTGTCGCGTAGGGTCAGCACCTCGCCGCCCAGGCGTTCGGCCAGCCGCTGGCTGGCCTGCAGGTTGGCGCGGGCGGCGTCGTCCAGCGGCTGGCCGGTGTCGACGTGGACCAGGGTCCAGGGCAGGTGGCGCTGGTCGGCGAGGCGGCTGGCATGGCGCACCAGGCGCTCCGCCGAAGGCGCGGTGCCCCCGCCGACGATCAGGCGACCCAGCAGCGGCGGGGCGGCCTGGCCCTGCTGGCGGTATCTCAGGGCGAGCGCCGAATCTACCTGGGCGGCGGCGGTGCGCATGGCCAGCTCGCGCAAGGCGGTGAGATTGGTCTGGCTGAAAAAGGCATCGATGGCCGCGCGCGCCTGCTCGGGCACATAGACCTTGCCCTCGCGCAGGCGCTCCAGCAATTCCCGGGGTGGCAGGTCGATGAGCACCAGGTCATCGGCGTCGAGCAGCACCTGGTCCGGCACGGTCTCGCGCACCTGGACGCCGGTGATGTCGCGCACCTCGTCGTTGAGGCTTTCCAGGTGCTGGACATTGACCGTGGTGTAAACGTTGAGGCCGGCGGCGAGCAGGTCTTCGACGTCCTGCCAGCGCTTGGCATGGCGACTGCCGGGGGCGTTGCTGTGGGCCAGTTCGTCGACCAGCACCAGCTCCGGAGGATCGGCCAGCAGGCCTTCCAGATCCAGCTCGGTGAGCTTGAGGCCACGGTGCTCGACCCGCCGCAGCGGTTGCTGTGGCAGGCCGGCGAGGAGGGCGGCGGTCTCTCGCCGCCCATGGGTTTCGACGATCCCGGCACGCACCCGGCGGCCCTGGCGCAGCGCGGTCTGGGCCGCCTGCAGCATGGCGTAGGTCTTGCCTACGCCCGGCGCCGCCCCCAGGAAGACCTTGAGACGGCCACGGCCTTCGCGGTGTTCGGCGAGCAGCGCTTCGGCGCGCCCGGTGCTGTCGGTCATTTGCTCAGGTCTGCCAGGGCCAGGTTGAGAAGCAGGACATTAACCGTTGCCGGACCGAAGCGCGAGGTGCGTGTCTGCTCGCTCACCAGAGCTTCCAGACGCTCCGGCGCCAGGCTGCGCGCGGCCGCGACCCGGGCGATCTGATAGCGGACGCCGGCCGGGGTGAGGTCCGGGTCGAGGCCGCTGGCGGAGGTGGTCACCAGTTCCTGGGGCACCGGGCCCTGGCCGGTCACCTGGACCTCGGGCAGCGTCTTCTCGATCCGCTCGCGCAGCGCCGGGGCGGACTGGGCCAGGTTGCTGGCGCTGCTGGAAACGGTGGCGTAGTCGCCGGCCGAGGGACGCGGCTGGAACCACTCGGGGCCGCTGAATTTCTGCGCGATCAGGCGCGAGCCGAGCACGCTGCCGTCGGCGCGCTGGATCAGGCTGCCGCCGGCCTGGTCGGCGAACAGCACCTGGCCGAGCACCGTCACCAGCAGGGGGTAGGCACCCCCGGTAAGGGCGCTGAGCAACAGCAGCATCAACACGGCGGAGCGAAGTTGCATGAGCATGGCGGTCTCCTCAGACCAGACCCAGGGCGCCGAGCGCCAGGTCGATAGCTTTGATGCCGACGAAGGGCACGACGATGCCGCCCAGCCCATAGATCAGCAGGTTGCGGCGCAACAGGGCGGCGGCGCTGGCGGCCTTGACCCGCACGCCACGCAGCGCCAGGGGAATCAGCGCGACGATGATCAGGGCGTTGAACACGATGGCCGAGAGGATGGCGCTCTGCGGACTGGCCAGGTGCATCACGTTGAGCACATTGAGCTGCGGATAGATGCCAGCGAACAGCGCCGGCAGGATGGCGAAGTACTTGGCCACGTCGTTGGCCACCGAGAAGGTGGTCAGGGCGCCACGGGTCACCAGCAACTCCTTGCCCACCTGCACCACGTCGAGCAGCTTGGTGGGGTCCGAATCCAGGTCCACCAGGTTGGCGGCCTCACGGGCGGCCTGGGTGCCATCGTTCATCGCCATGCCGACATCGGCCTGGGCCAGCGCCGGGGCGTCGTTGGCGCCGTCACCGCACATGGCCACCAGCTTGCCCTCGGCCTGTTCGCTGCGGATGCGCTCCAGCTTCTTCTCGGGCGTGGCTTCGGCGATGACGTCGTCCACCCCGGCCTCGGCGGCGATGGCGGTGGCGGTCAGGGGGTTGTCGCCGGTCACCATCACGGTGCGGATGCCCAGGGTACGCAACTCGGCGAAACGCTCGCGGATGCCCGGCTTGACGACGTCCTTGAGGTGGATGGCGCCCAGCAGCCGGCCTTCGCCGCAGACCAGCAGCGGGGTACCGCCACTCTTGGCGATGGTCTCGATCTCCCGGGCCAGTACCTCTGGCAGATCGGCACGGGTCTGGCCAAGAAACATCAGTACGGCGTCCACCGCACCCTTGCGATACTCACGGCCCTGCCAGTCGATGCCCGACAGGCGCGTCTCGGCGCTGAAGGGAATGGCCGTGACTTGGGCGCGCGGCGGCTCTTCCAGCGGATGCAGGTTACGCAGGTACTCCACTATCGAGCGGCCTTCCGGGGTCTCGTCGGCCAGCGAGGCGTAGAGCGCACCCTCGGCCAGGCCCTTGGGCGTGATACCGGGGGTAGCGTACAGGGCGCTGCAGCGACGGTTGCCGAAGGTGATGGTGCCGGTCTTGTCCAGCAGCAGGGTATGGACGTCACCGGCGGCTTCCACGGCGCGCCCCGAGGTGGCGATCACGTTCAGCCGCACCAGGCGATCCATGCCGGCGATGCCGATGGCCGAGAGCAGGCCGCCGATGGTGGTGGGGATCAGGGTCACCAGCAGGGCCACCAGGAACAGCAGCGGCAGCTCGCCACCGGCCAGGGCGGCAAAGGGCTGCAGGGTCACCACCACCAGTAGGAAGATCAGCGTCAGGCCGATCAGCAGGATGTCCAGGGCGACTTCATTGGGGGTCTTCTGCCGCTTGGCGCCTTCCACCAGGGCGATCACGCGGTCCAGGGTCGATTCGCCGGGATTGGCGGTGATACGCACCCGGATCCAGTCCGACACCACCCGGGTGTTGCCGGTGACTGCCGAGCGGTCGCCGCCGGATTCGCGGATCACCGGCGCCGATTCCCCGGTGATGGCCGCCTCGTTGACCGCGGCCACGCCTTCGATGATCTCGCCGTCACCGGGGATCAGCTCGCCGGCTTCCACCCGCACGACCTGGCCCTTGCGCAGGGAGCTGGCCGGCACCATCCGGTGCTCGCCGTTATCCTCCAGCCGGGCGGCGAGATTCTGACCGATGCCCTTGAGGCTGTCGGCGCGCGCCTTGCCACGTCCTTCGGCGAGGGCTTCGGCGAAGTTGGCGAACAGCAGGGTGAACCACAGCCAGAGGGTGATCTGCACCGCTACGCCGGTGCTCACGCCATTGTCCGGCGCCAGGCACAGCAGGGTGGAAAACAGCGCGGTGATCTCCACCACGAACATCACCGGCGAGCGGATCTGCTGGCGCGGGTCGAGCTTGACGAAGGCCTGCCGTAGCGCCTGGCGCCACAGGGTGCCAGGGGTAGGGGTGGGCAGGGTATGGGTCTGGGCATCCATTTCAGCGGACTCCGAACAGTTGCAGGTGGTCGGCGATCGGCCCCAGGGCGAGCGTCGGCAGGAAGGTCAGGCCACCCACCAGCAGGATGGTGATCACGAGCAGGGTGACGAACAGTGGGCCGTGGGTCGGGAAGCTGTTGGGCCCCACCGGGACGGCGCGCTTGGCCGCCAGGCTACCGGCGATGGCCAGGATCGGCAGGATGTAGCCGAAGCGGCCGATCAGCAGCGCCAGGCTCAACATCAGGTTGTGGAACGGAGTGTTGGCGCTGAAGCCACCGAAAGCCGAGCCGTTGTTGGCGGTGGCCGAGGTGTAGGCATAGAGCAGCTGGCTGAAGCCATGGGGCCCGCTGGCACCGATACCGGCCACGCCGGCCGGAACGCTGGCAGCGATGGCGCCCAGCACCAGCACGCCCAGCGGCATCACCAGCAGGGTCGCCACTAGCAGGCGCACCTCGGGGGCCTCCAGCTTCTTGCCCAGGTATTCCGGGGTACGGCCGACCATGAGGCCGGCGATGAACACGGCGATCAGCACATTGAGCAGCATGCCGTAGAGGCCGGCGCCGACGCCGCCAAAGATCACCTCGCCGAGCATCATGTTGAACAGGGCGATCAGGCCGGTCAGGGGTGCCAGGCTGTCATGCATGGCGTTCACCGAGCCGTTGGAGGCGGCGGTGGTCACCGTCGCCCAGAGCGCCGATGCGGTACCGCCGAAGCGGGTCTCCAGGCCTTCCAGGGACGCCCCCTGGGTGATCGACAGACCGGCCAGCGCGGGGTTGGCGTGGTTCTGGGCACCGATGGCGACGGCGCCGCCGATCACCAGCAGGCCGAACATGGCGACGAAGATGGCCCAGCTCTGCCGCCGGTCCTTGACGTAGTGGCCGAAGCTGAACACCAGGGCCGCCGGAATCATCAGGATGGCCGACAGCTCAAGCAGATCGCTCAGCGCCGTGGGGTTCTCGAAGGGGTGCGCCGAGTTGACGCCAAAGAAGCCGCCGCCGTTGGTACCCAGCTGCTTGATGGCGATCTGACTGGCAGCCGGGCCGAGTGGCAGGGTCTGGCTGGCGCCCTGCAGGGTGGTGGCATCGACATAGGCGGCGAAGGTCTGGGGCACGCCCTGCCAGATCAGCAGTAGCGCCAGGGGCACGCACAGTGGCAGCAGCACATAGAAGGTGGCGCGAAAGAGATCGACCCAGAAATTGCCGATCTCCTGGGCGCTGCGGCGGGTGATGCCGCGGGCCAGGGCGGCCAGCACGGCGACGCCCACCGCGGCGCTGACGAAGTTCTGCACGCCCAGCCCGACCATCTGGCTGAAGTAGCTCAACGAGGCTTCGCCACTGTAGGCCTGCCAGTTGGTGTTGGTGACGAAGCTGATGGCGGTGTTCAGCGCCAGGGTCCATTCCAGGCCGGGCAGACGCTGCGGATTCAATGGCAGACTGTCCTGCAGCACGAGGATGGCGAACAGCAGCCCGATGCCTAGCGCATTGAACAGCACCAGGGCGATGGCATAGGTGCGCCAGTCCTGGCCGCGGCCATCGGTGCCCACCACCTTGAGGGTCAGGCGCTCCAGGGGCCCGCCGACAAAGGTCAGCCAGGTCCGCTCGCCTTCCAGCGCGCGGTAGAAGTAGCGTCCCAGGAAGGGCGCGGGAAGAAAGGTCAGGGCCAGGAAGGCCAGGATCAGGAATGCGGCTTGGCTGTCCATGCCGCCTCCCTAGGACCGGCCGGCGCGTAACAGCGCCGCCAGCAGATAGACGAACAGACCCAATGCCAGAAGCAGGGCCAGAAGATTCCAGGGGGTCATCGCGAGTTCTCCAGAGACGGCCGTTGCCGCGTGGAGAAATTGTCGGGAGGAGGGGTGTAAAGAAGCGAGGCGGGGAGACTGGGCGAGGCGTAAAGAAAGCGTTAAATCGGCCCCGCCCGCCAGTGCTGGCGGGGCCTGGCGACTATTGCTTGGGCGCGGCCTGCTGTTCTTCCTTGGCCTTCTTGTTGGCCTCGTGGTGCCCGATGGCGCAGCCCGCGGCGGCGCCGGCAACGCCGTGACCACCGGCGACATGGCCCGCGGCGCCACCGACCACGGCGCCCTTGACGCAGCCGGCGGCGAAGGTGGCTTGGCTGGCGCCGAGCAGCAGAGCAGACAGGGCAAGGGTAGGCAGGAGCTTCATGGTGGCGACCTCTCGTGGGTGCGAAGTAATGTCCTGTAACAATTGACCAGGCTGATCCGTATCAGTTCTCCGGTTCTCCCTCCCGTCCACCAGAGTGCCGTGGACGCCACCTATCACCTGCATCGTCAGCGGGCCATCGATATCGCGGCCATGCCGGTGCGCCGTAGCGACCGGCATGGCCGCGATCCACGCACCAGCCGCAACAAGGCTAGGCCTGGGCGGAAGCGAAGAGGCTGCGTTGGAGCCGTTGGCGAGGCGTGCTCACTGAAGCGGTCGCAGATGCAGCACCGCCCAATAGGCCGGTTTCGGCCGTTGCTGGCGGTCGAACAGCAGCGGCTGGTCATCTCCCGGCACGCCCGGCGGATTGTTCAGATAGCTGTAATCGTCGGCCACGCCCCACCAGGTCACGGCGCTCACCTCGGGATGGCTCAGGACCAGGGCCATGAGGTCGCGATAGCGTTCGGCCTGAAGGTCCAGGCGCTGCTGTACGCTCAGCGTCGGGTGATAGTCGTGGTGCTGATAGAGACTCATGTCCAGCTCGGTGATCTGGTTCTCCAGTCCGAGCCGGGCGAAGGTGGTGAGCGACTGATCGACAGCCGCCAGGGAGGGCCAGTAAATACTGATATGGGTCTGGTGGCCGATGCCTTGCACCGGCACGCCCTCGGCCAGCAGGCCCTTGACCACCCGCGCCAGGCAGTCGCGCTTGGCGGGCTCGTGGGTGTTGAATTCGTTGATGAACAGGCGCGCCTGGGGATCGGCGGCATGAGCGGCGCGAAAGGCCTGGGCCAGATAGTCCGGACCGACCACCTGCAGCCAGCGATCGTCGCGCAGGCAACTGGGCTGATGGGGATCTATGGCCTCGTTGACCACATCCCAGGCATAGACCTGCCCGCGGTAATGGCCGACCACCGTGGCGATATGCGCTCGCAGACGCTGCAGTACCTGCTCCCGGGTGGCCGGCTGGCCGTTGGCACCCTGCCAGAACCAGTCTGGCGTATGACTACCCCAGAGCAGGGTATGGCCGCGCACCGCCAGACCGTGCTGCTCGGCGAAGGCGACGATGGCATCGGCCGGCGCGAAGACATAGTGATCTTCCTGCGGATGGATGCGCAGGGGCTTCATGGCGTTCTCGGCCACCAGGCTGCCGAATTGCCGCGCCAGCAGCGCCCCGTCGGGACCCGCAAGCTGATCGGGTTCTATGGCGGCGCCGATCTTCAGGCGCCCGCCATAGGCCTCGGCCAGGGAGCGGGTGGCGATTGGCTCCGCGGCCAGGGCAGCGGCACTCCAGAGACCCAGAGCCAGCAGCAGGGCGAGCAGCGCGCGCGGCATCGGGATGATCTCCCAGTATTCGGTGATGGGTGGTGGACGGCCGTTCAGCCTTGGGTGTGCGGCGACTCTTCCTTGGCCTTCGTCGCCAGATGGTGGCCGATGACGCACCCGGCCACCGCGCCGGCGATGGCATGGTGACCGGCGACATGCCCGGCCACCCCGCCGACCACGGCACCCTTGATGCAACCTTCGGCCAGGCTCGCCTGGCTGAGGCCGAGCAGGAACACCGACAGGATGACGACCGCAAGACGTTTCATGGCAGGTACCCGAGGCGTGAGGGAGCGCCGAAGGTAACGGCACCCGGGTTAACGGGCGCTTAAGACCAATGCCCATGCCACCGCCCGCGTAGCGTGGAAAACGGCGCAGCCTTTCCCACTACTTGCCACAGCCGCCTCTCTCGACCTCGCAGCGGGGTGGGCAAGCTTCGCATTGTCCACGCTACTCCGGGGTCAAAAAAAACCGCCCCGGAGGGCGGTTTTTTCAGAACCGAGCGCTGACGTCAGACTTCGACGGCGGCGATACGGGCCTTTTCCGCGCTTTCACGGAATTCGGCGATCTGGTCGAAGCTCAGATAGCGGTAGACGTCCGCCGCCATGCTGTCGATGCTCTTCGCGTATTCCATGTACTCCGCGACGGTGGGCAGCTTGCCCAGGATCGAGGCCACCGCTGCCAGCTCCGCCGACGCCAGGTAGACGTTGGCGCCGTCGCCCAGGCGGTTGGGGAAGTTACGGGTGGAGGTGGAGACCACGGTGGCGTTGGCGGCCACCCGGGCCTGGTTGCCCATGCACAGCGAGCAGCCCGGCATTTCCATGCGCGCGCCGGCCTTGCCGTAGATGCCGTAGTAGCCTTCCTCGGTCAGCTGGTGCTGGTCCATCTTGGTCGGCGGCGACAGCCACAGGCGGGTCGGGATCGAACCCTTGACCTTGTCCAGCAGCTTGCCGGCGGCGCGGAAGTGACCGATGTTGGTCATGCAGGAACCGATGAACACCTCGTCGATCTTGTCGCCGGCCACCTGGGACAGCAGGCGGGCGTCGTCCGGATCGTTCGGGGCGCACAGCACCGGCTCGTTGACCTCGGCCAGGTCGATCTCGATGACTTCGCTGTATTCGGCGTCGGCATCGGCAGCCAGCAGTTCCGGATTGGCGATCCAGGCTTCCATGGCGCGCGCGCGGCGCTCCAGGGTGCGCGGGTCACCGTAGCCTTCCTCGATCATCCAGCGCAGCAGGGTGATGTTGGACTGCAGGTACTCGGTGATCGACTCGGGCGACAGCTTGATGGTGCAACCGGCGGCGGAACGCTCGGCGGAGGCATCGGACAGCTCGAACGCCTGCTCCACGGTCAGGTCTTCCAGGCCTTCGATCTCGAGGATGCGGCCGGAGAAGATGTTCTTCTTGCCTTTCTTCTCGACGGTCAGCAGACCCTTCTGGATGGCGTAGTAGGGGATGGCATGCACCAGGTCACGCAGGGTGATCCCCGGCTGCATCTTGCCTTTGAAGCGCACCAGGACCGACTCCGGCATGTCCAGCGGCATGACGCCGGTGGCCGCGGCGAAGGCGACCAGGCCGGAACCGGCCGGGAAGGAGATGCCGATGGGGAAACGAGTGTGGGAATCGCCACCGGTACCGACGGTGTCGGGCAGCAGCATGCGGTTCAGCCAGCTGTGGATGATGCCGTCGCCGGGACGCAGGGAGACGCCGCCACGGGTGCGGATGAAGTCCGGCAGGGTGTGGTGGGTCTTGACGTCGATGGGCTTGGGATAGGCCGCGGTGTGGCAGAAGGACTGCATCACCAGGTCGGCGGAGAAGCCCAGGCAAGCCAGGTCCTTCAGTTCGTCACGGGTCATCGGGCCGGTGGTGTCCTGGGAGCCGACGGTGGTCATCTTCGGCTCGCAGTAGGTGCCGGGGCGCACGCCCTCGACGCCGCAGGCCTTGCCGACCATCTTCTGCGCCAGGGTGTAGCCCTTGCTGCTCTCGGCCGGCTGGTCCGGCTTGTTGAACAGGTCGGACGGGCCCATGCCCAGTTCGGCACGCGCCTTCTCGGTCAGACCGCGGCCGACGATCAGCGGGATACGGCCGCCGGCGCGGACTTCGTCCAGCAGCACCGGGGTCTTGAGTTCGAAGGTGGCGAGCACTTCGTCGCTGCCGTGGCGGGTGACCTTGCCGGCCTTCGGGTAGACGTCGATGACGTCACCCATTTCCAGGGCGGACACGTCGAATTCGATCGGCAGGGCGCCGGCGTCTTCCATGGTGTTGTAGAAGATCGGGGCGATCTTGGAGCCGAAGCAGAAACCGCCGGCGCGCTTGTTGGGCACGTAGGGGATGTCGTCGCCGAAGAACCACAGCACCGAGTTGGTGGCGGACTTACGGGACGAACCGGTTCCGACCACGTCACCGACGTAGGCGACCGGGAAGCCCTTGGCGCGCACTTCTTCGATCTGCTTCAACGGACCGATGCTGCCTTGCTGCTCGGGGACGATGCCATCGCGAGCCATCTTCAGCATGGCCAGGGCGTGCAGCGGGATGTCCGGGCGCGACCAGGCGTCGGGCGCGGGGGAGAGGTCGTCGGTGTTGGTTTCGCCCGGCACCTTGAACACGGTCAGGCTGTACTTCTCGGCGATTTCCGGACGCTTCTGGTACCACTCGCCCTCGGCCCAGGACTGCATGACGGCCTTGGCATGGGCATTGCCCGCCTTGGCCTTCTCGGCCACGTCGTGGAAGGCATCGAACATCAGCAGGGTGTGCTTGAGTTGTTCGGCGGCCACGGCGCCCAGCTCGGCGTCGTCCAGCAACTCGACCAGGGTGGCGATGTTGTAGCCGCCCTGCATGGTGCCCAGCAGCTCGGTGGCGCGCTGCTTGGAGATCAGCGGGGACTGGGCTTCGCCCTTGGCGACGGCGGAGAGGAAACCGGCCTTCACGTAGGCGGCTTCGTCGACGCCCGGCGGCACGCGGTTGGTAATGAGGTCGACGAGGAATTCTTCTTCGCCGGCCGGGGGATTCTTCAGCAGTTCGACCAGACCGGCCGTTTGCTCGGCGTTCAGCGGCTGGGGCACGATGCCCTGGGCGGCACGCTCTTCTACGTGTTTACGATAGGCTTCAAGCACAGGTTGACCCTCATCAGTGGTCCAATATTGCGTCCGGGGGCTGGCGCCCCGAAACCAGTCTGGACGGCCGCGACAGCCAGGCTACTGGCAGGGCCGATAACGCTCCGGACGGATTCCGCTAGAAGCTGTTTTCAAAGTTTTACGCCGGCTGCTGGAGAGCTGATCGGCAGCAGGGCGGTTGATGAGGCCGCCGCTGCCGGATCGCCGGATACTTTGCTCGTGACGCTTTGAAAACAGCTTCGTATCGGACATTGCGCCTATAAGGCTGCCTAATTCTACGCCAACCTTCCGGCGAAGTTAAGCGCGGCGTTGTCGCATCCCCGCGGTGCGGCCTTAGACCTTGGCCGCACCCCGCGGCTGTATGAGGTCCAGGCGCGCGACCTGTCTAGCGGCCGAGATGGGCGAAGCGACCGGTAAAGGGCTTGCCGATGGGGTAGGCCAGGTCGCCATGCTTGCTGGTGCCCAGGCCCAGGTCGACCAGGGACTCGGCCAGCTTGACCGCGGCGCTGACGCCTTCGATCACCGGAAGGCCAATGGCCTCGCTCAAGGCCTCGCGCAGATCGGCCATGCCCCCGCAGCCGAGCACGATGGCGCCAGCGCCTTCCTCATCGCGGGCGCGGCGGCCCTCGGCGGCGATCAGTTCGATCAGGCTGTCGTCGGCGGCTTCCAGGGCCAGCACCGGCAGGTCGATGCAGCGCACCGAGGTGCACAGCTCGGCGAAGCCGTAACGTTGCAGCAGGTGCTCGGCGATGATGCGGGTGCGGGTGAGGGTGGTCACCACGGCGAAGCGGGTGGCCAGCAGGCTGGCCAGGTGGAAGCCGGCCTCCGCGATGCCCAGCACCGGCCCCTTGGCCATTTCCCGTGCGGCGAGCAGGCCCGGATCGCCAAAGCAGGCGATGACATGGGCCGCGCAACCCGCCTCGACGCCCTTGCGCATCTCTTCGATCACCCCGACCGCGGCCACCGCCTCGTCATAGTGACTCTCGATGGAGACGGGGCCGGCGTCCGGGTTGCTCGCCAGGATGGCCGTGCCCGGACGGGCCACTGCCTGGGCGGCACGACCGATCTTGGCAGTCATGGCCGCACTGGTGTTGGGGTTGATGACCTGGATCTGCATGGCGTGCCTCAAGTGCGTTTGAAGATGCTACGGAAGTCCGGCTCGGCCGCGGCGGGCCGGTCGATATGAAGGGATTCGCGGATGAGCCGCAGGTGCTGCGCCATCCATTCGCTGGCGGCCGTGCCTTCGCCTCGCGCGAGCAGATCCAGTAGATCGCCGTGCTGGCCGCAATCGCAGCCCAGGCTGTGGCGTGAGCCATAGATGGCGATGAGCAGCGAGGAACGACTGGCGAGTTGGGCCACCTGCTCGGTGAGCACCTGATTGTCGGCCAGGGCGGCCAATTCGACATGGAAGCGGGCGGACAGCTGGATCGCCAGGCTGTGGCGCCCGCCGTGCTGCGCCTCGTGCTCTTCGATGCAGAGCTGCCGCAGGGGCGCCAATCGAGGGGCATCGACGCGGGCGGCGACCAGGGGCATCAGCGCCGGCTCGATCAGTTGGCGCGCAGCGAGGATGTCCTGGGCTTCCTTGGCGCTGGGCTGAGCCACCTGGGCGCCGCGATTGGCGCGCAGGGTCACCAGGCGTTCCAGCGCCAGGCGCTGGAGGACCTTGCGGATGCCGGTGCGACTGATGCCGAAGGTGTCCGCCAGGGTGTCTTCCGGCAGGCGGGTGCCGGGAGTCAGACGATGCTCGACGATGGCTTCGAGGATGTCCTGGTAGATCCGCTCGTCCCGCGGCGAAGCGGCAACGGCGAGTGGCGAGGGTACTGCACTCATGGGCGTGCTCCAGCGATTTGCCTGAATTGTATACAGGATTTCGGTCGGCGACGATGAGCAAAAGCGCCAGCGGTTGTGCGCCAAGGTAGCGCTCTGTTAGTACCGGATGCCCCAGTTGAGTGCGATAGGCACCGGCCTTCTAGCGGCGAGCTAGAGCGTCTCCTCTCGGCTTTTCCGTGTCCGCCCAGCCAGTTAGCCTGCTTTCGCCCAAGCTGGCACGGTCTCTGCCTTGTGGATTGTATACAAAATCAAGCGGGCGCCGTATGCAGGTGCCCGCCCACCACGGAGGCGGCGATCCATGACCCAGCAAGTTCCCCCGGGCTACAGCCCACGTCTGTACAACGAAGACCTCGGCCCGGTAGAGCAGAAATGGAGCTGGTACAACATCTTCGCCTTCTGGATGAGCGACGTGCACAGCGTCGGCGGCTACGTCTTCGCCGCCAGCCTGTTCGCCCTGGGCCTGGCCAGTTGGCAGGTGCTGATCGCTCTGCTGGTGGGTATCTGCATCATCCAGGTGATCGCCAATCTGGTCGCCCGGCCCAGTCAGCAGGCTGGCGTGCCCTATCCGGTGATCTGCCGGCTGGCGTTCGGCGTCTTCGGCGCGAACATCCCGGCGGTGATCCGTGGCCTGATCGCGGTCGCCTGGTACGGCATCCAGACCTACCTGGCGTCCAGCGCCCTGGTCATCGTGGTGCTCCGATTCTTCCCGGCGCTGGCCGTCTATGGCGATACCAGCTTCCTCGGGCTCTCCTATCTCGGCTGGATGGGCTTCCTCACCCTTTGGGTGCTGCAGGCCTGCGTGTTCTGGGCGGGCATGGAATCCATCCGCCGTTTCATCGACTGGGCAGGCCCTGCCGTCTATGCGGTGATGTTCGTGCTGGCCGCCTGGATCGTCTGGCGCGCCGGCTGGAGCAACATCAGCTTCACCCTGGCGGAAAAGCAGCTGAGCGGCTGGGCCGCGTTCGGTCAGATGATCATGGCCATCGCCCTGGTGGTGTCCTATTTTTCCGGTCCCACGCTGAATTTCGGTGACTTCAGCCGCTATTGCCGCTCCATGCAGGACGTCCGCCGTGGCAACTTCTGGGGCCTGCCGATCAACTTCCTGGCCTTCTCCCTGGTCACCGTGGTGATCGTCTCCGGCACCCTGCCGGTGTTCGGCGAGATGATCCACGATCCCATCGCCACCGTGGCGCGCATCGACAACACCACCGCGGTGCTGCTGGGTGCCTTCACCTTCGTCACCGCCACCATCGGCATCAACATCGTCGCCAACTTCGTCTCGCCGGCCTTCGATTTCGCCAACGTGGCGCCGAGCAAGATCAGCTGGCGTGCCGGCGGCATGATCGCCGCGGTGGCCTCGATCTTCATCACCCCCTGGAACCTGTTCAACAACCCCGAGGTGATCCACTACACCCTGGACGTGCTGGCGGCCTGCATCGGTCCGCTGTTCGGCATCCTGCTGGTGGACTACTACCTGCTGCGCAAGGGCCGGATCGACGTCGACGCCCTGTTCGACGACACCCCCAGCGGTGCCTACTGGTACAGCGGTGGCGTGAACTGGGTGGCGGTCCAGGCGTTGGTCGCCGCGGCACTGATCGGGCTGTGCTTCACCTTCGTGCCCTGGTTCAAGCCGATCGCCAACTTCGCCTGGTTCACCGGCTGCTTCCTCGGCGGGCTGTTCTTCTATGCCCTCAGCCGTCGCAGCGTCAGTTCGCTGCCGGCCCGAGGCGCCGCCACGGCGTGATGGATCCGCTGATCCCCCACGGCCGGAGCGGGCTACCTGCTCCGGCCGTTGGCGTTTCGGGCTAGACTAGGCGTTTTGCTCCAAGGCGCTTCACCCATGTCCGCTCCCGTCATCAAGACGCCCTGCGTCGGCCTGTGCTCGACGATGTTCGGCGATCACGTCTGCCGTGGCTGCAAGAGATTCCACCACGAGGTGGTGAACTGGAATCTCTACAGCGAAGAGGAGCGCCTGGCCGTCTGGTCACGTCTGGAGCTGTTGCTGGTACAGGTGGTGTCTGCCAAGGTCGATGTCTTCGACGCCGCGCTGCTGCGCCGACAGTTGCAGCAGCGCAGCATCCGCTTCCGCCCGGACCAGTCGGAATACTGCTGGGCCTATCAGTTGCTGGCCCGCGGTGCACGGCATATCCAGCAACCGGAAGCCTATGGCATACGCCTCTTGCCGGAATTCCGCGAACGCCCCCTGGCGGAGTTGCGTGACGCCATCGACCGGGAATTCTTCCTGCTCTCCGAGGCCCACTACGACCGCTACATCGCCCCGCGCTTCCTCATCGAGGGCGTGGACAGTCGCGTCTGATCGTTCACGGGCGAGTGGCGCTGCCCAGCCGCGCGCCTTTCTCTATAATGCGTGGCTTTTGCACGGGATTACGCTGATGTCCTTGCCCGAGATGAACGACTTCCTCGGTTGCCGCACGCCGGAGGCCTGGGTGGAGGCCGCGCTGCAGGATCTGCCGACGCTGCTGCAGGACCACGCCAACAACGAGAAGAAAGCTGCGGGCGCCGCTTTCCACTATCTGTTCACCTATTCCAATCGCGCCGAGCTGTCCTGGAAGATGTCGCGCATCGCCCGCGAGGAGCTGCGGCATTTCGAACAGGTGCTGCAGATCATGAAGCGCCGCGGCATCGAGCACCGCAATGTCAGCTCGGCGCGCTACGCCGGCGCCCTGCGCAAGCTCTGCCGCAACCACGAGCCGCTGAAGCTGACCGACAGCCTGGTGATCGGCGCCTTCATCGAATGCCGCTCCTGCGAGCGCTTCGGCGCCGTGGCGCCTCATCTGGACGAGGAACTGGGCAAGTTCTACAGCGGCCTGCTGGCCTCCGAGGCGCGGCATTTCCAGGACTATCTCAAGCTCGCCTATCTCTATGGCGAAAGAGACGACGTGGACGCCAAGATCGCCGAGGTGCGCGCCCTGGAAGTGGAGCTGATCACCTCCGGCGATCGCGAGATGAGATTCCACAGCGGTATCCCGCAGGTGGCCTGAGCCACCTTACTTGCAGGCCTTGGTCTCGCCCACGTAGGGATTGCCGCGACCCATGATGCAGGCCAGCCGCTGGTTGCGCTGGCGCTCCCAGGCTTCCGGCGGATACTGCTTGGTCCAGGCGGTGTAGAGCTGGCGATCCTGCTTGGACAGGCGCAGGCCATAGCGGTCACTCATGTAGAAGTAGGTGCGGGCCACCATGCCGCGGATTTCCGGGCGCGGCATGGCGGTCTTGGCCTTGAAGTCCACCACCATCTGGCAGGCGCCGTACTGGGTCGGCTTCTGCGGCAGCCAGCCGAAGGCGAAATTGCTGCGATCGCCATTCACCTCACCGACCACCGGCACCAGGTTGAACAGATCGGCCTCGGCCCTTTGGTACACCGGGTCGTGAGCGGTGCAGTTCTTGCGGCCGCCTTTCTGCCAGCACTGCCGTTGATGGCCGATCACCCAGGCCGGGACGATGTGCTCCCATTCGATGCGACTGGCGCGCTGGGCGCTCTTGCGCGGGACGTAGCCGCAGCTCTTGAGGTCCACGGTCTTGCCGCTGTAGTGGCAACCACAGTAGAAGTCCACTCCCTGTTGGGCATAGACCCTAGTCGCGACCTGCTTGGCTTCGCTGAAGGTGCGGGGCGGTTGAGGCGTCGCCAGGGCGCTGAGGGATGCCAGGGTCAGGCTGAGCAGCAGGGCGGGGCGCAACGACATGGAGAATCCGTCCGAAAAAGCGCGGATACTACCGGCCCGCACCGGGTCGCGGTGTGACTCGGTTCACCGGAATCCGTCGCGCCCAGATGCCGCTGTTGGTGCGGAATTGATTCGATATCAATGACTTAGAGGTAAGGCATGGCAGCCTGGGACATCTTCTGCACGGTAGTGGACAACTATGGCGACGCGGGTATCACCTGGCGTCTGGCCCAGCAGTTGGTCGCCGAGCATGGGCAGCAGGTACGCCTGTGGATCGACGACCTCTATCCGCTGGCGCGCATTCAGCCGGGGGTGGATGGCAGCGCCGAGCAGCAATGGCATAGGGGCGTCGAGGTGCGGCTCTGGCGCGCTGGCGGGATCGAGGCAGAGCCGGGCGACGTGGTGGTGGAAGCCTTCGCCTGCCAGGTGCCGGAAGACTTCGTTGCGGCCATGGCGCGCCGCGCAGAGCGGCCGCTCTGGCTCAATCTCGAGTACCTGAGTGCCGAGGAGTGGATCGAAGGCTGCCATGCCTTGCCGTCGCTGCAGCCCACCGGGCTGAACAAGTATTTCTTCTTTCCCGGTTTCACGCCCCAGGTGGGCGGACTGCTGCGGGAACAGGGGCTGCTCGCCCAGCGGGACGAATTTCTCGGGACGACCCGGGCGCGCAGCGACTTTCTCGCCGGCCTGGGTGTCCAGCGGGCGCCTGACGAGCGGCTGTTCTCGCTGTTCGCCTACGAGAATCCGGCGTTGATCGACTGGCTGGATGCCCTCAGCGCGAGCGCCCGGCCCACCTGCCTGCTGGTGCCGGAGGGGCGGGTCCTGGCCAACGTAGCCGCCTGGCTGGGCGTCGACTGGCTGAAGGCCGGCGACAGCCACAACCGCGCTGCCCTGCGTGTCCAGGTGCTGCCCTTCGTCTCCCAGCAGGACTACGACCGTCTGCTCTGGTGTTGCGACTTCAACGCCATTCGTGGCGAGGACTCCTTCGTCCGTGCGCAATGGGCCGCCCATCCGTTCGTCTGGCACATCTACCCGCAGGAAGAAGATGCCCATTTCGTCAAGCTCGAAGCCTTTCTCGCGCGCTACGTCGAGACGGCTGCCCCCGCGCTGGCCCAGGCCATCTCAAGCTTCTGGCTGGCCTGGAATGGTCGTGGCGATCTCGCCGCGGCCTGGTCCGCGCTCGAGGCCCAGGTCGCGGATTGGCGTCTTCTGGCCCTTGGCTGGAGCCAGCGGATGGCTTCCCATAGCGATCTTGCCAGCAGCCTGGTGCATTTCCATACAGATTGGCTATCATATGGCGCCTCGAAATCCCGTTCTTCCATCCATACGGATAACCGCATGAAAACCGCACAAGAGTTCCGTGCCGGCCAAGTGGCCATGATCGACAACGCTCCCTGGGTCATCCAGAAAGCTGAATACAACAAGTCCGGCCGTAACGCTGCAGTGGTCAAGATGAAGCTGAAGAGCCTGCTCTCCGGCAGCGCGACCGAGACCGTCTTCCGCGCCGACGACAAGCTCGAGCCGGTCATCCTGGATCGCAAGGAAGTCACCTATTCCTACTTCGGCGATCCCCTGTACGTCTTCGTCGACGCCGACTATAACCAGTACGAAGTCGAGAAAGACGACCTGGGCGAGGCCATCGCCTTCATCGAAGACGGCATGACCGACGTCTGCGAAGCCGTGTTCTACAACGACCGCGTCATTTCCATCGAGCTGCCCACCACCATCGTGCGCCAGATCGCCTACACCGAGCCGGCCGTTCGCGGCGACACCTCGGGCAAGGTCATGAAGACCGCTCGCCTGAACAACGGCTACGAGCTGAAGGTCTCCGAGTTCTGCGACATCGGTGACCACATCGAGATCGACACCCGTACCAACGAGTACAAGTCGCGCGCCAAGGTCTAAACCAGGCGTCTCGACAGAAAGCCCGGCTCGCCGGGCTTTTTGCTGTCTGGGCTTTCGCCGCGGGCGGGCCTGGCCGGTCTCTTCAAATGCGTTTGCCACTGGATAGAACTGCCGTGGAATTGTTGTCTGCGTTGTTGATCGATGTCGTCCTCGGGGCGGTGCTGGGCGTGGTGGGTGGGCTGTTCGGCATCGGTGGTGGCCTCATCGCCATTCCGGTGCTGGCGCTGCTGTTCGGCCTCGACCAGCAACTGGCGCAGGGCACCGCTCTGGTGATGGTGGTGCCCAACGTGCTGCTGTCGGTCTACAAGTACAACCAGCGCAACCGCATCGACTGGCAGCGTGCCGCCTTGCTGGCGGGTGCGGGCATGGTCTCGGCCCTGGCGGGTACGGCGCTGGCCGTGTCCCTTGATGCCCGCTCCATGCGCCACGGCTTCGTCGGCTTCCTGTTGCTCCTGGTGGTCTATAACCTCTGGCAGCTCTATCGGCGTGGCCAGCCGCCGCTGACCACGCCGAGCCGCCTGGGCCTTGGCGTGCTGGGGCTGGTGGCGGGACTGGTCGGGGGGCTGTTCGGCGTCGGCGGTGCGGTGATCGCCACGCCGATCCTGGCGGGCGTGATGGGGCTGACCCAGGTCGCGGCCCAGGGCATGTCCCTGGCCATGGCCTTGCCCACCACCGGCGTTACCCTGGCCAGCTACGCCTGGCATGGCGAAGTGGATTGGAACGTCGGCATTCCCCTGGCCATTGGCGGCCTGCTCAGCGTGAGCTGGGGCGTGAAGCTGGCCCACCAGCTGCCCGAGCGGCTGCTGCGCCTGCTGTTCTGCGGTTTCCTGCTGCTTTGCGCGGTGCTGCTGGCGCTGCGCTGACTACTGCCGAAAGCCCTCGGCGATATGCTCGGCGAGGGTGTCGATGATCGGCGAGGCGCTGCGCGGATTGCGCAGCAGTTCGATGGAGCAGGAAGGCAGGTCGGGCATGCCGTCGGCCTCTCCCAGCCGACGCAGTTCGTTCGGCAGCAGGCTTTCCAACTGGGCGGTGACCGCCAGGCCCGCCTTGACGATGCCCAGCAGGGCGGCAAGGCTCGGGCTGCTGTAGGCAAGGCGATAGCCACGGTCGCGATTGTCCAGGGCACGCCGGGCCCATTCGCTGAGAAAGCAGGAGGTATTGAACATCGCCAGCGGCAGCGGATCGCGCTGGTGGACGTCGAAACCCGGCGCCTCGGCCCAGACGAAGCGTTCCCGTCGCAGTGGCAGGCCGATCTCGTTGCCCGGATCACGGGTGACGATGCTCAGATCCAGATCCTGGCGTTGCAGCAGGCCGGCGCTAGGCTCGCAATGCACGTCCACCTGGACCAGGGGGTAGGCCTTGGCGAAGCCGGCCAGAATGCCCGGGATGAACCTCATCACATAGTCGTCGGGTGTACCGATGCGCACCGTGCCGACCATGTGCGGTTCGCGCAGGGTGGTCATCACCTCACCGTGCAGCTTGAGAATGCGCCGCGCGTAGCCGAGCAGGATCTGGCCTTCCGCGGTCAGGCGGACCTGGCGGCCGTCACGTTCGAACAGTCGCCGCTGCAGCACGTCCTCTTCCAGCTTGCGCATCTGCATGCTCACTGCCGACTGGGTGCGGTTGACCACTTCGGCCGCGCGGGTAAAGCCGCCCTGATCGGCGATGGCGACGAAGGTGCGCAGCAGATCGGTCTCTATGCTGGGGTAGTTCATGGCATCACCCAGGTGAATGGATAGTATAAGAAAGATTCGTTGGATTGATGTTAAGCCGATCTGGAGACTGAGGCCATACCAACGGAGAAGGAATGTCATCATGGCTCAGCTCACGTCACGTCACCTTTCGGCTTCTCAGGGCAAGACCTCTTCCGGTTGGCAGGCACGCCTGATCAGGCTGAGTGCCTGGCTGAGCCGAGCGCTGGAAGTATCGCGTCAGCGCCGCGCGCTCTATCGGCTCGACGACGCCGCGCTGAGCGACCTTGGCCTCAGTCGCGCCGATGCCTGGCAGGAAGCCGACAAGCCGTTCTGGGAGCAGCCGGCAGAGGAAGTGCGGCGTCGATCCTGCTAGGGTTGGGATAGGCCTCTCGCTCAGGACTCCGGATGGACAGTCTTTCCCTACGCGAGGCGCGCCGGCTGGCGCTGCGCGCCCAAGGCTTCGGCGCGCCGCCAAAGGGCGATGCGGGACCTGCAGCCCTGTATCGCCAGGCCGCACGTTTGAATGTGCTGCAGATCGACTCGGTCAACGCCCTGGTACGTTCGCACTACTTGCCGCTGTTCAGTCGTCTCGGTCGCTATACCTTCACCGACTTCGACGCTTTGGCCTGGGGACAGGGGCGCAAGCGTCGGCTCTATGAATGCTGGGCCCACGAGGCCTCGCTGGTGCCGGCCGAGGTCTGGGCCGAGCTGCGCTGGCGGCGCGACCAGGCGCGCCAGGGCATCGGCATCTACCGCCAGCTGGCGCGGTTCGCCGTCGAGCAGCCGCACGTCGTGGCCCAGACCCTGGCGGCGGTGGTGCAGCGGGGCGCCCTGGGTGCAGGCAGCCTGGCGAAGCGGGTCGATCAGGCTGGCCCCTGGTGGGATTGGAGCCCGGGGAAGCTCGCCCTGGAGTGGCTGTTCGCCGCCGGTGAGGTAACGGTGGCCGGACGGCGGGGATTCGAGCGCCTCTATGACCTGCCCGAGCGTGTGCTCCCGGCTGAGATCCTTGCGGCGCCGGCCCCGACGCCCGAAGCCGCCCGCCAGGCGTTGCTGCTGCGTAGCGCACGGGCGTTGGGCGTGGCGAGCGAGGTCCAGCTACGCGACTACTTTCGTCTGAGTCCCGGCGAGGCCCGTCAGGGTATTGCCGAGTTGCAGGAGGAAGGCAGTCTGCAGCAGATCCAGGTACAGGGCTGGACCAGGCCGGCCTACGTCGCGGACCCTCCCAGTCCCGGGCGACCGGTACGCGCCGCGGCGCTGTTGTCGCCCTTCGATTCCCTGGTCTGGGAGCGCGAACGTACCGAGCAGTTGTTCGGCTTCCGCTACCGGCTGGAGATCTACACGCCAGCACCCAAGCGCGTCTACGGTTACTACGTGCTGCCCTTTCTCTATCGCGAGCGCCTGGCGGCGCGGGTGGACCTGCGCGCCGAGCGGGCGCAGTCGCGGCTGGCGGTGCACGCCGTGCACCTGGAGCCGAAGGGGCTGGATGAGGAGGGGCTGGACGCCCTGGCCGGGCAATTGCGCGCCCTGGCCGATTGGCTCGGCCTCGCCGACCTGCAGTTGCACGGGCCGGCGGACGTCTTGCGCGAGGCGGTCGCGCGGCACTAGAGCGCGCCGCGCCTCTGCCTAGCGGCGGATACCCTTGAGCGTCTCGGCGATCATGAAGGCCAGTTCCAGGGACTGGTCGGCGTTCAGGCGCGGGTCGCAATGGGTGTGGTAGCGATCGGATAGCGCATCCTCGGTGACCGGGCGGGCGCCGCCGATGCACTCGGTGACGTTCTGCCCGGTCATCTCGATGTGAATGCCCCCGGCATAGGTGCCCTCGGCCTGGTGTACGCCGAAGAACTCCTTGACCTCGCCCAGCACGCTGGCGAAATCGCGGGTCTTGTAGCCGGTGGACGCCTTGATGGTGTTGCCGTGCATGGGATCAGAGCTCCACAGCACCTGGCGGCCTTCGCGTTCCACGGTCTGGATCAGGCGCGGCAGGTGATCGCCGACCTTGCCCACGCCCATCCGCACGATGAGGTTCAGGCGCCCCGGATCGTTCTCGGGGTTGAGGGTGTCGATCAGGCGGATCAGGTCTTCGCTGGTGGTGGAAGGACCGACCTTGACGCCGATGGGATTGTTCACGCCGCGCAGGAATTCGACGTGGGCACCGTCGGGTTGGCGCGTGCGGTCGCCGATCCAGAGCATGTGTGCGGAGCAGTCGTACCAGTCGCCGGTCAGGCTGTCGCGGCGGACGAAGGCTTCCTCGTAGTTGAGCAGCAGCGCCTCGTGGGCGGTGAAGAAGTTGGTTTCCTTCACCTGGGGCGCGGTATCCAGGCCGCAGGCGCGCATGAAGGCGAGGGTCTCGTCGATACGGTCCGCCAGTTGGTGGTAGCGCTCGGCCAGCGCCGAGTTGGCGATGAAGTCCAGATTCCAGCGATGCACCTGGTGCAGGTCGGCGAAGCCGCCCTGGGCGAAGGCGCGCAACAGGTTGAGGGTGGCGGTGGACTGGTTGTAGGCCTGGATCAGGCGTTGCGGATCGGGAATACGGCTGCCTTCGGTGAAGTCGATGCCGTTGACGATGTCGCCGCGGTAGGCCGGCAGGGAAACGCCGCCCTGGACCTCGTCGCCGGAGGAGCGCGGCTTGGCGAACTGCCCTGCCATGCGGCCGACCTTGACCACCGGGCAGCCGGCGGCGAAGGTCATGACCACCGCCATCTGCAAGAGCACCTTGAAGGTGTCGCGAATCTTGCCGGCGGAGAATTCGAAGAAGCTTTCCGCGCAATCACCGCCCTGCAGCAGAAAGGCCCGGCCCTGGGTGACCTCGGCGAATTGGCGGCGCAATTCACGGGCTTCGCCGGCGAACACCAGGGGCGGATAGCCGGCCAGGGTGCGCTCGACATCGGCGAGACGGGCTTGATCGGGGTATTCGGGCTGTTGCTGGATGGGCAGGCCTCTCCAGCTGGTGGGGCTCCAGGGCGCGGACATGATTCTCTCTGAGTGGTGCGACTAAGCCTTCCATGGTAACCGATGACGAGCGCATCGCTCGATAGGCTATGCCCATCGCGGCTACCATGGGCGGCTATAGAGGAGGGTGGTGATGGTCGAGACGGAAGTGTTGCTGGAAGAGGTCGTCGATGACCACGGCCGGATCCGGGTGGTGGAGGTGGGACCTTATCGCTTCCTGGAGTTCGGCGAGGAAGTGGAGCAGAGCTGCGTCTTCACCGCGGACCCTGCGTGGCTGGAGTACGACTACAACCGCGCCATGTTGCTGGGTGCCCTCTGCCACCCGCAGCCGCGCCGGGCGCTCTTTCTCGGCCTGGGCGCCGGCACCCTGACCCAGGCCTGCCTCAAGTGGCTGCCCCTGGAGGCGGTGGAAGCCCTGGAGCTGCGCCCCGCGGTACCGCGCCTGGCGCGCCAGCACCTGGGCCTCGGCGAAGACCCGCGTCTGGCCATCCGCGTCGGCGATGCCCTGGACCTGCTCGACAGCGTAGCGCCTGCCGATCTGATCTTCGTCGATCTCTATACCGATGTCGGCCCGTCGAGTGCCCATCTGGCCTGGCGCTTCCTGGAAAACTGCCAGGCCAAGCTCAACCCCGGCGGCTGGTTGATGATCAATCAGTGGAGCGCCACCGATGGCAAGCCCCTGGGCGCGGCGCTGCTGCGCGGGCTGTTCCGCCATCATTACTGGGAGTGCCCGGTGGTGGAGGGCAACGTCATCCTGCTGGTGCCGGCGTCTCTGGAGCAGGGGCTGGACGAGGCAGGCACGCGGCGACGCGCCCGGGAGTTGACCCCGCGGATCGGCTTCGATGTGGAGGCCTATCTGGACAACCTGCGTGCGGCAACCTGACCACAAAAGTAGACCAACGTTCTCTGGAGAAATGTCCAGGGTTCGGGTATCATTCGCCCCGGTCTTTTTGACCTTCCGTTCAGGAACTGCATTTTCCCGGTCCGCCGCCTTGGCCACACCGGTCGTGCGTTCGCCCGACGGCGAACAATCCTAGACGCTTCACCCCTTTTTCATCCGCTATTTCGCAAAAAGCTCACACCTTGGCTGCCTGGGCGACTTCGGTCATTCGGATAAGCGCAGCTCTTGGCTTTGGGGTCTTTGCGAAGCACACGAGGCAAGACAATGACCCAGGACACCAGCGGTTTCGCTGCGCTCAATCTCAATCCCGCCATCCTCGCCGCCATCAAGGCCGTCGGCTACGAAGAGCCGTCGCCCATTCAGTCGCAGTCCATTCCGGTGATTCTCTCCGGCCACGACATGATCGGCCAGGCCCAGACCGGTACCGGCAAGACCGCCGCCTTCGCGCTGCCGCTGCTCTCCAAGCTCGACCCGTCCCGCCGCGAACCCCAGATTCTGGTGCTGGTTCCTACCCGTGAACTGGCCCTGCAGGTGGCTACCGCCTGCGAAACCTACTCCACCGAGATGCCCGGCGTGAAGGTCGTGGCCCTCTACGGCGGCGCGCCCATGGGCCCGCAGCTGAAGTCCCTGCGCATGGGCGCCCAGGTCCTGGTCGCCACCCCCGGTCGTCTGTGCGACCACCTGCGTCGCGACGACAACCTGCTGGCCACCGTCCAGCACCTGGTGCTCGACGAAGCCGACGAGATGCTCAAGTTGGGTTTCATGGATGACCTCGAATTCATCTTCGAAGCCATGCCGGAATCCCGCCAGACCGTGCTGTTCTCGGCGACCCTGCCGCCGTCGATCCGCGCCATCGCCGAGCGTCACCTCAAGGAGCCGCAACACGTCCGCATCGCGGCCAAGACTCAGACCGTCGCCCGCATCGAGCAGGCGCACCTGATGGTCCACGCCGACCAGAAGCCGGCCTCGGTGCTGCGCCTGCTGGAAGTGGAGAACTTCGACGCCCTGATCGCCTTCGTACGCACCAAGCAGGCGACCCTGGACCTGGCCGAGCTGCTCGAGCGCCAGGGCTATCGCGTCAGCGCCCTGAACGGCGACATGCCCCAGGCCCAGCGCGAGAAGACCATCGAGTCGCTGAAGGATGGTTCGCTCGACATCGTGGTCGCCACCGACGTCGCCGCTCGCGGCCTGGACGTGGCGCGCATCACCCACGTGCTGAACGTGGACATGCCCTACGATCCCGAATCCTACGTGCACCGTATCGGTCGTACCGGCCGTGCCGGTCGTGAAGGTCGCGCGCTGCTGCTGGTCACCCCGCGCGAGCGCCGCATGCTGCAGGTCATCGAGCGCGTCACCGGCCAGCGCGTCGGCGAGATCCGCCTGCCCGACGCCGAAGCCGTGCTGGAAGCCCGTATTTCCCGCCTGGCCGATGGCGTGGGTTCGCTGCTGGCCGATGCCGATGCCACCCATGGCGCCCTGCGTCAGGAGTTGTGCGAGCGTCTGCAGTGCGATCCTTCGACCCTGGCCGCGGCCCTGCTGGCCAAGCTGACCAGCGGCCGCGCCCTGGACATCGAGTCGGTTCGTCGCGAGCAGCCGCTCACCCCCGGCGCCGGCCGTGGCGAGCGTCCCCGTGGCGAACGCAGCGAGCGGGGCGACCGCCCCGAGCGTGGTGAGCGTCCGGACCGTGGCGAGCGTCGTCCGATGCAGCCGCTACCGGAAGGCCGCGTGCGTTGCCGCACCGCCCTGGGCGCCCGCGATGGCGTCGCCGCCAAGAACCTGTTGGGTGCCATCATCAATGAAGGCGGCATGGATCGCGAGGCCATCGGCCGCATCCAGATCCGTGACTCCTTCAGCCTGGTGGAGCTGCCGGAGGAAGGCCTGGAGCGTCTGCTGACCAAGCTCAAGGACACCCGTGTAGCCGGCAAGGCCCTGCGCCTGCGTCGCTATCGCGAGGATTGATCCTCGTGTAACGAAAAAGCCCCGGATATCCGGGGCTTTTTCATGTCGGTCACGAAGTGGGCATCGCGGGCGCAAAGCGGCGTGCGCGTATTGCGTCAGGCGGCGGTCCGGCGGTCCGGCCGCTGCAGGGGAGGGCTGCGACGCCTAGAAGATCACCTTGTCGCGCAGCTTCTCGGCAGCCAGTTGCAGTGCCTGGATGACCCGCTCCTTGTCGTAGTTCTGGATGTTGTTGGTATCCAGGTACATGGAGAAGCCGGGCAGTTCGTGCTCGACGTAGCTCGGGGAGGCGCCCAGGTCGCGGCGGAAATCCACCACCTGATAGATCTGCACCGGTTTGCTGAAGCCCTTGACGGTGATCTGGCTCTTGTCGCGGCACATGATGGTTTCCTTGATCAGCGAGTAGGTCTCGTGGCTGATCAGGATCTCTCCGGCATCGGCGGCATTCTCGAGGCGGCTGGCCAGATTCACCTCGCGACCGATGATGGTGTAGTCCATCCGGGTGCTGGAGCCGAAGTTGCCCACCGTGCAGTAGCCGGTGTTGAGGCCCATGCGGATTTCCAGCGGTTTGTTGATGCCCTGGCTGCGCCATTGCTGGCGGAGCACCTTCATGTGCTTGCGCATGGCGACGGCCATGGAGACGGCGGCCACCGCGTCCTTCTTGGCGCCCTGGCTGTTGGCGTCGCCGAAGAACACCATGACGCAGTCGCCGACGAACTTGTCGATGGTGCCGCCGTACTTGACGGCGATCTTCGACATCTCGTTGAGGTAGTTGTTGAGCATGTCGGTGAGGGCCTCGGCCTCGAGTTCCTCGGACAGCTCGGTGAAGCCCTTGATGTCGGAGAAGAACACCGTGAGCTTCTTGCGCTGGGTGCCCAGGGCGATGTGCTGCTTGCCGGTGAAGATGGATTCCCAGACCTGCGGGGACAGGTATTTGGCGAGGTTGTGCGCCAGGATGGCCGACTTCTCCTGCTCGCGCTTGAGGTCGTCGTTGATCTGGATCAGCCGCTTGCGCTGTCGGTGCAGGAAGTAGGCCGTACCCCAGAGGTGCAGCATGGTGCCCACCACGGCGGTGACGGCGACCAGCAGGGGGCTGGTCAGGTCGACGCCCTGGAAGAAAGCGGCACTGCCCAGCGCCGCGGCACTGGTGGCGAACAGCAGGCAGAGTCCGAGCAGGCGCGGACCGCCCCGCAGCATGCTGGTATAGCCCAGCATGATCAGCAACATCAGGGTGGGCATCAGCGGGAAGCGCAACACCACCGCGGCGAGGCCGACATGGATGGCGTCGACGGCCGCGAGCAGGATGTCGGTCTGGGGACCGCGGTCGCGCCTGAGCTTGAGGCTGAGGGTCTGAGCCAGGTGCGGATAGAGCAGGGCGTAGGGAATCAACCACAGGCCCACGGCGTTGGCCTGGGTGTAGTAGCCGGCGGAAATGCTGGCGGCGGCGATCAGATAGGCGAACACCCGGGCGTAATAGACACCCAGGCTGTCACCGGAAGCGGCGAGAAACCGGTTGAGCGCAAACTTCATCTGACGGGTCCGTTTCGAGAGAGGCGATAAGTCGGTACAACTCCGTTCGCGACGATGAAAGCGGCCGGGTTTACGAGCTGTCGCGATTTTAGCCGAGAGGCTCGATCACGGCCAAGGATGTCACCAAATCCCTCCGTATGACATCGAATTTCATGGGGGCTGGGTGGGTTACACTGGGTCCTTTCCCCAGGAGTGACGCCATGGATGCCCTCGAAGCCCTTTGCAATCGCGCGTCGGTTGGGCGCCTCACCGAGCCCGGACCTTCCGCCGAGCAGCTCGACCTTCTGCTGCGCGCTGCGGATCGCGCGCCGGATCACAAGCTGTTGCGCCCCTGGCGACTGATCCTGGTGTCGGGCGAAGGGCGTGAGCGCCTGGGTGAGCTGTATGCCGAGGCGCTCCGCCGCCGCGAGCCGGCTGCCGACGCCGCGGCCCTGGACAAGGCTCGGCGCATGCCGCTGCGGGCACCGCTGGTGATCGCCGTGGTCGCCACGCCCCAGGAACATCCCAAGGTGCCGCTGCAGGAACAGATCATCACCGCCGGTTGTGTCGCCCACGGGCTGGTCAACGCGGCCTTCGCCCTCGGGCTCGGCGCGGTATGGCGCTCCGGGGAGTTCAGCTACGACGCCTGGGTGTTGCAGGGGTTGGGTCTGGCCGTCGAGGAGCGACTGGTGGGCTACATCTATCTGGGCACGCCGGAGGTGGCGCCGCGAGTGCCGGCGGCTAGGGACCTGAGTCGGCAGGTCAGCCATTGGCCAGGACCGGCCGCAGCGGCAGGGTGACGCTGGCGAGGAAGCCACCGTCCGGGTGATTGGCCAGGTGCAGGTCGCCGCCGTGGCGTTGCACGGCGCGGCGGGCGATGGCCAGACCCAGGCCGTAGCCATTGGCCTGTTGCTGATCGGCGCGAAAGAACGGCTCGCCCAGGCGGGGCAGGTCATCGGCCCGGACGCCGGGGCCGTGGTCGCGGACCTGGATGCGCACATGCCCGGCAGAAACCGTCGCCGAGATCACGATGGGCTGCGCGGGCGGATTGAAGCGCAGGGCGTTGCGCAGCAGGTTGTCCAGCGCGCGCTCCAGGACATCCGGCCAACCATCCAGGCGCAGGGCGGGGGGGACGTCCAGCTCGACCCGCTGCTGCGGTGCCGTGAGCTGGGCGTCCTCGACGAGGCCGTGGAGCAGCGGGTGCAATTCCACCTGCTCGGGCGGCCCCGGATCGGCTTCCTGGCGGGCGAGGGCGAGAATCTCGCCGATCAGGGTCTCCAGGCGATCGCATTCCAGGGTCAGGCGTGGCCACATGTTACCCAGGTCATGTGGGTCCGAGCGCTCCGCCAGGGCCAGGGCGATGCGCAGGCGCGCCAGCGGCGAGCGCAGTTCGTGGGAGACGTCGCGCAGTAGCTGGCGCTGGCTGTCGATGAGCCGCTGCAGGTGGGCACCCATGCGATTGAAGTCGCTCGCCAGCACGCCCAGTTCGTCCTTGCGCCGTGAGAGCCGCTCCAGCGTGTCCTGCTGATAAGCGGTCTGGCCAAGGTCATGCACCGCACGCCGCAAATGGTTGAGCGGTCGGGTGAGGCTGAGTGTCAGCAGCAGGCTGAACAGCGTCAGTACCAGGGTGGCGATGGCCAGGGTGCCGACCGGCCAGAACAGGCTCTCGCGGCGCCAGGCGCCCAGTTCCGGTGTGGGCAGGTGGTAGATGAACAGATAATTCTGGCCGCTGGGGCTGGTGTACTCGTCGGTCAGCCGGCGCCAGGGTAGCGGTCGGTTGGGGTCGCGGGCGCCGGGGCCGGGGCGCTGCATGCGCTGGGGCTGGTCGGGATCCTGGTCGAAGAGGCGCGGTGGCAGGGTGCCGCGCACCAAAGGCGAGCCGTTCTCGCCCAGCACCAGCACATCGATGCCGTAGCGGCCCTTGCGCTGTTCGAGGAGCCCCTGGGCTGCGGCGGAGCCGTCGTTTTCATAGCGTTGCACCCATTGTTCGGGCAGGTCACGCAAGCCCGGATGTTGCGCGAGAATCCAGGAATCCTGGTCGACCAAGTGGCCGAGCAGCATGGTCAGGCCGACCGCGGAAAGGATGGCCAGCCAGAAGGTGGCGAAGATGCGCCAGAAAAGGGAACGAAAAACCATGCGGTCGCCTTAAAACCTGTTCAAAGTCTGCTGCGCGTCGGCCAAACGGCGTTGAAAATGGCCTGGAGGGCCAGCCCCGTCGGAATGCTCATTTACCATCAGTAAACTCGAGCGCGAGTCCGATCCGCTTCCTCAGCTATTTTAGCGGGGCCGCCTAGGCCTTGTTTGACGCTAGCTCGCGAGCCTTTGAGCAGGTTCTTGCGCAAACGCCGCGCCGAGGACCATCGGCGCGGCGGACGGGGTTACGAGGATTTGTGGTCTTGCTTCCACTGCTGGAACTCGGCCCATTCCTTGGCACGATCCTCACGCTTCTTCTCCATTTCGTCGAAGCGCTTCTGCTGGTCGGGCTTGAGCAGGGCGCGAATGGACTGGCGGGTCTTGTCGCGGTTGCCGTCGAGTTGATCGTGCAGTGCCTTGCGTTGATCTTCGGGAAGCTTGTCCAGGTAGCTCTTGACGATCTCGCGTTCTTGCCGGCGCTCGTCGCCCATCAGCTTGCCGACCTGCTCGCGCTGGTCAGGGGTGAGCTTGAGGCCGCGCAGCGGGCCGTCGCCCCGGTGGCCGCCGTCCATCATCTTGCCCGCGGGCGGAGGGGCGACGGGGGGGCCATCGGCGGTAGCGGCCAGGGCCAGGGTGGGCAACAGGGCCGCGAAGAGGACAGCGGGCATGAGTTTGCGCATCGAAAAATCTCCTTGGGATGGCCGGTTGCGATACCGGATGAGCCCAAGTCTAGGAGCCGGGGAGTCAGTGGCGGTCAGCTGACGTAAAGGCGGGGTAAAGGACAGCAGGCGTCCCCCCGCTAGACGCTGTAATAGTAGCCACGGCCGCGCAGGGCGAGGATGCGCGGGCGCCCGTCGGCATGGCTGCCAAGCTTGCGCCTGAGGTTGCTGACGTGCATGTCCAGGCTGCGATCATAGAGCGTCAGCTTGCGGCCCAGGGCGGCCTGGGCCAGGGCCTGCTTCTCCAAGGGTTCGCCGGGCTGGCGCAGCAGGGCTTCGAGGATGCGGCTCTCGGTCAGGGTGAGGGTGATCTCGGTCTCGCCGATGTTCGCCACACCGCGCGCCAGGCTCAGCGACAGATCACCCAGTTGCAGGCGGGCGGCCGGTTGCGCCGGATGACTGCGCCTGAGGATGGCCCTCAGGCGCGCGGTGAGTTCGCGCGGGTCGCAGGGCTTGGCCAGGTAGTCGTCGGCGCCGAGTTCCAGGCCGAGGATGCGGTCGAGGGGCTCGCCCCGGCCGGACAGCATCAGCACCGGCAGCTGCGGGTGATCGCTGCGCAGCTGCTTGAGCAGTTCCAGGCCGCTGCCGTCGGGCAGCATGACGTCGAGCACTACCACTTCGGGTGTCGCGTCGCGCAGTTGCACGCGAGCGTCGACGCCGGCATGGCAGGCGGTGACCTCGAAGCCTTCCTGTTTCAGCCAGGCGCCGAGCAGGTCGCACAGTTCCTGGTCGTCGTCGATCAGCAGTATCTGGCTCAAGGGACTAGTCTCGCGGTTCGTCCATGGGTTGCAGATGGCGCGCCAGATAGAGGCCCTGGCCGAGCATGAAGACCAGGGTCATGGCCAGGCTGCCGAAGACCTTGAAGTCCACCCAGATGCTCTCGAAGGTGAAGGCGACGAAGAGATTCGCGCAGCCACAGACGATGAAGAAGATGATCCAGGCGATGTTCAGGCGCGTCCAGATCGGCGCCGGCAGCTTGACCGCATGACCGAGCATGCGCTGGATGAGCGGCTTGTCGCCGATGAAATGGCTGCCCAGGAAGGCCAGGGCGAACAGCCAGTTCACCACCGGTGCCTTCCATTTCAGGAAGGTTTCGCTGTGGAAGGCCAGGGTCATGCCGCCGAACACCAGGCAGGCCAGCAGCGTCAGCCACTGGCTCTTCTCCAGTCGGCGCTGGGCCACGTAGAGCGCGCCATAGACCACCAGCGAGGCCGCGATAAGCACGGCGGTGGCACTGAAGATGCCCCCCAGGGTGAACGCGTGCCCGGCGAATTCCACCGGACGCGGGTCGAGCTTGTAGACGAGGAAGAACAGCAGGAGGGGGATGAAGTCGATGAATTGTTTCATTACCGCAGCCGATAACAGTGCATCGCGGCATAATACCCGATGAAGCCGGAGGAGAAAGCCCATGCGTGTCGACCTGCACTGTCATACCACTGCGTCCGACGGCGCCTTCGCGCCGGCCGAAGTGGTCAGGCGCGCCCACGAGCGTGGCGTACAGCTGCTGGCGATCACCGATCACGACACGCTGGATGGCTACGCGGAGGCGCTGGACGTCGCGCGGAGCCTGGGTTTGCGGCTGCTGCCGGGAATCGAGATGTCCTGTACCTGGGGCGGCGCGACGCTGCATGTGCTCGGCTACAACTTCGCTCCCGCGGCGCCGGAACTGGCCGCGGCGCTGCATGCGCTGCACGAAGGGCGCTGGGAGCGGGCCCGGGAAATCGACCGGCGGCTGGCGGCCAAGGGCATGCCGGCTACCCTGGAAGGTGCGCGGGCGGTCCAGCTCGCCCTGGGCGACAGTCGCAACGCGCCGGCCCGGCCGCATTTCGCCGAGCATCTGGTCCAGGCCGGCTACGTGGACGATCGCAATGACGCCTTTCGCAAGTGGCTGGGTGGCGGCAAGCTCGGCGACGTCAAGCAGCACTGGCCGACGCTGGCCGACACCCTGGCCACCCTCAAGGCAGCCAACGCCTGGATCAGTCTGGCCCATCCGCTAGCCTACGGCTTCACCCGCACCAAGCTGCGCAAGCTGATCGGCGACTTCGTCGTCGGCGGTGGTCACGCCATCGAAGTGGTCAACGGCGTGCAGCCGGCCGAGCAGGTGGGCACGCTAGCAATTCTGGCGCGTGAATTCGGTCTGATGGTCAGCGCGGGCAGCGACTTCCATGCGCCGGCCGACTGGTCGGAACTCGGCATGTACCGACCGGTGCCCGAGGATCTGCCGCCGCTTTGGGCGCGCTTCAGTCAACCGCTTTACCCTCAGGATCGGGAACCCCAATGAGCCAGTTCATCGAGATTCATCCGCAGAATCCCCAGCCGCGGCTGATTCGTCAGGCCGTGGATGTCATCCAGTCCGGCGGCGTGGTCGCCTATCCCACCGATTCCTCCTACGCGCTGGGCTGCCGGATCGGCGAGAAGAGCGCGGTGGAGCGCATCCGCCGCATCCGTCAGCTCGACGACAAGCACAACTTCACCCTGGTGTGTTGCGATCTTTCCGAGCTGGGCATCTACGCCAAGGTGGATACCAGCGCCTTCCGCCTGCTCAAGGCCTACACCCCCGGCCCCTACACCTTCATCCTCAACGCCACGCGCGAAGTACCGCGCATGCTGCTGCATCCCAAGCGGCGTACCATCGGCGTGCGGGTGCCGCAACACCCCATCACCCTGGCATTGCTGGAAGCGCTGGGCGAACCGCTGATGAGCGTGAGTCTGATCCTACCCGGCGATGACGAGGCACTGGGCGATGCCTGGGAGATCCGCGAGCGCCTGGAGCATTTCGTCGACCTGGTGATCGAAGGCGGCCCCGGTGGTCTGCAGCCCTCCACGGTGATCAGCCTGGCGGGCGATGAGCCCGAGGTCATTCGCGTCGGTGCCGGCGATCCTACGCCCTTCCTGATAGAAGCATGAGCGATGCGATCGATGCGGAGCTGCTCGAGCCCGAGCAGCTCCGCCTGGCGTTGGTCTACGGCGAAGCCTTCACCGAGTTGCCGCAGGACCTCTATATCCCGCCGGACGCCCTGGAGGTCTTTCTCGAAGCCTTCGAGGGGCCCCTCGACCTGCTGTTGTACCTGATTCGCAAGCAGAACATCGACATCCTCGACATCCCCGTGGCCGAGATCACCCGGCAGTACATGACCTACGTCGAGTTGATGAAGGCCGTGCACCTGGAGCTGGCCGCCGAATACCTGCTGATGGCTGCCATGCTGGCGGAGATCAAGTCCCGTATGCTGCTGCCGCGTCCGGAAGGACTGGAGGCGGAAGAGGAAGATCCACGCGCGGAGTTGATCCGCCGCCTGCAAGAATACGAGCGCTTCAAGAAGGCCGCCGAGGACCTCGACGACTTACCGCGCGAAGGGCGCGATTTCGTGGTGCCGACCCTGCCAGCCCCCGAAGCCCGCGCACGCAAACTCCTTCCCGAAGTGGAGCTGGGCGAGTTGTTACTGGCCATGGGTGAAGTGCTGCGTCGGGCGGACCTGTTCGAAAGCCATCAGGTGACCCGCGAGATCCTCTCGACCCGCGAGCGGATGAGCCAGGTGCTGGAGCGACTCAAGGATGGCGCCTTCGTGCCCTTCGTCACCCTGTTTACCCTGGAGGAAGGGCGACTCGGGGTGGTGGTGACCTTCATGGCCATTCTCGAACTGGTCAAGGAATCCCTGGTGGAGCTAGTCCAGAACGAGCCCTTCAGCCCCATCCACGTGCGTGCCCGGGTCAGCGGTATCGACGCGGAAGAAGAGCGTCAGGCGTAGGCCAGGGCCGCCGTGGCTGCGGCGCTCTTGCGTTTCGCGACTTTCAGGCGAGCGCCATTACCGGCCGCCAACAGCGCCGCCGCTTCGGCGACGCTCGGACTGCCGGTGAGCTGGCCTACCCTGGGGCTGGGTGTGCTGATGCCGACTTGGCCAGCCAGTTGGTCCGTCGTGAAGCCCCGGAGCGGCAGGCGCCAGCGCTGGGCGAGGGCCTGAATCGCGGGTTCGTCCAGGCGCCTCGTGACGGTGGCGAGGGCGGTCAGCGTCTCGACCGGCCAATCCGCCTCCTGCAACACGGCCAGCGCCAGGCCGGTCAGCTCCTCCGCGCTGCACCCCAGGCGACAGCCCATGCCCAGCACCCGCGTCATGGGCGGTGAGCGCCTTGGCGACGGAACAGCCAGCTGCAGACCAGGCCCAGCAGCAGCCAGAACGGCAGGTTGCTCACCAGCACGGCGATCCGGAAGTGCCGTTGCAGGTCTTCCGGCGCCAGGCTCTCATGCGCGACCGGGTGGGGCGCGCCGAGCAGGTGCGGCAACACCAGCAGGCCAAGGGCGGCGATCTTGAAACCCGGGTGGCGGGCGAAGACCAGTAGCGCCAGGGCGCTCGCCGTGGCCGCGGCGGTGCCGATCCACCAGCCCTGGCGCAGGGTCAGGTCGGCCGCGGCGGTGCCCGGTAGCTCCGGCGGTAGCCCGAGGCTGGGTGCGAGACAGAAGGTGGCATAGCCGGCCAGGCCCCAGAGCAGCCCTTGCTGCGGGCGAGTTGGTGGTTTCAGGTTGAACAGGCCGGCCAGCACCAGACCGAAGCCCACGGCCACCACCAGGTTGCCGCCGAAGGTGGAGAGGGTACGAGGCCAGCCGTCCGCCGGTGACCAGGCTTCTGCATCGTGGTCGTGGTGCTCGGTCGAGGCGGGCACTTCGGTTCGGACCTCGTAGGTTTCCGCCTGGAGGATGAGCGGCGTCATCCAGAGACTTTGCAGGGCGCTCAGCAGCAGGGCAGCGAGCAGACCGGCCACGCCGGCACTGAAGGCAATACGCTGGAACATGGCGAACTCCTTCTAGTGGCAGGGGAAGCCTTCGCTATGACGGGTATCGTGGGCGCCATTGTGCAGGGCCTCGATATGGGAGAAGCCCGCCAGGAACACCAGGCTCAAGCCGAGCAGGCAGGCGAGCAGGGTGGCGGTCAGGCGCTGGGTGCGAGTAGTGGTCTGGGGTAGGGCGGTGGTCGAGCGGGTAGCGGTCATGGCAGGGCCTCGGAGTCGAAGCGGCAGGGACGCGCCGAGGCAGCGAGCCGCAGGCGGCCGCCGTCCAGCACGACCGCCCACCGCGGGTTGCTTGAAAGCGACAGGCCGGTCTCCGGACTCACGAGGGTTGCAGGCTGCAACTACCAGGATCGCCTTCCCCAGCCTTGCCGGCCGGGTGGCTCTGTGATCCTGCGCTCGTCTACCGTTGCGGGGGCAGTGCCGGACTCGGACCGGCTTCCCGTTTCACCGCGACCCATGGCGGAGTCGCGACACCTGAAGCAACGGCGAGCAGACCACGCGGCTCGTCCGTCGGTCAAGTCTGGCCGATTGACACCCTGGCGGGGCGCTCGTAGCCTGTCGGGCTTCGAGGTGCTCTAAGAGCCTGTCCATAATCTGCTGCGCGTCGGCCCAACTACGTTGAAAACGCCTTCGGAATGCTCAGTTACCACTCGTAAACTCCGCTTCCTCAGGCATTTTCGCCTTGTTGGTCTCTAGCTCGCGAGATTATGAACAGGCTCTATGCAAGAGCTTGAAAGGGAACGCGGTGCGATACCGCGGCTGCCCCCGCAACTGTAAGCGGCATCCAGAACCTCTCCACCAGGCCACTGCTCACGCGGGAAGGCCGGAGCCAGGCGCCGCGAGCCAGGAGACCTGCCTCGCCACGTTTCAAACACGCAACCGGGCGGGGTGATCCGGGCTGCCATTGGGGCCTCGCCGCAGCGCGAGCGCCTGGCATGCCTGCCCGTCTTCTTTCGCTTTCTCTCTAAGGGCAGCCCATGAAAACCCTGGCCAAGACCCCCGTCACCATCGTTACCGGCTTCCTCGGTTCCGGCAAGACCACCCTGCTGCGGCACATGCTCGACCACGCCGAAGGCCGGCGCATCGCGGTGATCGTCAACGAATTCGGCGAGCTGGGCATCGACGGTGAAATCCTGCGCCAGTGCAGCATCGGCTGTACCGAGGAAGAGGCCCAGGGCCGCGTCTTCGAATTGGCCAACGGCTGCCTGTGCTGCACCGTGCAGGAAGAGTTCTTCCCGGTGATGAAGGAGCTGGTGGCGCGCCGTGGCGACATCGACCATATCCTCATCGAGACCAGTGGCTTGGCCCTGCCCAAGCCCCTGGTGCAGGCTTTCCAGTGGCCGGAGATCCGCAACGCCTGCACCGTGGATGCGGTGATCACCGTGGTCGATAGCCCCGCGGTGGCGGCCGGTACCTTCGCCGCTCATCTGGAGCAGGTAGATGCCCAGCGTCGGCAGGACCCCAACCTCGACCACGAATCGCCATTGCACGAATTGTTCGAAGACCAGCTCGCCAGTGCCGATCTGGTGATTCTCAACAAGGCCGACGGCCTGGACGCCGAAGCGCTGGCGCGGGTACGAGCCGAGGTGTCCGAAGAGTTGCCGCCGGCGGTCAAGGTGGTGGAAGCCAGTCGCGGCGTGCTGCCGCTGTCGGTGCTGCTGGGGCTGCAGGCCGAATCCGAGGCCCATATCGACAGCCGTCCCACCCACCATGACCTCGAAGGTCATGAAGACCACGATCACGACGAGTTCGACTCCTTCGGCGTCGAGCTGCCCGAGGTGGCCGAGGCGACCCTGCTGGCGGCCCTTGCCGAGGTGGTCAGGACCCATGGCGTGCTGCGGGTGAAGGGCTTCGCGGCCATCGCCGGCAAGCCGCTGCGACTGCTGGTGCAGGGGGTCGGCACCCGCTTCGACAAGCACTTCGACCGCCCCTGGAAGACCGATGAGACCCGCAGCACCCAACTGGTGCTGATTGGCCAGGAGCTGGACCAGGCGGCCATCACCGCCCAGTTGCGCGCCGCGGTGGCCTGACGCCACATGCATCTGCTGCGTACCCAGCCGGGCGGGTTCGTCCCCGACGACGGCATCGCCCACCTGGCGCAGATGCCGGGTGAGATCGTCGTGCTCTGCAGTGGCGATTCGCACCTGGCGCTGCTGGCCGAGGCGACCCGTAGCCTGGACGACGGCTATCCGAGCCTGCGTCTGGCCAACCCCATGCAGCTGCAGAACCACGCCTCGGTGGATCTCTATGTCGAGGAGGTGCTGAGCCAGGCGCGGGTGGTATTCATCTCGCTGCATGGTGGCCAGGGGTACTGGCGCTACGGCATGGAACGGCTGGCCGAGTTGGCCGCGCGGGGGCTGACCCTGGTCGCGGTACCCGGCTGCGATCGGCCTGATCCGGAGCTGATGGCCCTGGGTACGGTGGCCCCGGAGCTGGCCGAACGGCTGTGGCGCTATCTGCGCCAGGGAGGGCTGGGCAACGCCCAGGATTTCCTGCATTGCCTGGCGGCCGAATGCCTGGGTGCCCCTTACACCTACCAGCCGCCACGGGAATTGCCGCGGGTGGCGGTCTATCAGCCGGAAGGCCTGGGTCTGGAAGGCTGGCGCCAGCACTGGCGACCGGATTGGCCGACCGCGGCGCTGCTGTTCTATCGCACCCATCTGCAGTCGGCCAACACCGCCTTCGTCGACGTCTTCTGCCAGCAGCTGGCCGCCGAAGGGCTGAATCCGTTGCCCATCGCCGTGGCCAGTCTCAAGGAGCCGGCCTGTCTGGCCGAGGTGGAACGGCTGCTGGACGAGACCCATGCCGCCCTGATCCTCAACACCACAGGTTTCGCCCAATCCAGTCCGGAACGGCCGAATCTCGCGCCCTTCCGCCGCCCGGTGCCGGTGCTCCAAGCCATCTGCGCCCAGGACAATCGCGAGCGCTGGCTGGAAAATCCCCAGGGCCTGGGCGCCCGCGACCTGGCCATGCACATCGCCCTGCCGGAGCTGGACGGACGCATCATCACCCGCCCGATCAGTTTCAAGGGCCTGGCCTGGCGCTGCGAGCGCGGTCAGAGCGACGTGGTCAACTACCAGGCCGATGGCGAGCGCATGGCCTTCGTCGCGCGGCTGGCGCGCAGCTGGATCGAGTTGGCACGGCGCCCCGCAGCGGACAAGCGCATCGCACTGATCCTGGCCAACTATCCGACCCGCGATGGCCGCATCGGCAACGGCGTCGGCCTGGACACCCCGGCGGCGGCGCTCAAGGTGCTGCAGGCACTGCAGGCGGCGGGGTATCCGGTGGCCAATCTGCCGGACAGCGGGACCGCCCTGATCGAGCGCCTGCTCGGTGGAGTGACCAACGACAGCGCCCTGCGCGACCTGCGACCGGCCTTGCAGAGTCTGGCGCTGGACGACTATCAGACGCTGTTCGCCGGGTTGCCACTCAGCCTGCAGCAGGCGGTGACCGAACGCTGGGGCGCGCCCGAGGCCGATCCCATGCACCGGCGTGGGCGCCTGATGGTAGCCGGGGTGCGCTTCGGTCTGACCTTCGTCGGTATCCAGCCGGCGCGTGGCTATGACGTCGATCCGGCGGCGGTCTACCACGATCCTGCGCTGGTGCCGCCCCATGGCTATCTGGCCTTCTATTTCTGGCTGCGCGAAGCCTATGGCGCCCAGGCCGTGGTGCATCTGGGCAAGCACGGTAATCTGGAGTGGTTGCCGGGCAAGGGCGTCGGGCTGTCGGCGGCGTGTTGGCCGGATGCGATCCTCGGACCGCTGCCCAACGTCTATCCTTTCATCGTCAACGACCCGGGCGAGGGTGCCCAGGCCAAGCGCCGCACTCAGGCGGTGATCATCGACCACCTGATGCCGCCGCTGACCCGCGCCGAAAGCTACGGTCCTTTGCGCGACCTGGAGCGCCTGGCCGACGAATACTACGACGCCAGCCTGCTGGACCTGCGTCGCGCGACGGAATTGCGCGGCGAGATCCTGCACCTGGTGCGCGAAACCTCGCTGGATCGTGAGTTGGGTCTGGTCATCACCGACGATCCGGACAGCTGGCTGCCGCAGCTGGACGCCTATCTCTGCGATCTCAAGGAGTCCCAGATCCGCGATGGGCTGCACGTGTTCGGCGAATCCCCTACCGGCCAGCTGCGTCGCGATACCCTGGTGGCCCTGCTGCGCATTCCTCGGGGCGATGCCCAGGGCGGCAATGCCAGTCTGTTGCGGGCGCTGGCCAAGGATCTGCAGCTCGGCTTCGATCCCCTGGCCGCGGACTTCGGCGAGCCCTGGCAGGGTCCGCGTCCGGCCTATCTGGAAAGGCTGTCGATCGAGCCCTGGCGCACCCTCGGCGATACCCGGGAGCGGCTGGAGCTCCTGGCCCTGGCGCTGGTCGCCGCGATGGTCGATGCCGAGCCCTTGCCGTTGGCGCTGGACGAATTGCCGGCGACCCGTCCGGTGCTGGAACAGCTGGTCACCCAGGTGGCGCCGGCACTGGACGGCTGTGGCCCCGCTGAAATCGGCGGCCTCCTGGCGGCCTTGGACGGGCGCTTCGTGCCGGCCGGTCCCAGCGGCGCGCCCAGTCGCGGGCGGCTGGACGTGCTGCCCACCGGACGCAACTTCTTCTCCGTGGACGTGCGCAACCTGCCGAGCATGACCGCCTGGCGGCTCGGCTGGCAGTCGGCCAACCTGCTGCTGGAGCGTCATCTGCAGGAGGAGGGCGACCACCTGCGCCAGCTGGGTCTCTCGGTCTGGGGCACGGCGACCATGAGGACCGGCGGCGACGACATCGCCCAGGCCATGGCCTTGCTGGGCGTGCGCCCGGTCTGGCAGACCGGCAGTGCCCGGGTCGAGGACTTCGAGATCCTGCCGCTGTCGCTGCTGGATCGCCCGCGGGTGGATGTCACGCTGCGCATCTCCGGTTTCTTTCGCGATGCCTTCGGCGGTCTGGTACGGCTGTTCGATGCCGCGGTCCAGGCGGTCGCTACCCTGGACGAGCCGGACGATCTCAATCCGCTGGCCGCCCAGGTGCGTCGCGAGCGTGCCGCCCTGGAAGCGGCCGGTACGGCGCCCGAGCAGGCGCGCCGTCAGGCCGGCTGGCGCATCTTCGGCGCCCAGCCCGGCGCCTATGGCGCCGGTGTCCAGGGCGCGGTGGAAGAGCGCCAGTGGCAGGATCGCCGCGAACTGGCCACGGCCTACCTCAATTGGGGTGGCTATGCCTATGGCGCCGAGGATGAGGGTACCGCCGCCCGTGAGGATTTCTCGCGCCGCCTGGGCCAGTTGCAGGCCGTACTGCAGAACCAGGACAACCGCGAACACGACCTGCTCGATTCCAACGACTACTACCAGTTCCAGGGCGGCATGCTGGCCGCCGCCGAGACCCTGAGCGGCCAGCGTCGCGCCAGCTACTTCGGTGACCACGCCCAGGCCGACCTCCCCAAGATTCGTACCCTCAAGGAAGAGCTGGGACGGGTGGTACGCTCCCGCGCGGCCAATCCCAAGTGGATCGCCGGCATGAAGCGCCATGGCTACAAGGGCGCCTTCGAAATGGCCGCCACCGTGGACTACCTGTTCGGTTTCGGCGCCACCACCGAGCTGGTGGAGGATCACCAGTACCGGCAACTGGCCGATGCCTATCTGCTCGACGCCGATACCCGTGACTTCGTCGAACGCCACAACCCCGAGGCCCTGCGCGACATGACCGAGCGCCTGCTGGAAGCCCAGCAACGCGGCCTCTGGCAGGAGCCAGGCGACTACCGCGAAGCCCTCGAACAGCTGCTGATGGATATGGATGAAGCCTGAGATGACCGCTCCCGTCTTTCCCCTGGCCGCCGTGGTCGGCGCAGACAGCCTCAAGCTGGCGCTGTGTCTCAACGCCATCGATCCCCGGATCGGCGGTGTTCTGATCGAAGGACCGCGTGGCATGGCCAAGTCGACCCTGGCCCGGAGCCTGGCCGATCTGCTCGATGGCGGCTCCTTCGTCACCCTGCCGCTGGGTGCCAGCGAGGAGCGCATCGTCGGCACCCTGGATCTGGACGCTGCCCTGGGCGAGGGTCGGGCGCGCTTCGCGCCGGGCGTGCTGGCAGCTGCCGACGGCGGAGTGCTCTATGTGGACGAGGTGAATCTGCTGCCGGATCACCTGGTGGACCTGCTGCTGGACGTCGCGGCCAGTGGCGTCAATCGGGTGGAGCGCGATGGCATCTCCCACGAACATGCTGCGCGCTTCTTGCTGGTGGGCACCATGAATCCGGAGGAGGGCGAATTGCGCCCGCAGCTGCTGGACAGGTTCGGCTTCGCCCTGGCGTTGGTCAGCCGGCCGGCACCCCGTGAGCGGGCCGAGATCCTGCGTCGGAGGTTGGCCTTCGACAGCGATCCGGTTGCCTTCGTTGCCCAATGGGAACCAGCCCAGGCGGAACTGCGGCAGCGCTGCGCCGCGGCCCGCGCGCGCCTGGCTGACATCCCGCTGGACGATGCCGCCCTGGACGCCATCACCGCAGCCTGCCACCAGGCCGGCGTCGACGGCCTGCGTGCCGACCTGGTCTGGCTACGCGCGGCGCGCGCCCATGCGGCCTGGCGCGGCGCCCAGGCGATCGAAGATGCCGATATCGCCGCCGTGGCCGAATTCGCCCTGCGTCATCGGCGCCACGAGTCGCCCAATGCTCCGCCAGTAATACCACCCCTAAGTAATGATTTTGCTTCTACGACTCCGGAGCCAGGCCCAGGCGATCAACAGGGACAGGATGATGCCGAGCCCGCGGCGGGTGAGGGCGATAGCTGGGGCGCCCTGGCGCCAGAGCCCACCGCGATGGGACCCAGACGGCGCTTGGACGGGGCAAAAAAGCCCTAGGCATCCGATCATCTCCTGCCCCGGATCGCGATGCCCGAAGCGGGACGGGCGAGGCCGCGGGAGGGCGTCAAGGCGCCCGTTCGCCGGGCACGGCAGGTCCCATCGCCTGGGTCCCGACGCTGCTCCGGGGTCGTCCGCGTCGCGCTGACGATCTCCTGCGGCAACCGCGTCGGCAGCGCCCGGCCCAGCTCTGGCTGGTGATCCTCGATCATTCCGCCTCCACGCGCCGCCACGGTGCCCTGGCCCAGGCCAAGGGGCTGCTGGCCGACTGGTTCGAGCAGGCCTATCGGCAGCGGGTCAGGGTCGCGGTCCTGCAGACCGCCGGAGAGCGTCCTGAGTGGTCTTTCCAGGGGCAGCGCAGCGGTCAGGCCTTGCAGTCCTGGCTAGAGCAGCTGGGAACGGGAGGCGGTACGCCCTTACTGGCAGGCCTGGCAGAAGCCCAGGCCTGGCTGAAGAGTCGCCGGCGGCAGCGTCCCGGCGAGGAATGCCAGCTGCTACTGGTCACCGATGGCCGCCTGCGTGAGCTGGAGGGGTTGGCCCTACCGGACTGTCCCATCCGGGTGCTGGATATCGAATTGGGATCGCTGCGCCTGGGACGAGCTGGAGAGCTCGCCCGGCGTCTGGGCGCGGAGTACCTTCACCTCGAGGACGTACCGGTGGTCTAGCCACCGGTCCGGTGTAGATTGGGTTGAGACGGCTCCATCGTCGAAGCCCAACACCGAGGCACTCGAGCCTAACGCTGTTGGGCTTTGCTGCGCTCGACCCAACCTACCAGAGCGCCTCAATGCCCGCCCTTCATCGCCTTCACCAGGGTGTCCACGTTGTAGCGGAACATGGCGGCATAGGTGGCGGCGGGGCCGCCCGCCGGAGAGAGCGACTCGACGTAGAGCTCGCCGCCCGGCTGGGCACCGCTGGCCTTGGCGATCTGCTGCACCAGGCGCGGATCGTTCGAGTTCTCGAAGAAGTAGGCCGCCACGTGCTCCTGCTTGATCTGGCGGATCAGCTTGCCCACGTCCTGGGCCGAGGCCTCGGCTTCCGTCGACAGGCCCAGCGGGGAGATGAAGGTCACGCCATAGGCGTCGGCGAAGTAGCCGAAGGCGTCGTGGGAGGTCAGCACCTTGCGGCGCGCCTGCGGAATCTGGCCGATTTGCTCACGGGCGTAGCGATCCAGCGCCTCGAGCTGGGCGATGTAGCGGTCGCCATTGGCCTTGAACAGGGCGGCGTCGGCTGGATCGACCGCGGACAGGGCCTTCACCACGTTGTGGGTGTAGACGATCACGTTGAGTGGGCTGTTCCAGACATGGGGGTCCAGGCCGCCATGGTCGTGACCGTGATCGTCGTGACCATGTTCATCCTCGTCGTCGGCCATTTCGCGGGTCTTGACCCCTTCGCTGAGCACCACGGGCGGCCGCGCCTGACCCGAAGCCGTGATCAGTCGGTCCATCCAGCCTTCCAGATGCAAGCCGCTCATGAACACCACGTCGGCCTGTTTCAGGGCCTGGGCGTCAGCGGGAGTCGGCTCGTAGGCATGGGGATCGCCGTTGGGGCCGACCAGGGACGTGACCTGGACCTGGTCGCCGCCCACCTGCTTGACCACGTCGGCGATCACGGTGAAGGTGGCGACCGCCTTGACCGGTGCGGCCTGGGCCTGGCCGGCCACGGCGAACAACAGCACGGCGCCCAGCGAGAACAGCGATTTCATGACGACTCCTTTCAATGGGTGAGATGAGGACGCGGACGTAGCCGCCGGTAGAGGCCGAGACGGCCGAACAGCAGGGAGAAGAGGTAGCAGGCGCCGGCGGTGAGCACGATGGCCGGACCGGAGGCATAGCCCAGGTGGTAGGACAGCACCAGCCCCACCAGGCCGCTCAGGCTGGCGATCAGACTGGCCACCGCCATCAGTCCGGGCAGGCTGTGGGCCCAGAAGCGGGCGGCAGTGGCCGGTAGCATCATCAGGCCCACGGCCATCAGGGTGCCGAGCGCCTGGAATCCGGCGACCAGGTTGAGCACCACCAGCAGCAGGAACAGCAGGTGATAGAGCGAACCGCGGCCGCCGACGGCGCGCAGGAAGCCCGGATCGAAGCATTCCAGTGCCAGCGGCCGATAGATCACCGCCAGCACCACCAGCGACAGGCTGGCGATCCCTGCCACCAGGTAGAGCGCCGTGGCGTCGATGGCCAGGATGGTGCCGAACAGCACGTGCAACAGGTCGACGCTGGAACCGTGGGCCGAGACGATGAGCACTCCGGCCGCCAGGGAGATCAGGTAGAAGCTGGCGAAACTGGCGTCCTCGCGCTGGCTGGTGAAACGACTGACCAGGCCGGCCAGCCCCGCCACCAGCAAGCCGGCGAGCATGCCGCCGATGCCCATGGCCGGCAGCGACAGGCCGGCGACCATGAAGCCCAGCGCGGCGCCCGGCAGCACGGCATGGCTCATGGCATCGCCGACCAGACTCATGCGCCGCAGCATCAGCAGCACGCCCACCGGGCCGGCGCCCAATGCCAGGGCCAGGCAGGCCACCAGGGCCCGGCGCATGAAGCCGAACTCCACGAAGGGTTCGAGCAGCAGCTGGTAAAGCGTCATGCGCGTTCACACACCGCCGCATTGGCGTCCCAGTGCTCGGCCAGGTTGCGTGCCTTCGCCAGGTTGTCGGCGACCAGAACCTTGCGGGTTTCGCCCCAGGCGATGGCTTCGCGCGCCAACAACAGCGTTTCGGGGAAGTGCTCGCGAACCTGCTCCAGGTCGTGCAGCACGGCGATCACCGTACGGCCCTGGCCGTGCCAGCGGCGGACGATGGTCAGCAGATCGGCGGTAGTTCGGGCATCGATGGCGGTGAAGGGTTCGTCCAGCAGCAGTACCGGGGCGTCCTGCAGCAGCAGGCGAGCGAACAGCACGCGCTGGAACTGTCCGGACGAGAGCGTCCCCACCAGTCGTTGCTCCAGGCCTTCGAGGCCCACGGCCTGCAGCGCCTGGCGCGCCTCCTGCCGGTGGCCAGCAGTGACGCTACGCCAGAGCCCGAGGCCGCGCCAGGCGCCCAGCACCACGGTTTCCAGCACGCTCAAAGGAAAGCTGCGGTCGATTTCCGCGGCCTGGGGCAGATAGCCGAGGCGCCGCTGTGGTACGGCGCGGTCGACTCGCCCGCTCACGGGTCGCAGGGTGCCGGCGATGGCTTTGAGCAGCGTCGACTTGCCGGCGCCATTGGGACCGACAATAGCGGTGAGACTCCCCGCCGCGAAGCGACCGTTCAGATGATGGATGGCCGGATGGCGCTGGTAGGCCAGGGTCAGGTCGCGCAATTCGATAGCGGCGTTCACGGCAGGGCTACCGCCCAGGACACGGCGAGCCAGAGAAGTGCGAGGGGCAGACACGCCAACAGCAGGCGGGCGGGCACGGACAGCAGGAGCAGGGACGGACGATCGGGCGGCATGGTGAAACCTTCGCAAGGATATAAAAGTTATAACATAACGTTAATTCGTCGTCACTCGGAACGGCTCGGAGTGCGAAGGGTCCCGCGCGGAAACCCATCGCCGTCGGCTTGCGCCGCTGCCGTCTTCAGGCTGCCTGGCTTTCCGCTACCCGCTGTTCCAGCCGTTGCAGGAAGTTGAGCAGCAGCACCTCTTCCTCCTTCAGCCCCTTGCGTTTGCGCGGTCGGGGCAGGGTGCAGAGATCGCCGGCGAGAAAGGCGTCCAGCACACCCGGATGGATGTAGCACTTGCGACAGACCGCCGGGGTATTGCCCAGCGTCCGCGAGACCGCCTTGACCATGTCCACCAACTCTTTCTTGGCCTCGGTCTGGGTCTCGCAGCGGAGCTCACGCAGTGCTTCCAGGGCCAGGGCACTGCCGGCCCAGGTGCGGTAGTCCTTGGCGGTGAAATCCGCCCCGGTCAGTTCGTGCAGATAGGCGTTGACGTCGGATGAGGTCACCGTGTGTCGCTCACCGTCGGCGTCCACGTACTGGAACAGGTGTTGTCCCGGTAGCTCCAGACACCGCTTCACGGTACGCGCCAGGCGCGGATCGCTCACCTTCACGTCATGCTCGACCCCGCTCTTGCCGCGGAAGTGAAAGGCGATGGTGTTGCCATGGACCTCGGCATGCCGATTACGCAGGGTAGTGAGCCCATAGGACTTGTTGCTCTTGGCGTATTGGGCGTTGCCGACGCGGATCAGGGTAGCGTCCAGCAGGCTGATCACCGTGGCCATGATCTTCTCGCGGCACAGGCCACGTCGATTCAGGTCTTCTTCCACCCGCTGGCGCAGTTTCGGCAGCGCCTGGCCGAAAGCCAGCATGCGTTCGTACTTGTCGGTATCGCGGATCTCGCGCCAGCGCGGATGGTAGCGATACTGCTTGCGTCCACGGGCATCGCGACCGGTCGCCTGCAGATGGCCATTGGCGTCGGTACAGATCCACACATCGGTGTAGGCCGGCGGGATCGCCAGCTTGTTGATGCGCTCGATTTCGGCCTGGTCGCGGATACGCTCGCCCGCGGCGGTGAAATAGGCCCATTTGCCGCGCAGCTTGCGCCGGCTGAGGCCGGGCTGGGCATCGTCCACGTAATTGAGATCCGGCGGTAGCGGCGTGCAGAGGGCGGTGCCGGTGTCGTCGCGCTCGTCGGCGGGCACGGGCAGATCGGTCTGGGCAAGGCGTTGCATGATTTTCGAAGTTTTCGAGCGAGAGGTCATGACTGCACCGACGATTTCCTGGTCGAAACGGTGGACTCCAGGAGACAGGATCGGGTTCTCATGACCGCGCTCAAGCCGACCGACGCACAGCTGCGCCACGCCTTACTGGCCAAGGCCGAGGCGCGTCGTCCGGGTACGACCTTCTGCCCATCGGAGGTAGCGCGCGAACTGGCGGCGGACTGGCGGCCGTTGATGGAGCCGTTGCGCCAGGTCGCCCGTGAGTTGGTGCGCCAGGGCCGGCTGAGCGTGACCCAAAAGGGTGAAACCTTGAGCCCGGACAGCCCGTGGCACGGCCCGATCCGATTAAGCTTGGCTTAAGCGGCGTTTAAGTTTCGATTAATGGCGTATCGCTACTCTGGACCTAGATCGAACAGCAACCAGAGAGAGAATCATCATGAAGAAGCTGACCGCCTTTGCCACGGCCACCATCCTTTTGACCGGCCTGGGCGTGGCCCAAGCCCGCGACCTCGGTCCCGACGAAGCCCTGAAGCTACGCGACAGTGGCAAGATCAAGAGCTTCGAGGTGCTCAACCAGGCCGCCATCGCCCAGCACCCGGGCTCCACCACCCACGACACGGAGCTGGAAGAGAACTACGGTCGCTACATCTACCAACTGGAACTGCGTGACCCCAAAGGTGTGAAATGGGATCTGGAACTCGATGCCAGCACTGGCGAAGTCCTCAAGAACGAGCGCGACAGCTAGGTGTCGTCATGGCCGGGCTAGTGTTGCTCGGCGCCGCCGCCCCCCTGGTCCAGGCCCGCGACCTGGACCAGGACGAGGCCCTCAAGCTGCGCAAGGAGGGGGTGATCAGGCCACTGGAAACCCTGTTGCAGCGCGTCAACGAACGCTATCCCGGTGCCCGGCTGCTGGAGGCCGAACTGGAAGAGGAAGACGGCCAGTACCGCTACGAGATCGAGATTCTCGTCGGTGACGGAGTGCGCGAACTGGAAATCGGTGCCATGGACGGCGCCATCATGAAGGACGAGGTGGACGACTAGATGCGCCTGCTGCTGGTGGAAGACGACGTAGCCCTGGCCGACGAGATCTCGGCCTTCCTCGCCCGGCAGGGCTATGCCATCGATTGGCTCGCCGACGGTCGCGACGCGGCCTGGCAAGGCGCCCAGGAACCCTACGATCTCATCGTGCTCGACCTCGGCCTGCCGGGCCGACCGGGCCTCGAGGTGCTGCGCGAGTGGCGTGCCGCCAGCTTGGCGACCCCCGTGCTCATCCTCACCGCCCGTGACAGCTGGGCGGAGCGTATCGAGGGACTCAAGGCCGGCGCCGACGACTACCTGACCAAGCCCTTCCATCCCGAGGAGTTGGGGCTGCGCATCGCCGCTCTGCTGCGGCGGGTGCGCGGCCTGGCCAACCAGCCGCTGCTGCAGGCAGCGGGACTGGCGCTCGACGAGGCCCGCCAGTGCGTGGTTCGCGGGGGCGAGACCATCGCCCTCAGCGCCGCCGAGTTCCGCCTGCTGCGCTGCTTCCTGTTGCACCCTGGGCAGATCCTGTCCAAGACACGCCTCAACGATCACCTTTACGACGGTGAAAGCGAGCGTGATTCCAACGTCATCGAGGTCCACGTGAATCACCTCAGACGCAAGCTCGGGCGCGACGTCATCGAAACGCGACGCGGCCAGGGCTATCGCCTGGGCGGTGTCGATTGAGGTCCATCCAGACCCGCCTGCGAGTGGGCCTCGTGGCTGTCCTGCTGGTCGCCGGGCTGGTACTGGTGCTGGGCGGCGCCTGGCTGGTGGACCACGCCCTGCGGCGCTACCTGGAAACCGGCCTGCGCAGCGAGACGGAAAACCTGCTCGCCGCGCTGGTGCGCGGACCCCATGGCCTGCAGCTGGACGAAGGCCGGCTGGGCAGTCTCTACACGCGGCCCCTGTCGGGCCGCTATTTCCTGATCGAAATTCCCGCGCTGGACATCCGCTGGCGTTCGCGCTCCCTGTGGGATGCCCAGCTGGCCACGCCGCCCGCTGCCGGGCTGAGCGACGCGCTGGTCGAAGGACCCAGCGGACAGCGCCTGCTCACCTACCGCGCCGATTACCAGCGCTACGGCCAGCAGGTGAGGGTGACGGTGGCCGACGACTACAACCCACTGCTGGCGAGCCTCACTCGTATCCTCGGCGTGGGCGCCGTCCTGGGACTGGCGACCCTGGCCCTGCTGCTCTTGCTGCAGCGCCTGATCGTGCGCCGCGCGCTACGACCTCTGGAGCAGGTGCGCGAACAGATCGCCCAGTTGCATCAGGGGCGTCGCTCGGCGCTGGACGCCATGGTACCCACCGAACTCGCGCCGCTGGTGGCGGAGATGAACGCCCTTTTGCGACACACTGAAGAGGGTCTCAAACGCGCGCGTCACGGCATTGGCAACCTGGGGCACGCCCTGAAGACGCCCCTGGCGGTGCTCACCAGTCTGGCCGAGCGACCGGAACTGCAAGCCTTGCCGGAGCAACGCGACACCCTGCGCGAGCAACTGGCGCGCATCCGGGAACGGCTGGAGCGTGAACTGCGCCGGGCGCGGCTGGCTGGCGAGGCGCTGCCAGGAGCGCACCTGGACGTGGCGGAGGTGCGCGAGCTCTGCGTACTGCTCCAGCGCCTACATGGCGAGCACCTGGTGTTCGATTGCCACTTCCCCGAGGGGCTGCGCCTGCCGTGGGACCGCGAAGATCTGCTGGAGCTGTTCGGTACCTTGCTGGACAACGCCGGCAAATGGGCCCGTCAGCAGGTCCGCCTGGAAATCGACCGCCGCGTCGACGGCTATTCCATCCGCATCGAGGACGATGGACCGGGCGTGCCGGCAGGGGAGCGCGAAGCCATCCTGAGTCGGGGAACCCGCCTGGACGAAGGGGTCGCTGGTCATGGTCTCGGCCTGGGCATCGCCAGGGATATCGTCGACAGCTGCGGTGGCAGCCTGGCTCTGGAGCCGTCGGCGCTGGGCGGGCTCGCCGTGGTCATCCAGCTGCCGTCGTCACCAGCAGGCCGGCAGCAACAGTCAGTCATGTGACTTCTCGGTCAAGTTCGACCTTGGGCGGCCGATAGCCGCACAAGCTCTTGCTGCCAAGGAGATCCCATGAGCCTGAAATTGAAAGTCACCCTGCTGGCGATCCTGCCCGTCTGCCTCTTCACCATCGTCCTGGGTGGCCTGTCCTACTGGTTGTTGCACGAACAGGCGGCCAGGGACGTCAGGGAAGCCCGCGAGCGGCTGATGGCGCAGAGCCGCGGCGCCCTGCAGAACACCGTCGAAGCGGCCATGACCGTGGTCAAGCCGCTGTACGACAACGCCGCCCCGGGTGATTCCGCGGCGCGCCAAGAAGCCATTCGCCTGCTGTCGGCCATCGCCTACGGCAAAGATGGCTACATCTTCGGCTACGATTCCAACGTGGTGCGTCTGTTCAAGGGCAACGATCCGGCCGGCATCGGCAAGAGCTTCAAGGACAATCGCGATCCCAACGGCGTCTACCTGAACCAGGAGCTGGTCAGGGTCGGCAAGGACGGCTCGCACTTCAGTCGCTACAGTTCGTCGTTACCGGGCAACAAGGATGTCCTGGTGCCCAAGCTGGCCTACACCGACTACCTGGCCAAATGGGACCTGGTGATCGGCTCCGCGGTGAACCTGGATGGCGTCGAGGCCGAGGTCGCGGCGGTGGCCGCTCAGGTCGCCCAGCGGACCCGCAGCCAACTCTGGCTGATCCTCGGCGTCGCCGGGGTGCTGCTGGTGGTGATCGGCATCGCTGCGCAGCGCTTCGCCGCCCGGACGCTGCGACCGCTGGCGCAGATCCGCGAGAACCTGGACGACATCGCCGCCGGGGAGGGCGACCTGACCCGACGTCTGCCGGTCACCGGCCGGGACGAGATCAGTGAGCTCGCCGGCTCCTTCAACCGCTTCGTCGACCGCATCCAGGGCACCATCGTCCAGGTCGTCGACATCACCCGGCAACTCACCGGGCTGCTCGACGACGTCGCCCGGCAGGCGCAGCACACCGATCGCGACATGCAGCGCCAGCGTAACGAGACCGATCAGGTGGCCACCGCCATCAACGAGATGTCCGCCGCGGCCCAGGAAGTGGCGCGCAGTGCCCTGCAGGCCTCCGAGGCGACCCGCCAGACCGAGGAGCAGGGCCGCATGGCTCGCGAGGTGGTCGCCTCCAGCGTCGCTCGCATCCACGACCTGGTCGAGGAGGTGCGCCAGAGCGGCGTCTCCCTGGACGGCCTGAAGCAGGACGTCGGCGCCATCGTCGGTGTGCTCGACGTGATCCGTGCCATCGCCGAGCAGACCAACCTGCTCGCGCTCAATGCCGCCATCGAAGCCGCCCGGGCGGGTGAGGCAGGACGCGGTTTCGCCGTGGTGGCCGACGAAGTCCGCGCGCTGGCCAGCCGCACCCAGCAGAGCACCCAGGAGATCCAGGGCATGATCGATCGCCTGCAGCAGGCGACCGGGCGTGCCGTGGGCGCCATGGAGCGCTCCAGTGGCATGGGCGAAGCCACCACCGCTCAGGCCGAGCAGGCCGGCGCCGCGCTGGCATCCATCAGCGAGTTGATCGCCACCATCAATGCCATGAACACCCAGATCGCCAGTGCCGCCGAAGAGCAGACGGCAGTGGCCGAGGAGATCAATCGCAGCGTCCATACCATCGCCGGGGCCGTCGACAGCATGGCCCAGGGTGCGCGGCAGGGCGCAGCGAGCACCGCTGGCATGGTCGGTCTCGGTGAGCGGCTGGGCGGGCTGGTTCGCCAGTTCCGTGTATGATCCGTGGCGCGCCGGGGTCTCCGGCGCGCCTCTTCGGGTCGAGTTGGGGGCGCTCCTGGGAACCCAACGGCTTCCGAGGCTCTAAGCAAGGCCCGTCATCCTTGTTTGGAATCGCGAAAGCCAATGAAAAGTGCTCGGCTGGAAAACAAAACGTTCCTGATCCTGCTGGTGGTGGTCTCGCTCGCCTTCATCTGGATCCTCACCCCCTTCCTGGGGGCGGTCTTCTGGGGCGCCATCCTCGCCATCCTGTTCGCGCCCCTCCAGCGCTGGTTCGTCCGCCGCTTCAACAACAGGCGCAACCTGGGCGCGCTCTGCACGCTGTTCGTGATCCTGCTCATCGTCATCCTGCCGGTGGTGTTCATCGCCATCTCCCTGGTGCAGGAAGGCTCGCTGCTCTATCAGCAGGTCAGCAGCGGTCAGCTCAACTTCGGCCAGTACTACCAGCAGATCTGGGGCGCCTTGCCGGATTCGGTACGCAGCGTCCTGCAGCGCTTCGGCGCCGGTGACCTGGACGGTATCCGGCAGAAGCTCTCGACGGGCGCCATGCAGGGCAGCCAGTGGGTCGCCACCCAGGCCTTCAGCTTCGGCCAGGGGACTTTCCAGTTCCTCATCGGCTTCGGCGTGATGCTCTATCTGCTGTTCTTCCTGCTGCGCGACGGTTCGCAACTGGTGGCGCTGATCCGCAAGGCCATTCCGCTGAGCGACATGCACAAGCGCAGCCTGATGGCCAAGTTCACCGCCGTGGTGCGCGCCACGGTCAAGGGCAACATCATCGTTGCCGTCGTGCAGGGCGCCCTCGGCGGCTTCATCCTCGGCGTGCTGGGGGTCCAGGGCGCGGTGCTCTGGGGCACCCTGATGGCCTTCCTCTCGCTGCTGCCCGCCGTCGGGTCGGCGCTCATCTGGGTGCCGGTGGCCATCTACTTCCTGGCCACCGGCGCGGTGATCAAGGGGGTGATCCTGATCGTCTTCGCGGTGGTGGTGATCGGCCTGGTGGACAACCTGTTGCGCCCCATCCTGGTCGGCAAGGACACCAAGATGCCCGACTACGTGGTGCTGATCTCCACCATCGGCGGCATGTCGCTGTTCGGCCTCAACGGCTTCGTCATCGGCCCGCTGATCGCCGCGCTGTTCATGTCCACCTGGGACTTGTTCAGCCACCGCGACGACATTTGACGGCCAGCGTGCTCCGGAGAATGGAGCACGTGAGCAGGCAGGGCGCTTTGAGAGCGGCTGAAAAAACGTAGCGAGCGGTTGTCAGGTGGGTGCGCGCGGCGCGCAGGAACCGGAATGTACAAGTGGTACATGAGGATTCCGAGCACTGCGCGTGCCCGCATGGCGGACGCGTAGTAGGTTTGTTAGCCGTTCTCTAGCCCTGGTCGGGCTCCGAGGGATAGCGGGTCGCCACCAGGCTTTCCTTGACCTTGCGCAGGTGCGGCTGGAAATCCACGCCGCGCTTGAGCGTCACCCCGGTGGCGAGGATGTCCAGCACGGTGAGCTGGATGATCCGCGAGGTCATCGGCATGTAGATGTCGGTGTCTTCCGGCAACGGGATGTCCAGGCTGTGGGTGCAGACCTTGGCCAGCGGGGTGTTGCTGGCGGTGAGGCCGAGCACCGAGGCGCCGTTGTCCCGCGCCAGCTTGGCCACGTCCACCAGCTCGCGGGTGCGGCCGGTGTAGGAAATGATCACGAACAGCTCGCCGGTCCGCGCGATGGAGGCGAGCATCCGCTGCATCAGCACGTCGGAATGCGCCGAGACCGCCATGTTGAAGCGGAAGAACTTGTGCTGGGCATCCAGGGCCACCGGTGCCGAGGCGCCCAGGCCGAAGAAGTGGATCTGCCGTGCCTGGATCATCAGGTCGACCGCGCGATCGACCGTGCGCGCGTCCAGCCGCTGGCGGGCGCTGTCCAGCGAGGCGATGGTGCTGCTGAAGATCTTCTCGGCGTAGGCCTCCGGCTCGTCATCGGCCTCCACCGCCTGACTGACGTAGACCGCACCGCTGGCGATGCTCTGGGCCAACTGGATCTTCATCTCCGGATAGCCGCTCACCCCCAGCGACCGGCAGAAACGATTCACGGTGGGCTCGCTGACCTGGGCCGCCTGGGCCAGCGCTGCGATGGTATAGCGCGTGGCCTGCCGGGGATTCTGCAGGATGACTTCAGCGACCTTGCGTTCGGCACGGTTGAGTTCGCCAACGCGCGTCTGGATGGTTTGCAGCAGGGTGCTGGCACGATCCATGAGAACTCCTAATGGTTGTTGTGCCTCTATCCTAAGGCTATAAAAGGGTTGGGCCGGTGCTGTCGGGCCGCTTTTTTTTGATATTAAGACTACGCGAAATGGGCCGAGTCCCCTATGATGGGATCGGAATATCTCAAACTTTAAGTAAAAGAACGAATATTTATGGCTGGCGTCCGAGTTCTACCCTGTACCCTGGCAATCTTCGGCGCGTTGGGCGACCTGGCCCTGCGTAAACTTTTCCCCGCCCTCTATCAGCTGGATCGTGAAGGTCTGCTGCACGACGATACCCGGATCATGGCGCTGGCGCGTGATCAGGGCGATGGGGTCAAGCAGCTCGAGCACATCGCGGAGCGCCTGCGCCATTACGTGCCCAAGGCCGACTGGGACGAGGCGGTGTTCGCCCGGATGCAGGCCCGCCTGGGCTATCGCGCCATCGACTTCCGCAACCGCGAGGACTATACGGGACTCGCCGAGGACGTGGGTGATACCGAGACGCTGATCGCCTATTTTGCCACGCCAGCCCTGGTCTACAGTGCCATTTGCGAGAACCTCGCCGCCGTCGGTCTGTGCGAGCGCACCCGGGTGGTGATGGAGAAGCCCATCGGCTACGACCTGGAGTCGTCCAAGGTGGTGAACGACGCCGTGGCGCGCTTCTTCCCGGAGGACCGCGTTTACCGCATCGACCATTACCTGGGCAAGGAGACGGTGCAGAACCTCATCGCGCTGAGATTCGCCAACAGTCTGTTCGAGACCCAGTGGAACCAGAACTACATCTCCCACGTGGAGATCACCGTGGCCGAGAAGGTGGGCATCGAGGGGCGCTGGGGCTACTTCGACCAAGCCGGCCAACTGCGCGACATGGTGCAGAACCACCTGCTGCAACTGCTCTGCCTGACCGCCATGGACCCCCCGGCGGACCTCTCGGCCGACAGCATCCGTGACGAGAAGGTCAAGGTGCTCAAGGCGCTGGAGCCGATCACCGCCGATCAGCTCGCCAGCCGCGTGGTGCTGGGCCAATACACCTCCGGCTACAGCGACGGCAAGCCGGTGCCGGGTTATCTGGAAGAGCCCAACTCCAATACCGAGAGTCGCACCGAGACCTTCGTCGCCATCCGCGCCGACATCCGCAACTGGCGCTGGTCCGGTGTGCCTTTCTACCTGCGTACCGGCAAGCGCATGCCGCAGAAGCTGTCGCAGATCGTCATTCACTTCAAGGAGCCACCGCACTACATCTTCGCGCCCGAGCAGCGCAGCCTGATCAGCAACCGCCTGATCATTCGCATCCAGCCGGACGAAGGCATCTCGCTGCAGGTGATGAGCAAGGACCAGGGTCTGCGCAAGGGCATGCAACTGCGCAGCGGCCCGTTGCAGCTGAACTTCTCCGAGACCTTCAAGCACCTGCGGACCCCGGATGCCTACGAGCGCCTGCTGCTGGAAGTCATGCAGGGCAACCAGTCGCTGTTCGTGCGCAAGGACGAGATCGAAGCGGCCTGGAAATGGTGCGACCAGCTGCTGGCCGGCTGGTCGAAGATGGGCGACTCGCCCAAATCCTATGCGGCGGGTAGCTGGGGTCCGCTGACCTCCATCGCGCTGATCGCACGAGACGGGAGATCCTGGTATGGCGACGTCTGACCTGGGGCAGGGCGTGACCCTGCGTGAACTGGCCGACCGCGAGGCCCATGCCGCGGCGTTGGCCGAGGCGGTCTCCGCGGCGCTGCACGCGGCCCTGGCCGCACGTGGCGCGGCGCTGCTGATCGTCTCCGGCGGTCGCAGCCCGGTGCCTTTCCTGGAACGCCTGGCCAAGGCCGAGTTGGACTGGGGGAAGGTGACGGTCACCCTGGCGGACGAACGCTGGGTCCCCATCGACGATCCGGACAGCAATGCCGGTCTGCTGCGCCAGCACCTTTTCCAGGGGCCTGCGGCGGCGGCGCAGTTTGTCGATCTCTACAGTCCGGCCAACTCGCCGGAGGAGGGCATGGCGCTCACCGAGATCCGCTTGCGCGAGACGCTGGGGACGCCGGACGTGCTGGTGTTGGGCATGGGCGACGATGCGCACACCGCCTCGCTGTTCCCCGGTAGTCCGGGCCTGGAAGAGGCTCTGGACCCGGCCAGCGAGCGTCTGAGCTTTCCAGGGGTCGCGCCCTCCGCGCCGCGCCGCCGCATCACCCTGAGCCGTGCCTACCTGAGTCGCGCACGGCAACAGATCCTCGCGATCCAGGGCGCAGGCAAGCGGCAAGTACTGGAAACCGCTCTGGCCGAGGGCGACGAGCTGGCCACTCCGATCAAGGCGTTCCTGCGCGAACCCCTGGTCGTCTATTGGTGCCCCTGACGAGGAGTTAGTTTGTGGACATGCAGAACAAGATCGCGACCCTAGATGCCCTGTGCGCCCGCGCCCGGATCCTGCCGGTGATCGTGATCAATGATCCTGCCGACGTGCTGCCGTTCGCCGATGCCATGGCGGCCGGCGGCCTCACCGCGCTGGAGATCACCCTGAGATCGGCCCACGGGCTGGAGGCGGTGCGGCTGCTGCGCCGCGAACGGCCGAATCTGGACGTCGGCGTCGGCACCGTGCTCGACGTACGCATGTTCGACGCCGCGGTCGAGGCGGGCGCCCAGTTCATCGTCACGCCGGGCACCACCGAGGAAATCCTCCAGGCGGGGGTCTCCGCGCCCATTCCGCTGCTGCCGGGGATCGCCACGCCCTCGGAGATCATGCAGGCCTATCGTCTGGGCTATCGTCGCTTCAAGTTGTTCCCGGCCAACGTCTATGGCGGCGTAGATGCGCTCAAGGCCTTCGCCGGTCCCTTCGCTGAGCTGAAGTTCTGCCCCACCGGTGGCGTCAATCCGGGCAACGTGAAGCATTACTTCCAGCAGCCGAACCTGCTCTGCGTCGGCGGCAGCTGGATGTTGCCCAACGATGTGGTGAAGGCCAAGGACTGGCCTCGCGTCGAGCAACTCTGCCGCGAGGCGCTGGCCGCGCTGGATTGAAGCTGCGGCCATCCGTCACCGACCAGTCCGGCTAGGCTGGCGGCCCCGGGGGCGCTATCATGCGCCCCTGTCTTTTTCCTGGCGTCCGTTCCGTGGCGCCCCTGTCGTCCACTACACCGGGAGGTGCCAGATGACCCTCGATAGAAACCCCGATAATGAATCCCTCGACGAATCCGCGCCTGCACCGGCTGGTGAAAAGCTGCAGAAGGTTCTCTCGCGCCTGGGCGTCGGCTCGCGCCGGGACGTCGAGGCCTGGATCGGCGAAGGCCGGATCAAGGTCAATGGCGTGGTCGCCACCCTGGGCTTGCGGGTCATGCCCAAGGACGCCATCGCGGTCGACGGCCGTCTGCTCAAGCGCGACCAGGCCGAAGAGGTGGTGCGCCGCGTGCTGATCTACAACAAGCCCGAGGGCGAGATCTGCACCCGCGACGACCCCGAAGGCCGACCCACCGTCTTCGATCGTCTGCCCAAGCCCAAGCAGGGCCGCTGGATCAACGTCGGTCGCCTGGACATCAACACTACCGGTTTGCTGTTGTTCACCACCGATGGTGAACTGGCGAATCGACTGATGCATCCCTCCTACCAGATGGACCGCGAATACGCGGTACGGGTGCGGGGCGAGGTGACCGAGGAGATGCTGCTGCGCTTGAAGAACGGGGTGATCCTCGAGGATGGCCCGGCGCGCTTCACCGATGTCCAGCAGGCGCCGGAAGGCGACGGCTTCAATCACTGGTTCCATTGCGTGGTGATGGAAGGCCGCAACCGGGAAGTGCGCCGGCTGTGGGAGTCCCAGGGGCTGGTGGTGAGCCGCCTGAAGCGCGTGCGCTTCGGCCCGGTGTTCATGACCAGCGACCTGCCGGTCGGGCGCTGGCGCGAGATGAACCAGGCGGAAATCGACATCCTCGCCGGTGAAGTCGGCCTGCCGCCGGTGGCGCTACCGGCCATGGGTGGCAAGACCAGGGAAAAACTGGAGCGCCAGCAGCGCAAGACCGCGCGTCCTATCGATGCCGGTCGTGGCTCGCGCAACAAATCCGCCAAGGTGGGCAAGCCGCAGGGGTCGGCGGTTGCCGAGCGTCCCAGCGACGTTGGGCGCAAGCCGGCCAGCAAGGGGCGCACCGCGCCAGGTATCGCACCGCGGCGCGGCCCGAGTGGTGGCGGTACCGGTAAGGGCGGTCGGCGCTAGACGCCTGTTCGACGGCGTTTCCCGCCCGGGAGACGTCGAATGGGTTTGCGGAAAGGGTCGCCGGCTGGCCGGCGACCGTCAGGCCAGGCTGCAGAGACGATTGCGGCCGCCGGCTTTGGCCTGGTACAGGGCGCTGTCGGCGCGTTGCAGCAGGCAGCGTGCCGATTCCACCTCGCGCAGGGTCGCCAGGCCTATGCTCAGGGTCACCGAGAGCGGAATGGCTCCATCGCGCGCGGCTTGCCCCTCGACCGCCGCTCTCAGGCGTTCCGCCACCGTGTGGGCCGACTCGTGGGAGGTGGCCGATAGCAGCACACAGAATTCCTCGCCACCGAAGCGGAACACCATGTCCATGCTGCGCAGGCAACTGGCGATGGTCTGGGCCGTTTGGCGCAGCACGTCGTCGCCCACGCCATGGCCGAAACGATCGTTGATCCGCTTGAAATGGTCCAGGTCGAGCATCAGCAGCGACAGTGGTTGCTGGGTCCGGCGCGCCAGCTCCAGTTCGCGTACCAGGGCGAGATCCAAGGCGCTGCGATTGCCTACTCCGGTCAAGGCATCGCGCAGGGCGTTGTTCAGGGCCTGGCGGTAGAGCAGGGCATTGCGCAACGGGAACATCAGGCTGCCGAGCAGGAGCTCCAGGGCCGCCAATTCGCTGTCGTGGAAGCGCTCGCTGCGGCACACCGTCAGGTCACCCAGCAGGATGTCGCCCTGGCTCAGGTGATAGTGCACCTGATGACCGGCTGCCTGACCCAGACTCAGGTCGATCCCTTCCCGGGCGTGGCGATAGGCGAGACCGGGCAGGTCCACCAGCGCGCTGACCTCCTGCTGGAAGAGCTGCAGTACCCGCTCCAGGTCCAGGGACGATTGCAGCACCGCCGTCAGGCGCTGGCGCAGCGCGCCGAGAACCTCGGGATCGCTTTCGCGGGTGACGGGCGCCGGGTTCGCATTGCGCTGCTGGCGGGCGAGATCGAAATCTATCGTGTTGGATGAGGGCGGGACCATGCCGGATTCTCCTTGGCCTATGGTCCCTCTACAGCGAGAAGTGTGCCAATCCGAATAGCGCCGTTGGAATCAATGACTTGGGCGAATGATGGCCAATCGCCGCTGGTAAGTTGACGCCTGGCAGCCGAATTGGCCTAGCTCTGGTCCGCAACGCGTCGGCTTTCCGACGCACGGTCTACACCTTGAGCACCAGCTTGCCGAAGTTCTCGCCGGAGAACAGCTTCATCAGCGTCTGTGGAAAGGTGTCCAGGCCTTCGACGACGTGCTCGCGAGACTTGAGCTGACCGTCCCCCAGCCAGATCGCCAATTGCCGCTGGGCCTCGGCGTAGCGCGCGGCGTGGTCCAAGACGATGAAGCCTTCCATGCGCGCGCGATTGCTCAGCAGCGCCAGGTAGTTCTGCGGACCCTGGATGCGGTCGCTGTTGTATTGGCTGATGGCGCCGCACAACACCACGCGGGCACGGAAGTTGATCTGGGCGAGCACCGCGTCCAGGGTCGCGCCGCCGACGTTGTCGAAATAGATGTCGATGCCATTGGGGCACTCGCGGCGCAGGGCCGCCACCAGGTCAGGCTCGGCCTTGTAGTCGATGGCGGCGTCGAAGCCCAGCTCTTCGATCAGGTAACGGCACTTCTCCGCGCCTCCGGCGATGCCCACGACATGGCAGGCTTCGAGCTTGCCGATCTGGCCGACCATGCTGCCGACGGCGCCGGCGGCGCCGGACACCACGAGGGTCTCGCCCGCTTTGGGCTGGCCCACCTCCAGCAGACCGAAATAGGCGGTCAGGCCGGTCATGCCGAGTACCGACAGGTATTGTGGCAGGCTGGCCTTGTCCGGATCGACCCGATAGAAGCCCTGGGGTTCGCCCAGGTAGTAGTCCTGGATACCCAGCATGCCGTTGACGATGTCGCCCGGCTTGAAGTCCGGATGCTGGGACGCGACCACTTCGCCGACGCCCAGGGCGCGGATGACCTCGCCGATGCCGATGGGCTTGATGTAGGACTTGCCCTCGTTCATCCACCCGCGCATGGCGGGATCGAGGGACAGGTAGAGGTTCTTGATCAGTACCTGGTTCGCGCCAGGCTCGCCCACCGGCTGCTCGACGCGTTCGAAGGTCTCGGCGGTGGGTTCGCCGGACGGGCGCTTGGCCAGCAGGAACTGGCGGTTGGTGCGGGTCATGGTGGTCTCCTGTGGGGAACGATCCAGTTCCGACCGATCAGGAGCCCACTCGTTTCCTACGTGCGGCGGGCGGTCAGTAGCAAACTCGCCACCAGACCGGCCACCAGGCCCCAGAAGGCCGAGCCGATCCCGGCCAGGGTCAGGCCGGACGCCGTGACCAGGAAGGTGATCAGGGCTGGTTCGCGTTGGCCGGGATCGGCCAGGGCGCCATGCAAGCCGTTCATGATCGAGCCCAGCAGCGCCAAGGCCGCCACCGAAATCACCAGTTCGCTGGGCAGGGCGGTGAAGAGCGCGGCCAGGGTCGCGCCAAAGAGTCCGGCGATGCCGTAGAAGAGCCCGCACCAGACCGCTGCCGTGTAGCGCTTGCCGGCGTCCTCGTGGGCCTGGGGGCCGGTGCAGATGGCCGCGCTGATGGCCGCCAGGTTGATGCCATGGGAGCCGAAGGGGGCCAGCAGCAGGGACGCGATCCCGGTGGTGGCGATCAGTGGCGAGGCCGGCACGGCGTAGCCGTCGGTGCGGAGCACCGCGATGCCGGGCATGTTCTGCGAGGCCATGGCCACCACGAACAGCGGGATGGCGATGCCGATGGTGGCGGTCAAGGAAAAGGTCGGCGCCGTCCAGACCGGGACCGCCAATTCCAGGCGCAGCTGGCTGAAGTCCAGCAGACCCAGCGCGGCCGCCAGCAGCAGGCCGGTCACCAGCGCCACCAGCACGCAATAGCGTGGCCAGAGTCGTTTGGCCACCAGGTAGCTCAGGGCCATGCCCAGTACCAGGGTCGTCCGGTGTTGGGCGGCGGCACAGATTTCGATGCCGATCCGAAACAGGATGCCGGCCAGCAGGGCGGCGGCCAGCGCCGGTGGTACCCGCCGCAGCAGCCGGTCGACGCTACCGGTGAGGCCGCACAGGGCCAGCAGCGCCGCGCAGACGATGAAGGCGCCGATGGCGTCGCTGTAGGGTACCGCGGGCAGGCTGGTCACCAGCAGCGCCGCGCCGGGCGTCGACCAGGCGATGACGATGGGGGTGCGGTACCTCAGCGAAAGGCCGATGGTGGTCAGCGCCATGCCGATGGACAGCGCCCAGATCCAGGAGGAGATCTGTCCGCTGCTCAGGCCGGCATTCTGGCCGGCCTGGAACATCAGCACCAGGGAGCTGGTGTAGCCCACCAGCATGGCGACGAAACCGGCCACGATGGCGGCGGGGGAGCTGTCGGCCAGCGGTCTTAGCCGGCGCGTGGTGACTTCCATGGTGATCTCAGTGGTGACCGAACAGGATGGGATAGAGCGACAACACCAGCAGCGCCGCCATGCTCCAGTTGAACAGCCGCAGGCGGGCCGGACTGCTGAGCAAGCGGCGCAGGCCCATCCCGAACAGCGTCCAGAGACTCACGCTCGGCAGGTTGATCAGGGCGAAGAGCAGGGCGACCAACAGCAGGTTGGCGGTGAAGTTCTCCGCCGGGATGTAGGCGGTCACGGCGCCGATGGCCATGACCCAGGCCTTGGGATTCACCCATTGGAAGGCGGCCGCCTGGAAGAAGCCGAAGGGCTTGCCGCTGGCACTGTCACGTGGCGATGGCGCGGCTGCGGTGGCGAGCTTCCATGCCAGATAGAGCAGGTAGGCCCCACCCACCACGCGCAGGGCGACCTGCAGGGGTGGGTAGAGCACGAACAGCTGACCCAGGCCGAGACCGGTGCAGATGACCAGCAGCATGTGACCCAGGCTGATGCCGAACATGTGTGGCAGCGTGCGCCGGAAGCCGAAGTTCACCCCCGAGGCCAGTAGCATCATGTTGTTGGGCCCGGGCGTGGCGGACGAGACGAAGGCGAAGAGCACGAAGGCGGTGAGGAGTTCGATGGTCATGGTGGCATCCCTGATCTTTGTTCCAGCTTAGCCAGCCGAGGTAAGCCGGTATCCATACACCGAGGCGACGAAGGACCGTTACAGTTTCAGCATGACGACCAACAGTATTCAACTGTCCTGGAGTTGCTCTCCCGCCGGGCGGCGGCCGCTCAATGCCCGATTGAACGCCAGCCAGCCCTCGGCGGCCTGGGGCCCGACGCTCGCCAGGGCCGCCTGGATCAGGCGCATCTGCTCGCGCCTGAGGGTCTGCTCCAGAGCCGCACCGCCACGGGTCAGCGACAGCCGGCGCCTGCGCTTGTCGCTGGCGTCGGTCTCCACGACCACCAGTTGCATCTCCAGCAACTGCCGCAGCGGGATGTTCAGCGCCTGCTTGCTGACGTTGAGCACGTCCAGTAGCGCCTTGTTGCTGAGCCCGGGATCACGCGCGATGAAGAACAGGATGCGCTGATGGACGCGGCCCAGGCCGCGTCGCGCGAGCATGTCGTCAGCCTTGGCGGTGAACGCCTGGTAGCCGAAGAAGAAGGTCTCCATGACGTCGCGCTGGCTGGCGGTCTGGTTTAGGTCAAGCATATTGACTTGTCTTTCCGAAGTGGATTAGGGTCGGTCAACCAGTTTGACTCATTACTCGGCCGTAGGCCACGGGAGAGCGCATGGCATTTTCCGAGCGGGTGACCCGCCTCAAGAGCAGTCTGATCCGGGATATCCTGGCGGCGGCGCAGCGGCCGGAGGTGATGTCCTTCGCCGGCGGCCTGCCGGCCGAACGCTGTCTACCGGCGATGGACTGGAGCGCCATGCCCGCCGGGCTCGGGCAGTACGGCATGAGCGAGGGTGAACCCGCGCTGCGTGAGGCCATCGCCGCCCAGGCCCGCGCCTATGGCCTGGACTGCACGGCGGAACAGGTCCTGGTGACCACCGGTTCGCAACAGGCGCTGGACCTGATCGCCAAACTGTATATCGACGTGGGTACCCCGGTGCTGCTGGAGGGACCCACCTATCTCGCCGCCTTGCAGAGCTTCCAGTTCTTCGGTGCCGACTGCCTGAGCGTGAGCCTGACGCGAGATGGGCTGGACCTGGCCGCCCTGCGTAACTGCCTGGCAACGCGGCGACCGGCCTTCGCCTATCTCATCCCGACCTTCCAGAATCCGTCCGGCGTGCGCTACGACCCGGCCAACCGGGCGGCGGTGGCGGCGCTGCTGGACGAGTTCGCCGTCACCCTGGTGGAAGACGAGCCCTATCGGGAGCTCTGCTATGACGGTGCGCCGGCGCGACCGCTCTGCGCCCAGCTCCGGCGGAGTGCCTGGGTGCACACCGGGACGCTGTCCAAGACGCTGCTACCGGGCCTGCGCGTGGGTTATCTGATCGCCTCGCCCGAATTGCTCAAGCCACTGCGGGCGCTCAAGCAGGCGGCCGACCTGCATACCTGTCGCATCAGCCAGTGGCAGGTGCTGCAGTGGCTGGGTAGCGAGCGCTATGCCCGACACCTGGACGAGATACGCGATTTCTACCGGCACCGCCGCGACGCTTTCGCCGCGGCCCTGACCCGCCATTTCAGCGACCTCGCCGACTGGCAGGTGCCCCAGGGCGGACTGTTCTTCTGGCTACGGCTGAAAACGCCACTGGATACCCGTACGCTACTGGACCGGGCGCTGGCCGAACAGGTGGCCTTCATGCCGGGCGAGCCGTTCTTCGCCGACCCGGACGATCACCAGGGTCTACTGCGCCTCAACTTCAGCCACGTGCCACCCGAGCGCCTGGACACGGGGCTGGCCCGGTTGGCCGCCGTGATCCGGCGTGCCATCGCTCACGACGAGGAGATTCGCGATGTATCAAGTCTACGGTGATCGCCGTTCCGGCAACTGCTACAAGGTCGTGTTGATGCTGCACCTGCTGGGTGTCGACTATCGCTGGCACGAGGTCGACATCCTGGCGGGCGAAACCCGGACCGAGGCGTTCCTGGCGAAGAATCCGAACGGCAAGATCCCGGTGCTGGAACTGGAGGATGGCACCTGCCTGTGGGAGTCGAACGCCATCCTCAATTTCCTGGCGGAAGGCAGTCCCTATTTGCCGAGCGAACCGCGCTTGCGCACCCAGGTGCTGCAGTGGCAGTTCTTCGAGCAGTACAGTCACGAACCCTATGTGGCGGTGGCGCGCTTCATCCAGCTTTACCAGGGGATGCCCGCCGAGCGCCGTGAAGAGTACGAGGTCTGCCTGGTTCGGGGCTACAAGGCGCTACGGGTGATGGAGCAGCAGTTGCAACGCACGCCTTTCCTGGTCGGGGAGCACTACTCGATCGCCGACATCGCGCTCTACGCCTACACCCATGTCGCGCACGAGGGTGGCTTCAGGCTGGACGACTACCCGGCGATCCAGGGCTGGCTGGCGCGCGTCGCGGCTCAGCCGGGCCATGTGACCATCGGCTGAAACGTGAAAGGGGGGCCGGCTACCCGCGGGCTGACGGCGCCCGCTCAGCGGGCGCTCACCACGAATTGCCAGTATTGATTCAGCCGGCGCTCGCCGCCGTTGGCGGTCAGCAGGACCGAGGACGGTGGCTTGGTCTGCAGCTCCGGCAGGGATTTCATCAAGGCCGTCCAATTGCTGTAGTAGGTCTGCAGGCAGCGGCGCGCGGTACCGTTGTTCTGCAACGAGGTGAGGGCTTTCTGATAGGTCGGCTCGACCTGGGACAGCGCCTGGGTGACACAGCTGTCGGTATCGGCGAAACGAGCCGTGTCGCCGATGCGGGTACCGGCGATGACCGCCTTGTTGGCGCAGGTCTTGAAGGCGGCCATGGTGGTCTGCTCGAAGAGCAGCGCATCCTGGTCCATGGCGAAGGCCGGAGCGCTGCACAGGGCAGCGATCGCAACGGCAATAGCGTGAGCGTGGCGTTTCATGGTGGGCGTCCCTGACTACGTCGGTGCAACGTGGTGGCATCAATGCACAGCGGCAGACTGCACTGCCGGGCAAATGTTCAGCGCCGGAGACGGCAAAGCGCCATCAGGTGATTTCCACCAGACCGACGGTCGTGAGCCCTATGAAAACGGCGGTCAGAGCGACCATGGCGAAGGCCAATAGATAATCTTCCATCAAGGTTTCCCCTACTGCGATGCTGGCGATAGGACTCATGGCAACTGGCCAGGTTCTTGAGGGGAGCAGGGATTCGTTCGGGCGCCGACGAGTGGTAAGGACGGGGAAAGACTCGGCGGTGCGGGGACGGCACCGCCGAGTCGGGCGATCATTCCCCCAGACGATTCTTGTCGAGTTTGCTGGCGAGGCCCGCACCGAGATCGGCGCCGGTCACCGGCGCGGCGGCCGGGTCCGACATCGTCCGCGTGGCCAGTCGTTCCACCGCCTCGGCCTGCATCGAGGGCAGCGTGACGCTGGCCAGACCGTCACCGCCATCGACCGCGGGACCCGGTTGTTCCACATATTCCCAGTCCTGCCCCTGGTTCCAGGGACCGCGCAGGTCGCCTTCTCCTTGCGACAGGTTGTAGTAGACACTGGCGAACTCCGGTCGCGGCGGCACCTTGCCCTGGGGAAAATTGGGCTGGATGGAGTGCAGGGCGTTCTCGAAGGATTTCTGGTGGGCGATTTCGCGAGTCATCAGGAAGCTCAGGGTGTCCTGGATACCCGGATCATCCGTCACGTTGATCAGCCGCTCGTAGACGATCTTGGCCCGCGCTTCGGCGGCGATGTTGGATCTCAGGTCGATGGTGGGCTCGCCGATGGTATCTATGTAGGCGGCGGTCCAGGGTACGCCCGCGGAATTCACCAGTGCGGGGCCGCCGCCGTAGAGGACCTGGGTGACATGGGAGTCGTTGCCGGCGCCCGTGAGGGAGCGGTACATGTCCGCCTCGGCCTGGGTCTTCTCCGCCAGGTCGCCCTTGGCACCCTTGTTGAGCATGGCGATCAGCGAGCCGATGATCTCCAGATGGCTGAGTTCCTCGGTGGCGATGTCGAACAGCATGTCCTTGCGGCCCGGGTCCAGCTCGGCTATCGCCTGGGTGAAGTAGCGCATGGCGGCGGCGAGCTCGCCTTGGGGACCGCCGAATTGTTCCAGCATCAGGTTGGCGAGGCCGGGATTGGGCTCGGACACGCGCACGGTGTATTGCAGTCGCTTGTTATGGACGAACATGTAACCTCCAGGGGCTAGTCACGGTGTAACTCGGTGTCGTCAGCGCTTCGCGGTAAGGTCCGGGTCGGCGGAGCGCTCCAGGAAGGCACGGGTGGTAGCGGGCAGGTCTTCCAGCAGCCAGGCCGCCATGGCGTTCTCCTGCTCGAGGATGCGTTCGCAGGCCTGCTGCGTTTCCTGGTCGCCGATCTCGGCAGCCGCCGCGATCAGCACGGTGTAGGTGGCGATCTCGATGTTCTCGAAGACGTAGCCGCTGATGGCGCCCTTGATGACCTCGTCGCTCATCGGTGCACCACCGATGGCCTGGCCCAGCGCCATCAGCTTGCCGCCCATGTCCTTGAGGGTGGAGGGCCCGCTTCCGAGCCGGCTCAGGCAACTCTCGATCGCCTGCCGCTGTTCCTGGGTTTCGCGGATGTGCTGTTCGATGCGCTGGCGCAGCCGGGGGTAGTGCTCCAGGCGCGCGGACTGCGCGGTGAGCATTTTTTCGGCCTGCTGCTCCATACCGTGGGCGTCGCGAAGCCAATCGATCAGGTTGTCCTTTTTGGCTGCGGTCATGGAAAGACTCCTGTGGGAAAAGGACGGGGCGATGACCGGCGAATCGCCGCCGAGTCCAGGTTCTGCCTGGTATTTAGTGGGGTGGGAGGAAGGAGAGATTCGGTCGGCGAGGGGCTTTCGGATCGATGGGGAAGGCTCGCTGGTTTTGTTCTACAACCCCAACGGCAGCGGCCGGTCTGGCGCCTTGCATTGTTGTACCCAGGCGTCTGCGGCGTACAAGTCTTGTCCGCCATATAGTCATATGTTTACCGTTCGCGCGTCGGTAGATACCGTTCAACCCGTACTTGGCGGAGCCCGGTGCATTTGTGTCAGGATTCGGCGGATGCAGGGGAAGGAGTCAGCATGAAGGTGCCTGAGGAGCGACATCCGGGCTCGGGCTCGGGTTCGGTTGGGCAGGATGGGCACGAGAGCAGCCGCTGGCCGGACCCGAACGCGTTGGGCGTCGAGACCGAGCAGATCATCGCGCGGCTGCAAGGGGCGGCGGCCGACGCCGATTGGGCCTGGTATCAGCGTCGTGGTAGTTGGTGCCGTACCCTGCAGGGCGAGGCGGCGGGCGATTGGCCGGTGCTGCTCGAGGATGAGCAGCTGGCCGCGCTGCGTACCGAACACGCCATCCTTGCCTATCCCACCGGCTGTGGTCCGACGCCACTGGGCTGGCTACTCGCCCGGCCGGATGGTCATACCGACTTCGCCGCCTTGGCGCTGCGCTTCGGCTTCGTCCTGCAACAGCTGCAGTTGCAGCGCGCGCAGGCCATCCAGCAGGTGCTCTACGACATCACCTACCTGGCCAGCTCGACCGTGGATCGCCAACTGTTCATGCAGCGCACCCACGAGTTGCTGGAAGCCCTGATCGATGCCGAGAACCTTTGCCTCGCGCTGCTGGACCCGGAGTCCGAGCGCATCCACTATCCCTATTATTTCGACCAGCGCGACGAGAGTCCGCCCGAGCCGGGGTCCTTCGAGCCGCTGGATCGGCATCGCCCCAGCCTGACCGCCCATGTCCTGCTGCAGGGGGAGCCGCTGCTGCTGTCCAGGGAGGCCATCGAGCTCGCCCAGGAGCAGGGTCCCTACTACTGCCAGGGCACCGTGCCCGACTTCTGGATGGGCATCCCGCTCAAGGACGGCGCCGATCGGACCTTCGGCGTGCTCAGTCTGCAGGTCTACGACCGGGAACGTCGCTACGGCAGCGAGGACCAGGCGTTGTTCCAGGTCATCGCCCGCGACGTAGCCATGGCGCTGGATCGGATTCTGCGGCGCGAGGACCTCGAGGCGACGGTGGGGCAGCGCACCCAGGAGCTGTCCGAGCTCAATGCGCGACTACGCGTGCAGATCGCCGAGCGCGAGCGGGCCGAACGACTGCAGGCAGCGCTGTTCCGAATCGCCGAGCTGTCCAGCGCCAGTGCCGACATGACCGACCTGCTGAGCGGCCTGCACCAGGTGGTGGGGGAGTTGCTCTATGCGCAGAACTTCTACATCGCGCTATACGACGACGCCTCCGGCGAGGTGAGCTTTCCCTATTTCGTCGACGAGCGCCGTACCCAGGCGCCGATCCGGCGCCGCGGCACGCGTGGCTACACGGAATACACCATCCGCCAGCGGCGTCCCTGCCTCATCGATCGACGGAAGGCGCGGAGCCTGATCGAACAGGGCGAGATCACGCCGGTGGAGGGTACGCCCGAGGCCTATTCCTGGCTCGGCATCCCGCTCTACGACGGCCAGCACGTCCGCGGGGTACTGGCGGTCCAGAGCTATCGTGAAGACGTCTACTACAGTCCGCTGGACCAGGAGCTGCTCACCTTCGTCTCTCGTCACATCGACACCGCGCTGTCGCGACGCAGTGCGGCGGAAGCGGTGCTGCAGTCCCGCCTGGCGCTGGAAATGCGGGTGCAGGAACGGACCAAGGCGCTGGACGAGGCCAATGCCCGGTTGCTCTACGAGAACAATCACGACGCCCTGACGCGCCTGCCCAATCGCAGTTTCTTCCAGCAGCGCCTGGGCGAGCTGTGGACCGCGCTCGAACGCGAAGGCAGTGGCCTGGCGGTGATGTTCCTCGATCTGGACCGCTTCAAGCGCGTCAATGACCAATTCGGTCATCCGTTCGGCGATCTGCTGCTGGTGGCGGCCGCGGAGCGGTTGTCCGGCTGCCTGCGCGAGACCGACCTACTGGCGCGTCTGGGGGGCGACGAATTCGCCATTCTGGTGCCCGGCGGTGGTCTGGACTCGCCGGTGGCCATCGCCCAGCGCGTCATCGAGGCCTTCGACCGTCCCCTGGTGATCGACGATCACAGCCTGTTCGCCTCCTGCAGCATCGGCATCGTGGTCGCCGATCCGACGCTGCATCAGCAGCCGGACGACCTGCTGCGCGACGCCGACACCGCCATGTACCGGGTGAAGCACGGCGGACGCGACAACTTCGCGGTCTTCAACCAGGAGTTGCGCCAGGTCGTATCCGACCAGGTGGTCCGCGAGGGAGCGCTACGCAAGGCGCTGAAGCATGGCGATGAATTGGAGCCCTTCTTCCAGCCCATCATCGAAGTGGCGAGCGGTCGGGTGGCGGCGCTGGAGGCCCTGATCCGCTGGCGCCAGCCCGATGGCAGCGTCCTGGCACCGGGTGCCTTCCTGCCCGAGCTGGAAGGCCTGCGGCTGATCGGCCGCCTGGATACCTACATGCTGACGCGCATCGCCGCCATCCTGGCCGAGCCGGCCCAGACGGACTGGCCGGTGGTGCACGTCAACTGCTCCAGCTACAGCATCGTGCGGCCGGAATTCGCCGACGAGGTGCTGGGTATCCTGGCCGCCCATGGCGTGGCGCCCTCGCGGATCTGTCTGGAGCTGACCGAGGGCGCTCTGGTGGCCGAGCCGGCGCAGGCCAAGGCGACCATGGAGGCCCTGGATCGCCACGGCGTGTCGGTGGTACTGGACGACTTCGGCGCGGGCTTCTCTTCGCTCGGCTACGTGCACGAGTACCGCTTTCGCGGCCTCAAGATCGACAAGTCCTTCGTGTTGCGCCTGGCGGACAGCACGCGCAGCGTGGCCATCGTTCGGGCCATCGTGCGCATGGCCGAATCCCTCGGGCTCGACGTGGTCGCCGAGGGCGTCGAGGATGAGCAGGCGCTGCAGTTGCTCAAGGACATGGGGGCGCGCCACGCCCAGGGTTATCACTTCGCCAGACCGCTGGAGCTGCTGGCGATCCGGCGACTGCTGACCGACATCGGCTAGAAGGTGACGCCGGCGACCAGAATGAGGTTGGTGTAGGGCTGGCATTCCCCGGTGCGGATCTGCACCCGTGCGCCTCGGCACAGGGCCTTGAGTTCCTCGTGGGAGACCCGCTGGCGTGTGCCGAGCGCGCCAGCGGCGTTCAGGCGTTCCAACTCGGCCAGCGCCGGTGGCTGGGCGGCGAGGGTTTCCTCGGCGAGCAGATGGCTTTCCACCTGCATCTCGCTGAGCAGCGTCTGCAGCACGCTGAGAAAGTCCGGAATGCCGTGGGTGACCGCCAGGTCGACCAGCGGGGTGCCGGGCGGGACCGGCATGCCGGCGTCGCCGACGACCACCCGATCGCCGTGACCAAGACTGGCAATGGCCTGGGACAGCGCGATGTTGAGCAGAGCGGTCTTTTTCACCTGACGAGCTCCTGGCGAGTAGGGATGGAGGGCTGGGCGCCCGGTCGGGTGACGGCTATGGCGGCGGCCTGCTGGCCGAGGGCGATCGCCGCCGAGACGCTCAGACCCTCCGCCAGGCCGGCGGCGAAGCCACCGAGGAAGGTATCTCCGGCGGCGGTGGTGTCCACCGCCTTGACCGGCGTGGCCGGGTGGTGCTGGCAGCCGTCGGCGGAGACCTGCAGCAGGCCCTGGCCGCCCAGGGTCAGCAGCACCTGGCGGGCACCGGCGGCGACCAGCTGGCGCGCGGCAGCTTCGGCCTGCTCCAGATTTTCCACCGGCAGCCCGGTCAGCAGGCTGGCTTCGCTTTCGTTGGGCACCAGGTAGTCGATATGGGCGTACCACTCGGCCGGCAGCGGTCCGGTGGCCGGCGCCGGATTGAGGATCACCGTCTTGCCCAGCGCATGGGCGCGGGCGAGGGCGGCGCCCACGGTGGCGAGCGGGACCTCCAGCTGGGCGATCACCAGCTTGGCCTGGTCGAGCACGGGTTCCTGGGCCTGCAGATGGGCGGCGGACAGTTCGCCGTTGCCACCGGCGACGATGACGATGGCGTTCTGGCCCTGGTCGTCCACCAGGATGGAGGCGATGCCGGTGGGCACCTCGGCCGCCACCGAGACGCCCTGGCAGTCGATGCCTTCCTGGAGCAGGCTGCGGGTGAGGAAGTCGCCATAGGGATCGGCGCCGACGCAGCCGATCATGGCGACCCGGGCGCCCAGGCGCGCGGCCGCTACGGCCTGGTTGGCGCCCTTGCCACCGGGTGCGGTGGTGAAGGTATGGCCGGCAAGGGTCTCGCCGCCTTTGGGCAGGCGCGGGGCGCGCACCACCAGGTCCATGTTGAGGCTACCGATGACGACGACGTCAGGGTGCATGGGAGTTCTCCAGAGCAGAAGGCGCCGCGGTGGATTCGCGCAGCACCAGCCGGGGTACGGCGATGTCGTGGGTGGAAGGGCTGCCGACCGCCTCGCGCCGCGCCAGCAGCAGTTGGGCCGCCTGCTCGCCGAGATCGCGGATCGACTGGCCGATGGTGGTCAGGGCCGGGTAGAGATAGCGGCTGAGTTCGATGTCGTCGAAGCCGACTACGGAGAGCTGGCCGGGGACGCTCAGGCCCAGCTCGGCGGCGGCGCGCAGCACGCCCAGCGCGATGGTGTCGTTGCCGGCGAAGATCGCGGTCGGACGTTCCGTCCGGGCCAGCAATTCGCGGGCCGCGGCATGGCCAGCGGCGGCGGTGAAGGAACAGCGCTGGATCACGCCAGGGGCGATACCGGCCTCCGCCAGGGCTTCCTGGTAGCCGGTGATCCGCTCGCTGGCGACGGGGGAGTCGGCCGGGCCGCCGATGCAGGCGATGCGCCGATGGCCGAGGTCCAGCAGGTGGCGGGTGGCGAGCAGGCCGCCCTGGTGGTGGTCGATGCGGATATGCGCAGCCTGGACGCCGTCCAGCGGCCGGTCGGCCAGCACCAGCGGAATGCGCAGGCCGGCGAGGGCGCGGGCGAAGCGTGGATCGCCGTCCACGGTGGCGACCACCAGGCCGTCGATCCGGCGCTCCTTGAGCACCCGCAGATAGCGCAGCTGCTTGTCGGCATCGTCATCGGAATTGCAGAGGATGACGCTGTAGCCCTGGCGTTCGCAGTGATCCTCGATCCCCCGCGCCAGCTCGGCGAAGTAGGGGTTGACCGCATTGGGCACCAGCACGCCGAAGGTGCCGGTGGCGCGACTGCGCAGGGAGCGCGCCACGCCGCTGGGCACGTAGCCCAGCTCGGCGATGGCGGCCTCGACCTTCTCCCGCACCCCCGGACTGACCGGGCGGGTGTTGTTCACCACGTGGGACACCGTGGTGTAGGAGATGCCGGCGCGGGCGGCGACATCCTTGATGGTCGCCATCAGCCCTTGCTCTTGGCGCGCTGGCTGCGGTAGGTGTCGAGGATCACGGCGACCACGATGACCGCGCCGGTGATGATGCGCTTGGTCGGCTCGCTGGCGCCGATCTGGGCCAGGCCCGCGGCCAGCACCGAGATGATAAGGACACCGAAGAAGGTGCTGATGACCGAGCCGCGGCCGCCCATGAGGCTGGTCCCGCCGATCACCACGGCGGCGATCACCTGTAGTTCCAGACCGACGCCGGCATTGGGATCGGCGGCTTCCAGGCGGGAGATCTGGAACAGCGCGGCGAGGCCCGCCAGCAGGCCCATGAGGGCGAAGACGATGACCTTGTAGGGCTTGGGGTTGATCCCGGCCAGGCGCACCGCTTCCTCGTTGGTGCCGATGGCGATCAGGTAGCGCCCGAGCACCGAGCGGGTCAGCAGCAACTGGGCGACCACGATCACCAGCAGGGCGATCACGAAGGAGGGCGAGATGCCGAAGGCGAAGGGCGTCGACAGCCAGGCATAGGCATCGCCGATGTAGGCGGTGCGCGAATCGGTCAGCTGGTAGGCGGCGCCGCGGGCCATCTCCAGCACGCCCAGGGAGACGATGAAGGAGGGGATGCGCCAGGCCACGGTCACGCTGCCGGTGAGGGTGCCGGTCAGGGCGGCGGCGAGCATGCCCAGGGCGGCGGCCGGCAGGATGCCCCAGCCCCATTCGAGGGTGGCGACGCTGACCACGGCGGCGGCCAGGGCGACCACCGAGCCCACCGAGAGGTCGATGCCGCCGATGATCAGGATGAAGGTCATCCCGGTCGCCAGCACCATCAGATCGGGGATCTGGTTGGCCAGGGTGGTGAAGGTGGCATAGGAGAGAAAGTGACTGCTCATCAGCGAGAACAGCACGATCATGGCCAGCAGGGCGGCGGCCAGGCCGACGTAGGTGCCCAGGCCGAGGCCGAAGGCACGCCGGGAGGAGGCGACGGGAAGACTGCTCATCGAATGGCTTCCTGAGAGAGGGGTTGCGGCGGGACAGGTTCTTCCAGCAGGGCTTCGCGGGAGCGATAGCCGGCGAAGGCGGCGGCCAGCAGCCGCTCCTGATCCCAGTCATGGCGTTCGAAGGTGGCCTCCAGACGGCCGGCGGAGATCACGCCGATGCGATCGCAGATCAGCATCAGCTCGCGCAGGTCGCTGGAGACCACCACCAGGGCCTTGCCCTGGCGGGTGAGTTCGGCCAGCAGGCCATAGATCTCGAACTTGGCGCCGACGTCGATGCCGCGCGTGGGTTCGTCGAACAGCAGCACCTGGCAATCGCGTTCCAGCCAGCGCCCGATGACCACCTTCTGCTGGTTGCCCCCGGAGAGTTCGCCCACGGGCTGGCTGCCGTCGTTGCAGCGGATGCGCATGCCCTTGATATGGCGCTCGGCCAGGGCCGCTTCCCGGGCGCCGCTGACCAGGCCCTGCTGGGCGACCTTGGCCATGTTGCCCAGGGCCAAATTGGCGCTGATCGGCTGGCTGAGCAGCAGGCCTTCGCCCTTGCGGTCCTCGGTGATCAGGGCGATGCCCTGGCGTACCACCTTGGCCGGCGAGGCCAGGTCGACCGATTTGCCGGCCAGGTGCACCGCGCCGGAATCGGCGCGATCGGCACCGAAGATCAGCCGCAGCAATTCGGTCCGCCCGGCACCGATCAGGCCGGAGATGCCATAGATCTCCCCGGCGCGAACGCTGAAGGAGACGTCCTGGACCTTGTCGGCGCGAGTCAGGCCCTTGACCTCCAGCAGCGGTGGCCCGAGCCGGCGCTCGCCCATGTCCAGGTGCTCGCCGAGATCGCGGCCGACCATCAGGCTGACGATCTGGTCGGTGCCGTACTCCGCCATGGGCGCATCGGCCACCAGGCGGCCATCGCGCAGCACCACCAGTTGCTGGGCGATGCGCTTGAGTTCTTCCAGGCGATGGGAGATGTAGACCAGCGCCACGCCGCGGGCGCGCAGGCGCTCGATCTGCTCGAACAGCAATTCCACCTCGCGCGAGGTGAGCATGGCGGTGGGTTCGTCGAGGATCAGCACCCGGCAATCGCCGATCAGGTTGCGGGCGATTTCCACCATCTGCTGATGACCCACGCCCAGTTCGGCGATGGGGGTATCCGGATCGATGGCCTCCAGGCCGACCTGGGCCATCGCCAGCCGCGCCTGTTCGCGCAACTGGCGGCGGTCGATCCAGCCCAGCCGGCGGGGCAGGCGGTCGAGAAAGAGATTTTCCGCCACGGTGAGGGTGGGCAGCAGATTGAGTTCCTGCATGACCATCCGCACCCCCTGGGCTTCCGCCTCGCGGCGGCTGCCCGGTGCGTAGGGACGGCCGAGGAAGCTCAGCTCGCCGGTGGTGGGTTGCACCAGGCCACAGAGGATCTTGGACAGGGTGCTCTTGCCGGCGCCGTTTTCCCCGGTGAGCGCCAGCACCTGGCCGGCGCGCAGTTCCAGGTCCACGCCGCCGAGTACCGGCTGTGCATAGGTCTTGCCGATGCCACGGGCGCTGAGGATGACCTCGGACGACATGGGGGCTCTCCTCGGATCAGGGCTGGGTGACGAGTTCGACCGGCGTCTCGATCACGCCGTCCTTGGCACCGGTAGGCTCGCCCTTGACCAGCTTGAGCGCGGCTTCGATCCCGAACACCGCCTGCTTGGCGGCGAACTGGTCGGCGGTGGCGAGGACGCGACCGTCCTTGAGCATCGGATGGATGGCCTTGATGTTGTCATAGCCGACCACCTGCACCTGGCCCTTCTTCCCGGCCGCGCGCACGGCGGAGACGGCGCCCAGCGCCATGCTGTCGTTGCCGGCCAGCAGGGCCTTCAGGTCGGGGTATTCGTTGAGCATGGCCGCGGCGACGGCGTTGCCCTTGTCGATTTCCCAGTTGCCGGACTGTACGCCGACGATCTTCATGCCGGCCGCTTCCATGGCGTCCTTGAAGCCTGCGGTGCGCTGCTGGGCGTTGGTAGTGGTGGAGACGCCCTCGATGATGCCGACCTGGTCACCCTGCTTGAGCTGCTTGGCGAGGTACTCGCCAACCAGGCGGGCGCCCTTGCGGTTGTCGGGGCCGACGAAAGGGATGTCCAGGGACTTGGACTTGAGCACCTCGGGGTCCAGCCGGTTGTCGATGTTGACCACCTTGATGCCGGCGTCGCTGGCCTTCTTCAGCACCGGAACCAGCGCCTTGGAGTCGGCCGGGGCGATGACCAGCGCATCGACCTTGGACACGATCATCTGTTCGACGATACGGATCTGGCTGGAGGTGTCGGTCTCGTCCTTGATCCCGTTGGAGATCAGGTCGAAGTCGGCGGAATGCTCTTTCTGGTAGGTCTTGGCGCCGTCTTCCATGGTCAGGAAAAACTCGTTGGCCAAGGATTTCATGACCAGCGCGACCTTGGGCTTTTCGGCGGCCGTGGCATGGCTGGCGGTGAGCGGCAGGATCAAGGAGGCGGAGGTGAGGGCAATGGCCGCCAGCAGGCGGGCAGGACGGAAGGCCAGCATAGGTGATCTCCGAATTCTTATGGTTGTTGTGGTCACGCAAACGTTTGCGTCGGTCCAAAGAATGGTGCGAGGACGCGTAGCTGTCAATCGTCTCCACTACATGAATCGATTCAGCCGTGGGGATGGTTGGTTGCCCCTGGTCGTGCCCGGACCGCTATACTCCGGCCCTTGTTTTCTGCCAGGCGCCCGCCGCCGACGAGTCTTTGCCATGTCCTTTTCCGAATCCGACCTGAAATCCCTCATCCGTGCCGTACCCGACTTTCCCAAGGCCGGGGTGATCTTTCGGGACATCACGCCGCTGTTCCAGTCACCCGAGGGCCTGCGCGCCGTCATGGAAGCTCTGCTGGCGCGCTACCGTGGCGCCTCCTTCACCCATGTCGGGGCGCTGGATGCGCGGGGCTTCCTGATCGGCCCGATCCTGGCTTACGAACTCGGCAAGCCGCTGGTGCTGTTCCGCAAGCAGGGCAAACTGCCGGCGGAACTGCTGACCGAGGTCTATAGCACCGAGTACGGCGATTCGGTGATCGAGGTGCACAAGGACAGCGTCGGCGCCGGTGACTCGGTCCTACTGGTGGATGACCTCATCGCCACCGGCGGCACCCTGGTCGCCGCCGGCAATCTCATCCGCCGCCTGGGCGCCGAGGTTCACGAGGCCGCCGCCATCGTCGACCTGCCGGAACTGGGCGGCTCCAAGCGCCTGGAAGCAGCGGGGATTCCCACCTTCGCCCTGACGAGTTTCGCGCTGTCGGAGTATTGATCACAGCTTTGATCGCGGCCATGGGCCGCTTGTGTCTTGGCTTGGCGTTAGGATGAAGGTGAGAGCAGCAGGGGGCAGGCTGTAGGGCCGCAGTGTTTCGAGCACGTGTAGGAGCCGGTCCCGCCCCCTGCTGACCTCTGACGTCCGAGCCCGAACAGTTGATCGAGCTTCTACCTCGAACCGCACAAGCGTGGGCCTTCGTCAGAGGCGCTCTCCTCACCAGTATAGGAGGACCGCACGATGAAGGCAGCCTGGGTAGGAATCGATGTGGCCAAGGACACCTTGGCCGTTTGTGTATTGCCGGATAAACGGCAACGTGACTATGCCAATACCCTCGATGGTTGGACCGAGCTGCTCGATGAGCTCAGCGGGTATGAGGTCCAGCGGGTGCTGCTCGAAGCCACCGGGGGCTACGAGGCTGGAGTGTTGCGTTACCTGGCGGCGGCAGGCCTACCCGTGATGCGGATCGATCCGCGCCAGGCCCGGGCTTTTGCCCAGGCCATGGGTCGCCAGGCCAAGACCGACCGGATCGACGCGGCTCTGTTGGCCCATCAGGCCCAGGTGATCGAGGGGACGGCGTATCGGGCGCAGAGCGCACAAGCCTTGGCGCTCCAAGAGCTGGTCAAGCGTCGTACCCACTTGGTCGCCCAACGGGACGACGACCGGCGTCGCCTCGCTCAAGCGTCACTTCCCGCCGTACAGGCCAATATTCGCCAGTGCCTGGACTTCCTCAACCAACAGATCGCTTCGTTGAACCAAGCCATCGCCCAGGCCTGCAAGGCACTGGACGGCAGCCGCGCCCAGCGTCTGGCCAGTGTGAGCGGGATCGGTCCGGTCAGCGTGGCGAATCTCTTGGCTTACCTGCCCGAGTTGGGCCACCTGGACCGCCGCCAGATAGCCGCCCTGGTGGGTGTGGCACCCTACAATGTCGACAGTGGCGCCAAGAAAGGCATAAGACGCATCTCGGGCGGGCGCTCTGCGATCAGGCGCGTGCTGTACATGGCAGCCTGGTCGGTGGTGCGGCACCAGGCCGATTTCAACCACCGCTACCAAGAGCTGCTTCAGCGGGGAAAGCCTGCCAAGGTCGCCCTGATCGCCTGCCTACGCGTCTTGCTGACTCGGCTCAATGCCATGCTCAGAGACGGCACACCTTGGCGAGCAGAGCCAGCGTAAGAAGACAGTTGCTCCTACAAAAGCATCACCCTCTGTAGGAGCGGCCGCATCGGCGGACCGCCATGGCCGCGATAGGACGTTGTGAGCCGTATCAAGGCGTTTCAGCCGGTCTTCTCGGCTCCAACGGATACAGATCCACCTCATCCGCCAGCTTGGGCAACTCGTCGAGGAAGGCGAGGGTGTGGGGCTGGTTGAAGTGGTTGCCCTGGGCGGCGACCGAGGCCCAGCGGGCCTGGATCACCCAGAGGTCGCCATCCTCGCTGCCCTGGAATACCCGGTAGTCCAGGCAGCCGGCATCGGTAACCGCCACGGCGACGAGATCGAGCAGGTGGGCGCCCAGCGCCTGGGAGCGTTCGGGCTGGGCCCTGAGCAGGGTGAGGCTGTGGACGTCCGGCATGGCGTGCAGGTCTCCTGGGGGTTCGAGACTTCGACCCCCCAGCACAGCGGACGTCGCAGTCGACTCAGCGATTGATCAGGCTCAGGAATTCGGCGCGGGTGGCGGCATTGGCGCGGAACTGGCCCAGCATCACCGAGGTGACCATGGACGAATTCTGCTTCTCCACGCCGCGCATCATCATGCACATGTGCTGGGCCTCGATGACCACGGCGACGCCGGCGGCGCTGGTGACCTTCTCGATGGCCTCGGCGATCTGTCGGGTCATGTTCTCCTGGATCTGCAGGCGACGGGCGAACATGTCGACGATGCGCGCCACCTTGGACAGACCCAGGACCTTGCCGCTGGGCATGTAGGCGACGTGGGCCTTGCCGATGAAGGGCAGCATGTGGTGCTCGCAGAGGGAATACAGCTCGATGTTCTTGACCAGCACCATCTCGCTGTTGTCCGAAGAGAAGAGGGCGTCGCCGACCACTTCCTCCAGCGTCTGGCCGTAGCCGCGGCAGAGATACTGCATGGCCTTGGCGGCGCGCTTGGGCGTGTCCACCAGCCCCTCCCGGCCGATGTCTTCGCCGAGTCCGGTCAGAATGGCGGAGTAGTGCTGTTCGAGAGACATTGGGGTTCCTGTTTGTCGATGAGGAAGAAGGCGCTCGGATGAGACGTCACCCGAGTCACAGGATCACTCGTCGCGACCTTCGAGCATGGTGCGCTTGAGCAAGACATAAAGCGAGCCGGTACCGCCGTGGCGGGGCAGGCAGGAGGTGAAGCCCAGCACCTGGGGGTGCTGGCGCAGCCAGGTGTTGACGTGGCTCTTGATCAGCGGCCGGCGCCCGTCCAGGCGGGCGGCCTTGCCATGGGTGATGCGCACGCAGCGGATTTCCAGGCGAGTCGCCTCGGCCAGGAAGTCCCACAGGGTCTCCCGGGCCTTTTCCACGGTCATGCCGTGCAGGTCCAGGCTACCCTCGAAGGGGATCTGGCCGCCCTTGAGGCGACGCAGCTGGGTGTCCTGGACACCGTCGCGGCCCCAGTAGAGTTCGTCCTCGGCGCCCACGTCGATGACGAAGGCATCGCTCAGGCCATCGACCCGGATAGCGGTCGCGGTTTTGGTCGCATCGGCGCGGCGCTGGGTGATCTGGCCGCGGTCGGCCCGGGGTTTGCCGGTGTCCGCGCGGTCCTGCTTGAGCGGCCGTATCCCGCGGGTGAAATCGGCGAAGGAGGGGTCGTCGTCGTGCATGGGGTTCTCCGGTACAGGGCGACATTCTACCGGCAGGGTCAGGCGTCGTGCAGCAATCCGCTGACCGCCGCCAGGGCGGCGTCCTCACGCTCGCTCCAGTCGCCGGCGATTTCCAGCACCGACTGGCCATGGTCCCGTAACCAGCCCCGGCAGTTGTAGAAGAAGGCGAGCCGTGCTTCCGGTTCCGGTTGGCAACGCTGACCGTCGTCCTGCCAGTCGACCCCGCGGGGATCGAGCAGCAGGTGCAGGTCGTAACGGCGGGCCAGCAGGGCGGGCTCCAGCCAGGCGGGAGCGGTGCCGAACAGCAGGCGACTCCATAGCAGGTTGCTCAGCAGATGGGTGTCCAGCAGTATTAGCGCGGGCGCGGCGGCGCGGGCTGCATCTTCGCGGCGCAATTGCTCGCGAGCGATCACCGCCACGTCCGCCAGGGTGGTGTCCGTGCCGTGCAGCTCGCAGTACTCGCGCACGTACTCGTCGACCCGCACACCGCCGAACCTTTCGCTCAGCACCTGCGTCAGCCAGGACTTGCCACTCGACTCGGGGCCGGTCAGCACCACCACCTTCATCGCGCGGTCGCCAGGGCGCGACGCCAGTCGCGCCAGCCGTAGGCGGCGAGGGCGACGAAAACCGCATAGAGGATCGCGGTGGGATAGAGGCCCTTGTAGTAGAAGAGACCCACGTAGACGACGTCCAGCACCAACCACAGCGCCCAGCATTGCAGGCGTTTCTGCGCCATCCAGAACTGCGCGACGAGGCTGAAGCCGGTGAGCGCGGCATCCAGCCAGGGCAGGGCCGCATCGGTGTGGGTACCCATGAGATAGCCGAGCGCCAGGCTGCCGAACGCCCCGGCGGCGAGCCCGGCCAGCATGGAGGAGCTGCCGAGCGAGGTGACCTGGCGGCCCTGGTGGTGCTGGCCGCCTCTCAGCCACTGCCACCAGCCGTAGAGTTGCAGGACGGCGTAGACGCCCTGCAGCAGCATGTCCGAGTAGAGTTTCACGTCGTAGAAGATCCAGATGTAGAGGACCACCATCACCAGGCCGATCGGCCAGCCCCAGATGTTCTGGCGCACCGTGAGCCACACGGCGACGATACCCAGCGCAGCGGCGACCAGCTCCACGGTCGACATGCCCAGCAGGGCGGTGAGGGACTCCAGAAACGACATGCTTCACATCCGCAACGATTGGATTGGCTATTGTACGGCACCTAATCGCCGTTCATCGGTCTCTTCAACCGGTCTCGCTCTGGTAAGGTGCCGAGCGCTGACTTCAGCACGTGCTGTCTTGGGTACCGCGAAGGGTCTTGCCCTGCGGAGCGTCACGGTTCGAACCCCGTTGCCGCCGGAGCCTGCAGCTCCGGCTACCTGCAAATGTTTCACTTGGATGGAGTAATACCATGGACCTATGGAGTGCCTTGCAGGCGCTGATTCTGGGGATCGTCGAGGGCATCACCGAGTTCCTGCCCATTTCCAGTACCGGCCACCAGATCGTCGTCGCCGATCTGATCGGTTTCGGTGGGGAAAGGGCCATCGCCTTCAATATCATCATCCAGCTGGCGGCCATCCTGGCCGTGGTCTGGGAATACCGCTTCAAGGTTTTCGAGATCGTCACCGATCTGCCACGCAAATCCTATGCACAGCGGTTCACCGGCAACCTGATCATCGCCTTCCTGCCCGCCGCCGTACTGGGGGTGATCCTGGGCGACCTGATCCACGAATACCTGTTCAACCCCATCACCGTGGCCTTCGCCCTGGTGATCGGTGGCGTGATCATGATCTGGGCGGAAAAGCGTACCCATCGCATCCGCGTGGAAGAGGTGGACGACATGCGCTGGCATGACGCCCTCAAGGTGGGCTGCGCCCAGTGCCTGGCGATGATCCCGGGGACCTCCCGTTCCGGCTCGACCATCATCGGCGGCCTGCTGTTCGGTCTGTCGCGCAAGGCGGCCACGGAGTTCTCGTTCTTCCTGGCGATGCCGACCATGGTCGGGGCGACCGTCTACTCGGTCTACAAGTACCGTCACCTGTTCACCGCCAGCGACGTGCTGGTGTTCGGGGTCGGCTTCGTCACCTCCTTCATCTTCGCCATGCTGGCGGTCAAGGCGTTGCTGAAGTTCATCGGCAATCACAGCTACGAGGTGTTCGGCTGGTATCGCATCGTCTTCGGACTGCTGATCCTGGCTACCTGGCAATTCGGCTGGATCGACTGGCACGCGGCCAAGGCGGCCGGGTGAAACCGGAGAAGGAACAGCAGAGCCGGCGCAAGCCGGCTCGTGCGTCTGCGCAGACCGCCGCGCCCAAGCCGACCAAGCGCGCTGCGCCGCTGACGCCCTATCAGCAGCGGGCGGCCATCGCCCGACAGGACATGCTGCTGCTGTTGCGGATCGGTGTCTTCGTCTTGCCCCTGGTGGGTTCTCTCTCGCTGGCCTTCGGCCAAGGCGTGCTCTGGCCGCTGCCGCTCTACCTCCTGGCCAGCGTGGTCACTTTCTTTCTGTACCGGCACGATAAGCAGCGTGCCCGCGACCGGGGCTGGCGCGTGCCGGAGCGGATGCTGCACCTGGGCGAACTGCTCGGCGGCTGGCCAGGTGCCTTGATCGCCCAGCAGAGATTTCGCCACAAGACCGTCAAGCTGAGCTTCCGCCTGGTGTTCTTCGCCATCGTCGCCCTGCACCAGCTGCTGTGGCTGGTTATGCTCTGTGGCGGCTTCTCGGCTCGCCACCTGCCGTTCTAGGGCCGGCTCGGGGCGCGAACCAAGGCGATGGGCTAGGCTTGGCTGGCGAACGCCGCCCGCAGCCAAGGAGACATCCGTTGCGCATTCCTCTCGCCCCGCTGTTGCTGTCGCTGACACTTGCCGCCTGCACCCCTGACCGGGAAGCGGCGCTGCCGAAAGCGCCGGAAGCCAGTTCCGGCTATCGTCCCGCAATGGTGGCGAGCGACGCCACGCGACAGATGGCGGCAGCGGCCAATCCTCTGGCCGCCGAAGCCGGCCGCGAGGTCCTGCGGCAAGGTGGTTCGGCCATCGACGCCGCCATCGCCATGCAAGCGGTCCTGACCCTGGTCGAGCCGCAGGCATCGGGCATCGGCGGTGGCGCCTTCCTGCTCTACTGGGACGGCCGCAAGGTCCAGGCCTACGACGGCCGCGAGACCGCCCCCGCCGGCGCCACCGAGCGCCTCTTCCTGCACGCGGACGGTAGTCCCATGGCCTTCGAGGAAGCCCGCATCGGCGGTCGTTCGGTCGGGGTTCCAGGGGTCTTGCGCGCGCTCGAACTCGCCCACCGCGACCATGGCAAGCTGGCCTGGCAGGTCCTGTTCGAGCCGGCCATCCGGCTGGCACGCGAAGGCTTCGCACTGTCGCCGCGGTTGCATAATCAGCTCGTCCACGATCCTTTCCTGAAACAGTCGCCGGGCATGGCCGCGCTCTATCTGGATAGCCAGGGTCGGGTGAAGCCGGTAGGCACTCGCCTGCGCAATCCCGAGTTGGCCGCTACCCTGGCGCTGATCGCCAAGGAGGGGGCAGGCGCGCTCTACCGCGGTGAGCTGGCCCGGGCCATCACCGCGGCGGTACAGCAGAGTGCCAATCCTGGCAGCCTGAGTCTCCAGGATCTCGCCGGTTATCGCGCCAGGACCCGCACGCCGCTATGCACCGATTATCGGCGCTGGCGCGTGTGCGGCATGCCGCCGCCGGCGGGTGGCGTCACCGTAGCCCAGACGCTGGGCATTCTCCAGGCGCTGGAGGCCCGCGATCCGGCCTGGGCCCTGGCGCCTCTGCGGCCGCTGCCGACGCCACTGCCGGCCGGTCGGGAGCCGCGCCCGGAGGCGGTCCACCTGATCGCCGAGGCCGAGCGCCTGGCCTATGCCGACCGCGCCCAGTACGTGGCGGACCCGGACCGGGTGCCGGTCAATCTGAGCGGCCTGCTGAACCCGGGATACCTGGCCAGTCGTGCTCTGTTGGTGAGTGACAAAAGCCTGGGCAAGGCTCTGCCCGGTACCCCACCCGGACCGACGCTGGCCTGGGCGCCGGATCGTTCGCCGTTGCGCATCTCCACCTCGCAGGTCGTGGCCGCGGATGCCTGGGGCGGCGCGCTGTCCATGACCACCACGGTGGAAAGCTATTTCGGCTCCCATCTGATGGTGAAAGGCTTCATGCTCAATAACCAGTTGACGGACTTTTCCTTCGTGCCACGCGAGAAGGGCCTGCCGGTGGCGAACCGGGTGGAACCGGGCAAGCGCCCGCGCTCGACCATGTCGCCTACCCTGGTGTTCGACCGCGATAGCGGCGCCCTGGTGGCGGCCCTGGGTTCGCCTGGGGGTTCGCAGATCGCCGGATACGTGGTCAAGACCCTGGTCGGTCTGCTGGATTGGCAACTGGACCCCCAGGCGGCCGCGGGGTTGCCGAATTTCGGCAGCCGCAATGGTCCGACGGAACTCGAACGCGGGCAGACCACCCCGGCCTTGCGCCAGGCGCTGGAGCAGCGTGGGCACCAGGTGCGCGAAGACGAGATGACCAGCGGCATCCAGGTCATTCGGCGGGTGGGTACCGGCTGGCAGGGTGGTGCGGACCCGCGGCGGGAGGGTGCGGCGCTGGGGGATTAAGTAGGCGTCTGAGGGCGATAGACCCTCACCCCAACCCTCTCCCTGGGGGAGAGGGGGTTGTTTGGACGGGGTGGAGAGGCCAGGAGCAGGGATGGCCCGCCAGTGGGCCATCCAGGTGGGTCAGGCCGGCTGGTCGAGTTGCAGTACGCGCGTGGTGCGTTCACGCACTTCGCGCAGCAGTTCGGGTTCTTCCGCGAGCTTGTGACCGAAGGCCGGGAACATCGTGCGCAGTTTGGCCTGCCAGGCTTCGCTCTGGAAGCGGCTGGGGAAGCAGCGCTCGACCAGGGTCAGCATGATGGATACCGAGGTCGAGGCACCCGGGGAGGCGCCCAGCAGGGCGGCCAGGGTGCCGTCACCGGAGGCGACGATCTCGGTACCGAATTGCAGGATGCCGCCTTTCTGCGGGTCCTTCTTGATGATCTGCACGCGCTGTCCGGCGACTTCCAGGCGCCAGTCCTGCTTGCGTACGGCCGGGTAGAAGGCGCGCAGTTCCTCGACGCGCTGGTCGAAGGACTGCATGACCTGGCCGACCAGATAGCGGGTCAGCGGCATGTTGTCCCGCGCCACGGCCAGCATGGGGCCGATGTTGCCCGCCTTGATCGACTTGGGCAGATCGAGAAAGGAGCCGCGCTTGAGGAACTTGGTGGTGAAGCCGGCGAAGGGGCCGAACAGCAAGGACTTCTTGCCATCCACGACCCGCGTGTCCAGGTGCGGCACCGACATCGGCGGGGAATTCACGCCAGCCAGTCCATACACCTTGGCCTGGTGCCGCTCGACGATCTGCGGGTCGTCGCAGCGCAGCCACTGGCCACTCACCGGGAAGCCACCGAAGCCGGCGCCTTCGGGAATGCCCGACTTCTGCAGCAGCGGCAGCGCCGCGCCACCGGCGCCGAGGAAGACGAACTTGGCGAGGATCGTGCGGGTCGCGCCGGAGCGACTGTCCTCGATGGTCAGGCGCCAGCGCTGGTCGGCCTCGCGGCTCAGGTCCACCACTTTCTGGTTGTAGCGGACCTGGGTGCCCGGACGGGTCTGCAGGTGGCCCAGCAGGCTCATGGTCAGGGCGCCGAAATTGACGTCGGTCCCGCCGGCCACGTGGGTCGCCGCCACGGCTTCGGTCGCAGGACGGCCTTCCATCACCAGGGGCATCCACTCGCGCAGCTTGGCATGGTCCTCGGAATACTCCATGCCGTCGAAGCAGGCATGGTCCTTGAGCGCCTCGTAGCGCTTGCGCAGGAAGGCCATGTCCTTGGCGCCATGCACGAAGGACATGTGCGGCACCGGGCTGATGAAGGCACGCGGCGAACCGAAGTGGCCTTCCTCGACCAGATAGGACCAGAACTGCTTGGAAGCCTCGAACATGCCATTGATGCTGAGGGCCTTGGTGATGTCGATGCTGCCGTCCGCCTTTTCGGGCGTGTAGTTCAACTCGCAGAGGGCCGCATGGCCGGTTCCGGCGTTGTTCCAGGGGTTGGAACTCTCCGCCGCGCCTACGTCGAGCAGTTCGAGCACCTCGACGGTACTCGTGGGCTCCAGTTCCTTGAGCATGACCGCCAGGGTCGCGCTCATGATTCCCGCGCCGACGAAAACGAAATCCGACTCTTCGTTACCACTGTGCATTCATCGTACTCCTGAGACAGTGTCTCGCTTTACACCTGAGGGAGAGCGGGCGTCGGAGCCCGACCTCGAGTTGGGCGACCCGAAACTGACCGCGGACGGCCAGGCACGGGCAGGCAACCGGTAGGGCATGGCAGTCAGTTGCGACAGCGGCCGTCCGGCAATGTTCTGATTTATCGTGTGAAGACCAGGCGTCATGGCCAGGCCGATGGCAGGCGGGGAAACCAGGATGCGACAGGGAGCCCGTCGAGCGTGCCGGTAGGGGGCGCTACGTGTTACGAGACGTGGCAGGAGACCCCTGGCCTCCCGGCGCAAACGATAGGTGATGATCGCGGCGATCCTGGTCGAGTACCCGTTTCGGTGCGAAATGATACCTAGGGTAACTGTTTAGGGCACCCTCTATTTTGTCCGTGTAGTGGATTGTGCAAGCCACTACACGGACGGCGGGGTCAGCCGTTGATGCCCTGGCTGCGCAGGTAGTCGTCATAGCTGCCGCTGAAGTCCACTATGCCGGCTTCGCTCATGTCGAGGATGCGGGTGGCCAGGGACGAGACGAATTCGCGGTCGTGGCTGACGAAGATCAGGGTGCCCGGATAGTTTTCCAGCGCCAGGTTCAGCGCTTCGATGGATTCCATGTCCAGGTGGTTGGTGGGTTCGTCCATCACCAGCACGTTGGGCTTTTTCAGGATCAGCTTGCCGAACAGCATGCGACCCTGTTCGCCACCGGAGATCACCTTGACCGACTTCTGGATGTCGTCGCTGGAGAACAGCATGCGGCCCAGGGTGCCGCGTACCAGTTGCTCGCCGCCCTGGGTCCATTGGCCCATCCAGTCGAACAGGGTCGTATCGTCGGCGAAGTCCTCGGCATGGTCCTGGGCGAAGTAGCCCACGTCCGCGCTGTCGGTCCATTTCACCTCTCCGCTCTGGGGGGCCAGCTCGCCCACCAGGGTGCGCAGCAGGGTGGTCTTGCCGATGCCATTGGGACCGATGATGGCGACGCGCTCGCCGGCCTCGATCTGCAGGCCGAGGCGCTTGAACAGCGGGCTGCCGTCGAAGCCTTGGGTGACGTTCTCCAGGGTCACCGCCTGGCGGTGCAGCTTCTTGTACTGCTCGAAGCGGATGAACGGACTCACGCGGCTGGACGGCTTGACCTCTTCCAGCTGGATCTTGTCGATCTGGCGCGCCCGGCTGGTGGCCTGCTTGGCCTTGGAGGCGTTGGCCGAGAAGCGGCTGACGAATTGCTGCAGTTCGGCGATCTGGGCCTTCTTCTTGGCGTTGTCCGACAGCAGGCGCTCGCGAGCCTGGGTAGCGGCGGTCATGTACTCGTCGTAGTTGCCGGGGAAGAGGCGCAACTCACCGTAGTCCAGGTCGGCCATGTGGGTGCAGACGCTGTTCAGGAAGTGGCGGTCGTGGGAAATGATGATCATGGTGCTGTTGCGCGCGACCAGGATGCCTTCCAGCCAGCGGATGGTGTTGATGTCCAGGTGGTTGGTCGGTTCGTCCAGCAGTAGCACTTCCGGGTCGGAGAACAGCGCCTGGGCCAGCAGGACACGCAGTTTCCAGCCGGGCGCGACGGCGCTCATGGGGCCGAAGTGCTGTTCCAGCGGAATGCCCAGGCCGAGCAGCAGCTCGCCGGCGCGGGCTTCGGCGGTATAGCCGTCGAACTCGGCGAACTGGACTTCCAGCTCGGCTACGGCCATGCCGTCGTCCTCGCTCATTTCCGGCAGCGAATAGATGCGGTCGCGCTCGGCCTTGACCCGCGCCAGTTCGGCGTGGCCCATGATCACCGTGTCGATGACGGTGGAGTCTTCATAGGCGAACTGGTCCTGGCGCAGCTTGCCCAGGCGCACGTTGGGTTCGAGCATCACCTGGCCGCCGGTGGGTTCGAGATCGCCCCCGAGGATCTTCATGAAGGTGGACTTGCCGCAGCCGTTGGCACCGATCAGGCCGTAGCGATGGCCATTGCCGAATTTGACGGACACGTTCTCGAACAGCGGCTTGGCGCCGAACTGCATGGTGATATTGGCGGTGGAGATCAAGGGGTTTACCTGTAAGGGGTGCAGACCTGAACGAAACCGACGGCAGTCGCGCTTCTCGGCAGGGCGAGGCGTTCAGGTCGGCTTGGAAGGAGAGCCAGCGGCTGTGGTCGATGGCCGCGGCGAAAGGCGAGAACCGGGCGCTTCCGCACGGGAGGCGCCGCCGGTTCAGCTGGGCGTCATTGTCTCATAGCTGCGCGGGACGGTGCACGCCGGCCGCGAGGGGCTGCGGCGACCCACCGCGGATGAGCGGCCGGTCGCCAGGGGGTGGGGATTATTGCGGTCGTGGTACCACCTGCCAGACGGCCTCGGTGAGCTGATCCAGGGTCCAGGGCTTGTGCAGGAAAGGCACGCCCGCAGGTATGTCGTCACGCAGTCCGACGTAGCCGGACATCAGCACGAGGGGTACGGACGACCAGCGGTCGGCGACGATCCTGGCCAGCTGGATGCCGTCGATCACCCCCGGCATGCGCACGTTGGAGACCACCACGTTCACCTGTTGCCAGTGCAACTCCAGGAACTGCAGGGCCGCGTCGGCGGTGCCGAAGGTTTCCACATTGAAGCCTTCCTGCTTCAGCACTTCGCGTACCAAGGCCTGCAGCAGCAGTTCATCTTCGGCGACGACCGCCAGCAAGGTCACGGTCGGGGCGGGGCGGTTCGACGTATCCATAGGCGCGGATTTTCCAGGTGCGGAGATCCCTGAAGTCTAGTCGCGCCCGGGCTGCGCGCTGGCGCCAACCACGGAAAAGCGGGTATCGCCCTGTGTGCGGCGGCCATCCCGGCCGGGCCGCCCGCTCTGCCACGAGGGATGGCGGCCGTGGCGTTTGGCGACGCATGGCACCCGTCCGGGTGAAACATCCGGCAGCGCCCGCCCACTAACGCTGGAGATCGACCGACACAGGAGCCACGCCATGATCGCATCCCCATCCCTCGCAGCTGATTACGTCTCGCCCACCCGCTGGCGATTGGGGGGCGACCAGGCCCCCCTCAACGATTCCGACATGGCCGACGAGGAACTCGACACCGACCTCCCGGACGAGGTGGTCGAGAATCTGACCGAGCCGGCCAAGCCTCCGGCTCCGATTCCCGACCCCGGTCCGCTCTGACCGTTGGACGCTAGGTCTGGACCGTACCGTCGCGCAGGGCGTTGCGGTAGAGCAGGGCGCTCAGTCCGAGTCCGGCCAGTGCCATCAGTCCGGCGAACAGGAAGATGGCGCTGAAGCCGAAGCCGTTGGCGATGGCGCCGGCCAAGGGCCCGGTGATGCCCAGGGCGAGGTCCAGGCACAGCGAGTAAGCGCCCAGTGCGGCGCTGCGATTGGTCGGTGGCACCTTGACGATGGCCTCCACCCCCAGGGCCGGATAGACCAGCGATAGGCCGAAACCCGCCATGGCCGCGCCAATCAACGCCATCTGCGGCGTCACCGCCAGCCAGAGCAGCAGCAGGCCCAGGGTTTCCACCGTGAAGCAGGCGAGCGCCACGCGGAAGCCACCGATCTTGTTGATGGCGCCGGCGAAGAGCAGTCGTGCGCAGATGAAGGCCGCACCGAAGGCCGTCAGGCAGAAGGCCGCGTTGGGCCAGCCGTTGCTGGCGTAGTACAGGGTGACGAAGGTAGCGATGGCGCCGAAGCCGATGGAACTCAGCAGCAGGCAGAGGCCGAAGGGGCTGATGCGCCAGAACACCTTGTGGAAGGGCAGTCGCTCCCCGGGAATGACCGGCGCCGCTTCCTTGTTCCAGGCCAGGGCCAGGCCGATGGCGCCGAGCAGGGCGATGGCGACTCCCAGGCTCCAGAGGCCGAGCGCGGCCACCATGGCGACGCCGAGCGGCGCGCCGATGGCCAGGGCGCCATAGGCGGCGATACCGTTCCAGGAGATCACCTTGCTGACGTGCTGCATGCCGACACTGCCCATCCCCCAGCTCAGGCAACCCGTCCCGATCAGCGCCTGGGACATGCCGAGAATCACCCGGCCGACGATCAGCAGCCCGAGGCTGGCGGCGGGGATGCTTTGCAGGGACGTCGCCAGCAGGGTCAGGACGCCACAGGCGACGCAGCCGAACAGACCGTAGATCACCCCGCGCTTGGCGCCGATGCTGTCGGCCAGCTTGCCGGCGAGCGGACGGGTGAAGAGGGTGGCGAGATACTGGATGCTGATCGCCAGGCCCGCGATCACCGAGCCGTAGCCGAGGTCGTCGTGCACGTAGCCCGGCAGTATCGCCAGCGGCAGGCCGATGGCGAGGAACAGCAGGAAGCTGAAGATGACGATGGAGACGATGCGCAGATTGACGGCGAGCGCGGCGGCGGATGGGGCGGGCGTGGTCATGGCTGTTCTCGAGAGGACTCGTCGAAGCGGCGGAGGAGGCGAAGGCTCAGGGCCAGCCCGGCGAGAGCGGCCAAGGCGGCGCAAAGGAAACTGGCGGCGTAGCCGAAATGCGTGGCCACGGCGCCGATCAGCGGGCCGGTTACCGCAAGGGATAGATCGATGAACACCGAATAGCCGCCCAAGGCGGCGCCGCGGTTGGACGCCGGTACCCGTTGCACCGCCTCGACCGCCAGCGCCGGGAAGACCAGGGAGAAGCCGATGCCGGTGAGGGCGGCACCGACCAGGGCGGTCGTGACGCTCGGTGCCAGCCAGAGCGTGGCCAGCCCCACGGCCTCCACCGCCAGGCTGACGATGGCGACGCGGAAGCCGCCGTGGCGATTGATGGCATTGGCGCAGACCAGACGCACCCCGATGAAGAAGCAGCCGAACACCGACAGGCAGAGCGCCGCGCCGCTCCAGCCCTGATTGGCGTAGTAGAGGGTGATGAAGGTGGCGAGGGTACCGAATCCTATGCCGCCCAGGGCCAGGCCGAGGCCGAAGGGCAGCACCCGGCCGAGCACGGTGCTGAAGGGTAGCCGCTTGCCGCGCACCGGTACGATGGCGGGTCGCGGCTTGGCAATACGGTAGCCGAGCCCTGCCAGGACGACGATGCTGGCACCCATGATCCATAGCCCCAGCAGCTCCACCAGCACCACCCCCAGGGGCGCGCCGATGGCCAGTGCCCCGTAGCTGGCGACACCGTTCCAGGAGATCACCTTGGCGGTATTGGTCGGGCCGACCCGGCCAATCGCCCAGGAGATCGCCCCGGTACCCGACAGGCTCTCGGCGCAGCCCAGCACCAGGCGTCCCAGCAGCAGCGCGCCCAGGCTGATCCAGGGCCAGTCCTGCAGCAGCACCGAGGCGAGCATCAGCAGGCCGCTGAGACCACAGCCGAACATGCCGTAGAGCACCGACTGCTTGGCGCCGACGGTGTCGATGATGCGTCCGGCATGGGAGCGCGAGAGCAGGGTGGCGACGTACTGGCTGCTGATCACCAGGCCGGCGATGATGGAGTTGAAACCCAGTTCGCCATGCACGTAGCCCGGTAACACGGCCAGCGGAATACCGATGGTAAGGTAGGCGATGAAGGTGAACAGCACGGTACCCAGGGTGATGCGCGTGGCCTGGGCGGACGAGAGCGTGGGCGGCGGAGTAGCGATGGACATCGGCTTCGGGAGGTTGTCTGACAATGTGGGATAGATCGCTTTCGCCTGGCAAAGGTCACACGCGATGAGGTTTTTTGTCCATGCCGGGCGCCGGTCCGGGTGCCGGCGATCCTGGGTGGTCGCGGTGCTGACCGTGCTGACCGGGATGCCTGCCGGGGCGGGCGAACGCGTCGAATTGCGTATCGGCGAGCGGGTGCTGCGCGTCGAGATCGCCGCCACGCCCGCGCAGCGCACCCTGGGACTGATGGGGCGTGCGCCGCTGCGCGAGGACGAAGGGATGCTGTTCGTCTTTCCCGGCGACGATATCCGCTGTCTGTGGATGAGGGACACCCCCAGTGCCCTCGCCGCGGCCTTCATCACGGCCAACGGCGTCATCCTCAACCTCGCCGAGATGCAGCCGCAGACCGATACCCGCCATTGCTCCCGGGCGCCGGCACGCTATGCCCTGGAAACGGCGACCGGCTGGTTCTCCCAGCGAAGTATTGCCGCCGGTGCGAAGATCCAGGGATTGGACGCGGTGCCGCCGGCCCTCAGGTGAGCGGACCGCTGTACACCAGGGTGTCGTAGTCGAAGCGGACCCGACCCTGCTCGGTGTGGGCGTCGAACAACTGGCCCACCTCGGCGCTGAGCGCTGCATGGCCTGGGCTGCCGGGCGCAGGTAGGTAGGAGGAGGATTCCACCCGCGCCTGCAACCCCTCGCGATCGAGCCACTGCGCATTGCTCGTCACCCACAGCTGGCAACCCTCGGGGCCAAAGAAACGTGCCAATTCCGCCGGGCGCAGATTGCGGTGCTCCACCTGGCGGTAATCGGTACCGTGGCGCTGCAGCAGCTCTTCATAACCGGCCATGAAGGGGCCGCTGTCGGACAGTCGATAGTTCCAGATCAGGGCGAGGGTGCCACCCGGGCGCAGAATCCGGGCGAACTCCGGTCGCGTCCGTTGGCGATCGAACCAATGGAAGGCTTGGCCCACGACGATCAGGTCCACGCTTCGCTCGCCCAGTCCGGTGTCTTCCGCCGTGCCGTTCCAGGTGTGGAAGCCCGCTCGCTGGCCGAGGTTCGTGGTCATGGCCTGGCGCATGGGAGCATTGGGCTCGATGGCGTGCACGGTGTAACCCGCCGCGAGAAATTCCCTGGCCAGCAGGCCCGTGCCGGCCCCGACGTCCGCCACCACGGCATCCGCGGCGAGATCGTCCGCCAGTCGGTCAATGACGGACGTGGGGTAGTCCGGACGGCCCCTTTCATAGGCGGAGACTCGATCACTGAATCGTTCTTCGTTTTTCATTTTTTATTTCAAATCAATGTATTAGTGGGATTTATTGATGCGGATTCTCGAAATAGTTAAGAAGTCACTTCAATTTCATCGCCGTGCCTCGTACGCGCGTGCCTACCTGGGCTCGACGACCGCCGAGCAGCCTTCCTCGTCAGCGGAAAGGTAGCAGCTGCGCGGGCTTGTCGAGGAGGCGTCCGCTGAACGCCGCGAGGGCTGACTCTGGTCGCAAGGCTACGAGGCCGCAGGCTTGCCCGCCGGTTTTCCCTGGACGATGCCGGGCGAAGATGGCAACTGTCCTTGCCGCAGGCACAGCCAAGGGTCTTCGCCCGGTGGGCTTCCAGCAGGGCGCGGGAAGCACCCTCTCGCTCCACGCGAAGAGACTTCAGGTCTGACCGTCGTCATCGGGTTTGATCGTGCGTCGGCGGGGTCACTCGAAGCTCGCCGGCTAGTGAAGCCAGGCTTCGACGCGGCGATTCTTCACCCGACCATTGGTCGAGAGCCCCGCGACCGGCAACTGATCGCCGAGGGAGAGCAGGTCCGCAGCGAAGACCTTCTGGTGCCTTAGTGCCGAGGCCACCGCCAGGGCTCTCAGGCGCGCCAGCAGGGCGGCACGCGCGGGATCTTCGGTGGCATCGTTGAAGCCCGCCAGCAGCAGCCTTCGGTTGGCGTTTTCCGGCAGGCGCATGAAGTCGGCCAGTCGCTCGACGTCACGCAGGGCCTTGTTGTCGAGCTGGGCGCTGCCCGCGGTGAAGCGGAAGTTCACCGTGAGGCGCTCGGCGCGCCGGGCGAGGTCGGCATAAGCCTCGGGCATGCCTCTCGTGTCGGTGATTCGTCGCGACTCGATGCGCTGGGCGACGAACCCGCTCCGCTGGACGATGCCCTGGCCGGCGGCTGTCTGGCTGAACTCCAACAGGTCGCGCACCCAGTCGGACCGCTCGTTGGGCGGTGCATAGAGAAACAGCCGGCGCGCCAGCGGATAGTCCTCGGTGGCGATGCTGGCTTCGCTGGGCAGGATCGCGCGTCCCTCGCCATCACGCAGGGCGAGCATGGGGAGCGTGGCAGCGGCTGCCAGGCTGGTGAAGCCGATGCCAGCGGGGTCACTGGCGATCCGGTCTGCCAGTTCTTCGTTGGATTCGTAGCGTTTCGCCTGTGCATTCAAACGCTTACCAGCGGGAGTTAACACCAGCTCACGGAAGGTATCGTAGGTTCCGGAGCGGTCGTCCCTGGCGTACAGATGAATCGGGCCGGGCTGGCCGCCCAGTTGCTGCCAATCGCTGATGTCGCCGGCGAAGATCAGCGCCAGTTGCGGCAGGTCGAGTTCGCGCAGGGGATTGTCCGGGTGCACGATGATCGCCAGGCCATCCAGGGCGATCACGTATTCGGCCTGCCGACTGCGTAGGTCGCCCCGCGCGGCGAGGGTGGTCGCTTCGGCAGCGGTGATGGGACGGGAGGCGGCGGCGACATCGGCGGTCCCGTTGGCGAGGGCCACGAAGCCGGTGCCGGTACCATGGGCGGCGATCTGGACCGAAACGGGGCTGCCATCGGGCGCGCGGGCTGCCAGGCGCCATTCATCCATCACCCCGGTAGCTGAGGTCTGTGCCTGTCGGTAGCCGCGCGCTTCGAGCAGCCCCGCCACCAGGCGGGGGCCCAGGCCGGCGTTCACCGTGTTGGAGCCTTGTAGCCGCAGCACTGGCGCGTCGCCCTCCGCAGCCGCGACGGCGGCCGGAGCCAGGGGGGACAGCAATAGGATCAGCACCGCTCGCCGTAGTGGGGTACGGCGGAATACCGGGGCGAAGCGATTCATGGGGCAGGCCTCGAACCTACGACGAGGTCGCCACCTTAGGGCTGCCGCGTGACGCCGACGTTACAGTCCTTCAGCGCAGTTCCAGCCATACCGGTGCGTGGTCGGAGGGCTTCTCCATGCCGCGGATGTCGTAGTCGACGCCGGCAGCGACGATGCGCTCACGCAGCGCGCGGGACGCAAGGATGGTATCGATGCGCAGGCCGCGCTTGGGTTCGTCTTCGAAGCCCCGGCTGCGATAGGGGAACCAGCTGAAGCGATCGTCGACCTCGGGATGCAGCTGGCGATAGCTGTCGAGCAATCCCCAGCCCAGCAGCCGTTGCATCCATTCGCGCTCTTCGGGCTGGAAGCTGCAGGCGCCCGTTCTCAGCCAGCGCTTGGCATTGGCAGCGCCGATCCCGATGTCGTGGTCCTGGGCGGAAATATTGAAATCGCCCATCAAGAGCAAGGGCGTATCTGCGGAAAAACGCTCTTCAAGTAAATTCTGAAGATCCGCATAGAACTTCCTCTTCCCAGGGAATTTCGTGGGGTGAGCGATGTTCTCGCCCTGAGGGAAATAGCCGTTCATGACCACCAGCGGCTGGCCTTGGCGATCGGCGAAGACGCCGTAGATGAATCTTTTCTGGGACTCTTCGCCGTCGCCCGGGAAGCCCTTGTGCAATTCCAGGGGGGCCAGGCGCGACAGCAGGGCGACGCCATAGTGGCCTTTCTGGCCATGATAGTGGACGTGATAGCCCAGCGCTTCGATCTCCGCCTGCGGGAACTGATCATCCGAGACCTTGGTTTCCTGCAGGCCGATCACGTCGGGATCGTAACGCTCGATGATGGCATAAAGTTGATGAGGTCTGGCTCTCAAGCCGTTGATATTGAAGCATATTATCTTCATCTGGATTGCCTCGGAAAAACCCAGATCCTAGCCTATTCCAAGGCACCTGGCGAAGCGGGACGGAAGCGAACCCCGGCCGCATACGTTTGTCTGACAGCGCATCGACCGTTAGCATCCCCGTATGAATAGTCCGACAGCTCTACGCCGTACCTTGATTGGAGTCTGTTGTCTGCACGGGATGGCCTGGGCAGCGCCTGCCGAGGTGACTGTCCGCGTCGAGCCCGCCAATGCGCCGCTGCGCGACAACATCCAGGCCTACATAGGGTCCGTCGAGGGTCGGGATGCCGCCGCCCTGCAACGTTTGCGTCCGGCGGCGGAGCGGCAGGCCGAGCAGGCGGCCCAGGCGTTGGGTTTCTATCACGCGCAGATCGACACCCGGGTCGACCCCGGCGAGACACCCCGGCTGGTGGTGGAGGTCCGGCCCGGCGAGCCGGTCAAGTTGCGCAACGTGGACATCCGCATCGAAGGACCCGCGCGCCAGCTGCGGGCCTTCCAGCGCCCGATACCCGCCGGCCTCAAGCCGGGTCAGCCGCTGAATCAGGGCCTGTACGAGGATGCCAAGAGCCTCATCCAGAACCAGGCGCAGCGTTATGGCTTCTTCCGCGGTAGCTTCACTCAGCACCAGTTGCGCATCGATCCCGCCACCGGTTTCGCCGACATCGCCCTGGTGTTCGAGAGTGGTCCGCGCTTCGTGTTGGGCAAGGTGAACTTCGAGGGGGATGCGCCCTTCGATCCCGATCTGCTCCAGCGGATGGTGCCTTTCGCCCAGGGCACGCCCTACGATTCCGAACTGATCGCCGACTTCCAGAGCAATCTGCTGGCCAGCGGCTTTTTCGACGGTGCCCGGCTGGACACCTATCCAAAGACCGAGGGGCCCGCCGAAGTCCCGGTGACCGTGACGCTGCGCACCCGCAAGCCGCGAACGTTCGGCTTCGGTCCGGGCTACTCCACCGACGTCGGCCCACGCCTCAGGTTCACCTGGGAAAACCATTGGCTCAACCCGCAAGGACACAGCCTGGGCGCCGAAGCCGAGCTGTCGGCGCCGCGCCAGAGCGTCGCCACCTGGTACGACATCCCGGGCCAGGACCCGATCAACGACAAATTCCGCTTCGCGGGTGGCTACCAGTACGAGCAGATCGCCGACGACGATTCCCTCAGCCAGCTGCTCACCGTGGGCCCCGAGTGGCACCGCAAGTTTCCCAACGGTTGGGAGCGGGTGTTGTCGGTGAAGTGGCGCAACGAGAACTATCGCCTGGGTAACGATGACGGCACCTCCAACCTGGTGATGCCGGGCGTGGACTTCTCGCTGCTGCGCAGCGACAACCGCATCGATCCCAATCGTGGCTACCGCCTGCAATTCGGCGTATCGGCGGCCAAGGAGGGTCTGCTGTCGGACGCCAACATGGTGCATGCCACGGCCCTGGCACGAGGGCTGATCACCGTGGGCGACGGACACCGCTTCCTCGGACGGCTACAGCTGGGCGGCAATCTCACCAACGGCTACAACAAGATTCCACCGTCGCTGCGCTTCTTCGCTGGCGGCGACCAGAGCGTGCGGGGCTACGACTACCAGACGCTGTCGCCGGAAAACGATGAGGGTGATTACGTCGGTGGCCGTTACCTGATCGCCGGTGGCGTCGAGTACCAGTACCCGCTGCGTGACAAATGGCGCCTGGCGACTTTCATCGACCAGGGCAGCGCCTTCAACGATCTCAACAACTACGAACTCAAGACCAGCGTCGGCGTGGGCGTGCGCTGGGTCTCGCCGGTCGGCCCGATCCGCGTCGACCTGGCGCACGGCCTCGACGAACCCGGCGGTATCCGCCTGCACTTTTCCATAGGACCTGAGCTGTGAAGTCGGTAGGAGGTGTCATCCTCGGCGTACTGGCGGCCCTGCTGGGCGCCCTGATCCTGCTGCTGGCCCTGGTGCTGGGTAACGCCAGCGTCAGCCGACTGGTGCTGGAACGGGTCCCGGGTCTGACCCTGACCGAGTTCCAGGGTCGCCTGGGTGGCCATTGGCAGGCCCGGCAACTGGTCTGGGAGGGGGGCGCCACCCGGGTAACGGTCGAGGCCCCCGACTTCGCCTGGCGACCCGGCTGCCTGCTCAGGCTGCAGCTGTGCATCGATACGCTGGTGGCCTCGCGCATCGCCATCGATCAGGCGCCCGATCCGCAGCCTGCACCCGAGCGCAGCGGGCCCATCCAGTTGCCCAGCCTCGGTCTGCCGGTGGGGGTGCAGTTGGGCGAGGTACGGATCGGCGAGATCCGCTTCAACGGCGCCGAGCAGGCCCGCGACCTGGAACTCCAGGCCCGCTGGCAGGCTGAGGGGATAGCCATCGAGCGCCTGGCCGGCATGGCGCACGGCATCACCCTGGATACCCACGGCCGGTTGCAGCCCAGCGGCGCCTGGCCGCTGCAGTTGCAGGGCACCCTCGGCCTGCCGGCGCCGGAGGCCGCGCCCTGGTCGCTGGCGCTCAAGCTGGATGGCGAATTGCAGAAGACCTTGCAGCTGGAGGCCGACAGCAGCGGCTATCTGCCCGGACGCCTGACCGGTACGGTGCAGCCGCTAGTGGCCAACGTCCCGGCCGATCTGCAGCTGGTGACCGATGGCTTCAAGGCGGCCGCCAGCCTGCCCGATACCCTGCGGCTGAACGACCTAACGCTGACCGCGCGCGGCGATCTCGCTAAGGGCTACGCCCTGGTCGGCCAGGCGCGATTGCCGGGCGAGGGCGGTCCGGTAGACCTGAATCTGGATGGCCGCGTCGACGCCAAGGGCGCGCGCATCGCGGCCTTGCGCCTCCAGGCCGCGCCCGAACAGCGGGTGGTGCTGGCCGGGCAACTGGACTGGCAGCAGGGACTCGCCGCCGAGGCCACCCTGGATTGGCGCGATTTTCCCTGGCGGCGGCTGTATCCCATGGCGGAGCCCCCGGTAAGTCTGCAGCGCTTGCAGGGAGAGGTGGCCTATCGCGATGGTGGCTACCTGGGCAATCTCAAGGCCGAGGCCACCGGTCCGGCGGGTGCCTTCACCCTGGCCACCCCCTTCAGCGGCGATACCACCCAGCTCAATCTGCCGTCGCTGGATCTCCAGGCCGGCCAGGGGCGGGCGCAGGGCAAGGTCAACCTGGGCTTCGCCGAGGGCGTGAGCTGGCAGGTGGCGCTGGACCTGAGTCGCCTGGACCCGGCCTTCTGGGTCGCCCAGCTGCCCGGCAGCCTGGCCGGTCCGCTGCGTAGCTCAGGTGCCTTCAAGGACGGCCGCCTGCAACTGGATGCCGACCTCGACCTGAAAGGCCGCCTGCGCAATCAGCCGGCCGTGCTGGCGGCCCAGGCCAAGGGGGCCGGTGAACAGTGGCAGGTCTCGCAACTAGATATCCGCCTGGGTGATAACCGCATCCAGGGACAGGGCGCCCTCGACCAGCGTCTGCAAGGCCAGTTGGACCTCGACCTGCGCCGCCTGGCCCAGCTCTGGCCCGATCTCTCCGGCAGTGCCCAAGGCCGACTCGAGCTGGCCGGTACGCTCAAGGCGCCCGCAGGGCAGTTACGGCTCGATGGTCGTCAACTCGCCTACGCTGATAATCGTATGGCCAGCCTGGCTCTGTCCGCCACGCTGGACGAGCGTCAGCGCGGCAACCTGGAGCTGACTGCCCAGGGTCTGCAGGCGGCCGGGCGCGATTTCGGCGTCCTGCGCCTGCAGGGGCAGGGCGACCGCCGCCAGCAGCAGGCCGATCTGACCCTCGATGGCCCGCCGCTCAAGCTGGCCCTGAATGCCGGTGGCACCCTGGCCGACAACGGCGACTGGAAGGGCCAGCTGGCCCGCGGCTCGGTTGCCGCCAGTGGCCAGAACTGGACCTTGCAAAGCCCCGCGCGCATCGAGCGCCTGGCCAACGGGCGTCTGGAACTGGGCCGGCACTGCTGGCGGTCCGGCGCGGCCAGCCTCTGTGGCGACGATCAGCAACTGCTGCCCGATACCCGTCTCGCCTGGCACCTGCGCGCTTTCCCGCTCGCCAGTCTGCAACCGCTGTTGCCCGCGGAACTGGCGTGGCAGGGTACGCTGGATGGCGACGTCGACCTGCGCCTGCCCAAGGCCGGGCCCGATGGCGAAATCCGGCTCCAGGCCGGCCGTGGCAGCCTCAAGCTGCGCGACGCTGCTGGCCGGTGGCAGACCTTCAGCTACGACAGCCTGGACGTCACCAGCGCCCTGAAGCCGCAGCAGGTGGACAGCCAGGTGCGCCTGACCAGTGCCGACCTCGGCCGGCTCGACGTCCAGGCCCGGCTGGACCCCCGCGATCCGAACCAGGCGCTGGCCGGTCGCTTCCAGTTGCAGGGCCTGAATCTGGCCCTCGGCAAGGCCTTCGTCGAAGGCATCGAACACCTCGAAGGTAAGATCAACGGCGCCGGCGAGCTGGGTGGGACCCTGCTGCAACCGCGGGTCAACGGCCAGATCCAGCTCAGCGGCGGCGACATGGGCGGCGGCAGCGTGCCGACCCGCCTGCAGGACCTCGGCCTGACCGCCCGCATCCAGGGCGATAGCGCCGTTCTCGACGGCGGCTGGCGCAGCGGCGCCCAGGGGCGCGGCCAGATCCAGGGCAGCGTCGGCTGGGCCAATGGCCTGGACGTCAACGTGGCGGTCACCGGCGACAAGCTGCCGGTCAACGTCGAGCCCTATGCCCAGCTGGAAGTGGCGCCCGATCTCAAGATCCTGATGAAGGACGGCCGGCTGGCGCTGGCCGGCGAGGTGCGAGTGCCGCGGGGACATATCCAGGTACGCCAACTGCCGCCGTCTACGGTCAAGGTGTCGGACGATGCCGTCATCGTCGGCCAGGAAGCGCCCGCCAGGCAGCAGCCCATGCAGATCGCCATGGACGTCGACGTGCTGGTCGGGTCCGACAAGCTCACCTTCGACGCCTTCGGCCTGTCCGCCGAAATCGTCGGCAAGGTCCACATCGGTGACAACCTCGATACCCGGGGCGAACTCAACCTGCGCAACGGCCGCTATAACGCCTATGGCCAGCGGCTGACCATGAGGCGCGCCCGGCTGTTCTTCCAGGGGCCCATCGCCCAGCCGTACATCGATGTGGAAGCCGTAAGGGTGGTGCAGGAGCAGAATGTCACCGCCGGCCTGCGGCTCTCGGGCTTCGCCCAGCAACCGCGGATCGAGGTGTTCTCCGAGCCGAGCATGAGCCAGGAACAGGCGCTGGCCTACCTGGTGTTGGGGCGACCGCTGTCCAGCGGTAGCGAAGGGGACAACAACGTACTTGGTCAGGCCGCTCTGGCGCTGGGCCTGGCAGGTAGCTCCGGCACCGCCGGCGCCCTGGCCCAGCGGTTGGGCATCCAGAACTTTCAGCTCGACACGGCGGGGTCCGGCGACAAGACCAGTGTCGTCGCGTCGGGCAATCTCACCGATCGGCTGTCACTGCGTTATGGTGTCGGGGTCTTCGACTCGGCCAACACGGTCGCCCTGCGTTACCAGCTCACCCGCCGACTCTATCTCGAGATCGCCAGTGGCCTGGCCAATTCCCTGGATTTCTTCTATCGCCGCGATTTTTGAAGCAAGGACGCGCAAGGCTTTGATCGGCCGCGGAAAACGTGTTTACTCCCTGTCCCCGTCTCATGAGAAAAGGAGCAATTCATGGCAACCGTCAATCTGCGCGGCAATCCGGTCGACGTGCAGGGCAACCTGCCGCAGCCCGGGCAACAGGCGCCTGCCTTCAGCCTGGTCAATGGCGATCTGCAGGACGTCACCCTGGCCAGCCTCGCCGGCAAGCGCAAGGTGCTCAATATCTTCCCCAGCGTCGATACCCCGACCTGTGCCGCTTCGGTGCGTCGTTTCAATACGGAAGTCAGCACGTTGGAGAACACCGTGGTGCTGTGCATCTCGGCCGACTTGCCCTTCGCCCAGAAGCGTTTCTGCGGCGCCGAAGGCCTGGAGCGGGTGGTGAATCTCTCCACCCTGCGGGGTGCCGACTTCCTGCAGAGCTACGGTGTCGCCCTGGCCAGCGGCCCGCTGCAGGGCCTGGCCGCCCGCGCCGTGGTGGTGCTGGACGAAGCGGACAAGGTGCTGCACAGCGAGCTGGTCCCGGAAATCGGCCAGGAGCCGAACTACGCCGCCGCGCTGGCCGTGCTGGGCTGAGCCTTCCGCCGTCCGCGGCGACTCCGCGCCGCCGGTGGGTAGAAGTGGGCGGAGGTCTTTGTTTCCGCCCGTTTCGCCGTAGGTAAAAACGCAGTAAAGGAGCTGGTGACCGCGGCTCCGGCTGCTTATCTTCCGTCTTCTCCCGCGCGTACGAATTCTTCGATGTCCGACTCTTCTCCCCGTACCTCCTCGCGTCGCCGACTGCTTTGGCTGCTGCTCATCGTCCTGTTGGTGGCCGTTGCCGGCGGGTACTGGTACCACCAGCATGGACAAAAGGACGCGGCTGCCGCCGGCAAGGGCGCGCGGCCACCCTTCGGCATGACCGGACCGACCCCGGTGCGTGTGGTGGCGGTGGAGCAGCGCAGCTTTCCCATCGTGCGCAAGTCCATCGGCACGGTGACGGCGCTCAACACCGTGAACGTCCGTACCCGGGTGGCCGGCGAACTGGTGCGGGTAGCCTTCGAGGAAGGCCAGAAGGTCAAGGCCGGCGATCTGCTGGCAACCATAGACCCACGTCCCTACGAGGTGGCCCTGCAGCAGGCCGAAGGCACCCAGCAACAGAGCCAGGCGCAGCTGCGCAACGCCGAGTTGGACCTCAAGCGCTACCAGGGACTGTTCCGCGAAGACAGCATTGCCAAGCAGACGCTGGACACCCAGGAAGCCCTGGTCAACCAGTATCGCGGTACCCTCAAGAACAGCCAGGCCGCGGTGGCCGACGCCAAGCTCAATCTGGCCTTCACCCAGATCAAGGCGCCCATCACCGGTCGCGTGGGGCTGCGGCAGCTCGACGGCGGCAACCTGCTGTCGGCCAACGACAGCACCGTGGTGGCGGTCATCACCCAGACCCAACCGATCTCCGTGGTCTTCACCCTGCCGGAAAGCCAGCTCGGCGAGCTGCTCAAGCGCGCGCGCAGCGGCCAGACCCTGGCGGTGGAGGCCTGGGACCGTAGTGGCGGCCGCAAACTGGCCGACGGCGCGCTGCAGAGTTTCGACAACCAGATCGATACCGCCACCGGCACCCTGAAATTCCGCGCCCGCTTCGTCAACGGCGATGAAGCGCTGTTCCCCAACCAGTTCGTCACCGTGCGGGTGCGCGAGCAGGTGCTCGACCAGGCGCTGGTGCTGCCGTCGGCGGCCATCCAGTTCGGCTCCAATGGTACCTTCGCCTATGTGGTGGGGGCCGACAACAAGATCCAGGTGCGCAGCCTCAAGCTCGGCCCCGATGACGGTAGCACCACGGTGGTCACCGAGGGCCTCGCCGCCGGCGACCGGGTGGTGACGGAAGGCACCGACCGCCTGCGCGAAGGCACCGAGGTCGAGGTCGTCACCGGGGCCTCTGTGGCGCCCAGCGATCCCGCCAAGCCGGCGGTGCGCAAGCCCGGCAAGACCCAAGGCTGATCGGCCGCGATGGATATCTCGCGTCCGTTCATCCTGCGCCCGGTCGCCACCACCCTGTTGATGGTGGCACTGCTGATCGCCGGTCTGCTGGCCTATCGACTGCTGCCGGTGGCGGCCTTGCCCCAGGTGGACTATCCCACCATCCGGGTGCTCACCCTCTATCCGGGCGCCAGTCCAGACGTCATGACCAGCGCCGTCACCGCGCCGCTGGAGCGGCAATTCGGCCAGATGCCGGGCCTGTCGCAGATGGCCTCCACCAGCTCTGGTGGCGCCTCGGTGATCACCCTCAGGTTCAATCTCGAGCTGGACCTGTCGGTCGCCGAGCAGGAGGTCCAGGCGGCGATCAACGCGGCCAACAACCTCCTGCCCAACGACCTGCCGGCGCCGCCGGTCTACAACAAGGTCAATCCGGCCGATACGCCCATCGTGACCCTCGCCATCAGCTCGCAGACCCTGCCCTTGCCCACGCTGTACGACCTGGTCGATACGCGCATGGCGCAGAAGCTGGCCCAGGTCAGCGGGGTGGGGATGGTCAGCCTGGCTGGTGGCCAACGCCCGGCGGTACGCATCCAGGTCGATCCGGACAAGCTCGCCGCCCACAACCTGACCCTGGCCGACGTGCGCAGCCTGGTCACCAGCGAGAACACCAACCAGCCCAAGGGCAGCTTCGACGGCCCCACGCGGGTGGCCACCCTGGACGCCAACGACCAGTTGCGCGATCCCAAGGCCTACGGCGACCTCATCCTCAACTACGCGGACACCGGTGCCTTGCGCCTGGGCGACGTGGCCACCATCGCTCAGGGCGCGGAGAACGATCGCCTGGCCGCCTGGGCCAACCGCAACGGCGCCATCCTGGTCAACGTCCAGCGCCAGCCCGGCGCCAACGTCATCCAGACCGTGGACCGCATCCAGGCATTGTTGCCCAGCCTCCGCGAAAGCCTGCCGGCCGGCCTCGACATCGCCGTGCTCAGCGACCGTACCGAGACCATCCGCGCCGCGGTCACCGACGTCCAGCACGAGATGCTGCTGGCGGTGGGGCTGGTGGTCATGGTCACCTTCGTCTTCCTGCGCCGTTTCAGCGCCACCCTGATCCCCTCGGTCACGGTGCCGCTGTCGCTGATCGGCACCTTCGGCGCCATGTACCTGGCCGGCTTCTCGCTGAACAACCTGTCGCTGATGGCCCTGACCATCGCCACCGGCTTCGTGGTCGACGACGCCATCGTCATGCTGGAGAACATCTCCCGCCATCTGGAGGAGGGCGCCACCCCGCTGGAGGCCGCGCTCAAGGGCGCCCGGCAGATCGGCTTCACCCTGGTGTCCCTCACCGTCTCGCTGATCGCCGTGCTGATCCCGCTGCTGTTCATGCAGGACGTGGTGGGCCGGCTGTTTCGCGAATTCGCCATCACCCTGGCGGTGGCCATCCTCATTTCCCTGGTGATCTCGCTCACGCTCACGCCGATGATGTGCGCGCGCCTGCTCAAGCAGGAGCAGGCGGCGGAACACCGGTTGGTGTGGCTGGAACGTCTGATCGCCGGCTACGGCCGGGCGCTGCGCTGGGCCCTGGTCCACCGGGCGCTGATGCTGTTGCTGGCGGTGGCCACCTTCGCCCTCACCGCGGTGCTCTATCTACTGGTACCCAAGGGCTTCTTCCCCGCCCAGGACACCGGTTCCATCCAGGGCATCACCGAGGCGGCCCAGTCCATTTCCTTCCGCGGCATGAGCGAGCGCCAGCAGGCCCTGGCCGAGGTGGTGCTCCAGGACCCGGCGGTGGCGAGTCTGTCGTCCTATATCGGTGTGGACGGTGATAACGTCACCCTCAACAGCGGCCGGATGCAGATCAATCTCAAGCCGCAGAGCGAGCGCGACGTGACCGCCCAGGAGGTCATCGACCGGCTGCGGCCCGAGGTCGCCAAGGTGGTGGGCATCACTCTCTACATGCAGCCGGTGCAGGATCTGAGCGTCGAGGATCGCGTCAGTCGGACCCAGTACCAGCTCAGCCTGGATTCACCTGACGCCAATCTGCTCGACACCTGGGTGCCGCGCCTGACCCAGGCCCTGCAACAACGCCCGGAACTCACCGACGTCACCAGCGACCTGCAGAACAAGGGCCTGCAGCTGTACCTGACCATCGACCGCGACGCCGCGGCGCGCCTCGGCGTGCAGGTATCCGCCATCACTGACGCCCTCTACGACGCCCTCGGTCAACGACAGATCTCCACCATCTACACCCAGGCCAACCAGTACCGCGTGGTCCTCGCCAGCGCCGCCGCCGACAGCCTGGGCCCGGATGCCCTCAGCCAGGTCTGGGTCAAGGCGGGTAGCGGCACCTCGGCCAGTGGCAGCAGCGGCACCGGGACGGCCACCACCACCGAAACCACCACGGACACCAGTCGGGCGCCGGTACGGCTGTCCAGCCTGGTGAAGATGGAGCAGCGACCGACGCGACTGGTGATCAACCACCTGAGCCAGTTCCCGGCGGTGACCCTGTCCTTCAACCTGGCGAGCGGTGTCGCCCTGGGCGCCGCGGTAGCGGCCATCGACGCGGCCAAGCAGGAGATCGGCCTGCCGCTGGGCATCAACACCCGCTACCAGGGCGCGGCGGCGGCCTTCCAGGCCTCGCTGTCCAGCACCCTGCTGCTGATCCTCGCCGCGGTGGTGGTGATGTACATCGTCCTCGGGGTGCTCTACGAGAGCTTCATCCACCCCTTGACCATCCTCTCGACGCTACCCTCGGCCGCCATCGGTGCGCTACTGGCGCTGTTGCTCACGGGCAACGACCTCGGTCTGATCGCGGTGATCGGCATCATCCTGCTGATCGGCATCGTCAAGAAGAACGCCATCATGATGATCGACTTCGCCCTCGATGCCGAACGGCACCAGGGCCTGAAACCGGAGGAGGCGATCTACCAGGCCGCGTTGCTGCGCTTCCGGCCGATCCTGATGACCACCCTGGCCGCCCTGTTCGGCGCCGTGCCGCTGATGCTGGCTACCGGCGCGGGTGCCGAACTGCGGCAGCCCTTGGGCCTGGTGATGGTGGGTGGCCTGCTGGTCAGCCAGGTACTGACGTTGTTCACCACGCCGGTGATCTACCTGGCCTTCGACAGTCTCGGCGAGCGCCTGGGTCGGCGCGTGGCGGCCTGACGTGAATCTCTCCGCGCCCTTCATCGCCCGGCCGGTGGCCACGCTGCTGCTGAGTCTGGCGCTGTTGCTCGCGGGTGCCATCGCCTTTCGCCTGCTGCCGGTGGCACCGCTGCCGCAAATGGATTTCCCGACCATCACGGTCTCGGCGACGCTGTCGGGCGCCAGCCCCCAGGTCATGGCGTCCAGCGTCGCCACGCCGCTGGAGCGCTCCCTGGGCACCATCGACGGCATCAGCTCCATGACCAGTCGCAGCAGCCAGGGCTCGACGCAGATCATCATCCAATTCGCGCTGGACAAGGACGTCAATACCGCCGCCCGCGAGGTCCAGGCGGCCATCAACGCCTCGCGCAACCTGCTGCCCAGCGGCATGCGCCAGATGCCACGCTACCGCAAGGTCAACCCTTCGCAGGCGCCCATCATGGTGTTTTCGCTGACCTCCAAGACCCTGAGCAAGGGCGAGCTCTACGACCTGGCCTCCACGGTCCTCGCCCAGAGCCTGTCCCAGGTCAATGGCGTGGGCGAAGTGCAGATCGGCGGCAGCTCCCTGCCGGCGGTGCGGGTCGAACTGGAGCCGCGTCAGCTGGAACACTACGGCCTGGCGCTGGACGACGTCCGCACCGCGATCAGCAGCGCGAACCAGCGTCGGCCCAAGGGCGCGGTGGCCAACGACGAGCACAATTGGCAGATCCAGGCCAACGATCAATTGTTCAAGGCGGCCGACTACGCACCGCTGATCATCCGCTACCAGGACGGCGCGGCGCTGCGCCTGCGCGACGTCGCCAAGGTCAGCGATGCCGTCGAGGATCGCTACAACGCCGGCTTCTTCAACGACCAGAGCGCCGTGCTGCTGGTGGTCAACCGCCAGGCCAACGCCAATATCATCGAGACCATCGCCGCGCTCAAGGCGCGCCTGCCGGCGCTGGAGGCCATCGTCCCGGCCAGCGCCCGTCTGGAAGTGGCCATGGACAGATCCGGGGTGATCAAGGCCACCCTGCACGAAGCGGAGCTGACGCTGATCATCGCCGTGTTCCTGGTGATCGGCGTGGTCTGGTTGTTCCTCGGCCGGTTGCGCAGCGCGGTGATCCCGGCCCTGGCGGTGCCCATCTCCCTCGTGGGTACCTTCGCCGTGATGTACGTCCTCGGCTTTTCGCTCAACACCCTGTCGCTGATGGCGCTGATCCTGGCGGCGGGACTGGTGGTGGACGATGCCATCGTGGTGCTGGAGAACATCGCCCGGCACATCGACGATGGCATGGCGCCGCTCAAGGCCGCCTACCAGGGTACCCGCGAGGTCGGCTTCACCCTGCTGTCGATGAACGTCTCCCTGGTCGCCGTTTTCGTCGCCATCCTGTTCATCGGCGGCATCGTCGAGAAGCTGTTCCGCGAATTTTCCCTGACCCTGGCGGCGGCCATCCTGGTCTCCCTGGTGGTCTCCCTGACCCTCACCCCCATGCTCTGCGCCCGCTGGCTCAAGCCCCACGACCCGCGGCAGGAGGGTGGTCTGCAACGCTTCAGCGAGCGCGCCCATCGTCGGCTGGTGGCAGGCTACGACCGCACCCTCGGCTGGGCGCTGCGCCATCGTCGGCTGACGCTGCTGAGCCTGATCGCCACCATAGCGCTGAACGTGGCGCTCTATGTGGTGGTGCCCAAGACCTTCATGCCGCAGCAGGACACCGGCCAACTGATCGGCTTCATCCGCGGCGACAACGCCCTGTCGTTCCAGGTGATGCAGCCGAAGATCGAGATCCTGCGCAAGGCGCTGCTGGCCGATCCGGCGGTGGCCAGCGCCTCCGGCTTCGTCGGCAGTTCCGGTTCAGGCAGCGGGGTGAACAACGCCGTGATGCTGATTCGCCTGAAGCCCATCGCCGAGCGGAAGCTGGATGCCCAGAAGGTCATCGAGCGCATCCGCGCCAGTGCGCCCAAGGTGCCCGGCGCCCAGCTGTTCCTGATGGCCGACCAGGACCTGAGATTCGGCGGTCGCCAGCAGAGCACCTCGTCCTATGAGTACAACCTGCTGTCCGGCGACGTCGACCTGCTGGAAACCTGGCAGCCCAAGGTACTGGCGGCGCTCAAGGCGCTGCCGGAACTGACCGCCGTGGACGGCCGTGAGGGCAGTACCCAGCAGATCACCCTGCAGACCGACCGGGAGAAGGCCAGGCGCCTGGGCGTGGACATGGAGACCGTGGCGGCGGTACTGAACAATTCCTTCGCCCAGCGCCAGATCTCCACCATCTACGAGCCGCTGAACCAGTACAAGGTGGTGATGGAGATCAATCCTCGCTATGCCCAGGACCCGACCGTCCTCGAGCAGATCCGCGTGATCACCGGCAGCGGTGCCCAGGTGCCGCTTTCGGCGTTCGCCTATTACACCAACAGCCTCGCCGAGGACCGGGTCACCCACGACGGCCAGTTCGCCTCGGAGAGCATCAACTTCGATCTGGCGCCGGACGTCAGCCTGGAGCAGGCGACCCGGGCAGTACAGCGCGCGGTGGCCGCCATCGGCTTGCCGACCGACGTCCAGGGCCGTCTGGGCGGCTCCGCCAACATCTTCGCTACCACGGTATCGGGGCAACCGCTGATGATCCTCGGGGCCCTGGTGCTGGTCTACATCGTGCTTGGCGTGCTCTACGAGAGCTACGTCCACCCACTGACCATTCTTTCGACGCTGCCCTCGGCTGGCGTCGGGGCCCTGCTGGCCATCCAGCTCACCGGCGGCCAGTTCAGCCTGATCTCCATGCTCGGCCTGTTCCTGCTCATCGGCGTGGTGAAGAAGAACGCCATCATGCTGGTGGATCTCGCCCTGCAACTGGAGCGTCAGCAGGGACTGTCGCCGGAAGAGGGTATCCGCCAGGCCTGCCTGCTGCGCCTGAGACCTATCCTGATGACCACGATGGCCGCCATCCTCGGCGCCGTGCCGCTGCTGATCGGCGGTACCGAGGGTGCCGAGATGCGCCAGCCGCTGGGCCTGGTGATCGTCGGCGGCCTGGTGCTGAGCCAGATCCTCACCCTGTACACCACGCCGGTGGTCTATCTCTATTTCGAACGCCTGCGCCGCCGCGTCAATCGCTGGCGCGGCATCCGCACCGACGCTGCCCTGGATACGCCGCTATGACTCCCTCCCTGCGCCTGCCGACGCTGACCCTGGCTGTGCTGCTGGCCGGCTGTACCCTCGGCCCGGACTACCAGCGACCGACCGCTACGGTACCCATCGCCTATCGCCATGCCGAAGGCTGGCAGGTGGCCGCGCCCAAAGACCTGGAGCTGCGCGGCGACTGGTGGCGGCGCTATGACGACCCGACCCTGAATCGCCTGATGGTCCAGCTGAACCAGCGTAACCAGAGCCTGGCCCAGGCCGAAGCGACCTATCGGCAGTCGCTCGCCCTGGTGAGCCAGGCGCGGGCTGCGCTGTTCCCGACCCTCTCCAGCGGCCTGGGTGCGACCCGCTCCGGGCGCGGCGGTGGATCGGGCAGCAATACCGTCATCCGCAATTCCAACGGCACCAGCAGCACCGTCAGCAGCGGTGGCACCAGCACCATCAGCAATGCCTACGACGCCAGCCTGGGGGTGAGCTGGGAGCTGGATCTCTGGGGGCGCGTAAGGCGCCAGGTAGAGGCGGACCGGGCCACCGCCCAGGCCAGCGCCGCGGAGCTGGCGGCCACCCGTCTTAGCCTGCAGACGCAGCTGGCCACCAACTACCTGCAATTGCGGGTGCTGGATGCCCAGCAGCGTTTGCTCGATGCCACCGTGGCCGCCTACGAGCGTTCGCTACGCCTGACCCAGAACCAGTACCGCGCCGGCATCGTCACGCCCGCGGATGTGGCCCAGGCGACCACCCAGCTGAAAAGCACCCAGGCCGACGCCATCGATCTCAGGTATCAGCGTGCCCAGCTGGAAAACGCCATCGCGGTGTTGGTCGGCGAAGTCCCGGCCAATTTCCAGCTGGTTGCGGTCAAGACGATTCCTGAATTGCCGCCGCTTCCGAGTGCGGTGCCGTCGACGCTGCTGGAGCGGCGCCCGGACATCGCCCGGGCCGAGCGCCAGGTCATGGCCGCCAATGCCGCCATCGGTGTCGCCGAAGCGGCCTACTATCCCGACCTGACCCTGAGCGCCAGCGGCGGCTACAGCGCCAGCCAGTGGGGCAACCTGATCAGTACGCCGAACCGCTTCTGGTCGATCGGACCGTCCTTCGCCCTGGCGCTGTTCGACGGTGGCTTGCGCCGGGCCCAGGTGGAGTCCGCCGAGGCCGCTTACGACGCCAGCGTCGCCGGCTATCGCCAGACCGTGCTCGATGGCTTCCGCGAGGTGGAAGACTATCTGGTGCAGCTGCGCACCTACGACGACGAGGCCGGCGTACGCCAGGAAGCGCTCGATGCCGCGCGCCGTGCCCTGCAGCTGGCCGAAAACCAGTACCAGGCTGGCCTGATCGGCTATCTCGATGTGGTCACCTTGCAGACCACCGCCCTGAGCAACGAACGCACCAACCTGACCCTGCTGGGTAGTCGCCTCAGCGCCAGCGTGCAACTGATCGCGGCGCTTGGCGGCGGGTGGGACGGCGATCTCGCCCCCGCCGCGACGCCTCGCCGTCCCTGAACCCAGGCAGGATAAGTCGGGTAGGTCAGGGACTATCGCGGCTACGGGCGCGCCTGCCGGCGAAGCCCGACGGCCGATCACGGGCGTGCCGGAGCTGATGGAGCGGAACGCCTGCGCGGATAGCCCCCTCTCCCTGCGGGAGAGGGCTGGGGTGAGGGAACCCTTCCCCTGGAAGTCCCCGGTGGAAAAGGTTGCACCGTTTTCCACGCTACGTTCCTGAGCGTCGGCATGAAAAGCCGGGCAGGAGCCCGGATTATCACGGCCATAGCGGTCCGCGGATGCGGTCGCTCCTACGGAATGATCCCGATCCTGTCGGGGTGATGGAAAGGAGCACTTGGTCGGATCGCTCCCTCTCCCTTTGGGAGAGGGCTGGGGTGAGGGAACCCTTCGCCTGGAAGTCCCCAGTGGAAAAGGCTGCGCCGTTTTCCACGCTACAGCGACACTCTCACCGTACGAGGAACTGACTTATCGCGGCCATGGCGGTCCGCCGATGCGGCCGCTTCTACAGGTGCCAAGGTCGCTTTAGGAGCGGCCCATGGCCGCGATGGAGCGGGAGAGGTAGCTCTGAGGGGGCAATGACAAGCCCGGTATCGGCCCAGTGTCGATCAATCAAGAAAAACGCCGTGCTCTTCTGAAAAGAACACGGCGTTCTGAGGGCATCAGCATAACTGGAAACGCGGAATGACCTGCGATCACGGCCGATGGATTGGCATCAGGGCTGCCACGCGGCCTTGGCCTTTCGTACTTGGCTCAGTTGGGGAAGAGTTCGCCCAGCTTCATGCTCAGCATCATGTTGCCTTCGACGCGCAGCTTGCCGGACATGAAGGCCTGCATGCCGTCGGTCTCGCCGCTGACGATCCCGGCCAGGGTGGCCTGGTCCATGATCAGGGTGCAATCCGGATCGGCGGCATCGCCCTGCTGGACGTCGCAGGTGCCGTCCTTGACGACCACGTAGTAGTTGTCACCGCCCTCGACGTCGAACTGATAGGTGAGATCCAGGCCGGCCGCGGCGGAGGGGTCGAACTTGCTCTTCAGGGTGGCGATGGCTTCGGCTGCGCTCATGGCGAGGGTCCTTGTCGTCTTGTTGGTAGGGCCGGCCCCGTGCGGGCCCGGCAAGGGTCACTGCCGTCGAGGGTAGGGGGCACCACAGGCGCTGTCAACGGATATTCATACGGTCGTTTGAACGCCCTTCCGCAGCCTTCGGTCGCGGATCGTCCGGCCATCGCACCCCTGGGTGGTCGTCGAGTTTCTATCGGCCCGGGGACTCGGTATGCTGGGCAGGGCACTGCTGCCGCCATCCTAGGAGAGTCCGTGGAGTTTCTTGCCGACTATGCCAGTTTCCTGGCCAAAACCGTCACCCTGGTCGTGGCCGTCCTCGCCGTCCTGCTGGTCGCCGCCGCCATCCGCGGACGCAATCGCCGTGGTTCGGGCGGGCAGCTGCACGTCCAGAAGCTCAACGACGTCTATCGCGATCTACGCCTGAGGTTGCAGCAGAGCGTGTTGGGTAAGGAGGCTTTCAAGGCGCTGCGCAAGCGCGAGACCAAGGCCGAGAAAAGCCAGCGCAAGAGCGAATCCGGCAAATCGCGGGTCTATGTGCTGGACTTCCAGGGTGACATCAAGGCCACGGCCAATGAACACCTGCGCAACGAAATCACCGCCATCCTGACCCTGGCCACGCCCAAGGACGAAGTGGTTGTGCGCCTGGAAAGCGGCGGCGGGCTGGTGCACAGCTACGGCCTGGCCGCTTCGCAACTCGCCCGCATCCGTCAGGCCGGCGTGCCCCTGACCATCTGCGTCGACAAGGTCGCCGCCAGCGGCGGCTACATGATGGCCTGCATCGGTGACCGTATCCTCAGTGCGCCCTTCGCCATCCTGGGTTCCATCGGCGTGGTCGCCCAGCTGCCCAATGTCCACCGCCTGCTGAAGAAGCACGATGTCGACTTCGAGGTCTTCACCGCCGGCGAATACAAGCGCACCGTCACGGTGTTCGGCGAGAACGACGAGAAGGGCAAGGAGAAATTCCAGAACGACCTGGAGACCACCCACGAACTCTTCAAGAACTTCGTGGCCCACTATCGACCGCAGCTCAACATCGAAGAGGTCGCGACCGGCGAGGTCTGGCTGGGTCAGGCGGCGCTGGGCAAGCGACTGGTGGACGAGCTGCGCACCAGCGACGAGTACCTGGCCGAACGCGCGCAGGTCGTGGATGTCTTTGCCGTACGCTTCGTCGAGAAGAAGTCGCTGCCCGAACGTCTCGGCATGGCGGCCAGCCTCGGCGTGGATCGGCTGGTGACCACCTGGTGGGAGCGGCTTTCCGAGTCGACCCGCTGGCGCTGAACGCCGTTCGGCCTACCGACCCCATAGAACAAGACGTCGAGGGAGGGACCGCGATGAGCAATTTCCAGGCACTCTGGGTAACCGAAGGGGCCCACGGTGCATTCCGGCAGGAGGTAGTGACCCGTACCCTGGACGACCTGCCTCCGGGTGAGGTGCTGATCCGGGTACGTTACTCCTCGCTCAACTATAAGGACGCGCTTTCGGCGATCGGCAACCGCGGCGTGACTCGGCGTTATCCCCATACCCCTGGCATCGATGCCGCGGGCGTGGTGGAGCGGTCCAATGCCGGCGAATTCGCCGTGGGTGACGAAGTCATCGTCACCGGCTATGACCTGGGCATGAATACCCCCGGTGGCTTCGGCCAGTACATTCGCGTGCCGGCCGCCTGGGTGATCCGCCGGCCGGACAACCTCGGCCTGCGCGAGGCGATGGTACTGGGCACCGCGGGTCTCACCGCGGCGCTGTGCGTCGAAAAGCTCGAACAGATGGGCCTGACCCCGGAAGCCGGCACCGTGCTGGTCACGGGTGCCAGTGGTGGCGTGGGCAGTCTGGCGGTCAAGCTGCTGGCCCGGCTCGGCTATCACGTGGCGGCGTCCACGGCAAAGCTGGAGCGGGCCGAGTGGCTGCATCGTCTGGGCGCCCGGCAGATCCTCGACCGGGCGACCCTGGCCGATGGCGTCGGCAAGCCGCTGCTGGATCAGCAGTGGGCGGGCGCGGTGGATACCGTCGGCGGCGACATCCTGTTCAACGTCATCAAGTCGCTGGAATACGGCGGCAGCGTGGCTTGCTGCGGCATGACCGCCGGCACCAAGTTCGAAGCCGGGGTCTTTCCCTTCATCCTGCGCGGGGTGAATCTGCTGGGCGTGGATTCCGTCGAGTTGCCGCTGATGGCCAAGGCCGCCCTCTGGGACAAGCTCTCGGTGCAGTGGAAGCTGGATGACCTGGACAGCCTGACCCGCGAAGTCGGCCTGGAAGAACTGCCCGATACCATCAGCCAGATCCTCGCGGGCAAGATGGTGGGTCGCGTGGTGGTCGATCTCGGTTGAGCGAACGCCCGGCAAAAAGAAACCCGCCTTGGCGGGTTTCTTTTTGCGGCGAAGCTGGCGATCAGCCCTGGCGACGGCGGAACAGTGGCTCCGGTTGGTCGACAGCGGCCTGGTAGGTGACGCTGAAGTCGCGCAGACCGGCCAGGGCCGCTTCCGGATCGCGATCGGCACGCACCGCGTAGGCATCGAAGCCGCAGCGCTTGAGAAAGAACAGCTGATCCTGCAGCACATCGCCGATGGCGCGCAGCTCGCCGGTCCAGCCGAAGCGCTCGCGCAGCAGTCGGGCATAGGAGTAGCCGCGACCGTCGACGAAGGCCGGGAAGTTGATGGCGATCAGGGCGAAGTGCTGCAGATCGCCGGCGATGCTCTCCGGTTCCTCGTCGCTGTCCAGCCAGATGCCCAGCCGGCCATCGCGGCAGGTGAGGGCATGGCCGTGCTCCAGCCACAGGGCGGCCGGGATGATCACGTCGTCGCTGTTGGGGACTTCTTCGAAGGCGACGTCCTTGGGCAGCAGATGCCAATTGTCGGTGACCAGTTGGTCGCCCTTAATGATTCTTTGCATAGACGCGCTCCTTGAAGGGGTCGATACCGATACGGCGGTAGGTGTCGATGAAGCGCTCATCTTCGGTGCGTTGCTCGACGTAGACGTTGATCAGCTTGCCGATCACCTCGGGCATCTGGTCCTGGGCGAAGGAGGGGCCGAGGATCTTGGCCAGGGTGGCGTCGCGGCCGGAGTCGCCGCCGAGGGACACCTGGTAGAACTCCTCGCCTTTCTTGTCCACGCCGAGGATGCCGATGTGGCCGACGTGATGGTGACCGCAGGCGTTCATGCAGCCGGAGATGTTGAGGTCCAGCTCACCGATGTCGAACAGGTAGTCCAGATCGTCGAAACGGCGCTGGATGGCTTCGGCGATGGGGATCGACTTGGCGTTGGCCAGGGAGCAGAAGTCACCGCCCGGGCAGCAGATCATGTCGGTGAGCAGGCCGATGTTGGGTGTGGCGAAGCCGTGCTCGCGCAGTTCGTGCCAGAGTTCCAGCAACTGGTCCTGGCGGACGTCGGCGAAGATGACGTTCTGCTGGTGCGAGGTGCGCAGCTCGCCGAAGCTGTAGCGATCGGCCAGGTCGGCCATGGCGTCCAGTTGGCGATCGGTGACGTCGCCGGGGGCCACGCCGGTGGGCTTGAGCGACAGCGTCACGGCGACGTAGCCCGGGCGCTTGTGGCGGAAGGTGTTGCGCTGGCGCCAGCGGGCGAAACCGGGATGCTCGGCGTCCAGCTGGGCGAGAGCCTCGTCCTGGTCCTGCAGCTCGGCATACGCCGGATCGACGAAGAAGGCGGAAACCCGCGCCACTTCGGACTCGGTCAGGGTGATGGGGCCGTCCTTGAGGTGGGCCCATTCGGCCTCGACCTTCTCGGCGAAGACGTCGGCGCCCAGGGCCTTGACCAGGATCTTGATGCGCGCCTTGAACTTGTTGTCGCGGCGACCGTAGCGGTTGTACACCCGCAGGGTAGCTTCCAGGTAGCTGAGCAGGTGCTGCCAGGGCAGGAATTCGCGGATGAATTCGCCGGTGTGGGGCGTGCGGCCCTGGCCACCGCCGACCAGCACGCGGAAGCCCAGCTCGCCCGCCTCGTTGCGCACCGCTTCCAGGCCGATGTCGTGCACCTCGATGGCGGCGCGATCCAGGGCGGCGCCGTTGACGGCGATCTTGAACTTGCGCGGCAGGAAGGCGAATTCGGGGTGGAAGGTCGACCACTGGCGGATGATCTCGCACCAGGGGCGCGGATCGATCAGTTCGTCATGGGCGACGCCGGCGAACTGGTCGGTGGTGGTGTTGCGGATGCAGTTGCCGCTGGTCTGGATGGCATGCATCTGCACGCTGGCCAACTCGGCGAGGATCTCGGGCACATCCTCCAGCTCCGGCCAGTTGAACTGGAAGTTCTGGCGGGTGCTGATGTGGGCGTAGCCCTTGTCGTAGTCGCGGGCGATCTGCGCCAGCTTGCGCACCTGGGTGGTGTTCAGCAGGCCATAGGGCACGGCGACGCGCAGCATGGGCGCGTAACGCTGGATGTAAAGACCGTTCTGCAGGCGCAGCGGGCGGTATTCTTCGCCACCCAGCTCTCCGGCCAGGAAGCGGCGGGTCTGGTCGCGAAACTGGGCGACACGTTCTTCGACGATCCGCTGATCGTACTGATCGTAAACGTACATGGTCATCCTGCTGTCAGGCGGCGCGCACGGCTGCGCGTGATCGAAGTCTTCGGCCCCCGCGAGGGTGCCACCGACTTTTCTAGGCCGTGAACGATAGCAGCAGGGCTATATGCTTAAAAGCGATGTTTCTTTATATATAAATCTATTCCGGCGATAAGTGGTTAGCGCGGGCGGCGCCGGACGCCGCCCGCCCAGGCATCAGTTGAGGCCCAGTTTGCCACGCAGGGTGGAAAGGTCTTCGGCCAGGGTATTGACCGGGCCGACCAGGGCCTTGCGGTCACGTTCGCTGACCTTGTCGTAGGTCTCGAAGCCGCCGTCCTTGGTCTTGTACTTGGCCAGGATCTTGTCGACGGTGGCGAAGTTCTTGTCGACCTTGGCGACGAAGGCCTTGTCCTGCTTCTCGATCTGCGGGCGGAAGAGATCGACGATCTTCTTGGCGCCATCGACGTTGGCCTGGAAGTCGTACAGGTCGGTATGGCTGTAACGCTCTTCCTCGCCCGACACCTTGGTGGCCGCGACTTCTTCCATCAGGGCCGCGGCGCCGCCCACCACCTTCTCCGGCGGGAAGGTCAGGCCGTCGACACGACCCTGCAGGTCCTTGACGTCGCTCAGCAGCTTGTCGGCGATGGCGCCCTGGCCGTCGGTGGTGTTCTGGGTGAAGAGGGCGTACTCCAGGCGATGGAAGCCGGTGAAGTCTTCGGATTTCACCCCCTGTTCGTGGTCGTCTTCACGGGAGTCGATGGCCGCATCCAAATCGCTGAACAGTTCCGCGATGGGCTCCACCTGCTCGTAGGAGACGCGGGTCGGGGCGTAGAGCTTGCGCGCCGCGGCGAGGTCGCCGCGCTTGACCGCCGCGGTGAAGGCTTGGGTTTGTTCGGTGAGCTTGGCCAGGTTGTCGGTCACGTAGATCTTGTAGTCGGAGATGGGGCCGACCAGGTCCAGCGGCGAGTTGGCGGCGAACACCGGAGCGTTGAGCGCGAGGCAAAGGGCAACGGCGAGGGACGAGCGTTTCATTCGACTTCTCCTGTCGAGTTTTTAAAGCGATGCGGCGGCCAGCAGGCTGCGGCCGAGGTAGTCCTTGGCATCGGTGATCCCCGGCAGGACGAAGAAGTAACCGCCGCCGATGGGCTTGATGTATTCCTCCAGGGGCTCGCCATCCAGCCGCTTCTGCACGGCGATGAAGCCCTGTTCCAGGTCGGCCTGGTAGGCGATGAACAGCAGGCCCATGTCGAGCTGACCGTTCTTGCGCACGCCGTTGGAGTAGTTGAAGGGGCGGCGCAGCAAGAGATTGCGCTGGCTTTCCGGGGTGCGGGGATTGGCCAGGCGGATGTGGGCATCCAGGGGCGTGACCTGGCCCCTGGGGTCGCTGGCGTAGTCCGGTACGTCGGTCTCGTGACCACCCGCCATGGGGGCGCCGCTGGCCTTGCGCCGGCCGAAGATGGCTTCCTGTTCCTGCAGCGGAGTGCGATCCCAGCGCTCGACGAAGTTACGGATGATGCGCACCGCCTGGTAGCTGCCCTGGGCGGCCCAGGCCGGTTCGCCGCTGCCGGACTGGACCCAGACGATCCGGTCCATGGCCTGTCGGTCGGTAGAGTCCGGGTTGGCCGAGCCATCGCGGAAGCCGAGGAAGTTGCGCGCGCTTTCCGCCGGTTGCCCGGGTGGCGGGTCCTGCACTGGCACGCTGCCCTCCTGCTTCCAGCGGATCGCCAGCAGATCGGGCAGAGTCTTCACGATGTCGCGCAGAGCGTGGATGTTGGTATCCGGGGTGTTGGCACAGAACTGCAGGCAGAGATCGCCATGGCAGCAATCCGCTTCCAGAGCGTCGTTGGGGAAGCCGGTCATGCGCTGCAGGTGTTTGGGCTTGATCGCCGTCAGGCCGAAGCGCTCGTCGAACAGGGACTCGCCCACCGACACGGTGATGGTCAGGTTGTCGGGCGTTACCACCGGGCCGAGGATGCCGGAATCCAGCGGCGGCAGCTTGGGATCGACCTCGGGCACGGGGCCACCGCGCATGAGGAAGCGAATGCGCTCATCGAGGGTGCGTAGCAGCCGTTCCAGGTCTTCGCGGTCACTGGCCAGGACGTCGAAAGCCACGATCATTCCCGCCGCCGGCCGCGGCGTGACGATGCCACTCTGGTGGTGGCCGAAGAAGTCCTGACGCTGATGGGTATTGGCGCTGCCTGGGGCGCGGGTCACCTCGGCGGTGCTGGCCGCCCGGGCGTGCATCGGGCAGACCCCTGCACCGGCCAGGGCCACGCCGGCGGCGCCGAGGCCACCCAGCAGGCGGCGACGTTCGATGTTGGGCTGATCGGGGGCGGACTTCTTCATGGCGTGGTCTTGGTCGCGGCAAGGCCCAGGACCGGGGCGACCTGGTCGAGGGAGTCGGCCAGGGCCTGGGCCGCGGCGGCGATGCGCTGGCGGTCTTCAGGGGAAAGGGTGGGGTAGGGCCGCTGGACATCGCCCAGGGCCGCGGCTAAGGCCTCGGCCTGGGTATCCAGGCGTTGCTGCAGTTCGGGATGCCCCTTGCCGAGCAGGGGGCGCAGCAACTCGATCACCTTGCGCGTGCTGTCCAGATTGGCGGCGAAGCCGGGCAACACGAGCTGGCTGTAGCGTTCTTCCTCACCCGAGATTCGGGTGCTGGCCAGGTTGTGCAACAGGCGCGCGGCATTGCCGCTGAGTTGCTCCGGCGGCAGCGACTGGCCGAGGAGGGCGTCGCGCAAGGCGGTGGCGTCTAGTTGCAGGCGCGCCGCGATGGGCTCCAGCCCGGCAGTACTGTTGGCGGCGAACAGCCCTTGCTCGAGGCGATGGAAGCCACCGAAGGCGGGGTCCTGCTCGCGCTTTTCGTAGTAGTCAGCGCGCGCGTTGAGGCGATTGTCCAGCTCGGCGAAGCGCTGGGCGGTGGCGGCCAGGCGCTGGTAGGGCAGGCGGGCGGCGGCGTAGGCGGTGCGTGCCTGCTCCAGCTCACCCGCTGCCAGCGCCTGCTGCAGGGTGGCGATGCCCTGCAGCAGCAGACGGCTCTGTTGGTTCAGGTAGACGCGGTATTCCGACAGCGGGCCGATGAACTGGGTCAGGGTCGGACCCGCCTTGCTGGCGGCCTCCGAGGCGGCGGTGGGCAGCACCTTCAGCGTCCCGCGCGGATTGCTCAGCAATCCGCAGGTGATGGCGTAGTCACCGGGCGCCAGGGTGGCATTGATGACCTGACTGAGGCCGGGGGCGATGTTCTCGCGCTCCTCGACTACCAAGACGCCGTCGAGAATCTCCCATTCAACCGCCCGGTCCGAGCGGTTGACGATACGGAAGCGCGCCGGTCCGGCGGGCACTTCCAGGGCATTGGGTTCGCAGCGATTGGCCAGGATGTCGACCTTGATTTCACCGTCGGCCACGGTGGCATGACGCTCACCTGCCGAGCGCGAGGCGTAATAGAAGGCCGCGGCCGCCACGATCAGCAGGCTGGCGGAGCCGAACAGGGCCAGGCGCAGGGCCGGCGAGGTCTTCTTCGGCAGGTTGGCGTTCGGTGCGTTCACGGGTGGCGCTCCAGCGAAGCGGTAGAGGGATTCGCCGCGGCCGGGCGCGGCGGTGCCGGCGTGCGGAAGAACAGCGGCAGGGTTACGGCGAGGAACAGCAGGTAGGCACCCAGGGTGCTGATGGTCGGGGTGTCCTGGTAACCGAACATGCCGGCCAGCACCGTGCCCAGCGGACCGTCGGCGGGCAACACCCGACTCCAGTCGAACACCACCTGCTGCAGCGCGTTCCACAGGCCGGCCTCGTGCAGCGCCTTCACCGAATTGGTGAACAGCCCGGCTGCGACAAAGAGGATGAACAGGCCGGTGAAGCGGAAGAACTTGCCCAGGTTCAGTCGTACGCCGCCGGTATAGAGGCCATAGCCCACGGCGATGGCGATGATCAGCCCCAGCAGGGCGCCCAGGGGCGCGCCAGGGCCGGCGCTCTGCTGGAAGATGGCCAGCAGGAAGAACACGGTTTCCAGCCCTTCACGGGCGACCGCCAGAAACACCATGCCGATCAGGGCATAGACCTGGTTGCGTGAGGTGGACAGGGCATTTTCCAGGGACTCGTGCAGTTCCGTCTTGATCGAGCGCGCGGCGTTGCGCATCCAGAACACCATGGAGGTCAGGATGGCCGTCGCGGCGAGTCCGACCACCGCCTCGAACAGCTCCTGCTGGCGTTGCGGAAACTCGGCGCTGGCCAGCTGCAGGCCCGCTCCGACGAAGAGCGACAGGGCCGCCGCCAGCATCACACCGATCCACACGGCCGACATCCAGTGGCCACGTCCGGTGCGTTGCAAATAGCTGGCGATGATGCCAACGATGAGCGCCGCTTCTATACCTTCGCGGAGCATGATCAGGAAAGGAACCAGCATGAAAACGATCACCGACGGCAGTGGTGAAGGGCGGGTGCCCTTCAGGGTCGGCATTTTGTATCACAATGATTCGAGTTGTTAAATGCGGATGATTCTCGCCCGACGACCAGCCTAGACGGCTGGAGGCCGGATTGACGGGATGATCCGAGACTCAGGCGTGATAGGCGATGGCGGTATCGGGTGCCTTGCCGGTGGCGAAGCGGCGGACTTCCCGCCACCCGCGCACATCGACGATGGCCAGTTGATCGTCTTCCAGGGCGGCGAATAGCAAGTCGCTCCGGGGGGCGAGATTGAGCCCCGTCACCGCACTGCCCATGGGCAGGTAGGCTACCTCGGCCAGGGTGTCCGGGCGCAGCAGCGACAGACTCTTGTCCGCCAGGTTGGATACCAGCAGGCGGCCATCCGGCAGAGCGGCCACCCGGACCGCTTCGCCACGCAACCGCCGGTGCAGCCGCGGCGTCAGGTCGCGCGCATCCAGCGCATGCAGGATGCCGGCGAAGCGGTCCAGCACGTAGAAGGTGCGTTCGTCCGGGCTCAGGCAGCACCCCTCGGGTGCCTGGCCGAGGAACTTCTTCACCGGCAACACCGCCGGATTATGGGTATCGAGCAGGATCACCAGCCCGCTCAGGGTGTCCGCGACATAGGCGCGGCGGCCGTCGCGGGTCAACACGAAGTAGTGGCTGCGAATGCCGCCCACCGGGACGATCTGGCTCGGATACTCGGCGGTGGCCGGGTCATCGAAGCGGATGAGCAGCGAATCGGTCTCGCTGAGCACATACAGCCGCCCCCGGTCGTCCAGCCGCATGCCGTGCAAGCGGCGATAGGGTGCGAGATCGATGGATCTGACCAACCGGCGCTCGGCGAGATCGATCACGCTGACCTGATGGCCGCCTGCGCCGGGCGCCTGCCAGCTCTTGACCCCATACTGGCCAACGTAGGCATAGCGGCCCTGGCGATCGGCGACGATTTCATGGGGCTGGACGGGCAGTTCCAGGCGACCGACGCGCTCGCCATCCACCAGGCGATAGAAGCCGATGCCGGGCGCTTCCTTCTCGACCAGCGCGAGGTATTCGGTGGTCGCCGCGAGGGCGTGGCGCGGATAGCCGCTCAGCAGGGGCAGGGCCGCACTGGCGGCGAGCAGGCCGAGCGCCTGGCGGCGATTCAGGTGGGGCATAGGAGGTCTCCCGATGGGCAAGCCTCCCTGCCAGGGTCAAGCGGATCCGTGCTACTCGAACAGCCCCTTGAACCAGTCCCAAAGTCCCACGTGGTAGTCGGGCAGGATGTCGATGCCGAGCGCGGACTTGAGCAGGTAGAGCAGCACCAGCCCGACGAGGCCGCAGGCCAGCAGGATGACCGCCAGCATCGTGGCCTTGCCGAGCAACGACAGCTCCTGTTCGAGGCGGGAGAGGTGGCGATAGTTGCGGCCGGCCAGCACCACGAAGTAGTAGCGGCGATGCCAGAACTTGAGGGTACCGCGCAGATCGATGCTGTGCTTGCCCCAACTGCGGGTGCCGAACGCCAGCTTGAGGGCCTCCAGTTGCTCCTCCGTGAAGGAGTCCCGCAAGTCCTCGGGGAGGCGCTCCCTGAGGCCGGCGATGAAGGGATCATGGCGATTGATGCGGTCCTGCATGGCGAAAGCTTCCCTCGTGAACGGTGCGAACGCAGTCTGAGGGGCGAGCAACCCTGACGTTCCGCCGGACCTGATGGGCGGAGTCACGCGCGGGACGATCGGTCAGCCGGTGATCCGGCGTGGGCGCAGTATCTCCGCGCGCGCCCGCAGTTGGCCGCAGCCGCCATCGACATCCTGGCCCGCGGAGTTGCGTACCTTGGTAAGGAGACCACGGCTGTGCAGATAGCGCACGATCTGAACGATGCGGTCGCCGTCGGGGCGCTGGTAATCATCCACCTCCAGGCTGTTGTAGGGAATCAGGTTGAGCACCCCGTACTTGCCCTTCATCAGCCGCAGCAATTCGTCCATTTCTTCCTGGCTGTCGTTGATCCCGGCCAGCAGTGTCCATTGGTACTGGATCGGATAGCCGATCGATCGGGCATAGGCTTCGCCCTGTTCGATCAGCTCGGCGGGCTCGTAGCGCGGCGCTCTGGGCAGTAGCCGGGCACGGCGTTCGGCATTGGTGCTGTGCAGCGACAGCGCCAGTGCCGGCCTCACCTCTTGCTGGGGCAGGCGCTGGAACACCCGCGGATCGCCGACCGTGGAAAACACCAGGTTGCGATGACCGATACCGCCGGCGGTGCCCAGCAGATCGATGGCTTCCAGCACGTTGTCCAGGTTGTGCGCCGGCTCGCCCATGCCCATGAAGACCACCTTCTTGACGGCTCTGAGGCGTCGGGCAAGCGCCACCTGGGCGACGATCTCCGCGCTGCCCACCTGGCGCAGCAGGCCGCTCTTGCCGGTCATGCAGAAGACGCAGCCCACGGCGCAGCCGACCTGGGAGGATACGCAGAGACCGCCGCGGGGTAGCAGTACGCTCTCGACGGCCTGGCCATCGCCCAGGGTTACCAGCATCCGCGCCGATCCATCGGCGCCGGGATGTTCCGAGGTGACCCGTGCCAATCCCTCCAGCCGTTCGGTCAGCGCCGGGATGGCCTTGCGTACCTCCAGCGGCAGGAAGTTGTCCGCGTGCTGGCGGCGCGTGCCGGTATCTAGGGGCAGCCCCTGGCACCAGGCGCGCAGGATGCGGGCGCTGTGCTTGGGCTTGGCGCCGGCCTCGGCGAGCAACTGGACGACATCGGAAATACGCATGGGAAAACGGCAGGTCGGGGGCGGGCGGCGATAATAGGCCAGGGCAGGGATGCTATCCTAGTCCTTTGCAAGACGAGGACCCGTCATGAAGTTCATCCACCAGCGCGAGCATCTCAACGAGGGCGACCTGGTCGTCATCCAGAGTTCGGGGGTGTGCAACATCCGCCTGATGAACGATGCGAATTTCCGCAGCTTCAAGAACGGTGGCCGCCACACCTACCACGGCGGCGCCTTCGACACCTTTCCAGCGCGTATCACCGTTCCCAGCACCGGCTTCTGGAATATCACCCTGGACACCGTCACCAAGCGACCGATCAGCGTGACCCGCAAGCCCGACATCAAGCACTCGATCAAGATCGTGCGTCGCTCGCCTTCCGAGCTGCGCTGAGCTGGCGGTCACCCGTCCCCTGGGTGACCCTGGCCGTCATTTCGGCTGCAACTCCAGCAGCCGCGCGTTCGCACCGTCTTCCAGTACCCAGAGACCGCCGTTGGGGCCTTCCTCGACGTCGCGGATGCGCGTGCCCATGGCATAGCGCTCCACCTCCCGCGCTGCTTCTCCCTTGAGTTCGACCCGCACCAGTGCCTTGGAGGACAGGCCGCCGATGAAGGCATTGCCCTTCCAGGCGGGGAAGCGATTGCCTTCGTAGATCATCAGCCCCGCGGGGGAAATCACTGGCGTCCAGGTGATTTTCGGCGGGATGAATTCCGGGCGGGTGTCATGGTCCGGGATCGGCTTGCCACCGTAATGATCGCCATTGGATACCTCGGGATAGCCATAGTTGCCCCCACGTTGGATCAGATTCAGCTCGTCCCCGCCCTGGGGACCCATCTCCTGTTCCCACAGCCGGCCCTGGGCGTCGAAGGCGATACCCAGCGGATTGCGATGTCCCAGCGACCAGACCTGGGCCGCGACGCCGCCCTGCTGGGCGAAGGGGTTGTCCACCGGCGTACTGCCATCGTCGTTGAGACGGATGAGTTTGCCCAGGTTGCCGCTCATGTCCTGGGCCGGGGTGAATTTCTGCCGCTCCCCCGAGGTGATCCATAGCTTGCCGTCCGGCCCGAATCTCATCCGATGGCCGTAGTGGCCGTTGCCTGTGACCTTGGGCGTCTGGCGCCAGATCACCTTGAGGTCGCTGAGCGAGCCGCTGCCGTCTTCTTTCAAGGTCAGCTTGGCCTGCGCGACCGCGGCGCCTTGAGTGCCGTCTTCACCGGCCTCGGCGTAGCTCAGGTAGATCAAATGATTACTGGCGTATTGCGGATGCAGGATGACGTCGCCAAGCCCGCCCTGGCCGGCATGGACCACCTTGGGCACACCGCCGATGTCCTGCGCCTGGCCGGTCTGCACGTTCAGGTGCTTGAGTACGCCGGCTTTCTCGGTGACCAGGGCGGTGCCATCGGGAAGGAAGGCGATAGCCCAAGGGGCATCCAGGGTGGCACGGGGCGTAGCGGTGAAGGGCCACTGAGCTTCACTCAGCGCCTGGGGCGCGGCACTGGCATTCAGGGTGGCGAGACCGAGCAGGAGACTGCCGGCGGCTAGGGGAAGGCCTTTCATGGGCACGCGGTCCTCGTCGATGGAAGTCCCTACACCCTAGTAGGGACGCCCGCGAAAAGGGCCGCGTTTTTGTTACCTGAGGCGTCTGCCAGGCTAGTTGTCGTACCCCAGATTCGGCGCCAACCACCGCTCCGTCACCGCCAGCTCCTGGCCTTTCCGCTCGGTATAACGCTCCACCTGGTCCTTATCGATCTTGCCCACGGCGAAGTACTGGGCCTCGGGATGGGCGAAGTACCAGCCGCTGACGGCGGCGGCGGGGAACATGGCGTAGTGCTCGGTGAGGAAGACGCCGCTGCGACCGGCCTCGTTGAAGCGCGCTTCGGGGTCCAGCAGCTTGAACAGGGTGGCCTTCTCGGTGTGGTCGGGACAGGCCGGGTAGCCGGGCGCGGGGCGGATGCCCTTGTACTGCTCGCGGATCAGCGCCTCGTTGTCCAGCGTCTCGTCGGCGGCGTAGCCCCAGTGCTCCTTGCGCACCCGCTCGTGCAGCCACTCCGCGCAGGCTTCGGCGAGGCGGTCGGCCAGCGCCTTGACCATGATGGAATTGTAGTCGTCGCCCTTGCGTTCGTAGTCCTTGGCCAGCTCCTCGGCATCGATGCCGGCGGTGACGATGAAGCCGCCCACATAGTCGGTGACGCCGGTTTCCTTGGGCGCGACGAAGTCGGCCAGGGACAGGTTGGGTTTGCCCTCCGGCTTGATGGTCTGCTGGCGCAGATGGTGCAGGGTGGCCAGCGGCTGGCCGTCCTGGCCATAGACTTCCAGGTCGTCGTCACGCACCTGGTTGGCCGGCCAGAAGCCGAACACGGCGCGGGCCTTGATCAGCTTCTCGTCGATCAGCTTCCTGAGCATGGCCTGGGCATCGTGGAACAGCGCGGTCGCCGCTTCACCCACCACCTCGTCGGTGAGGATGCGCGGGTATTTGCCGGCCAGGTCCCAGGAGATGAAGAAGGGCGTCCAGTCGATGTACTCGGCCAGCACGGCCAGGTCGATGTCCTCCAGCACCCGGGTACCGGTGAAGCTCGGCTTGGTCGCCTGGTAGCCGAGCCAATTGAAGGCCGGCTTGTTGGCCACGGCTTTTTCGTAGGACAGACGTTCGGTGCGGGCGCTGCGATTGGCGGTGCGCTCGCGGACCTCGACGTAGTCGGCGCGGGTGCGCTCGACGAAACCGTCCTTGAGTTCCTTGGACAGCAGTTGGGTCGCGACGCCCACGGCGCGGGAGGCGTCGGTGACATAGACCACGGCGTCGTTCTGGTACTGCGGCTCGATCTTGACCGCGGTATGGGCCTTGGAGGTGGTGGCGCCGCCGATCATCAAGGGCAGGGTGAAGCCCTGGCGCTGCATCTCCTTGGCGACGTGGACCATCTCGTCCAGCGAAGGGGTGATCAGGCCGGACAGGCCGATGATGTCGCACTTCTCGGCGATGGCGGTCTGCAGAATCTTTTCCGCCGGGACCATGACGCCCAGGTCGACGATGTCGTAGCCGTTACAGCCCAGCACCACGCCGACGATGTTCTTGCCGATGTCGTGGACGTCGCCCTTGACCGTGGCCATGAGGATCTTGCCCTTGGCCTCGGGCTTGTCGCCTTTTTCCGCCTCGATGAAGGGGATCAGGTGGGCCACCGCCTGCTTCATCACCCGGGCGGACTTGACCACCTGGGGCAGGAACATCTTGCCCGAGCCGAACAGGTCGCCGACCACGTTCATGCCGCTCATCAGCGGGCCTTCGATGACCTCGATGGGCCGCGCGCACTGCTGGCGGCATTCCTCGGTGTCTTCGACGATATAGGTGGTGATGCCCTTGACCAGGGCATGCTCCAGCCGCTTGTCCACCGGCAGGCCGCGCCATTCCTCGGTCTCGGCTTCCTTGACCGCACCGCCACCTTTGTAGTCGTCGGCGATGGCCAGCAGGGCATCGGTGCCGGCCGGGGTACGGTTGAGCACCACGTCTTCGACCCGCTCGCGCAGGGCGGCCGGGATTTCGTCATAGATCTCCAGCTGGCCGGCGTTGACGATGCCCATGGTCAGGCCGTTCTGGATGGCATGGTAGAGGAAGACCGAGTGGATGGCCTCGCGCACCGGATTGTTGCCGCGGAAGGAAAAGGAGACGTTGGACACGCCGCCCGAGGTCAGGGCGTAGGGCAGGTTGTCGCGGATATAGGCGCAGGCGTTGATGAAGTCGACCGCGTAGTTGTTGTGCTCCTCGATCCCGGTCGCCACGGCGAAGATGTTGGGGTCGAAGATGATGTCCTCCGGCGGGAAGCCGACCTGGTTGACCAGGATGTCGTAGGAACGTGCGCAGATCTCGTTCTTGCGCGCCTCGGTATCGGCCTGGCCGTCTTCGTCGAAGGCCATGACCACCACCGCCGCGCCGTATCTCTTGCACAGCTTGGCGTGGTGGATGAAGGCCTCGACGCCTTCCTTCATGGAGATGGAATTGACGATGCCCTTGCCCTGGATGCACTTGAGACCGGCCTCGATCACCTCCCACTTGGATGAGTCGATCATGATCGGCACCCGGGAGATGTCCGGCTCGGAGGCGATCAGGTTGAGGAAGGTGACCATGGCCGCCTGCGAATCCAGCATGCCCTCGTCCATGTTGATGTCGATGACCTGGGCGCCGGCTTCCACCTGCTGCTGGGCCACTTCCAGGGCCTCGGCGTAGTTCTCTTCGCGAATCAGCCGGGCGAACTTGGCCGAGCCGGTGATGTTGGTGCGCTCGCCGACGTTGACGAACAGCGACTCGCGGCTGATGGTGAAAGGCTCCAGACCGGAGAGGCGGCAGGCCTTGGGAATCTCCGGCAGCTGGCGCGGCGGATGCTTGGCGACCGCCTCGGCGATGGCCTGGATGTGCGCCGGGGTGGTGCCGCAGCAGCCACCGACGATGTTGAGGAGGCCGCTGGCGGCGAATTCCTCGACCACCACGGCCATTTGTGCGGGGCTTTCGTCGTATTCGCCGAAGGCATTGGGCAGGCCGGCGTTGGGATGCGCCGATACGAAGGTGTCGGCCTTGGTCGCCAGTTCCTCGACGTAGGGCCGCAGCTCCTTGGCACCCAGGGCGCAGTTGAGCCCCACGGAAATCGGATTGGCGTGGCGCACCGAGTTCCAGAAGGCTTCGGTGGTCTGGCCCGACAGGGTACGGCCGGAGGCGTCGGTGATGGTGCCGGAGATCATGATCGGCAACTCGATGCCGACCTCCTCGAACACGCCCTGGACCGCGAAGATCGCCGCCTTGGCGTTGAGGGTGTCGAAGATGGTCTCGATCAGGATGAGGTCGGCGCCGCCCTCGATCAGGCCGCGGGTGGCTTCGGTGTAGTTCTCCACCAGTTCGTCGAAGGTGACGTTGCGATAGCCGGGGTTGTTGACGTCCGGGGAGATGGAGCAGGTCCGACTGGTCGGGCCGAGCACCCCGGCGACGAAGCGCGGCCGATCCGGGGTCTCCAGGGTCTTGGCGTCGGCCACCTCGCGGGCGACCCGGGCACCGGCCAGGTTGAGCTCGTAGGTGATCTCCTCCATCCCGTAGTCTGCCTGAGAGACGCGCGTGGCGTTGAAGGTGTTGGTTTCCAGGATGTCGGCGCCGGCATCCAGATAGGCCTTCTCGATCTCGGCGATGATCTTCGGCTGGGTCAGCAGCAGCAGGTCGTTGTTGCCCTTGACGTCGCTCGGCCAGTCGGCGAAGCGCTCGCCGCGATAGTCCGCTTCCTCCAGCCGATAGCTCTGGATCATGGTGCCCATGCCGCCGTCGAGGATGAGGATGCGCTGCGCGAGGGCGTGGCGGAGGGCGGCGAGGCGAGAGCTACGATCGGTCATGGACGTTCCAGATAGATGAAGAGGTACTGGCGAAGGGCGGCAGCATAGCAAAAGCCGAGGCCGGTCCCGCGGCCTGCGACCGCTGATGATGAGCGCTGCTCATGTCGCCCCGGCGCACCGTTCATGCCGGCGGGAAGCGGCGTCCGGCGCCGGCGGCGTGCAGGCGCGGCACGAGCTGCTTTACTGTGCAGTGACCGACGTTTACTGTGCGTCAAAACTGCGTCATGGAAGGTGGCCGTGATTCCTCTGGTGATTTGTGACGATTCGAACATGGCGCGCAAGCAGCTGGTTCGCTCCCTGCCGGAGGGCTGGGCGGTATCCATCACCCAGGCTACCAATGGCGAAGAGGCCCTGACCGCGCTGCGCCAGGGGCTCGGTCAGGTCATGCTGCTGGACCTGACCATGCCGATCCTGGATGGCTACGGCACCCTGGCGGCCATCCGCAGCGAAGGGCTGCCGGTCAAGGTGATCGTGGTCTCGGGCGATGTCCAGGAGCAGGCGGTGGCCCGCGTCCGCGAGCTGGGCGCCCTGGATTTCATTCGTAAACCGGCCGATCCGGGCGAGCTCGCCAAGGTGCTCGAACGCCATGGCATCTACAGCGCCAATGCGACAGCAGCGGCGGAAGCCGCCGAACCGATCGAGCGCCCGGAGCTGCAGGTCAGCTTCCGCGATGCCCTGCGCGAGGTGGTCAACGTTTCCATGGGTCGCGCTGGTGCCCTGCTGGCCAAGGCACTGGACGTCTTCGTCCAATTGCCCATTCCCAACGTCAACATCCTGGAAGTCAGCGAGCTGCACATGACGCTGCAAGACGCGCAGCGCGAGAATCGCCTCAGCGCCGTCTGCCAGGGCTACATCGGCGAGGGCATCGCCGGTGAAGCCCTGCTGATCTTCCATGACTCCGAGCTCGACGACATGGCGCGGCTGGTGCGTTGGCGCGAGGCGGGCGAGTCCGGCGACATCGAGATGCTGCTGGACCTGTCGAGCATCATCATCGGCGCCTGTCTCGCCGGCATCGCCGAGCAGTTCGACATTCGCTTCTCCCAGGGCCACCCGACCATCCTCGGTCACCATGCGTCCATCGACGAACTCATCGTCGTCAACAAGACCCGCTGGAAGAAGACCCTGGCGGTCGAACTCAGCTACAGCCTGGAAGGCCATAACGTCCACTTCGATCTGCTGCTGCTGTTCACCGAGGACTCGGTGAAGCGCATCACCCGCAAGATCGGCTACCTGATGAGTTGAGCATGGCCGCACAGATCGACATCAATGAGCTCCACTGGCTGCTGGACATCGTGCAGAACATCGACGTCGGCGTGGTGGTGCTCGACCTCGACTACCGCATCGAGGTCTGGAACAGCTTCATGGAAAACCACTCGGGCCGGATTCTCAGCGAGGTGAGTCAGCAATCGCTGTTCGCCGTCTTCGCCGAGATCGACGAACCCTGGTTCCGTGCCAAGGCCGAGAGCGTGGTCCTGCTGGGCACCCGGGCCTTCTCGATCTGGGAGCAGCGCCCCTACCTGGTCCACTTCAAGAGCTACCAGCCGATCACCGGCGTGGAAGCCTTCATGTACCAGAACGTGACCCTGCTGCCACTGCGCGACTCCACCGGCGCCATCGCCCATATCTGCGTGGTGATCTACGACGTTACCGACGTCGCCATCAACAAGCGCCAGCTGGAGCTTTCCAACGACAAACTGCAGGAGCTGTCGCGGACCGACCGGCTCACCGGCCTGGCCAACCGCGGCTACTGGGAGGAGCGCCTCACCGAGGAATTCGCCCGGCACCAGCGCTATGGCGGCCGCCTGGCCTTGATGATGCTCGACATCGACCACTTCAAGCGCATCAACGACACCTATGGCCACGCCGTGGGCGACCAGGCCATCAAGGCCCTGGCCGGGATGATCAAGACCCATGTGCGCAATGCCGACATCGCCGGCCGCTATGGTGGCGAGGAGTTCGGCATCGTGCTGCTCGATACCGGTGTCGACGGTGCGCGCCTGCTCGCCGAGCGGTTGCGCGAGGCGGTGGAGTCCATGCGGCTGGACGTCCTGGGAACGCCGCTGAGCTTCACCATCAGCATTGGCATCACCGACCTTTCCGTACCCCTGGGCAACCACGAGCAGATGATCCAGCAGGCCGACAAGGCGCTGTACGATTCCAAGCACGCCGGGCGCAACAGGGTGACCAGCTTCGTCCAGAGCCTGGACTGAGCGCCAGGTCAACGTTTGCTGCGCGTCGGCCAAACTGTGTTGAGAATGCCCTGGGTCGCCAGCCCGGCCTGGGCGGCCCCGTCGCAATGCTCATTTACCATTCGTAAACTCGCGCGCGAGCCCGGTCGAGCGCGAGTCCGATCCGCTTCCTCATGCATTTTCGCCTTGTTTGGGTCTAGCTCGCTAAACGTTGAACCGGCTCCGAGTTGATTATCCGACTGTTTCACTAGGGCTTTCGTCCGGGGGTGGGGTGGCGTAAACTTGTCACACCTGTTGAGGAGTGACCATGACCGCCATCACCATTACCGACGCGGCTCAGGATTACCTGGCCGACCTGTTGGAGAAGCAGAACACCCCCGGGATCGGTATCCGCATCTTCATCACCCAGCCCGGTACCCAGTACGCCGAGACGTGCATCGCCTATTGCAAGCCCGGCGAAGAGAAGCCCGATGACCAGCCCATCGGCCTGAAGAGCTTCACCGCCTACCTCGATGCCATCAGCCAGCCCTTCCTGGAAGATGCCCTGGTGGACTACGCCACCGACCGCATGGGCGGCCAGCTGACCATCAAGGCGCCCAACGCCAAGGTGCCGATGGTTAACGAAGACAGTCCGCTCAACGAGCGGGTCGACTATTACCTGCAGACCGAGATCAATCCGGGGCTCGCCAGCCACGGTGGCATGGTCAGCCTGGTGGACATCGTCGACGACAACGTCGCTGTGCTGCGTTTCGGCGGCGGCTGCCAGGGCTGTGGCCAGGTCGATCTGACCCTCAAGGACGGCGTGGAGCGCACCCTGCTGGAGCGGATTCCCGAGCTCACCGCGGTGCGTGACGTGACCGACCACACCAATCGCGAAAACGCCTACTACTAGAGATAGCGCGTGTTGCGGACACGAAGGGCTATCGACCGGTTCGATAGCCCTTCGGCGTTTCAGTGGCGCGCGGCGTCGTCAGGCAGGGCCATCAGGCGCTGTTCCTGCGCCCAGTCGAAGGCCTCGCCACGGGATTCCGCCTCATGGCGACGCTCGTCCAGTCGCTGGTACAGCGCCAGCTCTTCGTCCGGCATGAAGTGCAGGCAATCGCCGCCGAAGAACCACAGCAGGTCGCGCGGTACTCGATGGGCGATCTGCGGATAGCGGCTGAAGATCTGGCTGAGCAGGTCCTGGCCGAGATAGGCGTACTCTTCGGGCGCCTGCGGCAGGCCGGAGACCAGTTCGTCGAAGCGGTCGAGGAACAGCGCGTGGTTCTCCGAGGGCACCTGCTCGGCCGCGCCGACGTCGGCCAGGACCGCACGCAGCTGGGCGAGAAGGGCAACGTGGTGGGCGAGATAGGAAGTGGCCATGGGTGTCTCCTGAAAAAGCGGCTGCGCAGTATAGGGGCACGCTCCGACCTTGTCTGGTTCGACTAGGATCGAACCTTTGCCCCCTGTCGGGGTTATAGGAAGTAGCAGTTTTCTTCGTGAATCAGTTCTTGCCGGGAGGCACATGAGTCTAGCTCTCTCCATTCGTGGTCTGACCAAGACCTACAACAACGGCTTCACCGCGCTCAAGGGCATCGACCTCGATGTGGTCGAAGGTGATTTCTTCGCACTGCTCGGTCCCAACGGAGCGGGCAAGTCGACCACCATCGGTATCCTCTCGACCCTGGTCAACAAGTCCGGCGGCGAGGTGTCGGTGTTCGGCAACGACCTTGACAAGGACCCGGCGGGCCTCAAGCGCTGCCTCGGCGTGGTGCCCCAGGAATTCAACTTCAACCAGTTCGAGAAGGCCTTCGATATCGTGGTGACCCAGGCCGGCTACTACGGCATCCCGGCGCGGATCGCCGGCGAGCGGGCCGAGGAATACCTGACCCAGCTCGGCCTGTGGGACAAGCGCGACACCCCCTCGCGCATGCTGTCCGGCGGCATGAAGCGGCGCTTGATGATCGCCCGGGCCCTGATCCACAAGCCGCGCCTGTTGATCCTCGACGAACCCACCGCCGGGGTCGATATCGAGCTGCGCCGCTCCATGTGGAATTTCCTCACCGAGCTGAACGGGCAGGGGACCAGCATCATCCTCACCACCCACTACCTCGAAGAGGCCGAGCAGCTCTGTCGCAACATCGCCATCATCGACCATGGCGAGCTGGTCGAGCACACCAGCATGCGCAAGCTGCTGCAGAAGCTCAATGTCGAGACCTTCATCGTCGACACGGTCCAACCGCTGACGGCGGCGCCGCAACTGGAAGGCTATCCGACCAGGCTGCTGGGCGATCACTCGTTCGAGGTGGCCATCGACAAGGCCAGCGGGGTCAATGCCCTGTTCCGCCAGTTGGACGCCATCGGCATCCAGGTGCAGAGCCTGAGAAACAAAGCCAATCGCCTGGAGGAGCTGTTCGTCTCCCTGGTGGAAAAGAATCTAGCCAAGGTCGCCCGATGAGTATCGAATTCCAAGCCAACCTGGTGGCGCTGCGGACCATCGTCCACCGTGAAGTGCGCCGCTTCACCCGCATCTGGGCGCAGACGCTGCTGCCGCCGGCGATCACCATGGTCCTGTACTTCGTGATCTTCGGTAATCTGATCGGTAATCGCATCGGCGGCATGGGTGGCTTCACCTACATGCAATACATCGTGCCGGGTCTGATCATGATGTCGGTGATCACCAACGCCTACAGCAACGTCGTATCCAGCTTCTTCAGCAGCAAGTTCCAGCGTTCGGTGGAAGAACTGTTGGTGTCGCCGGTATCGCCCCACGTCATCCTCATCGGCTATGCCATGGGGGGCATCCTGCGTGGCCTGGCCGTGGCCGCCATCGTCAGCCTGTTGTCGCTGTTCTTCACCCACATGCAGGTGCACCACCTGGGCATCATGCTGCTGGTGATCACCCTGACTGCGGCGATCTTCGCCCTGGGCGGCTTCATCAACGCCGTCTACGCGCGCAATTTCGACGACATCTCCATCGTGCCGACCTTCGTGCTGACGCCGCTGACCTACCTGGGCGGGGTCTTCTATTCCATCGACCTGCTGCCGGCCTTCTGGCAGAAGGTGTCCCTGGTCAATCCGATCCTGCACATGGTCAACGCCTTCCGCTACGGCATCCTCGGGGTGTCCGACATCCGCATCGGGGTGGCGATCGCCTTCATGCTGTTTGCCGTGGTCGTGCTTTATCTGGTCAGCATCCGTCTGCTCGTGAGCGGACGCGGCATGCGTCATTGAGTGTCGAGAGCGTCATGCAAAGCGTAGAACTATCGCCCCTGGGCAAAAGCACCGAGTACGTCAGCCAGTACGCCCCGTCGCTGCTCTATCCCATCCCGCGCGCGCCCAAGTGGGCGGAGCTGGGCCTGGACGGGCAGGACCTGCCGTTTCGCGGGGTGGACGTCTGGACCTGTTACGAGCTGTCCTGGCTGCTTCCCTCCGGCAAGCCGGTGGTGGCCATCGGCGAATTCGCCATCCCGGCCGATTCGCCCAACATCATCGAGTCCAAGTCCTTCAAGCTGTACCTCAACTCCCTGAACCAGTCGGTGTTCGCCAGCCTGGCCGAACTCGAAGCCGTACTGGTCAAGGACCTGAGCGCCGCGGCCGGTGGTACCGTCGGTGTCAGCCTGGTATCCCTGGACGACTGGGCGGCGCGCGGTGTGCAACGCCCCGCTGGCCAGTGCGTCGACGAGTTGGACATCAGCCTGGATCGCTACGCCCACCCGCAGGTTGAATTGCTGAGCGTGGGTCAGGCGCGGGATAGTCAGAGGTTCTACAGTCACCTGCTCAAGTCGAACTGCCCGGTTACCGGCCAGCCGGACTGGGGTACCGTGGTTGTCGACTATGAAGAGGGGTTGGCGCTGGAGCCGGCGAGTCTGCTGCGCTACCTGGTCGCCTTCCGCCAGCATGCGGATTTCCACGAGCAGTGCGTCGAGCGTATCTATCTGGATCTGTGGCGGCTGCTGCAGCCGGCGAAGCTGACCGTGTTCGCCCGCTATGTGCGGCGTGGCGGACTGGACATCAATCCCTACCGAAGCAGTGATGCCGTCCAGCCCGCCGCGGAGCGTTACGTCCGGCAGTGATCAGATGCCCATGCTGCTCAGGCTGTTCATGATCGACCGGAGCGTGCCGGCCATGGTCGGGTGACTGACCTCGAAACGCTCCACCGCCAGATTGACGCCGTCCACCAGGCTGCTGTCGCTGGTGTGGGTGGCGTCTTCGTTGGCCAGCTGGAACTCGATGTCACGGATCAGAAGCTCCAGACTTTCCCGGTCCTCGGGCGAAGAGGGTGGGTCCTGGTCCAACTGGTGGCGAAGTTCGTCGAGTTGTTCCTGCAGATGAGACGTGGTCATGGCGTTTCTCCTGTGTCCGGATTCTTTGACCGCAACGACCGGTCAAAGATCGAGTGACCGAACTCGGCCACCGAGCCAAAGTAACGAAGCTATGACTATAATCGGCGCCTTTCAGGTGTCCGAGTGCAACTAGGAGAGAAGCGATGACGGTCGAGCGACGGGGTTCCAGGGTCTGGGGAGCGCTGCTGGCGACAACCCTGGCGTTTGCCGGTCAGGTGATGGCGGCGGAGGCCGACAATCCCGATCCCTGGGAAGGCTTCAACCGCAAGATCTTCGTGTTCAACGATACCCTGGACACCTATGCTCTGAAGCCGGTCGCCCAGGGCTACCAGCGCTTCACGCCGGGCTTCGTGCAGACGGGCGTGAGCAACTTCTTCAACAACCTGGGTGACGTGCGCAACCTGGCCAACGACCTGCTGCAGGGCAAGGTCGAGCATGCCGGGGTCGATACCGCGCGTCTGCTGATGAACACCACCCTGGGTGGCCTCGGCCTGGTAGACGTGGCGACCAAGGCCGGTCTGCAGCGCAATGACGAGGACTTCGGCCAGACCCTGGGCAAGTGGGGCGCGAGCAGCGGTCCTTACCTGGTACTGCCGTTCTTCGGCCCTAGCAGCGTGCGTGACGGCCTCGGTCGTATCCCGGACAGCTACACCAGCGCCTATCCCTATGTGGACGATGTGGCTGTTCGCAACAGTGCCTTTGCCCTCAGCACGGTCGACACCCGCGCCGGCCTGCTGCAGGCCGAACGCCTGATCACTGGCGACAAGTACGTCTTCATCCGTAACGCCTACCTGCAGACCCGCGAATTCAAGGTCAAGGATGGCCAGGTAGTGGACGATTTCTAACGCCGTTTCGATAATGAAAAAAGGCAGCCCTCTGGCTGCCTTTTTTCATCACGACGCGTCTAGCGCATGTCGAGCACGGACAGTCCGAGCAACTGCTTGCCCGAGTCGGTCGTCTGGATGCGCAGCACTTCGGCCTCGGCTTCCAGACCCTTCAGCTCAGCGTGACTGGAGGGGATGACCACCGTCACCCGGTCGCCGACGGCGAGCGCCGTGGCAGCCTCGATCTGGAAGCCGGTGCTGGAGAGATCGACGCAGCGGGCCTCGAAGGCCTGGTCTCCGACCTTCAGAATGGCTTGGGAATCGACGTTCATGCGAATGAAGTCGCGCTTTTCACTGTAAGAGCGGTCGCTGGTACTCATGGCAATCCTACTGCGTGGGAAAGATGGATAGCGTTCGGCTTGAGGTATAAACTCAAGAAAGGCACCCTGTAAAGAAAATCCATCCGTTTGGCAAGCTTGAACGCCTGGGTGGATGGGAGTAGTGTCTCGCCGTGTCGTAATCACCGTGGCCCGTGTCGGATAGCGTCCGTCGGTTAGCCGTTCGGGTGCATGCCTGGATCCTCTATGTCTAATACGCCTGCCACGCTCCTGATCATTGACGATGACGAGGTGGTTCGCCTCAGTCTCGCCGATTATCTCGAGGACAGTGGCTTCAATGTCCTGCAGGCCAGCAATGGCCAGCAGGGTCTGCAGATCTTCGAGCGTGAACAGCCTGACCTCATCATCTGTGACCTGCGCATGCCGCAGGTCGATGGCTTGACGCTGTTGCGCCGGATCAGCGAGTTCTCCATCGATACGCCCGTGCTGGTACTGTCCGGGGCGGGGGTGATGAGTGATGTCGTCGAAGCGCTGCGCCTGGGCGCCGCCGATTACCTGATCAAGCCGTTGGAAGATCTCGTGGTGCTAGAGCACTCGGTGAATCGAGCGCTGGATCGTGCCCGGCTGCGCCTCGAGAATGACCGCTACCGGGTCAAGCTGGAAAACACCAATCGCGAGTTGCAGGCCAGCCTCAGCCTGTTGCAGGAAGACCAGAACGCCGGCCGCCACGTGCAGATGAACATGCTGCCAGTGACGCCCTGGGAAACCGAGGGCTTGAAGTTCGCCCACGAGATCATTCCGTCGCTGTACCTGTCCGGCGACTTCGTCGACTACTTTCGCATCGACGAGCACCGGGTCGCCTTCTATCTGGCGGACGTATCCGGGCATGGCGCGTCGTCGGCGTTCGTCACGGTGCTGCTCAAGTTCATGACCACCCGGTTGCTGTACGAGTCCAAGCGCAACGGAACACTGCCGGAATTCAAACCGTCGGACGTGCTCGGCCATATAAACCGGGGGCTGCTCGATTGCAAATTGGGCAAACACGTGACCATGCTGGGCGGGGTGATCGACGAGACCACCGAGACCCTGAGCTACAGCATCGGTGGGCACCTGCCGTTGCCGGTCCTGCACACCCCGGACAAGACCCGCTTCCTGGAAGGCAAGGGGCTGCCGGTGGGCCTGTTTCAGGAGGCCACCTACAATGATTATCAGATGGCTTTGCCGGAGCGCTTCAGCCTGACCCTCTTTTCGGATGGCATCTTCGATCTGCTGCCGGGAGACAATTTGAAAGAGAAAGAAAGCAGCCTGCCCGAACACGTCCGCCGCGCCGGCGGTACACTGGCAGGCCTGAGTGAAGCCCTTGATCTGGCAGCGGTCAACGAAATGCCTGACGATATCGCTTTGCTGGTGTTGAGCAGGAATCTGGCATGAGCACCGGAAAAATCCAATTTGCCGAGCAGGACGGCACCTTCGTCCTGAAATTCACCGGCGAGGTGCGCCTGACCCTCTGTTCGGCGCTGGATGCGACCATCGAGCATATCTTCTCGTCGCTGAACTTCTCGTCCATCGTCATCGACCTGACCGAGACGCAGAGCATCGACAGCACCACCCTGGGCCTGCTGGCCAAGCTGTCCATCCTCTCGCGGCAGCGCATCGGTCTGCTGCCCATGCTGACGACGAACAACCCCGACATCCTGCGGCTGCTGGATTCCATGGGTTTCGATCAGGTGTTCAATATCGTCGAGGCCGTACTGCCTTGCCCCGAATGCCTGACCGATCTGCCACCGCAGGATCAGTCCGAAGCCGAGGTGCGCAGTCGCGTGTTGGAAGCCCATCGGGTGTTGATGGGCCTCAACGAATCCAACCGCAATGCCTTTCGCGATCTGGTCAGTGCCTTGGAAAGGCACTGACCGAGTAGTCGCTTAGCGCTTGCCGGGCAGCAGCACTTCCAGCTTTTCCTGATCGCGCGCGAACTGGCGGATACCCTCGGCCAGTTTCTCGGTGGCCATGGCATCTTCGTTGTGCGCCCAGCGGAAGGCCGCCTCGTTCAGCTGCTGCTTGGGCTCGCCACCCTGGCTATCCGCCGTCAGCACGCGCGGCAGGTCGCCCTGGGCTTCCGACAGCTGCTGCAGCAGCTCGGGGCTGATGGTCAGGCGGTCGCAGCCGGCCAATTGCTCGATCTGGTTCAGGTTGCGGAAGCTGGCACCCATCACCACGGTCTTGTAGCCATTGGCCTTGTAGTACTGATAGATGCGGGTCACGGACTTCACGCCCGGATCTTCGGCACCTTCGTAGTCACGGCCTTCGGCTTTCTTGTACCAGTCGTAGATGCGACCGACGAAGGGCGAGATCAGGAAGACGCCGGCGTCCGCACAAGCCGCGGCCTGGGCGAAGGAGAACAGCAGGGTCAGGTTGGTCTGGATGCCTTCCTTCTCCAGTTGCTCGGCGGCGCGGATGCCTTCCCAGGTGGAGGCGATCTTGATCAGCACGCGGTCCTTGCCGATGCCGGCCTTTTCGTAGAGTTCGATCAGACGGTGGGCGCGATCCAGGGTGGCGGCGGTATCGAAGGACAGGCGTGCATCGACCTCGGTGGAGATGCGGCCGGGGATCAGCTTGAGGATCTCGCCACCCACGGCGACGGCGAAGCGATCGCAGGCCAGGCCGATGTCACCATTGGCGCCACTGAAAGCTGCCTGCAGATGGTCTTCGTAGCGGGGTAGGGCAGCGGCCTTGAGCAGCAGCGAGGGGTTGGTGGTGGCGTCGTAGGGCTTGAGTCGGGCGATGGCGTCCAGATCGCCGGTATCGGCGACGACCGTGGTGTATTGCTTGAGTTGTTCCAGCTTGCTCATGGCAGGTCTTTCCTTCGGTTAGCGAATGGACATCGTGGAGACGTGACTCAGTGGCCTCTGAGAAGTTCAGTGGCCTCGTCATACAGGCGCAGCGGTTCAGGGCTGCGATGCAGATCGGTGGACAGCAGCTGACGGAAGCGCCGCGCGCCGGGAAAGCCCTGCGCCAGGCCCAGGATATGGCGCGTGACGTGGTGGATGAGACCACCCTGTTGCAGATGCGCCTCGACATAGGGTCGCAGCTGCAGCATGACGTCATGACGGGTCGGTTGCGGACGGTCGCAGCCGTAGAGCGCCGCGTCCACCTCGGCGAGCAGATAGGGATTCTGATAGGCCTCGCGACCCAGCATCACGCCATCGAAGACCTGCAGCTGTTCGCGGCAGGTGTCCAGGGTCTTGATGCCGCCGTTGAGGATGAACTCGAGATCCGGAAAATCTTGCACCAGCTGCGCGGCCACGTCGTAGCGCAGCGGCGGGATCTCGCGATTCTGCTTGGGCGAAAGACCCTCGAGGATGGCGATGCGCGCATGCACGGTAAAGCTGCGGCAACCGGCCTCGGCGACCTGACCGACGAAGTCCCGCAGGGCCTCGTAGCTGTCGCGCCCGGAGATGCCGATGCGGTGCTTGACCGTCACCGGGATAGCCACGGCATCGCGCATCGCTTTGACGCTGTCGGCCACCCGCTCGGGATAGGCCATCAGACAGGCGCCGATCAGGTTGTTCTGCACCCGGTCACTGGGGCAGCCGACGTTCAGGTTGATCTCGTCATAGCCCGCCTGCTCGCCCAGCCGCGCCGCGGCGGCCAGTTCGGCCGGCACGCTGCCGCCCAGTTGCAGCGCCAAGGGGTGCTCGGTCTCAGCGTGCCGGAGGAAGCGCTGGGAGTCACCGTGCAGCAGGGCGCCGGTGGTGACCATCTCGGTATAGAGCAGGGCGTGTTGCGACAGCAGGCGGTGGAAATAGCGGCAATGACGATCGGTCCAGTCCATCATCGGCGCCACGGAAAAGCGGCGGGACGGCTCGGGGCGCGGGGTTGCTGGGTTTGACGCGGTTTCGGCAAGCATCTTGGTACGTCTGTGTAGAGCCTGGTTTGCCAACTTTCAGCCGTTGCAATAGAAGCTAGCAACGCAAAGGGGCATGAGTTGATTCGGAAGGAGACAGTTGATGGCCGATCGCCGAAAGATGGCTGATCGGATGTCGTGGTCCAGGTCCGCGGCATGCGGGAGATAAGGGCTGAGTCTATCAGGAAAGTCCGGCCTTCGATGGTAGGCGGAAAGTCGTGGTTGGCATCCCTCGCCAGGGTATGCACATAGCTGTGTCCGAGGTTGGTTTTCTCGTGCTGACGGAGCGTTCTTAGCCAGATCGGTCATGATCGATTTGGCTAAAGACAGTCCGGGCGGCGCTTTCTGCTATTGCTAGCCATAGCAGTGGGTTTCGCGGCCGCAGGTGACTGACGCGGATCAAGCGTGAGTGGAAGCGGACACTGGCTACCAGTGTCCGCCAGGTACCAGACTGTTACTTCGGCATCAGCACGGTATCGACCACATGGATCACGCCGTTCGACTGCATCACGTCGGCGATGGTGACCGCTGCCTTGCCGCCTTTGGCGTCGACTACCCAGAGTTTGCCGTCGTGCAATTTCACGGTCAGGTCCTCTCCCTGGACCGTTTTCAGCTTGGTCATGCCGCCATGCATCTTGGCCTCGGCCATCAGCTGCTTGGCGGTATGGGTGCCAGGCACGACGTGGTAGGTCAGGATCTTGGTCAGGTCGGCCTTGTGCTCGGGCTTGACCAGGGTATCGACCGTACCGGCTGGCAGCTTGGCAAAGGCTTCGTTGGTCGGAGCGAAGACCGTGAAGGGACCTTTACCGTTGAGGGTGTCGACCAGACCCGCTGCCTTGACGGCGGCTACCAGGGTGGTGTGGTCCTTGGAGTTGACCGCATTCTCGACGATGGTCTTGGACGGGTACATGGGGGCACCACCGACCATGACGGTATCGGCGGCGAAGCTGAGCGGGGCGGTGGCGCAAAGGATCGCGAAACTGGCTACAACGGCAATTCGTTTGAGCAAGGTGTGCATGTTGCGTCTCCTGAGTTCTTCAGCCCTCCGGATGAGGGTGATGAATGTACGGAGCGGTCCGGCAAATGGATGCATCAGAGTGCGATTATTTTTCCTTGAGCGATGACCGGTCCCGTCGGAGAGCCTGTCGGCGAACCGGTTCGTGGCTCGAGCGAGACCGCCAGCACGGCTCCCGGGGTCATTGCCTTGCCGAGGGCGGTGGGCACGGCCAGGGTCACGGCCGCGTCATCCGGTAGCAGGCCCAGCGAATGAGGCTTGCCGTCAGCCGTTATGATCCAGGCCTCGGCGCTCTTGCCTGGCCAATAGGATTGGTTAGTAGGCACGAACAGCAGTTGCCGAGCGCCCTCTTGCAGCGTGACGCTGAACAGCAGGTTGCCATCGCTCTGTTCCAGGCGGGCGAGCAGGGCGGGCGCCGGCGCCTGAAGCGGGCGTAACACCACCAATAGCGCTAGAACGAGCGAGGCCGCCAGTGCCAGTGCCGTGCTCCAGCGCCACAGGCGTGCGTCGTTCCAACGACGTATCGGCGCGGGCGGCAGCTTCTCCGTTGGGAACAGCCGTTGCTGGATACCCTGCCAGACGTGGGCCGAGGGTTCGACGACCGGAAACTCGATGAGCCAGTCGGCGAAATGCTGCTGCCAAGCCGCGAGCTCCTCCTGGTGGGTAGGTTCTCGCCGCACGAGTTCTTCCACCTGGAGGCGTTCATCCGCAGACAGTACGCCCAGAGCGTATTCCGCGATGAGCAGCGAAGACTGGTCGACCGGGGGAGTATCGTCGTCGTTCATAGTCCCAGGCACGCTCGCAGTTGCAGGAGGCCACGCCGAATCCAGCTTTTCATCGTACCCAGTGCGATGCTATGGCGAGCGGCCAGTTCGGCATAGGAGTAGCCCTCGAAGAAGGCGACCCGGATGTAGGTCTGCTGATCTTTTCCCAGAGTATTCAGGCAGTGGTCGATCTGGCGACGCTGTCGATCCGCTTCGAAGTCTTCGACCACGGACTGGGGGGCCGGCCATTCGGAAAGGCTGTCGAGCGACTCGTGGCGATGCTGTGCTCGACGCCGGTCGATGGCCTTGTGCCGCGCGATGGTCGCCATCCAGGTCAGGGCGCTGGAGCGTCTGGCGTCGAAGGTGCCGGCCTTGAGCCAGATGACGGTATAGACCTCCTGCAATACCTCTTCTGCCTCCGCACGATTGTCCACGTACTGCAGGCACACGCCGAACAGCCTGCTCGAGGTCACGCGGTAGAGCGTTTCGAAGGCCAGGCGATTGCCCTGGCCACAGGCCTGCAGCAGGACATTGAGCGCGACGGGCTCCGGGTTCGTTTCAGGGCTGGCCGATGCGGCTGATCTGCTCGTCAAGGATGGCGTTCCGAAAGGAGGCACGGCAGTTTTTGTTTTTGTTCGCTAAGGGCCGCGTTTCGCTGAGCGCTGAAGCGCGAGTCCTGACAGCTTCACTCCCCAGCCCTCTGCAGGGCGACGGGCGCTGGGTCCGATGTACCATCGAACGAATGGCTTCGCAATCGCGATCATCGTCGTGCGCCTACGGCGTCTCGACTGCGGGTGGTTGGCTGCCTGGCAGGCTCTAGCTCCGTATCCGGCTCTTGACCACCTTTACACAAGCCTACATTCCAAGCCATAGCTGCTCGATGCGCCAAGCGGCTAGCATGCACGTCCAGATGGTATGACTGTTCAGGTAGCCTTGATGTCGCTCTCTTCCGAATCCCCGCGCTGGACGTCCCGCATCCTGCTGGTGGACGACGATCCGCCGATCCGCGAGTTGATCTGCGGTTATCTGGCGCGGTTCAGCATCCATGCCCGGGGTGTGGGGGATGGGCGGGAGATGCGCCAGGCGCTGGCGGAAGAGACGTTCGACCTAGTCGTGCTCGATCTGATGCTGCCGGGCGAGGATGGCCTATCGCTCTGCCGGTCATTGCGCCGGGACAGCGGTATTCCGATCCTGATGCTGACCGCACAATGCGAGCCTGCGGACCGGATCATCGGGCTGGAGCTGGGCGCAGACGACTACATGGCCAAGCCCTTCGAACCCCGGGAGTTGGTGGCCCGTATCCAGTCGGTGTTGCGGCGAACCCAGGAAAACCGTCATGCACCCCGCAAGGCGCCACGCACCTGCGTCAGTTTCGATGGCTGGAAGCTCGACGGTGTCCTGCATCAGCTGCATTCCCCGGCGGGCGTGATGGTGCCTCTGTCGAATGCGGAGGTACGGTTGCTGTGGGTGTTCATCGAACATCCGCGTCACGTGCTCAGCCGGGAGCAATTGCTCGACGCCACCCGGGGGCGCGCCATCGAAGCCTTCGATCGCAGCATCGATCTGCAGGTGTCACGTTTGCGGCAGAAGCTCGGGGACGATCCCCGGGCGCCGCACTTGATCAAGACGGTGCGCGGCGAAGGCTATCTGTTCGATGCCAAGCAGATAGGCAACTAGCCATGCGGCGCCTGGATACCTTGTTTGCACGCCTGTTCGGGGTGTTCCTGTTGGCCATCCTGCTGGGGCACTTGCTGGCGTTCTTCTGGTTCCGGCACGAGTTTGGCGACCGGCCGCCGCCCCGGCCGCCGCTTTCGGTAAGGGAAGCGCCCTACGACCGGCCACCGCCCCCACCGGAGCGCTTCGCCGACGAGGAGCCGAGCCTGTGGCGACGGGTGGAGTGGCTGTTGGGTGGGCCGCTGGTATTCCAGTTGGGGTCCCTGGTGATCGCCGCCTGGCTGGGCGCCCGCTTGCTGACGCGCCCCCTGCGCCAACTGACGCAGACCGCGGAGCATCTGAGCCACAATCTGGATGGTTCGCCCATTCCCGTCACCGGGCCGTGGGAAACTCGCGAGGCCGCGCGAGCCCTCAATCGCATGCACCAGCACCTGCTCGAGCAGATCCAGCAGCGAGGTCGCATGCTCACCGCCATCTCCCACGACCTGCGCACGCCCCTGGCCAGGGTGAAGCTGCGCATCGAAGACATAGACGATCCGCGCCTGCATGCCCGTGTCAGCCAGGACGTGGACGACATGATCGCGCTGCTCGACGGCACCCTGAGGTATCTGCGCGAACAGCATCGTGAGGAATGCCCGGTGCTGTGCGATGTCCAGGCGCTGGTCGAAGCCATGGCCGAGGATGCCGAGGAAGAGGGCGCCCAGGTATCCGTCGAGGGCACCTGCGTCCCGCTGCTGGTGGCACCGATGGCACTGCGTTCATGCCTGAGCAATCTGCTGCAGAATGCCTTGCGTTACGCAGGGCACGCGGAAATCCAGCTAGTGGAACGCCCCGAGCGTCTGATCATTCGTATCGTCGATCACGGACCGGGCATTCCCGACGGTTATCGCGAGGCGGTCTTCGAGCCCTTCTATCGACTGGAGGCCTCGCGCAGCAGGTCCTCGGGCGGCACCGGTCTGGGACTGGCCATCGCTCGCGAGGCCGCGGCGCACATGAGTGGCGAGTTGAGTCTCGGGGAAACGCCCGGGGGTGGCCTGACCTGCCAGGTGACGCTGCACCGCCCTTCGTCCCAGGTTGTGTCGGCGGGCATACAAAGGAGGTAAATCGGCGATACGTGGGCGATCAATACTGGATCGTGCGGGATACCTAGGTCCCGTATCTTTCAGGAGAACCCCATGATCAGCGGAATAGGCAGTGGCTACTCCAGCTACTACGGCAGTGCCGGCGCGATCAAAGGCAACTGCGGCAGCAGCGCGAACAGTGGTATCGGTAGCAGCGATGACGATAACCCGCTGAAGAAGCTGTTCACCAAGCTCGACGGCGACGGTGACGGCAGCATCAGCAAGAGCGAGCTCACCACGGCGGCCAGCGCCAGCCGGGACAGCAGCGACACCAGTGGCGATATCGACGTCGACAAGCTGCTCGGCATGCTGGATCAGGATGGCGACGGCAGCGTCGGCGAGAACGAATTCGCCTCGGCGTTCGCACCCCCGACCGCCGCGGGTGGTGCCCGGAACGGTGAGTCCCCAGGCGATCTCGCGAGCGGTGCGCAGGGTCGCCTGCCGCCACCGCCGCCGAAGGCGAGCGACGGCGGCTCGTCCTCCAGCGATAGGGCCGACCAGGCGACGTCGAGCCCGTACGATCAGCTGGTGCAGGCGGTCTTGCGTCAGTATCAGAGCATCGGTAGCTACGGCTCCGCCACGGATAGCGGCAGCAGCCTGAGTGTCGCGGCCTGACCTGAGCTGTCGCAAGGGGTAGGGTGGCTGCGGCCACTCCACCCTGTCACGGCGTCCATGCACTACCGAGGGGATAGGGCGGGCGTTCCCGCCTACGTCGGCACCCACTGTTGTGTCGGGATGTTGCCAGAGCGGCCATCTTTCAGATGTCATGTGTTCGTTATGATATAACGTGCGCCTTTCGTGGAGTGCCCGGGCCGCACTGGATGTCGCTGGCCCGGGTGATTCGTCTACCCAAGGAACGCCATGCTCATCCCTCCCTTCTTGCGCGCCGTCCTCTCGGTATCGGCGCTGACTCTCCTGACCACCCCTGGCGCCTTCGCCCAGGATCGCGTATTAGATGTGGTTGGCCCGTTCGAGATCGGTGGCCTCGATCCGTCCATCTCCGGCTTCGTCTTCCAGCGGATGCAGATCGCCGAGACGCTGCTGGAGGTGGATGCCCAGGGGCGACCGCTGCCGGGATTGGCGGAGCGCTGGACGGAGTCGGCCGATGGTTTGACCTGGCGGCTGGCCGTTCTCCAGCGGGTGAAATTCCATGATGGTAGTGACCTGACCGCACCGGTTGCGGCGGCGGCCCTGAATGCGGCCCGGGGCAAACCCGGGGTGCTCAAGCAGGCCGGGATAACGGCGGTCACCGCGGAAGGCAACGAGGTGGTGATTCAGCTCACCAGGCCCTTCAAACCGCTACTGGCGTTGTTGGCGCATTCGTCCACCAGCATCCTCGCCCCCGCGGCCTACGATGCCGACGGCAAGGTGCAGCGGATCATCGGTAGCGGGCCGTATCGGGTGACGCTGCTGGAGCCGCCGCAGCGGCTGGCGGCCGAGCGTTTCGCGGATTATCGGGGCGTCCAGCCGGCGATCGCCAAGACCACCTACCTGGCCGCCGGTCGGGGTGAGACCCGCACCCTGATGGCCGAGAGCGGTGATGCCGAGCTGGTGTTCCAGCTTGACCCGCCGAGTATCGCCAAGCTCCAGCGCGCCAGCGGCCTGAGGGTGCTGGTCGAGCCGGTCCCGCGGGTGGTGCTGCTGACGGCCAATGCCGGTGCCGGCGCCACTGCTCCAGTCGCGGTTCGGCAGGCGCTCAGCCTGGCGATCCAGCGCGAAGGCGTCGCCGCAGCCGTACTGCGCGCGCCGGGCACCGGAGCGACCCAGTTGTTCGCCCGGAACGTACCGGCCTGGCACGATCCGGGATTGGCGCCGCTGGGCTACGATCCGGCGGCGTCGCGTAGGCTGTTGGCCGGCCAGGGGTGGACAGCAGGGGCCGACGGTATCCTCCAGAAGGACGGCAAGCCGCTCAAGCTCAAGCTGCTGACCTATTCCGATCGTCCCGAACTGCCACTGATCGCCACGGCCTTGCAGGCGCAATTGCGTGAAGTGGGAGTAGACGTGGAGGTCGCCGTTGAGAACTCCAGTGCCATTCCTGCCGCCCACAACGACGGATCGTTGCAGCTGGCCCTTTATGGTCGCAACTTCGCGCTGGTACCCGATCCCCTGGTCACGCTGCTCAATGACTTCAGCGGCGGCGGCACCGAGTGGGGGCCGCTGGGCTGGAAGAACCCGGCCTTCGATCAGGCACTGGCCGCGCTGTTGGCTACCGATGATCCCGCCGAGCAGCAGCGCCAGCGCTACCTCGCCATGGCGCAGGTGCAGCAAGACCTGCCGGTGATCCCGGTGGCCTGGTACCGCCAGACGATGGCCGTGTCGAACGCCGTCGAAGGGGCCTTCATCGATCCTTTCGAGCGCACCTTCGGGCTGAGCAAGATGCGGTGGGTCGAATGACGCGCCTGCTTGCCTTCCGTCTGGCGCAGGCGGGTCTGGTAGCGTTACTGGTCGGCGCCCTGACGTTCCTCTTCATGAGTCTGCTGCCGGGCGACGCCGCCTACCGCATCGCGGCCGGCCGCTATGGCTACGACCTGGTGGACACGGCCGCCGCCGAAGCGGTGCGCGCCGAGCTGAATCTCGACCAGCCCCTGCCGTGGCGCTTCCTGGCCTGGATCGGCCAGTTGCTGACCCTCGATCTGGGCCATTCCCTGGTCTCCGGCAAGCCGGTGATCGACGTGGTCACCCATGCGCTGGGCAGCTCCATCCGCCTGGCGATCGGCGCCGTCTGCCTGTCGCTGCTGCTGGGACCGCCCCTGGGCGTGCTCGCCGGTCTGCGTCCCGGCCGCCTGCTGGATCGCGGACTGCTGGTGCTGACCACGGCGATCCGGGCATTGCCGCAATTCGTCCTGGGCGTACTCTTCGTGCTGGCCTTCGCCATTTCCTGGCGGTTGCTCCCCGCGGCGGGGCACGGCACCTTCTGGCACAGCGTCCTGCCCACCCTGACGCTGGCCCTGGGGCTCGCTGCGGTGTCCTCCCGCGTCGCCCAGGACGCGACGGTGGCGGTGGCCGCCTCGGCCTACTACGATTTCGGCCGGCTCAAGGGCCTGAGCGGCGCCAGCGTATTCCTGCGCCACGGCCTGCGCAACATCGGCGTGCCGGTGGTGACCTACCTGGGCGTGCAGCTGGTGTATCTGATCGAGGGCGTAGTGGTGGTCGAGACGTTGTTCGCCTGGCCCGGGATCGGCCACGGACTGGTCCATGCCATCGTCCAGCGCGACGTGCCCATGGTGCAGGGTACGGCCCTGGCGATGGGCCTGCTGTTCGTGCTCCTCAATACCGTGGTCGACCTGGCCAACCTGCTGCTCGATCCGCGTGGGAGAAACGCATGAACCCGGAGAGCGCCGCCGTCCTGGCGGCACCCCCCGCGGGCAAGGGCGCGCGCACGCTGGGGCTGGGGCTGGGGCTGCTGGTCAGCCTGGTCGCCTTCGCCGTGCTCGTCCCGCTGCTCTGGCCGGGCGACATCGCTCGTCAGGACTATTCGGCGATCCTCTCGTCACCCAGTGGCGCCTATCCCCTGGGGACCGACCACCTGGGGCGCGACATGCTGGCGCGACTCGCCGTCGCCCTGCGTTTTTCCTTGGGTCTGGCCCTCATCAGCGTCTGCTCCGCCGCCGTTCCCGGCGTGCTGCTGGGCATCCTGGCAGCCTGGAAGGGCGGCTGGGTGGACAAGCTGCTGGGCGGGCTGGCTGAGCTGTTCCTGGCCGTCCCCGGCCTGTTGCTGGTTCTGCTCATCGTCGCGGTGTTTCCCGGTTCCTTCATGGCGCTCTACAGCGCCGTGGCCCTGGTGCTCTGGGTGGAATATTTCCGCATGACCCGCGCGCTGTCGCGGACGGTGCTGGTGTCGCCAGCGGTCGTGGCGAGTCGGTTGCTGGGCTTCGGGCCGGCCTACATCCTGCGTCGACATCTCTGGCCGCAACTGGCCCCGGTGCTGCTGACCATCGCCGCCTTCGGGGCCGCTTCCACCATCATGGCGATCGCCGCGCTGGGTTTCGTCAGCATCGGTGTCCGACCGCCCACCGCCGAACTGGGGCTCATGATCACCGAGCTGCTGCCTTACTACGCCGAGGCCCCCTGGGTCATCGCCCTGCCGATCTGCGCGATCTTTCTGACCGTGCTGGCGCTGCTGTTGGCCACCGGAGGACGCAAGTCATGACATCGCTGCTCAGGACGTCGGCGCTGGAGATCCGCAGTGGCGGGACGCGACTGGTCGAGCCGCTGTCCATCGACCTGGCGCCGGGGCAGGTGCTGTCGATCATCGGCGAGACCGGTTCCGGGAAGAGTCTGTTCGCCCAGGGTATCGTCGGTAACCTGCCGGCGGGCCTCGAAGCCCATGGCCGGATAGCCTTGGCGGACGGCTTCAGTGAGGACGGGCACCAGACCGGACGCAGGCGCCTGTGGGGTAGGGGCCTGGCGGTGCTGCCCCAGGAGCCCTGGCTGAGTCTGGACCCGACCATGCGGGCCTTGGCCCAGGTGAGCGAGACCTATCGCCGAGTGGTCGGGCTCACGACGGCAGGGGCGCGGCAGAAGGCCAGTGCCGATCTGGCGCGACTGGGTCTGGCGGGCGCGGAGCAGAAGTATCCCTTCCAGCTGTCCGGCGGCATGGCGCAGCGCCTGGCCTTCGCCGCCACCCACGCCGGTGGCGCGCCGGTACTGATCGCCGACGAGCCCACCAAGGGGCTGGATCGCGACCGCATCGACGAGGTGCTCGGCCTGCTCGCGTCGATGTTGGCCGGGGGTGGCAGCCTGCTGCTGATTACCCATGACCTGGAGGTCGCCCGGCGCCTCGGTGGCGAGGTGCTGATCATGCTCGAGGGGCGGGTGATCGAGTCGGGACCGGCGGAACAGGTGTTCGGCGCGCCACGCCACGCCTATACCCGGCAACTGCTGGCGGCCGATCCCAGGCACTGGCCCCGGCGGCAACCGCGCCAGGCAAGCGGTGCGGCGCTGGTAACGGCCGAGGGGCTGGCGGCGGAGCGGGGCGGGCGCCAACTCTTCGCCGAGCTGTCCTTCACCGTCCATCCCGGTGAGATCCTCGGCGTCACCGGGCCGTCCGGCTGTGGCAAGTCCACGCTCGGCGACATCCTCCTGGGACTCGGCGCGCCGAGCCGGGGCATCCTCCGACGTGATCCGGGTCTTTCCCGCGTCGCCTTCCAGAAATTGCACCAGGACCCGGTGTCGGCCTTCGCGCCGACGACGACGATCCGTCGGCTGCTGGCGGATCTGATCCGCTTGCATCGCCTCGACGCCAACCGCATCGGTGACCTGATGCGCCGACTGCGCCTCGACGAACGTCTGCTGGATCGTCTGCCGGGCGCCATTTCCGGGGGAGAACTCCAGCGCTTCTCGCTGCTGCGGGTCCTGCTGCTCGATCCTGCGCTGATCTTCGCCGACGAACCCAGCTCGCGCCTCGACCTGGTCAGCCAGAGAGACATGATCGAGCTGCTGGTGGAGGTGGCCGAGGAGCGCGGGGCCGCCATCCTGCTGGTGAGCCACGACGAGGCCCTGGTCGACGCGGTAGCTCATCGGCGCATCCGACTGGCCGACCCTGGCCGATCGTTGCGCACGCCGGCAGGACGACCCGGGCGTTTGGCCGACTTTCCGGCCTGAAGGCAGCGCTGCGCGGGCGATCCGCCGCAGCGGTTGCCACTCGGAGTGCCACGGCCAGCGGTGCCGTCTTCATGACTTGAGGAGGGCGAGCGTCGCCTAGACCGCGGGCTCCTGCCCGGAGTCGAGGCGCTGCAGTTCCGTCAGCACCTCCAGCAGCATCGGCGAGCCGTCGCCGGCCCGGTAGCTCACCACGATGGGGGAGGTGGCCTGGGTGTCCAGCAAGGCGGTATAGCCGATGTCGTCGCGATGCAGGCGCTGCACCGAGGCCGGTACCAGGGTCACGCCGACCCCGGCCGCCACCAGGCCGATGGCGGTCTGCAGTTCGTTGGGGGTCTGGGCCACGTGAATGGCGAGCCCCTCGCTGGCGAACAACTTGAGCACATGGTCGGCATAGCTGGGGCGCGGGGAGCCTGGGTAGAGGATGAAGGGTTGTTCGGCGAGCCGGGCCAGGCTCACCGGTTTCGTCAGCACCCGGCGCGCGCCGAAGGCCTCGGCGTCTCCGGGCGCTTCGCCGAAATCGAATTCGACTTCGAATTGCCGCCCGCCGCCGAGCCGGCCGCCGAGGAACGTCGCGATCGGGTTCGCGCCCTGGAGGCCTGAGTCCGGTCTCGACCCATCGACAGCCCGGGGCGCCTCGCGTCCCGGGCTTTGCCGTTCGCCTCTATCACACAGAACAACAACAAGAGGGTTACGACCATGACCTTGCTCAGCGAGCGCAGTCTGGTGTTCGCCCAGGCCGATGCGACCACCGTGTCCGCCTACGTCAACGAACACGTGGGCCATCACCGCATTCGCCTGCCGGTACGCGGCCGCCCACGGGCGAGCATCCTGCACCGGACCTTCTCCAGCCTCGATCTCTGCCGCCTGAGCTATGGCGGCCAGGTACAGGTCACCAGTCCGGCCCTGGAAAGCGTCTTTCACCTGCAGGTGCTGCTCCAGGGACGTTGCCTGGCGCGCGGGGCAGGACGAGAGCGTGTCTATGCGCCAGGGCAGATGTTGCTGATCAATCCCGATGAGCCGGTCGATCTCACCTACTCGGACGATTGCGAGAAATTCATTCTCACCCTGCCGGTGCGGGTCTTGGAGACCGCCTGCCTGACCCAGGGCCGTCCACTACCCACCGCGGGCATTCGCTTCGAGCCCCAGGCCGCTGGCGCTGCCGCCGTGGGCAACTTCCTGGCGTTGCTGGAGTTGCTGTGCCAGGAAGCGGAAGAACTCACCACGCCAGGTACCTCGGCGCTGTACGAGCGCCTGGTGGCCGGCAAGCTGCTGGCGCGGGTGGCGAACAGCACCTGGTCGGCGACCTCCGTATTCGCCGCCAGCGGCCATCGCTTCGAGGTGCTGCAGGCCTTCATCGACGAGCATCTCGGCGAAGACATCAGCGTCGAGCGCCTGATGCAGGTCGCCAATGTCAGCCGCCGTACGCTCTACAGCCTGTTCGAACGCCATGTCGGCGTCGCGCCGGGTGACTACCTCCGCCTGATACAACAACAAACGAGGGTCACCCCCATGATCAGCATGCTCGACCGCCTTGCCCGGCAGGTTGCCAGCGCCGTCGAAGACGACCCGGCCCGTGGCGTCTTCCGTTGCCGCCGCAGCGTCTTCACCGATCCCGCGCTGTTCGAACTGGAGCTCAAGCACCTCTTCGAAGGCGGCTGGGTCTATCTGGCCCATGACAGCCAGATTCCCGCCGTCAACGACTACTTCACCACCTGGATCAGCCGCCAGCCGGTGATGATCACTCGCGACAAGCAGGGCGACCTGCACGGGCTGGTCAACGCCTGCGCTCACCGTGGCGCTATGCTCTGCCGCCGCAAGCAGGGCAACAAGGGCTCCTTCACCTGTCCCTTCCATGGCTGGACCTTCAGCAATAGCGGCAAGCTACTCAAGGTCAAGGATGGCAAGCACGGCGCCTACCCGGAGCAATTCGATTGCGAGGGCTCCCATGACCTGACCCGCCTGGCCCGCTTCGAAAGTTATCGCGGCTTCCTGTTCGGCTCGCTCAGCGCCGCGGTGCCCGCATTGGCCGACTTCCTCGGCGAAACCCGGGTCATCATCGACCAGATCGTCGACCAGGCACCCGATGGGCTGGAGGTGCTACGCGGTAACTCCACCTACACCTACGATGGCAATTGGAAGCTGCAAATGGAGAACGGCGCGGATGGCTACCACGTCAGCTCCGTGCATTGGAACTACTCCGCCACCATGCAGCGGCGCAACTACGAGGCCGAGGGCACCCGTACCGTGGACGCCAATGGCTGGTCCAGGAGCGTCGGCGGCGTCTACGGATTCCAGCATGGCCACCTCCTGCTCTGGACCCAGTTGCTCAACCCCGAGGTGCGTCCGGTGTACGCCCAGCGCGAGGCGCTCAGCGAGCGACTCGGTGCGCAGCGGGCCGATCTCATCGTCGGCCAGACCCGCAACCTGGGGCTCTACCCCAACGTCTACCTGATGGATCAGTTTTCCACCCAGATCCGGGTCGTGCGGCCCCTGGCGGTCGACAAGACCGAGGTGACCATCTATTGCTTCGCTCCCAAGGGCGAAAGCGCTGCCGACCGCGCCCTGCGCATCCGCCAGTACGAGGACTTCTTCAACGTCAGCGGCATGGGCACACCGGACGACCTGGAGGAATTCCGCGCCTGCCAGAGCGGCTACCAGGGCAGCACGGAGCTATGGAACGACCTTTCCCGCGGCGCGCGGCACTGGCAGACGGGGGCGGACGACAACGCCCGGGCGCTGGGCATGGCGCCGCTGCTGTCCGGCCCGCGCACCGAGGACGAGGGATTGTTCGTACGTCAACACGCCTACTGGACCCAGGTCCTGGAACGAGCCATCGAACGGGAGCGCACCAACCTGGTGGCCACCGACGGGGAGAGCGCCGCATGAACACGTCCCGCAGCCACCTCCGCGATTTCGTCTACCGTGAAGCCCGCCTGCTGGATGACCGCCAGTGGGACGACTGGCTCGCCTGCTACAGCCCCCAGGTGCAGTTCTGGATGCCCGCCTGGGACGACAACGACCAGTTGGTCGAGGACCCCCAGGCGCACATCTCGCTGATCTACTACGCCAATCGCGACGGCCTGGAAGATCGCATCTTCCGCATCAAGACCGAGCGCTCCAGCGCCAGCACCCCGGAGCCGCGCACGGCCCACTTCATCGCCAACCTGGAGGTGCTGTCCGCGAACGCCGCGACCGCCGAGCTGCGTTTCAACTGGCAGACCTTGAGCCACCGCTACCGCACCACCGACGTCTTCTTCGGCACCTCCTGCTATGAGCTGGACCTGCGCGGCGCGCAGCCGCTGATCACCCGCAAGAAGGTGGTGCTCAAGAACGACTACATCCACCAGGTCATCGACATCTACCACTGCTAGGAGGACGCCGCCATGAGCTATACCCTGGCCCTGACGTTCGAAGACGGCGTCACCCGCTTCATCGACTGCAACCCCGGCGAGACGGTGCTCGACGCCGCCTACCGCCAGCGTATCAACCTACCCATGGATTGCTCCGACGGCGTCTGCGGCACCTGCAAGTGCCACTGCGAGAAGGGTGACTATGCCCTCGGCGGGGGCTACCTCGAAGAAGCCCTGAGCGCCAGCGAAGCCGCCGAGGGGCAGGTGTTGACCTGCCAGATGACGGTGACCTCCGATTGCGTGCTGCGGGTACCCGTGCCCGCGGCCCGCTGCAAGACCGGCCTGGCCACCTACCAGGCCAGCGTCGCCGCGCTGGAAACCCTGGGCGATGCCGCTGTCACCCTGCGCCTGACGCTGGACCGCGCGCCGGACTTCCTGCCGGGGCAGTACATGAATCTGGAGGTGCCTGGAAGCGGCCAGACCCGGGCCTACTCCTTCAGCAGCTTGCCCGGCGAGGCCGCTGCCGGCTTCCTCATCAAGCAGGTGCCTGGCGGGCTCATGAGCGGCTGGCTGGCCCAGGCGGGCGTCGGCGACCAGCTGCACCTGAGTGGACCCCTGGGCAGCTTCTTTCTGCGGGAAGTCCGCCGACCGCTGCTGTTCCTGGCCGGCGGCACCGGACTCGCCCCCTTCCTGTCGATGCTGGCGGTGTTGGCCGAGCAGGGCTGCGAGCAATCTATCCACGTGCTGTATGGCGTGACCCGCGATGAAGACCTGGTGCTGGTCGACGAAGTGGAGGCCTATCGGCGGCGCCTGCCGGGTCTTCAGGTGCTGACCTGCGTCGCCGACCCAACCACCCGGCACCCGCGCCAGGGCTATGTCACCGAGCACCTGCCTGGGGAGGCGCTGAACGGCGGTGACGTCGACATCTACCTGTGCGGTCCACGACCCATGGTGGACGCTGTTCGCCACTATCTGCGCGAACGGCGCATCGAGCCCGCCAACTTCCACTACGAGAAATTCACCCCCACGGTGGTGACTAGCGGCAACGCTGCCTGAGGAGAGTCCCATGAGCGGTAGATTTTTCGACAAGGTCGCGGTGGTGACTGGTGCGGCGCAGGGCATCGGGCGAGCGGTAGCCGAGCGGCTGCGGGCGGAAGGGGCACAGCTGGTGGCCATCGACCGTTCGCCCCTGGTCCATGAGCTAGAGGATGACTGCAGCCTGACGCTCACCGCCGACCTGGAGCAATCCGACGATTGTCGCCGAGTCTTCGCTGAGGCTCAGGCCTGGCGGGGGCGCATCGATGTGCTGATCAACAACGTGGGTGGCACCATCTGGGCCAAGCCCTTCGAGCACTATCGGGTCGAAGAAATCGAAGCGGAAATCCGGCGCTCACTGTTTCCCACCCTCTGGTGCTGTCACGCGGTGCTGCCGTTCATGCTGGCGCAGGGGCAGGGCGCCATCGTCAACCTGTCTTCGGTCGCCACCCGCGGTGTCAACCGGGTGCCCTATGGTGCCGCCAAGGGTGGCGTCAATGCCCTGACCGCCTGCCTGGCCCTCGAAACCGCGGGTCGTGGCGTCCGGGTCAACGCCACGGCACCGGGCGGTACCGAGGCGCCGCCGCGGCGTATCCCGCGCAATGAGCAGGCAGAATCGGTGCAGGATCGCCTGTGGTATCAGCAGATCGTCGACCAGACCTGTGACAGCAGCCTGATGAAGCGCTACGGCACCCTGGACGAGCAGGTAGGGGCCATCCTCTTCCTCGTCTCGGAAGAAGCCTCCTACATCACCGGCACCGTTCTGCCGGTAGGCGGAGGGGATCAGGGATGAGTTGAGCAGCAGCGGTTCGCATCCGGTTACAGCCGCCGTGTGCACGGTGAGAGAACGAATCGGCGCTTGGCCTGCCTAACCTGTGTCCAATCAACCCGGAGTCTCACCATGAACGCAAAGAAAACCGCTGCTCTGATGTTTGCTGGTCTGATCGCCGTAAGTGGCGCCGCCTTCGCCGCCGAGAGCGCAGGTAACCCGCCGAAGGCCAACAGCGCCGGCATGGGCACTCCGGCCGGCCAGAAGACCGGTGAGGGTGCCGGCGCCGCCACCGGCGCCGGCAAGACCACCATCAACGAGCAAGGCCAGAAGAAGCAACAGTAAGAAACGACAGGCCGCCGGAAATGCCGGCGGCCTGTAACCGAGTCTTGAGCGGGAACTTTGGCGGTCCCTTGGGTCCAAGGGAGCCGAATGCGTGTGTACAGGGGTTGGATGGTGAGCGTGGAAACGAGCAAGGTGGTCCTGGTCGTCGAGGATGAGCCACAGATACTCATGATTCTGGCGGATTATCTTTCCGAGCTGGGCTACACCGTTCTCCAGGCGCCATCTTCCTTGGAAGCCTTCCGCATCCTCGCCGGCAGGCCTCGCCTCGATCTGCTGATCACCGATTTCCGTCTGCCCGATGGCGTGTCCGGCGTCATGATCGCCGAGCCGGCGCTCAAGTTGCGCCCCGACCTCAAGGTGTTGTTCATCAGCGGCTATCCGGCGGAAATCATCTATACCGGTTCGCCCTTGTTGGGACGTGTGCCGCTGCTGACCAAGCCCTTCTCACTGGAACGCCTGCATCTGCAGGTACAGAAGCTGCTCGGCAACTGAGTAATCCGTCCGATAGATCGTTTTTCCCCGTGGATAGTCTACTGATCAGGCGCGGCCATTCCGGCTGCAGCAGGTTGGGAGACCAGGGCATCCATGGCCATCAAGCACTTCACTCATCACGAAGCCATCTCGTCCGCCGTCCCGGCTGAGCAGGGATTCTCTGCGGTCATCGCCGTCAAGGCACGCCAGGACGACGCGCGACCCACCTTCCACAAGGTGGCGACCGAGCGACACTTCGATCTCGCCTCTGAGGCGGAAGAAGCCGCCGATGCCGCCCTCAACCGGGTCACCGAGATCGGCGACGACGACGAGCTCCTCTGGGACGAGCAGGCCATCTGATGGACCGCGACCAGGGAAAGGCCGAAGAGGCTCGCAAGGGCGAAGAAGCGGGGCCGGATGACCCGGAGCTGACCCAGGAAGAAGAGGAGGATGTCGACGACAACCAATTGCCACGGGCGGTGGTGTTGCACGAGATCATCCGGACCCAGGGAGATCACGAGCTGGAGCGGACCATCGCGGCGCTGTTCTGGTCCGCGCTGGCGGCTGGCCTCACCATGGGTCTCTCGCTCATGGCGATGGGGCTGCTCAACGCCAATCTGCCTGAGGGTGGCTACACCAAGGTCATCGCCAGCTTCGGCTACTCAGCGGGATTCCTGGCGGTCATCCTGGCGCGCCAGCAGCTGTTCACCGAAAACACCCTGACCGCCGTGCTGCCCGTGATGAGCGAGCCCACGCTGCACAATTTCGGGCGGCTCGGCCGGCTATGGGGGGTGGTGCTGGTCGGTAATCTACTCGGCACCATGCTGGTGGCCTACGTGATCCTGCACCTGCCGCTGTTCGATGCCAAGACCGACGCCAAATTCATCGAGATCGGCACCAAGGTCATGGAGAGCGATGCCGCCGGCATGTTCGCCAAAGGCATCGTTTCGGGCTGGATGATCGCGACCATGGTCTGGATGCTGCCCGCCGCGGAGAGCGCCAGAATCTGGATCATCGTGCTCATCACCTATCTCATGGCGCTCGGCGATTTCACCCATATCGTGGTAGGTAGCCTGGAAGTGGCCTATCTCGTCTTCGCCGGCGAGGCGACCTGGGGCGAGTTCTGGTTGACGTTCGCCGCGCCCACCCTGGCCGGCAACATCGTCGGGGGCAGTCTGATCTTCGGCCTGATCAGTCACGCCCAGGTACGCAGCGATACGTGAAAACGAAGAGGCCGGCTTGCGCCGGCCTCTTCGTCTGCCATCACTCGTCGTCGTTGAGCTGGCCCATCGCGGTGGTGTTGAAACCGCCGTCGACGTACAGGATTTCGCCACTGATGCCCGAGGCGAGGTCGGAGCACAGGAAAGCGCCGGCGTTACCGACCTCGTCGATGGTCACGTTGCGGCGCAGGGGCGTCTGGCGCTCGTTGGCGGCCAGCATCTTGCGGAAGCTCTTGATGCCCGAGGCGGCCAGCGTGCGGATCGGACCGGCGGATACGGCGTTCACACGAGTGCCCTCTGGGCCAAGGCTGCCGGCCAGGTAGCGGACACCGGCTTCCAGGCTGGCCTTGGCCATGCCCATGACGTTGTAGTTGGGCATGGTACGCTCGGCGCCCAGGTACGACAGGGTCAGCAGGCTGCCGTTGCGACCGCGCATCATCTCGCGCCCGGCCTTGGCCAGGGCGACGAAGCTGTAGGCACTGATGTCGTGGGCGATCTTGAAGCCGTCGCGGGTGGTCACGCTGGTGAAATCACCGTCGAGCTGGTCGCCCGGGGCGAAGCCGACCGAGTGCACGATGCAGTCCAGGCCGTCCCACTTCTTCGCCAGCGCGGCGAACACGGCTTCGATCTGGGCGTCATCGGCGACGTCGCAGGGGAAGCACAGCTCGGGATTGGAACCCCAGCCCGCGGCGAACTCCTCGACGCGGCCCTTGAGCTTCTCGTTCTGGTAGGTGAAGGCCAGCTCGGCGCCTTCGCGGTGCATGGCCGCGGCGATGCCGGAGGCGATGGACAGCTTGCTGGCGACGCCGACGATGAGAACGCGCTTACCGGCGAGAAATCCCATGGTTTTTTCCTCTTCTGTGTTGATTCCCGGGCAGCAGCCTTGGGCCGAGGTCCGGGTCGGGCGGGGCTCTGCGCAGGTCAGAGCGAAATCTTGGCCTGACTCCGCTAGGGGGCAGGCACGGGTGGGGCGGTAAGGTAGCAGGTCGATACCCGGGACAAAAGCGCTGGTTGACCGCTGCGGTGAGCGGTCGCGCCTCAGTTGAGGAACAGCGTCAGGGTCTGACCGGGGGTCAGGGCCGAGGCGATGCGCGGATTCCAGTCCTGCAGCGCCTGCACGCCGATGTTGTAGCGCTTGGCGATCTGGTAGAGCGAGTCCCCGGCCTTGACGCGGTAGTAGGTCGGCGCGCCTTTGCTGTTCTTGGCGGTCTTGACCGTGTAGGAAGCCGGGACCGCTGCCGTGGACGCGGGGGCCGACGCCACGGCGTTGCCATGCAGCTTCAGGGTTTCACCCACTTTCAGACCGCGTTTGCCGAGGTCGTTCCAGCGCTTGAGATCGGCCAACTCGACGTCGTTGGCACGGGCGATGGACCAGAGGCTGTCGCCGGTGCGGACCTTGTAGGCCCGCACCACGGGCTCCTCGGCCACCGCGATGGTTTCCAGCGGCGTGGTGGCGTTGCCGCTTGCCCGGCGGGGAATCATCAATTCACGGCCCGCGGACAACCGTGTACCGCTGCCGAGCTTGTTGAGCGAAGCGAGTTGCTCGACGCTGACCTTGTTGCGCTTGGCGATGGTGCGCAGGGTATCACCGCGGCGCACGCGGTACTCCTGCCACTGGACCACGGCATCGGAGGCGATGGTGGGCAGGGTGGCGACCAGGCGTTTGGCCTTTTCCGCCGGCACCAGCAGATGCTTGGGTCCGTCCATGGCCACCCGCTGGGTGTAGGCCGGATTCAGCCGATAGAGTTCGTTGGCGTCCAGGTCGGCCAGCTCCGCGACGCGGGTCAGGTCCAGCTGCTGCTTGATGTCCACGACCTCGAAGTAGGGCTCGTCGGGGATCGATTCCAGCGCCAGGCCATAGGCTCCTGGATTGCGTACGATCTGGGACACGGCGAGCAGCTTGGGCACGTAGTCCTGGGTTTCCGGCGGGAGCGAGGAGAGGTTCCAGTAGTCGGTGGGCAAGCCCAGCGACTGATTGCGCTCGATGGCGCGGCTGACCGTGCCCTCGCCAGCGTTGTAGGCGGCCAGCGCCAGCAGCCAGTCGCCGTCGAACATGTCGTGCAACTTGCTCAGATAGTCCAGGGCGGCGTTGGTCGAGGCGGTGATGTCACGGCGCCCGTCGTAGAAGCGGGTCTGGCGCAGGTTGAAGTATTTGCCAGTGGTGGGAATGAACTGCCAGAGGCCGGCGGCGGCACTGCGCGAGAGGGCGTTGGGATTGAAGGAGCTCTCCACCACCGGCAGCAGCGCCAGCTCCAGTGGCATGTTGCGCTCTTCCAGGCGTTCGACGATGTAGTGCAGGTAAGGTGCGCCCCGACTGCAGGATTGGGCCAGCGCGGCCTCGTGACTGGCGTACCAGAGCCGCTGACGGTCGATGCGCGGGTTGGTGGCGTTCTCGCCCTGAGCCTGTAGTTGATAGCCATCGCGTACCCGGTCCCAGATGTCGCCGCTGGTGGCCGCCGCCGCCGGAGCCTTGCGCAGCCATTCCGGCGGCCGCTGCATCTTGTTCGGCGCCATTTCCAAGTCGGCTTGATAGCCGCGATCCGCTGGCGGCGAGTTGCTCTGGCAGCCGGCGAGGAAGAGCGCGAGGCACAGCGTGGAGACTTTGAATGAGGTGGCCAGCACGTCTATTTCGCGGGTTTTCGGCGTCGCTGGCGGCATCGGTCTGGGCATTCCGGGATCGGGAGGATGGGCGATTCTAGGAACCGCCTCCCGGGGGGTCAAGGAACAACCCGCTAGCCTGTGACCTGTACGACGACGGAAAACCAGGCGCCACGGCCTCCTTGCCGGGTGTCGCCAATGCGTGTCAGAACGTGTCCTTCCAGGCGCGCAGCGCGGCGAAGAAGGTATCCTCCGACGCGTCCGCGGCCACGCCGCGCTCCTGCTGCAGACGTTGCCGGACGCCGGCTTCGGCGGTACGCAGGAAGGGGTTGATGGTACGTTCACGGGCCAGGTTGCTCGGCAGCGTGGGCCGCTGGGCGGCGCGCAGGCGTTGGGTTTCGGCTACCGCAGCCAGGATGGCGGCATTGTCCGGCTCCACGGCCTGGGCGAAGCGCAGGTTGCTCTGGGTGTACTCGTGGCCACAGTAGACGCGGGTGTCGTCCGGTAGGCTCGCCAAGCGGTGCAGGGAATTCATCATCTGCGCTGGAGTGCCTTCGAACAGGCGGCCGCAGCCGGCGGAAAAGAGGGTGTCGCCACTGAACAGCAAGGGTTGTTCGCCAGGGATGTAGTAGGCGATGTGACCGGCGGTATGCCCCGGCACGCGCATGACCTCCACCGTCGCGTCGAGTACCTCCAGCCGGTCGCCATCCGCCAGCGGCAGATCGACGTGGCTGATGGCTTCGTCGGCCGGTGCGGTGACCCTGGCACCGGTGCGCTGCTTGAGCGCGGCGATGCCGCCGGTATGGTCATGGTGATGATGGGTGATCAGGATGTCCGTCAGCTGCCAGTCGGGGTGGCCGTCGAGCCAGGCCAGGACCGGACCGGCGTCACCCGGATCGACGACGACCGCCCGTCTCGTCGAGGCATCCGCGAGCAGCCAGATGTAGTTATCGTTGAAAGCGGGCAGGGGAAGGATGTCGAACATGCAATCGGCTCTCCGGTCGGACGCGAGTCCCAGGGGTGTTTTGTCAGCAGTTCACGCAGGCGTTGGCGAGTGATTTTCCGTGGCAAGAAGCGCCGTCGGGATCGGACGGTCGACATTCGAGACACCCCCGCTAGAGTAGCAGTCCGGAGCACGACGACGGTTTCGGCTGCGGTAGGAGAGGACCAGGCGATGCACGAAGAATTCTCGGCCCAGGTGGACCCGCGCTGGCTCAAGCTCATGAGTTCGGCACGGGAATGGATGGCTGGTCCCTTGGGACAGCTCCTGCTGGAACAGGAACGGGTGCTGATCGACGAGGAGTTGAAGCGTCACTTCGGCAGCTATCTCGTCCACTACGGTCCCCACCCGGAAGCCCCGGCCAATTGCGGCCAGCTCCGACATGCGGTGCGCATCGGGCCGCCGCTGGGCGACGTCGACATCGTGTGTGAGGAGGGGGCCTGGCCGTTGGGGGAGCACGCGGCGGATGTCGTGCTCCTGCAGCACGGCCTGGATTTCTCGCTGTCGCCGCATCGGCTGTTGCGCGAGGCGGCGTTGAGCGTCCGCCCGGGTGGCCATCTGGTGGTGGTGGGCATCAATCCCTGGAGTCTCTGGGGCTTGCGGCACTACCTGGCACGCGACGCCTTGCGCAAGGCGCGTTGCTACGGAGCCAACCGCGTCGGGGACTGGCTGTCGCTGCTGGGCTTCGCGCTGGAGAAACGCCGCTTCGGGTGTTATCGTCCGCCGCTTTCATCCCACAAGTGGCAACAGCGCCTGGCCTGGATGGAGCAGGGGGACATCGATCCCCACAGCGAACAGGCCGCGGGTGCGGGCTTCTATCTGCTGTCGGCCCGCAAGCTGATGTTCGGATTGCGTCCCGTGCCCCAGGTCCGCAAGGAACCACGCGGCAAGCTGGTGCCCATGCCGGTCGCCAAGATCGCCCGGCGCGAATCGAGTGAATCCAATGAGTGACGACATCGTCGAGGTCTTTACCGACGGCGCCTGCAAGGGCAATCCCGGTCCGGGAGGCTGGGGTGCACTGTTGAAATTCCGGGGCGCCGAGCGCGAGCTCTGGGGTGGTGAAGCCAATACCACCAACAACCGCATGGAGCTGATGGCCGCCATCCAGGCGCTCGCAGCCCTGAAGCGTCCGTGCCGCATCCGCCTGACCACCGACTCCGAGTACGTGATGAAGGGCATCACCCAGTGGTTGGTCAATTGGAAGAAGCGCGGCTGGCAGACCGCCGCCAAGCAACCGGTGAAGAACGCCGAGCTGTGGCAGGCCCTGGACGCCCAGGTCCAGCGTCACGAGGTGGAGTGGCGCTGGGTACGCGGCCATACCGGCCATCCGGAGAACGAACGGGCCGACCAGTTGGCCAATCGCGGGGTGGATGAAGTGCGACAGATCAAACAGGCCGCCAAGGCCTAGCGGCGCGAGAGGTAACGATGAGATACGTAGTTCTGGATACCGAAACCACTGGCATGCCGGTCACCGATGGCCATCGCGTCATCGAGATCGGGGGCGTCGAGGTCATCGGGCGGCGCCTGACCGGGCGGCACTTCCACGTCTACCTCAATCCGGATCGGGAGATCGACGAGGGCGCCATCGCGGTCCACGGCATCACCGATGACTTCGTCGCCGACAAACCCCGTTTCGCCGAGATCGCCGACAGTTTCTTCGAGTTCATCGAGGGTGCCGAGCTGATCATCCACAACGCGCCTTTCGACGTGGGCTTCATCAACGCCGAGTTCGCCCGGGTCGGCAACCATCCAGAGCGGGCCGACATCACCCTGCACTGCACGGTGCTCGATACCCTGGTCATGGCCCGTGGCCGGCATCCCGGCCAGCGCAACAGCCTGGATGCGCTGTGCAAGCGCTATGGCGTGGACAACTCGAATCGCGAGTTGCACGGCGCGCTGCTCGACGCCGAGATCCTCGCGGACGTCTATCTGGCGATGACCGGTGGCCAGACCAGCCTGTCGCTGGCGGCCCATGGCCAGGAAGGCAACGGCGACGGCAACTACGTCATGCCGATCAGGCGATTGCCGGCCGAGCGTTCCCGCACCCGGGTGATCAGTGCCACGACCGCGGAACTCGAAGCCCATGGGGTACGCATGGCGGCCATCGAGAAGAGCTGCGGCAGGACCCCGCTGTGGCTCGCGGGTGAGCGCGCCGAGTAGTCGTCTGCGTACTGCCGCTGCTGGCGGATGCCAGTTCGGGACGTCGGTGCCTACGCTCGTCCGAATAAGCAGAAAGGCTTCACAATTTTCAGCTATCGTTCAACAAAGATGGTGCACGCTGACCGTTTGGACCTGAACGAAGTACCGAATTTCGAATGACGTGGAACTTTGTTCGCTCCCCGGATTCCTATTGCGGATCGTCATGATCGCCGCGGTGGCGGAATCACGACACGGAGCGGCAGGGCTGTCAGGTTCCGCTCCAGCCTCGGCAGCGATGCGCGAGTGCAGAGAAACGGTTGGTGTGACCTGATCAGGAAGATCCGGGTACCTAAGCTTCATCAGGAATAGCAAGCCTTTTATCCCGTTCTTGGGTGGCGTTTGCGAGGTTGTAATGGCGCAGGAGGCGTAAGGCACCATGGTGACCGGAGCGAGAGCTTTGAGTTTGGTCCGCGAACAGCTGTTCGCGACCATCGAGGAAGCTGAATCCCATCTTGAACGATTCATCGTCGAGCGGCATTGCAGCAGCCTCTTGCAACGCGCGGTCGAGAGCATCGGCCAGATTCGTGGCGCCCTGACGCTCATCGAGCTGACGGGTGCTCAGCTGCTGGCGCACGAAACGCTGCAGATCGCCAACGACATCCCCGCCGGCGCCGGCCAGGAGCACGACGAGCATCTGATGTCGATCTGTCGTGGCCTGCACGTGCTGCGGCGCTATCTCGAACAACTGCGCAGCGGGCAGGACGAAATGCCCGAGCTGTTGCTGCCGGCCATCAACGCCTTGCGCCTGGCCGGCGGTGAGCCGGAGTTGCCGGAGAGTTACTTCTTCAGCGCACGTCTGGATCAGCGGCCATCGATCGGTAGCAGCATTCGCCTGGCTCATCGCGACCGCCACAACCAGGCGCGCAGCATGCGGCGGATGTACCAGATCGGCCTGTTGGGCTTTCTGCGCGACGTCAACGCCGCCGCAAGCCTGAAGCTCATGGCGCGGGCGCTGGAGCGCTCCGCGGCCCTGCTGCACGATCACGTCGGTGGTTACCTGCCGTGGGTCGCCGCGGCCGCCGCCGAAGGCTTCGCCCAGGGACGTCTTACCGCCACGCGCGAGCGCAAGCAGTTGTTCGCCCGGGTCGACCGGGAGTTGCGGCAGATGCTCGGCAACGAGCTGCACGAACCAGCGCGCAGCACGCTCAAGGAGCTGCTGTATCTGCTGGCGCTCGCCGGCGTCGAGAGTGACCATCCACGACAGGTGATGGCGGCCTACGGCATCGAGCGCCTGGGCTTCACCGATGCCCAGCTGGAAGCGGGCAAGAAGCGTCTGGCCGGTCCCGGCCATGCCGTCATGCATTCGCTGTCCGCGGCGATCCGGGAAGAGCTGGAGACGGTCAAGGACCTCATCGATGCCATCGAGAGCGAAGTGCGCGAAGGGTCCGAGGCGAGTCGCTCCGCGGTGTCCGACAATTTCTCCCGGCTCTATGTGCAGGTCGGCCTGCTCGGCAAGACGCTGGAGATGATCGGCCAGCAGAACGCCGGCCAGGTGTTGCAACAGTGTCTGCCGAGCCTGGCCCAGTGGAAGGACAGATCCCTCACGCTGGATGATCTGGTGCCCCTGGCGGACGCCCTGCTGCTGGTGGAGAGCCTGGTGGCGCTACCCGAAGGGCAGGGCATGCCACTGGATGTACCGCTCGCAGCCGGAGATGTCCAGGTCAGTGTCGCCACCTACCAGCTCGGCGAGGCGCAGGCGCTCCTCCATCGCGAAGCCCACAAGGGGCTGAGCGAAGCGAAGCGGGCCATCGGTGCCTTCCTCGACTCGCGCGGCGATGTGCTGCACCTGGCGACCGTCCCCGCGCTGCTCGATACCGTGCGCGGCGCGTTGTTCTTCCTGGGCAATCCGCGGGCCGCCGAGCTCGTGCGTGCCTGCACCGGCTACATCCAGCGCTGCATGATCGAAGGCGGACAGGCTTGCGAACCCGCCACCCTGGAAGTCCTGGCGGATGCACTCAGCAGCATCGAGTTCTTCGTCGAGAGTGGCGGTACCGAGAGTCAGGACGGTACCCCGGAAATCCTCGACATCGCCGCGCAGAGCATTCGTGCACTGGGCTGGACCTCGGCCGCCGCATGACGACGGTCTGGCAGCCCGGCTGGTTCCAGACCACGCAACCGGTGTCCGGCCTGCTGGCCGTGCACAGTGGCCAGGCCTTTCTCACTTGCGGGACGGACGTGCTCTTCGCTGCGGACGATCCGCGCATCCAGGGCTTGGAGGGCGATCGGCACGGCCTGGGCCAGTGGCAGTCCCAGGCGGTGACACTGCTGGAGCTGGATACCCCGACCGACGTCGAGGACTGCGCCTGGCAGCCATTGCGGCCGCTGATGCTGCAGTCCCCCCATGCGCTGTTCAAGTTGTTGGGCTATGCCAATCAGATCGGGGTCTGGGCGCGCCAGCACAGATTCTGCGGTCAGTGCGGTACCCGGACCTTCGCCCTGGCCGGCCAGCGTGGCCTGAAGTGTCCGAATTGTCAGCTCACCCAGTATCCGCGACTGTCACCCAGCATGATCGCGTTGATCACCCGTGGCGACGAGGTGCTGCTGGCCCGTTCGCCGCGTTTCGCACCGGGCGTCTTCAGTACCCTGGCGGGCTTCGTCGAGCCCGGCGAGTCGGCGGAAGCCTGCGTACACCGGGAGATCTTCGAAGAGGTAGGCGTCACGGTCGGCAACCTGCGCTACCAGGGCAGCCAGAACTGGCCCTATCCGCACTCCCTGATGCTGGGGTATCACGTCGATTATCTGGCTGGCGAGATACGCTGTCAGCCGGACGAGATCGAGGATGCGCGCTGGTTCGACCTGCAGGACTTGCCGCCGCTGCCGCCGCCTTTCTCCATCTCCCGCTACCTGATCGACCTGTACCGCGTCCAGCGGCTAGGCGGCGCTGAACCAGTGCTGCCAGATTAGTTTCACGGTCAGGGCCAACACCACGCAGATGAACACCGGGCGGATGAACTTGGCGCCGCCGGCGATGGCGCTGCGCGCACCCAGGTAGGCACCCAAGGTCAGCGACAGCCCCATGCTCAGCCCCAGCACCCAGAGCACCTGGCCGAGGATGATGAACATCCCCAGGGCGACGCCGTTGCTGACGAAGTTCATGGTGCGAGCGACGCCGCTGGCCTTGAGCAGATCCAGCGGATAGAGCAGCAGGCTGCTGACCGTCCAGAAGGCACCGGTACCCGGACCGAAGACGCCGTCGTACATGCCCAGGGTGACGCCCTGCGGCCATTGGCGTCGTTGCGCCACCGGGGCATCGCTGAGTGCCGGGGCCTTGGGCGTACCGCCGAACAGCAGGTACAGGGCGCAGCTGAACACCACCACCGGCAACAATTGATTGAGGAAGTCCGCCGGTAGGTGATGAGCGATCAGCGCACCCACGCCGGCCCCGACGGCCGTGGCGATTAGCGCGTTGCGCCATTGGCGAGGCTGGAACAGCTTGCGGCGGTAGAAGGTATAGGCCGCCGTCGCGCTGCCGAACGTCGAGCTGAGCTTGTTGGTGCCGATGGCCAGATGGGGAGGCACCCCGGCCATGAGCAATGCCGGTACCGTCAGCAGCCCTCCGCCACCGGCGATGGCGTCGATGTAGCCGGCGAGAAAGGCGACCCCGGCGAGTAGCAGCAGGGTCGTGGGGTCCAGGGCGAATTCGAGCATGGAAAGGGCAGGCCAGGCGGAACGGGGGGCGCCATCATGCACCAGTCATGGGCTCGCCACCACCCGTCGCGCAGTGCGGTCAGTCCAGCGCGGGGAAGGGCAGTCCGACGTAGTTCTCCGCGATAGTGGTACGTCCCGCTCTGGAATCGAGCAGGGCGCGCCACTCGGCGTCCTGAACGCGTTGAGTGAAGGCATCGGTATCCGGGAAGCGGTGCAGGGCGGTGGTCATCCACCAGGAGAAGCGCACCGCGGCCCAGATCCGCTGCAGGCAGAGTTCCGAGTAGCGCGAAAGGCCGGCGAGGTCACCTGAATGGTAGGTCCGCTCCAGGAGCAGGTGCAGGTTGCGCACGTCGCCCAGCGCCAGATTCAAACCCTTGGCCCCGGTGGGTGGCACGATATGGGCGGCGTCACCGACCAGGAACAGCCGGCCATACTGCATGGGCTCCACCACGTAGCTGCGCAACGGTGCGATGCTCTTCTCCAGGGCGGGGCCCGTCACCAGCCGGGCCGCCGTCTCGGCGGGCAGGCGCGCCCTGAGTTCGCTCCAGAAGCGCTCATCCGACCAGTTGTCCACCGAGTCGCCTGCCGCCACCTGCAGGTAGTAACGGCTGCGGGTGGCCGACCTCATGCTGCACAGCGCGAAACCCCGGGTATGACTGGCGTAGATGAGTTCGTCGCTGGCGGGCGGCGTGTCGCTGAGCAGACCGAGCCAGCCGAAGGGGTAGACCCGCTCGTATTCGGTGAGCACGCCGGCCGGAATGGCGCGCCGGCAGACGCCGTGGAAGCCGTCGCAGCCAGCGATGTAGTCGCAGTCGATGCGGACGGCTTCGCCAGCGAAGGTGCAGGTGACATAGGGGCGCTCGCCCTTGAGCTGGTTAGGTTGCACGTCACTGGCCTCGTACAGGGTCGTGGCCCCGCTGGCAGTGCGCGCCTCCATCAGGTCGCGGGTGACCTCGGTCTGGCCGTAGACGGTGACGCAGCGCCCGCCGAGCAAGTCGTTCAGGTCCAGGCGCTCGCGCTTGCCATCGATGGCGAACTCCACGCCCTCGTGCACCTGACCTTCCCGCTCCAGACGCGCGCTCACGCCAGCCTGGCGCAACAGATCCACGGTGCCCTGTTCGAGGACGCCGGCGCGGATACGGCCGAGCACATGGTCGGCACTCTGGCGTTCCAGGATGATGTTGTCGATGCCGGAGCGGGTGAGGAGCTGGCCGAGCAGCAGGCCGGAGGGACCGGCGCCGATGATGACGACTCGGGTATGCATGAGGGTGTCCTCTTGTGGGGCGTGATCGCCGCGTTCTTGTAGGGCTCCCGGGTATTTTTGGACGATTGGCGCTGGTACCGTCAGCCAGGGAACGGGGGAAATCTGGTACTTTCCGATGATTCGTGCGGCTATCGCCCGAGGACAGTCGATGAGCGATACCTATCCACCCATCTTCAAGCTGTACGGCGAGGCCCAGGCCTGGCCGGCGCCCGATCTGCTGCACTGCGAGACCATCGAGAGCCGCAGCCGCCTGCATGCCTGGACCATCGCCACCCATCGCCACGCCGACCTGGCGCAGTTGCTGTACGTCCGCGAGGGGCGGGTGGAATTGCAACTGGAAGATTGGCGTGGGACGTTGTCCGGTCCCTTGCTGGTGGTACTGCCTGCACTTTGCGTGCACGCCTTCGCGTTCGAGCCGGCGGTGCAAGGATTCGTGATCACCCTGCCCATTCCCCAGGTGGAGCGGCTGAAGCTGCGTTGCCAGCGGGCCGGACGCGGATTGTTCCAACAGGCGGCGAAGTTCTCGCTCGCCGGTCCGGAGGCGAGCTGGATGGATCAGGCGGTGGGCCAACTGGTCGACGAATACGAGGGACGCCGACCGGGGCGCGAGGTGATGCTCGAAGCCTTGCTCGACAGCCTGGCCATTTGGCTGCTGCGTCAGCAGACGCAAGCCGTGGCGACCAACTTGCCGCGTCGCGCCGACCAGCATCTCGGGCGCTTCCTCGCCCTGGTGGAACAGCACTATCGCGCGCACTGGAACCTGGGACGCTACGCCGCCGCCCTGGGCATCTCCGGAGTACACCTGAATGCGCTGTGCCGCGAGCTGACCGGCGCCTCGGCATTGGCGATCGTCCATCAGCGCCTGCTGCTCGAGGCTCGGCGCAACCTATCCTTCACCCAGGCCGCGGTCGCGGAGATCGCCGATGCCCTGGGCTTCACCGATCCCGCCTACTTCGCCCGTTTCTTTCGGCGCGGCACCGGCCAGAGTCCGCTCAGCTATCGACGTCGCGCGGGTGCGCGAGCCCAGGACTGAGGTCAGCGTCCGTAGCGGCGAGGGTATCGCCGACTCGGGCCGCCAGCACATCCAGGTTGAAGGGTTTGGCGATCAGGGTCATTCCGGGTTCGAGGTAGCCTTCCAGATGGGCGCCCTCGGCGTAGCCGGTGGCGAAGACGACCTTGAGCCCGGGCCGGCGCTGGCGGGCGATTTCCGCCAGCTGGCGGCCGTTCATTCCGGGCAGGCCGACGTCCGAGAGCAGCAGGTCGATGGGGCGGGCGCTTTCCAGGATGGGCAGGGCGCCACGGGCATCCTCCGCCTGCAGCGTCGAGTAGCCGAGTTCGCGCAGCAGTTCCACCACCATCTGCCGTACCACGGGCTCGTCTTCGACGACCAGGATGGTCTTGCCGGCTCCGTTGGGCGTCACGGTCGAGGGGGCGACGCGGGGTGCCTCGACGTCAGCGCCCAGGTAGCGCGGCAGGTAGAGTCCCACGGTGGTCCCCCGCCCGGGGAGGGAGTCCAGCCGCACGTGGCCCTTGGACTGCTTGGCGTAGCCGTAGATCATCGACAGCCCGAGTCCGGTACCCTGGCCGATGGGCTTGGTGGTGAAGAAGGGATCGAAGGCCCGGGCCATGACTTCCGGCGGCATCCCGGTACCGTCATCGCTCACCAGCAACGCGACATAGTCGCCGGCACTGACTGCGTCCAGGCCATTGCCGCTTTCAGTCAGGTAGATGTTGCGCGTCTCGATGCGGATCGTCCCGCCGTCGGGTAGGGCGTCGCGGGCATTAATGACCAGGTTGAGCAGGGCGTTTTCCAGCTGATGCCCATCCGTCAGCGCCTGCCAGAGGTTATCGTTCAGATCCAGCACCAGGCCGATGTCGCCGCGCAGGCTGCGTAGCAGCAATTCCTCCATGGAACGTACGCAGTCGTTGACCTGGATCGGTTGCAGGTCCAGCGCCTGGCGGCGGGAAAAGGCCAGCAGGCGCTGCGTGAGAGCGGCCGCGCGCTGCGCCGAGGTCAGGGCGGAGTTGAGGTACTGGTCGAACTTGTCCTGGCGTCCGGCCTTGTGGTGCCGTTGCAGCATGTCCAGGCTGCCCATGATACCGGTGAGCAGGTTGTTGAAGTCGTGAGCGATGCCACCGGTGAGTTGGCCGACCGCTTCCATCTTCTGCGCCTGACGCAATTGTTCCTGCAATTCCTGCTGCTCGGTGACGTCCCGGCCCACGGCATAGATGAGGTCGTCCTCGGCGCTGGCCGTCCAGTCGAGGATGCGATAGCTGCCGTCGCGCGCCCTTATCCGCGCCCTCAGACTGGCCGCGCCCTGGCGTGCGCCCAGACATCTCAAGGTATCGAAGACCTGGCGCTGATCGTCGGGGTGGACCAGTTCGGTCAATTGCAGGGTGGCGAGATCGGTCTCGCGGCGCCCCAGCAGGCGGGCGGCGGCGCTGTTGACCGTCTTCACCTCGCCATCGGCGTGGCAGATCACCATGAGGTCGTGGCTGATGCGCCACATCCGGTCGCGCTCGCGGGTCCGCAAGGCGATCTGCTGTTCGAGCTCCTGGCGCGAGCGGGTGAGTACCTCGCGGGCGTCCACGATGCTCTGGATGTCGGTGCAGGTACCGAACCACTGCTCGATCCTGCCCATGGCGTCGCGTACCGGCTGGGCGCGACCGAGCACCCAGCGATAGCGGCCGGAGCGATGCCGTAGCCGATATTCGATGTGGTAGGGTTCGCCGGTGCTGAGGCTGTGGTGCCAGACCTTCCAGGTGCGCTCCTGGTCGTCGGGATGGAACACACCGGCCCAACCATCGCCTTCGGTGGAGCCCACGGGTACGCCGGTGAATTCGTACCAGCGATCGTTGAAGTAGAAGTGGTGGCCGTCCGGGCGGGTGGCCCAGACCATCTGGTCGATGGAATTGATGATGGCGCGCAGCTGCGCCTCGTTACGCGCCAGCTCCTGGGATTGGCGCCGCTGCCCGCTGATGTCGATGAACAGCACGGCGAAGCGATCGCCGGGCAGACGATGGGCGCGGACCTCGTACCAGTGTTCGCGCGGCAGGCGCAGCAGGATGTCGAACTGGACGAACTCCGCGTCCGAGTTCATGAAATCGGCATAGGCGGGAAGCAGGTCGGCTTCCAGCTGTGGCAGGGACTCGCGCAGCGTCTTGCCCACGACCTGCTCGAGCGGCACGCCGGTGAGACTGGAGAAGATGGGATTGACTTCCAGGAAGCGGAAGTCCTCCATCCGCCCGGCCTCGTCGCGGACGGCCTGGGCCATGTAGAAGCCCTCGCGCATGCCATGGTAGAGCTCCTGCAGCCAGAGATCGCGCTCGGTGATGGCCGCCTCGCTGCGCTTGCGCTCGGTGATGTCGTAGCAGACACCGAGGTAACGCTGCAGCCCCTGGCCGGCCATCAGCTGGCCACGTCGACCGAGCCAGCGCTCTTCACCGGTATCGGCGCGCCGGATGCGGTACTCGAGGTAATCCAGGGCATCGTCGTCGGGCGTGGTCGTCAGCGTCCGCAGGTTGCCGACGTCGTCCGGATGAAGTTGCCTGACCAGCTCGTCCAGCGGATAGCTGCGCTGCTCCGGCAGCCCCCAGAGCTGGCAGAAGCCGGGAGAGACCAGCAGACGGGATTCGTCGGGCAGCAGCTCGAAGGTGCCCACCCGACCGACCATCTGGGCCAGGCGCACCCGTTCTTCGGTGACCAGCTGTTCGCTGCGATCCTGCAGCACCTGGACGAAACCCCTGACCTCGCCGGCCTCGCGCAGCGCGGTCGTCGCCACTTCCACCCAGCGGGTTTCGCCGCTGCGGATACCTATCCAACCCGCGCCTCGGCCATGGTCCTCGATCAGCGCCTGGTGCTGGGCCGTGGCGAGAAAGCTGCCATCCCGCTCGGTTGCCAGCAGCTCGGCGAGGAGCCAGCCGTGGGTGTCCTCCGCCGACCAGCCGCAAAGCAGCTCGGCTCCACGATTCCAACGCTCGATGTGGCCCTGGCGATCGGTGATGACCAGGGCATGGGACGTCAGCTGCGATAACGCCTGCTGCTCGAGCGAAGAGATCGACATTGATGGCTTCCCTGGGACTGACGCGCGTCAGGCTTCGACGCCCTCGTGCAGTTGGACATTCAAACCGCGCAGGGCATTCCAGTAGTCAGGATAGGTCTTGCCGACGCATTCCGGGTCGAGAATACGGATGCCGGCTACCTTCAGGCCCGCCAGGGCGAAGCTCATGGCGATACGATGATCGGCATGGGTCTCGATCGCCGCATCGGCCTGGCTGCCCGCCAACGCCGGATCGGCGGCCACCAGCAGATCATCACCTTCGACGGTGGCGAGGCCGGGGCGGATGGCGTTCAGACCGTCGTGCAGCGCTGCGACCCGATCGCATTCCTTCACGCGCAGATTGGCCAGCCCGACGAAGCGTACCGGGGTCTCGTTGAAGGCTGCCAGCACCGCCAGGGTGGGGATGGCGTCCTGCATCTGGGAACCGTCGATGACGGCCGGCAACTGCGGGAAGGCAGCGATGAATTCCCGGGCTTTGGCATCGGGCTGGGTAAAGGCGTCATCGGCGACGCCCAGGTCGATGGCGCCGCCGCTCAGGGCCTGGGCGGCCCATAGATAGGTCGCGGCTGAGGCGTCCGGCTCGATGAAATAGTCACGGGCGACGTAACCGGTCGGTGCGACGCGCCAGGTCGCCGCATCGAGTTGTTCCACCGCGGCGCCGAAGGCACGCATGGCGGCGACGGTGAGATCGACGTAGCCACGCGCGCCGATCTCGCTACCGCGCAGGGCGACTTCCACGGGTTCGGTGCCCAGCGCGGCGAGCATCAGCAGGGCAGAGACGTACTGACTGGAAAGACCGGCATCCACCTCGAAGCGGCTGGCGTTCAGACGTCCCTGGCCGGCTACCGTCACCGGTGGGCACCCGCTAGGCGCGTCCACCTGGATGCCGTTGGCCTGCAGGGTTTCCAACAGGGGGCCGATAGGCCTTTTTTGCATGTAGGCATCGCCGGTCAGGGTCACGCGGCCGTCGACCGTGGCGACGGCCGCGGTGAGAAAGCGCACCGCGGTACCGGCATTGCCCAGGAACAGGGGCTGGTCAGGACGTTGCAGGCGGCCGGAGCTGGTTACCACGAAGGTGGTGGCGTCGGGCTCTTCGATAGTGACGCCCATCTGCCGCAACGCCTCTGACATGTGGCGCGTGTCGTCACTCTTGAGCGCGCCGGAAAGGCGGCTGGTGCCCTTGGCCAGGGCGGCCAGCAGCAGGGCCCTGTTGGTGATGGACTTGGAGCCGGGCGGAGCGATCCGACCCCGCAATGCGACAGTGGGAGGAGTGACGGTGATGTAGGGTCTGGCGGACATGAAGGCTCCAAGCAACTTCGCGATGGCCATGGCGGCGGGTCGCAACAAGATCGCCATGATGCCATTCCAGGCCGTTCCGGCCCAAGTCCTCCGTTGGGTAATACCACCCCTGTAAGGGGTATGGATGGTCAACCTCAACCTCCGTGTCACAAATAGGTAATCAGGTCGGCGTAGTGCTAGGAGTTTTCCGCTGGAGACTCCTGCCATGTCCTTGATCCGTCCCGATCGCCGTCGCGTCCTACAAGGGCTGGGCGCCACGCTGCTGCTACCGGCCCTGGGCCCGCGGACCTGGGCCGCACCGGGCGGGCGTCCCGCCATTACCGACGGCGTGCAGGCTGGCGACGTGACCCAGGACCGCGCGCTGATCTGGAGTCGTACCGACAGGCCGGCCCGGCTGCTGGTGGAGTGGGATACCCGGGAAAGCCTGGGATCTGCTCGCCAGGTCGTTGGCCCCGTCGCCACCGCCGCTCAGGACTACACTGCCCGCATCGACCTCGCCGGGCTGCCCGCCGATCAGCGCATCTTCTACCGGGTCCGTTTCGAAGACATGGATAGCGGAGCGCTCAGCGAAGCCGTGTCGGGGCAGCTACGCGCCGCACCGACCCAGCGCAGCGATGTTCGTTTCGTCTGGGGTGCGGACACCGTAGGCCAGGGGTTCGGTATCAATCCCGACATCGGCGGCATGCGGATCTACACCGCAATGCGCGAGCGCCGTCCGGATTTCTTTCTACACAGTGGCGACACCATCTACGCGGACGGCCCGGTACCGGCGCAGATCACCGTGGAGGAGGGTCGCATCTGGCGCAACCTCACTACGGAGGCCAAGAGCAAGGTAGCCGAGACGCTGGACGAATTCCGCGGCAACTACCGCTACAACCTGATGGACGAACACCTGCGCCGCTTCAACGCCGAGGTGCCACAGGTGTGGCAATGGGACGATCACGAGACGACGAACAACTGGTCACCCAGCAAGGAACTCGACGATCGTTACCTGGTGAAGGACATCGATCTGCTGAGCGGGAGAGCACGCCAGGCATTCATGGAGTATGCCCCGATGCGCGGAGTATCGGCCGACGGGGCAGGGCGCATCTATCGCAAGATCGCCTATGGTCCGCTACTGGACGTCTTCGTGTTGGACATGCGCAGCTACCGCGCTGGCAACGACAGCAACCTGGGCAAGGATGTCGACGGAGCAGGGGCCTTTCTGGGGCGTGAGCAACTGGACTGGCTGAAGCACGCGCTGCAGGCCTCGCGCGCTACCTGGAAGGTCATGGCCGCGGATATGCCCATCGGTCTGCAGGTTCCCGATGGCAAGGATGCCCAGGGAATGGCCAGGTGGGAGGCCATCGCCAACGGCGATCCCGGTGTCCCGAAGGGCAGGGAGCTGGAAATCGCGGAATTGCTGGGCTTCATCGCCCGCCAAGGCATCCGCAATACCCTATGGCTGACGGGCGACGTGCACTACTGCGCGGCCCATCACTACCACCCGGATCGGGCGGCTTTCCAGGATTTCGCACCTTTCTGGGAATTCGTCGCCGGTCCACTCAATGCCGGTAGTTTCGGACCCAATGCCCTGGATGCCACCTTTGGCCCCGAGGTGATCTTCCAGAAAGCACCAGCCAAGCCGAACACTTCACCATTGGCAGGCTTTCAATTCTTTGGCGAGGTGGAGATCGATGGCCGTTCAGGCCAGCTGACGGTCCGCCTGATGGATATGGACGGCAAGCCTCAGTTCGCCCAAACGCTTGCCCCATTGTCTATTAATACCACCCCTGTAGTATAAAAACGCCAATTGGACTCGTGCCGCTGAAAGTAATCAAAAGGAATGGGATCTGGTGCTTAAATGCTACAATCCAGTCGTTATCACGCTGGAGAGTGCAATGTACGAAGACATCAAGAGCGCCTTCAAGAATCTCCAGGCGAGCATCGTCGCCTTCAATGCGTCCTGGCCCAGCCGGGTGGTGGCGGCCAGGGTCTGGCGACTGCCGCTGCTGGCCCAGCAGCGGGTACCGGATCTGATCCCGGTAGAGTCTTTCGAGGGTAGCGCAGCGGTGGAGCTCACTCGCGAAGCCTTGCTGGCCTTCCACCTCCAACCCGGCCAGGCGCCCGGCACGGTCAGTCGCCTGCCGGGCTACATTGCCCTGAGCGACGCTTTGATGGATGAAGTCCTCGCCATCAATGACTGCAAGACCGCATTCAGCGCGGCGATCGAACGGACGCGGCTGGAGCTCGAACTGGCGCCCGAGGCGCGTCCGCGGATCATGCGCAAAGCCCTGGGCGGCGCCTTCAACACCAAGCAACTGATCCGAAAGGTGCATGGTTTTCCCGATCCGGTTCGCCAACTGACCTTCACCTGGGCCGGCCATACCGCGGGAGGCGAGCGGATCACCGTGGCCAGGGTGCGCGAGCAGCTCAAGACGCTCGCGATGGCGCGTGTCGATCGCGAACGGATAGCCCTGGATCGCACGCCGGAGTGGCAAGAACACCAGGCGCTGATCCGCATGGCGGACGACGACATCCTGGTCCGGCACAAGAAGATCGCGCCCCATCCGCGGGCCATGCTCTGGTTCGGCGAGGAAAGTCGCTACGACGCCATGATTCACGCCAACCTGCCGGTGTTCGTGGTGCCGGCCCAGGACGGCATGCAGGTCGTGGACCTCAGGGATTTCGACCGCACTCAACGCGGTGCGCTACGTCCCGACATCAAGCCTCGTCGCGAGGTGCTCGCCACCCGGTTACTGTACCTGCCCACCGACCCGCCGGAGCGATCGGTCGCTCCGCGCCACAACGAGGCGACGTTGCGGCGCTCGACCTACAGCCGGTGATGGAGCGGAGCTGCCAATGGCGTTACCGGACGCGGCGATGTCGTAACGAGATCATTCGCTGCCGAGTGGAAAGGTAACGAAATTTTCGGCGTTGGCTGGTAACGGCCGGAACGAATCTCCTAAAAATCCTTTTACTTCAATGGCTTGATATTTTTGGCACGGTGCCTGCTTTGTATAGGGCACAAGAACAACAAGATGCGCCGCCAGAAGCCCACAATAAAAACAAGATGGCCAAAGCTCGCGAACCGATCATTTTGGAGCTCTGTCGAGTGACCAAAGTAATCTGTTCACCTCCCACCTCCTGGTGGGGCGTACTGTAAATCGATGACGTTGCCGTCCGACAATAAAAACAAGAGGACAACGACGTACCTGGATGAGGGAGCCCGAGGGCTCCCTTTTTTCTTGCCCGACGCGCACGGCGTCCTGTGTACCAGGACGGACGCGATCAGGCGCTCCCCGAAAAGCCATCCTTCGTCTCATCCAGAGCCGCTCTGCACCCACCCTCGAAGAACTGTCCTATGCTTCCTCTTAGCTGTCGCCGGGGGTTTGGCGGCGAATCTGCGGGTGGTTTAAGGATGGGTGCCGGTGAGTCTGAGCGTGATGGTAGTGGGTGCGTACGGGAATTTCGGTTCCATCATCAGTCGTCGCCTGGCGCGAGAGGCGGGGATCGATCTGGTCCTGGTGGGCCGCGCCGGGCAGGTGCTGGCGCTGGCACAGGAACTCGCGGTCAGGTCCTGGCAGGGTGACGCCCTGGGGCCCGACTTCGTCGCCGCCCTGTCCACCTTCGAGGTAGACCTCGTCATCCATACCGCCGGTCCTTTCCAGGGCCAGGATCACCACGTCGCCCGGGCCTGCGTCGAAGCCGGCGCGCATTACTGCGATCTGTCCGATGCGCGGGACTTCGTGGCGACCAGTGTCAAACTAGACGAGGCCGCCCGTGCCCGTGGCGTTGCCGTTCTCAGCGGCTGTAGCTCGGTACCCAGTCTGTCCGCAGCCGTCCTCGACGCCTTTCTCGCGCGAATGGGCGAAGGGTTCCGGATCGAGACGTTGCATTACGGCATCACGTCGTCCGCCAAGATGCCTGGTCTCTCCACCATCAAGGGGGTGCTGAGCTACGCCGGACGACCCATCCCCCAGTGGCGGCATGGCCGGCACATCGAGGTACCGGGGTGGCAGGGCCTCCACTGGGTCAAGATAGAAGGCATCCGCGGCCGGCGGCTGGTCGCCGATGTGGACGTACCGGACATGGCGCTGTTTCCCGACCGCTACGGCGTGCGCGACGTCCGCTTCAAGGCCGGACCGGGGCTGGCCTTGGGCACCCTGGCCAACTATCTGCTGGCGCAGCTCGTGCGGACCGGCCTGGTGGCCGATACCGAGCGGGCGGCGTACTGGCTGCATCGCCTGGGTCGCGGATTCGAGCGGTTCGGCAACGGCAAGAGCGCCTTTTATCTTGAGCTGACCGGTCAGGCCGCTGACGGTCGACCAGTGACCTACCGTTGGCAATTGCTGGCCGTTCGCGACAAGGGGCCGCAGATTCCCTGCTGCGCGGCCATCGCCCTGGCGCGCAAGATGGCTGCCGGGTACCGGCCGGCACCCGGCGCCCGAATCTGTGTCGGGGAGATAGCGTTGCAGGAGTACCTGGACGAGATAGGCCCGTCGTTCGTCACGGTCACGGAACGGCAGCAATGACCTATCTCCTGCTCAAGTACCTGCACATCCTGGCGGCCGTGTTTCTGTTCGGTTTCGGCATGGGCTCCTATCTATACCTGATTGCCGCCACCCGTAGTCGTACCCCGCAGGTCATCGCGCACGTCGCGCGGATGGTGGTGTTCTTCGACACCTGGATCACCACGCCGGCGGGATTCCTTCAACTGGGTACCGGTATCGCCCTGGTCGGCCTGCTGGGACTACCGGTGTCCTCGGGCTGGGTGCTGGGTTCGCTGGTGCTGTTCATGGGGATAGGCGCACTCTGGCTACCCGTGCTCTGGCTGCAAGGCCGGATGCTGAAGCTGGCCCGGACGGCCGTCGCGGAGGGCAGGGCGCTCGGGCCGGACTTCCAGCGGGCTTACGCGCTCTGGTTCTGGATGGGCGTGGCTGGCTTTGCGGGGATGTTCGTGATCGTCCTGATGATGGTCACCAAGCTCTATCCACATCAGCTGCTGGCGTTCCTGGGCTAGCGCAGGGTGCGCCTTCCTTTGGCGCGCCGCGCTACCTTGGACTAAGGTTTCCGCAGCCCAACCCGATCTGGACGCTGCCATGGAATCCGCCAACGCCCCGCCCCCCCGCTGGCTGAACGAGCCGCGACGCTGGTCCGAGATCGACGGCTCGCTGCACGTCCGCACCGACGCCGGCAGCGATTTCTGGCAGAAGACCCAGTACGGCTTCGAGCGCGACAGCGGGCATTTTCTCGGCTACCCGGTGGCAGCGGACTTCACCATGCAGGTCAGGATCACCGGGACCTTCACCGAGCTCTACGACCAGGCTGGACTCATGGCTCGATACGACGGGGAGCGGTGGTGCAAGACCGGGTTGGAGATCAACGACCGCATCGCCCACCTGGGCAGCGTCCTGACCTTGGGGCATTCCGACTGGGCGCTGGGGGCGGTGCCGGATGCGCTGCACGGCTTCTGGCTGCGTCTGACGCGGCAGGCCGAGGTGTTGCGCATCCAGTATTCGCTGGATGGCCAGGTGTGGCCGCTGTTGCGCCTGTGCCGGTTCGCGCAGGGCGAGGGCGGGGCCCTGCGGGTGGGGCCCTATTGTTGCTCGCCGCAACGCGAAGGCCTGGAAGTGACCTTCACCGACCTGCGGATCGGTCCGGCCCTCGGCAAGGACCTGCATGACCTGAGCTGAGGGCAGGTCGGTCAGCTCATCCAGTTGCCGCCGTCGACGTTATAGGTCTGGGACACCACAAAGTCGCTGTCACTGGATGCCAGGAACAGCGCCATGCCCACCAGGTCCTGCGCCGTACCCATCCGGCCGTAGGGTACGGCCTCGCCGACCAGGCGTTTCTTTTCCCCCAGCGGCCGTCGCTCGTAACGGGCGAACAGGGCATCCACGCCTTCCCAGTGTTCGCCATCCACCACACCGGGGGCGATGGCATTGACGTTGATGCGATGCCGGATGAGGTCGAGGCCCGCCGATTGGGTGAGACTGATCACCGCGGCCTTGGTCGCGCAATACACCGCGACCAAGGCTTCGCCGCGGCGGCCGGCCTGGCTGGCCAGGTTGATGATCTTGCCGCCGTGGCCCTGGGCGATCATCTGCCGTGCCGCGGCCTGCAGCGTGAACAGGGTGCCGGCGACGTTGATGGCGAACAGCCGGTCATAGCTGTCCCGGGTAATCTCGACGATGGGTGCCAGATCGAACAGCGCGGCATTGTTGACCAGGATGTCCAGCTTGCCCGCGGTGGCCACCACCTGGGCGACGGCCGCGTCGATGGTCGCCTGGTCGGTGACGTCCAGAGTCACGGGATAGGCGCCGGCACCGAGTTCCGCAGCGGTTTCCTGCGCCTTCTCGACATTGATGTCGGCGATGGCCACCGTCGCGCCTTGTTCGAGATAGGCCTTGGCGAAGGTCTTGCCGATGCCTCGGGCCGCGCCGGTGATCAGCGCGCTCTTTCCTTCCAGTCTGTTCATCTTCGTCGCTCTGTTGGGGAGTTTGGAGCCACGGCTAGCGTCATGGCGCCGTGGCGATCGGTCACTCGGGATACCCCGCGCGTGTCATGTCCCGCGCCGTCGAGGCTTGGGCGGCGCTCAATCATCTTTCTTCGTGACTGCCGCGCCGGCAGCTCGTCGTTATCATGATCGAGGGGCGCCGACGGGGATTCTCTGCGTGCCCGGTGCCTGACAATGATTACAACCGCAGCGTCATGCCCTTTGCTAACCTGCCATTGACCAGCCGCCGATACTTTTTTGATCCGCCGCGCCGGCCCCGCTCCGGTCTCGAATTCGGCGGTCGACCGGGGCGTGGGCAGTCCGACACCGAACGGAGAGCCTGCTGTGACGGCTTCCACCTTCCTCGAAACCCGGCCCGCGGAGCGGGAAGTGATCCTGGCCGAGCCCGACCAGAGCTTTCGCTGGTACGAGCACGACTATCCCTATGCGCTCGCGCGCTGGAATCATCATCCGGAGTATGAGATCCATCTGATCCGTCAGGGCAGCGGACGACTGCTGGCCGGTGACTATGTCGGTCCTTTCGAGGCCGGCCACGTCGCCCTGATCGGCCCGGATCTCCCGCACGACTGGATCGGCGACCTGCCACCGGACCAGGTGCTCCCCGGGCGCGACGTGGTCATCCAGTTCACCGGCGACTGGCTACGTGCCCTGAGTGCGCTGGCACCGGAAATCGGTGACTACCTGCCGCTGCTGGAGCGGGCCCGACGCGGGCTGGAGTTCAAGGGCCAGACCGCCCGCCATGCCGCCGCGCTGATCGAGGCCATCGGCCAGGCACGGGGAGCAGCGCGCCTGATCGAGCTGTTCAGGCTGCTCGGTTGGCTTGCCCGCGCGCCCGCCGCCGAGGTTATCCCGCTGGCCAGTGTCCGTTATGCTCCGGCGCTGGATGCCCGCGGCTCCGCCCGCATCAACCAGGCTTTCGACTATCTGCTGAAAGAACTCACCGAGGATATCCGCCTGCCGGAGATCGCCCGGCGGGTCGGCATGAGCGACGCCGGTTTTTCGCGTTTCTTCAAGAAGGTCACCGGGCACGGCTTCATCGAGCTGGCGCGCAAGCTGCGCATTCAGCAGGCCTGCCGCCTGCTCCTGCAACCGGAGCTCTCCGTCGCCGCCATCTGCTTCGAGGTGGGCTATTCCAATCTGTCCAACTTCAATCGGCATTTCCGCAACGAGATGCTGCAGACGCCGAGCGAGTACCGGCGCGGGCGCCTCGCTACCAGGCCTCAGCCATGAGCCGGCTGGACGGGCGTGTGGCAAGGTACTGATCGGCCAGAAGAATATAGTTAGATTGAAATATTCAGACGACTAACTATCTGATCTATTCATAAAAAATCTGGGTCTTTGGAGTCGTCAGCCAGCCTGGGGCAGCATGCCTAGCCTTCGTCGTACGCGACGCCAACCAGGACGAGAACCCCAATGGACCTAGAGAACCACGGTCGCCGCCGCTTCATCCGGCAATTAGGCACAGTCACCGCGCTTGGCGCCCTGGGCGGCAGCTTGTTCGGTTGCGATGACAAGCCGAGCAGCAAGACCGGGGCGCCGGCGGTGATCGGCCAGCGCTCGGACCAGGTGGTGCCCTTCCGCTATCCCGACAATCCCACCTTCGACCTGGTCTACGTGGCCGATTCCCTGGGCTACTTCGAGGGTACTCGGGCACGCCCCCAGTACGTCGGCAAGGTCGCCGCGCCGCAGATCATTCCCCTGGTGGGGACCGGGGAGCTGGACTTCGGTACCCGCATGGTGCCCCTGGTGATCTCCGCCATCGCCAGCGGCCTGGACCTCAAGGTCGTGGCGGCCGGTGGCAAGACGCTGCAAGAGGCACCGCACATGAAGTACTTCGTGCGGGACGACTCGGGCATTCGCACGCCCAAGGACCTCGAAGGCAAGACCGTGGGTTTCAACAGCTTCGGTGCCTGCGCCGAGTTCGTCACCAAGAAGTACCTGCGTCAGCAGGGGGTGGACGTCGACCGCATCAACTGGGTGGTGGTGCCGGACGTCCAGGCCGAGCAGACCTTGGCCACCGGCAACATCGACCTGGCGATCATCCATCCGCCCACCTCCGGTAGCGCCGAGCACAATCCTGCTCTGCGCAAGCTGTGGAGCGACTTCGACCTGGACGAAGGACTCGGCGGCATGGCGCCCTACAGCGCCCATGGCCGCTTTCTGCGCGACCACCCCGAGGCCGCGCGAGACGTGGTCCAGGCGCTGGCCAAGGCGGCCAATTGGGTCAACGGCCATCCCGATGACGCCCGCAAGATCACCGCCAAGCGCCTGGGCATGAAGCTGGAGCTGGTCGAGCGCTTCGCCTATGTCGACGACCTGGTCATCACCGAGCCGCCGATCCAGTACTACATCGACATCCTCGAACACGAAGGCAAGCTCAAGCCCGGCGCGGTGCAGGTCAAGGACGTCTACACCAATGCCTTCAACCCCTTCGTCCGGGGTACGGCCTCCCGGGGTACGGCCTCCCGGGGGACGGCCTGATGAGCGCCAAGATCGTCGCCCGAGGCCTGGGCATGGCCTATGACGGTCGCAGCGAAGGCGGCGCCCGGGAACGGGTGCCGGTACTCCAGGACTTCGAGCTCAAGGTGCGCCAGGGGGAGTTCCTCGCCGTGCTGGGCCCCTCCGGCTGCGGCAAGTCCACCTTCCTCAACATCCTCGCCGGCCTGGCGCAGAAGACCTCGGGCGAGCTGAGCATCGACGGCCGACCATTGCAGGGTATCAATCCGCACCAGGGCGTGGTGTTTCAGGGCTACGCGCTGCTGCCGTGGCGCTCGGTGCTGGACAATATCGCCATCGGCCTGGAGATCCGTGGGGTGGGCCGCCGCGAGCGGCTGGCGACGGCGCGCGAGTATCTGGCGCTGGTGGGTCTGGAGGGGCAGGGCGCCCGCTACCCACATGAGCTCTCCGGCGGCATGCGCCAGCGGGTGGCTATCGCCCGCTCCCTGGCCTATGTGCCGGATGTACTGCTGATGGACGAACCCTTCGCCGCCCTGGACGCCCAGACTCGCGAAAACCTCCAGGATGAGCTGCTGCGCATCTGGGACGAGCATCGCAAGACCATCGTCTTCATCACCCACAGCCTCGACGAGGCGATCTTCCTCGCCGACCGGGTCGCGGTGATGACGCCGCGCCCCGGAAGGGTCCATCGCCTGCTCGACATCGACCTGCCGCGCCCGCGGGCGGCGGAGGTGCGCAATACCCCGGCCTTCGTCGCCCTGCGCCAACAGGCCTGGGAGGCACTGCGCGGAGTGGCCGCGCCCACAGCGGCAACACCCGCGCGGCGCCAGGAGGTACGGGCATGAGTTTGCTGCGCCGTTCCCGCCGGTTGCTCGATGGCAGCCTCGGCATCCTGTTGTTCCTGGCGCTCTGGGAAGCCCTGCCGCGGCTGGGCCTGGTCAATCCCGGCTATCTGAGTCCGCCGACGGTGGTGCTGCAGAGCATCCTCGAGCTGGCCCGCGACGGCAGTCTCGGCCGCCACCTCGGCGCCAGCCTGCTGCGTTCGCTGGCGGGCTTGCTGCTGGCCATAGGCGCGGGGGTGAGCCTGGGCCTGCTGATGGGCTGGTTCATTCGCCTGGAGCGGGTGCTCGATCCGCTGCTGCAGTTGTTTCGCCAGACCAGTGCCCTGGCGCTGTTCCCGGTGTTCATCCTGTTCCTGGGCATCGGCGAGGCCTCGAAGATCGCTATCATCTTCTGGGCGTCGTTCTGGCCGATCCTGCTGAGCACCATCAGCGGGGTGAAGCAGGTGGATGCTTTGCTGGTGAATTCGGCACTGTCCATGGGTGCCAACCGGCGCTTCCTCTTCCTCAAGGTGGTGCTGCCGGCGGCGTCACCGTCGATCTTCACCGGCATCCGCCTGGCCGGCGCCTATTCCATCACTGCCCTGGTGGCCGCCGAGATGATCGGCGCCCACTCGGGGCTGGGTTTTCTCACCCTGAATTCCCAGGAGGTGTTCCAGATTCCCAGCATGTATGCCGGCATCCTGCTGCTGGCGGTGGTGGGCCTGGCGCTCAACGCGGTGCTGGCCCTGCTGGAGGCGCGGCTGTTGCGCTGGCGGCGGGGTTTGTCGGCACGTCCGTGATGCGGGACGATGATTGAGGTTCCTCCGGGCCCTCGTGGTCACTCCGGAAATCCTGGTCTTCCGGCACGTGCCAGAGAATGACGACGATGCGGCCGGGCAGCCCCGAGGCGCCGCAGCCGTCCCAGCGCACGGGCAGGGACAGGCCGAGGAACAGTGCAGGCTGGCGCGGCCCCTTCAAAACCGGCAGTTGTGCCGTATCAGGTCGTAGGCGCGGCGGGTGAGGGGATTGAGGCTGCCCGGCCGGATCCACAGGTGGTAGGTGACCTCCGGCAGCGCCGGCAGGCCCTCGTTGGCGCCCAGCACCCGCATATCGGGGCCGAGCAGCTCCATGCTCCGTGCGGTGACCCCGAGCCCGGCACGAATGGCGGCCTTGATACCGATCAGGTTGGAAGCGAGGTAGGCCTGGCGCCAGGGAATGCGCCGGGCGTCCAGTGCCTGGATGGCGTAGCGCCGATAGATGCTGGGTTCGTCCACCAGGATCAGGGGCAGGGGTTCGCGCGGAGAGTGCACATAGCGCGACGAGCAGATCCACCAGACGGGCGATGTCCGCAGCGCGAAGCCCTCCAGGCGCGCATCCTCGCGGGTAGAAATGAGCATGTCGATCTTGCCGCGGTGCAGGTCCTCCATGAGGAAGGGACTGCGGCCGACGTCGATCTCCAGTCGCAGCCGCGGCGCCGCCCGGGCGACGTGGGTGAGGATGGGCGGCAGCAGGGTGTCCGCCACGTCATGGGGAGAGCCGATGCGCAATACGCCGCTGAGGCTGGCGTCCTGCACCGAGTGATAGAGCGCCTCGTTGAGTTCGACCATTTCCCGGGCTTGCAGCAGCACCCGGTGACCGGCTTCGGTCAGCTGCTTCTGCCGACCCACCTTGCGCAGCAGTGGAACCGCCAGCAGGGATTCGAGCCGGTTCATCTGCTGGGTGACGGCCGATTGGGTTCGTCCCAGGCGTTGCGCGGCCTGGGTGAAGCTGTGGCTATCGGCCACCGCGATCAGGGTACGCAGCAGGTCGATGTCCAGCGCGGGTGTTTCGGCCATGGCGAACGGTCTCGTTCAATGAGTGTTTGTGAGAAAAACATAAGGTTTACTTATGTTTTTTGCCAGGTAATCTTTATAAAACCCACTGAATATGGGGTTTTGGTGAAATTCACAGCCAGGTTCGATAAGTAACGTATAAGAATATTCCTAATAATGATTTATTGCCGCTAGTCGCGCGCCCTAGCATCGCCGCCAATAACAGTCGCTTGGACGCTAGGGGTAGGACATGCACAGCGCAAGGGAAAGGAAATCGAAGCAGTGGGGTAGGCACCGCCTGGGCGCCGCCTTGCTGGGTACGTTCATGGCAGTGGCGGGATCGCTGGCGCACGCCGATGCAAGCTGGGAGCGTATCCAGGATCGGCAGACGCTGACGGTGGGGGTACTGCTCTCGGGTGGTCCCTTCGGTTCGCTCGATCCACAAAGTCGCGAGCCGCGCGGCTTCAATGTGGACCTGGCCAACGAACTGGCCAAGCGTTTGGGCGTGAAGCCCGACCTGGTGGCGGTGCTGCCGGCCAACCGCGTGCAGTTCCTGCAGCAGGGCAAGGTCGACATCCTCATCGCCAACATGGAGTGGACGGAGCAGCGCGGCCAGCTGCTGGGTCATGTCCCCACGCCGTTCTACACCGTGGGCGGCACCGCAGCGCTGCCCCCGGGTAGCGCCATCCAGCATTGGGAGGATCTCAAGGGGCAGCCGGTCTGCACCTCCCAGGGCAGCAGCTATGTCGCTCCGCTGGCGGCCTATGGCGCCGAACTCAAGGCCTTCAAGAGCTCCAGCGAATCCCTCCTGGCGCTGCGTGGTGGCAACTGCGTCGCCGCGGTGCATGACGCCACCCTGATCAATCCGCTACTGGCCAGCAATCCCGAATGGCAGGGCTACCGCGCGCTGCAGCCGGAGCTGAATCCCGCGCCCTCGGTCATCTGGACCCGTCCCGGCGAGGGCGATACCCAGGCCAAGCTGGATGCCATCGTGCGCGATTGGCATCGCTCCGGCTGGCTGATCCAGACCGAAACCCATAACGGCATCACCCCCGCATCCAAGACCCTGGTCGAACTGCACGACCGGGCCTTGGCCGGCTCCCTCTGACCCGAGATCTGACCATGCGCCCATTTTCGCTCCGCCTTCTCGCATTGGCCCTGGCCGGCCTGGCTGCAACCTCCCTGGCAAGGGCCGACGCCACCCTCGACCGCATTCATGACCGCCAGCAGGTAACCGTAGGGGTCATCCTCAGCGGCCCGCCGTTCGGCACCATCGATCCGGTGACCCGCGAGCCCCAGGGCTATAACGTCGAGTTGGCCAAGGGCATCGCCGAGCGGCTGGGGGTGAAGCTGGAGACCGTCTCGGTACTCGCGCCCAATCGGGTGCAGTTCCTCCAGCAGGGCAAGGTCGATCTGCTGGTGGCCAACATGCAATTCACCGAGGAGCGCGCCCAGATCCTGGATTTCGTGCCTACCCCTTATGAAGAAGTCGGCGGGGCGGCCCTGATTCGCAAGGGCGCCGGCATCGCCCGCTGGGAAGACCTCAAGGACCAGCCGGTCTGTGTTTCCCAGGGCAGCAATTTCATCAAGCCGCTGACCGAAACCTACGGGGCGCAGATCAAGGCGTTCCGCAGCCAGTCCGAATCGTTGCTGGCATTGCGCGGTGGCAGTTGCGTGGCGGCGGTGCATGTCAGCCCGACCATGCACACGCTGCTCGGCGATGCCGAGTGGTCCGGCTACGAGATTCCGCTGCCGACCGACCTGATCCCGTCGCCGTCGGTGATCTGGGTGCGCAAGGGGGAACATGACATCCAGGCCAAGCTGGACGCCATCGTGCGCGACTGGCATCGCAGCGGTTGGCTGATCGCCCTGGGCGAACGCACCGGCATGCATCCCTCGGCGGCGCTGCGCCAGTTGCACGAGAAGTACAAAAACGACGCCCCGCTGGTGGCCCAACCATGAGCGCCTTGCTCGATGCCTTGCGCGCCCGGGTAGGGGAACGCTATGCGACGCTGCCCGCGGCCGACAGCCCGGAGCTGAGTGATCGGCATCGGCGCTATCTTGGCCGGGTCCAGGCGCTGGTGCGGCCGGCCGAGACCGCCGAGGTCGCCGCGGTGGTGAAGCTGTGCGCCGAGCAGCGGGTGCCGGTGGTGGTGCAGGGCGGCAATACCGGCTTGATGGGCGGGGCGACGCCGGATGACAGTGGCCGGGCCGTGCTCCTGCGTCTGGATCGACTCGACCGCATCCGCGCCATCGATACCGACAACGATACCCTCACGGTGGAAGCCGGCTGCCTCCTGCAGCGGGTACAGCAAGCCGCCCAGGCGGCCGACCGGCTGTTCCCGCTGAGCCTGGGCTCGGAGGGCAGTTGCACCCTGGGCGGCAATCTCGCCACCAATGCCGGTGGCAATGCCGTGCTGCGCTATGGCAATGCCCGCGAGTTGACCCTGGGGCTCGAGGTGGTCACCGCCGAAGGCGAGATCTGGCATGGCCTGCGCGGTCTGCGCAAGGACAACACGGGTTACGACCTGCGTGACCTCTACATCGGCAGCGAAGGCACCCTGGGCATCATCACGGCGGCCACGCTCAAGCTGTTTCCCCTGCCACGCACTCGGCTCACCGCGCTGGTGTCCTTCGCCGCCTTGTCCCAGGCGGTGGCCTTCCTGTCCCTGGCCCGCCAGGGGCTGGACGCGGGCTTGACCGCCTTCGAATTGCTCTCGGCCGATTGCCTCACCCTGCTGCACGAGCAATTTCCCGAGGGCCCCAATCCCTTTCCCGAGCGGCGCGAACCCTGGTACGCGCTCCTCGAATTTTCCTCCAGCGCCACGCAGGGCGAAGCCCAGGCGCGCCTCGAGGCGGTGCTGGCCGATGGCCTGGAGCGCGGGCTGCTCAGCGACGCGCTGCTCGCCGGTAGTCTGGCGCAGAGCCAGGCGCTGTGGCTGATGCGCGAAAATCTCAGCGACGCCCAGGCACGCGCCGGGCGCAACATGAAGCACGACATCTCGCTGCCGATCTCGCAGATCAGCGCCTTCGTCGAGCGCACCGGCACACTGCTGCAGGCGCGTTTCCCGGGGGTACGCCACTACACCTTCGGCCACCTGGGTGACGGCAACCTGCACTACAACGTGGCGCATCCGCTGGACCAGAGCGTCGCAGCGCACATGGCCAATTACGCGGCGGTCAGCGAGATCGTGCATGACAGCGCCCACGCCCTGGGCGGCTCGATCAGTGCCGAGCACGGTATCGGCCAGCGCAAGCGCGACGTGCTGCCCCGCTACAAGAGTCCCCTCGAGCTGGACCTGATGCGCCGCGTCAAGCAGGCGCTCGATCCGCACAACCTGCTCAATCCCGGAAAAGTCCTGGTGATCCCCTCATGAGTCTGCGCCTGTCGACCCGCGTGCAGCGGGTCTCGCTGTCGGCCAATGCCGCGGCCAAGCTGAAAACCACCGAGTTGCGCGAACGCGGTATCGATGTGCTCGACCTCACCACGGGCGAGCCGGATTTCGATACCCCCGAACACATCAAGGCCGCCGCCCGTGCCGCCATCGACCGGGGCGACACCGGCTATACGCCCACCGCCGGGGTAGCTGCCCTGCGCGAGGCGGTACGCGAGAAACTGGCCCGGGAAAACGGTCTGGACTATCCCCTGGCCGGCATCGTCATCGCCAACGGCGCCAAGCAGGTGATCTTCAATGCCTTCGCCGCCACCCTGGAGCCCGGTGACGAGGTCCTGGTGCCGGTTCCCTATTGGCCGACCTTTCCCGACAGCGTGCGCTTCAACGGCGGGGAGCCGGTGTTCCTGCCCTGTCCGCTGGAGCAGGGCTATCGGCTCACTCCAGCGCAGCTGGAGGCGGCCATCACCCCGCGCACCCGCTGGCTGATCCTCAATACGCCGGGCAATCCCAGTGGCGCGGTCTATCGCCGAGGGGAGCTTGAGGCGCTGGCCGCCGTGCTGCGGCGGTATCCGCGGGTCTGGGTGCTGCTCGATGAACTCTACGAGCATATCCAGTTCGCCGAGGAGCGCGCGTCGGGCCTGCTGGAGGTTGCGCCGGACCTGCAGGGGCGCACCCTACTGGTAGGAGGCGTCTCCAAGACCTATGCCATGACCGGCTGGCGTATCGGTTTCGGCGCGGCGCCGACGGCACTGGCCCAGGCCATGGTGGTGGTGCAGTCCCAAGCCGCGTCGGGCGCCTGCTCGATCAGCCAGGCAGCCGCCCTGGCCGCCTATCGCGGCGGTCTCGACTTCCTCGCCCCCCAGGTCGCGGCCTATCGCCAGCGGCGCGATCTGCTGCTGGCGGCGCTGGCTCCCGTGGCCGGCCTTGAATTCCTGATCCCGGAAGGGGGCTTCTTCGTCTTCCTGCGCTGCGCGGGACTGCTCGGCCAGCGCCGCCCCGACGGCGCGGTGCTGGCCAGCGAGGCGGACGTCCTGGCCTACTTCCTGGAGCATGGGGTGTCCGGCGTGGCCGGCAGTGCCTATGGCCTGTCGCCCTATCTGCGGCTGTCCATCGCCACGGCGACCGCCAGCGTGGTCGAGGCCGGGGCGCGGATCGCCGCCGCCTGCGCGGCGCTCAGGGAGGGCGAGTCGCCATGAGCCAGCCGCTGGACGCCGTCATCGGCGCCATCGCCCACCTCGGCCTGGATTACCGCTTTCTTGCCAGCGCCTACGAGCGCGACGCCTTCCTCGACGGCGCGCTCACCACCGTAGCGATCTGCCTGCTGACCATCGTCGGTAGCCTGGTGGTCGGGGTGCTGCTCGCGGCGGCGCTCACCTCCGGGCGGCGCTGGCTGGTCCGTCCGGCCAAGGTCTTCGTCGAGATCACCCGCAACACCCCGACGCTGGTGCAGCTGTATTGCGCCTTCCTAGTCCTCAACATGCTCATCGTCCGCAGCCTGGACGGCGCCAGCAGTCCCATCGGCCCCTTCGCCTGGGTGGTGATCGTGCTCTCGCTGCACAAGGGTGTCTTCCATGCGGAGGCCCTGCGCGCCGGCATCGAGGCGGTCCCGCCGGTAACCCTGGAGGCCGCGGCCTCGCTGGGCTTCAACCGGCGGCAATTGCTGCTGGAAGTACAGCTGCCCCTGGCGACGCGCTTCGCCTTGCCGTCGCTGGTGAACAACCTGATCGATCTGGTGAAGTCCTCGGCGGTGGCGTCGGCCATTGCCGTCAACGACATCACCTACGCCTCGATCATGATCTGGACCCAGAGAGACAACGTGCTGGAACTGATGGTGCTGCTGCTGGCCTTCTTCGGCCTGCTCAGTTTCGTGGTGAATCTGCTGGGGCGCCTGCTGGAAGCGCGCCTGAGGATGCCGGGTTATGGCCACTGATCTCCTCGCGGTGCCTGGCTCGCGCCGCGCCTGGCCATGGCGGCGGCCGACGCTGTGGCTGGTTCCGCTGCTGGTGCTGGGCTGGCTGGCGCTGGGCGCACCGCCGCGTACGCTGGTCGAGCCGCTGTGGCGCTGGGCACCGGCCCTCGGCGCGGGCTTCGCCCTGAACATCCTCATCAGTCTGCTGGCGATCGCGCTCGGCACCCTGGCGGGCATCCTGGTGGGCTTGCTCAATCTGTCCGGCACGCGCCTCCTGAGCTGGCCCGCGCGGCTGTGGATCCAGGTGTTCCGCAATGCGCCCTGGTTGGTGCTGCTGTACTTCACCACCTATGTGTTTCCCTTCGAGCTGCACCTGGCCGGCCATTACCTGCCGTTCCCGGACTGGCTCAAGGTGGTGGTCGGCCTGGCCCTGCCGGCCAGCGCCAACGTCGCCGAGATCCTGCGCGGGGCGATCAACTCGATTCCGGCGACCCAGTGGGAGGCGGCGCGTTCCCTGGCGTTCACCCGCGGACAGATCTTTCGCTCGATCATCCTGCCGCAGTGCTGCAAACGCATGCTGCCGCCGTGGATGAACCTCTACGCCATCATCACCATGGGCACGTCGCTGGCTTCGCTGGTGGGCGTGCACGACCTGCTCGACACCGCCCAGATCGCCAGCAACACGGTCAACCAGGTCGGTTTCACCGTGGCGATCTACTTCGGCGTCATGGCGCTGTTCTTCGCCTATTGCTATCCCATTTCCCGTTTCACCCAGCATCTGGAGCGTCGCTATGCCTGCCACTGAAGGCCCCCTGGTCAGTCTCAAGGACGTCAAGCTCGCCTTCGGTGCGACCCAGGTACTGCGCGGCATCGACCTGGAGGTGGCACGGGGGCAGGCGGTCTCCATCATCGGCCCGTCCGGCTCGGGCAAGTCGACCATCCTCAGGTGCATCACCGGTCTGCTCAAGCCGCAGTCCGGCGAGATCCGGGTCGGGGAGACGCAGGTGCATCGCCTCAAGGGCGACGCCGCCCACCTCGACTTGCGCAAGCGGGTCGGTTTCGTCTTCCAGCAATACAACCTCTTTCCCCACCTGTCGGTGCTGGACAACCTGATGATCGCTCCGCGCAAGGTGCTCGGCCGAGACACCGGCAGCGCTCGCGAGGAGGCCCTGGCGTTGCTCGCCAAGGTGCGCCTGGCGCACAAGGCCGAGGCCTTTCCCGGCCAGCTCTCCGGCGGTCAGCAGCAGCGGGTGGCCATCGCCCGCGCCCTGGCGATGCGTCCGGAACTGATCCTGTTCGACGAGGTGACCTCGGCGCTCGATCCGGAAACCGTCGGCGAGGTACTGGCGGTGATCCGCCAACTCACCGAGGAGGGCATGACCTGTGTGCTGGTCACCCACGAGATGAGCTTCGCCGAGGAAATCAGTGACCAGGTGTACTTCACCGAGCATGGGGTGATCGTCGAGCACGGCGAGCCCTGGCAGCTGTTCAACGCGCCGCGCCACGAGCGCACCCAGGCCTTCCTGCGCCACGGCGCCGGCCGCGCCGCCGCGCAGGCACGGCGCAACCCCGATCCCTTCATCGTCAACATCAGTCCGCGCAGCCTGTCGGTCTGAGCCACTCGAGGACACCATCGTGAGCTACGCCGAACACCACCGCCTGGTCGAAGAATTTCTGGAGGAGGTCCGGGATCTCCAGGCCCAGGGAATCGACCGGGAACGTCTGAAAATCATCGCTGCGCGCCTGGCGCAACTGGCCGAACGCCGCGAACTCTTCGACCTGGCGCACTTCCCGGTGCCCGCACCCGAGACGGGCAAGACGGCCCATCGCTACCGGTTCAACGACGATGGCGACGAAGCGCCGACGCTCTATCTGAATGCCCTCCTGCCCGGCAAGAAGACCGTGCCGCACAACCACGAGACCTGGGCGATCATCGTCGCCATCCAGGGCCAGGAGTTCAACCGCGTCTATCGCCGTCGCGACGACGGCCGCGATCCGGCCTTCGCTGACCTGGCGCTGGATCGCGAGGTCACGGTGGAGCCGGGCACCAGCATCGAATTCCTCGGTGACGACATCCACGACATCCGTACCGAAGGCATCCAGCCGACCCTGCATTTCCACCTTTACGGACGCCCCCTGGAGGCCCTGGACGGGCGCTTCGGCGTGAGCCCGGAAGGGCGGGTGCAGAACTACAACAGGTCGCAGATGGAGCCTTCGTTGGCGGTACCGCGGGCATGATCGACATGCATTTCTGGCCGACCGCCAACGGCCTCAAGATCGCCATCCTGCTCGAAGAACTGGAGCTGCCCCATCGGCTGCTGCCGGTCAACATCCGGGCCGGCGAACAGCATGCCGCCGACTTCCAGGCCATCAGCGCCAATGGGCGAATTCCGGCCATCGTCGATCACCAACCGGCCACCGGCGAGGAACCCCTGGCCCTGTTCGAGTCGGGCGCCATCCTCAGCTATCTGGCCGGCAAGGCCGGGCGCTTTCAGGGCGGCGGCGATCCGTGGCGGGTCCAGCAGTGGCTGTTCTGGCAGGTCGGCCATGTGACACCCTATCTGAGCCAGTTGCAGGTACTGCGCGAAAAGGCCCCGGAGCCCCAGGTATTCGCCCAGCAACTGCTGCAACGCGAGGCCGAGCGGCTGTACGGCGTGCTCGAGCGGCGGCTGGCCAGTGCCGAATATGTCGCCGGTGACTATTCCATCGCCGACATGGCGATCTTTCCCTGGGTCCAGCCGCGGCGCCAGGGACTCGCGCTCGCCGACTTTCCCCAGCTCGGCGCCTGGCGCGAGCGCCTCAAGGCGCGCCCGGCCATCCAGCGAGCCTATGCGCGCGGCCGTGCGCTCGCGCCCAGCGAAGCGTCGCTGAATCTCGAATGACCTCCCTTCCGCCACTCACGGGCCGCCCATGAACGCTCTGGTTTCACCCCATACCCTGCAGACCTGGTTGCACGATGGCGCGGAGATCGCGCTGTTCGACGTGCGTGAGCACGGCCATTACGGCGCTGCCCATCTCTTCCACGGGGTCTCCTTGCCCTACAGTCGCCTGGAAATCGACGTCGGCCGATTGGCGCCCAATCCCAATGTCCGGCTGGTGGTCTACGACGAAAACGGCGACGACGTCGCGCCGCGTGCCCTGGAACGGCTGCGCGCCCTGGGTTATCGCCAGGTCTGGCGCCTGGCTGGCGGACTCCAGGGATGGCGGGGGGCCGGCTTCGAGGTGTTCGTCGGCGTCAATGTGCCCTCCAAGACCTTCGGCGAACTGATCGAGGTGCAGTGCCATACCCCGCACCTGACGGCACAGGAACTGCACGAACGCCAGGCGCGCGGCGAGCCCCTGCTGCTGCTCGACGGGCGACCGCTCGATGAATTCCGCAAGATGACCATTCCCGGGTCGCGCTGCTGTCCGAACGGCGAGCTGGCCTATCGCCTGGGCGAGCTGGTCGCCGACGAGACCACCCCCATCGTCATCAATTGCGCCGGGCGGACCCGCAGCATCATCGGCGCCCAGACGCTGATCAACCTGGGGGTGAAGAATCCGGTGTATGCGCTGGAGAACGGCACCCAGGGCTGGTTCCTCGCCGATCTCGCCCTGGAGCACGGCGCCACGCGCCGCCATGCCCCGGGACCTGCCGCGGGAGCCCAACGCCTGGCCGGTGCCGCCCGACAGCTGGCCGAGCGTGCCGGGGTACGCTGGGTGGACGCGGCCCAGGTCCGCCGCTGGGCGGCGGAGCCGGATCGTAGTCTGTTTCTTTGCGACGTCCGGACCCCGGAAGAATTCGCCGCGGGCAGTCTGCCGGGCGCCCAGCACGCGCCGGGTGGCCAACTGGTACAGGCGACCGATCAATACGTGGGAGTACGCGGCGCGCGGCTGGTGCTGGTCGACGCCGATGACGTCCGCGCGGCGACCACCGCCAGTTGGCTGCGCCAGCTCGGCCATGAGGCCTATGTCCTCAGCGATGGCAGCCATAGCGACCTGGCGCTCGCCCCGCTGGATGCACCTGCCTTGCCAGCCCTGGCGGTGCTGGACAGTGCGGCAGTGGCGGCCCTGGGCGAGCCGGTCGCCCTGGTCGATCTGCGTTCCAGCGCCGCCTTCCTCGCCAGCCGGTTGCCCGGCGCGCGCTGGTCCATTCGCCCTCGTCTGGCCGCCGATCTGGCCGGGGAGGAGCGGGCAGTGGTGCTGATCGCCAGTGATCCCTGGGTGGCCGCGCTGGCCTTGCGCGAATTGCCGTCCGCCCAGGCCGCTCGGGCCAGGGTGCTGCTGGAGGGCCCGGACGCCTGGGCGGCGGCAGGGCTGGCCGTGAGCCAGGGTGGCGCACCCCTGAGTGACGCCGAGCGCAGCGACTTCCTGTTCTTCACCCATGGCCGCCACGACGGCGATAAGGCCGCCTCGCGCCAGTACCTGGCCTGGGAGCTCGGCCTGCTCGATCAGCTCGGCGCCGAAGAGCTTGCCGGCTTCCGGCCCTTGCTGGCGGAGGGTAGGGCGTGAAGGACCTGCAATCGCGACTGGTGCATGGTGCTCGCCCTCAGCGGACGAGCGGTGGCTATGCGGTCAATCCACCCGTGGAGCGCCTGAGTACCGTGCTCTTCGACAGCCTGGAGGCCCTGGAGGATGCGCGTCGGCGCCGCGATCAGGAGCGTCTGCTCAGCTACGGCGCCCGCGGCAATCCTACCGCCTTCGCCCTGGAGGATCTGGTGACCGAGCTGGAGGGCGGCTATCGCACCAAGCTCTATCCCACCGGGCTCGCCGCCGCGGCGCAGATGCTGCTGGCCTATCTGCGCCCAGGCGATCACCTGCTGGTCACCGATGCCGTCTACGGGCCGATCCGGCGCGTCGCGGCCGAATTGCTGGAGCCCCTGGGCATCCACGTGGAATTCTTTCCCGCCACCGCCCATGACCTCACGGGCCGCTGGCGTCCCAACACCCGCATGGTCTACACCGAGGTGCCCGGGTCCGGGCTGTACGAGCTGTGCGACCTGCCGGCCCTGGCACAGGCCTGCAAGGCACGCGACGTACTGCTGGCGGTGGACAACACCTGGGGCTCCGGCTATCTGTACCGGCCACTGACGCTGGGCGCCGATATCTCGGTGATGGCGCTGACCAAGTACGTCGGTGGCCATAGCGATGCCATGCTCGGCAGCGTCTGTACCCTGGAGTCCGCCTGGGCGCCGTTGTCGCGGGCGAGCGACACCCTGGGCAATACCGTCAGCCCGGACGACGCCTGGCTAGTGCTGCGCGGCGCCCGCACCCTGGGAGTGCGACTCGCCGAGCACCATCGCCAGGCCACGGCCGTGGCGCGCTGGCTGCAGGGTCGACCGGAGGTAGCGCGGGTGTTCTATCCGGCCTTGCCCGAGCATCCCGACCATGAGCTGTGGCAGCGCGATTTCCACGGCTGCAACGGCTTGCTGTCCTTCGAGCTGCGCGACACCGATCCCCAGCGCTTCCGGGCCTTCATCGACGGGCTGCGTCTGTTCGGGCTGGGTGCCTCCTGGGGCGGCTTCGAAAGCCTGGTGATGCCGGTGACCTTCAGCGAACGACCGGCCCCCTGGGGCATCGCGGGGCCGGTGATCCGCCTGCATATCGGGCTCGAAGACGCCGCCACCCTGACCGCGGACCTGGCGAGCGCCTGGCAAACCATTGGCTAGCTAGTCGGCCAGGATGGCGAACGCTCACTCCGATTAGGCGGACCATAATAGGAGACCCTGAGCCGTTACGCCGGCGCGCATTGCCGTCGCCAGGGTGTGGCGAAGCCGAACATGCCGGGAAGGGGGCGCGGCCATGGCTTCGCACCAGGCCGAAGGTGTCACTGGATTTACTGGCAGAAGAGCCTGAACGACCAGTGAGTTGGCCGGAAAGTGATGAACAGTGAGCGCTCGTTTGTAAAGATTCGCCAACGATTTCAGCAATCAGAGCACCAGTAAGACATCAGACAAAAATATCAGCACAGCCTGAGGCTCGACATGCCGACTGAAAACTATGCCCTACTTTCTAGCGAGCCCTCTTAATAACTTTTAGTTAGCGCGCGCAAGCAATAAGTTACTTCTTAACGGCCAACGAGTTCTGCATGATCGCCTCCCCGCGGACAACTTCGATTGTTTGACGGGCTATTCTGTAGCGAGAAGGAACTTCGTACATGGCGAATCCCCATGCCGCCCGTGCTGCACCGACCTGGCCGGCTACGCCCCCTGAATCCAGCGCCACCGGCGCCGCGCTCAGCGCCTTGCCGCTTGCCCGGTTCACCCAGGGATCGCGGCCCCGACCCACGCTCAGGCGTCACGAAGTGCTCGGTGTGCTGGCACTGGCGGTCGCCTTGCATGGCGCGACCCTCTACTGGCTCGCCCGACAGCCGGAGCCCGTCTTGCCGGAGCTGCCGCCACAGGTACCGCCGATGACCATCGAGTTCGCCGCGCCAGCGCCGCCGTTAGTGGAGACGCCCACACCTGAACCTCCTCCGGCGCAGTCCGAACCGGTGGTACAGGCACCGGAACCACCGCCGCCCGTGGTGGACGAGCTGGCGGCCAGCCCCGCGCCGCCGCCCAAGCCCAAACCCGTGGTCAGGCAGCCACCCAAGCCCAAGCACCAGCCGGTAACCAAGCCGCTGACGCCGCCCTCGCCACCGGCCCCGGCCCCGGCCCTCCAGCCTGCGCCGACACCCGCACCGGTCAAGGAAACCCCGGCGTCGGCAACTGCCGGCTACCTGCGCAATCCAGCGCCCGAGTATCCCGCGCTGGCCCTGCGCCGTAATTGGGAAGGCACGGTATTGCTGCGGGTACGGGTGCTGCCCAACGGGCGTCCCGGTGACATCCAGATCCAGCAGAGCGCCGGGCGGAGCCAGCTCGACGAGGCCGCCGTGGCGGCTGTCCGGCGCTGGAGCTTCGTGCCCGCCAAGAAGGGTGACCAGGCCATCGAAGGCTGGGTCACCGTCCCCATCGATTTCAAGATTCGCTGATCCGCCATCACTCGAGGATATCCATCATGACGCTACTGTCTCCCACCCAATCCGTCGAAGGCGCCGTGATCTGGCTGCTGATCGGCTTTTCCGTCGTCACCTGGGGCCTGGCGCTGCTCAAGGGCGCCCAATTTGGCCGCCTGCGCGGGCAGGATCGACGCTTCCTGAAGCTGTTCTGGGCCGCGCCCAACCTCACGGCCGGTGCCGAACTCAGCCATAACCAACCCGGCGCCGCGGCGCGGGTAGCCGCCGCGGGTTACGCCGCCATCGCGGTCAACGAGCAGGGCACCCCGGCGGACCTGGCCCAGGCGATCAATCATCAGGATCGGCTGGAGCGCGCCCTGCGCCAGCAGATCGTGCGTGAGCGTCGCTCACTGGAATCGGGCCTGGCGGTGGTCGCCAGTATCGGCAGTACCTCACCCTTTATCGGCCTGTTCGGTACCGTCTGGGGCATCATGGAAGCGCTGAAAGGGATCAGTGCTGCCGGCAGTGCCAGCCTGGAAACCGTGGCCGGCCCCATCGGCGCAGCGCTGATCGCCACCGGCGTCGGCATCGCGGTCGCCGTGCCGGCGGTGCTGGTCTACAACTACTTCGTGCGCAGCCTCAAGATCAAGGCCGCCGATCTCGACGACTTCGCCCATGATTTCTACAGCCTGGCGCAGAAGAGCGCCTTCAAGGTGCTGGTCCACCCCAACGCCCGGCGCTCTGCAGCTGGCCACGCGGTGAAGGAGGCGGTGTGACATGGCCTTTTCGACCCAGGAAAACGATGAGGTGATGAGCGAGATCAACGTCACGCCGCTGGTGGACGTGATGCTGGTGCTGCTGGTGGTGTTCATCGTCACCGCACCGCTGTTGACCAACTCCATCCCCATCAACCTACCCAAGACCGAAGCCGTGGCGCCGGTGGAGCAGAAGGCCCCCCTGGTGGTGAGCATCGACGGCGCCGGCAAGTGGTTCCTCGACAAGGACGAGATCCAGCCGGAGCTGCTACGCACCAACCTGGAGAGCGCCAAGCAGAAAGATCCGCAGCTGCGGGTGCAGCTACAGGCCGATGACAGTGCCAACTACGGCCAGGTGGCCAAGGCCATGGCCGCCATCGAGAAGGCGGGTATCACCAAGTTGGCGGTGATTACCGCGCGCTGAGCGATGGTGAGCCGGCGCCCTGGTCCATAGCCATCGACCAGGGCGTTTTCGTTGGCGCGACTTAATCCTGATCGATGATCAGCAGCGTACCCTGGCTGCCCGGCAGGACCCGATGGGGTACGCCGGGACGCGCCTCGAAAAGTTCGCCAGCGCCTATCGCGAGCGCGCGGCCTTCGCTCTCCAGGTGCAGGACGCCGTCAAGGACCAGTAGCACCTCGGTATAGCCATGGACTTCCTCGGGCAGCGCCTGGCCATCCATGCGCAGGATCTTGATGGCTGCAGAACCCACTCGCGAGATGACAGGCGACTGCCAGGCAGCCGGCAACTTATTGGCGAAGTTACTGATGTTCAGGGACGACATGGATAATCCAAAAAGGCCAGCGGAAAGGTGACAAAAGCCGCGTCGAATGACTCCTGCCTAAATAACCGAAGGTTCGTTGGCTGGATATAACGTCAGGCGTTAAAGCGCCGGGCGGAAGTTGTCCGTCTGGCGCTGGTATAATTACCCGTTGTATCGGGGGTATGAGAACTTTCTCATTGAATAAGCGCGGCCCTTACCTCCACCTTGCGCGGCAAGAGTCCATTGCTGACGAAGAGGTCAGCTGTCCGCTGCTGCGCGGCCAATATCTCGGGGGTGATGGGGCCGATGGGCGAGGGCGGACGGTGGTCGAGGTAGTCGGCTACCACCTGCCGGTCCAGGCCCATCAACCGAACCAGGATGTCCAGGCTGCCTTCCCGGTCGCTACGGGTCAGGGCCTCGGCCTGGCTGAGCTGGGCCAACAGCTCCTTCAGGAAGGCGCCATGGGCGCGGGCATAGTCACGCCGTGCGGTGTACAGCGGGCCATTGAGACCCAGGCCCGTACCGTCCGCCAGCAGGCGCGCCTGGCCCTGGTGCAGCACCAGGGCCGAGTAGGGGTCCCAGATCGCCCAGGCATCCAGACTACCCTGGCTGAAAGCCGCGTTGGCATCCGCCGGGGCGAGGTAGACGGGCTGGATGTCGGTGAAGGCCAGATCCTCGCGCTGCAGCAGTCGCAGCACCAGATTGTGGGCGCTGGACCCTTTCTGCAGGCCGATTCGCTTGCCCTTGAGGTCGGCGATGCTGTGCAGCGGACTGCCCGCGGGTACCAGTAGCGTTTCGGCCCTGGGTTTGGCCGGCTCGGCACCGATGTACACCAGGTCGGCGCCGGCCGCCTGGGCGAACAGTGGCGGCAGATCGCCGGTGGAGGCGACGTCGAGGCGGCCGAGATTGAGCGCCTCGAGCATTTGCGGCCCGGCGGGGAATTCCAGCCAGTCCAAGGCGAGCTGTGGATAGGCACTTTCCAGCAGCCGGTGCTCCTTGGCCAGGACGAGGGCGACGGAGCCTTTCTGGTATCCCAGCCGCAGGTGACTGGGACGGGCCGGGTCGGCCCACGCCTGGGCCAGCGGCGCTGCCAACACGGCAGCGCCCAGTCGCTTGAGTAAGGTACGACGGTTCATTCGGCGCTCGACGGCTTGGCCCATAGATTGATGCCGCCCTCGACCGCATGGGTATCGATCTCGGCCAGCTCCTCGGCGGTGAAGGCCAGGTTGTCCAGCGCCGCCACGTTTTCCACGATCTGCTCCGGCCGACTGGCACCGATGAGGGCACTGGTGACCCGCGGATCGCGCAGGGTCCAGGCCAATGCCAACTGCGCCAGACTCTGCCCACGGCGTTGAGCGATGGCGTTCAGCGCACGGACGCGCTCCAGGTTTTCGGCGGACAGATGACCTTGCTGCAATGACTGGCCACCGGGCTGATTGACCCGGGCGTCCGCAGGCACGCCGTTGAGATATTTATCGGTCAGCAGCCCCTGGGCCAGCGGCGTAAAGGCGATCACGCCGCTGCCGATTTCCTCTGTCGCATCCAGCAGATCCTTTTCGATCCAGCGGTTGAGCAGGTTGTAGGCTGGTTGATGGATCAGCAACGGGATCTTCCAGTCAGCCAGCAGCTTGGCCATCTCGCGGGTCTTGTTCCCCGAGTAGGAGCTGATGCCGATATACAGCGCCTTGCCTTGCTGCACCGCGCTGGCCAGGGCACCGGCCGTTTCTTCCAGCGGCGTATGCTCATCGAAACGGTGTGAATAGAAGATATCGACGTAGTCCAGTCCCAGGCGCTGGAGGCTCTGGTCCAGGCTGGCCAGCACGTACTTGCGCGAGCCACCACCTTGACCATAGGGACCGGGCCACATGTCCCAGCCGGCCTTGCTGGAGATGATCAGCTCATCGCGGTAAGCGGCGAAGTCTTCGCGCAGCAGCCGGCCGAAATTGATCTCGGCGCTGCCGTAGGGCGGCCCGTAATTGTTGGCCAGGTCGAAGTGGTTGATGCCCAGATCGAAGGCGGTCCGCAGCAAGGCACGCTGGCGATCCAGCGGCGTGGTATCGCCGAAGTTGTGCCACAGGCCCAGCGACAGCGCCGGCAACACCAGGCCACTGCGACCAACGCGGCGGTAAGGAATACGGTCGTAGCGATCGGAAGCGGCTTGATAGGCCATTGGCAGTTCCTCTAGGTGAAATAGGGATTGGCGGGCCGGGCGAGGCCCAGGTGCTCGCGCAGGGTGTGGCCCGCGTAGGCGTCGCGGAACAGGCCGCGGCGCTGCAACTCGGGAATCAGGTGCTGGACGATGTCTTCCAGGCCACCCGGCAACAGGGGCGCCATCAGGTTGAAGCCGTCGGCGGCGCCTTGTTCGAACCAGTGTTGCAAGACATCGGCGACCTCGGCGGCGGAGCCCACCAGACTCAGGTGGCCACGCCCACCGGCGATGCGCTGGCCGAGCTGGGCGAGGCTCAGGTTCTCGCGCCGGGCCAGCTCGGTGAGCAGGCGTTGGCGCGACTGCTGGCCGCTGTCGGTCAGCGGCAATTCCGGCAGCGGTCCGTCGGGCGGATAGCTGGAGAGATCGAAGTTGCCCAGCATGCGCCCGAGCAGAGCGATGCCGACCTGCGGATCGACCAGCTCGCGCAACTCGGCCTCCTTGGCCCGTGCCTCGGCGGCGGTGGCGGCCACGGTGACATAGACGCCGGGCATGATCTTGAGGGCGTCCGGCTGGCGACCGGCAGTGACCACGCGCCTTTTGAGATCGGCATAGAACGCCTGGGCGCTGGCAACGTCTGGCTGGGCGGTGAAAACCACCTCGGCGCTGCGCGCCGCCAGTTCGAGTCCGGCTGGCGAGGCCCCGGCCTGCACCAGCACCGGGCGGCCCTGAGGCGAGCGGGGCACGTTGAGCGGGCCGCGCACGGCGAAGTGCGCGCCACGGTGATCCAGCGCCCGGACGCCGTCGGCGCGGTAGTACTGGCCGCTGGCCTGGTCGCGCACGAAGGCATCGTCCGCCCAACTGTCCCAGAGGCCGGCTACCACCTGCTGGAATTCATTGGCGCGGGCATAGCGCTCGGCGTGGCCCAAGTGTTGCTCGCGCCCGAAATTGCCTGCTTCCGCCGCGGCATCGGAGGTGACCAGATTCCAGCCGGCGCGCCCTGCGGACAGGTGGTCGAGGGAGGCGAAGGCACGGGCCACCGAATAGGGTTCGTGATAGCTGGTGGTCACCGTGGCCACCAGGCCGATGCGTTCGGTGGCACCGGCGAGCGCGGCCAGCAAGGTCAGGGGCTCGAACAGATCGGAACGCGCCATGCGCGGCGCCTGGGGGCCTTCGGCGGCGGCCACGCTGTCGGCGATGAACAGCAGGTCGAAACAGGCGGCTTCCGCCAGGCGTGCGAGTGCCCGGTAGTGCGCGAGGTCCACCCCGGCGCCGCGCGGCACGGACGGGTGGCGCCAGGCGGCGATATGGTGACCGGTGGCCATGAGGAAGGCGCCCAGGTGCAGCTGTCGGCTCATGCTCAGAAATCCTTGCGCAACTGCACGCCGAAGTAACGGCTGTCGTCCCGCGGCACCTGGCGATAGATATAGCCGCTGCCACTGGCCAGCAGCGGCGAATAGGATTTGTCCGCCAGGTTCTTGCCGATCAGGGCCACCCGCCAGCCGGCGTCGTAGTCGACCACCGCCAGACTGGCATTCCACAGGCCATAGGCGCCTTGCTGGGTATCGGGATTCTGCGACAGGTCGTATTGCACCTCGCTCTGCCAGCTGTAGTCGGTGGCCAGCTCCAGGTCCAGGCCGTTACCCAGCGGCACGCTGTAGTCGGCACGCACATAGCTTTTCCAGTCGGGGGCAAAGGGCAGGGTCTTGCCGTTGACGTTGCAGGAAGCGGCCGCGCCGGTCGGGCAACTGAAGCTGTCGATGCGAGCGTGGGTGTAGGCCAGGGCTGCGGAGAGCTTGAGCGCCCGGGTCGCCTGCAGGGCCAGATCCAGTTCGGCGCCCTCGCTGGTGACGCTGCCGGCATTGATCAGGCGGGTCACCACCTGGTTGGCCACGGTGTCGAAGAAGTTGGCCTGATAGTTATCGTAGGTGCTGTGGAAGAGGGCGCCGTTGGCGGTCAGGCGGCCATTCCACGCCGTAGCCTTGAGGCCCAGCTCCCAGGTATTGGAGGTCTCGGGCTTGAGTGGATCGGTATCCCGCGGCTGCATGTTGAAGAAGACGTTGTAGGCCGGTCCCTTGTAGCCCCGCGAATAGGTCACGTAGGCCATGAGGTCGTCGGTCAGGTCGTACTGTATCCCCAGCCGACCGGACCAGCCGTCTTCGTTCACCGAGCCGCTGCTGGTGGTACTGGGTTGGATGCCATTGACCGCGACCGCAGAGGTGGAAGTGCGGCGATGGTCGTAGCTCAGGTAGTCATGGGTGTAGCGCAGGCCGACGATGCCGCGCAGCCGCTCGGTGAAGTTGAGGGTGGTCTCGCCGAACAGCGCGGTGCTGTCGCTGCGCGTGCCATAGTCCGCTACGCCGGACTGCGGGCTGGTCGGGCTGCGCAGCTTGCGGCTATAGGTTTCGTCGTCATGGCCGTGCAGGTAGTAGGCGCCGGTCACGTATTCGACGAAGCCGCCCTTGGGCGAGGCCAGGCGTAGCTCCTGGGAGTACTGGTCGAAGGCCAGATCGCCCTTGTCCTCGATGCCGGGAAAGGCCGCGCTGATGGTGCCCAGCCGGTCGCCGTCCTGCCATTGGGTGTTGTCCCAGCCGCGCCAAGCGGTGATGGAGGTGAGGGTGAAGTCGCCCAGCCGGTAATCCACCTGGGCCGAGACGCCCTGGTTGGCATCCTCCACCCGGCTGCGGTAATCGCTGACGATATCGCGGTTGTGGTCGCTGGCGTTGACCGGCGCGAGGGCGCTGGCGAAGGAGGCGCTCAGCGTCTTGGCCACAACGCCGTTGGGGACGTCGTCGTGGGCTTGCAGATAATCCGCCGCCAGGGTCACGGTGAGGTCGTCGTCGGGAGTGAATTCCAGCTTGCCCCGGACGCCGCGATGGTTGTAGCCGTTGACCTCGTGCCCATTGGTCTGGTTATCGACGTTGCCGTCGAAACTGCTCACCAGGGTGGTGAGCGAGCCCCGCAGCACACCGGGAACCAGCGCGCCGCCGATACCGAAGCGGGTGCGGCTCTCGTTGCCTTCGTACCAGTCCTGCTGCACGTAGCCGTGGGTGTCCTCGGTCGGCCGGCGGGTGACGATGTTGATGACACCCGCGGAGGCGTTCTTGCCGAAGAGCGTGCCCTGGGGACCGCGCAGCACCTCCACACGCTCCGGCTCCAGCAGTTCCAGGGTGGCCTGGCCGGGCCGCGCCAGTACCACGCCATCCACCACCGTGGCCACCGTCGGCTCGACGCCTGGCGAGGTGGAGATGGTACCGACGCCGCGGATGAAGAGCGCGGTGTCCTTGTTCGACGCATTGGTGCGGAAATTGAGCGTAGGTACCTGCTGGGCCAGACCGGCGACGCCGCTGCGGTTGTCCCGCTCGAGCTGCTCGCCATCCACCACGCTGACGGCCACGGGGACCGACTGGAGGGTTTCCTCGCGACGCGTGGCGGTCACGGTGACGGCATCCAGGGTCGCCGCCTGGCCGTCGAGGTCGGCGGCCGATACGACCGGCGTCTGGCTAACGGCAGCGAGCAGGGCGATGGCCTGGGGTAGGGGGCGAAGGATGTAAGCCGCAATGGGACTGCTAGACATGAGATTCTCTGCTCCTGATTCCGTTGCGCCCGTGGCGGGCGGTCGCGCTGCCTGCGGCTTTCCTCGCCTCCTTGTTAGCGCTAACATCAATATGGTCGATCGCCGTGCCCTCGGCGGTCCAATATTGAAAAGTCAGGTGGTTATAACGAATGGCACGCAAAAGACGCGGGGCAGGGCGCGTGACCCTGGCCGAGGTGGCAGCGAGCGCGGGAGTCTCCACCATGACCGTTTCGCGCTTTTTCAACAGTCCTGACAAGGTATCGGCCGCCCAGCGCGAGCGCATTGCCCAGGTGGTCGCCGAGACCGGCTACGTGCCCAATCAGGCGGCGGGCGGCCTGGCATCGGCGCACAATCGCATCGTCGGCATGGTCGTACCCAACATCTCAGGTCCCATCTTCGCGCCCACCCTCCAGGCATTCAGCGATACCCTCGGCGAGCACGGCTACCAGGTACTGCTGGCCTCCAGCTATTTTTCCGCCGAGCAGGAAGAGCGCGCGGTAAGGGCCTTTCTCGGCTGGGCGCCGGCCGCCCTGGTGGTGACCAGCCATTTCCACACCGAGGCGACCGAGCGAATGCTCGAACAGGCAACCATGCCGGTACTGGAAACCTGGGACTATCGACCCGAACGCCGCCCCGTGCAGATCGGCTTTTCCCACTATGAGGTCGGAGTCCAGGCGGCGGAGGCCGTTTACCTGAGTGGTTACCGCCGACCAGCGTTCGTACTCAACAGTGCGACGGGGGACCTGAGCGCGCTCGAACGCTGCCAAGGCTTCAGGGACTGGCTGGCGACCAAGGGAATCGCCGTCCAGGTCCATACGCCAGCCGCTGAACTGGCTCCCTTCGAGGCTGGCCAACAGGCACTGGAGTGTCTGCTCGCGGAATCGGCATGGGTAGACGTCATCTTCTTCGCCAACGATAACCTGGCGGCGGGCGGACTGTTGGCGGCCCAACGGACGGGGGTCGCCGTACCGGGACGGTGCGCGATACTGGGCTTCGGCGATTATCCCTTTGCCCGGATGCTGATTCCGCGTTTGACGACGATCCGTCCGCCAGCCCGGGCGATCGGTGAGCAGGCCGCGCGCTGGATACTCGAGACGGCAGACGGTGAATCCGCAGCAGCGATCCGACCCATGAGCTGCGAATTGATCGCCCGGGACAGCCTGTGACCGTAGCGCGGGCCAGCAGCACCGGGACGCCAACCAGATGGCGAGACCGATTTTCCCGGACGTGTGGACGGCAAGTGTTGGCAGGAAGAGGATTCCCATTCGAAATCCAAGAGGTCCAAAGCGGAACGCCTTCAGCCCTATGTCAAGGCCAAGTAGAGATGGCGCTCGGGTGGCCAAGTAGAAATATCATCATGTATCTGTTCGAAACGACTGATGACCAGTGAATGATGTTCTCTGAAAACACGAAGTTATGGATTGAATGCCATAAGCTCTGAATATTTATGAAGATCAAACAACAGTGGAGATTGAACATGAATGATGGCTTAGTAGTGAATCATATGGGGTTTTCAGTCTCTTCACTCGAAGATGCGATCACATTCTGGACTGAGGCGCTGGGTTTCGAAGTCTTGCGTCAGGGCGAAATGGGCGGTGACTTCCTGCGAGAAGTAACCGGCGTCGATGACCCACGGTGTCGTATGGCACTTGTTGTGTCACCTTCAGGTTTCCCTATCGAACTTCTGGAGTACTCCACGGCCAGCACGTTGGGGAAGGTGCCTGACAGCGCTGGCGCGATAGGTGCAGCACATATCGCCGTAAATGTTGCAGATATCGATGTGGCTGTGGCCAGAATCGAATCCCATGGTTGGGAGATAAAAGGGTCTTCACAAGCCATTGCAAGTGGGCCGCGCGCAGGGACGATCGTTGCCTATGTAAGCGGTCCCGATGGAATCACTATTGAGCTCATGCAACCACCCAAGTAACGCCTTGCGATCCGCCCGCATTGATAATTGTAGATGTCCACGCAGCGGCCAGCCTGGTCTCGTGTCCGCGGGGTGACATGGATCAGGTAGAGGCGTTTGTCGTACTGCAGGGTTGGTCTTTTCATGTGGCTGTGGCCAGAATCGAATCCCATGGTTGGGAGATAAAAGGGTCTTCACAAGCCATTGTAAGTGGGCCGCGCGCAGGGACGATCGTTGCCTATGTAAGCGGTCCCGATGGAATCACTATTGAGCTCATGCAACCACCCAAGTAACGCCTTGCGATCCGCCCGCATTGATAATTATAGATGTCCACGCAGCGGCCAGCCTGGTCTCGCGTCCGCGGGGTGTCATGGATCAGGTAGAGGCGTTTGTCGTACTGCAGGGTTAGTCTTTTCGACGCCCGCCGGGGCTCGCGCCAGGTTAGGATCAACGAGCGTTCTTCATCGTCACATACAGGGCGGCGAGCATCGAAGTCTGATAAGCATTGGCGGCTTCGACGGTGCTGATGTTTCGTAGTCGCAGTTCCTTGACCAAGCGATCCTGCAAGGTGAGATGGGCTCACTCAACGCGGCCCTTGGCCTGGCTGAAGTTGGCGCAGAAGGTGATGCTCGTTGGGTTGGCCGCGTTCACGTGAGGTCAGGCTGGTTTCTACCTGGATGGATCGTGACATTGCCACCTCGCCCCAATCCATAACTTCGCATAATGTATATTATGTTAAATGAGCTATGCTTTTCTTATCCCTCTTGCCCTGCTTATGGCCTCAGTCGGTCATTCGTAGCTCCCGCTGGATTCCCCCGCCACGGCGGTCACTCATGAGGCTGTTCGTTACGCATCGATGGTCTCTGGTCGATAGCTGCATGGCGTGACGCCTCTGCCTCATCGGCCGTCTCCCTTCGGCACGATCACTACGCCATGGCTATCGAAAGCGTTCATCACCGCCTTACCTTGGCGAATCCAGGCGGTATCTCGATATCCTTTCCAGGGCGGTACTTGATCGAATCGGATCGGGGCCGAGAAGCTGCGCTGATGACGGTTATCCCAAGAGATCGACACGTGCCTGATACTCAGACCGAAGAACCTACTCCCCAGGCTGCGCTGACTTGCCGAGAGGTAGTCCAGGTATTGCGTGACGTCGTTCTGGGCAGGCTGCGAATGATCAGGGCCTGCGGGCAGTCCGGGGTCGAGTTTCACGCTGGTCTGTGCCTGGTGCAGGCGGACACCTGGACGTTAGCCTTCCACAATGATGCTGACGGACTCGAACATTGTGCATGGTGCCTGGATGCCAGCGGTCGCCGGTGGTCATTCGATTCTTCATCCCGCCGCGGTGGAGATCCCCTTGATCTGCTTTCCACCTGGGAGCATTCGGAGCTGCAACGAATGCTCAGGGCGCTCTGACCCGAGGCTCAGCGGTCATCGTGCCGCATGCCGACCGAGACCTCGCCCTGCGAGAGCGACGCTGGGAAACGTAGTTTTCGGACATCTTTCGCGAGGCGCACGCCGGACCGGCGACCAGACTTTCGTGCGAACTGGCAGACTCGTATCGGTGGTCAGCGAGCTGCCTGATCGACGAGCGATTTCCAGCGCAGCCATCGTCCGCTCGCTGCTCATCGGCGAGGGCGTCCTGCCTGACGAGGGCGTGCGGTACCCGACAACTGCCGGAAATGACAGCCCCCCTGCCCTTACGATCCCGACCGACCTCATACGGCTGCCTGGGCCAGCACGCCATTATCGAGCCGGGCACCCGTGCATTCGCCAATCCCTCTCCCGCCTCCCTCCTCTGGCGATCCGCCGGATTCATAGGGCCGCGGGGGGGCGGTGATGAATACCTGGACCGGGCAGGCGAGGAAGAAACAGACCTGGCGCGCGACCGTCCAGGCCATGCACGCGGACCCGCAGCGAGATCCGAAGACCGCGAGGGCACCTCGCTGTAGGCTCATACCAGCCAAGCCGGATTCGTTTGCAGACGGTTAGTCTGGAGAAGGAATCTTCCCGTGAGAGGTACGGCCGGATCAGAAGGTGACCGGCGTGTTGACCCACAGGATGCGGGCCTCCACCCTACCGGGGTTGCTGTAGCCATGGGGCACGTTGCTGGGAAAATGGAATGCATCGCCCGCCATCAGGCGGTAGGTTTGCTCGCCTATGGTCAGGTCGATGCTGCCTTCGAGGACATAGCCCATTTCTTCACCTGGGTGCTCGATCAGGCCGTCGCTGGCCACGCCAGGAGCGACGATGTGGATGTTGCCCTGTAACAGGCCCCCTTTCTGCAAATGGGTGATTCGCTCAAGGCCTATTTCACCGTTCTTGTTGCGCTTGACGAAGCGTTTGACCGGCCTGTCCCCGGCGCGGAGTACTGGCTCGTCCGACACCCACTCCTCGGATGTGAGCGCCGATACGTTGCTACCCAAAGCGCCAGCCAGGCGATGCAGCATGGCGAGCGATGGGGAGGCTGCATCGTTCTCGAGCTTCGAGATCAGACTTTCCGAGCAACCGGCAGCTACGGCCACCTGCTTGAGCGTCAGCCCGGTTACCTTGCGTGCATGGCGCAAACGCATCCCCAGGCTTGGTAACCCGCTGGTGTGATGCGCCTTGTTCAGAGCGGATGGATTTTGCTTGGGCATGCACGTCTGGCTTATCGAAGGGAAAGGGCGAAACCTCGGTGGCATCTCACCGCCCAAGGCGAGGTGGGATTCTAAGCCCCACTCACCTATAGCGTCACTGCTGGTCACCCTCGGGCTGGAGGGCACCCGCCTGGCTTCCTGCTAGGCAGCCCCGGGCACGCTGACCATGAAGTGCACCTCGACCGGGTTCAGGTTGTTGATCGGCACGATATCTTGCGGGCAGGCGGACATCACCACGACGCAATCCATCGTTGCCTGGATCTCGACCCAGTCGCCCGCCTTGGAAACCGGCGGCAGCCAATCGATGCTGTAGTCAGGTTTGACCGGTATGTTCATCCACAGATTGAAGGGTTGCGGCACCTCTCTGGCACGCAGACCGATGGCTTGCAAGGCCAGGCGCAGGTTGTCGGCGCAACTGTCGTGGTAGCCCTCGACACCGAGATTGGTGTAGCGATGCAGATCGCAGGCGGCGATCAGGGTGTCATGCACACCAGGCGAGGTGTCGGTGAGCAGTTTGCCGATGGCACGGCGACGGTTGCTGAACAAGTCGTCCCCTGGCTTGGGAATGACGCGATCGATGTGTGCCCTCGCGTGCTCCATGGAAAGAAACTCGCTCAGATCATCGCTGTTGAACAACCAGGTGTCGCAGACCTGGGTGCCATGGGTATTGATGATCCTGATCACTTCCCCGGCTTTCAGGCGTACGGCCCGACCGCAGCGGGCCGGCACCTGGTAGGTCTTGCCCAGTTCGGGTGTGCCGTCAGCCGAAATCGGCTCCTCAAGGGTGACGTTGACGCCCAGCGCGGCGCCATTGTCGGGTTGGCAGCAAGGGGGATAGTCGTGGGCGTGATTCGAATGGCTCATGGTCGCTCCTAGGTGAATAAGGACAGGTCAGGCTTGCTCGGCCAGTTGGACGAGGCTCCATGCCAAGGCACGGGCGCCGGCTTCCAACTGGGAAGGTTCGGTGTATTCGTTTGGGTTATGACTGACGCCACCCCGGCTGGGAACGAACAGCATTCCGGTGGGGCAATGACGGGCCAGGTACATGGCGTCATGGAAAGCCCCGGAGCGGAGGTTGAGAGATGCCTCTCCGGTAGCTGCAGCGGACTGTTGCAGCACCTCGACGATTCCCGCCGCGAAGGCCACCGGCGGATGACTGAACAGCTGCTGGGACTCGGCGCCCTTAGGCAGGCACAGCGGCAATCCGGCGTCGAAGGCCTCCAGCACCGCTGGATCGGCGTGTCGAAAATCGATGCTGAACGTCACGTCGCCCGCGACGGTGTTGATCGAGTTGGGCTTCACGTGCCAGCGCCCGAAGGTCAGGCGCCGCTCGGCGCCGGCCAGGCGTTCGGCCAACGCCTCGATCAGCGGCAGACAACGGGTGGCCTGCAGCAGCGCGTCGTCGCGCATGTCCATGGGTGTGGTTCCGGCATGGGCCGACGCCCCACGGCAGCGAATCTGATACCAGCGCACGCCCTGAATCCCGGTAACGACGCCGAGCGATGCGCCGGCGCGCTCCAGCACGGGACCCTGTTCGATGTGCAGCTCGACGAAGGCGTGGGCCGGGATCTTCCCGCGCTGCGGCAGTTCGGTGAAACGCCGGGCATGAGCCTCCAGCGCCAGTTCCAGGCTAACACCTTGACTATCGAGGCTGTCCCGGTAGGCACCCAACCGCTGCGGTTCGACGAAGGCGCTGGAACCCATGGCGCCTGGACTGAAGCGACTCCCCTCCTCGTTGGTCCACACCACCAGCTCGATGGGTCGACGCGTGCGCAGGTTCCGATCAGCCAGGGCCAGCAGGCACTCCAGCCCGGCCATCACGCCGTAGCAGCCGTCGTAGCGACCACCGTTGGGCTGGGTGTCGATATGGCTGCCAGTCATGACCGGTGGCAGATCCTCCCGCCCATCACGGCGAATGAATAGGTTGGCGCACGAGTCGGTCCATACCCGACAGCCAATGCGGCGCGCCTCATCGATCAACCAGGCGCGGGCATCGAGGTCGTGCTCCGACAACGCCTGGCGATCCATACCGCCTTCGCCGAGGCCACCGAACTCCGCCAGGGTATCCAGCAGGCGGTGCAAGCGTTCGCTTCGTACCGCTTTCATCAGCTGTTCCGCCATCATGCCGGGACCTCCGGCCGCGGGCCGAGGCTGCGGTTGAACCAGGGCGTGAGGAATTGCCTGAGGCGCTCGGTGGCCGGGCGCTGGAAGATCCCCGGAGCGCCCGTCTCGACGATACGTCCGGCCTCCATGAACACCACCTGGCTGGAAATCTGCGCGGCGAAGCTCATCTCGTGGGTGACCATCACCATGGTCATGCCATCCCGCGCCAGGTCTCGGATCACCTGTAGCACCTCTTCGACCAGCTCGGGATCGAGCGCCGACGTGGGCTCGTCGAGCAGCATCAGGCGCGGTTTCACCGCCAGCGCACGGGCGATGCCGACCCGCTGCTGCTGGCCACCGGACAGCCGTGCGGGATAGGCGTCGCCCTTCGCCGCCAGCCCGACACGCTGCAGCGCGTCGTCCGCCAGCCCTCGCGCCTCGCTCCGGCCCACCCCCTTGCCCAATACCAGCGGGGCCATGACGTTCTCCCGCACGGTCATGTGCGGCCACAGGTTGAACTGCTGGAACACCATCGACAGCGGCCGACGCACCTCGGCAATGGCCGCAGGGGTGTCCCGGTCGCGGTGGCGCCGACCGCTGCCGCTGTACCCGAGCAACTGACCGTCGATCCAGACCTCGCCTTCGTCATAGGCTTCGAGGAAGTTCATGCAGCGCAGCGCGGTGGTCTTGCCGGAACCGGATGGTCCGATCAGCGAGACGATCTCGCCCGCGCGGACGCTGAGGTCGAATCCCTGCAGCACGCGGTTGGCACCATAGGACTTGCCCACGGCGCGCAGTTCAAGAAGTGGAAGATTGCTCAAGGATTCATCCTCGCAGGTAGCGTGTAGCGCGTCGGCCCAGCCTGGCGGCGACCGCACCAACCAGTAGCGTGAGCAGCCAGTACGAAAGCACCAGCAGCGCATAGGGCACGACGTAGGAAAAGGTGTTGGATACGATCTGTCCGGTGGTCATGGTCAATTCCGGCACGGTGATGACCGACGTCACCGCGCTTTCCTTGATGGTCAGGATCACCTGGTTACCCAGCAGCGGCAGGGCGAAGGCCATGGCCTGGGGTGCCTGGATATGCCAGAACGCCTGGATGCCATTCAGGCCATGCACCCGCGCGGCTTCGAGTTGCCCCTGGGGAATGCTGGCCCACGCCGTGCGCAGCAACTCGGCGAAGTAGGCCGCGCTGTACAGCCCCAGCGCCAGGATGCTGGCTTGCACGGCATCGAGGGTCAGGCCCAGTACTGGCAGGCCGAAGTAGATCAGCAGCAACTGAGCGAGAAACGGGGTGCCGCGCACCAGCCACACGTAGAGCCGATACAGGCCGACGAAGGCCGGTACGGCAAGGCGCAAGGCGTTCAGGGTAAAACCCAACAGCAGGCCGATAGTTGCGCCGGCGAGGCTGATCCCCAGGGTGACCAGCAGCGCGTGGGCGAAGTCGGGAAGGTAGGTCATCCAGTTCTCCATCAGCTGCGCGCCTGCCAGCGTCGTTCCAATCCGCGCCCGAGCAGCGCGAGCAGGCTGGTGAGCGCGAGGTAGAACACTGCCGCGACCAGATACACTTCGAGCGGTCGGTAAGTCTGGGAGACCAGTTGCTGGCTGACGCGCATCAGGTCGGTGATGGAGATCACCGAGACCACCGCCGACACCTTGATCACGTCGATCAGTTCGGAGATCAGCGCCGGCAGGGTCAGGCGCAGCACCTGCGGCAGCTGGATGTGCAGCAAGGTACGGCGCCGTCCGAGACTGAATACCTCGGCCGCCTCCAGCTGTCCCGCGGGGATGGCCGCGAAGCCACTGCGGAGGATCTGGGACTGATACGCAGCGGTATTCATGGCCAGTGCCAAGCCCGCGGCTACCAGCGCGGGGACATCCAGTCCCAGCCCGGCGGGTAGATAGAACAGCAGCAGCAGCTGAGCGAGCATCGGCGTGCCACGAAAGAAGCTGACATACACCCTGGCGAACGCCACGCTGGCACGATGGCGGCTGGTGCCCAGCAGATGGATCAGCACACCGAGCACCAGGCCCAGAAGCATCCCTGCCAGGCATAGCCACAAGGTCGTCAGCGCGCCATCGAGCAGGGCCGGCCAGTAGAGGGCGAAACGAGCGCCGAAGTCATTCATCGCCAGGGGCTCAGATGCTCGGCTCAGGCATGGACTCGGCCGGTACGTCCATGCTGAAGCCGAACCATTTCTGCTGTAGGGCTTTCATGGTGCCGTCGCGATTGGCGCGGATGATGCCTTCACTGAACAGCTTGACCAGGCCGGCACTGTCCTCCCCCTTGCGACCCACCCAGCCGTAATAGGTTTTTGGCCCAAGCATGTCGTCGAGGGTGGCGAACAGCCCAGGTCGGGACTTGATCAGAGGACCCAGGTTGGACAGCGACTGGGCGACGCCATCCAGGCGACCGAGTGCCAGATCGGCATAGGCCTCGTCGAAGCTCACGTATTCACGAATCCCTTTCAATCCTGGCTGGCCGTTGGCCTTCAACCTCGCGTCATAGTCCTTCAGCACCTGCAGCTGACCCGATCCGCTCTGTGAGCCGACGACCTTGCCGTTGAGGTCGCTCAGGCTCTGGATGGTGTCGTCCTGCGCACGCTTCAGCAGTGCCACGGTGGATTCCGCGATGGGAGCCGTGAACGCGAACTGGGCGAAGCGTGACTTGTTCACCGTGACGGAGGTGACGACGAAATCGAATTTACCGGCGTCGAGTCCAGGCAGGATGCCTTGGAACGGCAGATCGAGTTGCTTGACCCTGACGCCCGGCAAGTCCTTGAGAACGTAGTTCATGAGGTCGACGCCATACCCGACGATCTTGCCGTTCTCGACCGACTCGAAGGGCGCGAAGCGCGCCTCGGTGGCGACCGTGATCTGTTTCTCCTGCTGGACCCTCTGCAACAGATCGCCTGCCTGTGCGAATGAGCAGACAAGCGTAGTGGTGAGCGCGAGCGTCAGCCTTTTGATAGTTCTGGGATACATGAGCGGATATCCTTGAATGGTTTGAATTTAAATCAAGCTACTTGAATAAAGTTACATAGGCATGAAGCGTGCCAGCCCCGGAAGACCGGTCGATCGGCTTGATGGGCCTTCACGGCCTAGGGATTTGCACCAGGTCTGGGCACCGAATCGCTCGTGGTGCCGCAACGGTGCGTTCTGAGGGTTGAGGGCTACCGGGTGCTACGCGGCCTGGCCCCTAGCGTTATCTCGAGTTGCGAGGCGGGTCAGGCGCTGCCGAGTACCGCCCGTTGGCCCGGCGCCCCGGGCGGCCGCTCCGGCGATTGGTAAGAAGGGTTAACCAACATGTCCAGACCGTTCCGGGTTATCGATGCGGCTTGGCAGGCCTAAGGTGTTTTCAGGAGACGCCTGCAGGCGAGCCAGCCGCAAGGACGTCATCAATGAATCCAGGCCACGGGAGCTTGATCATCATGAAGTCATCGAGTCGTTTCACCCGGACGGCGCTGCTGGCGCTCGTCGCGCTGGTCGGTGCGCTCGCCAATGCCGGCGCCGCTGAGTCGCGATCCGAACACAATCGACAGGTCATCCAGCGAGCCTTCGCCGCCTGGACGGCCGGCACGGGCAGCTTCTTCGAGGACGTCATCGCGCCCGACGTGGTCTGGACGATACAGGGTAGCGGTCCTGCGGCAGGCGCCTATCGCGGTCGTCAGGACTTCCTGCGGCGCGCGGTGCAGCCGTTCGCCCAGCGCTTGGCGACACCCATAGTGCCCCGTGTCCAGGCCATCTGGGCGCAGGACGCCAAGGTGGTGGTACGTTGGAGCGGCACGGCGACAGCTCGCGATGGCGTGCCCTATCGCAACGAGTACGTCTGGATTTTCGACCTGGACGGGGACCGCGCTATCCGCGTCGAAGCCTTCCTCGATCTCGCTCCCTATCAGGAGATCATCGACCGTATCCCGTTGGTGGACGCACAGAGTGCCGGGACGGCCGGCTAGCGATGCGTTGCAGACGAGTCCTCCCCGAGCGGACGCAGCCGGCTGCCAGGAAGTCGTTGACCCGTCCGCCGGGCGAGGTCCAGGGGTATCGACCACCCTTTTCCACATCGGCGCCAGCCTGGTGAATCCTCACGAACGTTAGGTTTTCGACCCGCACGGAAGCCCTGTGAAGATGAATCCTCATGATCGTGAGGATTGATTCGAATAGCGGGGTCTAGCTAAGATAATCCTCACGCCCATGAGGATCTATCATGCAAGTAGAGCTGAAGTCCGCGGCCGATCTCGGCAAGCTGGTACGCCTCGCCCGCAAGTCCCAAGCCCTTCGCCAGGACGATGCCGCCGGCAGCCTTGGTGTCAGCGAGAACTTTCTCGGCAAGGTCGAGCGCGGTGGCGAGACCGTGCAATGGGGCAAGCTGTTCCAGGTGCTCAATGGCCTGGGCGTAAGGCTTATCGTGGATTTGCCCGGCGAGGTGGAAGCGCTACCGGATACCGCGAAACCATGAGACGTGAGCTGCTGGCCTGGATTGACGACCAGTTGGTGGGCCGCCTGATCGACGAAAACGGTATATGGGCCTTTCAATATGAGCCCGACTGGCGCCAGTTCGGCCTCTGTCCTCAGTTGCCACTGCAAGTAGAGCCTTTGATCGACGGCAGTTCGCAAAGGCCAGTGCAGTGGTATTTCGACAACCTGCTGCCCGAAGAGGGCCAGCGACAACTGCTTGCCCAGGACGCCCGACTCGAGGCGAGCGATGCCTTTGCCCTACTCGCCTGGTACGGCGCCGAATCCGCCGGTTCCCTCACTTTGCTCGCCGACGGCCAACGCCTGCCACCTGGCGAGCGACGCCCCCTGAGCGACGCCGATCTATCCCGGCGTATCCGCGCCATGCCGCAGTTGCCGCTGACCCACGAAGCACACAAGCGCATGTCGCTGGCCGGTGCCCAGCACAAGCTGGCGGTGATCCTTGATGCCCAGGGTTTGCAGGAGCCCGTGGGTGCTTGCCCCTCGACCCATATTCTCAAGCCGGACCACCCCCATGAGGCCTTCGCCCATTCGGTGATCAACGAGTGGTTCACCATGCGCCTGGCTGGCGCCGTTGGGCTGATGGTTCCGGCCGTCGAGCGTCGCTACGTTCCCGAGCCGGTCTATCTGATCGAGCGCTTCGACCGCATCCATACCGTCCAGGGTTGGCAGCGTCGGCATGGTATCGATGCCTGCCAGGCGTTGGGGCTGGATCGTCATTTCAAATACCAGGCGGGAAGCATCGAGCGCTTGGCCGAGCTGGCCCGGCTGTGCGAGGCGCCTGCCGTGACCCGGACGCGACTGTTCAACTGGCTCGCCTTCAATGTGCTGGTGGGCAACACCGACGCTCACCTGAAGAATCTCGGCTTCCTGGTCTCCTCCCGCGGTCTGGCCCTCGCGCCCTGCTACGACCTGCTCTGTACAGCCGTATACGAGAGCCGTGCCTTCGATCAACAGCGCTGGCCGGATGCAAGCACCCTAGCTTGGCCGATCCTGGGAGAGGCCCGCTTGGCTGCCATCGACCGCGAACGACTGCTGGACGCCGCGGAGGTGCTGGGTATCAAGCGCTCGCCCGCCGCGGCCCAGCTGCAACGGCTCCGCCAGCGCCTGCCGGCGCAAGCCGAGGCACTGCTGGAACAGACCGCATGGGACAATCAGATGCTGGCCGAGGCCAGACCGGAGCTGCGCGCCCGCTTCGCTGGTGAACTGCGTTGTCTGCGCGCCATACGAGCGCTGATCGCGGAGCAGGTCGAACGACTGGGTTGACGTCTGCTTAATCGAGCGACCGCACGATTACTCCTCCTCCCCTGCACCGCCAACAGGCGGGAGAAGGCCTTCGCGGCGGGCGTCATCGACCACCCTGGCCATTGCCGCCTGTCGATGAGGAGAGAGCTGCGAAGAGTGCCCCCGCCTTGCCTCTTCCGTCGATTTACTCGGCGGGCAGGTGGATACCAGGCGATCGCCCCGGTAGGCTTGCCGAGGGCCAAAAGTGTGCACGGAGCCGGTACCTTCGTCGGTTGATCGCGCCCCCGCAGGCCGCCAACGCTGTGCGAAGGCCTGGCTTAGGGTATCCTCGCGCCCGACCAAATCCGCTACCGATGAGCTGCACAATGGGTTTTGAACAACTAGCCGAGCTTCGCGACCGGCTCCGCGCCGAAAAGGCGCAGCTGCAACCTGCTGCCAAGCAGCAACCGCCGCAGAAGTCTGAGAAGGCGCAAAAGCCGCGGAAGCCGCAGAAGCCGCCGCGCGAAGTCAGGTCGCCTGAAGAGGACGCGGCTTTCGAGGCCATTCGGCGCCTGCAGAAGCGCTTCCCGCTGGCCTTTCCGGTCAATCCGGCGCCCAAGGTGCCGCTCAAGGAAGGCATCCTCAAGGATGCCGAGCAGCATCTGGGAACGCTCGGCATCTCGCTCGACCAGCTGAAGCTGGGTATCGCGGCCTGGTGCCAGGGCAGTCGTTACTGGGCGAGCATGAAAGAGAATGCGCCCCGGCTCGACCTCGCCGGCCAGCCGGTTGGTGTCGTGACCGCGTCCCAGGCACTGCATGCGGCGCGGCAGGCCCGGCGCAAGCGCGCACAGGCCCGCCGCGACAAGGCGCCGGCGAAGGACAAGGCGGTCGAGGCTAGTCCTGCGCCCCAGGCGGAAGCGGCTCAGTAACAGGGCTGTTCATGGCAGCCTGGCTGCCGCGTTGCCGCTGCCATGGATACCCGCTCGGCTGAGATCGCCATGCCTGCCACCGACCGCTACGGTCTGCCGCTCTCGACCTCCCCCGCCGCTGCCGAGCATTACCAAACCGGCGTGGACCTGCTGTTGTCCCTCTGGCCCGGTGCGGTCGCGTCCCTAGAGCGAGCGATCGCCCTGGACCCGGACTTCGCCCTGGGGTGGGCCGCCCGCGCCCGCCTGCACCTGATCGACAACCAGGCGGGCGCGGCGCGCAGCACCATCGAGCGCGCGCAACGCCTGGTGGTGCAGCGCGGGACGGAACGCGAACGCAGTCATGTCCAGGTGCTGAAGTGGCTGGTAGCGGGCGAGTCCACGCCGGCATTGCAGGGAGCGCTGGCCCATGCGGAGCGTTGGCCACGGGACATCCTGATCCTGGGACTGCCGCTGGGGGCCTTCGGCCTGCTGGCCTTCTCCGGCCGGGCCGACCACGACCAGGCCCGGGTCACGCTATGCGAGCGTCATGCCCGGCACTTCGCGGCGGATGACTGGTGGTTCCTCACCTACCGCGGCTGGTCCCTTGGCGAGAATGGTGACGTCGTGCGCGGACGAACGTTCACCGAGCGCGCGCTCGAACAGCGTCGACAGAACGTCAACGCCGCCCATGCCCTCGCCCACGTGCTGCACGAATCCGGTGCCAGCGACGATGGGGCACGGCTGCTTGCCGACTGGCTGCCCGACTATCCCCGTCATGGCACCCTGCACGGGCATATCGCCTGGCACGGGGCGCTGGTGGCCTTGGAACGGGGCGATGTCCAGGGCGCGCTGGCGTACTACGAAACCTATGTGGCGCCGGCCAACTCCACCGCCGGTCCGCTCAACCGGGTGAGCGACAACGCCTCCTTCCTGTGGCGCCTGGCACTCCAGGGCCAGGAGGTACCGGCAGCGCTCTGGCAATCCGCGGCGGCCAGCGCCAGCGATCTCTTCCAACAACCCGGCCTACCCTTCGCCGATGTGCATATGGCCATGATCGCGGCGGCGACCGGTGAGCGGGCGGCCCTGGAAACGCGCATCAGCGGGCTCACCGCACGGATGGCTACCGGCGACCTCCCCGCCGGCCCCGTCGTCGCCGTACTCTGCCGCGCCTTGCTGGCTTTTGCCGAAGAGGATTATCGCGGCTGTGCGCAACTGCTCGAACCCGCCCGCGCCGACATCGCCCGTATCGGCGGCAGCGGCGCCCAGCGGGAGGTCTTCGAAGACACCTTGCTGGTCGCGCTCATGCGTGGCGGGGAAGGCACCAAGGCCCGGGCATTGTTGGACGAGCGTCTGCATCGGCGTCCGTCGCGGCGGGATGAGGGGTGGCACGCCGCGCTGGCAGCTCAGAAAGACGAACGACCGGGGCCATGTTCGACGACGTCGCCCAAGCCGAGGATTTCGACACGCTCTACCAACTACAGGCGCTAACCAACCCGCGTCTGCAGAATGAACTGGGACGCCTGGAGCCGATCCCACGCGATCAGATTCCCTTCGGCATCCCCGGCTGTTCCTATGCGACGGCGCCCTTCACCCACGTCAATCCCGCCGGTTCGCGTTTCAGCGACGGCAGCTTCGGCGTTCTCTACCTGGCCGATCACGCCGATACGGCCCTGGCCGAGGTTCGCCATCACCAGGAAGCCTATTGGTCGAGGTGCCGACGCTGAAGTACGAGCGCTTCGTCTTTCGCAATCTGACGGTGAGCTTTTCCGACCAGGGACTGCGCGACGCCCTGGTGCGGGACGCTGCCGATCCCATCTACGATCCCGTGGACCATGGTGCGGCACGCAGCCTGGGGGCTGCGGCCAAGGGCGCAGGCTGCCCAGGATTGCGCTATCGCTCGGTAGGCCGCCCCGCTGGCCACTGCTGGGCGTTGCTGACGCCCAGATCGGTCACCGCCGTCACCCAGACGGCGCCGGTGGAAATGATCTGGAACGGTGGCATCACCGTCGTGCCGGGCGAGGCTGGCTGATCGAGCCCGGCCCTGCCCTCACCCATGGGTCAGATACCACCGCCAATCCTGCTCGCCCACCTCGGCCATGAATTGCCGGTATTCCGTACGTTTGATGGCGAGATAGACCTCGATGAAACGCTCGCCCAGCGCCTCCCGCGCCCAGCTGGAGCGTTCCAGCGCCCGGAGGGCGGTGAACCAGTCGGTGGGGAGGAATTCGGTGGCCTGCTCGTAGCCATTGCCGACGATGGCCGGGCCGGGATCGAGTTCGTCGCGGATGCCCTGGTGGATGCCGGCGAGGATGGCGGCGGCGGCCAGATAGGGGTTGGCGTCGGCACCGCAGATGCGGTGTTCGATGTGGCGACTGACGGCCGGACCGCCCGGGACGCGGAAAGACACGGTACGGTTGTTCACGCCCCAACTCTTCGCCAAGGGGGCGTAGCTGTTGGCCTGGAAGCGCCGATAGGAGTTGGCGTTGGGGCAGAAGATCGCCAGGGATTCCAGCAGTGTGTGCATCATGCCGCCGATGGAGTGACGCAGCAGCGGCGTGCCCTGGGGGTCTTCGCTGGCGTAGAGATTGTTGCCCGTGGCGTCGGCGAGGCTGACGTGCAGGTGCATGCCACTGCCGGCGCGGTCGCCGAAGGGCTTGGCCATGAAGCAGGCCTGCAGCCCGTGACGGTTGGCGACGCCCTTGACCAGGCGTTTGTAGCGTACCCCTTCGTCGATGGCCTGCAGGGCGTCGACGCGGTGCTCCAGGGTCAGCTCGATCTGACCGGGTGCGTATTCGGAAATGGCGGTACGCACCGGCAGGCCCTGTACCTCACAGGCGGCATAGAGATCGTCCAGGAACGGCTGCAACTGCTCCAGCTCGTAGACGCCATAGACCTGAGGCGCCTGGGGGCGACCGCCATTCATGTGTAGCGCTGGCTGCGGGCGCCCTTCGGCATCGCGTTCGCGATCCAGCAGGTAGAACTCCAGCTCCACGGCCATCACCGGATGGAAGCCATCGGCCTGCAGGCGTTCGATGACGCGCACCAGGGCATGCCGTGGATCGGCCGGGGTCGCCGGCAGGCCCTGGGTCGGATGCATGCTGACCTGGACCTGGCCGGTGGGGGTGGTCCGCCAGGGCTGCAGGGTCAGACTGCCGGGCAGCGGATAGGTCCAGCAGTCGGCATCGGCCACCTCCCAGACCAGGCCGGTGGACTCGACGTCCTCCCCCTGGATAGTCAGCGCCAGGATGGAACTGGGCAGCGGCCGCCCCTGTTCATAGATGGCCAGCAGCTCGTCGCGGTGCAACAGCTTGCCACGGGGAATGCCGTTGGCATCGATCAGCTGCAGCTCGACGCTGCGCACCTCCGGATGGGCGGCGAGGAAGTCGTGGGCTTCCTGGGGATCGGCGAACTTCATGAGCGGATCTCCCGGGCGCCGGGAAGGGCCAGCAGCTCGGTGAGCCCCTGGTCGAGGGTGGCCAGCAGTCGATCCACGTCGGCTGCCTGGAGGTCCGGGCAGCACAGGGTCATGTTGTGGAACGGCGTGATGAGCAGGCCGCGATTGATCAGGTACAGGTGCAGCGCCTGCTGCAGGCTGTCGTGGAAGGCGGCTTCGGCCTGGGCACCGGTCTTGGGTGGCGTGGCGCAGAACTGGAATTCGCAGCGGGCGCCCAGCTCGGTCACCGACCAGGCCAGGCCATGACGGGCGATCACCTCGCGCAGGCCGGCGGCCAGTCGCGCCGCCAGCGGCAGCATCCGCGCATAGGCGGCCGGGGTCATGACCTCTTCCAAGTTGACTCTCAGGCAGCGCATGGCCAGGGCGTTGGCCGACAGGGTGGTGCCCATGCCACTGTGCCCGTGGCCATGGCTGGTCTCGCTGGCGTGCTGCTGCGCCAGGCGCATCGCCTGGGCCATTTCGTGGCTGCAGCCATAGGCCGAACAGGGCACGCCGCCGGCGATGGGCTTGCCGAAGGTGATGAAGTCGGGCTGCAGGTTCCAGGCGCGGGTGCAGCCACCGGGTCCGGTGGACAGGGTATGGGTTTCGTCGATGATCAGCAGGGTGCCGTACCGGCGGGTCAGGACGCGCACCTGCTCCAGGAAGCCCGGCTCGGGCAGCACCATGCCGATGTTGGTCATGGCCGGTTCGCAAAGCAGCGCGGCGACGTCGCCTTTCGCCAGGACCGCCTCCAGCGCCGCGAGATCGTTGAAGGGCACGGCCCGGCTGCCCTCGGCCAGGTTGTACGCCTGGCCGATCAGGCCACCACGATGCACGGTGCGCCCGCCCTGATGACGCACCATCACGTCGTCGACGGTACCGTGGTAGCAGCCGTCGAACACCAGCAGCAGCTTGCGGTTGGTGATGGCGCGCGCCCAGCGGATGACGTAGCGGTTGGCATCGGTGGCGGTGGCCGCCACCTGCCAGAATGGCAGACCGAAGCGCTCGGCGAGCAATTCCCCGGCGACCACGGCATCCTCGCCGGGCAGCATGGTGGTGAGCCCGCGGGCGCCCTGCTCCGCCAGGGCCCGGGCGATAGGCGCCGGCGAATGGCCGAACATGCTGCCGGTGTCGCCCAGGCAGAAGTCGATGTACTCGTGGCCGTCCACGTCATGGAAGCGCGCGCCCTGGGCATGGCTGACGAACAGCGCGCTGGGCATCGACCAGTCGTTCATCCAGTGCATGGGCACGCCGCCGAACAACGAGTGTCGGGCGCGCTCGGCCAGGGCGAGGGAGGCGGGATTACGGGTCAGGAACAGCTCGCGTTCGATCGCGAAGAAGTTCTGCACAGCGGCTTCGCTGATACCACTGGGGGTCATGTCGGATTCCTCCGGGAAAGGCGCGCGTACGGGCCTGGGCTCAATGCCCGGCCGACACGCCGCAATCGATGGCCATGTCCGCACCAGTGATGGACCGGGCGGCAGGTTGGCACAGGAAAAAGGCCAGTTCGGCGACTTCTTCGGGTTGGATGAAGCGCGCCTCTTCGCCCTGCGGATACTTCATCAGCAACTCCTGCAGGTAGCCTGCCGGGTTGCCTTCGCCGTAGCGCTCCGCCTGGAAGCTCAGCATGGGCGTCGCCACGTCGCCGGGCGAGATGGCGTTGCAGCGCACGCCGCTGGGCGCCAGGTCCAGCGCCAAGGCTTTGGTCATCAGGGTCACGGCGCCCTTGCTGGCGCAGTAGACGGCGGCATTGCGATTGCCCTGACGCCCGGCGTCACTGCTCAGGTTGACGATGGCGCCACGGGTCTCTCGCAGGGCGGGAATGGCGGCGGCGCAGAGAAAGAAGGTGGCCTTGAGATTGACGTCCAGCACCAGGTCGAAGTCGTCCTCGCTGAAAGTCTCCGCCGGGCCTTCGCGCCAGACGCCGGCGCAATTGACCAGGGCGTCGAGCCGGCCCAGGGTCGCCCTCGCGGCCGCGACCACGGCCTGGGTCGCGCCGACCTGGCGCAGGTCGGCGGCGTGATAGCCCGCCAGTCGGCCCTCGGCGTGGCGGGCCGCCAGCGCCGCACCGTCGAGGTCGGTGCCGAAGACCTGCCAGCCACCGCGGACGAACTGCTCGCCCACGGCCTGGCCGATGCCACCCAGAATCCCGCTGACCAAGACGACAGGCTGCATGTCAGGCTCCCTTGTTTTCGATGCGGCTGTTGCCGCCGTCCACCACCAGGTATTCCCCGGTGATGTAGCTGGCCTCCGGCGAGGCCAGGAAGGCGACCGCCGCCGCCACCTCGGCCGGGCGTCCGGCGCGGCCCACCGGTACCCGGGTCGCCGCTTGCAATTCTTCCGGCAGACTGGAGGCGGTCTCGATCCAGCCGGGCGCCACGGCATTGACCGTGATGCCCTGCCCCGCCACCTCCAGCGCCAGGCTCATGTTCATGCCGACCAGGGCGGCCTTGGCCGCGCTGTAGGCCGCTGCCTGCGGAATGCCCGCCCGGGTGCCGGTGGCGGAGCTGACGTGGACGACGCGACCATAGCGGCGCAGCTGCATGCCGGGCAGCACGGCGCGCGTGAGCAGGAAGGCGGTGGTCAGATTGCGCGCCAGGCTCAGGTTCCAGTCGGTCAGGCTCATCCGGGCCAACTCGACCAGGGGCTCGGGACTGCCCTGCATGGTCATGCCAGCGTTGTTGACCAGGATGTCGATACGGCCCCAGTGGGCTTCGCCCCAGTGGACGAAGTCGATGACGGCGCCCTCATCGGTGAGATCGAGGGCACGACCGTCGACGGCGTAACCGGCGGCCCGCAATTCCTCGACCCGATCGGCGATCCGCGCACTGCTGGCCGTGACGACCAGGTGAGCCCCCGCCTCCCCCAGGCGCCGGGCGATGGCCATGCCGATACCGGATTCACTGCCGGCACCGCTGATCAGCGCTACCTGCCCCACCAAGGTTTCGCCCATGGCGCCCTGCCTCCTGACGTTCAGCTGGACTCTAGGCGTTCAAGGCTGATACAAAAAGACGATCGTTATCAGCAAAACTGACAACATGGCTTTTACCAGCGAAACGCTCCGGGTCTTCCTCGCCGTGATCGACGAGGGCTCCTTTTCCGCCGCCGCGCGGGCCCTCGGACGCGTGCCCTCCGCGGTCAACATGGCGATCTCCCAACTGGAAGCCGAGCTGGACCTGGTGCTGTTCGACCGCGCCACCCGCAAGGCCCTGCCGACCCCGGCGGCCCGCGCCCTCGAACCCCAGGCGCGCCAGGTGGCCAGCCAGTTGAATCTGCTCGACGCCCACGCGCTGCAATTGCACGCCGGCCTGGAGCGACGCTTCGTGCTGGTGATGGCCCCGGAGCTGCAGACCGGCGCCTGGAGCCGCCCCCTGGTCACCCTGGCCGAGGAATTCCCGGCGCTGGAAATCGAGATCCGCTCGGCGGCGCGGGCCGAGGCGATCCGCCTGCTGCACGATGGCAGCGTCGACATGGCGTTGATCTTCGAGCGGCCGGGTATCGACGAGCATGAGGGCTTCGCCGAGGCCGGCAGCCAGTTGCTCACGGCCGTCGCCGCACCCGGCTATCCCTCGACCCGCGCAGGCCGGCCACTGGGCGAGACGCTGATGGCCGACACCCGTCAGATCGTGGTGGCCGGTGGCGACCGCAACGCTTCGGACCCGCAGATCGTGTTGTCGCAGCGCGTCTGGCTAACCGACAGCTACCTGGCGACGCTGGACCTGGTACAGGCTGGCCTGGGCTGGGCCTATCTGCCCCATCCGCTGGTGCGGCCGCTGATCGCCGCCGGCCTGCTCGAACAGGTGCAGTTCGACAACATGGCCAGCCAGATCCGCCGCTGGATCGACGTCATCTGGATCAAGAACCGCACCCAGGGCCTGGGCGCGCGGCGCTATCTGGAGCTGTTGCGCGAGCAAATCGGCACCAAGCCGGAATAGCGGCCTTAGCGGCCTTCCGTGAGCCGCTGCAGCAACTGCGCGCGCCGCGCCCGGTCCGCGGCCTCCTTGGCCAGCGCCTCGGGTAACAAGGCTGCGGCTCGGGCGGGCGACAGGATGAACAGGCCATCGTCGTCCCCCAGGGCCAGGTCGCCTGGGCAGACGCGGGTCTCGCCGAGTTGGAGTTCGACGTTCAGTTCGCCCAGCGCCTCCCCGCCCCGGGTGGTGACGGCGCTGACGCCACGATGGAAGAGCGGCAGGCCGAGCTGGCGCAGCGCCTGGACGTCGGTGATGGCGCCGCTCACCACTACACCGGCCAGCCCCTTGACCAGGGCCGCCAGGGTGCGCAATTCGCCCCAGCAGGCGCAGTGGGGATCGCCCACTGCCTCGATCACCAGGACGTCGCCCGGGCGGCTGGCGATCAGGGCCTCGCGCAACAGGGCGCCATGGGGCAAGGGGATGCGCACGGTGACCACCTGGCCCAGCAGGCGCGTACCGGCTACCACCGGCTTGAGTTCGGGTAGGTAGCCCGTGCGCCCGAGATGACCCAGGGTCGAGGCGGCTACCTCGGCATAGCCGGCGATCAGCGCGGTCGGTAGCGCGCTCAGGGGGCTGGACATGCGACCTCCCGGGGTCGGATCAGCGGGCAGTTGGAACAGTATTCGGCAGGTACCGTCGCCTGGTAGTAGAAGCAGCAGGTGCGTCGGAAGCGGACGTCACGCCCCGCGGTATTGACCGTCGCGGGCCGGCGGAACTGTGCCAGCGGATTGGTCTCCAGCCCCAGCTCCGCCGGGGTGGCCGCCAGCAGCCAGGCGAAATCCTCGGCGCAGCGGGCGCGGATGGCCGGATCGTCCAGCGCGGCGAGGCGCCGGTCGTACAGCGAGTAGAGCCGCACCGCGGCGTTCTCCCAGAGGATGCGTGGCGAGACGCGGCCGACCCGCGCCAGGCTCTCCCAGAGCGGTCGCAGCAGGTCGCCGAACAGGGTGCGGGCCAGCAGCGCCCGCGCGTCGGCATGATCCTCCAGGGGAGGCAACGGGCGACTATCGTTCAGCGGCAGTGTGGATCGCCAGCGCCCCTGGACGTGGCCATCCTCGATCCAGACATTACCCGGACTCAGGTCCAGGCGCTGGCCATGCGCCGACAGGGCGTGGAAGGCCACCCCGGTGGCGAGGAAGCCCAGGCGTTTGGTCAACAGCGACGCCGCGACCCGCCGCGTGGGGGCTTGCATCCGCGTCGCCAGGTCGTCGAGCAGCTCGGCGCAGCGCGCGGCGTCCAGCCAGGCGGCGACCGGCTGACTGTGCAGGCGGTCGCGCTCACCGGCTTCGCGCAGGCCGAAGGTGGTGCGCAGCTCGTCCCGCTGGGCACCGTCCAGGGCGAGCCTCAGGCACATGGCGGTACCTCGCGACCGAAGGGAATGCACAGCGGCGTGCCGAAATAGGGATCGGCGATGATCCGGCATTCCAGGGCGAAGACCTCGCGGACCAGGGCTTCCGTCAACACGTCCGCGGGTGCGCCCTGGGCGTAGGCGCGGCGCTGGTGGACGGCGACCAGGTGATCGGCGTAGCGACAGGCGAGATTCAGGTCGTGCAGCACCATGACGATGGTCTTGCCCTCCTCCCGGTTCAGCTGGCGCAGCAGGTCCAGCACCTCGATCTGGTGCGCCAGGTCCAGGTAGGTGGTGGGCTCGTCCAGCAGTAGGCAGTCGGTGTCCTGGGCCAGGGTCAGGGCGATCCAGGCGCGCTGGCGCTGACCGCCGGAGAGGTCGTCCACCGGTCGCTCCGCCAGTGCCAGCAGGTCGGTGAGGCGCAGCGCCTTGTCCACCGCCGCGGCATCGTCCGCCGACCATTGGCGCATCCAGTTCTGGTAGGGATAGCGGCCCAGGCTCACCAATTGCCGCACGCTGATACCCTCGGGCGCCACCGGGGTCTGTGGCAGGACCGCCAGTCGTCGGGCCAGGGCGGCGGTGGACTGGCGGTGGATGTCCTGACCGTCGAGCAGCACCTGGCCCTGGCGCGGCTCCCGCAGTCGGGCGCAGGCCTTGAGCAAGGTACTCTTGCCGGAGCCGTTGCTGCCGATGAGGACCGAGACGCGACCCGGCGGTAATTCGAGGTCCAGGGCCTCGATGATGGTCTGGGTGCCGTAGCCGAGGGTCAGGCCGCGGCTGGCCAGGGTTGCCATGAAGACTCCTTCAGGGACGCTGCCGGATCAGCAGGTAGAGGAAAAAGGGCGCCCCCAGGGCGGCGACGAAGATGCCGGCCGGCAGATCCAGGGGCAGGAACAGGGTACGACCCAGGAGGTCGGCGAGCATCACCAGCATCGCCCCCACCAGGGCCGCCATCAGCGCCTGAGCGGCGAAACCCGCCGGCAGCAGGCGGCGGGCGATATGGGGCGCGATGAGCCCGACGAAGGCGATGGCGCCCCCCCAGGCGATGGCCACCCCGGCCAGGGCCACGGCCAGTGCCAGCAGGGCCGCGCGCTGCCGCTGCAGGCGCACCCCGAGACCGCGAGCCAGGTCGTCGTCGAGCTGCGCCAGCACGGCATGTCGCGCCAGGGCCGCCAGCGGCAACAGCAAGGCCAGCCACCATAGCCCCAGGGCGCGCACTTCCGGCCAGCTGGCGCCATAGACGCTCCCCGTCAGCCAGACGTAGGCGGAAAGCGTGGTGGTCAGCGGACTGAACACCAGCAGGAAGGTGGTGGCCGCGGCGAGCATGGCCGACACCCCTACCCCAACCAGTACCAGCCGCAACGGCGAAGCGCCGTGATTCCAGGCCAGGCCATAGACCAGCAGCGCCGCCAGGCCCGCGCCGAGCATCGCGGCCAGTGGCAGGCCATGCGGCCCCAGGCTGCCGGCCAGGACCGCCAGATAGAAGACCGCCCCGGCACTGGCGCCACTGGTGATACCCAGGAGGTCCGGCGAGGCCAGGGGATTGCGCACCTGGCCCTGCAGCAGCAGGCCGGACACCGCCAGGGCGCTACCGACCAGCGCTGCCAGCAGCGCCCGCGGCAGGCGCAGCTGGGTGACGATGAAGCTCAGGCCGCCATGCGCGTCGTCGGCCAAGGCGGCCAGCACCTGGGTGGGCGTCAACCAGACCTTGCCCAGGCAAAGGCACAGCAGCAAGGCCGCCAGGGCCACCAGCGCGGCGACGGCCAGCCGCCCCAGGGTGGCCGGGGCCAGGCGCCGGGAGAAACGGCCGAGCCGCCAGACGATCTCAGCGGCCATGGCGGCCTCCCCGACGCGCCAGATGGATGAAGAAGGGCCCGCCGAACAGCGCGGTCATGATGCCCACGGGCACCTCCTGGGGCAGGATCACCACCCGCGCCAGGCTGTCGGCCAGCACCAGCAGCAGGGCCCCGCCCAGGGCGCAGCCGGGGATCAGCCAGCGATGCTCGTGTCGCGCGCGGGCCAACAGCCCGCGCACCAGGTGCGGCACCATCAGGCCGATGAAGCCGATGTTGCCGGCCAGGGCCACGGCGCTGCCGGCCAGGCAGATCACCAGTACTCCGGCCAGCAGCCGGATCAGGCCGATGGGCTGACCCAGGCCACGGGCCAGGTCGTCACCGGCGACCAGTACATCCAGCTGCCCGGCCAGGACCCCGGCGGCAGCCAGGGCCAGCAGACTGAACACCAACAGCGGCGCAGACGTGGCCAGGTTGCGCTCGCCCACCGAGCCGGCCAGCCAGAACAGCACGCTGTCCAGCCCCTCCTGGTTGATCACCAGCAGCGCCTGGCTGAAGGCGGTGAACAGCGCCGCCAGGGCGGCACCGGCCAGCACGATGCGCAGCGGCGTCAGGCGCGCCTGGCCCCGGTTGCCCAGGGTCCAGACCAGGGTGCCAGCCACCGCCGCGCCCAGCAGCGCGCAGAGCACCCAGGCTTCCGTGCTGGACAGCCCCAGCAGGGTGATGCCCAGCACCAGGGCGAAGGTGGCGCCGGCATTGATGCCGAACAGGCCCGGCGAGGCCAGGGGATTGCGCGTCATGGCCTGCATCAGGGCGCCGGCCACCGCCAGGTTGGCGCCTACCACCAGGGCGACCAGCAGGCGCGTCAGGCGGGTGGTATTGACCAGGGTGGCGTCCAGCGCCAGCGAGGGGGCCTGCACCAGGGCCGCCACTACGGTACCCGGCGCGATCCAGCGCGCGCCGACCGATAGACTCAGCATGGCGGTAAGCCCCAGGGCCAGGGCGAGCAGCAGCAGTCTGAAGGGTGCTGTCATGCGGCCCCCTGCTCGGCCAGGACGCGCTCGATGTCGTCCAACAGCAAATTCGCTGCGAGAATGCCGCCGCCCAGACTCCAGGCCACCCCTTCGACCCGCCAGACCTGTCCGCGCCGGGGCGCGCTCAGGCGTTGCCAGAGCGGGTGCTCGAGCAGGCTCGCATAGTTGCGCTGCACCGCGGCCTGGTCGGCGCGCAGGAAGACGAAGAAGACATCGGCCTCCACCACCGGCAGGCTTTCCCGGGAGGTTAGCTTGATCGAGGGCGCGGCGCTGCCCTGGCTGGCCGCCGGCCAGGCGAAGCCCAGCTCGCTGAGTACCCGGCCGGCGAAGCTGTCGGGTAGGTAGCTGCGCAGGTGATCGGCGCGCACGTCCAGGACCGCCACCGTCGGCGGCCACTGGGCGCCGTAGTGGCGTTGCAGCGCCTCGCGCAGACGGGCGATGCGCGCCTGCCAGGCCTGCAGCAGGGCCGTGGCGTCCGCTTCACGCCCCGCGGCGGTGCCCAGGGCCAGCAGGGTCTGCTTGAATTCGAAGACCTCCTCCAGCATCACCACCGGGCACAGCTGCTGCAGCAAGGGCGCGATCCGGCCATGGCGAAAGCGCGAGGCGACGATCAGGTCGGGCGCCAGCAGCGCCAGGTCCTCCAGGCTCGGCTGGGTCTCCAGGCCCAACGAAGGCACTCCCGCCAGCGCCGGGCGCAGGTAGCGATAGACCGGCTTTTCGCTCCAGGACTCGACCACCCCGCAGGGCCTGAGCCCCAGGGCCACGGCGCTGTCGGTGGCGCCCTGGAACAGCGTGGCCACGCGCCTGGACTGCGCCCGGGCGACGCCTGGCGGCAGCGCCAGGCTGGTTGCCAGAACGCCGCCGAGCCCGAGGACCCGGCGGCGGGTTACTACTGAGGAAACACTAGGGTGCATGGCTCACCTGATGAAAGGGATTGACCACCCTGCCCTTGCCGAACGGCATGCTGCCAGGCCCACCGGCCCGCTCGATCATCGGGCGCAGCAGCCACTTCTGCGGCCAGTCCGGTGCCTCGAACAGCGTCTCCCGGAGCAGTGCCCGAGCCTCGGCGTCGAAGTCCAGGGCCGCGATGCGCTCTTCCAGCACCTCGCGCAGCAGCGTCCAGGCGGCGGTCAGCGGGACAGCGTAGCAGCTCGCGACGGTCTCGAAGATGGCCCTGAGGTTGACCTGGATGCCCAGGGTCTGGAACCAGAACAGCAGATCGCGCGGATGCTCGTGATAGAGCGTCTGGGCATGGCCGGTCTTGATCCGGTACTGCGGATCGGCCAGCCCCTGGCGCTCCAACCAGGGCACGTACAGGCGCAGGGAGTCGTGGTCGCGTAGCAGCAGGCCCTGGATGCGCCCGGCGCGCCAGACCAGCACGGCATTCTGCCCGTGCACCTCGCCGAGCAGGCCGAGGCGGAACAGCCGCAGGTTGAGGTCGATGAAGCTGTGGCACAGCTCACCCAGCAACAGCTGGACATTGGCCGGCGTCGGCGCCAGCGCCCGGGCCGCCAGCCAGTCATCGAAGAAGTGCCGACGACTGCCCGGCAGTTTTGTGCCGAGCGCGGCCATGGGCAACAGGCGGCAATCGGAATCGGCCAGCAGCGCCGCGGGATAGCCGCGCACCATGGCCGAGAGATGCCGCGGTGCCTCGTCGAACAGGGTCGCGTCCGGGGGCATGAAGGCCCACCAGCGAGACTCGTCGCACAGGTGCAGGCTGTCCGCGAGCACCGGGTCCAGGTTACGCGCCTGGCGCAGCAGGGCCTCGCTGCGCGAGCCGTTGATCATCTTCACCGCCGGCAGGTAGCGCGAGGCGCCCAGGGAATGCACCGCCATGGGCAACTTCAGCTGGGCCACGCCCGCGCCCTCCTCCATCAGCATGGATCTCAGCGACGAGGTCGCGTGGCAGCGTGCGCCGGCGAAATCCAGCTGCTGGCAGACGCCACTGGCGAAGGCCTCGTCCAGCCGACCCGGCAGTCCCTCGGCGAGTTGCCAGGGGTGTACCGGCAGCGCCACGTGACTCGTCGCCAGGCCGCGCCGCTGCAATTCGGCCTGCAAGTCGGCCAGGGCTGCTGGGGTCAACAAGTCGGCCGCCGGCCCCTGGGAATCGGCTGCGACGCCCGCTCCGCACAGCAGCTGATCGCGGCGCACCGCGACCCAGGCCAGGCGCACGGGTTGGCCGAATTCGGCCTGGTAGGCCTGGTAGTCGGCGTCGCTCAGCCCCAGCTTGGCCTTGGCCAGGGGGTGATAGGGTCGATCCCGCAGGGCCGCCCAGCGTTCCAGTTGCAGGAAGGCGGCCTTACCGCCGCCCTCCAGCAGCGGACCCGGGACCAGGGGTTGTTCCAGGGACAGCCGGGTCTGCCGCAGGCTGGTGGCCAGGGTCTCGCGCAGCAGCGCGATGCCCCGCGCCTGCTCCGGATCGGCAGCCGCCTCGGCGAACACCAGGGAGACGAAGGCATCCGGCGTAAGGGTGCTCCAGGCGTCGCCCTGGCGCGCCAGGATTGGCGTACCGGGCACCTTCACCCAGGCCTGGGTGATGCCCGGGCGCACCTGCGCGGCGATGAAACGCTGCTCGCGGGGATCGCAGCAGTATTCCCAGAGGCGCTGCTCCGGGGTGGTCGGCTGCAGGGCAAGGGGATGTGCCGGGGCGGCGGCCGCCAGGGTCACGGCCATCGGGGCGAAGACGTCTTCGGCCAGCAGGCAGTCGAACAGGTCCTGCAGGATCAGGTCGGTGGCGAGGGTCTGGGCGTTCATGGGGATTCTCCGCAGGAATGGGCGGTCAGGCGGGCCTGCAGGGCCCGAAAGGCGATGCCGCGCTCGTCGCCGAGCACGAAGGTGGTGACGCCCCGGGCGCGCCAGAGGTCGAGGTCCTCCGGCCGCCGGGGGATGGCGCAGTAGGGTGTGCCCTGGCGCTGGGCGGCGGCCCAGGTCTGGCGCAGGGCCTCCTGCACCGCGGGATCGGCGAGGCGCCAGGGGCGGCCGAGGGACTGCGACAGGTCCGCCGCCCCTTCGAGCAGCAGGTCCACCCCCGGCACCGCGGCGATTTCCGCCGCCCGGGCGACGCCCGCGGCACTTTCAATCATGGCGACCACCAGGATCTGCGCATTGGCGCGGGTCACGTAGTCGGCCAGGCTGGCTTTGCCGAAGGAGCCCGGACGGCCGGCATTGAGGCTGCGCTCGCCCTCCGGGTGGTACTTGCAGGCGCGTACCGCGGCGGCCAGCACCGCCGGGTCCTCCACGCAGGGCAGCACGATCCCCTGGGCGCCGGCATCGAGCAGGCGCAAGAGGCGCTTGGGCTCGGCGTCCGGCACCCGCACCAGCGGCGTGAGGTCGTAGCTCTCGGCGGTGCGGATCATGTTCTCCAGGGTTTCCGGATTGATCAGCACGTGCTCCATGTCGATGATCACGAAGTCGTAGCCGGCTTCGGCGATCAGCTCGATGCTGGCGGGCGTGGGCAGCGAGGCGAACAGGCCGTGGCTGGGCGTGCCGGCCGCCAGGGCGGCCTTGAGTCGATTGCGCCTCAGCATGCGGCGGGCCGATAGGGATGCAGGGGGTTGGCCACCGCCTTGAAGCGGCGCTCGCCATCGCCCAGCAGGCGTCGCTTGGTCAGCTCCTCCACCTCGAAGATGGGGGCGAAGACGTCGAACAGCGCATAGCGGTCCCGGTGCTGGGGATGGGCGCGCTGGTAGTCGAGGATGACCGTGGCGGTCGCCCGCCAGAAGTCGGCCTCGGCCAGGGCGAAGTGCTGGCGCAGGAACACCGCCAGCTCGCCCAGGGCGATGAAGAAGAAGGCATCGCAGGTGAAGTCGCGGACCGCCGCCACGTCCTCGGTGAGGATGAAGGAGTTGCGGTTGATCCGCGCATGGCTCGCCGGCAAGGGCTCCAGGGTCGGGCGCAGTTCCGGACGTGCCAGGTGGCGCTCGGCGTAGCGTACGCCGTCGTGGAAGTCCTTGAGGGCGATGCGCAGCGGCCAGCCGTCGCGATGGATCAGCACGATGTTCTGGCCATGGGACTCCATGCCGATGCCTTCGGCGTGGAGCATGTGCATGAGGGGCGTCACCGTCACCTTGAGCAGTTGCTGCAGCCAGGCGTCCAGGCCGTGGCGTTCGATCCAGGCGGCGACGAAGGGCCGCGGTGCGCCCTGGCCGTAGCGATTCTCCACCTGGGTCAGGCCATTGAACGGTACCGCCTGTTCACCTGGGCGTAGATAGGCATGGATGCTCTCGCGCCAGACGGCGCCAAGGGTGCCGTAGACCTGCCCCGCGCGGCTGACCGGCAACGCACGACTGTCGTAGGCGACGCCGGCGATCTCGCCGAGCACCACGAAGTCCAGGTCCCGGGCGGTGGCATCGGTTGCGATCAGGCGCTGCAGCCAGTCGGTGATGAGCGGGCCGTTGAGCACCGTGTGGCGCGCCAGGATGCGGGTGCTGGAGGTATTGGTCAGGCACATCGCCAGCTTGACGTAGGGCCGCTCGGGCGCGCTGCGATTGGCCAGGGTGCGGATGGACTGCTGGGCCGCGTACTGGTCGCGGGAGGTGCCCAGGTAGAGCAGCTCGCCGCTCACCAGTTCGGGCTGGAACAGCGCCGCCAGGTGCTGCTCCCACTGCCAGGGATGCACCGGGATCAGTTGGTAGTCGTCCAGCGTCCGTCCCTGCTGGCGCCATTCGGCGGCCAGCGCGGTCCAGCGCTCCTGGCCGAATTCCTCGGCGAGGAAGGCCTGGAAGTCCAGACGGTGGGAATAGCCCACCGAGGCCTGGGGACGGGCCAGGGCCAGCCAGACCAACTGGATCGGCTCGCCGAACTCCGGCCCGTAGCGGCGATTCTCGGCCAGGGAGAAGCCGATACGCGACTTGTAGCAGGGGTGGTAGCCATGGGCATCCATGAAGTGCCGCTCCAGCTCATCCACATCGAGTTCGTGGGCCGGACGGGTGGGACGGTAGTCCTGGCGGCGCGACTGCAGATCCTTGAGCAGCGTCTGCTCCAATTCCTGGACGAAGCGCGGCCACAGCGGCGAGTCACTCTGCTCGCCGAGCAATTCGGCCAGGGTCTCGTGCAGTGTCGGGGCGCGACTCCCCTGGGCGTCCTGGCGCACCAGGCGCTGCGGGTCCAGGCGGATCAGGCCGAAGCTGGCAGCGGCAGGCGCATGGCCCAGGTACTGCACCGGACTGCCATCGGCAGCGGTACCGGCCAGGCGATATTGCGCCTGACCCTCTGGCTGCAGCGCTACCTCAGCCCCGAGCACCTCCTCGTAGATCAGCGTCTGCAGCAGCTGCGCCACCACACGCTGCTCCACCTGGCGATAGAGGGTGGCGTCGGCGGGCGACGGCCAGGGCTGGGCGGGGAGTGAAAGCTGAGCGGTCATGAGTACCTCCGAACGGAAAGGGGTTGAGCGGCGGGAAAGCGCCAGGCCCAGGGCAGGGCCAGCAGGATGAACAGGCCGGTGGCGATGAAGGCGTCCTGGATGGCGACGCCGGTGGCGGCCTGGCGCGGTCCCCAGCCGGCCGCGCCGCCCAGGCGCAGCTCCAGCCACAGGGAGGCGGCCACCACGGCCACCGAGGACACCAGCCGCCGGGCGATGTTGTTCATGGCCGCGCCCTGGGTGACCTGGGCATCCGGCAGGCTGTTGAGGCCGGCGGTAGTGGCCGGCATGTAGGACAGCCCCAGGCCGACGCCGCGCAGCACCATCACCGCGCAGATCCAGGCCAACCCGGCGTGGCTGCCGACCACGCCCAGCGCCAGGGTGGCGACGCCGCTAAGCGTCAGGCCGGCGGCGATCACGCCGCGGGGTCCGCGGCGATCGAGCAGCCGACCGCCGACCTGGCCGAACAGCGCCGCCGCCAGGGCCGTGCAGAGCAACGCCAGGCCGGTCCAGAGGGCGCTATGGCCCAGCACCAGCTGGACCAGCAGCGGCAGCAGTACCAGGCATTCGAATATGCCCACCGCCTGGACCACGGCGATGATGACGCTGGCCCGGTAGCCACGCAGGGCGAACAGTCGCAGCGGCAGCAGCGGATGGCTCCGCCGCAGTTGTAGCCGGACGAAGGCCAGCAGGCAGAGGACGCCGGCGGCCAGGGCCAGCAGATTGAGGGGTTCGGCCAGCGCCGCCAGGTCACGCAGCCGGCCGAGGGTCACCAACAGCAGCCCCAGGCCGCTGGCGATCAGCAGGTAGCCGGCCAGGTCGAAGGGCTGGCGTTCGCAAGGGCCATCCGCGGGCAACACCACCTGCCCCATGGCCAGGGCCAGCAGGCCCACCGGGACGTTGAGCAGGAACAGGGCGCGCCAGTCGAACAGCTCCAGCAGCAGGCTGCCGCACAGCGGCCCCACCGCCGGCGCCAGCATCACCGCCCCACCCCACCAGCCGGTCACCCGGCCGCGTTCTTCCTTGGGATAGACGGAGAAGATGATGCCCAGCGCCAGGGGGATCATCAGGCCGCTGGCCACCCCCTGGACCATCCGCGCCAGCAGCACGCCCGTGATGGAATCGGCCAGGGCGCCCAGCGCCGAGCCGGCGATGAAGGCCAGCAGCCCGAGGCGATAGAGTCGCCGCCGCCCGATGCGCCCGGCCAGGAAGCCGGTCAGGGGCATGGTGATGCCCATGGCCACCATGAAGCCGGCGACGATCCAGCTGGCCAGCAGCGGTCCCAGGTCGAAAGCGGCGATGAAGGCCGGCAGCGCCGGATTGAGCGTGGTATTGGCCAGGCTGACGGTGACCGTGCCCAGCAGCACGTTCACCGCCACCCAGACCCGCGGGATCGCAACGCTCACGCCAGGACACTCCCGTTGCCGGCGAGGAACAGCTGGCGCGGGCGCGGATGGCAGAGGAAATCCGCGTGGGAGATGTTGTAGCCATAGGCGCCGGCCAGGGGCAGCACCAGCAGGTCGCCGACCCGGACCTCACCCAGCGGCTGGGCGCGGCTGAGGATGTCCTTGGGGGTACAGAGCTGACCCACCACCGTCCAGGCCTTGCTCCCGGTCGGCGTCGGCCGTGCCTCGCGGGGCAGGTGCAGCACCGGGTGATCGTGCCCCTGGGCCACCGGCAGGCGGAACTGGTGGGTACCGCCGCGGCAGACCAGGAAGTGCTGGCCGTGGCTGGTCTTGGTATCCAGCACCTCCATGGCGTAATAGCCGCAGAAGGCCGCGAGAAAACGCCCTGGCTCGAAGCGGATCAGCGGTGGCTGCGCCTGGGCGGCCAGGCGGGCGCGCAGGTGTCCGCACAGCCGCGTCCAGTCGAACCGTCGGCCTTCACGGTAATCCACGCCGATGCCGCCGCCGACGTTGAGCCGCACCAGGGTCTCCGGCCGCTGGGCCAGGCCGCGCCAGTGCGGCCAGCGCTGCAGATAGAAGTCCAGCAGTTGCAGATGGCGCTCCACCGAATGTTGGTGCGACAGCGCATGCACGTGGAAACCCTGCAGCTCGAGGTGACTGGCTTGCTCCACTGCCGCCACCGCGGCGGGCAGATCGGCCTCGTCGAAGCCGAAGGGCGTCGCCGTGCCGGCCATGGCCAGGGTGCTGGTCAGTCCGGCAGGCAGTTGCGGGTTGATGCGGATATACACCGGCTGCAGCCGTCCCAGGGAACGGGCCAGGCGTTGCAGGCGCTGGATCTCGCCGAGGCTCTCCAGGTGGATGGCTTCGACCCCGGCGCTCAGGGCGGTGCGCAGGTCGGAATCCAGCTTGCCCGGCCCGGAGAAGATGAACGGCTTGCGCTGCGGGCAGGCGGCGAGGCGGTCGATCTCGCCGCCGGAAGAGATCTCGAAGCCGTGCACCAGCGGTGCCAGGGCCGCCAGGATCGGCGCCTCGCTGTTCGCCTTGATGGCGTAGTACAGCTCCACACCGGCGGGCAATTCGGCCATCAGCGCGGCGACGTGCCGCCGCAGGGCGTCGAGGTCGTAGACGAAGGCCGCCAGCGGATCGCCGGACTGCGCCTGGGCTTCCACCAGGGCGGTACGGACCGCGATCGGTAGCTCACCCATGACGCACCTCCGCACCCCAGGGGCAAGACAACTGCACGTAACCGGCATGACGGTCGGCCTGGGCGGCGAGGCGCACCTTGAGATTGGTCTTGCAGGGGATCGGCTGGCCGGCGATCAGCGCATCCAGTTCGGGCGCGGCGCGTTGCAGGTCACGGCGGATGGCGATCAGCTCGGCCTCCACCTGGCGCCATAGGCGCGGCGCCAGGTGCGGGCGTTCCCAGCTCAGCGCCAGCACCGCCTCGGCGAGGTGGTTGATGAACAGGCAATAGGCGATACGCCGCCAGCCCTGGTCGCGGCCATACAGCAACGACTGGCGCACCCGCGGATGGACGTGGGCGTCCAGGGCCTCGGCGCCCAGGGTGTCGGTCAGCTTGATGCCTTCGAAGTCGCGCAGCAGCAGCCGGACGGGCCGGCCATTGTCATGCACCAGCACGCAGTTCTGCAGATGGGGTTCCAGCACCACGCCGTGATCGAAGAACAGCCGCAGCACCGGGCCCAGCAGCAGCCGCTGGTAGTCCTGGAACCAGGCCAGCCGCGCCTGATCGCTGGGCTCCTGGCCGCCGCAGCGGATGAGGAAGTCCTGCAGCAGCGGCTGCAGGCGGGTGTCGCGGGCGAACAGGGTGCCGGCCAGCAGGCAGCAATCGGCGCCATGCTCCAGGCAGAAATTCTCGCGCAGGATGGCGCCGGTCTGCTCGCGGAACCAGCGCTCGTCCTCGACACTGGCGGCCGGCGGTGCCCAGCTCAGGGCGCCAGGCTCGCGCACCATGTCGAGCCCCGCCACCCGCCCCTGCAGGCGTTGCATGAGGCGGTCGACGATCAGGGTGCTTTCCAGTTCGTACCAGGCGTTCTTGCGCACGCAGTTGGTGATGCGCACGTTCAGCGAGCCCTTGACGAAGAAGGCATGGTCGGCGCGGTACCAGGTGCGCATGGAGGCGGTGGGGGTGGCCAGGGCGCCGCTGGCGCCGAGGTCGCGGATCACCCCCTGGCCGACCAGCGCCTGGACGCGGGGATCGCCGAGGAACAGTTGTGCCTGGACCGGATGCAGCACGATACGCGCCCGCTCCGGGGCGGCCTGTGCCTGGTCCACGAAACCCTGCAGCACCTGGGCGTCGCTCAGGCCGTTGCCGGCCACCTGGAGGCCGGCGCGGGGCACCTCCAGCACGTGCATCGGGGTGCTGGTATGCAGCTCCGGTGCATAGGCCTCGGCCGGCAGGGGCTCCGGCCAGCGCCGCGCCTTGGGTGCCGGGTGATTGGGATGGCCGAACCACAGCCCCTGTTCGCTGGCCAGGTAGTCGCTGAGTGGGTCGGGATGGCGGGACACCTGGACGTGGTCGACGATGGCCGCGGTCAGGCGCTGGCTCTGCAGGACCTGCTGCAGCAATTCGCCGTTGTGGGCACCGGCGAGTTCTTCGCAGGCCTCCAGCAGAAAATCGCTGAAGGCGGCGAAATCCGGGCAATGCCAGGCCTGGTCACCCCGTCTGATATAGATATCGGAAAGATAACGCTGGCTGCCGAGTTCATCCTGCCGGTCGACGACCAGGAAGAACTGGCGGTCACCAGGAAAGTTGATCAACAAGGGCACGCCACCCTGTTGCAACCAACTCAGATAGTTGGCTGGCGCGATACCCCGTCGATCTTCCGGCCATATATAAGCCAGGCATCTTTCCGGTAGGGCGAATTCCTTGATGAGGCAATTCATCAGGGCGTGGGAAGACGCCAGCTCACTGACGATGCGGGAAAGCAGAGTGGATTCGAGAGAAGTCATGGCAGTGTCCAAGAAGTTGCGCGTCCCTGCGGGCGATCCGGTGTCACGGCACTCTGGGGGTGCCTTGCGCTCAGCCACGCCGCTCGGCCAGCGCCGCCACGACAGCGGCTTCCAGGCGCTCGAGCAATACCAGGCAGTGGCTTTCCTGCAGGATCAGCGGGGGCAGCAGCCGCACCACGTTGCCGTCGCGTCCGCCGCGTTCGAGCAGCAGCCCCTGGGCGAAGCAGTGGCGCTGAATGGCAGCGGCCAGGGCGGGAGCGGCCGGCAGGCTACCGAGCGAATCCGCTTCGCCGTCCGCCTCGACGATTTCGAGGCCCAGCATCAAACCAAGGCCGCGTACGTTGCCGATGGCGGGGAAGCGCTCGCGCAGCCGCTCCAGATGCCGCTTGAGCCAGCTACCGAGCTGGGCGGCGTGGCCGACCAGGCCCTCGCGCTCGATGATCTCCAGGGTGGCCAGCCCCGTCGCCATGGCCAGCTGGTTGCCGCGGAAGGTGCCGGTATGGCCACCGGGTTCCCAGGCGTCGAATTCACGCCGAATCGCCAGCAGGGCCAGCGGCAGGCCACCGCCCACGGCCTTGGACAGCACCAGGATGTCCGGCTCGATGCCGGCATGCTGGCAGGCGAACAGCGCGCCGGTGCGGCCGAAGCCGGTCTGCACCTCGTCGACGATGAGCAGGATGCCGTGCTCCCGGGTGACCTGGCGCAGGGTGCGCAGCCAGGCCACCGGGGCCGGGTTGACGCCACCCTCCCCCTGCACCGCCTCGACGATCACCGCCGCCGGCCGGCAGACGCCGCTTTCCACGTCGCCGAAGAACCGCTCCAGATAGCGCGCCAGGGCCGCGGTGCCCTGCTCGCCGCCCAGCCCCAGCGGGCAGCGGTACTCGTGGGGATAGGGCAGGAACTGCACCCCGGGCATCAGCCCGGCCACGCCCTGCTTGGGCGCGAGGTTGCCGGTCACCGCCAGGGCGCCGTGGGTCATGCCATGGTAGCCCCCGGAGAAGGCGACCACGTTGCTGCGCCCGGTGACCTTCTTCGCCAGCTTCAATGCCGCTTCCACCGCATCGGCGCCGGACGGGCCGCAGAATTGCAGGCAATAGTCCTCGGCCCGCCCTGGCAGCAGGCCCAGCAGGCGCTCGCTGAAGACGTCCTTGAGCGGCGTGGTGAGATCCAGGCTGTGCATCGGCAGGCCGCTGCCGAGGAATTCGCTGATGGCCGCGGTGACGGCCGGATGGTTGTGCCCCAGGGCCAGGGTGCCGGCTCCGGCCAGGCAATCCAGGTAGACCTTGCCTTCGACGTCGGTCACCCAGACCCCGGCGGCCTTGGCGATGGCCAGCGGCAGCTTGCGCGGATAGCTGCGGACCTTGGATTCGAAGCGCGCCTGGCGAGCGAGGAAGAAAGCATTATCGGGTACGGCGGTGTCACGACTGAGGGATGGTTGAAGCATGGCGTCAGACCTCGGGACGTTTATCTTCGTTAACGATAATCAGTTTCATTCGCATCCTTCAACCGCTATGCCGGTAAATAGTCTAGTTTTTGAACTCGCCCAACTTTCACCACACTGCAGACGACAAGAACCCCGAACTCGCTTGAAGTCCGTTATTGAACTAGCCCGGTAATGAATCTGATGGAGAACAAGTTTCGCTATATCGGCATGGCACTCCTGTCGAGGATTAGCGGACTTCAATCGACTATCGCCGCAGGGTCTTGCACCGGATTGAAAACCCTGGGAATCCGCTCGCTGCGCGAGCCCTGCACGGCGGCGGATTCCGGCGGCGTCAAAACGCCAGGGTGGTGGAGAACACCAAGGTCCGCGGTGTGGAGATCGTCAGGCCCGGTTCGCTGTCGTCCGAGGCACCCGCCGACGCCCAGTAGCGCTCGTTCATCACGTTCTCCACCGAGGCGCGCAGGGTCACGCGGGTGGCGTCGACCTTGAAGGCGTAGCGCGCGCCCACGTCGAAGCGGTGCCAGGCGTCGATTTCCTTGCTGTTGGCCTGGTCCAGGTACTGGGAGCTGGTGTAGATGCCCCGTCCGGTCAGGGTCAGGCCAGGCACCGCCGGGATATCCAGTTCGGCGCCGAGGTTGGCATTGAGCTTGGGCGTGGCCGGGGCGCGGTTGCCATCGAAGGTGCCGCCCACCGTCTCCTTGAGTTCGCTGTCGATGTACATCAGGCCACCGAGGACGCGGAAGCCCGCCAGCGGCTCGCCGAACACGCTCAGCTCCGCCCCGTCGTTGACGCGCTTGCCATTGGGGCCGAAGACGCGGCTGGTGGCGTTGGTTTCGTAGGCCGGCTGCTTGATGCGGAAGACGCTCGCGGTCACGGCCACGGGGCCGAAGTCATACTTGGCGCCCACCTCCGCCTGGCGACTGACGAAGGGCGGGAAGATCTCGTCCTCGTTCACCGAGGTGGACGGCGCGATCTTGCCCTGGCTGAGTCCCTCCATGTAGTTGGCATAGAGCGACAGCCGCTCGGTGGCCTTGAACAGCACCCCGGCGGAAGGAGAGACCTTTTCCTCATCGTAGGCGGTGGGTTGCTTCACGCCGTCGGACCAGTCGTCCACCTTGACCCGCTGCCAGCGGGCGCCGAGGGTGACCAGCAGGCGGTCGTCGAAGAAGCCGAGGGTATCGGCCAGGGCCACGCCGCTGAAGCGGTTCTCGGTGTAGTCCTTGGCATCGGAGCGGGTGCGCACGCCCGGCGCGGGCAGGTCGCTGGGATTGTAGAGGTTGCTCGCCCCGCTGGCGTAGCGACCGCCGCCGTTCTCGAAGTCCATGTAGAAGTAGTCGGCGCTCACGTTGAGCTCGTGGCTGACCGGCCCGGTCTGCAACCATTTGCGCGCGCCCACGTTGGCGGTGCGCACGTTCTCGTCGCGGGTGAAGTCCCGCGGCTGGACGGTGAAATCGCCCGCATCGTTGGTGAGGGAGACGTTGTGGCGCAGGAACTCGTGATCGCTGCGCCGGGCGCCCACGGCGCCATAGACCAGCAGCGAGTCGTCGACGTCGAATTCGCCGCGCAGGGCGCCGAAGGTGTCCTTGGTCTGGGCGCGGGTCCAGCGCTGGGCATAGTTGTGGCGCACGTCGTCGGCATCGGGCACCCGCGCGTTGGCGCCCACCAGCACCCGCTCCTGGGGCGCGTCGGTGTCGCGCTCGGTATGGCCCAGATCGAGTCCCAGGCGCAGGCGTTCCACGCGATAGTCCAGGCCCAGCACGCCCATCTGCCGGTCGACGTGCTGGTGATCCCAGGTGGTGTCGCCCGACTGCTTCACCCCGTTGAAGCGCATGCCGAAGCGATTGTCCTCGCCGAAGCGACGACCGATGTCCACCGCTCCACCGACCTGGCTGTCGGAGGCGTAGCTGCCGGTGATTTCGGTGATGGGCTGGTCGGAGGTGCGCTTGGGCACCACGTTGATGCCGCCGCCGACACTGCCGCGCGGGGAAATGCCATTGAGCAACTGGCTCGGCCCCTTGAGGATGTCGACCCGCTCGGCCATCTCCATGTCGATGGAATAGGTCGGCAGCACGCCATAGAGGCCGTTGTAGGCGACGTCGCTGTTGAACAGGCTGAAACCGCGGATGGTGAACTGCTCGAAGCGGCCACCCGAGGGATTGGTGGAACGCACCGAGGGATCGCTGGCGATCAGGTCGGTCAGGGTCCGGGCCTGCAGATTCTGTACGGTCTGAGCGGTGTAGGACGTCTGGCTGAAGGGCGTGTCCATGAAGTCGCGATTGCCCAGCAGCCCCTGGGAGCCTTGCCGCGCCACCTGGCCGCCGGCATAGGGGGCGTCGTCGGCCTGCAGGCTGGTGGCGACGATGGAAGTGCTGGCCAGTTCCTGGACGCCGCTCTCCTGCGGCGCCGGCGCCAGGGTGAAGTCGCGCTCGCCCAGCGGCTGCAATTTCAAGCCCGAACCGGCCAGCAGGCGACTGAAGCCCTCCTCCACGCCGTAATCACCGGTCAGGCCGGTGCTGGCGCGATTGCCCACCAGCCGCGGGTCCACCGCCAGGTTGACCCCGGATTCCGCAGCGAAACGCGTCAGCGCCTGGGCGAGACTACCCGCCGGTATCTCATAGTGTCGGCGGGGCCCCTCCTGGGCCCAGGCCGAACCGGCCCACCAGGGAGTACCGCTCAACGCCACCAACAAGCCCGTGCGCAGCAACGGACGCAATACCAACGCCACCATCGAATACCCCTCCTGTCATAGGTCCTGTACTCCTGATGACCGGCGAGACGGAAAAAGGGGACAGGCTTTTTCAGGCTTTTTTCAGGCGGCGGCGGTGCGCGGCACCAAGGTGACCCAGAAGCGGGTCCGCCACTGCAACTCGAGCGGCAAGGTCGCGGCCAGCAAGGCGAGTACCCGATCGCCGTCGGCGAGCTGGAAACTGCCGGTGACCCGCAGATCGGCGACCGCCGGGTCCCACCGCAGCAGGCCGAGGCGATAGCGGCTGAATTCGTGCAGGAACTCGCCCAGCGGCTGGTTCTGGGCGATCAGAACGCCCCGACGCCAGCTGAGCAGGGTCGCGGCGAATGGCTCGATGGCGCCGACGCCCAGCTCGGTCAGGCGCAGTTGCTGCCCCTTGCCCAGTTCCAGGCGGGGTCCATGCAGGGGCTGTACGCCAACGCTGCCGCCGACCACGCGCACGTCGCACCCCTCGTCATGCTGGTGCACGCAGACCTCGGCCTGGCGCACCGTCACGGCGCCGAAGCCGGTGTCCAGCGTGTAAGCCACGGCGCCAGGGACCTGCAGCGAGACCTCGCCGCGGATCAGCCGCAGGTAGCGGCGGACCTGGTCCAGGTCCACGGCGGTGGCGGTATTGAGTTGCAGCAGGCTGCCGTCGGCCAGGGTCAGGCTGCGGCGCTCCCCGGTGGCGGTCGACAGGTCGGCGCTCCAGGCGTCCAGCGGCAGCGTCCGCGTCAGCCACCAGCCGGTGGGTACCACCACCGCCAGGCCGAGCAACTGGCGCAGGGCGCTGCGCCGACTCCGGTTGGCAGGCTGCAGGCTGGCCATGGCCAACCGGGGATGTATGGCGGCGAAACGCTGCTGCAAGGCCAGCGCCGCCTGCCAGGCACGCTCGTGCTCGGCATGGGCCTGGCGCCACTCCTGCAGTTGCTGATGCTCCGGCTCGCCGGCCGCGCCCGATTCCAGCAGCGCCAGCCAGCTCGCCGCCTCGCGGATCGCCGTCCGCCGGCGGTCAGCGGCGCCGTTCAGCACAGCTCTGCCAGCAGACAATGCTCGTAGGCCTGCGCCATGTATCGCTTGACGGTGCGCTCCGCGACCTGCAACCGCTCGGCGATCTCACGATAGGTCAGGCCCTCGAGCTGGCTGAGCAGAAAGGCCTGGCGCACCGGAGCGGCTAGACCATCGAGCAGCTCATCCAGGGCCTGCAGGGTTTCCAGCAGCACCCAGCGCTGCTCGGGCGAGGGCGCGCAGGCCTCGGGCAGCTCCGCCAGGGCGTCGAGGTAGGCCTGCTCCAGGCTCCGTCGACGCTGGAAGTTGATCAGCAGGCGCTTGCCGATGGTCACCAGATAGGCGCGCGGCTCCTGGAGTTCGCCAAGCGTCTCGGGATGTCGCAACAGGCGCAGGAAGGCCTCCTGGCTGAGATCGGCCGCGTCCCATTCGCTACCCAGGCGACGGCGCAGCCAGGCCTGCAGCCAGCCGCTGTGGTCGCGATAGAGCGTATGGAGATGCTGTGAGGACGCGAGAGCCATATCACTCATGACGGGCGCTACCTGCTCGACGATGCTTAGATGATATTGATTCTACTTTACATCCATCCCCCTCGACCAGTCCGGAGCCGTCTAGTCCCTGCCCTTTCGGCTGAGAGCCGGGCAAGGGCCTGCACGGTTTCAACCCGCCAGGCTCTCCGCCGGCAAGGGGGACAGGTCCACCCCGCGGCAATAGTCCATGAACAGGCGCGTCGCCTTGGTTGGCTCGTTGTTGCGCAGATAGGCCATGATGAAGGTGGACGCCGGCATGTCGTCGTGGATGTTCACCTGGGCCAGGCGCTTGCCGTCGTAGGTGACGTCCGTCGTCGGCCGGGTGACCAGCACGGAAAAGCCCAGGCCCTGCCCTACCATGCAGCGCACCATCTCGATGGAAGGCGAGCTATAGGCCACCGTGGGGTGGTAGCCCTTCTCCTTGAAGATGTCGATGAAGTAGTTCCGGCTGGGCACCACGTCGAGCAGGATCATCGGCTCGCGACTCAGCTCCTTGAGGGTCACCGCCTTCTTGCCCGCCAGGGGGTGGGCGGCGGGCAGCAGCGCATAGGGCTTGTGCGGGGCGTTGAGCTTTTCCTTGGTGATGGAGTCGCCCAGTTCCAGATCGTAGAGGAACACCAGGTCGAAGCGACCGCGGTGCACGCCGTGCATGAGCTCGTGCTGCTCGCCGTCGTGCAGCTGGATGGTGATCTCGGGATAGAGCCGCTTGAAGCCGGCGACCAGCTTGGGCAGGTACAGCGGTGCCGCCGATTCGAAACAGCCGATGGCCACGGTACCCGAGACCATCTCGTTCTCGGCGCGGGCGTTCTGCTCCAGCTCGTAGGACAGCCGCAGCAACTCCTTCGCCTTCTCGTAAAGCCGCCGTCCACTCGCGGTAAGGGATACGCCTTGGGCATGGTGGCGAATGAACAACTTCTGCTCGAAACTTTCCTCGAGATTCTTGATGGCCACGGAAATGGACGGCTGGGAAATGTGCAGTTGCCGCGCCGCTTCCACGATGCTGTCTTCCTCGACCACGGCGACGAAATAACGAAGTTGCCGCAGAGTGAAACGAGTCATGGCGTTTCCATAGGCTGAACCTTTACAGAGCACATGTCTGCATAGAATAAGTTGCTGAAGCGAAAGCCATGCCACTCCCGGCAGCCAGCCGGCTTGGCCGTGCTCAACCCACTTATCCTCGACCATGACGGGCGAACGGCAGCTCATTTCCCTGACGATAAATGCACCAAAAGACCGCAATTGGGGCGCTTGTGATTGCAACTTGCCCTGCATTGGGGCGGATATCACGTAGGCAGCAGTAGCGACTTTCCTAGGTTAGGAAAAGTCTATGCAACGACCCGTAATTTGTTAATTGACGATAAGTCCGACGAACGCCAATTCTGTTCCCAGCAACAGTGCGAGCAGCTCGAAAGTTCGCACTTTCTCTGAAAAGGCGACAGGTTGGCCCACCATGACTTTCGACTGGAACTACATGTTCAGCCTCATTGGCGACACTCAATTCTGGCTGGCAACCTGGACGGTCATCAAACTCAGTACCCTCACCTGGATCATCAGCATCGCGCTGGGCTTCTTCATCGCCCTGGCGAAGCAATCCCGGTATCCGGCGCTCAGCCTGCCCGCGCGCGGTTACATCTGGTTCTTCCGCAGCGTGCCGCTGCTGGTGTTGCTGATCTTCATCTACAACCTGCCCCAGGCCGTACCGGCCACGTCGGTGGTGCTGGCCGATCCGTTCTGGGCGGGACTGATCGGCCTGGTCATCAGTGAAACGGCCTATGTCGCCGAGATTCATCGCGGTGGTCTGCTGTCGATCCCCAAGGGCCAGGGCGAGGCGGCTCGCGCCCTGGGGCTGCGCTTTCTCGGCACCCAGTGGCGCATCGTCATCCCCCAGGCGCTGCGGGTGGCCCTGCCCTCGCTGGCCAACGAATACATCTCCATCGTCAAGCTCAGCTCGCTGGTCTCGGTGATCTCCCTCACGGAGATCCTGATGGTCGGCCAGCGCCTGTATTCGCAGAATTTCCTGGTCATGGAAACCATGGTGGCGGTGGCCTTCTATTACGTGCTGATCGTCACCCTGTTCGACTTCCTGCTCAAACGCCTGGAGCGTTTCCTCGACGTCACCCAGCGCAAGGTGGTGCGTATCCCCGATGAGCAGGTGCTGGCCCTGGCCACCCAGGCCTCCACTGCCAGCGCCAGGCCGCAATGGGATGCCGCCACCCCGGCGCTGCAGGCGGCGCGCCTGCACAAGGCGTACAACGACGTCGAGGTGCTGGGCTCGGTCAACCTGCAGATCCAGCCCGGCGAGGTGGTGTCGGTGATCGGCCCGTCGGGCTCCGGCAAGACCACCCTGATCCGCCTGCTCAACGGCCTGGAGCAGCTGGACAACGGCGAGATCCGCATCAACGGCCAGCCCTTCATCCACCTGCGCAAGGACGGCGCCCAGAAGCCGCGCTTCATCGAGCACGCCGAGCATCGCCTGGACATCGGCATGGTGTTCCAGAGCTTCAATCTCTTCCCCCACCTCACGGTGCTGGACAACCTGCTGCTCGCCCCCCGCTACCACCGCCTGGATACCCCCGCCGCACTCAAGCAGCAGGCCTATGCCCTGCTGCACAAGGTCGGGATGCTCGACCACGCCTGGAAGTATCCCCACCAGCTCTCCGGCGGCCAGCAACAGCGCGTGGCCATCGCCCGGGCGCTGATGATGCGGCCGCAGATCATGCTGTTCGACGAGCCCACCTCGGCGCTGGACCCGGAGAAGGTCAACGAGGTGCTGCAGGTGATCGAGGCCCTGGCCCAGGAGGGCATCACCATGGTCATCGTCACCCACGAGATGAATTTCGCCTTCAAGGTCTCGGACCGCATCGTCTTCATGGAAAAGGGCCGCGTGGTCTGCGACGACGCGCCCCAGGTACTGCGTAACGGCCAGCATCCGCGCGTCGAGGCCTTCCTCAAGGACGTGTCCCTGGCCTGACCCCCACCCTTGGCTTCTGGAGAACAGCGATGATCGAGCAAGCGCAACTGGACAGTTTCCACAAGAACGGCTACCTGGTGGTCGAGAATCTACTGAGCGACGAGGAGATCGCCGCCCTGCAGGCCGATTTCGAGCGCTGGGTGGAAGACAGCCGCAGCCACACCGAGGCCTGGGGCGAGACCCAGGACGGCCGCGCCCGCTTCGACGTGGAGCTGGATCACCGGCCCGATCACCCTTCCCTGCGCCGGGTCAGCTCGCCCACCGAGATCTCCCCGGCCTATCGCCAGGTCGCCTTCGGGTCGCGCATGGCCCAGGTCGCGGCCCAGCTGATCGGCGGCAGCGGCACCCGCTTCCACCACAGCAAGATCAACTCGAAGCTGCCGCACACCGCCACCCAGGTGAAATGGCACCAGGATTTCCTCTTCACCCCGCACAGCAACGACGACGTGGTCACGGCGCTGCTGATGGTGAGCGAGGTGACCCCGGAAAACGGTCCCCTCACGGTCATCCCCGGCAGCCACAGGGGCCCGCTGTGGTCGCACTGGCAGGATGGCCGCTTCACCGGCGCGGTCGACGACGGCGTGGTCGCCGAACATTGTGGCGATCCCGTGGCCTGCTTCGGCCCGGCCGGCTCGGTGTGCTTCATGCACACCCGCCTGCTGCACGCCTCCAGCCCCAACCAGACCGAGCTGCCGCGCACCCTGTTCATCAGCGTCTACGCCGCCGAGGACGCCCTGCCCTTCGGTGAGAATCCGCTGCCCAGCGAACACGCCGGGATGCTGGTGGCCGGCCAGGAAAGCGGTCTGGTGCGCAGCGTCGCCAACAGCGTACGCCTGCCGCAGAAACCGCGCGGCGCCTCCTTCTTCGTCCAACAGGCCGGGCTCGACCAGGCCGCCGTTTGATCTTTCCCATCCCTTCAAGGAGCACCGCCATGCAAAGATTCAGCAGCGCCTCGATTCGAATCCTCACCACCCGCGTATTGGGCGCCACCCTGGCGCTGACCGCGACGCTGGCCTCGGCCGACTTCCTGCAACCGGGCAAGCTGGTCGCCGGTTCCGACCTGACCTTCTTCCCCTATGAGTACGTGCAGGACAACAAGCCGGCGGGCTTCGACATCGAATTCGTCGACGGCCTGGCGAAGATCATGGGTCGCTCCGTGGAAACCCTCGACACGCGCTTCCCCAACCTGATCACCGGCCTGCAGGGCGGCCGCTTCGACATCACCAACTCCTCCATGTACATCACGGCGGACCGCCTCAAGGTGATCGACATGATCCCCTACCTGAAGAGCGGCGAATCGATCATCGCGCTCAAGGGCAGCGACTACCAGCCCAAGAAACCGGAAGACTTCTGCGGCCACAAGATCGGCTCCATGGGCGCCACCTCCTGGCTGCAGCAGCTGCACAAGCTGTCCGACGAGTACTGCGTGAAGAATGGCCTCAAGCCCATCGCCGTGAGCGAATACGGCACCGATCCCCAGACCACCCAGGCGCTGCTGTCCAAGGCCGTCGAGGCGCAGATCACCGACGCCGCCGTGGCCCGTGGCCTGGTGGAGAAGTTGGGCAATCGCGTGGTGATCTCCTCGGACACCCTGATCTACCCGGTGCTCAACGGCTTCGGCGTGAAGAAGGGGAACGACGCGGTGAAGACCGCCCTGGTGGACGCGCTCAAGCAATACAGCGCCACCCCGGAATACGCCGCGCTGCTGAAGAAGTACAACTTCCAGGCGCCGACCGAGGCGGATATCGCCGCCCTGATGCCCAAGCCCTAAGTCTGCAACGGTCGTTCCCGCGCGTGGGGACGACCCCTTTGGAGTCACGACCATGGCACCTTCTCCTGAGAAACGGCCCCACGAGGAACAGCTGCGCATCGATCTGGCGGCGACCTTTCGCGTCATCGCCCACCTCGGCATGCACGAGGCCGTCGCCAACCACTTCAGCGCCGCCGTTTCCCCCGACGGCAAGCAGTTCCTGATCAATCCCAAGTGGAAGCATTTCTCGCGCATCCGCGCCAGCGACCTGCTGCTGCTCGACGCGGACGATCCGCGCGGCGCCGAGCGGCCTGACGTGGACAGCACGGCCTGGTCGATCCACGGGCAGATCCATCGCCAGCTGCCGGAGGCGCGGGTGGTGCTGCACCTGCACCCGGTCTACACCACGGCGGTCGCCTGCCTGGCCAAGCCCGAGGTGCCGCCCATCGACCAGAACACCGCGCGCTACTTCAATCGCATCGCGGTGGACGAACTCTACGGTGGCATGGCCGACACCGAGGCCGAGGGTGCGCGCCTCGCCGGTCTGCTGGACGGCAAGCAGCGACTGCTGATGGGCAACCATGGCGTCATGGTGATCGCCCCCACCATCGGCCAGGCCTTCGACGATATCTGGACCCTGGAGCGCGCCTGCCAAATCCTGGTCACCGCCTGGTCCACCGGCCAGCCGCTCAAGGTGCTCTCCGCCGAGGTCGCCGAGAAGACCGCCCGGGCCTGGGAAGGCATCACCGACTTCTCCGAGCAGCACTTCGCCGAGATGAAAGAACTGATGATCCAGCAGGACCCTTCCGTGCTGGATTGACCACCGCGACACGCACGCCCGCCTGAGGCGTTCGCGCTTCGCTTTCCTACTGCTTAGATGACGGCCGCACCCCACGGAGCGGCCGAAGGGTACCCTCATGTCCATCTTACCGACCACTATCGATACCCTGGTGATAGGCGCTGGCCAAGCCGGCGTCGCCATGAGCGAGCACCTGGGCCGCCTGGGTATCGAACACCTGGTGCTGGAAAAGAACCGCATCGCCGAAGCCTGGCGCACCGGCCGCTGGGATTCCCTGGTGGCCAACGGCCCGGCCTGGCACGATCGCTTCCCCGGCCTGGAATTCCAGACGCAGCCGGACGGCTTCCCCGGCAAGGACGAGATCGCCGCCTACTTCGAGACCTATGCCCGGCAGATCGACGCGCCCATCCGCACCGGCGTCGCCGTCACCCGGGTGACCCGCCAGGAGGGCCAGAGTGGTTTCCTGGTCGAGACCTCCGCGGGCAGTCTGAACGCGCAGCGGGTGGTGGTGGCTACCGGTCCCTTCCAGAAACCGGTCATCCCGGCCATCGCGCCCAAGGACGAGGGGCTCTACCAGATCCACTCCGCCCAGTACTTCAATCCGCAGCAACTGCCGGACGGCGCGGTGCTGGTGGTCGGCGCCGGCTCCTCGGGCGTGCAGATCGCCGAAGAATTGCTGCGCGCCGGCAAGCGCGTCTACCTGTCGGTCGGGCCCCATGATCGGCCGCCGCGGGCCTACCGCGGGCGCGACTTCTGCTGGTGGCTGGGCGTGCTCGGCCTGTGGGACACCGAGACCATGCAGCCGGGCCGCGAGCACGTGACCATCGCCGTCAGCGGTGCCCGCGGCGGCCATACCGTGGACTTCCGCCGCCTGGCCCAGGCCGGCATGACCCTGGTCGGTCTTACCGACACCTTCAGCGAGGGTGTGGTGCGCTTCCGGCCAGACCTCAACCAGAACCTCGACGCCGGCGATGCCAACTACCTGGCCCTGCTCGACGCCGCCGATGCCTATGTCGTCCGCCACGGCCTGGACCTGCCGGAAGAGCCCGAGGCCCGCGAACGGGTGGCGGACGCCACCTGCATCCGCGAACCGCTCAAGGAGCTGGACCTGCAAGCCGCCGGCGTCAGCTCGGTGATCTGGGCCACCGGCTACGCCACCGATTTCAGCTGGCTGCAGGTGGATACCTTCGGCGACAACGGCAAGCCCAAGCACCAGCGCGGCGTCGGCGCCGAGCCGGGCGTCTACTTCGTCGGCCTGCCCTGGCTCAGCCGCCGCGGCTCGGCCTTCATCTGGGGCTGCTGGCACGACGCCCGCCATGTCGCCGATCAGATCGCCATCCAGCGCCGCTACCAGGACTACCGCCCAGGCGAAGCCGCCACCCTGCCGGTCCAGCGCTCGCGCACCGCCTGAAGCCCTTTTCGAGACCAGGAGCCTCCCCCATGGCCACCCCGACCCACACCCGTATCCGCATGTTCAACACCAAGGACACCTACCCCAACCAGACCCTGGACAACGACCTCTGCCAGGCGGTGCGCGCCGGCAACACCGTCTATGTGCGCGGCCAGGTGGGTACCGATTTCGACGGCAACCTGGTCGGGCTGGGCGATCCCCGGGCCCAGGCCGAGCAGGCCATGAAAAACGTCAAGCAACTGCTGGAGGAAGCCGGCAGCGACCTCAGCCATATCGTCAAGACCACCACCTACCTGATCGATCCGCGCTACCGCGAGCCGGTGTACCAGGAGGTCGGCAAGTGGCTCAAGGGCGTCTTCCCCATCTCCACCGGCCTGGTGGTGTCGGCCCTGGGCCAGCCCCAGTGGCTGATGGAGATCGACGTCATCGCCGTGATCCCCGACTGAGGCCCTGCCATGACCTTTTCCCTCACCGCCCGCTGCGCCGAGACCGGCCAGTTCGGCATCGCCATCAGCTCCTCGAGCATCGCCGTGGGCGCCCGCTGCCCCTGGCTGCGGCCCGGCGTCGGCGCGGTCAGCTCGCAGAACATCACCCTGCCCGCCCTGGGGCCGCGCACCCTGGAGCGCCTGGCGCAAGGTCTGACACCTGACGCCGCCCTGGCCGAGAGCCTGGCCGGCGACGGCTACGCCGAGTATCGCCAGGTGACCGTCATCGACGCCCAGGGCCGCAGCGCCCATCACAGCGGTGCCCATACCCTGGGCGTGCACCAGGCCTTGAACGGCCTGAACTGCGTGGGCGCCGGCAACATGCTGGCGAGCCCGGCGGTGGTAAAGGCGCTGGTGAAAAGCTTCGAAGGCAGCCAGGGCGCCCTTGCCGAGCGCCTGCTGCTGGCCATGCAGGCGGCGCTGGCGACCGGTGGCGAGGCTGGTCCGGTGCATTCGGCGGCGCTGCTGGTGGTCGGCGAGCCCAGTTGGCCCATCGTCAACCTGCGCGTCGACTGGGCCGAGACCGACCCCATCGGTGAGCTGGCGGCCCTGTGGCGTGCCTACGAGCCCCAGTTGCAGGACTACCTCGACCGCGCGGTACGGCCGGATCTCGCCCCCGGCTACGGCGTGCCGGGAGACGACCGATGAGCGCCAGCCGCGAGTTGCTGGCCCGGCTGGTGGCCTTCGACACCACCAGTCGCGAATCCAATCTGGCACTGATCGACTTCGTCGCCGGCTACCTGGAGGGCTTCGGCGTACCCTTTGAGCTGATCCACAACGCCGAAGGCACCAAGGCCAACCTGTTCGCCACCCTGGGGCCAGCGGACGTACCGGGTATCGTGCTCTCCGGCCATACCGACGTGGTGCCAGTGGATGGCCAGGCCTGGAGCCGTCCCCCCTTCGAACTCAGCGAAAGCGACGGCAAGCTCTATGGCCGCGGCACCGCCGACATGAAAGGCTTTCTGGCCTGCCTGTTGGCGCTGGTGCCCGCGGCCAGCCGCGCGCCCCTGCGGCGCCCGCTGCACCTGGCGCTGTCCTACGATGAAGAGGTGGGCTGCCTGGGGGTACGCAGCCTGCTCGACCAACTGGCCCGGCGCCCGGTCAAGCCGCTGCTGTGCCTCATCGGCGAGCCCACCGAACTCAAGCCCGTGCTCGGCCACAAGGGCAAGGTGGCCATGCGTTGCCAGGTGCATGGCGCGGCCTGTCATTCGGCCTATGCGCCCAAGGGGGTCAACGCCGTCGAATACGCCGCCCACCTGGTCATCGAGCTCGGACGCCTGGGTGAAGCGCTCAAGGCCCCTGAACAGCAAGACGCACGCTTCGATCCACCCTTCTCCACGGTGCAGACCGGGCTGATCGGCGGGGGCCAGGCGCTGAACATCGTGCCCCAGGACTGCGCCTTCGACTTCGAGATCCGCGCCCTGCCCGCCCAGGACCCCTACCGGATGATCCGCCAGTTGCAGGACTACGCCGAGCACAGCCTGCTACCGGCCATGCGGGCCGTCAGCGGTCAGAGCGCCATCCGCTTCACCGAGCTGTCGAGTTATCCCGGCCTGGATACCGCGATCGGCAGCGAGGCCGCGGAATGGATCGCGAGTGTCTGCGGCTCACGGGACTTCGGCACCGTCGCCTTCGGTACCGAAGGGGGCCTGTTCGCCGCCGCCGGCATTCCCACCGTGGTCTGCGGGCCGGGCAGCATGGCCCAGGGGCACAAGCCGGACGAGTTCGTCAGCCAGGCGCAGCTGGACGGCTGCGATGCCATGCTGGCGCGAGTGTTGGCGTTCGCCCGTGGCTAGCCCGATCATTTCATCTTGCGGAATGCTGAACTGACGACAAGGCCGATTCTCACGAAAGCGATCTGATCCCAAGCTGGTAGCACGAATCGGGACCATCCTCGGCCCGATACCTGCCAGGAGTTGGATCATGAAGATCTATCATCTTCCGTTGTCCGGTCATGCCCATCGCGCCGTGCTGTTCGCCTCGTTGCTGGGCCTCGCGCCCGAACTCGTCGAGGTCGACCTCGCGGCCGGCGAGCACCGCACGCCGGCGTTCCTCGCCCTCAACCCCTTCGGCCAGGTGCCGGTGCTGGAGGACGACGGCGTGGTCGTCGCCGACTCCAATGCCATCCTCGTCTACCTGGCGAAGAAACTGGGCCGTACCGACTGGCTGCCGGAAGACCCCGTCGGTGCCGCCGCCGTGCAGCGCTGGTTGTCGGTGGCCGCGGGCGAACTGGCCTATGGCCCGGCAGCGGCGCGGCTGATCACGGTATTCGGTGCCCGCCTGAATGCCGAGGAAGTCATCGCCCGCGCCCAGGTCCTGCTCGGACGCCTGGAAGCCCATCTGGCCGACCGGGACTGGCTGGCCGCCGATCATCCGACCATCGCCGACGTCGCCCTCTACAGCTACCTGGCCGGGGCACCGGAAGGCAACGTGGACCTGGCGCCCTACGCCGCCGTGCGCGCCTTCCTGCAGCGCGTGGAGGCGCTGCTGGGCTTCGTGCCCTTCCCGCAGACGGCCGCCGGTCTGCGCGCCTGAAGCAGCTGGATCACCCGCCTTCCCCACCGCGAGGAGCAACCTCGATGAGCACGCCCCTGAACGCCCTACCCACCTGGCACCCCGGCGAAATCGCCCTGCAGGAGCGTGCCGGCGTCCGCGAGCGGATGGCCGAGGTCGGCTCGCGGGTGATCCGCGGCTTCATGCCCGACCAGCACCGCGCCTTCTATGAGCAGTTGCCCTTCCTGGTGCTGGGTAGCGTTGAGGCGACGGGTGCGGCCTGGGCGACGATCCTGGAGGGCGCGCCGGGCTTCGTCAGCGCACCCATGCCGACCCGGCTGGACATTGCGGCTAGCCTACCGGCAGACGATCCGGCCAGCGCGGGCCTGGCGGATGGCGCAGCCCTTGGGTTGCTGGGCATCGAGCTGCACACCCGGCGCCGCAACCGCGTCAACGGCGAGGTCGAGCTGACGCCCCAGGGCCTGCGGGTGACCGTGGACCAGAGTTTCGGCAACTGCCCACGCTACATCCGGCTGCGCGACCTGCAGCCCACCCAATCATCGGAGGCGGCGCACGCGCCGGCCATCGAGCCCCTCAAGAGGCTGGATGAGGCGGCACGCCAGCTGATCGAAGGGGCCGATACCTTCTTCGTCGCCTCCTATGCCGAGCAGGAGGGACGGCGCCGGGTGGACGTCTCCCACCGCGGCGGCAAGCCGGGCTTCGTCCGGGTGGACGCCGAGGGCGTGCTGACCATTCCCGACTTCAACGGCAACCTGTTCTTCAACACCCTGGGCAACATCCTCGCCAACGGCCAGGCCGGGCTGCTGTTCATCGACGGCGACAGCGGCGACCTGCTCCAGCTGAGTGGCCTGGCCGAGGTGCTGGTCGACTCCCCCGAAATCGCCGCCTTCGAAGGCGCCGAGCGCCTGTGGACCTTTCGCCCGCAGCGTATCGTTCGGCGCCGCGCCGCCCTGACCCTGCGCTGGCAGATGCGAGCCGGAGGCGAGTCGGACAGCAGCCAGCTGACGGGCAGTTGGGCACAGGCGCGCGAGCGTCTGCTGAGCCGGGAACTCGGCAACCGCTGGCGACCCTTGCGCGTCATCCGCATCGTCGAGGAGAGCGCCAGCATCCGCTCCTTCCATCTCGCTGCGGCGGACGGCACCGCCTTGCCACCCGCCCAGGCCGGCCAGTTCCTGCAGGTACGCCTCACTCCGGTCGCTGGCCAGCCCCCGGCGCTGCGTAGCTACAGCCTCTCCAGCGCGCCGACCGACGGGCACTACCGTATCAGCGTCAAGCGCGAGGGGCTGGTGTCCACCTGGCTGCACGACCGGCTGCGCGAGGGCGATCTGCTCGACACGCGTCCGCCGGCGGGAGAGTTCACCCTGACCGCCGCCGACCAGTCCCTGGTTCTGCTGGCGGCCGGCATCGGCATCACCCCGCTGCTGGCGATGCTCAGGCACCTGGTCCACGAAGGACGCCGGACCCAGCGCCAGCGCCCGATCACCCTCTTCTACGGCGCCCGGTCGAAGGCCGAGCGCGCCTTCGATGCGGAACTGGCCGAATTGGTGGCCACCGCCGGAGGCTCGCTGCGCCTGGTGCGGGCGCTGAGCGATACCCGCGGGGCCGTGGCGGATACCGACTACGAGGTGGCCGGACGGATCGACCTGGGCGTGCTGGGCCGCTTCCTGCCCTTCGGCGATCACACCTTCTACCTCTGCGGCCCTGCGGCCTTCACCCAGGCACTGTACGACGGCCTGCGTGGTTACGGCATCGAGGACGCCCGCATCCATGCCGAAGCCTTCGGCCCGGCGGCGCTGCGCCGCAGTCAGCCCCTGGAAGCGGCGGCTCCCGTGCGTCCAGCCGCGGCCACGGACAGCGTGCCGGTGGTCTTCACCGCCTCGCTCAAGGAAGCGCGCTGGACACCCGCGGCGGGCTCGCTGCTGGAACTGGCCGAGGCACGAGGTCTCGACCCCGCCTTCAGCTGCCGCGAAGGTCATTGCGGCAGTTGCCGGACGCGCTTGCTCGCCGGCGCCGTCACCTATGCGCGGGAGCCGGTGGCGCGGGTCGCCGACGACGAGGCGTTGCTGTGCTGCGCGGTGCCGGCAACGGGTACCGAGCGTCTGGAACTCGAGCTGTGAACCGCGCAGCCTGAAGTTGGCTACCATGGAGCCTGGTCGACAGGACAGGACGGCGAGGCAGATGGATCGTTGGCAGGCGATGCGCGTGTTCGTGAAGGTGGCGGAAACCGAGAGTTTCGCCCGTACCGCCCGGGAGCTGCACCTCAGCGCACCGGCGGTGACGCGCCTGGTGGCCGCGCTGGAGGAATTGGTCGGCGCACGCCTGCTGGTGCGCACCACCCGCTCGGTCCGGCCCACCGAAGCCGGGGTCCGCTACCTGCAGGATTGCCGGCGCATCCTCGCCGACATCGCCGAGGCGGAGCTGGCCGCCGCCGGCCACTACGCCAGGCCGGTCGGTACCCTGACCATCACCGCCCCGCTGCTGTTCGGGCAACTGCACGTGCTGCCGCTGGTGCTGGACTATCTCGAACGCTATCCGCAGATGCGCGCCCGCACCTTCTTCGTCGACCGGCCGGTGAACATCGTCGAGGAAGGCATGGATGTCGCCTTGCGCATCGGTCATCTACCCGATTCGGGCTTCACCGCCATCCAGGTGGGTAGCGTACGTCGGGTGGTCTGCGCCGCCCCCGCCTATCTGCAGGCGCACGGCGTGCCCGCCACCCCTGCCGCGCTGCGCGAGCACCGCATCCTGGTGTCCCACAGCGCCTGGTCGTCGCCGGAATGGCGCTTCGCCGGCGGGCAGCGGGTAAGCGTCGATCCCCTGCTGCACTGCAACACCAACGAGGCCGCCATCGGCGCGGCCAAGGCCGGTGCTGGCCTCACCCGGGTGCTGCACTACCAGGTCGCGACGGCCCTCGCGGAGGGATCGCTGGAGATCGTGCTGGAAGACCATGAAGAGCCGCCACTACCGATCCATCTGATCTACCCCGAAGGTCGCCAGGCGCCGGCCAAGGTACGGGCCTTCATCGACCTGGCAGTGGCGACGCTGAGGGGCGACCCCCTGTTCGCCTAGACGAAGGATGCGGCTCATCACCGTCGGGGAAAGCTGCTGCCGACGACGGCACAAACTGCGGCGAAGCGCCGGTGAACGCGTCGGGCGACGGTCAGGGATAAGGGATTTCGGCATTCGCCACCGCCACCCCTCCCTAGACTCAGGGCCTGACCTGCCACTGGGAGCGCCACCATGCCGCTGCACCTCGATCTGCGGGACCCCCGCCTGTTCAAAGACTCCGCCTATGTCGACGGCCACTGGATCGCCGCCGACAACGGCGCCACCTTTGCCGTGGACAACCCCGCCACCGGCGAGACCCTCGCCGAGGTGGCCGCCCTGGAGGCGGTGGAAACCGCCCGCGCCATCGCCGCGGCGGAGGCCGCCTGGCCGGCCTGGCGCGAGCGTCCGGCCGCCGAGCGCGCGGCCCTGCTGGAGCGCTGGCACGCGCTGATGCTGGAGCACCAGGACGACCTTGCCCTGCTGATGACCCTGGAACAGGGCAAGCCACTGGCCGAGGCCCGTGGCGAGATCGCCTATGGCGCCAGCTTCGTCAAATGGTTCGCCGAGGAAGCCCGACGCAGCTTTGGCGATATCCTGCCCGCACCGGCCCGGGATCGCCGGGTGCTGGTGCTGCGGCAACCGGTGGGGGTCGCTGCCGCCATCACCCCGTGGAATTTTCCCAACGCCATGATCACCCGCAAGGCCGCCCCGGCGCTCGCCGCCGGCTGCCCGGTGGTGATCAAGCCCTCGGATCTCACCCCGCTGTCGGCCCTGGCGCTGGCCGAGCTAGCCGACCGCGCCGGCTTTCCGCCCGGCGTATTCAACGTGGTCACCGGGATGCCCGCCGGCATCGGCGGCGAACTGACCGGCAATCCGGCGGTGCGCAAGCTGTCCTTTACCGGCTCTACCCGCATCGGTCAGCTGCTGCTGGCGCAGTGCGCGGCCACGGTGAAGCGCACCAGCATGGAACTGGGCGGCAATGCGCCCTTCATCGTCTTCGATGACGCCGACCTGGACCTGGCCATCGCCGGGGTGCTGCAGAGCAAATTCCGCAACGCCGGCCAGACCTGCGTCTGCGCCAACCGCATCCTGGTGCAGGACGGCATCCACGACCGTTTCGCCGAGCGGCTCGCTGCCGAAGTGGCCAAGTTCAAGGTGGGCAACGGCCTGGAGGCCGGCGTGACCCTCGGTCCGCTGATCAATCGCCTGGCGGTGGACAAGGTCGCGCGTCACGTCGACGACGCCCTGACCCAAGGCGCCAAGGCGCTGTTCGGCGGGCTGCCCAGCGGCCGCGACCGGTTCGTCGCCCCCACGGTGCTCACCGGCGCCACGGCGGACATGCTGCTGGCCCGCGAGGAGACCTTCGGCCCGGTGGCGCCGCTGTTCCGCTTCCGCGATGAAGCCGAGGCGCTGGCGCTGGCCAATGCCACGCCCTACGGCCTGGGCGCCTACTACTACACCCAGGACCTGCGCCGCGCCTGGCGCGTCGGTGAACGGCTGGAATTCGGCATGGTGGCGCTCAATACCGGCACCCTCTCGCTGGAGGTCGCGCCCTTTGGTGGCGTGAAGCAATCCGGCCTGGGCCGCGAAGGCTCGCACCTGGGGCTGGACGAGTACCTGGAGGTCAAGGCCTGGCACCTCGGCGGGCTGGACTGATGCCCCTGGCGGCAGGCAACCGAAAATGCCGCCGCCCCCAAGCAAAACAGCCGATCACGATGCCGGGGCCGGCAACTTCAGCGTTACCGACCCTGCGGCCTGCGTAGGCTGGAAGTCTCGCCCCTGCCTGGAGTATCGCTGCATGAATTCCGCTGCCAAAGCCACCGACCGCCTGCTGGGTCTTCGCGAACAAGGCATTCCCCGCGGCATCATCACCGCCCATCCCGTCGTGGTGGCCCGCGCCCAGGGCAGCGAAGTCTGGGACGTGGACGGTCGCCGCTACCTCGACTTCGTCGGCGGCATCGGCGTGCTCAACGTCGGTCACAACCACCCGCGGGTGGTGGAGGCCGTACGCCGCCAGGTCGGAGAGATCTCCCACGCCAGCTTCCAGGTGATGGCCTACGAGCCCTACCTGGAGCTGGCCAGCCGCCTCAACACCCTCATCGGCAACGGCGAGGCCTACAAGACGCTGCTGCTGACCTCCGGCGCCGAAGCCGTGGAAAATGCCATCAAGATCGCCCGCGCCCACACCAAGAGGCCCGGGGTGATCGCCTTCCGCGGCGGCTTCCACGGTCGCACCCTGCTTGGCGTGACCCTCACCGGCTTCGCCCAGCCCTACAAGCAGAACTTCGGCCCCTTCCCCGGAGACATCTACCATGCGCCCTACCCCGATGCCTTCCGCGGGGTGGATAGCCAGCAGGCCCTGGCCGGCTTGCGCGAGGTCTTCGCCACCCAGGTCGCGCCCGACCAGGTGGCCGCGATTCTGATCGAACCGGTGCAGGGCGACGGCGGCTTCCGCCCGGCGCCGGTGGAATTCCTCCAGGCGCTGCGCGCCCTCTGCGACCAGCACGGCATCGTGCTGATCGCCGACGAGATCCAGACCGGCTTCGGCCGCACCGGCAGCCTGTTCGCCTTCCAGCAGACCGGCATCCAGCCCGACCTGGTGACGGTGGCCAAGAGCCTGGCCGGGGGCCTGCCGCTCTCCGGGGTGGTCGGGCGCGCCGCCATCATGGACGCGCCCCTGCCCGGCGGTCTCGGCGGCACCTATGGCGGCAACGCGCTGGCCTGCGCCGCGGCCCTGGCGGTGCTGGGCGTGTTCGAGGAAGAGGACCTGGTCGCCCGTGGCGTCGCCCTCGGCGAGCAGCTGCGCAGCGGTCTGCTCGAACTGCAGCGGCGCCATCCACGCATCGGCGAGGTGCGCGGCCGCGGCTTCATGCTGGCGGTGGAAATGGTCGGCGCCGACGGTCACAGCCCGGACGCCGCCCTCGCCCAGCAGGTCATCGACGGCGCCCGCCACGCGGGCCTGCTGGTGATCAAGTGCGGTGTCGAACGCAACGTCATCCGCTTCCTGGCACCGCTGGTGACCACCGAGGCGCAACTGGCCGAAGCCTTGCACATGTTCGGCCAAGCCCTCGCCCAGGCCGGTGTCTGAGAAGCTGCTCACGATCTCGCGAGCTAGAGCCAAACAAGGCGAAAACGCCTGAGAAAGCGCAGTTTACAGGCGGTAAATGAGCATTTCGAAGGCGTTTTCAACGCAGTTCGGCCGACGCGCAGCAGATCGTGGGCGGCTTCTGAGGTTGAACGTAACGCCGCCTGGCATCGGCAGAGCGGCGCCAAGGGGAAACCGACCATGAGAATCACGCGTTACCAGGCCATAGGCTTTTCCTGCTACGGCACCCTCGTCGACCGCGAAGGGGGCATCCTCGAAGCCCTGCGCCCCCTTGTGGCGCAGGCGGGCCTCAGCACCCATCCCGACTGGCTGCTCGGCAGCTATCACCGCCTCGCTCGCGAGTTGCGCCAGGCCACGCCCAACGCCAGCCAGACCAGCCTGCACCTGCGTATCCACCAGCGTCTGGCGCAAGAGTTGCAGCAGGAAGCCGACCTGGATGCCAGCGTGGCCTTTGGAAACGCCACGGCGTGCTGGCCGGTGTTCGAGGATGCGCCGGGCGCGCTGCAGTACCTGAGCAAGTTCTATCGATTGGTGTTGCTGGCCTCGCCCGATGACGGCGACGCCGCAGCGGTCACGGCGCGGCTGCCCGAGGTGTTCGCCGCCGTGATCCCCAACCGCGGCGGCGATCTGCGCCTGGCGCTGGACAACACTCTGGAGGAGCTTGGCCTGGCGCGCGGCGATCTGCTGCCGGTCAGAGGCAGCGAACCGGACGACCCCTGGAACCCCCTGGTGGATTTTCCGCTGTGTACCTTGCGCCGTGATCGCTCGCGGCCCTGGAACCTTTCACGGCAGGCCCTGGATGGCACGCGGTGCGAGTACGCGAGTCTCGCCGATCTGGTGCATGCGCATCAGACCGCCCTGCGTGCCTAGCCTGACGTTCACGACTGCGAGGAACGACGATGGACGCCGCAACGAAACTGGACCGCATCGACATCAACATCCTGGTGCAACTGCAGAAGGATGGGCGGATGACCAATGTCAGTCTCGCCGAAGCCGTGGGTCTCTCCCCCAGCCCCTGCCTGCAGCGCGTCAAACGCCTGGAGGCGGCCGGCTACATCAGCGGCTACGAAGCCCACGTCAACCTCGCCAAGATCGCCAACTCGGTGACGGTCTTCACCGAGGTCACCCTTTCCGACCACAAGCGCGCCGACTTCGTGAAGTTCGAGTCCTTCATCCGCGGGGTCGACGAGATCCTCGAATGCCACCTCATCAGCGGCGGCTACGACTACCTGCTGCGCTTCATGTGCAGCAGCATCGGCCACTACCAGGAACTGATGGAATCCATCCTCGACCGCAACGTCGGTATCGAGAAGTACTTCAGCTACATCGTCATCAAGTCGCCGGTGGTCAAGAACGCCCTGCCGCTGCGCAGCCTGATCAAGGCCGGCTGACCTCCCTCGCCGCGGCGCTCCGCCAGCATCCCGCTGCCGGAGCGCCCTCTTCTCAGCGCAGGATGCAATACAGCTTGCGCACCCGCTCCCGGCTGTCCCAGGCCATGGCCGTTTCCGCCGGTACCAGTACCGCCTCGCCCGCATTGACCGTGCAGGGCGCTTCGCCCTCGACCGCGAGGGTCACAGCGCCGGTATAGAGCAGCATCAGCTCACAGTGGGGATTGCTCACCGCCTTGCGCGTATAGGCCGTGCACTCCCACATCCCGACCCGCAAGGCCCCGCCACCGCTTTCGAACAGGTCGCAGCCGGTGGCCGTGGGCTCTGGACTGAGCAGCACGCTGGCCGCTGGCGGCGGCGAGGGTTCGCGCGGCGCCGAGGGGTCCAGCAGCACGGGTGCCTGGGGCATGGGGCCTTCGCTGGCCCGGCCGGGAAAGGCCATGAACAGGCGCCGCAATTCGCCGCCGTGACGCCAGCGGCAGCTCAGGCCACGCGGCAGGATGAAGGCATCGCCGGCCTTGAGGTGCAGGGCATTCCCCTCCCACTCCAGCTGCAACTCGCCGGCCTCGATGAGACTGACTTCCACCCAGGGGTAGTCGTCCAGCCGGCAATCGGCGGAATGGGCGACGGCGCTGCCTATGACATAGCCCAGGCGGCCATCGTGCAGGTGCGATTCGCGGCCGGCGGCCAGGGGATCATCGTGCAGCGGCTGGAGCGCCCGGGGCAGTTGGCGGTCACCGGGCGGCTGGCAATAGTGCAGCAAAGGCATGGCGGATCCTCACGTCGAGAGGCGCGGCAGGGGCGCCGCGGACCCGGCCAGTATCGACTCGCAGGGCACCGGGGTTATGGCGTTTGCGCCCTGGGCCGGCACAGAAGCTGCCGTTTTTCCCAGATGCGGCGCAGTTTCCACCACACCACCGATCATGGCGGCGGCAGCGGAGAATTCGGGACAAACTACCGCACGCTTGCGCCATCCTTGAGCTTTGCCGGAGACCTCTTCATGACGCTGCTCTACAAGGCCGATCCCGAACGTGGCCAGGCCTGGCGACGCCTGTTCCAGGAACGCGCGCCCGATATCGCCTTCCGCCACTGGCCGGACGTGGGCAATCCCGAAGAAGTCCGCTACCTGGCCTGCTGGCAACCGCCGGAAGACCTGGCCAACCGCTTTCCCAACCTGGAGGTGCTGTTCGCCACCTCGGCCGGCGTCGACCAGTTCGACCTGAACCTGTTGCCGCCAGCGCTACCCGTGGTGCGGATGCTGGACCCCGGCATCGTCGCCGGCATGGTGGAGTACGCCACCCTCATGGTGCTGGCGCTGCATCGCCAGTTACCTCTCTATTTCGACCAGCAGGCCGCGGGACGCTGGCAGGAACATGCCTTGGTGACGGCGGAGAACAGACGCGTCGGCGTGCTGGGTCTCGGCCAGATCGGCCAGGCGGTACTGGAGCGGCTCGCTGCCTTTGGCTTCCAGCTCTCGGGCTGGTCGCGCTCGGCCCATGAGCTGCCGGGGGTGCGCTGCCATGCCGGCGCCGAGCAACTGCCGGCGTTCCTGTCCGACTGCGAAATCCTCATCTGCCTGCTGCCACTGACCGGGGAGACCCGCGGCATCCTCGACGCCCGCCTGTTCGCCGCCCTACCCCGCGGCGCCAGCCTGATCAACCTCGGCCGTGGCGCCCAGCTGGTGGAAGCCGACCTGCTGGCGGCGCTGGACAGCGGTCAGCTGAATCAGGCGGTGCTGGACGTGGTGGAGCCGGAACCGCCGGCAGTCGACCACCCCTTCTGGCAGCATCCGCGGATCTGGCTGACCCCCCACGTGGGGGCCATGACGGTGCCGGAAACGGCCTTTACCGTGCTGCTGGACAATATCCGCCGCCATCAGCGCGGTGAGCCGATGCGGGGTCTGGTGGATCGCCAGCGGGGCTACTGAGCGGCAGCCAGGTACCGACGTCAGGGCCAGCCCTCCTGCTCGATGGGCTGCCCAGGCGTTCGCCTCGTGGCAGCTCTGCCTGGCATCATGCCTCTGTCAGCCGCGAAGGTCCCTCGCTCCTGCGAATATGAGGAGGAACGTGGTTCGACCCTCCGCTGACATGCAGGAGATGGTGCCACCCTGTGCCTGCATCAGCGCCCGCGCGATCGCCAAACCCAAGCCTGCATTGCCTTCACCCTCTCGGCGCGCAGGGTCCACCCGGTAGAACCGGTCGAAAATCCTCGCCAGATGCTCCGGCGGGATCCCGGGACCGGGATTTTCTACCCGAAGCTCGACGCGGCTACCTAGATCCTGGATGTTGACCTCAATCGTCTCCCCGGACGGCGTGTACCTCAAGGCATTGGACAGCAGGTTCGACACGACCCGGTCGATCATCACCCTATCCGCGAAGATCGAGGCGCTTCCCGATACCTTGAGCTGGATACCCTTGTCCTCGGCCAGCAGCTCGTAATAGCCGAACAGCTTGCCGATGACCCTGCCGAGGTCCAGCTCGACCGGCTCGGGTACGATCAGCCCGTTGTCGGACTTGGCCAGGAACAGCATGCCATCGATGATTCCGGACAGACGATTGAGCTCTTCCAGGTTGGAGGTCAGGTTCTCCTCGTACACGTCCGCGTCCCGCTTTTTGGCCAGGATCACCTCGGTATGAGTTCGCAGGTTACTGATCGGAGTGCGAAGCTCGTGCGCGATGTCGGCAGAGAAATTCGATAGCCGCATGAACGAATCGTCCAGGCGACCAAGCATGGAATTGAAGGCAATGATGAGCTCGCGCAGCTCATCGGGCACGGGCTCCAGAGGAATGCGTTCCTTTAAGGAGCCAGCGGACATCGAGGCGGCTGCCTGGGTCACCTTCGCTACCGGCCGCAGTCCATTCTTGGCAACCAGCCAGCCGAGTGCGGCGCTCAGTACGGTACTGGCCAGCAGAACGCCCCAGAACCAGCGCTCCAGCATGGCGAAGAAGTGCATATGCGTAGTGACGTCCAGGACCAGCCACACGGTCAGCGGAGTCTTGGACTCCGCCGACGAGACTAGCGCCTTCGAGGCCCTGAACAGGTGTCCGTCGCTTTCCCACTCCCAGACGTCGTCGTGCTCGGTAGCGCTAGCAAGGGACGGTACCTCTGCCCGGGAAGGCTCAGCAAAAAAGAGACTTCCGTCAGCCTTGAGAAATACCGCGCTGAGATCGGGATGTGCTCCCAGCAGCGTATGCCAGCGAGTCTTGAGCTGGTCCGAATTCGCGCCGGGCTCTTGGGCGATCTGGGTGATCGCCTCCAGCTTTTCGTCCAGCGTCTGGGCATCCAGAGCACGGAAGTGGTGGCGGCTCAGCTCGTTGAAAGCGATGCCCACGATGATGAGAACAGCGACGACCGCGACCACAAACATGAGGCTCAGGCGAAAGGTGAGCGAGCCCGGCTTCATCCTTCGTCCTGCACGTCTAGTCTGTAGCCCATTCCACGGCGGGTATGGAGCAGTTTCGTCTGGAAGTCATCGTCGATCTTGGCCCGTAATCGCCGGATCGCCACCTCGATGACATTGGTGTCGCTATCGAAGTGCATGTCCCAGACCTGGGCGGCAATGACGGATTTGGAAAGCACCTCGCCGCGCCGGCGCATCAGCAACTCCAGCAAGGCGAACTCCTTGGTCGTAAGGTCGATTCGTCTACCACCGCGGGTGACGCGACGCGTGAGTAGATCGACCTGCAGGTCGCCGATCTGCAGGCTCGTTTGAACCGGCAGGCTGCCGCCTCTACGCCGTAGCAGCGTTTGGACTCGCGCGAGCAATTCCGAAAAGGCGAACGGCTTGACCAGGTAGTCGTCAGCGCCCAGCTCCAAGCCTTTGACTCGATCATCTACCCCATCCCGTGCCGTCAGGAACAGCACCGGTACCGAGAGACCTGCCGCACGCAGGCGCCTGACGACCTCCCAGCCATCGAGGCCCGGCATCATCACGTCGAGAATCAGCAGGTCGTAGGCTTCGGTCTGCACCTGATCGAGGGCATCCACTCCGGTGACCACGCGATCCACCGTGAAGCCAGCCTCTCGAAGACCCTGCTGTAAATAGATACCGGTCTTGGGTTCGTCTTCCGCTACCAGCAGTCTCATGCTCCATCCTCGGCGACGTGATCTTTTTGGGGCGGCACGACGGGACCAGGCGGCTTCACATTCCCGCTTCCATTTCAGGAGATAGCGTACCGAGCCAAGCGATCAGTCCTAACACCAGGATGACGGAGCCTAGCTCCAGGGCCAGGCTGTAGCGGATAGACCGTGCCGCACGCGGATAATTGCCTTGGTGGACCGCTTGTTCCAGTGCCGGGCTCAAGAGAAAGCGATTGGCCGACGCCAGCCCGATCATCACGGCGAAAAGGCCCAGCTTACCCAGCAGCAGCAGGCCATAGATGCTTTGTGCCAAGCCCCTGATTTGGGGGCCGACGATGAGCAGATAGTTCATCACACCCGTGAAGACGATCAGCACCACGATCACCGCCCCGGCTCGCTCGAAGCCGGTAAGCGTGCGCGACAGGATCTGGACTGACGACCGCGTTGCCACTTTACTAGGCCGCACCAGCAGGGCAAACGCCACCAGTGCGCCGAACCAGCCACCAGCGGCCCACAGATGGAGTATGTCTGCGCTGAAGTGCCAGAAGCGACGGGTGCCTTCGTCCATGGCGCCGTGCCCGGCCCACGCCAGCGTAGCCAGCGCCACGCCCGCCAGCAGCGAAACCACTAGCAGGCTCGCCAATGGCCAACGAGGATTGCCGGCAATGGCCACGGCAGCGGCCACGAGGGTGGCCATACGGATAAGCCAGGCGGTGCCAAGCTCCGTCTCGGCGATCATCATCGCAACGTGCGGCATGGCCTCGCCCCATTCCGCAACCCCGCTCATAGCCTTGGCCATTTGCACCATGGACACGACCGAGAGCAACAGGCCCGCCACCGCGGTTGTAGCCAGCAGAGGCAGGAAAGGCAACACCATGCCCGAGCGTCGCTCAGGGCCATGCAAACTATAGAGACCGAAGAGCGCCAGCCCGAACAGCATCATCAGATCGGCATACAACGCGAAGCGAAGTCCGATGCTGAACGGATCTTCCATGTTTACTTGACCTTGAACGTCACGCTACCGGTGATGGGGTGGGTATCTGACGACACTGCCCGCCAATCGACCTTGTAGGTGCCGGCTGTCAAAGGCGAGGCAGGTACGATGACCATGGTCTTGGGATCACCGCCACCCGAAACAGCCGCTTTGACCACCATCGGCGGATGCTCCATGCCAGGCATCGCCGTCATGACCAGCTTCGCGCCGGAAAACTGCGTGACCAGGTTTTCAGAAAAGTGCAGCTCGATCCTTGCCGGGGCAGCGCCTTCACTTCCTTCGGCAGGCGTCGAAGACACCAGCTTGGGGTGGGCTTGAGCCAGGGCGCTAAGCAACATCCCTGCCGCGAAGAACGTGACGAAAGGTGCACGATTGAACATGCGAACTCCTACAGCCCGAGGGGGCTCGTGGGGAATGAGATTTGGTGTCTGGTTAGAACCACATACGCACGCCCAGGACCAGGCGGGCTTCGCCGCGCTCTTCCTCTTCCTCCCGGGCAAAATGGGCCGTGGTGCCATGGGAGCGGTTCCAGCTAACGCCAATGTAGGGAGCGAACTCCCGGTAGATTTCATACCGCAAGCGCACTCCGACTTCGGTCTCGGACAAGCCAGAGCCGATTCCGCGCTTGGGGTCGTTCTGCCCGTAGAAATTGGCTTCGGCGGTGGGCTGCAGGATCAGGCGATTGGTCAGCAGGATGTCGTAGTCACCTTCCAGCCTCAACGCCGTTTGGCCACCCTCTCCGAGGAAAGCGGTCGCTTCGATCTCGAAGTTGTATAAGGCCAGGCCTTGGAGACCAAACGCGGCCCACGTCTGCGGCGCGCCTGGTTTGAAGTCCTGCCGTACGCCACCGACCACGTCCCACCACGGACCAATGGAGTGGCCCCACAACGCCTGTAGCTCGGCGGATTCGGTTTTGCCGTTGGCGCGCTCCCCCTCGGAGCGAATCCACAGCCGGTCGATATCTCCCCCTACCCAACCGTTGACGTCCCAATTCAGCACACTGCCGTTATCAGCGTCCTGCCATTCAAGCTGATCGAACAACAGGAAGTAGTTGAGGGCATCGTCATGGACGGTATGGCCTTTGCCACTCTGATAGACGGCCGCCCGGTTGGCATCCGTGATGGGCGGAATAGGTGTGCGGCTTTGAGTGGGGGCTGCTGGCTTGCTGGGCGCCATGGTGGTCATTCCAGAGTCCATGCTCTGCATCTTGGAATGATCCATCCCCTGCATCTGACTGTGGTCCATGTCGGAACTGCCCGCTTCGGCAGCAAAGGCACAAGCCGGTGCGATGGTGAAGCTGGTGATGGCAAGCAGCGAACAAACGTGGAGTCGATTCAACGCGGTCACTGGCTTCACTCCTCTACCCGGACTTCGCGGAACATACCCATCTCCATGTGGTACAGCAGATGGCAGTGGTAGGCCCATCGCCCAAGGGCATCGGCAGTTACGCGATAGCTGCGTTTGGAGCCTGGGGGCATGTCGATGGTGTGCTTGCGCACCAGGAAGTTGCCTTCCTCATCCTCCAGGTCACTCCACATGCCGTGCAGGTGAATCGGATGCGTCATCATCGTGTCGTTCACCAACACGATCCTCACGCGCTCCCCGTATTTGAGAACCAGAGGGTGAGCCTCGGAGAACTTGATCCCATCGAACGACCAGGCGAACTTCTCCATGTGTCCTGTGAGGTGTAGCTCGATGGTACGGCTTGGCTCGCGGCCATCAGGGTCTTCGAAAGCGCTTCTGAGGTCGGCGTAGGTAAGTACCTTGCGTCCGTTGTTACGCAGGCCCAGGCCAGGGTCATTCAATTTGGCGGCAGGCGTCATCGCCTGCATGTCGACCAGCGGGTTGTTCTCCTCACTCGCGGGATGACTTTGCATCGTCATGCCGCTCATTCCAGACATCGAACCGTGGTCCATCCCCGCCATAGCGCCATGGTCCATGCTCTGCATGGTGGACATTTTGCCGTGGTCCATGGCTGGCATTTGGCCGCCTCCCATGCTGCTCATGGTCCGCATATCATCACCGGCCGCCGAATTCATGCCCTCCATGCCGCCGTGGTCCATACCGCCCATACCCATGTCGTCCATCGTGATCAGAGGACGAGGGTCAAGAGGAGGGATTGGAGCCACCAACCCCTCCCGTACGGCAAGGGTGCCCCGGGCATAGCCAGTACGATCCATTGATTGGGCGAAGACCGTGTAAACCTCGCCAGTGGGCTCGACGATGACGTCGTAGGTTTCAGCCACGGCGATGCGAAGCTCGTCGACCTCCACTGGGTTCACGTAGAGGCCGTCAGACGCTACCACGGTCATTTTCAGGCCTGGGATACGGATGTCGAAGTACGACATGGCGGAGCCATTGATGAATCGAAGGCGTAGCTTCTCGCCAGGACGGAACAGGCCAGTCCAATTCATGTTCGGAGCCTGGCCATTGAGCAGGTAGGTGTAGGTTGCGCCGCTTACATCCGCAAGATCCGTGGGGTTCATCTTCATCTCAGCCCACATCTTGCGATCCGCCAGCGTCGCGACCCAGCCCTTGTCAGCCACGTCGTTGACGAAATCGCCAACGGTGCGCTTGTGGAAGTTGTAGTAGTCGGACTGTTTTTTCAGCGTGCGCATCAGTGAGGCCGGATCTTCATCCGTCCAGTCCGTCAGCATCACCACATGCTCACGATCGTATTTGAAAGGCTCGGGCTCCTTCGCCTCGATGACCAAGGGACCATAGACTCCCGCCTGTTCCTGGAAGCCTGAGTGGCTGTGATACCAATAGGTCCCGTTCTGTTGGAGCTTGAATTGGTAGACGTACAGGCCGCCCGGCTCGATGCCTGCGAAGCTGAGTCCCGGTACCCCATCCATATTTGGCGGAAGGATGATGCCGTGCCAGTGAATCGAGGTGGCCGCATCGAGTCTGTTGCGCACGCGCAGCGTCACCGTGTCGCCCTCTCTCCACCGCAAGAGGGGCCCAGGCAAGCCGCCATTGATCACCATCGCTGTGCGGCGCTTGCCGGTGATATTCACCGGCATCTCGCCAATCGACAGATCGAATTCCGTACCCGTCAGGGTAGTAAGCGCTGGGGAGCCAGGAGTCGCCCAGCTGGGTGAACGCCACATCCCCAGCCCACCCAGCGTGCCGGCAGCGGCGAAGCCTTTGACGAAGGTACGTCGAGAGAGTCTTGAAACCATACGCGCATGTCCCGGGAGCGAGGACGGCAGCGGAGCCGTGCAAGCAGTTGAAAGCCTGAGCGGGACGATGTCATGGCGCGATACGCGATGCGATTACATTTCTGTAAGGATCAGGGCTGCCATGCAAGGCTCCAGGGTTCGTCACGATCCCGGGCAGTCTTCGTGGCGCACCCGTTGGCTACGGCCTGGGAGTGGCGTGAATGGCCTCAACCCAGGGCCACCCGCAACCGCCCAAGCAAGGCGTCACAGGCATCGAGCTGGCTCAGTTCGACATATTCGTCCGGCTTGTGCGCCTGCTCGATGCTGCCGGGGCCGCAGACCACCACCGGGGTGTCCAGCCGACGGGCGAAGAGCCCGCCCTCGGTGCCGAAGGCCACCTTGAGCTGGGCGGTGCCCGGTTCGACCAGGGTCTGCAGGAAGCGCACGGCTTCGACGCTGGGATGGGTATCCAGGCCCGGATAGGCGTTGACCATCTCGATCTCGATGGCGGCCTTGGCCGAGGTTTGCCGTGCCTCCCGGACCAGGCTGTCCGCCGTTTCCTGCAACGCGGCGACCAGGGTGGCGGGATCGTCCGCCGGCAGGTGACGGATCTCGAAGTCCAGGGTGCAGAGATTGGGCACTATGTTCAGCGCCTTGCCACCGTCGATCCGCCCGACATGCAGGGTGGTGTAAGGGATGTCGTAGGCCTCGTCGTGGGCGCCCTCTTCCGCCAGGTGCCGCTGGCTGGCGCGCAGGGCGCCGACCAGGTCGCTGGCCAGGTGAATGGCGTTGACGTGCAGCGGCGCCAAGGAGGAATGGCCCTCCTGGCCATGGCAGTGGGCGCGCAGCGCGGCCTTGCCCTTGTGGCCGAGGGCGACCTGCAGGTCCGTGGGTTCGCCGACGATGCAGAGGAAGGGGCGCACCGGCGCCAGTTCCAGCACGTCCAGCAGGCGGCGCACCCCGACGCAGCCGATCTCTTCGTCGTGGGACAGGGCCAGTTGCAACGGGCGTTTCAACGGTGCGCCCCGGGCGGCGGACAGCAGCGCCACCACGGCGCAGGCGACGAAGCCCTTCATGTCGCAGGCGCCGCGGCCATAGATCCGGCCGTCCCTGAGGGTCCCCTCGAACGGCGGCAGGGTCCAGGCCTGGCCGGCCACGGGCACCACGTCGGTATGCCCGGAGAGCAGCACGCCGGGCACGTCGCTCGGGCCGACGCTGGCGAAGAGATTGGCCTTGCGGCCGCTCTCGTCGAGCACCAGGCGGCAGGCGATGCCGGCGGCTTCCAGCAGACCCTGCACATGCTGGATCAGCGCCAGGTTGGAGTCGGCGGAAACGGTGGGAAAGCCGATCAGGGTGCGCAGCAGGTCCTGGCTGTTCATCCGGCAAGACTCTCGCTGCGGGGTTGCGCGAAGCGGCCGATGTCGAAGGCCGCCAGCGGCGTCTCGGTACGACCGGTGGCGATCAGCTCGGCCATGGTGTCGCCCACCCCCGGGCCGAGCTGGAAGCCGGCGCCACAGAAGCCGAAGGCGTAGTAGAGACCGTCCACTTGGCTGCTCGGGCCCATGATCGGCAGGTCGTCGGCGATATAGCCTTCCACCCCGCTCCAGGTGCGGATCACGTTGACCCTGGCCAGGGCCGGCGCCAGGCGCCGCAGCTGGGTGAGCTGATTGAGCAGGCCATGGGGCTCGGCGCGGGCCAGACGGGTGTCCAGATCCGGGCGGGTGCGGAAGCAGCCGCCGAAGATCACGTTGCCGCGCGGGATCTGGCGGAAGTAGATGGTCTCGCTCACCAGCGGCGAAGAGACGCCCACCGCTTCCTTGAAGGCATAGGGCAAGGGCTCGGTGACGCCCATCTGGGGGCCATGGGTCTCGATGGGCACCGGTTCGCCGAACTGGCTCGACAGCCGACTACCCCAGGCCCCGGCGGTGATCAGCAGCCGCGGCGCCTGGTAGCGGCGGCCGTCGGCGGCCTGCACCAGGAAATCGCCATCCGGCTTGGTGACCTGGGTGATCTCCACCCCTTCCTGCAGGTTGACGCCTTCGCGCACGCTGGCGCGGGCAAAGGCCGGGGCGGCCAGGCGCGGATTGGCATGGCCATCGTGGGGCGCATAGGAGCCGGCCACCACCTCGGGGCCCAGGTAGGGAAACTTCTCGTGCAGGGCCGCGCCTTCGAGCACCTGCAGATCGAGGGCGGCGGTCTCCGGCGCCCGGGCATACTCGTGCAGCATGGCGATGCGGCCGGGATCGTAGACCACCCGCAGATGGCCGCCAGGGATGAACTCCAGGTCATCGCCGATCAGCTCGGGCAGGCGACCCCAGATACCGCGGGAACGGTTGGACAGCGCCACCTGGGTCAGGTAACGGCCCTGCCGGCGGACGTTGCCGAAATTGGTGCCGCTGGCGAAGCGCCCGACCTGGTCGCGCTCCAGCAGGAGCACCGACAGGCCCCGACGGCGCAGGAAGAAGGCGCTGGCGCTGCCCATGATGCCGGCGCCAACGACGATGACGTCCGCGCGGTTGGCGGTCTGGTTCATGACGAGAGTTCCTCTTCGCTGGTGACGATGCCCAGCGGCAATGGCCGGACCGGTGCCTGGCCGCGCAGGCGGCCAACGGCCTCCACCGGCACTCCGGATTCGGCGGCGATGATCTCGGCGCCGGCCTGGGCGCAATAGCGACCCTGGCAGCGACCCATGCCGACGCGGCTGAAGGCCTTGGCACGGTTGGCTTCGCGGGCACCCTTCTCGCGCACCACGGCGCGCAACTCTCCGGCGGTGATGCCCTCGCAGCGGCAGACCACCGCGGTATCCGGCAGGCTGGCCATCTGGTTCGCGGGCCAGGGAAAGGCCTCGGCCAGGCCCAGGCGAAAGCGCTCCTGCACCGTCAGCGCCTCGCGGCAGCGCTCGGCGAGGCCAGCGGGCGGGGTGCGACCGAGATCGCTCAGAACCGCGCAGGCGGCCAGTTGCCCGGCCAGCTCGGCCCCGTCGGCACCTCTTACCCGGGCGCCATCGCCGGCGGCATAGACCCCCGGCGTGGAGGTGCGGCCGTCGGCATCCAGTTGCAGCACCCATTGGCCAGTGGCGCGCTCGAATTCGAAGGCGCAGCGGGCGAGATCGCCCAGCTGGGTTTCCGGGCGCAGGTGATAACCCAGGCCCACGGCGTCGCCCGTCACCTCCTGGCGCAGGCCACGCGCATCGGCGAAGGCCACGCCGCGCACGCCCTGTTCGGCATCGCCGAGGATCTCCAGAGGGGTGACGCCAAAGTGCAGCGGCACCCCGGCGCGCTTGAGCGAGGCCATGAGTTGCACGCCCTTCCAGGCCACGCCCGGGCGGGCCAGCAGCTTGGGCGTGGCCTGGGCGCGCAGGCGCAGCGGCGCGGTGTCGAGGACCGCGGCCACCGTGGCACCGGCCTGCTGGTATTGGGCGGCAACCAGGTAGAGCAAGGGGCCGCTGCCCAGAAAGATCACCCGCCGGCCAATGGATACCGCCTGGGCCTTGAGGGCGATCTGGGCGCCGCCGAGGGTATAGGTGCCGGCCAGGTTCCAGCCCGGCACCGGCAGCAGGCGGTCACCGGCCCCAGTGCAGAGCACCAGGGCATCGAAGTCCAGGGTGCGCTGGCGATTGCCCTGCACCGTGTAGAGGGTGCGCTCGTGCAGGTGCCAGGCCAGGGTATCGGGGCGGTAGTCGAGGCGTCCGCGCAAGCCGTCGAAGGTGCGGTGCAGGCTTTCGGCCTTGCCCGCCTCGCTGCCGTAGAGAGTGGCATAGGGACGCTGGAAGCCCTCGGGCTGGCGCCGATAGATCTGGCCGCCGTCGCGGCGATTCTCGTCGATCACCACCGGGGTAATGCCGGCAGCCAGCAGGGTTTCCGCGCAGCGCACGCCGGCCGGACCGGCCCCGACGATGATTACCCGCGGTGCGTTCGCGCTCGCTTTCGCTAGGCCCGATTCCATACCGCCTCCGGTTGCGTGGTGAGGATCTGCAGCCCGTCGCGGACCTCGGTGCCGCAGGCGCGCAGGCGCTCTCCATCGGCGGTCCAGACCCAGCAATCCTGGCAGGCGCCCATCAGGCAGAAGCCGGCGCGGCGCTCGTCGCCGAATTCGGAGCGGCGCAGTGCCGGGCCGTTGGCCAGCAAGGCGACCATCAGGGTGTCGCCGGCCAGCGCCGTGACCGGCAGGCCATCGACGCTGAGGCTGACCTGGGGCCGGCCCGTCTCGCCGAGGCGCTGAAAGCGGGAAGTCATGCGCGAACTCCTTGGGTGTGCAGCAGGGCGCCACCCTGCAGGCGCTGCAGGGTCTCGCCGTCATGATGACAGAGGATGCGGTTGCCCCCGGCGAGGGTCTGGGGGCGGGGCGGCACCCGGTCGCAACGGCCTTCGAGCCGTACCGGGCAGCGCTGCTGGAAGCTGCAGAGCCGACCACTGGCGGGCGGCGACGAAACCAGGGGGACCGCCGTGCGGATGGGTTGCTCTTCCAGCCAGCCCTGGCGCAGCGCTGGTACCGAGGCGGTGAGCAATTCGGTGTAGGGATGCAGCGGCGGATGCTGCAGCGTGGTCGGGGTGCCCAGCTCCACCGGCTGGCCGGCATAGAGCACCAGCACCTCGTCGCAGAGGCTGCGCACCGTGGAGATGTCGTGGCTGATGAACAGATAGGCCAGCCCCAGCTCACGGCGCAGTTCGGCGAGCAGATCGAGGATGGCGGCACCGACCACGGTATCCAGCGCCGAGGTGACTTCGTCGCAGAGGATCAGTTCGGGTTCGGCGGCCAGCGCCCGAGCCAGGTTGACCCGCTGCTTCTGGCCACCGGACAGCTCGCCCGGACGCCGGCTGGCGAGGCTGGCCGGGAGTTGAACGCGGTCGAGCAACTCGCGAACCTTGCGCTGGCGGGTAGCCTTGTCGAAGGCGTGATAGGTCTCCAGCGGGCGCATGAGGATACGCTCCACGCTGTGGGCCGGATTGAGCGCCGTGTCGGCATTCTGGTAGACCAGCTGCACCCGGCGGAACTGCTCGCGGGTGCGGCCGTCCAGACCGGGCGACAGCAATTCGCCCCCCAGGCGCACGCTGCCCTGGGCCGGCGGCAGCAGGCCGGCGATCACTCGCGCCAGGGTCGACTTGCCCGAACCGGATTCGCCGATCACGCCCAGGGCCTGGCCGGCGCCGATGCGCAGGTCGATGCCCTCCAGCACCCGATAGCGCGGCAGGCCCTCGGCGCCGATGGGGCCATAGCCGGCCACCAGATCCTTGACCTCCAGCACCGGGGCGGCGGTCTCCACGGTGGGCAGGCCACGTTCCGCCAGGGGTTCCGGACGGGCCGCGGCCAGCAGGCTGCGGGTATAGGGATGGCGGGCGCTGGCCAGCAGGCGCTCGGTGCGGCGATTCTCATAGACCTCGCCGCCATTGAGCACCAGGATGCGATCGGCCATCTGGGCCACCACGGCCAGGTCGTGGGAGACGTAGATGGCGGTCACGCCGCGCTCGCGCACCACCTGCTTGAAGACGCGCAGCACCTCGATCTGGGTGGTGACGTCCAGCGCCGTGGTGGGTTCGTCGAGGATCACCAGGGTCGGATCGGTGATCAGCGCCATGGCCGCCATCAGCCGCTGCAACTGACCGCCCGAGACCTGGTGCGGATAGCGCTCGCCGATGTGCTCGGGGTCCGGCAGCGCCAGCTCCTTGAACAGCTGCAGCGCCCGCGCCTTGGCTTCCCGACGCGTCAGCACGCCATGGATCAGCGCGCTTTCGATGATCTGCTCCAGCAGCCGCCGCGACGGATTGAAGGCCGCCGCCGCGCTCTGGGCGATGTAGGCCACGGTGCGGCCACGCAGCCGGCGCAGGCCCGCGGCGTCCAGCTCCAGCACCTGGGTGTCGCCGACGCGGATGGAGCCGCCGGCCAGTCGGCAGCCGGCGCGGGCGTAGCCGAGCAGCGACAGGGCGATGGTGGTCTTGCCCGAGCCGGATTCACCGATCAGCGCCAGCACCTCGCCCTTGGCCAGGTTGAAGCCAACGTCCTTGACGATGGTGGTTTCGCTGCCGTCGTCGCCCTGAGCGACCACGCGCAGGTCCTTGACCTCTACCAGCAATTCCATCTCAACGCCCTCCCCGGCGCCGCGCGCCGAACCGGTCGATGAGCAGGTTCACGCCCACGGTCAGGGTGCCGATGGCCAGCGCCGGCATCAGCACCGCCGGGGCGCCGTCGGCCAGACCGCCGATGTTTTCCCGCACCAGGGAGCCCAGGTCGGCATTCGGCGGTTGCACGCCGAGGCCGAGAAAGCTCATGCCGCTGAGCAGCAGCACGATGTAGACGAATCTCAGGCCCAGGTCGGTAAGCAGCGGCAGGCGCATGTTGGGCAGCATCTCGCGCAGGGCGATGTACAGCCGGCCTTCGCCGCGGGTGCGGGCGACCTGGACGTACTCCAGCTCGGTGAGGTTCATCGCCAGGCTGCGGGCGATGCGATAGCAGCCGGGGGCATAGCCCACCACCGCCATGACGATCAGCAGCGGCACCGAGGAGCCGAAGGCCGAGACCATCACCAGCGCCAGCATCTTGCTTGGCAGGGAGATCAGCGCATCGATCAACCGCGACAGCGGCTCGTCCACCCAGCGTCCGGACAGCGCCGCCAGCAGACCGAGGCCGGTACCCAGGACGCAGGCCAGCACCGCCGCCACCAGCGCCAGCCCCACGGTGAAACGGGCGCCATCGAGGATGCGGCTGAGGACGTCGCGGCCCAGGTAGTCGGTGCCCAGCAGGTGCGCCGGGCTATAGCTGGCCAGCACCGCGCTGTCGCCCAGGGCGCCCGGGTCATAGGGCGCCAGCCAGACGCCGAACAGCGCGATGAACAGCCAGAAGACCACCAGGGCGCCGCCGATGATGCCGGTCAGGGACCAGCGGCTACGCCGACGGGTCCGCGGCGATGACAGCTGGGCGTCGAGCGTCTTGCCATCCACCGGCACGACGGACGCGGCACGTACGGGAATCACGGGTCGGGTCATAGCGTTCTCAGCCTCGGATTGGACAGGATGGCGCAGAGGTCCGCCAGGGTCATGAGCACCAGGTAGGCGCAGCAGAACAGCATGGCGCAGGCCTGGATCAGCGGCAGGTCGCGACTGGCGACGCCGTCCACCATCAGCTGGGCGATGCCCGGGTAGTTGAAGATGGTCTCGACGATCACCACCCCGCCCATCAGGTAGGAAAGACTCAGGGCGATGGAATTGGCGATGGGCCCCACGGCATTGGGCAAGGCATGGCGCAGCACGGCGCGCACCGGCCCGACGCCCTTGAGCCGGGCCATCTCCACATAGGGACTTTGCAGTTGCTCCACCAGGGCGGCGCGGGTCATCCGCGCCATCTGCGCGACGATCACGCAGCACAGGGTGCCCACCGGCAGCGCATAGGCGCGCAGGAAGTCCAGGGGGCCGTCGATGTCATGGGCGAAGGTCAGCGCCGAGGTCCACTGCAGGTGCACGGCGAACACCAGCACCGCCAGGGTCGCCACCAGGAATTCCGGCACCGCGACGATGCCCAGGGTAAAGACGTTGAGGGCACGGTCCAGGCGACCGCCGGCGTTCATCGCCGAGGCGATGCCCAGGCCCAGCGCCAGGGGTACCGACACCAGGGCGGTGACCCCGGCCAGCATCAGGGAGCCGCCCAGTCGATCGCCGATCATAGCGGAGATGGGCATCTGGCTGGCCAGCGACTGGCCGAGATCACCGTGCAGGAGGCCGCTCAGCCAGTGGACGTAGCGCAGCAGCGCCGGTTGGTCGAGGCCCATCTGGGCCCGCAGCGCCGCGACCTGCTCGGGCAGCGCGAACTGGCCCAGCGCCTGCTGCGCGGCATCGCCCGGCAACAGCGCGGAGACGAAGAACACCAGCAACGAGACGATGAGCAGGGTCAGCAACCCGCCCCCGAGGCGTCTGGCGATGAGGGAAAAGACGGAAAGGTCCAAAGCCACCTCCTGCTTGAGCGTGGAGCGGCGAGCCGGTCGCTGCGGAGCGACTCGCCGTGAGGCAACGAGCGTCAGGCCTCCAGCCAGACGTGCTCGGCGAACATGTAACCCATGAAGCCACCGATGGGGATGATTCCGTAGCCACCGAGCTTGGGCGAATGGGCATCGATGGAGCTGGTGAAGATCGGCAGGCCGATGCCGCAGTGCTGGTGGATCAGCAGCTGCATGTCGGCGTACATCTGCTTGCGCTTGGCGACATCCGTCTCGCCGCGGGAGGCCACCAGCAACTGGTCGAATTGTTCGTTCTTCCAGCCGGATTCGTTCCAGGGCGCATCGGACTTGAAGAATTGCGACAACAGGATGTTGGCGGTGGGCCGGGCGTTGATGTTGCCGAAGCCCAGCGGGTCCTTCATCCAGTGGTTGTCCCAGTAGCCGTCGGCGCTGACCCGATTGACCATCAGGTTGAGCCCGGCCTGGCGCGCCGACTGCTGCAGCACCAAGGCCATCTCGTTGGCGTTGTCGGCGGCGGTGGAGGTCACCAGCGGCATCCGCGCGCCGGCGATGCCGGCCTTCTGGAAGAGGAACTTGGCCTTGTCAGGATCGTAAGGCCGCTGGGGCAGATCCGCCGCGTAATAGGGTGTGCCCGGCATGATCGGCTGGTCGTTGCCGATGGTGCCGTAGCCGAGGAACACCGACTTGAGGATCTGCTCGCGGTCGAACAGCAGCTTCATGCCCTCGACCACGTTGGGATCGTTGAACGGCCGGTTGGGAATGCGCATGATCAGGTCGGTGTAGCCACCCGAGGTGTTGGCCACCACCTTGAGCTTGCCGCTCTGCTTGAGGCGCTCGGCGGAACGCGGGTCCACCGACACGGTGAGCTGGACGTCGCCGGCCAGCAGGGCATTGACCCGCGAGGGCTCGTCGCCGATGCCGATCAGCTCGATCTCGTCCAGATAGGGCTTGCCGGACTTCCAGTAGTTTTCGTTGCGCACGCCCACGGTGCGCACGCCCGGCTTGAATTCCTTGACCTTGAAGGGCCCGGTGCCGTTGGCGGTGGAGAAATCCTTGGTGCCGTCGGCGATGATCAGGAACGGCGAGATGGCCAGCACCGCGGGCAGCTCGGAGTTCGGCGACACCAGGCGGATGCGCACCTCGTCGGGGGCCACCGCGGTGACCTCGGCGAACTGATCGGCCAGGGCCTTGACCTTGGAACCCACCGCCGGGTCCTTGTGGCGCAACAACGAGTAGACGACGTCGGCGCTGTCGAAGGTCTTGCCGTTGTGGAATTGCACACCCTGGCGCAGCTTGATCGTCCAGGTCAGGGCGTCCTGGGTATCGAAACTGGTGGCCAGCGCCATCTGGGGTTCGAGGTGGCTGTCGAAGACGGTCAGGCCGTTGTAGAAGAAGTATTGCCGGGCATAGTCGCCCGAGAAAGCGCCGCGGGCCGGATCGAGGGTATCGGCGGTGGACGACCCGGCCGCTGCGGCGCGCACCCGACCGCCACGGCGCGGGGTGCCGGTGACCGCATCTTCTGCCGCGAACGCCTGGCCGTCACGGCCGAGCAGACCACCCACCCCGGTCGCCAGCAACCCGGCGGCGCCCAGCAGGCGCAGCGCATCGCGCCGCGACAGCCCCCGATGCAGGGCCTCGAAGGCCCGAACGCTTTCAGCAGCTCCTATCAGGGGACTTCCAGTCTTTTTCTCGGTCATGTCGGCTCGCTCGTTGGGGGCTCGGTCACCAGTCCGTACACCCCTCCCCGGGCGCACGGCGCTGTCCTCTTGGCCGCCTTGTCATGCGGCCTGGTTCATTACAGCACCGGCCCCTCGCCGATTACCGTCGAATTGCCCCTGCGGCGAGACAGAAAAGACCGTTTTGACCAAGCCGCTCAGCATTGTTTGCGGTGTGCGTCGCGACGGCGCATCAGGGCCCGCCATGCCCGTCTTTGGCGCGCTGGCGCGGCGTTTCGCTTGGGGTGGCGGAGCGCGGTGCGGACCGCGACGGGAGACTGGATGGCTGCGAAAAACCTGCGGTGGCAGCAGGTTCTGCGCAGCGCCGCCGGTTAGCGCCCGCCGGGCTGCGGAAACGCAAAACCGCCCGCGCGGGCACTGCGCGTGGCAGGGCCTGGGCGGGCGGTTGCGGGAGCGACGGCTAGTGCAGGCGATCCTGGACCCGGTAATACAGCCCTACCAGCGGCAGGAACCACGGCTTGCCGAAATGCCCGGGAATGGCCGGCCAATCCAGTACCCGCCAGGGATTGGCCTGGCTGCGGCCCTCCAGCACCTCGGCCATCACCCGGCCCATGTGCACCGACATCTGCACCCCGTGGCCGCTGTAGCCCATGGCGTAGAACAGGCCATCCTGCTCGCCGGCGCGGGGCAGACGGTCGGCGGTCATGTCCACCAGGCCGCCCCAGCAATAGTCGATGGGCGTCTGGGCCAGGCTGGGAAACAGCTGGCCCAGGGCGTTGCGCAGCACGGCGCCGCTCTTGGCGTCCTGGCGCGGATCGGACAGGGCGAAACGCGCCCGCCCGCCAAAGATCAGCCGGTGATCCGGCGTGGTGCGGAAATAGTTGCCGATGATGCGGCTGGTGACATAGGTGCGCCGATTGGGCAGCAGTTCGTCCAGCTGCGCCTTGGGTAGTGGCGCCGTGGCGATGATGAAGCTGCCCACCGAGGCGATGCGGCGGCGAAACCACTGGAAGGGGCCGACGCTGGCGTTGCCCGTGGCCACCAGCACCTGGCGGGCGCGCAACTCGCCCTTGGCGCTGATCACCCGAAAGCTGCCATCGGGCAGGCGCTGCAGATCGCTCACCGCCGCGCCCTCGTAGACCTGGGCGCCCCGCCGTACCGCCGCGTCGGCCAGCCCCACGCCGAAGCGCCCCATGTGCATCTGGGCACCGTTGTGCTGCAGCAGCCCCCCATGGAAATCGTCGGACACCACCTCAGCACGTACCTGGGCGGCGCTGAGCAGCTCGACCTGCGGGTCCACCTCCTGGCGGATCAGTTCGCAGGTGCGCGCCAGGTTGTCGTAGTGCTGCGGCTTGGCTGCCAGCTTGAGCTTGCCGGCCTTGTGGAAGTCACAGGCGATGCCCTCTTCGGCGATCACCGCCTCGACGCTGGCCACCGCATCGGCATAGGCCTGGTAGAACGCCCGGGCCTTTTCGGCGCCCAGGCTGGCGTGCAGGGCCGCGTAGTCCTGGGCGACGCCGGTGTTGCAATGGCCACCGTTGCGCCCGGAGGCTTCGCCGATCACCCGCCCGGCTTCCAGCACCGCCACGCTGGCACCGCGCCGGCGCAGGGCGACGGCCGCGGAGAGCCCGGTGAAGCCGCCGCCGATGATGGCGACATCCACCTCGCCCGCCACCGGCCCCGGGGTGGCCCCGGTAAAGCCCGGCGCGGTCGCGAGCCAGTAGGAATCGGACGATGCTGGGCCAAGACTCATGGGCGGGCGCTCCGGCAGCTCAGGGGGTTATTCGAGACCGACGACCGCGGCGAGGCCGCCGATGTCCTTGATCTCGGTGTTGCGGTAGAACGGCGTGCTCGGCTCATGGCCGCGATTCACGAACACCTTGTTCTTGATGTTCATGTAGTCGGCCGGAATGAGGTCGTAGCGGAAGCTCGACGACACGTGCAGCACGTCTTCCGGGCCGCAGCCGAGGTTGTCCAGCATGTATTCGAAGGCCTGCAGGCGCGGCTTGTAGGCCTGGCCCTGCTCGGCGGTGAAGACCCGGTGAAAAGGCACGCCCAGCTTGTCTACGTTGGACATGATTTGCTCGTCGGCGGCGTTGGAATAGATCACCAGCGGGATCTTGTCGGCGATCTTGGCCAGGCCCGCGGTCACGTCCGGATGCGGCCCCCAGCTCGGCACCGCCTCGTAGTAGGCATTGGCCTCGGCGTCGGTGAAGGAGATGCCCCAGCGCTTGCAGGTACGCTCCACCGCCGAGTACAGCACTTCCGAATAGGGTTTCCAGGCGCCCAGCACCTCGTCGAAGCGATAGCCGTTGAAGTCCTTGCAGAACTGGTCCATCGCCTCGGCCGGAATGCGGTCGGCGAACATCTCGCGGGCCATGTCGGACATGCGGAAACGGGTCAGGGTGCCGTAGCAGTCGAAGGTGATGTACTTGGGCCGAAAGGCGGTCATGGCAAGAGTCCTTTGACAGGGGTCGTGAGTGAGAGGCCGGGGCGCCAGTGGCGTCCCTGGCAAGCATTACAGCACCGGCGGGCCTGACAGTTGTCCGCTTTCAGGCGCCGCGGGAGACAGAAAAAACCGTTTTGGCGGTAGGGCCCAGCATTGTTTGCGGCGACCTCAGGCTTTGGCCGAAAAGTGCCTGCGCTCGGCCATGCTGCGTTAAAAATCATCTCGGAATGCTCATTTACCCTTCGTAAACTCGAGCGCGAGTCCGATCCGCTTCCTCGCTGATTTTTGCCTTGCCTGACCATCGCTCAGCGACTTTTCGGCCAAGCCTCAGGAGTGCTCCAGATCGATCAGTACGCTCTTGCTGCGCAGGGTCGCCTCATAGGCGGCGCGGCCCAGGTCCTTGCCGATGCCGGAGCGCTTGTAGCCGCCCGTGGGAATGATCCAGTCGTGGCTGCGGCCATAGCGATTGACCCAGACGGTACCGGCTTCCAGCGCTCGCGTCAGGCGCAACGCCCGCCCTAGATCGGCGGTGTGCACCCCGGCGGCCAGGCCGTAGGTGGGGTGGTCGGCCAGCGCCAGGGCCTCGGCTTCGTCGTCGAACACCTGCACGGTCAGCACCGGGCCAAAGATCTCTTCGCGCACCGCGGGATTGTCGGCCTCGACCCCGGTGATCAGCGTCGGCTGATAGTAGGCGCCGCCCATGCCCTCCTCCAGGGCGCCACCAACCAGGATCTCCGCGCCGGCCGCCCGACTGCGCGAGACGATGTCCTGGATGCGCTGGCCCTGGCGGTGGGAAATGATCGGCGCGAGGGTGGCCTCCGCCGACCAGGTCGGGCCCGGGCGCAAGGCGGCGAAGGTCGCCTGGATGCCCTCCAGCATCGGCTCCAGGGCGGCCCGCTGCACCAGCAGCCGAGAGCCCGAAACGCACACCTGGCCGGCGTTGCCGGTGATGGCGGCGGCCACGCTGTGGGCGGTACGGGCCAGATCCGGGGCATCGGCGAACACCAGCTGCGGACTCTTGCCGCCCAGCTCCAGGGTCACCGGCTTGGGCCCGCTCTCGGCGCAGGCGGTCATGATGGCGGTACCGGTTCCGGTGGAGCCGGTAAAGGTGACCTTGCCGATGCGCGGATGGCGGCACAGGGCGTCGCCGGTGGTCCGGCCATCGCCCTGGACCACGCTGAGGATGCCGGCCGGCAGACCTGCCAGGACGGCCAATTCGGCCAGGCGCAAAATGGAGAACGGCGTCAGCTCCGACGGCTTGATCACCACGGCATTGCCAGCGGCGAGCGCCGGCGCCATCTTCCAGCCGGCCATGCTCAGGGGGAAATTCCAGGGCGCGACGGCGCCCACCACGCCATAGGGTTCGGTGATCTGCAGCCCCAGGTGACTGGTGGCGGTGGCCGCCACCTCGCCGCCGTGCTTGTCGGCGAATTCGGCGAAGAAGCGGATGCCCTCGGCCACATAGGGGATGTCCCAGGCCAGCACCTCGCGCAGCGGACGGGTCGAACCCACCGCTTCCAGCGGGCCGAGGATCTCGCCGTCGGCTTCGACCAGATCGGCCCAGCGGCGCATCACCCGCGCCCGCTCGCGCGGCGGCCGGCTGGCCCAGTCGCTGGCCTTCCAGGCACGCCAGGTGCCCTCCACCACCTCGTCCACCAGGTCCGCCGAGGCGCACGGCAGACCGCTCTGGAAACCGCCATCGGAAGGCCGGAACACCTCCAGTTCGGCGCGGGCGTCGCGGATGCGCCCCTCGCTGAAATGGGCACAACGAACCGCTATTGCTCTGGGGTCGAACGAGGCCATGGCGCGCTCCGCTAGGGCTGTGGGCTTGGCCCCCATGCTAGGCGCGCGGATCGCCATCTTTTGCCGAACTGGCAGGGACCTTCGGCGCCGCGCAGTGGCGCGTCCACCCCTCGGCAACCGAATCTGCCGTCGCGGCTTGTTAGGCTGACGCCTGAATCAGCCAGACCTGAATCGGAGCCCTGCCGTGTCCCACGCCACCCTAAGACCCCTGCGCGAAACCGACCTCGCCACCGCTCACCAGCTGTCCCAGGCGCTGCACTGGCCCCATCGCCCGGAAGACTGGCAGTGCCTGTTCCACACCGGCGAAGGCCTGGTGCTGGAAGACGACCAGGGCGTGTTCGGCACCGGATTCTGCGTGCCCCAGGGCGACTTCGCCACCATCGGCCTGGTGATCGTCGCCGACAGCCACCAGGGCCAGGGCCATGGCCGCCGCCTCATGGACGGCCTGCTGCAACTGGCCGGCAACCGCACGCCGCTGCTAGTCGCCACCCTGCGCGGCGCCCCGCTCTACCGCAGCCAGGGCTTCGACTCCTATGAGCGCATCTATCAGCACCAGGTGGCGAGTCTACCGGCCGTGGCTGAACGCCAGCCGCTGGACGGCCAAGTCCGCGAGCTGAGTCCGGCAGCGGCGCCGCAGCTGGAGACCCTGGCCGAGGCGGCTACCGGCCTGGACCGCAGCGCCCTGCTGCGGGAATTGCTGCCCCAGGCCGAGCGCATCGTCGGCTTCGAGCGGGAGGGCCAGCTGCGCGGCTTCGCCCTGCTACGTCCCTACGGCCGCGGCCTGTCGGTCGGCCCGGTGATCGCCGAATCCACCGATCAGGCCAAGGCGTTGATCCTCGCCCTGCTGCGCCACGCCGAAGGGCGCTACGTGAGATTCGACGTGACGGCGCGCAGCGGTCTCAATCCCTGGCTGAGCGAAATCGGCGTTCCCCAGGTCGATGAGGTCGAGCAGATGGCCCGGGGCAAGGCGCCACTGTCCCGCGATGGCCTGGACCAGTTCGCGCTGCTGACCCAGGCGCTGGGCTGAACAGGCAATCAGCCCAAACTGGACGTCCCGCTTGAGCCGAACGAACCTGCTGATCGGCTCAGGTAGTGAGCCGATCAGCAGGTTTACCTAACGCCACTCGCACCCCGCCACGCGGTTGCAACTGGTACGGGCGCGGTCGCCCTGGGAGGTGGAGAAGCGACTGATGACGTTCCAGCCCAGTTGCCGGGTCCGGCCGAGCCAGACCTGGCCATCGCTGGTGAGACCGCTGAAGAATTGCAGCCTGCCCAGGCGGGTGCTGGTCTGCGCCCAGGAGCGACCGGACGCCGCATCGAAACCCCGCATCAGGGTGTCGTTGCCCTGCACCGTCAACCCATACCAACCGCCCTGCCCGTCCTGGCAGCGCAGCACGAAGGCGCTGCGCACGCAGCTGTTGGCCGGTTTGAGACTGGGAATCGCCGCCTGGGCGATGCAGCACGGCATGAGCAGCACGGCGGACAGCAGGCCGGTACGCAGGAGGGCAATCGGGTTCATCATGGTGGTCGGTGGGCGGCGGGACGCCCAGCATGAGCTAAATCCCGCCGTCTCGCCAGGCCGACCGTCCTAGACCGCTTTACCGCCCAGCGCCGGCAGGCCGGGCTCGACCGCGGGCGCGCCGTCCCGCTCCTCGGGCGCCGGCGCCGGCCGGCCATCCAGCGCGGCCTTGAGCCGCTGCATGTCCAGCGCCCCGACCCAGCGGGCGATGGCCAGGGTCGCCACGCCATTGCCGATGGTGTTGGTGATGGCCCGTGCCTCCGACATGAAGCGATCCACGCCCAGCAGCAGCACCATGCCCGCCACCGGAATGGTGCCGAGACTGGCGAGAGTCGCCGCCAGGGTGATGAAACCGGAACCGGTAACGCCGGCCGAACCCTTGGAGGTGAGCATCAGCACGGCCATGATGATGAGCTGGTCGGTCAGGCTCAGCGGGGTATTGGTTGCCTGGGCAATGAAGGTGGCCGCAGCGGTGTAGTAGATGGCCTGGCCATCCGGATTGAAGGTCAAGCCGGAGGGAATGACCATGCCGGCCACCGGCTTGGAAACCCCCGCGTTTTCCATTTTGCGGATCATCTGCGGCAGCACCGACTCCGATGAACTGGTGCCCAGCACGGTGAACAGCTCTTCCTTGAGGTACTTGAGCAGCTTCCACAGGCTGAAGCCGGCGGCGCGGCAGATCGGCCCCAGCACCAGCGCGACGAACAGTATGCAGGTGAGGTAGAAGCAGGCCATCAGCTTGCCGAGGGAGAACAGCGAGCCGAAGCCATACTTGCCGATGGTGAAGGCGATGGCGCCGAACGCCCCCAACGGCGCCAGGCGCATCACGATGTTGACGATGCCGAACATGCCGTGCATGAGACTGTCGAGCGTGCGGATGATCGGTTTGCCCTTGTCGCCGCAGCGCGCCAGGGCCACCCCGAGCAGGATGGAGAACAGCAGGATCTGCAGGATATTGCCCTTGGTGAAGGCGTCCCCGAGGGTATTGGGGATGATCTGCATCATGAAGGCGATGAAGGACTCGTGCTTGGCCGCCTCGGTGTAGCTGGCGATGGCGGAGCTGTCGAGGGTGGCCGGATCGATGTTCATGCCGGCGCCGGGCTTGAAGGTATCGACCACCACCAGGCCGACGATCAGCGCCAGGGTCGAGACCACCTCGAAGTAGATGAAGGCGCGGATGCCCACCCGGCCCAGCTCCTTCATGTCGTTCATCTTGGCGATGCCGGTGACCACGGTGAGGAAGATCACCGGTGCCAGCAGCATCTTGATCAGCTTGATGAAGGCATCGCCGATGGGTTTGAGCGAGGTGGCGAAATCTGGATAAAAGACGCCGAGCAAGGCGCCGGCAATGACCGCGATGACGACCTGGACGTAGAGTTTTCCGAGTAGGCGCTTCATGGGATATCCATTGTTGTTCTTGTAATGGAAGCGACCGCACTGGCGTGCGGTCGCCCGTGGAAGTGCTGAGGTCTTCCCACCCGCGCAACTCGTCGCGGGTGGAAACGCCGGTCTAGCGGGCGATCAGCTCCAGCACGGCGTCGGTGACCTGGCGCGTGGTGGCGGTACCGCCCAGGTCCGGGGTATGCAGGCCACTGGCAGTGACCTCTTCGATGGCCCGCATCAGATGGGCACTGGCCTCCCGCTCGCCGAGGTGATCGAGCATCAGCGCCGCGGTCCAGAAGGTGGCGATGGGATTGGCCACGCCTTTGCCGGTGATGTCGAAGGCCGAGCCGTGGATGGGCTCGAACATCGACGGAAAGCTCCGGTCGGGATTGAGATTGGCGGTGGGCGCGATGCCCAGGCTGCCGGACAGCGCCGCGGCCAGGTCCGAGAGGATGTCGGCGTGCAGGTTGGTGGCGACGATCACGTCCAGATTGCCCGGCTTGAGCACCATGGTGGTGGTCACGGCGTCCACCAGCTCGCGGGTGGTGCGCACGTCCGGGTAATCCTTGGCCACCTCGGCGAACACCTCGTCCCACAGCACCATACCGTGGCGCTGGGCGTTGGACTTGGTGACCAGGGTCAGGTGCTTGGCCGGGCGGCTGCGGGCCAGCTCGAAGGCGAAGCGGTGGATACGCTCGACGCCGACGCGGGTGAAGGTGGAGACCTCGGTGGCCACTTCTATGGGCAACCCCTGGTGGACGCGGCCACCGCTGCCGGAGTACTCGCCTTCGGAGTTCTCCCGCACGATCACCCAGTCGATGGCCTGGCCGTTGGTCAACGGGCTCTTCACCCCGGGCAGCACCCGCGCCGGACGAACGTTGGCGTACTGGTCGAAGCCTTGGCAGATCGGCAGCCGCAGCCCCCAGAGGGAGATGTGATCCGGCACCTTCTGACTGCCCACCGCGCCGAAAAAGATGGCATCGGCCTGTTTGATCTCGTCCAGCCCCCCTTCGGGGATGTAGTGACCATGCTCGAGGTAGTACTCCGAGTCCCAGGGGTGGTGGCTGACGTCGAAGGCGAAACCGCCCAGACGCTTGGCCAGGCCCTCGAGAACCTCGAGGCCGGCGGCGATGACTTCGACCCCGATACCGTCTCCGGGAATGGCTGCGATCTTGTAGTTCTTCATGGCTGGGCCCTGTGCTCTTGGTCGTTGGGTAGGCCGCCGACTGGCAGCGCTGGGCCGAGTATAGGTAGTGAAATCCAGGCTAAGATTCACCTCAGATCATCACTTAAGTGAATTGAGGTTAATAATGACCCGCCCCCAGGACCTCAGCTTCTTCCACCTACTGGCCCAGCAGGGCAACCTCGCCGCCGCGGCGCGCGAACTGGGTATCACGCCTCCGGCCGTGAGCAAGCGGCTCGCCGCACTGGAGCGGCGCCTGGGGGTACGGCTGGTCAATCGCACCACCCGCTCGCTGGGGCTGACCCCCGAGGGCGAGCTGTATTTCCGCCATGCCGGACGCATTCTCGGCGACATCGAGGCGGTGGAAGACATGGTCGCCAGCCGCCGCGGCCAGCCAAAGGGTCTGCTGCGGGTGAACGCTTCCCTGGGCTTCGGTCGCCGCTACATCGGCCCGGCGCTGGCCGCCTTCATCGACCGCTATCCCGAGGTGGAAACCCAGCTGCTGCTCAGCGACCACCCCATGGAACTGGCCGCCCATGGCCTCGACCTGGGCATCCGCTTCGGGGTGGCGCCGGACGCCGGCTACCATGCCCGCCGCATCGCCAGCAATCGCCGGCTGCTGTGCGCCTCGCCGCTCTACCTGGAGCGCTACGGTACGCCGCAGCGGCTGCAGGACCTGGTCACGCACAATTGCATCTTCCTGCGCCAGAACGACAGCATCCACGGGGTCTGGGAATTTCTCGAAGGATCGCGCACGCGCAGCGTCAAGGTGCGCAGCAACCTGAGCTGCAACGATGGCGAGGTGGCGCTGAATTGGGCCCTGGAGGGCCGCGGCATCCTGCTGCGGGCGGAATGGGACATCGCCCGCTACGTGCGCAGCGGGCGGCTACGGCGGGTGCTGGAAGACGCCCGACCACCCTCGGCGGACGTCTATGCGGTCTATTCCGAACACCATCACCTCTCGGCCAAGGTGCGGCACTTCATCGACTTCCTGGTGGAACGCTTCCAGCGCATCGACCACCTCGAAGACCCGGCCAACGAGGTGGACTGATCCGGCTCAGCCGCGCGCCGTCCGCCACAACCGGCCGATATCCCGCGCGGTACGTTCCAGCAGCGTCTCGGCCCGGGCCAGGGCCTCGTCCAGGCTCAGCGGACCCGGGACCAGACTGAAGGCGGCGGCGAGGCCGCGTTCGTAGAGGGCCTCGTAGCCCTCGCCCAGGGAGCCCGCCACGGCGACCACGGGCACCTCGTGGCGCCGGGCCAGGCGCAGCACGCCGGCGGGGGTCTTGCCTCTCAGGGTCTGGCCGTCCAGCCGTCCTTCCCCGGTCAGCGCCAGGTCGGCACCGCTCAGCGCCGCCTCCAGACCCACCAGCTCCGCCACCACCTCGATACCGGGGCGAAAGGTCGCCTGGAGAAACGCCAGGGCAGCGAAGCCGACGCCGCCGGCGGCACCCGCGCCAGGTCGTTCGCGGACGTCCCTGGTCAGCGTCGCGGCGGTAATCGTCGCGAAATGGGCCAGGGCGGCGTCGAGCTGACGGACCTGCTCAGGCGAGGCGCCTTTTTGCGGCCCGAAGACCTGGCTGGCGCCCTGGGGACCGCAGAGCGGATTGTCGACGTCGGCGGCGATGATCACCTCCACCTCGGCCAGCCGCGGATGCAGTCCGGCGAGATCGATGCTCGCCAGGTCGACCAGCGCCGCACCGCCGGGTCCCAGGTCACGTCCCTGGGCATCCAGCAGCCTGACGCCGAGCGCCTGGAGCAGGCCGGCGCCGCCGTCATTGGTGGCGCTGCCGCCGATGGCCAGCACCAGGCGCTCGGCGCCGGCGTCCAGCGCGGCGCGGAGTAACTCCCCCGTACCCCGGGAGGTCGCCGCCAGCACGTCACGCCGGGCCCTGGACACCAGCTCCAGACCGCTGGCGCTGGCCATCTCGACGAAGGCGGTGCGCTGCTCGGTCAGCCAGCCCCAGCGGGCGGTCACGGGCTCGCCGAGCGGGCCGGTCACCCGTGCCCGGCGCCCTTCTCCGCTAGTCGCGGCCAGCACGGCGTCCAGGGTGCCCTCACCGCCGTCGCCCAACGGGCATTCGATGAGCTCGGCGTCCGGCAGGGCCTGACGCAGGCCGCGGGCCAAGGCCCGGGCGACGCCGGCGGCGGACAGGCTTTCCTTGAAGGAATCCGGGGCGATGACGATTTTCATGGGCGATTCTCCGTTGTTGTACGCCGAGTGTTTCCCGGATTCGCTCCGCCAACAACAGGACGAACGCCCACTCAGCAAGATCCACCACTGTGAATGTGCCTAGTCGGACTCCAAGATCAGGAGCGCGCAGTACAGCTCGGCAGCATCGCCAAAGCGCCGCGGATCTCGCCCGGTCAGGGCCAGGATGCGGTCCAGTCGATGACGCAGACCGTTGCGATGCAGACCCAGGGCCTCGGCGCAGGCTTGGGAGCTGGCGTCCGTAGCGAACCAGCTACGCAGCGTGGCGAGCAACTGTCCATCACGATCGGCCTGGCGCAGCCGCGTCAAAGGCTCCAGCAACCAGGCGCTCGCGCCCTGCCCGGCCTGGCCCTGCAGCCAGGTCGGCAAGGCCAGCTCATCCCGCGTGACGAGGGCGCTGTCCGGCCGGAGCCGCTTCGCCACCTTCAGCAGCTCCAGCGCCCAGCGCGTCGTGTCGGCCAGTCCTCGCCAGGGCCGTGCCTCGCCGATCCAGGCACCGTGCGCCAACGACCAGCCCTGCAGGGGTAGCTCATCCAGCAAGGTCTCCGGCGCTTCCGTACCTGGCCGAAACCAGAGCCACTGGCATTCCTCCCGCGGCAGACACCAGCTATGGGCGACCCGCCGCTGCGCCCAGTCGCCAAAGGTCGGCACAGGTCCGGCGAATTCCAGCAGCAGGACGTCTCGTGGCAGGTCCGGTCGCAAGCCCAGCAGATTCGCGTGGCGGCCCAGCTCGAGTGGCGCATCGGGTGCCAGCAACTGACGCAACAACGGTGCACTCATCGAAGGCTTCTCCGGCGCTTGGCCAGCCGCCTGTTCGATGAGCATCTCCGCCGTCAGCCGCAGCAGTTCGGCCGGCAGGCGCAGTTGTTCGGCGTCTGCCCCGGTCAATCCCAGGACTCCGACCAGTTCGCCCTGGCGATACAGCGGCAGGTTGATCCCGGCCTGGGCGCCGGGTAGTCCGGCGGCCACGGTGGCGTCCAGGGCCACCTCCCGGCCTTCGGCGATGACCCGCTGCGCGCCGGCGTGCCGGGTGAACAGCCGCGAGGTATCGCCCGAGCCGATGATCAAGCCCGCGGCGTCCATGACGTTGACGTTGCCCGGCAGGATGCGCATGGCGCGCTCGACGATTTCCTGTGCCAGGCTCTGGCTCAGTTCCATGGCCACCTCTGAGGTTGAAGGACGCCAGCATGGCGCGCCGTCACCTTAGAGGTGTCCCCATCGCCGGGCAAGCCGATGAACGCTGCGGTCCGGCTATTGCGCGGCGTTCAGCACCCCACGCCGCACCTGGTCGCGCTCGATGGATTCGAACAGGGCCTTGAAGTTGCCCTCGCCGAAGCCGGTGTCGCCCTTGCGCTGGATGAACTCGAAGAACACCGGCCCCAGCAGCGTCTGGGAGAATATCTGCAGCAGCAGGCGGCGCTCGCCACCCTCGTTGCTGCCGTCGAGCAGGATGCCGCGAGCCTTCAACTCGTCCACCGGCTCGCCGTGATTGGGCAGTCGCCCTTCGAGCATCTCGTAGTAGGTTTCCGGCGGCGCGGTCATGAAACGCGTGCCATAGGCCTTGAGGCGATCCCAGGTGGCCACCAGGTCGTCGGTGAGGAAGGCCACGTGCTGGATGCCCTCGCCGTTGAACTGCATGAGGAATTCCTCGATCTGCCCGGCGCCGCGGGACGATTCCTCGTTGAGCGGGATACGCACCAGGCCGTCCGGCGCGGTCATGGCCTTGGAGGTGAGGCCGGTGTACTCGCCCTTGATGTCGAAATAGCGCAGCTCGCGGAAGTTGAACAGCCGCTCGTAGAAGTCGGCCCAGTAGGCCATGCGCCCGCGATAGACGTTGTGGGTCAGGTGGTCGATCACCTTGAGCCCGGCTCCCACCGGCTTGCGCTCCACTCCATCCAGGAACACGAAGTCGATGTCGTAGATGGAGCTGCCTTCCTCGAAGCGATCGATGAGGTACAGGGGCGCGCCGCCGATACCCCTGATCGCCGGCAGGCGCAACTCCATCGGCCCGGTGGGCATGTCCACCGCCTGGGCGCCCAATTCCAGCGCCTTGGCATAGGCGTGATGGGAGTCACGGCAACGGAAGGCCATGCCGCAGACCGAGGGGCCATGCTCGGCGGCGAAGTAGGCCGCATGGCCGGTCTTCTCGCGATTGACGATGGCGTTGATGTCGCCCTGGCGGAACAGCACCACGTCCTTGGACCTGTGGTTGGCGACGTGGCTGAAGCCGAGGCTCTCCAGCACGGGCTCGATGACGTTCGGCGTGGGCGAGGCGAATTCGATGAACTCGAAACCCATGAGACCCATGGGGTTTTCAAACAGATCGGCCATGACTGGCTCCTTGACTGGCGACTGGACTGAGGGGAAGGCCTAGGCGCTGGTCAAGGGCGGCGCACAGGAGATGCCGCGCACGCTACGGGCGAGGAAGTCGCCGAGGAGGAGTTGGCAGCCCAGGAGTTTCACGAGGCCGCCTGCGCTGGCGCGTCCGGCTGGGTCGCGGGATGGGCTTGCTGGAAGGCGGGATGCGCGCCGGCGAGGGTCTCCACCCGGAGAATGCGCGGGTAGCGTGACAGGTCCACGTCGAAGCGCCGCGCGGCATAGACCTGCGGCAGCAGATAGACGTCCGCCAGACCCACGGCGCCAAAACAGAATCCTTCGTCGCCGAGCTGCCCCTCCACCGCCGTCAGGCCTTCATCGATCCAATGGGCGATCCACTGCCGAATGGCCGGCTCGTCCAGGCCCCATCCGCGCAGGCGATCGAGCACGGCGACGTTGTGCAGCGGCTGGACATCGCAGGCGATCAGTGCCGCGATACCGCGGTGGCGGGCACGCAGCAGCGGATCGGTCGGCAGCAGCGGCACCGCCGGATGGCATTCTTCCAGGTACTCGATGATGGCCGGCGACTGGATCAGCACGGCGCCGTCGTCGGTCCGCAGGCTGGGCAGGCGACCCTGGGGGTTGATCGCGCGATAGGCGGGCTGGCGCTGCTCATCCGCGCCACGCACCAGGTTCACCGGTATGGCTCGGTAGTCCAGGCCCTTCAGGGCCAGGACGAGGCGCACGCGGTAGGCCGAGGTCGAGCGGTAGTAGGTGTACAGGTCCATCAGGGCTGCCCCGTGATCGCCTTCGCTATTGTTGTTATGCGTAATTGGATTACGTTTCATGGAATCTGCGCCCAGGGCGAAGAGAAGTCAACGGCGGTACCCGAGGGACCTTCCTGGAGCCCCGGGCGCGCGAGCCTAGGCCGCAGCCAGGACCCGCCCGCGGCACTCACCGAAACCGATGCTCGGCAGGCCGGGCCTTTGGCCACGCGCTCGGAGGATGACTTCGTCGCCGTCCTCGAGGAAGGTACGGGTCTCGCCGCTGGGCAACGGCACGGGCTGCCGGCCGCCCTGGGTGAGTTCCAGCAGGCTGCCGCAGCTGTCGGCGTCCGGTCCGGACAGGGTGCCCGAGCCGAACAGGTCGCCCGGATGCAAGGCGCAGCCATTGACCGTGTGATGGGCCACCATCTGCGCCACCGTCCAGTACATGTTCAGGGTGTTGCTCAGGGCCAGGCGCTGGGGCGGCAGGCCCTGCTCGGCCATCGCCGGGGTGAGCAGCAATACCTCCAGCTCCAGCTCCAGCGCGCCGGCGGCCTGGTCCTCCTCGTCGAACAGATAGGGCAAGGGTTGCGGATCACCGGCGGGCCGCGGCGGTTGGGCGACGCGATAGGGCTCCAGGGCTTCCGGCGTGACCACCCAGGGCGACAGGGTGCTGGCGAAGCTCTTGGACAGGAAGGGCCCCAGGGGCTGGTACTCCCACGCCTGGATGTCCCGCGCCGACCAATCGTTGAGCAGGCAGAAGCCGGCGATATGCTCGGCGGCGGCGCCGATGGCGATGGGCTCGCCCTGGGCATTGCCCGGCCCGATCCAGATGCCCAGCTCCAGCTCGTAGTCCAGCCGGCCACAGGGCCCGAAGCTCGGTGCGTCCTGCCCCGGCGGCAAGGTTTGGCCCCTCGGCCGCCGGAACGTCTCGCCGGAGATGCCCAGGGTGGAAGCCCGCCCGTGATAGGCGATGGGGACATGCTTGTAGTTGGGCAGCAACGGATTGTCCGGGCGGAACAGCTTGCCGATCTGGGAGGCGTGATGGATGCCGACGTAGAAATCCGTGTAGTCGCCAACCCGGGCCGGTAGATGCATTCGGCAGTCCGCCTGGGGGACCAGCAGATGATCGCCCAACGCCTGCAGGTCCCCGCGCTGGAGATGGTCGGCCCTCAGCAGCCGTTGCACGGCGTGGCGCAGGGCGACCCGAGCGGGCTTGCCAGCCGCGAAGAAGGCGTTCAACGTCTCCTGGGCGGCCAGTTCGGCAGCCCGCTGCGCCTGGCCCTGGAACAACCCGGCTTCGACGGCGAAACCCAGGTCGAGGATGAGATCGCCTACGGCGATTCCCCCGCGCGGCCGCTCCTCTCCCCGACTGAAGACCCCCAGCGGCAGGTTGTGCAGGGAGAAATCCGGATGGGCGTTGGCCGACACGACCCAGCTGTGCAGTTCCGCGCTCATGGCTGCCCTCCTTCGCCCGGCTGCACGAAGGTCTTGGCCAGCCCCGCCCAGCAGGCGTCGTAATCGGCTTGCAACTGCGGTGAAGCCAGGGCATGCCGGCTGGGCCGCAGCACCCGGCTGGTCTCGAACATGAACGCCATGGTGTTCTCGATCCTGTGCGGCCGCAGCTCGGCGGCAATGGCGGTGCGGGTGGTCAGCTGATCCGGGCCGTGGGCGCTCATGCAGCTGTGCAGGGAGGCGCCGCCCGGCGCGAAGCCATCGGCCTTGGCGTCATAAGCCCCCTGGATCAGGCCCATGAACTCGTTCATCAGGTTGCGGTGGAACCAGGGCGGGCGGAAGGTGTTCTCGGCCACCATCCAGCGTGGCGGAAAGATCACGAAATCGAGGTTGGCCATGCCTTCCGTGTCGCCCGGCGCGGTCAGCACCGTGAAGATCGACGGATCAGGATGATCGAAGCTGACCGTGCCCAGGGTATTGAAGCGGCGCAGGTCGTACTTGTACGGCACGTGGTTGCCATGCCAGGCGACCACGTCCAGGGGCGAATGATCCAGCTCGGTTTCCCAGAGTTCGCCGAGGAATTTCTGCACCAGGCGGGTGGGCGCCGCCACGTCCTCGTAGCGCGCCACGGGCGCCAGGAAATCCCGCGGATTGGCCAGACCGTTGCTCCCTATGGGGCCCAGTTCCGGCAAGCGCAGCGCGCGGCCATGGTTCTCGCAGAGATAGCCGCGCACTGCGCCACCATCGGGCAGCTCCACCCGGAATTTCATTCCGCGCGGAATCACCGCGATTTCCAGCGGTTCGAGGATGAGGACGCCCAACTCGGTGACCAGCGCCAGGCGGCCAGTTTCCGGCACGACCAGCAATTCCCCGTCGGCATCGTAGAACACGCGCCGCATGGCCGCGTTGGCGGCGTAGCGATAGAGACTCGCGCCCTCGACCTGCGCACCGGACGCATTCGCCGCCACCAGCTCCAGGCCGGCGAGGAAGTCGGTAGGTGCTTCCGGCAGCGGCAAGGGATTCCAGCGCAGGCGATTGGGCGTCGGTGCGCCCGGTTCGCGACCGGTCAGTTGGCTGGTCGCACGCTCGAAGCGGCCATGGGCCGCCGACGGACGCAGCCGATACAACCAGGTGCGGCGCGCTTCGCCGCGCGGCACGGTGAAGGCGGTGCCGGACAGCTGCTCGGCATAGAGTCCGTGGGGGGCGCGCTGGGGCGAGTTCTGCCCGATCGGCAGGGCGCCGACCAGGGCCTCGGAGCTGAAGTGATTGCCGAAGCCCGACTGATAATCCAGGGGAGCGCTTTCTTGTCGTTGTGCGTCCATCTGCCTATCCATATTGCGTAATAGGTTTACGCAAAACGTAAATTGAATCCAGGAGGGCGTCAAGCTATAACTCCGCCTTTCCCCGCGCGGTCCAGCAGATGACGAACCCCTCCGAAGCGCCCTCCCCCCGGCGCCAGAAAGTCCAGGCGGCCGAAGTCGGCACCGACATCCTCAAGGCGCTGGCCGAACTGGCGCCGTCCACGTCGCTTTCCAAGCTGGCCGGTCACCTGGACATGCCCGCCAGCAAGGTGCATCGCTACCTGCAGGCCCTGATCGCCAGCGGCTTCGCCGAGCAGGACCCGCGCACCAATCACTACGGGCTGGGCCAGGCGGCGCTGTTCGTGGGCCTGGCCGCGCTGGGGCGGCTGGACGTGGTGAAGATCGCCGCGCCGGCGCTGACGGCGCTGCGCGACGAGGTCGGCGAAACCTGTTTTCTCGCGGTATGGGCCAACCAGGGGCCCACGGTGGTGCTGGTCGAGCAGGCGGTACGGGCCGTCACCCTGGTCACCCAGGTCGGCTCGGTGCTGCCGCTGCTCGGGTCGTCCACCGGATTGGTGTTCAATACCTTCCTGCCGGATGCCGACACCCGGGCATTGCGCCAGGAGGCACTGCGTCTGCCCGTGGCGCCGACCCGCGAAGACCTCCAGAAGCAAGCCGACCGCTTGCGCGAGACCGGCATCCAGCCGGTACAGGGGCTGCTCATGGCCGGCGTGAACGCCTTGTCGGCGCCGCTGTTCGGCGTCGCCGGACGGCTGGCCGGCGTGCTCACCGTGGTCGGTGCCGCACCGGACTTCAGCGCCGACCCGGACGGCGCCGTCGCCGAGCACCTGCGCCATGCCGCCCGAGGCATCAGTCAGCGGCTCGGCGGCTGACCGTCGAGCGGGAGAACGCAAAGGCGGCGGCCTGCTGGAAATGACCGCCGGATCACGGCCCGGGCTTCCGCTGGGTAGCCACAGGACTCCGTTCGGCTAGCGAATCCCCCGCCATAGCCTTTTGCCACTAAGCTTACTATTAGCGTCATCATCGTTGGCGCGATGTTTCCTGGTGGACCCCTTCATGAGCACCCTTTCCTCTCGCGACCGTGCCCGCGCCCTGGAAGATTCCCTGGCGCAGTTCTGGCGCGTCGCCACCCCCGTCGTGCAGTCCGCCCTCGCCATCCATGTTGGGCTGCTGGCCGTCTTCACCCTGTTCGACCAACCCTTGATGGTCGCGGCCAACGTGCTGAGCGTGCTGGTCTACATCCTTTGCCTGGCGGCCCTGCGCCGCGGCCGCTATCGCTTCACCAGCCTGGCCATGAGCGGCGAGATCATCGCCCACGCCTGTCTCGCCACCTGGCAGCTGGGCTGGGAAAGCAACTTCCACTACTACGTGCTGTGCATCCTGCCCATCGTCATCTACAACTACCGCACCGCACCGAAACGTCATCTGCTGCTGGTCCTCGGCATCCTGGTCACCCTGGCCGGCGGCTTTCTGCTGCACCGTCCCCCGGGCCTGTCGCCCGCTGCGACGCAGGCCTTCGGTGTCGGCAACATCGTCTTCTCCCTGCTCCTGTTGCTCTACGGCACCGCGGCATCCTTCCACCACAGCAGCAAGATGCAACTCAATCTGCTGCATTCGGCCAGCCACGACAGCCTCACCAATCTCTACAATCGCCGCCGCATCCTCGATCAGGCACGCCAGGAAGAGGGCATCAGCGGCAGCCTCATCCTGTTCGACGTGGACCACTTCAAGTCCATCAACGACCGCTTCGGTCACGATTGCGGTGACCTGGTACTGCAGCGGATCGCCGACGTCATCCGTCACGAGGTGCGTCACTCGGACCTCGCGGCGCGCTGGGGTGGCGAGGAGTTCCTGGTTCTGCTGCCCAAGGCTTCCACCGGCGTCGCCTGGAGCGTGGCGGAGCGTATCCGCCTGCGGCTGGCCGAGGTGACCGAGACTCTCGAGCGCGGTCCCGGGCGGGTCACGGCTACCCTGGCGGTATGCGAGATACGCGATTGCGAGGTCTTCGCCAGCGCTCTGGAGCGGGCTGACCAGGCGCTCTATCGCGGCAAGCAGGAAGGCCGTGATCGGGTGATGCTGGCAGCCTGAACGAAGCCCGGCCGCCGCGGCGCTAGACGACGAACCGCTGCAGGGTGCCGTGGAGGTCGGCGGCCAGGCTCGAGAGCTGCTGGCTGCTGGCGCTGGTCTGCTGGGCGCCGGCAGCGGTCTGGGTGGCGGCATCCCGGATCAGCGTCAGGTTGCGATCGACTTCCTCGGTGGTGGCCGTCTGCTGCTGGGTGGCAGCGGAAATCGCATCGTTGCGCCGCTCGATGGCAGCGACGGCCTGGGTGATACCTTCGAGCACCTGCCAGGTGGCCTGAGCCTTGTCGCGGGTCTGGCTGGCCTGGACCCGGCTCTGGTCGAGCGCCACCGCGGTCTTCCGACTCACCTGCTGCACGCCGCCGATCAGCCCTTCGATCTCGCGGGTCGAGTCACCGGTGCGGCGCGCCAGGCCGCGGACTTCGTCCGCCACGACGGCGAAGCCCCGGCCGGCGTCGCCGGCGCGTGCCGCTTCGATGGCGGCGTTGAGTGCCAGGAGGTTGGTCTGCTCGGCCACCTCGCGGATCACGTCGAGCATCTTGCTGATGCCCTTGGATTGCTCCGCCAGGTGCTCGGCCTGGGCCGCGGCCTCGTCGACGTTGCCCACCAGTTCGGTAATGGCGGCCAGCGTCTCCTGCACCTGCGCCTGCCCTTCATGGGCCTGGTGGACGCAACGCCGGGATTCCTCCGAGGTGGACATGGCATGTTCGCAGACCGCCTGTACCGCCTGATTGAGCTGGTTGACCGCCACCGCCGCCTGCTGGATCTCGCTGGTCTGCCGCTCCAGATTGACGCAGCTCTCGTCCATCACCGCGCACATCTGGGTGGAGGCCGATGCCAGCTGCTCGGATGCATCCCCCGTGCGGGCCAGTACTTCGCGCAGGTTGCCCTGCATGCGCTCCAGGGCCTGCAGCAGCGTCGCCGCTTCATCCCGGCCGCGGGGATCGATGCTTTGCCGCAGATCGCCAGCGGCGATGCCGGTGGCGATGTCCACGGCCTGGCGCAGGGGTTGCACCACGCTGCGCGTCAGGCGCCAGGCCAGCAGCAACAGCAGCACGATGGCGCCGCCGATGGCCGACCAGACGATGGTACGGGCCTGCACGAACTGGCTCTCGGCGCGCTCCTTGGCCTGGGCCGCGCTTTGCTTGTTCAACTCCCGCAACAGCTGCACCTGCATGTCCATCAGATCGCCCTTGAGGGTCACCACGGTATCCAGCTGCAGCCGCGCACCCGGGAGCTGCTGCTGCTCGATGAGTTGGACCTGCTGGCGCAGACCGCTCACGAAGGGCTCATAGGCCTCGTGCAACGCCTTCAGCGAGTCACCTTCGGTAGCGTCGGAGATCACCGCGTCGTAGTCGCCGAAGAGCTGATCGGTTTCGTTCACCAACTGTTCCAGGGTGATCTTGCTCATGGCCACGGCGCCGGGGTCCTCGGCGTTGAGCAGGACCACCGACGCCTGGTTGCGCAACTTCCCCAGGTTGATCGCCAGGGCATCGGCGATGGCGATGCTCGGCAGGCTGTCCTGCTCCACGATCAGCGCCTGGTGCCGCAATTGCTGCATCTCCCACAGCGAAAAGCTGCCGAGCCCGGCCAACAGCACGGCGGCGAAGGTGAAGGAGCAGAGCATCCGCGGGCCGGTCTTGAGCGAGCGGAGCCAGGATCGGCGGGAAAAACGACGCAGGGGAACGAAGAGAAGGAGCATGGTCGCCACTACCAGAAGACGATAATGCGCGCAGCCTAGGGAAGTCAGATGTCGGCTTGATTACAAAAGGCCAGCGTTGGCGAAAGACATCTGATGACAACGGCGGATGGCGACTCTCGGCCTTCGCGCGAACGCCTTGCCCGACGGTATGGAGAATTTCCCGTCCGCCGTGGCGGCGCCGACCGCCCGGGAAGTGCCGGGCCGGGATGCTCGGCGGCGTCGAGCGGCGCCTGGACGGACCCGCCCTGCCGGTCGCAGCGGAACCCGCAAGGGAAGCGGCCGCTGTCGGGGCGCTCGGCGCGCGGCCCGCTGGACGGCCGGGATCAGTCGCAGGCGATTTCCACCGGAACCAACCGCAACTGGATGCCGGTGCGTCTGAGGGTCAGGACGTTGCCCTCCAGCTGTCCCACCTCGTCGCCCAGGGTGCTGCGCAGCACCGTGCCGAGCAGTCGGGCATAGGTACGCGGGTCTTCGCCGTCGCAACCCTCGGCGATGTGCAATTCGCCTTGCAGCAGCTTGCCGGCGGTGCGACCGCTGGCGACGTCGACGAGGAGATAGTCGCGGTCAGGCTGATAGGTGACGGTCATACGCATTCCTGGGCGGGGGTAGCCATGGGAACCCCCGGCCGGAAGTTGGTTCAGGACGTCGTCACGCCTTCCGCGTCGAGGCGGCTGCGGAGCCGCACCAGGGTCTCGCGAAGATCGTCCAGCCCGGCATCGCCCAGGGCACAGACCTTGCGCACCCGGCTGTTGACGCCGCTGGCACGGTCGCGCAGGGCACGCCCGTCCGCGGTGAGTTCGATGGACAGATTGCGCTCGTCTTCCGCGCTGCGCCGCCGGGTGACCAGACCCGCCCCTTCAAGGCGCTTGACCACCGGCGTCAGGGCGCCCGAATCCTGACGCAGCCGGTTGGACAGCTCCTTGAGCGTGAGGCCGTCGTGCTCCCAGAGCACCAGCATGATCAGGTACTGCGGAAAGGTCAGGCCCATGCTCTCGAGTAACGGCTTGTAGAGCTGCGTCATGGCGAGCGAAGCCGAATAGAGGGAGAAGCACAGTTGTTGGTCGAGCAGCAGTGGATCTTTGACAGTCATGGTTGGGCCGTTACGAAAGGCTGGAACAGGATGGACCAGCGCCATCGGATGCCGCCTCGAACCATCAGGCCCGAGCCCGCGGCACCTGCCGCCGGAAACATCCGGTAACTAGCGCTGGATTCCGATTCCACAGGATGCCACAGTGAAGGGCTGGACATAAATAATAAGGGTAATACCTGCATGGCCGTTTCCTCTGCCTCCCCGCTCACCGTCGGCGAGACCGCTGTCGCCGGTACCGCGGCGGCCTCGCCGCTGGTGATGGGAATTCTCGCTTCCTGCGCCCTTGCGCATCTGGTCAACGACCTCATCCAATCGGTACTGCCCTCGATCTATCCGATGCTCAAGGACAGCTATGGTCTGACGTTTACCCAGATCGGTCTGATCACCCTCGCCTTCCAGATCACGGCCTCGCTGCTGCAACCCTGGATCGGTTTCCACACGGATCGTCATCCCAAGCCCTATCTGCTGCCGGCAGGGATGGTCTGCACCCTGTTCGGCGTGCTGCTCCTGGCCTTCGTCGGCAGCTTTCCGGCGATCCTGGCCGCTTCGGCCCTGATCGGCGTCGGCTCCTCCACCTTCCACCCGGAAACCTCACGAGTGGCACGACTGGCATCGGGTGGGCGCTTCGGCCTGGCGCAGTCGACCTTCCAGGTCGGCGGCAACGCCGGTACCGCCATCGGTCCGCTGCTGGCCGCCGCCATCGTCATCCCCTACGGTCAAACCCACGTCGCCTGGTTCGCCCTCTTCGCCGTCTTCGCCATCGGCGTGCAGTACGGCCTGTCGCGCTGGTACCGCAATCACCTGCGCAGCGCCCAGGGACGCAAGGCGGCGAAGGTGGATCACGGGCTGTCGCGGGGACGGGTGACCTTCGCCCTGGCGGTCCTGGCCCTGCTGGTGTTCTCCAAGTACATCTACATGGCCAGCATCACCAGTTACTTCACCTTCTACCTGATCGAGCGCTTCGGGTTGTCGGTGGCCAGCTCCCAGCTGCACCTCTTCCTGTTCCTGGGCGCGGTGGCGGCCGGCACCTTCCTCGGTGGCCCCATCGGCGACCGCATCGGGCGCAAGGCGGTCATCTGGTTCTCGATCCTCGGCGCGGCGCCCTTCACCCTGGCCCTGCCCTACGTGGACCTGTTCTGGACCAGTGTGCTCAGCGTCATCATCGGCTTCATCCTCGCCTCGGCCTTCTCCGCCATCGTGGTCTATGCCCAGGAGCTGGTACCCGGCAACGTCGGCATGATCGCTGGCGTCTTCTTCGGCCTGATGTTCGGCTTCAGCGCCATCGCCGCAGCCGGCCTAGGTGCGCTGGCGGACCACCACGGCATCGAATACGTCTACCAGCTGTGCTCCTACATGCCGCTGCTGGGCGTGCTGACCGTGCTGCTGCCCGCCACCCGCCGCAAGGCCGGCTGACAGCCCGCCATGGATCGGGGGCGCCTCTCAGCTACGTCCGGCCCGTGGCGCAGCGGAGCGTCAACCGCTACGCTTGCCGCCCCTGAGCCTTCCGCCGAGCGCCGATGAAGACCCCCCTGCACTACCTGGTCCGCTACCCGTCAGCCAACCTGCTGTTCATCCAGCTGCTCGGGCTCTTGCTCTATCCGTTGGTGGAGCACCAGGAACACGGTCGCGCCCTGGTCGGCGCCTTCGGCATCATCGTCCTGGCCACCGCACTACGCATGGTGCGCCGCAGCCCGACCATCCAGTGGCTGGGCTTCATCCTGGCCGGCTGCATCCTGGTGCTCACGGTGCTGATCGAATGGCAGGGCGAACACCAGTTGGTGCTGGCCCTGGCGATCCTGGACGCCATCTTCTACTTCTACACCGCCGGTAGCCTCATCGCCTACATGATGGAGGACCAGCGCGCCACCACCGACGAACTCTTCGCCGTGGGTGCGACCTTCACCCTGCTGGCGTGGGCTTTCGCCCACGCCTTCTCGGCCTGCCAGATCCTATTGCCGGGTAGTTTCACCGCCGCCGTCGATTCCGCCGCCCCGCGCAGCTGGACGGAGCTCCTCTACGTGAGCTTCGCCATCCTCTCGGGCGTCGGCCTGAGCGACATCTACCCGGTTCGACCCATGGCCCGGTCCCTGGTGATGCTCGGGCAATTCTCCGGGGTGATGTACATCGCCCTGGTGGTCACTCGCCTGGTCACCCTGACGGTGCGCAACCGCTAGCCGAACCGCGCCAGGGCGAAGGCGCTCAAGTCGATGTCGCTGCGTCCCGCCACCACCCGCTGCGCCAGGGCCTCTCCCAGGGCAGCGGAATGCTTGAACCCATGCCCCGAACAGGCACTGACCACGGTGACGCCCGGCAGCGCGGGATGCTCATCGACGATGAAGCCGAAGTCGGGTGTGACGGTATAGGCGCAGACCGCACTGCGTACCGTCCGGGGTGACAAGCCACCCACCCAGCGTCCCACTTGATCACCGAACAGCCTGCTCGATTCATCAGGGCGAAGGGCCCGGTCAATCTCTATAGGGGTGGTATTATCCAAATACTGTTCGGTGGCGACCTTGACCGAGTGCTCGCCTGGCAAAGGTGGGAAGCCGTAGAAGAGATCGCTGTCGCCGCTGCCGTGCGCCAGGATGAAGCTGGGTGAATCGGGCGGAAAACGCGCGGGATCGGCCACCTCGAACCAGTGCAGGGTTTGCCGGCAGACGCGTAGCAGGTCCGTGAAGGGCGCACCGAGCAACCCGGCGCTCCACATGCCGGCGGCGACGATGACCCGTTCGGCGCGCCAGCTGCCCTGGGCGGAGCGCAGGATCACCCCCTGCCCGTCTCGAACCAGGGCCTCGATGGCGGTGTCGGTGAACACCTGAGCGCCATGCGCCTGGGCACCCTCCAGCTGCGCCCGGATACAGGCTTCGGGATGGAGGTAGCCTCCACCCGGCTCGAAATAGCCGAGCGCAGCGTCGTCGACCTGGAACTGCGGAAAGCGCTGGCGGATGGTGGGGCCGTCCCACTCTTCATGCGGGATGCCGTAACGCCGCGCCAGTTCCAGGGTGGCACGGGTGAAATCCGGGCGGCCATGATGACTCGTCGCCGTGGCGGTAGCCGTCATGATCAGCACCCCGCACTGCTCGAACAGCGCGACGCCCCGCTCCGCCTCCAGCTCCCGCCACAGCTGGTGCGAACGCAGCGCCAGTGGCACGTAGGCCGCACCCTCGCCCACCGCCTGGCGGGTGATCCGCGTCGCGCCATGGCTGGAACCCAGGTCGTGGGGTGGCGAGTGACGGTCGATTCCGGCGGCCTTCACGCCGCGCTTGGCCAGTTGATAGAGGGTGGCCGCCCCCATGGCGCCCAGCCCCAGGACGATCGCCTCGAAGTTCTGTTCCTGCACGTGCCTGCCCTTGGAATCCGCGAAGGCCGCACTCTAGCAGACGCTCGCTCCCTGCCCGTCAGCCTGATCACCATGCGAGTCGCGGGCCACCTCCACCCTCCGATCTGATGAAGGGGTGGTATTACCAGGGCAGGGAGTGAGCGCAGGGACGCTCTGGGTCCCGCGCCGATCGAGGTACGAGAGGCGCGGAGGGATGCAGGGGTGCATCCACCGGACGCCAAGCGAAGCGGCGGGCCAGCTCGAGGTAGTCGGCGAAGACGAAGTGTCCGCTGCGCGCCTGATAGGCCTTGCGCCGGACGCGATAGACCCGCGGAATCTGGTACCAGGGCAGCCCCGGCAGATCGTGATGCACCAGATGCAGGCTGTTGTTCAGGAACAAGGCGCGCAGAGGGCCGCGGCTCTCGTTCAGCACGCAGCGCCGCGCCGGGTCCTGGGCGGGTCGGTGTTCGTAGAAGGAGCGAATCAGGGCCACCGCCAGGGCGGGCCAGGCGACACCCAGGACATAGACGACCGCAGGCATTCCCGTCAGGTGCTCGATGCCGAGCAACAGGCCGGTCGTCAGCGCGAGATGCAGGAGCCATACCCGCAGCACGGTGCGCTCGCCGAGGCGCCACCGCTGGAGCTCCTGGTAGAGCGTCCCGTACAACGAGAGGAAGGGTCCTACCAGCAGGCGGCCAATCAGGGTTTTGTCCAGCCATAGCAATCCGCGCCCGGCCGGACCACGCCGCTCCCAGAGCTCGCCGGTCAGATAGCGGCTCTCCGGATCGAACTGGGGATCGGTGAGATGCTCGCGTTGATGGTGCTGCAGATGGCTATCGCGATAGAGCGGATAGGGAAACCAGAGACCGAGCGGTGGGTAGGCCAACAGCGCATTGAGCCCTTGCCAGCGAGTGGGATGCCCGTGGATGAGTTCGTGCTGCAACGACTGGTGGAGCACCAGGATGAGAACCAGGGGTGGCAGCAGCCAGTAGCCGGCCCATGACCAGGCACTGATCAACCCCAGCCAACCGCCATAGACGCCGATCAGCAGCGCCCAGGTCGGCCACTCGCTGCGCGCCGTGACGGTTCGCTGCAACAACTTCACGAAGCGGCGCTGCCGCGCATCCAGATAGACAGTCACCACCGCACCCGACATGACCAAGGGAAACACGACCCTAATCAAGTAAGGTGCTCACGCCAAATAACGTTGTGGCCTGACCTAATACCCTTGCTCTCTACTCTTAGCAGCCACTGTTTCAGGGCGAACAGCGGGCCTCGTCGAACCGGGCTAAATTTCTTCCAGGAACCAATAAAGTCAATGAATACAGCAAGATGAAGAACCGGCCAAGACACGGAGAATCAACCGAAAGTGTTGTTCAGGGAACAGTGAAATAACAACAGGACAGCGGCATAAACTTAGTCGCTTTTAAGATTAGAAACATCGCGAAATCCGCTTCTACACTCCAGCGACCTTTCATCCCGCCAGGAGTGTTGCCATGTCTCTCGTTATCGAACCCGTCACTGGCCGTATCGGCGCTCAGGTGAGCGGCGTGAAACTGTCGGCAGCGCTCGACGAAGCGACCTTCGCCGCGCTTCACCAGGCATTGCTGACCCACAAGGTGCTGTTCCTGCGCGATCAACACCTCAGCGACGACGAGCACGAAGCCTTCTCCCGCCGCTTCGGCGAGCAAGTACCCCACCCCACCGTGAGATCCGCGGAACGCAGCGCGGCCATTCTCAACCTGGACTCGCGGAACAGCCGCGCCAACTCCTGGCACACCGACGTCACCTTCGTGGTGGATTATCCGAAGATTTCCATTTTGCGCGGGGTGGTGGTGCCGGCCCAGGGTGGCGACACCGTATGGGCCAACACCGCGGCCGCCTACGCCGATCTGCCGGAACCACTCAAGGTCCTGGCCGATGGCCTGCGCGCCCTGCACACCAATCTGTACGACTACGCCCCGCCGCGCCACGCCGAAGCCAACGGCCTGCGCCGCTACCGCGAGGAATTCACCGCCGAGGTGTACGAGACCGAGCATCCGCTGGTGCGCGTCCACCCGGAAACCGGCGAGCGCGCGCTGGTGCTGGGACATTTCGTCAAGCAGCTGCAGGGCGTGAGCGCCAATGACTCGCGCCAGTTGCTGCGCCTGTTCCAGGATCGGGTGACGGCCCTGGAGAACACCGTGCGCTGGCGTTGGCAGGCGGGCGACGTGGTGCTCTGGGACAACCGCGCCACCCAGCACATCGCCATCGACGACTACGGCAGCGCCGAACGCATCGTGCGCCGGACCACCATCGCCGGCGAGGTGCCCTTCGGCGTGGACGGCCGGCCCAGCCAGGCCATCAAGCCCACCGCCGAAGCCCGCTCGCCGCGTACCGAGGCCGACAAGAAGCACCTGGCCGCCTGACCGTTCAACGAGGAGCCTGACATGGGACGTTCTGCAAACCCCGGCCGCCGCCTCATCGCGGCCATCGCCCTGATCGGTACCACCGGTGCCGCCCACGCCGAGGTTGTGCGCATCGGCATCGCCCAGGCCGGAGGTGGCGATCCCCTGACCTTCGGCGGCACCCCGCTGGGAGTGGTGCGCAACCAGCAATTGCTGGAAAAGGCTTTCGCCGGCACTGATACCGAGGTGCAGTGGTTCTTCTTCAAGGGTGCCGGGCCGGCGGTCAACGAAGCCTTGTCGAATCGGCAGATCGATTTCGCCTATCAGGGCGATCTGCCCCAGGTGGTGGCCCGGGCCAATGGCCTCGACACCAAGCTGCTGGTCACCCTCGGCACCCGTTCCAACGTCTACGTGGCGGTGCCCAAGGGCTCACCGATCAGCAATATCGCCGACCTCAGGGACAAGAAGGTCGCCATCTTCCGCGGTACCAATGGCCATCTGGTCGCCATCAACGTGCTGGCCGAACAGGGACTGAGCGAGCGCGATCTCAAGGTGATCAACCTCGACACCGGGAGCACCCAGGCGGCGCTCGCCGCCAAGGGAGTGGATGCGGCCTTCGGCGGCCTGGAACTGTTCAAGCTGCGCGACCAGGGATTGGTGGACATCATCTACAGCACCCAGGGCCAGGACCCGCGCCTGACCCGGCAGGTAGCGCTCACGGTCCGCGGGGAGTACGAGCGCGAGCATCCCGCGCAGACGCAGAAGGTGGTCGACGTGGTGGTCCAGGCGGCCAAATGGGCCTCCGAGGAAGGCAATCGCCAGGCCTTGCTGGAGGAGTGGGCCAAGTCCGGCGCCCCCCTCACGTCCTGGCAGGCGGAGTACGCCGGGCAGTCGCTGAAGGACCGCAATTCGCCGCTGGTGGACGGCTTCGTCAAGGGCCGCTATCAGGCGGTCGCCGACCAGGCCAGACAGGAGAAGCTGATCCGCCGTCCGGTCCAGCTCGATGGCTGGTTCGATACCCGCTATCTGGAGCAGGCGCTGCAACGGCAGAACCTGCAAAGCTTCTGGGTCGCCTACGCCGCCGATGGACGGACGCGGTTGCCGCTGGCCCAGGCGGCTCCGCAACCGGCAGCGGAGGTCGCCCAGCATGAGTCGCGCTGACGCCCTGCCCCTGACGCCCCGCGCGACGCCAGTGGCGCGGCGGCCGGCCGCCACCATACCGGTCGTCCGCCGCTGGCTGTATCCCGCGCTACCTTTCGCCCTACCGCTGACGGTACTGGGCATCTGGCAACTCGGCGTGGTGCAGGGCTGGGTCTCGCCCCAGGTCCTGCCGCCCCTCAGCTATGTCTACGAGACGCTGGTGGAACTGACCCGCAGCGGCGATCTCTGGCTGCATGCCGGCGCCAGTCTGCAGCGGGTGCTGGTGGGCTTCCTGCTGGGGGCTGGCCTGGGAGCACTGCTGGGCGCCGCCATGGGCCTCTCATCTCGGCTGAGGGAGTTGCTGCTACCCACCTTCAATGCGTTGGTGCAGATCCCGGTGCTGGGCTGGCTACCCTTCGCCCTGTTGCTGTTCGGCATCGGCGAGCCGCTCAAGTACGTCCTCATCGCCAAGGCGGCGCTGGTCCCGGTCACCCTGGCGACGTTGCAGGTGTTCCGCGAGGCGCCCCGGGGCCTGGTCGAGGTGGGCCGGGTGAACGGCTTCAGCCGACGTCAGATCATCACGGGCGTCGTGCTCCCGGCCGGCATCCCGACGCTCTTCACCGGCCTGCGGCTGGGCTTCACCAAGGCCTGGCTGTCACTGGTGGTGGTGGAGCTGGTGGCGTCCAGCGAAGGCCTCGGCTATCTGATCGTCTACGGCCGCCAGCTGTTCCAGCTCGATCTGGTGATGGCGGCGGTCGTGGTCGTCGGCGCCGTCGGCTACGCCATCGACCGTGGCTTCGACACCTTCGAACGGCGACTCGGACGGGGCTGGACCGCGAGCGGGGGTGGTGCATGACCGCGCCACACGCGGCATCGTCCGGGCAGGCCACGCGTGGCTGGTGGCTGCCCGTGGCGGCGATCGCCACCTGGTGGTCGTGGACCCAGCTGGACGACACGCCTTCCCCCCTGCTGGTCAGCCCGGAACGGGTGCTCACCACGGCCTGGGAGCTGCTGGCCTCGGGACAACTCTGGCGCATGCTGGCCGCCAGTCTGGCGCGTGACCTCGCCGGTTTCACCATCGGTACCCTAGCCGGGCTGGTGCTCGGCTACCTGCTCAGCCAGTCACGCCTGTTCGAGCGCCTGGTCGGGCCGAGTTTCAACACCTTCAAGCAGGTATCGCTGTTCGCCTGGATTCCCCTGATCTCGGTCTGGTTCGGCCTGGGCGATGTCGCCAAGGTGGTCTTCCTGTCGTTGGCGGCGCTGGTGCCGGTCACCGTGCACACCTGCGACGGCCTGCGCAGCGTCCCCCCGCGCCTGCTGGAAGTCGCCCGCGTCTACGGCTACAGCCGCCGCCAGACGCTGCGGGAGGTGATGCTGCCGGCCGCGCTGCCGACGATCTTCACCGGCCTCTATCTCGCCCTGATCTATTCCTGGCTCGCCACCCTCGGCGCCGAATACCTGCTGGTCTCCGGCGAGGGTATCGGCAATACCCTGGTCGAGGGCAGCGAGCACTTCCGCATGGACCTGGTGCTGGTCGGCATGGTGGTGATCGGCCTGGTCGGCGCCTCCCTCAACCTCTTCACCCGGCGCCTCGAACGGCGCCTGCTGCGGCGCTATGGCCGCTAGTCGCAAGGAGACCTCATGAGCCTCGCCATCGACCACGTCAGCAAGAGTTTCGTCGATCCCCGCCGTCCCGCCGGTGCGCTCCAGGTGCTGCAGGACATCCGCCTGGACGTCGCGCCCGGCGAGTTCATCAGCATCGTCGGCGCCAGCGGTTGCGGCAAATCCACCCTCCTGCGCCTCATCCTCGGCCTCGACGACGACTACCAGGGCAGCATCCAGCTCGATGGCCAGCCCGTGGTCGGCACCGGCCTGGATCGCGGCATCGTCTTCCAGGATCACCGCCTGTTTCCCTGGTTGACCGTGGAGCAGAACGTCGCGGTGGGCCTCCGCAACGCGCCCCTGAGCGCGGCAGAAAAGACCGAGCGCGTCTGGGATCACCTGCGCCTCGTAGGCCTGGAAGGCTTCGCCGCCGCCTATCCGCAGCAGATCTCCGGTGGCATGGCGCAACGCGTGGCGATCGCCCGTGGCCTGGTCAACCGCCCCCGGGTGCTGTTGCTGGACGAGCCCCTCGGCGCCCTGGACGCCCTCACCCGCGCCCGCCTGCAGAACGAGTTGCAACGCATCTGGCAGCGCGAAGGCACCACCATGCTGCTGGTGACCCACGATGTCGACGAAGCGGTCCTCCTCGGCGACCGGGTGGTGGTGATGGAACCGCACCCGGGGCGCATCCGCCGCATCGTCGAGATCGACCTGCCGCGCCCACGGCATCGCAGCGACCCGGCGTTCCTCGCCCTGCGCGATGACGTCCTCACCGACTTCCTCGACCCCGATCTCCAGTGAAACGACCAGAAGGACCCTGTTGCGCATGACCGTCATTTCCTCAGGCTGGGGCGCCGGCCCCTCCCCTCGCCACGCCGAACTGTCGGCGCGCTTCCGTCCACTGTTCCAGCGCATTCGCGACGGCGCCATCGAACGGGAAGTCCAGCGCCAACTGCCCGTCGAAGCCTTGGGCTGGCTCAAGGCCGCCGGCTTCACCGCCCTGCGCTTGCCTCCGGCGCAAGGCGGCGCGGGGGTGACCCTCCCGGAGCTATTTGCCCTGCTCATCGAGTTGGGCGAGGCCGATTCCAACCTGGTGCAGGCGTTGCGCGGCCACATGGGGTTCGTCGAGGGCCTGCTGAACAGCGCTGACGAACGACGTCGCGAGCGCTGGTTCGCCCGCATCGCCGCGGGCGAGACCCTGGGTCCCGCGTCCAGCGAAGTCGGTGACGCCCGGCGGGCCGAATTCAGCACCCGGCTGCGGCGCGACGGCGACCAGTTGCTGCTCTCGGGCATCAAGTTCTACACCACCGGCTCGCTGTACGCCGACTGGATCGACGTGGGCGCCACCGACGATGACGGCAATCGGGTCATGGCCACGGTCCGCCGCGAGGCACCCGGCGTCGAAGTGCTGGACGACTGGAACGGCTTCGGCCAGACCCTCACCGCCAGCGGTACGGCGACCTTCACCAACGTGCGGGTCGCCGCCGAGGACGTGGTGGCGGTGGGCGAGCGCTTTCGCTATTCGCCGGGTTTCTTCCAGGTTTTCCACCTGGCCAACCTCGCCGGCATGGGTCGTGCGATGAGCACCGAGGTCGCCGCGGCGGTGGCCGCCCGCACCCGCACCTTCACCATCGGCAACGCCGACCGGGTCAGTCAGGACCCCCAGGTCCTCGAGGTGGTGGGCAAGGTCCGCAGCGCCGCCTATTGCGCCGGGGTGATCACCCTCGAGACCGCCGCAGCGTTGCAGCGGGTGTATGACCTGCGCCACGCGGACGACCAGGCCGCCGAGGACCAGGCGGTGGCCCTGGCGGAACTGGAGGTCTGCCAGGCGCTGAACGTGGTCACCGATCTCATCATCGACGCCTCCAGCCGGCTGTTCGATGCCCTGGGTGCCTCGGCGACCCTGAGACCCCAGGGCCTGGATCGCTTCTGGCGCAACGCCCGCACCCTCGCCTCGCACAATCCACGTATCTACAAGGACCGGATCGTCGGCGACTTCGCGGTCAACGGCACTCCGCCGCCGCCCCAGTGGAAGATCGGCGTGGCCTGAGCCGCGCAGGCGCGTTCGCCCGGTCCGACCGGTTGCCGAGCGCGCCGCCGTGGGCCGCTGTTCGACCGTCCCGCCATGCCGTAAGCTCGCGGCCTTTTCCGAAGGAGTGGCGTCATGGACAAGTCCCGCAGCAATCGTCAGGCCCTGTGGAAGGCCATCAAGGACCCCCGCTTCATCCCGGTCGTGGTCGCGGCCATCTGCATCCTGCTGTTCTTCATCGTCGGCCTGGTGGACGTCCTCGGCAACTGACGTCCGGCGTCGCGCCCGGACCGGCGAGCCGGGACCCGGCAGCGCTCCGCGTCAGCGCCCGTCCCGAGGTCCGCGCGGCCGATCACCGAGGATGGTCGCCCGGTGCATCACGCGGCGCTGGGGACGATAGTCGTCACAGGCGTAGTGCTGGGTGATGCGATTGTCCCAGAACGCCAGGTCCCCCACCTGCCACTGCCAGCGCACCTGGAATTCCGGCCGCGCGGCATGGGCGAACAGCAGCCGCAACAGGGCGTCGCTCTCGCTCTCCGCCAATTCGACGATGCGGGTGGTGAAACCCTCGCTGACGAACAACCCCTTCACCCCGGTCTCCGGATGCACCCGCACCAGCGGATGGCGTACCGGCGGATTGGCCGCCCGTGCCGCATTGAAGCGTTCCAGGGCGTCCGGCGTCTGGCCGAAGCGCTCCAGCGGGAAGGATTTGCTCAGGTCGTGCCAGGCGCTGAGGCCATCGAGCAGCTCGCGGATGGGCGCGGACAGCGCGGCGTAGACCGCCGAGTTGCTGGCCCAGAGGGTATCGCCGCCATAGGGCGGCAACTGCCGGGCACTGAGCAGCGAGCCCAGCGGCGGCGTCTGGATGAAGCTGACGTCGGTATGCCAGAGGGCGTTGTCGCGCAGGTCGTTGAGTTCGGTGTCCAGCACCAGGATCTCTGCCTGCTCGGGGTGCTTGGGGTAGATCGGATGGATATGCAGGTCGCCGAACAGCGCCGCCACGTCACGTTGCTGGCGCGGGGTGAGCAGTTGGTCGCGCAGAAAGAGGACCTGATGCTCCAGCAGCCCCTGGTGCAGCGCCGCATGATTCGCGGCGGTCAGGGGTGCACCTAGGTCGAGGCCGTGGACGCGGGCGCCCAGCGCCGGGCTCAGGCGTTCGAAGGTAACGGTCATCTGGCTGCTCCTCACTTCCAACCGGCGTAGCGCCGCTGCAGGGCGCGCAAGCCGAGTTCGATGGACAGGGCGATGCTGGCGATCAACAGGATGCCCACCACCACCACGTCGGTGGCCATGAACTGGGCGGCCGACTGCACCATGAAGCCGAGGCCGCGGTTGGCGGCGATCAGCTCGGCGGCCACCAGGGTCGACCAGCCCACCCCGAGGGCGATCCGCAGACCGGTGAGGATGTCCGGCAAGGCGCTGGGCAGGATGACGTGGCGTACCACCTGCCCGCGTGAAGCGCCGAGGCAACGCACGGCCAGGATGCGGGTGTGATCGACGCGGCGCACCCCGCCCACGGTGGCGATCAGCAGCGGCGCGAACAGCGCCAAGTAGATCAGCAGCACCTTGGACAGCTCGCCGATGCCGAACCAGATCACCATGAGCGGCAGATAGGCCAGCGGCGGAATCGGTCGATAGAACTCCACCAGTGGGTCCAGGGCGGCGTTCAGCGTTGGGTTGAGCCCCATGGCGATACCCAGGGGCACCGCGGTGAGCACGGCGGCGAGCAGCGCAGCGAGCACCCGCAGCAGACTGGTGCCCAGGTGCTGCCAGAGGGTCGCATCCAGGTAGCCGTCGGCGAGCAGCCCGCGCAGGGCCACGACCAATTGCTCGGGCGACGGCAGGAACAAGGTGTCCACCCAGCCGAAGTGGGTCGCGCTCCACCAGAGCGTCACCACGGCGGTCAGAGTGCCGAGGGCGGCGACGCGGCGGCGGTCCAGCGGGAAGCGGCGTTTTTCCCGCAGCGCCTGCGCCGGGGTCCTCAGGGTTTCAGCGGACATGGTCGGGCGTCTCCTGCAGAAAGAGGTCGAGCAGTTCCTGGCGCCATTCGGCGAAGCGGGGATCGGCCTTGATTTCGCGGACCGGCTCTCCGGCCAGGTAGCGCCGCGAGAACGGCACGTCCAGGCGCCGGACGATGCGTGCCGGCGGGCCATCCAGCACCAACAGTTCGGTGGCCAGGAACAGCGCCTCGTCGACGCTGTGGGTGATGAGGAACAACCCCTTGCCGGTGCGCTTCCACACCTTCAACAGCAGGAGCTGCATGCGCTCGCGGGTCAGGGCATCGAGGGCGCCGAAGGGTTCGTCCAGCAGCAGGAAATCCGGGTCCACCGCCAGGGCGCGGGCCAGTCCGAGGCGCTGACGCTGGCCGCCGGAGAGTTCGCCGATGGCGTGTTCGCCATGTTGCTCCAGCCCCACCAGCTCGAGCATCTCCCGCGCGCGACGGTCTCGTTCGCCGCGCGCCAGGCCACGCAAACGGAGACCGAGGGCGACATTCTCCAGCGCGTTCAGCCAGGGCATCAGGGCATCGTCCTGGAACACCACGCCGCGCTCGCCGCCCGGTCCCACCAGGGTGCGACCAGCGAGCCGGACCCGGCCGCCATCCAGCGGCTGGAAACCGGCGAGCACATTGAGCAGGCTGGACTTGCCGCAGCCGGAGGGGCCCAGCACCACCACGGCGGCGCCCTTGGCGATGGACAGATCGAGATGTTGCAGAATCGGCTGCGTCCGGCCCGCCCGGACGAATCCGAGGCTGGCCTGCTCCAGGCTGAGTCGACTCATGACCGGCTCCTGTCGAGGGAAAAAAAGCCCCTCCGAAGAGGGGCGAGTCGTGGCGTGAAGAGGGGTATCAGGGGGCCTTGCGAACGTACTCGGCGCTCACGTAGGGCGAGTAGTCGTCCAGTACCGTGGGGATGCGTTTCTGCTCTTTCAGGAATTCCGCGGTGCGGGCGATGGCCTTGGCCGTCCCGCCGCCGAGCAGCTCGGCACCGAGCTGGGCCTGCGCAGCCGGATAGCGCGAGCCGGCCAGCAGTTCGGGAACGTCGGCCGCGTCCGCACCGGTGAGGCGAGCGATCTTCTTCGCCTGCTCGGAATCCGCGCCCCACCGCTTACCCTGGGCCTGGTAGTCGGCGAAGGCGTCGAGGGTGACCTTGGCGAACTGGCTGACGATCTCGGGATGCTGCTCGGCGAAGTCCTTGCGGGCGACCCAGACCTCGAAGGTGGGGGCGCCCCAGGCACCCACCTGGGCGGCATCGGCGAGCACCTTGCCGTTCTTCTTGATCTCCCCCAGGGCTGGCGACCAGACGAAGGCGCCATCGATGTCGCCGCGGCGCCAGGCCGCGGCGATCTCGGTGGGGTTGAGGTTGACGATCTTCACCTGGGTGGGATCGACGCCCCAATGCTTGAGGGCGCCCAGCAGGCTGTAGTGGGAGGTGGACACGAAGGGCGTGGCGATGGTCTTGCCCACCAGCTGTTCGGGCGTGGCGATGCCGCTGCCGTCACGCACCACCAGCGCCTCGGCGGAATCGATCTGCGCCGAGACGATGAAGGTCACCAATGGCAACTTGCGGGACGTGGCAGCCGCCAAGGGACTGGAGCCGAGGTTGCCGATCTGCACATCGCCCGAGGCGAGCGCCGCGACCACTTCCGGGCCGCTGTTGAAGCGCCGCCAGTCGATCCGCTGACCGATCGCCTTTTCATAGCGGCCATCGGCCTGGGCGACCTTGGAAGGATCGACACCGGTCTGGTAGCCGATCACCAGATCGGCGGCCTGGGCTTGAACGGTCAGTGCCAGAGCGCTGACCGTGAACACCAGGGAGGTGATGAGGGATTTCACTGAGGCCTCCTTGTCGTAGCGCTCGTTCGAGCGCTGTGGGCGTCGAAGCGACGCGAGCAGGAGGCCAAGCTAAACGATCTAAAGATTGGAAGATAAATAACGAAATGGAATCAGCTTAGGCGCCGCCAGCCGGCGTTCGCATTGTCCGGATCTCGCGCCGGCTGGGTGAAAGGCCGGTGGCGAGATCCGGTGACCCGGAGGGGAGTCAGGCTCAGCGCTGCTTGAGGAAGCGGAAGCAGCCCGCCAGCAGGTCATCGAAGCGCCAGGGCTTGGGCAGGTAATAGATGTCCGGTGCGCGCTCGGGTTGCAGCTCTTCGAAATAGCCCGACGAGACGATGATGGGCAGGCCCGGCAGCTGCTGCTTGACGCGTCGCGCCAACTCGAGACCGTCGATGGCGCCAGGCATGCGAACGTCGGTGATCAGCAGATCGGGGGTCGGTCGCACGCTCGACAGGTGTTCCCAGGCTTGATCCGCGGTACCGAAGGTACGCACCTCGAAGCCTTCGCCTTCGAGCACCTCTTCCATCAACCCGAGCAACATGTTCTCGTCTTCGACGACCACTACCACTGGTTTCATAAATCCGTCTCGATCTTCGCAGGTCCGCCGTTCGACGGTACGTGTCTTGTAGGGGCGCGAATTCTACCCTCATCCGGGGTCGGCGGGCAGTTTCCTTCCGCCGCGGACGCCATGGCCACCGCCCGGTAGCCTGGTCGGGGCCGGTCATGTCCCGCCAGGCCGCCGATCGCGTCGAGGTACTGGCGGCGCAGGATATCCCCACCCGTGCCACCCGCCGCCGCCCATCGCCCAGCCCGTTCAGCCTAGACCCGCCCTGCGACATTGCGCCGCGCCAGCCGGCGGAAAAATTCCCCCAGGTGCCAGGTAATGAACGCATCAGGGGTGGTATTATAGCTGGCCGCGCGGCGGTCAAAGGACCTGCCGGGAACCGTGGCGGAATTTCGCCAGTCGGACATCAGGTATCCCTAAGGGCTTCCCGCGATTCGGACGCGACAGCTCTGTGGATCCTGGGGAGCCGTCTGCCGGAGGAAAAGCGCATGACGGCCATCGACTGGACGGGCTGGCTACAGGCCCCATGGGTCACGACCCTGATCGCGGCGGCGATCGCCCTGGCGATCAGCGCCATCGCCCTGACCCTGGCCTTCGCCGCCATTCGCCGCCTGGCCAACCCGTTTCTGCTCGCCCGCAACCTGGTGAAGTACGCGGAGCGGCCCGCGCGCCTCGCCGTGCCGCTGGTGGTACTGCAAGGTGTCTGGAATTCAGCACCCGATGCCCTGCCCCTGTTGCGCGCCGTACAGCACGTCACCGGTCTGTTCAGCATCGCCGCCTTTACCTGGCTTGGGCTACGCGCAGTCAAGGCGGTGGGGGCGACCATCGCCCTGCGCAATCCGGTGGACGTCGTCGATAACCTGCGTGCCCGCCGCATCCAGACCCAGAACCGCGTGCTGGTGCGCAGCCTGAGTTTCGTCGTGCTGCTGATCGGCGTAGCCCTGATGCTCATGACCTTTCCCGCCGTGCGCCAGGTCGGTGCCAGTCTGCTGGCCTCCGCCGGGGTCGCCGGCCTGGTGGCCGGTATCGCGGCACGACCGGTGCTGGGCAACCTCATCGCCGGGCTGCAGATCGCGGTGACCCAGCCCATTCGGCTGGACGACGTGGTGATCGTCGAGGGTGAGTGGGGCCGCGTGGAAGAGATCACCGGCACCTACGTCGTGGTCCGCATCTGGGACGACCGCCGGCTGGTCGTGCCGCTGCAGTACTTCATCGAGACGCCGTTCCAGAATTGGACACGTTCGTCTTCCAGCCTCATAGGTTCGGTGTTCGTCTGGGTCGACTACTCCCTACCGCTGGCGCCAATCCGCACCGAATTGGAACGTGCCTGCGCGGAAGTGCCCCATTTGTGGGATGGCCGGGTCTGCGTGCTCCAGGTGACCGACGCATCCAGCGAATGCATGCAGATCCGGGTGCTCGTCAGCTCCGGCGACTCCTCGAAGAATTGGGACCTGCGCTGCTTCGTGCGCGAGCGGCTCATCACCTTCATCAACTGCGAGTTTCCCCTCTGTCTTCCCAAGCTGCGGACCGAGTTGGGGCGGCGGGATAACCTGCCGGCGATACCATCCGACGAAAGGCATGAGCCTGCCGTGCGCCAGCCAGAAGTTTGAATCGTCAGTCATTTTCGGCAATTGCGCGATGATCAAGCGGTTCATCCTGCGGATATCCACAGCGGCGCCGGCGGATGACCAGGGCAATTCGGGCACGCATCTCGCACGGATCAGCAAGACCGCAACATTCGCGCGGGAAACTTGTGACGTCGTTCGTGAGTCAGTGCGAGGGCAAGCTGGGGTTTCGCGAAGCAGTTCTCGCCTAAGTCCAGGCATCTCGTCAGAGATGATCGGCAAAAAGGCTGTAGCAGCTCGGCTGTAGGCGTTTTTGAACCAGGAAGCATCGGGCTTCAGGAAAGAAGCAATCAGGTAAACCTCAGTCTCGAACTCGCTGCATTGGGAGCGCGCCATGGCAAATGCCGTCGTGGGGAAATTTGGGGCTCTCGAGCCCGTTGAAACTGCCACCCGCACCACCAGATCCAGCTCTCCTCGCAAGCGCTCGGAAGAACCGCAACTGACACTGAGCTCCGTCGTCGAAAGTCGTAAACGCATACTTTTCGTAACGCCGGAAATCTCCGATTTCGTCAAGGCCGGAGGCCTGGGCGAGGTCTCCGGCGCCCTGCCCCGTGCCCTGGCCGCGTCCCACGACGTGCGGGTGCTGGTCCCGGGCTATCGCCAGGTCATCGCCGCGGTCAAGGACCGCATGCAGATGGTCGGTCGCATCGCCGCTCGCGGCGCCATGCCCGCCTGTGACGTCGGACGCGTCAACCTGGAAGACGGTCTGGTCGTCTACGTCCTGATCTGCCCCGAACTCTACGAGCGTCCGGGCAACCCCTACGGCGACCTCGACAACGTCGATTGGGCCGACAACCACATCCGCTTCGGCCGGCTGTCCAGCGCCGCCGCCGACTTCGCCCTGGGCGACGCCTCGATTCGCTGGGTACCCGACCTGCTGCATCTGAATGACTGGCAGACCGGTCTCGCCGCCGGCTACCTGCGCTGGAAAGGTTCGACCACGCCCTGCCTGACCACCATTCACAACCTGGCCTACCAGGGGCTGTTCCCGGCGTCGGTGCTCGCCGACCTGGACATTCCCGAGCACGCCTTCCAGATGGAAGGCCTGGAGTTCTGGGGCAAGGTGTCCTTCCTCAAGGCGGGCTTGGTCTACGCCGATCACATCACCACCGTCAGCCACACCTACGCCCAGGAGATCACCACGCCGGAGTTCGGCTATGGGCTGGAAGGACTGCTGCAGGTCAAGGCCCGCGAGGGCAAGTTGACCGGCCTGCTCAACGGCATCGATGACGGCTGGAGCGCCTGCAGCGATCCGCACCTGTGCCAGCAGTTCACCGAGTCGGATTGGGAAGGCAAGGCGGTGAACGCCGCGCGCATTCGCGAGGAATTCGGCCTGGAGCCGTCCAACGGCCCGCTGTTCGCCGTGGTATCGCGTCTGGTGCAGCAAAAAGGCATCGACCTGACCATCCAGGCGGCCGATCACATCGTTGCCCGCGGCGGCCAGCTGATGATCATCGGTTGCGGCGAGCAGCACATCGAACGTCAGGTGCGGGCGCTGGCCCTGCGCTATCCGGGTCGCGTCAGCGCCCACATCGGCTTCTGCGAGACCGAAGCGCGGCGCATGTACGCGGGCAGCGATTTCCTGCTGATGCCGTCGCGTTTCGAGCCCTGTGGCCTGAGCCAGATGTACGCTCAGCGCTTCGCTTCGCTGCCGATCGCCACCCGCACCGGCGGCCTTGCCGACAGCATCGAGGACGGCACCACGGGCTTCCTGTTCACCCCGCTCTCGCTGGAGAACTACCTGGGCGCCATCGACCGTGCGCTGGGGGTCTTCGAGCGTCAGGACCTGTTGTTCGCCATGCGTCGCCGTGCCATGCAGGGTCCTTTCTTCTGGTCCGAATGCGCCAAGCCCTACGCCTCCCTGTACCTCGATCTGATCAGCGTTCACGCGCAGCCACAGCGCCAGGCTCTGGCCTGACCGCGCACGCCCCCTGGTAGGCGCTTTTTCCGGGTCGAAGACCGACGAAAAGCGCCTGCACCGCTCAACTTTGAGCGACTCCCACCGGTCATAACAGCAGCTGCGGCCATCAGGGCCGCAGCGCTTTTTCTGCCCTCCGGTTTCGGGAGTTATCCATTCATGACTGACATTTCTCGCGACGCAGCCGCAACGACCGGGGGCTACGCCTGGCGGACCCGTGCTGGCGCCACGCTACTGGGCAAGGACCGTACCCTCTTCCATTTCTGGGCACCCAGCGCCGACGCGGTGTCCGTGGCGCTCGAAGGTGGCATGACCCTGGCGCTCGAAGCCGAGGGTGACGGCTGGTTCGGGATCGAGGCCCAGTGCGGCGCGGGCACGCGCTACCGCTACCAGATCGGCGACCTGCTGGTGCCGGACCCCGCCTCCCGCGCCCAGGCCGGCGACGTGCACGAGCCGAGCATCGTCATCGACCCCACCACCTACCACTGGCAGAGCGTCGAATGGAGCGGCCGGCCCTGGCACGAGAGCGTCATCTACGAAGTGCATGTCGGCACCCTGGGCGGCTTCTCCGGTGTCGAGAAGCTGGTCCCGCGCCTGGCAGCGCTGGGCATCACCGCGATCGAGTTGATGCCGCTGTCGGAATTCCCCGGTGGTCGCAACTGGGGCTACGACGGGGTGCTGCCCTATGCCGTGGAGGCTTCCTACGGTACCCCGGATGACCTCAAGTCGCTGATCGACACCGCCCACGCCCACGGCGTCATGGTCTACCTGGACGTGGTCTACAACCACTTCGGCCCGGACGGCAACTACCTGCACGCCTATGCCGAACGCTTCTTCCGCGAGGACATCCACACCCCCTGGGGCGCCGCCATCGACTTCCGCCAGGACGCCGTGCGCCGCTACTTCATCGACAACGCGCTGATGTGGCTGATGGAGTACCGCTTCGACGGCCTGAGATTCGACGCCGTGCACGCTATCGGTGACAAGGGCTTTCTGGAGGAAATGGCCGAGGAAATCCGCGCCACCGTGGAGCCCGGGCGCCATGTCCATCTGATGCTGGAGAACGAAGACAATACCGCCACCCTACTCGGCGGCAAGCACTACGACGCCCAGTGGACGGACGACTGGCACAACGTCATCCATCCCATGCTGACCGACGAGAACGAAGGCTACTACCAGGACTTCACCGAGGACGCCACGGCCAAGCTGGTGCGCTGCCTGGGCGAAGGCTTCATCTACCAGGGCGAAAAGACCCGCCACGGCAAGGCCCGCGGCGAGCCGAGCAAGGACCTGCCGGCCAGCGCCTTCATCATCTTCCTGCAGAACCACGACCAAGTGGGCAACCGCGCCTTCGGCGAGCGTCTCACACGCCTGGCGCCCGAGCCCGCGCTCAAGGCGGCCACCGCCCTGCTGCTGCTGAGCCCGATGATTCCCCTGCTGTTCATCGGCGAGGAATGGGGCAGCCGCCAGCCGTTCCTGTTCTTCACCAGCCACAACGACGAGCTGGCCGAACTGGTCCGTGATGGCCGGCGCAACGAGTTCAAGGACTTCGACTTCTTCACCAGCGAAGAGCATCGCCAGCAGATTCCCGATCCCAATGCGCCCAAGACCTTCGAGGATTCCAAGCCCAACTTCGGCGAAGCCGATCAGCCCGATCACGCGGCCTGGCTGGGACTCTATCGCGAGTTGCTGGAGATCCGCCGCAAGGAGCTCTTCCCCCGCCTGGCAGGTGCCCGCGCCGCCGGTGCCGAGGCGCTGGGCGAGCGTGCCGTACGGGCGCGTTGGACCCTGGCCGATGGCAGTCGCCTGACCATCGAACTCAACCTGAATGGCGAGCCCGTGCAGGTGACCGGGGCAACGGCGGGCGAGCTGCTGCACAGCAGCGACGCCGCTGCCGCGCCGCTGCGTCGCGACGGCCAACTGGCCGCCCATTCCGCGCTGGTCTGGCTGGAGAAAAAGGCATGAGCGAGGAACGTCTGGAGCAACTGGCCAAGGCCGCCGGCATTGCCATCGAATGGACCGCCTACGACGGCGAGCGTCAACGGGTGAGTCCCGCGGCGCTGCGCAATCTGCTCAAGGCCATCGAACTTCCGGCCGACAGCGAGGCGGACATCGACGCCAGCCTGCGCAAGCTGGCGGAGGTCGGTGACAAGCATCACTTGCCGCCCCTGATCACCGCCCAGGTGGGCCAGCCGGTCGGTACGCCGGACCAGTTCAAGCGCGGCGTCCGCTACCAGGTGCAATTGGAGGATGGCGAGCGTCTGGAGGGTCAGGTCGATGAGCGCGGACAGTTGGCGCCGATCAGCGCAGCCGGGTATCACCGGGCCGAGGTGGATGGCGAAGCCCTGACCCTGGCGGTCGCTCCGGAACGCTGCTTCACCATCGCCGACGCCACCGGCGACGAACACGCCCATCTCTGGGGTCTGGCCGTGCAGCTCTATAGCCTCAGACGCGAGGGCGGCAGCGGCGCCGGCGATCTGCAAGGGCTGGTGCAATTCGCCCGGGCAGCCGCGGCCAAGGGCGCCGATGCCCTGGCCATCAGCCCGCTGCACGCCATGTTCAGCGCCGACGGCCGGCGCTACAGCCCCTATTCGCCGTCCAGCCGAGTATTCTTCAACGTACTCTACGCGGCGCCCGAGCTGATTTTCGGTGCCGAGCGCGTGCAGCAGGCGATGCAGCGTGCCGGATTGGAGGCGGAAGCCGAGCGGCTCGAACAGCTGGAGCTGATCGACTGGCCGGCACTGGCCAAGCTGCGGCTGCGCTTGCTGCGTACCCTGCACCTGGACTTCCGCACCGCCGCTGGCGACCTGCGGGAGCGCTTCGAGGCCTTCCGCCGCGACGGCGGCGAAGCCTTGGAAAACCATTGTCGCTTCGAAGCCCTGCACGCCTCCTTCACCCAGGGCGACGCCTCGCCCAGCTGGCAGCACTGGCCCCAGCAGTATCGCGATCCCAAGAGTCCGGCCGTGGCCGAGTTCGCCGAGCGCCACGCCCAGGACGTGGAGTTCTATGCCTTCACCCAGTGGCTGGCCAGCGAAGGTCTGGCAGCGGCGCAACGGCAGTGCCGTGAATCGGGCATGCGTATCGGCCTGATCGCCGACATCGCCGTCGGGGCGGATGGCGGCGGCAGCCAGGCCTGGAGTCGCCAGGAAGAATTGCTGGCCTCGGTCACCGTCGGCTGTCCGCCGGACCTGCTCAACCAGAAGGGCCAGGGCTGGGGCATTTCCGCCTTCTCGCCCACCGGCATGGTCAGGCACGGCTTCCGCGCCTTCATCGAGATGCTCAGGGCCAACTTCGCCCACGCCGGGGGCGTGCGCATCGACCACGTGATGGGCCTGCAACGGCTCTGGCTGGTCCCCGAGGGCGCCTCGCCGGCCGATGGCGCCTACCTTGCCTACCCCATCGACGACCTGCTGCGGCTGGTCGCCCTGGAGTCGTGGCGCTACCGCTGCGTGGTGATGGGCGAAGACCTGGGCACGGTACCCGAGGGCTTCCGCGAGCGACTGGCCGAGCGGGCCGTCATGGGTATGCAGGTGCTGCTGTTCGAACGTGACGGCCAGGCCTTCAAGCCGGCCACTCAGTGGTCGAGCACCGCCATGGGCATGCCCACCACCCACGACCTGCCGACCCTGACCGGCTGGTGGCGGGGTCGCGATGCCGACTGGCAGGAACAGCTGGATCTGCTACCTGACGGCACCTCCCGGGAGGACCGGCTCGCCGAGCGCGCCGAGGATCGCCAACACCTGGCCAAGGTGCTTGAGCTGGACGACGCCCGAGTCGAGAACGTCGAGCGGGCCGTCGACGCCGCCATCGACTTCATCGGCCGCACTCCGGCACCCCTGATCATCCTGCCGGTGGAAGATGCCCTGGGTCAGCTGGAGCAGGCCAACCTGCCCGGCACCACCAACGAACACCCCAATTGGCTGCGCCGCTGGGACGACCCCGCCGAGCGCCTGCTGGATGCCGCTACCCCTGAACGACGCCTAGGCGTGCTGAGCACTGCTCGTAACAATCCGGAGAACACTCGATGAGTCGCTTGCGCGCCACCGTACGCCTGCAGTTCCACAAGGACTTCACCTTCGACGATGCCCTACCCCTGGTGGAGTACTACGCCAAACTGGGCATCAGCCATTTCTACGCCTCCCCCATCACCACCGCCCGCGCCGGCTCCGTCCATGGCTATGACGTGGTCGATCCGACCCGCGTCAATCCCGAGCTGGGTGGTGAAGAAGCGCTGCGCCGCCTGGTCGCCCGCCTGCGCGAGCACGGCATGGGCCTGATCGCCGACTTCGTGCCCAACCACACCAACGTCGGCGGTTCGGAGAACGCCTGGTGGCTGGACATCCTCGAATGGGGTCGTCAGAGTCGCTACGCTGGCTTCTACGACATCAACTGGTACGGCCCGGACCCGGACCTGCAAGGCCAGGTGCTGCTGCCCTTCCTCGGCGATGCCTATGGCAACGTGCTGCAGGCCGGCGAACTCAAGCTGGTGTTCGATGCGGAGAAAGGCGCCTTCCGCGTGGAGTACTACGCCCATCACTTCCCCATCAATCCGGGCACCTATGGCCAGATCCTGCGCGAGAGCGACCTGCCCCAGCTGAGCCTGTTCGCCGATGCCTTCTCGGCACGCGCCAAGGACCTGGACGAAGCCCGCGGCGCCCAGCGCCAGCTGGCCGATGCCGCCAAGGAGCCCGCTGTCGCCGCTGCCATCGCCAAGGCCGTCGCCGCTTTCGATGGTAGCCAGCCGGCCAATCAGGAGCGCCTGCACGCCCTGCTGGAGAGCCAGCACTATCGCCTGGCCAGCTGGCGTACTGCCTCGGATGACATCAACTGGCGGCGCTTCTTCGACATCACCGAACTCGGCGGCCTGCGCATGGAGCGCCATGAGGTGTTCGAAGAGACCCACTCGCTGATCTTCCGCCTGATCGGCGAAGGCCTGCTCGATGGCCTGCGCCTGGACCACATCGACGGCCTGGCCAATCCGCGCGCCTATTGTCGCAAGTTGCGTCGTCGGGTGGACGACCTCTGCGCCAGCCGTCCGGGTGGCGCGCCGGAGGACGGCTTTCCCATCTACATCGAGAAAATTCTCGCTGAGGGCGAGCACCTGCGCGAAGGCTGGGGCATCGACGGCACCACCGGCTACGAATTCATGAACGAGGTGTCGGCGGTGCAGCATGCCGCCAGCGGCGAAGCCCCGCTACGTAAGTTCTGGGCGGAAACCACCGGGCGCACCGAGGACTTCCTCGAAGAAGTCCGGGAGGCCCGGCGCCTGGTACTCACCACGGCGCTCAACAGCGAATTCGAATCCGCCGTGCACACCCTGCACCTGCTGGCCCAGCAGGACTGGCGCACCCGTGACACCAGTCAGGGCGCCATCCGCCGGGTGCTGCTGGAGCTGATCGTGCAGTTCAAGGTCTATCGCACCTATGCCGGCGCCGCGGGCTTCGTCGGCAACGATGCGCAGTGGTTCGATACCGCGCTGGAAGCGGCGCGGCCCCAGGTCAGCGAGGCGGAGCAGCCGCTGCTCGACCAGTTGCGCGCCTGGCTGGGAGGCGACGCACCGCGCTACAAGCCGGTAGGCAGCGTGGCCCGTCGCGAACAGCGCCGCGCCATCACCAAGTTCCAGCAGCTCACCTCGCCCATCGCCGCCAAGGCGGTGGAAGACACCGCCTGCTATCGTTCGGCACCGCTGCTCTCGCGCAATGACGTGGGCTTCGATCCCCAGCACTTCGCCCAGCCGGTCAGTGCCTTCCACGCCGCCAGCGGTTGGCGTGCCGAGCACTTCCCGCGCAACATGCTGACCACCGCTACCCATGACCACAAGCGCGGCGAAGACACCCGGGCAAGGCTCGCGGTGGTCTCGGAAGATCCCCAGGCCTACATCGCCCGGGCGACTGGCTGGATGGAGCAGGCGGCGCCCCTGCGTGGCCAATGGAACGACGCTCCCGCTCCGACGCCGGGCGACGAGCTGATGCTCTACCAGACCCTGCTCGCCAGCTGGCCACTGCATCTGCGCGCCGATGACGACAAGGGCCTGCAGGCGTATCTGGAGCGCCTGCTGCAATGGCAGGAAAAGGCCTTGCGCGAAGAGAAGCTGGAGTCCGACTGGTGGGCGCCCAACGGTGACTACGAAGCGGCCTGCAAGGCCTTCCTGGAGGGGTTGCTCACCGATACCCGGTACCTGTCGCTGCGCAAGGAGATCGTCGCCGCCGTACACGACCTGGCTCCCGCCGGCGCGCTCAATGGACTGGTCCAGCTGCTGCTGCGCAACACCGCGCCGGGCGTGCCCGACCTCTACCAGGGGGGTGAATTCTGGGACTTCAGCCTGGTGGAGCCGGACAATCGCCGCGCGGTGGACTACCCCCCACGGCAACGGGCATTGACCGCTCATGAATCCGCGGTTGCCGCCCTGGCCGACTGGCGCAGCGGCGAGGTGAAACAACAGGTGCTGGCCGCGGTGCTGCAGCTGCGCAAGGGCTGTCCGCAACTGTTCACCGAGGGTCGCTACGTGCCCCTGAGCGTCGAGGGTGCCAAGGCTGCCCAGGTGCTGGCCTTCGCCCGCACCTGGGAAGAGCAGGCGGTGATCGTGATGGTGCCGTTGCAGGCCTCCGACCTCCTCGCGGACGGCGAAAAAATCGGCTTTTCCGCGGATGTCTGGCAGGACACCCGGATAAAACTTCCGGAAACCTTGTCCATGTACCGTTTCGGGGAAACTTTCGCTCCCTCATCTGTCCATGACCAGAAGAAAGAGCTATCTGTCGGCGAGGTTCTGGCACGTTTTCCGCTTGGATTGCTCAGCACACAAGACATCACTCAAGGAGCCGCACCGCAATGACCCAAAAAGACGAACGCATCCAGCAGCTCGCCTATCAGATCTGGGAGTCCGAAGGGCGTCCGGCGCACGAACATGATCGCCATTGGGAGATGGCGACCCGACTGTACGAAGCCGAACAGGAAGGTGTGGCCAAGAAGACCGTCGCCAAGAAGCCCCGCGCGACCAAGACCTCCACCAGCAAGCCGGCGACTGGCAAGACCAGCACCACGGGCAAGACCAAGAGCGGCAGCGAGAAGGCCGCTACCGAAGCCGCCGCTGCGGGCGAGTCCGTGACCGAAAAGGTCGAGGCAGCGGCCAAGAAGGTGGTATCCAAGGCCAAGCAGGCGGTCAAGCCCAGCACCAGCAAGACCACCACCAAGACCAGCGCGAGCAAGGCCAAGCCGGATGCCACCGTCGAGGCCACCGGCGTAGGCGTGGCGCCCGCCACCCCGAAAAAGCCGCGTGCTTCCCGTGCCAAACCCGCTGCAGCCAAACCGGCCACGGGCGAGTGATGTGATGTGATGCTTCGGCCTGGCCGTTCGGCCAGGCCTTCCCCTACCGCTCGCAAGGGCGTCTCGGCATCCGCCGAATTCCAATATTTCCTTGAAAAAACAACGCTTTGTCGGCTCGCTCAGGCGCTCCGGAACTGCGCTGCATCGGGCCTTTCATATGCACGTAGCCGGATCTGTATCGATTCAGCCACCGGCAGGTATTGAGAGCCGAAACAGAGCTACTTCCTTCCTAGCTATCCCGAGAGCGTCGAAATGACTTCATCCGAGTCCAACAAGCCGTTAACCGAAGCGACCGCGTTCATCAGCAAGTCCAAGTCTCGAGTGCGCGAAGGATTGCCCTACCCATTGGGCGCTACCTGGGATGGTTCCGGCGTGAACTTCGCCATCTTTTCCGCCAACGCCACCAAGGTCGAGCTGTGCCTCTTCGACGATGAAGGCAAGGAAGAAATCGAGCGTATCGAACTGCCGGAGTTCACCAACGAGATCTGGCACGGCTACCTTCCCGACGCTCGTCCCGGCACCCTCTACGGCTACCGTGTGCACGGCCCGTACGAACCGCAGAACGGCCACCGCTTCAACCACAACAAGCTGCTGATCGATCCCTATGCCAAGCAGATCGTCGGCGAGCTGGAATGGAACGACGCCCTGTTCGGCTATACCATCGGCCACCCCGATGGCGACCTCTCCTTCGACGAACGCGACAGCGCCCCCTTCATGCCGCGCTGCCGGGTGATCGACCCCGCCTTCACCTGGGGCAACACCACCCACCCGCGGGTACCGCGCGATCGTACGGTGTTCTACGAGACCCACGTGCGCGGCTACACCATGCAACACCCGGCCGTTCCCGAGAATGCTCGCGGCACCTTCTCCGGCCTGCAGGAAAGCGAGGTCATCGACTACATCAAGTCGCTTGGCATCACCTCCGTCGAACTGATGCCGATCCACTACTTCCTCGATGACAACCACCTGCTGGAAAAGGGCCTGAGAAACTTCTGGGGCTACAACACCCTGGCCTTCTTCGCCCCGCACTCGCGCTACATGGCCAGCCAGTCCATCGGTGAATTCAAGGTGATGGTCGCGCGCATGCACAACGCCGGCCTCGAGGTCATCCTCGACGTGGTCTACAACCACACCGCCGAAGGCAACGAGATGGGCCCGACCCTCTCGCTCAAGGGCATCGACAACGCCAACTACTACCGGCTGATGCCCGACGATGCGCGCTACTACATCAACGACACCGGCACCGGTAACACCCTGAACATGAGCCATCCCTGCGTGCTGCAGATGGTGACCGATTCGCTGCGCTACTGGGCCACCGAGATGGGTGTGGACGGCTTCCGCTTCGACCTGGCCACCATCCTCGGCCGCGAGCCGGATGGCTTCGACGAAGGTGGTGGCTTCCTGCACGCCTGCCGCCAGGACCCGATCCTGGCCGAGACCAAGCTCATCGCCGAGCCCTGGGACTGCGGCCCCGGCGGCTATCAGGTGGGCAACTTCCCGCCCGGTTGGATGGAGTGGAACGATACCTTCCGCGACACCGCCCGCGCCTTCTGGAAAGGCGACGAGGACAAGATTGGCGACTTCGCGAAGATCTTCCTGGGCTCCGGTGACAAGTTCAATCGCCGCGGTCGCAAGCCCTACTCTTCCGTCAACTTCGTCACCGCCCACGATGGCTTCACCCTGGCCGACACCGTGTCGTACAACGACAAGCACAACGAGGCCAATGGCGAGGACAACAAGGACGGCCACTCCCACAACCTATCGTGGAACTGCGGCGCCGAGGGCGAGACCGACGATCCGGAGATCATCGAGCTGCGCTATCGCCAGATGCGCAACCTGCTGGCCACGCTCTTCCTCTCCCAAGGCACGCCCATGCTGCTGGCCGGCGACGAGTTCGCCCGGACCCAGGGCGGCAACAACAACGCCTATTGCCAGGACAGCGAGATCGGCTGGGTCAACTGGGACGTCAGCGAGAAGAGCGCCGAGTTGCAGGAATACGTCCGCAACCTGATCGACCTGCGCCGCCGCTATCCGCTGCTGCGTCGGAGCCGCTTCTTCACCGGCGCCTACAACGAGGAGCTGGGGGTCAAGGACGTGACCTGGTTGCAGCCCGGTGGCACCGAGATGGGCGACGAGCAGTGGCAGGACGGCAGCAACAAGTGCATGGGCATCCTGCTCGATGGCCGCGCCCAGCCGACCGGCATTCGTCGCAAGGGCGCGGATACCTCGCTGCTTATTCTGGTCAATGCTCATTATGACGTGGTGGATTTCACCCTGCCGGAAGTGCCCATGGGCGAGCATTGGGCGTTGCAGCTCGACACCAACCAGCCCGATCTGGACGCCGGCGACGTCTTCAATTTCGGAGATACCTATCAGGTCACCGGACGCTCGGTATTGCTGTTCGAGCTGACCCAGACCAAGCGGAGGAAGCGCCAGGCATGACGGACGCGCAACAGGGTTTTTCGTTCAAGGTCCTGACCATCAACACGCACAAGGGCTTCACCTCCTTCAACCGCAAGTTCATCTTGCCGGAGTTGCGCGAGGCGGTGCGGACGGTGTCAGCGGACATTGTCTTCTTGCAGGAGGTGTTGGGCACCCACGAAAAGCACCCGTTGCGCTTCGAGAACTGGCCGGCGGCACCGCAGTACGAGTTCTTGGCCGATTCCATGTGGACCGATTTCGCCTATGGGCGAAATGCGGTCTACCCGGATGGCCATCACGGTAATGCGGTGCTGTCGAAGTTTCCCATCGTCAGTTACGACAACTTCGACATTTCCATCGCCGGACCGGAAAAGCGCGGGATGCTGCATTGCGTGCTGCGTGTTCCGGATCAGGCCGTGGATCTGCACGTGATCTGCGTGCACCTGGGGTTGCGGGAAAAGCACCGCCAGATGCAGATGAAGCTGATCTGCGAACACATCAACTCCCTGCCCAGCGACGCCCCCGTCGTGGTGGCGGGGGACTTCAACGATTGGCGCCAGAAGGCCAACGACATCCTCGGCCAGGGCGCGGGCCTCGAAGAGGTGTTCATGAAGACCGCAGGGCGACTGCCCAAGACGTTCCCGGCCAAGCGTCCCCTGCTTTGCCTCGATCGCATCTACACGCGCAACGTCAGCGTGGGTCGCCCACAGGTGCTGGGCAACCAGCCGTGGTCGCACCTCTCCGACCACGCGCCCCTGGCCGCGGACTTCCACCTATGAACTTCGAATGGCGGGACGGAAACCGCATCGCCTTGCTGGAGAACGGCGAGGACTTCTTTCCGCGGGTCTTCGACGCGATCCGCGCGGCCGAGCGCGAGGTCATCGTCGAGACCTTCATCCTCTTCTACGACAAGGTCGGCAAGGCCCTGCAGGAGGAGTTGGTGGCAGCGGCCCGACGCGGCGTCCAGGTGGACATCACCGTGGACGCCTATGGCTCTCCCGATCTGCCACGGGACTTCATCGACGAGATGGTCCAGGCGGGCGTGCGCTTCCGGTATTACGATCCGCGGCCGCTGGTGATGGGCATGAGAACCAACCTCTTCCGCCGGTTGCATCGCAAGATCGTCGTGGTGGACGCACGGCTGGGCTTCATCGGCGGCATCAACTACTCGGCAGAACACCTGGGCGATTTCGGCCCGGAGGCCAAGCAGGACTATGCGGTCGAGGTCGAAGGCCCCATCGTCGACGACATCCATCGCTTCGCCCGCGACGCCATCAATTCCCCCGAGGAAACGCATCGCTGGTGGGGCAAGCGCTCGCGTCGACCGGCCAACAATCGCAATCCGGGCAACGCCCAGGCGCTGTTCGTCTACCGCGACAACGACCAGCATCGCGCCGACATCGAACAGCACTACCTGGAGATGCTGCGCAACGCCCAGCGCGAAGTGGTCATCGCCAACGCCTATTTCTTTCCCGGCTACCGCCTGCTGCGGGAAATGCGCAATGCCGCCCAGCGCGGCGTGCGGGTGGTGCTGATCGTCCAGGGCGAGCCGGACATGGCCATCGTCAAGGTGGGTGCCCAGATGCTCTACAACTACCTGGTCAAGGCCGGCGTGGAGATCTACGAGTATTGCCTGAGACCCTTGCACGGCAAGGTGGCGACCATGGACGAACACTGGTCCACCGTGGGCTCGAGCAACCTTGATCCCCTGAGTCTGTCGCTCAACCTCGAGTGCAACCTGATCTTCCATGACCACGCCTTCAACCGTGAATTGCGTGGTCGCCTGGAAACCCTGATCCAGCATCACTGCGAGCACGTGGACAGCAGCAAGGTGCCCAAGCGCACCTACTGGCACCTGGCCAAGACCATGCTGGTGTTCCACTTCCTGCGCCACTTCCCCGCCTGGGTCGGCTGGCTGCCCGGTCATACCCCCAAGATCGAGCTGGTGAGTCCACCGGTGCAGCCCGAGCTCGAAACCCAGGACCGGGTGGATTCCTCGATTTCAAGGTACCCCCAACGATGAGCAGCCATAGCGACACCCTGGACCACGCCGAGGGCGACGAGGACGACCAGCAGGCCGCCAAGCCGCAGAATGGCCGCTGGGTGCTGGCCAAGAAGATCCTGACCTGGGCCTTCCTCATAGCCGTCATCGTGCTGCTGGTGATCTACGCGCGCAGGGTGGACTGGGGCGAGGTGTGGAAGGTCTTCACCGGCTACAAATGGACGACCCTGGCCATGGCCGGCGGCCTCGTCGTGCTGTCGTACATCATGTACGGCTGCTACGACCTGATCGGCCGTGCCTACTGCGGGCACAAGCTGGTCAAGCGGCAGGTGTTCCTGGTGTCCTTCATCTGCTACGCCTTCACCCTGACCCTGAGCACCTGGGTCGGCGGCATCGGCATGAGGTATCGCCTGTACTCGCGGCTGGGCCTGTCCAGCGGCACCATCACCCGGATCTTCTCCCTCAGCATCGCCACCAACTGGCTGGGCTACATCCTGCTGGCAGGCGGCATCTTCGTCAGTGGAGTGGTGGACATGCCGGCCAACTGGTTCGTCGGCGACACCACCCTGCGGCTGATCGGCTTTGGTCTGCTGGCCTTCATCGTCTTCTACCTGGGCGTCTGCGCCTTCGCCAAGCAGCGCGAATGGACGGTACGCAAGCAACGCCTCGCCCTGCCTTCGCTGCGCATGGCCTGCCTGCAGTTGCTGGTGTCCTCGATCAACTGGATGGCCATGGCCGCCATCGTCTATCTGTTCCTGGGTCGCCAGGTGGACTACCTCCACGTCCTGGGCGTACTGCTGCTGTCCAGCATCGCCATGGTCATCGTCCACATCCCCGCCGGGGTGGGCGTGCTGGAAACGGTGTTCATCGCCCTGCTGGCCAATGACGGACTCTCCCAGGGCAAGATCATCGCCGCCCTGCTCGGCTACCGGACGCTGTATTTCATCATCCCGTTGCTGATCGCCGCGGTGCTCTATTTCGGCCTGGAAAGCCGTGCCAAGAAGCTCAAGGTGAGCAACGAACGGCGCGAGGAACGCAAGCAGCGAGAGGCGGACAGCCGCTGACGGCGCCTCAGCGGTTATTGGGTTGGTGCATGGAGATCAGTCGATAGAACTGCACCTTCCCGCCTTCACCGGCGTTCCCCACGGCATCGCGCAGGCGTGCGCCGGCCTTGAAGTACAGGTGGTGGCTGCTCCAGGCGTTGTCCAGTTGCAGACCGAGGTCTCCGGTACGGGACCCCGCCCCATGGGCACGCACGGTGAGCACCCCGCTGCGGGCGAGCTTGATGTCGTAGCTAAAGCGGCTGTTGAGCGGCAGGCGCTCGAGCAGGATCACCTCCTTGGGGCTGTCGTCGGGACTTTCCCGGAGCCGCGCGATCAGCCTGCCCGGTTCCTGCCGACCCTCCCCGTGGGCTGGGTTGTCCACCTGATAGACCAGCTGCAACAAGGCCTGCGACGGCTTGGTCGCAACGCTCGACTGGTCTTCGATCTGGCTCAGGATGACTTCGGGACGCGAGGGCACCTGTTGCACGGCTGCTTCCGCCTGCAACAGCGCATCGGCATCGCGGTACTTCCAGGCGTAGGCACTGCCATCGGGTCGGGTTTCCCGCAGCTCGGTGGCGGGAAAGTCGTCGAACGCCTGGGGCGTTCCGCTGACCGGTACCCAGAATATCAGGGAACCGCCTTCGCCCCGTGCCAGATAGGGGCTGCGGAAGTTGCCGTTGTTCAGCTCGGCGGTCGTGACCTGGGCTACCGGCGGGGGCACGGGTACCGTCAGATTCCATTCGGCGAGATCGATCATGAGCTTCTCGGTTGCCAGACGCCGGCCAAGCATCGCGTAGTTCGTCGCAGCTGTCAGCGCGAAGCGTCCATCCCGGACGCTTCGCGTGGAGATCAGCCCTGGGGCTTGAGCACCAGCAGGCCCAGCGGCGGTAGTTGCAACCTGAGGGACGCCGGCTGGCCATGGGCGGCGATCTCCTCGGCCCCGACGCCACCGCCGTTACCGACGTTGGAGCCCCCGTAGCGCTCGGCATCGCTGTTGAAGATCTCCTGCCAATGGCCCAGGGAGGGTACGCCCACCCGGTAGTCGTGGCGCGGGACCGGGGTGAAGTTGGCGATCACCAGCAGCGGACGTTGCTGGGCATCCTTGCGCAGCCAGGCAAAGACGCTGTTGCCATTGTCGTCGCCCACCACCCAGTCGAATCCTTCGGGCAGATGGTCGCGCTGGTGCAAGGCCGGCTCGCGGCGATACAGGTGGTTCAGATCGGCCAGCAACTGCTGCACGCCGCGATGGGTACCGTGTTCCAGCAGGAACCAGTCCAATTCGCGATCGTGGCTCCATTCCCGCCACTGACCGAACTCGCAACCCATGAACAGCAGCTTCTTGCCCGGATGGGTCCACATGAAGCTCAGGTAGTTACGCAGATTGGCGAATTTCTGCCAGATGTCGCCAGGCATCTTCTCGATCAGCGAGCCCTTGCCGTGCACCACCTCGTCGTGGGAAATGGGCAGGACGAAGCGCTCGGACCAGGCGTAGACCAGGCCGAAGGTCATCTGGTGATGGTGATACTGGCGATACACCGGGTCTTCTTCCGCATAGTGCAGGCTGTCGTGCATCCAGCCCATGTTCCACTTGAAGTCGAAGCCCAGGCCGCCCTCGCTGACCGGCGCGCTGACGCCCGGCCAGGCAGTGGACTCCTCGGCGATGACCAAGGCGCCCGGTGCTTCTTCGTGGACCACCTCGTTGAGGTGGCGCAGGAAGGCGATAGTCTCGAGATTTTCCCGACCGCCATGGACGTTGGGAATCCACTCGCCCTGCTTGCGCGAATAGTCGCGATAGAGCATGGACGCCACGGCATCCACGCGCAGTCCGTCGATATGGAAGTGCTTCAGCCAATGCATGGCCGAGGCCAGCATGAAGCCGTGCACCTCGTGGCGCCCCAGGTTGTAGATGTAGGTGTTCCAATCCTGGTGGAAGCCTTCGTAGGGGTGCTCGTACTCGTAGAGCGCCGTGCCGTCGAAGCGCGCCAGGCCGTGTTCGTCGGTGGGGAAATGGGCGGGTACCCAGTCGAGGATCACACCGATGTCGGCCTGGTGGCAGGCGTCGACGAAGGCGGCGAAGTCGGCCGGGGTGCCGAAGCGCGAGGTGGGCGCGAACTGACCGAGCGGCTGGTAGCCCCAGGAGCCGCTGAAAGGGTGCTCCATGATCGGCAGCAACTCGATGTGGGTGAAGCCCATCTCGCGGATGTAGGGGATGAGCTGCTGAGCGAGTTCGCGCCAGTTGTACAACCGGCCCTCGTCGCCCCCCTCGCGACGCCAGGAGCCGGCATGCAGCTCGTAGATCGACAGCGGCGCTTCCACGCCCTGGCGTTCACGCCGGCGGGCCATCCAATCCTGGTCGTGCCAGCTGAACGCTTTGTTGTCGGCCACCACGGACGCCGTGCGCGGCGGCAATTCCGCCGCCAGGGCAATGGGATCGGCCTTGAGCGGCAGCACCCCGTGCTGGCCGAGGATCTCGTACTTGTAGGCGGTGCCCACCGGCAGGCGGGGAACGAACAGCTCCCAGACGCCGCTGTTGGCGCGCAGGCGCATGGGCAGGCGCCGGCCGTCCCAGGAATTGAAGTCGCCCACCACCGACACGCGTCGAGCGTTGGGCGCCCAGACGGCGAAGCGCACGCCGTCCACGCCGTCGACCTGGCAGCGCTGGGCGCCGAAGGTCTCGCCGAGGTTGCGGTGGCGGCCCTCGTTGAACAGGTACAGATCGGTCTCGCCCAGCAGGACGCCGAAGGAATAGGGATCTTCGGTTTCCTGCACCCCGCTCGGCCAGCGAATGACCAGCTTGTAGGGCGCGGCATAGTCCAGGCGGGCCGCGAACAGCCCGGGTACCCGCCCGGGCTGCATCTGGGCCAGGGAGCGACCGCTCATGCGGTCGACCAGCTCGACGCCCAGGGCGTTGGGCAAGAAGGCGCGGACGATCACCCCATCGCCGTCGGCATGGGGGCCGAGGATGGCGAAGGGATTGCCGTGCTCGCCGCGGGCCAGCGACTCGGCCTCCGCAGCCGAGAGCCGGGCGTCGTCCAGGGGGGCGACGGGAGCGGTGGTGTGATCGGTCATGCGCGGGCTCCAGACAAGAGGGTCTCGACGATGGCAGCGACGCCACGTAGCGGGATATTGATCCAGGTGGGTCGGTTGGCGGCCTCGTAGCCTATCTCATAAACCGCCTTCTCCAGGCAGTAGAGATCCAGCGCGGCCTGTTCGCCCCGCTCGCCCCACTGGTGGCCGATATCGGCCGCGGCCGTGCGATAGGCATCCAGGAAGGCCGCGTAGGATGAGGTGCGATAGGTCTCGGCGGCCTGGGCACGCAGCCGCAGGTGCTCCTCCGAGGTATCGGCGCCCGTGTTGCTGGCCTGGGTGATCATGGCCGCCGCGTAGTCGAAGGAGCGCAGGACACCGGCGACGTCCTTGTGCGGACCGTACTTGCCGCGGCGCTCTTCCAGCGAGCGGGCCGGTTCGCCCTCGAAGTCGATGAGGATGGCATCGTCCTGGGCCACCAGTACCTGGCCCAGGTGCAGATCGCCATGGACGCGGATACGCAGGCCGCCCGCCACATCGCCGGCCAGGGCCTCGATACGCTTGGCCAGGGCGGCGCGCTTGCCGGCCAGCCCCTCGAGCAGTTGCTGGCTGACGGAGTCCAACTGCTCCTTCATGCCCTGCAGCGTATCCAGCGCGCCGTCCACCTGCTGCCGTACCCGCTGCGCCAGCGCCTTGGCCGCCTTGGCGTCCACCTTCTCCGGTGCGAAGGCCGGATCGTCGGTGGGCTGCGCAAGGACGCGGTGCATCTCGCCGAGACGCTTGCCCAATACCCCGGCGAAGGCGGTGAGATCGCCCATGGCGGTGAATTCGTTCTCCACGCCGGAGATACCGCCGCTGAGCAGGTCGCGCGTCACGCGATCCAGGGTATCCAGGCTCCACTTCCAGGCATCGCCCTGGTTGTGGATGTGCTCCTGTACCAGCATCAGCACATGGGGCGTACCGTCCGCCGCGATGCGCTGGGCCACGGCGTGGGTGGCCGCGATATTGGCGAACCCGGCCTGGGCCAGGTAGCGGCCCATCTCCACCTCGGGATGGATGCCCGGCGCGACCTTGCGGATGAGCTTGAGCATCAGATGATCGCCGACGATCAGCGAGCTGTTGGACTGCTCCACCCCCAGGTGCTTGATCTCGATCTCCGGGTCCAGCGCGAAGTCGGTGTCGTCGTAGACCTCGAAGCTGAGTTCACCGGCCGGCGAGGCGATCTTCGCGCCCTTGCGGAAGGCATCGAACACGCCGTGCACGAAGCTGGTGAGGGCGAAGGCATCGGTGACGAGGCCCACCCGCCGCACGTGGCGGATACGCGAGAGGGCGAGCTGGGTCGCCAGCGGGCTGCAGTGCTGATCCTCTTCGGCGAGGAAGCCCAGCGGCAGCGCGTAGCGCTCCTCGCCCTTGGCATTGGTCACCACCACCTCGCTGAACATAACTGGCAGCTTGGGTGTATTGATCTGGGCGGCGTAGTCCAAACGCACGCCGGTGATGGCCTCGTCCTTGGAACCGAACCAGCGCCGCTTGGGCAGATAGACCGGGAGCACCTCTTCGAAGATGCGCCGTGGCTCGCCGTCGAGCAGTTCCTGCAGATTGCGTTTGATGACCACCGTCTGGTAGTCGGGCATCGGCGCCGGCGGCTCGGTGTGCCAGGCGGGCATCTGCTCGTTGCCGGCCAGGTAGAACCAGTAGAAGCCGTAGGGTGGCAGCGTCAGCATGTAGGGCAGCTGGCCGATGGGCGGGAAGGCGCTGCCGCCGATCATCTCCACCGGCACCTGGCCGACGAAGATGGACAGGTCCAGCTCCACCGCCTGGGCGGCGCGGGAAACGTTGGCCACGCAGAGAATGGTCTCGTGCTCGCCCTGGGCGTTGGTGAAATCGCGCAGGTAGGCGAGGATGCGCCTGTTGCTGGGCGACAGCATCTTCAGGGTGCCGCGGCCAAAGGCCTTCTGCTGCTTGCGCACGGCGAGCATGCGCCGGGTCCAGTTGAGCAGCGAGTGCGGATCGCGGGACTGGGCCTCGACGTTGATCGCCTGGTAACCATAGAGCGGGTCCATGATCGACGGCAATACCAGGCTGGCCGGGTCGGCGCGGGAGAAGCCGCCGTTGCGGTCGACCGACCATTGCATCGGCGTCCGTACGCCATCGCGGTCGCCCAGGTGGATGTTGTCACCCATGCCGATCTCGTCGCCGTAATACAGCGTCGGGGTGCCGGGCATGGACAGCAGCAGACTGTTGAGCAGCTCGATACGGCGGCGATCGCGTTCCAGCAGCGGCGCCAGGCGCCGCCGGATGCCCAGGTTGATGCGCGCGCGGCGGTCCGAAGCGTAGTAGTTCCAGAGATAGTCGCGCTCGCGGTCGGTCACCATCTCCAGGGTCAGCTCGTCGTGGTTGCGCAGGAAGATCGACCATTGGCAGTTGGCCGGGATTTCCGGGGTCTGGCGCAGGATGTCGGTGATGGGGAAGCGGTCTTCCTGGGCGATCGCCATGTACATCCGCGGCATCAGCGGGAAGTGGAAGGCCATGTGGCATTCGTCACCGTCGCCGAAATACAGCTGGGTGTCTTCCGGCCACTGGTTGGCCTCGGCCAGCAGCATGCGATCCGGATAGTTGGCATCGATCTCGGCACGGATCTGCTTGAGCACCACGTGGGTCTCCGGCAGGTTCTCGTTGTTGGTGCCGTCGCGCTCCACCAGGTAGGGAATGGCGTCCAGACGCAGACCGTCGACGCCCATGTCCAGCCAGTACCTCATGATCGAGATGACCGCCTTCATCACCTGCGGATTGTCGAAGTTGAGATCCGGCTGGTGGGAATAGAAGCGGTGCCAGAAATACTGCCCGGCCACCGGGTCCCAGGTCCAGTTGGACTTCTCGGTGTCGAGGAAGATGATGCGGGTGCCGTCGTACTTCTGGTCGTCATCGGACCAGACGTAGAAATTGCGGGCGGCCGACCCCTTCTTGGCGCGCCGGGCGCGCTGGAACCAGGGGTGCTGGTCGGAGGTGTGGTTGATGACCAGTTCGGTGATCACCCGCAGGCCCCGGGCATGGGCCTCGGCGATGAAACGCTTGGCGTCGGCCATGGTGCCGTAGTCGGGGTGGATGCCCCGGTATTCGGCGATGTCGTAGCCGTCGTCACGCCGGGGCGAGGGATAGAACGGCAGTAGCCAGATGGTGTTGACGCCCAGGCTGGCGATGTAGTCGAGCTTGTCGATCAGGCCGGGAAAGTCGCCGATGCCATCGTTGTTGGAATCGAAGAACGACTTCACGTGCACCTGGTAGATGACCGCGTCCTTGTACCAGAGCGGATCGTCGATGAAGGCGGCAGGTTTGCGGGAACGAGCTTTATTGGGTTTTGCCATGTCGTCTGTTCCTTAACAGGGCGTTCGAATCGAAGGCGTGCACCGGCCACTCGGGCGGCTCGGGTTGACGACGAATCCGGACGGCGCCGGCACGGGCCTCTGCCCCGCTCCGCGCCGCCCGGCCCGCCGGGTCATAGCGTCAGTGGGCAGCCTGGATGCGCCAGATGCCGAAGGGCATGGCGGGCTCCAGGCGCGTCCACTGGGTCTTGCCGTGCCAGGCCCAGCGGTGGCCGGTCATCAGGTCCTCGCCGTGGGTGGTGGCGTGGTCGTCGAGTCCCAACTCCCAAAGCGGCAGCTCGAAATGGCCTTCCTGGGCGTTGAAGGGGTCCAGGTTGATCGCCACCAGGACGAAGTTGCCCAGGTCGTCGGTGCGCTTGCCGAAGTAGAGGATCTGGTCGTTCCAGCAGTTGTAGATCTTCAGCCCCAGGTGGGTCTGCAACGCCGGATTCTGCCGGCGGATGCGGTTGAGCTGGGCGATCTCGGCCATGATGTTGCCCGGCGCATAGAAATCCCGCGGCCGCAGTTCGTACTTCTCCGAATCCAGGTATTCCTCCTTGCCCGGCGTCAGCGGCGCGCCCTCGCAGAGCTCGAAGCCGGCGTACATGCCCCACAGGCCGGAACCCATGGTGGCCAGCGCCGCGCGGATCAGGAAGCCGGGCCGGCCGCTGGTCTGCAGGAAGGCCGGATTGATGTCCGGGGTGTTGACGAAGAAGTTCGGCCGGTAGCAATCGCGGAGCGGCGCCTCGTTGAGCTGAGTGAGGTACTCGGTCAGTTCGGCCTTGGTGTTGCGCCAGGTGAAGTAGGTATAGCTCTGGCTGTAGCCGACCTTGCCCAGGCGCGCCATCATCGCCGGCTTGGTGAACGCCTCGGCGAGGAACATGACATCGGCGTCGCGCGCGCGGATATCGGCGATCAGCCATTCCCAGAACGGCAATGGCTTGGTGTGGGGGTTATCGACGCGGAAGATCTTCACGCCCTGCTCCACCCAGTGCCAGACCACGTCACGCAGCGCCAGCCACAAGTCCGGGACGGCGTCCTTGGCGTAGAAGTCGACGTTGACGATGTCCTGGTACTTCTTCGGTGGATTCTCGGCGTAACGCATGGAGCCATCCGGCCGCCAGGAGAACCAGCCCGGATGCTCCTTGAGCCAGGGATGGTCGGGCGAGCACTGGATGGCGAAGTCCAGGGCGACTTCCAGCCCGTGGTCGGCGGCTGCCGCCACCAGGGCGCGGAAGTCTTCGAGGGTGCCGAGCTCGGGATGCACGGCATCGTGACCGCCGTCCGGGCTACCGATGGCATAGGGGCTTCCCGGTTGATCGGCGCCGGCCCCCAGGGTGTTGTTCTTGCCCTTGCGATGGGCCAGGCCGATGGGGTGGATCGGCGGGAAATAGAGCACGTCGAAACCCATGTCGCGCACCCGGGCCAGTTCGCCGATCACGTTGCGGAAGGTGCCATGGCGCTGCGGGTCGTCGGTGATGGAGCGGGGAAAGAGCTCGTACCAGCTGGCGAACTCGGCGCGCAGGCGTTCGATGTCCAGCGGGTACTCGATGCTATGGGTCAGGTGCGCGTAGGCGTCCACCGGCACCATCGCCTGGTTCGCGTCGCTGCCCAGCAATACGGCGACCTTGTCACCCTCGCTGCCGGCCTGGTCCAGCCGTTGCAGCAGCGCCTCCAGCGGACCGCGCTGCTCGCCTTCGGCCCGGGACAACGCCTGCTCCACGTGCAAACGGCCTTCCTGCAGCTCCAGGTTCAGCGGTACGCCTGCGGCATGTTTCTTTTCGATCTCGTAGCGATAGGTGCCCCAGACATCCCACCAGGCCTGCACCACGAACTCGTAGCGTCCGACCACCGGGGGCGTGAAACGTCCGCGCCAGAGATCGTTGGTTTCCAGCACCAGCGGGGCCTGCTGCCAGTCCTCCTCGCCCTCCCGCCGCCAGAGGATGGCACCGGCCAGCTTGTCGTGTCCGTCGGCGAAGATCTTGGCCGTGACCTCGACGACCTTGCCGGCGATACCCTTGGCGGCGAACTGCCCGTTATCGACAGCCGGCGTCACCGCTTCGATGGCGATACGCGGTGTCTGCGCGGCAGTGGCGGGATCGAGGGAAAGGGTGAGAAAAGAACCGGGGAGATCGGTGTTCGACATCGAGCCTGACTCCATTTGAGACGCGTGAACGGTTGGAACGCGTGAAAGACCGCAGTGCCTGAGCGCTGCGATCCTGGTCATGACCCTTTGCCGCCTGACGATCCATCCCTGCCGCTTCCATCGCTGCACGGCGCGACTGCTCGCCGTACCAGCGCACCGCGACCGGTCAAGGCGACGGAGGCGATCGCTCACGTGGGCAGCCTCGGACAGCCGTCAGGTCGGCAGGCGCGGGCCTGTCTGAAAGAGTCTGAGCCCTGGCGCCGCGTAAAAGTTCAGCGTCTCGGTAGTAGCGGCACGATTCTCCAGGCGAACTATAAATATTTTTAAATCATATACTTATGGTCATAAGTTAAAGTCGATTATTAAATTTGGATTCTGCACGCTAACCTCCACGAGAACCCGATCACCAAGCGGACCTACCCGTTCGGCGCAGATGACAATCGACCTGCATAGATGTCCATAAGTGATTGATAAATATACTAAGGCGTATAGGGAAGATCGCGTTTATGCGCGCTACGCCGATAGGTATTGAGGATGATTTCCCGCGTCGCGGGAGTCACCGCCTTGCCTTCGAGGAAGTCGTCGATCTCGGCATAGGTGATGCCGAAGGCGTCTTCGTCAGCCTTGCCCGGCGACAGGGATTCCAGATCCGCGGTGGGCACCTTGTGCACCAGGGCAGCCGGCGCGCCCAGCCATTCGGCCACTGCCCGTACCCGGCGCTTGTTCAGGCCGTGCAACGGGGTCAGGTCGCAGGCGCCGTCACCGAACTTGGTGTAGAAACCCATCAGCGCCTCGGCCGCGTGATCGGTACCTATCACCAGGCCCCGCCGTGCGCCGGCCACGGCGTACTGGGCGATCATGCGCTGGCGCGCCTTGATGTTGCCCAGCGTGAAGTCCTCGTGCAGTTCGTCATCGAAGGCTACCCGTGCCTCGCGCACCGCAGCGAGCATGGCATCGCTGGCCGGCTTGACGTTGACCGTATGGGTCTCGTCGGGCTGGATGAATTGCAGCGCCCGCTGGGCATCCTGCTCGTCACGTTGCACCCCGTACGGCAGGCGCATGGCGATGAATCTCAGCCGGGCATTGCCACTTTCCTCCCGCGCGCGCTCCACGGCCAATTGCGCCAGGCGACCGGCCGTGGAGGAATCGACCCCACCGCTGATGCCGAGCACATAGCTTTCCTGGCGACTCCGCAGCAGGTAGTCCTTAAGGAACAGGATGCGGCGTTCCGCCTCGGCGGCCGGATCGAAATGCTCGGGTACCTGCAGGGCCTGGATGATGTCGCGCTGATGGGCGTCGCTCATCGGGCATTCTCCTTGGATTCATGTTCGAGACGTTGATGATAGGCCACCACGGCGCCGAGGCTGTGACGTGCGGCCGCCAGCTGCACGGCTTCGCGATCCCCGGGGAAGTGCCGGGTCTCGGCGAAGAGCACGATGTCGTCGCCGACCCTGAAGCCCCAGGCGAAGCACACGGTCCCCGCCGGTATGCCATCGGCGTCGTCCGGTCCGGCCAGTCCGGTATTGGCGATGGCGATCTGCGCCGGACTGTCGCGCAATGCACCCGCGGCCATTTCCCGGGCCACGGCTTCGCTGGTCAGGTTGTAGCGCTCGATGGTGTCCGGCCTGACCCCGAGCAGGCGCTGCTTGGCCTCTGGGGAGTAGACGACATAGCCGGATTCGATGCAGCTGCCGCTGCCAGGCACCTCCGACAGCAGGCCGACGACCTTGCCAGCGGTGCAGGACTCCGCCGTGGTCAATTGCAGTTCGCGGGTCTTGAGATAGTCCAGCATGGACTCGATGGGCTTCATGGACGTCTTCCAACAGAGGGTCTCCACCTCCGTTGGAAGAGCGGCGATTCGCGGAAGTTCGGCGGTCGCCGGCTGCGGATTCGCCAGGTCGGCCGGGGTGTCGATGTCCAGATGGATACCGGCATCCGCCACGTCCAGCTCTAGCACCGAACCCGGACGCAGCAGCCGTTTCGCTCCCGCGTCGCCGTCCAGCGCGGCCAGCGCAGCGGCATGATTCCGACCAAAGAGCACCGGGTGTCCGCGGCGACCTTCATGAACCGGAACGACGATTCGCTCCGGCCGGTAGTGCTCCAGCAGCAGGTGCGCGGTGGTCGGCCGCACGAAGGGCATGTCGCCCAGGGCGATCAACCAGCCCGCGGCATCTCCGGTGGCCCGCACGGCGGCTGCCAGGCTATCGCCCATGCCGCTGGTGGGCAGGGCCAGCACCGGCATGCCCTCCCGGCGAGCCAGCTCGGCGCGCCAGGGGGTAGCGGTCGAGACCACCGCCAGGCAGGGCAACCCCGTCGCCTGCCAGTTCCTCAAGCACGCTTGCAGTACGTTCAACCCGGGCGCGCCTGGCAGCGGTGCCCGGAGCTTGTCGCCGCCCCCCGCGGCGCGGAAACGTTGACCGGCACCGGCCGCCAGGATCAGCACCTGGATCGCCGCCATGCTCAGGCGACCTGTTCCACCGCTACCAGAGCACGCTTCTTCTGGGTCAGAGCGATGCCGTTCTTCACCGCCACCACCTCCGCCAGCAGCGACAAGGCGATTTCAGGCGGCGTGTGGCTACCGATGTGCAGGCCGATGGGACCGTGCAGGCGGTTGATGGCGGCCACCGGTACCTCCAGTTGCAACAGGCGCTCGCGGCGCCTGTCGTTGTTGCGCAGCGAACCCAGGGCGCCGACGTAGAAGGCGTCGGATTGCAGGGCCGTCAGCAGCGCCAGGTCGTCCAGCCGGGGATCATGGGTCAGGGCCACCACGGCGGTACGCTCGTCCGGGCGGATCGCCAGTACGGCGTCATCAGGCATGCCGGGAATGAAGCGCGACTGGCGGGTCTCCCAGCCCTCGCGGAATTCCTCGCGGGGATCGCAGACCAGCACTTCGAAATCCAGCATCGCGGCCATGTCGGCTACGTACAGCGAGAGCTGCCCGGCGCCGATCAGCAGCAGGCGCCAGCGCGGGCCATGGACCAGGCGCAGGCGCCGCTCGTCTAGGGAAACCGGCTCGTCACGGTCGGCGCTGGAGATCCGCACGTCACCGCTGCTCAGATCCAGCTCCCGCAACGCCAGGGCGTGGCCGTCGCAATACTGGAGCAGCTGCGCCACCCACTGCCAATCGTCCAGGCGCTCCTGCACCAGCCGCAGGGTGCCGCCGCAGGGGAGACCGAAGCGCGCGGCTTCGTCGCCGGAAACGCCATAGGTGATCACCTCGGGCCGCTCTCCATCGAAGGCGCCCGCGTGCAACCGGGCGATGAGGTCATCCTCGATGCAGCCACCCGACACCGAGCCGCACGCCTGGCCATCGTCTCTCAGCGCCAGCATGGCACCCGGTGGCCGCGGTGAGCTGCCCCAGGTCTGCACCACGGTGAAGAGACTCACGCCCTGCCCGGCTCGGCGCCAGGCCAGGGCCGTGCGCAATACCTCCTGATCGACACTGTCCACTCGGGGAGTCCTCTGCAATCGGCGCCGCGGCGCCACGATCATCGTCCGGGGGTAGAACCCAACGGCGGAGCGGGGTTCCCGACGGTGGAACCCCACGGATCGCCGACCTATCCATAGCAGACATCCCCTCCTGGAGAACGCCCATGCCCCGCTCGATCTGGAAAGGCGCCGTCAGCTTCGGCCTGGTGCACATCCCCGTCTCGGTCGTCTCGGCGACCCGGCCCGCGGGACTCGACTTCGATTGGCTGGACGACCGCAGTCTGGACCCGGTCGGCTACAAGCGCATCAACAAGAACACCGGCAAGGAGGTCCCCAGCGAGCACATCGTCAAGGGTCTCGAGCACGGCAAGGGCCAGTACGTGGTGCTCAGCGACGACGAGATCCACGGCGCCCTGCCCGAGGCGACCCGCACCATCGACATCCTCGCCTTCGTCGAGGCGCGGGAGATTTCCATCCTGCACTTCGAGAAGCCCTACTACCTGGCGCCGGACAAGAACGGCGAGAAGGTCTATGCCCTGCTGCGCGACACCCTGAGCGCCGCCGGCAAGGTCGGCGTGGCCAACCTGGTGATGCACACCAAGCAGCATCTCGCGGTGATCATGCCGCTGGGCGATGCCCTGGTGCTGAACACCCTGCGCTGGGCCGACGAGGTCCGCTCCGCGGAAGACGTGGGCCTGGAGGGTCTGGGCGCCAAGGTGACCAAGAAGGAAGTGGACATGGCCCAGCGCCTGGTGGACGACATGACCGAGGCCTGGGACCCGACCCAGTACCACGACACCTTCAAGGACAACGTCATGACGCTGGTCGAGCGCAAGCTCAAGGACGGCAAGCTCGACGCCGTCGCCGAGGAGCCTGCCGCCGAGGACGGCGGTGCCGAGGTCATCGATCTCACCGAGCTGCTGAGGCGGAGCCTGGGCGGCAAGGACAAGGCATCGTCCAAGGGCAAGAGTGCCAGCCGCACCGGTAGCAGCCGTCGCAGCGCGACCGCCAGCCGCCCCCGCAAGGCCAAGTGAGGATCGCCGCCATGGCCAGCTCCACCAGCGAGTACCGCCGCAAGCGCAATTTCGACATCACCGCCGAGCCCCGTGACGACGGTGCGCGCGCCCGCAGCAAGAAAGGCGCCCTGAGCTTCGTGGTCCAGAAGCACGACGCCCGCAGGCTGCACTACGACTTCCGCCTGGAGCTGGACGGTACCCTCAAGAGCTGGGCGGTACCCAAGGGGCCCAGCCTCGATCCCGGTGAGAAACGCCTGGCGGTACAGGTGGAGGACCATCCCCTCACCTATGGCAGCTTCGAAGGCAGCATTCCGGAGGGCCAGTACGGTGCAGGAGACGTCATCGTCTGGGACCGCGGCGAGTGGCAGGCCGACGGTGATGCCGCCGCGGCGTACGCCGCCGGCAAGCTCAAGTTCGAGCTGCGGGGGGAGAAGCTCCACGGCCACTGGACGCTGGTGCGGACGCGACTGAAGGGCAATGCCGACAAGCCCCAGTGGCTGCTGATCAAGGAGCGCGACGACGAGGCACGGGACAGCGCCGATTACGACGTCACCGCCGCCGCGCCCGACAGCGTGCTGAGCGACAAGACCCTGCCGCGTCTGGACCGGGGCAAGGGCAAGGCCAATGCCATCGCCAAACCCAAGGCAGCCAAGGCCCCAACGCCCGCGCCCCCACGCCAGAATAGCGCCAAGGCGCGCAAGGCCAAGCTGCCGGAGACCCTGGACGCGGAGCTGGCGACCCTGGTCGATAGCCCTCCTGCCGGTGACTGGCTGTACGAAGTGAAATACGACGGCTACCGCCTGCTGGCCCGACTGGAGGGCGACGAGGTCCGGCTCTTCACCCGCAGCGGCAAGGACTGGACCGAGCGCCTGCCGGAACAGGCCAAGGCTCTAGCCGCGCTCGGCCTGGAGAGCGCCTGGTTGGATGGCGAGATCGTGGTGAACGACGCCCAGGGCGTGTCGAGTTTCCAGGCCCTGCAAAACGCCTTCGAAACCGCCAAGGACGGTCGCATCGCCTATTACCTCTTCGACCTGCCCTATCTCAACGGCGCGGATCTGCGCGAGGTGCCGGTCGAGCAGCGCCGCGAACTCCTGGGCAAACTGCTGGAAGAACGCAACCACAGCGACCTGCTGCGCTTCTCCGCGGCCTTCGAGGTGCCGGCCGACCGCATCCTGGCCAGCGCTTGCGAGTTGGGTCTGGAAGGGGTGATCGGCAAGCGCCTCGGCAGTCCCTACAGGTCCCGGCGCAGCAAGGATTGGATCAAGCTCAAGTGCGTCCATCGCCAGGAATTCATCATCGTCGGCTACACCCCGCCCAAGGGCGGCCGCCAGCACCTCGGGGCCCTGCTGGTCGCCCTGCACGATGACCAGGGCCAGTTGCATTACGCCGGCAAGGTGGGCACCGGCTTCACGGCGGCGAAACTCAAGCAGCTGCACGAGCGCTTCCAGGCGCTGATCATCGACCGCCCGCCAGTGGTGGACCCGCCCGAGGGCGCGGCCTATCGGCAGGTAACCTGGCTCAGACCCGAGCAGCTGTGCGAGATCGCCTACGCCGAGATGACCCAGGACCGCATCGTGCGCCAGGGCGTCTTCCACGGCCTGCGCGATGACAAGCCGGCCCAGGAGATAGCTCTCGAAACGGCGACGCCGGCGCGGGAGGCGGAACGACCCGCCCCCACCCCGCGCAAGGCGGGTGGCAAAGCCGAAGACGCCGAGGTGGCCGGAGTGCGCATCAGCCATCCCGAGCGGGTCATCGACGCGGCCAGTGGCGCCCGCAAACTCGACGTGGCTCGCTATTACGCGGCCGTGGCGGACTGGCTGCTGCCGCAGCTGGCCGACCGCCCGGTCGCCCTGGTACGGACCCCTGAAGGCATCGCGGGCGAACAGATCTTCCAGAAGCACAAGCAGACCCTGGCGATACCCCATATCCGCGAACTCGACCCCAGGCTGGACCCCGGTCATGCGCCCCTGATGGTGATCGACAGCCGCGATGCCCTCATCGGCGCCGCCCAGATGGGTACGGTGGAACTACACACCTGGAACGCCACCGCGGACCGCATCGACCGTCCCGACCGCTTCATCCTCGATCTCGACCCCGACCCCGAGCTGCCCTGGCCACGGGTGCTCGAAGCGACCGCCCTGGTCCTGACGCTGCTCGACGAGCTGGATCTGCAGGTCTTCGTCAAGACCAGCGGCGGTCGCGGCCTGCATCTGGTGGTGCCCCTGGACCGGCGTCACGACTGGGATACCGTCAAGGCCTTCGCCCAGGCGGCGGCCCAGCACCTGGCCGCGACCCTGCCCAAGCTGTTCGTCGCCAAGATGGGCGCCGAGAATCGCCGCGGCCGCGTGTTCGTCGACTACCTGCGCAACCGCCACGGGGCGACCACGGTCGCCGCCTTCTCACTGCGTGCCCGCCCGCGACTGGGCGTTTCCGTCCCTGTCGCACGGACCGAGCTGGCGACGCTCGAAGCAAGCGACCAGTGGCACTTCGACACCTTGCTGAGTCGTCTCGAAGGGCTCAAGGACGATCCCTGGGCGGGTTACACCGGGGTTCGCCAGAGCCTCACGACGGCCCGGCGCAGACGCCTGGGCATGGACTGAGGCGGGACCTGCCGTCGGCCGACGTCGCGCCCGAGCGAAACCCGGCGTCGCTCCCCATGGTCTGCACTTACGAGCGCCATCGAGGATGGCGCCACCGCCAGCCACGGGATGGAACCGATGTCGATCGATCTGGACAGCCTGCAGGACACCCTGGACGAATGGGCCTATGACGAGATCACCCCGGCCTTGCTGCACTTCCGCCTCCAGACGCTCAATCAGCGCGGTCTCGATCGCCTGCCATTGCCGGGCAGAGGGCAGACGCTGGAGCGCTGGCGCGCGCTGGCCAAGGTGGCCACCCATGACCTCGGCCTGGTCAAGCTGTACGAAGGCCACACCGACGCCCTGGCCATCCTGAGCGACCTGGAAGGCTCTCCGCCGCCGGCGCACAGTCTGTGGGGCGTCTGGGCCGCCGAACCGCCGGATGCCCGCCTGCTGGTACGCTACGGCGCGGACAGCATGGTCACCCTGCACGGGCGCAAATCCTGGTGCTCGGGGGCCTCTCTGGTCAGCCATGCACTGGTCACGGCGTGGATGGATGACCATCCGATGCTCGTGGCAGTGGAGATGAATCAACCCGGGGTAGAAGTCACCCACGAAGGCTGGCGCGCCATCGGCATGCAGGCGACCGGCAGCGTCGACGTGCTCTTCGATGGCGCCGCCGGCGTGCTGGTCGGGGCGCCCGGACGCTACCTGCACCGTCCCGGCTTCTGGCATGGGGGCGGCGGGATCGCCGCCTGCTGGTACGGCTCGGCCACCGCCCTCGCCAACACCCTCAGGGCCCATTGCAAGCGCCACCGCGAACCCCATGCCCTGGCGCACCTGGGACACGTGGACGCGGCCCTGCTGGGCGCCGCGACGGCACTGCGCCAGGCAGCCGACTGGATCGACCGCAACCCCACCGCCGATGCGCGTTATCCCATCTGCCAACTGCGGGCGCTGGTCGAGCAATGCGCCGAAATCGTCATCCGCCACACCGGTCGCGCCTTCGGCGCCGCACCCCTCTGCCGCGACGCCTACTGCGCCCGGCACATGGCCGACCTCCCCGTCTATCTGCGCCAGAGCCACGCCGAGCGTGACCTGGCGGTATTGGGCGATCTCAATCTGCTGGAGGGTACGCCTTGGCAACTGTAGGTGATCGCAAGATCGAAGGCGCGGGGACCGCGCCCGAAGCCTGGGCCCAATGGGCCGGCTTTTCCACCATGGCCGAGATCGGCGCCGCCCAGCTGGTCCCGGCCGGTCAGCGCGCGGTGATCGTCGCGCCCCATCCGGACGATGAAATCCTCGGCTGCGGTGGTCTGTTGCATCTGCTCGGTGAACTCGGCCGGCGGCTCGCCTTGGTGGCAGTCACCGACGGCGATGGCAGCCACCCCGATTCCACCCTCTGGCCTGCCAGCCGGCTGCGCAACACCCGCCCCCTGGAAACCCGCGAAGCCCTGCGACGTCTGCGCCTGGAGCGGGCCACCGTGACCCGCCTGGGGATTCCCGATGGCCAGGTGAGCGACCAGGAAGAGGTCCTGATGCGGCGCCTCCAGGACCTGCTCACCCCCCAGGACGTGGTGTTCGTCACCTGGCGGCTGGACGGCCATCCCGATCACGAAGCCACCGGCCGCGCAGCCCTGGCCGCCTGCCAGCAACGCGGCGCCCGCTGCATCGAGGTGCCGATCTGGACCTGGCACTGGGCCGCGCCGGGCGACGCCCGGGTGCCCTGGGACCGGGCGCACCGCCTGAACCTGGACGAGGACGTCCTGGCCTTGAAGAAGCAGGCGGTGAATGCCTTCTCCAGCCAATTGACCACGGACGCCAGTACCGGTCAGGGGCCCATCCTGCCGCCGGCGGTGGTCGCCCGCCTGACCCGCGCGTGGGAGGTCTACCTGCTGTGACCGTGTCCATGAGCTACTTCGACTCGCTCTATGCCGCCAGCGCCGACCCCTGGGACTATGAGCACCGCTGGTACGAGGCGCGCAAGCGTGATCTCACCCTCGCCAGCCTGCCCCACCGGCGCTACACCAGCGGCTACGAACCTGGCTGCTCCACCGGTGAACTCTCCCTCCGCCTGGCGGAGCGCTGCGACCGGTTGCTGGTCAGCGACGGCAATGCCTCGGCGGTCGCCACGGCCAGCGCGCGGCTCGCCCACCAGCGCCACGTCGACGTCCGCCACCTGCTGCTCCCCGAGGACTGGCCGGAAGGCAGCTTCGATCTCATCGTCATCAGCGAGATCGGTTACTACCTCGGCGCCACCGGACTCGATACCTTGCTCCGCAACGCCCAGCGCGCGCTGCTGCCCGGCGGCGTTCTGCTCGGCTGCCACTGGCGACATCCCATCGAGGGTTGCGCACTGACCGGCGACGAGGTGCACGCGCGCCTCGCCGCGCTGCCCGGCCTCCACCGCTTGAGCCATCTGGAAGAAACCGACTTCGCCCTCACCCTCTGGTCCTCCGATCCCACCTCCGTCGCCCGCCGGGAGCAGCTTCTATGATAGGTGTCGTGATACCCGCCCATAACGAAGAGCAACACGTCGAACGCTGCCTGCTGTCGGTCCTCCGGGCGGCCCGGCATCCCGCCTTGCAAGACGAGGACGTCGAGATCGTCATCGTGCTGGACAGCTGCACCGACGGCACCGCGGACATCGTTCGGCGTTTGCCGGTGACCGTCCTGGAAGTCTGGGCCTGCAACGTCGGCGTGACCCGCGCGACCGGTGCCGCCCACCTGGTCCAGCGCGATGCCCGCTGGCTGGCCTGCACCGATGCGGATTCCGAGGTGGCGCCGGACTGGCTGGCTGCGCAACTGGCCTACGGCGCCGACGCCGTCTGCGGCGTGGTGGAAGTGGACGACTGGGCGCCCCACTCGCCCGGCCTGCGTGCGCGCTACGAGGCGGCCTATCATGATCGCGAGGGCCACCAGCATATCCATGGCGCCAACTTCGGCATCGCCACCGCGGCGTACCTGCGGGCCGGGGGCTTCCCCGCCATGGCGGCGAACGAAGACGTCACCCTGGTCGCCGCGCTCAAGGCCGATGGCGCCGACATCGCCTGGAGCAACCGGGTCCGGGTGCGCACCAGCTCACGCCTGGACTGTCGCGCCCGCGGAGGCTTCGGTGACTATCTGAGCCTGCTCGGTGCCACCGCCTAGAGCCCTGTCCCGCGCACCCACCGCACGAGCCCGGCCTGACCAATCCCGGCCAAAGTGGTCCGCCGGTGCGGCCGCCCCTACGGATAGCGGTCGCCCTGTAGGAGCAACTGTCTTATCGCGGCCATGCCGGTGCGCCGCAACGACCGCTTTGACTTGAATCATCGCGGCCATGGGCCGCTCCTACGGGGTATCCGGCGTCTATAGGGGCGGCCCATGGCCGCGACGGGGTATCCAGCGTCTGTAGGAGCGGCCCATGGCCGCGACGGGGTGTCCAGCGTCTGTAGGAGCGGCCCATGGCCGCGATAGGCTCTCAAGATCGATTTTCGGTCCGCTTACCGCCAGGCACCAACCTGGTGACTCGTCGCAGCATCCGGCCCGCTCGGAGCGCCAAACCCGACAATGCCCTCGTCGATTCCCTCGCACACGCCTGCAACACCAGCCTAGACCCCCAGGGCGAAAACCCCGGGCGTCGCCCCGAACTGGCGGCGAAAGGCGGCGATGAAGGCCGAGGGTGAGTTGTATCCGCAGTCCAGAGCCACCTCGGTCACCGCGGCGCCGCGCTCCAATCGTTCCAGGGCGCTGATCAGGCGTAACCGCTGCCGCCAGCTCCTGAACGTCAGCTGCGTATCCCGCAGGAAGGCACGGCTCAGGGTCTTCTCCGAGGCGCCCAGCACCCCCGACCACTGCGCCAGGGTACGATCATCGGACGGATTGGCCGCCAGAGCCTCGCACAAGAGACGCAAGCGGCCATCCTGAGGTGCTGGCAGCGACAGTCCGACCTCCGGTGCTCCCCGTAGCTGGTCGAGCATCACCGAGACCAGGCGCCCCTCCGCCCCCGCCTCGTCGTACTCCCGCTCGAAGGCGCTGAAGGTCTTGATCAACTCGCGGAACAGCGCACTCACCGCCACCACCCGGCACCGGCTGCCCACGTAGGGCGCCGCCTCGGCACTCACATAAAGGCTGCGCATCTCTGCCTTGGGCGACGACCGCACCTGGTGCTCCACGTCGGCTGCGATCCACACGGCGCGCTGGGGGGGCGCCACATAGCTGCCCTCGGCCGTGGTGACGGTGAGCACGCCCTTGATGGCATAGGACAGCTGGCCCCAGGGATGTCGATGCCACGGAGTCCAGGCCGGTTGGACGAGGGACTCGACGCGAGCATAGAGCCGGCGTGGCAGGGTAGCGAGTTCAGGAACCGGGCGTTCGACACCGCCCTGTCCGTTTGGCGACATCATCGGGGCTTTTCGCGTTAGTCGGATCGGTCAGAGGACGATAGCCTTGAAAGCTGTTCGTAGACAACCCGAGAAATACCATGGCTCGACCCCGCCTGCTGCCCGACAACTTCACCTTGCTGCTGGTCGCCACGGTGATCCTCGCCAGCGTACTGCCCTGCCAGGGCCTCGCTGCCCAGATCGCCAACGGGGTGACCAACATCGCCATCGCGCTGCTGTTCTTCCTGCACGGCGCCAAGCTGTCGCGCCAGGCGCTGGTAGCCGGCGTCACCCACTGGCGCCTGCACCTCCTGGTCTTCGCCTTCACCTTCGTCAGCTTTCCGCTGCTCGGCTGGGCGCTGCAGCCGCTGCTGGCGCCCCTGGTGACGCCCGAGCTCTACCTGGGCGTCCTGTTCATGTGCGCGCTGCCGGCTACCGTGCAGTCGTCCATCGCCTTCGTCTCCATGGCCCGCGGCAATGTCCCGGCCGCGGTCTGCAGCGCCTCGCTGTCCAGCCTGCTCGGGATCTTCCTCACCCCGTTGCTGGTGCGGCTGCTACTCGATGCCCACGGCGGCTCGGACGGCCAGAGCACCCTGGATGCCATCGTCAAGATCTGCGTCCAGTTGCTGCTGCCCTTCGTCGCCGGGCAGCTGTTGCGGCCGCTGATTGGTCACTGGGTGGATCGCCACAAGGGCAAGCTGAAGTTCGTCGACCAAGGCTCCATTCTGCTGGTGGTCTACACCGCCTTCAGCGCCGCGGTGATCGAAGGTCTGTGGCGTGAAACCCCGGTGCTGTCACTGGTGGGCCTGGTATTCATCTGCGCCACGCTGCTGACCCTGGTGCTGCTGGCCACGCGCTATGCCGCGCGTCTCCTGGGCATGAGCAAGGAAGATGAAATCACCGTGGTCTTCTGCGGTTCCAAGAAGAGTCTGGCCACGGGCGTACCCATGGCCAAGGTCCTGTTCGCGGGGAGCACCATGGGCCCGGTGCTGCTGCCGATCATGCTGTTCCACCAGATCCAGCTGATGGTCTGCGCGGTATTGGCCCAACGCTATGCCAAGCGGGAGGCGATAGCGAGCACCACGCCGGTGGCGGCTCCGCTACCCAAGTAACCCGCGCGACGACGGGGGCGAGCGGTCAGCGCGCCTCGTCCTCACGGACCGGCTTGCGCATGGTGACCCACTCTTCCGCAGCCGTCGGATGGATACCCAGCGTATCGTCGAAGCAAGCCTTGGTCGCTCCCGCTTTGAGCGCGATGGCCAGGCACTGGATCTGCTCGCCGGCATCCGGGCCGACCATATGGCACCCCAGCACCTGATCGCTGTCGGCATCCACCACCAGCTTCATCAGGGTCCTTTCCTGGACGTCGGTCAGGCTGAGCTTGGTCGGCCGGAAGCTGCTCTGGAAGATCTTCAACCGATGACCGCGCTCGCGCGCCTGTTCTTCGCTCAATCCTATGCTGGCCAGATTGGGTAGGCTGAACACGGCACTGGCGATCAGGTCGTAGTTCAACGGCCGGTAGGTCTGCGCATCGAACAGGTGGCGGGCCAGGGTCATGCCTTCGGCCAGGGCGACTGGCGTCAGTTGTACCCGCCCGATGACGTCGCCGATGGCGTAGATCGACGGCTCCGCGGTCTGGAAGGTTTCGTTCACCTGCACGAAGCCGCGCTCGTCCAAGGTCACGGCGGTGTTTTCCAGCCCCAGCCCGTCCAGCATCGGCCGGCGCCCGGTGGCATAGAAGACGCAGTCGGCCTCGAGTATCCGCCCGTCCTTGAGGGTGACGTGCAGGACGCCGTCGTCGTGCTTGTCGATCCGCGCCACGTCGGCGTTGAACTGCAGGTCATGGCCGCGCTTCTGCATCTCGTCGCGCAGGTGCTCGCGCACGCCGCGGTCGAAACCACGCAGGAAGAGATCCCGGCGATACAGCAGCGTGGTCCGGGCACCCAGGCCCAGGAAGATCGACGCGAACTCCACCGCGATGTAACCACCGCCGACCACCACCACCCGCTTGGGCAACTCGGGCAGGTAGAAGGCCTCATTGGAGGTGATGGCGTGCTCGCGGCCCGGGAAATCCGGCACGTCGGGCCAGCCGCCGGTGGCGATGAGGATGCGTTCGCAGCGGTAGCTCTTCCCCTCCACTTCCACGGTGTGGGCATCGAGGATATGTGCGTGGGCTTCCAGCAGGGTCACCCCGCTGTTGACCAACAGCGCCCGATAGATGCCGTTCAGGCGGCGGATCTCATGGTCCTTGCTGGCGACCAGGGTGTTCCAGTCGAACGCCGGCACCTCGGCATCCCAGCCATAGCCACGGGCCTGACGGAACTCGTCGCGAAAGGAAGCGCCGTAGATGAAGTATTTCTTGGGCATGCAGCCCACGTTCACGCAGGTGCCTCCCAGGTAGCGGCTTTCCGCCACTGCCACCCGCGCACCGAAGTCGGCGGCGAAGCGCGCGGCGCGTACCCCGCCCGAACCGGCACCTATCACGAAAAGATCGAAATCATAGGTCGTCATGGAGCTTTCTCTGTTACCTCTGCTGGCGCCAGCATAACGCAAGCCATCGGCGACGGCGGTGCCGGTGGCTAGCCACCGGAAACGACGAGGCCACCCGCAGGTGGCCTCGTCGACTGCACAGCAGGCTCAGATGGCCTTGTACAGATTCTCGAAGCAGAAGTTGGTGGCTTCGACGAAGCCTTCCGCGCTGCCGCAATCGAAACGCTGACCCTTGAATTTGTAGGCCAGCACGCAACCGTCCTGGGCCTGCTTCATCAGGGCGTCGGTGATCTGGATCTCGCCACCCTTGCCCGGCTCGGTCTGCTCGATCAGATCGAAGATGTCCGGAGTCAGGATGTAGCGGCCGATGATCGCCAGGTTGGAAGGAGCGTCTTCCGGCTTGGGCTTCTCGACCATGTTGTTCACCCGGTAGATGTCGTCACGGATCATCTCGCCGGCGATCACGCCGTACTTGTTGGTCTCGTTGGCCGGGACTTCCTGGATGGCCACGATGGAGCAGCGGAACTGGTTGTACAGCTTGACCATCTGCTTGAGGACGCTGTCGCCTTCCAGGTTCAGGCAGAGGTCGTCCGCCAGCACCACGGCGAAGGGCTCGTCACCGATCAGCGGGCGGCCGGTCAGGATGGCATGGCCCAGGCCCTTCATCTCCACCTGACGGGTGTAGGAGAAGGTGCAGTTGTCGATCAGCTTGCGAATGCCGACCAGGTACTTTTCCTTGTCGGTATTCTTGATCTGGCTTTCCAGCTCGTAGCTGATGTCGAAATGGTCTTCGAGCGAACGCTTGCCACGACCGGTGACGATCCCGATCTGATGCAGACCCGCTTCCAGGGCTTCCTCCACGGCGTACTGCACCAGAGGCTTGTTCACGATGGGCAGCATTTCCTTGGGCATGGCCTTGGTAGCGGGGAGAAAGCGAGTGCCATAGCCGGCTGCCGGAAACAGACATTTGGTGATCATGGGAGTCCTTTGATCTGACGTGAAGGCAAAACGAACGGCGGTCTATCCAGCCGCTTGTCGCATACAATGCCCGAAGCGCACGGCGCTGGAAATAGCCAGACAAGGGCGCTAGGTGGACGTGCGGATACGACTCCAGGAATCCCGTCCGGTTCTGCGCAAAGCGTCAAAGAACTGCTATCGTCCAAAGTTTGGAACCAGCGTCACGACTCCGCGGATAGATCTCGACATGAAGAAATGGATGCTCCCGTTGCTGTGTGTTTCCCTTGCCGGCTGCTCGCTGGGCGGCCAACACCAGGCAACCGAAACGCGCCCCATCAGCGCGGAACAGACCACCCTGCTGCGCCAGAACGATCTGCTCCAGGCCAAATTGCTGGTGCTCGGCGGCAGCGAGGAACAACTCAAGCTGGCCGATGCCCTGCTGCTGCGTAACGGCGGCGCCAGCGCCGATGGCGAGGTGGAGTTCTACCGCGCGGTGGTGGCCATCAAGCAGGGCCCGCAGACCGACGACGTGCTGGACCTGCTCAATCGCTCGGCGGAGCGCCGCTATCCGCTGGCTTACGCCCTGCTCTACCGGATGTACGCCGATCCCTTCCTGGTCACTGAGGCCGATCCCATCCAGGCGCAGACCTACAAGAGCGCCTATGCCGACCTGGCGGTCGCCAAGAGCGGCTACCCGTCTTTCGACAAAGCCGTGGAAGTGACCCACCAGCTGGCACCCTGAGCATCCACCCAGCCCCTCTAGTACGACCTTTTGCGGCCGGTCACAGTCTGATCAAGGCAAATGAGGCGCCGTTCGGGCTTTTGCGGGGTGAATGATGTCAATTGGCCGCATGACGCTAGCATCGCGCTACCCCGTCATGCAGCCAAGAGCTTCGTCCATGTCCACGCTTGGCAAGACCTCTTCCGACATCGCTGCCGCCCGCCAGGCGACACGCCGCCTGGTCCTGGCCCTGACCGCCATTCTCCTGCTGGCCCTGTTGCTCACGCAGTTGCCGACCTTCATCAACGCCTCGAGCGGCGAAACCTGGCAACTGCGTGGCGGCCCGATCCCGCTCATGCAGAATCCCTCCATGCCCGAACGCAGCGTGGTGGCCAATCGGCAGAGGATCGCCATGCTGCAACCGGGGGATCGCGTCCTGGTGCTGGAAAGCATCCCCTTTCGGCCATGGAAGAAGGTGCTGGTGGTCGGCGCGGACGACCACGTCGGCTGGATTCGCGTCGCGCCGACCCTGGGCGCGGTCAGGGTGGAGTGACGCCTTCCGCGGTCCGCCCCGCTCGTCCGGGGCACCGCGGCAGCACCAGCGCGATGCGGGTCGCGTGCCAGAGATACCAGCGTTGGTGACCCAGCCGCTGAGCGTCTCGATGCTCCGGATGGGCGCCCCAGGCAGCTGCGGCGGCCTGGTCCGTCCAGTAGGACAGCGTGATGCCCAGCCCATCTTCACCCCGCACCGACTCCACGCCGAGAAAACCGGGCTGCTCCCGCGCCAGCGCCAGCATCCGCTCGGCCATCGCGGCATAGCCTTCGTCCTCCGCCGATCGTTGCGAGACGAAGGCCACCAGCACACAGCCAGCGGGCGGCGCGAGCCGGCTCACGACGTCAGCTCCCGTCCAGCGACGACCGCCACCAGCCAGGCCCGCACCGCCACTGGAATCCGGCCGTCGAGGGCGTCGCGCTCCGGCTGGTACAGGGTGCCGAAGTGACAGAACTGGCTGGCGAGTTCGAAGGCCACCGGCAGCCCCTCTTCATCCCAGGCCAGTACTCGCCAACCCGCCGCGAGCAAGGCCGGCAGAAGGTCCGGATTCACGCCGAAACGGCAGTGATAGGCGGCTCGCCCCTCCTCCGCGCCATCCGCTCCCACCAGCCGCGAACCGGGAGCCAGTCTCACTCGATTGTGGAATTCGACCCGAGCGCAACTCAGGGGCGCCAGCAGCGCCCGTTGCGCACGGGGGTCGTCCTCGGCATGGGCGACGTCGGCCCAGCCCATGACCGAGCGGGCATGTTCGAGGAGCGCGTACTGCAGTCCGCCACAGGTGCCCAGAAAGGGGATGCCCTGCTCGCGGACCGTGCGAATCAACGCCAGCGCGCCTTCCCGGTCGCGATAGGGACTGCCGGGTACGCACCAGAGGCCGTCGCAGGCGACGGGCGCATCCCGGGCCTCCGCGGTGGGTAGCCAGCGCGTCCGCAGCGGAATGCCCAGGTCCGCGGCGGCGAGCGCCAGCGCCTGGGGGATGGCTTGGTGCGCGACGATGGAAGGATCATGGTCACCCAAGAGTACGATTTCATACGCCGACATGGTGGCTACCTGCGATAGCGGGAAAGGGTCGCCGCCACCTTAGAATGGCCCCGACCGGTGTTTAATAGGCGTTGCGGTCAGGAGGACTGGCATCCGTGCACTATCGATTGGCGCAGAACGATCTCACCCTGATCCTGGCGATCTCCCGGGGCACCACGCTCTCGCGGGCGGCGGACCTGCTCGCGCAGGACACCTCCTCGGTCCACCGGGCGCTCGGGCGACTGGAACGCCGGCTCGGTCAGGCGCTGTTCGACAGGGGCCGATGGGGCTGCCGTCCGCTGCCCGCGGCCCTGCCGTTGATCCACGCGGCAGAGGTTGCCGAGGACGCCTTGCTGGAAGCCCAGGCGCGGATGGCCAGCAGCGAAGGACCTCCCAGCGGCCTGGCGCGTTTGAGCACCACCGACGCCGTGCTCGAAGGTTTGCTGCTACCGCTGCTGTCGGACCTGCTGCAACGCTATCCGCAGATCCAGCTGGAACTCAGCACGGACAACGCCTTCCTCAATCTGAGCCGCCATGAAGCGGACCTGGCGCTGCGCCTGACGGCCTGCCCGCCCACCCAGCTGGTCGGGCGCCGACTGCGCCAGGTCCACTATCGACTCTGCGCCACCCCCGGCTACTTGGAGACCGCGGGACGCGACTCGTCCCGCTGGCGCTGGATCGCGCCGGACGACCTGCTGCCGGACCATCCCAGCGTGCTCTGGCGGCGCCGGCATCATCCGGGCATCCAGCCGGACGTACGCTGCGACACCATCCTCGGGGTCGCACGCCTGGTCCGGGCAGGGCTCGGTGTCGCGCTGCTGCCGGACTTCCTGATCGATCCCGCCTGGCCGGTGCTCGCCATACCGCAGGACCTGCCACCCGCCGAGCTCTGGTTGTTGATGCGACCCGGCTGCCGCGCTCTGCGCCCGGTACGGACCCTGTATCAGGTGCTGGGCGACGCCCTGGTGAGCGCCTAGCTCAAGGCGCCGGATTCGGCTGGGACACGTGGATGGCCTCGATGGCCTTCAGCGTCTCGCCGTCCAGCTCCAGGTCGCTGCTCGCCAGGTTGTTCTCCAGCTGAGCGAGGGAGGTCGCGCCTATGATGTTGCTGGTCACGAAAGGCCGGCCGGTGACGAAGGCCAGCGCCATTTGCGCCGGGTCCAGACCGCGCTCGCGCGCCAGTTCGACATAGGCCCGGGCCGCGCGTTGCGCCTGCGGATTGCTGTAGCGCTGGAAGCGCTCGAACAGCGTCAACCGGGCGCCGGCCGGACGGGCGCCGTCCAGGTACTTGCCGGCCAGCACGCCGAAGGCCAGCGGCGAATACGCCAGCAGCCCCACCTGCTCGCGAATGGCCTGCTCGGCAAGCCCCACCTCGAAGCTGCGATTGAGCAGGTTGTAGGGATTCTGGATCGACACCACCCGCGGCCAACCACGGATTTCGCTCAGTCGCAGGAACTGCTGCACGCCCCAGGGCGTTTCATTGGACAACCCCACGTGACGTACCTTGCCCGCCCGCACGAAGCCGTCCAGGGCCTCCAGCGTCTCCTCGAAGGGCGTGAAGGCGGCGTCGCTGTGCTCGTAGCCCAGTTGGCCGAAGAAGTTGGTGCGGCGATCCGGCCAATGCAACTGGTACAGGTCCAGGTAGTCGGTGTTGAGCCGCGCGAGACTTGCATCCAGCGCCGCGGTGAGGTTGGCCCTGGTGAACGCCAGACCACCCTCACGGATGTAGTCCATGTCACGGCCCGGGCCGGCCGCCTTGCTCGCCAGCACCCAGTCGGATCGGCCACCGTGCTGGCGGAAGTAATTGCCCAGGATGCTCTCGGTGCGCGTATAGGTCTCCGCGCGCGGCGGTACCGGGTACATCTCCGCCGTATCGATGAAGTTGACCCCTGCAGCCTTGGCGACGCGCAACTGCCCGAAGGCCTCGGCCTCGGTGTTCTGCTCGCCCCAGGTCATGGTGCCCAGCGCGATGGCGCTCACTCTGAGGTCGGTACGGCCCAGCGATCGAAAGTGCATGAGTTGGCTCTCTGTTCGGACGGAAGTCGGACAAGTTAGCAGGCGTGTGGTCGGTCTGCCCATCCGCTCGCTGGCCTTTCGCTGCACCTTCGTCGGCACGGATTCGCCAGTCGCCACGGTAATCCGTACAATGCTGCCCCGCTCTCGTGCCCTGGGTTCCCTCACCCCAGCCAACCAAAAAGGACCGCCCATGCCTGCCCTGCTCGCCGCGCCCCCGCGCGCCCTGGTGGCCGCCCTCGTCGGCTTCCACATCCTCATCATCATCGCCAGCAACTATCTGGTGCAGCTGCCGCTGCAGCTTTTCGGCTGGCACACCACCTGGGGCGCCTTCAGCTTCCCCTTCATCTTCCTCGCCACCGACCTTACCGTCCGGGTGCTGGGCAAGGCGCCGGCGCGCCAGGTCATCGCCCGGGTGATGATCCCGGCGCTGGTGGTTTCCTACATCGTCTCGGTGCTGTACCAGGACGGCCACTTCCAGGGCTGGGCGGCCCTGGCCGCGCTCAATGTATTCGTCCTGCGCATCTCCCTGGCCAGCTTCTGCGCCTATGTGCTCGGCCAGTTGCTGGACATCCAGGTATTCGATCGTCTGCGTCGTTCGCGCCACTGGTGGCTGGCGCCCGCGGTCTCCGCCCTGTTCGGCAATGCCCTCGACACCCTGGCCTTCTTCTCGGTCGCCTTCTGGCGTAGCGACAATGCCTTCATGGCCGCTCATTGGCCCGAAATCGCCCTGGTCGACTACGGCGTTAAGCTGACCGTCAGCCTGCTGCTCTTCGTGCCGCTCTACGGGGTGCTGCTGCGCTCGCTGCTGCCGCGGGCCCTGGCGCAGCGTCCGGGTCTGGCCTGACGCCACGGGATTGCCGGTCGCGCGGGCTCTGGCCTAGAGTGACGGCTCACGTCACTCGCCGGGTCCCGCCATGCTCGCCACCGCCCTCGCCCGCTTTCCCCGCCTGGTGCTGCAGCCGTCCGCCACGCCGCTGGATTTCCTGCCGCGGCTGTCGGCCGAACTGGGCCGGACCGTGTACTGCAAGCGGGATGACACCACCAGCCTGGCCCTCGGTGGCAACAAGGTGCGCAAGCTCGAGTACCTGATCGCCGAAGCCCTGGCGGAAGGCGCCGACACCCTGATCACCGCGGGCGCCATCCAGTCGAACCACGTTCGCCAGACCGCCGCGGTCGCCGCGCAGCAGGGACTCGCCTGCGTCGCCTTGCTGGAAAACCCCATCGCCACGGAAGACCCGGGCTACCTCCACGGCGGCAATCGTCTGTTGCTCGAGCTCTTCGGCGCGGAGATCCGACCGGTGGCCGCCCTCGACGACCCGCTCGACCAGTTGCACGCGGAGGCCCGGCGTCTGCGCCAACTGGGCCGCAAGCCCAAGGTGATCCCCATCGGAGGCTCCAGTGCCCTGGGCGCCCTCGGTTATGTCCGTGCGGGCCTGGAGCTGGCCAACCAGCTCGACGCCCTGGAGCTGCAGCCAGCCGCCATCATCGTCGCCTCCGGCAGCGCCGGTACCCAGGCCGGCCTCGACCTGACCTTCAACGAGGTACGCCCCGCCACGCCAGTGATAGGTATCACCGTCTCCCGCGCCGTCGACGAGCAACTACCCAAGGTCGCGTTGCTGCGCCGCCAACTGGCCGACCTGCTCGGCCTCGCCGATCCCGCGCCGGCGCCCCGACTGCGCGACGGCTACCGAGGCCCTCGCTACGGCGAACCCAATCCCGGCACCCTGGCGGCCATTCGCCGGCTCGGCCGTCTGGAGGGCTTGGTGTTGGACCCGGTCTATACCGGCAAGGCCATGGCCGGCCTGCTGGACCTGGCGGCCGGTGACGAACTCCCGCCAGGCCCGCTGGTGTTCCTGCATACCGGCGGTGCACCAGGCGCCTTCGCCTACCAGCAGTGGCTCGCGCCATAGCGACGGACGTGAGTGCTGGCATAACGTCAGCATTTTTTCGACTAAGGTTGTCTGACCAGACACCCTCATAGTGGCGCCCCCCATACCTACAAGGATCTCCTCCATGCGCAAGCCCCTTTCCCATCGTCTGTTCCGCGGCGCCGCCCTGCTGCTCGCCCTGGGTCTGGCCCACCAGGCCACCGCCCAGGCGGAAGACCTGCTGCAGACCGTCAAGCAACGCGGCGAATTGGTCGTCGGCCTGGAAGGCACCTACCCGCCCTTCAGCTTCCAGGACGAACAGGGCCAGCTGACCGGCTTCGAGGTGGACTTCGCCAAGGCGCTGGCCAGGGAGCTGGGCGTGAACGCCAAGATCCAGCCCGGCAAGTGGGATGGTCTGCTGGCCGCGCTGGAGTCCCGACGCCTCGACGTGGTCATCAACCAGGTGACCATCAGCGAGGAGCGCAAGAAGAAGTACGATTTCTCCACGCCCTACACCGTGTCCGGCATCCAGGCCCTGGTGCGCAAGGATGACGCCGCCACCATCAAGACCGCCGCCGATCTCGCCGGCAAGAAGGTGGGCGTCGGCCTGGGCACCAACTACGAGCAGTGGCTGCGCCAGAACGTCCCCCAGGCGGATGTCCGCACCTACGAAGACGATCCCACCAAGTATCAGGACCTGCGCGTAGGTCGTATCGACGCCATCCTCGTCGACCGCCTGGCCGCCCTGGAACTGCTGTCCAAGACCAAGGATCGCCTGGCCCTGGCTGGCGAGCCCTTCAGCCGTCAGGAATCGGGCATCGCCGAGCGCAAGGGTGATCCGGAATTCCACGCCGCGGTCGACCAGGCCATCGCCAAGCTACGCGCCGACGGCACCTTGGCGAAGATCTCCGAGAAGTGGTTCAAGGCCGACGTCACCCAATGAGCGGCACCCTGCAACTGCTCCTCGATTCGCTGCCCTTCCTGCTGAAGGGCGCGGTCTGGACCGTGGTCCTGAGCCTCGGCGGCATGTTCTTCGGCCTGCTGCTGGGCTTCGGCCTGGCGCTGCTGCGGCGCTCCGCCAATCTGCTGCTGCGCAGCGTCGCGCGGCTGTACATCTCCTTCTTCCGCGGTACGCCGCTGCTGGTGCAATTGTTCGTCATCTACTACGGGCTACCCGAACTCGGCCTGCAGCTCGATCCGCTGCCCGCGGCGCTGATCGGCTTCTCGCTGAACATGGCCGCCTACACCGCGGAGATCATCCGCGCCGCCATCGGTGCCATTGACCGCGGCCAGTGGGAAGCCGCCGCCAGCATCGGCATGACACCGCTACAGACCCTGCGGCGTGCCATCCTGCCCCAGGCCCTGCGCATCGCCCTGCCGCCGCTGGGCAACAGCTTCATATCCCTGGTCAAGGACACCTCCCTGGCCGCCACCATCCAGGTACCCGAGCTGTTCCGCCAGGCCCAACTGATCACCGCCCGGACCTTCGAGATCTTCAGTCTCTACCTGGCTGCCGCGCTGCTCTACTGGGTCCTGGCCAGCCTGCTGTCCACCCTGCAGAATCGCCTGGAACGCCACTATGGCCGGCACATCAACGAACGGGGTCAGTCATGATCGAGGTGAAGGGGCTGGCCAAGTCGTTCCACCAGCAGACCGTCCTGCACGACATCGACCTCAGCGTGGCCCAGGGCGAGGTGGTCGCCATCATCGGCCCCAGCGGCTCGGGCAAGACCACCTTGCTGCGCTGCCTGAATCTGCTGGAGACGCCCGACGCGGGCACGATACGCCTCGGTGACCTGGCCATCGACGCCGCGCGCCCCCTGAAGTCCCAGCAGACCGCGATCCGCCAGTTGCGCCAGCGGATGGGCTTCGTCTTCCAGAACTTCAACCTGTTTCCCCATCGCACCGCGCTGGAGAACGTGGTCGAGGGACCACTCATCGTCCAGGGCGAAGACCGCACCACCGCTCTCACCCGCGGCCGCGAGCTGCTCGCCAAGGTCGGTCTGGCCGACAAGGCCGACAGCTTTCCCGGACAGCTTTCGGGCGGCCAGCAGCAGCGGGTCGCCATTGCCCGCGCGCTGGCCATGCGCCCCCAGGCGATCCTCTTCGACGAGCCCACCTCGGCGCTCGACCCGGAACGCGTGGGCGAAGTGCTGGAGGCCATCCGCGACCTGGCCCGGGAAGGGCGCACCCTGCTCATCGTCACCCATGAGATGGCCTTCGCCCGCGACGTCGCCCATCGGGTGCTGTTCATGGACGGTGGCCGCATCGTCGAGCAGGGCTCGGCGGCCGACTTGTTCAACCAGCCGCGCGAGGACCGAACCCGGCGCTTTCTCGCCAAGTTCGTCCGCGACCAGACCGCCGACTATTCCTGAGCCAGACCGGCACACCCCTGCAAGCTGGCCTGGCTCACGTTGCTGTTGGCCGGAACGCCGTGGGTCAGCCAGACATTGCCGCCGATGGTCGAACCCTGGCCGATGGTGATGCGCCCGAGGATGGTGGCGCCGGCGTAGATCACCACGTCATCCTCGACGATGGGGTGGCGTGGATGCCCCTTCTTCAGATTGCCCTCGGCATCGGCGGGGAATCTCTTGGCACCCAGGGTCACCGCCTGGTAGATGCGCACCCGATCGCCGATGATGCAGGTCTCCCCAATCACCACACCGGTGCCATGGTCGATGAAGAAGCCCTCGCCGATCTGGGCGCCCGGGTGGATGTCGATCCCGGTCGCCGAGTGCGCCCGCTCGCTGACCATGCGTGCCAGCAGTGGCAAACCGCTGCGGTAGAAATGATGGGCGATGCGATGATGGATCATGGCGTGGATGCCCGGATAGCAGAGCAACACTTCATCCACACTGCGCGCCGCCGGGTCGCCTTGGTAAGCGGCGATCACATCGGTGTCCAGCAGTCGCCGCAGATCCGGCAGGGCTAGGGCGAAGGCCTGCACCAGACGCCGGGCCTCGTCGGCGCGGCTGCCCCCGTTCTCGCCACGCTGCTTGGCGAAATAGTCGAGTTCCAGCTTCGCCTGGATCACCAGGGCGTTGAGCGCTCGCTCGAGCTCGAAGCCCACATAGAAGTCCTCGCTCTCCTGTCGCAGCTGGTCCGGGCCGAGGCGCAAGGGAAAGAGCGCGCCGCTGAGCGATTCGATCACCGTCGCCATCACGCTGCGGGAAGGCAGCTCGCGACCGCTGAATTCGCGAAAGCGACCATGGGTCTCGCGCCAGTCGCTGCGAGCGGCATGCAGTTCGCCGACGATCCGACTCAGTTGCCAGTCGTTACCGCCATTGGATTGCCCGTTAAAGTCGTTCATGAGTCTTCCACCAGGTTGCCAGACTGGCGAGGATAAAGTATCCGATGATCCCTGACAGCCCACGCGTCCGTGGCGCGGTAAGCTGTCGCCCTTCGCCAACCAAGGAGCGCCCCATGCTCGCCTCCCCCCTGGTCACCGCCGCCTGGCTGCAGGAACAACTGGGTCGTACGGATCTCATGCTGCTCGATGCCAGCCTGTACCTGCCGAACGAGCCACAGGTCGCTGAGGAAGTCTATCGGCAAGGGCATCTGCCCGGCGCCTTGCGCTTCGACATCGACCGCTTTTCCGACCCCGATACCCCACTGCCGCACATGATACCCAGCGCCGGCCGCTTCGCTCGGCTCGCCGGTGAGCTGGGCGTCACGCCGGACACCTTCATCGTCGCCTACGACCAGAAAGGTCTGTTCTCCGCGGCCAGGGTCTGGTGGCTGTTCCGCCTGTTCGGCCACGAGCGCGTCGCCGTCCTCGACGGCGGCCTGCCGCTCTGGCGCGAGCTCGGGCTGCCGCTCGACACCGGCGAGCACCATGCCGAACCTCAGCCGCCGTATCCCACCGCGCCGAACTATCGCCTGCTCTGCGGACTCGGCGACGTTCAGACCGCCCTGAGCGTCGGCCAGACCCAGGTGCTCGATGCGCGCGGTGCCAAGCGCTTCGCCGGGGAGGTCGCCGAGCCCCGTCCGGGCGTCGCCCCGGGCCACATGCCGGGCAGTCGCAACCTGCCTTACGACAGCTTGCTGAACGCCGACGGCACGCTGCTGCCGCCTCACGAACTCCGCCAGCGCTTCCAGGCCCTCGGCGTCGACGGCCTGCACCCGGTCATCGCCAGCTGCGGCAGTGGTGTCACGGCAGCGGTGCTGCTGCTGGCCCTCAACGTGGCCGGTCTTTCAGATGGCAGGCTCTACGATGGCTCCTGGAGCGAATGGGGCCAACACGCGAGTACGACGAAGGCTACCGGTCCCGACTGACTGTCGCTTGAGATCGCCTAAGTCACTGATTTGCAATAAACGTTGTAGTATCCGATAGAGACGCCCAATCGCCGACATCGCCTTTAACAATGAGGCGAATCGTCAAAAGGCGATTAGTATGCGTCCTATCGATTTCAACCCTGACTTAAATCCATCGAGGAGTCATCAATGTCCCTGATCAACACCGAAGTGAAGCCTTTCACCGCGACCGCCTACCACAACGGCAAATTCGTCCAGGTGACCGAGGCCGATCTGAAGGGCAAGTGGTCCGCCATCGTGTTCTACCCGGCCGACTTCACCTTCGTGTGCCCCACCGAGCTGGAAGACCTTGCTGACCTGTACCCCGAGTTCCAGAAGCTGGGCGTTGAGATCTACGGCGTGTCCTGCGACACCCACTTCGCGCACAAGGCCTGGCACGACACCTCGGAAGCCATCAAGAAGGTCAACTACCCGCTGGTAGGCGATCCCACCGCTCGCCTGGCACGCAACTTCGAAGTGCTGATCGAAGAAGAAGGCCTGGCCCTGCGCGGCACCTTCCTGATCAACCCGGAAGGCCAGATCAAGCTGTGCGAAATCCACGACAACGGCATCGGCCGTGACGCCAGCGAGCTGCTGCGCAAGGTCCGTGCGGCCCAGTACGTCGCCAACCACCCGGGCGAAGTCTGCCCCGCCAAGTGGAAAGAAGGCGAAGCGACCCTGACCCCGTCGCTGGACCTGGTCGGCAAGATCTAACACCCGCCCGATCCAGCCCGAGCGCCCGGGCGCCTTGCCCGCGCGCTCTTTTTTTGCCCATTTTTTACGGAAGCCACGTCGCCATGTTGGACGCCAATCTGAAAGCCCAGCTCAAGACCTACCTCGAACGCGTCACGCGCCCCATCGAGATCGTCGCGTCCCTCGACGATGGCGCGAAGTCCCGTGAAATGCACAGCCTGCTGCAGGATATCGCCAGCCTGTCCGATCAGGTCAGCCTCAGCACCGACGGCACCGATGCCCGTCGTCCCTCCTTCGCCCTGCTGACTCCCGGTCAGAACATCGACCTGCGCTTCGCCGGTCTGCCCATGGGCCACGAATTCACCTCCCTGGTGCTGGCCCTGCTGCAGGTGGGCGGTCATCCGTCCAAGGCCAGCCAGGACGTCATCGAGCAGGTCAAGGCGCTCGATGGCGACTACCAGTTCGAAACCTATTTCTCTCTCTCCTGCCAGAACTGCCCGGACGTGGTGCAGGCCCTGAACCTCATGGCCGTGCTCAATCCCCGGGTCAAGCACGTCGCCGTCGACGGCGCCCTGTTCCAGGACGAAGTCGAGCGCCGCCAGATCATGGCCGTGCCCAGCGTCTATCTGAACGGCGAACCCTTCGGCCAGGGCCGCATGGGCCTCGAAGAAATCGTCGCCAAGCTCGATACCGGCGCCGCCGCCCGCTCCGCCGACAAGCTCAACGCCAAGGACGCCTTCGACGTGCTGGTCATCGGTGGCGGCCCTGCCGGCGCCGCCGCGGCCGTCTATGCCGCGCGCAAGGGCATCCGCACCGGCGTGGCCGCCGAACGCTTCGGCGGCCAGGTGCTGGACACCCTGGCCATCGAGAACTTCATCTCCATTAAGGAGACCGAAGGTCCGAAGCTGGCCATGGCGCTCGAAGAGCACGTCAAGCAGTACGAAGTCGACATCATGAACCTGCAGCGCGCCGAACAGCTGATCCCGGCCCACGAAGCCGGCGGTCTGCACGAGGTCCGCTTCGCCGGTGGCGGCTCGCTCAAGGCCAAGACGCTGATCCTCGCCACCGGTGCCCGCTGGCGCGAAATGAACGTGCCGGGTGAGCAGGAATACCGTAACCGTGGCGTAGCCTACTGCCCGCACTGCGACGGCCCCCTGTTCAAGGGCAAGCGCGTCGCCGTGGTCGGTGGCGGCAACTCGGGTGTCGAGGCAGCCATCGACCTCGCCGGCATCGTTGCCCAGGTCACCCTGATCGAATACGACGGCCAACTACGTGCCGATGCGGTACTGCAGCGCAAACTGTTCAGCCTGCCCAACGTCACCGTCATCACCAGCGCCCTCACCAGCGAAGTCAAGGGCGATGGCCAGAAGGTCAACGGCCTGGTCTACAAGGATCGCAACTCCAGCGAGTTCCATCACCTCGACCTCGAGGGTGTCTTCGTCCAGATCGGTCTCGTGCCCAACACCGACTGGCTCAAGGGCACCGTGGAGCTGTCCCCGCGCGGCGAGATCGAGGTGGATGCCCGCTGCCAGACCTCGCTGCCCGGCGTCTTCGCCGCGGGCGACGTCACCACCGTGCCCTACAAGCAGATCGTCATTGCCCTGGGCGAGGGCGCCAAGGCGTCGCTGGCGTCCTTCGATCACCTGATCCGTACCAGCGCCTGATCCGCGCAAGCCGTCCGAGCCCGGCTCTCGCCGGGCTTTTTTTCGCCTGCTGGCCCTACGCCTTGGCACGCTTCTCGCTGCGCCCTAACCAAGCGTCATAAAGATGGGCATGAACGGTCTATGGGTTCCGCCCACACTTTCGTTAGGATCTAATCACCGAGCCCCAGACTCGGCAGCTCTTGCGGTTGAGGATCAGGCACCCTATGCACAATCAGAGTTCTTCCAGCGTCTTCGACTCCTACCCGCCCAAACTCGCGCCTGCCACGCCCCTCACCCACCCGGAACTCGTCGCTTCCCTCGAGGCCACTCTGGAGCAGCGCCAACCCGGCCCCATCTGGCTGTTCGCCTACGGCTCGCTGATCTGGCGCCCGGAGTGCCCGGCAGTTGCGGTCCGTCGGGCACGGGTCCATGGCTATCACCGCGGACTCTATCTCTGGTCCCAACTCCATCGCGGGACGCCGGAACAGCCCGGGCTGGTACTGGGCCTGGATCGCGGGGGTTCCTGCTCGGGTTTCGCCTATCAACTGCCGGATGATCAACTGGACGACCACCTGTTGGCCCTGTGGAAACGGGAAATGCCGGACGGCTCCTATCGCCCACGCTGGTTGAATTGTCACCTCGAAGACGGCAGCAAGGTGCAGGCGCTCGGCTTCGTCCTGAGACGTAACCTGCCCTGCTATGCCGGCAGCCTGCCCGACAGCGTCCTCAGCCAGGTCTTGACGGAAGCCCGCGGTCACTTCGGCACCACGCTGGAGTACGTCGAACGCACCATCTCGGCGCTCAGGGCCCACTCCATGCCTGATCGCAACCTCGAAGCTCTGCTGCAGCGTTATCGCCGTGCCCCGCTCCTGGAGGCGCTCCACGGATGAGCGGCAGGCGCATCAATCCGGACAAGCTGCTGAACAGCAAATGGACCGCAACCCAGCCACGTGAACGCCAACGCCACTTCATCGTCACGCGGGTGCATCTTCCTGAAAACGATACGGGCCCCATCCGGCTCATAGATCTACAAGCCGTTCTCACTCGGCGCACCTGGACGCTGGACTGGCATGAGCTGCTGGATGCAGAATGCTGGCTGCAAGGTTGGCAATGAAATCCCGCATGCAGGGCTGTGATTTGCGACTAGCATCGCGATAAGACAGCACTTCTCTGCAAAGGTGGAAACCCTGTAGCAGCCACTGCTGTCACAGTGCCATCTTTGAACAGGAAGCTTTTTCGGATGACCCTCTATGTCGAACTCGCCAGCGCCTTTAACACCCTGAAAGGCGGCTTCGAGCCGTTGCGCTGCGTGATATCGACTCGAGATCAGCGCGCCTACGACGTCGAGGTCTTTTCCCGCAGCGGTCAATCCGTCCTCAAACGCCCCATCGCTCGCGCCGAGCTGTTGGATGCCGCGATGCTCGAAGCCTTCATCCTCGACAGCCGCTCGCGAATCGATCGCGACGCGGACGAGACGCCCTACTGGACGATCCCGTCCTGAACGAAAAAAAGGCCACTCTAATACGAGTGGCCTTTTAGTTTGGATGGTGCCCGAGGCCGGAATCGAACCGGCACGACCGTTAAGTCGAGGGATTTTAAGTCCCTTGTGTCTACCAGTTTCACCACTCGGGCATAGCCGGACTCTACACGTTGCGAGCCCGCAAAACCTGATCCAGTATTCACACATCCCTGGATGATGAAAAGCCCCGTAGACCTGTGATCTACGGGGCTCTCAATAGTGGAGGCCGAGGTCGGAATCGAACCGGCGTACACGGATTTGCAATCCGCTGCATGACCACTCTGCCACCCGGCCTCAAACCTGAATGTCTTGCGACACTCATGTAAAACATGGAGCGGGAAACGAGACTCGAACTCGCGACCCCGACCTTGGCAAGGTCGTGCTCTACCAACTGAGCTATTCCCGCTTGGTGACGGGCGCCATTCTATATCAGCCACCCGGCATGTCAACCTATTGATTCAAAAACTTATTTTTTTTTCTCGGCATTCATCAGGTGCGGCCAGGCCGCCACGAGATAGGTGCACATCGACCATAGCGTCAAGGCCGCTGCCACGATCAGCAGGGCGTAGCCTGTGATCACCCAGAAGGTCAGCTGCGGCGGATTGGCCAGCAGGATGACCAGGGCGAGCATCTGCGCGGCCGTCTTCCATTTTCCCAGATTGGACACCGCGACCTGGGCCCGTGCACCGAGCTCCGCCATCCATTCGCGTAGCGCCGACACCACGATCTCCCGACCAACGATGATCACCGCCGGAAGGGTGAGCCAGGCATTGGCGTGCTCCTGCACCAGCAGTACCAATGCCACCGCCACGATTAGCTTGTCAGCCACCGGATCGAGAAAGGCACCGAAGGGCGTGCTCTGACCAAGCCGGCGCGCCAGATAGCCATCCAGCCAATCGGTGGCGCAGGCAATGGCGAAGATCGCCGCGGCCGTCCAGTAGCTCCAGTGCACCGGCAGGTAGAAGAGGACGACGAAAAGGGGAATGAGGAAGACGCGCAGTACGGTGAGCAGATTTGGGATATTCATTGGCGCGGCTATTGATGAACGTGAGGCGATTCTACTCGCTGTGCAAGGCGGCATAAATCTGCTCGGCCAGCTTTTTGCTGATGCTGGGAGACTTGGCGATCTCCTCGATGCTGGCACGCTGCAATTCGCGTAGCCCGCCGAAATGCTTCAGCAACTCCTGCCGGCGCTTGGGACCTATCCCGGCCACCTCTTCGAGAGAGGAGGTTCTACGTGCCTTACCACGACGAGCGCGATGTCCGGTGATCGCAAAGCGATGCGCCTCATCGCGGATCTGCTGGATCAGATGCAAGGCTGGGGAATGCGCTGGTAGGCTGAACTCGTTGGACGGATCATCCAGATACAGGGTTTCGAGACCGGGCTTACGGGTTACCCCCTTGGCAACCCCCAGCAATACCAGGTCGGGTACCGCCAGCTCGCGCAGCACTTCCCGCGCCATGGCCAGTTGCCCCTTGCCGCCGTCGACCAGCAGAATGTCCGGTAGCTTGCCCTCGCCTGCCTTCAGGCGACTGAAACGCCGGGTAAGTGCCTGGTGCATGGCAGCATAGTCATCCCCAGCCGTCACGCCTTCGATGTTGTAGCGTCGGTAATCGGATTTCAGCGGTCCCTCGGGCCCGAAGACCACACAGGAGGCGACCGTCGCCTCACCGCTGGAGTGGCTGATGTCGAAGCACTCCAGCCGCTGCGGCGGCTCCGGCAGGTCCAGCGCCTGGACCAGAGCATCGAAACGCAGCCCCATGTGCTGACGATTGGCCAGGCGAGTATTCAGCGCCTGCTCCGCATTGGTCACCGCCAACTGCTGCCAGCGTGCGCGAGTACCTCGCACGCGGTGGGTGATGGTCAGCTGACGCTTGTGAACCTCGGCGAAGGCATCGATTAGGGTGGCGAAGTCTTCGTGAAGCGAGTTCACGATGATCTCTTCGGGCAAGTCTCGCTCCAGGTAAGCCAGGTAGTACTGTTCGAGGAACGCGGCCAGCACCTCGCTGGAATCCTCCTCGATACCTACCTCCGGGAAGAAGTTTTTGCTACCCAACACCCGCCCACCTCGAACGGTGACCAGGTGTACACAGGCTCCGCCAGGGTTGACCATGGCGGCGATGACGTCGACATCCCCGCTGCCGCCCTCGATGCTCTGCTGATCCTGCACGCGTCTGACCAGAGCTACCTGATCCCGCAGCTCGGCCGCGCGCTCGAACTCGAGATTGACGGACGCCTTCTCCATCTTGACCTGCAGCTCTTCCGCCAAGGCGTTACTGCGCCCTTCGAGAAACATCGCGGAGTGACGGACATCCTCGGCATATTCCTGTTCGCTGACCAGGGCGACGCAAGGGCCTTTGCATCTCTTGATCTGGTATTGCAAACAAGGCCGTGTCCGATTGCGGAAGTAGCTGTCATCGCACTGCCTGACCAGAAAGGCCTTTTGCAGCAGGTTCAGACTTTCGCGAATGGCACCGGCACTGGGATAGGGCCCGAAATAACGCCCCTTCCCTCTTTTCTCACCACGGTGAATGGTGAGCCTCGGGTACTGATCTTCGGTGGAGAGATAGACATAGGGATAGGACTTGTCGTCCCGAAGCAAAATATTGTAAGGCGGACGCCACTGCTTGATGAGATTCTGCTCGAGCAATAGCGCTTCGGTTTCGTTACCGGTGATGGTCGTCTCGACCTGAGCGATCTTGGAAACCATCGACGCCGTTTTGGGCGCCAAGCCGGTCTTTCTGAAGTAGCTGGAAAGCCTGTTCTTGAGATTCTTGGCCTTACCAACGTAGAGCAGCTTACCCGCCTCATCGAACATCCGGTAAACACCGGGACGTCCGCTGCAGCCGGCAAGAAAAGCCGCAGCATCGAAAGATGAATTCATATCAACTCGTGGCGTCTACCATGCCGTGACGAACAGCCAACATAGCCAATTCGACATCGCTGGTAATCGATAATTTCTCGAAGATCCTATATCGATAAGTATTCACTGTCTTCGGTGACAGGCAAAGTTTATCTGATATGACCTGGACCTTCTGGCAACCGGCAATCATCAGAGCGATCTGGATCTCCCGCTCCGATAGCTGATCGAAAGGTGATGCCTCGGCCTTCGATTGGAAGGGCTTGAGAGCGAGCTGTTGGGCAATCTGGGCACTGATGTAACGACGACCGGCAAAGGCTTGCTTGATGGCGGTGATCATCTCCTCGATGTCAGCGCCTTTGGTCAGATACCCGGACGCGCCGGCCTGCAGGAGCCGCGTGGGAAAAGGATCCTCTTCACAGGCAGTGACAACGACAACCTTCATGTCGGGCTGACTGCGCAGCAGTTTGCGCGTAGCTTCCAGTCCGCCGATTCCAGGCATTCGCACATCCATCAGCACCACATCAGGACTCACCTCACGAGCGAGCCTGAGCGCATCTTCACCGCTGTCTGCCTGGCCAACGACCTGGATTCCCGCTACATCCGCCAGCATCCTGACAATGCCGGTACGGACAAGATCGTGATCGTCAACAACCAGCACTTTGATCAAAATCAAATCCTCTTTACAGACGCGTTCAGCGGCTGCGTTCACCTGACCGAGATATACGAGGAGCCTGCCGAACCTGCGGACAAGATCCTGGGCCATCCGGCACATTCTGTCAGTCCGGCAATAAAAAAGGGGTACGACGTTCCGCACCCCTTGCCTGTCAGCCCTTAGGCTACTGGCCATTGTATACCGAAAAAACACGGAAAAATGAAGCTCATCCAAGGTCTTACCCGGCGAAGCACGCTTCCAGGCCTACCAGCGGCACATAAGGACTCTTGCGGCCGGTACTGGAGCCAGAATCGCCCTCTCCCCCGGGAGAGGGCTAGGGTGAGGGCAACCTCAGCTACCTAGCCTCAGGCTTCCGCTGGCCGATTATCTGCTCCCAGCGCCTAAACACCCTGCTCCCGGCCAGAACTTTTCCTCGCCCCAAAGACAACACCCCCGCCAGAATGAACTGAGCGGGGGTGCTGGGTGTTAGGCGCTTGACGATGACCTACTCTCACATGGGGAAACCCCACACTACCATCGGCGATGCATCGTTTCACTTCTGAGTTCGGGAAGGGATCAGGTGGTTCCAATGCTCTATGTTCGTCAAGCAATTCGGTTGGCTGGCCAGGCGTGAAGCCTGCCTGGCTGGCCCAATTGGGTCGGTGATCGAAGTAGACCTGTCGTCCTGGGGTCTTGCGAACCCACGCGCCGGTTTTCGGCGTCGTCTTCCTCACGCTCTGACACGCGGTCAGATTGTTTGGGTGTTATATGGTCAAGCCTCACGGGCAATTAGTATCGGTTAGCTCAACGCCTCACAGCGCTTACACACCCGACCTATCAACGTCGTAGTCTTCGACGGCCCTTCAGGAAGCTCAAGGCTCCAGTGAGATCTCATCTTGAGGCAAGTTTCCCGCTTAGATGCTTTCAGCGGTTATCTCTTCCGAACATAGCTACCCGGCAATGCCACTGGCGTGACAACCGGAACACCAGAGGTTCGTCCACTCCGGTCCTCTCGTACTAGGAGCAGCCCCTCTCAAATCTCAAACGTCCACGGCAGATAGGGACCGAACTGTCTCACGACGTTCTAAACCCAGCTCGCGTACCACTTTAAATGGCGAACAGCCATACCCTTGGGACCGGCTTCAGCCCCAGGATGTGATGAGCCGACATCGAGGTGCCAAACACCGCCGTCGATATGAACTCTTGGGCGGTATCAGCCTGTTATCCCCGGAGTACCTTTTATCCGTTGAGCGATGGCCCTTCCATACAGAACCACCGGATCACTAAGACCTACTTTCGTACCTGCTCGACGTGTCTGTCTCGCAGTCAAGCGCGCTTTTGCCTTTATACTCTGCGACCGATTTCCGACCGGTCTGAGCGCACCTTCGTACTCCTCCGTTACTCTTTAGGAGGAGACCGCCCCAGTCAAACTGCCCACCATACACTGTCCTCGATCCGGATAACGGACCAGAGTTAGAACCTCAAGGTTGCCAGGGTGGTATTTCAAGGATGGCTCCACGCAGACTGGCGTCCACGCTTCAAAGCCTCCCACCTATCCTACACAAGCAAGCTCAAAGTCCAGTGCAAAGCTACAGTAAAGGTTCACGGGGTCTTTCCGTCTAGCCGCGGATACACTGCATCTTCACAGCGATTTCAATTTCACTGAGTCTCGGGTGGAGACAGCGCCGCCATCGTTACGCCATTCGTGCAGGTCGGAACTTACCCGACAAGGAATTTCGCTACCTTAGGACCGTTATAGTTACGGCCGCCGTTTACCGGGGCTTCGATCAAGAGCTTCGCTTGCGCTAACCCCATCAATTAACCTTCCGGCACCGGGCAGGCGTCACACCCTATACGTCCACTTTCGTGTTTGCAGAGTGCTGTGTTTTTAATAAACAGTCGCAGCGGCCTGGTATCTTCGACCGGCATGAGCTTACGGGGTAAACCCTTCACCCTCACCGGCGCACCTTCTCCCGAAGTTACGGTGCCATTTTGCCTAGTTCCTTCACCCGAGTTCTCTCAAGCGCCTTGGTATTCTCTACCCGACCACCTGTGTCGGTTTGGGGTACGGTTCCTAGTTACCTGAAGCTTAGAGGCTTTTCCTGGAAGCATGGCATCAACCACTTCTCCTTCTAAAAGAAGGATCGTCATCAGCTCTCGGCCTAGACCGTCCGGATTTACCTAAACGATCAGCCTACCACCTTAAACTTGGACAACCAACGCCAAGCTGGCCTAGCCTTCTCCGTCCCCCCATCGCAGTAACTAGAAGTACGGGAATATTAACCCGTTTCCCATCGACTACGCCTTTCAGCCTCGCCTTAGGGACCGACTCACCCTGCGTCGATTAACGTTGCGCAGGAACCCTTGGTCTTTCGGCGTGCGAGTTTTTCACTCGCATTGTCGTTACTCATGTCAGCATTCGCACTTCTGATACCTCCAGCAAGCTTCTCAACTCACCTTCACAGGCTTACAGAACGCTCCTCTACCGCATCACCAAAGGTGATACCCGTAGCTTCGGTGCCTGGTTTGAGCCCCGTTACATCTTCCGCGCAGGCCGACTCGACTAGTGAGCTATTACGCTTTCTTTAAAGGGTGGCTGCTTCTAAGCCAACCTCCTAGCTGTCTAAGCCTTCCCACATCGTTTACCACTTAACCAGGACTTTGGGACCTTAGCTGACGGTCTGGGTTGTTTCCCTTTTCACGACGGACGTTAGCACCCGCCGTGTGTCTCCCATGCTCGGCACTTCTGGGTATTCGGAGTTTGCATCGGTTTGGTAAGTCGGGATGACCCCCTAGCCGAAACAGTGCTCTACCCCCCAGAGTGATACATGAGGCGCTACCTAAATAGCTTTCGAGGAGAACCAGCTATCTCCGAGCTTGATTAGCCTTTCACTCCGATCCACAAGTCATCCCCTGCCTTTTCAACGGAAGTGGGTTCGGTCCTCCAGTCAGTGTTACCTAACCTTCAACCTGCTCATGGATAGATCGCCCGGTTTCGGGTCTATTCCCAGCGACTAGACGCCCTATTAAGACTCGCTTTCGCTACGCCTCCCCTATTCGGTTAAGCTCGCCACTGAAAATAAGTCGCTGACCCATTATACAAAAGGTACGCAGTCACCTAACAAAGTAGGCTCCCACTGCTTGTACGCATACGGTTTCAGGTTCTATTTCACTCCCCTCTCCGGGGTTCTTTTCGCCTTTCCCTCACGGTACTGGTTCACTATCGGTCAGTCAGGAGTATTTAGCCTTGGAGGATGGTCCCCCCATATTCAGACAGGGTTTCTCGTGCCCCGTCCTACTCGATTTCATTGATAAGAGCGTTTCGCGTACAGGGCTATCACCCACTATGGCCGCCCTTTCCAGAGCGTTCCGCTACTCTCAAATCAACTTAAGGGCTGGTCCCCGTTCGCTCGCCACTACTAAGGGAATCTCGGTTGATTTCTTTTCCTCAGGGTACTTAGATGTTTCAGTTCCCCTGGTTCGCCTCTTAACCCTATGGATTCAGGTTAAGATACCTAGCTTATGCTAGGTGGGTTCCCCCATTCAGAGATCTCCGGGTCACAGGTCATTTGCCACCTCACCGAAGCTTATCGCAGGCTATCACGTCTTTCATCGCCTCTGACTGCCAAGGCATCCACCGTATGCGCTTCTTCACTTGACCATATAACCCCAAGCAATCTCACGGGCGTCACAAGGACGCTACCGCGCTGCAGGCGTTAGATGAGTGAAGACGACATTTCGCCGAAAACTTGCGCTTGAGTTCGCAAGATTTTACCTTGACGACATCGATTGCCAGTGAAAACAATCAATGTGTCTACTTCTATCACTTTCCCAATTTTTTAAAGAACAGTTCTGATCAAAGACCAGAAGTCAGCTTTTGTGCCCTTCCCTCTTCACTAGGTGATGGAGGAGAAGTCAAAGGCTCACTTCTGAGCTTTCAAGCAATTGCGTTAGGCAGTCGACCGTACAGTGACGCGCATGGGCCACCAAGGAAATGGTGGAGCCAAGGAGGATCGAACTCCTGACCTCCTGCGTGCAAGGCAGGCGCTCTCCCAGCTGAGCTATGGCCCCATCGATTGGTGGGTCTGGGCAGATTCGAACTGCCGACCTCACCCTTATCAGGGGTGCGCTCTAACCAACTGAGCTACAGACCCAATCGTCTTACCTTGAGTCTTTCTAACTCAATTGCTCTTCTATCAGTGAATCAAGCAATTCGTGTGGGAGCTTGTCAGCAAGCTGACATCTTCGATTAAGGAGGTGATCCAGCCGCAGGTTCCCCTACGGCTACCTTGTTACGACTTCACCCCAGTCATGAATCACTCCGTGGTAACCGTCCTCCCGAGGGTTAGACTAGCTACTTCTGGAGCAACCCACTCCCATGGTGTGACGGGCGGTGTGTACAAGGCCCGGGAACGTATTCACCGTGACGTTCTGATTCACGATTACTAGCGATTCCGACTTCACGCAGTCGAGTTGCAGACTGCGATCCGGACTACGATCGGTTTTATGGGATTAGCTCCACCTCGCGGCTTGGCAACCCTTTGTACCGACCATTGTAGCACGTGTGTAGCCCTGGCCGTAAGGGCCATGATGACTTGACGTCATCCCCACCTTCCTCCGGTTTGTCACCGGCAGTCTCCTTAGAGTGCCCACCATGATGTGCTGGTAACTAAGGACAAGGGTTGCGCTCGTTACGGGACTTAACCCAACATCTCACGACACGAGCTGACGACAGCCATGCAGCACCTGTGTCTGAGTTCCCGAAGGCACCAATCCATCTCTGGAAAGTTCTCAGCATGTCAAGGCCAGGTAAGGTTCTTCGCGTTGCTTCGAATTAAACCACATGCTCCACCGCTTGTGCGGGCCCCCGTCAATTCATTTGAGTTTTAACCTTGCGGCCGTACTCCCCAGGCGGTCAACTTAATGCGTTAGCTGCGCCACTAAGATCTCAAGGATCCCAACGGCTAGTTGACATCGTTTACGGCGTGGACTACCAGGGTATCTAATCCTGTTTGCTCCCCACGCTTTCGCACCTCAGTGTCAGTGTCAGTCCAGGTAGTCGCCTTCGCCACTGGTGTTCCTTCCAATATCTACGCATTTCACCGCTACACTGGAAATTCCACTACCCTCTACCGCACTCTAGCCAGACAGTTTTGGATGCAGTTCCCAGGTTGAGCCCGGGGATTTCACATCCAACTTATCAAGCCACCTACGCGCGCTTTACGCCCAGTAATTCCGATTAACGCTTGCACCCTTCGTATTACCGCGGCTGCTGGCACGAAGTTAGCCGGTGCTTATTCTGTCGGTAACGTCAAAACTCACAGGTATTCGCTATGAGCCCTTCCTCCCAACTTAAAGTGCTTTACGACCCGAGGGCCTTCTTCACACACGCGGCATGGCTGGATCAGGCTTTCGCCCATTGTCCAATATTCCCCACTGCTGCCTCCCGTAGGAGTCTGGACCGTGTCTCAGTTCCAGTGTGACTGATCATCCTCTCAGACCAGTTACGGATCGTCGCCTTGGTAGGCCGTTACCCTACCAACTAGCTAATCCGACCTAGGCTCATCTAATAGCGTGAGGTCCGAAGATCCCCCACTTTCTCCCGTAGGACGTATGCGGTATTAGCGTTCCTTTCGAAACGTTGTCCCCCACTACTAGGCAGATTCCTAGGCATTACTCACCCGTCCGCCGCTGAATCGAGGAGCAAGCTCCCCTCATCCGCTCGACTTGCATGTGTTAGGCCTGCCGCCAGCGTTCAATCTGAGCCATGATCAAACTCTTCAGTTAAGTAGACTGATCGGGTTTTGAGAAAACCCTAAACTTGGCTCAGCAATCGCAAAAAACTCATGAATTCACGAGTTACTTGTGTTGCTGATAATCTTGCGACATCAGACTTATCTCACAAGCACCCACACGAATTGCTTGATTCAACTTGTTAAAGAGCAGTGACTTGCGACCGTGTCGCTAACCGAGGCGCGCATTCTACGCTAGCCTCACATCCTGTCAAGCGTTGATTTGAACTTTTTCGTTTCAACTCAACCACTTGCGCTTGCCTGACCGGCCTAACCGATCGCGGCAGCGGGAGGCGAATCCTACAGCATCCCAGGACGCTGTCAACCCCTCCGCTTCATTTGGTTACCACCCGAAGGTGAGAACCAACTGGCGAGGACTCCGTGGACCCCTCGCCCGACTCAGACCTAAGTGCTTGATTTTCAAGCCGCTTCAGCGTCTGCGCCGGAAGTGGGGCGCATTATAGGGGAGTTTCAGGACAGGTCAACAGGTTATTTCGAGAAACTTCGGATATCCACCAAAAAGGTCAGCGGGGGGCTGGCTGTCATCCATGAGAGGTAAGATGCCGGCAGCCGATGCTAAGAGGACTGCATGACTTCCATCCTGGCCCGTTATCGCCAACAGCTTACCAAGACGCTTGCCGACTGGTTTCCACGGACCTCGCTCTATTTGCAAGGGCCGGAGACACCACCTGCCGGGCAGCAACCGAACAAGCCACGCCAACGACGCAAGGCTTCGGCTCCGGCAGAGCAGGCAGCCGAGCGCCAGCCGGACGTCCAGGCACAAACCATCCCCTCCCCTGCCGCTATCTATAATGGCGGCTTCACGCCTAAACGCGCCCAAGAGCAACGCATGAGGGCGAGGGTCGAGCAGGCGGTGGCAGCGGGAGTGGTACAGGCGCCTTCCCCTGAGCAATGGAAGATGATCCTCGCCAAGGCACCCGCGACCAGGATCTTCGCGGGCGCCGGATCTGGCAAAACGACGACCCTGGTCCTGCGCGTGGTCTTCCTGCTTTCTTATCTGGAGATCCCCCAGGAGCGCTTGACGGTCATTTCCTTTACCAAGGCTTCCTGCGAAGAGCTCCGTCGTCAGTTGCAAAGGGTACTGGCATTCTGGGAACGGCCATTGACGGATGAAGCGGCACGGGAGCTGGTACGGACCTTCCACTCGGCCCTGGCCCAGCTCGCGCGCAGGGAGCTGAGGGTGAGCCAGTGGTTCGAGCAGCTTTCTGGCCAGCAGGCACAGGGGGATGAACCGGAAAACGGGCTCTTGGCCGGCGCCACGCTGAACGATGAGCAGCGCGGACTGCTGCTGGAAGCCTATGCCGACTGCTATCGCCAGGAGCCAGGGTTTCGTCGACGCGTGCATCTACTGCTCGGCCTGGAGCCGCCCACCGAGGAGATCGAACCCTCACCGGCCTTGTTGCAGCCCTTCGTACTCACCGGCGAGCGCCAGCCTACTCCTTTGCCGGAGCTGTTCTATGGCCAGGCCTGCTTTGCCGAAGCCCTGGGCATCAGGATCGGCTCGCTGAAGAGTGCCCAGCTGGAATGTTCGACCCGGGATCGCATCTTCCTGGAGGCCATGCAGCAGTTCTGGCGGCAGTTCGGCAATTTGCTGAAGCAGCGGCGCCTGATCACCTTCAACAGCGCCTTTGCCATTCTGACGGACCGCCTACAGAAGAAGCCCAGCCGCGCGCTGATCGGACGCCTGGAGCCTTTTACCCATTTGCTGATCGATGAGTTCCAGGACATCTCGCCCCAGATCGCGCTCTGGCTGCAGCAGGTGCAGCGACGCCTCGCGGAAGAGAGGGTCGGGCCTTCACTGATGGCGATCGGTGATGACTGGCAGTCCATCTATGGATGGCGCGGTAGCTCGCCGGAGTTGTTCATTCATTTCGATCGCTGGTTTCCCGGCAGTACGCCCAGCCAGGTGCTGATGCTGGGCACCAACTATCGCTCGTCGCCACCCATCGTGGCCGATGGCGAGCGGCTACTGGCGAAGGTGAGGCAGAAACAGGACAAGCGCACCCAGGCGGCTCGGGAAGCGACACCGGAAGGTCACGGCGTGCGAGTGACGACCAAGTTCGATCTCAATCGGCAACTGCCGCTGCTGCTTGCGGAAATCGAGGCGCAGCGACGCTACGCGAGCGAGCGCGAGAAGCCGGAACGCTGCGCCGTGATGGTCATGAGTCGCGGCAATGCCGCACTGAAGACCTTGAATGGCCAGTTGGAACGCCAGCCCGGCGTTCGGACCTGCACCATTCACCGGGCGAAGGGCCTGCAGGCGGAGGTGGCCATCGTACTGGACGATGGCCAGCCGCTGCAGCCTCATCCGCTACGCAACGCGCTCTATGCAGTGAGCGGTCATTTTCAGCAGAGCTATGACGAGGCCTGTGCAGACGAAGCCTTGCGCCTGAGCTATGTAGCGGTGACCCGTGGGGTGAGTCGCGTCTTGTGGTTCACCCGTCAGGCTCAGGTGGCCGGTCTGTAGCCAGCCACCGAGCCGGCCCCGCGCTCGAGCGAAGGGCCGAGCCTGGGCGTCACTCGATGATGTCGAAGTCGCGCAGATGCTCTTCCGACAGCTCCAGGCCCAGGCCGGGTGTGTCGTCGTCCAGTTGCAGGTAGCCGCCGACCGGCTGGGGTTCGCCCTTGAACACGTAGTAGAAGAGTTCGTTGCCCACCTCCACGTCGAACACCGGGAAGAACTCGGCCATGGGCGAGGCGGTGCTGGCCATGGTGAGGTGGTAGTTGTGCATCTGGCCGGCGTGGGGAATGACCGGGACCGACCAGGCTTCGGCCAGGGCGTTGATCTTGCGCGCGGCGGTGATGCCGCCGACACGGTTGGTGTCGTACTGGATGACGTCCACGGCGCGGCGTTCGAGCAGGTCCTTGAAACCATAGGAGGTGAATTCGTGCTCGCCGCCGGAGATGGGCATGATGCCCATCTTCTTGAGTTCGACGTAGCCTTCGATGTCATCGGCGATGACCGGCTCTTCCAGCCAGCGCGGTTCGAACTCGGCCAGCTTGGGCAGCATGCGGCGGGCGTATTCCAGGGTCCAGCCCATGTAGCACTCCAGCATGATGTCGACGTCGGGACCAGCCAGGTCGCGCAAGGCGCGCACCTGTTCGATGTTCCGCCGCATGCCGGCGGGACCGTCCTTGGGACCGTAGCCGAATCTCATCTTGAGGGCGTCGAAGCCCTGATTGAGGTAGCCCTGGGCTTCCTCCAGGAACAGGTCGAGGTTGTCGTTGGCGTAGAGTTTGGAGGCGTAGCAGGGGATCTTTTCCTTGGTGCGCCCGCCCAGCAGCTTGAACACCGGCTTGTTCACCGCCTTGCCCATCAGGTCCCAGAGCGCCAGGTCGACCGCGGAGATGGCGGCCATGCCGATGCCCTTGCGTCCCCAGGCGTGGGTGCGGCGATACATCTTCTGCCAGAGGTATTCGTTGTCGAAGGGGTCCTGGCCCATGACGATGGGGGTGAGGTACAGGTCGATGATTTCCTTGGCCACACGCGGCGCCAGGGCGCAGTTGCCCAGGCCGACCAGGCCGCTGTCGGTTTCGATCTCCACCACCAGCCAGCCATGGAAACGGAAGGAGCCCATGGCGTCGCCGCGCTCATAGAGGATGTCGGTGGCGTTGGTGCAGAAGTGCGCCTGAGGTGGAACGACCTTGCCTTTCCATTCGAAGACGCGGGTACGGACGTTGGTGATTTTCATGGAGCCTTTCCTTTTTCGAGGATGAGTCGGGCCTGCCGGCCCCGCAGGCCGGTTCGGCGGATTCGATGGCGTGCTGAGCGCCTCGGTAGCTATCGGTGGCGGGAGGTGCCCAGGCGGCAGGCGATCTCGAAGGCCTGGCGGGTCGCGCCGACGTTGGCGCGGCCCTGGCCGGCGATGTCGAAGGCGGTGCCGTGAGCCGGGGTAGCGATGGGGATGGGTAGGCCGCCCTGCACCGTCACGCCGCGGGAAAAGCCCATCAACTTGATCGCGATCTGGCCCTGGTCGTGGTACATGGTCACCACGGCATCGAAGGCGCGGGTGTCGCCCTGGACCTTGAGGAAGATGGTGTCGGCGGGATAGGGACCGTCGGCGGCAATGCCCAGGGCCTTGGCCCGCTCTACGGCCGGGCCGATCAGGTCCAACTCTTCACGACCGAAGCTGCCGTTGTCGCCGTTGTGCGGATTGAGGCCGCAGACGCCGATGCGCGGTCGCGCCAGACCGCTGCGCTTGAGTTCGTTGTCGATCAGCTGGATGGCTTCGATCACCCGTTCCTGGCTGAGCAGGCCGGGGACGTCCTTGAGGGCGACGTGGGAGGTCACCCGCGAGGTCCAGAGATCATCCAGCACGTTGAATTCGCAGAACGGCCCCTGGTACCCCAGATGCTCGGCAAACCAGTGCAACTCGTCGTTGTGTCCCATGCCGGCCAGGTGCAGGGAGGTCTTGTTCAAGGGGCCGAACAGGATGGCGTCGGTATGGCCGGCCTGGGTCAAGTCCAGGGCAGCGGCCAGGGTGTCCAGGCTGTAGCGACCGCCGGCGACGCTGGCCTCGCTGCGTGGAAAGGCCCCTTCGGCGGCGCCGCGGTAGGGATACAGCAGAGGTATGTCGTCCTGGAAATCCAGAGCATCGAGGCTGTCGATGCGGCGATAGGGATATTCGCAACCGGCGATGCGCATGCCGGTGCGGGCTTCGTCTTCGTCGGCGATCAGCACCACGCGGGCACGACTGCGTACCTCGGGATCGGCCAGCAGGCGGGCGATGAGTTCGGGGCCGATGCCGGCGGGGTCGCCCAGCACCAAGGCCAGGCGGGGAAACGGGGAGTTGCTCATGCGGAGGTCCTCAGGGGAGTGTCCAGGCGGATGATGTCGGTCACCGGGCGGTACAGACGCCGGGCGGTGTCGTGGAAGAGTTGGCGTTGGGCCGCGATGGGCAGGTCGGCCACCAGGCGCTTGAAGCCGCCGAGGATGGTGTCGTAGCTGCCGCACAGGCGGTCGACGGGGAAATTGCTGGCGAACATGGTCCGCGCGGGACCGAAGATGGCGATGGCCTCGCGGACGATCCAGGCATTGTCCTCGGCGCGCCAGGGCTGGCCCGCGAGGCCCAGGCCGGAGATCTTCAGCGCCACGTTGGGCCATTCGGCCAGCCGGGCCAGCGCGGCGCGCCAGGCGGCCAGACCCTCGGGGCTGCGGTCGGAAGGCAGTCCGGCGTGGTTGAGGATCACCTGGATGGCCGGAAAGTCCCGCGCCAGGCGACCGGCCTCGTCGAGATTCCACCAGGGCGTCTGCAGATCGAAGTGCAAGCCGTGGCGCTGCAGCTCAGCGTAGCCCCGGCGCCAGCGGTCATCGCTCATCAAGGTGCGCTGGCTACCGACCTCTTCAGGACGCGCGGGTCCACCGGGCTTGTGTCTCACGCTGCGCACCCGCTCGAAGGCAGCCTGGGCGGCGAGCAGCCCGGCGGCGTCTTCGGCATCCAGCCAGGCCTGGGCGACCACCGCATTGGGCACGCCGTGGCGGCGCGCCAGATCATGAACGTAGCGGGTCTCGCCCAGGGGATCGCGCGGGTCCCATTCGGTCTCGACGTAGACGGTCTGGACCACGTCATGGCCAGCGGCATCGGCTAAGTAATGCGCGGGGAGGTAGTCCCCCTTGATGGCGCTATAGTCGCCATACCGGAAGGGAATGGTTTCCGCGCCGGACAGCCAGGGATGGAAGTTGCGCCGAGGCTCCCAGAAGTGGTGGTGGGCATCGACGATGGGGCCGTCATAGAGCTCAGCCATGTTGCACCTCCCGCTCGTCCAGGGCGATCAGCAGGGTGCCGAGGATGAACAGGCCGGAGCAGAGGGCGAAGAAGCCCAGGACCGCTGGGTAGCCACCCAGGTGCTGCAGCAGCAGGCCGACCAGGATGGGCACGGCGATGCCACCAAGGCTACCGGCCAGGTTCATCACCCCACCGATAAGGCCGACCCGGGCGGGCGCCGCCAGCAGCGCCGGGAAGCTCCAATAGAGGCTGCCCCACATGAGGAAGAAGGCGGTGAGCGACAGCAGGGCCACGGCGGCATAGGGATCGGTCAGCCGCGGCAGCAACAGGAAGGCCGCCAGTGCCACCAGCCCGGAGCAGGACAGCAGTCCCTTGGCGGCGAGCCCCCGGCGCACGCCCTGGCGCACCAGCAGGTCGCAGAGGAAGCCACCGACCAGGGAACCGGCGGCACCGCAGAGGAAGATGACGAAGGTAGCGGCGCCTATGCCCTTGATATCAAAGCCGCGAGCCTGGGCCAGGTAGCTGGGTCCCCAGGTCAGCAGACCGAAGAAGACCATGGCCCAGCTGGCACGACCGATGAGGATGCCGGCCAGCGAGCGCCGAGCGATGCCCAGGCCCCGGACGCCTGCCTTGGCTGCCTGGGCCACCGAGGTGGTACGGCCCTCGTTGATCCGCGCCAGTTCCGCAGCGTTGACGCCCGGGTGGGTCGCGGGGTCGTCGCGCAGGTAGCGCCAGGCGAGCCAGGCCATGGCCAGGGTGGCGATGCCGGCGATGAAGAACGCGGTGCGCCAGGAACCGAAGACGGCGATCAAGTAGGCGATGAGCAGGCCGCCCAGGGCCACGCCCAGGGGTCCGCCACAATCCATCAGTACCGCACCTCGGCCGCGTTCGCTGGACGCCAGCCAAAGAGAATTGAGTTTGCCACCGGCTGGGAACAGCGGGGCCTCGGCGGCGCCCAGGGCGACCCGGGCGAAGATCAGCGACAACCCGCCGGTAGCGAAGGCCGCCAGGGTCTGGAAGACGCCCCAGAGGCCGGTGGACCAGCCGATGATCCGGCGCGGACCGTAGCGGTCGATCAGCCAGCCGCCGGGTATCTGCAGGAGCGCATAGGCCCAGAAGAAGCTGCTGAGGATCAGCCCCTGGATGGCCGGCGAGAGCTGGAATTCACGGGCGATGGTGGGCATGGCGATGGACAGGGAAACGCGATCCACCAGGTTGATGACGGTCAGGCCGAAGATGATGGCGAAGATGCGCCAGCGGACTCGGGAGGCCTGTACCGCCGCGGGGACGGCGGCGTCGGCGAGGCGCGAGGAACGGGATGTCGAGAGCATGGCGTGGACCCCTGGGATTCTTGTTATGGGTGTTCAGCTGCCGGCTGGCGAGGTCGACTATCGGACGGAGGCCGATAACCGTCTAATCAAATCTCCGCATAGGTGTATAGCCTGAGGATATAGGCAAGTGACGTCGCTGCGCTGGAAAGCCTTTGGCACTGGGGATTCGACGATTCGATCCAGGACGACATAACCCCAGGCTATCGGTACATGCCTTATTTTGAGTGGTCAGGATCGACCGGTACTGCGCACACTCGCCTCCACCCAAAACAACGACAAGAAAGAGGTAACCCATGCGCAGCTCATCCCTGCTCACCGCCCTCCCCCTGTGCCTCACCGCTCTGGCAGCACCCTTGGCCCAGGCTGCCTGGCAACCCGAAGGCAAGGTGGAGATCGTGGTCGCCGGCGGCCCCGGTGGCGGCACCGACCAGCTCGGTCGGCTGATCCAGTCGATCATCACCCAGCACAAGCTGCTCGACGCCAGTACCGTGGTGATGAACAAGGGCGGCGGCAATGGCGCCGAGGCCTTCCTGGAGATGAAGATGGCCAAGGGCGAGGCGGACAAGCTGGTCATCGCCACCAACAACGTCTATCTGCTGCCGCTGACCGCCAAGCTCGGCTATCAGCTGACCGACCTCACCCCGGTGGCGGCCATCGCCGAGGACGATTTCATCCTCTGGACCTATGCGGACGCATCCTGGAAGGACGCCCGCGGCTATGTCGATGCCATCAAGCAGGACCCGGCCGGCAAGCGCATGGGCGGCAGCCAGTCCAAGGACGTCGACCAGACGCTGACCCTGCTGCTCAACCGCACCGAGGGCACCAAGCTCACCTACATCCCCTTCAAGAGCGGCAGCGAGGCGGCCACCCAGCTGGCCGGGAAACACATCACCTCCAACGTGAACAATCCCAGCGAGAGCCTGAGCCAATGGCGTGGCGGGCAGGTGGTGCCGCTGTGCGTGTTCAGCCAGGCGCGCATGGCCTATACCGCCAAGGTCACCGATACCCAAGCCTGGTCCGACGTGCCCACCTGCAAGGAGCAGGGCCTGGGCATCGACCAGTACCGCTTCCCGCGCACCGTGCTCTTGCCGGGCGGGGTCAGCGAGGAACAACGGGCCTTCTACGTGGAACTGCTGCGCAAGGTCAGCCAGACGCCGGAGTTCAAGGCCTACATTGAGCGCAATGCCCTGGTGCCGACCTTCCTCGAAGGTCAGGCGCTGCAGGACTACATCGCCCAGGACACCGCCCGGGTCACCCCGGTGTTCGAGGACGCGGGCTGGCTCAAGCGCTGATCGGCGCATCGACACAGGAGCGACGGCCATGGCCGGAGATTCTCTGATCGCCACCCGCTGGGTGGAACTGGGCCTGGCGGCCTTTACCACCGGCCTTGGCGGCATCGTGATGGTGGGCAGTCTGGAACAGGGTATCGGCTGGGGCGATGCCGGCCCGGAGCCGGGCTACTTTCCCTTCTACATCGGCCTGCTGCTGACCCTGGCCAGCCTGGCCACGGCGCTGCAGACGCTGTGGCGCTGGCAGGCGCTGCGTACGGCCTTCGTCGAGCGCGCCGCCTTCGGCCAGGTGCTGCGGGTGTTCCTGCCGATGCTGGCCTTCGTCGTCGCCCTGCCCCTGCTCGGCCTCTATCTCACGGCCTTCCTGTTCATCGCCTGGTTCATGGCGCGGGATCGCCAGCGGCAAAGGCGCTACGGCGTCTGGCAGATCCTCGCCACCGCCGGCGGCGTGAGCCTGGCCAGTTACCTGATCTTCGCCCTCTGGTTCAAGGTCCCGCTGGACGCCGGGCCCCTGGCCGACCTCGCCCGCCTGCTGAGGACCCTGTCATGAGCGAATTCGACTCCCTGATGCACGGGATGGGCCTGATCCTGTCCTTCCATCACATCGCCCTGATGGTGATCGGCGTGCTACTCGGCATCCTGGTCGGGGTGCTGCCCGGCCTGGGCGCGCCCAATGGCGTCGCCCTGCTGCTGCCGCTGACCTTCACCATGAGCCCGACCTCGGCCATCATCCTGCTCTCCTGCATGTACTGGGGCGCGCTGTTCGGCGGCTCCATCACCTCCATCCTGTTCAACATCCCGGGCGAACCCTCGTCGGTGGCCACCACCTTCGACGGCTATCCGCTGGCGCGCCAGGGCCGCGCTGGCGAGGCCCTGACCGCGGCCTTCACCTCGGCGCTGCTGGGCGCCCTGGTCGGGGTGCTACTGCTGACCTTCCTCTCCAGCCGCATCGCCGCCTTCGCCATGGAATTCAGCTCACCGGAATTCTTCGCCGTCTACCTGCTGGCCTTCTGCACCTTCATCGGCATGAGCAAGAATCCGCCGCTGAAAACGGTGGCGGCCATGATGATCGGCTTCGCCATGGCCGCGGTGGGGATGGATACGGTGTCCGGCAACCTGCGCCTGACCTTCGATCAACCGGCGCTGCTCTCGGGCATCAGCTTCGAGGTGGCGGTGATCGGCCTGTTCGGCATCGGCGAGATCCTCTGCACCGTGGAGGAAGGCCTGGTCTTTCGGGGCGAGCAGGCGCGCATCACCCTGCGCACCGTGCTCGGCACCTGGAAACGGTTGCCGCGCTACTGGCTGACCTGGCTGCGCAGCGCCCTGGTCGGTTGCTGGATGGGGGTGACGCCTGGTGGCCCTACCGCCGCCTCCTTCATGAGCTACAGCCTGGCGCGGCGCTTCTCGAAGAATCGCGAGGGCTTCGGCAAGGGCGAGCTGGAAGGGGTGATCGCCCCGGAGACCGCCGATCACAGCGCCGGCACCAGTGCCCTGCTGCCGATGCTGACCCTCGGCATCCCCGGCTCGGCCACCGCCGCGGTGATGCTCGGTGGCCTGATGATCTGGGGCCTGCACCCCGGGCCGACGCTGTTCGCCGAACAGCACGACTTCGTCTGGAGCCTGATCGCCAGCATGTACCTGGGTAATGTGGTCAGCCTGATCGTGGTGCTGGCGACGGTACCGCTGTTCGCCGCCATCCTGCGCATCCCCTTCTGCATCATCGCGCCCATCATCTTCACCGTCTGCGTGATCGGCGCCTACTCGGTGCATAACAGCCTGTTCGACGTCTGGCTGATGCTTGGCTTCGGCATCCTCGGCTACGCCTTCAAGAAGCTCGGCTATCCCATCGCCCCGCTGGTGTTGGCGGCGGTACTGGGCGACAAGGCCGAGGACGCCTTTCGCCAGTCGATGCTGTTCTCCGATGGGCAACTGGGTATCTTCTGGTCCAACCCGTTGGTGGGCAGCCTGACCACCGCCGCGCTGCTGATGCTCTGCTGGCCGCTGCTGGCCCGGGGTCTGCAGGCGCTGCGCCGGGGTCAACCGCAGGCCAGGGTCCGGTCGTCTTGAACGCCCCCGTCTGGCGCGGGCGCGCCCCGCCTGCGCCAGGCACCCGCATCTGCGCTACCCTAGCCGGCTCCCCCGCCCCAAGGCCCGCCAGCATGACGCGCATTCCCGATGCCCACACCATTCACAGCCGCCTGCGCCTGCGCCAGTTGCGACTGGTGCTGGCGCTGGCCGAATTCGGCTCGCTGCGTCGCGCCGCCGACGACATCGGCATGACCCAGCCGGCCGCCACCAAGATGCTCCATGAGATCGAGAGCCTGCTGGGCGTCGGGCTGTTCGAGCGGCTGCCGCGGGGCATGCGTGCCACGGCCTTTGGCGAGACGGTGATCTACTACGCACGGATGGTCTTCGCCGAACTCTCGGGCATGCGCGAAGAACTGGTGGCGCTGGAATCGGGCAATCTGGGCCGGGTCGCGGTCGGCGCCATCCCGGCGCTGGCCTCGGGACTGCTGACCCGCACCATCGCCACCCTCAAGCAGAGCCATCCGCGGCTGTCCATGTCGATCCAGGTGGATACCAGCGATGTCCTGGTCCAGGCGCTCCTGCAGGACCAGCTCGACGTGGTGCTCGGTCGCATTCCCACCGGCGCCCGCGCCGAAGAACTGCTGTTCGACAGCCTCGGGGAAGAGGTGCTGTGCGTGATCGCCGGCGCCCAGAATCCCCTGGCCCAGGCCACCCACCTCACCTGGGGCGAGCTTCAGGACCACACCTGGGTGCTGCAGCAACACCCGAGCCCGATGCGCGCCATCATCAACCAGGCCTTCCACGATGCCCGGGTCGACATCCCCGGCAGCATCGTCGAGACCACCTCCATCATGACCCTGCTGGCGCTGCTGCAGCAGACCGACATGCTCGGCGTCACGCCGCTGTCGGTGGTCAACGACTATCCCGGCCGGCACCTGCTGGCGGTGCTGCCCATCGCCTTCGAACCGCGGCTGCCGCCCTATGGCCTGATCCGGCGGCGGCACCGGGTGCAGTCCTCGGCCATGCAGACGTTCATGGCGGCGGTGCACCACGAGCACGGCCGCCTGCGCGCCGAAGATGCCTGACCGAGCGGTCACTGACGCCGGTCGCTGATCGCCCGGAACCGCCCCTAAGACGTCTCGCTTGGCCCGCCCCTTGCAAAACTACCGTCAAGGCCGACCGCGAACGGCCAAGAACGAGCTCCATTGCCCACCGATCATCCGCTGAGTGCAGCGACTGTCCAGTCACCGCAGTTGGCCGGGAACAAAAGGGTGCATGGGGCCACGCCTGTGTGCAAGGAGGTAACAATGCTCCACGAGTCCGCACCTTCCGCGAGCGGCGAGCGCTTTCGCCAAACCCGGCTGTTCTGCTCGAACAGTCTGCAATTCCTGGTCGCTGATCGCGATGCGGCCTGCCAGGGCGTCAGCAAGGTCTTCAGGCCCCACGAGCTGAAGCCGGTGACCCGCGGCGAGAGCGTCAGCGCCAGCCTGCACCATGTCAGCCGCGGGCGGCTCTCGCTCAACCGTCTGGAATACGGCACCGATGTCGAGATCGACCCTCAGTGCCTGCAGGATTTCTACCTGATCCAGATTCCCCTCGCTGGCGGTGCCGACATCCATTGCGGCGCGACGGACTTCCAGTCCTCGCCGCAGCTCGCCGCCCTGCTGTCGCCGGAATTGCCGGTGCGCATGAGGTGGTATGGCGGCGCCGCTCAGTTGGTGCTCCGCCTGGAGCGGGCCGACCTCGAGCATCATTGCGCCCAGCATCTGCCCCAACAGGGTCGTCTGCCGCAATTCGATCCGCGCCTGGATCTGCGCCAGGCCGGCGGCGCCTACTTCCTCCAGTTGCTCGGTCTGCTGATGGATGGCCTGGCCGATCCGGCGCATCCGATCCACCTTACAGCTTAAAAATGTTATGTTATAACATGATCAGGATTTCCCTTATTCCTACTCCAGGAATGTACCTCCCCATCGATCCTCGACCGTGAAGACCATGACCGCCCACGCCGCCCTCCCCAGCAAGAAACTCCCCGTCACCGTGCTCTCCGGCTTTCTCGGCGCCGGCAAGACCACCCTGCTCAACCACATCCTCAACAACCGCGAAGGTCGCCGGGTCGCGGTCATCGTCAACGACATGTCGGAGGTCAACATCGACGCCGCCCTGGTCCGCGAGGGCGGCGCCGAGCTGTCCCGCACCGAGGAAAAGCTGGTGGAGATGAGCAATGGCTGCATCTGCTGCACCCTGCGCGAAGACCTGCTGCTGGAAGTTGAGCGCCTCGCCCGGGACGGTCGCTTCGATCAGTTGGTCATCGAATCCACCGGTATCTCCGAACCCCTGCCGGTGGCCGAGACCTTCACCTTCGCCGGCGAGGATGGCCGCTGCCTCGGCGACGTCGCCCAGATCGACACCCTGGTCACCGTGGTCGACGCCTTCAACTTCCTGCGTGACTACGCCTCCAGCGACTCCCTGCAATCACGCGGCGAGTCCCTCGGCGAGGAAGACGAACGCACCGTGGTCGACCTCCTGATCGAGCAGATCGAATTCTGCGACGTCCTGGTGGTGAACAAGCTCGACCTGGTCGAGTCAACTGACCGCGACCGCCTGCTGGCCATCCTGCGCAGCCTCAATCCCCGTGCCCGGTTGGAGCTGGCGATCTTTGGCGCTGTTCCCTTGGAACGCGTACTGCAGACTGGCCTGTTCGATTTCGACGAAGCCGCCAAGGCGCCAGGCTGGCTCCAGGAACTGCGCGGCGAGCACACCCCGGAAACCGAGGAGTACGGCATTACCAGCTTCGTCTACCAGGCGCGTCGCCCCTTCCATCCCGAACGCTTTTTCGCCCTGGTCGAGCAGGAATGGCCCGGCGTGGTGCGCTCCAAGGGCTACTTCTGGCTGGCCAGTCATCCCGCCCATGCCGGCACCTGGTCCCAGGCCGGCGCCATCGCCCGGCACGGCGTGGCCGGCCGCTGGTGGGCCGCGGTACCGCCCGAGCAATGGCCGGACGACGCCGAGACCGTCGCCATCATCAAGGAGAAATGGCACGACGGCGTCGGCGATGCGCGTCAGGAACTGGTGCTGATCGGCATGGACATGGACGAAGCCTTGCTGCGCGCCCGCCTGGATGCCTGCCTGCTCACCGACCACGAACTCGCGGCCGGCCCCGAGGCCTGGGTGAAGCTGCACAACCCCTTCAGCGACTGGCCCCAGGCCTCCGACCCCGCCTGACCCGAGCACCTCTACCGATGAATGCCATCCTGCCCGATGTCTCCCTAAGCGAGACCGCCACCCTGCCCGCCGCCCTCGACTGGGTCGGCATGCAGGGCATCGACCTGCCCATCCGCCTCACCGAACCCGAAATGGCCGGCCTGGTACCGGCCAGCGCGGACGTCCAGGTCGACCTGCCGTCCGCCACCGCCAAGGGCATCCACATGTCGCGGCTCTACTTGCTGCTGGATCGCCTGGTCGAGCCTCTCACTCCCGGACGCCTGAGATCGCTGCTGGGCGACATGGTCACCAGCCACCGCAGCTGCGACTCCCGCGGCGCCCGCCTGCGCCTCGACTTCGCCCTGCTGATCCGTCGTCCCGCCCTCGTGACACCCGGACTCAGAGGTTGGAAACGCTACCCCGTGCGCCTCGACGCCAGCCTGATCGCCGGTGTCTTCCAGCTCAACGCCCGCGTCGAGATCGCCTACTCGTCCACCTGCCCCTGCTCCGCCTCCCTGTCCCGCCAACTGATCGAACGCGCCTTCCTGGATGACCACGGCGCTGAAGCCCCCTTGAGCCCTGCGACCGTCGCCGCCTGGCTGCGTCGGCACGCCTCGCTCGCCACCCCGCACAGCCAACGCAGCCTGGCGCGGGTCAGTATCGGCCTGCCGCCGGGAGCGCCCACCCTCGATCTGCTGCCCCTGATCGACCGCTGCGAAGCGGCCTTGGGCACTCCCGTCCAGACCGCCGTCAAGCGCGCCGACGAACAGGCCTTCGCCGCCCTCAACGGCAACAATCTGATGTTCGTCGAAGACGCCGCCCGCCGGCTGCTGCTGGCCCTGCGCGACAGCTACCAGGCGTTGACCGTCCACGTCCGCCATCTGGAAAGTCTCCATCCCCACGATGCCTCGGCGTGGGCGGGAACGAAGCCAGGCTGACCGACACCGGGAGCGGACCTCCGCCACGGCTCGCCATCGCTTCACCGCTAACCGGCTTAGTGAGCGATGAGCGCCGGTCTCGCTGACCGCGCCGGCCGTTGCCCTCCCAGACCTCGTCGCGACGAAGCGCCCGTTGCAAGAAATGCCCGCGGACCGCCATCACGGGCGCCAGGATACCGACCAGGATTGCAGGAATCAGGACCCAGACGGCTGATCTCTAAAGCCCGCTGAACCCCAGCCGATAGCCAGGCATAGCGCCCTTACGCCTGCCTCCCGACAGTGGAACAGACGTCAACGGCAGCCATCCCTCACCATCGGGCCCAGGCGGAGTGCACGTGTTCACCCTAGATAAACGGCTGTCTTGGCGTCGAGTCCTCTGGCTGGGGTTGCTCGGACTGCTGCTCGCCCTGGATTCGGCTCGCGCCGCGGAGCCCGTCGTCCCGCCGCCACTCCGCGTCGGCGTGTACGTCACCGCCCCTTTCGTCATGACCGGCCCCTACGGCTACAACGGCCTTGCGGTGGACCTGTGGAACGCCGTCGGCGCCAAGCTAGGCCGCAAGACCGAATTCGTCCGCGCCGCCTCCCTTCCCGAACTGCTGGGCGCCGCCCGTACCGGAAGCATCGACGTTGCCGTGGCCAACGTTTTCGTCACCGCGGAACGTGCCCAGCAACTGAACTTCACCCAACCCTGGTTCAATGGCGGCCTGCGCATCCTGGTCAACGAGGAGCGCCAGATCGGTCCGCTGAGCCTGCTGCACGATCTGCACAAGCTCGGCTATCTCACGAGCTATGCCTGGCTCGGCGCCGGGCTGCTACTCATTACCCTGCTGCTCACCCTGGTGGAGCGTCGACTCGACAAGGAATTTCCACCTCAATGGTGGCCGGGCCTGGCGCTCAGCTTCTACCACGTCATGGCGGTGACCACGACCGGCAAGACCTCGCACAAGAATCTCTTCGGCAGCCTGGGCACCGTGCTCGCCGCCCTGTGGATGGCCTGCAGCGTGGCCGTCATGGCCTACGTGACCTCCACCGTCACCAGCGTCATGACCGTCAACAGCATCACCAGCCGCATCACCGGCCTGGGCGACCTGCCGGGCAAGCGCATCGGTGTCGAGGCCGGCAGCCTCTCCGAGGACCACATCGCCCGCCTCGGTCTCGACTATCGCGCCTTCACCGACCTGGACCAGGCGGTGAGCGCCTTGACCACCCAGGAGATCGACGCCGTGGTCGACGATGCCGCCACCTTGGAATACTTCGACCAGCAGCATCCCACCCTCCCCATCCAGGTGGTCGGCAAGATCTTCGAGCCGCGCAAATACGCCTTCGCCCTGCCGCTGAACAGCCCGCTCACCCACGACGTGACCGTCGCCCTGCTGTCCCTGGAAGAAGACCAGACCGCAGGCAAGTTGCGCGCCCAATACTTCGGTGCCGATAAGTGAGGCGCGCGGACCGTCGCTCAGCGACGACGCCGTCCAGACAACTCCCAGGCTTTACTGAACCGCAGCGCTTGTCCTTGAAGCCTTCTGTTCCGGAGCAACTCCCTCAGGAGATTCTTTCGATGAAATCGCCTCTGACTGCTGCTGTCATCACGATCCTGCTGAGCGCACTCGTCGCCGGCCCGGCGCTGGCGGAAAGCCCAGCGGAAAAAAGCCTGCGCCAGGACGGCCGCGATGTCCGCAAGGACCTCAACCACGATGCCAAGGAAGTCGACCAGGGCGCGTCCCACACCGCGAAGGAAGCCGACCGCACCGACGACCACCTCGACAAGGAAAGACACCGCGAGGACAAGAAGCTGGATAAGGAATACAAGAAGACGCTGTAGCGGGTCGGGAGGCCAACCCCAGGGCTTGTCTCAAGCAGAAGTCGCAGCGCGGATCGGCGTTACTCAAGCTGCGCACGCACAGCAGGAACAGGCTGCTAAGCCACGTAAGGCAACTCAAGAGAAGATCGCTGCAGCTCTTGGCATTGCGCCGGTTCTGCTGGATGTGTGAAGCGATAAGCGCCGGCAGTCATGCCAGGCTCAGATCACTTCCTAAGCCACCCTGGAAAACGCCTATCGGCGTCTCGTAGGTATTGCTTGCCATCCTTCCCCATGCACCAGGTGCTGCCGTACTGGCGGAAGCTGATGAACTGGCTGCCCTCAATATCCATTCTTGCCGCGCGACGAAACTTGCGATGCCATTTGGCCTTGTCGGCCTTCTCGCTTTCGCAGGTCGTCATGCCGAAGATGGGTGTCTTTCTACGGCTTCTGCTCATAGTTGCCATCCTGCGGCGTCAGCGCGCCGCTCCTGCATGGTCAACTCACGGAAGTATCGGCGGGGGTTGCCGCACATGAAGCAGGAACAGAACTTGCCGTGGTGGGCGAATTTGCCCGCCATCCTTGCGTCATTCGACCAGGCCTCATGGGCACGCTGCTTTCGGTAGAACTTGGCCTTCACGCGTTGCTCGTGATGGCGTCTCTCGGATCGATCCATGGTCATCTCCAATGGCCAGATCCAAGAAAGCCCCGGGAGACGAATCTGCCGAGGCTTATGACGAGACGCTGCTTCACGTGATGAATGGAGCATGCCGCCAGCCACATATTTGTGTCAAGCCGCGCACGTCATCGCCGAAGAAGATTCGCTACCAGTGCCAGCACCAGCTTGTCGGACGTTCCAGCAGTAGAAAAGACCTGGACGAATTCATCTCACTCGCGCTCTCGGCTACGAGCGATCAGCTCCCCGCCGTGGGTGTAACCAAGGTGCGTCGGCGCTTTCGGGGTCGATAAGGGCAGGACCGCCAAGAAGCTGCGCATCAGGCTGTTCGCTGACGACCCCCCGACCGACATGGGCGCCCTGGTCGAATAGCTGATCGAGCTGCAAAACTCAGTCTGGAGGGGCTTTCTTGGAGTAGCTTTCGGAACTGTTCTGTTCCTTTCTTACCTGCCCAACGGCGCTTGAACTTTGCCCCTGCAGACAGAAAACAGCCCCGTAAGGACGGGACTTCGAAGGTGGCGGAAGCGCAGAGATTCGAACTCTGGGACCCTTGCGAGTCGGCGGTTTTCAAGACCGCTGCCTTAAACCACTCGGCCACACTTCCGTAAGAGCGGCGCATAGTACCTGATGGCAACACACTGTCAAACAGTCGCAAGCGATCCTTAAGCAACATTTGCTATCTTCGGGGTCGTACGGTACATCACACCGTTAATCTAGCTTTGGAGTCCACCATGAACGAGCGTCAATACGCCTACAACCCTGCCATCGCGCAACCGCGGGACGTCAGCCGTGTATTGCGCAACACCTACGCCCTGCTGGCCATGACCCTGGCGTTCAGCGGCCTGGTCGCCTTCGTCTCGCAGCAGATGCGACTGCCCTACCCCAACATCTTCGTGGTCCTGATCGGCTTCTACGGCCTGTTCTTCCTGACCGTGAAAACCCGCGACAGCGGCTGGGGCCTGGTCAGCACCTTCGCCCTCACCGGCTTCATGGGCTATACCCTGGGTCCGATCCTTAACATGTACCTGGGTCTGCCCAACGGCGGTAGCGTCATCGCGTCGGCCGCGGGCATGACCGCCCTGGCCTTCTTCGGTCTGTCGGCCTACGCCCTGATCAGCCGCAAGGACATGAGTTTCCTCGGCGGCTTCCTGATGGCGGGCTTCTGGATTCTGCTGGGCGCCGTGGTGCTGTCGTTCTTCGTCCAGATCAGCGGCCTGCAACTGGCCATCAGCGCGGGCTTCGTGCTGTTCGCCGCCGCGGCCATCCTGTTCCAGACCAGCGCCATCGTGCACGGTGGTGAAGACAACTACATCATGGCTACCATCACCCTGTACGTCTCGATCTACAATATGTTCATCAGTTTGCTGCAGATCTTCGGATTCGCCAGCAACAACGATTGATCACCAGCGGTAGCCCGAGAGGCCCGCTTCGGCGGGCCTTTTTACATCCATGAAATTCGCCATCGTTGTCCTTTCCCCACCCCAGGCGCCCTCGGCGCGGCGGGCCCTGCGCTTCTGCGAGGCGCTGCTGGCCGGGGGTCACGAGCTGTCGCGCCTCTTTCTCTACCGCGACGGCGTCCATAACGCCTCTCACGCCCTGGTCAGTGGCCAGGACGAATCCGATCTGCCCGCCCGTTGGCGCGAGCTGATCGAACGCCACCAGATCGACGCCGTGGTCTGCATCGCCGCCGCCCTCAAGCGGGGGCTGCTGGACGAGAACGAAGCGCGGCGCTACGAACGTGAGGGCGCGGTGAACGTGCGGGCGCCCTGGCAGCTGTCCGGCCTGGGCCAGCTGCACGAGGCGGTGCAGGACGCCGATCGCCTGCTCTGCTTTGGAGGCGACTAGCATGGCCAGGAGTACTCTCGTCATCTCCCGCCAGCCGGCCCTGGGCGGCCCCGGTCCGCGCGAGGCGCTGGATATCGTGCTGGCTGGCGGTGCCTTCGAATTGCCTCTGGCGCTGCTGTTCGCGGGTCCTGGCGTGACCCAGTTGCTGGCGGCCGACAGCGCTGCCCTCGAGCAGAAGGACCTGAGCGCCAACCTCTCCGCGCTGCCGCTGTTCGGCGTCGAGGCCATCTACGCCGAAGCCACCGCCTTGCAGCGCCTGGGCATCACGCCGGAGCAATTGCCCGTCTGGGTGACGCCGCTGGAGCCCGAGGGGCTGATGGCGCTGATCCACGACCATGACCAGGTGATTTCCATTTGACTACCCTGCACCTGTTTTCCCGCTCGCCGCTGCTGGACGCCGGCGCCCTGGACGGCCTGAGCTGGGTCCGCGGCAAGGACACCGTCCTGCTCACCGGCGCTGCCGTCGAGGCCCTGCGCCCTGACAGCGCGGCGGCGGAGTTGTTGACGCAACTCCCGGCCGAGGCGGTCCTCTATGCCCTGGCGGAAGACGTCCAGGCACGTGGCCTGCAACCCGAGCGGGCCGTGACCCTGATCGACTACCCCACCTTCGTCGACCTGAGCGTGAGTTGCGCCAAGGTCATCAGCTGGACCTAGCCATGCCTCTCGACCTCGATCCCGAAGGCTATCTGCGCGACCTCTCCCAGTGGAGTCCCGAAGTAGCCCGGCAACTGGCGCTCAAGGAAGGCATCGAGCTGACCGAGCGCCACTGGCAGGTGCTGCAGGCGCTGCGTGACTTCTACGCCCAATTCCAGCTTTCACCAGCCAATCGGCCGTTGATCAAGTACATTGCCCAGACGCTGGGCCCGGAATTGGGCAGCAGTCTGCAGCTCAATCTGCTGTTCAAGGGCGCGCCGGCCAAGCTCGGCGCCAAACTGGCCGGCCTGCCGAAACCGGATAATTGCCTATGACCCTCACCACGCCCGAAGAACACCCCTTCGCCGTCTATGTCCGGGCCCTGGGCAAGGGCAAGCGCGGCGCCCGCAGCCTGACCGAGGCCGAGGCGGAAATGGCCATGGGCCTGATCCTCGACGGCCAGGTGACCGACGCCCAGCTCGGCGCCTTTCTCATGCTGCTCAGACACAAGGAAGAGAGCGCCGAGGAACTGGCCGGCTTTACCCGCGCCGTCCGGGCACGGCTGCAGCCGCCGGGTTTCGCGGTCGATCTGGACTGGCCCTCCTACGCCGGCAAGAAGCGTCACCTGCCCTGGTACCTGCTGGCGGTGAAATGCCTGGCCGGTAGCGGCGTGCGGGTGGTCATGCATGGCGGTGGTACCCACACCGCGGGCCGACTCTATACCGAGCACTGCCTGGCCGACCTGGGGATGCCGACCGCCACTGGCTGGCAGGATGTCGGCGCCCTGCTCGATCGCGGTCAACCGGCCTTCCTGCCGCTGGCCGCCTGGATGCCGGCCCTGCAGCGGATGATCGATCTCAAGGCCGAGCTAGGCCTGCGTTCGCCGATCCACTCCCTGGTACGGCTGCTCAACCCCAGCCAGGCGCGCTGCATCCTGCAGAGTATCTTCCATCCCGGCTACCAGGAGGTGCACCGCGAGGCCAGTCGCCTGCTGGGCGATGACAGCATCGTCATCAAGGGCGAAGGCGGTGAAGTCGAGCGCAATCCCGATGTCATCGCCCACCTCTACGGCACCCGTGGTGGCGACGCCTGGGACGAAAGCTGGCCGGCGCTGACCGAGCGTCGCCAGGTCAAGCCGGAGCGCCTCGATCCGGCCCTGCTCGCCGCCACCTGGCGGGGTGAAGCGGAAGACCCCTATGGGCGCCTGGCGGTCATCGCCACCCTGGCCGTGGCCCTGCGCGCCCTGGGTAAGGACCAGGCCAGCGCCCAGGACGAAGCCGAGCGACGCTGGGAAGCGCGCGACCGGACGCTCTGACGTCCCCGCAGGAACCCGGAGCGCTCCCTGGGTTCCTAACCGCAACGCAGCGGAGGATGACGGTATGGGCTTGTTGGTCGATGGACAGTGGCAGGACCGCTGGTACGACAATGGCAAGGATGGCCATTTCAAACGGGAAGCAGCTCAGCGTCGAGACTGGATCGCCCGCCCCGAGCACGCCATTCCGCAAGGCGCCTCGCGCTACGCTCCGGCAGCTGGCCGCTATCACCTCTATGTGTCCCTGGCCTGTCCCTGGGCGCACCGCACCCTGATCTATCGCCAGCTCAAGGGCCTCAGGGACCTGATCGGCGTCTCGGTGGTCAGCTGGCTGATGCGCGAGGAAGGCTGGACCTTCGATACGACCAAGGGCTCCAGCGGTGACGATCTCTACCACCTCGACCGTCTCTACCAGCTCTATCAACGCGACCAGGCCGACTACACCGGGCGGGTCACGGTACCGGTGCTCTGGGATCGCCAGGAACAGCGCATCGTCAGCAACGAATCCGCCGAGATAATCCGCATGTTCAACGGCGCCTTCGACGAGCTGACCGACAATCGCCTGGACCTCTACCCGGAGGCGCTACGCGGGCGCATCGACGCCCTCAACGAGCGCATCTATCCGACGATCAACAACGGCGTCTACCGGGCTGGCTTCGCCACCACCCAGGAGGCCTACGAAGAGGCCTTCACCGAGGTCTTCGCCACCCTTGACGACCTGGAACAGCTGCTGCAGACCCAGCGCTATCTCACCGGCGAATGGCTGACGGAAGCCGATTGGCGCCTGTTCACCACCCTGATTCGCTTCGACGCCGTCTACCACGGCCATTTCAAGTGCAACCTGCGGCGCATTCGGGATTATCCGGCGCTACAGGGCTGGCTGAGGGAGCTGTATCAGTGGCCGGGCATCGCCGAGACCGTGGACTTCCAGCACATCAAGCATCATTACTACGGCAGCCATGCGCAGATCAATCCGACCGGTATCGTGCCCAAGGGGCCGGCCCTGGCGCTGGAGCTGCCCCATGGTCGCGAGGCCCTGAGCAGTGCCGGCATCGAGGGCGCGGTCTGAGATCAGACCGTCGTCTGGGCACCTTCGAACCAGGCCAGCTTCTCGCGTAGCGCCACCACTTCGCCGACGATCACCAGCGTCGGCGCATGGACCTCGTGCTCGGCGACCAGTTGTGGGAGATCCTGCAGGGTTCCGGTGAATACCCGCTGGTTGCTGGTGGTGCCCTGCTGGACCAAGGCCGCTGGTGTCGCCGGATTCTTGCCGTGGGCGATAAGCTGCTCGCAGATGGTCGGCAGCCCTACCAGTCCCATGTAGAACACCAGGGTCTGCCCCGGCGCCACGAGGTCGGTCCAGGGTAGATCGGCCGAGCCGTCCTTGAGATGGCCGGTGACGAAGCGTACCGATTGGGCGTGATCCCTGTGGGTCAGGGGAATGCCGGCATAGGCCGCGCAGCCACTGGCCGCGGTGATGCCCGGCACCACCTGGAAAGGGATGCCTTCGGCAGCCAGTTCCTCGATTTCCTCGCCCCCGCGACCGAAGATGAAGGGATCGCCGCCCTTGAGCCGCAGCACCCGCTTGCCCTCCTGGGCCAGCTTGACCAGCAGGCGATTGAGATCTTCCTGAGGTACCGCATGGTCGGCGCGACGCTTGCCGACATAGATGCGATCGGCATCGCGCCGGCACATGTCGAGGATGGTCGGGGCCACCAATCGATCGTAGAGCACCACGTCGGCCTGCTGCATCAGCCGCAGGGCGCGAAAGGTCAGGAGATCCGGATCGCCGGGACCGGCGCCGACCAGATAGACCTCACCCCGAAAGGTGGCGGTGTCGCTGCTCAGCTTGGCTTCCAGCAGTCGTTCGGCAGCCTGGGGCTGGCCGGAGAAGACCTTTTCCGCGACCTCGCCCTGAAACACCTCTTCCCAGAAGATCCGCCGCTCCTGCAGATCGGCGAAGCGCGCCTTCACCCGGGCGCGAAAGCGCTGCGCCAGTTGTGCCAGCTGCCCGTAGGTCGCCGGAATCCAGCTCTCCAGCTTGGCCCGCACCAGACGCGCGAGGACCGGCGCGTCGCCGCCGCTGGAAATGGCGATCACCAGCGGCGAGCGGTCGACGATGGCCGGGAAGATCACGGTGCACAGCTTGGGCGCGTCCACCACGTTGACCGGCAGCCCCAGGGTCTGGGCATCGTGGGACACCCTCTCGTTGACCTCGTCATCGGCGGTGGCCGCGATCACCAGGCAATGCCCGGCGAGCTGGTCCGCCGCATAGCGCTCGACCCGGCAACTGCCGCCCCGCGCCTCGACGAAGGCGCGTACCTCCGGCTCGATCTCCGGCGCCACCAGGGTGATGCGCGCGCCGGCTTCGGCCAGCAGCACGCTCTTGCGCAGGGCGATGTCGCCCCCGCCGATCACCAGTACCGGGCGGCCGTCGAGCTTGTGGAAGAGCGGCAGGTAGTCCATCAGCCGATGACCTCGAGGCCACCCATGTAGGGCTTGAGCACCTCAGGGACGCGGATGCTACCGTCCGCCTGCTGATAGTTTTCCAGCACGGCGACCAGGGTCCGACCCACGGCCAGGCCGGAACCGTTGAGGGTGTGCACCAGCTCGGGCTTGCCCTCGGCGTTGCGGTAGCGGGCCTGCATGCGGCGCGCCTGGAAATCACCGCAGTTGGAGCAGGACGAGATCTCGCGATACTTGCCCTGGCTCGGCACCCAGACTTCGAGGTCGTAGGTCTTGGTGGCGCCGAAGCCCATGTCGCCGGTGCACAGCGACAGCACCCGGTAGGGCAGCTCCAGGCGCTGCAGTACGGTCTCGGCATGGCCGGTCAGCTCTTCCAGGGCCTGGAAAGAGGTGCTCGGCTCGACGATATGGACCATCTCCACCTTGTCGAACTGGTGCTGGCGGATCATGCCGCGGGTGTCGCGCCCCGAAGCCCCGGCCTCGCTGCGGAAGCACGGCGTATGGGCGGTGAATTTCAGCGGCAGGCGCTTGGCGTCGAGGATCTGGCCGGCGACCAGGTTGGTCAGGGTGACCTCGGCGGTGGGGATCAGGTAGAGATCGCTCTCGCCTTCCCGGCCGATCTTGAACAGGTCTTCCTCGAACTTGGGTAATTGACCGGTACCCTGCAAGGTCTCCGCCTGCACGAGATAAGGCGTATAGGTCTCCTCGTAGCCGTGCTCACCGGTGTGCAGGTTGAGCATGAACTGCGCCAGGGCACGATGCAGGCGGGCGATGGGGCCACGCATCACGGCGAAGCGGGCGCCGGAGAAACGCGCCGCGGTCTCGAAATCCAGCCAGCCATGGGTCTCACCCAGGGCGACGTGGTCCTTGATCTCGAAGTCGAAGTCGCGCGGGGTACCCCAGCGGCGCACCTCGACGTTGTCGTCTTCGTCCTTGCCGACCGGCACCGAAGCATCGGGCAGGTTGGGCAGACCCAGCAGCAGGGCGTCCAGCTCGCTCTGGACCAGATCCAGCTCGCGCTTGGCTTCTTCCAGTTCGCTCCCCATGCGATCGACCTCGGCCAGCAGCGGCACGATGTCCTCACCGCGCGCCTTGGCCTGGCCGATCCCTTTGGAGCGGGCATTGCGCTCGGCCTGCAGGGTCTCGGTGCGGGTCTGCACGGCCTTGCGACGAGCTTCCAGCGACTCCACCAGGCTGACGTCGAGGACGTAGCCACGGGTCGCCAGACGTGCGGCCACCTCCTCGGTTTGGGTGCGAACCAGTTTCGAATCAAGCATGTCCGTGTCTCTTGCTTAGGAATGGGGGCAGCAGCGCGGGCGAAGACTCAGGAACGCCGCCGGCGCTGGCGCGGGCTGGACCGGTCGAGATCCGCCAGGTGCTGCAGTTTATCGCGGATCTTCAACTCCAGCCCACGGGGAACCGGCTCATAGTAACGGCGCGGCTCGAGTTCTTCGGGAAAGTAGTCCTCTCCCGCGGCGTAGGCCTCAGGTTCGTCGTGGGCATAGCGATACTCGTCGCCATAGCCGAGATTCTTCATCAGCTTGGTCGGCGCGTTGCGCAGGTGCAGCGGCACCTCGCGCGAGCCGTTCTGCCGCACGTCGGCCAGGGCCGCCTTGTAGCCGAGGTAGACAGCGTTGCTCTTGGGCGCGCAGGCCAGGTAAACGATCGCCTGGGCGATGGCCAGCTCGCCTTCCGGGCTGCCCAGGCGTTCCTGGACGTCCCAGGCGTCCAGGCACAGGCTCAGGGCGCGCGGATCGGCGTTGCCGATGTCTTCGCTGGCCATGCGCACCACGCGCCGGGCGATGTACAGCGGATCGCAGCCGCCATCGATCATCCGCGCGAACCAGTAGAGCGCGCCGTCCGGGCTCGAACCCCGCACGGACTTGTGCAGGGCGGAGATCTGGTCGTAGAAGGCCTCGCCCCCCTTGTCGAAGCGCCGGCGCTGATCGCCCAGCAGACTCTGGAATAGCTCGGCATCCAAGACGCCACCGTCCTCGGCCAGGTCCGCGGCGTTCTCCAGCAGGTTGAGCAGTCGGCGGCCATCGCCATCGGCGGCGGCCAGCAGCAGCGCCAGGGCGTCGTCGGGCAGGCTCAGCTGGCGTTCGCCCAAGCCCTTGGCGCTGGCCAGGGCGCGGCGTGCCAGGCCGCCGAGGGCCTCGTCGTCCAGGCTCTTGAGCACATAGACCCGCGCTCGCGAGAGCAGCGCGTTGTTCAGCTCGAAGGAGGGATTCTCGGTGGTCGCCCCGATGAAGATCAGGGTGCCGTCCTCGACATAGGGCAGGAAGGCATCCTGCTGCGACTTGTTGAAGCGATGCACCTCGTCGACGAAGAGGATGGTGCGGCGGCGATACTGGGCGGCCTGTTGCTTGGCCACCTCCACCGCGTGGCGAATCTCCTTGACCCCGGAGAGCACCGCCGAGAGCGTCTCGAAGTGGGCGTCGGAGACCTGCGCCAGCAGCCGCGCCAGGGTGGTCTTGCCCACCCCTGGCGGCCCCCAGAAGATCATCGAATGCAGCGCACCCTGCTCCAGCGCCTCGCGCAGGGGTTTGCCCCGCGCCAGCAGGTGCTGCTGACCCGCGTATTCATCGAGGGTCTCGGGACGCATGCGGGCAGCCAAGGGCTGCCCGACGGGTGCGGTGCTGAAGAGATCCATGGGGCGCTGTCACTCCTGGATGACGTCGGCTCCCTTGGGCACCTGGAAGGTGAACTGGGACGCGGCCACCGGCTCGTTGAGCTTGACGTTGAAGAAGAGGATGTTGGTCCTCTGACCGGCACCGTCGATCAACTGCATGTCGTTGATCACGCCGTTGCGGAACGACAGCCGCAGACTGTCGAACAGGCTGTCCTTGGTCTTCGGCTTGAGCACGAAGTCGACGACGTTGCCGGCGTCCTTGCTGGTGACGTCGAAGCTGCTCTCGATCTTGGAGATGTCACCCGACAGCAGCAACGCCGGCGTCTGGGTCAGGCGCAGGTCCAGCTTGCGGATGGTGACCTGCTCCAGGTCCGGGTCGTACAACCAGACCTGCTTGCCGTCCGACACCAGCAGTTGTTCCTGGGGCGCATCGGAATGCCAGCGGAACAAGCCAGGGCGCTTCAGGCTCATGTTGCCCGCGGTTTCCTGCAGGCGGGTGCCCGAGCCATCCAGGGTCAGCTGCGAGAAACGAGCGGTCAGGGTCTGGGCCTTGTCCAGCAGGTCCGACAGGCGACTCACCGAGGCCTGGTCGGCATGGACGGAGAAGCTCATGGCCGCCAGGGCGGCCAGGGCGAAGCAACGCAGCTTGTGCATCGAGGTCCTCATGGAATGTCAGTCTCTCACCGGAGCAGGCGCTATGACCTCGCGCGAGCCATTGGTGTTCATGGGCGATACGACACCGGCCATCTCCATGGTTTCGATCATGCGTGCCGCCCGGTTGTAACCGATCTTGAGCTTGCGCTGGACCGCGGAGATGGAGGCCCGGCGGCTTTCGGTGACGAAGCGCACGGCTTCGTCGTAGAGCGGATCGTCTTCGTCGCTCTCCCCGCCTTCGCCGCCGCCACCTTCGAAGCCCGCACCGCCGCCCTCGTCCGGACCGCTGAGGATGTCTTCGATGTAGTCGGGCGCTCCCCGCTCCTTCCAGGCCTCGACCACGCGATGGACCTCGTCGTCGGACACGAAGGCGCCATGGACGCGAATCGGCAGACCGGTCCCAGGCGGCAGATAGAGCATGTCACCGTGACCGAGCAACTGTTCGGCGCCGCCCTGGTCGAGAATGGTCCGGGAGTCGATCTTGCTCGACACCTGGAAGGCCATGCGGGTAGGAATGTTGGCCTTGATCAGGCCAGTGATGACGTCCACCGAGGGGCGCTGGGTGGCCAGGATCAGGTGGATACCGGCGGCGCGCGCCTTCTGCGCGATACGGGCGATCAGCTCTTCGACCTTCTTGCCGACGATCATCATCATGTCGGCGAATTCGTCCACCACCACCACGATGGTCGGCAGGGTCTTCAGCAGCGGCGCCTCGTCGTCCATGCTCTCGCGACGATAGAGCGGATCGGTCAGCGGCGTGCCCGCTTCCTCGGCGTCCTTCACCTTGCGGTTGAAGCCGGCCAGGTTCCGTACGCCCATGGCCGCCATCAGCTTGTAGCGCCGCTCCATCTCCGCCACGCTCCAGCGCAGGGCGTTGGCGGCCTCCTTCATGTCGGTGACCACCGGACAGAGCAGGTGCGGGATGCCCTCGTAGATCGAGAGCTCCAGCATCTTGGGGTCGATCATGATCAGTCGCGCGTCTTCCGGGCTGGACTTGAACAGGATCGACAGGAGCATGGCGTTCACGCCCACCGACTTACCGGAGCCGGTGGTACCGGCGACCAGCAGGTGTGGCATCTTGGCCAGGTCGGTGATGACCGGCTTGCCGCCGATGTCGTGACCCAGGGCCAGGGTGACGGGCGACTTGGCCGCCGCGTACTCGGGCGATTCGAGCACCTCGGAGAAACGCACCATCTGGCGATCCTCGTTGGGAATCTCGATACCGACGGTGGTCTTGCCCGGAATGACCTCCACCACCCGCACGCTGAATACCGCCAGCGAGCGCGCGAGATCCTTCGCCAGGTTGGAAATGCGACTGACCTTCACCCCCGCCGCCGGCTGGATCTCGAAACGGGTGATGACCGGACCGGGATGGACGCTTTCCACCGCCACTTCGACGCCGAACTCCTTGAGCTTGACCTCCAGCAGCCGCGACATGTTTTCGAGGAATTCCGGCGAGTAGCTCTGCTGCTTCTTCTCGGCGCGATCAAGGATCGACAGCGGCGGCAGCGTGCCTTCCAGATCGGCATCGACCCGGATCGGGGCTGCCGCGTAGGCTGGCGCCGCAGCAGGGACGGGCGCAGCTACCGGCTTGCGTGGCGCCGGGGCAGGCAAGGGCACGCTGGGGGCAACGACCGGCGCCACGGCGACCGCCTCGGCGGACTCACCGAGGCGACTGGCGGCAGGCATCTCGATCCGCGGCGCGGCGCGCTCGATCCGCGACGGAGGCGCAATGTCGAGCAGATCGTCGAGATCGTCATCCGCCACCGGTACGTCACGGGCCTTGGATTTACGGGCGGCCGGCGGCGCGATGGGCGCTTCGAAGGGTTCCAGGTCCGGCGCCTGACGGCGCCCACCGGCCAGACGGCTGAAACCGCCCTGCACCAGGTCCAGCAGATCGAGCACGACCTTGCCGGTGAAATCCATCACCTTGAACCAGGACAGGTCGGTGAACACCGTCAGCCCCAACAGGAACAGTGCCAAGAACAGCAAGGTGCTGCCCTGGACGTTGAGCGCCGTGACCGACAGTTGGCCAAGGCTCTCGCCCAGGGCGCCGCCTGCGGAGGCCGGCAGACCGGAAGCCGCGTGGAAATGGATGTACGCCAGCACCGAGCCGGAGATCACCAGCAGCACTAGACCGGTGAGCCGCCAGGAGAACAGCCAGCCGCTCCACTCCCAGGGCAGATGACGCTTGCGGAAGATCTGCCAGGTCTTGACGGCGAGCAGTACGGGAAACACGAAGGCGAAATAGCCGAGCGCCATGAACAGCACGTCCGCCAGCCAGGCACCAGCGCGGCCAGCGGTGTTGTGCACCTGATCGATGCGGCTGGTATGGGTCCAGCCCGGATCGGAGGGGTCGTAGCTCAGCAGAGCCATGAGCAGATACAGGCACAAGGCGGCCAGGGCGATGAGCACCACCTCCTTGAGACGATAATGCAGGTGCTCACGCCAATGATTGACGTGACTGGCAGAACTGGATTGCTTCAAGCGCGCTTTTCCCGCACACGGAACGTGTGACCGTGAATCAAAAACGGTGCGCCATTCTAGATCGCCCGGGCCCGGGTTCTACAGTCCCGTGACGAAACATGGCACGATAGCGGACGGCATCGCCGGAACCGCCTTCAGGCACAACATTGGAGCATTCTTTCGTTGTCCTGACAAAGAGTTATGATGATTTCTTGAGCCTGATACGCACTCGTTCCATCCCCATCGCCCACCGCAGCAGAAGGCGCCCTCCCCTACCATGGTGAAATGGCTGACCCGCGAAAGCCCCGATTTCCCGCCGCTCGAGCTGGCCCTCCGCGAGCCCAATGGGTTGTTGGCCATCGGTGGCGACTTGAGTGCGGCGCGCCTGATCAGGGCCTACCGGCACGGCTGCTTTCCCTGGTACCAATCCGGCCAACCCCTCCTTTGGTGGTCGCCCGATCCGCGCACGGTACTCTTTCCGCCGGATCTGCATGTCTCCCGCAGCCTGGCGAAGACGCTGCGCAAGACCGAGTTGCGGGTGAGCTACGATGAGGCCTTCGACCAGGTCATCGAGGCCTGCGCCGGTCCTCGGCGCGAGACGGACGGCACCTGGATCACCGCACCGATGCGCCTGGCCTATCGAGAGCTGCACGCCCAGGGCTGGGCCCATTCCGTGGAAGTCTGGGCGGGCGAGCGACTGGTCGGAGGCCTCTACGGCATCGCCATGGGCAAGCTGTTCTTCGGCGAATCCATGTTCAGCCACACGGACAATGCCTCCAAGATAGGTTTCGTCACCCTGGTGAGGGATCTCGCGGCCTGGGGCTTCGTGCTGGTCGATTGCCAGATGCCGACCGCGCATCTGGCCAGCCTGGGCGCCACCAGCCTGTCACGGGAACGCTTTGCCGAATACCTGGCCAAATACCTGGATCAGGCCAGCACGGCCGCCTGGCCTACCTTTCCCGGGTGACTTACACTCAGGCAAGGCTTATGTAGAGATTCGACATGACCGAGCTGGCGAGACTCAAGTTCTACGCAACCCAGCCTCACGCTTGCAGTTACCTGCCCAACGAGCAGGCGACCACGCTGTTTCTCGACCCCTCGCAGCCCATGAACGGGCAGATCTACGCCGAACTTTCCGAGCTGGGCTTTCGGCGCAGCGGCGATCATCTCTACCGCCCCCACTGCCAGCTCTGCAAGGCCTGCGTTCCCGCCCGCATCCCGGTCGCGCGTTTCCGCCCGAGCCGAAAGCAGAATCGGGTCCTCAAGCGCAACGTCGATATCAAGGTGACCCGTTGCGATCCCGGCTTCACCGAAGAGCGCTACCAGCTCTATGCCCGCTATATCAGCGAACGACATGCCGACGGCGACATGTTCCCACCGAGCCGCGGCCAGTTCTCGACCTTCTTGGTCAGCAACCTGCCCTACGCCTTCTTCTATGAGATGCGGGTGGAAGATCGCCTGATCGGTATCGCCGTCACCGACGTGCTGCCCAATGGCATGTCGGCGGTCTATACCTTCTACGATCCCACCGAGGAAAAACGCAGCCTCGGCGTGTTCGGTATCCTCTGGCAGATCGCTGAAACCCGCCGCCTCGGCCTGGAGGCGGTGTATCTCGGTTACTGGATCAAAGGATGTCGCAAGATGTCCTACAAAACCGAGTATCGCCCCATCGAGCTGTTCGTCAATCAGCGCTGGGTCGCCCTGGCTTGATGAAATAGCGCTTTTTCTGAATTTCTGTCAGAATATGGGCCTTTTTCGCCCGGACTGCTCTGGGCCAATCTTTGTCACCGAGGGCTTTTCTATATATGTCGAAAGAAGACAGCTTCGAAATGGAAGGTACTGTCGTCGACACCCTGCCCAACACCATGTTTCGCGTGGAGTTGGAAAATGGGCACGTCGTCACCGCGCACATCTCTGGAAAGATGCGTAAGAACTACATCCGCATCCTGACCGGCGACAAGGTCCGCGTGGAGCTGACGCCGTACGATCTCAGCAAGGGCCGGATCACCTACCGCGCTCGCTAAGCGAATCCTTTCATGAAAAAGCCCGGCGATGCCGGGCTTTTTCATGTCCAGGTATGAAACCCGCCGTCAGGCGGGTTCCGCCGTGGTCTCGAACTCGAACTCCAACTCGCCGTCCACGGCATCGATGTGCACGATGCCACCATGGTCGGCCAGTTCCCCGAACAGGATCTGCTCGGCCAGGGGCCGCTTGATCTTGTCCTGGATGAGCCGCGCCATGGGACGCGCGCCCATCTGCACGTCGTAGCCCCGCTCCGCCAGCCAACCCCGGGCCGCATCGCTGACCTCCAGCTGCACGCGCTTGTCCTCGAGCTGCGCCTGGAGTTCGGTGAGGAACTTGTCGACGATGCTCTTGATGACTTCGGTGCTAAGACGACCGAACTGGATGATGGTATCCAGGCGGTTGCGGAATTCCGGGGTGAAGCTCTTCTTGATGACTTCCATCGCATCCGAGGTGTGATCCTGCAGCGTGAAGCCGATGGAAGCACGGGATGCGGTTTCGGCACCGGCGTTGGTGGTCAGGATCAGGATGACATTGCGGAAGTCGGCCTTGCGACCGTTGTTGTCCGTGAGAGTACCGTGATCCATGACCTGCAGTAGCAGGTTGAACACTTCGGGGTGCGCCTTCTCGATTTCGTCGAGCAGCAGAACGCAATGCGGCGTCTTGGTGATGGCTTCGGTCAGCAGACCACCCTGGTCGAAGCCCACGTAGCCAGGGGGCGCCCCGATCAGGCGCGACACTGTGTGCCGCTCCATGTATTCGGACATGTCGAAGCGCACCAGCTCGACACCCATGGCCTTGGCCAATTGGCGCGCCACTTCGGTCTTGCCCACGCCGGTGGGACCGGCAAAGAGGAAGGAACCGACCGGCTTGTCCGGCGATTTCAGCCCGGCACGGGATAGCTTGATGGCGGTGGACAGGGATTCGATGGCCAAGTCCTGACCGAACACGGTCAGCTTGAGGTCACGCTCTAGGTTGCGCAACAGCTCCTTGTCGGAACTGTTGACGGTCTTGGGCGGAATTCGCGCGATCTTGGCGACGATGTCTTCGACCTGCTGCACGTCGATGCGCTCGGCACGGCGATCCTCAGGCTGCAGGCGCTGATAGGCGCCGGCTTCGTCGATCACGTCGATGGCCTTGTCGGGCATGTGCCGGTCGTTGATGTAGCGTGCGGCCAACTCGGCGGCGGCGCGCAGCGCTTCGTCGGTGTACTCGATGTGGTGGTGCTGCTCGAAGCGCCCCTTGAGGCCGCGCAGGATGCCGTAGGTATCGTCCACCGAAGGCTCAACGACATCGACCTTCTGGAAGCGCCGGGCCAGCGCCCGATCCTTCTCGAAGATGCCACGGAACTCCTGGAAGGTGGTGGAGCCGATGCAGCGGATCTCACCGGACGACAACAGCGGCTTGAGCAGGTTGGAGGCGTCCATGACACCGCCCGAGGCGGCGCCGGCGCCGATGATGGTATGGATCTCGTCGATGAAGAGCACCGCATGGGGCCGCCTCTTCAGTTCGGCCAGCAACGCCTTGAATCTCTTCTCGAAGTCGCCGCGGTACTTGGTACCGGCCAGCAGCGCGCCGAGATCCAGGGAATAGACCACGCTGTCGGCCAACAGGTCGGGCACCTGACCGTCGACGATGCGCTTGGCCAGACCCTCGGCGATGGCGGTCTTGCCGACGCCGGCTTCGCCGACCAGCAGCGGATTGTTCTTGCGGCGACGGGCCAGGATCTGCGCCACCCGCTCGACTTCGTGCTCCCGCCCGACCAGCGGATCGATGCGACCCTGGCGGGCTTGCTCGTTCAGATTGCTGGCGTAGGCCTCGAGCGGATTGTTCGAGGAGCTGGGCTCGGCACCCTCTTCCTCGGCGGCGTCCTGATCCTGCTCGGCTTCGGGTGCTGCACCGGGAACCTTGGAGATGCCATGGGCGATGAAATTCACGACGTCGATCCGGGCCACGCTCTGCTGCTTGAGCAGGAACACCGCCTGGCTCTCCTGCTCGCTGAAGATGGCGACCAGCACGTTGGCACCGGTGACCTCGCGCTTGCCCGAACTCTGCACATGGAAAACGGCGCGCTGCAGTACCCGCTGGAAGCCAAGGGTCGGTTGAGTCTCGCGCTCGTCATCCTGCTGGGGAATGAGTGGCGTGGTGGAGTCTATGAATTCCAACAGATCGCGGCGCAGGCGATCGATGTTGGCGCCGCAAGCTCGCAATACGGTGGCGGCGGCTTCGTTGTCCAGCAGCGCCAGCAGGAGGTGCTCAACGGTCATGAATTCATGACGCTTCGTCCTCGCCTCCTTGAAGGCGAGATTCAGGGTGACTTCGAGCTCACGATTCAACATAGCTTCACCTCATAGCCCAAGCAGCACAGTAGCCCAAGCAGCACAGATCAACTTTCGATTTCAATTTCACACAGCAGCGGGTGGTTGCACTCCCTTGCATATTGATTGACTTGCATGGCCTTGGTTTCAGCTACGTCACGAGTAAATGTTCCGCAGACCGCCTTTCCCTGAGTATGCACGGTGAGCATCACCTGGGTAGCCGCTTCGCGGTTCATGCTGAAGTAGCGTTCCAACACCTCGACGACGAATTCCATAGGGGTGTAGTCATCGTTATACATCAGAACGCGATATCTGGCTGGCCGTTTTAACGCAGGTTTCGCCTCCTGCACCGCCAGGCCGCCCTGGTCGCCGTCCTGTTGATCGTTGTCGTCCGCCGCCAGTCGGATGGGGTCGATTGCATGCATTCTGATCGATTCCGAATTACGGGATGAATAGCAGGAAAAAAAGAGCTTGATCCACGTCTCAGGCCCCCGCTGCCTTGCCTTGACTAAGACTGAAAGGGTGTTACAAACATCCTGTACCCGACGGGGTACCGAGTGTTCCGTCGTAGTGGCGCCTGTGTGGATTCACTGGAACTGTAGTCGAATGATACTCCAGGCTTGGAGTCCTTTGCAGAGGGAGCCGGTATGCTCAGTGGCAAGGTCAAATGGTTCAACAACGCCAAAGGATATGGCTTCATCGTTGCGGAAAACAGTGATGAAGACCTATTCGCTCATTACTCGGCCATTCAGATGGACGGCTATCGCACCCTGAAGGCGGGTCAGTCGGTCAACTTCAACATCGTCCAGGGGCCCAAGGGTCTGCACGCCGTCGAGATACGCCCTGCAGAAGTGAGCGTGGCCGCTCCCGTGCCGACCGCCGGCACCGTCGAAGTACGAGATACGATCAGTACGGAAGCCTGATCTCACGCCCCTCCGGGGGCGCCATCCCCTCCCCGATCTTCCCGCCGTCCTTCGCCGTGCCCCAGATCGCGCTCAGGGAACAGTCGGTCCCTGACCAGGTTCTTCAGCGTCCGGGCATCGGGAAAGCCACCGTCCCTCTTGCGCTCCCAGAGCAGCTCGCCACCACAGGCGATCTCGAATACGCCACCGGTTCCCGGTAGCAGGGAGACGCCACCCAATTCGGTACCGAAGGTACTGAGCAGCTCCTGGGCCAGCCAGCCGGAGCGCAGCAGCCACTGACACTGGGTGCAATACCGGATGGAGATGATGGGTTTGACGTCGACCACGGTGCGCTCCTGAAGCGATGGCTCCCTATAATACGCAGCCCTCGATCCCACCCGCCATGTGGTCCGACCTATGCGCCTGTTGTTGCTGGTAGCCTGCCTCGTCCTGCCCATCCTTTGCCGGAGCGCCGAACCGCCCAAGGTGGGCCTGGTGCTATCCGGGGGCGCGGCGCGGGGCCTGGCACACATCGGGGTACTCAAGGCCCTGGAAGAGCAAGGCATCCAGGTGGACGCCATCGCCGGTACCAGCATGGGCGCGGTGGTCGGCGGCCTCTACGCCGCCGGCTACAGCGCCGAGGAGCTGGAGCGCATCGCGCTGGAGATGGATTGGGCGCAGGTGCTGTCGGACCAGCCGCCGCGCAAGGACGTGCCCTTCCGGCGCAAGCAGGACGATCGGGATTTCCTGGTCAAGCAGAAGCTCAGCTTCCGTGACGACGGCACCCTGGGGTTGCCCATCGGGGTGATCCAGGGACAGAACCTGGGCATGACTCTGGAGAAGCTCTTCGTCCATACCAGCGACACCCGCGACTTCGATCGCCTGGCCATCCCTTTCCGGGCGGTGGCGACAGACATCACCACCGGTGAAAAGGTGGTCTTCGACCATGGGCATCTCCCCCGGGCGATCCGTGCCAGCATGTCCATCCCGGCGGTGTTCGCGCCGGTGGAGATCGACGGTCGCCTACTGGTCGATGGCGGCATGGTCGACAACATCCCCATCGACGTCGCCCGTACCATGGGCGCCCAGCGCGTCGTGGTGGTCGACATCGGCACACCCCTGCTCAAGCGCAAGGACCTGACGACGGTCCTGGACGTGCTCAACCAGTCCACCACCCTGATGACCCGCAACAATTCCGAGGCGCAGTTGGCCACCCTGGGCAAGGGTGACCTGCTCATCCAGCCGCCCCTGGCCAGCTATACCAGCGCCGACTTCGCCGAAGTGCGGGCGCTGATCGACGCCGGCTACCGCGCCACCATGGCCATGGCCAGTGAACTGGCGGTTCTGCGGCGGGGACCCCGGGATGGGCGTGCCTCAGCGGTCGCCGCTTCCCGTCAGCCGGACAGCCGCACGCCGGTCATCGACGCCATTCGCATCGAGAACGACTCCAAGGTCGAGGACGAAGTGATCCGTCACTACATCCGGCAGCGCCTGGGCGAGCCCTTGAACGTCGACCGCCTGCAGGACGACATGAGCACCCTCTATGGCCTGGACTACTTCGACCAGGTGGAATATCGGGTGCGCCGTGACGGTCCGGGCGACAACGTGCTGGTGATTTCCGCCAGAGGCAAGCGCAGCGGCACGGATTTCCTGCGACTCGGCTTGAATCTCTCGGACGACCTGCGCGGCGACAGCACCTTCAACTTCGGCGCCAGCTATCGCATCAACGGCCTGAACCGCCTGGGTGGCGAGTGGCTGACGCGGGTGCAGATCGGTGATCACCAGGAGTTGTACAGTGAGTTCTACCAACCCCTCGATGTGGGCTCGCGCTACTTCATCGCCCCCTACGTCGGCGGTGAGGCGCGCAACATCGAGCAACTGGAGCGCAACGATCCCATCGCGGAGTACCGACGGGAACGCTATGGCTTCGGTCTGAACCTGGGCCGGCAGATCGGCAACAAGGGCGAGCTGCGGTTGGGCATCGGCCATGACTGGGGCAGCACCAGGGTCCACGTGGGGCCAAGGGATACACCGGAAGAGACCTTCACCGAAGGCTTCTACGAGCTGCGCTATTCCTTCGACGACCTGGATGACGTGAACTTCCCGCGCGAAGGCCAGGACCTGGCATTGACGCTCAAGCAGTTCGATCCGACCCTGGGGTCCGACTCCCGCTATCGCCAACTGGAGCTGCACCTGAACAAGGTCTTCAGCTACGGTTACGACACCTTCGTCCTCGGCGGCGGCCTCGGTCGTACCCTGGCGACCGACAGCGACACCAATGTGGTGACCAGCAGCTTCCTGCTGGGCGGCGCCTGGCAGCTTTCCGGGTACCGGCAGGATGCGCTGTCGGGGCAGAACTACGGACTGGCCCGATTGATCTACTATCACCAGCTCACCCAGCGCTCGCTATTCCCCCTGGACACCCCGGTCTATCTGGGCGGCAGCCTGGAACAGGGGCGGATCTGGAACAGGGACGATGCCTACGACAGCGGCAACATCAGCGCCGCCAGTCTGTTCCTGGGGCTGGACACGCCCCTGGGACCACTCAAGTTCACCTACGGCCTGAGCGATCAGGGTCAGCACGCCTTCTACATCAATCTCGGCAACAGCTTCTAGGCTGCAGGGGCTGATCCGGCGCTGTGCCCGAGTGTCCGAGCGAGCGCCGGAGCGATCGGCGCGCGCCTCAGGCGAGTCGCGCGAGCAGGATCTCGGCGCGCTCGCGTTGGCTATCGGTCCCCTCGCTGACGATCTCTTGCAGCAGCGACGTGGCCTGGTGGACGTTGCCCTGGTCGAGGCAGGCTTCCGCTTCGGCGAAGCGCCGCGCGATGTCATCGACCATGAAGTGCTCGTCGAGGCTCAGGTCCAGCTCGAAGACCGCCGGCAACTCGCCCAGCCCCTCGGGAAAGTCGTCCTGCACCTGCACCTCGGTGGCACCGGCCGATTTCCAGCCGGAATCGGCATCCAGCTCTTCGGTGAGGGCGATGGTTTCGTCCAGACTGAGATCGGCGAGATCCAGATCGTAGTGCTCCTCGGTCACCGGGGCGGGCTGCGCCGGTTCCTGGAATTGCAAGTCGGCCGACCATTCGCTGGCGGGCGCATCGAAGTCAGGCAACTCCAGGTCGTCTTCGGCCAGAGTGTCCACCGGCGACGCCGAGATCCCGGGAAACTGGGCATGCAGAACAGCGAGACTCGCCGCCGCGCCGCCGAGCGCGAGGAAGCGCTGTTCGTGCTGATTGAACGCCTGGGCCTCGCCCAGGGTGGCGAGCACGCGCAGCAGCAGCAGGCGCAGATCCTGACGACGATCGTCTTCGGCGAGACCGCTTTCCAGTACCTCGCGCGCCTGACCGTAGCGTCCATAGGCGATGTAGATTTCCGCCCGTCCGGCGTGATCGTCGACCGGCGCCGGTGCGGCGGCGGCGACGGCCTTCGCGCGCAGGGAGTCGGCCTGGGTCGCCATCAGGACCGGTGCCGGAAGCGGCTCGGCGCGAGCGGACTCATCCTCCGCGACGCTCTCCATCCCGCCATCGGCATACCGACGGCGCCACCAGAGCACGCCGGCGAGTGCCAGCAGGGCGGCGGAACCGGCCAGGGCCAGGGTACGCAGGGAGAACAGTCCTTCATCTTCAGCAGAACCTGCCGACGCCGGAGCGGCAGCGGTCGTTGCCGGAGCCACGGGCGTTGACGCCGACGGCGCGGCGGCCGGAACGGCGGGCGCCAGGGCCACCGAGCGCGCCTGCTTCAACTGCTGCTGCAGGCCATCCCGCTCCTGTTGCAGCTGGGCGATGAGCGCCTCTTTCTGCTCGAGCAGGTTGTCGTAGCGCGACTGCAGCTGGTTGAGCTGGCCCTCCAGGTCCCCGACCTGGCGTCCCAGGTCCTGGGTGACGAGCAGCGGCTTAGTGTCTTCAGTGGTGCCACCCGACGGCGGCGGCGCGGACGAGGTAGCGTTGGGCGCACTGCTCGACGGCACCGGCGCCGTGGCCGGCGGTGTGGCCGTGGGCGCATTCGCGGCCGGCGCAGCGGACAGCGGCGGCGGCACGGGAACGGGTGCGGGCTTCGGCACGGGCTTGGCCGCGACGGGTTGCTCCACGGTGGGCTCGCTGACGCCAGCCGGCAGCCGCAGCGTCTGGCCCGCCTTGAGTCGGCGCGGATCGCGGTTGGCGAAGGACGCGGGGTTGAGCGCGAACAGATCCGCCATCAATTGCTCGGCCGAGCGATTGGCCATGGGCCCCAGCCGCTTGGCGATGCTCCAGAGGGTGTCCTTGGGACGGGTCTGGTAGATGCCTGCGCCGGCGGTGAGACCCGGGGTGGGCGCGAGCTCGGTCGGTCGCGACGCCGGCGCCGCCGCGGCCGGCTGGGCGGGCTTTGCCGAGACCCGGGCCGGCGCCACGGACCTGGCCGGCGCGGTGCTGGCGGCACTGGTGGGCACACCACCGCTGCGCGGTGGGTCCACCAGCAGGGTGAATTCGCGCAACTGCTTGCCACCCGGCTGTTCGAGTTGAACGATGAAGCCCAGGTAAGGTTCGACCAGCGAGCGCCGGGAGGTGACTTCGATGTAGCTGCCCGCGGCGGTGCGCAGGTGCGGAGTGAAGATCAGGTCGTCCATGAACTGGGTGCGATCCACCCCGGCCCGGGCGAAGGCATCGTTCGGCGCCAGATGGATGCGGAAGTCGCCGGGCTCGGCGTCACCGATGTTGACCAGCTCGATCCGCGCGCGCAGCGGCTCGTTCAGCGAAGACTGCAGGGTGATACCACCGAGGCCGAGCGCCAGCGCCACTTGGGGATTAACGGTCAGCGTTGCGGCCGACAGCAGGAGAAAGGCAAGGGGACGGCGTTTCGCGACCATGGATACCGCTGCGTCAGGTATTCGAGGAAACCGGTGTTTTAGCGCGGTGGCGCACAAAAATCGCCTCCGCTACGCTGGAACGTAGCATCGATACCGACAGACGGCAAACCGCCGGTCGTATGCGTGGAAATGACGTCCCGTCCGGGGTTGGCGCCGGACCCGATGCCAGACGCCCTGCCCCGTACCGGCGGGTGGGATGAGCGGTGCAGCGCTTGGGGACGAACCGCCAAACGGTGGTCAGCCGCGCTCCAAGTTGGCCAGCACGCGCTGGTGCACCTGCTGGCAGATGGCGATCTCTTCATCGTCGAGGCCGCTGAGCAATTCCTTGCGCAAGGCTTCGGCGATGGTCTCGATCTTCTCGATCAGCGGACCGGCCTCCTGGGTCAGCATGATGCGCTTGGCGCGACGGTCCTCGGTGACCGCTAGCCGCTTGACCAACCCCTGCTTTTCCAGGCCGTCCAGCAGCCGTGCCAGGGTCGGCCCCTCGATGCTGATGCTCTGGGCGAGCTCACGCTGGGTGGGCTGGACGCCCTTCATCCGCGCCAGGTTCAGCAATACCTGCCAACGCGCCTGAGACAGCCCCAGATGACTCAGGCGCCGGTCGAGTTCGGCGCGCCAGGCACGGGAGACGTGGAAGATCTGGCGGCCAAACAGGTGTGGATCGGTAGGGGTCATTCAGGCTAAACCTTGTACTTGGATTTTCTCATTATTCTGGTTGTAGGCACGCCGGGGCAACCGGCGCGCCTCGCTAGTCGGCCAATTCCGCCTGCAGGGCAGCCCGCACACAGTAGAGCGCGCCCAGCGCGACGCGCCCTTCGAAGCGGCTGGCGATCTGCGCCACCGGCGGCAATTCGCCGTCGTCTTCGAGAAAGACGTCCTGTATCTCGGCCAGCAGGTCTTCGGGCAGGTCCAGCGCCTGCTCCAAGGCGATCTGCTGCTGGGTGATGGCTTCGGCCAATAGTGCATAGACATTCTTTTCCGAGCAATCGAGCTGACGCGCGGCCTGTTCCGGGGTCATGCCGGCCCGCACCAGGGTCAGGACCTCGTGACGGACGTCGACCACCGGAGCCGGCGCCGCCGAGCCGCCGGTAAGGGCGTCAAGGAAGGCCTGGCCATAGCGTTCGAGCTTGCGCGCACCGACGCCGCTGACCCGGCTCATCTCGTCCAGGGAGCGCGGCTGGCTGCGCAGCATCTCCAGCAGAGTGGCATCGGGAAAGATGACATAGGGCGGGACCGAATGCTCTTCGGCCAGCTTGCGCCTGAGCGTACGCAATAGCTCCCACTGCTCGCGTTCTTCGGTGCGTACCAGTTGGCTGGCGGCGCTACCGGCAGAGCCGCTGCTGGTACCCCGGCCGCGCTGGGGTTTGGGATCGCGACGCAATTCGATGCTGACCTCGCCACGCAGCAGCGGTCGGCAGCTTTCGGTCAGCCGGAGCCCGCCGTAGCCATCGACGTCCACCTCGGCCAGCCCACGGGCCACCAATTGGCGAAACAGGGTGCGCCACTCGTCCTCGCCGCGTGCCTTGCCCAGGCCGAAGACGGCCAGGCGCTGGTGGCCGAGGTTCAGGATCTTTTCGGTCTCGCGCCCCAGCAGGATGTCGACCAGGTGCCCTACGCCGTAGCGCTGACCGCTGCGATAGATGGCGGACAGCGCCTGGCGTGCCGGCTCGGTGGCGTCCCAGGTTTCCACGGTGTCGATGCAGTTGTCGCAGTGACCGCAGGGCTGGGGCAGGTGTTCGTCGAAGTAGGCCAGCAGCACCTGGCGCCGACAGCGCGTCTCCTCGCACAGCGCCAACATGGCTTCGAGCTTGTGGCGCTCGATGCGCTTGTGGCGTTCGTCGCCTTCGGAGCTCTGCATCATCTGGCGCAGCAGCAGCACGTCCTGCAGGCCGTAGGCCATCCAGGCATCGGCGGGCAGGCCGTCGCGACCAGCGCGACCGGTCTCCTGGTAATAGGCTTCCAGGCTCTTGGGCAGGTCGAGGTGGGCGACGAAGCGCACGTTGGGCTTGTCGATGCCCATGCCGAAGGCGATGGTGGCGACCATGATCAGGCCTTCCTCGTTGAGGAAGCGCTTCTGGTTGGCCGCGCGCACCTCGTTGGGCAGGCCGGCGTGATAGGGCAAGGCCGGGAAGCCTTGCCCACTGAGCTGTTCGGCGACTTCCTCGACCTTCTTGCGCGACATGCAGTAGACGATGCCGGCGTCGCCCCGACGCTCGGCGAGAAAGGCCAGTAGCTGCTTGCGCGGGGCTTCCTTGGGCACGATGCGGTAGAAGATGTTGGGTCGGTCGAAGCTGGAGAGGAAACGCTCGGCCTGCTCCAGGTGCAGCCGGGTGGCCATTTCCTCGCGGGTCCGGGAATCGGCCGTGGCGGTGAGCGCCAGACGGGGTACGCCGGGAAAGTGCTCGGCGAGCTGGCCGAGCTGCATGTACTCCGGGCGGAAGTCGTGCCCCCACTGGGATACGCAGTGGGCCTCGTCGATGGCGAACAGCGCGATCGGCAGGCGCTTGAGGAAGTCCAGCATGCGCGGCTGGACCAGCCGCTCCGGCGCGAGATAGAGCAGCTTGATCTCGCCGCGCTCCAGGCGCGCCGCAACGGCACGCTGCTGCTCCCCGGTCATGGTGGAATTGAGGGCGGTGGCGGCCACGCCGAGTTCCTCGAGGGTGGCGACCTGGTCGTCCATCAGGGCGATCAAGGGCGAGACCACCACGGCCACGCCGGGGCGCAACAGCGCCGGCACCTGGTAGCAGAGGGACTTGCCGCCCCCGGTGGGCATCAGCACCAGCGCATCGCCACCGCTCGCCACGCGCTCGATGATCCGGGCCTGGTTGCCCCGAAAAGCATCGTAGCCGAAGACGTCTTTTAGGATGCGCAGCGCGGGTTCTGACATGAAACCTCCTCGAATGGAGCGGTCATTATACGGATGCCGGGCTCGCTGCGGCTGGCGTTTTCCGTCGGCCGACCGAGTGCCGGTCCGTTCGACGTCACCCTGGCGCTCGTCTACAATTCCCGCCGTTCCGCCCTTTCGAATCCTTTTCCGAGGTAAGTAGCCGATGTCCTTCGCCGAACAATTGACCCGTCTGCGCGATTTTCTCGATGCAGACGATCTGCACGAAGAAGCGCTCGACTACGTAGCCGCCCATGGCTACCTGACCGCCCTGTCCATCTGCCCGGAAGAGGTACCGGAGCGCGAGTGGATCGACGCCCTCTTCGCCGAGCCACCGCAGTATCGCGATGCCGCCCAGCAGGCGGACATCGAACAGGCCCTGGTGCAGCTCAAGGCGCACATCCTGCGCATCCTCGGCAGCGATGAAGAGCTCGACCTGCCCTGTGACCTGGACCTCGGCCCCGAGCCGGACGATTCCGAGCTGCGTGGCTGGTGCATCGGCTTCATGGAAGGCGTGTTCCTGCGCGAAGGCGTGTGGTTCGAAGACGCGGAGGACGAGGTCAGCGAGTTGCTGCTGCCGATCATGGTCGGCTCGGGCCTGTTCGACGAACAACCCGAATTCGCCGAGATCGCCCAGGATCGTCGCCTGGTCGCCGACATGATGGTGCAGATTCCGGAACTGCTGACCCAGCTGTTCCTGCTGTGCCATTCCCCGGAAGAGAAGCCGGCGCTGCTCAAGCCGCGTCACTGAGCGATGGAAGGAGCCACCGCCAGGCCCCGCCAGAAGAAGGGCTGGATTCGCTACCTGTTGCTCGGCGTCGGCTGGCTGAGCGTCGCCCTGGGCATCATCGGCGCCTTTCTGCCGCTGCTGCCCACCACGCCCTTCCTGCTGCTGGCCGCGGCGTGCTTCATGCGCAGTTCGGAGCGGTTCTATCTGTGGCTGATCAACCACCGCTGGCTGGGGCCCTGGGTCAAGCCTTACCTGGAAGGCGACGGTATTCCGCTCAAGGGCAAGGTGTATGCCATCGTCGCCATGTGGATCAGCGTAGGCTTTTCCTGCTGGTTGGTGCCCTATGTCTGGGCGCGGGTGGCGGCCTTCGCCAGCTGTGCGGCGGTCACCGTCTATCTGCTCAGGCAGAAGACGCGGCGCTGAACGGCACGAAACGAAAAAGGGCGATCCGTCTGGATCGCCCTTTTTCGTTGTCGCGCGCTCAGGCGGCGTCGGCCATGGGTGTCGGCGGCGGCTGGTCGGGGATGGTGGGCTCTCCCGGTTCACCGGGCTGGATGGGGGCCGGATCGGGCTGATCGGGTTCACCTCCGGCACGGGGCATGGCGAAGACCATTAGCGATTCGAATTCGTCGTCCTGGCGGACGTGAAAGCTGGACATGGCGGGACTCCTCTGCTGACTCCTTCGAATAGAGTGGCGGGGAGCCCGGCGAATTCCCTAATCGCCCCGCCCGGACGTACCGTGATTGCGTGCAAAGGTTTCCGCACCCATGGCGGCGATCTGGCCGTCGATGAGGGCCTCGAAGGGGGCCAGCAATGCATCGAAGCGCGCCGGGGACTCCAGGATGTTCAGCGCCGTGACCACCGCTTCGATCGTCGACAGGGCGTCCGCCGCAGGCGCCTTGCGGATGCGGTAGCGCGACGGCGGCCCGGACGGCAGCGTGACCCTGGGCAAGGCCGCCAGCATCGGATTGGCATGCAGCAGCAGGCGCGCCTTGCGCCAGGTGCCGTCGGGCACGATCAGCAGGTGCGGTGACACGGACACGCTGGTGACCGACGGCACCTCGAGGCGGGTCGCCTGCGGCCCCGGAAACAGCAGGCGGGCGTCATGGCCGGCGAGCCAGAGCGGCAGCTCCGGGAAGTGCTCACCTATCTCCAGTTGCGCATTGGCGAGCCCCAGGGCGGCCAGGCGCGCAGTGTTGAGCGGATGACGCCGCTCGCTGGGATGCTGCAGCAACAGCACCCGGGTGCGACTGGGCAGGTGGGGGATCAGGGCGCACAGGCACAGCGACAGGGGTCGCTGGCAACGGGCGCAGGCGGGACGGGACATCGGGACTTCCGCGCTGGATGACGGCGGCGATGATAGCGGATCAGTGCCGTCATCCAGGCGGATCAGCGATTGAACCGCGCCGTGAGGTCGTGCAGGTAATCGGCCATGCCCTCGAGCTCCCGGCTGAGTTCCGAACCGCGACGGGCCTGGGCCGAGCTATGGTCGGACAATTCCGCGATGCGACTGATCTGGCGATTGATGTCTTCCGAGACGTGGCTCTGCTCTTCCACGGCGGTCGCCATCTGCTGGCTCATGGCGGTGATGCGGCCGACCGACTCGCTGATGCCTTCCAGCGACTCGCGCACGGCGGCGGAATGACGCTCGCTCAGGCGCGAGGTCTCTTCGCCGCGGCTGGCGGTGGCGACGGCTCGGTCGGCATTGGCCTGCAGGTTGGCGATGATCTGATGGATCTGCTCGGTGGATTCCCGGGTGCGCGACGCCAGCGAACGGACCTCGTCGGCCACCACGGCGAAGCCGCGCCCGGCCTCCCCTGCCCGCGCCGCCTCGATGGCTGCGTTAAGCGCCAGCAGGTTGGTCTGCTCGGCGATGGCGGTGATGACGTCGGCGACGCTGCCGATGCTCTGGGTCGAGCTGGCCAATTCGCCCACGGCCTGGCCGATGTCGCTGACCGCGGTGCCGAGCTCACGCATGGAGTTGAGGCTTTCCTCGGCCTTGTCGCGACCGGAGAGCACCAGGCTCTCGGCGTTGGCGGCGGCCTGAGCGGTTTCCTGGACGTTCTGCGAGACCTCGTGGATGGTGGAGGTCATCTGGGTGATGGCGGCGGCCGACTGGTCGGTCTCATGCCGCTGCTGATCCAGCAGGGCGGCCTCGGACTGCGCCAGTTGCGAGGACTCACGCGCCTTCAGGCGCACGCTGTCGCCCACGTCGGCGAGGCGGGTCAGCGCCGTCTGCAGCCGTGCGGCCTCGCTGTGCAGGGCCAGGTCGAGTCGCGCCGGGGCGCCGACCTGATCGCTGTAGGTCGGGGCGACCACGGCGCTGGAAAACATCTTGGGATGATCGGCGAGGATGCGTTCGATGCTGGCGCGCTGGCGATGCAGCTGGTGGGCGCTGATGCCGAGCAAGGCGCCGACGATGACCAGTCCTTGGAGGGTGTCGTCGAGCAGGAAATGTCCTCCCAGGATGACACCGGTGGCGGCGACCGTCGACCAGCAGGCCGCGATCGCGCTGCCAAGGCGACGCAGCCGGGCGACCGGCACCTTGCCGGCATTGATCCGGGCATAGAGGTCGGCGGCACGGCGTACCTCATCGGCGCTCGGCAGCGAGCGAACGGATTCGTAGCCGATCACCCGGCCGTGTTCGAGGATGGGCGTCACATAGGCGCTGACCCAGTAGAAGTCGCCGTTCTTGCAGCGATTCTTGACGATGCCCATCCACGGTTTGCCCTCCTTGAGGGTCGCCCACATGTGGCCGAACACCGGCGGCGGCATGTCGGGATGGCGCACCAGGTTGTGCGGACTGCCGATCAACTCCTCGCGGGTGTAGCCACTGATGGCGATGAACGCCTCGTTGCAATAGGTGATGTTGCCTTGCAGGTCGGTGGTGGAGATGAGTCGCTCTTCTTCCTTGAAGGTTCGGCCTTGCTGGGTGACCGGCAAATTCGTGCGCATCGCGGGGTGCCTTATCTGTCTGGTTATCTACTCCATGCGGAATCAGCCGGTTCAATGGTGGCTGAGTGCCTGCACAGGTGATGACGATCATCGCTAGGTTATCGTCGGACTAACTATCGGCGTCCTGCATCTGGGCTTTAAGAATTCGCTGGAAACTCTGGATGAGCGGTTCCTTTCCCCGCCCCCGGCGGGTGATCAAGGAGAACGGGGCCTGGTAGCCGAAGGTGGCGGGCTGCAGTGCCTTGAGGCGTCCCTGGTCGACCCAGGCATGGACGTAATGCTCCGGCAGATAGCCGATGTAGGCGCCGGAGAGGATGAGCATGAGCTGGGCCTCCATGCTTTCCACGGTGGCGGCGCTTTCCTTGAAGCCGTGTCGGGCGAGTTCGGCCTGGCTCCAGTAGCCACGCCGTACCATGCGCTGGCGGGTGATGATCTCGGCGGGCACGCGCCGCTCCGCGAACAGCGGATGCCGATCGCTGCAATACAGCCAGTGCTGTTCGCGATACAGCGGCTGGTAGACGATTCCGTTCATGCGTGCGGAGAACGCGCCCACCGCCAGGTCGAGGCGCCCTTCCAGCACGCCCAGCTGCAGCTCGTAGGGACTGGTGACGGCCAGGTGCAGATGCACGCCGGGATAGTCGTGGGTGTAGCTGCCGATCACGTCGGCGAGCGGCAGCGCGGGCTCGCTGGAGACGGAGTCCAGCACCCCCAGGTTGAGCGTCCCGCTGAGCTCGCCCCTGAGCGTGGTGGCGTAGCGCTCGAAGCCTTCGATCTCGCCGAGGATGCGCAGGGTTTCCTGGTGGAACAGCTCGCCCTTGCTGGTGAGGGCGAAACCGCCGCGGCCACGATGGCAGAGGGTCACGCCGAGTTGGCCTTCCAGCTGGCTCATGTAGGTGCTGATGGCCGAGGTGGACAGGTTCAATTCCTGCTGGGCGGCGGCGAAGCCCTGGTGGCGCACCACGCAGGCGAACAGCTTGAGCAGGCGGATATCGTGGAGGGCGTTGGCCATGGCTTACTCGCGGCAGGAACGGCTCGCCAATCTAGCCATTGGTTCAGAGATTTCTGAAGTGATTTTTTGCCCCTGGCGATTCTTCGCCTGCCAGGGGCTTTGCACAATCGGGGGCATCAGAACCAAGAGGATGTCCCGTGGAAAAGATCCTGCACCAGCCGCTGGGCGGCAACGAGATGCCCCGCTTCGGCGGTATCGCCAGCATGCTGCGGTTACCTCATCTCGCCTCCGCCGCCGGCCTGGACGCCGCCTTCATCGGCATTCCGCTGGACATCGGCACTTCGCTGCGCTCGGGAACCCGCTTCGGGCCGCGGCAGATCCGCAGCGAGTCGGTGATGATCCGCCCGTACAACATGGCCACCGGCGCGGCGCCCTTCGATTCGCTGAGCGTCGCCGACCTGGGCGACGTGGCCATCAACACCTTCAACCTGCTGGATACGGTGCGCCTGATCGAGGAGCACTACGACCGAGTGCTCGAGCACGACGTCATCCCCCTCACCCTGGGCGGCGACCATACCCTGACGCTGCCCATCCTGCGCGCCCTGAAGAAGAAGTACGGCAAGGTCGGCCTGGTGCACGTGGATGCCCATGCCGACGTCAACGAGCACATGTTCGGCGAGAAGATCGCCCATGGCACCACCTTCCGCCGGGCGGTGGAGGAAGGCCTGCTCGACTGCGACCGGGTGGTACAGATCGGCCTGCGCGCCCAGGGCTACGCCGCCGACGACTTCGACTGGTGCCGCGAGCAGGGCTTTCGGGTGGTCCAGGCCGAGGAATGCTGGCACAGATCGCTGACCCCGCTGATGGCCGAGGTGCGCGAGCGGGTCGGGGGCGGCCCGGTGTATCTCTCTTACGACATCGACAGCATCGACCCCGCCTGGGCACCGGGGACCGGCACGCCGGAGATCGGTGGCCTGACCACCATCCAGGCACTGGAGATCATTCGTGGCTGCCGCGGCCTCGACCTGGTGGGCTGCGACCTGGTCGAGGTCTCGCCGCCCTATGACACCACCGGCAACACCGCGCTGCTCGGCGCCAACCTGCTGTACGAAATGCTCTGCGTGCTGCCGGGGGTGGCCTACCGCTGAGCCATCAGGGTGCGGCGACCCGCCATGAAGGCCGCCCACCCGTTGTCCTTTCGCTGCCGAACACCCGGCGGTCCCTCTGGACCGCCGACAACAAGAGCGCGGGTCCGACTCGCGTACAACAGTGTCGAGGCGTCATCCATGGATCATCATGACGGCATCACCCGTATCGAAACCTTCGGCGTCGAGCAGATTCCCGCTCACGAACGCCATGCCACCCCCTTCGACCTGTTCCGCCTGATCTTCGGCGGTGCCAATACCTTCGCCACCGCGGTGCTCGGCAGCTTTCCGATCCTGTTCGGCCTATCGTTCCAGGCCGGGGCGCTGGCCATCGTCGCCGGGGTCGCCTGCGGCGCCCTGATCCTCGCCCCCATGGGCTTGTTCGGCGCCCTCAACGGCACCAACAACGCCGTCTCGTCCGGTGCCCACTTCGGCGTGCACGGCCGTATCGTCGGTTCCTTCCTGTCCCTGCTCACGGCCATCGCCTTTTTCTCGCTGTCGGTGTGGAGTTCCGGTGATGCCCTGGTCGGTGGCGCCCAGCGCCTGGTCGGGCTGCCGGAAAACGGTCTGAGCCTGGGCCTGGCCTACGGCCTGTTCGCCGTGCTGGTATTGACGGTGTGCCTCTATGGCTTCCGCTTCATGCTGTGGGTCAACAAGATCGCCGTGGTCAGTGCCAGTCTGCTGTTCCTGCTGGGCATCCCGGCCTTCGCCGGTGGCTTCGACGCCGCTTACGCCGGCAGCCTGCAGCTGGGCCAGCCGGGCTTCTGGGCAGCCTTCGTCGGCGCCGCCCTGGTGGCCATGAGCAACCCGGTGTCCTTCGGCGCCTTTCTCGGCGACTGGTCGCGCTACATCCCGCGGCAGACGCCACGCCGGCGCATTCTGCTGGCGGTGATCGCCGCCCAGGCCGCCACCCTCATCCCCTTCCTGTTCGGCTTGGCCACCGCGTCCCTGGTGGCGGTGCGTGCCCCCGACTACATCGCCCAGAACAACTATGTCGGTGGCCTGCTGGCCATCGCCCCGACCTGGTACTTCCTGCCGGTGTGCCTGCTGGCGGTGATCGGCGGACTGTCCACCGGAACCACGGCGCTCTACGGCACCGGCCTGGATCTCTCCAGCGTGCTGCCGCGCCTGCTGACCCGGGTGCGGGCCACCCTGCTGATCGGCCTGGCGGCCATCGCCTTCATCTTCATCGGGCGCTTCGCCTTCAACCTGGTGCAGAGCGTCTCGACCTTCGCCGTGCTGATCGTGACCTGCACCACGCCATGGATGGTGATCATGATCCTCGGCCTGCTGGTGCGCCGCGGCTTCTACTGCCCGGACGACCTCCAGGTGTTCACTCGCGGCGAGCGTGGCGGGCGCTACTGGTTCCACCACGGCTGGAACTGGCGCGGTATGGGTGCCTGGATTCCCAGCGCCCTGCTCGGCCTGGCCTTCGTCAATCTGCCCGGCCAGTTCGTCGGGCCGCTGGGAGAGCTGGCCGGCGGCATCGACCTGAGCCTACCCCTGAGCCTGGGCAGCGCCGCCCTGCTCTACCTGGCACTGCTGCTCGCCTTCCCCGAGCCCGCCAGCGTCTACGGCCCGGCCGGGTCGCGGCGGCCACGGCGGGCCGTCGATCATCCGCTGGAGCGTGCCGGTATCGCCTGAGCACGCACGGCCCAATCCGGGGCCGGCCGCGCCGGCTCCTCACACCTACAAGAGATCCCTTCGATGATCCTGGATATTTCCGTCGTCCTGGCCTATGCCCTGGCCATGCTCCTGCTCGGCTGGTACGGCATGCGCCGCGCCCGCAACCAGGAAGAATTCCTCGTCGCCGGCCGCAACCTCGGTCCGGCCTGCTACCTGGGGACCATGGCCGCCACGGTGCTCGGTGGTGCCGCCACCGTCGGCACCGTGCGCCTCGGCTACGTTCACGGCCTCTCCGGCTTCTGGCTGTGCGCCATGCTCGGCGGCGGCATCCTGGTGCTCAACCTGTTCCTCGCCAAGCCCCTGCTCAAGCTGCGCATCTTCACCGTGACCCAGGTGCTGGAACGGCGCTACACGCCGCTGGCGCGCCAGGCCAGCGCCGCCATCATGTTCGTCTACGCGCTGATGATCGCCGTGGTCTCGACCCTGGCCATCGGCACCGTGATCCAGGTGCTGTTCGAGTTGCCCTTCTGGAGCGCCATCCTGCTGGGCGGCGGGGTGGTGGTGGTCTATTCCAGCATCGGCGGCATGTGGTCGCTGACGCTGACCGACATCGTCCAATTCGTCATCAAGACGGTGGGCCTGATGTTCGTCCTGCTGCCGCTCTGCCTGACCCGGGTCGGCGGCTGGGACGCCCTGGTGGCCAAGCTGCCGGCCAGCGCCTTCGCCCTGACCACCCTCGGCTACGACACCATCCTCACCTACTTCCTGATCTACTTCTTCGGCATCCTCATCGGCCAGGACATCTGGCAGCGGGTGTTCACCGCGCGCAGCGAGCGGGTGGCACGGGTGGCCGGCAGCCTGGCGGGCATCTACTGCGTGCTCTATGGCCTGGTCGGCGCCCTGATCGGCATGTGCGCACGCGTGCTGCTGCCGGATTTGGGCGATGCCAACAACGCCTTCGCCGCCATCGTCCGCGCCGCGCTGCCGGACGGTATCCGCGGCCTGGTGATCGCCGCCGCCCTGGCCGCCATGATGTCCACCGCCAGCGCCGGTCTGTTGGCCGCCTCCACCACCTTGACCGAGGACCTGCTGCCCCGGCTGCGCGGTGGCAAAGCCTCGACCCTGGGCATGGCCCGGCTGTTCACCGGACTCACCGGCCTCGCCGTGCTGGCCATCGCCCTGTTAGTGAACGACGTGATCGGTGCCCTCACCCTGGCCTACAACCTGCTGGTCGGTGGCATCCTGGTACCGCTGCTGGGCGCTATCTTCTGGCGCCGCGCCACCACCGCCGGCGCCCTGGCGAGCATGCTGTCGGGGTCCGCTGCGGCCATCGCCTTCATGCTCAAGGATGGCCTGGAAGCCAATACCCCCATCTACTTCAGCCTGGGGCTGAGCCTGGCCAGCTTCGTCCTGGTGAGCCTGCTCACCCCCAGAGCCTGCGTGGCCACCCGGCCCGCCTGATCGATGTCCAAGGAGAACGAACGCATGACCACCTGTGGCGAATACCTGGTCCGCCAACTGGCCGCCTGGGGCGTGGACACCGTCTTCGGCATCCCCGGCGTCCATACCGTGGAGCTCTACCGGGGCTTGCCCGGCAGCGGCATCCGCCACGTCACCCCGCGCCACGAGCAGGGCGCCGGCTTCATGGCCGACGGCTACGCCCGTGCCAGCGGGCGCCCGGGGGTGTGCTTCGTCATCAGCGGACCGGGGTTGACCAACAGTCTCACCGCCATGGCCCAGGCCTACGCCGATTCGGTGCCCATGCTGGTGATCTCCAGCGTCAACGAACGCGCCCGCCTTGGCCATGGCGCCGGCTATCTCCACGAACTGCCCAACCAGCGCAACCTGACCGCCGGGGTGACCGCCTTCAGCCACACCCTGCTGGACGTGGACAGCCTGCCCGGGGTGCTGGCCCGGGCCTTCGCGGTGTTCGAGGGCGAGCGGCCGCGGCCGGTCCACCTGGAGTTGCCACTGGATATCATCACCGCAGCGGCCGGACATCTGCCACTGCGGCCCAAGCCCACGCTGGCGCGCCCGGAACCGGCTGCCGCGCTACTCGACCGCGCCGCCGAACGCCTGCGCAGCGCCGAGCGCCCCCTGTTGCTGATCGGCGGCGGCTGCCAGGATGCATCCGCCGAGGTCCGCGCCCTGGCCGCGGCCCTGGACGCCCCCACCGCTACCACCATCAATGCCAAGGGCCTGCTGCCGCCTGGCCACCCCCTGGCGCTGGGCAGCAATCAGGCGCTGCCGCCGGTGCGCGCGCTGGCCCGTGAAGCGGATGTCATCCTGGCGGTGGGCACCGAACTGGGCGAGACCGATTACGACGTGGTCTTCGACGGCGGCTTCCACCTGACCGGCGACCTGATCCGTATCGACCTGGACCCGCGGATGCTGGTGGCCAATCACCAGCCCTGGCTGGGCCTGGTGGGCGACGCCCGGGCCGCGCTGCGTGGCCTGCTCGCACGCCTGCCCACCCGTGATCTCGACCCCGCAAGCCCTGGCGCCCGGCGCGCGGCGCGGGCCCAGGCGGAGCTGGCCGCGGAACTGGCCGGCTGGACGCACTTTCGCGCCCTGTTCGACCGCGTGCGAACCGCCCTGCCGGACGCCCGTTACGTGGGTGATTCGACCCAGACCGTGTACGCCGGCAACCACCTGGTGGAGCTGGACGGACCACGGCGCTGGTTCAATGCCTCCACCGGCTACGGCACCCTGGGCTATGGCCTGCCGGCCGCCCTGGGCGCACGGCTGGCCGAGCCGACGCGTCCGGTGGTCTGCCTGGTGGGCGATGGTGGATTGCTGTTCACCCTGAGCGAACTGGCGAGCGCCGTGGAAGCGCGCCTCGGCATCGTCATCCTGCTGTGGAACAACCACGGCTATGGCGAGATCCGCCGCTACATGGAGCGCCGGGACATCACCCCGCTGGGCGTCGATCTGGTCACCCCGGATTTCCTCGCCCTGGCGCGCGCCTTCGGCTGCGTCGCCGAGCGCGCCCGGGATCTGGATCACCTGCAGGCGCTGCTCACCGCAGCACCGGACGACCGGCCGCTGCTGATCGAGATCCGCGAGGAACCGCCCTTCGCCCCGGCCTGACGGACTTGGCCTAGCTGACCGGACTGCGAGTCCGCTGTACCTGCTGGACCTGGCTCAGGATCAGGCCACTGGCGGGGCGCATCGGCATCCGCGCCAGGTCGATGCGCAAGTCCTGGGTCGGCACCTGGTAGGTCATGTCCTGCAGCAGCAGGCGCAAGGCGGACGTCATCAGTTCGAGCGCGATGCCTTCGCCGGGACAGCGATGCTGGCGGGCCACGTCGCCGCCGCCCTGGGGCACGCAGGCCGAATCCGGGACCGCGCCGCTCAAGAACCGCATGGGATCGAAGATCTCGGGGCGATCCCAGCTGCGGGGATCGCGATTGGTGCCATAGAGGTCCAGCAGCACCCGGGCGCCGCGCGGGAAGATCACGCCGTGCAACTCGAAGGTGTCCCGCACCCGCGCCACGGTGAAGGGAAAGAAGGCGTAGAACCGCCGCACCTCCTGGGCGAAGGGTGCACGCGAGTCGGGATCGGCGCGCAGGCGTTCGCGCCAGGCCGGTTGCTTGTACAGCGCCAGGGCGGCGAACGTGGAGAAACGCGCCACGGCTACCGTCGGTCGCAAGACGTTGAGCAGCTCCACCGCCGCCACGCGGGGCGACAGCAGGGTGCCATCGCTGTCCCGGTGCACGGCGACCAGCGCCAGGGCGCTGCCCGCCGGCGGCGGCCGCTGGCGGGCCTGCTCGACCTGCCCGCCCAGCCAGCGCTCCAGCCGGGTTCGCGCCCGACGCGCGGTCAGTTGAGCCGGGCCTAAGCGGCCCGCGCCCTCGATGAGAGCCACCAGTTCGGCGCAACGCTGCGCTTCCTCGGCCGCCGTGAGGCACACACCGGCCCACTCGCACACGGCGCGGGCGTAAAGTCGGTGTAGTTCGTCCAGCAGGACGATCTCGTCGCGCGCCTGCCACAAGGGCAGGCATGTCCGCCATTCCTGCTCGACGCGGGTGATCAGCGCCTCCACGCGCGCCGGCCGGGTGATCTCGACGAACAGCGCCTTGCGCTGGCGATGGGCCGCGCCGTCCAGACCCTGGACGCCACCCTCGCCGAACAGCGTCTTGCGCAGCCGCCGAGGCGCAGCAGCCACCCGGGTGAAGCGCTCCTCGCGATAGAAGAGCTCCACCGCCGCCGGACCGCGCAGGCAGAGCGTGGGCCGCAACAGCAGGCGGGTGGCGAAGACATCGCGCCCGAGGCGATCGCAACGATTGCTGATGAAGGCATAGCCCTCGGTGAGCAGCGCCAGGCTCGAATCGAAGGCCAGCACCCGTGGCAGGATGGACATCGGCAGTCTCCAGGACGGAGGGGAGTCCTGCCGGTGGACTGCCGGCAAGCGGCGTCGGTGCCACCGCTGCGCTGGGTTTTTCCCGAGCCGACGCCTTTCCCACGACGCGCCGTTGCGCTCGAACGCGGCCGGCGCCCGGCCGGTCCATTCAGGGTAGGTCGCCACGGCGACCAGTTGCCTCCGCTTCGGTACGGCCCCGCCCTTGAACGTCATCCGCTGTTCCCCATTGCAAGTCGTCCTACTACTGACCTCGATCGGGCTGACCCTGGCGCTCGGCTGGGCGCCCCTGGATCGGACGGTCTGGGCGGTCGAGCAGTTGCTGGTGCTGGTCGCCGTGCTCGGGGCCGGGCTCGCCCAGCGGTACCTGGTACTCTCCGACGGCGCCAGCCTGCAGTTGTTCGCCTTCCTGGCGTTGCACCAGATCGGCGCCCACTACAGCTACTCCCAGGTACCCTATGACGCCACCCTGGAGACCCTGACGGGCATTCGCCTGAATGAGACCCTGCAGATGCAGCGCAACCATTACGACCGCCTGGTGCATTTCGCCTACGGCCTGCTGCTGGCCCGCCCATTCCACGAAATCGTCCAGGGATTGACTGGCCTGCGTGGCTGGCGCAGCGCCTACCTGGCGCTGGAATTCGTCCTCGCCTCCTCCGCCGGTTACGAACTGATGGAGTGGCTCGGCGCCGACCTGCTGGCGGAGGATGGCGAAGCCTTCGTGGGTGCCCAGGGTGACCCCTGGGATGCGCAGAAGGACATGGCCCTGGCCTTCCTCGGCGGACTGCTGGCGCTGGTGTTCCGCCGCGGGTGGCCGGGGCGGACGGACTAGCTCGCGATCACCGGCTCCAGCGCCTCCAGCCAGCAGACCACGGCCACCGCTCCGCCATCGGGTATGCCCAGCGCCCGGTTGCCCAGGTAGCTGGCACGTCCCTGGGCCGGGACCATCCCGGCAGTGGAGTCGGCGCCTTTCCGCGCGGCGGCGAGCGCCTCGGCGAACGCCTGCGCGGCTGGCGCTCCAGCGTGCGCAGCCGCACGCAAGGCATCCGCGGCGGGTCTCAGGGCATCGAGCATGGTACGTTGCCCCGGCCGAGCGCCGCCCAATTCGGCCAGGGCCTGGCCCCCCTGATCGAAGGCTTCGGCCCACTGGCCCAGCGTGGGACGCTCCACGCCGTCCAGCACCTGGGCGGCGCGCAGCAGGGCGCCGGCGTAGAAGGGACCGGAGCTACCGCCGATGGCCCGCCGCAGGGCCTGCCCCATGGCCGCGAGGGCCGTGGCCGGGGTGTACCAGGCCGTGGCCGGCAGGGCCTCGATGGCCTCGGCGCCGCGGGCCAGGCTGGTGCCCAGGTCGCCATCGCCCGCGCGGCTGTCCAACTCGGTCAGACGGGCTTCGTTGGCCAGCAGACTGGCGATCACCGCGTCGGCCGCCCCGCGCAGACGCTCGACCAGCGGTCCCGGCGCGGTGGTAGTCATTTCGGTCGCCGCCCGGGGTACGGGCACCCGGGTGGCATCCGCCGGCACCTGACCGGCCCCTGGCCAGGCCCGCGCCGTGGTCGGCGCATCCAGCAGCGCCAACCGCGCCTCGTCCACGGGCAGCAACGATAGCGAACAGCCAGGCATGTCCAGGGCGCTGAGAAAGATACCGGTCCAGGCGCGCGCCACGGTCAGGCCACGCCGTCGCACGTCGATCACCGCCGCCCGCGCCACCAGCGCGAGCTCCAGCGGCGGCGTGGCGCCCAGGCCATTGACCAATAGCGCCAGGGGCGTGTCCGGGGCGTAGCCGCCATCTTCGATCAGGGTATCCAGCAGTCGTGCCACCGTGGCATCGGCGCCCAACCGGGGGCCGCGCTCGACCCCCTGCTCGCCATGGATACCCAGGCCCCACTCCACCTCGTCGTCCGCCAGTTCGAAGCCCGGATGCCCTACCGCCGGCACCGTGCAGGCACCGAGGGCGACGCCCATGCTGCGCAGCTCGGCACTCGCGGCACGGGCCAAGCCAGCCACCTCGGCCAGTGGCCGCCCGGCAGCGGCCGCCGCTCCGGCGAGCTTGTGGATCAGCACGGTACCCGCGATGCCCCGGCGTTTGTCCGGCGCCACGGTGTGGCGCAGCGCGGCGTCGTCCGCCACCAGCACCGTTTCCACGGGAATGCCTTCGCCGCGGGCCAGCTCGGCGGCGAGACCGAAGTTGAGGCGGTCGCCGGTGTAGTTCTTCACCACCAGCAGCGCCCCAGCGGGACCGGCCGCCGCGCGGATGGCCGCCAGTACCGCGTCCACGCTGGGCGAGGTGAAGACGTCGCCCGCTACCGCGGCGGTCAGCATGCCCGCGCCGACGTACCCGGCATGGGCCGGCTCGTGACCGCTGCCCCCGCCGGAGATCACCGCCACCGGACGCTCGGCGGCAGTGGCCAGGGGCTGCCGCAGGATGACCTGTTCGTCGACCAGCAAGGCCAGCGCGGGATCGAGGCTCACCAGACCTTCGAGCAATTCACGCACCACCGCGGTGGGGCTGTTGATCAGCTTCTTCATCGGGCACTCCTGAGGGCGAGGGTTCTGCAGTATGGCACGGGGTCCCGGACCTGCCCGGCGACCGCCGGAGCGGCACTCGCCGAAGCGCGACGGCCTTCCGCCGGACCGGCGCGGCAGGCTATCGTCAGCGCGTGGAAGCTTTTCGTGACCGGGATGTCTCACGCTGATCGTTCGCCGCGCCGCTGCGCGCGCTGCCCAGTCGAGGTTCACATGCCGATCAAGATCGTTCCGCGCTCCGCCTGTCGTGCGTCGGAGATCACTCCCGAAGCCGTCTATCTCTCCCGTCGCCGGTTGCTCGGTGCCGGCGGCGCCCTGCTGGCCGGCGCCGCCCTGCCCGGCTGGGCGCTGGCAGCCGCGTCCACCTATGGCGACGTCGAAGCCGCCAAGGGGCCGGACTGGTTCGAGCGCAAGCTGCCGGATACCCGTTGGCAGGCGGCCACGGTCAAGGGCGAGGACATCACCCCCTTCAAGGACGCCACCCACTACAACAACTTCTATGAATTCGGGCCGGACAAGAGCGACCCCGCCGCCCACGCCGCGCAATTGCCGACCCAGCCCTGGAGCGTGGTGGTCGACGGCGAGGTCGGCAAGCCCGGCACCTACGGCCTGGAAGACCTGTTCGGCCCCGACACCCTGCAAGAGCGCATCTACCGCATGAGGTGCGTGGAGGCCTGGTCCATGGTCATCCCCTGGCTCGGCTTTCCGCTGGCCAGCCTGCTCAAGCGCGTCGAACCCACCGGCAAGGCCCGTTACGTGAGATTCGAGACGCTCAAGGACCCCAAGCACATGCCGGGCATGAACTCCAGCTTCGCCTTGCTGGACTGGCCCTATGTGGAAGGTCTGCGCCTGGACGAAGCCATGCATCCGCTGACGCTGATGACGGTGGGCATGTACGGTCGGGTGCTGCCCAACCAGAATGGCGCGCCGCTGCGCTTGATCGTGCCCTGGAAGTACGGTTTCAAGGGCATCAAGTCCATCGTCCGCATCAGCCTGGTGGAAGAGCAGCCACGCACCACCTGGCAGGGCATGGCACCCAACGAGTACGGCTTCTATGCCAACGTCAATCCGGAAGTCGATCACCCGCGCTGGAGCCAGGCCCGCGAGCGCCGCCTCCCGAGCGGCCTGTTCAGCCCCAACGTGCGACCAACCCTGATGTTCAATGGCTATGGCGAGGAAGTGGCATCGCTCTACGCCGGCATGGATCTGCGGAGAAACTACTGATGGGATTGTTGCTCTGGCGCGGCGCGGTGTTCGTCGCTGCGCTCTGCCCGCCGCTGTGGTGGCTGTACCAGGCCTGGATCTTCGCCCTCGGCCCGGACCCGGGCAAGGCGCTGGTGGACAAGCTGGGCACCGGCGCCCTGGTGCTGCTGTTGCTGACGCTGAGCCTGACGCCGCTATCGCGCCTCACCCGCTGGAAGCTCTGGCCGGCGATCCGTCGCCAGCTCGGCCTCTGGACCTTCACCTATGCGCTGTTGCATTTCCTCGGCTACCTGGCGTTCGTGCTCGGCTTCGACCTGTCGCAGCTGGGTGTCGAGTTGCAGCGTCGCCCCTACATCATCGTCGGTGCCGCAGCCCTGCTGATCCTGCTGGCCCTGGCCGTCACTTCCAATCGACCGGCCATGCGGCGGCTGGGCAAGCGCTGGAAGGAGCTGCATCGGCTGGCCTACCTGGTACTGGGCCTGGGCCTGCTGCACTACCTCTGGATCGTGCGCTCGGACCTCGAGGAATGGGCGATCTATGCCGTGATCGGCGCTGCGCTGCTGGCCTTCCGGGTGGTGGATGGTTGGCGCCGTCGGCGCCGCAGCCAGCCGGCGACCGCCCCCACCCGTTGATCGCGGGTGGGCAAGGCAAGAAGGACCGACCTGTCCAGCCTGGATCTAAAGGGGGTGGTATTGATCGAGGCCAGCGGTGAGCGCAGGGACGAAGCTGGCGGCTATTGATGCAAAGGGTGGTATTACTGGAGCGATCCGGCTCCAGTGGACTCGACCACCGGAGCCGCGCCTCTGGATCAGCGCTGGGCGGCCTGGCGCAGGCCCTTCAGGGTGTTGAGCGGAGCGTCCACCACGAAGCTGTTGGCGAGCCAGGACGGCACACTGCCACCCGGTTCGCTCTGGGCTTCGTAGGTCACTTCCGAGCCACCATTCTTCGGCACCACGCGCCACTGGCCCTGGAAACTCGCCACTCGCACATAGCCATCGGCGGTGGGGCGATAGTCCGGCTGACCTTCGAGGATACGGGTGAAGCCGCCGTCGGGGGTTTTCTGTTCGGTCACGTGCAGCACCACGTCGCGGGCGGTCACCGGCCAGGGCATGTCGATGCGCATGTAGGTCCAGGCCTGGTTGTCCTGGCGCTTGAGCACCTGCAGTGACTGGCAGCGGAAGATCCATTTGCACGAGCCCACCGGATCGTCCTGCAGCTTGGCGATGGTGGCCGGATCGGCCTTGATCTGGACCACGCCGCGGTAGGCCTTGTACTTGGAGCCGGCGACCGCGCGGGTATAGACCTGGATGCCGTCTTCCTGCTTGGCGAGCTGCCAGTCTTCGGCCTGGGCGAGGCCGGTGGCTGCGAGCAGGGTCAAGGCGAGGATGGAGCGAAGCGGCTGGTGCATGGGGCGTCCCTTTTTGTTGTGGTTGTCGGAGAGCGTAGGCGGCAATCGGGATCAGGCGGCGGTTTCACCCTCGAGACGCAGGAGGATGGCCATGGCTTCGGCACTGCTGGTGCCGCAGAAGGCCGGCTCGGCCTGGAAGCCGCCGCAGACGGCGGGGCGTAGCGGCGAGCCGAAGAGATCGCAACGGTTGGTGGCGTCCAGGTGGGCACAGCGTACGCCGGACGGCTTGCCCTGGGGCATGCGCGGCAGTGGTGACGAGATAGACGGCGCGATGCAACAGGCGCCACAACCCGGACGGCACTCCATGGGTGAAACTCGCAGGAAAGAGACTCCAAGCTTAAGAGCAAGGCGGGGGTCTCACAAGCGAATCGTGACCAGATGTCACTATCGAGTCATGAATGTAACATTCGCTCGCAGGCTGCCACGCAACCCCAAGGGTTTTCCACCGTCATATCTGCGAAGAGCGAGCCGGCCGGCCGAGGACGTGACGATGAAGCATTGGTTGGTGCTGGACCTGGAAGCGACCACCGACGAGGGCGGCTGGCCGATAGAGCTGATGGAAATCATCGAGATCGGCGCGGTGATGGTGGACGCCGAGGGCCAGGAGCTGGATCGCTACCAGAGCTTCGTCCAGCCGCGTCACCTGCCGTTGCTCACGCCCTTCTGCCGCGAGCTCACCCATATCGACCAGGCGGACGTCGACGCCGCCGAGTCCCTGGAAGACGCCTGGATCTCCTTCGAGGCCTGGCTGAGCGCCTATGAAACCACCCTGGCCGGTTGGTGCAGCTGGGGCGATTTCGACCGCCGCCTGCTGGAACGCGCCTGGCGCGAGCACGATCTGCATACCCACCTGGCGCGTGTCCCGCACCGCAATCTCAAGCAGGCCTTCGCCAAGGCTCGTGGCCTGGCGCGTCCGCTGGGACTCACCGCCGCCCTGGAATCGGCGGGACTGGCCTTTACCGGGGTGCTGCACCGCGCCGAGAACGACGCGCGCAATACCGCCAAGCTGTTGCCCGCCAGCCTGCCGGCCTTCGCGCGCTAGCCTCGTCTGGAGCGGTGACAGTGGGCCTCGGCCTTGGGCATACTCACCGACGGTCCCAACCGCTTTCGTACAAGGAAATCCGATGTTCAAGGTCAACGAATACTTCGACGGCACCGTCAAATCCATCGCCTTCAGCCTCAAGTCCAAGCCCGCCACCCTGGGCGTCATGGCCCCCGGAGAATACGAGTTCGGCACCAGCCAGCTGGAAGTGATGCACGTGGTGGCCGGCGCCCTGACCGTCAAGCTGCCGGGCAGCGAGACCTGGGAAACCTTCGCCGCAGGCAGCCAGTTCACCGTGCCCGCCAATGCCAAGTTCCAGCTCAAGGTCGCGGAAGATACCGCCTACCTCTGCGAATACCACTGAGTCCGGGGGAGCCGTGCGGCTCCCTCACCCCGCGCTCCCGTCATTCGGCCGTCCGGGCCGGCTGGCGGGAAGCCGCTACCCCGCCTGAACACCTGCGCCTTGCCTCGGTCCTAAGCGACACCGCCGCTTTCGGAGCCGTCGCCATGTCGCCAGCTGCAGCCCAGGGCCCTCGCCAGCCGAGCCACGCCCGCCCCTTCGAGCACCAGCCCCGGAATCTCCCGACGCATGGGATAGCCCTTGCGCAGGGCGTCGAACGCCTGGGCGCGCGCCAGGGCCGGCAGGCCGAGGGTCGCGCGTAGCGCCGCATCGTCGTCGCGCGGATCGTAGACCGCGCGGCAGACCCGCCTGAAGGCCGTCGCCTCGGGCGTATCCGCGCCGAACACCAGGCGCTCCAGCTGCTGCGGCGGCAGCAGCTCGCCCAGACTCAGTCGCGGTCTGTCCCCGCTCCAGGCGCAGAAGGCCTGGTAGATCTGTGCCGTGCCGCGCCATTTGCCTTCCAGGCTGTGCCCGGCGATATGGGGCGTGACCAACTGGCACAGGCGGGCCAGTTCAGGATCGATACCCGGCTCGCCTTCCCAGACATCCAGCGCCACCCTGAGCTCGGCGCCGCCGGCCAGATGCGCACGCAGCGCGGTGTTATCGACCACCTCGCCCCGGCAGGCATTGAGCAGCCAGGTCCCCGGACGCAGGCTGGCCAGGCGCTCGGCATCGAACAGGTGCAGGGTGCGCTGCTCGCCGTCCCAGGTCAGCGGGGTGTGCAGACAGAGCACGTCGCAGCGCTCGATCAGCTCATCCAGGGGGTGGAAGTCGCCGCCCTCCGCAGCCTGGCGCGGCGGATCGCAGATCAGCACCTGCCAACCCAAGCCCCGCAGCACCGCGGCCAGGCGACCGCCGACCTCGCCGGCACCGACGATGCCATAGGTGCGGCTGGCCAGGTCCGCCCCGGCACCATCGGCCAGGGCCAGCAGGGCGCCGAGCACCCAGTCCACCACGCCCCGGGCATTGCAGCCGGGCGCGTTGCTCCAGCGGATGCCCGCCTGGTCCAGATGGTGGAGGTCCAGATGATCGGTGCCTATGGTGCAGGTGCCGACGAAGCCGACCCTGGACCCGGCCAGCAGCCCCGCGTCGACACGGGTGATGGAACGCACCAGCAGCGCGTCGGCGCGACCTACGGCGGCGCGATCGAAGGCGCGGCCGGGAAGGCGCTCGAGGGTCGCGTGGGGCCCGAAGAAGGCGTCCAGCAAGGGGATGTTTTCGTCGGCGAGAATGTGCATGCCTGGGCACTCGCAAGGGCGGGGACCGGCACTTTAGCAGGCCATCGGCACCAGGCAACGGTCGCCGCGAGGCTTGCCACCCGGGCCATGAGGACTAGACTAGCGGCCCCGAAGCTGACCGAACGATCAAGTGACCGCCTCCCTGCCCCGCATCAGACGTGAATTCGGCGCCCTGCTCTCCCTGGCCGCGCCCATCGTCATCGCCCAGCTCTCCCATTCGGCCATGGGCTTCGTCGACGCCGTCATGGCCGGTCGCGTCGGCCCGTTGGACCTCGCCGCCGTCGCCCTGGGCAACTCCGTCTGGATTCCGGTGTTCCTGCTGATGACCGGTATCCTGCTGGCGACCACGCCGAAGGTGGCCGAGCGTCACGGCGGCGGCCGCAGCCAGGAGATCGGTCCGCTGGTGCGCCAGCCGCTGTGGCTGGCCCTGGGTTGCGGCCTCGTCGCCAGCCTGCTGCTGCTCAATGCCCGCCCGTTGCTGGTGGCCATGCATGTCGACGCCCAGCTGATCGGGCCGACCCTGCTCTATCTCAAGGGCATCGCCATGGGCCTGCCCGCCACGGCCTTCTACTACGTGCTGCGCTGCTTCAGCGACGGCCTGGGGCGTACTCGCCCGGCCATGCTGGTAGGACTCGCCGGCCTGGCGCTGAACGTGCCGCTGAACTGGATCTTCATTCACGGCCACCTGGGCATGCCGGCCCTCGGCGGCGCCGGCTGCGGCTTCGCCTCCGGTACGGTGATGTGGGCGATGCTGCTGGCCATGCTGGCGATCGTCCGCACCGAACGCTATCGCGCCTGCGCGATCTTCGCCCGCTTCGAGAGGCCGCACGGGCCGACCTTGCGCGCCCTGCTGGCCATCGGCGTGCCCATCGGCATCGCGGTGTTCGCCGAATCCAGCATCTTTTCCGTGGTGGCGTTGCTGATCGGCGAACTGGGTCCGACCGTGGTCGCCGGGCACCAGGTGGCGCTCAACTTCTCCGGCCTGGTGTTCATGGTGCCCCTGGCGCTGGGCATGGCGGTGACGGTACGCGTCGGCCAGGCACTGGGCCGTGGCGAGCCACGCGAGGCACGCTTTTCCGCCGGGGTCGGCATGGCCGCCGGGCTGCTCTGCGCCTGCGTTTCCTGCACCCTGATGCTGACCGCGCGCACCTTCATCGCCGGGCTCTATTCCCAGGATCTGGCGGTGATCCAGCTGGCGGCCTCGCTGCTGGTGTTCGCCGGCATCTTCCAGTTCTCCGATGCCATCCAGGTCACCGCCGCCGGAGCCCTGCGCGGTTACCAGGACACCCGCGCGACCATGATCATCACCCTGCTGGCCTACTGGGGCGTTGGGTTGCCGGTGGGCTGGGCGCTGGGGCTGAGCGTTTGGTTCGGCGCCCCGCGGGGCCCGGCCGGACTCTGGCAGGGGCTGGTGCTGGGGCTGACCTGCGCGGCCATCCTGCTGTCGGTGCGGCTGGCCCGTAGCGCCCGTCGACGCATCCACAGCGCCTAGCGCGCTGCCCTTGCTACACTGGCTGCCTCGTCCCGGCTGGCTGCCCTGCCGACCGGGACGAGCGTTCCCCTCCTTCCCGAGCGTGCGGCTTCGATGATCTTTCGCCTGCTACAACTCCTCTGCCTTTGCCTTCTCTTCATCGGCCCGGTCCAGGCCGCCCTACCCGGCCTGCCGACCACCCAGAAGGACCAGGTCGACCCCCAGTTCGGCCAGTCCCTGGACCAGGTCATCAAGACCCTGGAAAGCGAGCAGCAGCGCAATCGTCTGCTGGCGGATCTCAAGAAGCTGCAGGCGGCGCAGAACAAGGCCGAACCCAGCGCCTCCCAGGGCGTGATCGGGCTGATCACCGATACCCTGACGGTGGTCGAGAACCAACTGCAGCGCGACAACCTGCGCGAACGCTGGCAGTTCCAACTCGATCAGGCCGGGGCCGAGCTGGCCGCGCTGGCGCCGGCGCCCGAACAGCGCCTCAACCTGCTCTCCGGTTTCGTCATCACCCTGGCTTTCTGGGCCGGTTGCGCCCTGGGGCTGAAGGCCCTCAGCCATCGCCTGCGGGTGAGGTTCGGGCTGTCCGAGGAGTTGCCGCTCAGGCCGCGCACCCTCGACCTGGTGCGTTTCGCCCTGCGCAAGCTGGCGCCCTGGCTGCTGGCCTTCATCCTGACCCTGGTGGTGTCGCTGTGGCTGCCGGATTCGCTGGGGAAGACGGTGGCCGTCGCCCTGGCCTACGCCGCCGTCACCGGCCCGCTGTTCGCCGCCACGGTGGTGGTGATCTGCTCCCTGCCCAGCGGCGCCCATCGCAGCCGCGCCCTGCTGATCCTGCGTCGGCGCGCCTTCCGCCCGCTGTGGATCATCGGCAGCCTGGCGGCCCTGGGTGGCGCCGCCAGCGATCCGCACCTGGCCGAGACCCTGGGGCCGCACCTGGCCGCCGTCATCGCCATCGGCGCCAATATCTGCGCGGCGCTGCTCACCGCCCAGTTCGCCCTGAGATTTCGCCGGCCCATCGCCCATCTGATCCGCAACCAGCCGCTGGCCAAGCGCCAGGCGCTGCGAGGCCTGCAGGGCGTCAGGCACCTGATCGCCCGGCTCTGGCACCTGCCGCTGCTGATCCTGGTGGCGGTCTCGGTGGTGGCGACCTTCGTCTCCGCCGGGGACACCAGCGACGCCCTGCGCCGGGCGCTGCTGTTCGCCGTGACCATGGGCGCCGCCCTGGGGCTCAATGCCCTGGTGCGGGCGCGACTGCTGCGCCGACGGCCGCACGGGCGCATCCAGGAGGCCTATGCCGAACGGCTGCGCGCCTTCTTCGTGCTGGTGCTGGGTATCGTCATCTGGCTGGTGGGCATCGAACTGGCCCTGCGCGCCTGGAATCTCTCGCTGCTGAGATTCAGCCAGGGTGACGGTCATGCGGTGGCCAGCAAGTTCTTCGGCCTGGGGGGCACCCTGCTGCTGGCCTGGCTGGTATGGATACTGGCCGATACCGCCATCCACCGCGGCCTCAACCTGCACCGCGTCAGCCCCAACAACGCCCGTGCCCAGACCATGTTGCCGCTGATCCGCAACGTGCTGTTCCTGACCATCTTCGTCATCGCCCTGATCGTCGCCCTGGCCAACATGGGCGTGAACGTCACCCCGCTGCTGGCCGGTGCCGGCGTCATCGGCCTGGCGGTGGGCTTCGGCGCCCAGAGCCTGGTGGCCGACCTCATCACCGGGCTGTTCATCATCATCGAGGACTCCCTGGCGATCGGCGACTACGTCGACGTCGGCAACCACCTGGGCACCGTCGAGGGCCTGACCATCCGCACCGTGCGGCTGAGGGATATCGACGGCATCGTCCACACCATCCCCTTCAGCGAGATCAAGAGCATCCAGAACTACTCGCGGCAATTCGGCTACGCCATCTTCCGCCTGCCGATCCCCCAGGCGCTGTCGGTGGACAAGGCCATCGAGATGGTCCAGGAGGTCGGCCGCTCGCTGCGCCAGGACCCGCTGATGGGCCGGGACATCTGGTCCCCCCTGGAGCTGCAGGGGGTGGAAAGCTTCGATTCCGGCATGGCGATCCTGAGATTCCGCTTCAAGACCGCGCCGATCAAACAGTGGGAGGTGTCGCGGGCCTTCAACCTCAGACTCAAGCGCTACCTGGACGACGCCGGCATCGAACTGGCCTCGCCGCGCATGAACGTGCGCTACGAGGTGGGTGGCTCGCCGCTGGATCAGGCGACGCGGGGCGACCAGGCGCCGAGCGAGGGCTGACCCGACTGCGCTGGCACGACCGCCGGCCCTCGCGACGGGCGGGATCAGCCTCTAGGGTGAGGACGACCTGTCCCGACGAGGCTTTCCCATGCCCCCTGCGTACCCTGCTCTGCTATGGCGACTCCAACACCCACGAGCCCTATCGACGGCATACATTTCGCGGCGGACCAGCATCGCCGGCTGGGCGAGCATCTGGTGGGGGTGATCCGGGGCCTAGCGGGGTAGCGTGGACGACGACATAGCCTCGTCCACGGCTTCGGCGCGCGACAGTGGAAAACGCTGCGCGGTTTTCCACGCTACGGCAGCGGCAGCGGCGTGTCGGGCTTCGCCGATGGAGCGGCCCCAACCCAATCTACGGCTGATTCGTCTGTGTAGGAGCGGCCCATGGCCGCGATAAGAGGTTGAGCCTTGGCTCTAAGTAACGGAGATGACCCCGCTTCATCGCGACCATGGCGGTCCGCCGATGCGGCCGCTCCTACAAGGGGTGATGCTTTCGTAGGAGCGGCCCACGGCCGCGATAAGAGGTTGAGCCTTGATTTTGAGTAACGGAGATGACCCCGCTTCATCGCGACCATGGCGGTCCGCCGATGCGGCCGCTCCGACAGGGGTGATGTTTATGCAAGAGCGGCCGCATCAGCGGACCGCCATGGCCGCGATAAGGCCGTTGCTCCTACAGGTACACGACGGACTGCGGAGCGGCGCCTGGCCTCACTCCACCCTCTTGCGAATCCAATACAGATAACGCCCTTTCCCTTCGCTCTTGTCCACCAGCTCATGGCTGAGGAAGTGACGTAGATCGGGTTGAGCGTAGCGAAGCCTAACGTCACGGGCTCGACATTTAAGTTAGCGATCCAGACCATAGCGCTGCTGCAGCGCACGGTACTGATTGCTGTAGTCCTGATAACTCAGGTTTTTTGCCTGAAGCGCAGCCAATTCGTCTTCGAAGGTCAGCCCGGCAGGTGCGGAGGACGAGACAGCACGCGTGGTCGGCCTGGTGACAGGTGCGGGACGCATCTGACCCAAGAGCTCATCTATCACTGGATTGATCTTTGTCGCGGTCCCCTGCCACTTCATAAGGGAGAGACCGCCCTTACCCCGCAGGTGATAGTCAGCCTGACCCACCAGGCGCCCACTGGTATCACGTAGGGTCAGCTCGGCAGCTGACAAGTAAGGCACTCCGTCCCAGGTTTGGCGAGCGGTGTACTCAAGAACGTATGGGCACTCGCGTGGCACCTGCGTATAGCTTTCGGTAGGCACACCGTGCCTAGCAAAGCCGGCTCGTACCACGGAGAGAAAGTCCTTCACCCAAACAGCAGGATTCTCTTGAATACATACCAAATCTGGGCGTACGGCGACGGGCTGGACCTGTACCGACGTGCACCCCGCGAGAATGAGCGAGACAACACCCAACATCCTGGCTTTCATAAACGGCATCCTTGCTTGCTAGATCACTGATTGTGAACCAACCAACAATAGCAAAGCGAGCCTTCGCGCGACCCTCACTCCACCTTCTTGCGAATCCAGTACAGATAACGCCCTTCCCCTTCGCTCTTGTCCACCAGCTCATGGCCGAGGAAGACGCAGAACTTGGGGATGTCGCGCTGGGTGGAAGGATCGGTGGCGATGACCTTGAGCAGGGCGCCGGGGGCGATGTCGCGCACCTTGTTGTGCAGCATCATCACCGGCTCCGGGCAGTTCAGCCCGCTGGCGTCGAGGGTGGCATCGGCTTCGAGGGTCATGGGGTCTCCAGGGAAAGAACGGTTACCGCTGTCTGCATTCAGAGCCCGGCGGCGAACTAGGGTTTCCGGTCAAGGCGCCGCAGATGACAGGTCACTTCCTCGCGGTCATGATAGAGCTGCTTGCAGCCGATGGCGACGCGCTGGCCGCGGCCTTCGAAGTGGGCGTGCAGGCGTTCGAGGATACCGGCCACTTCACGATAGCGCTGCTTCATCGGCAACTTGAGATTGACCACCGCCTCGCGGCAATGACCCTCGCCGATCCAGCGTTCGATCAGCGCCGCGGTACGCGCGGGCTTCTCGACGATGTCGCAGACCATCCAATCCACCGGTCGCTTGGGCACGAAGGCGTAGCCGTCGACCTGTAGGTGCTCCACCAGGCCGCTATCCATCAGCGCCTCGTTCATGGGGCCGTTGTCCACCGCCGTCACCAGCATCTCGCGGGCCACCAGTTGCCAGGTCCAGCCACCGGGGGCGGCGCCCAGATCCACGGCGCGCATCTCGGACGACAGCCGCGTCTCCCAGTCGGCACGGGGGATGAAGTGGTGCCAGGCCTCTTCCAGCTTGAGGGTCGAGCGACTGGGTGCCTCGCGGGGGAACCTCAGCCGCGGGATGCCCATGGGCCAGAGCGCGGCGTTGTCCGGCTCGACCAGGCCGACGAAGACCTCGCGCCCGCTGAGAAAGGTCAACTGCAGCCGTGGCGCCCGGGCATCGTCCACCAGGCGACCGGCCTTGCGCAGCGCCTGGGTCAGGGGGCGCTCGAATTTCTTGCAGAAGGTGGAGAGCGCCTTGCCGTCATTGGTGTCGGGCATCTCCAGGGCCAGGCTGCCGCAGACGGGATAGTCCGCCAGCAACTCCAGCAGCGGACCGATGCGATCCTGCTCGGGCAGGCTGAGAAAGGCGCCGCGCGACCACTGGCGGGGAAAGATCAGCTCGGCGAAGCTGAGCTGCCGCATCAGCCGCGCCGCGTCCGCCGCGTCGCCGCAGACGAATTCGGCATAGGCCGCACCCGGCTTGCCCTTGGCGTAGCCGGCCACGCCGAGCAGCGCCGCCCGTTCGCCGAGCTCGGCGCAGACCTCGCCTTCGAATCCGGTACGGCACAGCAGCAACAGGGTATTCACGACAGTGCTTCCTCAAGGGGTCACGCAGGGCGCGCACTATACCCCAGCGCGCCCGTTGGGGAACGCCAGCGGCACCCATCGGTCCAGTACTACACCTAGAAAAATCAGTCCGCCCAGCGCTGGTTCGGCTCTCTTTCACCTTTCGAGGCCCGAACGGCCAGCGGGCAACCGTCGAAACGTCGATAAGGAGACCCCTGATGCCAGCCCTGGACAGCCTCAACAGCCTCAAGACCCTGCAGGTCGGCGAGCGCACCTATCACTACTACAGCCTGCCCGAGGCGGCCAAGACCCTGGGCAACCTGGACAAGCTGCCCAAGTCGCTCAAGGTGCTGCTGGAGAACCTGCTGCGCTGGGAAGACAACCAGACCGTCACCGGCGAAGACCTCCAGGCCCTGGCCGACTGGACCAAGACCCGCTCTGCCGACCGCGAGATCCAGTATCGCCCGGCGCGGGTGCTGATGCAGGACTTCACCGGCGTTCCGGCGGTGGTCGACCTGGCCGCCATGCGCGAAGCCGTGGCCAAGGCCGGTGGCGATCCGCAGCGGATCAACCCGCTCTCCCCCGTCGACCTGGTGATCGACCACTCGGTGATGGTGGACCGCTACGCCAGCGAGAACGCCTATCACGAGAACGTCGAGATCGAGATGGAGCGCAATGGCGAGCGCTATGCCTTCCTGCGCTGGGGCCAGAACGCCTTCGACAACTTCCGCGTGGTGCCGCCAGGCACCGGCATCTGCCACCAGGTCAATCTGGAGTACCTGGGCCGCAGCGTCTGGACCAAGGACGAGGATGGCCGCACCTATGCCTTCCCCGATACCCTGGTGGGCACCGATTCCCACACCACCATGATCAATGGCCTAGGCGTGTTGGGCTGGGGCGTGGGCGGCATCGAGGCCGAGGCGGCCATGCTCGGCCAGCCGGTGTCCATGCTGATTCCCGAGGTGGTGGGCTTCAAGCTCACCGGCAAGCTGCGCGAGGGCATCACCGCCACCGACCTGGTGCTGACCGTGACCCAGATGCTGCGCAAGAAGGGCGTGGTGGGCAAGTTCGTCGAATTCTTCGGCGACGGCCTGGCCACCCTGCCCCTGGCCGACCGCGCCACCATCGGCAACATGGCCCCGGAATACGGCGCCACCTGCGGCTTCTTCCCAGTCGACCAGATCACCCTGGACTACCTGCGCCTGTCCGGTCGCCCCGAGGAAACCGTGCAGCTGGTGGAGGCCTACACCCAGGCCCAGGGCCTGTGGCGCAATCCCGGTGACGAGCCGGTCTTCACCGATGTGCTGGAACTGGACATGGGCGACGTCCAGTCCAGCCTGGCCGGCCCCAAGCGGCCCCAGGATCGCGTGCTGCTCGGCGAAGTGGCCAAGGCCTTCGGTGACTTCGCTGCCCTGGCCCCGAAAAAGGCCGAGACCGCCAAGGCCGGCGGCAGCGTCGAGGTCCAGGTGAATGGCGAGACCTTCCAGCTGGAAGACGGCGCCGTGGTCATCGCCGCCATCACCTCCTGCACCAACACCTCCAACCCCAGCGTCATGATGGCTGCCGGCCTGCTGGCGAAGAAGGCCGCCGAGAAGGGCCTGATGCGCAAGCCCTGGGTCAAGTCGTCCCTCGCCCCCGGCTCCAAGGTGGTGACCGACTACTACAACGCCGCCGGCCTCACCCCCTACCTCAACGACCTCGGCTTCGACCTGGTCGGCTACGGCTGCACCACCTGCATCGGCAACTCCGGCCCGTTGCTCGACCCCATCGAGAAGGCCATCCAGGACGCCGATCTCACCGTCGCCTCGGTGCTCTCCGGCAACCGCAACTTCGAGGGCCGGGTGCATCCGCTGGTCAAGACCAACTGGTTGGCCTCGCCGCCGCTGGTGGTGGCCTATGCCCTGGCCGGCAGCGTCAAGGTGGACCTCACCCAGGACCCGCTGGGTACCGGCAACGATGGCCAGCCGGTCTATCTGAAGGATGTCTGGCCCAGCCAGCAGGAGGTGGCCGACGCCGTGCAGAAGCTCGACACCGCCATGTTCCACAAGCAGTACGGCGCCGTGTTCGACGGCGACGAGAAGTGGCAGGCGATCCAGGTGCCGGACGCCGAGACCTACGTCTGGGACGCCGACTCCACCTACATCCAGAATCCGCCGTTCTTCGAAGGCATCGCCGGCGATCCGCCGCGCATCGCTGACATCCATGACGCGCGCATCCTGGCGCTGCTGGGCGATTCGGTGACCACCGACCACATCTCCCCCGCCGGTAACATCAAGAAGGACAGCCCCGCGGGTCGCTACCTGGCCGAGCACGGCGTGGCCTATGCCGACTTCAACTCCTATGGCTCCCGCCGCGGCAACCACGAAGTCATGATGAGGGGCACCTTCGCCAACATCCGCATCAAGAACGAGATGCTCGGTGGCGAGGAAGGCGGTAATACCTTCCACGTCCCCACGGGCGAAAAGCTGTCGATTTACGACGCGGCTATGAAGTACGAGCTGGAGAACACCCCGCTGGTGATCATCGCCGGCAAAGAGTACGGGACCGGCTCCTCCCGCGACTGGGCGGCCAAGGGCACCAACCTGCTCGGTGTGAAGGCCGTAGTGGCCGAGAGCTTCGAGCGCATCCACCGCTCCAACCTGGTGGGCATGGGCGTGCTGCCGCTGCAATTCAAGGATGGCGTGGATCGCAAATCCCTGAGGCTGACCGGCAAGGAGAAGATCGCCGTGCTGGGCATCGATGGCGTCGAGTTGCGCCCGCGCATGCCGCTGACCCTGGAGATCACCCGCGAGGACGGCAGCCTGGAAAGCGTCGAGGTGCTCTGCCGCATCGATACGGTCAACGAGGTGAGCTACTTCAAGGCCGGCGGCATCCTGCATTACGTGCTGCGGGAGTTCCTCGCCAAGCCAGTGGCTTGATAGCCATTGCCCCGGTCATTGTGACCGGGGCGACTAACCTCCTTTTCAGGATTACTGCACCCCACGCTTTGGCGCCAACTGGATCCGCAGGGTCGGTCCCCCAGGGTGCTGGATGATAGCGCCGCTGCTTTAAGCTAAACTCGGACGCCTAGCCAGGAGGTTTCCTCATGCCCCAACTGAGTCTGGATAAGAAACGGCACTATTACGTGCGTATGCGTCAGACCAACTACTCCGCCAGTCTGCGGCTAGAGGGTTTTGAGCTGAAATCCGACGTTTCCGACGCCGTCGGACAGGACAAGCAAGCCCTTATCGCGCACTACCGGCGTCTGAGCCAGGCACAATGATCGACAAGTACGGAGCCGGCCAGGATCCGTACTGCTATCCCGGCACCACGACCTTACGCAATCTGCTCGACATCCACGATGATGAGCTGCTGGGAGCGGCCGAGCGCGATCTGTCTCGCCTCGCAGCCAGTGAGCTGACGTTCGAGTTACCGCCCTACGATCTGGACTATCTTCGCCGACTTCATCGACTGCTGTTCCAGGATATCTACGCCTGGGCGGGAGAGTTGCGCACTCTCGACATTGCCAAGGACAGCACAAGGTTTTGTACGGTGGGTCGACTGATACCCGAGGCCAATAAGCTTTTCGCGAAGTTGCAGGCGGCGAACTGGTTCGAGGGGCAATTCCGTGACGCCCTCATCGTTCGGAGTGCTGAATTCTACGGCGATCTGAACATGGTGCATCCATTCCGCGATGGCAACGGTCGTGCGCAACGCCTGCTGTTCGAGCACCTGATCATCAATGCGGGCTACCAGATAGACTGGTCACCGGTAGCGCGAGATGAGTGGATAGACGCCAATATCGCTGCCGTCCATTGTGACTATGCCGGGCTGGAGCGAGTATTCGCGCGCTGCATAGGCCCTGCTTTAGAGTGAAGTCGCGTCAGCCTTCCAGCAGGCCCCGCGCATCCCGTCCGAACCCCTCCACCACCTCCTGCAGGGGCCCGAGAAAGCGCGGGTGGATCAGCCACAGCTGGATCTCCGGCTTGAAGTCCTTCAGCGGGATCACCGCCAGGCGCTCACGGTGAACACTGCGCGCCAGCAGCGGCGCCGGGACCAGGCCTAGCCCCTGGCCGTCCGCCACCAGGCCGAGCTGGAGTTCGGTACCGTAGGTCTCGAGATTGATGCGCAGCGCCTGACCCTGGTCGGCCAGGGTGCGCTGCAGGCTGGCACGAAAGCCGCAGCCGTCGGGATTCAGCACCCAGCCTTGCCCCTGGACGTCGGCCAGCCGCTGTGCCTTGGCCGGCGCCTGGTCACGGGCGCCGATCACCTGCAGCGGCATGGCGCCCAACGCCTGGGCCACGACGCCGTCGGGAAACACCTTGGTGGCCGGGAACAGCACCAGGGCGCCGTCCAGTTCGCCATGTTCGATCCGGCTCACCAGTACGCTGCCCCAACCGGTCGCCACCTGGGCGCGCAGTTCCGGGTAGCGCGTGCGGATCTCCCGTACCGCCTGCAGCAACAGGGCGTCGCCCAGGGTCTGGGGTACGCCCAGGCGCAGCAGGCCGGAGGGCGCCGCATCGCCGGCCACCCGCTCGCGCAGGGCATCCATCTCGCGCAGGATGGCGCGGCAATGGCCGTAGACCTCCTGGCCCAGGCGCGTCGGCTTGAGCGGCTTGGTGTGGCGGTCGAGCAATTCGACGCCGAGGTCCTGTTCCAGGCTTTGCAGACGCCGGGTAATGGCCGGCTGGGTGAGCCCGAGGGACTGGGCGGCGGCATTGAGGGAACCGCTGCGAATCACCGCGACGAAGGCTTCGATATCGTCGGTCTTCATGAGGAGGCGTCTGACTTCCCGTTGCTGGACATGCACCTCAAGCATAACGCAACGCCTCGTCCCGTACGCCGTCCTCAGCGTTGCGCCGTCTGCGCCGGCGCTCCGAGGCTCGTCGCGAAACCGTCGTAGAACAGGCGGCTCGCATCGTAGCCCTTGACCAAGCCCTCACCGGCGAAGAATTCGACGGTACGCTGCGCCTGGGCGATGGCCGCCGGAGTGACCGGTCCGAGGCTGGTGCGGGCGCGGGCGAACCAGGCCCGGGCGATGGCGGCGTCGGCGCGGGTGCGTTCGGCCCAGGCGCTGGCGTAGCGCGCCGTGTGCTCGGGATCGGCATTGGCCCAGGTCCGCGCCTGTTGCAAGCGACTGAGGAAATCGGCGATGGCCCGGTGCCTGGCCGGGTCGTCCAGCGCCCCCTGGCTGGCCACCACGAAGCTCTGAGCCGGGATCAGTCCCTCGGCGGTGGTCAGCACCCGCGCACCCTGGCGCTGGGCCTGGGTGACATAGGGCTCCCAGGTGGCGATGGCGTCCACCGATCCGCCCTCCAGGGCGTGGGAGGCATCCAGGGCGTTGAGATAGTGGAAGTGCACCTGCTCGCGCGGTACGCCCGCACGGTCCAGGGCGGACAGCGCCAGTTGCTGGCTCCAGGAGCCCTTCCAGATGGCCACCGTCTTGCCCTTCAAGTCGGCCAGGCGGTGGAGGTTGGAGTCGCCGCGGACCAGCACCGCCACCCCGTCGAGGCTCTGGCGACTGACGCCTATCACCTTGATCGGTGCGCCCAGGGCACCGAGGAACAGCGGCGGCGCATCGCCCAGCAGGCCCAGGTCGAGACTGCCGACATTGAGCGCCTCGGCCACCGGCGAGCCAGCGGTGAATTGCTTCCATTCCAGTTGGTACGGCAGGTCGTTCAGCACGCCAGCGGCTTCCATCACGGTGCGGGCGTTGTAGCTCTGGTCGCCCACCACCAGGGTGGTGGCCAGGGCCTGGGTAGCGGCCAGCAGGCCGAGGGTGAGGCCGGCGAGGGTCTTGCGCAGCATGGAAATTCCTCAGGTGTAGGCGCGGATGTCGGGATACTGGCCGTTGACCGCATAGCGCCCGACCTCCAGCACCTTGTAGGCCAGGGGGTCGTGCAGGCTGTGGGTGCGCACGTCGCGCCAGAAGCGATCCAGGCCCAGGCGGTTGTGGGTGGCGCGGGCGCCGAGGGCATCGAACACCCGGGTGGTCACGTCCAGCGCAGTACGGGCGGCCAGCACCTTGGCGCTGGCCACGGCGATGGCCGTCGCGCCGCGCAGGTCGGCGGTGAAGGCGTCGTCGGCGTCCAGCAAGGCGTCCACCTGCCGCGCGGCGACATCGGCCAGGGCCACGGCGCCCTGCAGGGCGATCCACAGCTCGCCCACCTGGCTCAGCACCAGCTGGTCCTCGGTGGCGCGGGCGGCCAGGGAATGCACCCAGGGCCGCGCCTCTTCGTGCAGATAACGCCGCGCCTCGCGCAGCGCGCCCTGGGCGGCCCCCAGGTAGTACTGGGTAAAGGCCGACTGGTTGACCGGAGTGCGGATCACCGCGGCGAAATCGCCGGCGTCCTCCAGGTCGCAGACCTGGGCTTCCTCGGCGCTGGCCCAGACCTCCCTGAGGGTGAAGCTGCCGCTGTCGCTGCGGGCCACGCCGAAGTGATCCCAGTCGTCGGCATAGACCAGTCCCGGGCGGTCCGCCGGCAGGGTGACCATCAGCCGCGCCCCGCTCTCCCGGTCGCGGGCGCTGATGGTGAGGCGATCGGCGAAGGCGGCACCGCTGCAGAAGCCTTTGCGCCCGGTCAGGCGATAGCCGCCCGCGACCGGAGTGGCGAGGATGTCGTCATCCCGTGGGTTGACCACCCCGGCCAGCCACAGCCGACCTTCGGCGATTTCCGCCAGCAGGCGATCACGCCGTGGTTGCGGCTCACGGCGCAGATTCACCGTATTGAGCAGGTGATAGCCGAAGAGCAGGCCGACCGAGCCGTCGCCGGCCGCGATCTCGCGCAGTACCCGCATGGCCAGCGACCACGGCTGGCCGGCGCCGCCGAGGCGCGCGGGAATGACCAGGTTGGTCAGGCCGCTGTCCTTGAGTCTTTGCAATTGGGCATCGGGACGAATCCGTTCGCGTTCGTCGGCGACCACCCGGGCGGCGAATTCGGCACCTATCTCGCGGGCTAGGGTCACCCAGCCCTCGGCGTCCTTGGATGTACTCATCTAGTCCTCCAGCGGGCCTAGGCCCAGGTGGTCTCTCAGGGTCTCGCCCTGGTACTGGCGTCGGAACAAGCCACGGCGCTGCAGATGCGGCACCACGCTCTCGCTGAACTCGACGAAGGAACCCGGCAGGTAGCCGGGGGAAATCACGAAGCCGTCGCAGCCGCCGGCCTCGAACAGGTCCGCCAGTTGCTCGGCGATCTGGGCACCGGTGCCCACCAGTTGCGGTACCCGGACGCTGGCGGCATAGCTGCGGCCCAATTCGGCCAGGATGGTCTGGCGACCAAAGGCCAGGAGCTTCTCGGCGGCAGCCGGTGGCAGGTCGCCGACCTCGGCCACCTCGCCCAAGGGGGTATCCAGGGTGAAGCGCGACAGGTCGATGTTGAACTGCGAGCAGAGGGTGATCAGCCCCACCTCGGGCTGCGCCAGGGCATTGTGTCTTTCCTGCTTGGCGCGGGCCTCGGCTTCGCTGCCGCCGATGAAGGGCATCACCGAGGTGAGGATCTTGCAGCCGTCCGGCGCACGCCCCTGCTCCAGCACCTGGCGGCGGACGTCATCGCGAAAGGCGCGCATGGCGGCCAGATTCGGCTGGATGGTGAAGATGGCCTCGGCCCAGCGTGCGCCGAAGCGCCGGCCGCGACCACTGGAACCGGCCTGGATCAGCACCGGGCGCCCCTGCGGACTGCGCGGGATGTTGAGCGGGCCCTCCACGCGGAACCAGTCGCCCTGATGATCGAGGGCGCGCACCTGCCCCGGATCGGCCAGCACCCCGCGCTCGCGATCCAGGCGCAGGGCCTGCGGACCCCAGCTGCGCCAGAGCTTGACCGCCACCTCGACGAATTCGTCGGCGCGGTCGTAGCGCAGGTCGTGCTCCAGGTGGCGCTCCTTGCCGAACAGCCGGCCTTCGCTGTCGTTCATGGAGGTGACGATGTTCCAGGCGGCGCGCCCGCGGGACAGGTGATCGAGGGTGGCGAAGGCGCGGGCGACGTGGGCCGGCTCGTAGTAGGTGGTGGAGCGGGTGCAACCCAGGCCGAGGTGGCGCGTGTGCGCCACCAGGTAGGACAGCAGCGGCAGCGGATCGAGCCGGGTGGCGTCCTGGGCGCCCAGGCGTAGCGCGGTGTCCCGTGAACCGCCGAGCTGGTCACCCACGGCCAGGCGATCGGCGAAGAACAGGAAGTCGAACAGCCCCTCCTCCAGCGCCTTGGCGGCGCGCACATAGTAGTCGGGGTCGCGGAAGTCGCCCTGGGTCTCGGGGTGACGCCAGACGGCGTGGCTATGAACGACCGGGCCCGCCAGCAGGAAGCCGGCGAGGTGCAGTTGGCGACTCATCGGCTGGCCTCCCGGGGCGTCTGCAGATAGCGGTTGAAGCTCTGGTCATAGAGCGCCTTGACGTCGTAGCGCTGCGGCAGCACCCCGGCCTTGACCAGGAAGTCGGCGGTCTGCTGGCCGTCGGCGAGGGTCTGGGCGCTGATTGGCTCGACCCAGGTGGCGTCACGGCGGAACCAGCGTTCGGCAATGGCCGGATCGGAGTTGTTGCGCCTGGCCCAGGCCTGGGCGTAGACGTCGACATGGTCGCGGGCCCAGCTACGGGCACGTTGCAGACGGGCGACGAAATCGCCGATGGCCGCGCGGTTCTCGTCCAGGTGCTGGGTGTTGGCCACCACGTAGACCGGGGCCGGCATCAGGTCCTTGGCGGTGACCAGTACCCGTCCGCCCTGGCGCTCCACCATGCTGACGTAGGGCTCCCAGGTGGCGGTGGCGTCCAGGGTGCCCTGGCTCAGGGCGGCCACGGCCTCGGTGGGCATCAGGTAGCTGTAGCGCGGCGCATCGCTGGGCAGGCCGGCCCGTTCCAGCGCCGAGTAGACCAGTTGCTGACTCCAGGAGCCCTTCCAGATGGCCACCCGCTTGCCGGCCAGGTCCGCGACCGTCTTGATCGGCGAATCCCTGCCGACCACGATGGCGGTGCCGTCCGGGCGGTTGCGCGTGACCGCTACCACCTTGACCGGCCCGCCGCGAGCGGCCAGGGCGATCACCGGGGTATCGCCGACGATGCCCAGGTCGATGGAGCCGACATTGAGCGCTTCCACCACCGGCCCACCGGCGTTGAATCTCTTCCACTCGATCTGGTACGGCAGGTCTTTCAGCTCACCGGCCTGCTCCAGCAGGGTGCTGCTGTAGTAGAACTGGTCACCGATGGTGAGGGTGACCGCCTGGGCCAGGCTGGCGGAGGTGCCGGCCAGCAGGCCGGCGGCGAATAACCATCCCTTGATCACGAAGGCGTCTCCTCGAAGGGTTCGGGAGCGCTCCGTGGGTACGGTCGCGCGGATGTTGGATTGTGGCGGTCAGCCGGTGCGACGGGCACCGGCCAGGCGCGCGGCGACCTTCTGCCGGGTCAGGGGGATCAGCTCGCGGCCGTACTCGACGGCGTCGTTGAGCGGATCGAAGCCGCGGATCAGGAAGCTGTCGACGCCCAGGTCGTAGTAATCCAGCAGGGCATCGGCCACCTGTTCGGCCGTCCCCACCAGGGCGGTGGAGTTGTGCCCGCCACCGACCAGGGCGGCGATCCCGGTCCAAAGTCGGCGATCCACCCGGTCGCCCAGGGCCACGGTGTCGCGCAGGCGTTGGGCACCCACGGCCTCCGGCTTGGCCGGATGCACGGCGCCTTCGGCGGCGAGGCGTGCCTTGGCTTGCTCGCGGATGGCCTCGGCCTTGGCCCAGGCCTCTTCCTCGGTGGCGCCGAGGATCACCCGGAAGGAGACGTTGAATGTCGGCGTGCGACCGTGGCGCGCCGCCTCGGCGCGGACCGCCGCGATGGTTTCGCGGGTCTGGGCCAGGGATTCGCCCCAGAGCGCGAAGACATCGGCGTGCTTACCCGCCACCCGTAGCGCCGCCGGCGAGGAACCGCCGAAATAGACCGGCAGGCTCGGCTGCTGCAGCGGCTTGATGGCGGAGAAGCCGTTCGCCACCCGGTAGTGCTCGCCTTCGTGGTCGAAGGGCTGGGAGCTGGTCCACTCCTGGCGCACCACGTCGAGGAATTCCTCGGTGCGGGCGTAGCGCTGGTCGTGGTCGAGCCAGTCGCCGTCCTTGCGCTGCTCCCCGTCACTCCCGCCGCTGATGATGTGTACCGCCAGACGACCATCGAGCAGGTGGTCGAGGGTCGCCAGCTTGCGCGCCGCCAGGGTCGGGGCGACGAAACCGGGCCGGTGGGCCAGCAGGAACTTGAGCGTCTGAGTGGCCTGCCCCGCCAGGGCGGTGACCAGGAAACCATCGGGTTGATCGGACCAGTAGCCCACCAGGATACGGTCGAAGCCGGCCTGCTCGTGGGCCTGGGCGAAGCGGGTGACATAGCCCTTGTCGAAGATGGGACCGGAGGGGGCGATGATCTCCGAGGTGAGGCGATGGCCGATCATGCCGAGGAATTGGATGCTCATGGTGGTGAATCCCGTGCCGAGGTAAGGGGATGCCTTCTTGGAAGGCGTTGGCTGGGGTTCACCTTAGGCAGGCAAGGCATAAGAAGGAAATTCTTTATGCGCATATCCTAATTCGAGTTTTATTTACCAAACGCATTTAAGGTGGATAGCGCAGAGCTTCCTTATGTGGCCGCGACCCCACCGTAGCGTGGAAAACGGCGCAGCCTTTTCCACTGGGGACTCCACCGCGAGGGGCCCCCTCACCCCGGCCCTCTCCCAGGGGGAGAGGAGGTTGTCCGAGCGAGGGTCGAGCACCGTAGCGTGGAAAACGGCGCAGCCTTTTCCACTGGAGGACTTCGCTGCGAGAGGCGCCCTCACCCCGGCCCTCTCCCAGGGGGGAGAGGGGGTTGTCCGAGGGAGGGTCGAGCACCGTAGCGTGGAAAACGGCGCAGCCTTTTCCACTGGAGGACTTCGCTGCGAGGGGCGCCCTCACCCCGGCCCTCTCCCTCAGGGAGAGAGAGTCGTCCGAGCAAGTATCGGACGACATTGGTCCCGGAAACGTCGCTGTCGACCTTCGCACGCTACCTGCATCGGCGGGCGCTCCCAAACCAGCGGGAGTGGTCGCCCCTACCGCTGCATCCCCCACTTCTTCACAGTCAGCCGTTCCAGGGTGGCGAAGACCAGGCCTTCCACCAGCAGGCCGATGATGATCACCGCGGCGAGGCCGGCGAAGACACGGTCGGTATAGAGTTCGTTGCGATTCTGGAAGATGTACCAGCCCAGGCCGCCCTTGCCACTGGAGGCACCGAACACCAGCTCGGCGGCGATCAGGGTACGCCAGGCGAAGGCCCAGCCGATCTTCAGACCCGAGACGATGGCCGGCAGCGCCGCCGGGATGAGGATCAGCCCTACGTACCTCAACCCCTTGAGGCCATAGTTGCGTCCGGCCATGCGCAGGGTGTCGGAGACGCCGAGAAAGCCCGAATAGGTGTTGAGCGCCATGGGCCAGAGCACCGAATGCACCAGCACGAACACCAGGCTGTTCTCGCCCAGGCCGAACCAGAGCAGCGCCAGCGGTAGCAACGCGATGGCCGGCAGCGGATTGAACATCGAGGTCAGGGTGCCGAGCAGGTCGCGACCGAACTGGGTGGAGACCGCCAGGGCGCTCAACGCCAGGGCCAGCACCACGCCCAGCAGATAGCCCTTGAGCAGGGTGCCGAGGGAAATGGCGACCTTGGCCGGCAACTCGCCGGTCACCAGGCCGTCCCAGAAGGCCGAGGCGGTCTGCAGGAAGCTGGGTAGCAGCAGGTCGTTGCCCTGCCAGCGCGCCGCCACCTCCCAGACCAGCATCAGGATCGCCAGGATCACCAGCTTGCGTAGCCAGGCCTGGCTCCACAGGCGGCTGGCGAGGGGGAGTTCGACCGCCAGCGGCAGATCGTTCAGCGGCGGGAGGTCCAGTTGGTATTCGGCCCGTACCGGAGGCTGTCGTGTCATGGGGTCTACCTCGAACTGCTAGTAGGAAATGCGGCCCTGGACGATGGCCTGCTGCAGGCGCAGGCGTTCGTCGGCCACCTCCGGTGGCAGGGACTGGACATCGTCGGGGAACAGCAGGTTATGGATGCGCAGCGCGGTGCTCTGGAATTCCGCACCGCCGAAGTCTTCGAGGCCGAACTGGTGGCAGTTGAGTTCCGCGCGGACCCGGCCCGGATGGGGCGACAGCAGCAGGATGCGATTGCCCACCACCAGGGCTTCCTCGATGGAGTGGGTGACGAACAGCAGCGTGAAGCGCACCTCGTCCCAGAGCGCGAGCAGTTCTTCCTGCATCTTGCGCCGGGTCAGGGCGTCCAGGGCGGCGAAGGGTTCGTCCATCAGCAGGATCTTGGGCTGCATGGCCAGGGCGCGGGCGATGGCCACCCGCTGCTTCATGCCGCCGGAGAGGTGGTGCGGATAGGCATCGACGAAGCGCGCCAGGCCGACCTTGTCCAGGTAATGCAACGCCCGTTCGCGGGCCTCGCCGCGACTGGCCTGACGGCTGGCGAGCAGCGGGAACATAGTGTTCTCCAGCACCGTCTTCCACGGCGGCAGCTGATCGAATTCCTGGAACACCACGATGCGATCCGGCCCCGGCCCCTTGATCGGCTGGCCTTCCAGACGGATCTCGCCGTGCAGCGGCGGCAGGAAGCCCGCCACCGACTTGAGCAGACTGGACTTGCCGCAGCCGGACGGACCGAGCAGGACGAAACGATCGGCGCCGTGCACCTCGAAGGATACCTGGTGGGTAGCCCGCACCCGGCGTTCGCGGGTGCGGTATTCGAGGTCGAGATCCTGCACCTGCAACAGCGGTTGGGTCTGCGCCAGGGTCAGGTGCGGACGCGAAGCGAGAGGAGCGTTCATGGTCGTCTTCTCCCTAGAAAGGCGCATCGCCCTGGATGGTCGTGCGATACAGCTTGCGCCTCAGGTGATTGGGGCAGCCGGCCGCCAGGTGCAGCAGCGAGCGATTGTCCCAGAACACCAGGTCATGGGGCTGCCACTGGTGACGGTAGAGGTGCTCGGGCTTGACGCTGTGGGCGTACAGCTCGGCCAGCAGCTCGCGACTCTCGTCTTCCGGCAGGCCCACGATATGGGTGGTGAAGCCTTCGCTGACGAACAGCGCCTTGCGGCCGTTCTCCGGGTGGGTGCGTACCACCGGATGCACCACCGCCTTGACCTCGGCCAGTTGCGCGGCAGTCAGGGTCGGCCGCCAGTTGCCCTCGAACTTGGGCTTGGCATAGGTGGCGGTGTAGGAATGCTCCGCCTGCAGACCGTCGACCTGGCGCTTGAGCGCCGCCGGCAGCGTGTCGTAGGCCAGGTGCATGTTGGCGAAAATGGTATCGCCGCCCTCCTCCGGCAACTCCTGGGCATGCAGCATGGAGCCCAGGCTCGGCAGCTCCTTGTAGGAGAGATCCGAGTGCCAGAACTTGCCGGCATCGCCCAGGCCGATGGGCTGACCGTCTTCGACGATGTTGGAGACGATGAGGATCTCCGGGTGGCCGGCCAGGTGGAATTGCTTGAGCACGTGGATCTGCAGCTCACCGAAACGGCGGCTGAAGGCGATCTGCTCTTCCGGGCTGATGCGCTGGTCGCGAAACACCACCACGTGATAGTCCAGATGGGCGCGATGGACGCGCGCGAAGTCCTCGGCGTTCAACGGCTGAGCCAGGTCGATACCGACGATCTCGGCGCCCAGGTTGCCGAAGGGACGGATCTCGAAGGCCTGGGTAGCGGCCGGGCGGGATGCGGCGAGAGTCATGGAGTTTTCTCCTTTGGGGTCCGGCTCAGCTGCCGGGACGCTCATGGGCTTCAGGAAAGAAGTAGTCCTGCCAGGAGGCAGCCTGGTGTTTCAGCACGCCCAGTTCGTGCAGCTTCTGGGCGTAGACGAAGCTGCGCTGCGGTTCGACGGTGAACTCGATCTCCGGGTCTTCGACGATGCGCTGCACCAGGGCCAGCGGCAGCTTGGAGTTCTCCACGCGGAGGTACGCCTCGGCCGCGGCGGCCTTGTTGGCGCGGATGAAGGCGGCGGCTTCCACCAGGGCGTCGTAGAAGGCCCGGTAGGTCTTGGGATTCTCGTCGTGGAATTTCTCGGTGGTGTAGAGCACGTTGAAGGTGCCCGGACCGCCGAGCACGTCATAGCTGCTGAGGATGCGGTGGACCTTGGGACTCTCCAGCGCCTGGTACTGGAACGGCGGACTGGAGAAATGGGTGGTGATCTCCGAGCCACCGGCGGTCAGGGCGGCGCTGGCATCGGGATGCGGCAGGCTGACGCTGATCGAATCGAACTTCTTGTATTGGGCGTCGCCGAAGACCTTGGCGGTCTCGATCTGCAGAGTGCGCGACTGGAAGCCCACGCCCGCCGCCGGAACGGCGATACGGTCCTGGTCGGTCAGATCCTCGATCGACTTGACCTCGGCGCGGTTGCTCAGCAAGTAGTTGGGCATGGAACCCAGGGCGGCGATGGCCTTGACGTTCTGCCGCCCGCGGGTGCGATCCCAGACGGTCAGCATCGGCGGCACTCCGGCGGAGACCACGTCCAGCGAGCCGGCCAGCAAGGCCTCGTTCATGGCGGTGGCGCCGGAGATGCTGTTCCAGTCCACCTGGATGTCCAGGCCGGCGGCACTACCGTGCTTCTCGATCAGTCGCTGATCGCGCACCACGTCGAGGATCAGGTAGCCGATACCGAATTGCTGGGCGATGCTGATCCTGCCTTCGGCGGCTGCGTTGCCCGCAACGCCCAGGGCACCCACCACGGCGGCGACGACCGCCAACCCCTTCCCTACCCTGCTCATCCTGACGCTCCGTGCCGACTGGCTACTCGAAAGCGTTATAGGCTAATGAGCTGTTATAACTTTTGGTAAAGACGGAATTCGACTAACCATATGCTCGTCGAGGCGGAGCGGGTACCCGGCCGACCGAGGTGAGGCGCTATGCCTCCAGCAATTGGCGCAGGCGCCGCACGGCGCTGGACGGCGTGGTGAGCACGGTTCCGCCCCAGGCCACTTCGCTGGCCGCTTGCGCGGCGGTCATGGAGAACTGCGCGAAGCAGAGCACGTCGTAATCGCCACGCAGACGCTCTGCAGCCGCGACGATGAGCGCGTCGTGGCGGGCCTGGTCTCCCGCATGCAGGGCATCGAGCGCGCCTTCGCAGAGGATCGGCGTGATGTCCACCGTCTGGCCGCGGCGGGGTGCCTCGACCTCGAAGTCATTGACGATGGCCGCACCCGCCGGACCGAAGGTGGTCAGGGCGGCGATGCGCCCGCCCGTGGCCAGGGCCTCCTGCACCATGGCCTCGTTGGGCTTGAGGACCGGTCGCCGATGGCGCCGCTGGCAGGCTTCGATGGCGTTGGAAAAGGCCGAACAGGTGAAGAGCACGGCATCGGCCTGGGCGCGAAAGGCGTGCTCCGCCAGGTCCTGGATGCGCTGGTCCAGCGCTGGCGTACTGCCGCCCGCGGTGCTGGCATCCTTGGACAGCGAGTCGTCCCAGAGATCGAAACGCCGCGCCTCGGGCCAGTCCTGGGCGAAGGCGATGTCGATGGGCTCGATGGCGATACGGGTGGCGTGGATCAGGAAGATCCGTTTGGCAGCGGTCATGGCGAAAGCGCTCTTGGAAGGGCCGCCTGGGCGGCGGCTGGTGGCCGGCAGGTGCGTCTAACGGGCGTCGAGGATGATCACGCCGTCGGCGTCGGCGTAGAGCGGGTCACCGCTGCGGATCGTCTGCCCGGCGAAGGTCACCGCCTCGCCGACCTGGCCTTCGTTGCGCTTGACCGACTTGCGCGGCGAGACGCCCAGCGCCTTGATCGCCAATGGCAGCCCGGCCAGCACCGCCTTGTCGCGGACCTGGCCATAGATGAGCGCGCCGGCCCAACCGTTCTTCACCAGGTCTTCGGCGATGATGTCGCCCAGCAGCGCGCAGCGGTCGCTGCCGCCGCCGTCCACCACCAGCACGCGCCCCTCGCCGGGCTGTTGGCTCAACTCCTTGATCCGCGAGTTGTCCTCGAAGCAGCGGACGGTCAGCGCCGGCCCCGCGAAGTCACAGCGACCGCCCAGGTCCTGGAAAATTGGCTGCAGGACGCGCGCGTGATCACCGTGGTCGTCGCAGAGATCGGTGGTCTTGAAGGTCATGGTGCTGCTCCTTGGAGTTCGAAAGATCGATCAGGCCGTGACCGCGCGCCGGGCCAGCAACTGGCCGGTCACGAGCACGATGAGGACGCCGAGAGCGCCGGCCGCATAAGGGACCCAGTGCAGGTCGCCGGTGCCCAGCCAAGCCTGCAGGAGTTCGTCGCTGGCGATCAGCTTGCCGGCGATCCAGCCCAGCAGCGCCGCGCCGGCCACCACCAGCCCGCGAAACCTTTCCATGAGTTTCAGGATGAGCTGGCTACCAAAGATGATGATGGGGATGCTGATGAGCACCCCGGCGATGGCCAGGCCGAGGTGTCCCTGGGCCGCACCGGCCACGGCGATGACGTTGTCCAGACTCATCACCACGTCAGCCACCATGATGATCCAGATGGCCTGACCCAGGGTGGTACCGGCCTTGATGTCGGCCTCGTCCTCCTCGGGCAGCAGCAGCTTGATGCCGATCCAGAGCAGCAGCACGCCCCCCACCACCTTGAGCAACGGCCAGCCCAGCACATAGCTGGCGACGAACAGCAGCAGGATGCGCAGGACGACAGCGCCAGCCACTCCGCCGAGGATGGCCTTGCGGCGCTGGGCTTCCGGCAGACGCCGACAGGCCAGGGCGATCACCACGGCGTTGTCGCCGCCGAGCAGGATATCGATGATGACGATCTGCAGCAGACTGGTGAGGAAGGCGGGATCGGACAGGGCGGTGAGCAAGGTGGACCTCGTCTATATCGGGGGCTGACGTCACTTGGGCAGCGGCGGCCCGCAATGATTTCAGCCCACCATTATTGTCTTTTATATCAATAGAGGACAATATTTGCCAAGCCCACTGCCAGCGTTCGCGGACCGAGAACGCTGCGTTGGCCAGATACCAATTTCCGGGGTGATGCCGGCTCTCCTAGCATTCCCCCACCCTTCCACGTTTCCCGCAACCGGACCGGATAGCCCATGAAGTTTGCCCTGGATTCCGCCTACACCGGCCAGCTCACCCTTGGCGACCGGCAGTACGCCTATGTCGATCTCAAGCGCTTGTTCGACGCCGACACCCTGGCCCGCCTGCCCTATTCCCTGCGCCTGCTGGTGGAGAACGTCGCCCGCTGTTTTCCCGAGGCGCTACCGCCGGTGCTGGCCCGCGCCCGCGGTGAAGGCCCGCCGTGCGAGGCACCCTTCCTGCCCAACCGCCTGATGTTCCATGACACCACCTGCCTGCCGGCCCTGGCCGACTTCGCCGGCATGCGCGACATGGTGGCGGAACTGGGCGGCGATCCGAGCCGGATGAATCCGCGCATTCCGGCGGTGCTGACCATCGATCACTCGGTGATCGTCGAGCGCTTCGCCGAGCCGGGCGCCGTGGAAGCCAATCTGGACATCGACTACCGGCGCAATACCGAGCGCTACCAGTTCATCAAGTGGGCGCAGAAGAGTCTCGACAACTTCAAGGTCGTTCCGCCGGGTACCGGCATCATCCACCAGGTCAACATGGAGTCCCTGGGCACCGTGGTCTGGGAAAGCGAGACCAGCGATGGCCAGCCACTGCTGCACCCGGATGACATGGTCGCCACCGACAGCCATACGCCGATGATCAACGCCATCGGCATCCTCGGCTGGGGCGTGGGCGGGCTGGAAGGCCAGGCGGCCATGCTCGGCGAACCGGTACCGATCAGCTTTCCCGAGGTCATCGGTATCCGTCTGACCAACGCGCAGCGTCCGGGGGTGACCGCTACCGACCTCTCCCTGAAAGTTACCCAGTTGCTGCGTCAGCGCGGTGTGGTGGGCAAGTTCGTCGAGTTCTGCGGACCGGGCCTGTCGGGCCTGAGCTGGGCCGCCCGCGGTACCCTGGCCAACATGGCGCCGGAATACGGCGCGACCGTGGTGTTCTTCCCCTTCGATACGGTGACCATGGAGTACCTCGAACTCACCGGCCGCAGCCCCGAGCTGCGCGAGCGGGTCGCCGCCTACCTGGAAGCCCAAACCCTGTGGCGCCACGACGAAGATCCCGAGCCCACCTTCACCGAGGTCATTGCGCTGGATCTCGCCAGCATCGAGCCCAGCGTGGCCGGTCCGCACCAGCCGCACCAGTGGCAGCCGCTGGCTGAAGCCGCCAGTTCCTTTCGAGCCCAGGTCCGCGCCGAACCGGATGTGGCGCTGATCGCTCGCTCCACGCCTGCCACGGCGGATTATTTCGAGCCGAGTTTCGGCCAGCCGCTGACCCACGGCGCCATCTCCATCGCCGCCATCACCAGTTGCACCAACACCGCCAATCCGAGCCAGATGATCCAGGCGGGGCTGCTGGCGCGACGGGCACGGCGGCGCGGTCTGACCCGCAAGCCCTGGGTGAAGACGTCGCTGTCGCCTGGCTCCCGGGTGGTGGCCGACTACCTGGAAGAGGCGGATCTACTGGCCGACTTCGCCGCGCTCGGCTTCGAGCTGGCCGGTTTTGGCTGCATGACCTGTATCGGCAACTCGGGCAAGTTCGAAGCCCACGTGGAAGCCTTCGCCGACCAGGGCCTGAAGACCGTGGTGGTGCTCTCGGGCAATCGCAACTTCGAAGGCCGGGTCAATCCCAAGGCGCAATACGGCTACCTGGCCTCGCCGGCCCTCGTGGTCGCCTACGCCCTCGCCGGCAGTATCGACGTCGATCTCGAACAGGCCGTGCTGGGCCTGGATCAGGCCGGTCAGCCGGTCTACCTGCGCGACCTGATGCCGGACGATGACGAGGTCCAGGCCCTGGTCCGCGCCACGGTGCGCCCCGAACTGTTCCGTCGGCGCAACGCTACCCTCTGGGACGGCACCCACCACTGGCAGGCGTTGTCGGCCGAGGGCAGCGTGCGCTTTCCCTGGTCGCCGAGCTCGACCTATCTGCGCCGTCCGATCTATCTGCAGGGCATCACGCCGGAGCCGCCCGCGTCGCTGGCCGTGCGCGACGCCCGGACGCTGATGGTGCTGGGCGACAACATCACCACCGACCACATCTCGCCCGCCAGTGCCATTCCCCTGGACAGCCCGGCCGGCCGCTGGCTGGTGGATCATGGCGAGGCGCCGGAAGACCTCAACCAGTACTCGACGCGGCGCAGCAATCATGAGGTGATGATGCGCGGCGCCTTCGTCAACCGCGCGGTGAAGAATCGCCTGCTGCCGGAGCATCCAGGCCAGGGCGGCTGGGCGCGGGCAGCCGACGGTGAGGTATTGCCGGTATATGACGCTGCGCTCAGCTGGGTTCAGCAGGGCACGCCTTTGGTGGTCTTCGCCGGCATCAACTATGGCGCCGGCTCCAGTCGCGACTGGGCGGCCAAGGCCCAGGCCACCCTGGGCGTGCGACTGGTGGTGGCGCAGAGCTTCGAGCGCATCCACCGCAGCAACCTGATCGGCATGGGCATCTTTCCAGTGCGCTTCCCGGCCGGGCAAGGCGCCGAGAGCCTGCGCCTGACCGGCGAAGAGCGCCTGGACTTCGCCGGCCTGGATGAACTGCGGGTAGGCACCAACTCGATCAGGCTGCGGATCACCCGCCCGGACGGCCACAGTGACAACGTCGCCCTGGAACTGCCGCTGGATTCCAGCCAGGAAATTCTCTATCTGCGCCAGGGCGGCATCCTACCCTACGTGATCCGCAAGACGCTGGGCGATGACGGCGCCTGAGCATCCACCCTGGCAGGGCGGACCGTCAGGCGCCGCCCGTGCACGCCCTGACCCTTTCGGCGTCAAGCCGACCCAAGCGTCTGGATGGGCCATCTTCCGCCATTGCCTCACGACGCTTCCTGCTCTAGATTGTACTTCGCAATACTAAAATGCAAAAAGACCCGCCAACCCTCATGAGCGGGGATCGACAATAACAACATCGCAATCGAGGAGCTCGACCATGACGTCAGCTATCTTCCGTCGCATGCCTCCGCTCTACGTCCAGGTTCTCATCGGGGTCGTCCTGGGCGCGCTATTCGCCTTGGTGGATGCCCAGGCCGCCGTGCAATTCAAGGTGCTGGGCGATGCCTTCATCAAGCTGATCAAGATGCTGGTGGCACCCGTGGTCTTCGCTACCGTCGTGGTGGGCATCGCCCGGATGGGCGACGTCAAGGCGGTCGGTCGCGTGGGCGCCAAGGCGCTGCTCTACTTCGAGGTGGTCACCACCCTGGCCCTGCTGATCGGTGTTCTGGTCGCGCACCTGATGCAACCGGGTGCCGGCATGCACGTCGATCCCCGCACGCTGGACCTGAACGCTGTGGCCGGCTACGCCAAGGTGGCCGCCGAACAGTCGCTGAAGGAATTCTTCCTGCACATCATCCCCGAGACCCTGGTCGGTGCCTTCGTCCACGGCGAGATCCTGCCCGTGGTGTTTCTGGCCGTGTTGTTCGGCATGGCGTTGGCCCAGGGCGGCGACAGGGTGCGCGGACTGGTGGACGTGATCGACCAATGCCTGACCACGCTGTTCTCGATCATCGGCTATCTGATGAAGTTCGCGCCCCTGGGAGCCTTCGGCGCGATAGCCTTCACCGTGGGCAAGTACGGGATCGGCAGCCTCGCCTCGCTCGGTTACCTGATGCTGACCTTCTATGTCACCTGCATCCTCTTCATCGGCCTGGTGCTCGGCGGCATTCTGCGGGCGTGCGGCATCAACCTCTTCAAGTTCCTGGCCTACCTCAAGACCGAACTGCTGATCACCCTGGGTACCGCCAGCGCCGAACCGGCCCTGCCCGGCCTGTTGCAGAAACTGGAAAAGGCCGGCTGCAAAAAGGAAGTGGTGGGCTTGGTGATCCCCACCGGCTACGCCTTCAACCTGGACGGTGTCTGCATCTATCTGACCATGTCGGTGCTGTTCATCGCCCAGGCGACCGATACTCCGCTGACCCTGATGCAGCAGCTCACCATCCTCGGAATCGGCCTGTTCACCTCCAAGGGCATGAGCGGCGTTCCCGGTGGTGGTTTCGTCGCGCTCGCGGCCACCCTGAGCGCGGTACAGGTGCTACCCCTGAGTGCCATCGCCTTGCTGGTGGGCATCGACCGTTTCATGGGCGAGGCGCGGGCCCTGACCTCCATCATCGGCAATGCCGTCGCCGGCGTGGTGATCGCCAGATGGGAGGGTTCGTTGGACATGGAACGGATGCGCGCCGCACTGGAGCGGCCGCCCGAACCTGAACTGCACACGGGCGCGACCTCATCCCCGATCCCCCCCATGGCAGCACCGACGGCCTCGCGACTGGACCCGGACGCCCTGCCGCGTAGCTGAGCGAACCAGATCCGTTCCGGCCCCTCAAGCGGGAAGTACGTCCAGCCAGAACAGGCTGGCGTATGCCGCTAGCTGGTGCTGGCCGTGGTAGGCGAGCCGACCATCTTCGTCGATACGAAAGAACGACAGATTGGCCGGCTGATAACGCGCTTCCGCTGGCAGCCAGGCGGGAAGTTGATTGCCGACGATGAGCCAACGACCCGAGGCGTCGATCGCCAGGCAACGAGGCTCCACCCCGCCACTGTCCAGCTGCTGGATGAGACGGGGCGCGCCGGTGATTTGGTCGAGCGCAAAGACGGCAATGGTGTTCTCACCGGCACGGAGCTCAGGGCGACCGCCGCGCAGCTCGATGATGTCCGAGCGATTGCTGACGTAGAGGTGACGGCCATTGGGATGGCAGGCCAGACAGCCTCCCTTCTGCCGGGTCAGATGCCCATGCTCGGCGTCGCGCAGGGTGGGCACCTGGTCGACCGCCGGAAAGACTGGCTCGCCTTGCTCATCGAGGTGGTGGTGACGCAGTGCATTGCCCCGCTCCATGGCCACGTAGAGCCAAGGTCTCACGGGGTGGAAGGCCAGGTGACGGGGACCGTGCTGAGGCTCACAAGGGTGACGGCCCGTTTCGACCAGCGCTCCCGCCCGGTACTGGTAAAGATGAATACTACCCCGCTCTTCATCGCATTCCGCCGTGGCCGCATTGCCGCGACTCAGGGCAATCACATACCGGCCGCCGGGTGCTGGAAGGACCTGATGAGTGAAAATGCCTGCTGACAGCGCAGTCACCGGCTCGTTGCGTGGACAGCCCAGGGTATCCAATGCCACCCGGGAGATGCTGCCGGACCGATTGAAGGCGATCAGCAAGGCAGTGCCCTGGGTATCCAAGGCCAGGTGGATCGGCCGCTCCGGCAACGTAAAGGGCTCGCAGCAGACGCGTGGCGCTGCCGGCAAGGTATCCAGGCTGAACGTGTGTAACTGGTGAAGGCGTCCCGGGGCACCGGTAACGCCCGAACCAGCGTCGCTCACGGCCACATAGATCAGTCGCCGCTGCGGATCGAAGGTGGCGTACTGGATCTTGGCGGGTAGCGTCCTTTCGCTGACCCTTTCCAGCTGGCCCGTGTCCGCCTGGAAGCGATAGCAGCCCAGCACCGCGCCGGAACCCGTGAATACCCAAGAGGGCCGTGAGTCGGATGCCGGCGGGAGGAGCCCGTTCACCAGGAGGCTCCGAAGGCGGCGCTGAGTTCGGCCAAGGCAGCGTCATCCAGGGGTGCGGGGCGAGGGGTGGTCTGCAGCCACAGGCGCGCCGTCTCCTCCAATTCTTCGAGGGCGTAGCTGGCCCGGCTCACGGTGCTCTCCCAGAGCACCGGGCCCAGTCGCTCCAGCATCACGCCGCGAACCTGCGCGGCCAGTTGAGCGACCTCGTCGGCCACCTCGGGCGCACCGGGCCGGCGATAGCCAATCAAGGGGATGCGGCCAACCTTCATGACCTGGTAGGGCGTGATAGGCGGCAGGATCGCATCGCGGTGCCAACACTCCAGCAGCGTGAGCGCGACCAGGGCGGTGGAATGAGTATGGACCACCGCATTCGCGCTGGTGGCCCGCTCGTAGATCCGCCGATGCAGCGTCAAGGTCTTCGAAGGCCTATCTCCCGATAGCCACTCCCCGGTGCTGCTGACCTTGGCGATCGCCACCGGATCGAGCCGGCCCAGGCACGCATCGGTAGGGGTGATCAGCCAGCCATCCTCCAAGCGAGCACTGATGTTGCCAGCGCTACCGACGCAGTAACCACGTCGATAGAAGTTTTCGCCGATCGTACAGATTTCTTCACGCAAACGACTTTCCGGGGTCATGTGAGCCTCTCTGGTTGATTGTCCAATTGCGTCGTCGCGACCTATCCACCCATGGCGGTAGCAGACGTTCGGCAGCCGACAGGAAACGCCCACGGCATCGACAAATTGTATTTTAGGTGTTTACAGAACAATATCATGCACCGTACCTTGCTCCTACAAGGACTCGCAACTGACAAGAACGACAACAGGAGAGCAACACATGAGCAAGCGTATCGCCTTCGTCACCGCCGGCATGGGCGGCTTGGGAACCGCCGTCTGCCAACGCCTCGCCCGGGACGGCTTCACCGTCATCGCCGGCTGCGGTCCGGACTCATCGCTCAAGGCCGACTGGCTGGAACAGCAACGCAAGCTGGGCTTCGACTTCATCGCCGCCGAAGGCAACGTGGCCGACTGGGAATCCACCCGGGCGGCCTTCGCCAAGATTCGCGACGAGGTCGGCCCCGTCGATGTCCTGGTCAACAACGCCGGTACCGCCTGCAACGTGGTGTTCCGCGAGATGCAGCCGGGTGACTGGCAGACGGTGATCGATACCAACCTCAACTCGCTGTTCAACGTCACCCGGCAGGTGATCGATGGCATGACCTCCCGCGGCTGGGGCCGGATCATCAACATCTCTTCGGTCAACGCCCAGCTCGGCCAGGTCGGCCAAGTCAACTATTCCACCGCCAAGTCGGCGATCCGCGGCTTCACCCGCGCCCTGGCCCGGGAGCTGGCGGCACGCGGCGTCACGGTCAATACCGTCTCGCCGGGTTACATCGCCACGCCCCGGCTCAAGGCGCTCACCCGGACCGAGCAGATGGATCGCATCGTTCATGAGATCCCGATGCGCCGGCTGGGCACGCCGGAGGAGATCGCCGCCATGTGCTCCTGGCTGGCATCGGACGAATCGGCCTTCGCCACCGGCGCGGACTTCTCCCTCAATGGCGGCCTCCACATGAGCTGATCGCCACTCCGCTACCGAACGCAACGACAACCACAACAAAAGTTGTATTTTGTAACCAGGAGATACAGATGCTCTCTTTGCTCGGCTACGGAATGATCGTGACCTTCATGGCGCTGATCATGACCAAGCGGCTGCCGCCCTTGGTGGCCTTGACCATCATCCCCATCATCTTCGCCATCATTGGCGGCTTCGCTCCCGAGATGGGGCCGATGATGATCGATGGCCTGCGCAAGGTCGCGCCCACCGCCATCATGGTGATGTTCGCCATCCTGTACTTCGGCCTGATGTTCGATACCGGGCTGTTCGATCCCGTCATTCGCACCTTCATCAGACTGATCAAGGGCGATCCGGCCAAGGCGGTGCTCTTCGCCACTCTGCTGGCCGGCATGGTCTCGCTGGATGGCGACGGGTCCACCACCTACATGATCACCCTGACCGCCATGCTGCCGCTGTTCCGCCGCTTGCGGCTGAATCCGCTGATCCTGCCCTGTGTGGTCATCCTCGCCGCCAGCGTCACCAACCTGCTGCCCTGGAGCGGACCCATGGCCCGGGTCGCCGCCGCGCTGCAGGTGGAAACCAGCCAGCTGTTCATCCCGCTGATCCCGCCGATGATCGTCAGCTTCATCGGGGTCCTGGCGCTGGCGTTCTGGCTGGGGCTGCAGGAGCGTCGCCGGCTGGGCCTGCTGGCGGCGCCAGGGGGCAATCCACTGCGCGCCACCGGCATGGACGAAGACATGGGCGATCTGCTCACGCTGAGCGATGAAAACGCCGAACTGCGGCGGCCCAAGCTGTTCTGGTTCAACGCCATCCTAACGCTGGCGCTGATGACCTGCCTGGTGATCGAGCTGCTGCCGCTGCCGATCCTGTTCATGGTGGCCTTCTGCATCGCCCTGACCATCAACTACCGGCAGATGGACGAACAGCGCCGGCGTATTTCGGCCCACGCGCCCGCGGCCCTCACGCAGATCTCGATCTTCATCGCCGCCGGCATCTTCGCCGGCATCCTGTCCGGGACCGGCATGGTCAAGGCGATGTCCGGCTCGCTGCTCTGGGCGCTGCCGGACAGTTGGGGCAACTACCTGGCGCCCATCACCGCGCTGCTGAGCATCCCCGGCACCTTCTTCATGTCCAACGACGCCTTCTACTACGGCGTACTGCCGGTGCTGGCCCACGCAGCCGAGGCCTATGGCATCGGCGCCGCGGAGATCGGCCGGGCTTCGCTGATCGGGCAACCCGTGCACCTGCTCAGCCCACTGGTGGCTTCCACCTATCTGCTGGTAGGCCTGGCCGGGGTGGAATTCAGCGACCACCAGAAATACACCATGAAATGGGCGTTCGCCCTGAGCTTCCTGCTCATGGCGGTCTCCATGGCCCTGGGCCTATTCCCGCTGTACTCGGCCCGCTGACGACCCTGGCGGCGGCGCGCCCGGCGCCGTCGCCCGCTCCGGGTGGCCGTGGTTATGGTAACGTCAGGGCGATCCGCCAGACCCGGCTGCCCAGCCGCTTCAATACCCGCCCTCCGGTACCCGTCGTCCAGAAGACTCCCGATGAAAAAAGACCTCGCCGAACAACTCGCCCCGCGCATCATCGACCTCGCCCGTGCCCGCTCGATGAAAGCTGGAGATCCGTTGCGCGAAGAGGCCTTCGCCAAGGAACTGGGAGTTTCCCGCTCACCGGTGCGCCGCGGTTTCGCCCTTCTCGAAGAACTGGGCCTGGCGCGCAAGGAGCCCAATCGCGGCTTCTTCCTGACCCGTAATGCCAGCACCATCGAGCAGACGGCCCTGCCCAGCGAGGACGATCCCTACGAGGAGCTCTATCTGCGCGTGGTGGACGACATGCTGCGCGGCGACATCCGCAGCAGCTTCTTCGAGGCCGAGTTGCTGCGCCGCTACCAGATCCCCCGCGGCCAGTTGCTCAAGGTGCTCAACCGCCTGGCCAGCGAGGCCATGATCGAACGCCGCCCTGGGCAAGGCTGGGAGATCAATACCTTCCTGCATGACAGCGAAGCCCATATCCAGAGCTATCGCTTCCGCATGGCCATCGAGCCCTTCGCCCTGCGCGAGCCGGGCTATCGCATCGACAAGCGCGCCTTCGCCCAGGCCCGCCAGCGTCAGCAACGGCTGCTGGATGGCGAACTCTTCACCCTGTCCCGTGCCCAGTTGTTCGAGATCGGCTCCAGCTTCCACGAATTGCTGGTGCGCTGCTCGGGCAACGTCTTCCTGCTCGAAGCCATCCGCCGGCAGAATCAGTTGCGGCGCTTCATGGCTTATCGCTCCAACGTCGAGCGCTCGCGGCAGATCGGCCAGAGCCAGGAGCACCTGCACATCCTCGACCTACTCGAAGGCGGCAGTCGTGAAGAGGCAGCGCTATTCCTGCACCGGCACCTCGACGTGGTCAGCCGGCTCAAGGCCGCCCAGGACCGCCAACTCGAAGCCGCCGAAGAAGACGCGGCAAAGCAGCCAGCCTGATCTGCCCACCCGCCTGAACCTGCCACCTCTCCTGGCCGCCCGTCCGCCGTACGGGCGCTGAGCACGAGCGCGTTCGCACGCCACGAATAGGCAGCGCTTTTTTTGTCCTGTGCCGTTGCATGAATTGTTTTTAGATGACATAAAGTACAAAGCGTTCTGGCCAGGCTTCGACCCTGCAGACCCAGCCACCAGACCGACGTCCCTACAGAATCTACAAGGAGATAACAATGCGTATTCTGGTCCTGCCCTGCGACGGTATCGGTCCCGAAATCATCCAGGCGTCGATGTCCGTGCTGGATGTCGCCAACGAGAAGTTCGGCCTGGGATTGACCTTCGATTACGACGACGTCGGCTTCACCAGCCTGGAGAAGCACGGCATCACCCTGCGCGACGAGACCCTGGAAAAGGCCAAGACCTACGATGGCGTGATCCTCGGCACCCAGTCCCATGCCGACTACCCGACGCCCGAAAAAGGCGGTCGCAACGTCTCCGCCGGCTTCCGTATCGGCCTCGATCTCTATGCCAACGTGCGCCCGGCGCGCACCCGCCCGTCCCTCGCCTCCAACATGAAGGAAGGCAAGAGCATGGACCTGGTGATCATGCGCGAGGCCACCGAAGGCTTCTATCCGGATCGCAACATGAGCCGCGGCTGGGGCGAGGTGATGCCCTCCCCGGACATGGCGCTGTCCACCCGCAAGATCACCCGCCACTGCAGCGAGCGCATCGCCCGCCAGGCCTTCGAGCTGGCGATGAAGCGCCGCCGCAAGGTGACTGCCATCCACAAGGCCAACAGCTTCCATATGACCGACGGCCTGTTCCTGGAATGCGTGCGCAACGTCGCCAAGGAATTCCCCGAGGTGCAGCTGGACGACCTGCTGGTGGACGCTTCCACCGCGCACCTGGTGCGCAACCCCGAGCGCTTCGACGTGCTGGTGGCCACCAACTTCTATGGCGACATCATCAGCGACCTGGCCAGTGAACTTTCCGGCAGCCTGGGTCTCGCCGGCTCCATCATGGCCAGCAACATCCACTGCTGCGCCCAGGCCCAGCACGGTTCGGCGCCGGACATCGCCGGCCAGGACAAGGCCAATCCGGTGTCGATGATCCTGTCCATCGGCATGATGCTGCACTGGATGGGCGAGCACCGTGGCAATGCCAGGCTGCAGGAAGCGGCTGCGGCGATCGACCAGGCGGTGGACAAGGTGCTGGAAGATCCGGCCAAGCGCACCGCCGATCTGGGTGGCAACCTGGGCTGCGCCGCCTTCGGCCAGGCGGTGGCCCAGGTACTGCGCGGCTAAGCTGTACCCGCGACTCCCGGGGACATACGCGCCCCGGGCATCAATGACAAGAACAAGGAAAATCGCCATGACCACGCCGCTCCTGGGCTGCATCGCCGACGACTTCACCGGCGGTACCGACCTCGCCAGCACCCTGGTGGCCCAGGGCATGCGGACCGTCCAGGTATTGGGCGTGCCGGATGGCCCGCTGCCCACCGACGCCGATGCCGTGGTGGTCGCGCTCAAGTCCCGCACCCTGCCCGCCGACGAAGCGGTCGCCCAGTCCCTGGCGGCCCTGGCCTATCTGCAGGAGCTGGGTTGCCGGCAATTCTTCTTCAAGTACTGCTCCACCTTCGATTCCACCGCGGCCGGCAACATCGGACCGGTCGCCGACGCCCTGGCCGAAGCTCTCGGTGCTCACCTGAGCATCGCCTGCCCCGCCTTCCCCGAGAACGGACGGACGCTCTACCTCGGCCAATTGTTCGTCGGTGACCAGCCCCTGGCCGAATCGGGCATGCGCCACCATCCGCTGACGCCGATGACCGACAGCAACCTCGTGCGAGTGCTGCAGGCGCAGACGCCCCAGCCCGTCAGCCTGGTGCGCCTGCCCCAGGTACGCCAGGGCAGCGCAGCCATTGCCACGGCTCTGGCCGACCTCCAGGCGCAGGGCATCCGCCATGCCATCGTCGACGCCATAGACAACGCCGACCTGCACGCCATAGGCGCAGCCGTAGCGGATCATCCGCTGGTTACCGGAGGCTCCGGCGTCGCCTCGGGACTACCGGCCAACTTCCGTCGCCGTGGCCTGCTGACCGACCATGCCGAAGCGGCGGCGTTGCCAGCCGTCCCCGGCCATGCCGCCGTGCTGTCGGGCAGCTGTTCCACCGCGACCCGCGGCCAGGTGGCCGTCTGGCTCAAAGACAAGCCCGGCTACCGCCTCGATCCCCTGGCCCTGGCCGCTGGCGACGATCAGGTCGGCGCCGCCCTGGCCTGGGCCGAGCAGCGCCTGGCGCAGGAGCCGGTCCTCATCTACGGCAGCGCCGATCCCGACGAGGTGCGCGAGGCCCAGGCGCAACTGGGCATCGAGCGCGCCGGCCAGTTGGTCGAAGACGCCTTGGCGCGTATCGCCCAGGGCCTGCGCGAGCGCGGCGTGACTCGGCTGGTGGTAGCGGGCGGCGAAACCTCCGGCGCAGTGGTCAAGGCGCTGACGATCTCCAGCCTGCGTATCGGCGCCCCCATCGCCCCCGGCGTACCCTGGACGCTGGGCAGCAGTGCCCAGGGCACCATCGCCCTGGCACTCAAGTCGGGCAACTTCGGCACGCCGGACTTCTTCGAACGGGCCCTGGCCGTCGCCCCCTGACCCCTCGCGAGGATCGCCCATGAGCGGCTCTCCGCCACGCTACGACCTGGTCAGCCTGAACGTCTTCCGGGTGGTGGCCCAGGAGCGCAACGTCACCCGCGCCGCGCGGCTCTGCCACCTGGCGGTCTCCGCCGTGAGCAAGAGGATCAGCGAGCTGGAAGACCAGGTCGGGGTGCCGCTGTTCATCCGCCACGCCCGCGGCATGGGGCTCACCCCGGCCGGCGAGACCATGCTGCACTATGTGGAGCGGGTGCATGGCGATCTGCGTCTCATGCAGCTGGAGCTCAACGAACACGGCAGCGGCGCCACCGGTCATATCCGCCTGCACGCCATCACCTCGGCGCTGACCAACCACCTGACCCCGGACCTCGCCAGCTTCATGGGCCTCTATCCGCGGGTCGATTTCGACATCGAGGAGCGGGTGGGCGGCAGCATCATCCAGGCGGTGGCCGAAGGCCGGGCGGATGTCGGTATCGTCGCGGCCGATACCGCCGCCCTGGACCTGGAGACCTTCGCCTATCGCCGCGAGCGCCTGGTGGTCATCGCCGCTGCGGATCACCCCCTGGCCGGGCGTGACCGGGTAAGCTTCGCCGAGACCCTGGACCACGAATTCATCGGTCCCCACGTGGAAAGCTCGATGAACGCCCTGCTCTCGCGCCAGGCTGCTTTGCTCCAGCGCAGCATCCGTCAGCGCGTGCGCATCAGCAGCTTCGAGGCGATGTGCCGGCTGGCAGCGATTCGCCTCGGCCTGTGCGTACTGCCCGAATCCATCGTGCGGCCCTATCTCAAGCCGATGAAACTGGTGGCCCTGGAGCTGGACGAAGCCTGGGCCAATCGCGCCATTGTTCTGGTCGTACGAAGCTACCGTTCGCTGTCGCCGGTGGCCAAGGCCTTCGTCGGTCATCTACGCCCCTGAAACCTTGCAACCGGATCGCCATTCAACGACATGTCGACTTTCCGCTTCACCCCGCGTCCCTGGTGGCCCACCCCCTTCGTCGGCCTGCTCGGCGGCTGGCTCGCCAGCCTGGTGCACTGGCCGTTGCCCTGGATCACCGGCGCCCTGGTCGCGGTGACCCTCTGCCGCTGCCTGGGCTGGCACATCACCGCCATTCCCCACGGCCGCCCGGCCGGGCAATGGCTGATCGCCACGGCCATCGGCCTGCACTTCACCCCGGCGGTACTGACCGAGGTCGTCGGCCACCTGCCGCTGATGGCCCTGGCGGCCGTCGCCACCCTGCTGCTGGCCCTGCTCGGCATCACGGTGGTGCAACGCCTGGGCACGGAACGCAAGACCGCCTTCTTCGCCTTCATGCCGGCGAACTTCGCCGAGATGATCAATCTGGCCGAACGCCATGGCGCCGATGCGCCCAAGGTCGCCGCCGCCCATACCCTGCGCCTGGTGATCATCGTGCTGGTGGTGCCACCGGCCATGCTCTGGGGCGTACCGGGTATCGCCCAGGCCGCCCATGTGCCGCCCCCGCCGGACTGGCGCTGGCTGGCACCGCTCCTGGCGGCGGGCCTGGTGGCGGCGCTGGCCTGGAAGCGCCGTGGCTGGCCAAATCCCTGGATGTTCGGACCCCTGGCGCTGTGTTGCCTGGTCACCGCCTCCAGCGGCCTGGTCACCAGCCTGCCGCCGACGCTGAGCCACCTGGCCCAGGTGCTCATCGGCGTCACCCTGGGATGCCACTTCGACCGTGCCTTCTTTCGCCGCTCGCCGCGCTTTTTGCTGCTGGCGACGCTTTACACCCTGCTCTGCCTGGTCGCCACCTTCCTGATCGCCTGGCTGCTGGCCCAGGTGTTCGCCCTGCCCTTCACCACCCTGGGCCTGGGCATGACCCCGGGCAGCACCACCGAGATGTACCTGACGGCCGAGGCCCTCGGGCTGGGCGTGGGCACCGTCACCGCCATGCAGATCCTGCGGCTGGTGGTGGTGATGGCGGTGGCCGAGCCGCTGTATCGACGCTGGTGTGCACGCCCGGCAGCGTCGGTGGTCAAGGAATCGCGCTAGCGCCAAGGAAAGGGGCTGCGGTGTTTGCCCGCAGCCCGGTCCAGAGGCTGTCAGCCGCCCAACGTCGGTCCCACCCGTGCCTCGGACTGACCGCTGGCGGCCAACTCGCGAGCGACGAAGCCGTTGCGGATCTGCTCGTCGAGAAAATCACGGACGAAGGCCGCGCCGGCGCTGCGCCCCTTGGGGACGGCCATGGCCTGGCGAATCTCGGTGAAGCTGTCGGCCAGCACGCGGTAGCCGGCATGGGCCCGGGCATAGGCTTCCAGCGGTTGGCGCACGCCGGCGGCGGCGTCCAGGCGCTGGTCGACGAACCAATCCACCGCCGCCGCCGAGGTCGGTGCGCGCACCAATTCGGCCTGGGTCAGGGTGCGGCTCAGGTAGAGGTCGTAGGCGGCGCCCTGCCCCACGGCGAGACGCCGCCCGGCCCGGTCCAGCTCGGCCACGCCCTGGGCCGGGTCGTCGTCCCGCAGCAGATAGGTGCCCTCGATGATGACGTAGGGATGACTGAAGTCGATCTGCGCCGCCCGCACCGGTTCGATGGCCAGAAAGGCCAGGTCCCAGGAATCGTCTTCGAGGGCGGCGAAGACCTTGCCGGCGGCGTCGTAGGTGCTGAACTGCACGGGCACGCCGAGGCGCTCGGCCAGGGCGCGGGCCAGGGCTGCGGAGACCCCGGCCGGCTGGCCGTCGGCATCGCGCTGCGCCAGTACCGGGTTGCCGTAGTTGATCGCCGTCCGGAGCGCGCCCTGAGGGGCGAGGTCCGCGAGTACCGCTGAGCTGGGGGTCATGGGAAAACTCCTTGGAGGTCAGGTGGTGGCCGCGGCGGCGCGGGTGTCGTCATCGCCACGGTCGAGGCGGATCAGCAGGGTCATGATGAAGGCGATCGCCAGCAGCGCGCTGAGAAACAGCAGGCCCGCCGAGGCACTCTGGGTATTGCCCTTCACCATGCCGATCATGAAGGGTCCGACAAAGCCGCCCAGGTTGCCAATGGAATTGATCACGGCGATGGATACCGCGGCCGTGGAGCGACTGAGAAACAACGTCGGCAGCGCCCAGAACGGCGACTTGAAGCTGTACAGACCGGCCAGTGCTAGGCTGATCAGGCCGATCGCCAGGTAAGGATCGCGCACCAGTCCGGCACCCACCAGCGCCGCTGCAGATATCGCCAGCGGTATGGCCGAATGCAGACGCCGTTCGCCGTGGCGATCCGAACGCCGCGACCAGACGATCATCACCAGGGTGGCGACGATATAGGGGACGGTGGCGATCAGGCCGATCTGGGTATGGCTCAGCGTGGACGAGAAGCCCTTGATGATCTGCGGCATCCAGTAGCCCACGCCGAGGCTGCCGCACTGGTAGACGAAATAGATGAAGGCCAGGTAGAGCACCTTGGGATTGCTCATGGCCTTGAGCGCGCCGAAATGCTTGACGTCCTTGCGCGCCTGACGATCGCGCTCCAGCTCGGCGAGCAGCCAGAGCTTTTCCTCATCTGCCAGCCAGCGCGCCTGTTCGGGCCGATCGGTGAGGTAGAGGTAGCACAGCACACCGAGGAACACCGCCGGAATGCCTTCGAGGAACAGCATCCAGCGCCAGCCACTCCAGCCCAGCCAGTGCACGTTGTCCATGATCCAGGTCGAGAGCGGCGCGCCGATGATGTAGGAGACCGGGATCGCCGCGGTGAACAGGGCCACCGTGGTGGCCAGCTCGCGGGAGCGGAACCAGTAGGTCAGGTAGACGATGATCCCGGGAAAGAAACCTGCTTCGGCCACCCCCAGCAGAAAGCGCAGGACATAGAGGTGCATGGCGGTCTGAGCGAAGGCCGTGGCGGCCGCGATCACGCCCCAGGTGACCAGGATGCGCGCGATCCATACCCGCGCGCCGAAGCGTTGGAGCATGACATTACTCGGCACCTCGAACAGGAAGTAGCCGATGAAGAAGATGCCCGAGACGAAGCCGAAGACCTCGCTGGACAGGGCCAGCTCGGCGTTCATCTGCAACGCCGCATAACCGATGTTGGCCCGGTCCAGATAGGAGACGATGTAGAGCAGGAAGACGAAGGGGATGATGCGCCAGGTCACCTTGCGGATGACGGCCTGCTCCCGGGTCGCGGGGGTGGTGTTCATGAAGGCCTCACAGGGCCGCACCGAGGCGGCCGATCTTGTTGTTGTAGGTTGCGGCGACGATCTTCAGCGGCTGAAGACCAGGCACACCGGGCTGCCGCAGCGAACCGTCGTACCGGTGGGCTCGAGGATTCCCCGGGTCTCGTCGACCAGGAAGGAGACGATGCTGTGGCTGTCTTCGTTGAGGGCGAACAGCTGGCGGCCATCCGGTGCCAGGGCGAAGGCGCGTGGCGTGCGGCCCCCGCTCGCCAGGCTGCCGAGCGGCGTCGGCAGTCCGCTCTGGGGATCCAGCGTGAAGACCATCAGGCTGTCGTGGCCGCGATTGGAGGTGTAGAGCAGACGCCCGCTGCGATCCAGTTCGATGGCCGCCGCCCGGCTGTTGCCGGTGAAGTCGGCCGGCAGCGTCGAGTGGATGGCCAGGGGTTCGAGGACACCGGAGCGGGCATCGAAGGCATAGCTGGTAAGGGTCGAATCCAGCTCGTTGACCACATAGGCGCGCGGCAGGCGCGGATGGCAGACCAGATGCCGCGGCCCCGCGCCTTCGCGGGTCGCCACCTCGGCCACCGGCACCAGGCGACCGTCGTGAAAGGCGAAGCTGAAGATCCGGTCCAGTCCCTTGTCCGGCACCAGCACGAAGCGGCCGCTGGGGTCGAAGGGATTGCAGTGCGGCTTGGCATGGGGCTGCTCGATCCGATGCGGCCCCGGCTCGCCCTGCAGCTCCAGCAGTTGGACCAGGGGCTCGAGCCGACCATCCGCCGCCACGGGCAGGACGGCGAGACTGCGACCGAGGTGATTGCTCACCACCAGGTGGCGATCGTCCGGCGCCAGCGCCAGGTGCACCGGATTGCGACCGCCGCTGCTTTGCTGGTTGAGCAGGGTCAGGCACCCGCTCGAGCGGTCGACGGCGAAGGCGCTGACCTCCTGCTCGTCGCCATGCACCGTATAGAGACGGTCACCCGCCCGATTGAGGGTCAGGTAGGACGGATTGATCAGGTCGCCGACCACCTGGACGAGTTCCAGCGCACCGGCGGGCGTGACGCGGTAAACGCTGATTCCCTCCCCGCGGGCCTGACGGGCACGGGTGGTTCGGCTGCCGACATAGGCGTACATAGGGCTCTCCTGGCACCGACTGGAAAGGTCCGACGTCCGCGCCATGGCGCCCGTCAGACCCGCTTGCGCCACCTTAGGCAACCCGCTGCCCAGCGAAAATTGACCTTTGGCCAACGCAGCGTTCGCGCCTGGCGAACGCTTGCCAGGTGCCTGTTTCAGCGTTCGCTGTAGGGCACACCGCCGCGTGCCTTGTCTTCCGGCTCGGCCTCGACGATCTGCACGATGACGCGGTCGGCAGCCACGCCGAAGCTGTCCACCACCGCCTCGGTGATGCGCTTCATCAATAGCTTCTTCTGTTCGGCACTACGACCCTTTACGGCGTGAACGATGATTTCCGGCATGGGTGTCTCCTAGGACTGGGTACGGTGTTCGGCGGCGATCGGGCGCGTCTCACCCGTTTCCACCAGGGTGCGGGTAGCGTCGGCCGAGCCATAGATCCAGAGGATCTTCATGGGCTCGGTCGCCGAGGCATTGCGAAAGCGATGGGGCACCCCGGCGGGGATATAGGTGACGTCCTGGGGTGCGAGGGTGAATTCCTGGCCGTCGATGTCGAAGATCGCCCGGCCCTCCACCAGCATCACGCTCTCTTCGCAATTGTGGAAATGGAAGGGAATCTGCGCCCCACCCTGGAATTCGGTGTAGCCGTTGATGAAGGTGCGTGCCCCCAGGCCAGCGGTCACCAGCGGCGTGGTCGCAGCGCCACCGCCGCGGTCGTGCCTGGTGATGGCCTCGGGTTTGAGCAGCCAGGCAGCGGAATCGGTCTTGATCATGGAAAACTCCTCGAGGTCAGCCTTGCCAGACGGTCTTGATATTGGTGAATTCGCGAATGCCCCATTCGCCCAGCTCGCGGCCATAGCCGGACTGCTTGATGCCGCCAAAGGGCACCCGCGGATTCGAGGCCACCAGGGCATTGATGAACACTGCACCGGCCTCGATGCGCCGGGCGAGACGCTGGGCTTTCGCCAGGTCACGCGTCCAGAGGGCAGCGCCAAGACCGAATTCGCTGGCATTGGCGACACGGATCGCCTCCTCCTCGTCGGCGACCCGGATGATCGCGGCCACCGGCCCGAAGGTTTCCTCACGGGCCACGGTCATCTCCGGAGTCACCCGGTCGAGCACGGTGGGCGGATAGAAGAAGCCCGGCCCCGGCAGCGGCGTACCGCCGAGCACCAGGCGTGCGCCTTCGGCGAGGCTGAGCGTCACCTGGCGCTGCAGATCCTCGCGCAGACTGGCACGGGCCAGCGGACCGATCTGGGTAGCCCGCTCCAGCGGATCGCCCAGCTGCAGGGTGGCGGCAGCGGTGGCGAAGGCCTCCGTGAAGGCATCGGCCACCGCCTCGACGACGATGAAGCGCTTGGCGGAAATGCAGCTCTGACCGGCGTTGCCGAAGCGCGCCTTGACTGCGGTCTGCGCGGCCAGGGCCACGTCGGCATCGGCCAGCACGATGAAGGGGTCCGAGCCGCCCAGTTCCAGCACCTGCTTCTTCATGAGCGCGCCGGCCTGGCTGGCCACCTGCTGGCCGACCGCGGTGGAGCCGGTCAGGGTGACGGCGGCGATGCGCGGATCGGCCAGCACCCCGGCGACCTCCCTGGCCTCGATCAGCAGGGTCGCCACCAGGCCGGTTGGCAGGTCAGCCTCGGCAAACGCCTGCTCCAGCGCCAGGGCGCAGCCTGGCACGTTGCTGGCGTGCTTGAGGATGGCGCCATTGCCGGCGGCCAGCGCCGGTGCGGCGAAGCGGACGAACTGCCAGAACGGATAGTTCCAGGGCATCACCGCGAGCACCACGCCCAGCGGATCGTAGACCACCCGGCTGTCGACGGCGGCGCTGGCCACCGGGGTATCGGCGAGAAAGTGCGGTGCCTGCTCGGCGTAGAACTCGCAGGTCAGCGCGGATTTCTCGATCTCCGCCTCGGCTTCCACCAGCGGCTTGCCCATCTCGCTGACGATGAGTCGGGCATAGGTGTCGCGCCCGGTGCGCAAGACAGAGGCCAGCCGCACCAAGGCCGCGCAGCGCTCGGCGAGAGGACGCTCGGCCCATGACCGCTGCGCAGCAGCGGCCTGGGCCAGGCGCGCTTCGACCTGGGTCGGCGTGTGGGTGTAGTAGGTCGCGATGGCGGCCCCGGTGGCGGGATTGATGACTTCGATCATGAACGATCTCCATATGTTTTTTATTATAACGAAAGACAATACCAGGCGCGGTGATCAGGCAGGACGGTGCCTACCTCACTGCTTGATCAACTTGGAAAAACACACGTCAACCAAACCCAGTGGTACTTTGAAATTACATTATACCAAGGTTATCGCCTAGACAAGGCCTTGCTGGCTGGCACCGCGCAGGAATCGGACTCGGTCAGACCGGCAGACCGGCGATAGCTCTGCGAAATGCGCAAGTCAGACCTGTTGCGGTGCGCTCAGAGCGGCACCCTGAGCCGCTGCAATTCCTCATAGGCCTCGGCGGCCTGGGCCAGCAAGGCGGGGCTGCGCCTTTCACGCGGATGGGGCGCGGCCACGGCGAAGCGGCGCTGCACACGGGAGGGCGCGCCGCCCAGGACCAGGACGCGGTCGCCCAGGTAGAAGGCCTCGTCCAGGTCGTGGGTCACCAGCAGCACGCCGATGTGATACCGGGCCACCAGGCGCAGCACCAGGTCCTGCAATTGCCAGCGGGTGAAGGCGTCCACCGCGCTAAAGGGCTCGTCGAGCAACAGCAGCCGTGGGCGACCATAGAGTCCGCGGGCGATGGCGACGCGCTGGGCCATGCCGCCGGAGAGTTGCTTGGGCAGCAAGGCGCCCTGCCCCTCCAGTCCGACGTCACTGAGCAACTGCGCCGTCCAGGCACGATCGAAGCGCGCGCCGTCGGCGAAACCGACATTGGCGGCCACGTCCAGCCAGGGCATCAGCCGCGGCTCCTGGAACACCACGCCAACGCCCTGGCTGGCCGCGGCCAGAGTCATGCGACCGCTGAATTCATCATCCAGCCCGGCGGCGATGCGCAGCAGGGTGCTCTTGCCGCAGCCACTGGCACCGAGCAGGCTGACCACCTCGCCGGCGGCCAGGCTCAGGTCGACGCCTTCCAGCACCCGGCGCCCGGCAAAGGCCTTGCCGATGCGTTCGAGAGACAGCAGGGGTTCGCTCATCACTAACCACCCTGATAGGTATCGCGCCAGGCCAGCGCCCGGCGTTCCAGGCGCAGCAGCAATTCGTCACTGAGCTTGCCGAGCACCGCCAGCACCAGGATGGCGGCGATGACCACGTCCGGTCGCGAGGTCTCCCGACCGTCGCTGAGCAGGTAGCCGAGGCCGGCGGTGGCGGCGATCAGTTCGGCGGCCACCAGGAACATCCAGCTCATGCTCAGGGCTCCGCGCAGGCCGGTGAACAGACTGGGCAAGGCGGCCGGCAGCAGGATGCGGCGGATCAGCGCCGGACGCGACAGTCGGTAGAGGCGCCCCACTTCCACCAGGCGGCGATCGACGTCGCGGATGCCGCTGACCAGCGCCAGGTACAGCGGAAAGAAGGCGCCCAGGGCGATCAGCACGATCTTGGGCGTTTCATCGATACCCAGCCAGAGCAGCAGCAAGGGTACCCAGGCCAGGCTGGGAATGGCGCGCAGCGCCTGGAACAGCGGATCGAGATAGGCTTCGGCGCGGCGCGACAGCCCCACCCAGGCGCCGATCAGCAACGCCAGACCCGCGCCCAGGGCGAAGCCACTGGCGACCCGCGCCAGACTGGCCGCCAGGTGCCGCCACAACTCCCCTTCCCCCAGCAGCCACAGGGTCCGTAGCACCTCGCTGGGCGGTGGCATCTGGTAGGCCGGCAGCCAGCCCAGGCGCACCACCGCTTCCAGCACCACCACCAGCGCCAGGGGCAGCACGCCACCGCGCCAGCGGCCACGCGCACTGCGGGCGGGTCGGAAGGCCTGGCCCAGCGGCGCGGCCTGGGTCAGCTCATCACTCACGGCGCGGTCACCTTGGCCACGACAGGCTCAGCCTTGATCACTGCCTGGGCCAAGGCCGGCTGGACCAGGGCATCGACCGCCGCGACGGCATCCACGCCGGGGCGTACCAGGCCCTCTTCGGCCAGCAAGGGCGCGGCGCCCTTGAGCGCGGCGACAAATTGCGGGCCCGGCAGCGGCTGGCTGAAATCGGTACGGGCGAGCTGGCGCTGAGCGACTTCCAGCGGCAGGCCGGACGCCCTGGCCAGCAATTCGGCGGTCTCCTGGGGATGGGCCAGGGTCCAGTGGCGGGCGTCCTCATAGGCGCCCAGCACCGCCTTGACCAGCTCCGGCTGGGCCTTGGCGAAGGCCTCGGTGGTGCTCAGCACGCCATAGCTGTTGAAGTCGAGATTGCGATAGAGCAGACGCGAGCCCGCCTGCAATTCGCTGGCGGCCATGTGCGGATCGAGCCCGGCCCAGGCATCCACCTGGCCACGCTCCAGGGCGACACGACCGTCCGGGTGCTGGAGATGCACGATCTCCACGTCACCCTTCTTCAGACCCGCCTCGCGCAGGCTGCGCAGCAGGAACAGATAGGGATCGGTCCCCTTGGTCGCGGCGATCTTCTTGCCCTTCAAATCGGCCAGGGACTTGAGCGGCGAATCCTTGGGCACCACCAGGGCGGTCCACTCCGGGCGACTGGCGAGGTAGAGGGTTTCGATCGGCGCGCCATTGGCGCGGCTGAGCAGCGCGGCAAGTCCGGCGGTGGAGGCGAAATCGGTGCTGCCGCTGTTGAGGTATTCCAGCGAGCGATTGCTACCCTGGCTGAACACCCAGCGCACGGCGATGCCCTGCTCGCCCAGGCGCTTTTCCAGCAAGCCCTGCTCCTTGAGCACCAGGCTGGTGGGGGCATAGTAGGCGTAGTCCAAGCGGACTTCCTTGGGCGGCGCGGCCTGCGCCAGCAGCGCGCTGCCGAGCAGGGCCAGGCCGGCGGCCCAGCGTAGCGTGGTCTTGTGCATCTCGAGTTCCTTGTCGGCTAGCGGGAGGTCAGGGGGCGCTGGGGGTCCAGAGGTCCACGGCGCTGGCGTCCACGGCAGTGGGTAGCAGCTTGGCCGCATGGAAGGCATCGGCGATGCGCTGCTGCTCGCCGAGGGCCGCGCGACTGACTGGCTGGACGTCGTAGGTGCGGCGGCTGTTGGCCAGCTCGACGGTGGCCTGGTCCAGGCGACCCCACTGCGGACCGAGGATGCGTGCCGCGGCGTCGGGGTGCTGCTTCACCCACTGGCCGGTGCGCTGCAATTCGGCGAAGACCAGGGCCAGTACCTCGGGATGGGCCTGGGCATAGGGCGTGGCGGCCAGGTAGTAGCGCTGGTAGCTGGCCAGGCCCTCGCCCGAGGCGAGGATGCGAACGTGTTGCTGGCGCTGGGCGCTGGCGACGAAGGGCTCCCAGGTTACCCAGGCATCCACCTTGCCGTTCTCCAGGGCGGCGCGGCCGTCGGCCGGGGTGAGATAGGCCGGCTGGATGTCGGCGAAGGTCAGCCCGGCCTTCTGCAGGGCGGCGATCAGCAGGTAGTGGCTACCGGCGGCCTTGGTCACGGCGATGCGCTTGCCCTTGAGATCGGCAAGGGTCTGCAGCGGCGAGCCCTCCGGGACCAGGATGGCCTGGGCCTGGGGCGATGGCGTTTCCCGGGCGAAATAGGTGAGCTTGGCGCCCGCCGCCTGGGCGAACACCGGCACGGTGTCGGCGACGTCGGCGGAGAGATCCACGTTGCCCACGTTGAGGGCTTCCAGCAGCGGCAGGCCGCTGGAGAACTCGTGCCAGCTGAGGGTGATGCCCTTGGCCGCCAGGTCGCGTTGCAGGGTGCCCTGCTCCTTGAGCAGCACCAACAGGGTGGAGGACTTCTGGTAGCCGATGCGCAGGGTGGTATCGGCCTGAGCGGCGCAGGCGAGACCCAGCAACCCTAGGGCGAGCAGCCCCTGGCGAAGCCTCGAGCGGAACGAAAAGCGAGTGGCACTCATGAATTTCTCGGCGGGCGACGAATGATTACCAGCCACGATAAGGAATAAGCAGCAACCAGCTTAATACCGATTTGGAATTTGGTTAGAGGAAGGCGCCAAGCCCGCAAACACCTTAACGTTATTCCGAAAGGCTATTTAAAGCCCGATATATCTTGAAGCTAACGTATAACCACCGGACCACCGGATCTCTCCTTTCGCCTTGAACCCGAGGGTCCCATGGTTGTGCTCCGGATTTTTTCCCCTGCTGGGGCGCCCGCCCCATGACCGCTCCCGCCAAGCAGGTGCTGCTCAACGCCTTCAACATGAACACCGTGGGCCACATCAACCACGGCCTCTGGACCCATCCGCGCGATACCTCCAGCCGCTACCACACCCTCGGCTACTGGACCGAGCTGGCCCAGCTGCTGGAACGCGGGCTGTTCGATGGGCTGTTCATCGCCGACATCCTGGGCGTCTACGACGTCTATGGCGGCAATGTCGACCTTACCCTGCGCGAATCCATCCAGCTGCCGGTCAACGACCCCTTCCTGCTGGTCTCGGCCATGGCCGCCAGCACCCGGCACCTGGGTTTCGGCCTCACCGCCAACCTCACCTACGAGCCGCCCTATCCCTTCGCCCGCCGCCTTTCCACCCTGGATCACCTGAGCGAAGGTCGGGTCGGCTGGAACATCGTCACCGGCTACCTGGACAGCGCCGCCCGCGCCATGGGCCTGGACCGGCAGATCGCCCACGACCGCCGCTACGACCAGGCCGACGAATACCTGGAAGTCCTCTACAAGCTGCTCGAAGGCAGCTGGGCCGACGATGCCGTGGTCCGGGATCGCGTCCAGCGGATCTATGCCCGTCCCGAGCGGGTGCGCAAGGTCGCGCATCATGGCGAATTCTTCGACGTCGAGGGCTATCACCTCTGCGAGCCCTCGCGGCAACGCACCCCGCTGCTGTTCCAGGCCGGCTCCTCGGATCGCGGCCTGGCCTTTGCCGGGCGCCATGCCGAGTGCGTGTTCATCTCCGGACAGGACCAGGCCGCTACCCGCGCCCAGGTTGAGCGGGTGCGGGGCGCGGCAGTGGCCGCCGGCCGCCGCGCGGATGACGTCAAGCTGTTCATGGGCCTCACGGTGATCGTCGCCCCCACCGCCGCCGAAGCCCGCGACAAGCACGCCGAATACCTGCATTACGCCAGTCCCGAAGCCGGCGTCGCCCACCACTCCGCTTCGGTGGGCATAGATCTCGCCGCCTATGGCCTCGACGAACCCATCCGCCCGCAACGGACCGAGGCCATCGAGTCGGCGCTCAAGCGCCTGGTCGCCAAGGACGCCGGCTGGACCCGCCGCAAGCTGCTGGAGCAGCACGCCCTCGGTGGCCGCTACACCGCCCTGGTCGGCGATCCGGGGCAGGTGGCCGATGCCCTGCTCGGCTGGATCGACGAAACCGGGCTGGACGGCTTCAACCTGGCCCGCACCGTCACCCCGAGTGCTACGGCGACTTCATCGACCTGGTGATCCCGGAGTTGCAGAGCCGGGGTCGCTACAAGACCGCCTATGCCGAGGGCAGCTTCAGACACAAGCTGTTCGGCCGCGGCGACCACCTCGACACCCGCCATTTCGGCAGCCGTTTCCGCCAGGACTGACCCTTCAAGGACGCCCCATGACCCGCCTCAAGCCCCTGCTCTTCGCCCTCGGCCTCTTCAGCTCCGCAGCCCTGGCCGCGCCGCTCAAGATCGGCACCACCGCCGCCTTCGCCCCGCCGCTGGAAGTCGCGGTGCAGGAGGCCAAGGTCGCCGGGGTGGACGTGGAGATCGTCGAATTCAGCGACTGGATCGCCCCCAACACCAGCCTCGCCAACCACGACATCGACGCCAACTACTACCAGCACATCCCCTTCCTGGAAAACGCCAAGCGCACCGCCGGCTATGACCTGGTGGCGGTGGCGCCGGGGATCATCAACAACGTCGGCCTCTATTCGAAGAAGTACCGCACCCTGGCCGAGGTGCCCAAGGGCGCGCGGGTGGCCATCGCCAACGACGCCATCAATGGCGGCCGTGGCCTGTTGCTGCTGGAGAAGGCCGGCTTCATCACCCTCAAGCCCGGCGTCGGCTACCACGCCACCCTGGCGGACATCACCGGCAATCCGCGCGATATCCAGATCGTCGAACTGGAGGCCGTGCAGCTGGCCCGCTCGCTGGACGACGTCGACGTGGCCCAGGGCTATCCGCACTACCTGCGCCTGGCCAAGACCATCGACCCCAACCAGGCCCTGCTCTTCGACGGCCTCGACCACCCCGAGTACGTCATCCAGTTCGTCGCCCGCCCGGACAACAGGGACGATCCGCGCCTGGCCAAGCTGATCGACCTCTACCAGCACTCGCCCAAGGTCCGCGCCGCCCTGGACCAGGCCCACGGGAGCCTCTATCAGCCGGGTTGGAAGGAGTAGCGCCGGCGGGCCGATCAAAGCTTCTCGACGACGAAGACGCAGCGTCCCTTGTTGCGGTCGCCGTCGGGCAGGTCCATGACTTCCTCGACGAGAATGCGCACGCCCTGCTCCAGCAAGAGGGTGCGCAGCACCTCGGGAGGATGGGAATCGTAGAAGAAGGGCTGGCCGAACATCTGGTCGACGAAGGCCTCGTTGGTCGAACCGCCCGAGGTCAGCATCAGCCGCCCACCTTGGGGCAACCCGGCGATCACCCGGCCGAGGACGACGGCATGCCACTGGCGCTCCAGATGGAACAGTGAATCCCAGAGCAGCGCGCCCTGATAGGGCTCGGCGCAGGCATAGCTTTCGAGGCGCGCCTCTATCCAGCGCTGCTTGGGAAAGTCCCGCCGCGCATGGGCCAGCATGGCGGCCGCCTGATCGACCCCCAGAACGCGATATCCACGGGCGATGATGGCCGCCGCCACCGGCGTTCCCGTACCGCAGCCCAGGTCGAGCAGCGTGGCACCGGGCGGCAGGTGTTCCAGCAGCAGGTCCAGATAACGACTCTCGTCCTCCCTGAGGCTGGCCCTGGCCTGGCGGAAGGCATCGGCGACGGTGTTGTAGGAGGTCTTGTTCACGGTAATTCCCTGACGGCTGCCCCGGAAGCTTAGCCCAGGACAGCAGCGGGAACGGCGACCCGTACCTCAAAGCGACCCGACGCCCCTCAGCCCTCAGAACTGAAAGCGATGCAGCATCCGCCGCAGCTCCCCCGAGGTCCCGCTCAGCTCGTCGATGGCACCGCCCACCTGGGACGAGGCGTCCGAGTTGCGCACGGACAGGTCGCGGATGTTCACCAGGTTGCGATCGATTTCCCGGGCGACCTGGGCCTGCTCCTCGGCCGCGCTGGCGATCACCAGATTGCGCTCGTGGATGGCCACGATCGCCTGGTTGATCTCCTCGAGCGCCTGGCCGCTGGCCTCGGCGCTGACGAGGCTCTCGCCCACCTGGCGGGTACCGGTCTGCATCGCCTCCACCGCGTGCCGCGTACCGGTCTGGATGCGCATGACCATCTGTTCGATCTCGGCAGTGGAGCTTTGCGTACGTCCGGCCAGGGCCCGTACTTCGTCGGCGACCACGGCGAAACCACGACCGGCATCGCCGGCGCGAGCGGCCTCGATGGCGGCGTTGAGCGCCAGCAGGTTGGTCTGTTCGGCGATGGCGCGGATCACGTCCAGCACCGTGCCTATCTTCTGCGATTCTTCCGCCAGTTGCCCGATACCGACCGACGCCTCGCTCACCCCCTGTCCCAGCACCCGGATGGTGGTCAGAGTGTGCTGCACCTGCTGGGCGCCACGCTGGGCGATTCGTTGGGACTCGTCGGACGCCTGCGAGGTCGAGACCGCATTACCGGCCACCTCTTCCACGGCGGCGGTCATCTCGTTGACCGCCGTGGCCGCCTGCTGGATCTCGTCGTGCTGCTGCGCCACTTCGCCCAGGTTGCGCTGGGTGATACGGCTCACCTCGCCACAGGCACCGCTCAGCTGATCCGAGGTACTGGCGATCAGTCCCAGCGCCTGACGCAGACTGGCCTGCATTCCGGCCAGGGCGTCCAGCAACTGCGAAGGCTCGTCGCGACCCTGCCCCTGCAAGGTCTGGCGCAGATCGCCAGCGGCCATGGCCCGCGCCGCCGCGATCGCGGAGCGCAGCGGCTTGACGATGCTGCGGGTCAGGCCCCAGGCCAGGGCGATGGTCAGTACCAGCGCCAGGCCCAGTACCAGCAGCGAACCGAACCAGATGGCCTGGTAGCGCGCGGTCGCCTCCGCCGTATAGGCGTTGCTTTCTTCCACGTTGGTCTTGAGCAAGACATTGAACAAATCGCCGGTCTTGTTGGAGGCGTCCTGGATGCCACCGTTGAGCAGCGCGCGCATGGCGTCCAGGTCGTTCTGGTCGGACAGCGTGCGGTACTGGCCCAGCAGGCCCCGGTAGTGGCCGATGGTGGCGTCCAACTGCTCGAAGGCCGTGCGGCCCTGCTCGGTCACCGCGCGGCGATAGTCTTGCATGGCCCTGTCCAGCAGCCCGACCAGGACCTCGAGGCGAGCCACGGTGGGCGTCAGGACCGCGGGTTCGCGATTGAGCACCATGCGCAGGGTGATGACCCGGATGCCCAGCTGGTTGTCCCGGATCTGCGCCAGCGCACGGCTACCGGCCAGCGAAACCTCCTCGGTGTGGACCAGCGCGGCGCGCAGCGAATGAGCGTTGTACAGGCCGAACAGCCCGAGCAGCAGCACCAGGCCGGCGATGAGGGCGAAGCTCAGGCCGGCACGCGTTCCTATGTTGTAATTGTTCGGATTCATCGAAGTCCCCAGCGGACGGTAGGAATGTCCTGAAGGATGTCGACCCGAGCCAAGCGGTCTGAAGCCCGGACCGCGCTGGAACGGTGGTTTCCGGGCGATTATCGCCCGGTGGTCGGCGCCCGACCGCGATCCCGTGGGGAATGCCGGACCGGCCGCCGTCTTCCGTCAGCCGACGCCCAGATAGGCCGCCTGCACCGCCTCCCGCGACAGGCTCTTGCCGGGAATGCCCGCCTGCACCACTCGGCCGCTCTCCAGCACATAGGCCTGGTGCGCATGGTCCAGCGCGATGGCGCTGTTCTGCTCGGCCATGAGTACGCTCAGGCCCTCCTCCCGGTTGAGCCGGGCGACGCTTTCGAAGATCTCCTCCACCACCAGGGGCGCCAGGCCCATGGAGGGTTCGTCCAGCAGCAGCAGGCGGGGCCGGGCCATGAGGGCGCGGCCCAGGGCGATCATCTGCTGCTCACCGCCCGAGGTCAGCCCGGCCAGGTGCTTGCGCTTGGCCGCCAGGCGCGGAAACCAGGCGTAGATCCGCTCCAGTTCGGCGCGCTGGGCGCCGCGTCCCAGGCGGCGGACGAAGCCGCCGCTGAGCAGATTCTCCTCCACGCTCAGCCGGCCGAAGCAGTGACGCCCCTCCAGCACCTGGACCAGACCGGCGCGTACCCGGGCATCCGGTGCCTGGCCAATGAGGTCCTGACCCTGGTAGCGGATGGCGCCCGCGACGAGCTGGCCGCGCTGGGCGCCGAGCAGCCCGGAAATGGCCTTGAGCGTGGTGCTCTTGCCCGCGCCGTTGGCGCCCAGCAGGGCCACCACCTGCCCCGATTGAACGGCGAGACTCACCCCGCTGACGGCCAGGATCGCCTGCTCGTAGCGGATTTCGATGGCGTCGACGGCCAGCAAGGGAGCGCCCGTCATGGATCAGCCCTCCTTGCTGCAGTCACGGGGCGTGATGCCCTTTTCCTTGGCGTACTGCTGCGCCGAGGCCTCGATGATCGGCCGCAGGAAGGCGCGGTCGGCCTGCACCCAGTCGCTCACCAGTTGCCACTGCTCGCCGTCCCATTGCTGGATACGGATAGCGCCACCGCCTTCGTGGTCGGCGCAGGAGAGCTTGAGCGGCTGCACCAGCCCCTTGGCGCCCAGGGCCTGCAGGCGGGCGTCGTCCAGATTCAGGTGTTCGAAGCCCCAGCGCACCTGCTCACCGCTGAGGGGCTTGTCGCCGTACCTGGCCTGGGCCAGGCGCAGGGCCTCAACGTTGAGGATGCCGTTTACCACCCCGAGGTTGTAGTAGACGGTGCCGAAGCGCTTGGGATCGGCCAGGTCGCTCTGCCCCTTGGCCACCACGTCGCGTTCGATGCCCTGCAGCACGGGAAAGGCGGTGCCCGAGGGATGGGTGGTGATGGCCAGGAAGCCCTTGGCCGCCGCGCCGGCCGGGCGCACGTCTTCCTCGGAGTTGCTCCAGATGTTGCCGATGATGTGGTCGACCGGATAGCCGACCTTCTGCGCGGTCTTGATCGCCACCGGATTCATCACGCCCCAGCCACGCAGGATCACCCAGTCGGGCTTGATCCGGCGAATGTTGAGCCACTGGGATTGCTGCTCGTTGCCCGGATGGGGCACTTCGAGCAGGGTCAGCGCGAAGCCGTAGCGGTCCGCCAGCTTCTGCAACACCTCGTTGGTCTCCTTGCCGTAGGGTGAGCCGTGATAGAGGGTGACGATCTTCTTGCCCTTGAGGCTGGCCTCCCCACCCCCCTGCTGGGCGATCCAGTTGAGGATGGCCGAGACCTCCGAATAGGGATTGAGCTGCAGCGGGAAGACATAGGGGAAGACGCTGCCATCGGTGGAATCGGTGCGGCCGTGGTTGATGGTGATCAGCGGCAAGCGGTCGGCGGTGGACCTTTCCAGAGTGGCATAGGCGATACCCACCGACAGCGGATTGGTGGCGGCCGCGGGCGCGCCGTCCCGGCCGTTCTTCAGGCGCTCGTAGCACTCCACGCCCTTCTCGACGACGTACTCGGTCTCGCACTCGCTCCACACCAGCTTGACGCCATTCACGCCACCGTTGGCGTTGACGTACTTCAGGTAGTCGATGAAACCGCCGAAGAAGCCGGTGCCTCCAGCCGCATAGGGGCCGACCCGATAGCTCTGCAGCGGGAAGTATTGTTCGCCCGCGGCCTGGGCCGGGCCGAAGGTGGTGAGGCCCAGGGCCAGGACGAGGCTGCCGAGCAGATGACGTTTGAACATGGGGACTTTCCTTGTAGGGCTGGAGCGCCGGCGGGCCTTCCCGCCGGCAGGGAGTGAAGTCAGCGGCGCTGCAGGCGTTGCCAGCCGCGCGTGGCGAGGCGGGCCAGGCCCTCGGGTTCCTTGATCAGCACCAGGATGATCAGGGCGCCGAAGACCATCTTCTGCAGGTTCTCCAGCTGACCCGCGGCGATGAGATCGCCCGGCAACCAGCCGGCCAGGTTGGAGAGCAACAGCGGGAACAGCACGATGAAGGCGGCGCCGTAGAGACTGCCGGCCAGGCTGCCCAGGCCGCCGAGGATGACGATGAAGAGAATCTGGAAGGAACGGCTCAGGTCGAAGCCGTGGGGCTCCACCGTGCCCAGGTAGGCGAAGGCCCAGAGCGCCCCGGCGACGCCCAGGTAGAAGCCGCTCAGGGCAAAGGCCAGCAGCTTGGCGCGGACCACCGACAGGCCCATCACCGCGGCCGCCGTTTCCCGGTCGCGCACCGCCATCCAGGTTCGCCCGAGCTCGCCGTGCACCAGCCGCGCGGCGAAGGCGAACAGCACCAGGACCACCACCAGGGTCGCCAGATAGCGACCCAGAGGCCCGCCGAAATCCTGGCCCAGCAGCACCAGCGGCGGCGCGCTGATCACGCCCGAGGCGCTGCCGTGGGAGAACCAGTCGAAACGGGTCAGCGCCCAGAGGATGAAGAATTGCGCCGCCAAGCTGGAGACGATCAGGTAGAAGCCGCGAATCCTCAGGCTGGGCAGACCGAACAGCAGCGACACCAGCGCCGCCAGCAGGCCGCCGGCGAACAGGCAGAGCGGCAGCGGCCAGCCCAGACGCACCTGCAGGTTGTAGGTGGCGAAGGCACCGACCGCCATGAAGGCGGCCGAACCCAACGACAGCTGCCCGGCATAGCCGGTGAGCAGATTGAGGCCCAGCCCGGCCAGGGCCAGCACCAGGAAGGGAATCAGCAGGGCATTGAACAGATAGTCGGTGCCGAGCCAGGGCAGCAGGCCGAAGGCGAGCGCCAGGAGTACGGCCGATACCAGGCGCGCCGGCCGAATCGCGAGCGCACGGGGGGCCAATGGACGCGCCGGCAGCGCGTCGAGGGAAGTGCTCATGGGAAGTCCTCTAGACGCGCTCGACCGTGGGTTCGCCGAACAGGCCGACCGGTCGGATCAGCAGGAATACCAGGGCGAAGGCATAGGGAAACCAGTTCTCCAGGCCACCGCCGATGAGGGGGCCGAGATAGACCTCGGCGAGTTTTTCGCTGGCCCCGATCAGCAGGCCGCCGGCGATGGCCCCGGCGACCGAAGAGAAGCCGCCGATGATCAGCACCGGTAGCGCCTTGAGCACGATCAGCGACAGCGAGAATTGCACCCCCAGCCGCGCGCCCCAGAGCAGGCCCGCCACCAGGCCGACGCAGCCCGCCACCGCCCACACCAGCGCCCAGATGCGCGGCAGACGGATGCCCACCGCCTGGGCCGCCAAGGGATCGTCGGCCACGGCGCGCAACGAGATGCCCAGGCGGGTGCAGTCGAACAGCAGCGACAGCCCGATGACCAGCACCGCCGCCACCCCCGCGGCGAACAGGTCGAAGGTCGACAGCAGTAGCTCGCCCACTGCCAGGGGGGTGTCCTCGATACCCAGGTCCAGGCCGTGCACCTGGGCCCCCCACAGCGCCTGGGCGGCGCCCTCGATGAAATAGGCCAGGCCGAGGGTGGCCATGAACAGCACCAGCGGCGAGCGATTGACCAGCGGCCGCAGCACCACGCGTTCCACCGCCACCGCCAGCAACACCATGAAGCCCAGGGTGATGACCAGCGCCAGCCAGCCGGGCAGGCCGCGTTCCACCAGGCTGACGTAGGTCAGGGCGGCGAACAGCAGCATGGCCCCCTGGGCGAAGTTGAACACGCCAGAGGCCCGATAGATGAGCACGAAGCCCAGCGCCACCAGGGCGTACATCACCCCGGCGAGCAGGCCGCCGAGCAGGACTTCCAAGAAAAACGCCATGGTTTTCTCCCTTGGGCGCAGGTATTCCCTAGTGCCGGGTACCCAGATAGGCGGCTATCACCGCCGGGTCGTTACGCACCGCGGCGGGTGTGCCATCGGCGATGAGGCGACCGTAGTCCAGTACCACCACGTGATCCGCCAGCTGCATCACCACCTGGATGTCGTGCTCGATCAGCACCACGGTCACCCCGCGCTCCTGGTTGATGGCCCGGATGTAGCCGCTCAGCTCCTGCTTCTCCCCGGCATTCATCCCGGCCATGGGTTCGTCCAGCAACAGCAGGCGCGGCTCGGCGGCCAGCGCCCGGGCCAGCTCCACGCGCTTCTGCAGGCCATAGGGCAAGGTGCCCACCGGCGCTTCCCGCCAGGGTCCCAGGTGCAGGAAATCCAGCGCCCACTCCGCCACCGCGCGTTGCACCCGCTCTTCCGCTGGCGCCCTGGCCACACCCAGCGCCTGTTCCAGCCAGGACGCGCGGCGGTGGCGACCGCGCCCGGTCAGCACGTTGTCCAGCACGCTCATGCCCTTGAACAGCGCCAGGTTCTGGAAGGTACGGGCGACACCCGCCCGGGCTGCCGTCTGGGGTCGGCGCAGGGCGCGGCTCGATCCCGCCAGGCGCACCCTCCCCCGCTGCGGTCGGTACAGTCCGTTGATCACGTTGAGCAGCGAGCTCTTGCCCGCGCCGTTGGGCCCGATGAGGGCGCAGATTTCACCCTCGCGCACCTGGAAGCCCACCTCGGTGAAGGCCGTGGCCCCACCGAAGGCCAGGCTCAGGTCGCTCACCTCCAGCAGCACCGGCCGCGCGGCCGGGCCCCCCGCCCCCACGGCCTAGGCCGCCGCCTGGGCCGCGGCCCGGGCTTCCAGCTCGCGCACCAGCGGCAGCACCCGCCGGCCGAAGTACTCCACCTCCTCCTGGAAGTGCAGGAAGCCGGCCAGTACCAGATCCACCCCCTCCGCCTTGAGCGCCACGATGCGCTCGGCGATCTGCTCGGGGGTGCCGATCAGGTTGGGCTTGAAGCCGTCGTTGTACTGCACCAGGTCCTCGAAGCTGGAGTTGGCCCAGTTGCCCTTGCCTTCCGGGCTGGCGGCACCGGCCTGGCGCGCCGCATCGCCGAAGGCCTTGACCGCCTCCGGATTGGCCTGGGCGACGATCTCCCGCAGCACCTCGCGCGCCTCGGCCTCCGTGTCACGGGCGATGATGAAGGCGTTGACGCCCACCTTGACCTCGCGGCCGGCCGCGGCGGCCTTGGCCCGCAGGTCCTGCACCTGGGCGCGGATGTCCTCGCGGCTGCCGCCGTTGGTGAAGTACCAGTCCGATACCCGCGCCGCCATGTCCCGCGCCGCCCGCGAGCTACCGCCCTGGAAGACTTCCGGGTGCGGCTGCTGCAACGGCTTGGGCTTGAGGGTGTAGTCGCGGAAGCGATAGAAGTCCCCGGCGAAGGTGAAGTTGTCCTGCGTCCAGATGCCCTTGAGGGCGCGGATGAATTCCTCGGAACGGCGATAGCGCTCGTCGTGCTCCAGCCAGGGCTCGCCGATGCCGTGGAATTCGCCCTTGAACCAGCCGGACACCAGGTTGATGGCGATGCGGCCATTGGTGAGCTGGTCGATGGTCGCCAGCTGCTTGGCCGCCAGCGCCGGATTCCAGGGGCCAGGGAGGATGGCGGCGATGACCTTGAGCCGCTCGGTGGCGGCCAGCAGCGCATGGCTGAAGGTCACCGACTCGTGCTGGTATTCGGCGCCATAGCCGGCGGTGAAGCGGATCTGCGTCAGGGCGTAGTCGAACCCCGCCTGCTCGGCGAGCTGGGCCAGCGTGCGGTTGTAGTCGATGCCCCAATGGGTGCGCTGCTCGATGTTGCTGACGACCAGGCCGCCGCTGACGTTGGGGACCCAGTAAGCGAATTTGAGGGGTGCGTGGGACAAGATGCTTCCTCCGTATGATGCCGCCCGCAAGGGGCGGTCGAGATGATGTCAACGGAGCATCATCAAGAACCGGGCCAAGTCTAAAAACCTATACATTTCAATGCTTTGAAATAAATTCAGGGTACTTCGAGACTGTTCTGCGCGAGGCAGCTGTTGCCCTGCTGTCCGCCCGGAAACAGTGCCTCCAGGGCTCTGGCATGCGGCTTTCGCACGTGTGGTGGCCGATGAACGAAAACGACGACGCCCGGAGGACCAGGGGCCGCTCCGGGCGTCGCCGGGACAGGACGGGGGATCTAGCGCGCGCGCAGGTGCCGCACGTAGCGATCGCCGATGAACTGGATACCGCACACCAGCACCACCAGAATGGCGATCACCACCGCCATCACCTGGGTGTCGTAGCGCTGGTAGCCGTAGCGGATCGCCAGGTCACCCAACCCCCCCGCGCCGATGGCACCGGCCATGGCCGAGGCACCGATCATGGCCACCAGGGTCACGGTGAAGCCACCGATGATGCCCGGCAGGGCCTCGGGCAAGAGCACGTTGAAGACGATGTGGCGCCGCTCGCAACCCAGCGCCTGGGCCGCTTCGATCACCCCGCCGCCGACCTCGCGCAGGCTCACCTCGGCGATGCGGGCGAAGAAGGGCGTGGCGCTGAGCGTGATGGGCACCACCGCCGCCCAGACGCCGATGGTTGTGCCGGTGATCAGCCGCGTCAGCGGGATCAGCGCCACCAGCAGGATGATGAAAGGCGTGGCGCGAAAGGCGTTGATCACCGTGCCCAGCACCCGGTTGAGCGTGGGCGCGGCGAAGATGGCGCCGCGTCCGGTGGTGACCAGCACCACCGCCAGGGCGATGCCGACGAACCAGACGATGGCCGCCGATACGCTGACCATGGTCAGCGTATCGAGAAAGGCCTTCCACAGCGCCTTGAGCATGAAGTCAGACATAACCCACCACCTTCGCCCGGGCGAACAGCCCGGCCTGGGTCAGGAAGCCGGCGAGCCGCCGCTCGGGGGCCGTCGTGGCCACCAGCAGGCGGCCCAGGGCGCGACCCTGGATGCGGTCGATACCGCCGTGCAACAACTCGACCGGCGCGCCGAGGGCCTGGCCCAGGGCGTGGAAGTCGGGCTCCACGCCCTGGCCGTCGTAGCTCAGCTCCAGCACCGCCCGGGCGCCGGGCTGGCGGGTGGGGCTCAGGCGACTGGCGAGATCCGCCGGCAGCTGAGCCGCCAGGGGCGCCAACAGCGCCTGGGTGGCTTCGGCCTGGGGCGCGCCGAAGATCTGCCACACCGGCCCCTGCTCGACGATGCGGCCATGCTCCAGCACCACCACCCGGTCGCAGATCTGGCGGATCACCGCCATCTCGTGGGTGATGAGCACGATGGTCAGGCCCAGGCGGCGATTGATGTCCTGCAACAGCGCGAGGATCGACTGTGTCGTCTCCGGGTCCAGCGCCGAGGTAGCCTCGTCGCAGAGCAGCAATTCGGGTTTGAGCATCAGCGCCCGGGCAATGCCCACTCGTTGCTTCTGGCCGCCAGAAAGGCGCGACGGATAGACCTGCTCCTTGCCCTGCAGACCCACCAGCTCCAGCAGCTCGCGAGCGCGCCGCTCGATCTCGTCGCGGCGAAAGCCCGCCGCCTTGAGCGGTAGCGCCAGATTCTCCAGTACCGTCTGCGACGCCAGCAGGTTGAAGTGCTGGAAGATCATGCCGATGCGACGGCGTAGCGCCACCAGCCGATCTCCCCTCAGGGTACCGATGTCCACGCCATCGATCAGCACCTGGCCGGCGCTGACGTCCTCGAGGCGATTGAGGGTGCGGATCAAGCTGGACTTGCCCGCACCGCTCCGACCGATGATGCCGAAGATCTCACCGCGGGCGATGGACAGGTCGATGTCCGCCAAGGCGGTGACCGGCACCGCCCCGCCGCGGTAGACCTTCGCCACCCCGCTCAGGCGCAGGTGCTCCCGTACGGGCGCGGCCAACGGCGCGGCCGGCGCCTGGGTTTCCAAGGGTTTGCGCAGCGCATTGCTCATCGGGACGCCTCCTGGCGGCTCAGCCAGGCCAGGCTGTAGAGCTGCGGATTGCCATAGGCCTGGGCGATGGCCTCGCGCACCCGCGGATCGTTCTGGAACACCTGGATGAAGGTACGGATCGCCGGATCGGCAGCCTTGTCTGGCTGGGTGACGAAGCGCAGGGCGTACAGGTGACCGTTGGCTTCGTCATCGCTGAACAGCAGGGCGCTGTTCGGATCGGCGGTGCCGGCGGCGAGGATGTGCGAGGGATAGCTTTGCGCCAGGGTCACGTCGTCCAGCACCCGCGCCAGTTGCGGACCGGGTAGCTCGATGAATTTGAGGTGCCGGGGATTGGCGACGATGTCCTGCAGGCTGGCCTTGGGCCCGGCGTCCGCCTTGAGCTGGATCAAGCCGGCACGGGCGTAGAGCTGCAGCCCACGGCCCTGGTTGACCGGATCGTCGGCCACCGCCACGGTGGCACCGTCCGGCACCTCGGCGAAACTCTTCACCCGCTTGGAATAGAGCCCGACCTTGTTCTCCACGCCGTAGGCGATGGGCACCAGGCCGTAACCATTCTGGGCATTGGCGTTGTCCAGGAACGGCTGGTGCTGGAAATAGTTGACGTCGATGTCGCCGTGGGCGAGCGCCAGGTTCGGCGTGTTCCAGTCGCTGAAGGCGACGATCTCCACCTCCACCCCCTGTTCCCGCGCCAGCCCGGCGGCGCGCTCCAGGGCAGCGTTCTGCGGACTGTCGTTGATGCCGAGGCGAATCTTCTGCAGCTCGGCGGCCTGGGCGGACAGCGCCAGGGTCGTGCTCGCCAGGAGCAGCCCGAGACGCTGGAAAAGCGGAGGAATAGCCATGGGAGACCTCGAGGTGTCGAGGGCTCGTCCGGTGGTCCGGTGGAACCCGTGGGATAGGATCAGCTGCCCTTCTGATCGGGCGCGTCGACGAAGAAGTAGTCCTGCCAGGAGCTGGGCTGGTTACGGATGGCGCCGATGCGATACATGAACTGGGCGAGCCCCAGGGTGTTCTGCGGCGCCGTGTCGAAATTGACCTCGGGACTTTCGATGATCCGCTGAACCAGCGCCGGATCGAGCTTGGAGTTCTCCACCTTGATGTAGGTACGGGCGGCGGCGGCCTTGTCCTTCTCGATGATCCGGCCTGCCTCCACCAGCGCCTTGCGGAAGGCCTGGTAGGTCTTGGGATTGTCCTGGCGGAACTTCTCGGTGACGAACACCAGATTCGGCGAAACGGCCCCACCCAGAACGTCGTAGGAGCTGAGCACCCTGTGCACCTTGCCGCTGGCCAGCTCCTGCTCCTGGAACGGCGGATTGGCGAAGTGGCTGTTGATCTCGGTTCCTCCGGAGATCACCGCCGCCGCCGCATCCGGGTGGGGGACCGCGACCGTCAGCGGCTCCAGGCGATTCCAGTTCTTCTCGCCGAACGCCTTGGCGGCGGCGTACTGCAGGATGCGGGACTGCACCGACACATTCACCGCCGGCACCGCGATACGATCCTTGGCCGTGAAGTCGGCCAGGGTCTTCACCTGGGGATTGTTGGTGACCAGGTAATTGGGGAAAGCCCCCAGACTGCCCACGGCCCTGACGTTCTGCCGGCCATGGGTGCGGTCCCAGAGGGTGAACAAGGGACCGAGACCGGCCGAACCCACGTCCACCGCGCCCGACAGCACCGCCTCGTTGACGGCCGCGCCCCCGGACAGCTTCACCCAGTCGACCTTGATGTCCAGGCCATCTTCCTTGCCATGCTTCTCGATCAGCTTCTGGTCGCGCACCACGTGCAGGATCACATAGGACACCCCGAACTGTTCGGAGATGCGCAGAGTGCCTTCGGCCTGGGCGGCCAGGGGCGCACCGAGCACGCCGATGAGCAAACCGGCAGCGAGACCGAGGCCGAGCGGACGGCGGGTGAACGGACGGGGTAACGGCATGGCAAGGCTCTCATCCTTGGATAGGGTCTTATAGCCTACTAAGGGCATACAGGAGTTTTGAAATAAGCTCGAGTTATATCTATAGGCCATATCCAGGCCGCTGTACGTGCCAGACTTTCGCCTACCCAGAGGCACCGCGGAAGACCCTTCTCCCTCAGGAGGAGGATTGGGGGGAGGATTCTCCCCCATGCCTCCGCCTACTTCCGCACCGCCTGCCGTTCCTCGCCCGCCTTGGCCACGCGGAACCCCTGGGCGAAGGTCGCCTGGGCCTCCAGCCGCCGCGGGATCAGGCCACTGCGGTGGTAGAAGTCCGCTGCCGCCTGCTGGTCGGCCACCACCTGGGCGTCGATGGGTTCCCAGTGCAGCTTCCGCCGCTCGAACTGCAGTCGCGCCACCGCCTCCGGGAAGCCGATGATCTGCGCCAGGGTCCTGGCATAGCTGTCGAGATTGGCATAGCCCCAGCGCTGGGCGGCGGCCAGGCGGTCGAGGTAGTCCTGCAGCGCCGCGCGCCGGGCCGGATCGGCCAGGGCCGTGTCGGTGGCGGCCAGGAAGCTGTTGCCCGCCCAGAGCCCACGGCCGTTGACCAGCACCCGGGCGCCATCCACCTGTTCGGCCTGGGCGGTATAGGGCTCCCAGGTGGCCCAGGCATCTACCGAGCCATTGGCCAGGGCCATCTTGGCATCCACCGGACCGAGGAAGCGAAAGCTCACGTCCTGGGCGGTCAGGCCCACCGAATCCAGTGCCTTGAGCGCGATGTAATGGCCGATGGAGCCGCGCCCGGTGGCGATGCGCTTGCCCTTGAGATCGGTCGCCGTCCGCAGCGGCGAGTCGCGCGGCACGATCACCGCCGTGCCATAGGGATCGGACTTGTCCACGGCGATGGCCTTGACCGGCGCGCCGGCGGCCAAGGCGAACAGCAGCGGGCCATCGCCGATGATGCCGGCATCCACCGCCCCGGCATTGAGCGCCTCGGCCAGGGGCGCGGCGGCGGGAAATTCCGCCCACTGGATGCGATAGCCCGGCAGGTCGCGCAGGCCGTCGGCGGCCTCCAGCTGGGCGCGCATGTTGCCCTTCTGGTCGGCGATGCGCAGGGTGAGGGTCTCGGCGGCCAGGGCCGCGCTGGCGGCGAGCAGCACCGGCAGTGCCAGCAGGATGCGACGGAAGGAGTTCATGGCGTGGGTTCCTGGGTGAAAACGGAGGGATCGGCCAAGGCGGCTACGTCGACCGGCTTGGGCAGCACCTGGAGTTCGCTGAACAGATCGGCCACCTTCTGCACCGCGGCGACGTCCGTTGGCTGCACCGGGCGCAGGCCGCGGGAGGTGCGGGCGGAGATGGCCGCGGCGGCACCTTCCGGCAGGCGGGTCAGCTCGGCATAGACCCGGGCGTAGTCCTGCGGATGGGCCACCGCCCAGGCCCGCGCCTGGGCCAGGCGGCCGGCGAAGTCGGCGATGGCGGCGCGCTTGGCGGGATCTGCCAGGGACGCCGGCGTGGCGGTCAGAAAGCCGAGCGCGGTAGTCAGCCCCTGGCCGTCGCGCAGCAGTCGCGCGCCATGCTGCTCGGCGATGCCGAGATAGGGGTCGAAGGTGGCCCAGGCTTCGATCTGTCCGGCATTGAAGGCCGCGCTGGCGTCGGTGGGCAGCACGAACTTCACCGTCACGTCCTCGCGCCTGAGCCCAGCCTCTTCCAGGGCGGCATAGAGCAGGTGCTGGGAGATGCTGCCCTTGGCCGAGGACACCACCACGGTGCGTCCCTTGAGATCCTTGACCGACCGGATCGGTGAAGCGGCTTGCACCAGCAGGCCGTTGGCCTGGGGAAAGCCGACATTGGTGGCGATGAGCTTGAGCGGTACGCCACCGGAAGCGGCCATCAGCACGGGCAGGTCACCGGCGTAGGAGGTATCCACCGCGCCGACGCGCTGGGCCTCGAACAGCGGCGCGGCGCCCTGGAAATTCGCCCAGCGATACTGGTAAGGCGCGCCGTTCAGTGTGCCGGCGGCCTCCATCATGGCCCGCAGGCCACGGGCCTGATCGCCCAGCACCAGGGTCACCCCGGAGAGATCCGGCGCCGCCTGGGCCTGCCCCAGCAGCAAGGCCAGACCCAGGGTGGCGAGCAGTCGCTTCATTGCGCGTACTCCCGACCTTCGTGACGCTCCAGCTGGCGTACTGCCGCCTCCCAATGACGAACATGGGCCCCACGCGCCAGGTTGCCGGGAATGAGATCGCTGACCTTCTGCGCAACGGCGTCGGGCGCTATCACCAGCTCGGCCCCGCCACTCTGGGCCGCCAGCTGCGCGGCGCAGGAGCGCTCCAGGTAATAGAGGTGCCAGAAGGCTTCCTCCAGACTCTGGCCGGTGGTGAGCAAGCCATGATTGCAGAGGATCATGGCCTGGTGCGGTCCGAGATCGGCCACCAGCCGGCTCTGCTCGTCCAGATCCAGGGCCACGCCTTCGTAGCCATGGTAGGCCAGGCGTCGGAAGAACCTCATGGCGTGCTGGGAGATCATCAGCAGGCCCCCGCGCTGGGCCGAGACGCCAATACCCGCCGCGGTATGGGTGTGCAGCACCGCGTGGGTCTCGGGTTGGGCGCGATGGATGGCGCTGTGGATCACATAGCCTGCGGGATTGATGCCGAAGCCCGTGGGATCGAGGACGATTTCCCCGTCGATGTCCACCTTCACCAGCGAGGAGGCGGTGATCTCATCGAAGGTCTGGCCGAAGGGATTGATTAGAAAGTGCTCATCCGGCCCCGGCACCCGTAGCGAAAAATGGGTGTAGATGTGATCGGTCCAGCGTTCGCGCGCCGCCAACCGATAGGCCGCCGCGAGCTTGACCCGCGCCTCCCATTCGGCGGCGGACACCTGGGCACGGACGCTGGCGAGCGAGGGGACGAAGGCGGTCATGCAAGGGCTCCGAGGGCAAAAGAAATGCCAGGGCGACGGGCGCGTTGCCCTGGTCTGCTTAGAACCTAACGCCAGTTACCGACCCAACATAAATACCGATTCCGCATAACCTAATATGCTCAAAACAGATAACTTGATTTTATAAACATGCATTTATCGGTTTTCAGCACAGAACCAATCGATCTAAGGTCGAGGGTCTCGGCCCTGCTTTAATGGCCCCACTGCCACCCGCCTATCCGTGGAGCCCGTCATGACCCTTAGGCTCGACCGCCTGCGCCTGTTCCTGCACGACCTCGCCGCCCTGGTGGACGAACAGCCCGCCGAACCCCAGCTGCTGGCCCGCGGGGCGGCCCTGCTCGGCGACCTAGTGCGCCACGACGACTGGCTGCCCGAGGACTGCGCCCTGCCCCGGCCCGAGCGCTACAGCCAGTACCTGCTGCATGCCGATGCCCGCCAGCGTTTTTCAGTGGTGAGCTTCGTCTGGGGGCCGGGCCAGGCCACGCCGGTGCACGACCATCGCACCTGGGGCCTGATCGGCATGCTGCGCGGCGCCGAGAACGCCCAGGGCTTCGCCCGCGCGCCCGATGGCCGCCTGTTGCCGGAAGGGGCACCCGTGCGGCTGGAGCCTGGCCAGGTGGAGGCGGTGTCGCCGCGGGTGGGTGACATCCACCAGGTGAGCAATGCCTACGCCGACCGCACCTCCATCAGCATCCACGTCTATGGCGGCAACATCGGCGCCGTGCGCCGCGCCGTCTATGACCTCGACGGCCAGGAGAAACCCTTCATTTCCGGCTACACCAATCGCCAGTTGCCCAACCTGTGGGACCTGTCCCAGGAGACCGCCACGCCATGACCGCCGTCCGTACCCCTGCCGAAATCCGCCAGGCCCTGCTCGCCGGGGCGGAAGTCGCCCTGCTCGATGTCCGCGAGGAAGCGCCCTTCGCCGAGGGCCATCCGCTGTGGGCCGCCAACCTGCCCTTGTCGCGCCTGGAGCTGGACGCCTGGGCGCGCCTGCCGCGCCGCGACGTGGCCATCACCCTCTATGACGCTGGCGAGGGCCTGGCCGAACGCGCCGCCGAGCGCCTGCTGGCCCTGGGCTATACCGACGTGGCCCTGCTCGAGGGTGGCCTGGCAGGCTGGCGTGCCAGCGGCGGCGAGCTGTTCATCGACGTCAACGTACCGAGCAAGGCCTTCGGCGAACTGGTGGAGAGCCGGCGCCATACCCCCTCGCTGCCGGCCGAAGAGGTCAAGGCGCTGCTGGACCAGGACGCCGACGTGGTGATCCTGGACGCCCGCCGTTTCGAGGAATACCAGACCATGAGCATTCCCGGCGGCGTCAGCGTACCGGGCGCCGAACTGGTGCTGCGCGTCGCCGAGCTGGCGCCCGATCCCCGCACGCGGGTCATCGTCAACTGTGCCGGCCGTACCCGCAGCCTGATCGGCGCCCAGTCGCTGATCAACGCCGGCATCCCCAATCCGGTGGCGGCCCTGCGTAACGGCACCATCGGCTGGACGCTCGCGGGTCAGCAACTGGAACACGGTCAGGCACGCCGCTTCGGCGCGGTGAGCCCGGCGACCCAGGCCGTCGCCGCCGCTCGCGCCCGCCAGGTGGCCGACCGCGCCGGTGTCGCCCGCCTGCCCTTCGGCGAACTGGAGACCTGGCGCAGCAACCCCCGGCGGACGAACTACCTGATCGACGTGCGTACCCCCGAGGAATTCGCCGCCGGCCATCTGCCCGGCGCCCGCTCCACCCCGGGCGGCCAGCTGGTACAGGAGACCGACCACAGCGCCCCGGTGCGCGGCGCCCGTCTGGCCCTTCTGGACGACGACGGCGTACGCGCCAACATGAGCGCCTCCTGGCTGGCGCAGATGGGTTGGGAGGTGGCGGTGGTGGACGATGTCCCCGCCGCCATCCTGAGCGCCACCGGCCCCTGGCAGGCACCCGCGCCCACGCCCGGGCCGGTGGAGCGCATTTCCGTCGACCGACTGCAGGAATTGCTGGCGGAGCCCGGCACCCTGGTGCTGGACGTCACCGCCAGCGCCAACTATGTGCAGAGGCATATCCCGGGCGCCGCCTGGGTACTGCGTGCCGATCTGCCGGCAGCCCTGCCGCCCGCCGAGCGCTATGTCTTCACCTGTGGCAGTGGCCAACTGGCCGCCTTCGCCGCCGTCGACGTCCAGGCCATCACCGAGCGCCCCGTCCTGCTCCTGGACGGCGGCACCGCGGCCTGGCTGGCCGCCGGACTACCGGTGGCAAGCGGCGAGACGCAGTTGCTATCGACCCGCCGCGATCGCTATCGCCGTCCCTACGAAGGCACCGACGCCCCGCGCGAGGCCATGCAGGCCTATCTGGATTGGGAATTCGGCCTCGTCGAGCAACTGAGGCGCGATGGCACCAGTGGCTTCCGGGTGATCTAAGAGCCTGCTCAAAGTCTGCTGCGCGTCGGCCAAACTACGTTAAAAATGGCTTCGGAATGCTCATTTACCACTCGTAAACTCGAGCGCGAGTCCGATCCGCTTCCTCAGCCATTTTTGCCTTGCTTGTCTCTAGCTCGCGAGACTTTGAACGGGCTCTAGCCCATAGCCGCGGTCCGCACGAAGGCGGCGATCCGCGCCGCCGTGTCCGCCAACACCTGGGCCTGACTGAGGCCGCTGCTCTTGAGCGGCTTGAGGTCATGGTCCGCCGTGGCGATCCAGTGCACCTCGATGGTCGCCGCCAGGGCGTAGCCGGACACCTCCTCGCGGTTGCCCAAGGCGTCCCGCTCGCCCTGGACGATCAGCGTCGGCGTGGCCAACGTCGCCAGATGCTCGGTGCGCAGTCGTTCGGGCTTGCCGGCCGGGTGGAAGGGATAGCCCAGACAGACGAGCCCGGCCGCGCCCAGTTCGTCGGCCAGCAGGCTCGCCATCCGCCCGCCCATGGACTTGCCCGCCAGCCACAGCGGTCCGCCTTCCGCCGCGCGCCAGCTGGCAACCACGGTCCGCCAGTGCTCCAGCAATACCGGCGCCGGATTCGGCGGACGCCGCTTGCCCTCGGCACGGGCCCGGGCCATGTAGGGAAACTCGAATCTCAGGGTACGGATGTCGCGCCGCGCCAACTCTTCCGCCAGTCGTTGCATGAAGGGGCTGTCCATCCCCGCACCGGCGCCATGGGCCAGCAACAGGGTCACCAGGGGCGTCCCCAGCGGCCTGACCTCGCGAAAGGTGCCGAGGTACAACTCGTCTGCCATGGGCTACTCCTCGTCAAAGCCGCGCAGCTTAACCCGGCGTTCATTGATCTGGATCAATAAAGCGCAGGCCGTGCCCCTCACACTGTTCACCTCGAAACCTTTGGAGCCCGGCATGACAGCCGCCCTCGTCTGGGACGCCGACCTCATCGCCCGCTACGATCGCACCGGCCCCCGCTACACCTCCTATCCCACCGCCGTGCAATTCCACGATAGCATCGGCGCCTTCGACCTGTTCGGCGCCCTGCGGCTCAGCCGCCAGGCCCGGCGCCCCCTGTCGCTCTACGTCCACCTGCCGTTCTGCGCCAACATCTGCTACTACTGCGCCTGCCACAAGGTCATCACCAAGGACCGCAGCCGCAGCGCCGCCTACCTCGCGGCCCTGCGCCAGGAAATGGCCCTCATCAGCCGCCATCTGGACGGTGGGCAGCGGGTGGAACAGCTGCATCTCGGCGGTGGCACCCCGACCTTTCTCAATCCCCTGCAGTTGCGCGAGCTGATGGCCGATGTGCGGCGTCATTTCACCCTGGCCGACGATGACCGTGGTGACTACGCGATCGAGATCGATCCTCGCGAAGCCGATTGGAGCACCATGGGGCTGCTGCGCGAACTGGGCTTCAACCGCGTCAGCTTCGGCGTCCAGGACCTCGACCTGCAGGTACAGCTGGCGGTGAACCGCCTGCAACCCTTCGACGATACCCGCACCCTGGTGGAAGCCGCCCGCGCCCTCGGGTACCGCTCCATCAACCTGGATCTCATCTACGGCCTGCCCCGGCAGACCCCGGCTGGATTCGCCCACACCGTGGCGCGGGTGCTTGAGCTGCAGCCCCATCGGCTGTCGGTGTTCAACTACGCGCATCTGCCGCAGCGCTTTCCGCCGCAGCGGCACATCGAGGCCAGCGAACTACCGGACCCGGGCGCCAAGCTGGAGATGCTCCAGCGCACCGTGGAGCAATTGCGGGCCGCCGGCTATCGCTACCTCGGCATGGACCACTTCGCCCTGCCCGACGATGACCTGACCAGTGCCCAGGAGGACGGTACCCTGCAGCGCAACTTCCAGGGCTACACCACCCATGGCCACTGCGACCTGCTCGGCCTGGGCGTCTCCGCCATCAGCCAGGTCGGCGAGCTGCTGTGCCAGAACAGTCCCGACCTCGCCCACTACCAGGAACGCCTGGGCCAGGGTGAACTGGCGGTGGCCCGCGGCCTGCGTCGCTCGTGGGACGATCGTGTCCGCGGCGCGGTGATCGCCCAGCTGATCTGCCACTTCCAGTTGGACTTCGCCGCCATCGAGCGCAGCTGCGAACTGGACTTCCGCCAGTATTTCGCCGACGCCTGGCCGCAACTGAGCGCCATGGCCGCCGACGGCCTGATCCGCCTCGATGAACGCGGCATCCAGGTACTGCCACCGGGTCGCCTGCTGATCCGCGCCCTGTGCACGCTGTTCGACCGCTACCTGCCGGACGGCGACCCCCAGCGCTTTTCCCGGGTGATATGACCCATGCCGGTGACGACTGCTAAAGTTAGACTTTTGGAACCAGACGAGAAGCGATCCTCCCCGATGACCGAGCCGCTCAAGCTGCGTACCGCCTCGGCCCATTGCCGGGATTGCAGCCTCGCCTCGCTGTGCCTGCCGTTGTCGCTCGACCTGAAGGACCTGGACGCCCTCGACCAGATCGTCAAGCGCGGCCGGCCGCTGGCCAAGGGTGACCACCTGTTCCGCCAGGGCGATGCCTTCGGCTCGGTCTATGCGGTGCGTTCCGGGGCCCTGCGCACCAGCAGCCTGAGCGATGGCGGCGTGGAGCAGATCACCGGCTTCCATCTGCCCAGCGAGCTGGTCGGCCTGTCGGGCATGGATAGCGAGCGCTATCCGGTCTCGGCGCGGGCGCTGGAGACCACCACCGTCTGCGAGATCCCCTTCGCGCGTCTCGACGAGCTCTCCGAGCAGTTGCCGCAGTTGCGGCGCCAACTGCTGCGGGTGATGAGCCGGGAAATCCGCGACGATCAGCAGATGATGGTGCTGCTGTCGAAGAAGAGCGCCGATGAGCGGATCGCCACCTTCCTGGTCAATCTCTCGGCGCGCTTCCATGCCCGCGGCTTCTCCGCCCAGCAATTTCGCTTGAGCATGTCGCGTAGCGAGATCGGCAACTTCCTCGGCCTGGCCGTGGAAACGGTATCCCGGGTGTTCACCCGCCTTCAGCAGAGCGGCGTGCTGGCAGCCGACGGCAAGGAGGTGCGCATCCTCGACTCCTCCCGCCTCTGCGCCCTGGCCGGTGGTCAGCTGGAGGCTTGAGGCCGAGGGTCCTGCCTGAGTGCCAGGACCCTGAGCGCCTAGAAGCGGTAGCTGACCGTCGCGGTCACGTTGCGCTCCTCGCCGAAGTAGCAGAAATCCAGGCTGTAGCAGGACGCCACATAGTCCTTGCCCAAGAGATTGTTGGCATTGAGCCGCGCGGTGAGCCCCGGTAGGCCCAGGCGGGTGAAGTCATAGGCGAGCATGGCGTCCACCAGGGTGTAGGCCGGTACCTTGAGTGTGTTGGCCTTGTCCGCCCAGCTAGTGCCCACGTACCGCGCGCCGGCGCCCACGCTGAAGCCCGCCAGGGGCCCCGCCAGCTCGTATTGCCCCCACAGCGACGCCTGGTGCCGTGGCGCCTGATTCGGTGTGTTGCCCTGGGTGCCATCCAGCGCCTGGGTGTATTCGATGTCGGTGAAGGTGTAGCTGCCCAGCAGCTTGAGTCGCTCGGCCAGTTGCACATGTCCCTCCAGCTCCAGGCCACGCGAGCGGATCTCGCCCACCGAGGAATAGAAGTCCTCCTGGGGCAATTTGGTCGCCACGTTTTCCTGGGTGATATGGAACAGCGAGGCGGTGTAGAAACTGGAACCTCCAGGCGGCTGGTACTTCAGCCCCAACTCCCACTGCTTGCCCTCGGTCGGCTCCAGCGGGTTGCCCGCGGCGTCGTTATAGGCATTGGGATTGAAGGACGTGGAATAGCTCAGGTAAGGCGCCAGGCCGTTGTCGAACAGATAGAGCACCCCGGCGCGCCCACTCGCCTGGCCACGGCGCTCGCGACTGCCCGAGCCAGAGCTGCGGTCCTCGATGCCGATCTCTACCCAGTCCTGGCGCAGCCCCAGGGAGAAGCGCCAACGGTCCAGCTCGATCAGATCCTGCAGGTAGACACCGGTCTGCTCCAGTTCGCGGCGGTATTCGCTGCCGGGGTAGATCGTCACCTGGCCACCATAGCTCGGGTCGAAGGCGTCCAGCGGCTCGGCGGCACCGCTGGGCCAGTCCACTCCGGTCCAGCGCCGCTGGTAGTCGGCACCGGCCAGCAGCGTATGCCGGGTACCCGCCCACTCGAAGTCCGCCTGGACCATGTTGTCCAGGGTATAGGCGTGCAGGTTCTCGCGGCCGCCGGAGTAGTACCGATTGAGCAGATCGCTGTCACCGACATAGCCGTAGCCATAGACCTGCTCCAACTCGACCCGCGACTTGGCATAACGGAAATTCTGCCGCGCGCTCCAGACGTCATTGAAGCGATGCTCGAACTGATAGCCGACCATCTGCTGGGTCCGCTCGAATTTGTCGTGGTCCGGCTCGCCGTCGAAGAAGTGGTTGCTGATGTAGCGGCCATTGCGGCGATAGAGGCTGCCCTCGGCCGGCACCCCGCTGTGGTAGCCGCCATCCGGGTCCTTCTGGAGATAGGCCTGCAGGGTCAGGGTGGTGGCGTCGCTCAGGTCGATGGCCAGGCTCGGCGCCAGGGCATAGCGCTCTTCCTCCACGTGATCGAACTGGGTATCGCTGTGCTGGGCCAGACCCACCAGGCGATAGGCGATACGTCCCTCCTCGTCCAGCGGCCCGCCGACATCGAAACCGGCGCCGCGTTGGCCGAGATTGCCCAGGGTCGCCTGCACCTGGTGATAGGGCTGGTACAGCGGCTTCTTGCTGGTCAGGGCCACCAGCCCACCCGGCAGGCTGCGGCCATAGAGCACCGACGCCGGCCCCTTCACCACGTCGATGCGTTCGAGGAAATAGGGATCGACCTGCAGCGAGCTGAAGGTGCCGCTGTCACCCATGGTCTTGAGGCCATCGAGAAAGACGTTGTCGACGCTGTTGTCGGCGAAGCCGCGCATCACCACGTAGTCGTAGCGATTGGACGCCCCGACCTGTCCGGTGAAGATGCCCGGCGTGTACTTCATGGCCTGCTGGACGGTCTTGGCGCCCTGGTCGTCGATCTGCTCGCGGGTGACCACCGAGACCGCCTGGGAGGTTTCCAGCAAGGGCGTACTGGTCTTGGTCGCCACATCGCTATGGGTCGCCAGGTAGCCATCGGTCTCGCCCAGGGCATTGCCCAGGGCGAAGCCAGTCACCGTGGTGTCGCTCAAGGAGGTCACCCCCGCCGCGGCCGCGGCTTCCAGCCGATAGCTGCCGTCCGCCTGGCGAACCGCCTGCCAGCCGCTGCCCTGGAGGATTTCCCGGAAGCCTTCAGCCGGCGAGTAGCGCCCCTGCAATCCGGGGCTGCGGCGGCCTTCCAGGCCTTGGGCCGGTGCCGACAGCAGTACCTCGCTCTGGGCGGCGAAGGTGCTAAGGACCGTCGCCAGACTGCCCGGGGCGATGCGGTACTCCTGCGCCAGGGGAGCGGCCTGCAGGACCCCGAGGGGCGTGACCAGGCCGGTCATCCCGAGCGGTAGCGCCAGGGCGAAGGCGCGCGCCGCACGGCGAAGAGGATGGAGGGTGAAGCGGGAAGAACGCTGCATGGGTGCCTCGATAGTGGGGATACTTGTTCCCCTGAGCCCCGCGAGTTCGCGAAAGGGGAACCGCCCTCCCAACTTTTTTTCAGGCCGGTACGATCTGCACCCACCAGGGCAGGCGCCGCTCCACCCGCACCGGCAGGCTGTCGGCCAGGGCCGCCAGGGCGCGATCGGTATCGTCCAGCGGATAGCTGCCCACCACCCGCAGGTCGGCGACCGTGGCGGCGCAGCTCAGCAAGCCGGGACGATAGCGCCCCAACTCCGCCACCAGCGCCGCCAGCGGCCAGTCATCCACCGCCAACCGCCCCTGCCGCCACAGCTGACGGCCAGGATCGGCGCGCCCCAGCGGGAGCACCGCGCCGGGGGTCAGCAGGACCCGCGCGCCCTCGGCCAGGGGCTGGGGGCGTGCCTGGCGCGGAAAGAGCTGGACGGTGCCCGCATAGGCCGCCACCTCCACACCTTCGTCGCGACTGCGGATACCACAGCAGCCTGCTCCCAGCCGCACCCGGCCGGCCACGGTTTCCAGGGTCAGCGGCGCGGCCCCGCGTTGGCCGTCGAAAAGCGCCTCGCCACGCAGCAGGCGCCAGCCATTCGGCCGCTGGTCCCGGGCCAACTGACTATCGGTGTTGAGCCAGACCCGCAGCCCGGCAGCCAGGTCGAAGGCGCGGATCTCGCCGACCGCCGTGCTCAGGTCAGCGCCCTGCCCCAGCCGCCAGTCATCGCCTCGATTCCAGCCCAGCGCGAGGCCGCCGAGCACCAAGCCAAGCACCTTGAGTGCCCGGCGCCGCTCCAGGGTCTCGCGCCGGGCGAGGGCTATCCGCCCCGACACAGGCAGCCCGGAGAAACGCGCGCTGATGTCCTCCACCCGGGCCCAGGCCACGCCGTGCCGCGGATCCGCCTGCAGCCAGCGCTCCCAGGCCGTTCGGGTCGCCGGATCGACCTCTCCGGCGGCCAGCTCGGCGAACCAGTGGGCGGCCTCTTCCAAAGGGACCGCGTGATCTCGTCCCAGGGCCGTCAAGACACCAGTTCCAGGCAGTGCAGCATGGCCTGGGCCATGTACTTCTTGACCATCCGCTCCGACACGCCCAGGCGTTCGGCGATGACGGCGTAGGTGAGCCCCTCCAGCTGCGCCAGCAGAAAGGCCTGTCGCACCCGACCAGGCAGGCGGTCCAGCAGCGCATCGAGTTCGGTGAGGGTCTCCAGGATCAGCGCCTGGGCTTCCGGCGAAGGCTGTACCTCCGGTGGACGGGCTGCCAGCGCCTCCAGATAGGCACGTTCCAGCGCCTGGCGGCGCCAGTGATTGGCCAGCAGGCCCTGAGCGATGGTGGCGAGGAAGGCACGCGGCTCGCGCAGCCGCTCCAGCTCGCCCTCCCGCGCCAGTAACCGGAGAAAGGTATCCTGGGCGAGATCGGCCGCCTGACCCAGGCAACCCAGGCGCCGCTGCAGCCGTTCGCGCAGCCAGCCATGGTGGTCCAGATAAAGGGTCCGGATGTGTCCGTACCGGTCGGACTCGAGCGTCTGCATCACCATCCTCGGAAGCAGCTGACTTCAGAGGATGATAATGCTTCTCGATAGCAAGATACAGACGTATCGCCGCCCGCGAGCGGCTCAGCCGTCAAAGACTGATCGGCTTGCGTCCGGCGAAAGCATGGGTCAGGGTGCCCCCGTCGACCAGATCCAGTTCACCGCCGAGGGGCACGCCGTGGGCTATGCGGGAAATGGTCAGCCCCCTGGGAGCCAGCAGCTGGGCGATGTAGTAGGCAGTCGCCTCGCCTTCCACCGTGGGGTTGGTGGCGATGATCATTTCCTGGAAGTGGCCTTCGCTGACCCGCCGCTCGAGTTCCGGCACGCCGATGGCGTCAGGTCCCAGGCCGTCGATGGGCGACAGGTGTCCTTTGAGCACGAAGTAGCGCCCCCGGTAGCCGGTCTGCTCCACGGCGAAGACGTCCATGGGCCCTTCAACCACGCAGAGGATGCTGTCGTCACGCCGGGCGTCGGCGCAGAAACCGCAGATCTGGTCTTCGCTCAGGGTCCGGCACTGGCGGCAGTAACCCACCCCCTCCATGGCCGCTTGCAACGCATTGGCCAGCCGCACCCCGCCTGGGCGCTCCCGTTCGAGCAGTTGCAGGGCCATGCGCTGGGCGGACTTCTGGCCGACGCCGGGCAGCACGCGGAGCGCATCGATCAATTGGCGAATCAGGGGACTGAAGCTCATGGACTACCGTACTGGAGGGCGAAAGAAAACGGGTGCCCTACGGGCACCCGTGGCAAGAGCCCAGGCTCTTTCGAACGAGGCTCAGAAGGGCATCTTGAAGCCGGGCGGGAGCTGCATCCCGGAGGTCATGCCGGACATCTTGTCCTGACTGTTCTGCTCGATCTTGCGCACGGCATCGTTCACCGCGGCGGCGATCAGGTCTTCGAGGATTTCCTTGTCTTCCTGCATCAGGCTGTCGTCCAGGCTGACCCGCTTGACGTCGTGTCGGCCGGTCATCACGACGCTGACCAGGCCGGCGCCGGATTGACCGGTCACTTCGGCGTTCGCCAGCTCTTCCTGCATCTTCTGCATCTTTTCCTGCATCTGCTGGGCCTGCTTCATCAGGCCGGCCATGCCACCTTTCATCATGTCTGCTACCTCGAACTATGAATGGAAAACCGGTCAGGCTTGGGTGTCGACCGGCTCGATGGTACCCGCGCGCACCGTGGCGGCGAACTGTTGCATCATCTGGCGGATCAACGGATCGTCCTGGATGGACTGCTCCGCCTGCCGCTGACGCTCCGCCCGACGCCGGGCGGCCGCCTGGGCGGGCGTCTCCTGCTCGGGGGTCTGGATGGTGACCTCGAGCGTGATGGGACGTCCCTGCTGCTGGTTCAGCGCATCATTGAGCCGGCGCTGCTGGTTGGCGTTGAACAGGGCGCTCTGCGCCGGATCGAGGTGCAGGTGCCAGCGATCGCCGTCCACCGCCACCAGGGTGCAGTTGGCCGCGATGCTGGCAGTCAACCCGCCCAGCTTGAGTTCGGGGAACAGGGCCTGCCAATCGGCGGCCAGGCCCGTGGCCGGTTGCACCGCTGGTGCCGGTGCCGCGGCCACCACTTCGGCGGCCGGCTCACCCAGACTGTCGAGATAGTCGTCCAGCCCCACCTCGTAATAATCCTCGGCCGGCGGCGGCTCTTCGTCACCGTCCAGATCGTCACCGGAGGTGTCCGCCGGCAATTCGGCGATCACCGTGGCTTCAGGGGTCGCCTCCACCTGGGGGGTCGGTAGCGCCCTGGGTGCGACCGGCGCGCCAGCCATTTCGACCGGCGTTTTAGCCGCAGCCGCAGCCTTGACCGCCACGGGCGCAGGATCTTCCCAGGGGAGATCCACCGGCTCTTCTACAGGGGTGGTATTACTCTGGACAGGTGTTGTCGACACCGGCGCAGGTGGTGCCTCGGGTGCCAGGGCGCGCGCAGGCGCAGCCGCTGCCGGAACCACCGCGGCCACCGGACGCTGGTCGGAGTCAGCCGTGGCCGGGCTGGCTCCCGTCGTCTTTAAGGCCGGCCGCTCGGGAATCGCCGCACCCGCCGGCCGGAAGGCCAGCATGCGCAGCAGGACCATCTCGAAGCCATGGCGCGGATCAGGCGCCAGCGGCAGATCGCGCCGCCCGACCAGCCCCAGCTGGTAGTAGTACTGGACATCTTCCGCCGGCAGCGTCTGTGCCAGGCTCAGCACCCGCTCGCGATCACCCTGGCCGTTGTCCACCGCGTCGGGCAGCACCTGGGCGATGGCCACCCGGTGCAGCACATTGAGCACCTCGGCCAACACGCCGCCCCAGTCGGGGCCCTGCTCGGCCAGATGGCGCACCGCGTCCAGCACCGCGCGACCGTCACCTTCCAGCAAGGCCTGGAGTACATCGTAGACCTGGCCATGATCGAGGGTACCGAGCATGGCACGCACGTCGGCGGCCAGCACCTTGCCCTCGCCAAAGGCGATCGCCTGGTCGGTGAGGCTCATGGCATCGCGCATGGAACCATCGGCAGCGCGACCCAGCAGCCAGAGCGCATCGTCCTCGAAGGGAATGCTTTCCGCGGCGAGCACCTGCTGGAGGTGCGCGACGACCCGCTCCGGCGGCATGTTCTTCAGGGCGAATTGCAGGCAGCGCGACAGAATGGTGACCGGCAACTTCTGCGGATCGGTGGTGGCGAGCAGGAACTTGACGTGGGGCGGCGGCTCTTCCAGCGTCTTGAGCAAGGCGTTGAAGCTGTGGGTGGAGAGCATGTGCACCTCGTCGATGAGATACACCTTGTAGCGACCGCGGGACGGCGCGTACTGCACGTTCTCCAGCAGCTCGCGGGTGTCTTCCACCTTGGTGCGGCTGGCGGCATCAACCTCGATGAGATCGACGAAGCGCCCCTCGTCGATCTCGCGGCACACCGAGCAGGACCCGCAAGGGGTGGAGCTGATGCCGGTCTCGCAGTTCAGGCATTTGGCCAGGATTCGCGCGATGGTGGTCTTGCCCACCCCGCGGGTGCCGGTGAAGAGATAGGCGTGGTGCAACCGCTCGTTGTCCAGCGCATTGATCAGCGCCTTGAGCACATGGGTCTGGCCGACCATTTCGCGGAACGACCGCGGGCGCCATTTGCGCGCAAGAACCTGGTAACTCATCGAGACCTGATCGGGAGAAGACGGGAAGGGAGCACATGCTAACGAAGAGGTGCGCTTAATGCACCCCGCATGCTTGACCGCCAGGCCGGACGACGTACCGACGGTACCTGCCTAGATGGAGACGGCCACCCGACCTTTCAAGCGATCAGCACCGGAAACCGCGAAGATCCGGCGCGGTCAGGCGCGCAGGCAGAGGTCCTCGCCGTCCGCCAGCACCACGCTGGCGACGTAGGCCGCCAGGGCATCCAGCTGGACGCGCAAGCCCGCCACGGTGGCGTTCATCTTGAAGGGATTACAGGCGTCGTCGTTGCTCAGGTCGAACTTGAGCAGCAGCAATGGCTCGCTGGGGTGATAGATCTGGGCGACCAGTGTGGCGTCGTTCGCGCGCCGGCAGGTGATGCGATAAGGATGCAAACCGAGGCTGAGTGCGCGTCCCGCGCTTTCGAGTCCGTTCTTCACGATGAGTCCTTGGACGTCAGTCCACAAGTGAGAAAGCCAGCTGAATGATGGCATGAAGCCACGAACCAAAGCGGTGCGCTGCGTCACGATTGCAACGTGACGTGGTTAACTCGAGGTAGGAGGTTGGAGCGAGGGGGGGAAGGACGGCAGAAACGCAGGAGGCAGAAATGGAGGTGGCCCCGCCAGCCACACCCCGGCACACGACATCACCGCTGCGGCTGCTCCCTTCCGGGCCTGACCGGGTTCACGGCTGATCGTTGCGGGGGGACCGACGGAGCCACCATAACGCCCCACCCTGAGGTGAGGTGCGCCATTCTACGCGGTTGGGATGAAGTTGCAAGCCATACAAGGACTTAGCGACTTCCGCCGACTGTCCACGGACCTTACCCCGAGCGACCCGGAGCTCATTCGGCGCCGCCGCCGGACCGAGGCCATTGCGCAATGCACGCCGGGGCATCCGCACATCCGCCCTACCCGCCCCCTTTGGCGGTCACGCCTGACCCTGGGCGTCCAGCATCTGCAGGAAGGCGGCTTCATCCAGCACCTTCACCCCCAACTCCGTCGCCTTGCTCAGTTTGGAACCCGCACCCGGTCCGGCCACTACTACCGCGGTCTTGGCCGATACCGAACCCGAGACCTTGGCCCCCAGGGCTTCGAGACGTTCCTTGGCCACGTCACGACTCATGGCCTCGAGAGTACCGGTGAGCACCCAGGTCTGACCGGCGAAGGGCAATCCCTGCACCTCCTGCCGCGTACTTTCCCAATGCATGCCGAAAGCGCGCAACTGAGCTTCGATCGCTTGCGCCCGCGCCACCTGTTCCGTATCGGCGAAATACTCGCGCAGGCCCTGCTTGGCCCGCTCGTTGAGGCCGGCAAGCGTCTTGAAGGTCAGCCAATCCTGGGACCCGTCGATCAGCGCGGCCAGGGTGGGAAAGGCCTTGGCCAGGGTCTTGGCGCCGGTCTTGCCCAGGTAAGGAACGTGCAACTGATCGAGGAAGTCGGCGAAGCTGGCGTAGCCGGAGAATTCGGCATGCACGTCGCCCTCGTCGGCCAACTCGATGCCATTGGCCAACAGCGCCTCCAGCACCTCACGGTTGTGGGCGGACTGGAAGAAGTTATGGATCTCGAAGGCCACCTCGGGCCCGATGTCCGGCAGATAGACCAGCACCTCCGGCAGCGCCTCGCGAATCCGGTCCAGATTGCCCAGGGCGCGAGCCAGGCGCTTGGCGGTCTCCTCGCCCACCTCGGGAATGCCCAGGGCGAAAATGAAGCGAGCCAGCACCGGCTTGCGGCTGGCTTCGATGGCGGCGAGCAGATTGCGGCTCGACACCTCGGCGAAGCCTTCGAGTTCGACCACCTGGTCGTAGGTCAGGGTATAGAGATCGGCCGGAGACTTGACCAGGCCGCGATCCACCAGTTGCTCGACGATCCGATCACCCAGACCGTCGATGTCCATGGCCCGCCGCGAAGCGAAGTGGATGATCGCCTGCTTCAGCTGTGCCTGGCAGGCCAGCCGGCCAACACAGCGATAGACCGCGCCCTCGCTCACCGACTCCTTGCCCTTGGCGCGCTTGACCAGTTGGGTGCGCTCCACCGCCGAACCGCAGACCGGGCAGCGCGTCGGAATCTCCACCGGTCGCGCGTCGGCCGGACGGCGCTCCGGCACCACCTGCATGATCTGCGGGATGACGTCGCCGGCGCGGCGGACGATCACGCTGTCACCGATCATCACGCCCAGCCGGGCGATCTCGTCCATGTTGTGCAGGGTCGCATTGGTCACCGTCACGCCCGCCACCTGCACCGGCTTCAGTCGGGCGACCGGCGTGATGGCACCGGTGCGCCCCACCTGGAATTCGACGTTGAGCAGTTCGGTCAGCTCTTCCCGCGCCGGGAATTTGTGCGCCAGCGCCCAGCGCGGCTCGCGCGCCCGGAAACCCAGCTCGCCTTGCCAATCCAGGCGATTGACCTTGTAGACCACGCCATCGATCTCGTAGGCCAGCGCATCGCGGCGCTGACCGATGTCCTGGTAGTAGGCCCGGCAGCCTTCCGCCCCCTGCACCTTGCGCAGCTCGCGGCTGATGGGTATGCCCCACTCCTTGAGCTGCTGCAGGATGGCATACTGGGTGTCCGGCAAGCCGCCGCCCTCGACGCGACCGAAGCCATAGGCACAGAACTCCAGCGGCCGCTGGGCGGTGATCCGCGAATCCAGCTGCCGCAGGCTGCCCGCTGCCGCGTTGCGCGGATTGGCGAAGGTCTTGCCACCGCTTTCCATGGCCCGGGCATTCAGCGCCTCGAAACCGGCCCGGGACATGAACACCTCGCCGCGCACCTCCAGTGCCGTCGGCCAGCCATCGCCGTGCAGGCGCAGCGGCACGTTGCGGATGGTGCGGACATTGGCGGTGATGTCTTCGCCGGTGGTGCCATCGCCGCGGGTAGCGCCCCGTACCAGCAGCCCGTCCTCGTACAGCAGGCTGACCGCCAGACCATCGAGCTTCGGCTCGCAGGTGTATTCCACCCCCGAATCCGGCCCGGCGAAGTCGGTCTCGCCGAATTCCTCGCGCAGGCGCTTGCCCACATTGCGGTCGAAGTCCTGCAGATTCTCGTCGGCGAAGGCGTTGCCCAGGCTGAGCATGGGCACTTCGTGGCGTATGGTGCCGAAGGCAGCGAGGGCCGAGCCGCTGACCCTCTGGGTGGGCGAATCGGGCGTCACCAGCTCGGGATGCTCGGCTTCCAGCGCCTTGAGTTCACCGAACAGCCGGTCGTACTCGGCATCGGGCACGCTGGGCTCGTCGAGCACGTAGTAGCGATAGTTATGGGCATCGATTTCACTGCGCAGGGCAGCGATCCGGGTGACGGCATCTTGGGCGTCGGTCATGGCGGTCTCTCACTGTCGCCACCCCTGGGGTGGCCCTGGCGCCAGCGGGCGCCACTGCAAAGATTACAAACAAAAAGAGCAGCCGAGGCTGCTCTTGGTTCGCCTGGCGGCGATCAACGCTTGAGCATCAGACTCTTGCGTTCGAAGTCGACGATGCGCTGGCGATAGTGCTCGATGGTCTGGGCGGTCATGACGCTGCGCTGCTCGTCCTTCAGTTCGCCATTGAGCTCGGAGGACAGCTTGCGTGCCGCGGCGACCATCAGGTCGAAGGCCTGCTTGGGATGGCGCGGACCGGGCAGACCCAGGAAGAAACTCACCGCCGGGGTATGGAAGTCGTCGATGGCATCCAGGTCGAAGGTCCCCGGACGCACGGCATTGGCCATGGAGAACAGCACCTCACCGTTACCGGACATGCTCTCGTGACGGTGGAAGATGTCCATGTCACCGAATCTCAGACCGCTCTCGAGGATGTTCTGCAGCAGCGCCGGACCGGCGAAGCCCTTTTCGTCACGGGAAATGACGTTGATCACCAGCACCTCGTCCACCGGTGCCAGAGCACCCCCACTGCTGCCACCGCCGGCCGACTCGGCCACCGGCTCACGCTCGGCGGGTTTGGCGCTCACCGGCTTTTCCTTGCGCGGCTTGTCGCGGCCACGCGCGGCCACCTCTTCGGAATCGGCGGCCAGGCCACCCAGACTGTCGTCGTCGGCGGACAGATCGAAGCTATCGGCGCTGGGCTCTTCGCGACGTTTGCGCTGGGTCGCGCGGGGCGGCGTCGGCTCACCGGGATCGTCCAGCGAAGGCTCCTTCTGTTCGACGACGCGCGTCGGACCGACGATTTCCGGTTCCTCGTCCTCGTGCTCCGGATGATTGCTCAGGGACTGGTCAAGCTTGAACTTCAGCTTGCCCTTGCCGCTCATGCGACGCCAACCATCGAACAGAATACCGGCGATGACGATGACGCCGATGATGATCAGCCACTCGCGCAGACCCATATCCATGAAAAAGACATACCCCTGTGAAAATAATGGACCGACAGTCGTCGGGAAACTTTGGAAAGTCGTCGCCTGCGAGGTCTTTCCAAAACGTCCGAAACCTACGCCAAGTCAGTGTTCTGCCTAGCTTTTTCTACCTACCGCTGAAGCGGCCATAAGCTAGCACGACTGCCGCCAACTTTACACCGCCATGCCACCAGCCTGTGGGGCACTACGCGTCCACCATGGCCACCGCCTCTTCCACGTCCACGGCCACCAGCCGCGAACAGCCCGGTTCGTGCATCGTCACGCCCAAGAGCTGTTCGGCCATTTCCATGGCGATCTTGTTGTGCGTGATGTAAATGAATTGAACCTTCTCCGACATGCTCTTGACCAGCCGGGCGTAGCGACCGACGTTGGCGTCGTCCAGCGGTGCGTCCACCTCGTCGAGCATGCAGAACGGCGCCGGATTCAACTGGAAGATGGCGAACACCAGCGCCAGAGCCGTCAAAGCCTTCTCGCCACCCGAGAGCAAATGAATGGTGCTGTTCTTCTTGCCCGGCGGGCGCGCCATGATCGCAACCCCGGTATCGAGTAGATCTTCCCCGGTAAGTTCCAGGTACGCACTGCCGCCACCGAAAACTTTCGGAAACAGCGCCTGCAGGCCGTGGTTGATCTGGTCGAAGGTGTCCTTGAATCTGTTGCGCGTTTCCCGGTCGATCTTGCGGATGACGCTTTCCAGCGTCTCCAGTGCCTCCACCAGGTCGGCGTTCTGGGCGTCCAGATAGTGCTTGCGCTCGGCTTGCTGCTGGTACTCGTCGATGGCCGCCAGGTTGATCGGTCCCAGCCGGGCGATGCGCGCGGCCACGGCTTCCAGCTGCTCCTCCCAGGCCGCCTCGCCGGCCTCCGCGGGAAGGGTGGCGATCACCGTCGGCAGGTCGTAGCCATCGGCCGCCAACTGCTCGGCGAACCCACTGCGCCGCGTGGCCAGCCCCTGCCATTCCAGACGGTGTTGCTCCAGCTGGGCTCGCAGCAGCGTGGCCTGCTGCTCCGCCTGCAGGCGACGGCGCTCGAAATCGCGCAACTCCCGATCGGCGTCTTCCAGGGCCAGGCGTGCCGTGCGCATTTCTTCGTCTACCTGTAGTCGCCGCTCCAGCAACTCCTCCAGGCGCAGACGAAGTTCGTCGAGGGGCTCCCCGCCTTCTTCCAGGTTGAGATTGAGCTGCTCGCAGCGCTCACCGAGCCGCGCGGTCTGCAACTCCAACCGCTCCAGTGCCTGGAGCGTCGACTGGCGCTGGGCGCGCAGGGTCGTCAACCGCACCGTCAGCTGGTGGAGCTGGTCCTGCGCCTGGCGTTGTCGTTGCCGCGCCGATTCCACCGCCTGGCGCTGGCCCTCGCGCTGATCCTGCAGCTGCGCGCGCTGCTCGGTATCCACCGCCATGGCGTCCAGGGCATCCTGCAGACGCAGCCGGCATTCGCCCAACTCTTCCTGTTCACGCCCCAACTGCTGCTCGACATCCTTGAGATCGGCCTCCAGTTGCCGCCGGCGGATACTCAGCTGTTCGGCCCGCGCCTGCTGCGCGGACAACTGGGCGCGCGATTCAGCCAACCGCTGCTGTTCCTGCTGCTGGCGGCGCCGGGCGTCTTCACGCTCGCTCTCCAGCCGCTGCTGGGCCGCGCGACGCTCTTCCAGCCATTCTTCCTGGAGGGCCAGCGCCTCGCTCAGTTCCAGGCGCCGTGCCTGCAATTCTTCCAACTCACGTCCGCGGGCCAGGACACTGCCTTCGGCGGCCTCAGCACGACGTACGCGGAGGAAATGCCGGGAGATCCAATAGCCCTCCGGCGTGATCAGACTCTGCCCCGGCGCCAGGCCCGCCCGCCGCGCCAGAGCCTCGTCGTAGCTACTCGCGACGAGCACCTGACCCAGCCAGGGCGACAGGTCGCGTGGTGCCTGCACCTGCTCAAGCAGGCTGCCCGCCGCCGCCGCCGCTGAACCGGGCAGCGCCAGGTTCAGCGCTCCACTGGCGAAGGTGTCGAGCCGCAGGGACGCCGGATCATCCAGGCAGACCGCCTGCAGATCGCTACCCAGAACGGTTTCCACGGCCAGCTCCCAACCCGGGGTGACCTGCACTTCGTCCGCCAACTGCGGCGCCTGAGCGAGCCCTTCGGCCGCGAGCCACTCGGCCACCCCGGTAGTCGGTGCCAGGGCTGCCTGCTGCAAGGCCTCCAGCGAGGCGATACGGCCTTCCAGCCGTTGCAATTCGCCCTGGCGCTGACTCTGTTCGCCCGCCAGTCCAAGCAATTCATCCCGCAACCGCTGCAAATCCTCGGCGACCTGCGATTCCTGCTCGGCCAGGCTTTCCAGCAGCAACTCGTCTTCGGCGATCTGCTCTTCCAGCATGACCAGGCGCTCGGACGGCCCATCCTCACCCAGCAGGGTGCGCTCGTCCCGCAGCCGACGCTGGCGCTCGTGACCGCGCTCCAGACTCTGCTCCAGGGACCGGATACGGGACTGTTGCACGTCCGCCTCCCGTTGCGGCTCGACGCTCGCCGCGCTGAGCTGCTCCCAGCGCTGCTGCCAGTCCGCCAGGGAGAGCTCCGCTTCTTCCACGGCCATGGCACTCTCTTCACCCTGGGCACGCGCCGCTTCCTCCTCGGGCTCGAGCATCGCCAGCTCTTCTTCGAAGGTGGCGAGCAGCACCCGGTCGTGCTCCAGATGGGACTCGGCTTCGCTACGGGCCTGTTCGGCTTCGCGCAGATCGTCCTGCAACTGGCGCTGACGCTGCTGACCGTGCTGGATGGTCTGCTCCAGGCGGGCGATGTCACCCCCCAAGGAGTAGAAGCGCCCCTGCACCAGGTTGAAGGCTTCGCTCAGCTCATGATGACCATCGCGCAGCCGCTCGATCCCGGCGTCCGCCTGGCGCTGCTCGGCGGTCAGGGCTTCGAGAGCGGTCTCCTGGTCGCGGATCACCTTTTCGCGTTGCGCGACGCGCTCATCCAGCTCGCGCCAGCGCACCGCCTGCAGTTGCGCCCTGAGCTGCCGCTCTTCCTGCTTGAACGCCTGGAAGCGCTCAGCCGACTGCGCCTGGCGGTGCAACCGTTCCAGCTGGCGCTCCAGCTCCTCGCGCAGGTCGGTCAGGCGGGCGAGATTCTCCTGGGTCCGGCGAATGCGATTCTCGGTCTCGCGCCGCCGTTCCTTGTACTTGGAGATGCCCGCGGCTTCCTCGATGTAATGCCGCAGGTCCTCCGGACGCGCCTCGATCAACTTGGAGATCATGCCCTGTTCGATGATCGAATAGCTGCGCGGCCCCAGGCCGGTACCCAGGAAGATATCGGTGATGTCGCGACGGCGGCACTTGGTGCCGTTGAGGAAGTAGGTGTTCTGCCCTTCGCGAGTCACCCGCCGGCGAATGGAAATCTCGGCGTAGCTGGCGTATTCCCCCACCAGGGTGTGGTCGGAATTGTCGAAGATCAGCTCGATGGAGGCCTGGGATACCGGCTTGCGGCTATTGGACCCGTTGAAGATGACGTCCGTCATCGATTCGCCACGCAGGTTCTTCGCCGAGCTTTCCCCCATCACCCAGCGCACGGCGTCGATGATGTTCGACTTGCCGCAACCGTTGGGACCGACCACCGCTGCCATGTTGCTCGGGAAATTCACCGTCGTCGGATCGACGAAGGATTTGAATCCCGCCAGCTTGATCGACCTCAACCGCATATTCAGGAACCCTTGTCCGCCGCGCCGTGCCCATACCGCACGCGAAAGGGCGGCAGTCTACCACCCGGGCGCCGCGCTGCCCCTTGTCGTGCATTACCTTATTTCCAGCCGTTCTGCACGGGAGCCGGGCGACAGGCTATAGTCCTGCACCTTACAAACGCAGGACGCCCCCATGAAGAGACTTCGCCTCACCCTGTTCGCGGCCACGCTCGTGGCCAGCGCCCAGACCCTGGCCGCCCAGCCGCCGCTGCTCAACGTCTCCTACGACGTGATGCGCGACTTCTACAAGGACTACAACCCCGCTTTCCAGGCTCACTGGAAAACCGAGCATGGTGAAACGCCGGTGATCCAGATGTCCCATGGCGGCTCCAGCAAACAGGCGCGCTCGGTCATCGACGGCCTGCAGGCCGATGTCATCACCATGAACCAGGCCACCGATATCCAGGCCCTCGCCGATCGCGGCCTGCTGCCCAAGGACTGGGAAAGCCGCCTGCCCGATCGCAGCGCGCCCTTCACCTCGGCCACGGTGCTGATCGTGCGCCAGGGCAATCCCAAGGGCATCCACGACTGGTCCGACCTGCTCAAGGACGGCGTCCAGGTGATCGTGCCCAACCCCAAGACCTCCGGCAACGGCCGCTACACCTATCTCTCCGCCTGGACCTACGCCCTGCGCCAACCGGGCGGTGACGAGCAGAAAGCCCGCGGCTTCGTCGCCGACCTGTTCAAGCACGTGCCCATCCTCGACACCGGTGGCCGCGCCGCCACCACGACCTTCATGAAGAACCAGCAGGGCGACGTCCTGGTGACCTTCGAGAACGAAGCCGAGATGATCGCGCGGGAATTCGGCCGTGGCGGCTTCGAGGTGGTGTACCCCAGCATCTCGGTGCAGGCCGAGCCACCGGTGAGCGTGGTGGACAGCGTCGTCGACAAGAAAGGCACCCGCGCCGAGGCCGAGGAATACCTCAAGTATCTCTGGTCCGACGAAGGCCAGAAGATCGCCGCGGACAACTTCCTGCGCCCGCGCAATGCGAAGGTACTGGCGCAGTACGCCGATCGCTTCCCCAAGCTCGAACTCATCGACGCCCAGAAGCAATTCGGCCCCTGGAGCGACATCCAGAAGACCCACTTCGCCGATGGCGGCGTCTTCGACCAGATCTATACGCCTGCCCAGTGATGGACCCGCCCGGCCTCGCGCCGGGCCTTCGCACCCGGACAAAAATGCCGCCCAAACGAAAACACCGCCCGAAGGCGGTGTTTTGATATTTGGAGCGGGAAACGAGACTCGAACTCGCGACCCCGACCTTGGCAAGGTCGTGCTCTACCAACTGAGCTATTCCCGCAATTTTGGCGTCCCCTAGGGGACTCGAACCCCTGTTACCGCCGTGAAAGGGCGGTGTCCTAGGCCACTAGACGAAGGGGACGAAACCTCTTTCCACAAGGCCTTTCACCTTGCATCCCACTGTCATGAAACCGTGAGATTGTGTTTGGAGCGGGAAACGAGACTCGAACTCGCGACCCCGACCTTGGCAAGGTCGTGCTCTACCAACTGAGCTATTCCCGCAATATGGCGTCCCCTAGGGGACTCGAACCCCTGTTACCGCCGTGAAAGGGCGGTGTCCTAGGCCACTAGACGAAGGGGACGAAACCTCTTTCTGCAAGGCCTTTCACCTTGCGCCCATCCGCCAACAGGCCGCTGGGCTATATTTGGAGCGGGAAACGAGACTCGAACTCGCGACCCCGACCTTGGCAAGGTCGTGCTCTACCAACTGAGCTATTCCCGCAATTTTGGCGTCCCCTAGGGGACTCGAACCCCTGTTACCGCCGTGAAAGGGCGGTGTCCTAGGCCACTAGACGAAGGGGACCAGGTAGAATCCCTCGGGATTCCGGCCTACCACTCGGCTGACGCTTGCCGCCGTTGGGAGTGCGCGCATTCTAGGGAGCCTTACCCTGGGCGTCAATAGCTGATTAAATACTTTTCAAATCAACGACTTCGCTCGTACGACAAAAGTCGAGCAGGCACCATGGAGAAGGGCATGTCCTCAACGATGATTGCAGCGGTAGTGGGGCTCGGGGTGCTGTTGATCATCATGATCGCCTTCGTCAACCAGAAGCTCGAAGCCGGTCGCCTGGAGAAGCAGCGCCTCGTCGCCGACCTGACCGACCGCATCAAGCGTTGTGCCCAGCTCTCCGCCAGCCTTCCCGGCCAGTTGGTGACGCCAGCCCTCAAGCAGCTGTTCAACCATATCGAACTCGGCCTTATCGCTCGGCTGACCGCCTTGCAGCCGCTCTCGGCGAGCCTGGCCTCGCGCAAGACGGAACTGGACGAAGCGATCGCCAAGGGCGACGACATCGAAGTGCCCAACGTCGCCCGGCCGGTGCATACCGAGGCCCGCGTCAAGGAAGTGCGCGGCTACATCGAGATGCTGCATTCCCTGGTAGCCCATGCCAGCCAGATCGGCATCCTCGATGGGCAGGAGGCCCAACGCTGGGTGGGCGAGATGCGTTATCTGCTTACCGTGAGCTACGTGGAGTTCTTCCGCTATCAGGCCGAGCAGCAGATCAAGAACGAGCATTTCATCCAGGCACGCCAGGCCTACGAACGCGCCATCATGCAGATTCGCAAGCAGCAGCAACCCGAGCGCTACACCGAGATGCTGGCCTATCTGGAAGAACAGATCGCCCTGGTCAAACGCCAGCAGAGCGACTTGGCGGAGCAGGCCAGCAGCAGCGCCAATGAGCTAGCGGACAGCGTGGATACGCTCAAGGACGATAGCTGGCGCAAGAAGAACGACTACGAATGAAGGGCTTCCCTGCCCTACCCTCGCCCGCTCAGCAGTCGGTAGCGGCCAGGAAGACCGCCACCAGACGCTCGATGCCCGCCTGATCGGCCTCGCCGAAGCGTGCCGGATGGGGGCTGTCCAGATCCAGCACACCGATCAGCTTCCCATCCTTTACCAGCGGCACCACCAGTTCGCTACGCGAGGCCGCGTCGCAGGCGATGTGCCCCGGGAACGCGTGCACGTCCTCGACGCGCTGGGTCTGCCGCTCCCGCGCAGCGGCGCCACAGACGCCCTTGTCGAAAGGAATGCGCATGCAGGCGACCTTGCCCTGAAAGGGTCCCAGCAGCAATTGGTCCTGGCCATCGACGAAGTAGAATCCGGCCCAGTTCAGATCGGGGACTTCCTGGAAGATGAAGGCCGACAGCTGCGCGGCATTGGCCACCAGGTTGCGCTCGTCGGCCAGCAGGGCCTCCACCTGCGCGGCCAGCATCCCATAGCCTTCCAGCCCGGCGCCGACGCCCGAGAGTTCTACCGTCATGCTTGCTCCAATAACTTGAGCCCGACCCACTGCCGGGCGAATTGATAGGCGCAGCGACCGTTGCGGTTGCCCCGCCCGGAAGCCCAGCGGATCGCCTCGCGATCGGCGTCCTCCGACCACTCCAGACCGAGCCCGGATTTACCGGCCAGGGTCGCGCACCAGTGACGGACCACGGCGAGGTAGTGGTCCTGGGTGAAAGGATAGAAGGACAGCCACAAGCCGAAGCGATCCGACAGGGCGATCTTGTCCTCGGCAGCTTCACTTGGGTGCAGCTCGCCGTCGATGTGCTCCCAGTTGGCGTTGTCGCTCTGCCGCTCGGCCACCAGGTGTCGGCGGTTGGAGGTGGCATAGAGCAGCACGTTGTCCGGCGCCTGCTCGAGCGAGCCGTCGAGCACGCTCTTGAGTACCCGGTAGTCGTCGCTACCGGCGTCGAAGGACAGGTCATCGCAGAACAGCACGAAACGCTGCGACTGCCCGGCGATCTGCTCCACGACTCGCGGCAGATCGGCCAGGTCGTCGCGCTCGATCTCGATCAGGCGCAGGCCCTGGCCGGCATATTCCGCCAGCAATGCCCGAATCAGCGACGACTTGCCGGTCCCGCGAGCGCCCCAGAGCAGACTGTGGTTAGCCGGCAAGCCGGCAACGAACTGGCGAGTGTTGCGCGACAACTGCTCGCGCTGCCGGTCGATACCGAGCAGGTCGGACAGGCGCAACTCGAGATTGACCTCGAGCGGCTGCAGATAACCACCATGCCCCTCATGGCGCCAGCGCGCCGCATAGCAGTGCTGCCAATCCAGGGGCTCACGGCGATGCGGCAGCAGTGGCTCGAGGCGTTCGAGCACCTGTTGTGCCTGGAGAAGAAAGGCTTCTAGGGAAGAACTCACGGGAAGGATCCTTGACGACTAGGTTGTCGGTGCAGGCGATGAATCAGCCTGTTCCGACCACTATTGTATGACTTTTCAACATGAATCTGGCCCCGCGCGACCTAGCGCGCCAGTACCCGCTGGACGTGCCCTTCCAGCCGTTCGGGCTTGGTGATGGGCGCGAAGCGTCTTATCCGTCCGCGCTCGGCGTCGATCAGGAACTTGGTGAAGTTCCAGCGAATGGGACGCCCCAGCAGCCCGGGCGCCGCACGTTTCAGTGCGCTGAACAGCGGGTGGGCGGCCTCGCCATTGACCTCGAGCTTGGCCATCACCGGGAAGCTAACGTTGAAACGGGTAACGCAGAACGTCTGGATCTGGGCGTCCGCTTCAGGTTCCTGGGCACCGAACTGATTGCAGGGAAAGACGATCACCCGCAGGCCCTGTTCGCGGTAGCGCTGCTGCAACTCTTCGAGCCCGGCGTACTGTTCGGTGAAGCCACAACGGCTGGCGGTATTGACCACCAGATAGGCGCGGGCCGGCCAGTCGGCCAGCCGCGCGGACTGGCCATCGGCCATGCGAAAGGGAATCTGCAGGATCTCCGAGGTCACGCGGACTCCCTGGGTTCGAGGTCGAGGGCGACCGAGTTGATGCAATAGCGCAGGCCGGTCGGCGGCGGACCGTCGGGGAAGACGTGGCCCAGGTGGGCATCGCAACGAGCGCACAGCACCTCGATGCGGTGCATGCCGTGACTGAAGTCTTCCTTCTCCTGCACGGCATCAGGGGCGACGGGTGCGTAGTAGCTCGGCCAGCCGCAGCCGGAATCGAATTTGGTGCTGGAATCGAACAAGGCGAGCTCGCAGCAGGCGCAGCGGTAGACGCCAGGCGTCTTGGTGTTGCAATGGGCGCCGGTGTAGGGCGCTTCGGTCGCGGCCAGTCGACAGACACGAAACTGATCGCCGGTCAGACGCTCGCGCCAGTCTTCCGGGCTACGCTGTACTTTTTCCATGGTGACCTCGCTGGATGCCGGCGCATCTTTTGTATCGGGCGATGCAGCCGTATGATTCCCGCTCAGTCTGGCATCCGCCCCCGGATGCTGCCAAGCGCCGGTCGGCGTCCGTCTTCATCCCGTCTTTCTCGCCCTTTTTTCAGGATTCAGTCCACCATGCAGGTCTCCAAGTCGAACAAGCTCGCCAATGTCTGCTACGACATCCGCGGCCCGGTCCTCAAGCATGCCAAGCGCCTCGAGGAAGAGGGCCACCGCATCCTGAAGCTCAACATCGGCAATCCGGCGCCCTTCGGTTTCGAGGCACCCGAGGAGATTCTGCAGGACGTCATCCGCAACCTGCCCACCGCCCAGGGCTACAGTGACTCCAAGGGCCTGTTCAGCGCGCGCAAGGCGGTCATGCAGTACTGCCAGCAGAAACGCATCGAGGGGGTCGGCATCGAGGACATCTACCTCGGCAACGGTGTCTCCGAGCTGATCGTCATGGCCATGCAGGCCCTGCTCAACAACAACGACGAGGTGCTGATCCCGGCGCCGGACTATCCGCTGTGGACCGCTGCCGTGAGCCTGGCCGGCGGCAAGCCGGTGCACTACCTGTGCGACGAACAGGCCGACTGGTTCCCGGACCTGGCGGACATGGAGGCCAAGATCACCAGCAACACCAAGGCACTGGTCCTGATCAACCCCAACAACCCCACCGGCGCCGTCTATTCCAGGGAGGTCCTGGAAGGTATCGTCGAGCTCGCGCGGCGGCATAACCTGGTGCTGTTCTCCGACGAGATCTACGACAAGATCCTCTACGACGAAGCCGTGCACATCTCCACCGCCTCCCTGGCGCCGGACGTGCTCTGCCTGACGTTCAATGGCCTGTCCAAGTCCTATCGCGTCGCCGGTTTCCGCTCCGGCTGGCTGATCGTGTCAGGCCCCAAGCATCGCGCCCAGAGCTACATCGAGGGCCTGGACATCCTCGCCAACATGCGCCTGTGCGCCAACGTACCCAGCCAGCATGCCATCCAGACCGCCCTGGGAGGCTATCAGAGCATCAACGACCTGGTGCTGCCGAACGGTCGCCTGCTGGAGCAGCGCAACCGCGCCTGGAAGCTGCTCAACGACATCCCCGGGGTCAGCTGCGTGAAGCCGATGGGCGCGCTCTACGCCTTCCCGCGGATCGATCCCAAGGTCTGCCCCATCCACAACGACGAGAAATTCGTCCTCGACCTGCTGCTGTCGGAAAAGCTGCTGGTGGTCCAGGGCACCGCCTTCAACTGGCCCTGGCCCGACCACTTCCGCGTCGTCACCCTGCCCCGCGTCGACGACCTGGAGCAGGCCATCGGCCGTATCGGCAATTTCCTCGGCGGCTATTCCCAGTAGCCCGCCAAAGCATTTCCACGTCTTTCACCCGCCTGGCCGCCGCGCTTGTGCCAGGCGGCACTGGCACTCGGCCCCGCTTTCCAATCACGTCGCCGCCAACCTGGGCGACACAGTTTGCAATAGTGGAAACGTTGAATGGATTCGGGCCGAACCTTATATAGCCGGCAGATAAACCTGTGAGGAGCTGTACCCCACCATGATGCGCATTCTGTTGTTTCTGGCTACCAACCTGGCGGTGCTGATCGTTGCCAGCATCACCTTGAAGGTGCTTGGCGTGGATCGCTACACCGGTCAGAACTACGGCAGTCTGCTGGTGTTCTGTGCCGTGTTCGGCTTCGCCGGCTCACTGGTCTCGCTGTTCATCTCCAAGTGGATGGCGAAGATGAGCACCCGCACCGAAGTCATCAGTCAGCCACGTACCCGCCATGAACAGTGGTTGCTGCAGACGGTCGAGGAGTTGTCGCGCGAAGCCGGCATCAAGACGCCGGAAGTCGGCATCTTCCCCGCCTACGAAGCGAACGCCTTCGCCACGGGCTGGAATCGCAACGACGCCCTTGTCGCGGTCAGCCAGGGGCTGCTCGAACGTTTCTCCCCGGAAGAGGTGCGTGCGGTGCTGGCCCACGAGATCGGCCACGTCGCCAACGGCGACATGGTGACTCTGGCGCTCATCCAGGGCGTGGTGAACACCTTCGTGATGTTCTTCGCCCGGATTTTCGGCAACTTCGTCGACAAGGCCATCTTCAAGAACGAGGAAGGTCATGGCATCGCCTATTTCGTGACCACCATCGTCGCCGAACTGGTGCTGGGTATCCTGGCGAGCATCATCGTCATGTGGTTCTCGCGCAAACGCGAATTCCGCGCCGACGAAGCCGGAGCGCGCCTGGCCGGCCCCAACGCCATGATCGGCGCCCTGCAACGCCTGCGTGCCGAACAGGGTATCCCGGTGCAGATGCCTGACACCCTGAACGCCTTCGGCATCAACGGTTCGCTGAAGAATGGTCTGGCCGGCCTGCTGATGAGCCACCCACCGCTGGAAGATCGCATCGAAGCCCTGCGCCGCTACGGCCAGCGCTAAGCGCGATCCGCGATGAAAAACCCCGGCCTCGGCCGGGGTTTTTCATGGGCGGCTGAGTGCCCCGATGGCCTCGGCCAGGCCCTCGCCAGTCAGGGGAAACATTCGCTGCCCCAGCAGGTCGCGCAGCAGGCCGATGGACGTACTGAAGTCCCAGCCGTCGCGTGGATAGGGATTGAGCCAGGCGGCCCGGGGAAAATGCTGGCACAGCCGCTGAATCCAGAGCGCGCCGGGCTCCTCGTTCCAATGCTCGACGCTACCGCCGGGATGGGTGATTTCGTAGGGTCCCATGCTGGCATCGCCAACGATCACCAGGCGATAGTCCGCGCCGTAACGACGCAACAGCTCGAGGGTCGGCAGACCCTCTTCGTGCCGTCGCGCATTGTCACGCCAGACGCGCTCGTAGACGCAGTTGTGGAAGTAGTAGTACTCCAGATGACGAAATTCGAGGCGACAGGCACTGAAAAGCTCATTGCAGAGCCGTACATGGAGGTCCATGGAGCCCCCCACGTCGAACAGCAGCAGCACCTTGGTCGCATTGTGGCGCTCCGGACGATAGCGGACGTCCAGCAAACCGCCCTCCTTCGCCGTGGCCGCCACCGTGGCATCCAGATCGAACTCGGCCGCCGCCCCTTGGCGGGCGAAACGTCGCAACCGGCGCAATGCCAGTTGCAGATTACGACGGTCCAGCGGCGCGCGATCATCGAGATTGCGATAGTCGCGCTGCTCCCACACCTTGGCCGCCTGCCCCTGGCGCGTACCTGCCTCGCCAATGCGTACGCCGAAGGGGTTGTAGCCCCCGCTGCCGAAGGGACTGGTACCTCCCGTCCCCACCCACTTGTTACCGCCAGCATGCCGTTCACGCTGCTCCGCGAGGCGCTGCTGCAGGGTCTTGAGCAACTCATCCAATCCGCCCAATGCCTGCAGCCGCTGGCGATCCTCCGCCGACAGCAGCCGCTGCAGCTCCAGTCTTAGCCAGTCCGCGGGAATCGCCTTCGTATCCGACGAGCGCTCGGTCCTGGCCATCTCACCGGCAAAGACCTGGTCGAAACGGTCGAAGAAGCGCTCGTCCTTGACCAGCAGGGTCCGCGCGAGCAGATAGAAAGCCTCGGGATCGACCACCGCGATACCGGCATCCAGCGCAGCGTGCAGATCCAGCAGTTCGCCGATGGACACCGGAACGCCGGCCGCTCGCAGGCGGGTGAAGAAGTCGAGGAACATACCGATCCTCAGTTCCGCCGGCGGCGCATGAAGGCCTGGCGTTCGAGCAACTGCAGGTCCTGCTCGTTCTTCAGCAGGGCGCCGGCCAGCGGTGGCAGGCTACCCTCCCCCTGCAGGCCGGCCTGGGCGGTTTCGTCCCCCAGCAGCAACGCCAGCCAGTCCACCAGCTCGGAGGTGGACGGCTTCTTCTTCAGACCAGGCACGCTACGCAGGTCGTAGAACAGGTCCAGCGCCTCCTTCACGAGGCGTCCCTGGAGGTCCGGATAGTGGACCCGGACGATGCGCTCCAGGGTGTCGCGCTCGGGGAAGCGGATGAAATGGAAGAAGCAGCGACGCAAGAAGGCGTCCGGCAGCTCCTTTTCGTTGTTCGACGTGATGATGATGATCGGACGCCGCTGGGCACGAATGGTCTCGCCGGTCTCGTAGACGTGGAATTCCATGCGATCCAGCTCGAGCAGCAGGTCGTTGGGAAACTCGATGTCGGCCTTGTCGATTTCGTCGATCAGCAGGACCACCCTGCCCTCCGCAGTGAAAGCGTCCCACAACTTGCCCGGCTTGATGTAGTGGGCGACGTCCTGCACTCGCGGGTCACCCAGTTGGGAGTCGCGCAGCCGACTCACCGCATCGTACTCATAGAGCCCCTGCTGCGCCTTGGTGGTGGACTTGACGTGCCAGGTGATCAGCCGCGCATCCAGGCTGCGCGCCACCTGCTCGGCGAGCAGGGTCTTGCCGGTACCCGGCTCGCCCTTCACCAGCAAAGGACGCCCGAGCTGGACGGCCGCATTGACCGCCAGACTGAGTTCGGTGGTGGCTACGTAACGGTCAGTACCCTCAAAAGCCATCGTCGATCCCCATCGCCTCTTTCGCCTGACGATAGCATGTAGCACCCAGGCTGGACGTCATCCGGCGCAAGGCCTAGGCTGCGAGCTTTCTGCGCCCGACAGGATTCCCCATGAGCCGCATCTTCGCTGACAACGCCCAGTCCATCGGCAATACGCCGCTGGTCTACATCAATCGCCTCGGCCCCAAGGGGGTCACCTTGCTCGCCAAGATCGAAGGGCGCAACCCGGGCTATTCGGTCAAGTGCCGCATCGGCGCCAACCTGATCTGGGATGCCGAAGCCAAGGGCCTGCTCAAGCCCGGCATGAGCCTGGTGGAGCCGACCTCGGGCAATACCGGTATCGGCCTCGCCTACGTCGCCGCGGCTCGCGGCTACCGCCTGGTACTGACCATGCCCGCCTCCATGAGCCTGGAGCGTCGCAAGGTGCTCAAGGCCCTGGGCGCGGAGCTGGTGCTCACCGAGCCGGCCAAGGGCATGAAGGGTGCAATCGAGAAGGCCCAGGAGATCGCCGAGAGCGAGCCGGGCCGGTACTTCATGCCACAGCAATTCGATAACCCGGCCAATCCGGCCATCCACGAGAAGACTACCGGCCCGGAAATCTGGAACGACACCGATGGCGCCATCGACGTCCTCGTCGCCGGCGTGGGCACCGGCGGCACCCTCACCGGGATCTCGCGCTTCATCAAGAACACCAAGGGCAAGCCGATCCTCTCGGTGGCCGTGGAGCCGGAGACTTCGCCGGTCATCAGCCAGACCCTGGCCGGTGAAGAGGTGAAACCCAGCCCACACAAGATCCAGGGCATCGGTGCCGGTTTCGTCCCGCGCAATCTGGACCTCGCCATGGTGGATCGCGTCGAGCAGGTCAGCGATGAACAGGCCAAGTTGATGGCCCAGCGCCTGATGCGCGAGGAAGGCATTCTCTGCGGCATCTCCTGCGGTGCCGCCATGGCCGCCGCGGTTCGGTTGGCCGAGGCCCCCGAGATGCAGGGCAAGACCATCGTGGTCATCCTGCCGGATTCTGGCGAACGCTACCTGTCAACCATGCTGTTCGACGGTCTGTTCGAGGAGCAGGAACTGGTCCAGTAACGCCTTCCCGGGTGCCGATTGAGGCTATAGCCGCCAATCGGCACAACGGCTACCATCGCCCTCGGTTGTCCAGAATTTTCAACGGAGGGAACAAGATGTCGAACACTAGCTATCCGGCGTCCTACTATGCGGCCAGCGCCCATCTCGGACCCGAGCGCCCTCCTCTCCAAGACACTGTCAGCACCGATGTCTGCGTCATCGGCGGTGGCTACACCGGACTCTCGACGGCGCTGCATCTGCGGGAAAAAGGCTACGCCGTGGTCCTGCTCGAAGCTCAGCGCATCGGCTTCGGCGCCTCGGGTCGCAATGGCGGCCAGATCGTCAACAGCTATAGCCGGGACCTGGACACCGTGGAAAAGAGCGTCGACGCGTCCGCCGCTCAGCTGCTGGGACGCATGGCCTTCGAAGGTGGCGCCATCATCCGCGAGCGGGTGCAGCGCTACGGCATCGACTGCGATCTCAAGGATGGCGGTATCTTCGCCGCCCTCAACGACCGGCAGATGGGCCACCTGGAAGCCCAGCAGCGGCTCTGGCAGCGCTATGGCTATGACCGCCTGCAATTGCTCGATCGCGATGCCCTGCAGCAATGCGTCGCTTCGGAGCGCTATGTCGGGGGCATGCTGGACCTGGGTGGCGGCCACCTTCATCCGCTCAATCTCGCCCTCGGTGAAGCGGCGGCCTTCGAGTCCCTGGGCGGTATCATCCATGAGCACTCCCCCGCGACGCGCATCGACCAGGGTGAACAACCCATGGTGCACACGCCCCAGGGCCGCGTGAAGGCGCGTTTCGTGGTGGTGGCAGGCAATGCCTACCTGGGCAACCTCGTACCGGAGCTGGCGGCCAAGTCCATGCCTTGCGGTACCCAGGTGCTGGCCACCGAGCCGCTGACCGAGGAGCAGGCACGTAGCCTCCTGCCCCAGGATTACTGCGTGGAGGACTGCAACTACCTGCTCGACTACTTCCGCCTCTCCGCCGACCGCCGGCTGATCTACGGCGGCGGTGTGGTCTACGGCGCCCGCGATCCGGCCAACATCGAACGGCTGATCATGCCCAAGCTGGAACAGACCTTTCCGCAACTCAAGGGCATTCGCGTCGAGTATGCCTGGACCGGCAACTTCCTGCTCACCCTGTCGCGGCTACCGCAGATGGGCCGCTTGGGCAGCAACGTCTACTTCTCCCAAGGCTGCAGCGGCCACGGCGTGACCTTCACCCATGTCGCCGGGAAAGCCTTGGCAGAGGCCATCGCCGGCCAGGCGGAGCGCTTCGATGCCTTCGCCCAGCTGCCGCACTACCCCTTCCCTGGCGGACAATTGCTGCGAGTGCCCTTCTCCGCCCTTGGCGCCTGGTACTACAGCCTCAGGGATCGCCTGGCGATCTGATCCCCAGCCAGAAAAAAGCCCGGTCTCCCGGGCTTTCTTCTATCAGAGATGCTTGATCTCGGCCTTGGCATCCAGGGCTCGACGGTAGGCCGCGAAGTCGACCTGCCCGGCCCGCGACGCCAGGTAGCGACGATACAGAGCCTTGTCCTCGGCACTCAGGCCTTCCTTGGGTACGCCGACACCCTGCAGGCGTAGCACCACGAAGTCGCCATTCTGCAGGCTGATACCGGCGTAGGACGACTGCTTGCCGCTCTCGGGCTTGGCCATGCGGAACACCGCCTGGAGTACCTGGGGATCGATACCGTCCTGATTGCGGGTAGCCGCCTCGACGGTACGCCAGTCGCCTGCTGGCGCCTTGCCGCCGTCGCGCAGGCTCTTGAGCTGCTCTTCGCCAGTTGTCTTGGCCACGGCGGCGGCCTTCTCCTGGGTCAGGCGGGTGACGATTTCGCCTTTCACCTGCTCCAGCGACTGCAGTTGCGGGGTGCGGTGCTCCTTGTCGCGCAGGACTACCAGGGTTTCCGGATCGAGTTGCAAGGCAGCGCTGTTGGCGCCATTACGCATGACGTCTTCGCTGAAGGCCGCCTCGATCACCTGGCGGTTGGCCGTGATGCCATCGCCACCTTCACGCCCGAAGGGCGCACTGGTCTTGACCTGCAGACCCTGCTCCTGGGCCGGCTGGCTCAGGTCGGAGGCCTCGTAGGCGGAGCTCTCCAACTTGCGTCCCGCTTCGACGAAGAGTCGATCGGCGTCCTCGGCCTTGAGCTGCTGCTCCAACCGCGGACGAACGCTCGCCAGGGTCGGCACTTCCGGCGCCTGGACGCCTTTCAGCTTGATCAGGTGCCAGCCGAAGCTGGTGCGGACCGGTGCGGACACCTGCTGGGGCGCCAGAGCGTAGAGGGCTTCCTCGAAGGCCGGATCGTAGACGCCCCGACCGGCGAAGCCCAGGTCGCCACCATTGGCGGCAGAACCCGGGTCCTGGGAGAACTCCTTGGCCAGGTTGGCGAAATCCTCGCCCTTGCTCAGACGCTCCTGGATCTGCTGGATCTTAGCCTTGGCCTGCTCATCGGTCTGCTTGTCATTCACCTCGACCAGGATATGCGCCGCGTCGCGCTGTTCCGCCAGATTGGCGATCTCGGACTTGTAGGCGGCCTGCAGGCGGCTCTCGTCGACCTTGGCCTTGGCGAGGAAGGCGTCCTTCTTCAGCTCCACGTACTCGATGATCACTTGCTCGGGCGTCATGAAGTCGTTCTTGTGGCTGTCATAGTAGGCCTGGATTTCCTCCTGGCTCGGCACGATACCGCTGGTGGAAGCCTTGATGGTGCGCATGGCGAAGTCACGCGTCTGGCGTTCCAGGGCGGCGAAAGCCTCGATGTCGGCATCGGTGACGAAATTGCTGCCGACGATGCCGGCGCGCAGCTGGCCGATCAGCATCTCGTCGCGCAGCAGGTCACGGAACTGCAGGCGGTTGTAGTTCATCTGGCGCACGGCCTGATCGAAGCGCTGCGGATCGAAACGACCTTCGGTCTGGAACTCGGGGGTGCTCAGGATGAGTTGATCCAGTGCCTGCTCGGAGAAGGCGAAGCGATCCGCCTTGGCGCTCTGCAGGATGAGCTGCTTGTCGATCAGCGCCTTGAGGGCGGACTCACGCAGCAGGCGGTCATCCAGCGTGGACGGATCGAACCCCTGACCCAGTTGCTGCTGCAACTGTCGACGCTGCATCTCCACCGCCTGGGCGAGATCGGTCTGCTTGATCTCGTCGCCGTTGACCAGCGCCACGGCGCCCTGGTGGCCCGTCGCGCGGATGATCGCCTCGAAGCCGGTGAGTGCCATCAGCAGGATGATGAATCCGATGATGACTTTGGCAATCCATCCCTGAGAACGGTCCCTGATGTTTTGTAGCATGTGCCCCCCACGAGCTGTGGCCAAACCGGCCATGGCGAAATCGTCGAATACCAAATAGCGAAAAGGCGCATCTCGAGATGCGCCTTTCGTCGATCAAGGACCTTGCATCCGGCAGGACGGCGGCGCCCCCTGGACGAACTCCGGTGGCCCGCTTATCGCGCCCGGAGCGCCATCAGTGGGTACTGACGCGCTCCTTGCCCTCCTGCTCCCGCTTCTCGTCCTTGCTGACGAGCTCCGGACCATCGTCCGGAAGCGGTTCCGGGGTGTATTGCAGCGCAACCTCCAAGACCTCGTCAATCCATTTGACCGGCTTGATCTGCAAGTCGGCCTTGATGTTATCCGGGATGTCCCGCAGATCGCGGACGTTTTCCTCGGGAATGATCACGGTCCGGATGCCACCGCGATGAGCCGCGAGCAGCTTTTCCTTAAGCCCACCGATGGCCAGCACCTGACCGCGCAAGGTGATCTCACCCGTCATGGCGACGTCGGCCCGTACCGGAATACGGGTCGCGGCCGAGACCAGCGCGGTACACATGCCGATGCCGGCGCTCGGGCCATCCTTGGGTGTGGCCCCTTCGGGGACGTGGATATGGATGTCGTGCTTCTCGTGGAAGTCCTTGGGAATGCCCAGGCTGCGACCGCGACTGCGGACCACGGTCAGCGCTGCGGTGATGGACTCGGCCATGACGTCCCCCAGGGAGCCGGTCTTGATCATCTGGCCCTTGCCGGGGACGACCACGGACTCGATGGTCAGGAGTTCGCCGCCCACCTGGGTCCAGGCGAGACCGGTGACCTGGCCGATCTGATCCTGCTGCTCGGCCAGGCCATAGCGGAATTTACGCACACCCAGCCAGTGCTCCAAGGAATCCACCGTGACACTGGCGGTACGCGACTTGCTCAGGGCGTGCTCCTTGACCACCTTGCGGCACACCTTGGCCACCTGGCGCTCCAGGCTCCGTACGCCGGCTTCGCGGGTGTAATAGCGGATGACGTCGCGCAGCGCGGCCTCGTCGAACTCCACCTCACCCTTCTTCAGGCCGTTCGCCTTGATCTGCTTGGGAATCAGATAGCGGATGGCGATGTTGACCTTCTCGTCTTCGGTGTAGCCGGGCAGCCGGATGACTTCCATGCGATCCAGCAGCGGTGCCGGGATGTTCATGGAGTTGGCGGTGCAGACGAACATCACGTCGGAGAGGTCGTAGTCGACTTCGAGGTAGTGATCGTTGAAGGTATGGTTCTGCTCGGGGTCGAGGACTTCCAGCAGGGCCGAGGCGGGATCGCCACGCATGTCGTTGCCCATCTTGTCGATTTCGTCGAGCAGGAACAGCGGATTGCGCACCCCAACCTTGGTCATCTTCTGGATCAGGCGACCCGGCATGGAGCCGATGTAGGTACGGCGGTGACCGCGGATCTCGGCTTCGTCACGAACGCCACCCAGGGCCATGCGGACGAATTTGCGGCCGGTGGAACGGGCGATGGATTCGGCCAGGGAGGTCTTGCCCACCCCCGGCGGGCCGACCAGGCACAGCACCGGACCACGGACCTTCTTCACCCGCTTCTGCACGGCGAGATACTCGAGGATGCGCTCCTTGACCTCTTCCAGACCATAGTGGTCCGCGTCCAGCACCTCTTCGGCCCGGCCCAGGTCCAGGCGCACCTTGCTCTCGGCCTGCCACGGGACGTTGACCAGCCAATCGATGTAGGAACGGACGACCGTGGCTTCGGCGGACATGGGCGACATCTGCTTGAGCTTGTTCAACTCGGCATTGGCCTTGGTCAGCGCATCCTTGGGCAACCCGGCGGCTTCGATACGACGCTTGAGGTCATCGACCTCGTTGTGTCCTTCGTCGATGTCGCCCAGCTCTTTCTGGATGGCCTTCATCTGTTCGTTGAGGTAGTACTCACGCTGGCTGCGTTCCATCTGCTTCTTGACGCGGCCACGGATGCGCTTCTCGACCTGCAGCAGGTCGATTTCCGCGTCCAGCAGTGCCAGCACGTGCTCGACGCGGGCGCCCAGCTCGGTGATTTCGAGGATCTCCTGCTTCTGTTCGATCTTGAGCGCCATGTGCGCGGCCATGGTATCGACCAGACGGCTGGGGTCCTCGATGCTGTTGAGCGAAGACAGCACTTCGGCCGGCACCTTCTTGCCAAGCTGCACGTACTGCTCGAACTGGCTCATCAGGCTGCGCGTGAAGACCTCGGATTCACGGTCCGGGGCTTCGCTGTCGTCGATCAGGGTCACCAGGGCACGGGCATGGCTCTGGCTGTCCACGAAGGACTCGATCCGGCCCCGCTGCTCGCCCTCGACCAGGACCTTGACGGTGCCGTCGGGTAATTTCAGCAATTGCAGGACGGTGGCGACGGTACCCATGTGGTACATGTCGTCCGCGGCGGGATCGTCGTCACCGGGATTCTTCTGGGCGACCAGCAGGATCTGCTTGTCACCAGCCATGGCGGCTTCCAGGGCTTCGACGGACTTTTCCCTTCCGACGAACAGCGGGATGACCATGTGGGGATAGACCACTACGTCACGTAGGGGCAGCAGGGGAAGTTCTATCGTCGTAGTCATGGGATAAAGGTCTCGGCAAATAATCGGCCGCAGATGCGGTTAAGGCCTCGCTTTCCTCTAACATGAGGTTGACCGCCGCAAAATACAACCTTGGCTCCAATGAAAAAGGGGCCGAAGCCCCTTTTGTCCATCACGCGTCTGGCGCCGCCTTCGCCGGCTCGCTGTTCTCATAGATGAGCAGCGGCTGGGAACTCCCATCAATAACGCTCTCGTCGATGACCACCTTGCTGACATCCTTCTGCGAAGGGATCTCGTACATGGTCTCGAGCAGGATGCCTTCAAGGATGGATCTCAGGCCACGAGCGCCGGTCTTGCGCTCCAGCGCCTTGCGAGCGACCGCCTTGAGAGCATCGGGGCGGAACTCCAGATCGACGTCTTCCATCTCGAACAGCTTGGCGTACTGCTTGGTCAGGGCGTTCTTCGGCTCGGTGAGAATCTGCATGAGCGCCGGCTCGTCCAGTTCGTCCAGGGTCGCGATGACCGGCAGACGACCGACGAATTCGGGGATCAGGCCGAACTTCACCAGGTCTTCGGGCTCGGCGTCACGCAGCGATTCGCCAATCTTCTTGCCCAGTTCCTGGCTGCGCACCTCGGCATTGAAGCCGATGCCGCCGCCCTTGGTAGAGCGATTCTGGATGACTTTCTCGAGACCCGCGAAGGCGCCGCCGCAGATGAACAGGATATTGCGGGTATCCACCTGCAAGAACTCCTGCTGGGGATGCTTGCGGCCACCCTGGGGCGGGACCGAGGCCACGGTGCCTTCGATCAGCTTCAGCAGCGCCTGCTGCACACCCTCGCCAGAGACGTCGCGGGTGATGGAGGGGTTGTCGGACTTGCGCGAGATCTTGTCGATCTCGTCGATGTAGACGATGCCCATCTGGGCTTTCTCCACATCGTAGTCGCACTTCTGCAACAGCTTCTGAATGATGTTCTCGACGTCCTCGCCCACATAACCGGCTTCGGTCAGGGTCGTGGCATCGGCGATGGTGAAAGGCACGTTCAGCAGGCGCGCGAGCGTTTCCGCCAGCAGCGTCTTACCCGAACCGGTCGGGCCGATCAGCAGGATGTTGCTCTTGCCCAGCTCGACGTCGTCTTTCTTCTCGCGCTGGTTCAGACGCTTGTAGTGGTTGTAGACGGCAACCGCGAGGACACGCTTGGCACGCTGCTGACCAATGACGTACTGGTCGAGGATGGCGCTGATTTCCTTCGGCGCCGGCAGCTTGTGCGCATTGCTCTCAGCCTGGGCTTCCTGGACTTCCTCACGGATGATGTCATTGCACAGGTCGACGCATTCGTCGCAGATGAAGACGGAGGGTCCAGCGATCAACTTGCGTACTTCGTGCTGACTCTTGCCACAGAAGGAGCAGTAAAGCAGCTTGCCGTTATCGTCGCTATTGCGCGTATCTGTCATTCGATCGATCCAATGGAATGTGCTTACATCAACAAGATGGAGCCTATTGCACGGTTTTTCAAGCCTACCTGCCCAAACGACTGGCGCCTGGGCAGGTGGTCAAGGCGGGGTCAGGCGGGGATGTTGCGCTTCTCGAGGACCTTGTCGATCAAGCCGTAGGCAACGGCTTCGGGGCCACTCATGAAGTTGTCACGGTCGGTGTCGCGAGCGATCACGTCCATCGGCTGGCCGGTGTGATGCGCCAGCACCTTGTTCAGTCGCTCGCGGATGGTCAGGATCTCACGGGCGTGAATTTCGATGTCCGACGCCTGACCCTGGAAACCACCCAGCGGCTGGTGAATCATCATGCGGGAATGCGGCAGGCAGAAGCGCTTCTCGGTGGCGCCACCGGCGAGCAACAGGGCACCCATGCTGCAAGCCTGGCCGATGCAGATGGTGGAGACGTCGGGCTTGATGAACTGCATGGTGTCGTAGATCGACATGCCAGCGGTTACCGAACCACCCGGGCTGTTGATATAGAGGTGAATGTCCTTGTCGGGATTCTCCGCTTCCAGGAACAGCAACTGGGCGACGACCAGGTTGGCCATGTAGTCCTCGACCTGACCGACCAGGAAGATGACCCGCTCCTTGAGCAGCCGGGAGTAGATGTCGTAAGCGCGCTCGCCCCGGGCGGATTGCTCCACCACCATGGGTACCAGACCGCCAGCGGCTTGAATATCGGGCATGGATTGCATGTATGAATTGCGGGACATGTCCTGCACTAGCTCCCTATCTGGATGATCTGTCAAAAACACATAAGCCAGCACGAGGCTGGCTTAGGTGAACTAGCAACTGGAGGCAGATCAGGCTGCTTGCGGAGCCTCGGCCGGTTTGACCGCGTCTTCGTAGGAGACCTGCTTGTCGGTGACTTTTGCCTGCTTGAGGACAGTATCCACGACTTGTTCTTCCAGTACAACCGAACGCACTTCGTTCAGCTGCTGCTCGTTCTGGTAGTACCACTTCACTACCTGCTCGGGCTCCTGGTAGGCCGCGGCCATCTCTTCGATCAGCTCGCGAACGCGAGCGTCATCGGGCTTGAGCTCGAACTGCTTGACCATCTCGGCGATGATCAGGCCCAGCAGCACACGGCGCTTGGCCTGCTCGCTGAACAGCTCGGCCGGCAGCTGCTCGGGCTGGATGTTGCCACCGAACTGCTGGACGGCCTGAACGCGCAGACGGTCCACTTCGTTGCTGATCAGGGCAGCCGGCACGTCGATCTGGTTGGCGGCCAGCAGACCGTCCATGACCTGGTTCTTGACCTTGGTCTTGAGGGCCTGGCGCAGTTCACGCTCCATGTTCTTGCGCACCTCGGCGCGGAACCCTTCGACGGTGGTCTCTTCCACACCGAACTGCTTGAAGAAGGCTTCGTTCAGCTCGGGCAGCTCGGGAGCGGCCACTTCCTTGACGGTGATCTTGAACTGCGCGGCCTTACCGGCCAGATCCAGGTTCTGGTAGTCCTCGGGGAAGGTCAGGTCGAGCACGCGCTCGTCACCGGCCTTGGCACCGACCAGGCCGTCTTCGAAACCGGGGATCATGCGGCCGGAGCCCAGGACCAGCTTGGAGCCTTCGGCGGATCCGCCGGCGAAGGCTTCGCCGTCCTGGGTTCCGACGAAGTCGATGGTGACCTGGTCGTCATTGGCGGCGGCGCGATCGACGGCCTCGTAGCGGGTGCCCTGCTTGCGCAGCACGTCGAGCATCTTGTCGATGTCGGCGTCTTCGACGCTGGAGTCCTGGCGCTCGATCTCGATGCCGTCCAGGCCCTTCACTTCGAATTCGGGGAAGACCTCGAAGGTGGCGACGTATTCAAGATCCTTGCCCTTCTCGAACACCTTGGGTTCGACGGCAGGCGCGCCGGCCGGGTTGAGCTTCTGCTCGACGACGGCTTCGTAGAAGGTTTCCTGAATGAGATCACCCAAGGCTTCCTGACGCGCCGAGGCTTCGTAGCGCTGACGGATGACGCTCATGGGTACCTTGCCCGGGCGGAAACCGGGAACCTTGGCGCGCCGGGCAGTCTGCTGCAGACGCTTGTTCACTTCGGTTTCGATACGCTCGGCCGGCACGCCAATGGTCATGCGACGCTCGAGAGCAGAGGTGTTTTCAACGGAAACTTGCATGGATATTCCTCGTGGCACAAGAACAGGCCGGCACTCCGACCCCCCAGATTCAAGGGCGACCATTCTAGAGACAGTCTCAAGCGAAGTCACCTGGCATGATCCGGCACGGCGCGGCGGGGAGCTGCCGTACCCACGACGGGCCTGACCGAAGGCAACATTTTGTTGCCCCCTTAGGTTGTACGACGTCGTATGTAATGCTAAACCCTTGGGGGCAAGCTAACGATAAGGCCGTTACGGGCCTCATCCAGAACAACAACAATCGTTAGGAGAGTTGCCCATGGAGCGTTCCGGTTCCGTCGAAAAATCCACGCCTGAGGCAAAGGGCGCCACCTCGAGCCTGCGCAGGATGGCGAAGCTGCTGGGGCCAGGCATCATCGCGGTGCTGTCCTGGCTGGGCGCCGGTGACCTCATCACCTCGTCGGTGGCGGGTGCCAACTACGGCTACGCCATGATGTGGGTGCTGGCGGTATCCCTGCTGCTGCGTTTCCTCATCGTCAACATCATCGCGCGCTTCCAGCTGTGCAACAACAAAGGCATGTCGATCCTGGAAGGCTACGCCCAGCTGCATCCGGCGTTCGCCTGGTTCATGCTCGGCTATGCCCTGATCATGGGCCATCTGACCAACGCCTACATGCTCAAGGGCGCCGGTGAGGCCCTGGCCACCCTGCTCCACCTCGATTATCCCCTGCTCTGCTCGGTCGCCGTGGTGATCGCGGTCTGGCTACTGGTGGGGCGAAACTTCTATGCGCTGATCGAAGGCGTGATGAAGCTACTACTGGCGATCATGACGCTGGCATTCATCACCCTCGCGGTGATGTCGGGCCCGGACCTGGGGGGCATCCTGCGCGGCACCATCGGCTTCAGCATCCCGCCGGACGAGGGGGTGCATGGCGCCCTGCTGGTGGCGGTGTCGGTGATCGGCGCGGTGGCCGGTTCGATCGCCAATTTCGTGCACCCCTACGTGATGAAGGAAAAAGGCTGGACCGGACCCGAGCACAAGCGCATCCAGCGCAACGACCTGCTCTTCGCCGTGCTGGTCGGCATCATCATCAATCTGGCGATCTGGGTGGTCGGCGTGGAAATCCTGCGGCCCAACGGCCTGCAGGTGAACACCCTGAACGATCTCGGCGCGGCGCTGGAGCTGTTCTTCGGCTCGGGGGGCTGGCTGATCTTCTTCACCGGCGTGTTCGCCACCCTCTTCGCCAGTGTGGTGGGCAAGACCACAGCCTTCCCCATGCTGATCACCGACGCGCTGCAGCATATCCGTCCGGAACGTCGCGAGCGCTATGGCAAGACCTTCCACAAGGACCCGATGCACCGCTGGTTCATGCTGTTCATCCTGGTCACGCCGCTGGTGTGGTCGCTGCCGGGCATGCCCGACTTCGTTACCCTGACCATCGGCGTGAACGCCCTGAACATCGTCGGCCTGCCGGTGATCTCGCTGGGCCTGTTGATCATGTCGAACCAGAAATCGCTGCTGGGCGACCGGTACCGCAACAACTGGTTCGAGAATCTGGCCCTGGGCTTCGCCACCCTGCTGGCCATCTGGGTCGCCATCCAGCTGGGGATGCAGCTGCTGGGCTGACCGCACGACCTCGCGCCGGCCGGGTGCACCTGGCCGGCTTCATCGCCAAGGAGTCTAGAGATGCTCGAACAGAAAGATCGCCAGGTCCTGCTACAGGTGGGACCCTTGCTGCCGACGCTGCAGGAAACCCTGAACGCCCGCTACGAGGTACTGCGCCTCTGGGACGCGCCCGACCGGGACGCCTTGCTCGCAGCGCGGGGCCAGGACGTCGTGGCGTTGGTGACGTCCGGCGTACACGGGGCGACCCGCGAGTTGATGAACGCCTTGCCGGGCCTGAAAGCGGTGTTCAGTTTCGGGGTGGGGTACGACAGCATCGACATCGCGGCAGCGCGCGACCGCGGCGTCCTGGTCAGCAATACGCCGGGGGTACTGGACGACTGCGTGGCGGACACCGCCTTCGCGCTGCTGATCGACGTGGCCCGCGGCATCAGTGCGGCCGATCGCTTCGTCCGCCGCGGCGACTGGCGCACGGGCAAGTTCCCACTCACGTCGCGTCTGGCCGGCAAGACCTGCGGTATCGTCGGACTCGGCAATATCGGCAAGGCCATCGCCCGGCGGGTGGAGGCATTCGGAATGGTGGTGGCTTATCACGGACGCCAGCAGCAGCCGGACGTACCCTATCATTACCATGCCGACCTCGAGACCCTGGCCGAGGCCGCGGATTTCCTGGTGCTGGCGGTGCCGGGCGGTCCGGCCACCGACGGCCTGATCGACGCCCGCATACTCGCGGCACTGGGGTCCGACGGCTACCTGATCAACATCGCCCGGGGTAGCGTGGTCGACGAGCCGGCGTTGGTGGCCGCCTTGCAGACGGGCGCCCTGGGCGGCGCGGGACTGGATGTCTTCGCCGAGGAACCCGCGGTTCCCGCCGCGCTGCTGGCCCTGGACAACGTGGTGCTCACCCCGCATCTGGGCAGCGGCACCCGAGAGACGCGCCAGGCCATGGCCGATTTGGTGCTGGCCAACGTCGAGCGCTACTTCACCCAGGGTCAGTTGGTGACACCGGTCTGAGCGAACGGCATCACCGGGCCCGCCGTCATCCGAGGGCGGGCAGCGTCTTGGTGCGGATGCGCCGTACCAGCGAGTCGTAGATCTCGCGGCAGCCCTCGGCCCAGAAGGCGTCGGGATCGTCCTTGGGTTCGAGGGCCACGGAGAACTCGCCTTCACGCTCCTTCAGCACGAAGTGGTCGTTGGTATAGAAGAAGGACAGGCCGATGGCGAACGTCTGCGGCGTACCGGCGAGGTCGTCGACGATCACCGTCAGGTCATAACGCGCATAGACCTCCAGCTCGCGCACGATGTTGCCGTCTACCCGTTTTTCCAGGCCCAGGCCGGCATCCACCTGATCGGCCGGGGTGAGGCCCAGGTAGCGGGTGAAGCAGTCCGGCAACTCATGCAGGCGGCGCTCCAGTCCCTGCCAGTAGGCTTCTTCCCGTTCGGCCGCCTTGCTCAGCGCCTGACTCAATGCCTGATATCGTTCCATTGCCGTTCCCGTCTGTTCGCTGGAGGCCGTCGACCGACGACCGACAGCTCTGAGACCCCAGCCGGGTCCCGGGGTGCCGCACCGATCGGCAACGGGCTTCAGGGCGTCGGCCAGCCCAGCACTGGCGTGCGGGTTTCACCCAGCAGGAAGTCGCGATTGGCGTCGGTGCAGGCGCGCAGGTAGTCGGTCACCAGGGTGATGCGCCGCAGGCGGCGCAGGTCTTCGCGGTAATAGAGCCAGAATTGCCGGGTGATCTGGATCTGTTCGGGCAGCAACGCGACCAGGCGCGGATCGGGTTCGGCGACGAAGCACGGCAGGATGGCCAGCGCATGGCCGCAGAGCGCCGCCTGGTACTGGGCGATCACGCTGGTGCTGCGCAGGCCGCTGCTGGCCTCGGGCAGGATGCGCTCCAGATAGAGCAGCTCGGGACTGAAAGCGAGGTCGTCGACGTAGGTGATGAAGCGGTGACCGGCCAGGTCGGCGGGCCGCTCGATGGGCGGATGGCTCGCCAGGTAGTCGGGAGTCGCGTAAAGCCGCAGCCGATAGTCACAGAGCTTGCGGCAAACATAGGGACCGCGCTCGGGGCGCTCCAGGGTGATGGCGATGTCCGCCTCGCGCCGTGACAGATTGACGAAATGCGGAACGGGCAACACGTCCAGGGTGATGCCGGGATAGCGCTCCTGGAAGAAGCTCAGCTGGGGCGCGACGAAGTAGCTGCCGAAGCCCTCGGTGGCGCCGATACGCACCTGGCCGGAGGGCGCCAGGCGGGTATCGGAAATCTGCTCGCAGGCGGTCTGCAGGGTGCTTTCCAGGGTCTCGGCATGCCCCAGCAGCCGCTGCCCCTCGACGGTGAGACTGAAACCGCTACTGCGCGACTTCTCGAACAGCAGCGCTCCCAGCGCCTTTTCCAGGGCGGCGATCCGCCGCGAGACGGTGGTGTAGTCGACCCCCAGCCGCCGCGCTGCGGCGCTGGCCTTCTGGGTGCGCGCCACTTCGAGAAAGAATCTGAGATCGTCCCAGTCGAGACGCGCAGCCTGGTTATTGGATTTTTGCATATCGGTCGGGCGTTTTTGTCGGAAGCCAGGGGACTTTTGCCGGAACTATACTGCCTACCAGGTCGCGTCACGAGCGGTGATGGCGCGAACCTCTGCCAGCCAACAACAATAAAGAGCAGGCCACCATGACCCACCCTCACGCCCCATTCCGGCGCCAAGCCGGCTGCCGCCCCGCCCTTTCGCCCATCCAGGCCGTGGGGTTCCGCCCATGACGGCCGGCGATGCCTTTCGCGAGGCGCGGGATTTCCTGCTGCGCCACCGCACCGACTACGCCACCGCCGTCCGCGATTTCCGCTGGCCGCAACTGGAACAGTTCAACTGGGCGCTGGACCATTTCGATCGCCTGGCGGAGGAGCATGCCGGTCCGGCGCTGTGGCGCCTCGACGCCGAAGGCCGGGAGGAGCGCTACAGCTTCGCCGAGTTGCGCCAGGCGTCGAATCGCACCGCCAATTTCCTGCGCGCCCAAGGCGTGCGCCGCGGCGAACGCATCCTGGTGATGCTGGGCAACGAGGTGGCGCTGTGGGAGACGCTGCTCGGCGCCTTCAAGCTGGGCGCCGTGGTGGTGCCGGCCACCACCCTGCTCAGCGATGCCGATCTGCAGGATCGGGTGCAGCGCGGGCGCATCGCCCACCTGGTGGTGGGCAGCGCCCACACGGAACGCTGCGCCAGTCTGGATGCCGGCCTCACCCGCATCTGCGTCGGGGCGCCGGTGAGCGGCTGGCAACCCTATGCGCCGGCCGCCTGTGCCAGCGACTTCCTGCCGGATGGCCCCACCCTCGCCACGGATCCGTTGCTGCTGTACTTCACCTCGGGGACCACCTCGCGGCCCAAGCTGGTCCTGCACAGTCACAGCAGCTATCCGGTCGGGCACCTGTCCACCCTGTACTGGATCGGTCTTCAACCGGGCGATGTGCACCTCAACATCTCGTCCCCCGGCTGGGCCAAGCATGCCTGGAGTTGCGTCTTCGCGCCCTGGAACGCCGGCGCCTGCGTGTTCATCCATGACGTGCCGCGCTTCAAGCCCCAGGCGCTGCTGGAGGTGCTGGCGCGCTATCCGGTCACCAGCCTCTGCGCGCCGCCCACGGTGTGGCGGATGCTGATCCAGGAGGATCTGGCGGCCTATCGCGAGCGCCTGCAGCTGCGCGAGCTGGTCGGTGCGGGCGAACCGCTCAATCCCGAGATCATCGACAGCCTGCAGGCGGCCTGGGGGCTCACCCTGAGAGACGGCTTCGGCCAGTCGGAAACCACCGCCCTGGTGGGCAACACCCCCGGACAGCCGCTCAAGCCGGGCTCCATGGGGCGCCCGCTGCCCGGGTGCCACATCGCGCTGCTGGATGCCGATGGCCGGCCGGGCACCGACGGCGAGGTGGCCCTGGCCCTGCAGCCACGGCCCGCCGGGCTGATGCTGGGCTACGAAGACAGCCCGGAAAAGACCGCCGAAGTGATGCGCGAAGGCCATTACCGTACCGGCGATACCGCGGTGCGTGATGCCGAGGGCTACATCACCTTCGTCGGCCGCGCCGATGACGTCTTCAAGTCGGCGGACTACCGCATCAGCCCCTTCGAACTGGAGAGCGCCCTGATCGAGCACCCGGCGGTGATGGAGGTGGCGGTGGTGCCCAGCCCCGACCCCCTGCGCCTCAATGTGCCCAAGGCCTTCGTCATCCTGGCCGCCGGCCACGCGCCTTCGCCTGAACTCGCGCAAGAGCTGCTCGGCTTCGCCCGCGGCTGCCTGTCGCCCTACAAGCGGGTGCGCCGCCTGCAATTCGTCAGCGAATTGCCCAAGACGCTGTCCGGCAAGATCCGCCGCATCGAGTTGCGCCTCGGCGAGGCCCAGCGCCGCGCCAGCGGCAGCCCCGACCTCCACGACTACGCCGAAGAAGACTTTGCCGCCCACCCTGCCCCGGCCACCCCGGCTACCGCTCAGGAATCCCTGTCATGACCCAGACCGCCATCAAAGACGTGCCGCTACTGATCGACGGCCAGTTCGTCACCTCCACCAGCCGCGAAAGCCGCGAGGTGATCAATCCGGCGACCCAGGAGGTGCTGGCGCGGGTGCCCTTCGCCACCGCCGAGGAGGTGCAGCGCGCCGTGGCCAGTGCCAAGGCGGCCTTCGCCACCTGGCGCAAGACGCCCATCGGCGCCCGGGCGCGCATCTTCCTGCGCTATCAGCAGCTGATCCGCGAGCACATGAGCGAACTGGCCGCGCTGCTCACCGCCGAACAGGGCAAGACCCTGGCCGACGCCGAGGGCGATGTCTTCCGCGGCCTGGAGGTGGTGGAGCACGCGGCGGCCATCGGCAACTTGCAGCTGGGCGAGCTGGCCAACAATGTCGCCAGCGGGGTGGACACCTACACCCTGCTGCAACCCCTGGGCGTGTGCGCCGGCATCACCCCCTTCAACTTCCCGGCGATGATTCCGCTGTGGATGTTTCCCATGGCCATTGCCTGCGGCAACACCTTTGTCCTCAAGCCGTCGGAGCAGGACCCGCTGGTGACCATGCGCCTGGCCGAGCTGGCGCTGGAAGCCGGGGTGCCGCCCGGGGTGCTCAACGTGGTCCATGGCGGACCGGCGGTGGTGGACGCCCTTTGCGATCATCCGGACATCAAGGCACTGTCCTTCGTCGGCTCCACCCGCGTGGGCACCCACGTCTATCGCCGCGCCAGCGAAGCCGGCAAGCGCGTCCAGTGCATGATGGGCGCCAAGAATCACGCGGTGGTGATGCCCGACGCGCCCCGCGAGCAGACGCTGGCCAACCTGGTGGGCGCCGCCTTCGGCGCGGCCGGCCAGCGCTGCATGGCGGTCTCGGTGGTGGTGCTGGTGGGCGAAGCCAACAGCTGGGTGCCGGACCTGGTGGACAAGGCCCGTGGCCTCAAGGTGGGGGCGGGTCACGAGCACGGCACCGACGTCGGCCCGCTGATCTCCTGCCAGGCGCTGGACCGGGTCAGCGGCTTGATCGAGCGTGGGGTGAGCGAAGGCGCGACCCTGGAGCTGGATGGCCGTACCATCCAGGTCGAGCACTACGAGAAGGGCAACTTCGTTGGCCCGACGCTGTTCTCCGGGGTGACCACCGACATGACCCTGTACCGCGAAGAACTGTTCGGGCCGGTGCTCTGCGTGATGCACGCGGCCACCCTCGACGAGGCCATCGCCCTCATCAACGCCAACCCCAACGGCAACGGCGTCGCCCTCTTCACCCGCTCCGGCGCCGCGGCGCGGCGCTTCCAGGAGGACATCGACGTCGGCCAGGTCGGCATCAACGTGCCCATCCCGGTGCCGGTGCCGCTGTTCTCCTTCAGCGGTTCGCGCGCCTCCAAGCTGGGCGACCTGGGGCCCTATGGCAAGCAGGCGGTGCTCTTCTATACCCAGACCAAGACCATCACCACGCGCTGGCCCGACGAGCAGGACGTCGGCGGCGCCGGGGTCGTCAACACCACCATCACCCTCAAGTAAGGGAGACGCCAGCATGCATCTGGGATTTCTGGGACTGGGCAACATGGGCGCGCCCATGGCCCGCAACCTGCTCAAGGCCGGCCATCAGCTGACCGTCTATGACCTTTCCACCGCCGCCCTGGACGCGTTGCGCGCCGAAGGGGCCGAGGTCGCCGCCTCGCCCACCGCCGTCGCCGAGAGCGGCGCGGAAGTGATCATCACCATGCTGCCCGCGGCTGCCCATGTGAAGACGGTCTATCTGGGGGAAGACGGACTGATCGCCCGGGCGCGGCCGGGTACCCTGCTGATCGATTCCTCCACCATCGATCCGCTCAGCGCCCGGGCGGTGGCCAGTGCCGCCGCCGAACGCGGCCTGGAACTGCTGGACGCGCCGGTCTCCGGCGGCACCGGCGGCGCGGCGGCGGGCACCCTCACTTTCATGGTCGGCGGCAGCGAAGCCGGCTTCCAGCGGGCCCAGCCGCTGCTGGCCGCCATGGGCCGCAACCTGGTGCACTGCGGCGCCAGCGGCAACGGCCAGGTGGCCAAGGTGGCCAACAACCTGCTGCTGGGCATCTCCATGATCGGGGTGGCCGAGGCCATGGCCCTGGGCACCCGCCTGGGCATGGATGCCAAGACCCTGGCGGGGGTAATCAATACCAGTAGCGGGCGCTGCTGGAGTTCCGAGGTGAACAACCCCTATCCGGACGTGCTGCCCCAGGCGCCCGCCGCGCGTGGCTACCAGGGCGGCTTCGCCGCGGACCTGATGCTCAAGGACCTTGGTCTCGCCACCGAGGCGGCGCGCGCCGTGCGCCAACCGGTGATCCTCGGCGCGGTGGCGCAGCAGCTCTATCAGAGATTCAGCCGCGCGGGTGGCGGCGGCCTGGATTTCTCGGCCATCATCCAGGACTACCTGGACGAGGACGGTGCATGAGCGACGCCAAGGTGTTGTGGGAAAGACGCGGTGGGGTCGGCTACCTGACGCTGAATCGTCCGGCCGGGCTCAATGCCCTGGACCTGGAGATGGTGCGCACCCTGCACGGGGCGCTGAGGGACTGGCAGCACGATCCCGCCGTTCGGGTGGTGGTGTTGCGCGGCAACGGCACCAAGGCCTTCTGCGCCGGCGGCGATGTCCGTGCGCTGTACGACAGCTACCAGCGTGGCGACGACCTGCACCTGACCTTCTTCAGCGAAGAGTACGCCCTGGATTTGGCCCTGCACCGCTATCCCAAACCGATCCTGGCCCTGGCCCACGGCCTGGTACTGGGCGGCGGCATGGGCCTGGTCCAGGCGGCACGCCTGCGCATCGTCAGCGAGCGTACGCGGATGGCCATGCCGGAGACCGCCATCGGCTATTTTCCCGATGTCGGCGCCAGCCATTTCCTGCCCCGCCTGCCGGATCGGCTGGGCCTTTACCTCGGTCTCACCGGCGTACAGATCGGCCCGGCCGATGCCCTGGCGGCGGGCCTGGCCGACGTCTTCATTCCCGAAGCGGCGAACGACGAGCTGCTCCAACGCCTGGAGACCGCTACCGCCCAGGGTCCGACCGACCTGGCCGCCCTGCTGCGGGCGTTCGCCAGGGCGCCGGCCGAGGACGCGCGCCTGACCGACCTGCGCCCGGCCATCGCCGAGCATTTCGCCGCGGCGACGGTCGGTGAACTGCGCGAGAGTCTGCGGAGTGAGGCCCGTCCCGCCTATCGCGACTGGGCGCTGGAAACGCTGGCCACCCTGGATGCCCGTTCGCCGCTGGCGGTCGCCACCGCGTTGGAGTTGCTGCGCCAGGGCGGTGGCCTGTCGCTGGAACAGTGCTTCGCACTGGAGCTGCACCTGGATCGCCGCTGGTTCGAGAAGGGCGAGATCGTCGAAGGGGTACGCGCCATGCTGGTGGACAAGGATCGCACACCGCGCTGGAGCCCGGCGCACTGGGAAGACCTCGATCCCCGCCGGGTCAGCGCCTTTTTCGCCGACTTTCGCCATGCCTGAGCGGGGCCCAGCAAGCGCCACAGGCCGCTCATCGAAGAACCACGCCTGACCCACGTTCCGGTCCGGGACTTCGCCCGCCGCGCCCCGCCCTAGCGAAGCCTCCCGGGCCACGCTGCTCGCCACTGCGATCGGCGAGCGGCTGAGCGCCACGGCCGTCCAGATCCGTGGTGACCATGACCTCCTGGAAGACTCTCCGGTGGAGCGCTACCAGGGCGCCATCCGTATCCCCCAAATCCACGAAGGATCGCGCGAGATCCAGCGGCTGTTGATCGCCCGGACAGCCGATCGCCACGAAATGTGAGGGCGTCCGGGATGCCGGCCGTGACCTGCCCAGCAAAAGCCGACGATGACCTCTGCAGGTCATCTGGACGGCCTGTAACGAGTGCTACGCTCAGGGCCGGGGTCACGTTGGCACCCCGCTTCCGCCAAGGATCAACGCTATGGCCTCACTGCTCGCCTGCATCGATGGTTCCCCCCACGCCGAAAGCGTCTGCGACCACTCCGCGTGGCTGGCGCGGCGGCTGGATGCGCCGGTCACCCTGCTGCACGTGCAGGAAACCACCAGCAGCGCCCAGAAGGTCGCCAATGGCACGCCGGTGTACCTCGCCGATGACGAAGGCGGCGGAATGGCCAAGGCGCTGCTGCTCAAGGCGCGCCAACGCCTGTTGCAACAAGGGCTGGCGTCGGCACCGCAGATCCTGCAGCGTCCCGACGGCCTGGTCGACACCCTCAGGACCCTGGAGGCGGATACGCGCCTGCTGGTGATCGGCAAGCGTGGCGAGCGGTCCGGTGCCAATGGCATCGGCAGCCAGCTGGAGGCCGTGGTGCGTGCCGTGCACCGACCGATCCTGGTGTGCTCGGGTCCGTTCAGGACGCCGCGTCAATTCACCATCGCCTACGATGGCCGGGAAGCCACCCACCAAGGCGTGCTGGCCCTCGCCCGCAGTCCCCTGCTGGCCGGTATGAGCGGGACCCTGCTGCGGGTCGGAGAGGACGACCCCACCTTGCGCAAACGGCTGGAAGACCTGGCGCTGCTGCTGCGCAGCGCGGGCTGTCGCATCGACACCACGGTGGCCCGTGGCGACGTGGAGCGCATCGTGCCGCGCCATCTGGACGAACGGCGCGCCGACCTGCTGATCATGGGCGCCTACAGTCACTCTTCGGTCTGGCGCTTCCTGCGTGGCAGTCGCACGACCCAGCTGCTGCACAAGACCGAAGTGCCGATGTTGCTGCTGCGCTGAACGACGGCCCAGCCGCCTGGCGCGCGCTTCGTCGGCCAGACTAAAGCCTGTTCTCGCGCCGCCGAAGCAGCTTAGGTAGTGCCCGGCCGTCCGCCGGGCCCCTGGCGCGTCGGTAGGCCCCATGAGCACCCATGTCATCCATTTCACCGGTCCCATCAATTCCACCAGCTGCGGCCAGCTGATCGCCCAGTGTTCCCAGGCGGTCCAGCAGGATGCCTCGCGCATCGTGCTGAAGATCGCCACCATGGGCGGCGATTGCAGCTACGGCTTCACGATGTACAACTTCCTGCTGTCCCTGCCGCTGCCGGTGCATACCCACAACCTGGGTACCGTCGAATCCATGGGCAACATTCTCTTCCTGGCCGGCCAGCACCGCACCGCCAGCCGGCACAGCAAGTTCCTCTACCATTCTTTCTACTGGAATCTGAACAACTCCGTGGACCACGCGCGCATGGCCGAGTACGCCATGTGCCTGGACTACGATCTGGACCTCTACGCCCGCATCGTCGCCGAGCGTACCGCCGGTGCCGCGGAAACCCTGGACATCCATAGCTGCCTCAAGGCCAATGCCCGGTTGCTCAGCCCGGCAGCGGCGCTGACCACCGGGGTCATCCACGCCGTGGACGAATGCCCGGTGCAGCCCGGAGAAGTCACCAGCTTCATCCATCTCTGAAGAGTCAAAAAAAAGACCCGAGGGTGATGAGCCCTCGGGTCGGTCGGTGGAACGTCGTCGATCAGCGGCTGAAGGACACCAGCTTGTTGGGATAGCCGACGCTGGCATCCAGGCGGCTGACGTCGAGGAAGACCCCGAGGTTCTTGGCGCCGTCCTGGACGTAGCTGATCTTGACGATCTGACCATTGCTCAAGCGCACCGAGCCACCCATCTTGAAGGCCGAGCGATTTTCCGCGGTGGCCGGGATGGAGATGGCCGCGGCGCGCCGGTAGACGCCGCGATTCCAGTCGGCATTGGTGAAGTCGTTGATGGCGCTGCTGACGCTGGCGGCGCTGGTCACCCCGGTGGGCGACACGGTCACGGTCTTGGGATAGCCCACGGCGTTGCCGTTGAAGGGCGTGCCTTCGGTGAAGACCCCCAGGTTGTTGCCGGCCTGTACCGAAGAGATCCGCCGCACCTGGCCATCCGCGGTGGTCAGGTAGGCACCGGCCTTGAAGGCGGCGCGATTCACCGCGGTACCGGGTACCGAGATGGCGGCCTTCTTGAGGAACACTCCCTTGTGCCAGTCCGAGTTGGTGAAGTCGTTGATCACCGAGGTCACGGTGCCGGCGGTCGCGCCGCCGCTGGCCGGCGGGACCTGGACAGCGGCGTTGCCACCGGTACTGCCGGCGTTGCCGCTGTTGCTGCCACCGCTGTTGCTACTACCGCTGTTACCCGCATTGCTGGCACCGCCGCCGGTCGAGGCGCCGCTGCCGGTGCTCCCGGTAGCCGGTGCGCTACCACTCGAGACCGGGCCGATGGCCGAGCAACTGCTGTCGTCCAAGTACTTGCGTAGCGTCGGCCACTGCGGCCGCTCCTGGCCGTTGATCGGCTCCACCGACATGAAGTAGCTGCCCCAGCCGGGACCCGCAGCCCAGTAGGAGGCCGGGATGCAGTTCTGCTTGAGATAGGCCAGCATGTTGTCCATCAGCAGGTTCCAGCGCGGATTGTTGTCCGGTACGCCGAATTCACCAATGTAGCCGCGCTTGCCGTGCTTCTTCAGCCAGTCGACGAAGGGCTTCACCCGGGTCACGCCATAGTTGGCGTCGAGCTTGTTGACGTCGGTCTTGTCGTAGCTGCCGCCGGCGTTCTCGTCGAAGTAGGAGTGCGCCGAGAAGATGATGTTGTTGGACGGGTCCTTCAGCCCCAGCAGGACGTCGTTGAATTCGGCCCAGCGAGTGGCGCTCGACCAGCCGTTACCTTCGACGATGATCGGCCGCGCCTTGTCCACCGCCCGCACACCGTTGATGCCGTACTGGGCGGCGGTCGGCCAGTAGGCCATGGCGTCATGGGGCTCGTTCATGATGTCGTAGGCGTACAGCGAGGACTGGCCGCTCCACTGCCGCGCGATGAGTGTCATGATCTCCTGATAGCGCGCATAGGGTACGCCGCTGGTGCCGATCACCTGACCGCGATAGCGGGCATAGTTGTGCAGATCGAGGATGATCTTGATGCCGTGCTTCTGCGCATAGCCGAAGGTCTGGTTCACCAGGGCCACGTAGGCGCTATCCAGCGGGCCGCCCAGACGCGGTTGCAGGCGCTCCCAGATGATGGGGAAACGGATCAGCTTGACGCCCCGTGCGCTCCACTGCTGGAAGTAGGCCTCCACCGGGAAGATGTAGTTGGTGCCGTTGATGCCGGGCAGCACCTGGGGTGCGAAGCCGGCGCCGGACAGGTTCAGACCGACCAGGCTGACGGGTTCCGCCTGGGCGACCCCAGCGGACAGGGCCAGAACGGTGGCGACCGCGGCGAGCGGACGACGGAGAGCGGTGACGAACGGGCGGATAGGAGTCATGGACAGGTACTGCTTTGGGAGGCGTGGCGTCGATGTCCTTTGTGTACGAGCAATGCCTGGGTTCTAGGGTGGGCCACTGGGACGTGACAGAAAAAACGCTGCGTCCTGCAGTTACCCTACCCAATACAAGTCATATGCCAGCTCCGGCGCCAGCATCGATGATGGCCATCGCCCGGCGACACCCATGGCCACTGGAAACGCCCGCTCCAGAGGTGTTGCGCAAAACGTAACCAAATGTACGCGACATGGCGTCGCACGTCGGAATAGCTACGGCGGATAGAACAAACAAGTGAGCAAGACAAAAAACTGACGCCATGAATTGGTAGATCCAAGGCGGGGAATTTTCTGCCCCGTCGGGTTTCCAAGGCTCAGCAACGTCTTGTATATAAGGTCCAGTCATGCGCGCAGAACAGCCGGGAACCCCTGTCTTCCGACCCACTCTCCTGGTGGTGGACGACGAGCCTCTGGTTGCGGACTTCGTCCGCGAGATCCTCGAACCCGAAGGCTTCAACGTCATGGCTGCAGATTCCGCCGACGCCGCCCTGCCGCTGCTCGAGAAGGAAGAGGCGAACATCGACATTCTCTTGACGGACATTCGCATGCCCGGCTCCCTGGATGGAGCGCAATTGGCGAATCTGGTGTGCCAGCGGTGGCCAGACATGCCCATTATCGTCATGTCCGGCTACGAAACGCCGTCGACGGCCAGCATCAAGTGCAAGGTACGTTTCCTGCCCAAGCCGTGGTCCATCGGCCAGCTGATCGATGCGGTCAATGGCGTCGCCTACTCCGTCACACCCAGCGTTTGAGCCTCCGGTCGTACGAAGGTTGAGGAACCCGGGCGATGTGAATAGTGTCACATCGCCACCTCAACAATCAGATTGGCCCCCCTATGTACGTCCTGACCCAGCTCCTGCTCTCCCGACTGCAGAACGTCGACTGTCTTTTCGGTCCGCTGGCGCCCGACGGCGCCCTGCCCGTGAGACTCAGTGACAGTGCCGGCCAGCGCTGCGTGACCCTGATGCTCGACATCGCCCGGCTGAAAGACGCGCACTACTGCGAGCAGCAGGCATCCCGCGCCCGCGCCTCGCTGGCGGTCTGAGCTTCCCGCTTGGCGCCGTCAGAGCGGCGGTGCCGGGCGTAGCAACACCGCCTTGAGCGAAAAGGCCGAGGTCACGCTGGCCACTCCCGCGATGCAGGTGAGGGTCTCGGCGAGGAAATGCTGGTAGGCCGCCAGATCCTGCACCACCACCCGTAGCACGTAGTCCGCATCCCCGGTCATCTGGAAACAGCTCATCACCTGGGGCGCCTTGACGATCTCCCGTTCGAAGGCGCGCAGATAGTCGGTGGACTGCTTTTCCAGGCGCACCGACACGAAGACGCTGACACTGCCGGCCAGCCGGGTTTCATCGAGCTGGGCGTGATAGCCCTGGATGTAACGTTCCTCCTCCAGCCGCTTGACCCGCCGTAGCGTCGGGGTCAGCGACAGCCCGATCTTCTGCGCTAGATCGCGCCAGCTCAGGCGGCCATCGGCGGACAGGGCGTTGAGGATGCGCAGGTCGATACGGTCCAGACCAGCCATGGTGCAAAACCTCTACTGTTGTTCTTGTACGGAGTTCAATAGCACCAAAAGGTCGGGCTGCCCACCCCGAAATTGCGGCAAAACGGCTAGCCAGGCCGGCCTATACTCAGGTGACCAATAACAAGAATGCCGAGGCCTCCACCATGTGGCACCCTGCAGCGCATCCGGACGGCCAACCCGTCCTGCGACCCGCCCGCACCCTCATCCACCAGGAGGGGCGGCCATGAGCGACTACCCACCCCTGCGCCTGCACGTCCCCGAGCCCAGCGGCCGCCCGGGACGACCCACCGACTTCAGCTACCTGCAACTCTGCCCCGCGGGCCGGGCGGAAAAACCACCCGTCGACGTGGCCCCGGTGGATACCCGCGAGCTGGCCACCCAGTTGATCCGCATCCTCGATGAAGAGGGTCGCGCCGTCGGCCCCTGGGCCACCGAAGAGGCGCCCGAACTGCTGCTGCAGGGCCTCAGGGCCATGCTCAAGACGCGGCTGTTCGATGCGCGGATGCTCAAGGCGCAGCGGCAGAAGAAACTCTCCTTCTATATGCAGTGCCTCGGCGAGGAAGCCATCGCCGTCGGCCAGACCCTGGCCTTGCGCCCGGACGACATGCATTTCCCCACCTATCGCCAGCAGGGCATCCTCATCGCCCGCGAGGCACCGCTGGAGGAGATGATCTGCCAGCTGCTGTCCAACGCCCGGGACCCGCTCAAGGGCCGCCAGCTGCCGGTGATGTACTCCTACCGCGACCTCGGTTTCTTCTCCATCTCCGGCAATCTGGGCACCCAGTACATCCAGGCGGTGGGCTGGGCCATGGCTTCGGCGATCAAGGGTGACACCCGCATCGCCGCCGGCTGGATCGGCGACGGTGCCACCGCCGAAGGCGACTTCCACGCCGCGCTCACCTTCGCCCACGTCTACCGGGCACCGGTGATCCTCAACATCGTCAACAACCAATGGGCCATCTCCACCTTCCAGGCCATCGCCGGCGGCGAGGGCATCACCCTGGCCACCCGCGGCCTCGGCTACGGCATCGCCGCCCTGCGGGTGGATGGCAACGACTTCCTCGCCGTACTGGCCGCCTCGCGCTGGGCCGCCGAACGCGCCCGGCGCAACCTGGGGCCGACCCTGATCGAGTGGGTGACCTACCGCGCCGGCCCCCACTCCACCTCGGACGACCCCTCCAAGTACCGTCCCGCCGATGACTGGACGCACTTCCCCCTGGGCGATCCCGTCGACCGGCTCAAGACGCACCTGATCGGTCGCGGCCTCTGGTCGGACGCTCGGCACCAGGCGCTGAGCGCTGAGCTGGAAGCCGAGGTGGCCGCTGCCCAGAAGGCCGCCGAAGCCCACGGCACCTTCGCCAGCGATCTCGCCCCCAGCGCCGCCGACATGTTCGAGGAGGTCTATCAGGACCTGCCGCCGCACCTGCGCCGCCAACGCCAACAGCTCGGGAAGTGACGCCATGACCGTACAACAGGAAACCGATCTGCCGACCCAGGCCGGCAGCCGCAGCACCCTGACCATGATCCAGGCCATCCGCTCGGCCATGGACGTGATGCTCGAACGCGATGACAACGTGGTGGTGTTCGGCGAGGACGTCGGCTATTTCGGCGGCGTCTTTCGTTGCACCGAGGGCCTGCAGGCCAAGTACGGCGCCGCGCGGGTGTTCGATGCGCCCATCTCGGAGAACGGCATCGCCGGCGCCGCGGTGGGCATGGGCGCCTACGGCCTGCGGCCGGTGGCGGAGATCCAGTTCGCCGACTACGTCTACCCGGCCATCGACCAGATCGTCTCCGAGGCGGCGCGGCTGCGCTATCGCTCGGTGGGCCAGTTCATCGCGCCGCTGGTGTTCCGCATGCCCTGCGGTGGCGGCATCTACGGCGGCCAGACCCACAGCCAGAGTCCCGAGGCCATGTTCACCCAGGTCTGCGGCCTGCGCACCGTGATGCCCTCCAATCCCTATGACGCCAAGGGCCTGCTGATCGCTTCCATCGAGAGCGACGACCCGGTGATCTTTCTCGAACCCAAGCGCCTCTACAACGGCCCCTTCGACGGCCATCACGACCGCCCGGTGACGCCCTGGTCGGGGCATCCGGCCAGCGCCGTGCCGGACGGCTACTACCGGGTCGAGCTGGAACGGGCCGCGGTGGTTCGTCCCGGCAAGCAGGTCACGGTGCTGACCTATGGCACCACCGTCTGGGTCGCCCTGGCGGCGGCCGCCGAGACCGGCATCGACGCCGAGGTGATCGACATCCGCAGCCTCTGGCCGCTGGACCTGCAGGCCCTCACCGACTCGGTGAACAAGACCGGGCGTTGCGTGGTGGTCCACGAGGCCACCCGCACCTGCGGCTATGGCGCCGAGCTGGTGTCCCTGATGCAGGAGCACTGCTTCCATCGCCTGGAGGCGCCCATCGAGCGCGTGACCGGCTGGGATACCCCCTATCCCCACGCCCAGGAATGGGACTACTTCCCGGGTCCGTCCCGGGTCGGCGCCGCGCTCAAGCGCGTGATGGAGGTCTGAGATGGGTACCCATGTCATCAAGATGCCCGACATCGGCGAAGGCATCGCCGAGGTGGAACTGGTCAAGTGGTACGTGGCGGTGGGCGACGAGGTCGGCGAAGACCAGACCCTCGCCGACGTCATGACCGACAAGGCCATGGTGGAGATTCCCTCGCCGGTGGTGGGCCGGGTGGTCGCCCTGGGCGGCGAGCCCGGCCAGGTGCTGGCCGTGGGCGCCGAGCTGATCCGCCTGGAGGTGGCCGGCGACGGCAATCTGCGCGAGGCCAGTCGCCCCGCGCCAGTGGCAGCCGAGCCGGCGCCAGCTCCCAAAGCGGAAGCGCCCACGCCCGAGGCGTCCCCAGCCCCGCGACGCGCGGAAGCGGAGCTTCCGCCCGACGACGAGCGACCCGCTTCCCGTCCGGTCCCTGGCAGTCCGCCGCTGGCGTCTCCCGCGGTGCGCCAGCACGCCTGGGACCTGGGCATCGAGTTGCGCTTCGTCGCCGGCAGCGGCCAGAGCGGGCGCATCCTGCATGGCGACCTGGAGGCCTATGTGCAGCAACGTGACGCCGGATTGCCGCCCGCCACCGGCGGCGGCGGTCTGGCGAAACGCAGTGGCGAGGAGCGCATCCCGCTGATCGGCCTGAGGCGCAAGATCGCCGAGAAGATGCAGACGGCCAAGCGCCATATCCCCCACTTCACCTATGTGGAAGAGGTGGACGTCACCGAGCTGGAAGCCCTGCGCGCCACCCTCAATCAGCGCTGGCAGGGGCGCCGTGCCCACCTCACCCTGCTGCCCTTCCTGGCGCGGGCCCTGGTGGTGGCGGTGCGGGACTTTCCGCAGATGAACGCGCGCTTCGACGAAGAGAGCAGCACCGTGACCCGCTATGGCGCTGTGCACCTGGGCATCGCCACCCAGGGCGAACAGGGGCTGGCGGTGCCGGTGGTGCGCCATGCCGAGACGCTGGATCTCTGGGGCTGCGCCCAAGAGGTGGCCCGGCTGGCCACCGCGGTGCGCGGCGGCAAGGTCGGTCGCGACGAACTCTCCGGCTCGACCCTGACCGTCAGCAGCCTGGGTCCGCTGGGCGGCATCGCCTCCACGCCCATCATCAACCATCCCGAGGTGGCCATCATCGGCGTCAATCGCATCGTCGAGCGCCCGGCCTTCCGCCACGGGCTGGTGGTGCCGCGCAAGCTGATGAATCTCTCCGCCTCCTTCGACCACCGGCTGATCGATGGCCAGGACGCCGCCAGCTTCATCCAGGCCGTGCGCCAGCTGCTCGAACAACCCGCCACCCTCTTCCTGGAGTAGCCATGGACACCCGACTCCTCATCATCGGCGGCGGCCCCGGCGGTTATGTCACCGCTCTTCGCGCCGCGCAGTTGGGCATCGCCACCACCCTGGTGGAAGGCGCCGCCCTCGGTGGTACCTGTCTCAACGTCGGCTGCATCCCTTCCAAGGCGATGATCCATGTCGCCGAGGAATTCCATCGCGCCAGCGGTCGCGCTGACCAGGGCTCCCTGGGTATCCGCCATGGCCGCCCGGAACTGGACCTCGGCCAGGCCATGGCCTGGAAGAACGGCATCGTCGATCGCCTCACTACCGGTGTCGCCGCCCTGCTCAAGAAGCAGGGGGTGACGGTGATCGAAGGCTGGGCCGAGATCCTCGACGGCAAGACCGTCGAGGTGCAGCGCACCGGTGGCGAACGGCTGCGCATTCGCACCGAGCATCTGGTGCTGGCCATGGGCTCCACCTCAGTGGAATTGCCCAGCCTGCCCTTCGGTGGCCCGGTGATCTCGGCCACCGAGGCCTTGTCGCCCACGAAAATCCCGGAGCATCTGGTGGTGGTGGGCGCCGGCTACATCGGCCTCGAGCTGGGCATCGCCTATCGCAAGCTGGGCGCCCGGGTCGCGGTGGTGGAAGCCCAGTCGCGCCTGCTGCCCGGCTACGACGCCGAACTCACGGCGCCGCTGCGCCAGCGCCTGGAGCGCCTGGGCATCGAGCTGCATCTGAATTGCCGGGTCGCTGGCCTGGCCGCCGACGGCACCGGTCTGCGGATGACCACCGCCGAAGGCGAGGAGCGCACCCTGCCGGCCCAGCGCATCCTGGTCGCCGCCGGCCGCCGTCCCCGCATCGAAGGCCTGGAGCGCCTGCCGCTGGACTACGACGGCCGCTATATCCGCGTCGACGACGGCTGCCGTACCAGCATGACCGACGTCTGGGCCATCGGCGATCTCACCGGCGAACCCCTGTTGGCCCATCGCGCCATGGCCCAGGGCGAGGTGGTGGCCGAGCTGATCGCCGGCAAGCGGCGGCGCTTCGCGCCGGTCGCCATCCCGGCGGTCTGCTACACCGATCCGGAAATCGTGGTGGTTGGCCTGACCCCCGAGCAGGCCAAGGCCCAGGGGCTGGAGACCAAGGTCGCCAGCTTCCCCTTCGCCGCCAATGGCCGTGCCCTCACCCTGGAGGCGCCGGAAGGCTTCGTGCGGGTGGTGGCCCGCGCGGACGACCATCGCATCCTGGGCTGGCAGGCCACCGGGCAGCAGGTGGCGGAACTGGCCACGGCCTTTTCCCACAGCCTGGAAATGGGCATGCAGCTGGAAGACGTCGCCGCCACCCTACACCCCCACCCCACCCTGGGCGAAGCGGTCCAGGAAGCCGCGCTGAAGGCGTTGGGTCGGGCCTTGCACCTGTGACGACAGCACCACCCCACAGGGTACGCCGTGTGGGGTGGTGTCCCTCGGTCGATCCGTCAACGCCCATCGGCAGCCGGTCAGCCTTGCGGAGGTCCCACCACCGCGGGAAGGCTGGCCAACGTCAGTCCGTCTTCGACTGCGCCTCGATCGCTGCCAGGTCGATCAGCGAACGCACCTCGCGAATCCGTCCGTCCACGAAGCGATAGAAAACGTGCTCGCTGAAGCGCACCCGGCGGCCGTTTACCGCCAGTCCGAACAGCTCCCCCTTCGGGGTACAGTCGAAGTCCAACTGCGCCGCCAACCAGGGCGACTCGATCACCAGCAGCCGGGCGACGAAATGCAGATCGGGAATGGCGGCGTGATCGCCTTCGAGCATGGCCCGATAGCCCGCCAGGCCGAGCGGACGTCCGTTATGCTCGACCGCCTGGTCGACATACAGCTCCAGTTCGGACCAGGCCTGGCGGTTGAGGCAGTCGAGATAGGCCTGGTAACGCTCGCCCAGGGTTTGCAGTGACATAGAGAGCTTTCCTGGAAGTGGCTGCGCCGGAACCGCTGCAGCGATCCGGCGTGGAGCCCGACTAGCGATGCTCGAACTTCGCCGGGCGCTTCTCGACGAAGGCCGCCATGCCTTCCTTCTGGTCGGCGCTGGCGAACAGCGAGTGGAACACCCGGCGTTCGAAGCGGATACCCTCGGCCAGGCTGGTCTCGAAGGCGCGATTGACGCTTTCCTTGAGCAGCAGCGTCGCCGGCAATGAGCGCGAGGCTATACCGCGAGCGGCTTCCAGGGTGCGCTCCAGCAACTCGTCCACGGGAAAGACCTGCGCGACCATGCCGGCGCGTTCGGCTTCGGCAGCATCCAGCTGCCGCCCGGTCAGGCACAGTTCCATGGCCTTGGCCTTGCCCAGGGCGCGGGTCAGGCGCTGGGTACCGCCGATGCCGGGGATGACCCCCAGGGTGATCTCCGGCAAGCCGAAGCGCGCCGTGTCGGCGGCGTAGATGAAGTCGCAGAGCAGCGCCAGCTCGCAGCCACCGCCCAGGGCGTAGCCGGCCACGGCGGCGATCAACGGCTTGCGCCGCTCGGCGATGCGGTCGGCGACCCGAAAATAGTCATCCAGATAGATTTGCGGATAGCCCTGCCCCGCCATTTCCTTGATGTCGGCACCCGCGGCGAAGGCCCGGGCGGAACCCGTGAGCACCACGCAACCCACCTCGGGATCGGCGTCCAGGCGCGCCAGCAGGGCATCGAGATCGCTGAGCAACTGGGCGTTGAGGGCATTGAGCGCCTTGGGTCGATTGAGGGTGACGAGGGCGACCCGCGCCTGGATGTCCAGCAGCAGGGTCGGTTCGGCAGCGGCTTCACTCATGATCTTGTCCTTCTAATCGTTGATTTCCAGCGCCAGGGCGGTGGCCTCACCGCCACCGATGCAGATGGCCGCGACGCCGCGGCGCAACCCGTGCCGCCGCAGGGCGTGGAGCAGGGTCACCAGGATGCGTGCGCCGGAGGCACCGATGGGATGGCCCAGGGCACAGGCACCACCGTGCACGTTCAGGCGCCGCGGGTCCAGCCCCAAGGCATCCTGGGCCGCCAGGGCCACCACGGCGAAGGCTTCATTGATCTCGAACAGGTCGACGTCCGCCAGTTGCCAGTCGATCCGACCGAGCAGCCTCTGGATGGCACCTATGGGCGCGGTGGGGAAGTCGCCCGGGGCCCCGGCGTGGGCGGCATGGCCGCGGATGGTCGCCAGGGGCGTCAGGCCTTCGCGCGCCGCGGTACTGGCGCGCATCAGCAGCAAGGCCGCTGCGCCGTCGGAAATGGAACTGGCGTTGGCCGCGGTCACGGTACCGCCTTCGCGGAACGCCGGCTTGAGGCTGGGGATACGGGCAGGGTCGGCCCGGCGCGGTTGCTCGTCGGTGTCGAGGCGCAGGGTTTCCTTGCGCGCGACCACCTCCAGCGGAACGACTTCGGCGGCGAAGGCGCCGCTGGCCTGCGCCCGGCGTGCCCGTTCGAGAGACTGCAGGGCATAGGCATCCTGGCGCTCCCGGCCTATCCCCAGGCGCGCGGCGCAATCCTCGGCGAAGGTACCCATCAGGCGGCCGGGCTCGTAGGCGTCCTCCAATCCATCGAGGAACAGGCTGTCGATCAGGGCGCCATGACCGAGGCGATAGCCACTGCGCGCCTTCTCCAGCAGATAAGGCGCCCGGCTCATGCTTTCCATGCCGCCGGCCACCACCACCTCGGCGCTGCCGGCGAGCAGGAGATCATGGCCGAGGATCGCCGCCTGCATGCCCGAGCCGCACATCTTGTTCAAGGTGGTGCAGCGGGTCGCCTGGGCCAGGTCAGCGCCCAGCGCCGCCTGTCGCGCCGGTGCCTGACCGATCCCCGCTGGCAGGACACAGCCCAGCAACACCTCGTCGACGCGCTCCGGCGACCAGCCGCCGCGCTCCAGCACCGCACGAACCACGGCGCTGCCGAGTTGCGGCGCCGAAAGCGCCGCCAGCTCGCCCCCCAGGGAGCCCATGGGCGTGCGGGCGGCAGCGACGATGACGACAGGATCGGTCATGGGGTGATCTCCTAGCGTGGCGCCATGCGCAAGGCACCGTCGAGGCGGATGACCTCGCCGTTGAGCATGGGATTCTCGATGATGTGCCGGACCAGCGCGGCGAATTCCTCGCCCCTGCCGAGCCGTGGGGGAAAGGGCACGTTGGCGGCCAGGGCCTCGCGCACCTCGGGGGTCATGCCCGCCATCATGGGCGTCTCGAACACTCCGGGCGCGATGGTCATCACCCGGATGCCCTGCCCGGCCAGCTCGCGGGCGGCCGGCAAGGTGAGTGACGCGACACCACCCTTGGCGGCGGCATAGGCGGCTTGACCGATCTGGCCATCGTAGGCAGCGATGGAGGCGGTATTGATGATCACCCCCCGCTCGCCACCGGCATCGGCGGCGCCCTTGGCCATGGCGGCTGCAGCCAGCCGTAGCACGTTGAAACTGCCGACCAGGTTGACGTTGACGATCCGCGCGAAGGCCGCGAGATCATGGGGCCCGTTACGGCCGAGAATGCGGGCGCCGCCGACGATGCCGGCGCAGCTGATCGCCCCGTGCAGGCCACCCCACCGTCCCAGGATCGTATCGATACCCGCCGTCAGGGCCGTGGCGTCGGTCACATCGACCGACAGCGCGAAGGCCGGGGAACCCAGGCGTTCGGCCTGGGCCTGTACCGCCTCGGCGTGTAGATCCAGCAGCGCCACGCGGGCACCCGCGTTGACCAGCGTCTGGGCAGTGGCCGCGCCGAGGCCGGAGCCGGCGCCGGTGACCAGGAAGATTCGATCGTCGATGCGCATGCTCGGGCTCCCGGGAGAATGCCTGCATCTTCGACCCCGACCAAAGGGCGGACAAGGGCCGAATCGCTCAGCGGTTCTGAGCGATTCGGCCACCCGTCACCAGGGCAGTTCCTGTCCCCGATAGTCCAGAAAAGCACAACCGGCGATGCCTACGCGCGATTCGATGACCGTCAGCAGTCCGGCCACGCTGTCGCCGATCGCCACCGGCGCGCTCGCGCCCCCCAGCTCGGTCCGCACCCACCCCGGATGCAGCGCCAGCACCGCGAAGGGCGGTCGCCGATCGGCTACCCAGCTCTGCAGCAGGCTGTTCAACGCCGCCTTGCTGGCGCCATACAGCGGCATCTCCGCGGCGCGCGCCAGGCTGACGCTACCCATCTGCGAACTCAAGCAGGCCGCGACCCCCCGCGGGGCCAGGTGCGGCGCGAGGGTCTCCAGTACCCGTAGTGGCGCCACCGCATTGGTCAGGAACAACTCGCCCAGTTCCGCGACCGTCGCTGGCGGTCCGCCGCGCTCCTTGGGCCCCATGATGCCGGCGTTGACGATCAGCCGGTCCAGCGCCCGGTCGTGCAATTCCGCCACCAGACGCTCGCCCAATCCCGGGTCACGCACATCGCCGATCACTATCCGCAGCCGCCCCGCCCCCTCGACCGCCAGGGCATCCAGGGTGGCGTTCGCTGTCCGCACCACCGCCAGTACCCGGGCGCCTCGCGCCAGATACGCCTCCAGCAGCCCCAGCCCTAGACCCCGCGAGGCCCCGATCACGCACACGTTCATGGCTTCTCCTCAATCCACCAGGGCGATACGCAGATGTCGCTTCTTGCCCAGACTCACCCGGCGACCGGCATCCGTCACGGCCAGCCGGGCCTCGGGGTCCACCACCGCCTGCTCATCCAGCCGCAGGCCACCCCCCTCCGCCAGGCGGCGTACCGCGCTCCGCGAGGGCTGCAAGCCGGCATCCACCAGCAGCTCCAGGAGGCTGATGCCCTTCGCCAGCCGGGCGCGACTCAGGGCGAGCGGCGGCAACTGAGCGCCCTCTTCCCGCTCGGCGAACACTTCCGCCGCCGCCCGCTCGGCCTCATGTCGGGCACTCTCGCCATGGGCCAGGCGCGTCGCCTCGTTGGCCAGCACGACTTTGGCCAGATTGATCTCCGCGCCACCCAGGGCAGCCAGCCGCCGCACCTCGTCCAGCGGCAATTCGGTGAACAGCGCCAGGAAACGCGCGACGTCGGCATCGTCGCAGTTGCGCCAGAATTGCCAGAAGTCGAAGGCCGACAGCCGCTCTTCGTTGAGCCAGACCGCGCCCTGGGCGGACTTGCCCATCTTGCGACCGTCACGGGTGGCCAGCAGCGGCATGGTCAGGCCATAGAGCTGCGGTCCGCCCTGGCGGCGCGACAGTTCCACGCCGTTGAGGATGTTGGCCTACTGGTCGGCCCCACCCAATTGCAGGGTGCAGCCGTGGCGCCGCGACAACTCGACGAAGTCGTACGCCTGCAGCAGGGTGTAGCCGAATTCTTCGAAGGACAGCGAGTGCTCGCGATCCAGCCGATTCTTGATGGCGTCGAAGGTGAGCAGTCGATTGATGGAGAAATGCCGGCCCACGGCGCCGAGGAAATCCAGGTAGCCCAGGCCATCGAGCCATTCGGCGTTGTCGACCACCTGGGCGCGACCATGGCCATCGCCGGTTTCCAGGTAACGGTGGAAGGCCTTGGCGATGCCGGCCATGTTCAGAGCGATCTCGCGCTGATTCAGGACCGGACGACCGCTGTCGCGAAAGCTCGGGTCGCCAATACGGGTGGTGGCGCCGCCGATCAGCAGCAGGATGGGATGGCCGGCGCGCTGCAGCCAGCGCATCAGCATCAGGCCCTGCAGATGGCCGACGTGCAGGCTGTCGGCGGTGGCATCGAAACCGAGATAGCCGGTCACCGGCCCGGCGGCGAAGGCGCGTGCCAGCCCGTCGCGGTCGGTGGTCTGGTGGACGAAACCGCGGGCTTCGAGGGTGGCGAGCAGGTCTTGCGTGGTGCTGTCCATGGGGTCTCCTGTGGCTGGACGGTGCCAGGGAGACCGGGAGAAGTTGCCTTGACCGAGCCGCCCTGGGCGGTTCGGTCATGCAGCGCAGTACCTACCACCCGATGTTGGTCAGGTAGGGGTAATAGGCGCTGATGGGGCAAAGGAAGATTTGCATGGGACGCCACGCTACCGGGTCGCTTCCGGCTTGGCAACCGGCACCCGCCGCACCGCTCGCTCCGCCCCTTCGACCAAACGTCGTACCTCCTGCCAGGACGCTGAACAAACGGCGAGAGTAAGGTTCCGACAGCTGTCCTTTGCCAGCCGTATCGAGATGCAGAGATGAGTTCGTCCGCTTCCACCACCGAGGTGTCTTTCGTCGTTTTCGCCATGCCAGGGGCGCTCGAACAGGGAAAAGCCCTTGTGTGAGAGGATCTCGCTGATGAAAAGAATCACACCGGCCAACCTGTTGCTGATCCTGCTCTGCCTCACCGTGCTGGCCTACGCCACCAATCTCATGGATTAGCCGGGGTCGCGGTCAGCCGCGCCGACCAGGCCGATGCCGGTTGCCCTTCGCCGCCGCGTAGCCTAGCGTTCAGGGTTCGACCAGCCAGAAAGCCGTAGTGCTATGCCCAGCCAAACTTCCAGCGCCACCGATAGCATCGAGTTGCTGACCTCGCTCGACGCCGTGACCACCCTGCTCCGCGTCGCGTGCGATATCAGCGGATTGAAATTCGCCGCGGTGGCGGAAGTCTCCGAGCAGCGCTGGATCGCCTGCGCCGTGCATGACCGGATGGACTACGGCCTCACGGTCGGCACGGAGCTGGAGCTCGAAGCCACCTTCTGCAACCACGTGCGCTCGTCCCACGACCCGGTGCTCATCGCCGACGTGGCGCGGGACCCCAGCTACTGCGACCACCCGCTGCCGCAGCTCTACGGCTGGAAGAGCTATGTGTCGCTACCCGTCTTCCGGCCCAACGGCACCTTCTTCGGCACGCTGTGCGGTTTCGATGCCGCACCCACGCCTTCGCTCGACCAGCCCGCCATCCTGGGAACGCTGGAAGGTTTCGCCCGGCTGCTCGGCGAGTTGATCGCCCGCGAGGAGCAGCGCCGCGACGAAACCGCTGGCCTGCGCGGTGACGTCGAGCTCCACGCGCTCCGCGAACAGCTGCTGGTCCTCTTCGAAGAGGATCTCCAACGTCCCCTGCAACGACTTTCCCAGACCGTGGACGAGCTGGCCGACCAGCTTCCCGCGGCCCGCCAGTGGCAGGCCGAAGCCAGGCGGTTGGCGCGACGCAGCGCTGAGGGCGCGGACTTCGTACGCGCCCGGCTGGGCCACGGACCGCTCCTCAGACCCGTGCTGGCAGACGGCGTGAACGAGCGCCTGGAAGGCCTGATCGCCGAGCTGGCCGCGCGCCATCCCGACCGCCGCTTCACCACGGCCTTGCCGGCCCTGCCGGCCGCGCTGCGCCTCGATCTGCCCCGCGTACTGCAGGCCCTGGAAGCAGTCCTGGAACATGGCGTCGCCGGTACCGCTGCAGGAGACGCCATCCATCTCCAGGGGGAGCTCCGGGAGCGCGCCTATCGCCTGCAGGTGGAGTCCTCGGGCGCCCCCCTGGACCCCACGGCGCTGACGTCGTTGTTCCAGCCGACGCTCGCCACTCCTGCAGCCAATGGCCGCCGTGGCCTGGCTCTCGAACTCTACCTCGCCCAGGAAATCGTCCGGGGGCATGGCGGCATCCTCACCGCCAGGACCCAGGACGGGCGCAACTGTCTCACCCTGACCCTACCCACCGCTCTGGATTGATACCCTTGTCCCTACCTACGCCGCTGCTGGTGATCCGCCACGGCGAAACCGACTGGAATGCCAGCGGACGCCTCCAGGGTCGCCAGGACATTCCGTTGAACGCGCGCGGTCGCGCCCAGGCCCAAGCCATCGGCTGCGCGCTACGCGAGCGCCACGACGTGACCACCTTCGCCTGTCTGAGCAGCCCGCTGGCGCGCGCCAGCGAGACCCTCGCGCTGATCCTGGCGCAATTGCCGGGAACGCCGCGTAGCCGGGGTACCGATGATCGCCTGATGGAAAAGGCCTTCGGCGAATGGGAAGGCCTCGACGGACCGACCATCGCCGCGCGCTACCCCCGCGAACATGCCGAACGCGCCCGCGCGCCCTACGACTTCAGGGCTCCGGGCGGGGAAAGCTATGCGGATGTGGCCGCGCGCCTGCGGCCGTTGCTGGCCACCCTCGCCGGCCCCACCCTGCTGGTAGCCCACGGCGGGCTGATCCGCAGCCTGCTGGTCGCGACCGGCCTGGCCAGTCCCGAGGAGGCTACCCGGCTCGTCATCCACCAGGGGCGCTGGCTCGAACTCGCCGCGAACGGTTACCGCTGGTACAGCGCCGCCGGCTGGGCGGATGAGCCGACGGACCCGGAGGTCCGCCTCAGTTGAGCCGGCGGGCGAATTGGCTGACCGCACCCACCACCTGACGAGCGCCGTCCTGGATTTCGGTGATGCGTACCCCGGCGTCGCCGGCCAGTTGCAGGCCCTGCTCCGCCTGCTGCCGGCTGGCCGCCATGTTGGCCACCGCCGTCTGCGCCAGCTGCTGGTTCTGCTGGACCACGCCGACGATCTCCTCGGTGGCCTTGCTGGTACGTCCAGCCAGTTGCCGCACCTCGTCCGCCACCACGGCGAAGCCACGGCCCTGCTCCCCCGCGCGAGCCGCCTCGATGGCCGCGTTGAGCGCCAGCAGATTGGTCTGCTCGGCGATGCCGCTGATGGTCTTGACGATGGCGCTGATCACCAGCGACTGCTTGCCGAGATCCTCGATGCCGTTGGCGGCGACCTGGATCTCATCGGCGATGCGGGTCATCACCGCCACGGTATCCTGGACCACAGCGGCACCCTGGCGCGCGCTTTCGTCGGTGGTCTGGGAAATGTCGAAGGCGACGCGCGCTGCCTCGGCGACGGCCAGTTCCTGCTCCACCTGTTCGGTGATGACAGTGGCGAACTTGATCACCTTGTACAGCTCACCGCGGGTGTCCAGCACCGGGTTGTAGGATGCTTCCAACCAGACCGTGCGACCGTGACTGTCAATGCGCTTGAAGCGGCTGGCTACGTAGTCGCCGCGGTTCAGTCGCTCCCAGAACGCCCGGTAATCGGCGGAGTCGGCCTCCTCGCGGCTGCAGAACATCCGATGGTGCTTGCCGACGATCTGCGCCAGCGAATAGCCCATGCCCTGCAGGAAGCGCTCGTTGGCGGTCAGCACCTCGCCGGCCAGGTTGAATTCGATCACCGCGGTGGAACGCAGCAGCGCATTGATGATGCCGGAATGTTCCGTCGAGGTTTCCACCTGCGCGGTCCTGTCGTAGGCATAGCAGCGGATCTGCCGGACCTGCCCCTGGCCGTCGCGCACCGGCGTCCAGATCGCATAGAGCCAGGCGACCCCACCCGTCCCGCGCGCCAGCCGGTAGATGCCGCTCGCCTGGCGTCCCTCGCTGAAACTCTGCTTCAGCGCCCGGTAGCAATCGAGGCGCTTCACGTAGTCGGGGATGATATCGTCGAGTTGCCGTCCTTTCAGACTGCCGCTGGCATAGCCCAGGCACTGGGCGAAATTCTCGTTGAAGTCTTCGATCCGACCCTGGGCATCCAGTAACAGATGGAGCGAATCCTGGTGGAACGCCGCGCTGATCTGTCGGTGCTCGGCCAGCTCCGTTTCGAGTTCAGCGATACGACGTTTCAGATTGCTGTTGAACATGGGATCACCCAGAGAAGAAAGGAACATCCTCTGGTTCGACGCGCCGGGATATTTCTTGACGGCCGCCCGGACGAGTTGTCCTGCCCGACCCTGCACGCCTCGCGCGGCGCCGCGTGCGACCCCGGACTGAGAATGAAATCGTAGTGGCTCTAGCCTGCACCCGTGATCCGGGTCGACTGCCGTCGATCACTCTCCAACGACGCCGATGTCGTATCCGTACTACCGTTCGGTGAGGTGACGAACGGTCGGGCGCCAAGGACGGCAGTCGGACGCAGCCTGGCGCTCAGCACCTGTTCACGACCTCACGAACTGGCGACGAACGAGGCACATTCAACGCCGTTTGGCCGACGCGCAGCAGAGCGTGAACAGGCCCTTGGGTGGGTCCGGCGCCGAAGCCGCGGTGCCGGTATCGTCCTGCTGATCGGCCGGTGCGACATCGCACTGGCGACAGCTGCGCCGGGCATCGCCGCCGCGGCTGTCACGCTACCGGAGAATCGAGGTGGAACGGTGGCCGTCAGACCACCAGCTTGGTGCCTATGACCATCAGCATGATGGCCAGGCAGGGCCGGAGTACCGCATCCGGAACCCGCCCGGACAGGTGACTGCCCAGAAAGATGCCCGGCAGGGAGCCGAGCAGCAAGAAGCCCAGGACGTGCCAGTCCAGATTGCCCAGGCCGGCATGTCCCAGCCCCGCTACCAGGGTCAGGGGTACCGCGTGGGCGATCTCGGTTCCTACCAGCCGCCGGGTGGCCATCAACGGGTAGAGCATGAACAGCGCCACCGTCCCCAGCGCGCCAGCACCGATGGAGGTCAGGGTGACCATGAAGCCCAACACCGCCCCCGTGAGTACCGTCAGCGCATTCAGGCGGCCCGCGCTCATATGGAAGCGGTCGCCGGCATGGCGGCTGGCGAAGGCGAAGATCTGCCGCTTGAACAGGATGGCGCTGGCCGTCAGCAACAGCACCACGCCCAGGGCATGCTTGATGAAGGCATTGGTAGCGTGCTGGTCACCCGGCAGTAGCGCCAACGCGATCAGGGTCAGCGCCGCCGCCGGTACGCTGCCCGCAGCCAGCCAACCGGTCACCGACCAATCGATGTTGCGATTGCGTTGATGGACCCAGACGCCGCCCGCCTTGGTAATGGCGGCGTACAGCAGATCGGTGCCCACGGCCGCGGCCGGGTTTATGCCGAACCAGAGCAGGATGGGCGTCATCAGGGAACCGCCCCCCACACCCGTCATGCCGACGATGAAACCCACCACCAACCCGGCGATGACGAAGCCCAACGCACCTACTTCCATTACCGTCCCAATTGCCGTTGTCGGCTCATTCAGAGGGCGGACAGCATAAACACTAGGCTTAGGTCGGGATATATTGAAAACGTCTTTGCTTATAACCAACTCTTGAAATGTCAGCCGGGGACGGCGCCTGCCCTCCTTGCCAGTCCATCGCCACCGCCTGAGGTAGTCAAGCGTGGTGTCCACGACGTTGTTCGCACCCGGACGCCATCTCAGCCGTGAGAACCCTCGGTGCCTATTGCCGATGGCTATCGAGATAGGCGTCGATCTCGCCCTGCTCGTACCCCGCCCGTCGCGCGTGCGCCTCGATCGCCGCCCGACAGGCCGTATCGTTCGCCGTCTTCGGTGGCGAGGCCGTGCAGGGCGTCAGGGTCGCCTGGCCAATAAAGGTCGCCAATTCCTGCTTGTGCTCCTCAGCGATCGGGTGGGTCCCCGTCGTCGGCGCATGGGCAGCCAGGGGCGGCGCGGTCGTGGCTACCACGGCCGGTTCGCTACCGCTGGAATCGCTCCTGTGGGTGGTCAACAGCGCCGCCACGACCAGCACGCCGAATCCCAGGCTCAACAGCACCAGCTTGCGCGTCGAATTCCCACTCATGGTCATCATCTTCCCTATCACTCGATTACGGTCATCGACATCCGACCACGACCGGCTGAAAGTTTCTTCCAATCAAGTCAGACAATATTCGTGCGCCCCGTATTCAGCGCGAGAGGCTCATGCCACACTCGGGGCCTCAGGGGACAGGAGGGGCCCATGCAGCAGAAGGATTTCACCGGTCCACGATTGCGCCAGCTCGCAGCGGATCTCTCGCTCGCCGACCGCCTTGCGGAAGCCGGCGAAACGGACCTGAACGCCGAGTTGAAGCGCCGTGTCCGCGAGGATCTGGAGCGGGCCATGCGCGAAGTCGGTCAACTCAGCGAGGAACAGGCGCTCTGGTTACGCTGGGCGACGAGTTGAACCTGGCGCCAGTTGCGTGATGGGCTACGTCGTTTCGCTGTAACCAATGCCTGCTAGCGTGATGCTGTTCCCCCTGGTCTGGAGTTCTGCATGAAATCCGATTACGAAATTAGCGACGACATCGCCCAGGTGGTCGGCGGCACCCTGCTGAGTCTGATCCTGCTCGGCGGCGGAGTGATCGGCGGCGCTCTGCTCCTGCTGGCCTGACGAAGTCCATCCCGGTGGAAGGGTGCGCATGCCGCGCTCGACCGCTCGTCCCGGATGACCGGACCATGGCCAGACGTCAGATCGCCGCTTCGGCTGTTTGCAATCCTGGCACCCGGCGTTACTCTTTGGTTACTCCAATAACAATAAGCGCCGACGCCTGGAGAACCGAACCATGCGAACCCAACTCACCCGCTCGATCATCCTCTTCGACGGCCAGGGATTGATCCCTTCGGCGACGGCTACCGCGTCACAGCGCGGCTACGAGCGGCCGCTGCCGGCCCATTCGGAACGAACCCTCAATACCCTGCTGCTCGGTCTGTCGGTCACCTATCTCGCCGCCGTCTTCAATCCCCTGCTCGAGCACCTCTATTAGCCCCGCCCTGGCGAACGCCGGGACATCCGGTGACGACCCAAGCGCCAGGCAGGTGGACCGGAGCCGATCGCGGTGTGCTGCCCGGGCCAGCGTGCCAGGCTGGCGGTGGCCCGACCGGCGGGATGAAAGCGGCGGGAACGGACGGCAGGGCGCTCCCCCTCCCAGCCAAGTCTGCCGCGATGCGCCCTGGGCGCACCGACAGGCTTCACGACAATCGCGGGCACAAAAAAACCGGCACTGGGCCGGTTCTTTCGACATGCATCTTTGATTGGTGCGGACGGAGAGACTCGAACTCTCACACCTTGCGGCGCCAGAACCTAAATCTGGTGTGTCTACCAATTCCACCACGTCCGCGAGACGCTTGAAAGACGAACGCCAGACACGAGGTCTGGCGTTCGCTGAATATGGGGTGGACGATGGGAATCGAACCCACGACACCAGGAGCCACAATCCTGTGCTCTACCAACTGAGCTACGCCCACCATATCTTACGTGCTTGCCGTCGCCGAACCGCCAATGGCGCGCCCGGCAGGACTCGAACCTGCGACCATCCGCTTAGAAGGCGGATGCTCTATCCAGCTGAGCTACGGGCGCCTGTTACGGCAGCTGCCCTAGCAGAGACCTCCTTGGTGAGAAGCCTCTTGCCTGGCCCTTGTCAGTGACTTGGGCTGTGCTCGGCAAGCGGGGCGAATGTTATAAAGCTCGCGCAGGGCCGTCAACTAATTTTTAAAAAATTTTTAAGCAGAAGAATGAGTTAGCCGCCGCAGAGGCTTCTCTGTTGTCAGCAGGCCCGTCCATGCGAAAATAGCCGACCCTTTTCCGTCACCACCAGAAATCGCCCATGACCGCCCAACTGATCGACGGCAAGTCCATTGCCGCCCGCCTGCGCCAGGATATTGCCCAGCGAGTCTCTCAACGTCGTAGCGCCGGACTGCGCGCCCCCGGCCTCGCCGTCATCCTGGTCGGCGACGATCCCGCCTCGCGCGTCTATGTGGCGCACAAACGCAAGGACTGCGAAGAGGTCGGTTTCGACTCCTATGCCCACGATCTGCCGTCCAGCACCAGCCAGGGTGAGCTGGAGGCGCTGATCGATCGCCTCAACGAAGACAGCAGCGTCGACGGTATCCTCCTGCAACTGCCCCTGCCCGCGCACCTGGATGCGACCACGCTGCTCGAACGCATTCGCACCGACAAGGACGTGGACGGCTTCCACCCCTACAACCTGGGCCGCTTGGCGCAACGCAACCCCCAGCTGCGCCCGTGCACGCCCAAGGGCATCATGACCCTGCTGCACAGCACCGGGGTCGACCTCTACGGCCTGGATGCGGTGGTCGTGGGCGCGTCCAACATCGTCGGTCGCCCCATGGCCCTGGAACTGCTGCTCGCTGGCTGCACCGCGACGGTCACCCATAGATTCACCCGTTCGCTCGAGCATCATGTGCGCCAGGCCGACCTGGTGGTGGTAGCCGTCGGCAAGCCGGGACTGGTCAAGGGTGAATGGATCAAGCCCGGTGCCATCGTCATCGACGTCGGCATCAACCGCCAGGCCGATGGTCGCCTGGTCGGCGACGTGGAATTCGAAAGCGCCTGTGCGCGTGCCAGCTGGATCACCCCGGTCCCCGGCGGCGTCGGCCCCATGACGCGGGCCTGCCTGCTGGAAAACACGCTGTACGCGGCCGAGCAGTTGCACAGCTAGCAAAACGGGCCCCGCGGGGCCCGTTTTCCATTCGACTTACCCTCAGGGCAGCCAGGACTTCACGCGATCCGGATGGGCAGCGATCCAGGCCTTGGCGGCCTCTTCCGGCTTCTTGCCCTCTTCCACCGCCAGCATCACTTCGTTCACCTCACCCGGCTGCCAGGCGAACTTCTTCAGGAAATCCCAGACCGGCTTGGCCTTGGCTTCCAGCGCTGGGTTGGCGACGGTATCCACGTGCTCGGAACCGCCGAACACGCCCTTGGGATCTTCGAGGAACTTCAGTTTCCACTTGGCGAACATCCAGTGCGGCACCCAGCCGGTGACCACCACCGGTTTCTGGTCCTTCTCGGCCCGGGTCAGCTCGGCGATCATGCCGCTACCCGAGCTGGCGACCAGCTTGTAGTCCAGACCGTAGTCCTTGATCGCCTGGTCGGCCTTGAGCATCACGCCGGCACCGGCATCGATACCGACGATGCGGCCACCGAAGTCGGCCTTCTGCGCCTGCAGGTCGGCGATGGAGGTCGCCTTGACGTATTCGGGGACGATCAAACCGATCTTGGCGTCGGGGGTGTTGACGTTCAGATCAACGACCTGGTCCTTCATCTTGTCGTAGTAGGCGCCGTGAGTGACCGGCAACCAGGCGGAGAGCATGGCGTCGAGCTTACCGCGGGCGACACCCTGCCACATGATGCCAGCGGCCACCGGCATGAGCTTGACTTCGTACCCCAGATTCTGGCGGATCACTTCAGCTGCGGTGTGGGTCGTGGCCACGCTGTCGGCCCAGCCATCGACGTAGCCGATGGTGATTTCCGGCTTGGCCGCCTGGGCCAGGCCCATGGCCGTTGTCAGCGCGACACCGAGGCCCATCCCTAACAGTTTCTTCACCATGCTCATGCAGCAGTCCTCTCGCAGTGGAATTCCGGGCGGATGCCCCACCGCAATGATTCGGCTAACGCAAGATGGCCACTACCGCCTGGACGACGTGTAACGACCGGTTAGCGACAACAACCGCACTTTCCACGACAGCGGTTGTCGCTTGACGCCACGCCCGGACCGCTCTGTAATCGACGCCTCGCGAAAAGCTCCGGAGGTCGATGCAACCTATCGACGGGCCGTTGTCTTACTAACGCTCTCAGCCCTCTGAAAGGACTCTGTCCATGCGTCTTCCGTTGCGCGTCGCCGCCCTGCTGGGCGCGCTGCTTTCCAGCCTCTACGGTTCCGCGCAGGCGGCGACCGAAGTGGATGCCGCCACCTATGGCTATCCGCTGGTCAACCCCTTCGAAGCCACCATCGTCACCACGCCGGAAAAGCTCCGCCCCGAGCTGCCACCGGAAAGCACCATCGACCAGGACGACTACAGTCTCAACCTGCGGCCGGAGCGCGAGTACCAACTCCCCGGCAACTTCTGGCCGGTGAAGAAATTCCACTACCGGCTCGCCCGCCAGGATCATCCCGCCCCACTGATCTTCCTGATCGCGGGAACCGGTGCGAATTACTCATCCAGCACCCAGGAGTATCTCAAGCGGCTCTACTACGCGGCCGGATACCACGTCGTGCAGCTGTCGTCGCCCACCAGCTGGGACTTCATGGTGTCGGTCTCGCGCACCGCCACCCCGGGCTACACCCCGCACGACGCCGAAGATCTCTATCGGGCGATGCAGGCGGTTCGCGCCCAGCATCCCAACCTCCCGGTCACCGAGTACTTCCTCACCGGCTACAGCCTGGGCGGCCTGGACGCGGCATTCGTCTCCTATCTCGACGAGACCCAGCGCAGCTTCAACTTCAAGAAAGTGCTGATGGTCAACCCGCCGGTCAACCTGCTGACCTCGGTGCGCAACCTCGATCGCCTGGTACAGACCGAGGTGAGGGGGGTGACCAACAACCGGACCTTCTACGAACTGATCCTGGCCAAGCTGACCCGCTACTTCCGCGACAAGGGCTACGTCGACTTCAACGACGCCGTGGTGCGTGACTTCCAACGCTCGCCGGAACGCCTGAGCAACGAGGAACTGGCGATGCTGATCGGCTCGTCCTTCCGCTTCTCGGCGGCGGACATCGCCTTCACCTCGGACCTGATCAACCGTCGCGGCCTGATCACGCCGCCCACCTATCCGATCAACGAAGGCACCAGTCTGACGCGCTTCTTCGCGCGCTCGCTGCAGTGCGATTTCGACTGCTACATGACCGAGCAGGTCATGCCCTTCTGGCAGAAGAACTTCAAGGGGCAGAACCTCGACGACCTGGCGCGCAAATCCAGCCTCATCGCCCTCGAAGACTACCTGAAGGACAGTCCCAAGATCGGCGTCATGCACAACGCCGACGACATCATCCTTGGCCCCGGCGACCTCGGCTTCCTGCGCAAGACCTTCGGTAATCGCCTGACCGTCTATCCCCATGGCGGTCATTGCGGCAACCTCAACTATCGCGTCAATGCCAACGCCATGCTGGAGTTCTTCGCCCGTGGTTAAGTCCCTGCTCGCTCTGCTCCTGCTGGCCAGTGCCTCGACGTTCGCCGCCGAATCGAGCCCACCGCCCGCCTCCTCGTTGACCATCGGCTCAGACACCATGCCTGCCGCACCGGTGGGGGCCGATGGCTTCAGCAACCCGCTGTCCACCCTCAAGTACAACCCAGGCCTGGACCAGCGCGAATTCGAACGGGCCTCCTTGGTCGCCCTGGACGTCTACGATCCCTTCGAATCCTGGAACCGTTACGTCTACCACTTCAACTATCGCCTGGACGAGTGGGTCCTGCTGCCGGTCGTCAACGGCTACCGCTGGATCACGCCGCGCTTCGTCCGCTCGGGCGTGAGCAACTTCTTCAGCAACCTGGGTGACGTCAACAACCTGCTCAACAGCCTGCTGCAGTTCAAGGGCCGCCGTGCCCTGGACACCACCGGCCGCCTGCTGCTCAACACCACCGTCGGGGTGTTCGGCCTGTGGGACCCGGCGACCAGGGTCGGGCTGATCAAGCAGCCGGAGGACTTCGGCCAGACCCTGGGCTTCTATGGCGTCGGCGACGGTCCCTTCCTGATGTTGCCGATCCTGGGCCCGTCGAACCTGCGCGATACCGGCGGCCTGGCGGTGGACTTCGCCGCGGAAAGCCAGGTGAACTTCCTGAACGTCAGCGACGAAAGTGGCCGTCATCCGGAGATCATCCTGCTGCGCGGCATCAACCTGAGATACGTGACCGACATGAGATACGGCCAGCTCAACTCCCCGTTCGAGTACGAGAAGATCCGCTACTTCTACACCAAGGCGCGTGAGTTGCAGATCGCCGAGTGAGGTTCAGGCCTCGCCCAGGAAGGCCCGGAGCTCCGGCAACCGGGCCCGGGCATCGGCCCGCCCGAGCGCCATGAGTTCCTGGCAATAGGCCGACTCGAACAGCAGATAGCTGAGCAAGGCGCTGCCGGAAGGACGATTGACCCCGACGCCCCGCAGCAACTGGCGCAGCGCCTGTGGCATGCGCTTGCGGTGCCGCGCGGCGAGATCGCCGAGCGGCTCGCTCGGCGCGATGACCAGCATCTCCACCGGCCGGCAGAGACGTCCGGTCACCGGATCTCCCACCGGCAGGGCACTGCTCAACAGATTCAGACGTCGCAACGTCTCGGTATCGCTGTCCAGGGCATCGACGAAGGTGCTGTTGAGCAGATGACCACCGATCTGTGCAACGCTCGGCGGCCGCCCTGCTGCGCCGTGCCCGTTGCCTCCGGGAGCACCCAAGCCGATCACCAGGATGCGATCCGCACCCAGGTGCAGCGCCGGACTGATGGGCGCCGTCTGCCGCACCGAACCGTCGCCGAGGTATTCGCGACCGATCTTCACCGGCGGGAAGAACAGCGGAATGGCGGTACTGGCCATCAGATGGTCCACCGCCAGCCGCGCCGGCACTCCGACCCGGCGGTGGCGGAACCAGGGGTCGAGCGCGCCCTGGCTCTGGTAGAAGGTCATCGCCTGCCCCGAGGCATAGCCGAAGGCGGTCACGGCTACCGCTCGCAGCGCCCGCTGGCGCAAGGCCGCAGTGATGCCGGAAAAATCCAGCTCCCGCGTCAGCAAGGCCCGCAACGGCGCGTTGTCGAGCAACGCCAGGGGTTCCTGGCGCCAGGCGCCGAACAGCGTCTGCAGGCCGAAGCGCGAGGCCTGGCGAGTCGCCCCGAGCCAGTCGCCGCGGTAGATCATCCCGGTCTCCAGGCCCGACCACACCGCCGCCAGACGTGCCACCGCTCGGCCGAAGTCCAGCGCACCACAGCCGAGCACCGCCGCGTTGAGCGCGCCCGCGGAGGTCCCGACCAGAATGGGAAAGGGATTGGCCGCGGGATCGCGCAAGGTCTCCGCCACGGCCTGCAACACCCCGACCTGATAGGCGCCTCGGGCACCGCCGCCGGCCAGGATGAGTCCCGTGCGCCGCTCGGACGATCCGCTCATCTAGCGCCTCTTCTTCGGATACAGCTTGGGCTCGCCCGGCGGACGCGTCTTGAAGCGTCGATGCGCCCAGAGGTATTGCTCCGGCAACGCGCTGACACAGCGTTCGACCCAGCGGTTGATGCGCAGGCAATCGGCTTCCTCGGTCTCCCCTGGAAAGTCCGCGAGGGGCGGATGGATGACCAGTCGATAGCCGGAGCCGTCCGCCAGGCGTTCCTGGGTAAAGGGCAGCACCCGGGCGCGGCCTAGGCGGGCGAACTTGGTCGTCGCGGTCACGGTGGCCGCGGGAATCCCGAAGAGGGGAACGAAGAGACTCTGCTTGGCCCCGTAGTCCTGATCCGGCGCATACCAGATGGCCCGACCGGCGCGCAGCACCTTGAGCATGGTCCGGACGTCCTCGCGCTCGATGGCGGTGGCATCCAGATTATGGCGCTCACGCCCCTGCCGCTGGATGAAGTCGAAGACCGGATTCTTGTGCTGGCGATACATGCCGTCGATGGTATGCCGCTGGCCGAGCAGCGCGGCGCCGATCTCCAGCGTGGTGAAGTGCAGCGCCATGAGGATGACGCCCTGACCTTCGCGCTGCGCGGCCTGCAGATGTTCCAGTCCCTCGATGTGCGCCAGTCGCGCGAGTCGATTGCGCGGCCACCACCAACTCATCGCCATCTCCAGTAGCGCCATGGCGCTGCTGGCGAAATTGCGTTTCAGCAAGCGTTCGCGGGCCTGGTCGTCCAACTGCGGGAAGCACAATTCCAGATTACGCCGCGCGATGGCCCGACGCTCACCGGCAGCCCGGTAGAACACCCAGCCCAGCCCATCGGCCAGGCGCAACAGCACGGCGTAGGGCAGCTGCACCAGCAGCCAGAGCAGACCCAGTCCGAACCAGAGCGGCCAGTAGCGGGGATGGAGGAAGGCTGGGCGGAAAGACGGCCGCTGCATCGGAACTCCTGCATGAAAAAGTCGCGCCATTCTACAGGCCTCGCACAGTTTTCCCGTAGCCTTCACAGTCAGAACCCCCTTCGCCCGGCGAGGGTTGCGACACGCGGGGCATCCCGCTATAAGTCCCGCCATCCAAGCACAAGTACCCACCATGACCGCAGCCGATCCCTCCGATAGCGACTCCGTCTTCCAGCTCAAGGGCAACATGCTCGCCGTGACCGTCCTGGAGCTTCTCCGCAACGACCTGGGGCGCCTGGACCGGCAATTGGCCCAGAAGGTCGCCCAGGCGCCGAACTTCTTCCAGGAGACGCCGCTGGTGCTGGCCCTGGACAAGCTCAGCGAGGACGCGGGTCAACTCGACCTCGGCGCCCTCCTCGACCTGTGCCGACGCCACGGGCTGCGTACCCTCGCCCTGCGCGCCAGCCGCAGCGAGGACCTGGCCGCGGCCAACGAATACGACCTGCCGATCCTGCCGCCCAGCGCCGGCGGCCGCGAGCGCCAGATCGAGCCGCGCGACCGCGAGCCGGCGAAGCCCGTGGAACCGCCCAAGCCGCCGGCTCCGGCCATCAACCCGACCAAGATCATCACCACGCCCGTCCGCGGCGGGGTGCAGCTGTACGCGCCGGCGGGCGACCTGGTGGTGCTGGCGCCGGTCAGCCCGGGCGCCGAGCTGCTCGCCGACGGCAACATCCACGTCTACGGCCCCATGCGCGGACGCGCCCTGGCGGGAGTCAAGGGCGATACCAAGGCGCGGATCTTCTGCCAGCAGCTGACCGCCGAACTGCTGTCCATCGCCGGTCAGTACAAGGTCGCCGAAGACCTGCGACGCCATCCACAATGGGGTAATCCGGTTCAGGTCAGTCTGGTGGGAGATGTGTTGAACATCACCCGCCTTTAACGGATACTTCCGCGAATTTTTCGCACTTGGCGGATGCGCCGCCAACGCTCGAACGACGCGCGAAAACGCCTGCAATCTCGTCATCGAGGGCGTCGAGTCGCTTCAGTTACCACTTTCGATCAAGGTGAATCAGTTTGGCCAAAGTACTCGTAGTCACTTCCGGCAAGGGCGGCGTCGGCAAGACCACCAGCAGCGCTGCCATCGGCACCGGCCTCGCCCTGCGCGGGCACAAGACCGTCATCGTCGACTTCGACGTCGGCCTACGTAACCTCGACCTGATCATGGGCTGCGAGCGCCGCGTGGTGTACGACTTCGTCAACGTGATCAACAACGAAGCCACCCTGACCCAGGCCCTGATCAAGGACAAGCGTCTCGACAACCTGTTCGTGCTGGCCGCCAGCCAGACCCGCGACAAGGACGCCCTGACCCAGGACGGCGTCGAGCGCGTGATCAACGAACTCAAGCAGACCTTCGACTTCATCGTCTGCGACTCCCCTGCCGGCATCGAGAAGGGCGCCCACCTGGCGATGTACTTCGCCGACGAGGCCATCGTCGTCACCAACCCCGAGGTCTCCTCGGTGCGCGACTCGGACCGCATGCTCGGCCTGCTCGCCAGCAAGTCGCGCCGCGCCGAAAAGGGCGAGGAGGCCATCAAGGAGCACCTGCTGCTGACCCGCTACAACCCCGAGCGCGTCACCAAGGGCGAGATGCTGGGCGTCGAGGACGTGGAAGAGATCCTGTCCATCCGCCTGCTGGGTGTGATCCCCGAGTCCCAGGCGGTGTTGAAGGCGTCGAACCAGGGTATCCCGGTGATTCTCGACGAACAGAGCGACGCCGGTCAGGCCTACAGTGATACCGTGGAGCGACTGCTCGGCAAGGAAGTGGCCTACCGCTTCCTCGACGTGAAGAAGAAAGGCTTCCTGCAACGTCTGTTCGGGGGTGGTGGCGAATGAGCATCTTCGACTTCTTTCGCGATCGGAAGAAGCAGAACAGCGCTTCGATAGCCAAGGAACGGCTCCAGATCATCGTGGCCCACGAGCGAGGTCGCCATGAGCAGCCGGACTATCTGCCGCAGTTGCAGAAGGACCTGCTGGAGGTGATCCGCAAATACGTGCCGATCGAGCAGGACCAGATCCAGGTCGAGCTGGAGAACCAGGGCAGCTGCTCGATCCTCGAACTCAACATCACCCTGCCCGACCGCTGAGGCGAGCGATGCAGGACAGCGGCGGCCCCAGGGCCGCCGCTGGCGTTTAAGCCATGTCGAATCCGCTGCGCCTGCCAGGCGCGGGCCAGGCTTCGAAAGCAGGCCCCCAGGAATCCCATGCCCCTCTCCAACATCCGCATCATTCACCGGGACGACGCCCTGCTGGTGGTCGACAAGCCCACCCTGCTGCTTTCCGTGCCCGGTCGCGCCGAAGACAACCGTGACTGCCTGGTGACCCGCCTGCAGGAAAACGGCTATCCGGAGGCGCGCATCGTTCACCGCCTGGATTGGGAGACCTCCGGGGTCATCGTGCTGGCGCGGGATGCCGACAGCCATCGCGAGCTGTCCCGGCAATTCCATGATCGGGAAACGGAAAAGGCCTATACCGCCCTGTGCTGGGGCGAGCCGGAGGCCAGCAGCGGCCGGATCGAGCTACCGCTGCGCTACGATCCGCCGACCAAACCGCGCCACGTGGTGGATCATGAGCAGGGTCGCCACGCCCTGACCTTCTGGCAGGTACTGGAGCGGCACGGCCAGTTCAGCCGGGTGGAACTCACCCCCATCACCGGACGCTCTCACCAGTTGCGCGTGCACATGCTGAGTATCGGTCATCCGTTGCTGGGCGATCAGCTCTACGCCCAGGGCGAGGCGCTGGCCGCCTATCCACGCCTGTGCCTGCACGCCAGCCTGCTGGTGCTCACCCATCCCAACACGGGCGAACGGCTCAGGTTCTCCAGCCCAGCGCCCTTCTGATCCACGACCAGGCGCCAGCCTGTCGGCGCCTCCATTCCAGGAGAGGATTTCATGTCGGACTGGACGGCCTACTACGCAGCCACGGCGGCCGGCGGCCCGCGCGATACCCTGCTGCGTGCCCTGGCGCTGTGGTCCGAGGCGCCGGGAGCCGCCCTGGACCTCGGCTGCGGCACCGGGCGCGATACGCTGGCACTGCTGGAGCGGGGCTGGCAGGTGCTGGCCACGGATGCCGAGGCGGAGGCGCTGACCGAACTCCGCCAGCGCGTGCCGGCGGCACTGGGTATCGGCCTACGGACCCACCTGGCACGTTTCGAGTCACTGGAGCTGGAGCGCTGCGACCTGGTCAACGCCAGTTTTTCCCTGCCCTTCTGCGCACCCGCGCATTTCTCCGCTCTATGGTCGCGGATCACCGCCGCGACCCGCCCGAACGGCCTGTTCTGCGGCCAACTCCTCGGCCCGCGGGACAGCTGGGCCAGCCGCGGGGTGACCGTAGTGGATGCTACTGAGCTGGCCGAGCTGCTTCGGGGATGGGAGGTGCCGCACCATCGCGAAGAAGAGGAGGACGGCCACACCGCCGTCGGCAAGCCCAAGCATTGGCATATCCACCATCTGGTACTGCGCCGCCGGTGACTGCCTGGGTCACCTCGAGCCAGGGCTACCCTCGACTCCCCTCGGTGCAGAACCTAGACTGGGCGCCTCGTCGTCCGGAGTCATCCATGCGTACCGATCAGATCCAAGGCCTCGTCGATTTCCTTTCCAGCTCCCCCACCCCCTTCCACGCCACCGCCAGCCTCTCCCGCCGCCTCGAAGCAGCGGGTTACCTGCGCCTGGACGAACGCGAGACCTGGACGGTGCAGCCGGGGGGCCGCTACTACGTCACCCGTAACGACTCCTCGTTGATCGCCTTACGCCTCGGTGGCCAACCCCTGGAGCGCGGCCTGCGCCTGGTCGGCGCCCATACCGACAGCCCCTGCCTCAAGGTCAAGCCGCAACCCGAACTGTATCGCCAGGGATTCTGGCAGCTGGGCGTGGAAGTCTACGGCGGCATGCTGATGGCGCCCTGGTTCGATCGCGACCTGTCGCTGGCCGGCCGGGTAACCTTCCGCGCCGAGGGCCGGGTGCAGAGTCGACTGATCGACTTCCGCAAGCCGCTGGCGATCATTCCCAACCTCGCCATCCACCTCAATCGCGAAGCCAACCAGGGCTGGGCCATCAATGCCCAGAACGAACTGCCGCCGATCCTGGCGCAGCTGCCGGCGGGCGAGCGTCGTGACTTCCGTGCGCTGCTGGCGGCCCGCCTGCAGCAGGAACACGGCATAGGCGCCGCCGAGGTACTGGACTTCGAGCTGAGCTTCTACGATGTCCAACCGGCCGCCCTGGTCGGTCTGGACGATGATTTCATCGCCGCCGCCCGCCTGGACAACCTGCTGTCCTGCCATGCCGGCCTGGAGGCCCTGCTGGCGAGCGAAGGCGACGAGAACGCGGTGCTGGTCTGCACCGATCACGAGGAAGTGGGTTCCACCTCCTGCTGCGGCGCCGACGGCCCCTTCCTCGAGCAGGTGCTGCAACGGCTGTTGCCGCCAGGCGATGCCTATACCCGCACCCTGCAACGCTCCCTGCTGATCTCGGCCGACAACGCCCATGGCGTGCATCCGAACTATGCCGAGAAGCACGACGGCAATCACGGACCGCGGCTGAACGCCGGGCCGGTGATCAAGGTGAACGCCAACCAGCGCTACGCCACCAACAGCGAGACCGCCGCCTTCTTCCGCGACCTCTGCCAGCGTGAGCAGGTGCCGGTGCAGAGCTTCGTGGTGCGTAGCGACATGGCCTGCGGCTCCACCATCGGCCCCATCACCGCCGGACAGCTGGGTGTACGCACCGTGGACATCGGCCTGCCCACCTTCGCCATGCATTCGATCCGCGAGTTGGCCGGTAGCCGCGACCTGGGCTACCTGATCAAGGTACTGACCGCCTTCTACGCCAGCTCCGACCTGTCACTCTGAATCCCAGGGTTTGTCTGAAAAGTCGCCGAGCGAAGGTCAGGCAAGGCAAAAATCCGTGAGGAAGCGGAGTTTACGAGTGGTAAATGAGCATTCCGAATGGATTTTCAACGCCGCATGGCCGAGTGCAGGCACTTTTCGGGCAAAGCCCGGCTAGCTCGGCACCTCGACCCTAACCTGGATGGCGTCGTGCCGCCAGAATTCCAGGTCGCAGTCGATCAGTCGCCCCTGCTGGTCGTGGTTGACGCGGGTGATGTGCAGCGCCGGACTGCCCTGGGCCACCCGCAACGCCTGGGCTGCCTCCGGCAGTAGCGCCGTGGGCAGGATCTCGAAGCGCACCTCGCCGTAGCGAATGTCGTAGCGGTCGCGATACAGCTCGGTGAGGGAGCGCTGCAGGTCGTGCTCCAGCAGGCCCGGGAAATAGGCGGCGTTGAGGTAGTGCTCGACATAGAGCACCAGGCGACCATCCACGCGGCGGACCCGGCGAATCTGGTAGACGCTGGACAGCGCCGGCAACTCCAGCAGGCGGCAGATCTCCGCCGAGGCCAGCATCTGCCGCGCCGCCAATACCTCGGTCGCCGGCATTCGTCCCTGAGCCTCCACCATGGCGTGGAAATGCGTCCGCGCCAGCGGATTGTAGGCCAGCCGTGGTGGCGCGACGAACCAGCCGCGCCGCTCTTCACGATAGATCAGCCCCAAGGCCTCCAGCTGTAGCAGGGCCTCGCGCAAGGTGATGCGCGTGGTGGCGAAGAGTTCGCTCAGCTGGCGTTCGGATGGCAACTTGCCCATGGCCGGCAACAACCCGTGGGCGATCTGCTCCCGCAGTGCCTGGCGTATCGCCCCCGCGCCGGACGCACTCGTTTGGACTAGACCAGTTTCGGATTGGTGCACCCGTTACTCCTCGACTAGGGTTTCGCTTGAGACTAAGACGGCCAGATGACCGTCAGGTGACGGCTGCAGACCCCGTGCCAGCTGTAGATGGGGCCTATTGCCATCAAATCGTCACACCTGACTTCTAGATTGGCCTGTGTCTTGCTGACCTAGACCAAGCCCTCGAACCTGGAGCACCCGTATGACCCGTCTGCTTGCTTCCTTGTTGGCCACCGCCGTTGCCGTACAGGCCGGTAGCGCCTTCGCCGATACCGCCGACCTCAAAGCCCTCGAAGCCGCCGCCCGCAAGGAAGGCGAGGTGAACAGCGTCGGCATGCCCGACACCTGGGCGAACTGGAAAGGCACCTGGCAGGACCTTGAGCAGAAGTACGGACTCAAGCACCAGGATACCGACATGAGCTCCGCCCAGGAGATCGCCAAGTTCGCCGCCGAAGGCGAGAACGCCTCCGCCGACATCGGTGACGTCGGTGCTTCCTTCGGCCCCATCGCCGTGCAGAAGGGCGTTACCCAGCCCTACAAGCCCAGCACCTGGGACCAGGTCCCGAGCTGGGCCAAGGACAGCGACGGCCACTGGGCGCTGGCCTACACCGGCACCATCGCCTTCATCGTCAACAAGCAGACCGTCAAGGACGTGCCCCACTCCTGGGCCGACCTGCTCAAGGGCAACTACAAGGTCACCATCGGCGACGTCAGCGCGGCCTCCCAGGCGGTCAGTGGCGTCCTGGCGGCGGCCTACGCCAACGGCGGCGACGAGAAGAACATCAAGCCGGCGCTGGACTTCTTCGCCAAGCTGGCCAAGCAGGGTCGCCTGGCCTTCACCAACCCGGTGGTGGCCAACATCGAGAAGGGCGAGGTGGAAGTCGGCGTGGTCTGGGACTTCAACGCCCTGAGCTATCGCGACCAGATCGATCGCTCGCGCTTCGAGGTGCTGATCCCCGCCGATGGCTCGGTGACCTCCGGCTACACCACCATCATCAACAAGTACGCCAAGCACCCCAACGCCGCCAAGCTGACGCGTGAGTACATCTTCTCCGACGCTGGGCAGATCAATCTGGCCCAGGGCTATGCCCGGCCGATCCGCGCCGAGCACCTGACCCTGCCAGCCGACGTCCAGGCCAAGCTGCTGCCCCAGGCCCAGTACGCCAAGGCCCGGCCCATCGCCGACGCCAAGGCCTGGGAAGAGACCTCCAAGCGCCTGCCGCGACTCTGGCAGGAACACGTTCTGATCAATATGCAGCAGTGACGTCATGAAGGTCATCCTGGTCGTGCTGGACGGACTCGCGCTGAGGGTCGCCGAACACGGACTCGGTTTCCTCCAGGCGCTCTGCCTGGCTGGCCGGGGTCGCCTCTACCGGCTGGAATGCGAGTTGCCCTCGCTTTCCCGCCCGCTCTACGAATGCCTGCTCACCGGCGTACCGCCGGTGCGTAGTGGCATCGTACACAACGGGGTGGACCGGCCGTCCAACCAGACCAGCCTCTTCCACCTGGCCCGGGCCGCCGGCCTCACCACGGCAGCGGCGGCCTATCACTGGGTCAGCGAACTCTACAACCGCAGCCCTTTCGACCGGGCGCGGGACCGGCACGTCAGTGACACTGCCCTGCCGATCCAGCACGGCCACTTCTATTACGCCGACCACTATCCGGATTCCCATCTGTTCGACGATGCCGAGCACCTGCGCCTGGCCCATGACCCGGACATCCTGCTGGTGCATCCGATGAACATCGACGATGCCGGTCACAAGCACGGCCTTTCCAGCCCTGAATACCGCAATGCCGCGCGCCGCGCCGACGGCCTGCTGTCCCACTACCTGCCCACCTGGCTGGACGCCGGCTACCAGGTGCTGGTGACCGCCGACCACGGCATGAACGACGACCGCAGTCACGGGGGAACGCTTCCGGAAGAACGCGAGGTACCCCTCTTCGTCTTCGGCGCGGGTTTCTCCCTGGGCGAGGCCACGCCGCAGCAAGTGGAGCTCTGCGGTACCGTCTGCACGCTGCTGGGCCTAGCCCACGACAAGCCCCTGTGCCGGGAGCTGCTGGCATGAAGCGGCCCTGGCTCGCCCTGCTGCTAATCCTGCCTTTCCTGCTGGTGTTCGGTGCCTTCCAGCTGGCACCCCTGGCCTGGATCGCCTTCAACAGCTTCAATTCCAGCGAAAGCGGCTGGGGCCTGGGCAACTACGCCGAGATCCTCGGCTCGCCCTTCTACCTGCAGGCCATCCGCTTCTCCCTGGAGATTTCGCTCTGGTCCAGCGTCTACGGCCTGCTGATCGCCCTGCTCGGTGCCTATTCCCTGACTCGCGTGGACTCGCGCTTGCGCGGCTTCGTGGTGGCCTTCACCAACATGACCAGCAACTTCGCCGGGGTACCGCTGGCCTTCGCCTTCATCATCCTGCTGGGCATCAACGGCTGCCTGACCCTGGCGCTCAAGCAACTCGGCGTGATCGAAGGCTTCAACCTCTACACCAAGGGCGGCCTGATCCTCATCTACACCTACTTCCAGATTCCCCTCGGCGTGCTGCTGCTGTTTCCCGCCTTCGAAGCCTTGAAGCAGGACTGGCGTGACGCGGCGGCACTGCTGGGTGCCGGCACCTGGCAGTACTGGCGACACATCGGCCTACCGGTGCTCAGTCCGGCGTTGGTCGGCACCTTCATCATCCTGCTGGCCAACGCCCTCGGGGCCTACGCCACCGTCTATGCCCTCACCGTGGGCAACTTCAACGTAGTGCCGGTGCGCATCGCCGCCCTGGTCTCCGGCGACATCTATCTGGAACCCAACCTGGCCGCGGCGCTGGCCATGCTGCTGGTGGCCTTCATGACCCTGATCACCCTCGTCCATCAATGGCTGCTGCGGCGGAGTCGTCATGTCCAGAGCTGAGCGCCTCTATCATCGCCTGGTGGTCTGGCTGCTGTTCCTGATCCTGTTCACGCCCCTGGCCGCGACCCTGGTCTATTCCCTGGCCAGCCAGTGGTCGGCGACCCTGCTGCCAGCGGGCTTCACCTTCAAGTGGTACCTGCAGCTGTGGAGCGATCCGCGCTTTCTCGCCGCCTTCGGTCGCTCCCTGGCGATCTGCTTTGGCGCCCTGGCGCTGTCCTGTGTGCTGATCCTGCCGGCCATGTTCGCCATCGCCTATCACTTCCCGCGGCTGGATGCGCTGATGAATGTGCTGATCCTGCTGCCCTTCGCGGTACCACCGGTGGTCTCGGCGGTAGGCCTGTTGCAGCTCTATGCGAGCGGGCCGCTGCCGCTGACCGGCACGCCCTGGATCCTGGTGTTCTGCTACTTCACCATCGCCCTGCCCTTCATGTATCGCGCCATCAGCAACAACCTCCAGGCGCTGAATCTGCGTGATCTGATGGATGCGGCCCACCTGCTCGGCGCCAGCTCCTGGCGCGCCGCCCTGCTGGTGGTGCTGCCCAATCTGCGCACCGGCCTGATGGTGGCGCTGTTCCTATCGTTCTCCTTTCTCATCGGCGAATTCGTGTTCGCCAATCTGCTGGTGGGGACGCGTTACGAGACCCTGCAGATCTATCTCTACAACCTGCGCAACGGCAGCGGCCACCTGACCAGCGCCCTGGTGATCTCCTACTTCCTCGCGGTCCTGCTGCTGACCTGGATCGCCAATCGCCTTAATCGGGAGCGGACATGAGCTATCTCGCGGTCAAGGGACTGCACAAGCGCTACGGCGCCAACACCCTGTTCACCGACATCGAATTCCATGCGGAACAGGGCGAGCTGGTGACCCTGCTCGGCCCCTCCGGCTGCGGCAAGTCCACCCTGCTGCGCTGCCTGGCCGGGCTCACCGAGGTCGATCGCGGCGCCATCGTGCTGGCGGGGCAGGACATCACCGTGCTACCGCCCCAGCGTCGCGGCATCGCCATGGTGTTCCAGAGCTACGCCCTGTTTCCCAACATGACCGTCGCCCAGAATGTCGCCTTCGGCCTGCGCATGCAGCGCCTGGCGCAGTACGAAATCGAGCAGCGGGTGCGCGAGACCCTGACCCTGGTAGAACTGCAGGGCTTCGCTGAGCGCTATCCGCACCAGCTCTCCGGTGGCCAGTGCCAGCGCGTAGCCCTGGCGCGCTCGCTGATCGTGCGCCCACGTTTGCTATTGCTGGACGAACCCCTCTCGGCCCTGGATGCGCGCATCCGCCGTCACTTGCGGGAACAGATCCGCGCCATCCAGCAGGAGTTGGGCCTGACCACGGTGTTCGTCACCCATGACCAGGAAGAAGCCCTCACCCTGTCCGATCGCATCGTGCTGATGCGCGAGGGCCGCATCGTCCAGAGCGGCGATGCCGAGACGCTCTACACCGCGCCGGTGGATGCCTTCGCCGCCGGCTTCATCGGCAACTACAACCTGCTCAGCGCCGACCAGGCCAGCCGCCTGTTCGGCCGTCCCTTCACCGGGCAGGTGGCGATCCGTCCCGAGGCAATCCGGGTCGGGATACCCGGCGGTATCGTCGGCCGCATCGTCGGCCACAGCCTGCTGGGCAACGTGATCCGCTACCGCATCGCCACCGAAACCTGCGAACTCAATGTCGACGTGCTCAACCACGGTCCCGCGGCCTTGCAGCCGAACGGCACAGCCGTCACCCTTGCCGTCGACCCTGACAGCCTGAGAGAAGTGGCATGACCCTGGCGATTTTCGATCTCGACGAAACCCTCATCGACGGTGACTGTTCCAGCCTGTGGAGCCAGCAGATGGGCGTGCTCGGTTGGGTCGACCGCGACTCCTTCGTGCGGCGCGACACCGAGCTGATGGAGGCCTACGCCCGGGGCGAACTGGCCATGGCGGATTACATGGTCTTCCACCTCGAACCCCTGGTCGGTCGCACGCCCGAGGAGGTGGACTTCGAGGTCGGCCCGTGGGTCGAGGACGTCATCGAACCCCTGATCTTCAGCGACGCCATGAAGTGCATCGCCGCCCACCGCGCGGCCGGCGACCGGGTGATCATCGTCTCGGCGTCCGGGGTGCACCTGGTGGAGCCCATCGCCGAACGCCTCGGCGTGGAAGAGGTGCTGGCCATCGACCTGCAGGTCAGCCACGGCGTCTACAGCGGCCAGGTGGAGGGCGTCATGACCTTTCGCGAAGGCAAGCTGATCCGACTGCTGGAACTGCTGGGCGGCGACCGCAGCCTGCTGGCTACTGCCAGCTTCTACTCCGACTCGCGTAACGACCTGCCCTTGCTCGAAGCGGTGGGCAGGCCACACGTGGTGAACCCGGACCCCGTGCTGCGCGAGCGCGCGGAACAGGCCGGCTGGCCGATCCTCCGCTGGCGGTAGCGTCAATCGACGCGCATCGCGGCGATACCGGTGCGCCGTAGCGACAGCTCCTACAGGAAGCCTGACGTGGAGGAGCAAACGTCCGTTCGCGTTATCGCGGCCAAGGGCCGCTCCTACAGGAGGAGGCACGGCGGTTTAAGTTGATCTTGCCGTGGCTGATGTAACTGAACGCCTGCTCGGACAATCCCCTCCCCCTCGGGAGAGAGTTGGGGTTAGGGCGCCTCCTCGCCACGACATCGCCAGTGGAAAAGGCTGCGCCGTTTTTCACGCTACCTGCTGTATCCCTACAGCGATAAGACAGTCGCTCCTACGGAAGCATCCCCCTGTAGGAGCGGCCCATGGCCGCGATAAACACCGTTGCGCCTACCGCGGATTCAATCCGTAGGAGCGGCCATAGCGGCGGACCGCCATGGCCGCGATCACCCTGGCCCTGGGTGCTACTCCAGCCCCTCGTCCAGTACCAACACCACCTTGCCGTTCACCTCGTTGCTTTCCAGGGCCGCGAAGGCGGCTTCGGCGTTCTGCGCGGAGAAGCGGCGCTCCAGGTTGACGCTCAGCTTGCCGTCGGCGAACAGCGGCCAGACGCGCTCTTCCAGCGCCTGCATGGTCTTGGCCTTGAATTCCACCGATCTATTGCGCAGCGTCGACCCGATGATGCGGATGCGCTTGCTGAGCACCTTGCCCATATCCATCTCGGCCTGGCGACCGCCCATGAGGCCGATCAGCACCCAGCGCCCATCCTGCCCCAGCAGGTCCAGGTTGAGCGATGCATAGTTCGCCCCGACCGGATCGAGGATGACGTTGAAGGGCGCGAAATCCCGCAGGCCTTCCAGGTCGGTCTTGCGCAGCACCCCGCCCTCGGCGCCGAGGCGTTCGCAATGCGCCAGACGATCCGGGGAGCCGACGCTGACCCAGCAGGGATTGCCGAAGGCCTTGCACAGCTGGATGGCGGCCGAACCCACACCGCTGGCACCAGCGTGCAGCAGCACCTTCTCGCCAGGTTGTAGCCCGGCCAGATCGAACAGGTTGCTCCAGGCGGTGGCCCAGACTTCGGGCAGCGCCGCGGCCTCGATCAGCGACAGCCCTTCCGGCACGGAAGCGGCCTGGCGTCCGTCCACCACCACCTCGCTGGCCATGCCACCCCCGGCGAGCAATGCACAGACGCGGTCCCCCACCTGCCAGCGCGAACCGGCGGTGGTCTCGCTGACCACCCCGGCGCATTCCAGGCCCAGGGTGGCCGGGGCGCCCGGTGGCGGCGGATAGTTTCCGGTCAATTGCAGCAGGTCGGCGCGGTTGAGGCCCGCCGCCGCCACCTTGATGCGAATTTCTCCTGGCGTCAGGGCGCGAGCGCTCAGTGACTGCCATTCCAGTTGCCCTTCGATACCTTGCAATGCGTTCACGGTGCCTCCATAGTGGCTCAGGCTTTGACGAAAAGCGCCTGCGCCGGCGGGTTCTGCGGGAGTCGAGCGGACCGGAAGACGCAGGGCTGACACAGCCGCTGTTTCCTCTCGCTCTCGACCTCCAGACCTCAGACCATCGCCAGACGACTTTCGTCAGCGCCCGTCATACTTCCCGGGCCGTGGAACCGCTCGACCCGGGAACGGCCTATAGCCTATCCCTTTCCGTGCATTAGTCGAATACACATGAAGCAGCTCTTGTCCCGTACCGCCCTTGTTGTCCTGCTTGGCGTCAGCGCGACGCCCCTCTTCGCCAAGCCCAACTCACCGGTTAGCGTCGACAAGCTGCAACCCGACCGCGACCAGGTCATCGCCAGCCTCAACGTCGTCGAGCTGCTCAAGCGCCATCACTACAGCAAGCCACCGCTCAACGACGCCCAGTCGATCAAGATCTACGACAGCTACCTGAAGATGCTCGACCCCGGCCGGCTGTATTTCAACGCCGCCGACATCCGCGAATTCGACGCCTCGCGGACTCGCTTCGACGACTACCTCAAGCAGGGCAATCTGGAGCCGGGCTTCGCCATCTACCGTCGCTACGCCCAGCGCATGACCGAGCGCCTCAACTACGGGCTGGGCCTGCTCAACGCCGGCATCGGCAAGCTCGACTTCACCGTCGACGAATCCTTCAACACCAATCGCGAAAAGGCCGCCTGGCCGGCGGACACGGCCGCGCTCGACGATCTCTGGCATCGCAAGCTCAAGGATGAGGTGCTGCGCCTGCGCCTGTCCGGCAAGACCGACCAGCAAATCCAGCAGCAGCTGACCAAGAGATACAAGAACCAACTGGCGCGGCTCAACCAGACCCGCAGCGAAGACGTCTTCCAGACCTACATCAATGCCTTCGCCGAGTCCTACGATCCGCACACCCAGTACCTCTCGCCGGAAAGCGCCGAGAACTTCGACATCAACATGAGCCTGTCGCTGGAAGGCATCGGCGCGGTGCTGCAGAACGACAACGACTATGTGCAGATCCTGCGCCTGGTGCCGGCGGGACCCGCCGACAAGTCCAAGCAGATCGCCCCGGCGGACAAGATCGTCGGTGTCGCCCAGGGCGATGGCGAGATGGTCGACGTCATCGGCTGGCGCCTCGATGAGGTGGTCAAGCTGATCCGTGGGCCCAAGGGCTCGAAGGTGCGCCTGGAGGTCATCCCGGCGAGCAATGCACCGAACGACCAGAAGACCAAGATCGTCACCATCACCCGCGAAGCGGTCAAGCTCGAAGAGCAGGCGGCGCAGAAGCACGTGATCGACGTGCCCCACGAGGGCAAGCACTACAAACTGGGCGTGATCGACGTACCGGCCTTCTACCTGGACTTCAAGGCCTACCGCGCCGGCGATCCGAACTACAAGAGCACCACGCGTGACGTGAAGAAGCTCATCGGCGAGCTGCAGAAGGAAAAGGTCGACGGCATCGTCCTGGACCTGCGCAACAACGGCGGCGGCTCCTTGCAGGAGGCGACCGAACTGACCGGGCTGTTCATCGATCAGGGCCCCACGGTGCTGGTACGCAATGGCGACGGCAAGGTCGAGGTACTGGCCGACGACGAAGGCGGCGCCTTCTACAAGGGCCCGCTCACCGTGCTGGTCAATCGCCTGTCCGCGTCGGCCTCGGAGATCTTCGCCGGCGCCATGCAGGACTATCACCGGGCGCTGATCGTCGGCGGCCAGACCTTCGGCAAGGGCACCGTGCAAACGATCCAGCCGCTGAACCACGGGGAACTCAAGCTGACCATCGCCAAGTTCTATCGTGTCTCCGGCCAGAGCACCCAGCACCAGGGCGTCCTGCCGGACATCGACTATCCGGCGGTGGTGGACACCAAGCAGATCGGCGAGAGCGCCCTGCCCGACTCCATGCCCTGGGACACCATCGCCCCGGCGGTGACGGGCCTGAGCAATCCCTTCGCCGCGTATCTTCCGGAATTGGTCAAGCGGCATGACGCGCGGATACAGAAGGACCCCGACTTCATCTTCGCTCGCGAGCGGCTGAAACTCGCCCAGGAGCTGACGGCGGACACCACCGTCAGTCTCAACGAGCAGAAGCGCCGCGCCGAGCAGACCGCGCTGGACAATCGCCAGCTGGCGATGGAGAACCAGCGGCGTCAGGCCAAGGGCGAGGCGCCACTGAAGGAACTGAAGAAGATCGACGAGGACAATCCGGCAATCGACGATGACAAGACCAAGCCCCAGGACGACGCCTACCTGATGGAGTCGGGCCATGTGCTGCTGGATTACCTGGATCTCAGCCAGACCCCACCCAAGCGCTGACATCAAAACGTAATAAGTCTGTCGTGAAATGCCCGGGGGTCGCCACCAGCGACCCCCGGGCATTTTCGTTTTCGCGTTCTGACAGGCTGACCATGACACTGAACGACCAGGCTGGGGTGTTGGATCGCATTCTCGCCAATCGCGAGCTGCATTCGCTCTTTCAACCCATAGTGTCGCTGAGCGAAAGACGCATCCTCGGATACGAAGCGCTGATTCGTGGCGCTTCCAACACCCCGCTGCACTCACCGCTGCCGCTCTACGCCACCGCCCGCCAGGCGGGTCGTCTTTCCGAGCTGGAGGTCGCCGCCCGCCGGCAGTCCTGCCAGAGCTTTCGCGAGCTGGCCCTGGATGGCCTGCTGTTCCTCAACGTCTGTCCCGAGACGCTGCTCGAGCCCGCCCACCAGTCCGGCCAGACGCTCAAGCTGTTGCAGCGCCTAGGGCTTTCTCCCGCCCAGGTGGTGATAGAACTTACCGAGCAGGCGCCCGTCGACGACTTCGCGATGCTGGCGACCGCACTGCATCATTATCGCGCCATGGGCTTCTCCATCGCCCTCGACGATCTGGGCGCCGGCTACTCGAGTCTGAGACGCTGGTCGGAATTGCGTCCGGACTTCGTCAAGATCGACCGCCACTTCATCGAGTCCATCCACCGTGACAAGGTGAAGCGCGAATTCGTCGGCTCCATCCTGAAGATGGCCGAGGCATCCCGCGCCCAGGTGATCGCCGAGGGCATCGAGACCCACGAAGAGCTGTCGACCCTGGCGAGCATGGGTATCGACCTGGTGCAGGGCTACCTGCTGGGCCGGCCGACGGCGGCACCGCCACGGGAGATCCAGACCCTGCTGCCGGTGATGGTCACCCGCGGTGCCGATCTTGCCGAGGAAGCCACCACCGTGGCCAGCCTGAGGGTCGAGCAGGTGGCCGTGGGCCAGGAGATGCTGATTCCGGATGTCCTGGAGCGCTTCCGCCTGCAGCCGAGCCTCAATACCCTGGCCGTGGTGGACGAGGACGACCGTCCGGTAGGCATCGTTCATCACCACGAACTCAGCTCGGCGCTGCTCAAGCCCTTCGCCCACGAGGTCTTCGCCCGCAAGCCCATCGCCCGGCTGATGAACCAGGACTTTCTGGCGACCGAGTGCAACCAGTCGCTGCAACAGGTCAGCCGCCTGCTCACCGCGCGGGCTCGCCAGCGGATCGAGGAAGACTTCATCATCACCGAGGACGGCCGCTACGTCGGCGTCGGTCGGGTGATGGACGTCCTGCGATTGATCACCGAACAGCGAATCCAGCAGGCCAAGCACGCCAATCCCCTCACCCAACTGCCCGGCAACGTACCCATCCAGCAGTGCCTGACGCGGCTGCTGGAGCAGCAGCGCGAGGCCGTGGTGTGCTACGTCGATATCGACGGCTTCAAACCCTTCAACGATCTCTATGGCTACGCCAAGGGCGACGAGGTATTGCTGTGCCTGGCGCAGACCCTGTCTGAACGTCTGGACCCGCAACAGGATTTCGTCGGCCACATCGGCGGCGATGACTTCCTGGTGGTGCTGGGCTCGGCGGACTGGCGCCGCCGGCTGAATGGCCTGATGGCCGCTTTCCAGGAACGCTGCCGGCACTTCTATCGCAGCGAACATCTGGAAGCCGGTTGCTTCCTGGCGTACGACCGCGACGGACGCCGCCGGGAATATCCGCTGCTATCGCTGTCTCTCGGCGTGGTGGAGCTCGACAAGGACGCCGGCAAACGAGTGGATGCCAGCGGCCTGGCGGGACTCGCCTCCGAAGCCAAGCGCAACGCCAAGGCGATCCCCGGCTACAGCCTGCACCTGATGCGCGCCTGACCCTCAGGCTTCCCGGTGATCGGGATAGCGATGCTCGAATACCCGGGTGACTTCGGCGGCGTGCCAACTCACCGCATCGGCGTAGGGCGACGCGCCGTCCAGGGCACCTAGGCGCAGTACGCAGTCGAAAAAACCCTCCCGTGGCAGGCGGCTACCGCTCTGGCTCACCACCAGGGCGCTACGCAGCGGACGCCCCGCGCGGCGGTCGAGGGCAGCGAGGTACTCCAGGGCCGCGGTCAGGGTCATCATCGCCGGCTGCGGCAGCCCTACCCGCTCGATCACCGAGCGATAGGTCAGCAGGCTGCGGCTGCGCCGCGCGCCTTCCAGTTCGTCCAATAGAACCAACCAGTGCTGACGGCTGATGCGCAAGGTCAAGGGCGGTCAATCCCGCAGCTGGTCGAGAGCGACGCCTGGTGCGGGGCGCTCGTGTCGGTCGGGCAACGCCGCCAGGGCGGCCTGCTGGGCAGCGGATCGGTCGGCGCGCCAGGCCCGGAAGGCATCGAGCTCGTCACTGCAGGCCTTGCCGATCCAGGCCAGCACGGCGAGGTCATCGAGCAGCCCGAACATGGGCACCCAATCGGGAATGAGATCGATGGGTAAGAGGAAATAGACCATACCCCCGGCCACCGTCAGCAATGTCTTGCGGCTAACGCCACGGTACTGGCCCCGCCACCAGGCCAGCAGCAACTGATGGAAGAGTCCGAGGGTCTCGCGGGCCTCACCCAGCTTCAGGCCACGCTTGCTGGTCTTGCGCGCCACGCCGAGGAGCAGCGCGGGTAGCCGTCCGCGGATCAGCAGCCGCTGGGCCAGGCCTAGGTAGCGATCAAAGTTCTTCGGTGGCTTCATGGGCACCTCGAGCGTTGCAAACAGGATGACGGCGGACTCCCTGGCCCGAGGCCTCTACGCAAGGGCTTTGATTGCAAAGGGCCTGCAGGGTTTCCCGGCCGCAAAGCAAAACGCCCTGCGAGGCAGGGCGTTGGCGAGCGCGGACCGGCTTACTTCTTGGCCGGCGCCTTCTCGGCAGCGGCGGGAGCATCGGCGGCCGGAGCGGCCGGTGCATCCTCGGCGTCCGCGGCGGCGGCGTCCTTGATGCCGAGCAGTTCGAGGTCGAACACCAGCACGGAGTTGGCCGGAATCGCCGGGCTCGGGCTCTGGGCGCCGTAGGCCAGCTCGGAGGGGATGTACAGCTTGATCTTTTCGCCGACGTGCATCAGTTGCAGCGCCTCGACCCAGCCCGGGATCACGCCGTTGACCGGCAGATCGATGGGCGTGCCGCGCTTGATGGAGCTGTCGAACACGGTGCCGTCGACCAGCTTGCCCTCGTAGTGCACGGTGACCACGTCGGTGGGCTTGGGCTGGGGGCCGTCGGCCTTCTTGACCACTTCGTACTGCAGGCCGGAAGCGGTGGTGATCACGCCAGGCTTCTTGCCGTTCTCGTCGAGGAACTTCTTGCCCGCCTTGGCGTTGTCTTCGCTGACCTTGGTCATCTTCTCTTCGGCGCGCTTCTGCAGGGCGGCGAAGGCTTCGGTCAGCTGCTGATCGGTCAGCTTCTGGTCCTTCTTGCCGACGGCGTCCTCGATACCCAGGGCGACGGCCTTGGGGTCCAGGTCATCGATGCCTTCCTGGGCGAGGCTCTTGCCCATGTTCAGGCCGATGCCGTAGGACGCCTTCTGGGCCGGGCTTTCCAGTTCGACCTTGGGCTTGGAGTCGCAGCCGCTCAGAACCAGACCCACCAGGGCCACCGCTGCTGCCAACCGATACTGTTTCATGTTGATTCCTTATCCGTGCGCATTTTGCGCGTTCAAATAACTGATCGAGCTTACAAGGAGACCCGCTCGCTTGCCATCGCCAGGCCTCTAAATGGCTGCAAAGGATAAGATTTCAAGCTTATGTCTGCCTGAACATCGCGTGAACGAGCTGCAGGCACCGCCTGCGACGTCTTGTCCGGGGCGCACGACCAAGGGCGACCGGCACGAGCCCAGGCGCTAGACTAGCGCCTTCTTCAGAGCCTGCCAGAGACCTCCATGTTCGAGCCCAACGATCTGAATCGCCCGCCCCTCGACCTCGCCCGCGAATCGCGCAAGGCCGGTGGCTACGGCCTGCTGTACTCGGTACTGCTGGCGATCGGCATCCTGCTCTATCACCACTGGGTGCCCAGCGCCTTCCCCGGCAGCCTGCTGCAGATGTCCCTGGCGCTGCCCGTCATCCTGTTCGCCGGCAGCGCCGTGTACTACCTGACCATGGTGCGCAAGTGCGAGCGTCTGCAGCGCGAGGAAGACGAGAAGGCCGGCAAGGGCAGGGCCAAGCGCCGCTGACCACGCTGAACGTCGCGTTCCGCGCCCGGTCGATTGCAGACCACGACCGGCGCTGGAGGCGCGATGCTGACCATCACCGATCTGCACAAGAGCTATCCGACGCCGCAGGGGCCGCTGCCGGTCCTGCGTGGCGTGGATCTCAGTCTGGCGCGGGGTACCAGTCTCGCGCTCATGGGCGAATCCGGCAGTGGCAAGAGCACCCTGCTGCACCTGGTGGCGGGCCTCGACCGTCCCGACGGCGGCTCCATCGAGGCAGACGGCCGGCCGCTGTCCGCACTCGATGAACGGGCGCTGGCGCGCTGGCGCCGTGAAGGCATTGGACTGATCTTTCAGCAGTTCAACCTGATCGCCAGTCTGACGGTGGCGGACAACCTAGCCTTCCAGGCCCGACTGGCCGGCCGCCACGATCCGCGCTGGCAAGCCGAGCTGGCCGAACGGCTAGGCCTGGCCACCCTGCTGGAACGCTATCCGGAACAGCTCTCCGGCGGCCAGCAGCAGCGCGTGGCCCTGGGGCGGGCGCTCGCCTCCCGTCCGCCCCTGCTGCTCGCCGACGAACCCACCGGCAATCTCGACGAAGCCAGTGGCGACCAGGCCCTCGCCCTGCTGCTGGAGCTGGTCGGCGAAACCGGCGGCAGTCTGCTGATGGTGACCCACAGCGCCCGCATCGCTGGTCAACTCGATCGTACCCTGCGGCTGGAACGCGGACGTCTCGGCGGCACAGCCGTGGACCGGCCATGAGGCTGCTCTACTGGAGCCTGCACAGCCTGGCCAGCCATTGGCGGCGACATCCCCTGCAGCTGGCTGGCCTGATCGCCGGCTTGTGGCTGGCGACCGCGCTGCTGACCGGGGTGCTGGCGCTCAATGCCCAGGCCCGGCAGAGCTACGCCCAGGCCAGCGCCCTCTTCGGCGCCGATCAGTCGAGCCTGGAGACCCGCGACGGCAAGCGCTTTTCCCAACAGCTGTTCGTCGAACTGCGCCGCCAGGGTTGGCCGGTCTCGCCCGTGTTGCAGGGCCGCCTGACACTGGCCGAGCGCGAGGGCGCCCTGCCGTTGCTGGGCATCGACCCGGTCAGCCTGCCCAGCGATCGGGGTGTCGCGGCCGGCGCCCCGCCCGCGGCCCTGTTCGACTTTCTCAGTCCGGCCGGCACCACCTGGATCGCGCCGGAAACCTTACGTGAATGGCAGCTCCAGGCCGGCGAGGTGCTGCACCGTGCCGATGGCCTGCCGTTGCCACCGCTGCAGCCGCGCCCAGGCCTGGCGCCCGGCACCCTGGTGCTGGACATCGGCCAGGCCCAGCGCCTGCTGGACGCACCGGACCAGCTTTCCCGGCTGATCCTGCCAAAGACCTTTCAGCGCGCCCTGCCCGCCCTGGACGGGGTCGACCTGCAACGGGTGGAGAACGACCAGGGCGCCGAACTGGACCGCCTGACCGACAGCTTCCACCTCAACCTGCTGGCGCTCGGCCTGCTGGCCTTCGCCGTCGGCCTGTTCATCGTCCATGCCGCGACCGGCCTGGCGCTGGAACAGCGCCGCGCCTTGCTGCGGACCCTGCGCGCCTGTGGTCTGTCGGCCGCGACCCTGGTGCTGGCACTGACCCTGGAACTGGCGCTGATCGCCCTGGTGGCCGGATGCCTGGGAGTTGCCAGCGGCTATGCCCTGGCGGCGCTGCTGCTGCCCGATGTGGCGGCCAGTCTGCGCGGCCTCTATGGCGCCGAGATCGCCGGCAACCTGACCCTGAGTCCGGCCTGGTGGCTGGCCGGACTCGGCCTCAGCCTCGGTGGCGCGCTGCTGGCGGGTGCCGACGGTCTCTGGCGCGCGGCGCGGCTACCGCTGCTGGCGCTGGCCCAGGGCGAGGCCTGGCGCAGCGCCCATGGCCGTTGGCTCCGGCGCCAGGCCCTGGGCGCCCTGTTGGTGGGCCTGGCGGCGCTGGGCCTGTGGCTCGGCGGCAACAGCCTGGCCAGCGGCCTGGCCCTGCTCGGCTGCCTACTGCTGGCGGCGGCCCTGGCACTACCACCGCTGCTGAGCGCCCTGCTGGATCTCCTCCTCAAGCAGGCCCGGCGCCCGCTTTCGCGGTGGTTCCTGGCCGACGCCCGCCAGCAGCTGCCCGGGCTGTCCCAGGCGCTGATGGCGCTGCTGCTGGCGCTGGCGGCCAATGTCGGCGCCGGCAGCATGACCGAAGGCTTCCGCCGCACCTTCGATGGCTGGCTCGACCAGCGCCTGGCCGCCGAACTCTATCTACGCCCGCAGGATGCCGCCCAGGCGGCGGCCCTGCTCGATTGGCTGCCAGGCCAATCCAGCATAAGCGCGGTACTGCCGGTGTACGAACTGGAAACCGGTATCCAGGGCCAGCCGTCCACTGTCAGCGGTATCCAGGATGCCGATCTCTATCGCCGACACTGGCCGCTGCTCGATGCCGGCGACGAGGCCTGGACGCCGTTCTTCAACGGTGACGGCCTGATGCTCAGCGAGCAACTGGCCCGCCGCCTGGGGGTGGTCAGGGGCCAGCGGGTGGAACTCCAGGGGAGCCAGGGTCAGTGGTCAGCCCCGGTGCTCGCCACCTATGCGGACTATGGTAATCCGCGCGGCCACGTGCTGTTGTCCCAGGCGCGCCTACGGGCGTTGTGGCCGGATGCCGCCCTGGTGCGCATCGTCATCCGCATGGCACCCGCCCGGGTGGATGTCCTGCGCAACGAACTGCAGCAGCGCTTCGGGTTGGATACCGGTCGTTCCATCGACCAGGGCCAGCTGCGCCGCTATGCCGATCAGGTGTTCGAGCGCACCTTCAGCGCCACCGCGGCGCTCAACGCCCTGACCCTGGCGGTGGCCGGTCTCGCCTTGTTCATCGCCCTGCTCGGCCAGGCGCAGCGGCGTCTCGGCCAGCTCGCGCCACTTTGGGCGCTGGGCATCGAACGACCGCGACTGATCCTGCTCAGCCTGGGGCAGCTGCTGGGACTTGCCCTCCTCACCCTGGCCCTGGCCATGCCGCTGGGCATCCTGCTGGCCTGGTGCCTGGTAGCCGTGGTGAATGTCCAGGCCTTCGGCTGGCGTCTGCCGCTGCAGGTCTTCCCGGGTCAGCTGCTGGCGCTTTCCGCCATTGCCCTGCTGGCGACCCTGCTGGCCGCCGCCTGGCCGCTGCTGCGGCTGCAGCGCAGTCAACCGCTGGATCTGTTGCGAGAACTCGGCAATGAACGCTAGGGCTTTGCTGGTCCTACTCCTGCTGCTCACCGGCTGCGACGGGCAACCGACTTCCGAGGGCTTCGCCGGCCTTGGCCAGGGCAGCGAGCACTTCGCCCCGGTGGTGCCGGGCAAGGTCTTCAGCTTTCCCGCCGATCACGGCGCCCATCCGGATTTCCGCATCGAATGGTGGTACGTCACCGCCAATCTCAGCGATGCCGAAGGCCATCACTATGGCGTGCAGTGGACGCTATTCCGCAATGCCCTGCGACCTGGCGCCGACCAGCCCGGCTGGGGCAACGGCAATCTCTGGCTGGGCCATGCCGGCCTCACCACCGAGACCCGCCAGTTCTCCGCCCAGACCCAGGGCCGCGGCGGCATCGGCCAGGCCGGAGTCACGGCCGCGCCCTTCGCCGCCTGGATCGATGACTGGCAGCTCACCGGCGACCTGGCCGGACGGGCCGAGGTCCGGGCTCAGGGCGCGGGCTTCGCCTATCGGCTCGATCTCACCGCCACTGGCCCATTGGTGCTCCAGGGCGAAGGCGGGGTGAGTCGCAAATCTGCCAGCGGCCAGGCGTCCTACTACTACAGCCAGCCTTTCTTCCAGGCTCAGGGCGAACTGGAGATCGAAGGGCGGCGCGTGCCGGTCAAGGGCCTGGCCTGGCTGGATCGCGAATGGAGCAGCCAGCACCTGGCCGCGGATCAGCTCGGCTGGGACTGGTTCTCCCTGCACCTGGAAGATGGTCGCCAACTGATGCTCTATCGACTGCGCCAGGCCGATGGCCAGCACTATCTGTTCGGCAATCTGATCGGGGCCGACGGCCATAATCAGCCGCTGCATCCGGGTGACATCCGCCTCTCCCCACTCGCCACCCACAAGGTGGCCGGCCGCCAGCTTCCGGTGCGGTGGTCCATCGTTCTGCCAGGGCGGGACCTCGACCTGCGCATCGGCGCCCTGAACCCCGATGCCTGGATGGCTCTGGGTACGCCCTACTGGGAGGGACCGGTCGAGGTGGAGGGCACCGTCAGGGGCCTCGGCTATCTGGAGATGACCGGATACTGACGCTGGCAACGAACCCGTGCGGACGGCGCGCGAGGCCGGAACTCCCAGCCCTCCTGCCGCCTCGAATCGATATCCCCCTTGCCGCCGCGCGGGGCTCGTTAGCGTGATAACCGAGGTGTCTCGATGAATGTCAAAGAGCTGAATCAGCAGGTCAAGGCCGGTGCCGTCAAGGAGGTCAACCTGGTCTCCATGGAAGGCGGCTCCTACGTCATCCACGCCTTGGTGGAGGGCACCTCGGTCCCGGTGGCCGACGACAAGGGCGCCACCCTGCACGTGGCCTCGGTGGAGGAAGCCCGGCGTGTCCTCGACGAGGTCAAGGACGTCCGGCTGTTCATCGCCCAGCCCGCCGTCTATGAGGAGATGGTAGGCCAGCCGGTCAGCCAGACCGATTCGCGCGAAGAGATCCCGCTGCGCTCGAAAGTGGAAAATCGCTGATCCAGCGTCCCTGCCGTCGCCGGCGCCAGACGGCGACGCTCCCCGCCGTGACCCCGACCCCCCTGAACAGCGTCACCCTCGAGCGATGTGCCATGACAACGTACCTGAACCCTTTGCGTTGTTATATTATAACAATACTACTTTTGCCTGAGGTCGACGCCATGTCCCTAGCTGCTCCCGCTCCGGTATCCGCTCGTTCCAATGAAGAGATCGCCTGCCTCGCCGGGGCCAAGGCTGCCCTGCACACCTGGGCCGCAACGGTCGCCACCCGCGATGTCGAGGCCATTCTCGGCCTCTATGCCCCGGACGCCATTCTGGTGCCGACGCTGTCGAACGAGGTGCGGGACAACGAGGAAAGTCGCCGGGAGTACTTCCGCAATTTCCTGGCCAACGACGGGCTGGTCTGCGACGTGCAGATCTTCAAGAAGAGAGTCAGCAGCAAGCTCAGCACCGTGGTGGTCGGTGGGCTCTATGTCTTTCACTATCGCGACGGCGATCAGGTCATCAGCGTACCCGCACGCTTTCTCTTCACCTTCGAACAGATCGATGGCCGCTGGTTGATCACCGGTCACCATTCCTCCCGAGAGGCCTGACCTAGAGCGGTTGCATTTTGTAAAACTGCAACCCTTGCCGAATGTGCGCGAGTTCGAAATCCTGTCTCGGTGACCCGGGCCCCTCTGACGGTATGTGCCGCCATGTCGAGTCATAGTCTTGAAACTTGACTAAGGAGGGGCTCATGAACGCCCTACATGCATTTTTCTTCGCCGACTTCCTCGGCACCGCCACCTGGATGTGGCTGACCTTCTTCGCCGTCGTCATCGCCCTGCTGGCCTTCGACCTGGGTGTCCTCCACAAGGAGAACAAGCCCATCGAGGTCAAGGAAAGTCTGCTGCTGTCCGCGGGCTACATCACCGCGGGTCTGCTGTTCGCCCTGTTCGTCTGGCAGCTCAAGGGCGCCGACGCCAGCCTCGACTACGTCACGGGATTCCTGATCGAGAAGTCGCTGTCCATGGACAACGTCTTCCTCATGGCGGTGATCTTCGGCTTCTTCGCCATTCCCCGTGAGTACCAGCACCGGGTACTGTTCTGGGGCATCCTCGGGGTGATCGTGCTGAGGGCCATCATGATCGGCCTGGGCGCCGCCCTCATCCACCAGTTCGACTGGATCCTCTACGTCTTCGGCGCGTTCCTGGTGATCACCGGGGTCAAGATGCTGTTCGCCAAGGTGGACGAAGAGCCCAAGCTCGACGACAACGTCTTCATCAAGTTCCTGCGCAAGAAATTGCGGGTGACCAACGAGATGCACGGCGAGCATTTCTTCGTACGCCAGCCCGACGCCAGTGGCAAGACGGTGCTCTGGGTGACGCCCATGTTCCTCGCCCTGATCGTGATCGAGTGCGCCGACCTGGTGTTCGCGGTGGACAGTGTGCCGGCCATCTTCGCCATCACCCAGGACCCCTTCATCGTCTACACCTCGAACGTCTTCGCCATTCTCGGCCTGCGTGCCCTGTACTTCGCCCTGGCGGCCATGATCCATCGCTTCGCCTACCTCAAGTACGCGCTGGCGCTGGTGCTGGTGTTCATCGGCTGCAAGATCTTCCTGGTGGGGATCATCGGCAAGATCCCGCCGGCGATCTCCCTGACCGTGACCCTGGGCCTGCTGGCTGGCGGCGTGCTGGTCTCGCTGTACAAGACCCGCGGCGAAGCCAAGCACACCGCCGCCGGTCATGAGCCGCGCGATTCGCTGAACCGGCCTTCGTGACAAGGAGCTTGAGATCATGAGCACCAAAACCATCCTCGGCCTCGCCGGAATCCTCCTGCTGCTCGGCCTCGGCGGCTGCGACAGCGCCGAAAAGGCGGCGGACAGCTTCGCCACCAAGGTGGAAGAAGCCACCCGCGAACAGGCCCGGGAAACCCTGGGCGGGACCCTCGACGAGTTGAACAAGAAGGTCGACGAGGCCCAGCAGCAGGGCCGCGCCTGGCTGGATCAGCACAGACCCAAGGAAAAGGAAGAGGCACAGCAGCCCAGGGCCAACCGGTCGGTGGAGGGAATGGAGACCTGAAAGATGGATTGCCTTGGCGGCAATCCTGACATCATGGCTGACCTCAACGTCTCTCGATCGCGGCCATGGCGGCCCGCCGATGCGGCCGCTCCTACGAACAGCCTGAACGGTTGGAGCCCTGTCCTATCGCAGCAGGGTCGGCGCCCTGAGGCGAGGTCGTAGGAGCGGCCCATGGCCGCGATCCCCCGCCCACGCCGCCGCATTGCGTCTTGGCCTGGAAAACGGCGTAGCCTTTTGCACTGGGGCTTCGTGGCGAAGGGTACCCTCACCCCAACCCTCTCCCAAGGGGAGAGGGAGCTGTCCGAGCGGGCATCCATCTCCATCGGCACCGGCAGGCTCGCGATCCGCCGTCATTGCCCGGTCCATAGAAGCGGAACAAGGCCACGATAGCGCTAGGACGTTAACTCTGCCCTACGCTAATACACCGCCAGGATCTCCTGCCGGTGCACCTTGCCTTCCACCGTCACCGCCACCTCGTCGCCCTCCTCCCGCCCGAGCAATGCCTGTCCCAGGGGCGCGCGCGGGGAGATCACCAGCACCTCCTGACCATCCAGCCTGACCTTAAGTCCCGCCGCATCCGGGCCGAGGAACAGCCAGCGGCTGGCCGTCGCGGTGGTCAACTCGATCAGGGCGCCGACGCGGATACCGTCGCTCATGGCCACGGGCGTCAGCGCGCGGTAGGCGGCCAGGGCCAGCTCGATTTCGTGCAGACGGCGGCGTTGGCCATCGGCCAGGTAGGCCGCTTCCAGACCACGGGTATCGTATTTGTTCTCGGCCTTGCTTTCGCTGTGGGTGGCCGCCTCGTGGCTGGCCGCCAACTGCTGGCTGATGACCTCGCGGTCGACTTCCAGCGCCTGGAGAATGAGGGTGAGCAGTCGAGCTTTGTCCATGACAACGTCGCCGGGGCAAAGGGTGCGAGCCTAAGGCCATAAGCCGCATCCCGCCACTACTGCAGCGCGCCTGTCCGCCCGCCAGAACCCGTACGCGGGCCGCCGGTCAGTACAAGGCAGGATGTAACAGGACATAACAGATGCGCACCCGTACCGGACTTACCTTCCTGGCCCGCGGCGGCTATGCCGCCCGCGGTCTCGTCTATCTCATCATCGGCGTGCTGGCGCTGCTGGCCGCGCGCGGCTCCGGCCAGCCGGCGGACAGCCACGACAGCCTGGAAGCCCTGCTCGCCCAGCCCTTCGGGCATTTCCTGGTCGGCCTGGTGGTGGTCGGCCTGGTGGCCTTCGCGGCCTGGCGCATCCTCCAGGCCGTCCGCGATGTCGACGACCACGGCAACAAGCCCAAGGGGCTGGTGATCCGCGCCGGCCTGCTGGCGGGCGGTATCACCTACGGCGCCCTCGCGTTCTTCGCCCTGGGCCTGCTGGTCAGCGGTCTGCGCCAGGGCGGTGGCTCGGGCGGTGAAACCAACGATCTGCTGCAGACGATCCTGAGCTGGCGCTATTCAAACCTGCTGGTGTACGTCGCCGCGCTGATTCCGCTGGGCGTGGGCCTCGCCCATTTCGTGAAGGGCTGGAAGGCCAGCTTCGAGCGCAACCTGGAAGCCAGTCCGGAGCAGCTGCGGCTGATCCGCCCCATCGGCCGCTTCGGCCTGATCGCCCGGGGCGTGGCTTTCGTCGAGATCGCCGTCCTGCTGGTGGTCAGCGGCTCGCGCTACCAGGCGCTGCATCCGCCGGGCATGAAGGACGCCCTGAACGGCCTGCAGAATCTGCCCTTCGGCGGGCTGGTCCTGTCCGTGGTCGGACTCGGCCTGATCGCCTTCGCCTGTTACAGCTTCGCGGAAGCCTGGTGGCGGCGCATCGAGATGGACCTGCCGGACGTGGGCGGCTCGTTGCGCCAGGTGTTGCCGCGCTAGACCAGCGCCAGACGTTCGCGCATGGCGCGCCAGTGGCTGCCTTCCCAAAACAGCTTGTCGCAGTGCGGACAGTGCAGGAAATGTCGATGACGTTCCCGCACGCGCGGGGGCAGGCGGTCGGCGACCTCCGCCAGGGTGACCGCCTGCAGACTCGAGTTGCAGGCCAGGCAGCGGGAAAAGGGCAATGCCCAAAGGCGCAAGCCCAGGCGCTGGTAGAGCTCATGCAGCTGCGCTTCCGGGCGCAGGGCGTGGATATAGCAGCCGTGGAGCACCTGTCGCCGCTTGAGCAATTCGCGATCACGGGTGAGCAGGATACGCGCCTCGCGCCGGGCGAGATCGGCCAGGGCAGGATCGGCATAGGCATTGTCGTACAGGGTATCGAAGCCCGCCATGCGCAGGCGCCGCGCCAGCGCGCCGAGGTGCGCGTCGGCGACGAAGCGCGGACGCCCTGTCTCCGGATGACCCGCAGCGGATTCGCCTGAGGTCTCGACCTGCGCGGGATGGACGATGACCTCATCGCCCTCGTCCAGCCGTTGCGTCAGCGCAGCCGTCTCGCCGTTGATCAGCAGGCGACCGACCTCGGTATGGGGCACGCCAAGGGCTTCGATCTGATGCTTGACGCTCGCCATCGCGGCGCACTCGACCCGGATCACCCGGCCGCGACGGGTCGGGGCCAGGAAGCGTTCGAGCGCGCCATGGAAGCGGAAACTGGCCTGGGTCATGGCCTCACTATGCCAGCGGACGACCTCGGCCTGGAGTGGTTCCGATGGATGACCGCGTCAGGCTTCCACCAGACTCCATTGCTTGTTGAGCCGCTTGTCCGACACCGGCATCCGCGTGCCCAACTGCTGGGCCCAGAGCGACACCCGGTACTCTTCCAGCATCCAGCGATAGAGTTCCAGATTGGCGTCGCGCTTGCCCTCCTGGCCATGCTTGGCGGCGCGGGCGCGATACTGCTCCCAGAGTCCGGCCAGTTCGCCGCTCCAGACGCGATCACGCTGCACCTGGCCGCCGAGCTTGTCGAAGCGCTGCTCGATGGCCTTCAGATAGCGCGGATACTCCTTGAGCCATTCCAACGGCGTATCCCGGACGAAACCGGGATAGACCAGGCTGGCCAGTTGCGCCTTGATGTCGTTCAGCGCCACCGCCTGGGCCAGGTCGATGCGACCCTTGAATTTCTTCTGCAGGCCATGCCAGAGCTTGAGGATCTCCAGGGTCAACCGCGCCAGGCGCTCGGCCTGCTCGGTCCAACCGGCCTTGCGGCGCTCGGCCAGTGAAGCCAGGCCGGCGCCATCGCGGGGCAGCTCGGCCTGGTCGGCGAGGATGGCCGCGTCCAGGCTGGCCAGCAGGAGGTCTTCCACCAGCGCCTCCGGCCGACCCAATTCGCGGTGCAACAAGCCCAGCTCGGTGAGCCCGGGCAGCTTGCCACGCAGGAACTTGGCCTGCTCCGCCAACTGCTGCAGGAGCAGGCGCTGCAGCGCACGCCGATGTTGATACGCGGCTTCGGCAGCCGTGGAGAAACGACTCTCGCGCACCGTGCCCTGCTCATCCACCAGCGCCGGATAGACCGTCATCGACAGCCCTGCCACCTGCTGTTGGGTCTTGGCCGCCACCTCGGCGAAGGCCTTGGCCTCCACCGGGCGCTGCTCCTGGCGCTTTTGCGTTGGCAGGGCCAGCGCCGCCTGGCTTTCCTGGGCGAAGCGCGCCGTCACCTCGGCCAGATCGCGGCCTTCACCCAGGGGTTTGCCCTGGGCATCGACCACCTCCAGGTTCATGCGCAGATGGGGGTCGAGACCCGCCTCGGCTTCCGGCCAGGCCTCATCCGGAATGCGTGCACCGGTCATGCGTTGCAGCTCGCGCCCGAGCGCCTCGTGCAGCGAGCCTTCGCCGAAGGGGATCTTGTCCAGTGCGGCGCGGACGAAATCCGGTACTGGGACGAAGTTCTTGCGCAGCGCCTTGGGCAGGTTACGCACCAGCGCCACGCAGCGGTCGTAGATCAGACCCGGCACCAGCCAGTCGAGGCGCTGGGGCGGCAGCTGCGGCAAGAGCGGCGCGGGCACCCGCAGCGTGACGCCATCCCGCGGATGAGTCGGGTCGAATTCGTAGGACAGCGGGAGAATCAGCTCGCCCAGGCGCAGGGTGTCCGGATACTGGGCAGCGGTCACCTCGCTGGCTTCGCGGGCGAGGACGTCTTCCTCGCGCATGATCAGCAGATCGGGCTGCCGGGCGCTCTCGCGGCGGTACCAGCTGTCGAAGGTGGCGGTCTGGTAGACGTCTGCCGGCAGACGCGCGGCATAGTAGTCGAACAGCGTTTCCTCGTCGGCGAGGATATCGCGGCGGCGGGCCTTGGCTTCCAGTTCGTCCAGCCGCTCCAGCAGCGCCCGGTTGGCGGCCAGGCACTTGGCGCGGCTGTTGATCTCGCCGCGCACCAGGCCTTCGCGGATGAACAGCTCGCGGGCGGCGGGCGGATCGATGGGGCCGAAATGCACCGGGCGGCGGCCGACCACGATCAGGCCATAGAGGGTGACCTGCTCATAGGCCACCACCTGGCCGCGCTTCTTCTCCCAGTGGGGCTCCAGGTGCGTCTTCTTGACCAGGTGGCCCGCCACCGGCTCGATCCAGTCCGGTTCGATCTTGGCCACCATGCGGGCGAACAGCTTGGTGGTCTCCACCAGCTCCGCGGCCATGATCCAGGTGGGTTTCTTGCGACCGATGACGCTGCTGGGATGAATCCAGAAGCGCCGCTGACGCGCGCCCAGGTAGTCGCCGTCCTCGCTCTTCTGGCCGATCTGGCTGAGCAGGCCGGCGAGAATGGCCTTGTGCAGCGCCGCGTAACCGCGGGCACGTATCGCCGCCTCGGTGGCCTCGGCCTGTTGCTGCGCCTTGGCATTGACGTGCTTGTCGGTGGTCGGCGCAGGGCGGTTGGCGCCCTCCGCCGGTGCCGGTGCCGGACCGTCGGCCTTGCGCACCTGCAGTCCCAGTTCGCGGCACAGCAGGGTCAGCTGGCGATGGGCATCGCGCCATTCGCGCAGCCGCAGGTAGTTGAGGAAGTGCTTGCGGCACCAGCTGCGCAGCGCGTTGGAGCCCAGCGCCTGGCGCTGCTCTTCGAAGCCGTGCCAGAGGTTGACCAGGGCGGCGAAGTCCGAATCCGGGTCCTTCCACTGGGCATGGGCCTGATCGGCCTGGGTCTGGCGGTCCGCCGGACGTTCGCGCGGGTCCTGCACCGACAGGGCGCTGGTGACGATCAGCACCTCGGCCAGGCTGCCCTGCTCCGTCGCCTCCAGCAGCATGCGCCCCAGCCGCGGATCGATGGGCAGCCGCGCCAGTTGCCGGCCCAGGGGCAGCAGCCGTCCCTCGGTATCGACCGCCGAGAGCTCCTGGAGCAGGGTGAAGCCGTCCTTGATCGCCTTGCCATCCGGCGGCTCGATGAAGGGAAAGTCCTCGATGCGACCCAGGCGCAGGTGCAGCATCTGCAGGATCACCGCGGCCAGGTTGGTACGCAGGATTTCCGGATCGGTGAAGGTCGGTCGACCGAGGAAATCCTCTTCGCTGAAGAGGCGGATGCAGATGCCCGGCTCGACCCGGCCGCAGCGACCCTTGCGCTGGTTGGCACTGGCCTGGGAAATGGCCTCGATGGGCAGTCGCTGGACCTTGGCGCGGTAGCTGTAGCGACTGATGCGCGCAGTGCCGCTGTCGATCACGTAGCGGATCCCCGGTACGGTCAGCGAGGTCTCGGCGACGTTGGTGGCCAGCACGATCTTGCGCCCGGGGCGCGGCTGGAAGATCTTCTGCTGCTCGGCCGGGGTCAGCCGCGCATAGAGCGGCAACACCTCGGTGAACTTCAGCTGGGCCTTGCGCAGGACCTCGGCGCAGTCGCGGATCTCCCGCTCGCCGGGCAGGAACACCAGCACGTCGCCGGGGCGCTGACCGACGCTGCGCTCGTGGGCCTCGATTTCGTCCAGCGCCTGGAGGATGCCCTGGTCCACGGAGAGATCGTCCACCAGCCGTTCGCCATCCTCGTCCACCTCGGCGCTCAGCGGGCGGTACCAGGTCTCCACCGGATAGGTCCGGCCGGACACCTCGACGATGGGCGCGCCGTCGAAATGCCGGGAGAAGCGCTCCAGGTCGATGGTGGCCGAGGTGATGATCAGTTTGAGATCGGGGCGGCGCGGCAGCAGGGTCTTGAGGAAGCCCAGCAGGAAGTCAATGTTGAGACTGCGCTCATGGGCCTCGTCGACGATGATCGTGTCGTAGCGTTCGAGGAAGCGGTCATGCTGGGTCTCGGCCAGCAGGATGCCGTCGGTCATCAGCTTGATCAGGGTGACATCGGTGCTCTGATCCTCGAATCGCACCTGATAGCCGACCAGCTCGCCCAGCGGCGAACCCAGTTCCTCCGCCACCCGGGCACCCACGCTGCGCGCGGCCAGGCGGCGGGGCTGGGTGTGACCGATCAGGCCGTGTACACCCCTGCCCAGTTCCAGACAGATCTTGGGCAACTGGGTGGTCTTGCCCGAGCCGGTCTCGCCGGCGATGACCACCACCTGATGGCCGGCGATGGCGCGCTTGATCTCCGCGCGCTTGGCGGCGATGGGCAGGGCGTCGTCGTAACGGATGGTCGGCACGCTGGCGCGCCGCGCCTCGACCTTGGCGCAGGAGGCCTGGAAGCGCTCCAGCCACTGGGCCTCACGGGCCGGATCGGGTTGCTTCTGCAGCGCCTGGAGTTGACGCCTGAGACGGTGACGATCGGCGTTGAAGGCCTGATCCAGGTTGGCGGCGAGACGGACAATGGAGGGGGTATCGGTCATGAAACTCTTTCGACGGCGGTCGCTTGGACCGGTAAGTGTAAAAGAGTTGGGGGGTGCGGCGGGGCTTTACAAGAACGGCGGGCGGAAAACAGCGGGGTCGCCCGTCCCTGCGCGACGCCTGGTCGCGCAGGGACGGTGCGGGATCAACGCTTGGCCTGGACGCTGGCCACGTTCAGCTTGGCCGGCGGCGTGCGCAGGGCCATGTCGAGGGACTGCAGGGCCTTCCAGGCATCCTGTTGCAGATCGGCCGGATCGGCATGGTCGAACTTGATGTTCTCCCCAGCGGCCGGCAGCGGCGGACGGGTGCCGTAGATCAGCGCATAGAACACCGAGGCGGTCAGGTAGGTACCGGTGAATGACGGGTGGCTGCCGTCGGGCAGGAACAGGCCCGGCTGCGGCTGATCGGCCAGGGCCTTCTGCCAGGCCTGGCCCACCGGGGCCAGCAGGGCGCCGGTTTCCTTGGCCAGGGGGGTGTAGACGCTGTCCAGCTGCGCCTGCATGGTCGGGTTGTTCTGCCGGGCCCAGGTCAGGTAGAGGATCGGCTGGGCGCCGTCCTTGCGCGCGAGGTCGGCGATCAGGCGCACGTACTGACGGGTCAGGTCCGGATTCTTCACCGGCATCATGCTGTGGTCCTGGATCACCACGTAGTCGTAGTTGGCCTTGGCCAGCTCGTCCTGCACGTCGTGGCGCTTCCAGTGTTCCTCGAGGCTGGCGCCGCTGAAGGTCACATGCTTGACGTCCAGCGGACGCGGCTGACCGGCGTCGACGGACATTTGACGGACCATCGCCGGCAGGTCGTTGACGAAGGTATAGCTGTTGCCCACGAACAGGACGCGGATGGGCTCGCCGGCCTGTGCCTGACCGAGCACGGTAGAACCTAGCAGCAGAAGGCCCAATACGGCCTGGCGGACACGAATTCGCATGGTGATTCCTCAAGGAGAGAGGGCGGATAGATGACGGCAAAGTGCCGCCTGCGGTTTATACCCGAACCTCTTGCGAAAACCATGCTCGCCACGTCGGCGCAGTGCTACCAGTCGACGAGAGGTAGCGCTGCAGGGACATGACGGCTTAGCGGTTACGCCTTCTTGAGCTCCGCGTCACGCAACTCGCGGCGCAGGATCTTGCCGACGTTGGTGGTGGGCAGGCTGTCGCGGAATTCCACCAGCTTGGGCCGCTTGTAGCCGGTGAGATGATCGTGCATGTGCTTGAGCACCTGCTCGGTGGTGAGGGATGCCCCTGGCTTGGGCACCACGAACACCTTGATCTTCTCCCCGGCTACCTCGTCGGGGATGCCGATGGCCGCGCACTGCAGCACCCCGGGCAGCTGGGAAAGCACTTCTTCCAGTTCGTTGGGATAGACGTTGAAGCCGGACACCAGAATCATGTCCTTCTTGCGGTCGACGATGCGCAGGTAGCCGTCCGGTTCGATCACCGCGATGTCGCCGGTACGCAGCCAGCCCTCGGCGTCGAGCACCTCGGCGGTCGCCTCGGGGCGCTGCCAGTAGCCCTTCATCACCTGGGGACCCTTGACGCACAGTTCGCCCGGCGTGTCGAAACCCTGGGCGACGCCATCGGCATCCACCACCTTGCAGTCGGTACCCGGCACCGGCACGCCGATGGTGCCCAGCCGGCGCCGCTCCAGCGGATTGAAGCTCACCACCGGGCTGGTCTCGGTCATGCCGTAGCCTTCGCAGATGCCGCAGCCGGTCACTTCTTCCCAGCGCAGGGCCACGGACTGCTGCAGCGCCATGCCCCCGGAAAAGGTCACCTTGAGCTGGGAGAAATCCAGCTGGCGAAAGTCCTCGTTGTTGCACAGGGCGGCGAACAGGGTGTTGAGGCCGACGAAGCCGCTGAAGCGCCACTGCCCGAGTTCCTTGACCATGGCCGGCAGATCGCGCGGATTGGTGATCAGGACGTTGTGGTTACCCAGGATCAGCATGGCCATGCAGTGAATGGTGAAGGCGTAGATGTGGTAGAGCGGCAGCGGTGCGATCATGACCTGGGCGCCATCGCCCAGGTACTTGGTCATCAGCACCTGGCACTGCAGCATGTTGGCGACCAGGTTGCCATGGGTGAGCATGGCGCCCTTGGCGATGCCGGTGGTGCCACCGGTGTACTGCAGCACGGCGACCTCGTCGCTGGCCGGGTCGACGTCGGTGAAGTCGAGGTGTTCGCCCTTGGTCATGGCATCGACGAAGCGAATGGCATGGGGGATGCGATAGGGCGGTACCATTTTCTTGACGTGACGCACCACGGCATTGACCAGCAGCCGCTTGAAGGTCGGCAGCAGGTCGCCCACCTCGGTGACGATCACGTGGCGGATATCGGTCTGTGGCAGCACCTGCTGGGCCAGATGGGCCATGTTGGCCAGGCAAACCAGCGCTCGCGCGCCGGAATCCTTGAACTGGTGCTGCATCTCGCGGGCGGTGTACAGCGGATTGGTGTTGACCACCACCAGACCGGCGCGCATGGCGCCGAAGACCACGACCGGATATTGCAGGACATTGGGCATCTGCACGGCGATGCGATCGCCCGGCTGCAGGTCGGTGTGCTTCTGCAGGTAGGCGGCGAACTGACCGGACAGTTCATAGAGTTCGCGGTAGCTCAGCGTCCGCCCAAGGTTGCTGAAGGCCGGCCGCTCGGCGTAGGTCTGGCAGGCCTCGCGAAACACCGCCAGGACGTTGCGATAACGTCCGGGATCTATATCTGTCTGGATGCCCTCGGGATATTTGTCACTCCAGAAATTCGGCATCATGCAGCCCGCTCCCGCTCTATGGTTATTGTTCGTTGGCGTGCCGTGATTCAGCGCTGAACCGGCCCTGCGAGCCTAGCAGCTTTGCCGAGGCCGCAACAGCATCAAACAAAGCCGTAAACGCCACTTAATGACCAGAGAGTCAATTACGGTCACGCCAACGAGCGCTTTTCGCCGCCACGATTAGCCTCATGGCCCCGGCCTGGGTAGAATGCCCGGCTTCGCGGCGTTCGCCGCCTCGCCATTGCTGCCGGAGCGCGTCATGAGTCTGACCGAAAACATCCCTTATGAAGCCCTCGAAATCGGCCAGAAGGTGACGGTCACCCGTACCATCGAGCAGCGCGACGTGCTGCTGTTCGCGGCGGTGTCCGGCGATTGCAATCCGCTGCACCTGGACGCCGAGTTCGCCGCCAAGACCCTGTTCCGCGAGCCCATCGCCCACGGCATGCTCAGCGGCGCCCTGATCAGCGCGGCGGTGGCCTGCAACCTGCCCGGTCCGGGCACGCTGTACGTCGATCAGACCATGACCTTCGAGAAGCCGGTGAAGCTGGGCGATACCCTCACCGTGGAAATCGAGGTATTGGAAAAGCTGCCGAAGTTTCGCGTGAACCTGGCCACCCGCGTGTTCAACCAGCACGGTGACAAGGTGGTGGATGGCGTCGCCAAGGTCGTCGCACCGCGCAAGACCGTTCAGGTACAACAGGTGGAGCTGCCTCCCGTCACCGTCGGCTGAGCCGCCCTCCCCGCCTCAACTCAGATCGGCCAGGCCTCGCTGCAGCGGGGCTTGCAGGCTGAATTCGCTGAACGCCACCTCCATGCCGCCGCGCTCGGGCGTGCCGCACACCGGACCCACACGATACCCGGCGGCGACGGGCAGGCTCGCCAGGCGCAGCAGCGGCCAGCGCTGACCATCCAGGGATGCCTGTACCCGCAGGGTGCCCTGGATCAGGGTGATGCGCAGCCAGAGGTCTTCGCGCTCGCCCAGCGGCATGCCCAGGGCGAGGTCCGAGCGGCCTTGGGTGAGAACGCTCAGCAGTTGCGGCGTTTCGTCGAAGTAGCCGATGCCGGCGCGCAACCAGTGCTGTTCGTCGAGCTGCACCATGAGGCCGGCATGGTCGCCCTGGTTCTTGCAGCGCGCCACCACCCGGACCTGGGCGGTGAAGCCACCGGGGACCCGCGCGCCGAAGAAATGGCCGCTGTGCCGTTCGCTCCCGTCGTGGGTAAGACGCCAGAAATCGCTATGCCGATCGGTGATGACTCTCAGCCGATCCGCTTCGGCCAGCCAGGTCTCGGGCTCGTTGATCCAGTGGCAGATGTCGAACATGGGGCTCTCCTTCCGTGCTGGCGCTTGGAGTCCGGCCCGCCCCGCAAGTTCGTCTAGACGCCACCTTTGAGGATGGCGGCGGCGATCTGGTGGAGGCCGATCTCCTGCTCCACGGCGCCGAGCTTCATGGCCTCCTTGGGCATGCCGTAGACCACGCAGCTGTCCTCGTCCTGGCCGAGGGTACGACCGCCGGCGTCGCGCAGCTCCTTGAGCCCGCGGGCGCCATCGTCACCCATGCCGGTCATGATGATGCCCAGGGCATTGCCGCCGGCCGCCCGGGCCACCGAGCGGAACAGCACGTCCACCGAAGGCCGGTGTCGGCTCACCGGCGGACCGTCGATGACGTCCACCAAGTACTGGGCGCCGCTGCGCTTGAGCAGCATGTGGCGGCCACCCGGGGCGATGAGCACCCGTCCGGGCAGCACGCGATCGCCGGCCCGCGCCTCGCGTACCTCCAGCTCGCACAGACGATCCAGGCGCTCGGCGAAGGCGGCGGTGAAGCGCTCGGGCATGTGCTGGACCACCACGATGCCGGGACAGACCCGTGGCAGGCCGGTGAGTACCGCTTCCAGCGCCTGGGTGCCGCCAGTGGAGGTGCCCAGGGCGACGATGCGTTCGGTGGTGCGCGCCATGGCCACGCTACCGGCCGCCGGCAGGATGGCGTCGGCGCTGAGCTTGGGCGGCGGCGCGACGGGCGTGGCGCGCGGCGCGAGCCGTTTGAGATTGGCCCGCGCGGCGGCCTTCACCGCGCTGACCAGGTCGTCCGAGGCGTCCTTGAGGAACTGCTTGAGGTTGGCCTGGGGCTTGGTGACGATGCTCACCGCGCCGGCCGCCATGGCCTGCAGGGTGGTGGCGGCGCCCTTCTCGGTGAGGGTGGAGCAGATGACCACCGGGGTGGGCCGCTCGGCCATGATCTTCTTGAGGAAGGTGATGCCGTCCATGCGCGGCATCTCCACGTCCAGCACGATGACGTCGGGCCATTGCTTGCGCATCTTGTCCTGGGCGAACAGCGGATCGGCGGCGACCCCCACGACTTCGATGGCGGGGTCCTCGGCGAGACTCTGGGCGAGCACCTGCCGGACCACGGCGGAGTCGTCGACGATGAGAACCTTGATCTTGTTCATGGGGTGCGTCTCGTGAGCGGCGGAGTGTAGGTCACCTCCACCTGTTGTATGAGTACCCGGCCGTCGCTGAGGCTCAGGCTGAGTGTGCGGTGGCCGGAACCGCGGACATGGGTGCGCATGGCATGCAAGCCGACCTGCGTGAGCCGGGCCAGGGCGGTGTCGACATTGGCATCGCCGATGTTCCTGACCCGCCCCCGCAGGATCTGCGGAAACATGTTGCCACCGCCGTAGAGGTGTACCTGGTAGCCCGCCAGGTCGCCACCGTGGCGGGCGATGGCGGCGAGCATCAACTCCAGTGACTCGTCGACATAGTGGCCGTCCAGCGGAGCGTCCGCCGCCGGCCGCTGGCGCGAGGGTAGCAGCGCATGGGTCATGCCACCCAGTTGGCGCCCAGGATGCCAGAACACGAAGGACACACAGGAGCCGAGGATGGTGCGCACCAGTCCGTCGCCCCGGCCGAAATACCATTCGCCAGGGCGGAGAAAGAGCTCCGGCGGGCTGGCCATGGGCTCAGACCGGTCGCTGATAGATGGAAGGACTGACCATTTTCAAGGCATCGGTCACGCCATTCAGGCTTTCCGAGTGGCTGACGAAGAAGTATCCGCCGGGCCTCAACGTCCTTACCAGGCGCTCCACCACCTGGCGCTTGGTGGGAACGTCGAAGTAGATCATGACGTTGCGCAGGAAGATGATGTCGAAGGTCCCCAGCTCGGGCAGCGTGTTGTTCAGGTTGATCTGCCGGAAGGAGATCCGCGCGGCCAGGCGCGGGTCGACCAGAAAGGTGCCGGCATTTTCGCCGACGCCCTTGAAACAGTAGCGATGGAGCAAGGCGGGCGGAATGCCCTCGGCTTCCGCCAAGGGGTACTGCCCCGCGCGCGCCGTCGCCAGTACGCGGGTGCTGAGGTCGGAGGCGACGATCTCCCAGGGCCGCTCGCCCAGTCCCTCCGCCAGGGTCATGGCCAGGGTGTAGGGCTCCTCGCCCGAGGAGCAGGCACCGCTCCAGAGCCGCAGGGGTTGTCGGCGGTCCCAGCTGGGCAGCACCTTGTCGCGCAGGAAGTCGAAGTGCTTGGGTTCGCGGAAGAAGTAGGTTTCGTTGGTGGTCAGCAGGTCCACGGCCATCTGGCATTCCGCCTGATCGCGCTGGATCAGCTGGAAATAGGCGTCGTAGCTCGGCGTACCCCGCTGGCGCACGCGCTTGGCGAGCCGACCGCTCACCAAGGGGCGCTTGGCATCGGACATGCTGATGCCGGCCACCTTGAAGATGAAGCTGCGGAATTGCCGGAACTCGCTGTCGCTGAGGGCTGGAAGATCCATCTCGGCCTCGCTCAGGCGGCGGTCATATCGGCGAGCCGGGCGAGATCGTCCGCACCCAGGACGCGGTCCATGTCCAGCAGGATGATGAAGCCAGCCCCCTGCTTGGCCATGCCCAGGATGAAATCGGTACGGATCGAAGCCCCGAAGCGCGGCGCCGGCTCGATGCCGTCAGGAGCGAGTTCCAGGACCTCGCAGACGGCATCGACCACGACACCGAAGACCTGGGAGCGCTCGTCGACCTGGATTTCCAGCACCACAATGCAGCTGCGACGGGACGTTTCGGTCAACTGGTGGTGAAAGCGCATGCCCAGATCCACCACGGGGACGGCCGCGCCGCGCAGGTTGATGACCCCGCGCAGCGCAGGCGGCAGCATGGGCACCGCCGTGACCGCGCCGTACTCGATGATTTCGCGGACGCAGCCAGTGGTCACGCCATAGAGATCGCCGGCCAGCTGGAAGGTCAGGAATTGACGGGACAACTGGGTGCCGCTCATCAGGCGTGCTCCTCGAAACGGACGAACCCATCCGGCGCTGTGGCACCGCGCCGGGCCTGGCGCGGACGTACGGGGGCGCTCGAAGCGGCGGCCGGGTTTTCTCGCTTGCCGGTCGCCCGGTGGGCGACGGGAGCACCGGATGCAACGTTGCTCACGGTGAAGTACTCCATCAGCTGCTGCAGTTGCTCGGCCTGGCCACTCATTTCCTCGGAGGTGGCTGCCAGCTCTTCGGAGGCCGAGGCATTCTGCTGGGTGATCTGACTCAGCTGCATCATGGCGCTGTTGATCTGCTCGACCCCGGCGGTCTGCTCTTCGGACGCCGCGGTGATTTCCTGGACCAGATCCGACGTCTTGTTGATGGAGGGGACCATCTCGTCGAGTAGCGTGCCGGCGCGCTCGGCCAGGGCTACGCTGCCCTTGGCCACGGTGCCGATTTCCTGGGCCGCGACCTGGCTGCGCTCGGCCAGCTTGCGCACCTCGGCGGCCACTACGGCGAAGCCCTTGCCGTGCTCGCCGGCACGGGCGGCCTCGATGGCGGCGTTCAGGGCCAGCAGGTTGGTCTGGTAGGCGATGTCGTCGACGATGCCGATCTTGTCGGCGATGGTCTTCATGGCCACCAGGGTTTCCCGGACCGCCTGACCGCCCTCGCCCGCCTCACGGGCAGCCTTGCCGGCCATGCCGTCGGTGACCTTGGCGTTCTCGGTGTTCTGGGCGATGGACGCCGACATCTGCTCGATGCTGGCGCTGGTCTCTTCGACCGAAGCCGCCTGCTCGGTGCTGGCCTGGCTCATGCTCTGGGCGGTCGCGGAGACCTCCTCGGAGGCACTGGCCAGGCCATCGGCCGAACTCCGCACGTCGCTGATGATCTGGGCCAGGGTGGTGGTCATGGTCCGCACCGACGCCAGCATGCTGGTGGTATCACCTTCGCGGGTCTTCACCTCGACGGTCAGGTCGCCCTTCGCGACCCGCTGCACCACCTCGGCGGCGTAGGCCGGCTCGCCGCCCAGCTGGCGGATGAGACTGCGGGTGATCAGATAGCCGAGCAGCAGGGAGATCAGCACGGCGACGGCCCCGATCACCATCATCAGGTTGCGGGCGTCCTGAAAGGCGGCGGTGGCCTCTTCACTGGAAGCGGCCATGCGCTGGGCCTGATGCTCATTGAGGGCACCGGCCGCGGCGATCAGTTCGTTGTTGTTCGGCGCGAACACGTTGAGCAGGAAGTCCCGCGCCTGGGCACGATCCACGTCCAGCAGCCGGAAGAATTCGCTGTACTTGTCCTGCAGTCGCTGACGACTCTCGACGATGGCATTGAGCTTGCGCTTGCCTTCGTCGCTCTGCACGCGCCGGCCCAGGTCGGCCAGGATCTCGGCGTTCTCGGCACGCACCCGCTTGATGTCCTCGAAGGTCTTGGCCCGGGCATCGGCGTGCTCCTGCAGCAGCAGGTTACGCATCAGGCGGCCGGAGTCCAGGGTGTTGCGGGACAGCGTATTGGCCTGCACGGTCAGCGGGAAGTTGCGCTGCGACATGGTGTCGGCCGCGTCCTTCATCTTCTCCATGTTAAGGATCGCCACGCCGATCGTCAGCAGCAGCATGAAGACGGCGACGCCGAAGCCAATCGCCAATTTGGTCGAAACACGAAGGTTGTTGAGCATGCTTGCAGCGCCTCCGGCGCCAAATGGGGACTGTCTCGAAGCAACGCCCTGGGGCGCCGGGTGACGCATCACGCCTGGGCGACCGCGCTCAGCCCCTGGGCCACGCTGGTCAGTTCGTTGACGTCCAGCACCCGCTGGACGTCGAGCAGGATCAGGAAGCCCTCTTGGAGCTTGACCATGCCGGCGATGAAGTGGGGCTCCAGCCGGCTACCGAAGGCTGGCGCCGGCCGGATCTGTGCCGGTTCGATCTCCAGCACCTCGCTCACCGCATCCACCACCACACCCAGCACCTGGGTTTCCTCGGCGTCGGTCACCTCGAGGATGACGATGCAGGTCCGCGGACCGACCCGGGTCGGCATGCCGCCGAAGCGCGCCTCCAGGTCGATGACGGGTACCACGGCGCCACGCAGGTTGATCACGCCGCGGATGCACGGCGGCATCAGCGGCACCTGGGTCAGTTGGCCGAATTCGAGGATCTCACGCACGACCAGGGTATCCACGGCGTAGGCTTCACCCGCCACGACGAAGGTCAGGTGCTGGTGACCCAGGGTGTCCTGGGTGATGTCGTCAAGGGTCAAGGCATTCATGCACCGTCACTCCGGGAAGCGGACGTAACCGTCCGGGGCCGCGCCGCCGGCGACCCGGGGGCGTCGTGATACGGCCACCTGGGCCGTCCGCGCGGGGCGGGTCTGCTCGAGGGCGCGGTCCAGATCCTGGACGGCACGGGTGCCTTCGCCGGTGCTGAAGAAACCCATCAGCCGCTGCAACTGCTCGGCCTGGCCGCTCATTTCCTCGGCGGTGGCCGCCAGTTCCTCGGAAGCCGAGGCGTTCTGCTGGGTGATCTGACTCAGTTGCATCATGGCACCGTTGATCTGGGTGACTCCGCTGCTCTGTTCTTCGGACGCGGAGGCGATTTCCTGTACCAGATCGGAGGTCTTGCCGATGGACGGCACGATTTCGTCGAGCAGCGAGCCGGCGCGCTCGGCCAGGGCCACGCTGCCCTTGGCCACGGTACCGATCTCCTGGGCCGCGACCTGGCTGCGCTCGGCCAGCTTGCGCACCTCGGCGGCCACCACGGCGAAGCCTTTGCCGTGCTCGCCGGCACGGGCGGCCTCGATGGCGGCGTTCAGCGCCAGCAGGTTGGTCTGGTAGGCGATGTCGTCGACGATGCCGATCTTGTCGGCGATGGTCTTCATGGCCACCAGGGTCTCGCCCACCGCCTGACCGCCCTCGCCCGCCTCGCGCGCGGCCTTGCCGGCCATGCCGTCGGTGACCCTGGCGTTCTCGGTGTTCTGGGCGATGGACGCCGACATCTGCTCGATGCTGGCACTGGTCTCTTCGACCGAAGCCGCCTGCTCGGTGCTGGCCTGGCTCATGCTCTGGGCGGTGGCGGAGATTTCTTCCGAGGCGCTGGCCAGGGCGTCGGCCGACAGGCGCACGTCGCCGATGATCTGGTTCAGCTTGCCGACGGTGCCATTGATGGAGTTCTTCAGTTCCAGCAACTGGCCCTGGTAGTCGCCTTCCACGGTGCGGCTGAGGTCGCCCTGCGCCAGACCGCTCATGACGTCCATGGCTTCGTTGAGCGGGGCGACGATGGCATCCAGGGTGCCGTTGATACCGGCGACGATGCGGCGGAAGTCACCCTGGTGGACGCTGGCGTCGGCGCGGGTGTCGAGGCGACCGGCCATGGCGGCCTGACTCAACTGGTCGGCGTCCTGCACCAACCGCTGGATGTTGCCACGCACCTGCTCGAGGTTGTCGTTGATCACCGCCTTCTTGCCGGGGAAGCGTTCCAGCGGCACCGACAGATCGCCCTCGCCGAAGCTCTTCACGCAGGCCATGGCCTTGCGCGAGTCCTCCAGATGGCCGGCGACCATGGCATTGACCCCTTCGGCCATGCTGCGGAAGGTACCCTGGAAGCGTTCCACCGGAATGCGCGCGTCGGTCGCGCCGCGGTCGTGTTCCGCGGACATCTGCGACATCTCGGCCACCAGACCGCGCAGGGTGGTCACCATGCGCTGCATGGCGGCCATCAGACTGGCGTCGTCGCCCTGGCGCAGGCGCAGGTCGTCGGGCAGGTCGCCCGCGGCTACCCGGTTGGCGACCGCGGCCACGGCGGCCGGCTCGCCACCCAGCTGACGCAGCAGGTTGCGGGTGATGAAGAAACCGAGCAGGGCGATGCCCACCAGGGTCGCCAGGGCGATGCCGATGGACAGCAGCGTGGCCTGCTGGCGGGTGGCATCCGCCAGTTGCGCCTGGGCGGCGCCGAGGCGCTGGTTGTAGGCACGGTGGTCGTCGAGGACGGTGCCGACGCGGTCGATCACCTCGCGCTTCTCGCCGAGAATGCGCTTGACCTCGTCGTCCTGGCTGGCCCGCGACAGGGGCAATATGGTGGCGGCCAACTTGTTGAGTTCGGCGATGGCCTCCTGGTCGGCCGCCAGCAGCTTGCGATCCGCGTCATCCGAGATCAGCGGTTCGTAGGCCTTGAGGCTCTGCTCGGTCAGCCGCTGGGCCTCCGCCAGTTCCTTTTCCGCGACCGCGGTGGCCGCCTCGCCATCCGCCGCCAGGTGGCGATACATGCCGGTGATGATGTCCGCCGAATGGGCGTCGATGGCATCGATGCCGAGGATGGACGGCACGGTGTTGTCGTTGCCGTAGTTGGCGCGATCGTAGACCGTGCCCAGCTGGACATAGGCGAACCCGGCCAGCAGCACGATGCCCAGCAGGGCCGAGACCACCAGCAAGGCCATTTTCTTCGTTACGGTCATGTCGAGGGTCCTGTTCAGGAAAGAGGGGTTGCCGCGGCGATCCGCGAAGGGTTCTGGGATACCTGGCCGATCAGGCCGGGTACGCTGAGGATCAGGGCCACGGCGCCGCTGCCGAGAATGGTGAAGCCGCCGAGGCTGCGGTTGTGGCCGAACAACGGGCCGAGGGGCTTGATGACGGTCTGGAATTCGCCGAGCAACTGGTCCACCACCAGCCCGGCACGCCGGCCGGCATAGTTCACCACCACCACGTTCTGGCGCCGGGGCGGTGCTTCCTCGATGGCGAACAGCTGGCGCAGGCGCAGCACCGGCAGTACCTCGCCGCGCAGGTCCAGGTAGTCGTTGCCCCGGCCCTGGGCGCCCGTGGCGTCGGTGAGTTCGATGCACTCTTCCACCGTATCCAGGGGCACCACGTAGGTGGCGTTGCCGACGCCGATGAGGAAGCCGTCGATGATCGCCAGGGTGAGTGGCAGCCGGATGGTCACCCGGGTACCGCGACCCTCCTCGCTGGTAAGGTCGACACTGCCGCGCAGCGCGGTGATGTTGCGCTTCACCACGTCCATGCCGACCCCGCGGCCGGACAGGTTGCTGATCTGCTCGGCGGTGGAGAAGCCGGGTTCGAAGATGAGGTTGAAGACGTCGCGGTCGGCCAGGACCTGCCCTTCGGCGATCAGCCCACGCTCGGTGGCCTTGCGCAGGATGCGCTCGCGGGACAGGCCGCCACCGTCGTCGGTGACCTCGATGACGATGCTGCTGGACTCGTGGTAAGCGTGCAGCCCCACCGTCCCCTGGGCCGGCTTATCGCGCGCCAGACGCAATTCGGCGGACTCGATGCCGTGGTCCATGGCGTTGCGGATGAGGTGGGTCAGCGGATCGCCGATCTTCTCCACCACGGTCTTGTCCAGCTCGGTCTCGCCCCCGCTGATGCTCAGCGCGATGTCCTTGCCGAGCTCCTTGGACACGTCGCGCACCACGCGCTGGAAGCGATTGAAGGTGGTGCCGATCTGCACCATGCGCAGGGTCAGGGCGGTGTCACGCACCTCCTCGACCAGCCGCGACAACACGCCGGTGGACTCCACCAGCTCGGCCAGACCACTCTGCTGGGCGATCAGCTGGGTGCCCGCACCGGCGATGATGAGTTCGCCGATCAGGTCGATGAGCTGGTCGAGCTTGGTCGCGTCGATACGGATCAACTGGCCGTCGCCCGCGGGCGCGACGCGCTGTTCCTTGACCTTGCGCTGCTTGTCCAGGGCGGCATCCACCACCGGGGGATTGACCAGGTGGGTCTCGACCAGCACCTCGCCGATGGGCTGGCGGGGAAGCGCCGGATCGGCCTGGCGCCGGAGCACCTCGTCCAGTTCGTGCGCGGTCAGAGTCCCGCAACGGACCAGGATCTCGCCCAGCCGCAGGTCTTCCTCCGGCAGGTCCTCGATCAGCTTGCAGTAGTCGCTGCTGCGACTGTGCGGCGGCAGGATGCGGATATCGCTATCTTCGCGGACGAACTCGAAGGCGCCCTCGATGGTTTCCTTGTCGGCGTCGCTCTCGAACGCCACCTCGAAGCCCAGGTAGCAGGTTTCCGGGTCCATCTCGGCCGCGGCCGGGATGGCATCGGTGAGGGTCACGATGTTGACGATGCGCCCGAAACTGTTGAGGTAGCGGACGAAGGCCAGGGGGTCCATGCCGTTGCGCAGCATGTCGGGGCCGAAGCGTAGCGACAGGTGCCAATGGCCGGCGGCGACGCCATCGCCGGCGAGAACCGGAGCGCGAGTCGTGGCGGCCGGCCCGGTGGCCTTGCCGCTCGGGGTGAGGTAACGCTCCAGCCGAGCTACCAGGGCCGCGCCCGCGGCCTGGAAGTCGGCGGCGGGGGCACTGCCGGAGGCCACCTGGGCGATCAGCCCGTTGAGGTGATCGCAGACGTCCAGGAACAGCGCGGACAGGGTGTCGTCGAAGGCCAGCTCGCCGCTGCGGATGCGGTCGAGCACGCTTTCGGCGACATGGGTGAAGGCGACGACGTGATCCAGGCCGAACAATCCCGCCGAGCCCTTGATGGTATGGGCGGCGCGGAAGATGGCATTGATCAGCTCGCTGTCACCCGGCGCCTGCTCGATCTGCAGCAGCGCGGCCTCCATCTGCACCAGCAGTTCCTCGCTTTCGGCGATGAAGGTCTTGAGGATCTCGTCCATGTTCATGCGGCCACCCCCTCGGTCGGGGCGGACGAGAAGTACTGAGTGAGACCGGCCAGCTCCAGCAGCTCGGTGATCGCCGGACTGGGATCGATCAGCTCCAGGCCACCGCCCAGGGCGCGCGCCTCCCGCTGCGCCAGCAGCAGCAGCTGCAGGCCGGCCGAGTCGAATTCGTCGACCTCGGCCAATTCCAGGGCCAGGGTGACCCCGGCCGCCAGCGGCTCCATCAGCAACGGCTTGCTGTCGGCCGCGGTGTAGATGGTCAGGGGCCCGGAAAGGGGCAAGCGGGTACGAACGACGCCGTTCATGGGCAGCCTCCGCGGGCTATCAGGGCATGATCAGTTTGGAAACCGCCGCCAGCATCTGCGCCGGCTGGAACGGCTTGACCATCCAGGCCTTGGCGCCGGCGGCCTGGCCGGCGGCCTTCTTGGTGGCGTCCGATTCGGTGGTCAGCATGATCACCGGGGTGAACTTGTAGGCCGGCAGCTTCTTGGCGGCGGTGACGAAGGTGATGCCGTCCATGTTGGGCATGTTCACGTCACTGATGATCAGGTGGATCTTGCGGCCATCCAGCTTGGTGAGGGCGTCGCGGCCGTCACAGCCTTCGATGACGTCATAGCCCGCCCCCTTGAGGGTCATGGCCACCACCTGGCGGATGGAAATCGAGTCGTCGACGATCAGAATGGTCTTGTTGCTCATGATGGGAACTGCCCTGTCAGAAGAAGGTGATATCGGATTCGGCGGTGGCGGCGGGACGCTTGCCGTGGTGCACGGCGACCTGCTCGGCCATGGTGTAGGTGCGGGCCAGCTCGCGGAGCCAGGCCTGGGTGTCGAGTGCGGGCAGCGGCCGGCCACTGGCGGCGAGGTCGCGGCGCTCGGCGACCAGCCGTTGCAGGCGGGCCTGGTCGTCACGGACGTGGCCTAGCATCTGGCTGACCCGATCCTGGAATTGCAGGGCGACCAGTACCTCGGCGATGGCGCCGCCGACGGCCGCCGCGTTTTCCGCCAGGGCATCGCTACGCTCCACCACGTCGCGGGTGGTACCGCCGAAGGCACCGATGACCTGCTCGATGGTCTCGCCGGATTGGTTCAGGGTGCCGGTATCACGCTCGGCGTGGCGCTGTGACAGCTCGAGAGTGCGGGCGATGGCGCCGTTCACGGTTTCCACGGTCTCGCCGATCTTCTCGCCGGTATCGCCGGACAGGGTGGAGAGCTTGCGAACCTCATCGGCGACCACCGCGAAGCCGCGACCGGCCTCGCCGGCGCGCGCCGCCTCGATGGCGGCGTTCAGCGCCAACAGATTGGTCTGGCGCGCCACGTCGCCGACGTCCTTGGCCATGCTCTTGAGCTGCTCGGTGAGCGAGGCCAGGCCATTGACCTCGTTAAGCAGCGCGCCCTTGCTGGAAAGCGCCTCACGCAGGGAGTGCAGGATGCCGTCCAGCTGGTTCTGGCTGGCGGCCATCAGGTTCACCAGGCGATCGCCACCGCCCTGGTCGTTGCCCGCCACGCTCTCGATGCGGCCGGCCAGCTCGGCGAAGCGGCTGGTCAGGCTGACGATTTCCTGTTCGGTATGGGCGCGCGCGGCTTCGATCTGCTCCGACCACACGGGGAGGACGGCCATGCAGAGCGCCTCGAGGGCCTCGTCGCGGGAGGTCGTGGCGGCGGCGTCCACGGATCGTGCCGCGGCGATCTCCCGTTGCAGCGTCGCAGCGCGTCTGAACTGCCAGACGCCCAGACCGGTCGCGAGGCCGGCCTGGACCAGTGCCAGCGTGGTCGTCGTGAGGGAGAAACCGCCGATGGCGAACAGCCCCAGCACGGAGGTGGTGCCCAGCAGCAGGGGGCTCGCGGGAAAGGCGGGAACTGAAAGTTCGGTGGGTCGTATCGTCACTGTCGAGTACCGGTCTAGACGCCTTCAAACGAGGCAGCGTGACCGGGTTATCACCAAGTGACGGCGAAAACTTTAACGCCTGCAGAAAAAATTATTTTTTGATATCAAATGGATATCAATCGGAAAGCGTCTCCCGACGCCTGGCGCGCGCCAGGCGGTGGGCGACCGCTCCTGCCTCCACCAGCACCTCCTGGACATAGGCCAGATGCCGGCTGGCCGCCTCCCGCGCCGCCTCCGCTCGCCCATCCACGATGGCTTCGTAGAGTGCCCGGTGCTGCTCCAGCAGCCGCTCACGGGTTTCGCCACGCTGGGCATGCATGCCGCCGATGTTGGTCACCATATGGTGCCTGAGCAACTCGAAGAGGCTGCGGATGCTGTGCAAGTAGACGGCATTGTGACTGGCCTCGGCGATGGCCAGGTGAAAGGCCGCGTCCGCCTCCCCTTCCTCTTCGCGGCTGATGGTCTCGCGCCGCCGGTAGCAGTCCTCCAGGCGCTCCCAGGCCAGCGTCAGCCGCGCCAGATCCGGTTCGGTGGCGCGCTGGGCGGCGTAGTAGGCGCAGGCGCTTTCCAGGGTGTGGCGAAACTCCAGCAGGTCGCGCCGGGTTTCCTCGCGGCTTTCCAGCAACGGCAGTAGCGGATCGGTGAAGGCACTGTTGAGCGCTTCGGTGACGTAGGTACCGCCACCCTGCCGGCTGAGCAGCAAGCCGCGCGCGGCCAGCTTCTGAATGGCCTCGCGCAAGGAGGGTCGCGACACCCCGAAGCGCTCGGCCAGCACCCGCTCGGCCGGTAGGCGCTCGCCAGGTCGCAGCGAGCCCTCCGCGATCAGCGCCTCCAGGTGCTTGACGATGTCGTCCGACAGACGACGTTGCTTGACTGGTTCGAAACCCATGGCTGCGCTCACGAAAGCGCCCTGGCAGAGCCCTCGGCTGCCAGCGGCGAAAGATCCGGGACGACTAAAGTCGCACGTCCCCTGGTTTGACAGGGGAAAAGACCCCGCTTAACGTGCGGGAAGTCGTCTCCTGTAAATTGGTCTTACCAATTTTTGCCATAGGTCGCGACGCTGTGCAACCCGGTCCTGCCGTCTCCGAACAAAAACAATCAAGGAGCACCTGATGGAAACCTGGCAACAGCTCTACCTTCCCCTCGGCAGCCTGGGCCTCTCGGCCTTCGTCGCCGCGCTACCGATCCTGTTCTTCTTCATCGCCCTCGCCGTGCTGAGACTCAAGGGTCACGTGGCGGGCGCCCTGACGCTGGCGATCGCCCTGCTCATCGCCCTGTTCGTCTATCGCATGCCGGTGGACAAGGCGCTGGCCTCGGCCGCTTACGGCTTTCTCTATGGCCTCTGGCCCATCGCCTGGATCATCGTCACGGCAGTGTTCCTCTACAAGCTGACGGTCAAGTGCGGCCAGTTCGACATCATCCGCAGCTCGGTGCTGTCGATCACCGACGACCAGCGCCTGCAGGTGCTGCTGATCGGCTTCTGCTTCGGCGCCTTCTTGGAGGGTGCCGCCGGCTTCGGCGCACCGGTGGCCATCACCGCCGCGCTGCTGGTGGGCCTGGGCCATAATCCGCTGAAAGCGGCCGGCCTCTGCCTGATCGCCAACACGGCGCCGGTGGCCTTCGGCGCCCTCGGCATCCCGACCATCGTCGCCGGCCAGGTGACCGGCATCGACGCCTTCAAGATCGGCGCCATGACCGGTCGCCAGCTACCGCTGCTGTCGCTGCTAGTGCCGCTGTGGCTGATGTTCATGATGGATGGGATGCGCGGCCTACGGGAAACCTGGAAGCCGGCGCTGATCTGCGGCGGCACCTTCGCCGTGTTCCAGTACCTGACCTCCAACTTCATCGGTCCGGAACTGCCCGACATCACGTCGTCGCTGGCGAGCATGATCGCCCTCACCGCCTATCTGAGGCTGCGCCAGCCCGCATCCGCCACCGCCGGAGCCAGCACCGTGGTGAGCGGCGGCGGGGCCGCCATGCTGGGTGGCGGCCCGCGCTTCGGCAGCGACAGTCGCCTGCCGCCGGAGCATTCGCTGGGCACCGTGATCAAGGCCTGGTCGCCCTTCCTGATCCTCACCGTGGTGGTGACGATCTGGACCACCAAGGCGTTCAAAGCGCTGTTCGCCAGCGGCGGCGCCCTCTATGCCCTGGTGATCAACGTGCCGGTGCCCTATCTGGACAAGCTGGTGCTCAAGGCGGCGCCCATCGTGGCTACGCCGACCCCCATGCCGGCGGTCTACAAGCTCGACCTGCTGTCCGCCTCGGGCACCGCCATCCTGATCTCGGCGCTGATCTCCATGGCCATCTTCCGCATCAAGCCCGCCACCGCCCTGGGCGTGTTCAAGGAGACCCTGGTGGAGCTGCGCAAGCCGATCCTGTCCATCGGACTGGTGCTGGCCTTCGCCTTCGTCGTCAACTACTCGGGCATGTCCACCACCCTGGCCCTGCTGCTGGCCGGTACCGGCGCGCTGTTCCCCTTCTTCTCGCCGCTACTGGGCTGGCTGGGGGTGTTCCTGACCGGCTCGGATACCTCGTCCAACGCCTTGTTCGGCTCGCTGCAGGCCACCACCGCGCACCAGATCGGCGTCTCCGACACCTTGCTGGTGGCGGCCAACAGCTCCGGCGGCGTGACCGGCAAGATGATCTCGCCGCAATCCATCGCCGTGGCCTGCGCCGCCACCGGCATGGTGGGCAAGGAGTCCGACCTGTTCCGCTTCACCGTGCGCCACAGCATCGGCTTCGCCGTGCTGGTCGGGTTGATCACCCTGGCGCAGGCCTATGTGTTCACCGGCATGCTGGTGCACTGATCACGCGGTTCCCGGCGGCGGCCCCGGTCGCCGCCGGCCCCCTTACAACCGGGCAAACCCGGAGTGACGCCTGATGAACGACCTCTTCCACAACGCCGCCCCCAACGCCACCCGCACCGCGCCACCGCTGGCGCCGCCGCGGACCTATCCGCCGCAGAAGCCGACCCAGGTCTATCTTTTCGGCACCTGCGTGGTGGACCTCTTCTATCCCGAAGCCGGCATGGACAGCATCCGCCTGCTGGAGCGCGAAGGCCTGCGCGTGCATTTCCCCCAGGCGCAGAGTTGCTGCGGCCAGCCCGCCTACACCTCGGGCTACACCGAGGAAGCCCGCGCCGTGGCCCGCACCCAGCTGGCGCTGTTCGCCGAGCCCTGGCCGGTGGTAGTGCCTTCCGGCTCCTGCGCCGGCATGCTGCGTCATCACTATGCCGAGCTGTTCGCCGACGAACCCGAGACCCTGCGCCAGGTACGGGATCTGGCCGAGCGTACCTACGAACTGGCGGAATTCCTGCTGCACGTCTGCCAGGTCGACTACCAGGATCGCGGCGCCCCGATCAAGGTGGCGCTGCACACCTCCTGCAGCGCCCGCCGCGAGATGCAGACCCACCTGCACGGCCGCGCCCTGCTCGGCCAGCTAGAGGCCGTGGAGCGCGTCGACCATGACCACGAAAGCGAATGCTGCGGCTTTGGCGGCACCTTCTCGGTGCGGATGCCGGACATCTCCGGCGCCATGGTGGCGGACAAGACCCGTGCCCTGCAGGACAGCGGCGCCGCCCAGGTGCTTACCGCCGACTGCGGCTGCCTCATGAACATCAACGGCGCCCTGGAAAAGCAGCGCGCCGCCTTGCGTGGCGAACACCTGGCGAGCTTTCTCCGGCGCCGTATCGGAGGTGCCGCATGAACGAGATGCTGAAGATCCCCCTTACCGACGTCAGCGCGGCGCCTCCCTTCAAGACCCGTGCGCGGCAGGCCCTGGACGACGACCAGCTCAGGCGCAACTTCCGCACGGCCATGGATTCGCTGATGACCAAGCGCCTGGCCAGCATGAGCGATGCCGACGAGCGCGAGCGCCTGCGCGAGCTGGGCAATCGTATCCGCGCGCGGTCGCTGTCCAAGCTGCCCGACCTGCTGGAGCGGCTGGAGGCCAACCTCACGCGCAATGGCGTCCAGGTGCACTGGGCCGAGACCACGGCCGAGGCCAACGCCATCGTCCAGCGGATCGCCGAGCGCCATGCGGCCAAACTGCTGATCAAGGGCAAGTCCATGGTCAGCGAAGAGATGGACATGAACCACGTCCTCGGCGCCCAGGGCATCGACTGCCTGGAATCGGACATGGGCGAGTACATCATCCAGCTCGCCGGCGAGAAGCCGTCGCACATCATCATGCCGGCCATCCACCTCAACCGGCAGCAGGTGGGCACCCTCTTCCACGAGCACCTGGCCGAGCCCTACACCACCGACGTCGACGAACTCATCCAGACCGGTCGGCGGGTGCTGCGGCAGAAATTCTTCGAGGCCGACATCGGCATCTCCGGGGTCAACTTCGCCGTGGCCGAGACCGGCACCCTGCTGCTGGTGGAAAACGAAGGCAACGGGCGGATGTCCACCACGGTACCGCCGGTACACATCGCCGTGACCGGCATCGAGAAGGTGGTGGAGAATCTGCGCGACGTGGTGCCGCTGCTGTCGCTGCTGACCCGCTCGGCCCTGGGCCAGCCGATCACCACCTACGTCAACCTGATCTCCGGTCCGCGCAAGGCCGAGGAACTGGACGGTCCGCGCGAGGTGCACCTGGTGCTGCTGGACAACGGCCGCAGCCAGGCCTTCGCCGACAGCGAACTGCGCCAGACCCTCAACTGCATCCGCTGCGGCGCCTGCATGAACCACTGCCCGGTCTATACCCGCATCGGCGGCCACGCCTATGGGGAGGTCTATCCCGGTCCCATCGGCGCCATCATCACCCCGCACCTGGTCGGCCTGGAGCGCGCACCCGATCACCCCAGCGCCTCCTCGCTGTGTGGGGCCTGCGGCGAGGTCTGCCCGGTGAAGATCCCGATTCCGGCGCTGTTGCGGCGATTGCGCGAAGAGAACGTCAAGGCGCCCGACGCCGAGCCGCACCTGCTGCGGGGCCAGGGCAGCAAGTTCTCCGCCCGGGAGCGCTGGACCTGGCATGCCTGGCAGAATCTCTACACCTCGCCGCTGCTCTATCGCGGCTTCAGCTACCTGGCCACCCGCTTCGGCCGTTTCACCCCGGGCCAGCTCGGCCCCTGGACGGAGCACCACAGCGCCCCCAAACCGGCGCGCCGCTCGCTGCACGAACTGGCCCGCGAACACCTGGAGCAACGCCCATGAGCGCCCGCGACAACATCCTCGCCAAGCTGCGCGGCAGTCTGCAGGGCACCCAGCCGCTGGCGGACGACTTCGACGAAGCCCTGGTGACCGAACCCTGGCGCTATCCGCCTGAAGAACGCGTCGCCCGCCTGCGTACCCTGATGGAGACGGTGCATACCGAAACCCACCTCACCACTACGGCGGACTGGCCGGCGCTGGTGGAGCGCGTCCTCGCCGAACGGGGTCTGGAGCTGCTGCTGATCGCTCCCGGCACGCCACACGGCGCGCGTTTGGTGGAACGCTGGCAAGGCGACGGCCCGCCGCGCTGGAAGGCCTATGATCGCCCCGTGGAAGAGTGGAAGGCCGAACTGTTCAATGACACCCCGGCCAGCCTCACCGGCACCCTCGGCGCCCTGGCGTCCACTGGCAGCCTGGTGCTCTGGCCGGATCGCCAGGAGCCACGCCTGATGAGCCTGGTGCCGCCGCTGCACATCGCCCTGCTCAGGGCCAGCACCTTGGTGGACAACTTCTACGAGTTGCAGCAACGGCACCGCTGGCCGGACGGCATGCCGACCAATGCCCTGCTGATCTCCGGGCCGTCCAAGACCGCCGATATCGAGCAGGTGCTGGCCTATGGCGCCCACGGTCCCAAGGACCTGGTGGTGCTGATCGTCGAGGACGAGTGAGGCTTGGCCCCCTCACCCCGGCCCTCTCCCTCAGGGAGAGGGGGCAGTTAACCCGCGTAGCGTTTTCCACGCGCTCATCGATCATCCGCAGGCAACGACGCTCGAAGACTCTATCCCTCACTCCACCTGCCCGATCCGCCGCGCGTCCGGCCAGAACAGCGCCGCTTGCCCCAGGCGCTGCCCCTCGCGGTCGAGCAGATTCCACACCACGCCTGCGTGAATCTTGAACGAACGCCCCGCCCGGTCGACCCGCCAGCCTTCGTAGTCCGTGGCGAACCCCTGGTGGGCCACCGTTTCCATCAGTCGCTGGCGCGCCGCGCGATCCTTCGGCGAGGCGCTATAACGCGAAGGCATGCCGATGAATTGGACGCGGGGATAGCCGAAGCAGCTCAGCGCCTGTCGGTTGGCGTAGCAGAACAGCGGATCGCTCTCGGTACCGTGGGCCAACAGGGCATAGGGTGCCCGCTCATGCAGCCAGGCAGGGACCTCGGCCTCAGGCAAGCCGACAGGACGCGGCAGCGGCTGGCCGAGCCAGTGGCGGTAGGAGGCTTCCAGCAGCGGCAGCAGGTTGAGATCGTGGGCGGACAAGGCGGCGGCTCCTGGGTGGGGGACCCCGCATTCAAGAGCAAGCCGGCGAACTTGGGAAGCCCGGGGCCACCGCAGCAGGACGCTGCGGCAGCGCGGGCGGCGCGGTTTACTTCACCGCGGAGAGATCGATGCGCACCACGCTTTCCGGCGCGGTGTTCATGTATTCCTTGTCGAAGGGCGTCTTCACCGTCGCATACAGCGTCTGGCCATCCGGACTGACCAGCAGGCTGTTGGGGTTCGGCTTGAGGTCGTAGGCCTTCTTCTCGGCGTAGGTGGTGGCGTCGAGGATCAGCAGCCGACCGGTCTCGCGCTGGGTGATGTACAGCTCGTTGCGGATGGTGTTGAGCTTGATGGCCAGGGCATCGCCCACCGGCAGGCGCTTGACCACCTTGCCGCTGCGGATGTCGAAGACCAGCACGGTCTTGGCTTCGGAATTGTCGGTGACGAACAGCTGGTGGTTCGCCCGATCCTCGGCCAGGTTCAGCAGCAGGTACTTGCCCCCATCGCCCGGCGTCCAGCGGTGCTCGATCTTGTGGGTACGCGGATTGATCACCAGGATCTCGCCGCCACCGTTCGCCGCGTAGAGGCGCCCGGTGTCCTCGGAGTAGAGCAGTCCGGTTACCCACTTGCCGGCATTGGGAATGCGCGCCTTCAGGGTCAGGGTCTTGGCGTCCACCACCCAGATCACACCCGGATCGCCGACCCCACCGACGTAGAGCTTGCCGTCCTGCAGAATGACCTGGCGCGGATTGACCGGATGGCCGTCACGGCCCATCTCACCGATCTTCAGGCGCTTCTCCACCTTGCCGGTGCGCAGGTCGATGCGGGTCAGGCCACCGTCCAGGGAGTTGGTGACGAACAGGGTCTCGCCAGCGGCGTCGGTGGCCAGGGCGAAGTTCTTCAGGTCGGTGTGGATCTGCCCGGTGATCGCCAGGGTGGCCGGATCGAGCTGGTAGATCACCCCACCGGTCACGCCCTTGGTCAGTTGGGCCGTGGCCGCATAAACCGACTGCTTGGCCGGGCTGTAGGCCAGCTCATAGACGCCATAGCCCAGCTCGATACGCTTGAGTTCGGCCGGCGCCTGGGGCGCGGCCGGTTGCGCGGCCACGGGGGCCGGCGCGGGCGGCGGTGGCGTCGGTGCCTCCGGGCGATTGGAACAGGCCGCCACTGCCAGGGACAGTAGCGCCATGGCGCCCAGCGTCGAGACCTTGTTGAAAGACACCGCCATTTGCTTCTCCTAGGGACGAGGTGCGAAGGATCGAGACGATCCTGGAATGATAAACGTTCGCACTATGCCCAAGGAGATCAGGTCAGACAAGACCGAAACGTATCGACCGCTCGCCTAGCCACGACCGGCACTTCCCGCCCCACCGCTCTGCGGCAGGGCTTTCAGCCGTCCGTGACGATCCAGGCGAAAGCGCGAGAAATCCTCCGCCAGGTGCAACTCACCGGCGTAGTGGGCAGCGGCTTCCTGGCGCAGGTCGTCGATGGACGGCGCCCGCCCCGGATCGAGTTGATAGCGCGGACTGAAATGGGTCAGCAACAGCGCCGGCAGCCGCTGCTCTGCGGCGAAGCGGGCAACCCGGGCGGCGCTGCTGTGGCCCCAGCTCTGACCGGTCTTGTCGATCTGCGCCTGGGTGTAGGTGGCTTCATGGACCAGCACCTGAGCGCCCTGGCACGCCTCCGCCAGCAACGCGGGAGCGTCGTTGTCCCCCGCCACCACCAGTCGCCGCTCCCCATGGGCCGCCTGCAGGAAATCGGCGCTGCGCAGCAGCCGGCCCTCGTGCGCCACGTCCTCTCCGGCCTGTAGCCGCCCCCACAGAGGGCCACGCGGCACCTGAGCGGCGGCCAGGGCCGGGGGGTCGAGTCGCTGTGGCCGGCGGGTCTCGCGAAAGCGGAAGGCGTGGCTGGGCACCCGGTGCGAGAGGGCGAAGACGTCGATATCCCAGGCGCCCAGCGCCAGCCCGGTGAAGTCCTCCAGGGCATGGAATCGCAGTTCGAAGGGCAGGTGCAGGGCGGTGAGCGCCTGGGTGGCCAGCAGCCAGGTCCGCACCGCCTGGGGCGCGATCAGCGCGAGGGGCTGGCGGCGGCCGGTCATGGCGGCGCTGGCCAGCAGACCCGGCAAGCCATAGCAGTGGTCGCCATGGACATGGGTGATGCAGACGGCGCGCAGATCCGCCGCCGACAACGGGGTACGCAGCAGCTGATGCTGGGTAGCCTCGCCACAGTCGACCAGGAACCAGCCCTTGCCCTGGTCCTCGATCAGGGCGATCGCCGAGACGTTGCGTCGACGAGTCGGCACCCCGGCGGAGGTGCCGAGAAAGAGGATGTCCATGAAGGCTCCGCAAAAGCGCCAGTCTAGCGCGCCGGGCCAGGTGTCGCCTGGCCAACAGCGATCGGGCAGCCGTGCTGCGCCCAGGGCAGATCGCCAGGGGAAAACCCGCGGAATCCGGCGTTGGCGAGCTGGCAACGCTCTTGCAATGGCCCTGGCGTCGCCCTTTCAGCCAACGAGGATCGCCATGAACCTGCCCGCTCGCCATCTACCGCCCAGCCGCTCCGCTACTGCCGACTACGAAAGCCTGGCCGCTCGCTTCCGGCCGATCTTCACCCGCATCGCCGAGGGTGCCCTGGAGCGCGAACGTACCCGCACCCTGCCCTACGCCCCCGTCGCCTGGCTGAAAGAAGCCGGCTTCGGCGCCGTGCGGGTGCCGGTGGAATTCGGCGGCAGCGGCGCCAGCCTGCCGCAACTGGTACGGCTGCTGATCGAGCTGGCCGCCGCCGATAGCAACCTGCCCCAGGCCCTGCGCGGCCACTTCGCCTTCGTCGAGGATCGCCTCAACGCCCACGCCAGCGCCTCCCAGCAAGTCTGGTTCGAACGCTTCGTCGCCGGTGAACTGGTAGGCAACGCCTGGACCGAGATCGGCACCGTCAAGCTCGGCGAGGTCATCACCCGCGTCAGTCGAGAGGACGGCGAGTGGCGCCTCAACGGCACCAAGTACTACAGCACCGGCAGCCTGTTCGCCGACTGGATCGACGTCTACGCCCAGCGCGACGACACCGGCGGCGACGTCATCGCCGCCATCCGCACCGACCAGCCGGGGGTGCGTCAGTCCGACGACTGGGACGGTTTCGGCCAGCGCACCACTGCCAGTGGCACCTCGGTATTCGAGAACGTGCCGGTGGCGCCGGAAAACCTCGTCGATTTCGCCACCCGTTTCAAGTACCAGACCGCCTTCTACCAGCTGGTGCTGCTCGCCGTGGTCACCGGTACCGGCCAGGCCGCGGTACGGGATTTCGCCCAGGAGGTGAAGGCGCGCACCCGCGTCTACAGTCACGGCAACGCCGGTGCGGCCAGTGCCGATCCCCAGGTGCAGCAGGTGGTGGGCAAGGCCTCGGCATTCGTCTATGCCGCCGAGGCGGCAACCCTGGCGGCCGCCGCCGCGGCCCAGGCCGCCTTCGAGGCGCGCTACGCCGGGGATGCAGCCGCCGAGCACGACGCCAACGTCGCGGCGGAGCTGGAAGCCGCCCAGGCGCAGTCGGCGGTGGCCGATCTGGTACTACGCGCCACCAGCGACCTGTTCAATGCGCTGGGCGCCTCCGCGACCAGCACGAGCAAGGGCCTCGATCGGCACTGGCGCAATGCCCGCACCGCCGCCTCGCACAATCCGCTGATCTACAAGGAGCGCATCGTCGGCGCCTGGGAGATCGAAGGCGCGGAACCACCTTACGTCTGGCAGATCGGCGGGGGCAGCAAGCAGGGCTGAGCATTCCGCACGGTCCCGACCAAACGTGAAACGGCAACCCCTGGGTGGCCGTCGCGTTCCCCGCTCGCGGGTCGAAGAGTCAGTTCGACAGTTGCCGGGCGAAGCGCCCCACCGCCCCGACCACTCGCTGGGCGCCATCCTGGATCTCCACGATCACCTGGCCGGCCTGTCCGGCCAGTTCCAGACCCTGCTCGGCCTGCCGGCGACCGCTCTCGATCACCGTCACCGCCTCGCTCGCCAATTGCTGGTTCTGCTGCACCACGCCGACGATCTCTTCGGTAGCCTTGCTGGTACGCGAGGCCAGTTGCCGGACCTCGTCGGCCACCACGGCGAAGCCACGGCCCTGCTCACCGGCGCGAGCGGCTTCGATGGCGGCGTTCAACGCCAGCAGGTTGGTCTGCTCGGCGATGCCGCTGATGGTCTTGATGATGGTGCCGATCACCTGGGATTGGTTGTCCAACGCCTCGATGCCCTTCACCGCCTCCTGCATCTGGCTGGCCAAGACGCGCATGACGTCTACCGTCTGCTGCGCGACCGCCGCGCCCTTGCGCGCCGTGTCGTCGGTCTGCCGGGACGTCTCGAAGGCGACACTGGCCGCTTCGGACACCGCGCGCTCCTGCTCGACCTGCTCGGTGATCACGGTGGCGAACTTGACGATCTTGTACAGCCGATCGTGGGCATCGATCACCGGGTTGTAGGACGCCTCCAGCCAGACGTCCCGGCCGTGGGCGTCCAGTCGCTTGAAGCGATCGACGACGAATTCGCCGCGCCGCAGCCGTGCCCAGAATTGCTGGTAGGCCTCGGAACTGGCCTCCGCCGGCTCGCAGAAGAGACGGTGGTGTTTGCCCTTGATCTGCGCCAGTGAATAGCCCATGGCCTGCAGGAAACGATCATTGGCGTCGAGCACCTCGCCCTCGAGATTGAACTCGATGACCGCCGTGGAACGCCGCAGCGCCTTCAGCAGGCTTTCGTGCTCGCGAGAGGTCTCGATGGTGCGGGTCAGGTTGTTGCAGAACAGGCGAAAGCGGTTCACCTGGCCCTGGCCGTCGTGGAAGGGATGCAGGACGCCACGCAACCAGGCTTCGCGCCCGTCGCCGCGCACGAGACGCAGGGCGCCGCTGAAATGCTCGCCGCGGCTCAGGCTCTGCTGCAGTCGGCGGCTGTATTCCTCGTTCTTGATGTGGGCCGGGATCAGGTCCGTCAGCGACCGTCCCACCATGTCCGCGGCCCGCACCCCCATTTCCTTTTCGAAATTGGCGTTCACCGCGGTGATGCAGCCCCGCCCATCCAGCTCGGCACCGATCATCTCGGCGTTCAGCTCCTCCTTGAGACGAAGGAAGGAATTCGCCTGCTCGCGCAGGCGCTGCAGTTCCTGTTTCAACTTTTTATAGAACATCGCACGCACCTGCTCGGAGGGTTGAGTAGCCGCTGTATCGCCCCGTTCGGCCAAACCTTTAGTCCGATAACTGAATGAAGGACTGAGGGGCGACTTCCCATGATGAGTGGCCAGACGAGGCCCAGCACTATTACTAAATAACCAGAAAGTATTTCATTTCGAGGTTTGAGCTGCTTTAAGTTCTAACGCTTGCACAGCCCCCCACTACAAGAGTCGCCATGTCCTATCCCGCGCTGGAAATTCTCACGCCGCTGCTGTCCACCTTCGCCGCCACCGCCGTCGAACGGGATCGCCAGGGCGGCACCCCGAAAGCCGAGCGGGACGCCTTGCGCCGGAGCGGTCTGCTGGCCCTGAGCATTCCGCGGGAACTGGGCGGCCTGGAGGCACCCTGGGATGAGACGCTCGACACCGTGCGCCAGCTCGCCCGGGTCGATAGCTCCCTGGCCCATGTCTTCGGCTTCCATCACCTGTTGCTGGCGACCGCCCGCCTCTTCGGCCAGCCGACCCAGTGGCAACCCTGGTTCGAGCGCACCGCCCGCGAGGCGCTGTTCTGGGGGAACGCCCTCAATCCGCTGGACCGGCGTACCCTCGCCCGCCGGGTCGGCGACGCCTGGCAGGTGGATGGTCAGAAGAGCTTCTGCAGCGGCGCCCTGGATTCCGACCTGTTGCTGCTCTCGGCACTGGAGCACGACGACCAGGGCCGGCTGCTGATCGCCGTGGTACCGACCGATCGCCCGGGTATCCGGCTGTTCGACGACTGGGACAACAACGGTCAGCGGCAGACCGACAGCGGCAGCGCCCGCTTCACTGCCGTGCGGGTCGAGCCGGAGGAATGGCTGCTGGAGCCCGGTCCGCTCAGCACCCCCTTCGCCTGCCTGCGACCGCTGCTGGCACAACTCATCTTCGCCAACATCTTCCTGGGTCTCGGCGAAGGGGCTTTCGCCGACGCCCGGCGCTATACCCTCGATCAGGCCCGCCCCTGGTTCAAATCCAGCGCCACCAGCGCCAGCGAAGACCCCTACGTCCTGCGCCATTATGGCGAATTCTGGGTCGCCCTGGAGAGCACGCGCCTGTTGGTGGAGCGCGCCAATCTCGCCTTCGCGCAGGCCTGGCGCCAGGGCACGGCCCTCACCGCCGCGGCGCGCGGCGAACTGGCCATCGCCATCGCCACCGCTAAGGTCGCCGCCAGTCGCAACGGCCTCGATCTCGCCAGCCGGCTGTTCGAGGTCGGCGGTGCCCGCGCCACCGCCGGGGCGCTGCGGCTGGACCGCTACTGGCGCAACCTGCGCACCCAGACCCTGCACGATCCGCTCGACTACAAACTGCACGAACTGGGCGACTGGGCGCTGAACGAACGCCTGCCCACTCCCAGCTTCTACTCCTGACGAGGACTTGCCCATGACCCTGCTGACCCTGACGCGTACCCCCGAGGTACCCCGCTACCGGGCCACCGCTCAGGTCTTCGCCGATCCGCGCTCCCGGGAGTTGCTCGCTCATCTGGAGAAGATCGCTCCCAGCGAGGCCAGCGTCCTGGTGATCGGTGAAACCGGTACCGGCAAGGAACTGATCGCCCGCCACATCCACTCCCTTAGCCACCGCCATGCCGGTCCCTTCGTCGCGGTGAACTGCGGCGCCTTCGCCGAAAGCCTGGTCGAGGCGGAGCTCTTCGGCCACGAGAAAGGCGCCTTCACCGGCGCCCTGGCCGCGCGTGCCGGCTGGTTCGAGGAGGCCAACGGCGGCACCCTGTTCCTCGACGAAATCGGCGACCTGCCCCTGGCGGTGCAAGTCAAGCTGCTGCGGGTACTGCAGGAGCGTGAGGTGGTGCGTCTCGGCTCGCGGCGCAGCATTCCGCTGGACGTCCGCATCATCGCCGCCACCAATGTGCCGCTGGAACGGGCCGTGGCCGAAGGCACCTTCCGCGAGGACCTCTGGTACCGCCTCAACGTGGTCAGCCTGCCGCTGCTGCCGCTACGCCAGCGCCAGGGCGACATCCTGCCCCTGGCCCGCCATTTCCTCCATGTCTATGCCCTCGCTCCGATATCCCTCCGCCCGGCCGCGGAGCGGCGGCTGCTGGAACACCCGTGGCCCGGCAACATCCGCGAGCTGGAGAACACCCTGCAACACGCCCTGCTGCTCAAGCCCCAGGGTGCGCTGGAGGCGGAAGACCTGCACTTCGTCCAGCGTCTGGTCCGCCAGGGGAATCCGCCACCGCCAACCGCCCAGGAGCCCACCGAGGCCTTGCTCACCGAGGCCTTCGCGCAACTCTTCGAAGAGCAGCCGGAGGCCCTGCACGAACGTGTCGAGGATGCCCTGGTCCGCGCCGCCTACCGGTTCTGCCACCGTAACCAGGTCCACACGGCGCGCTTGCTGGGGCTGAGTCGCAATGTCACCCGCGCCCACCTGATTCGCATCGGCGAACTGGTGGTCAACCATCGTCGTCCGCTCAGCGTGCGACCGGAGCGCGACGTCCGATTCTCCATCTGAGGGTCACGATGGCGTCCGTGGGATATCCACGCGGCGAGGCAATCCCTACACTGGGGCCTCAATTCCGAGAGGTCCGCCATGGCCGCCCGCACCCTGCTGCGCCGTCACCCAGCCCGCCGCGACGACATCGGCGATCTCCACACGCGCCGCCCCTTGCCAGGTCCCGGCCTGCCCCACCTCGACCCCTTCCTCTTTCTCAATCACCACGGCCCCCAGGTCTATCCTCCGCGCAACGCCGGTCTGCCCTTCGGCCCGCACCCTCACCGCGGCTTCGAAACGGTGACCTTCATCCTCGCCGGGGCCCTCGCCCATCGCGACAGCGGCGGCCATGAGAGCATCATCGACGCGGGTGGCATCCAGTGGATGACCGCCGGCAGCGGCCTGGTGCATGCCGAACTGTCGCCAGCCGCCTTCAAGCGCGACGGCGGCGAACTGGAAATCCTGCAGCTCTGGATCAACCTGCCAGCGCGGCTCAAGTTCACGCCGCCGACCTACCAGGGCGTAGCGGCCGAGGCGATGCCGCTGATCGAGACGGATGCCGGCCGTGTACGCATCCGCCTGGCCGCGGGCCAGCACGAGGGCATCCAGGGCGCCGTGCGCACCCCGACCCCCGTCACCCTGATGAGCGTCGAGCTCGCACCAGGCGGCGTCGCGACCCTGCCGGCCCCGCCTGGTACCTCGCTGTTCTGCTATGGCGTGCGCGGCACCGTGCAAATCGCCGGACACGATGAAGCACCCTGGCAGCTCTTCGAATTCGCCGATGACGGCGATCGCATCGAGCTCGCCAGCCGGGAGGGTGCCTTCCTGCTCTATGGCTATGCCGCGCCCTTCGCCGAGCCCATCGTCGCCCACGGTCCCTTCGTCATGAACAGCGCCGAGGAAATCCGTCAGGCGATCCGCGACTACCAGGCTGGACGGTTCGGCGACGTACCGGACTGAGCCCTTGGTCGTTCGACCGGACAGTCGAGGCTGCGGTCATCCGGGATTCTCGCTGCAGCGAGACCTGGGGCTCGCTAGAATCCGTGTTTTTGCGGGGACGGCAATGATGGACGATGGCCTAAAGATCCAGGATCTGCACGAGGGCGACGGCAAGGCGGTGGTCAAGGGCGCCCTGATCACCACCCACTACGAAGGCTGGCTGGACGACGGCACCCTGTTCGACTCTTCCCGCGCCAAGGGACGCCCCTTCCAGTGCGTCATCGGCACCGGACGGGTGATCAAGGGGTGGGACCTGGGCTTGATGGGGATGCGCGTGGGCGGCAGGCGTCGGCTGGAAGTCCCGGCGGCGCTGGCCTATGGCGAACGCCAGATCGGCGCGCTGATCAAGCCCCACGCCAACCTCACCTTCGAGATCGAACTGCTGGAAGTGCTGACGCGGGACGATTGAAGAGCGGACGACGCAGTCGGCGCCGCGAATGACGGACTCAGCCCGGCGCCTTGACGTTGTTGCGCACCAGTTCCAGTTGGGCTTCGAGGATACTGAGGCGGGCGTATTTCTTGGTGTAGATGACGAACTGCTCCTGGAAACTCTGGCGGCTCCGCGCCAGATCCTGCCGGTGGGTCCGGATCTGCTCCTCCAGATTCTTCATCCGCTGCTGGGTGGTTTGCGTCATGGCACCTACTCCTTGTGCGAAAAGTGTCGTTTCCGACTCTACCCGCGGGTCGATAAGTCGAGCTATAGCCGTTCGTCGTCCGTGCAGAGCCTGTTCCAGAGCCACTTCCAGTAGCATCCGGCTGCCCGCGGACGCCAAAAGTCCGACTAAGTAAGTCTTTCGCTGGCGATGGAAACGGCGCCGGAACCGTAGCTCCGTCGCCGTTCATTTCCACGTGCCGCCCTTGGAACCTGTTCACGATCCCGCGAGCCAGAGACCTACGAGTCCTAGACGGGGCTGGCCCTCCAGGGCATCTTCGACGTCATCTGGCCGCCGCGCAGCAGATCGTGACCAGGCCCTCAGCGCGGTCCTATCGCCGTGCAGCTGTTGCTCGCATCCACGTACTTCTTCAGCGTCGGCCATTGCGGCCGCTCGGCGCCGTTAACCGGCTCCACCGCCAGTGCGTGGGTGCCCCAGCCCGGGCCGGCAGCCCAGTAGGTCAGCGGCATGCAGTTCTGCTGCAGATAGGCCAGCAGGTTATCGGTGGCCGTCAGCCAGCGGCTGTCGCCCGCCGGAACGCCGAACTCGGCGATCATGCCCCGCTTGCCGTTGCGCTTGAGCCATTCGACGAAGGGCTTGACGCGGTTGACCCCTACCTGCGGGTCGAAGCCGGTCATGTCCTGGGCCGCGTAGTTCCCGCTGCCGTCCTGGTCCAGGTAGACGTTGGCGGCATAGATCAGGTTGTTGGCCGGGTCCTTCAGGTTCAGCAAGGCGTTGCTGGCACCTGGCCAATTGGCCGCGCTACCCCAGGCGTTGCCTTGGACGATCACCGGGTGGGTACGGTCCATGGTGCGCACGCCATCGATTCCGGACTGCGCCGTCACCGGCCAACCACTGTCGGCGCCATTGGGCTTGCCCATGATGTCGTAGCCGAAGAGCGCGGCATGACTGCCCCACTGGAAAGCCAGGCGATACATCAGATCCCAGTAGTTGAAGTTGGTGACGGTCCCGGTGCCGATCAGGGTGCCCTTGTAGCGACCACCGTTGTCCAACGCCAGGATCACCTTCATGTTGTACCTCTTGGCCAGCTCCAGCACCTGGGTGATCTGCTGGCTGTAACCCTGCTCCAGGCTACCGAAGAAGCGCGTCTGCAGCCGCTCCCAGATCACCGGGAAACGGATCAGCCGCACGCCCTTGGCGCTCCACTGCTGGAAGTGCGCCTCGCTGGGCATGATGTAGCTGACGTTGACCACGCCCGGCAGCACCTGAGGGGAGAAGGCCGCGCCCGAGAAGTTCAGGCCGACCAGGCTGAGCTTGTTGGCGTTCACCGGCGTCGAGGAGGACCCGCTGGGCGCCGGCGTGGTAGTGGTCGGCGTCGTGCTGCCGGTGCTGGGCGTGGGCGTGGTGGCGACCGGCGTGGTCACCGCAGGCGTCGCGTTGCCCGCACTGCTGCCCGACCCGGAACCCGAGCTGCCGGTCGATCCGGTCGTCCCAGTGCCAGTGCCAGTGCCAGTGCCAGTGCCAGGAACGCTGACCGCCGAGCCGGAGGTGGTGCTACCGGTGCGCAGTGTCTTGGGATAGCCGAAGACGTTGCCGTCCAGCTGTGGGCTTTCGATGAAGACGCTCATGTTGCTGCCCACGACCTGGGCGTAGGTCACCTTGTAGCTCTTGCCATCGGCCGGCGTGATCTGCGCGCCCACCTTGAAGGCAGCCACATTCACCGCCGACGCCGGAATGGAGAAGCCGGCCGCCTTGCGGTAGACGCCGTGCAACCAGTCCTCGTTGGTGAAATCGTTGATCGAGGTGGTCACACCGGTGGTAGTGGAGCCGCCGGTATTGCCGCTGCCCGCCGCGCTGCCCGTGCCGGCGTTGCCAGCACTGCTCGAACCGTTGTTGCCACTGCTGGAGCCGCCGCTGCTGCCCGTGGAACCACTGGAGCCGCCCGTGGCACCGGAGCCGCTGGCCGGGGTGCCACCCGCACCGCTGGCGACCGGACCGATGGCGGTGCAACTGCTGTCATCGATGTACTTCTTGAGGGTCGGCCATTGCGGTCGGTCGACACCATTGATCGGCTCCACCGACAGGAAATAGTTGCCCCAGCCGGGGCCGGCGGCCCAATAGGTGGCCGGAATGCAATTCTGCTTGAGATAGGCGAGCATCCGATCCATCAGCGGCAGCCAACGGGCATCGTTGTCCGGCACGCCGAATTCGCCAATCATCCCCTTCTTGTTGTTCTTCTTCAGCCACTCGACGAAGGGCCGTACGCGTTCCACGCCGTAGTCGAGACTCAACTTGCCCACGTCTATCCCGGTGTAGTTGCCACCGGCACTCTCGTCGAAATAGGAATGCGCCTGGAAGACCAGGTTGTCCGAGGGGTCCTTGAGCGCGAGCAGGGCGTCGTTCCACAGCGGCCAGCGGGTCGCCTCCGACCAGCCGTTGCCCTCGATCATGATGATCCGGGTCTTGTCGACCGCCCGGACGCCGTTGATGCCGTACTGCGCCGCGATCGGCCACTGGGCCATCGAGTCGTGGGGCTCGTTCATGATGTCGTAGGCGTACAGCGACTGCTGATTGCTCCAGCGCTGGGCGATACGGGTCATGATCTCCTGATAGCGGGTGTAGGGTACCGCGGCGCTACCGATCACGGAGCCACGATAGAAGCTGTAGTTGTGCAGGTCGAGGATGATGCGCATGCCGTACTTCTGCGCATTGGCGAAGGTTTCGTCCACCAGGGCGGCATAGGTCGGGTCCAGCGGACCGCCCAATACCGGCTGCAGCCGCTCCCAGATGATCGGGAAACGGATCAGCTTGATGCCCTTGGCGCTCCACTGCTTGAAGTAGGCCTCCACGGGGAAGATGTAGTGGGTACCATTGACCCCCGGCAGTACCTGACCGGCGAAGCCGGCACCGGAGAGATTGAGGCCCACCAGATTGACCTGTTCGGCCTTGACGGAGGGCATGACCGCCAGAGCGGCGACGAGGGGCAGCGCACGCGCTGTCCAACGGGGGAATTTCAGGAAGGATGGTTTCATCATCACCAACTGCGCTAGATCGACGCGTGAACGCACTCCCTGAACAACGGCCGATATGAAGTGAGAGAAGGACCTCGCTGTGACTCTTCAGCGAGACGACGCCTCCAGGCATGTTCACCTATTCAAGCGATATGCCAACTCAACTTCCAGACCGTTGACGCCATTAATTAGCCACTACGCAACTAGTCTATAAGCTAATGATTTTAAATGCATTTTTACATAATCCGTTCGTCGGAAGCGCAACTGGAGCGACATCGCGTCGATAACGCCTCGCTCTCATCAGGACGATTCGTCAAAATTTTTCCGAAAATTTCTCCGGGACAGCCAAAAAGTTCCCGAAGGTGCCAAAAAAAGTAAGTCACGAAATAACGATAAATACGTCACACAATTTACCCACTGGAACTGAGGACTCGCCGGGTCGGTCATGGCTATATGCTTGTTCAGGAGTCCGCCATGGTCGCCCTCACCGTCGCCACCTACAACGTCAACGGCATCCGGGCCCGTCTTCCCCTCGTCCTCCAGTGGCTGGAGCGGGAGCGACCGGACATCGTTTGCCTGCAGGAACTCAAGGCCAAGAACGCCGACTTTCCCGTCGCCGAACTGGCGGCAGCGGGCTACGGGGCGCTCTGGGAGGGGCAGCCGTCCTGGAACGGAGTTGCCATCCTCGCGCGCGACGGCCAGCCTCTGGAGATTCGTCGTGGGCTGCCCGGCCTCGCGGACGATCCCCAGCGACGCTACCTGGAAGCGGCCGTGCAGGGCGTCATCGTCGGCTGCCTCTATCTCCCCAATGGCAATCCCTGGCCGGGTCCGAAGTTCGAGTACAAGCTGGCCTGGTTCGAGCGCCTGCTGGAGCATGCCCAAGGGCTGCTGGACAGTGGCCATCCGGTGGTCCTGGCGGGGGACTACAACGTGGTCCCTTCCGACCGCGACATCTACGATCCCAAGTCCTGGCGCAAGGACGCCCTGCTGCAACCAGAAAGCCGAGCCTGCTTCCAGCGCCTGCTCGACCAGGGCTGGCAGGACGCGCTGCGGGCATGCCATCCCGATGAGGCGATCTATACCTATTGGGACTACTTCCGCCAGCGCTGGCAGCGCAATGCCGGGCTGCGCATCGACCATCTCCTGCTCAGTCCAGGGCTCGCGTCCGGTCTACAGGATGCCGGCGTCCATCGCTGGGTGAGAAATCTGGAGAAGACCAGCGACCATGCGCCGACCTGGATAAGTCTCGAGGCGCCAGCCTGACGCCTCTCAGGCGTCGCGGAGCAGGTCGTTGGCGTTGAGCAGGGCGTAGAGGATTCCGGACGCTGCGTCAGACCGCGGCGAATGGCGGCGGGGATCGACTGGTGGAGTTTGCGACACAAGCCCGGACGTGGCCGCAAGGTGATCGACAGGCCCCGTGCGCTTCGCACCTCGCCCGGACTAGGGGCGATTTCCAGACAGATGCCGAGCTGGTCCTGCAGACGCTGCTGCAACCGCTGCAGATCGGCCAGACTGGCGACCGCCTCGAGTCGCTCCAGCAGGCGCTGCTCCTCCTGCCGATTCAGTAGCAGCGGACGCGCATCGCGACTCGGATCGGCCAATACGCCGTCCCGGTCGCAGGTGCAGACACCGGGTGGGCAGGGGAGCGCGCAAGGAAGACACCTCGATCTCCGCCGCGCTACGCGCGATAGGCCCAGTGGATCAGGCCGAAGCCCAACGCCGTCATCGCCAGGGAGCCGGTCAGATGCGCCCCCACGGTGGCCAGCGCCCAACCCGGTTTGCCTTCCTGCAGCAGGGTGATCACCTCCGCGGAGAAGCTGGAGAAGGTGGTCAGACCGCCGCAGAAGCCCGTGGTGATGAGGGTGCGCCATACCGGGTCCAGATCCG
>JAQIJM010000002.1:0-33586 GCA_036946245.1 Pseudomonas oryzihabitans
GCCTCGGTCCCGGGCAGGAAGCCGATGTCCTCGTCCAGACCCTGGACGCTACGGGTGGCGATGATCCGCCGGTATCTCTTGGTGACCATGGTCTGTTCGATGGCGGCGGCCAGCGCCAGGATGGTCTTGCCGGAACCCGCCGCGCCGGTCAGGTTGACCAAGTGAATATCCGGCTCCAGCAGGGCGAACAGCGCCAGCGCCTGATAGATGTCGCGCGGCTTGAGGCCCCAGGCTTCCTGGTGCATCAGCGGTTCCTGGTGCATGTCGAGCAGGATGACCTCGCCATCGCGCACCGCCTTGACCCAGCCGACGAAGCCCTGCTCGTCGAGCACGAAGTCGTTGACGTTGAAAGGCGGCATCTCGGCCGACAGCTGCACCCGGTGCCAGACCCGGCCCAGCTCCTGCCGGCTTTCCACCTTGCTCACGTTGTCCCAGAAGGACCCCGGCAGATTGTGGTAACCCTGGGACAGCAGGGAGACGTCGTCGAGCAACTGGTCGGTCTGGTAGTCCTCGGCGGCGATGCCGCAGCCCCGCGCCTTGAGGCGCATGTTGATGTCCTTGGTCACCAGCACGACCCGCTCCTGGGGATGCTGGGTACGCAATTCGACGAGCTGGTTGATGATGCGGTTGTCGTTGATGTCGTCGGGCAGACAGGCCATGGGCCCGGCGCGACGCCCCATGAGGATGGACAGCCGCCCCTTGGCCTCGCCCTTGCCGCGGGGGATGGGTACGCCCCGCTCGACGTCCTCGGGCGAGGATTCGGCGAGGACGCTGTCGATCAGGCGGATCGCCTGCCGGCATTCGGCGGCAACGTTGTGCTTGCCGGTCTTGAGCTTGTCGAGTTCCTCCAGGACCGTCATGGGAATGGCGACGTGGTGCTCCTCGAAATTGAGCAGCGCGTTGGGGTCGTGGATCAGTACGTTGGTGTCGAGCACATAGAGGGTGGGCTGGGTGGGGCGGGAACGTCCGTGATCATCCATACTCGGTCACCTCGTAGAAACGCTTGACTCGCAAGCCTGTCGACGGAGCGCCAGACGACGCTCCGCTGCGAAAGGTGCCGTCGCTCCAGCAACGGGTTCACGGACCGGCCAACATGAGGGCACGGGACCCGAGAGATGCGACGGACACTTCGGTAATAACGCAAAAGGCCTGAGGCACAAAGGCTTTTTTTGGCGGTACCCGGTTTTTTTCGCGGACCGGTATTTCCTGCCGCCTGGCCTGGCAACCTCGCCCCGGGAGCGTGGTCAATACCTATCGACCCCATCGGCATGGGCCACTGGAGCCCAGCGGCGGAGGCTTCTAGAATGGCGCCTCGCCAAGAGGAGCCAAGCCGATGCTGATGGTGATTTCACCTGCCAAGACGCTGGACTACAGCACGCCGCCGAGCACGTCCCGCCATACCCTGCCGCAATACCTGGAGCACTCCCGTGAGCTGATCGACGGACTCAGGCAGCTCGCGCCGGCGGAGGTCGCCGCGCTCATGGGGGTGTCCGACAAGATCGCCACCCTCAATGTCGCTCGCTTCGGCAGCTGGACCCCGGACTTCACGCCGGAGAATGCCAAGCAGGCGCTGCTGGCCTTCAAGGGCGACGTCTACACCGGCCTGGCCGCCGAAGACTTCCAGGAAGACGACTTCGACTTCGCCCAGCGCCACCTGCGCATGCTCTCCGGGCTCTATGGCCTGTTGCGGCCACTGGACCTGATGCAACCCTATCGCCTGGAGATGGGCACCCGCTTCGCCAATGCCCGGGGCAAAGACCTCTACGCCTTCTGGGGCGAGCGCATCAGCGACTGGCTCAAGGCGGATCTTGCGGCCCAGGGTGACGATGTCCTGCTGAATCTGGCCTCGAACGAGTATTTCAGCGCGGTACGCCGCGCGCGCCTGCAGGCCCGGGTCGTGGACGTGGAGTTTCGCGATCTCAAGAATGGCGACTACAAGATCATCAGCTTCTATGCCAAGAAGGCCCGCGGCCTGATGGCGCGGCACGTGATCAAGCAACGCGTCACCGCGGTGGACGACCTGCGCGACTTCGACGACCAGGGTTATCGCTATTCGAGCGAGCGATCCTCGGCCGATACGCTGGTGTTCCTGCGCGATGCAGCGCCGGATTAGCCGAGCGAATCGACGGATGGCACAATTGCCCGCACACCGGGCCATCGAACTGGCTAGGGGGTCACATTCGACGCCTGCCATCCGTGAAAGACTGTCATCTCCCTCCAATAAAAAAGGTTTCAGCCCCGTAGCGGAGACGTTTCAGGCGCGAAAAGTTGCCGGACATCTCAAAACCGCTGCCTTTCCGGAAAAAGGAAAATTCGCTGAGAACCACTTTCGTTTGATTCTGTCTTTGTCTGGTCCTTGCCCTGGGTCATGCTGGCCAAAGGCAATCAGTCCGCACGTTCAATTTGTACCGGTCGACCTGTCGGCCGGTTGATCTTTCGAAGCATGGACGCTTCGTCCCGACCTCAGGGACAGCGGCCACAAATCAGCAGACGCTGAAGGAGTAACGCCCATGATTCCCGTCATCCTGTCCGGTGGTAGCGGCTCGCGACTCTGGCCCCTCTCGCGCAAGCTCTACCCCAAGCAGTTCCTGGCACTGACCAGCGAACAGACCATGTTCCAGGAGACCATCAATCGCCTGGGCTGCGAGGGCAGCATCGATTGCCCCATCATCGTCTGCAACGCCGAACACCGTTACCTGGTGGAAGAGCAGCTCAAGGCCGTCGAGTGCAAGCCGCAGGCGCTGATCATGGAACCTTTCGGCCGCAATACCGCGCCGGCCGTGGCCATCGCCGCCATGCAGCTGGTCGCTGACGGCAAGGACGACCTGATGCTGGTGCTGCCGCCGATCACGTGATCGAGGACGAAGCCGAATTCAAGGCCGCCCTGCAACAGGCCGCCGCCGCCGCCGAGCGTGGCGAGATGGTGCTGTTCGGTATCCCGGCCACCGCGCCCGAGACCGGCTACGGCTACATCAAGACCGGTTCCAACGACGGCCTGCCCCAGGGCGTGTCCCGCGTCGAGCGCTTCGTCGAGAAGCCCGATGCCGTCACCGCCACCGAATACGTGGCCTCCGGCGACTACTGCTGGAACAGCGGCATCTTCCTGTTCCGCGCCAGCCGTTTCCTGGAAGAGCTGAAGAAGCACGACACCGACATCTATGACACCTGCCTGCTGGCCCTGGAGCGCAGCAGCATCGACGGCATCAACATCAGCATCGATGCCGCCACCTTCGCCGTCTGCCCGGACAATTCCATCGACTACGCCGTGATGGAAAAGACCACCCGCGCCTGCGTGGTGCCCATGACCGCTGGCTGGAACGACGTCGGTTCCTGGTCCGCGCTGTGGGACGTGCATGCCAAGGACAACAACGGCAACGTCATCAAGGGCGACGTCGTCCTGCATGACAGCCGCAACTGCCTGGTGCACGGCAACGGCAAGCTGGTGACCCTGGTCGGTCTGGACGACGTGGTCGTGGTGGAAACCAAGGACGCCGTCATGATCGCCCACAAGGACAAGGTCCAGGACGTCAAGAAGCTGGTCAACACCCTCGAGAAGCAGAACCGCAACGAGGTCAAGGCCCACCAGGAAGTCTTCCGTCCCTGGGGTTCCTACGACTCCATCGACATGGGCCAGCGCTTCCAGGTCAAGCGCATCACCGTCAAGCCAGGCGCCCAGCTGTCGCTGCAGATGCACCACCACCGTGCCGAGCACTGGATCGTGGTCTCGGGTACCGCCGAGGTCACCTGTGACGACAAGGTCTTCCTGCTGACCGAAAACCAGTCCACCTACCTGCCGATGACCTCCGTGCACCGCCTGGCCAACCCCGGCAAGGTACCGCTGGAGCTGATCGAAGTGCAGTCCGGTGGCTACCTGGGCGAGGACGACATCGTCCGCTTCGAAGACATCTACGGCCGCGTCGACACCCAGGCCCTGGAAGTCGCCAAGGCAGGCAAGGCGTCGACCCGCTAAGCCTCGCTGCACGGCAATGAACAGACACCGGCTCCGGCCGGTGTCTGCGTTTTCGGCAGCCGCTCGGCAAAACCGGTTAGGCTTGTCGTTTCCCCTTTCGCCATCGGATCCGCCGCATGACCGCTCCCACCCTGCTCCGCCTCGATCAACTGGACGAGGCCCTGGCCGCCTACGACGGTTTCATCCTCGACCTCTGGGGCGTGCTGATCGACGGCTACGAAACCTTTCCCGGCGCTCGCGCCTGGCTGGAGCGCCGCGCCGCCGAAGGCAAGCCGGTGTGGTTCCTCAGCAATGCCTCGCGCGATGCGGACGGCATGGTCGAAGAACTGGGCAAGCTGGGCGTGCCGCGCGAGCTCTTCGCCGGCATCACCACCTCGGGTCAGCTGGCCATCGATGCCTTTCAGCAGGACCCGACCTTCAGCGAAGGCGGCATCTACCTCTCCGGCCCTGGCACCGGCCAGGTCGGCTGGCCCGCGGAAATCCGCGCGCGCTTCGTCGAGGACGTCGAGCAGGCAGCCATCATCCTGGGCGTCGGCAGCTTTCCGGAAGACGAACTGGAGGCGCGCTTCGCGCCCCTGGCCACCGCGCTGGACAAGCCTTTTCTCTGCGCCAACCCGGATCGCAACGTGGTATCCGGGGGTCTACCCTTCTATGCAGCCGGCAAGCTGGCCGATCGCTTCGCTGCTCTAGGTGGCGCGGTCACCTGGTATGGCAAGCCCGATCCCTATGCCTTCCATTGCGCGGCAGGCGCCCTGGCCGAGCGGGGCGCCAAGCGCCTGCTGTTCGTGGGCGACTCGCTGGTGACCGATGTACCCGGCGCGGTGGCGGCGGGCATCGACTGCCTCTGGCTGGCGGCCACCGGCATCCACCGCGAGGCCCTCGGCCTGGACTTCAACCAGGAGCCGACCCGCGAGGGACTCGAGCCGCTGCTCAGGCAACATCCCGAGCGGCCGCGCTTCGCCGCGGCCGGTTTGGCCTAATCCTTTTCCGCACGCCGAGGTATCGATGAGCAAGAAGCACGTAGTGGTCTTCAACCGCCTGCCCGAACAGTTGGTGGAACGTTTGCGCGAACATTTCTCCGTCGAGGTGATTCCCGCCAGTGCCAACATCGACCTGTTTGCCGCCTCCGCCGCCAAGGCCCAGGGCCTGATCGGCGCCAGTCGCAAGCTGGGCGAGAAGGAACTGGAAATGGCCACGACCCTGGAAGCCATCGCCAGCGTCTCGGTCGGCTACGACAGCTATGACGTGGACTACCTGACCGAGCGCGGCATCCTGCTCACCAACACCCCGGACGTGCTCACCGATACCACCGCCGACCTCGGCTTCACCCTGCTGGTCAGCGCCGCCCGGCGGGTGCCGGAGCTGGATGCCTTCGTCAAGGCCGGACACTGGCGCAAGGGTATCGGCGAAGAACACTTCGGCACCGACATCCATGGCCGTACCCTGGGCATCGTCGGCGCCGGTCGCATCGGCGCGGCCATCGCCAAGCGTGGCCACTTCGGCTTCGACATGCCGATCCTCTATACCGCCAACAGCGCCAAGCCCGAGCTGGAAGAGCAGATGGGGGCCCAGCGCCGCGAGCTGGACGACTTGCTCAAGGAAGCCGACTTCGTCTGCCTGGTGGTGCCCCTGTCGGCCGCCACCGAAGGCCTCATCGGCGCCCGCGAACTGGGGCTGATGAAGTCCAGCGCCATCCTGATCAACCTGGCGCGCGGCCCGGTCATCGACGAGCCGGCGCTGATCGAGGCGCTGCGTCAGGGCCAGATCCGCGGCGCCGGCCTGGACGTCTATACCCGCGAGCCGCTGGAGGCCTCGCCGCTGTTCGAACTGCCCAACGTGGTCACCCTGCCGCACATCGGCTCGGCCACCCACGAGACCCGTTACGCCATGGCCGAACGCGCGGTGAACAACCTGATCGCGGCCCTTACCGGTGAACGCCCGACCGATCTGGTCAATCCGGCGGCGCTGGATCGCCGCTAGGCGCCGATCGCCCGCCGCCGACCCAGGTGACGTGCCGTCCGGGCGCTTAAAGGCTATACTGCCGCGCCGCTCTCGGGTCGGCCGCCCTGGCCGGGTGGGCCTCTCTCAGTGTGTCAGGCCACCCCTCCGATCGGGCTCCTTCGCGGCCCGGTCCGTGCGACCCGAATTGCGCGCCCGTCTCGCCATCGCTGTGGCCGAGACGCAAGAAACCGCCAAGAGGAGCGCGTACATGACCGTGATCAAGCAGGATGACCTGATCCAGAGCGTTGCCGACGCCCTGCAGTTCATCTCCTATTACCACCCCGTCGATTTCATCCAGGCCATGCACGAGGCCTATCTGCGCGAAGAATCCGCCGCTGCGCGCGATTCCATCGCCCAGATCCTGATCAACTCGCGGATGTGCGCCACCGGCCACCGGCCGATCTGCCAGGACACCGGCATCGTCACCGTCTTCGCCAAGGTCGGCATGGACGTGCGCTGGGACGGCGCCACCCTGAGCCTGGACGAGATGATCAACGAAGGCGTGCGTCGCGCCTACAATCTGCCGGAAAACGTCCTGCGCGCCTCGATCCTGGCCGACCCGGCCGGTGCCCGCAAGAACACCAAGGACAACACCCCGGCGGTGATCCACTACCAGATCGTCCCCGGCAACACCGTGGAGATCGACGTCGCGGCCAAGGCGGCGGCTCCGAGAACAAGTCGAAGATGGCCATGCTCAACCCGTCCGACTCCATCGTCGACTGGGTGCTCAAGACCGTGCCGACCATGGGCGCCGGCTGGTGCCCGCCGGGCATGCTGGGCATCGGTATCGGCGGGACCGCCGAAAAGTCCGCGGTGCTGGCCAAGGAATCGCTGATGGACGAGATCGACATCCATGAGCTGAAGGCCCGCGGTCCGCAGAATCGCCTGGAAGAGCTGCGCCTGGAGATCTTCGACAAGGTCAACCAGCTGGGCATCGGTGCCCAGGGCCTGGGCGGCCTGACCACGGTACTCGACGTCAAGATCAAGGACTACCCGACCCACGCCGCCTCCCTGCCGGTGTGCATGATCCCCAACTGCGCCGCCACCCGTCATGCTCACTTCGTGCTCGACGGCTCCGGCCCTGCCAGCCTGGAAGCCCCGCCGCTGGACGCCTATCCGGAAATCGTCTGGGAAGCCGGTCCGAGTGCCCGTCGGGTCAACCTGGACACCCTGACCCCGGAAGAGGTGCAGAGCTGGCAGCCGGGCGAGACCGTACTGCTCAACGGCAAGATGCTGACCGGTCGCGATGCCGCCCACAAGCGCATGGTCGACATGCTCAACAAGGGCGAGCCGCTGCCGGTGGACCTCAAGGGTCGCTTCATCTACTACGTCGGCCCGGTCGATCCGGTGGGCGACGAGGTGGTCGGCCCGGCAGGTCCCACTACGGCGACCCGCATGGACAAGTTCACCCGCCAGATCCTCGACCAGACCGGTCTGCTGGGCATGATCGGCAAGTCCGAGCGTGGCCCTATCGCCATCGAGGCGATCAAGGACCACAAGGCCGTCTATCTGATGGCCGTCGGCGGCGCCGCCTACCTGGTGGCCCAGGCCATCAAGGGCGCTCAGGTGCTGGCCTTCCCGGAACTGGGGATGGAAGCCATCTATGAGTTCGAGGTCAAGGACATGCCGGTGACCGTGGCCGTGGACACCCGTGGCGAGTCGGTGCACATCACCGGTCCGCAGGTGTGGCAGAAGAAGATCGCCGACAGCCTGGCCGTCGAGATCTAAGCGCCCGTCGCGACGGAAAAGCCCAGCCCCGTGCTGGGCTTTTTCTTTGGGCGCACGTCCGTCAGCCGGTGGGAGCCTTGCCGAGCGGCAGGGGTCGCATGGAGACCATCCCCGACCCCGGAGCCCCCATGCCCACTCTTCCCAGCGATTCCGTCTGCAGCCTGGCCCCCGTCTTCGCCGTCCAGCCCGACCAGCTCGAAGCCTTCAAGCGCCTGGGCGAGGCCATGCTGGAGCGCACCCGCAACGAACCCGGCTGCCTCTACTACGGCTTCTGCTATGACGGCACCACGGCGCGTTGCCGCGAAGGCTATCGCGATGCCCAGGCACTGCTGGCACACTTGGACAACGTCGGCGATCTACTGAAGCAGGCCCAGGCCATCGCCACCCTGGAACGCTTCGAGGTATTCGGTGCGGCCGATCAGCTGGAGCAGCTGCGCGAGCCGCTGGCGGCCCTGAACGCCCGCTTCTTCGTCATGGCCGCAGGCTTCCGCCGCTAGCCTGGGGTGGCTGCTGCGGCGGCGCCAGCCGCGGCAGCAGCACCGCGAGGATGCGCTTACGGGTCGGCACCACCAGCCGCTCCTGGAACAGCACGCAAAGCACCACCACTGCCAGCAGGAACAGCCAGTACCACTCGATGGAGTTGGTATAGGCCCCGGCGGCGGTGATGCAGACCTCGCGATCGCCACTGAGGCAGGCCTTGAGATTGCCGCCGATCAGCTGTTCCAGGGTCATGTAGATCCCCGACAGGGGCACGTGCAGGGCGAACATCGACAGCGACGCACCGCCGAGTCGTGGCGACCAGTGGCGGATGCGCTCGCTGGCCGGCTCCTGCGCCAGCGCGGCCAGATAGACCAGGATCAGCTGCGACGGCAGGAACAGACCGTTGTGGAACAGGAAGTACCAGAACTTGGGCCCGTGGGTGAACAGCGCCGTGCCCAGGGCGAAACTCAGGATCAGGTAGCTCGCCAGCAGCAACCGCTGCCGCTCCGAGGGTATCCAGCCCCGCGCGTGCTGGCGGCGGAAGATGGCGTACAGCAGGATGCCGGCGAGAAATTCCGGCAGCCGGAACAGCGGCACTCGCTGCAGCAGGCCAGTAAAGGGCATGCCGTAGTTCTGGTGCAGGATCACCAGCAGCGGCGGGATCAGATAGAGCACCCAGACCAGCAGCAACAGCTGCCAGGGACGCTCGCTGGTCATCAGCCGCGGGGCCAGCTTGGGAAAGGTCAGGTAGAAGAAGAACAGCGCCGAGATCGACCAGAGCGGCGCGTTGAAGGTCAGGTAGTAGGGATTCCAGGCCTGCAGCATGAACAGTTGCAGCACGGCGTTGAAGGCCAGCTCCGCGTTGCTCATGAAGTGCTGGAACAACTCGGGATGGGTCCGCGCCAGGGGCTCGTTGGTGTCGAACACCACGAAGCGGATGCTCGCCGTCGCGGCGCCCGGTGGAATCCCCAGACTGCCGATCCAGGTCACCACCGCCATCGCCAGCAGCAGGGCGAAGATGTGGATCGGATAGAGGTTGGCGAAACGCTTGACCCAGAAGCTGCGCGCTGGCTCGCGCAGGCTGCCGCGGCCGCAATAGACGTGGGCGAGCAGAAAGCCGGAGAGCACGAAGAAGGTACTGGTGGCGAAGAAGCCCATGCTGGTGATCTCGTCCAGCAGAGGAATGGTCTTGCGCTCGGGATAGAAATGGATGGTGTGGTAGACGACCACATAGAAACCCATCAGGAACCTGAGCCACTCCAGACCGATGAAGCGGTGTTTATCTAAAGTCTGCACTAAGGCGTTACTCGTCTGGCCTCGTCCGCGGGACGATGGGTCCGGCCTACAGCGCCGGATCGGTTATGTTACCCGCACCTGACACCCGGGGCTGCTAACCGCGCCCCAGTACACCGATCACCAGGCGATCCAGCGAACCCCAGAGCCACTCGCGTGCGCGCCGCCACCAGGGCCGACTGCGCCAGAATTCCAGGGTGATCTCGCGACTCTGGGCGAAATCCTTGACGAAGCTGGCCGCCACCGCCTGACTCAGGCCGCGATCCACCGCCTCGACATTGGCCTCCAGGTTGAACCTCAGATTCCAGTGATCGAAATTGCAGGAGCCGACGCTGACCCAGTTGTCCACCAGGACCATCTTGGCGTGGATGAATCTCGGCTGGTATTCGTAGATGCGCACACCGGCGCGCAACAGGCTGCGGTAGTAGCGCTGCCCGGCGAAACGCACCGGTGGATTGTCGGTGTGCCGACCGGTAAGCAGCAGCCGCACGTCGGCGCCGCGACGCGCGGCCCGTCGCAAGGCCCAGCGCACGCGCCAGGTCGGCAGAAAATAGGGGGTGGCGAACCAGATGCGCTCGCGACCGCCCACCAGGGCGCGGATCAGCGCCTGCAGGATGTCGCGGTGCTGGCGGGCATCGGCGTAGGCAACCCGGCCCTGCCCTTCCTGGGCGGCGGGTGGCGGTGGCGGCCGCTCGCGACCCCGCCGCGGGCGTGGCTTCCAGGCGCGGCGGCGACCCACCGCTTCCCATTGGCGCTCGAACAGCGCCAGCCAGTCCTCCACCAGCGGCCCCTGGATGCGTACCATCACCTCGTGCCAGTTGCAGTCGCTCTTGGCCGGATCCCAGAAGTCATCAGTCGCGCCGCTGCCACCGACGAAGGCCTCTTCGCCGTCGATGATGAAGATCTTGCGATGGTCGCGGTGCAGGTTGTGCAGCCCGTGGCCGAAGCGCACGGGGTTGAAGATGCGCAGCTCGGCGCCCGCCTCTTCCAGCTGGCGGCGCAAGCCGGCATCCATGCGCAGGGTGCCGAAGCCATCGAACAGGCAACGCACCGCGACGCCGCGTCGGGCCGCCTCGGTCAGGGCCACGAGCAACTGCTCGGAGCAACTGCCGGCTTCCACCAGATAGAGTTCGACATCGATCCGGCGACTGGCGCCGGCGATGGATTCGAGCATGGCCGGAAAGAACCGACCGCCGTCCACCAGCAATTCGAACCTGTTGTTTTCCCGCCATGGAAAGACGGCGCCCCGCATGCTTCCTACTCCGTGCCTGTGGCCATTGCATAAGAAGGCGCGGACGGGGGTTCGTTCAGTGGCAGGCGTGGTTTGGCTGGCCAGACGCTGGCCAGGGGAGCACCGCCGGCTCTGGCGCGGCGCCTGCTCGGCGGCCTGCGCCGATGGACGGAGGGGCCTGCCCCGGGAGCAGGCCGTCAGCGCGCCTAGAGCGTGGGCTCGGGGCGGCGGGCGGTCCAGTCCACCTGCTGGGGAAAGCGACCGGTCACCTCGGCGCTCAGCGGCCGGGAGACCAGGAAGCCCTGCATGATCTCGCAGCCGTGCTCGATCAGCCAGTCGCGCTGTTCCAGGGTCTCCACCCCTTCGGCGATGACCTCCAGATCCAGGTTGCGGCCCAGTTCGAGGATGGTGCTGACGATGGCGGCGTCGCGGGAGGAATCCAGCATGTTGGCGATGAACAGCTGGTCGATCTTGAGGGTGTCGAGTTCGAAGTGGCGCAGATAGGCCAGCGAGGAATAGCCGGTGCCGAAGTCATCCACCGCGATGCGCACGCCGAGGGCGCGCAGTTGCGACAGCTGTGCGCGGGTGTAGTCGATGTCGTGCATCAGCGCCGACTCGGTCACCTCGATTTCCAGCTGCTCGGGTCGCAGCCCATGGGTCTCGATGATCTGGCGCAGGCTTTCCGCCAGTTGCGGCATGCCGAACTGCACCGGACTGAGATTGATGCTCAGCAGCAATTCGTCGCCATAGATCTCCTGCAGGGACTGCAGCTTGGTCGCGCCTTCGCGGAAGATCCAGTCGCCGATGCGGTTGATCAGCCGGGTCTCTTCCAGCAGCGGGATGAAGACGCTCGGCGAAACCTTGCCGGCCACCGTGTGCTCCCAGCGCAGCAGCGCCTCGAAGCCGCGCAGGCGGCCGTCGCGCAGATAGACCTGCGGCTGGTAGGCGAGCACGAAGTCCTTGTTGTCGATGGCGTTGCGCACGCTCTCTTCGAGCATCAGCCGGGAACGGGCGCGGCCGTTCATGTCCGGCGAGAAGAAGCGGTATTGCTGGCGCCCGCCGCGCTTGGCCTCGTACATGGCGATGTCGGCGGATCTCAGCAGGCCGTCCACGGTATGGCCGCAGTCGGGATAGCTGGCGATGCCGATGCTGGCGCCCAGGCTGACTTCCATGCCGTCGATGCGATGCACCGTGGCCAGCAACTCCAGCAGCTTCTCGGCCACGCGGGCGGCGTCCTCGGGATGCTCCAGGGAGTCGAGCAGCGCGGTGAATTCGTCACCGCCCATGCGCGCCAGGATGTCGTAGGGTCGCATGCAGCTCTTGAGCTGCTCGGCGACGATGCACAGCACCCGATCCCCGGCCTCGTGACCGAGGGAATCGTTGATGCGCTTGAAGCCGTCGAGATCGATGTAGAGCACCGCCATGCGCTTGCCGTTGCGGCCGCTGCGCGCCAGCGCCGCTTCCAGCGTCTGGTTGAAGCCACGGCGATTGAGCAGACCGGTCAGGGCATCGGTGACGGCCTGGGATTCCAGCTGGTCCTGCAGCTCGCGCATGCGCGACATGTCCAGGGCGATGATGACCATGGCCCGCTGCATGCGCGGCAGCGGCGCGCAGGAGAGCGCCACCGGCAGGCTGTCGCCACGATTGGTGCGCAGGCGGGCATCGTGCAGGCGATAGGTCTCGCGGCGGTCGTAGTGCTCCATGAAGGGCGAGGTCTGCCAGTCGTCGAGACCGCTGCCGCCTTCGAGGAAGTCGAGGAAATTGGCGTGCACCAGGTCGCTGACGCTGCATCTCAGCATGCGGGCGATGGCGGCGTTGGCGAAGGTCACCCGGCCCTGTTCGTTGACGGTGAGGATGCCTTCGGCGGCATTGTCGAGCAGCGAATCGCTGAAGGACTTGGCCAGTTCCAGCTGCTGGGTGGCCTGCAGCAATTCGCGGCGATTGCGCTCGTGATCGAGCAGCGAGCGCACCTTGTGCCTGAGGATATTGGGATCGACCGGCTTGAGCAGGTAGTCGACCGCGCCGGTGGCATAGCCCCGCAGGACCGATTCGTAGGAGTGGGCTTCGGCGGAGACGAAGATGATCGGGGTGAAGCGGGGTGCGCAGGTTGCTGCGCATGATGCGCGCCACCTCGAAGCCGTCCATGATCGGCATCTGGACGTCGAGCAGCACCAGATCCACGGTTTCGTCCAGCAGGTATTGCAGGGCACGCTCACCCGAAGCGGCCGTGATCACCCGCCAGTTTCCGACCTCCAGTACCGCCTGCATGGCGAGCAGGTTCTCCAGGCGGTCGTCGACCACCAGCAACACCGGACCTTGCTCTGTCTGCGGCAACGGGCACTCCATCAAGCCTCTTCTCCCCGCGGCCTCTGCCGCCGTGCAGCAGCCATGCGCGGCTGGCTACCTCTTCCCGTCGTGACCGTTATGCGACGCGTCGCTCTCAACCCTACTAGCGTAGCAGCCGGACAGGGGTCTGCCGCCTGCCGATTGGCAGGCGGGACCCTTCGCGACGTCTATCAGAGCGCAAAATGAAAAAGCAGTTTCCGCCAGGCGGCACCAAGGCGCGGAAACTGCCGGTCGCCGGCGACGAGCGGTCGCTACTGGGTGGGGGTGCCGGTGGCTCCGGGCAGGGGGCGCAGATTGACCTCGACGCGGCGATTCTGCGCGCGGCCATCGGCGGTGGCGTTGCTGGCGATGGGGGCATCGGGACCGGCGCCCCGGGTGCTCAGGCGCGCCGCGGGTACGCCCTGAGCGGTCAGGTAGCCGGCAACGTTCTGCGCCCGGCGCTGGGACAGTTCGACGTTGTGGGCACGGCTGCCGGTGCTGTCGGTGTAGCCGACGATCTCGATGCTGTTCTGATCGAATTGCTTGAAGGAATTGGCCAGGTCGTTCAGCGGCTTGTAGAAGCTGTTGGCGATATCGGCCGAATCGGTGGCGAAGGTGATGTTGCCAGGCATGATCAGCTTGATGTCATCGCCCTGGCGCTGCACCTCGACGCCGGTGTTTTCCATCTGCCGACGCAACTCGGCTTCCTGGCGATCGGCGTAATAGCCGTAACCGGCGGCGGCCGCACCCACGGCGGCGGCGCCGATCAGCGCACCCTTGCCGCGGTGGTTGTGATCGATGGCCGCACCGGCGACGGCACCGGCCAGGGCACCCAGGCCGCCGTACTTGGCGGTCTTGGAGGTACCCCCGCTGGCCTGACCCTGGTTTTCGTAGGGATTGGGGGATGCGCATCCGGCCAGGGTGGCCAGGGCCAGGCTGGCGAGAAGGATACGGGTGGGCAGCGCCATGTCTTTGCTCCTTGGAAATCCATTGCGGCGAATGGGGCCGCACCCGGCAATTCTAGCCGCGTGATCTGAATCGCAACTGAACGAGGCGGCGCCCGCGGACACTTATCGCGATAGTGAGCCTCTAAGCCCGCAATAGGCAGAATCGAAGATAGATAGCTTGCATATCGATTTTTCGCGATCTAAGGTTCGTTACAACCCAATATGACGATGCGACCGTGATGGACGAGATCCTCAAAGCCCTGGCCAATCCCCTGCGCCGCCAGATCCTCGGCTGGCTGCGCGATCCCCGGCAGTACTTCCCGCACCAGGAACACGACCTGGGTACGGGCGTCTGCGCCGGACAGATCGAAGCCCGTGCCGGACTCTCGCAGTCCACGGTCTCGGCCCACCTGGCGGTGTTGACCCGGGCTGGCCTGGTCACCACGCGGCGCATCGGCCAATGGGTGTTCTACCAACGCGACGAGGCCGCCATCCAGGCCTTTCTGCAACGTCTCGCCCGCGAACTCTAGTCTGCAAGGAATCCTGATGCCCGCTTCTCTCATCGTGCTGGCGCTGAGCGCTTTCGCCATCGGCACCACCGAATTCGTCATCATGGGGCTGCTGCCCAACGTCGCCGCCGATCTCGGCGTGTCCATTCCCAGCGCCGGCTGGCTGGTCACCGGCTATGCCCTGGGCGTGGCCGTCGGCGCGCCCTTCATGGCACTGGCCACCGCCCACTGGCCGCGCAAGCGCGCCCTCCTCGCCCTGATGGGCATCTTCATCTTTGGCAACCTGCTCTGCGCGGTGGCCAGCGGCTACAACATGCTGATGCTGGCGCGGGTGGTCACCGCCCTCTGCCATGGCGCCTTCTTCGGTATCGGCGCGGTCGTGGCGGCGAGCCTGGTCCCGGAGAATCGCCGCGCCTCAGCGGTGGCCCTGATGTTCACCGGCCTGACCCTGGCCAATGTGCTGGGCGTGCCCCTGGGCACCGCCCTCGGCCAGGCCGCCGGCTGGCGCTCGACCTTCTGGGCGGTGGTGGCGATCGGCGTGGTCGCCCTGATCGGTCTCTGGCGGGTGCTGCCGGCCGACCGTAACCAGCCGCGCGCCGACCTGCGCCGGGAACTGCTCGCCCTGCGCGGCCTGGGCTTCTGGCTGGCGCTGTCGATGACGGTGTTCTTCGCCGCCTCCATGTTCGCCCTCTTCACCTATGTGGCGCCGCTGCTGCAAGAGGTCACCGGCGTCTCGCCACGGGGCGTCACCGGTACCCTGCTGCTGATCGGCCTGGGCCTGACCCTGGGCAACTTCATCGGCGGTCGCCTGGCCGACTGGCGCCTGGCCACCAGCCTGGTGGGCATCTTCGTCGCCCTGGCGCTGACCTCCGCCGCCCTGCGCTGGACCGGTCACGCCTTCCTGCCCGCCGAGATCACCCTCTTCCTCTGGGCCGCGGCCGCCTTCGCCGCCGTGCCGGCCCTGCAGATCAACGTGGTCACCTTCGGCAAGGACGCGCCGAATCTGGTCTCGACCCTCAACATTGGCGCCTTCAACGTGGGCAATGCCCTCGGCGCCTGGGTCGGTGGCCTGGTGATCGACCACGGCCTGGGTCTTACCGCGGTACCCCTCGCCGCCAGCGGGCTCGCCCTGCTGGCCCTTATCGCCACCCTGCTGACCGCCAGCCAGGCCCGCAAGAGCGGCCTGGCGACCGCCAGCTAATCAAGAGAGCTAGCCATGACTCAGCTGTTCGACCCGATCAAGATCGGCGCCCTGGAACTGCCCAACCGCGTCATCATGGCGCCCCTCACTCGCTGCCGCGCCGAACCAGGCCGGGTCCCGGGCGACCTGATGGTCGAGTACTACGTGCAACGCGCATCCGCCGGTCTGATCATCACCGAAGCCACCTCGGTGGACCCCATGGGCGTGGGCTATCCCGACACCCCCGGCATCTGGTCCGACGAGCAGGTGGCCGGCTGGCAGCGCGTCACCACCGCCGTGCACAAGGCCGGTGGCCGCATCGTGCTGCAACTCTGGCACGTGGGCCGCATCTCCGATCCCAGCTATCTCGACGGCGAACTGCCGGTAGCGCCGAGCGCCATCGCTGCCCAGGGCCACGTCAGCCTGCTGCGCCCCAAGCGTGACTATGTCACCCCGCGGGCACTGGAAACCGCCGAGATCCCCGGCATCGTCGCCGCCTATCGCCATGGCGCCGAGAACGCCAAGCGCGCCGGCTTCGATGGCGTCGAGGTCCACGGGGCCAATGGCTATCTGCTCGACCAGTTCCTGCAGAGCGACACCAACCAGCGCACCGACAACTACGGCGGCTCCATCGAGAATCGCGCCCGGCTGCTGCTGGAAGTGACCGATGCCTGCATCGACGTCTGGGGCGCCGATCGCGTCGGCGTGCACCTGTCCACCCGTGGCGACATGCACACCATGGGCGACAACGACCCCGCCGCCACCTTTGGCCATGTCGCCCGGGAGCTCGGCCAGCGCCAGGTCGCCTTCATCTGCATCCGCGAAGCGGCCGGCAGCGACAGCCTCGGCCCGGACCTCAAGGCGGCCTTTGGCGGCGTCTACATCGCCAACGAGAAATTCGACAAGGCCAAGGCCAATGCCTGGCTGGACGAAGGCAAGGCCGATGCCGTGGCCTTTGGCGTGCCCTTCATCGCCAACCCGGACCTGCCGCAACGCCTGGAACAGGACGCCGCGCTGAACGAGCCGCACCCGGACACCTTCTACAGCAAGGGCCCGGTGGGCTACATCGACTATCCGCGGCTGTAATTTTCCCGCCGATGAAAAAGCCCGCCGATTGGCGGGCTTTTTTTGTGCCGATATCGCGGCCATGGCGGTCCGCCGATGCGGCCGCTCCTACGGGTGTTCGGTGCGCCTGTAGGAGCGGCCCATGGCCGCGATTGGATTACACCATTTGTCTCAAACGCCCCCAGGCCAAAACGCCCGGATCGCCGCCACGCCCTGGGCGCCGGCCTGCCAGGCGCTGGTGAGGTCGTCCTCGCCCAGTCCGCCCAACAGATAGGCCGGCAGGTTGCAGTCGGCCAGCAGTTGCTGGGCCTTGACCCAGCCCAGGGTCGGAGCGCCGGGATGGCTCGCGGTGGGCATCACCGGCGACAGGGTGACGAAGTCCACCCCCATCTGCTGAGCCAGGGCCAGCTCCTCGGCGTCATGGCAGGAGGCCGCCAGCAGGCGTTGCGCCGGGAAGGGTCGGCCATTGGGCGCATAGCGGCGCAGCTGCTCGGCGGTCAGGTGCCAGCCAGCCGCGGGAAAATCCCCCAGCCATTCCAGCGGCCCCTTGAGCATCAACTGGGCGCGGCCGGTACAGAGGCCCTGGACGTCGCCGGCCAGGTCGCGGTACTGGGGATCGAAGTTGTCCGGCGTGCGCAGCTGGACCAGGCGGATGCCGCTGTCCAGCGCCCGGTGCAGGCCATTGAGCAATTCCGCGGTGGTCAGCTCGCCGGGGGTGATGAGGTAGCGCTCCGGCAGCCGCGCCGCCTGGACGATGGGTCGATTGGCCGCCGGGAAGTCGTAGTCGGCCAGCTCGCGAGGCGCGACCCAGGCCAAGGGCTGGCCTTCAGCGCCGTGGGCGTCACCGGTGAAGGCGTCCACCTGCCAGACATCCAGCAGCACCGCCTGGTCGGGATAGTCGTGGCGCACCTGCAGCAGCGGCCGCGCCCCTGTGACCTGGATACCCAGCTCCTCGGCCAGTTCGCGGGCGAGGGCCACGGCCGGGGCCTCCCCGGCCTCGACCTTGCCTCCTGGGAATTCCCAGAGGCCGCCCTGGTGCTTGTGCGCCGGGCGCTGGGCGATGAGGATCCGGCCCTGGGGGTCGCGGATCACCGCGGCGACGACATGCAGACGAGTCATGCGCTCTGCTCCTCGGTTTCAGCCTCCGCCAGCCAGCGCTGGAAGGCCGGCCAGGCGTAGATGGTTTCGACATAGGCGGCCGCCTCGGCCGACAGTTCCACCCCGTAGCTGCGGAAGCGACTGGCCACCGGGGCATAGAAGGCATCGGCGATGGTCGGGGTCCCGAACAGATAGGGACCCTGCTGGCCATAGCGTTCGCGGCATTCGCGCCACAGGCGCTGGATGCGCTGGATGTCTTCCACCGCCTCGGCGGTGGTCGACTTCAGCCGCTGGCGACGACGCAGATCCATGGGCAATTCGCGGCGCAGGGCCAGGAAACCGCTGTGCATCTCGGCGCACAGCGCCCGGGCATGGGCGCGGGCCAGGGTCTCGGCGGGCCACAGCCCGGCGTCGGGATAGGCCTCGGCGAGGTATTCGACGATGGCCAGGGAATCCCAGATGGTGCCCTCGGCCAGCTTGAGCACCGGCACCTTGCCGGTGGGCGACTGGGCCTTGAGCAAGGCGCGGCTGTTGGGCGTATAGAGCGGAATCGACACCTCGTCAAAGGCGGCGCCGCTGAGCTCCATGGCCAGCCAGGCCCGCAACGACCAGGATGAAAAATTCTTGTTGCCGATCACGAGTTGCAGCTGGGACATGCGGGGATTCCTCGAAACGATGCGGCCCGCGAGGACCGCCGCAGGCGCCCGCCGGAGCGGACGCCAAGGCGTCGGGTAGCCGTCAGGTACGGTACTCGGCGTTGATCTTCACATAGTCGTGGGAGAGATCGGTGGTCCAGATGGTCTCGCTGTGGCTGCCGCGACCCAGCTCGATGCGGATCTCGATCTCGGCCTGGGCCATGACCCGCGCGCCCTGCTCTTCCGTATAGGTGGCCGCGCGACCGCCCTGCTGGCAGATCTGCACGCCACCAAGGAAGACGTCGATCAGGCTGACGTCCAGCTGGGGCACGCCGGCCCGGCCGACGGCGGCGAGGATGCGGCCCCAGTTGGGATCGGAGGCGAACAGCGCGGTCTTGATCAGCGGCGAATGGGCCACGGCGTAGCCGACGTCCAGGCACTCCTGGGCATTGCCACCACCATTGACCTGCACGGTGACGAACTTGGTGGCACCCTCGCCGTCACGCACGATGGCCTGGGCTAGTTCGGCGAACACCGCGAACACCGCTTCGCGCAGCTGCTCGAAGGCCGCACCGCTGGCCTGGGTGATTTCCGCCATGGCCGCCTGACCGGTGGCCACCAGCATGCAGCAGTCGTTGGTGGAGGTGTCGCCATCGATGGTGATGCGGTTGAAGGAGCGGTTGGCGGCGTCGGCCAGCAGATCCTGCAGCAGGCCCCGGGCGACCTTGGCGTCGGTGGCCACGTAGCCGAGCATGGTCGCCATGTTCGGCTTGATCATGCCGGCGCCCTTGCTGATGCCGGTCACGGTGACGGTGGTGCCGTCCACCTGGAACTGGCGGCTGGCGCCCTTGGGCAGGGTGTCGGTGGTCATGATGCCGGTGGCGGCGGCGGCCCAGTTGTCCTCGGCCAGATCGGCCAGGGCGGCCGGCAGCGCGGCTTCGATCTTTTCCACCGGCAGCGGTTCGCCGATCACCCCGGTGGAGAACGGCAGTACCGCCTCCTCGCCGACGCTGGCGAGGGTCGCCAGGGTCTTGGTGGTGCGCTCGGCCGCGGCCAGCCCGGGCTGTCCGGTACCGGCGTTGGCATTGCCGGTGTTGGTCAACAGGTAACGCACGGGGCCGGCGAAGCGCTGACGGGCAATGATCACCGGGGCCGCGCAAAAGGCGTTCAGGGTAAAGACCCCGGCCACGCTGGAGCCTTCGGCACAGCGCATCACCACCACATCCTTGCGCCCGGGGCGCTTGATGCCGGCAGAGGCGATACCGAGTTCGAAACCGGGAACCGGGTGCAGCGTGGAGAGCGGACCGAGACCGACAGCCATGGGAAAACTCCAGTGAAAGAAAAGGAAACGCCGCGAGCGGAAAACCGGTCGCGGCGTGGAAAGCAGCCTTCCAGCGCCCGCCTCGCCCAGCCGGGGCAAGGGGCGCAAACAGCCTAGCGAGTGGAGTTTACAACCTGTCGGCGGCTATGCCGACAGGTTGCCGTGCCTCGACTGCCTGGGCAGGCCTTCAATCGAGCTTGCCGTGGCACTGCTTGTACTTCTTGCCGGAACCACAGGGGCACGGCTCGTTGCGACCGATCTTCTGGTCATTGCGCTGGGGCTGCAAGGGCACCACGGTGTCTTCGCCCTGCTCGTCCTCGAGCACCTCGGGATCGACCAGCGAAGGCGCCTCGGCGTGCTGGAACTGCATGCGCTCGGCCATGGCTTCGGCCTCGCGGCGCATGCGCTCCTCTTCCTCGGCCGGATCCTCGCGACGCACCTGGACATGGGACAGGACGCGGATGGTGTCGCGCTTGATGCTGTCCAGCAGTTCCTGGAACAGGGTAAAGGACTCGCGCTTGTATTCCTGCTTGGGGTTCTTCTGGGCGTAGCCGCGCAGATGGATACCGTGACGCAGGTGGTCCATGGTGGTGAGGTGGTCCTTCCAGAGGTCGTCGACCACCCGCAGCAGCATCTGCTTCTCGAAGTTGCGCAGGGCCTCGCGACCGGCGAGGTCCTCCTTTTCCATGTAGGCGGCTTCGAGCTGCTCGAGGATCTTCACCCGCAGGGTGTCCTCGTACAGCTTGTCGTCTTCGTCCAGCCACTGGCCGATGGGCAGTTGCAGACCGAAGACGCTGTACAGCTCGGCTTCCAGGCCGGGGATGTCCCACTGCTCGGGCAGCGATTGCGGCGGGATGTGCTCGTTGATCACCTGGGTCAGGGTTTCCTCGCGGAAGCCCTTGATGGTGTCGCCGACGTCTTCGTTGGCCAGCAGGGTGTCGCGCATGTGATAGATCACCTTGCGCTGCTCGTTGGCCACGTCATCGTATTCCAGCAGTTGCTTGCGGATGTCGAAGTTGCGGCCTTCGACCTTGCGCTGCGCCTTCTCGATGGCGTTGGTGACCATGCGGTGCTCGATGGCCTCGCCGCCCTGCATGCCCAGGGCCTTCATGAAGTTCTTGACCCGGTCGGAGGCGAAGATGCGCATCAGGCTGTCTTCCAGCGACAGGTAGAAGCGGCTGGAACCCGGGTCGCCCTGGCGACCGGCACGGCCGCGCAGCTGGTTGTCGATGCGGCGGGATTCGTGACGCTCGGAGGCGATCACGTGCAGGCCGCCGGCGTCGATGACCTGCTTGTGGCGCGCCTGCCAGGCGGCCTTGATTGCGGCGATCTGCTCCTCGGAGGGATTCTCCAGGGCCGCGACTTCCACTTCCCAGTTGCCGCCGAGCAGGATGTCGGTACCGCGACCGGCCATGTTGGTGGCGATGGTCACGGCGCCCGGACGCCCGGCCTGGGCGATGATCTCGGCTTCGCGTTCGTGGTACTTGGCGTTGAGCACCTTGTGCTCGATGCCGGCCTGGGTCAGCAGCTGGTCGACGTACTCGGAGCTCTCGATGGAGGCGGTACCCACCAGCACCGGGCGGCCTTCGGCCTGGCACTGCTTCACGTCCTCGATGATGGCCTGGTACTTCTCGGCCTGGGTCAGGTAGACCAGGTCGTTGAAGTCCTTACGGGCGATCTCGCGGTGGGTCGGGATGACCAGCACGTCGAGGTTGTAGATCTGGCGGAATTCGAAGGCCTCGGTGTCGGCGGTGCCGGTCATGCCACCGAGCTTTTTGTAGAGGCGGAAGTAGTTCTGGAAGGTGGTCGAGGCCAGGGTCTGGCTCTCGGGCTGGATCGGCAGTCCTTCCTTGGCCTCGATGGCCTGGTGCAGGCCTTCGGAGAGGCGGCGACCCGGCATGGTCCGGCCGGTGTGCTCGTCGATCAGCAGCACCTGGTCCTGCTGGACGATGTACTCGACGTTGCGATGGAACAGGGTGTGGGCGCGCAGACCGGCGAACACGTGGGTCAGCAGGCCCAGGTTGTGCGCGGAGTAGAGGCTCTCGCCCTCGGCCAGCAGCCCGGCCTCGGTGAGCATCTCTTCGATGTACTGGTGACCCAGCTCGGTGATCTCCACCTGGCGGGTCTTTTCATCGATGGTGTAGTGGCCGACCTGGGTCGGATTGCCTTCCTCTTCCTCAATGTGCTGCTGCAGACGCGGAATCAGCTGGTTGATCTTCTGATAGAGCTCGGAGCTGTCTTCGGCCTGGCCGGAGATGATCAGCGGGGTCCGGGCTTCGTCGATGAGGATGGAGTCCACCTCGTCGACCACCGCGAAGTTCAGCTCGCGCTGGTACTTCTCGGCCATGCTGAAGGCCATGTTGTCGCGCAGGTAGTCGAAGCCGAATTCGTTGTTGGTGCCGTAGGTGATGTCCGAGGCGTAGGCGGCGCGTTTCTCTTCCGGCGGCTGGAACGGCAGGATGATGCCCACCGACAGGCCGAGGAATTCGTACAGCGGCCGCATCCAGTTGGCGTCGCGGCGGGCCAGGTAGTCGTTCACCGTGACCACGTGGACGCCCTTGCCGGACAGCGCGTTGAGGTAGACCGGCAGGGTACCCACCAGGGTCTTGCCCTCACCGGTGCGCATCTCGGCGATCTTGCCTTCGTGCAGCGCCGCGCCACCGATCAGCTGGACGTCGAAGTGGCGCATGCCCATGACGCGCTTGCCGGCCTCGCGGACCACGGCGAAGGCTTCCGGCATCAGGGCATCGAGGGACTCGCCCTTGGCCACGCGCTGCTTGAATTCCTCGGTCTTGGCGCGCAGTTGCTCGTCGCTCAAGGAGGCAATCTGGGATTCCAACGCATTGGTGGCCACCACGACCTTGCCTAGGCGTTTGACATCTCGTTCGTTCTTGCTTCCAAAGAATTTCTTCAACAAAGGCGCAAACATATCGACTGGAATTCTTCCGCTGGAATGAGGGGAGCGAAACGGGCGGCAAGGCCTCTGCAGAGCCTGGCCAGACGCCTGGGCGCGGGGGTTGAGACCCGCGGTGTCCCGCGATGGTAATCGGGCATTCTACTCGGAAATGCCGATGAGGAAAGAACGACGGGCCCCCAGCCGCCAGGACGCCAGAGCGATCTGTTACCATCGGCGTCTTCTCTTCGCCCATCGCGAGTCCTGCGCATGGCCTTTCGCCCTCTCTCCGCCGTTGCTCCCGCTGCCCTGCTGCGCCAGGCCAAACCGCTCAAGTCGCTGTTTCGCGAAGCCGAGCGACTGGGGCGCCTGCAACAGTTGCTGGAAGAACAGCTGCAACCCGCTGCCCGCCCCCACTGCCGGGTGGCCAGCTGGCGCGAGGGCACCCTGCTGCTGGTGGTCAACGATGCCCACTGGGCGACGCGGCTGCGCTATCAGCAGCGCCGCCTGCTCAGACTGCTGCAGCAGGCGCCGGAATTCGCCGGCCTGATGCGCCTGCAATTCAAGATGCAGCCGAGTCCCGGCGTCGCCACCCGGGTCCGACCGGTGCGCCAGGTCAGCCAGGTGGGCGCCGATAGCCTGCGCGACGTGGCCGCCGGCATCCGCGATCCCAAGCTCAAGGCGGCCTTGGAGCGGCTGGCCAGCCGCGCCGCGCCCAAGGTGCCTGCCGCGGACGGCGACGCCTAGGGCCAGCCCACCAACAGCCGCCCGGCGATGCCGGCCAGACCGCCCATGACGACCAGGGCGATGCGCCGCGACCAGCGGCGCGCGCGCGTCTCCCGGTGCGGCAACAGGTGATCGATTAGCAACCCGCCCAACATGATCAGGCCACCGGTGGCCAGGGCTTGCCATAGCAGGAGCATGCAGAGCGTCCTCGGTGAGGGATATTTGGTCCGGTGGCGCTACGCCTCGTCCGGCGTCATCGACCGGGTTGCCGCCATCCCATTGGCGCCGACACCGCGCTCAGGCATGGCCGGACGCCGGATCGCTAAAGCCCGTATCGAAGGCGCCCCGGGATTCTGCGCCCCCGCGGTGCTTCCCATCCTGGGCCAGTGACTGGTGATCCAGCCCGCCTCAGGCCCGTGCCACCGCCCGCTCGAAAGCGGCGCGGATGCGCTCTTCCGGCAGATCCATGCCGATCAGCACTACGCGACTCTCGCGTTCCTCGTCGGCCAGCCAGTCACGCTCCCAGTCGGCGGCATAGATCTGCTGCACGCCCTGGAACAGCAGGCGGCGCTCCTCGCCGGCGATGTTGAGCAGCCCCTTGTAACGCAGCAGGTCGCAGCCGAGGGTGTCGAGCAGCATCTCCATGACCTTGCCGATCTTGTCCTGGTCGTAGGGGCGCGACTCGCGGATGGCGATGGACTGGATGCGCTCGGTGAGACTGACGGCTTCCGACACCGGGCGCAGCGGGCGAAACAGCGTGGGCGGCGCCAGGTCTTCGTCGTGCAGGTTGAACCCGCGGATGTCGAGCAATTCGGCCAGCTCGATGCGGCCGTGATCGACATGGCGGATGGGCGCACGGCGGTTGATGCGCTGCAGGCGATTCTCCAGCGCCTCGACGGCGGCCGGCTCGGCCAGGTCGAGCTTGGTCAGCAGCAGGCGGTCGGCGAAACCGATCTGCGCCTGCAGCAGCGGATCGCTCAGTTGCTCGCTGGCATGGACGGCGTCCACCAGGGTCAGCACCCCGTCGAGCAGATAGCGCTCGCGCAGCAGGTCGTCGGTAAAGAAGGTCTGGGCCACCGGACCGGGATCGGCGAGACCGGTGCATTCCACCACCAGGCGCTCGAAATCCAGTTCGCCGCTGTCCAGCCGCTCCAGCAGCACGGTCAGGGCATAGGCCAGGTCCTTGCTGCCGGTGCAGCAGACGCAGCCGTTGGCGACCTTCATCAGTTGTACCGCGCCCGCGTCTTCCAGCAATTCGCCGTCGACGTCGAGGGCGCTGAATTCGTTTTCGATCACGGCGATCTTGAGGCCGTGCTCGGCCTGCAGGATGTGCTTGAGCAGGGTGGTCTTGCCGGCGCCGAGAAAGCCGGTCAGGACGGTGACGGGGATGGGTTCGTGCATGGCAACTCCAGACAGAAAGAGGCCGGGCTTGAGGCCCGGCCTGGAGGAGACCCTGGGGTCAGCAGCAGCGGATGGCGCCGGACTTGCCGCCACCGTAGCGCGCTTCCTGGCGCTCGCGGAAGAAGGCTTCGTAACTCATCACCGGCTGGTCCGGGTGCTTGCCGCGCATGTGCTCGACGTAGGTATCGTAGTCGGGCATGCCCACCAGCATCTTGGCGGCCTGCCCCAGGTACTTACCCATGCGACCCAGGTCATTGAACATAGGATTCTCCTTTAAACGCCCGTGGCCGGCTGGAACGGGGTCTCGCGATCGCTGCGCTCGGGCTTGGCCAGGGCGGCGCGACCGACCTTGATGGAAAAGAACAGGATACTCATCACCACCACCAGGAACAGCACCGAGAGGGTGGCGTTGGTGTAGGCGTTGAAGACGATGTGCTGCATCTGCTCCATGCTCTTGGCCGGGGCGATCACCTGGCCCTGGGCCATGGCGGTGCTGTACTTCTTGGCCAGGGCCAGGAAGCCGACCGCCGGATTCGAATCGAACAGCTTGATCAGGCTGGCGGTGGTGGTGCAGATCAGCAGCCAGACGGCCGGCACCAGGGTGACCCAGACATAGCGCTGACGCTTCATCTTGATCAGCACCACCGAGCCCAGCATCAGGGCGATACCGGCGAGCATCTGGTTGGAGATGCCGAACAGCGGCCAGAGGGTGTTGATGCCGCCCAGCGGATCGACCACGCCCTGGTACAGCAGCCAGCCCCAGAGGGCGACGCAACCGGCGGTGCCGATGACGTTGGCGGTCCAGGAGTCGGTGCGCTTCAGCGCCGGCACGAAGCTGCCCAGCAGGTCCTGCAGCATGAAGCGTCCGGCGCGGGTGCCGGCGTCCACCGCAGTCAGGATGAACAGCGCCTCGAACAGGATGGCGAAGTGGTACCAGAAGGCCATGGTGTTCTCGCCCGGCAGCACGTTGTGCATGATCTGGGCGATGCCCACCGCCAGGGTCGGCGCGCCACCAGCACGGGCCAGGATGGTGTGCTCGCCGATCTCGGTGGCGGTGGCCTGCAGCATCTCGGGCGTCACCACGAAGCCCCAGGTGCTGATCTTGGCGGCCACCGACACCACGTCGGCGCCGACCACGGCGGCCGGGCTGTTCATGGCGAAATAGACGCCCGGCTCGATCACCGAGGCGGCGACCATGGCCATGATGGCGACAAAGGACTCCATCAGCATGGCGCCGTAGCCGATGTAGCGGGCATGGGTTTCCTTGGCGATCAGCTTGGGCGTGGTGCCCGAGCTGATCAGGGCATGGAAGCCGGACACCGCGCCGCAGGCGATGGTGATGAACAGGAAGGGGAACAGGGTGCCCTTCCACACCGGACCGGTGCCGTCGACGAACTGGGTCAGGGCCGGCATCTTGAGCATCGGCATGGTCACCAGGATGCCGATGGCCAAGGCGATGATGGTGCCGATCTTGAGGAAGGTGGACAGGTAGTCACGCGGGGCCAGCACCAGCCAGACCGGCAGCACGGCGGCGACGAAGCCGTAGCCGATCAGCATCCAGGTGATCTGCACGCCGGTGAAGGTGAAGGCCGGACCCCAGACCGGATCGGCGGCGACCAGGCCACCCACCCAGATGGAAGCCAGCAGCAGCACCACGCCGATCAGCGAGATCTCGCCGATGCGTCCGGGGCGGATGTATCTCATGTAGACGCCCATGAACATGGCGATCGGCAGGGTGGCGATCACCGTGAACATGCCCCAGGGGCTCTCGGCCAGGGCCTTGACCACGATCAGCGCCAGCACCGCGAGGATGATGATCATGATCAGGAAGCAGCCGAACAGGGCGATGGTGCCGGGGATGCGCCCCATCTCCTCGCGCACCATGTCGCCCAGGGAGCGGCCGTTGCGGCGGGTGGAGAGGAACAGGATCATGAAGTCCTGCACCGCGCCGGCGAAGACCACCCCGGCGATCAGCCAGAGGGTGCCGGGCAGATAGCCCATCTGGGCGGCGAGCACCGGGCCTACCAGCGGACCGGCGCCAGCGATGGCGGCGAAGTGGTGGCCGAAGAGGATGTGCTTGTTGGTGGGGACGTAGTCCAGGCCGTCGTTGTTGAGCACGGCGGGCGTGGCTCTCTTGGCGTCCAGGCCCATCACCTTGGTGGCGATGAACAGGCTGTAGTAGCGGTAGGCAACGAGGTAGATCGCCACGGCGGCGACCACGATCCAGAGGGCGTTGATCGCTTCGCCTCGACTCAGCGCCACGGTACCCAGCGCGAAGGCGCCCAGTACGGCAACGGCGAACCAGGCAAGATGGCTGGCCATTCGGGTCATGCTTGTTCTCCTGCCGCGCACCGGTGGCCGCGGCGATACTTGTTATTGTGAGAGCCCACAGCGGAGCCATATTACTATCGGCGGCTCGACGCGACAGCGAAATTCGCAGAACTACCCAAGGCCCGCTACGTAGTTCTACGTAGCCTCCCGCCCGGACAGGTGCCGATGCAGCTCAAATACAAGATGGTCGCCCTCGGACTCCTGCCGCTGCTGCTGGCGGTGGCAGCGGTCTGCCTGGTGGTCCTGGAACAGAGCCAGCGCCTGGGCGAGCAGCAGGCGCGGCTGCTCGAACACAGCATCCTCGGCAGCAAGAAGACCGAGTTGCGCAACTATGTGGAGATGGGCGTCAGTGCCATCCAGCCGCTGTACGGCAGCGGTCGCGACGACGAAGAGACCAAGGCCAGGGTACTGGCGCTGCTGGCCAGCCTGAACTTCGGCAGCGACGGCTACTTCTTCGTCTACGACCAGCATGGCCGCAATCTCATGCATCCGCGCCAGCCCGAACTGGTCGGCCAGGATCTCTGGCAACTCACCGACGGCAACGGCCTGCTGGTGATCCAGGCGCTGCTGCGCAGTGCCAGCCAGGGCGACGGCTTCCAGCGCTATGGCTGGCAGAAGCCTTCCAGCGGCCAGATGGCGGAAAAGCTCGCCTACGTGACCCAGCTGCAGCGCTGGGGCTGGGTGCTGGGCACCGGCCTCTATCTGGACGACGTGGACGCCGCCCTCGCCCAGGTGCGCCACGACGTGGCCGCCGGCATCCGCACCACCCTGCTGGCCAGCGCCGGGGTGGCCCTGGTGGCGGTGCTGCTGGTGTTCGCCGGCGGCCTGACGCTCAACGTCAGCGAGCATCGCCTGGCCGATCGCAAGCTCAAGCAGCTGACCCAGAGACTCATCACCTCCCAGGAAGAGGAAAGATCGCGACTGTCGCGGGAGCTGCACGACGGCATCAGCCAGCTGCTGGTGTCCATCAAGTTCCAGTTCGAGCTGGCCAGCCGCGAACTGGGGACCGGCAAGCCCAGCGCCGGCAAGACCCTGCGCGAAGGCACCCAGCGCCTGGCCGCCGCCATCGGCGAGATCCGCCGCATCTCCCACGACCTTCACCCTTCCCTGCTGGATACCCTTGGCCTGCCCGCGGCGCTCGGCCAGCTGGTGGAGGAATTCCGCCAGCGCAGCGGCCTGGACGTGGACTATCGGCAGACCCTGGACGACAGCACCGCCGGCGGCGACATGGACGTCGCCCTGTTCCGCATTGTCCAGGAGGCCCTGACCAACATCGAGCGCCATGCCGCGGCGCGCAAGGTCGTCATCGACCTGCAGCGGCGTGGGCGCTGGATCTGCCTGACCGTGCACGACGACGGCCGCGGCTTCGATACCGGCCAGGTGGAGCGCCTCAGCGGCGGCATCGGCCTGCGCAACATCCGCGAGCGGGTGGAGCTGTTCGGCGGTCGTTGCGCCATCCAGTCCGGCCCCGGCGGCACGACCCTGGACGTGGTTCTGCTACGCTCGGACCTCCCGGCCGACGAGGAAAGCCCGACATGACGCCCATCCGCATCCTCCTGGTCGACGACCATGCCCTGGTCCGCGCCGGGGTGCGGGCGCTGCTGGGCACCATCGAGCGCTTCGTCGTGGTCGGCGAGGCCGGTAGCGGCGCGGAAGCCCTCGACCTGCTGGCGCGGCTCGATCCGGACATCTTGCTGGTGGACATCGGCCTCAAGGACATCAATGGCCTGGAGCTGACCGCCCTGATCGCCGAGCGGGCCCCGCGCGCCCGGGTGCTGATCCTGAGCATGTACGACAATCGCGAATACGTGAGCACCTCGCTGCGGGTCGGCGCGGCCGGCTATGTGCTCAAGGATGCACCGTCCGAGGAGATCATCGCCGCGGTGGAAGCCCTGGCGGTCGGCGGGCGCTTCTACAGCAGCGCCATCGCCGCCCGCCTGGGCGAGGGGGGCGCCAGTGACGGCGACCTTACCCCCCGGGAGCGGCAGGTGCTGCTGCTCATGGCCCAGGGCCTCAACAACAAGACCATGGCCCAGCAGCTGGGACTCAGCGTGCGCACGGTGGAGACCCACCGCCTGAGCATCCGCCGCAAGCTGGACATCCAGAAGCCGGCCGATCTGGTCCGCCATGCGCGCGAGTACGGCTGGCGCCCGGAGGGCACGTCCAACGTCTGACGAATTGGGCCGCTGCTCGCCCCCTGGCGACCAATGAGCCCTCTCGTCCTGGCCCCACTGGCCGCCGCCGGCTACCCTTCCAGGCGCAGTCGATACGGGACGGCCACGGTCGTCTACAGTGATCAGGAAACCTCAGGAAGCCTTTCCATGAACGACACCAACGAGCGTCGCCGCTTTACCCGCTTCACCTTCGATGCCCCTGCGCAGTTGCACCAGGGTGAGCGCCAGTGGGCAGCGCCCGTGGACGACATCTCGCTCAAGGGCGTGCTGCTGGCGCGGCCTGCCGCGTGGTCGGCCCAGCCGAGCGCGGCCTATCAGCTGCGCATCCTGCTGAACGACGAGGCCCAGGTGAGCATGGACGTGGAGCTGGTGCGGGAAACCCCCGAGCAGCTGGCCTTCGCCTGCCGCCAGATCGATCTGGATTCCATCAGCCACCTGCGCCGCCTGGTGGAGCTGAACCTGGGCGACGAAACCCTGCTGGAACGCGAACTGGCGGCGCTGGGTACGCCCTGAGCGACGTCTTTGCCCGTTGGCTTGAGGCAAAGCGAAGCCCAAGGGTGCTTGGGCTTGAATCCGCCTCTTGGCCTTCGACGATAACGCCGTCTCAACCCAACCTACGGCAACGGTAGCCTTGTAGGTTGGGTTGAGCGCAGCGAAGCCCAACGGGGCCTAGAACTCCAGGTGCAGACCCACCACCAGGCGGGCGTCGTGGGTGTCTTCGCCCTCTTCCCGCGCCATGGCGGCGGTGTTGCCGTGGGTGGCGTTCCAGGACACCCCGACATAGGGCGCGACCTCCGGGGTCACCTGGTATCTCAGGCGCAGCCCGGCTTCGCTTTCGGCGAAACCGGCGCCCTGGCCGCGGGATTCGTCGTTGCGGCCGTAGAAATTGAGTTCGGTATGGGGCTGGAGGATCAGCCGCTGGGTCAGGGCCCAGTCGTATTCGGCTTCCAGGCGCAGGGCGGTCTGGCTGTTTTCGCCGAAGAAGGCGGTGATCTCGATGTCGAGATCCTCGGGATCGTGTTCCTGGATGCCCAGGGCGGCCCAGGTCTGCGGCGAGCCGGGTTTGAAATCCTGGCGGATGCCGGCCACGCTGCCCCAGCCCTTGGCCAGGGCGTGACCCCAGAGCGCCTGCACCTCGGCCTGCTCGGTGTGGCCGTTGCTGCGCTCGCCCTGGCTGCGGAAATCCAGGCGATTGGCGCCGCCGCCCAGGGCCCAGCCTTCCAGATCCCAGTTGAAAACGCTGCCTTCGTCGGCGTGCTGCCACTCCAGCTGATCCACCTCCAGACTGGCCGGTGCGGAGCTGCTGGGATCGGCGGCCTGGACCAGGGCACTGGTGGCGAAGCCGGCAAGGAATACGGAAAGCGGGAGCAGACGAGACATGGCGGGTATCCAGGGTCATGGAAGCGCCTGATAGACCACCTTGCCCCGCCGAGAGTTTTAAAAAATATTACAAAAGCCGCCCAGGGCTATTCGAACAGGGCATCCAGCGCCTGCTCCAGACGCGTCACCGCGACCACCTGCAAGCCGGGTGGCGGGTCCTTGGGCGCATTGCCCTTGGGCACGATGGCCCGCTTGAAGCCGTGCTTGGCCGCCTCCTTGAGCCGCTCCTGGCCACTGGGCACAGGGCGGATCTCGCCGGACAGGCCGATCTCGCCGAACACCAGCAGGTCGTGCGGCAGGGCGCGGTCCCTCAGGCTGGAGATCACCGCCGACATCAGCGCCAGGTCCACCGCCGTCTCCAGCACCTTGACCCCGCCGACCACGTTGATGAAGACGTCCTGATCATAGGTGGGAATGCTGCCATGGCGGTGCAGCACCGCCAGCAGCATGGCCAGGCGATTCTGGTCCAGGCCCACGGTGACCCTCCGCGGATTGGCCAGGTGACTGGTATCAACCAGTGCCTGCACCTCCACCAGCATGGGCCGCGAGCCTTCCCAGGTCGCCATCACCACACTGCCGGCCACCGCCTCCTGGGCGCGGTTGAGAAAGATCGCCGAGGGGTTGGAGACCTCCTTGAGGCCCTTGTCGGTCATGCCGAACACGCCCAGTTCGTTGACCGCGCCAAAGCGATTCTTCACCGCTCTCAGCATGCGCAGGCGGCCGTCGGATTCGCCTTCGAAATAGAGCACGGTGTCGACCATGTGCTCCAGCACCCGCGGTCCGGCCAGGGCGCCCTCCTTGGTGACGTGGCCGACCAGGAAGATGGCGGTGCCGGTCTGCTTGGCGAAACGCACCAGCAAGGCGGCGCTCTCGCGTACCTGGGCCACGCCGCCGGGCGCGGATTGCAGCTGCTCGGTGAAGATGGTCTGGATGGAGTCGATCACCATGACCCGCGGCTTTTCCTGGCGGGCGGTGGCGACGATGGACTCGATGCAGGTCTCGGTCATGACCTTGAGCTTGTCTTCCGGCAGCCCCAGGCGCCGGGCGCGCATGGCCACCTGCTGCTGGGATTCCTCGCCGGTGACATAGAGCGCCGGCATGCGCGCGGCCAGGTGGCAGAGGGTCTGCAAGAGGATGGTGGACTTGCCGATGCCGGGATCGCCGCCGATCAGCACCACGGAGCCATCCACCAGGCCGCCACCCAGCACCCGGTCGAGCTCGGTGGAATCGGTGGTGAAGCGCGGGGTTTCCTCGACGCTGACCTCGGCCAGGGTCTTGATGGTCGCCTGGGCTCCGGCCCAGCCGGCGCGTCCGGAAGGGACGGCGGAGGTCTCGACGACGGTTTCCACTAGGGTGTTCCAGGCACCGCACTCGCCACACTGGCCCGCCCACTTGGGAAAGGTGGCGCCGCATTCGGTGCAGCCGTAGAGACGCTTGGCCTTGGCCATGGCGGAATTCTCCAGTCGAGAAGGGAAGACGCCCAGCATAACACGACTGGATGCATAGACAGTGAAAAGGCGCGCTCCCGCGAGGGAGCGCGCCTTTTCTCGAACTGCGGGCTTGGGGTTTAGTTGCCCTCGCCACCCGGCTGACGCAGCATGGTCAGGGCCTGGTTGGCCTGGGCGATGCACTTCTTCTCGTCGCCGGCCTTCTGCGCTTCCACGGCGTTCTTGCGGAAGCTGGCGATCTGCTGGGCCTGGGAACTGCCCGGGCCGATCATGTTGGTCTTCATCTTGCTGGCATCGTCCAGCTTCTGCAGCTGGACCGCGCACAGATCCTTGGCGAATACGGGGGCGGCGGCAAACATCATCAGGGCGATCAGGGCGGTACGCTTCATGGGGACATCCTCGTTGAGAGGGCCAGGTAGGCCGGATAAACCTCGCTCACCCCGCGAAAGTAGCCTGGGGTAACCCATTGACCGCCGGGCACCGCTGGTCGTTCATCGCTCTGTCATCAGGCTCTGCCGGGGAGATTCGCCGATCAGGCGCTAGTGCTTGAGCGTCGACACCATTTCCGCCTCGCCACGCAACCAGACGGGCAACGCCTGTTGCCACCGCTGCTGTTCGAGCAGTTGCAGGTCGGCCAGCAACCGGCTGTATTCGGCGAATTCGAGCTGCACGCGACGGCGCTGGGCTTCCACGGCCGCCTCGGTGATCCACAGGTGCCACTGCTGGTACATCGCCACTTCGTCGGTCATCGGCTCCTCTCCTGGGAGGCCATGATGGCAACGCCAGCGGCTCTTGCCAATCGCGCCAGGTAGGGCTCGACCCTGTCGGTCGAGCCCGGTACGGCTAGGACGGGTATTTCAGCTGCTGAGCGATCTTGTCCTTGAGCAGGACGCGCTCGCGGCGCAGACGACCCAGTTCCTCGTCGCCACTGGATTCTTCCACTTCTTCCAGATCGAGGATCTGCTGGTCGAGCTTGGCCGTAGTCTTCCAGCAGCTTGGCGAAGGCCGCATCGGTCTGGGGACGGCTGTCCAGCTGCTCGGCGTACTCGGGAAAGTCTTTGTGCAGGTCGTGTTTGGCAACCATCAGGGGCTCCTTGGGGACGAGAGGTGGAAGTCGCGAGGGTTGCAGCCCTCGTCGTACAAGGGTGGACCCGGCCCCTTCGACAAAGTGCGACAGCCGCGACCAGTTGCCGATCGCGCGGCGATTTGCCGCTTCCGGGGAACCTAGAGACCGTTAGCAAGGTTCCAAACCCGAGCGAAGCGAGCACAATCGTCTATCGTCTCTTCGAAACCATCCAAAGGAGTGCAGCATGAGCATCATTGCCGAGTTCAAGAAATTCGCCATGAGAGGCAACGTGGTCGACCTGGCGGTCGGCATCATCCTGGGCGCAGCTTTCGGCAAGATCGTGTCGTCCTTCGTGGCCGACATCATCACGCCGCCGCTGGGCCT